>NZ_NQOU01000009.1 GCF_003576595.1 Neopusillimonas maritima | reverse complement strand
CTGTTTTCTTCCGGCACCACCGGCAAGCCCAAGTGTATTGTGCATGGCACGGGTGGCATTTTGTTGAACCATGCCAAAGAGCTTATGCTGCATGGGGACATCGGGCCGGGCGATAGCCTGATGTATTTCACCACTTGCGGCTGGATGATGTGGAACTGGCAGGCGTCGGGCCTGCTCACGGGCGCGCGCCTGGTAACGGTCGATGGCTCTCCGGGGTATCCGAATTTAAGTTATCTGTGGGAACTGGCCGCGAACGAGGGCGTGACACACTTTGGGACCAGTGCCCGCTTTATTGCCGGGTGTCGCAAGGCCAATTTAACGCCCGCGCAAACTCATAGTCTGCAAAAGCTGCGAGTGGTGTTCTCTACGGGCTCACCGTTGTTGCCTGAAGATTACGACTGGTTTTATGCCGACGGGGTGCCGCAGGCATTATTAGGCTCCATTGCGGGGGGCACCGACATTTGCGGCTGCTTTGTCGGGTGCGTCCCCACATTGCCGGTCCACCGGGGCGAGATTCAGGGCAAGATGTTGGGGGCCGACGTGACGGCCTTTGATGACCAGGGTCATGAGGTGCAGGCCGGGCGGGGTGAACTGGTGTGCAGGGAGCCCTTGCCGTCGATGCCGGTGGCGTTCTGGAACGACCCTGACGGCAGCCGATATCGCGATGCGTACTTTGTTACCTACCCGGGTGTCTGGGCGCATGGTGACTTTATCGAATTCACCGAGACGGGCGGCGCTATTATCTACGGTCGCTCCGATGCCACGTTGAACCCGGGCGGGGTGCGCATTGGCACCGCAGAAATCTACCGCCAGGTTGAAACGGTGGACGCAGTAAAAGACAGCTTGGTGGTGGGGCGTCAGGTGGATGGCGATGTGGAAGTGGTGCTACTGATTGTTCCTGCTCAAGGTCATGAGTTAAGTGAAGCCTTGGTAAAGGAGTTACGCACCCGTATTCGTGAAGGGGCCAGCCCACGACATGTGCCGCGTCATATTCTGGCCGTGCCCGATATCCCCTACACCCGCAGCGGCAAGAAAGTGGAGTTGGCGGTGGCGCGCCTGGTGAATGGGTCTGTCCGCGCAGACAATCGCGATGCGTTGGCCAATCCGCAGGCACTGGACGAAATTGGTGAATGCCTGCGCGCGCTTGGATTGAGAGCCTGAACAGCGAAGATTGGTATAGTTTTTCTGCCTATGCTGAAAATCGGTGTGTTTGTTTTTCAGTTATCCATAAATCGGTTAACTCTTATAAGCCTTCTGCATTATTCAAATAATCAGTCAAACTCTAAACTGTTTTCATGAGTTTCTGAAACGTGAGACTGTTTGCGCAGCGTCAATTGCAGATAATTGGATTTACATGGATAACATCATTTATAAACATCCCGATGAGATACGTGTCGTTGCCGTATTAGGCACTGGTTCGGTTGGCGCCAGTTGGATTGCGCTCTTCCTGGCTCACGGTCTTGAGGTCATTGCGTATGACCCTTCCCCCCATGCACCTGAAAGCGTGAATGAATTTGTTTCCAATGCTTGGCCTGCCTTGCGCGAGTTAGGCCGCACCAGGTTGCTGCGCCCACCACTCGATTTGATACGTTTTGTCTCTTCGGCAGGTGAAGCCGCTCGCATGGCGGATTTGGTTCAAGAAAACTGTCCGGAGCATTTGGAGGTAAAGAAAAAGCTCTTGGCAGAGGTTGAGGCTGTCGCGGTTCCCAGCAAAATCATTCTTTCAAGCACGGGCGGAATCCCACCTAGTGCCATGCAAGAGGCCTGCACGTATCCTGAGCGATTAGTCGTTTTACATCCATTTAACCCTACCCATTTAATTCCGCTTGTTGAAGTGGTGGGCGGGCGGAAAACTTCTCCGGTTGTGGTTGATTGGGCGATGGATTTCGCCCGTTCTCTGCACAAACAACCGATTTGTTTACATGCTGAAACCAATGGTCATATGGCCAATCGTTTGCAGTTTGCATTAATGCGCGAAGCGGTGGCGTGTTTGCAAGATGGCATCGCAAGCGCACGCGATATCGATGCCGCCGTTCGTTACGGTTTGGGGCCGCGGTGGGCCTTAATGGGCGGGTTGCTAACGTTGCACCTGGCAGGGGGTGACAAGGGAATGCAAGGCATTCTGGATCATGCCGGTCAGGCCATTCAGGAGTGGTGGACGCCATCTACGTCGGTGACGCTTACGCCTGAACTTGTTCAAAAACTGGTTAAAGCTGCGCAGGAAGTATCACAGGGCGAGTCGGTTCAGCACTGGGTTAAATGGCGCGACGAGGGCTTGGTCGACGTATTGAAGTTACAGGAAAAACTAGGGGCATGACGTGCCCCTCTAACTACAAAGAAATGATGACTGAATCTTATAAGTGGCCCGTTTCATTACCTGATAGTTTATCGGTTAAGTTGGATGACACCATTGCTGTCTTAACTTTAAATCGTGCATATAAACGCAATGCACTCTGTGATGAGTTGGTGCTGGGTATGCAGGTCTTTTTTTCAAGCATTCCGGCGCATGTGCAGGGTGTGGTGGTGCACGGTGCCGGCGGCGATTTTTGCGCCGGTCTTGACTTGAATGAACTCAAAGAAACCTCTGTCGCCGAGAGTTTTGATACGTCAATTATTGGGCAGCGCCTGAATGACACTGTGCAATTTTGTAAAGTGCCGGTTATTTCGGTGCTCCATGGTGCTGTTATCGGGGGTGGGCTGGAGTTTGCGGCTTCAACACATATTCGCGTTGCCGAGCGGAGTGCATATTACGCCCTTCCCGAGGGTACGCGCGGCATTTTTCTGGGCTCAGGAGGGTCTGTTCGCCTGCCTCGTCTTATCGGGGCTGCGACGGTAATCGATATGATGCTGTCAGGACGGGTGTACGAGGCTGAAGAGGCACATCATATTTTGCGACTCTCTCAATATCTGGTCGACCCTGGCCAGGGATTGCAGAAAGGGATTGAACTGGCCAAACGTATTGCAAAAAACGCGCCATTAGCGAATTTTGCCGTTATCCAATCCATCCCTCGTATTTGCGAGCAAGATCCGCAAACAGGGTTGTTTACCGAAATGTTGATGGTTGGCATCGCCCAAGGAGACGATGAAGCCAAGCAGCGTTTGCGCGATTTCCTGGAACGTAAGGCCAATAAGGTTCAACGCCATTCTCAGGGGTAGACAACCCTTGCTGACAGTGATGTGTATGAGTAACCCCAAGCGAAAGGGATAAATCAATGAGTTCCGCACCTTTACGAACCGACTTCAGTCGAGACGAGTTAGAAGCCGAGGCGAACGAATTTCGACATCATATTGCGCGTTGGGTAGACGAGCGGTTGTGTCCCCAGGCGGAGGCGCTCGACAATGCGAACGATTTTTCTCATGAACTGTTCAAAGAGTTGGGTGATCTGGGTTATTACGGAATCATGTATCCGGAAACGGTTGGCGGTAGTGGGCTGAAGTACCCCTTTACATGTTTCTCCATATTATGTGAAGAGCTGGCGCGAGGCTCTATGAGCTTCGCTGCGGGGGTATGTATGCAAGGCTCAACGGCAACGCATACCGTTTTTCAGTGGGGTAATGAGAATTTACATAACAAGTACTTAAAACCCGCTTTGCTGGGCGAAAAAATAGCGGCGTTTGCCATCACCGAGCCTAATTCGGGTTCTGATGCCGCTTCTTTACTTACACGTGCCACTCGCACAGAGGGCGGTTTTTTCCTTAACGGTTCCAAAATATTCACGACCAACGGTACGGTTGCCGATTTTATTACGGTAGTGGCAACCACAAACCCAACGCAGGGGTTAAAAGGGCTCGACCTTTTTCTGGTTGATACCAATACCCCTGGGTTCTCGGTAGGGCGTAAGCTGGACAAGTTCTCGGTACGAAGCTCCGACACGGCTGAATTGGTTTTTGAGAATGTTTTTGTGCCTGATGAATGTTATTTAAACAATGGTGTACCGAGCAGTTTTCTGAACGCTTATAAGTCATTAACAGTCGATCGTATTTTTACTGCGGCTTTGGCATTGGGTGGCGGTAGGGCTGCATACGACTCCGCTTTGCGTTATGCCAAAGAGCGAGAGCAATTTGGTCAACCTATCAGCAAGTTTCAAGCCATTCAATTTCGGTTGGTCGATATGCTGGCCAAGCTGGAGCAAAGCAGGTTGTATACCTATCATGCGGCGGCACTTGCTGATCAGAATGCCTCCATTACTACCGAAGCGGCGCTGGCAAAAATCGTCGCGGCCGAGGGGTGTCATGAAGTTTGTGAAATGGCTATGTCGGTTTATGGCGGTTATGGATTAATGAATGAATATCCCGTGCAACGCTTTCTACGAGACTCGTACTTTCCCATGATCGGTGGCGGTACAGGCGACATCATGCGGCATATCGTTTCAAGGCAACTGGGCTTGTAAAACCTCTTGCCACCTACAAGCTGCACCATAAGCAGCAGAGCAAAGGCCGTAAATCGGTCATTTTTAAATAAATCGAAGTACAGGAGACATTAAAATGAAGAAAAGCATACTTGCATTTACGTTGGTTGCCTTAATCCCGCTGTCCAATGCTTTTGCCGAAGGCGTTAAGGTTGGCGTTATTACCGGCGCTACCGGGCCGGGGGCGTCGCTGGGTATTCCTTATAAGAATACTTTTGAGGTCGTACCCAAAACCCTGGGTGGCGTACCGGTTGAATACATAATCGTTGATGATGCTACCGACACCACAACTTCGGTAAAGCTGGCCCGAAAGCTTATTCAGCAAGATAACGTCGACCTGATTATCGGCTCAAGCAGTGTGCCCACTGCGTTGGCAGTCAGTGAAATTGTGGCTGAACAGAAAGTGCCTCAGATCTCGCTTTCCCCTTTGCCGGTTAAGGCCGAAGATAACCCTTGGTCGTACGCGGTGCCGCAACCTATTAATATCATGATGGCCGCGGTGGTCAAAAACATGAAAGAAAAAGGGGTCAAGAGCGTTGGTTACCTGGGTTTTTCGGATTCCTGGGGTGAACTGGTGTTGGCGGGGCTAAAAGCAAATATCGAGGGAACCGATATAAAGCTGGTGGCGAGTGAGCGTTACGGCCGTATTGACACCAGCGTAGCTGGTCAGGTGCTTAAGTTAATGGCTGCTAAACCGGATGCAGTTGTTTTGGGTGGCTCTGGGACGCCGGGCGCATTACCTCAAGTGAGCTTGCGAGAGCGTGGCTACAAAGGCCCTATTTATCATAATCATGGTGTGATTAACAAAGACTTTTTGCGTGTTGGTGGTAATGCGCTCGAAGGCGCTTACGCACCCACCGGGCCAGTCATGGTGGCCGAGCAATTGCCCGACAGCAACCCGATCAAGGCTGAGGCTATGGAATTTACCAAAAACTATGAGGCCAAATTTGGAGATAACACACGCAATGCATTTTCAGCTTATTCGTGGGATGCTTATTTATTGGCAGACCAGGCTGTGGAGAAGGCGTTGAAAGTCGCCAAACCCGGCACGGCTGAATTCCGTGCCGCACTTAGGGATGCACTGGAAACAAGTAACGAGGTCGTGGGTACTCATGGTGTATATACCATGAGTAAAACCGATCATACAGGGCTTGATGAGCGCGCCAGTGCGTTAGTGCAAGTGGAAAATGGCGACTGGAAACTGGTAACAGCTAAATGACAGTGATGTAATTTAGCTGTGAATCGGTTTGCGATTCTATTTGATTTGGTAGGCAGTACTGGATTCGAACCAGCGACCTCTACGATGTCAACGTAGCGCTCTAACCAACTGAGCTAACCGCCTTTAAAGAAGAACGCAATGATAGCCTGAATTGTGGCTGCATGTCAAAGCCGTTTGCAGGCATTCAATGTTACACTAGGTGGGCTAATGTTTTGTTTGGAAACGCGGCAAATGCCGCGTTTTTTGTCGTAGCGTGTACGGTATCGGTGGGTATTGGTACGCTTGTTAATGTCAGGATGCTATATGGTTCAAATTACACTGCCTGATGGATCTCAGCGCGAGTATCCCGGCCCGGTGTCGGTTAACGACGTCGCTTTTTCCATTGGCTCGGGGTTGGGTAAAGCTGCTCTGGCCGGGAAAGTGTCGTTCGAAGGCCAAGAAGATAGGCTGGTGGACACCAGTTACGTCATTAATCAGAACGCACAACTGGCTATCATAACCGCCAAAGACCCGGAAGGGCTTGATCTCATTCGCCATTCCACTGCACACTTGCTGGCTTACGCGGTGAAGAGTTTGTTTCCAGAGGCCCAGGTCACTATCGGCCCGGTTATCGATAACGGCTTTTACTACGATTTTTCTTACAAGCGTCCGTTTACGCCCGAAGATTTGGAAGCCATTGAAAAGAAAATGGTGGAATTGGCCAAAAAAGACGAGGTGGTCACGCGCGAAGAATGGAAAAGAGACGATGCCGTTGCGTTTTTCAAAAGCATTGGCGAACAATATAAAGCGGAAATCATTGCGTCTATTCCGTCGAACGAGAACATTAGCCTGTATCGTGAAGGTGATTTCATCGATCTTTGCCGGGGGCCTCACGTCCCCTCCACCGGCAAACTGAAGGTTTTTAAGTTGACCAAGGTGGCTGGGGCCTACTGGCGTGGCGATAGCAACAATGAAATGTTGCAGCGTATTTATGGCACGGCTTGGGCTACAAAAGAAGATCAGGCCGCTTATTTGCACATGCTGGAAGAGGCTGAAAAACGGGATCACCGCAAATTGGGTCGCGAATTGGACTTCTTCCATTTCCAAGATGAAGCACCCGGGCTTATTTTCTGGCACCCGAAAGGCTGGACGGTTTGGCAGCAAGTCGAGCAATATATGCGTGCCGTATACCGCGACAATGGTTATCAGGAAGTAAAGGCGCCACAAATCCTGGATCTTTCACTTTGGAAGAAAACCGGGCACTGGGACAACTACGCCGAAAACATGTTCACCACAGAGTCGGAGAGCCGCACTTATGGTTTGAAACCGATGAATTGTCCCGGACACGTGCAGATTTTTAACGCCGGGTTGCATTCCTATCGCGAACTGCCCATTCGTTATGGTGAATTCGGCCAGTGCCATCGCAATGAGCCATCCGGTTCCCTGCACGGCATGATGCGTGTGCGCGGGTTCACCCAAGACGACGGTCACATTTTCTGTACGGAAGATCAGTTGCAAGACGAGTGTGCGGCGTTTACGGCCTTGTTGCAGAATGTGTATGCCGACTTCGGCTTTACAAAGATTCTCTATAAAGTGGCGACCCGTCCGGAAAAACGTATCGGCTCTGATGAGGTTTGGGACAAAGCGGAGCAAGCGTTGATGGAAAGCTTGAACCGTACAGGGTGCGAATACGAAGTCAGTGAAGGCGAGGGCGCATTCTACGGCCCGAAGATTGAATATACGCTAACGGACGCAATCGGCCGTCACTGGCAGTGCGGCACAATTCAGGTTGATTTTTCCATGCCGGAGCGCCTCGGCGCCGAATATGTCGACGCGAACGATCAACGTAAAACGCCGGTTATGTTGCATCGGGCCATTTTGGGTTCCTTCGAGCGTTTTATCGGTATTCTTATTGAAAATCATGCGGGTGCATTACCGCCATGGCTCGCCCCTGAACAGGCCGTGGTGTGCTGTATTTCCGAGAATTCTGCTGATTATGCAGCTGAAATCGCTCAAAAGCTGAAAAAACAAGGGTTTAGAGCCGGGGCAGATTTGCGCGGTGAAAAAATCAACCGTAAAATCAGAGAGCATAGTTTGAAGAAAATGCCCTACATTCTGGTAGTCGGCGAAAAAGAACGCGAAGCAGGAACGGTTGCGGTACGCAGCCGGGGTGGCGTTGATTTGGGTGTCATGAGTACCAACGACTTTATCCAGCGTTTGCACGAAGATATTCAGCAACGTCGCAATGCAGGGCAAGACCATTAATATTTATAGGAGTTTTAGATATCGCAACCGATAAATCCCATCGCATCAATGGCGAAATCCGTGCCACAGAGGTACGTTTAATCGGCATCGAAGGTGACCAACTGGGTATCGTCAAGCTGGCTGACGCACTCGGGCTCGCTGAAGATCATGAAGTAGACTTGGTTGAAATTGCGCCCAATGCGTCGCCGCCTGTCTGTCGTTTAATGGACTACGGCAAGTTCAAGTATCAAGAACAGAAGAAACAGGCGGAAGCCAAAGCCAAACAGAAAGTTATCCAGGTTAAGGAAGTGAAGTTCCGCCCGGGTACCGATGAGGGCGATTATCAGGTTAAATTGCGCAATTTGCGCCGTTTTATCGAAGACGGAGACAAAGCCAAAGTTACGTTGCGTTTCCGCGGCCGCGAAATGGCCCACCAAGAGTTGGGTATGCGCGTATTGGAACGTGTTCGTGACGACCTTAGCGAGCTTGTCCAGGTTGAGGCGATGCCCAAGCTGGAAGGGCGGCAAATGGTCATGGTATTGGCGCCACGCAAGAAACCTGCGGGTAAAGGCGATTCGGCCTCCTGATTCTTGTTTTCCTTATCTATCCCCACCAGGAGACCCTGGTGGGGATAGTTTTCGCAGGTCGTTATGCACATACTATTCATTATTGATCCTTTACCGTCGCTGAAGGCCTACAAAGACTCCTCAGTTGCCATGATGCGCGCGCTGTGCAAGCGTGACCACACAATTAGTGTGGCCTTGCAAGGCGATATTTACATCGATGAGGGTGTGGTCAAAGTAACGGGGCAAGCGATCAATCTGATCCAGGAAGCCGACTTGCATGGCCAGGATTGGTGGCAAGCGTCCGGTGATTCGGTTGACCAGGCCTTGTCGCGTTACGACGCTGTTGTAATGCGTAAGGACCCGCCTTTCGACATGGAGTATGTCTACTCCACACATTTGCTCGATTTTGCCCAGGCGCAAGGCGCCCGGGTTTTTAATGCAGGGCAAGCCATTCGCAACCACCCCGAGAAGCTTGCCATTACTGAGTTCGCTGAATTTACGTCGCCAACGCTGGTCAGCCGGAATATGGCGCGTTTACGCGCATTTCACGCTAAATACCAAGATATCATCCTGAAGCCGCTTGACGGCATGGGTGGTACCGGCATTTTTCATGTGCGTCCCGATGGAGCAAATATTGGCGCTATTCTGGAAACGCTTACTGATAATGGTGCCCGCACCATTATGGCCCAGCGCTATATTCCTGAAATCAAACAAGGCGATAAACGTATTTTGCTGATTAACGGCGAGCCCGTACCTTTCGCTTTGGCGCGTATACCCTTAGCGGGTGAAACAAGAGGGAATTTGGCCGCAGGTGGTCGAGGGGTGGCGCAACCACTCACCGAGCGTGATCGTTATATTGCGGAGGCAATCGGTTCAAAGCTGCGGGAAAGAGGGCTTCTTTTGGTGGGGTTGGATGTAATCGGCGATTACCTGACAGAAGTGAATGTAACCAGCCCAACGTGTTTTGTTGAAATTACCGAGCAAACTGATTTTGACGTTGCAGATTGTTTTGTTCAGGCGTTGGAGCAGGCGGTAAGGGGGTAGACATGGTGCGGGTTGTTCTGGTTATGCATCAGCCACTGGGAAGTGCTTTTGTGCATTGCGCAGGGCATGTTCTGGGCTGCGAGCCAGATATCGTCCTTATGGATATCACGCCGGCCGATTCCCCGGAAGATAAAGTTAACCAATTACAAGCAATTCTTGCCGATGCGTCGGCAACATTGGTTTTAACGGATATTTTTGGCGCCACCCCGTTCAATATTGCACGTAAAGCAGTTGAGGCGACACAGGCGCAAGGGGCGCGCGCGGAGCTGGTGACCGGGACGAATTTGTGTATGATCATCAAGGCGCTTACCGGCCCGCGTGATAACCTTCAGGAATTGGTGGAGTTGGTGCGCGCAAGTGGCGCCAAGGGGATCGTAAGTGCCTGTTGCACGCCTTAAAGATGCTTGATGATCTTGGGTGTGTTGCGGCAATTTCAAATAGAACAAGAAATTAATATGCCTTCAATTGATATTACTATTACCAACAAACTTGGCTTGCATGCGCGGGCGGCAGCCAAGCTCACGCAGTTGGCGTCTCGTTACACGGACACACAAATTTTCATAGCGCGCGGTTCACAGCGTGTGAACGCCAAGAGCATAATGGGCGTCATGATGCTGGCGGCGGGCCTGGGTGTCACCGTAACCGTTGATGCCGAGGGCCCTCAAGCCGATGTGGCGCTTGAAGAAGTCCGCCAGCTGTTTAATGACAAATTTGGTGAAGCCGAATAACACGATTCATGACTGCCGCTGCGTCTGCCCTACCTCATACATTTAGTTCCATGCTGTGCCTTCGCGGCCAGGGTGTGGTGAAAGGTTACGCCATTGGGAGGGCCGCGGTGATGGGCGCGGCAGCCTTAGAGGTCGTGCACTATCGTATCCAACCCGAAGCGGTTGAGGAAGAGTGTGCCAGATTGAAGGCAGCGCTCGCACAAGCCCGCGATGAATTGCAGCATATGGTGGCAAACCTGCCCGATGATGCTCCGCGGGAAATGGGTGCGCTGCTCACTGTGCATAGTATGTTGCTTGACGATCGCATGCTGTCGGAGCAGGCGTGTAACCTTATTATCGAGCGTCACTACAACGCCGAATGGGCGTTAACCACCCAAGGGCAAGTATTGGGCGAGCAATTCGCCGCGATGGAAGATGAGTATCTGCGCGAGCGTGGCACAGACATTCGCCAGGTTATTGAGCGGGTGTTGCGGGTATTATCCGGCACGCCTGTTGCCTTACCTCAGTTTGACTCGGGGTATTCGGGAGAACTGATTGTGGTGGCCCGGGATATTTCACCGGCCGACATGTTACGTTTGCGCGGCGCGCGATTTGGGGCGTTTCTAACGGATCTGGGCGGACCCACCTCGCATACCGCCATTGTTGCCCGCAGCATGAATGTGCCGGCTGTTGTCGGCATGGGCAATATTCGTACCCTGGTGCGCGATGGCGACCTGCTCATTGTCGATGGCATGAGCGGGGCGGTGTTGGTTAACCCGCCCGATTTTGTTCTGGAAGAATATCGTCGACGCCAGGCTGCCTATGCAGACGACCGCGCTGAGCTTGGGCGCTTGAAATATGCTGAAGCGGTTACGTTGGACGGCGTTCAGGTTAAGCTTGAGGCCAATATTGAATTACCGGAAGAGGCCGAGCAGGCGTTGGCCGCCGGCGCCGATGGCATTGGCTTGTTTCGCAGCGAATTTCTGTTCATGGGCCGTCGCGACCTGCCCGGCGAAGAGGAGCAATACGAAGCCTATGCCACAGTCGTTAAGGCGATGCAGGGTCGCCCCGTAACGATTCGCACATTGGATATTGGTGCGGATAAAACGTTAGACGGCGATGCTACCGTTGCAACCAATCCGGCGCTGGGTCTGCGTGCCATTCGCTATTGTCTGGCTCATCCTGAAATTTTTCAAACGCAGTTGCGTGCTTTGTTGCGCGCATCTGTGCACGGGAAACTTAGAATTCTGGTTCCCATGATTGCTCATTTGCATGAAGTACGGGCGGTACGTCAGGCGATTGCCGAGGCAGGTCAAAACCTGGAGTCACGAGACATTTCTTTTGATCGAAACGTTGAAGTGGGGGCCATGGTGGAAATTCCTGCTATTGCCATTGCCATAGAACCGTTTGTCGAACAGCTGGATTTTTTGTCGATCGGCACCAACGATTTGATTCAATATACATTGGCGATCGATCGCGGTGACAATGATGTTGCCGATTTATACGACCCCATGCATCCGGCAGTGTTGCGGCTTATTTCACATACCATTAATGCAGCGCAACGTTATGGAAAATCTGTGGCGGTTTGTGGTGAAATGGCGGGCGATGCCCAGGTTACGCGTATGTTGCTTGGCTTGGGTCTACGAGAATTTTCCATGCATCCCCAGCAATTGCTCGATGTCAAAAAAGAAGTGCGTCAGTCTCATACCAACGCACTTCGGGTTAAGGTTGCATCGGCTCTGAATAGAGCGGAGCGAATTAATCTTGATGAACTGGCCGGTTAAGGCGCAAAACTGCTTTATGTTCTGTTGGAAAACAAGCCGTGCACCAGCACGGCTTGTTTTATGTTAGCGCTGGTAGGCGGTTTCGCCGTGGGTGCTAATATCAAGGCCCTCACGTTCCTCTTCGTTGCTAACGCGTAAACCACACAGTTTGTCGGCAATGAAGTAAGCAACCCAGGCAACGACCCCGGTCCAGACAACCGTAATCAGAATGCCTTCAATTTGGATCCAGAGCTGCGGGAATATCTCGGCAACGCTTTCCAGACCGGGTCCACCCAATGCCTGTGCGTTAAAGACACCGGTTAGAATCGCACCAATAATCCCGGCGACGCCGTGAATGCCGAATACATCGAGTGAATCATCGGCTTTAAGCAGCCGTTTCAGGCCGTTTACACCCCAAACGCACACGATGCCGGAAACAACACCGATAATCAGTGCGCCAAACGGACCAACAAGACCCGCTGCCGGTGTAATGCCGACCAGGCCTGCAATGGCACCGGAAACAGCGCCCAGTAACGAGGGCTTGCCTTTAACGAACCATTCGGTAAACAACCAGGCCATGACGGCACCGGCGGTCGCAATAAGCGTGTTGAAGAAAGCCAAGGCGGCGGTTTCATTTGCGCCTAACGCTGAGCCGGCATTGAAACCGAACCAGCCCACCCAAAGTAGTGATGCACCAATCATGGTCATGGGCAGGTTGTGAGGCGGCATGGCTTCGCGACCATAACCCAAGCGCGGGCCCAGATAATAGGCGCCGATCAGCCCCGCTACACCGGCATTAATATGTACAACAGTGCCGCCTGCAAAGTCCAGTGCGCCGCGCTCGAACAGAAAGCCGCCGGACGCCCATACCATGTGTGCAATGGGCAGGTAGGCAAAGGTGACCCAAATCAAAGTAAACACCAATACCGCTGAAAAACGGATGCGCTCAGCAAAACCACCCACAATCAGGGCGCAGGTGATTCCGGCGAAAGTTGCCTGAAACGCGGCAAAACTGATCTCGGGAATACTGCCCGCCAGTGCATACTCGCCTGTACTGAAATTGGCGATGCCGTTTAGGAAAACACGTGAGAAATCGCCAAAAAAAGCATTGTTTTCTGTAAAGGCCAATGAATAGCCATAAACAAACCACACGACGATGGCTAACGAAAAGGTGCATAAAACTTGCGCCAGGACAGATAAAACGTTTTTGGATCGCACCAGGCCGCCATAAAATAAGGCCAGTCCCGGAACAACCATCATTAAGACGAGTAGGGTGGATACAGTCACCCAAACAAAATCAGCTGCATTCATTTTTTTTACTCCTAGATAGCGGCATCGCCGGTTTCGCTGGTACGGATACGAATGACTTGTTCGATCGGCGTGACAAAAATCTTCCCGTCGCCGATTTTCCCTGTATGCGCAGCCTGGCAAAGTGCTTCAATGGCTTGTTCGACCAATGCGTCGGTCACGGCCAGTTCGATTCTGAGTTTTGGCAGAAAATCGACTGTGTATTCCGCCCCGCGATAGAGTTCGGTATGGCCTTTTTGCCGGCCAAAACCCTTTACCTCACTGACGGTCATTCCTTGGATACCGACGGCGGCAAGTGCTTCACGCACTTCGTCCAGCTTGAACGGTTTGATGATTGCAGTAACTAGCTTCATGGTGTGTTTCCTTTAAGAGGACAATCACTTCTCTTAAAGCAAGATCCATGCCAATTTTTTTGTTTCTGGAAGTCGCCGTATTTGGAACCATGATGGGTAATGCACCATGATGATATTGACGGTGCTCAAAAATTGCACCGACTTGGGTCGTGCAGGGTGCTTTTGGTGCGGCCGGCGCTATTGATGTGCATATGGGCACTAAACAAGTAACCAAAAATGAATGTTCGGCATGAATTGTGTCGATTTATTGCGTGAGAATCTATGCAATAGACTGTTGGCGGGGCCGTTTTATGCGGCTCTTGGACGGTTAGGCGTCACTCACGGTGTGTTGGATATGTAATCAGGGTTTACACTAATTGAGACTGTTTTGATTTTGACTCGATAGAATTGTAACTGCGAACTCACCAGCCGAGCTTATCTTTAGCAATCTTCTGGATGAGCGACTTAAACGCAAGTAGGGAGGTCAAAATGAAGTCGCAATATAAATCATTTGCTGCAGCATTCTTGTTGGTTTCTGCAACCGCTTTGGGCGCTTGTTCCAATGAAGAGGATATGGCCGGCCCACCTCCGGGCGGTGGTGGAGCCATGAGCCAACCAGGGGGGGCTGCAACACCGGCTCCTTCACCTGCCCCGGCTCCTCAGGGAAGCCAACCCTCATCGGGTAGCGGTAGTTATTAGTATCTGTGTTTCCCATTTTTGGCGGCGTTATACCCGTTGATAACAATAAGGAGTTCTTATGAAAATTTATAAAACCCGATATGCTGCATTAGCGTTAGTGGCTTCAATGTCTGTTCTGGCTGCGTGTTCGAATGAAGACGATACTGCTCCGACGGTATCGGATTCCAGCAGCACAATGGAGTCTTCACCCATGACGACGCCGCCTACGCCGACTCAGCCGCCCGCCGAATCGGCACCGCCTGCTCAAACGGGATCTGTTACGGCTGATACTGATGAAAAATCCACACAGGATGTCGTAGCGGAAAAAGCTGCTGAGATTCGTGATGATGCGGTTGAAGCGGCTAATCGTGCCGGCGAAGCAATTAAAGAAGGTGCCCGCGAGGCAAATGAGGCGATTCAGGATACGTTGTCCAAAGGCACACCACCTGAAAACTCTCCTGAAGCCGAACAGCAAGCCGGACAGTAATCGGGTTCTGGTTGCAACTATCTTATAAGGGCGCCAATCGGCGCTCTTTTTCTTTACACTGACGGTAAATCATTGTCAGGAGAAAATAATGGCGAATCGTAGCGACTGGATGGAAGATCTCCAGAAGAACATGTCTGATTTAATCAAAAACAGCCCTGCGGCCGATATCGAGCGCAATGTCCGCGCCATGATGACGCAAACGTTCTCGCGGCTCGATTTGGTTACTCGGGAAGAGTTTGACACGCAGGCGGCGGTTCTTGAACGTGCTTTGGTTCGTTTGGGGGAGTTGGAGGCGCGTGTGCGCGAACTGCAGCAAAAGCAAGACTTGTAGTTCTACGGCTGGTGGGTTTATCCACTTAAGCGGCCTTGTTTGAGGTCGTGCGGCCATACTGGCGCATGATCTTAACAGGGGAAAGGGTATGTCACTGGCGGTGGTTGAGAGCCGGGTCACGTTAGGCTTTGAGTCGGTGGCAGTGCGGGTTGAAGTCCATGTAGGTAGCGGGCTACCCACTTTCTCAATTGTGGGCCTGCCCGATGCGGGCGTACGGGAAAGTCGCGAACGTGTTCGTGCTGCCATTGTAAGTAGTGGGCTCGATTTTCCTGCTGGTCGTATCACGGTCAATTTGGCGCCGGCTGACTTCCCCAAGGCTTCTTGTGGGTTCGATTTGCCCATTGCATTGGGCATCCTCATGGCATCGGGGCAGGTGGCAACTGCCAGTGCGCAGGGGCACCCCACCAAACCAGTCGATATTCAGGGTTGGATATTTGTCGGTAATCTTTCGTTAACCGGCGCAATCCCGCCGACCAATGACCCCCTTTCCGTCGCGTTGTCCATCGCGCGTCATTATCCGGCCGCACGGTTGGTCATGGGATGCGAAAGTGCCAGGCTTGCCGCGGCGGTTCCCGGTGTTCAGGTCTACGAGGCCCATTCTTTGAGTCAAGTCGTGGCGGGTTTGTTGGGCGACGTGACTTGGCGGCCGGTTGATTCTGTATCGAGCTTCGTCGATGTCGCCGATTCTGAAGATGTCGGGTGCCTGAGCGACGTAAGGGGCCAGACTTTTCCCAAAAGGGCGTTGGAGGTGGCGGCTGCGGGCGGGCATAGTTTGCTCATGGTCGGCTCTCCTGGAACGGGGAAAAGTATGCTGGCCGGTCGTCTCCCGGGTTTGTTGCCGGCGTTATCCCATTCGCAGGCACTTGAGGTGGCTGCGTTGCGCGCGCGCGATAAAGCGGGGCTTTATTTAAGTTCTGTTGCGCCCTTTCGGGCTCCGCATCATAGTGCCTCGTCTCCCGCGTTGATTGGTGGTGGGGCGGTGCCACGACACGGTGAAATAACGCGTGCGCATCATGGTGTGTTGTTCCTTGATGAGTTGCCGGAATTTGAGCGACGCGTTATCGAGTCGCTTCGTGAGCCCTTGGAAACAGCTCATATCACCATAGCCCGAGCTCGGCATGCCGTTCGTTTTCCGGCCGATTTTCAACTTGTGGCGGCTATGAACCCTTGTCCGTGCGGTTGGGCGGGGCATCCCCGACACATTTGTCGTTGCACGCCTGAGCGGGTAGAGCAATATCGGGCGCGTTTGTCAGGTCCGTTCCTGGACAGGCTTGATTTGCAAATCGGTGTTGCACCGGTGCCCGAAGGCTGGCTCGAGCTTCCTGAAGGGGAAAAGTCGGCGCAAGTTAAAGCGCGAGTGGTTCGGGCTCGCTCCACTCAGATACAGCGTCAGGGTATGGTGAATGCCAAACTGCAAGCTCATGATTTGCAAAAATATGTTGGCCTTAACGACGGGGCACGTAGCCTGTTGCTGCAGGGAGCTCAGCAATGGGGTTGGTCGGCGCGGGTCATGCATCGGCTTATGCGCGTTGCCCGAACCGTAGCCGATCTGGCGGGATGTGAGCAGGTTGACGGGGCGCATGTCGCTGAGGCTGTGCAGTTTCGCCAAGCGTGGTAGACGCGGGTAAGAAAACATTCTATAATCAAGGGCTTTGCAAATTATTGCAAAAGCATTTTCCAAGCATTTATTAAAGTATTTTATTAATAAATGACCCGTGGGTTTGCGGCGCTACTTGTTCCGGGCTTTTTGGCAGAGGCAAGGCAGCGGCAAAGAAGTTCCAGTAAATTTGGGCACCTGCAGTCATAAATCACAGGGTTTAAACATGCCAAAAATGAAAACCAAACGGGGCGCAGCCAAGCGTTTCCAGGTTCGCGGTAGCGGTTCTATTAAGCGCGGTCAGGCCTTCAAGCGCCACATCCTTACCAAGAAAACCACCAAGAACAAGCGCCAGTTGCGCGGTTCTGCAGCGGTTCACAAGTCTGATGTTGCGTCTGTTCGCAGCATGATGCCCTACGCTTGAATTAACGGAGATTAACTATGCCACGCGTAAAACGCGGCGTTACCGCCCGCGCCCGTCACAAAAAAGTTCTTAAAGCAGCCAAAGGTTATCGCGGTCGCCGCGGTAATGTGTTCCGGGTTGCCAAGCAAGCGGTCATGCGTGCAGGGCAATATGCCTATCGCGACCGTCGCAACAAAAAACGTACATTCCGCGCACTCTGGATTACACGTATCAATGCGGCTTGCCGTGAGTTGGGCGTATCCTACAGTGTGTTTATTGCCGGTACCAAAAAAGCATCCATCGATCTCGACCGCAAGGTTCTGGCCGATATGGCCGTGAACGACAAGGCTGGTTTTGCCGCAGTGGTTCAACAGGCAAAAGCTGCCTTGGCTTCGTAAGCTTTTACGTCAACGGTATTGCACTAAAACGGGGCTCGGTTGGGCTCCGTTTGCATTTGGAAAAACGGTTAACCCATGACTTCGTCCGATGAAGACCTGATTGCTCAGGCAACCGAGGCGTTTCAGCAGGCAACAGATGCCAATGCGCTGGAGAACGCAAAAGCCCGTTTTATTGGCAAACAAGGCTTGCTCACTTCTATGTTGAAAGGGCTGGCCAAGCTCGAGCCGGCCGAAAAGAAAACCGAAGGCGCACGTATTAACCAGCTTAAGCAGCAAATTGAAGCGTTGCTTACCGAGCGCCGACAACAATTGGCGCAGGCGGAGCTGCAACGTCGGCTGGCATCGGAAACGATCGACGTCACTTTGCCGGGCCGGGGCTACGCAACGGGCGGGATTCATCCCGTGATTCAATCGTGGCAACGTGTCGAGGCAATTTTTCGTTCCATTGGGTTCGATGTCGCCGATGGGCCTGAAATTGAAGACGATTGGACAAACTTTACGGCGCTGAATAATCCGGAAAATCATCCGGCTCGGTCCATGCAGGATACTTTCTATGTCGATATGAACGACAGCAAAGGTCTGCCCATGTTGTTGCGCACGCACACCAGCCCTATGCAAGTCAGGTATGCGCGCATGCACAAACCGCCTATCAAGGTTATTGCGCCGGGCCGTACCTATCGTGTCGACAGCGATGCAACCCATTCCCCTATGTTTCATCAGGTGGAAGGTTTATGGGTGGCTGAGAATATTTCGTTTGCCGACTTGAAAGGGGTTTATACGAATTTCTTGCGGGCTTTTTTCGAAACCGACGATCTTGTCGTTCGTTTTCGCCCGTCGTTTTTTCCCTTTACCGAGCCGTCCGCTGAAATCGACATGATGTTTACATCGGGCCCCAACCAAGGGCGGTGGCTGGAAATATCCGGTTCCGGGCAGGTTCATCCTCAGGTTATTCGGAACTTTGGCCTCGACCCAGAACGTTATATTGGTTTTGCGTTCGGCTCCGGTCTAGAACGCTTAACCATGCTTCGGTACGGCGTGAATGATTTGCGCCAGTTTTTTGAAGGCGATCTGCGTTTCCTGCGTCAGTTCAATCGTTGAAATCGCTGTGATTCGGGGGGCTGCAGTGCGCACCCGAATCCGGTTTTCCAGACACTTTAATCGAATTCAGACACCATTATGCAATTCCCAGAATCGTGGTTGCGCAGCTTTGTGAATCCGGATATTGATTCCGATGCGTTATCTCATCAACTCACCATGGCGGGCCTTGAGGTTGAGGAGGTGGGTCCGGTTGCGCCGCCGTTCGAGCAGATCGTCGTTGCCCATATTAAGGAAATCTCCGCGCATCCCGATGCCGACAAATTGCGCGTGTGCCAAGTGGATGACGGTTCGGGCGATTTGCTTCAGGTCGTATGTGGTGCGCCGAATGCGGCCGCAGGTTTAACCGTGCCGTTTGCGCGTATCGGTGCCAAGTTGCCTGACGGCATGAAAATTGGCAAAGCAAAGATGCGTGGTGTTGAGTCGTTCGGTATGTTGTGTTCGGCACGCGAGTTGGGTTTATCGGAAGATCATTCTGGTTTGCTGGAGCTCGATTCCGGCTTGTCGGCAGGGCAGTCGGTCCGCGAAGCACTCAGTCTTGATGATACGGTTTTCACATTGAAATTGACCCCAAACAGGGCCGATTGCCTGTCGATTTTGGGTGTTGCACGTGAGGTGGCAGCCTTGAATGGCGCTGTTATGTCGCCACCACAAGCAGAACCAGTGGCTGTGAGCATTAATGATCGCTTGTCTGTTGAAGTCAAAGCGCCAGACCTTTGCGGTCGTTTTGCCGGTCGTGTCATTCGGGGGGTGAATGCCAAAGCCAAGACTCCCGATTGGATGCGTGCACGTTTGGAGCGTTGTGGGCAACGTTCCATCTCGGCCTTGGTCGATATTTCCAACTACGTGATGCTTGAGCTGGGGCGTCCGACTCATGTGTTTGATCTGGCCAAAGTTAACGAGGGTTTAACGGTGCGCTGGGCCCAAGAGGGCGAGCAGCTTGAATTGTTGAACGGCCAAACCGTTACCTTGCAATCCGATGTAGGGGTCATCGCATCGGGGAACGAATTGGAGAGCCTGGCGGGGATTATGGGGGGCGAGGCCAGTGCGGTAACCCTCGATACCACCGATATCTATCTTGAAGGGGCGTTTTGGTGGCCCGAGGCCATTATGGGCCGGGCCCGGCGTTTCAAGTTCAGTTCCGAAGCCAGCCATCGCTTTGAGCGCGGCGTTGATTTTGCCAATATCCCGCAAGATCTCGAACGTATGACGCAACTCATACTGGAAATTTGTGGTGGGCAGGCCGGCCCGCTCGATGATCAGATTATTAATTTACCTGAACGACCTGTTGTTGCTTTACGCGTCGATCGTTGTCGGCGTGTGTTGGGTATTGATGTTTCCGAACAGGAGATTGGCGAAATTTTCACTCGGTTGAATTTGCCCTATCAACTGGAAAACGGTGTTTTCAAGGTCAGCCCACCCAGCTATCGATTCGATTTGGTCATTGAAGAAGATCTGATCGAGGAAGTCGCCCGTATTTATGGGTTCGAACGCATTCCCGATGTGGCGCCGGTGGCGCCCGCGATGATGACAATGCCGGCGGAAACCCTGAAAGGCCCACATGCCCTTCGTGCGGTAATGGCCTCGCGTGATTATCAGGAAGTGATCAATTTTTCATTCGTTGAAGAAGATTGGGAAACGAATTATTGTGCGAATCGCAATCCGATTCGCTTGTTGAACCCCATTGCAAGTCAACTGGCGGTCATGCGTTCCAGTTTGATCGGCGGCTTATTGGCCAACATAGTGCACAATGCCAACCGCAAACAGTCGCGTGTGCGGGTTTTCGAGCTGGGTCGCGTATTTGAACGCGACTCCTCCGCTGAGGAAGGTGATTTGGTCGTGCAAGGTGTACGGCAGCCACAGCGGTTGGCGGCAGCAGCCTGGGGGCCTGCCGTGCCTGAACAATGGGGCGCACCCGATAAACCAGTCGACTTTTACGATGTAAAAAACGATCTTGAAGCTTTACTGGGTAGCAGGGCAAATGAGCTGGTTTGCGAAGCCGCCATTCATCCGGCCTTGCACCCCGGGCGCAGCGCCCGCCTGCTGCTCGGCGGTACGCCGATCGGCTGGCTTGGAGAGGTACACCCACAGTGGGTGCAACAATTGGAGTTGGCGCGTGCACCGGTGGTTTTTGAAGTGGACGTTGAGGCAATCTCTTATGTTAATCTGCCCGCTCCAACTGAAATTTCCCGGCAACCGGTCGTCATACGTGATTTGGCTATTTGGGTGGATCAAGGTGTGTCGTATCAGGGTTTACTCGATACCTTAAAGCAAAGTATTGTTTCTGATGCTAAGCTAAAGATTGTTAAGGATATTCGCTTGTTTGATGTATGGCGTGATAAAAATGCTGACGGCGCTTCGGCGCAAACCAGCCTGGCCTTGCGTTTTTGGTTGCAGGATCCGGTGGTTACCCTGGATGATCAGCAGGTTGAAGATTGCATGAAGGTGTTGCTGGCGGCGCTGGTCGATCAGCATGGCGTTCGGCAACGAGCATAAGAGAGACATGATGAATCAGGAAGCACGCACACTGACTAAAGCCGAATTGGCCGAGTTATTGTTCGATCGGGTGGGCTTGAATAAGCGGGAAGCCAAAGATCTGGTCGACACTTTTTTCGAAGAAATTCGTGAGTCGTTGGCCAATGGTATTGAAGTCAAGCTGTCGGGTTTTGGTAATTTCCAGGTTCGCGATAAACCGCCACGCCCGGGTCGGAATCCCAAAACGGGTGAAGTTATTCCCATTGAGGCGCGCCGAGTCGTTACGTTTCATGCCAGCCAGAAACTGAAAAGCGCGGTTGAGCAAGCACCTGATGAACCTGTACTTTAATGTTTTCTTTGCCAGAACAACGCCATGAGTTCAAGCCAAACGACGGTTAATCTGCCTCCTATCCCCGCCAAGCGTTACTTCACAATTGGTGAGGTCAGCGAGCTTTGCGCGGTCAAGCCACATGTTCTGCGTTATTGGGAACAAGAGTTCACGCAGCTCAAGCCTGTTAAACGACGTGGGAACCGCCGTTATTATCAGCATCATGAAGTTTTGCTTATTCGCCGAATCCGCGATTTATTGTATGAGCAGGGTTTTACGATTAGTGGTGCGCGGAATCGTCTGGGCGATGCACGTGACGTTCCCCACGATGCCGATGCAGCGGTGCGTCTTACCGGCCCGGAGTTTCAATCAATGCGAAAAGAACTCATCAATATTCGCGATCGCCTCGATCAGGCGCTTGGGACGCAGTCTGAAACGGCCGTTTAATGCGTGCTGCGGCTTTACATGCTTTGTGTTTGCCCAACCCCGACCAAAAAGTTTGGGCAGTACAGGCAATAGACAAGCAGCTTGATCAGGTTGATCCCAACCAGAACTTGTCTATGCCGGAAGGTGCGTCCATTCCCGGACGCCCCGATCGGCCCGAGCTGGTCGGCCCCTTTAAGGTCAAGCAGCGGTCGGTTCATACGGAACAGGGGCGGGCGGCCCTCATTCACTCTTTGGCACATATTGAATTTAACGCCATTAATCTGGCGCTGGATATGATTTGCCGCTTTCCAGGAATGCCGTCTGAATTTTATGAAGACTGGCTAATTGTCGCGAAAGAAGAGGCCTATCATTTTTCTTTGTTAAGCAAGCATTTGCTTGGAATGGGCTATGCCTATGGCGATTTTCCCGCACATGATGGACTGTGGGAAATGGCGCAACGCACCACCGATAATTTGCTTGCCCGACTGGCCCTGGTTCCTCGAACACTCGAGGCCCGAGGCCTGGATGCCTCACCGGTTGTTCGCACAAAATTGGCAAAGGCCAACGACGCCGAGGCAGCGCAAATTATTGATATTATCCTGCGTGATGAAATAGGCCATGTGGCGATCGGCAATAAGTGGTATCGCTACCTGTGCCAGAAAGAGAACCTTGACCCTGTAGCACATTACGCTGACATGGCGCGTATTTATCGGGCGCCGCGTTTGAAGGGGCCTTTCAACATCGAGGCCCGGTTGGCCGCCGGATTTACTGAGCAGGAACTGGAGGTGCTTCAGGCTCAGGATCAGGTACTTCCAACCTGAAACTTTGTCCAATAAAGGCAATATCGCCTTGTGGCTCAACCAATTCGGCGGGGTTTTGTTCAATCGTGATCTCATACAGCATTGGCTCTACGACTGAGAAACCGCTTGTCAGGCGAATTTGGCTGGGTGCGGAGTCGTCGATGACGCCAAGTTTCTGAGTGGTAGGCGAATTGGGTTTTCGCCGCCATAGAACCAGCACTTCGTCGTTTGCCAACTGGCTTTTCAACAGGGGCTCAAGATGCAAGACGCCTGGATCACGCGAGACAATTAACCAGCCGGGCGTGGAAGTACTGCCGGGTGGTTGCATAACAACGGTGTGTAAAGACAATGGCTCTGGTGGTGTGTTTTCAGCATTGTTAGCTGTATTGTGGGCGGCCAGTTCAGGCTGAATAGGTACCAGCCACACATAAAGACCGGCTGCCAATATCAGTAAAAGTATGGCGGTTACCAATAGGCGTAATTTGCCGCTTTTTCGTGGCCGTGCCGGTGTTGATTCGGAACGTTTTCTGTTAGGCGAGGGCGCTGCGTTGGTTGTGGCTTGAGTCGTTGCCGCTTTGGCATCGCCTCCGGTTGCAGGAGGCTCCGGCCGAGCACTTTTTTCAGGTGTTTTTAACGGTTGCGGAATAATCGTAAGCTTCAGTGTTTTCTGAATTTTTTCCCATGCTTGTTCGTCGGGCGCGTTTGTGGCCAGGAGCTGCGTTAACTGAAAAAATAGCCCCTCCCAATAAAGCGCTTGCTTCAAGGCGTTGTCGTCTTCGGCAATCGCCGCTTGAGCTGTGTTCGCTTGGTTGCCGTTCAGCAGGCCAAGCACATAAAAGGCAATCGTGGCATTGTCGACCTGGCTGCTTGGTAGGGGAGCGCCCGGGGTTTGGTTGAACGCAGCGGTTAGGTTTGTCAGTACTATATTAGCGTCAATATTCAAGACCGATTCAATGGTGAAGCTGTTTAACCCTTTGCAATAGGCCAGAGCAATGAATTGAGCACTTTCTTCGGTTATGTGTTCCCTTAGCGGTGGTTCAAAGTAAGCGAGGCAAGGGCCTATGTCGTTCAACCAGCTTTTGACTGCAATAATTCGATCAGGCTGGTTTACATTGGGTTGCCGCTGCAAGGCCTGCAGGCGATAGCGAAAAATGCTGAAGATCCAGGCGTAACCCGAGCCATGAACAGGGTTGAAATGGTTTGCGTGTTGCCAGACCATTACCATACTGTCGTGCAATGCTTGTTGAGCCAGCGCTTCGTCATTCAAGACGTGTTGTGCCAAAGCCTTTATCGGCGGGGCAATTTGCCGGTAGATTTGTTCCAGACCACTGGTTTCTTTTTTCGCACAACGTTGCAGGGCGGGGTCAAGGGAGGGAAGAGTGGCAGGCATGCAAGCTCCGGGAGTGCAGAAAAAGATTGTCTGTTGTCGTTAGGTTTAGCGGGTTTATTTTCTCACAGTAAAATGACCGATGCGTCATGGACTGGTTCCTGATTGCTCATAACAGAAGATGTCCATGAAATTCTCTCATCGGGGCCCGGCGCCCACCAACCGTAACGATCTTCAAACCATTCGTTCCTTGTTGCCTTATGTGTGGCAATTCAAATGGCGTGTCATGTTGGCCATGGCCTGTTTGGTGGGAGCGAAAGTTGCCAGTGTTATTGCACCGCTGTACTTGAAAGATATTGTCGATCAACTCGACATGCCGCCCACGGCATTGGTGGTGCCCATTGGGGCGTTGCTGGGGTACGGCCTGGCTCGATTGAGCACGAGCATATTCGGCGAGTTGCGCGATGCGTTGTTTGCCCGGGTAACGCAAGGTTCGGTGCGCACCATTGCCACACGCGTTTTCCGGCATTTGTTTGCCTTGTCGCTTCGTTTCCATTTGCATCGCCAGACGGGCGGGCTGAGCCGTGACATTGAACGGGGCACCAAAGGAATCGGCTTTTTGCTGAACTTTACCGTGTTCAACATTTTGCCCACCTTGCTTGAAATAACGATGGTTGCAGCCATTCTGTTTTGGCGTTATGACTTCTTGTTTGCTGTGGTGACGCTTTCAACTATTGCAACGTACATTGCTTTTACGCTGATAGTGACGGAAAAGCGCATGGTGTATCGGCGCAGCATGAATGATCTCGATAGCAAGGCCAATAGCAAGGCAATCGATGCGCTCATCAACTACGAAACAGTAAAGTACTTTGGCAATGAAAAGTATGAAATCGACCGTTATGACACCAATCTGGGTAAGTGGGTTGATTCAGCGGTCAAGAACCAGGTTTCGTTGAATTTCCTGAATATGGGCCAGGGGGTCATTATCACGGTGGGTATTACCCTGCTTTTGTGGTTATCGGCCCAGGGAGTTGTGAATCAAACCATGACGGTGGGCGACGTTGTGTTGGTATCGGCTTATTTAACGCAGCTCTATGCGCCGTTGAATTTTCTTGGGTTTGTTTATCGCGAAATAAAGCATGCTTTGGCCGACATGGAGCGCATGTTCGGCTTGATTTCCGAAAATCGCGAAGTTCAGGACCGGCCGGATGCCAAGGTTTTGGATACGCGTGCCGCCGACGTTCGGTTTGAGTCGGTTAGCTTTTCTTACGAGCCAAACCGGCAGATCTTGTTTAACGTGGATTTGGCTATTCCCGCAGGCAAAACGCTGGCGGTGGTGGGCGCATCGGGGGCGGGAAAAAGTACGCTTTCTCGTTTGCTATTTCGTTTTTACGACGTAACGCAAGGCGCAATTCGAATTAACGGCACGGATATCCGTGATTTAACGCAAGACAGTTTGCGCCACCATATTGGCATTGTGCCTCAGGATACCGTTTTGTTTAACGATTCCATTTTGCACAATATTGCGTATGGAGATCCCAACGCGTCTTTCGACGATATTGTGCAAGCGGCCAAGGCAGCTCGCATTCATGATTTCGTCTCGCGATTGCCTGATGGTTACGACACCCAGGTGGGCGAGCGTGGTTTGAAGCTGTCGGGTGGCGAGAAACAACGTGTGGCAATTGCGCGAACCTTGTTGAAGAATCCGCCTATTCTCATTCTGGACGAAGCAACCAGCGCATTGGACACGCGCACGGAACGGCAGATTCAGGAAGAGTTGAATTTAATTGCCCGTAATCGCACTACTTTGATTATTGCGCATCGCCTCTCGACGATTGCCGACGCCGATATTATTGCTGTCATGGATCATGGAAAGGTGGTTGAACAGGGGACGCATCGCGAATTGTTGTTGCTTAACGGGCGCTACGCGCAAATGTGGCAAATGCAGCAGGTGGCTGAAGAAACCGGGGGGCCGTTCAGCTAAGGAAGGTAGGAAATTGCGTCCCGAAGGACGCAATTCATGCCCGCTGTGCTTCTTTGGTTTTCATGTCAGTGTCGAAGGAGTTGCCGGCAAGGCTCGCCCATTCCCGGTAGGTATTGGGGGTCCAGCGTATCCAGGCTTGTGCCGAGTTGGTGCTGATGTTGTCGGCAAGGGCGCGCAGCGGTGTTGCCGGGGTGCGCCACTCAAGGGCGCCGCCCACTGTCCAGGCATCGCTGAGTTTTTGTTCGAAACTGCCGTATGCACCCGTTTTCTGTCCATAACCGTAACGTTGGCTGATCAAATTGGCTTCAATCGTTGTGTTGCCGGCGCGCCATTGCAGACCGCCTTTGACCCATCGGTTGCGTAATGGCTCGTCGTTGAACGTTGCGTTGGACTGTCCCGCGCCAACCAATGCGCGCCAATTCGATGCGATTGGAGGGCTGTAAAGGGTGGTTTCCAACGCGTGCTCACCGCTGCCTGACACGGGGCTGTCTGAGCTGAAAGTCTTCTGCGCGCCAATAAGCAATTCCCACTTCTCATGCGTCGCCCAGTCTTCTTGTAGATGTTGGGTGGTTTTGAGTTCGGGGTAATGCTTTTGGGTGAATGCAGCCAGCTCTTGCGCCTGCTCCCATTCTTGAAGGGAAAGGGCGGTTTGTGCCTGGGCGGTGAGTAAATCTGGGTTCAGTGGGGCAAGGGCTTCGGCCTGCTTTAACGTAATCTGAGCGGCTCGAGGGAGCCCGTATGCACGCTGCGTGTTAGCCAACTCTATTTTCAGGCCGGCATCGCGAGGGGCGCTTTCAGTTAAAGTCTCCAGGCGCTCAAGGGCCAGGCCTGGGTCGTTATGAAATAAAGGGGCAACTGCCCACGTGCGGGCAACTTCAAAGTATGTATCGTTGGGCAGGGGTTGGCTTACCCCAGGCAGGCGGCGCCATGGGGGTTCTTCTGCGTAGGTGGTTTCAAGTAACGCATAGGCTTCCGTCCAGCGACCTTGTTCCTGCAGCGCGTAATAGCGCCCGATTTTTTCTTTGATGACATCAGAACGGTCACGAGGAGCAGCCGCATTGGTTATCAGGCTGGTTTGGTAAAGTGTGGCGGCTTTTTCAGGTTGTTCAAGGTAAAGATAGGCATCACCAATTTCATTGAGTAGGTAGGCCGGTATAACGATATTCTGTGCGCGTAGTTGTTCATAAGATTGAACCACTTCGCCCATACGTTTTCTGGCGTGCAGGGCCTGGATACGGTCAAAATGGATCCTGTGATTTGTTGTTTCCGTAACGGATATTTCATTGTCGGCTTCAAGTAGCGCGTCGTATATTTCCAAAGCGCGATCGGCAAGCCGATATCGCTCTTCTTCACTCCGTGCGGGAGCCAAAGAGAGTCGTGTCAGTTCCGCGGCGTAATCAACGGTGAGCTCGCGCAGCAGGTCGGCGGAAATCGAATCGCGACGTTGTTGCGCCAGCGCATAAGCAACGCTTGAAAGGCGTGCTGCGCGCAACGTTGCAATGTAGGTTAGAAGTGCGTTGTTGTCAGCGGGCTTTTGTTCATAATCGTTTTGAGCGCGCAATAATGCGGGTATGTCTGACTGAACGGGGTTCTCTTGCTGGTCAGCAATGGAACCTCCGATGCTTTGAGCGCCGACGGATTGCGTCATCAGTGCGCCAAGAACAAACCATAGTAAGGGGCGGAGCATGCTCATTTTTCCTTGTTTTTTATGACAACTTGATACAGCTTGTATGAGGCAAACTATAGGTATCAAAAGAGCATGGTGAAATGCGCAAGATGACGTACACCATTGCGCGGTAATGCTTGATATAAAATGGTTAATTTGTTTGGCGGAGGCTGAGCCGGCCGGCTCGAAAAGTGAGGGAAAATCTATGCTAAAATCACGTTCTTTCGGGGCGTAGCGCAGCCTGGTAGCGCACTTGCATGGGGTGCAAGGGGTCGAGTGTTCGAATCACTCCGTCCCGACCAAATATGAAAAAGGGTTACAGCTTTATGCTGTAACCCTTTTTTTACTTTTTAAGCATGTGTTCGTAGTTTGAGTGGCTCACCGGCGCAAAGCCAAGAGCTTGCTGAGACTCAAGAAAGCGGCTCAGTTTTTGCCCGCTGTTAAGCAATAGATGCTTTATTTGCGTTTTCAGGCTGTCACATATCGACGCACTAAAAACATAGGGGTCGTAGTGCAGCGGGGCCGATTTCCACAAAACGGTTAGTTGTTCTTCAAGTATTTTTCCTTTCTTGACATAGTCGTCGGCGCGTACGCTTGCAACAAATGCAGCATCGACGCGTTTATCCAGCAGGGCGTCGATTGAACGGTCATGTGAACCTGTGTAAATAAGAGACCCAAAGAAACGCTCCAGGTTGCCATTGCCGAGGCTCGAGAAGACACGCCGCGGCAGGATTGCGCCGGAAGTGCTGGACGGTTCGCTAAAGGCAACGTCTTTCCCTCGCAGTTGGCTTACCGTTTCAATGTTGCTGTCGCTGCGAACCAATAGTATCGAGTAATAATAGTTTCCCGCAGGCGTAAAGCGCCCTTTTTCAATGGTCAGGCTGGCAAAGGCTTCAATGCCGGGTTGTTGAGCATACGCCATCAAATAGCCTGCCGGTCCCAGCCAGGCAATATCGATACCGCCTGAAATCAACGCTTGAATCACACTTTCGTACGATTCTGCATGGACCATTTCAACGGGAAGATTCAGATGTTCGCTTAAATACTGAATAAGGGGTTGATATTCTCGAGTGAGCGTTTCCATGGGTTTCTTTGGAATAACGCCAATGCGAATATGCTCTTGTGAACAATAGGGGGGCGTAGCTCCGGCGGCAGGCACGATGCCAAGATAAAAGAACAATAAAACAAATAGGGTCAGCTGCTTTAACATTGAGTTAGAGGATGAAAAGGTTTTTCAGGTCAGCGTGGCGTGTTCCCCGGCGAACGAGGTTTCAAGGGCCAGTATGGCGTTTGGTTCCAGCGGCCGACTGAAGTGATA
Organism: Neopusillimonas maritima; assembly: GCF_003576595.1. Classification (GTDB taxonomy): domain Bacteria; phylum Pseudomonadota; class Gammaproteobacteria; order Burkholderiales; family Burkholderiaceae_B; genus Neopusillimonas; species Neopusillimonas maritima. The sequence goes on along the minus strand of NZ_NQOU01000009.1, from coordinate 15,108 downwards.
ACCTTGTGCAAGGTCGCATCCCGCCAGTTTCAGATACACAACCTGTTCCAGCGTTTCAACGCCTTCGGCGACAACTTGCAGGTTCATTTTTTTTGCCAGTGCAATCGTGGATGACACAATGGGGCTGTCGTCGTGGCGGTTCGATAGTGGCGCAATCAGTTTGCGATCAATCTTGAGTTTGGTGATCGGCAGGTTGTACAGATGTGCAAAACCTGCATAGCCGTGCCCGAAGTCGTCCAAACTGATTCCGATGCCGTGACGGCGCAAGCGCTCAAGGTGATGAATCGCCTTTTCAGGACGGTTCAGGATGGCGGTTTCCGTAATTTCCAGCTCAATTGTTGAAGGTGGAATTTGGAAATGTTTCAATGAATCAAGCACCATGCTGCTGAAGTTGTCGGAGGCAAGTTGCAATGCCGAGACATTGATGCTGATGTGTCTTTCATAACCCTCTTGCCGCCAGGCTTTCAGTTGCTCGCACGCCAAACGCAGTACCTCTTCACCCATTTCGATTATCAGCCCGCTGCGTTCGGCGATTGTGATGAATCGGTCGGGGTAGATCATGCCGTGGTCCGGATGCTGCCATCGAACGAGCCCTTCATAGCCTACGATGTTCATTGTGTCCAGGTCGATCATGGGCTGGTAATGCAATACAAACTCGTGCTTTTTTAGCCCTTCAATAAGTGACTGTTCAATTTGAAAGGCTTCCAGACTACTTGTATTCAATGACGGGTCGTAGAATCGATATTGCCCGCGTCCGGATTGTTTTGCTGAATACATGGCGTGGTCAGCGCTGCGTATCAATTCGTCGATGTTTTGGGCGTCGCGTGGACATATTGATACGCCTACGCTTGGGCTGGTATTGAGCTCCGTACCATCAAGTGCATAGGTGTCGGAAAGGCGCGCAACCAATGTTTGCACCCAGCTTGTAATCGTATTCTCGGTGCGATCCCCGGCCAGCAAGATCACGAATTCGTCGCCTCCGAACCTCGCTGCATAATCGCCGGGCTCCAAAAGCCGCTTAATACGTCCGGCTACCGCCTGTAGAAGTAGGTCGCCTGTTTTGTGGCCTAAGGTGTCGTTGATTGATTTGAAGCGATCAAGATCAATAAACAGCACGGCGAGTAATTTTCGACAGGCACGCTGTTGGGTAATGACGCGTGTGCCGATCTCCATAAGTTGACGGCGGTTGAAAAGGCCACTCAGGTGGTCGGTCGACGCTGCGAGGCTGCTGCGTCGATGTGCGGTTTCAAGTCGTTCAATTAGTGCCTGATTCTCGTCTTGTGCATGGTGCAGCGCGCTAATGGTTTTTTGTTGCTCGCTGATCATCTTCAATAACCAGGCCAGAACGCCGACCACGACACTGGTTAGTAATAGGTAAATCCATTTTTGTTGTTGCTCACGCGCCTCGATGGGTGCCAGAATATCGCGGTATTGCTGGCTAACGGCCACCGTCCAGCCAAGTTCGGGTTTGCTGCTCAACAGGCTTTGATAACTCTCGGAATTCAACTCCGGTCCTGATGCCAACACGCCACTATGATTGGCGCGGAGTCGTTCCACATTGTCGCGGTCCAGTAATTGAATAATGCCGCTTTGGCCCAAATGAATATCCTGATACAGACGCGTGAGGTATCCGACGTCCATTTCTATATATAAAACACCGGTTAAGGTGCGAGTGTCCCCGCTGACAATGGGTAGCAGAAGTGGAAGCTGCCATTTTGGCGGTGTTGACGTTCCCGATACCTCGGTGGAATGTTTCTGTTGCGTTTGCGTCGGCAGGAAAACGGTGTCGCCGTACTGGCGCAATTGATTTTCAACTTGTGTCATCCACGTTGTGGGCAATGGTGCACGGTCCTTCTCATGACTGCTCAACCAGTAATGGCCCTGTTCGTCATAAAGGGTCAGCCGATTGAAGATGGGATCTTGAGCGAGAATGCGCGATAAGTTGCGTTGAAGCAGGATAGGTTGCCACTGGCCGCCTAGGGCTGAATGCCCCAAAGCCTCAGCGCGATCACCTATTTGTCGAAGGTGTTCGGTAATGATGATGGCCAGGTTTTTATGTTCAGTGGCACGGGTTTCCAGGGCTTCTTTGTAGGCGATCTCGTATTGGCGAATATGTGAAACCCAGAGAAACGACAAAAGCGATAGACCCAGAATAATAATGACCCAATGGATCGGGCTATTGGAAACAGCAAAAGAAGGGCGCACTGCATGAAACCTCTGGAATGGGCAGACCGTAGCGGTATGAATTCTCGTTATTATTTCGTGACAGTGTGACGCGCTTGTTAAAGCGCGTTATCTGTGTGACAAAAAAAAGAAATGTCTTACCCCACTTGGAAAGTGGTTTCAGGATAGCGGATGTGGCCGCGGCGTTGGGCGCTTAGGCTGTATATGAGGGCGAGCGGCCCTAATCGGCCTACGAACATCAACAAAATAACCAGAATCTGGCTTGCCGGTGAAAGTGTCGGCGTTAAGTCCCGGCTTAGACCCGTTGTGCTTATCGCCGAAACCACTTCGAACAGAATGCTGATGAAGGGCGCAGACTCAAAGAGGGTCATCAGCAGCGTGGCAAAGAAGATCAATAATGACGTTACCAGCAACAGTGCTAATGATTTTTGAACGGTATCCTCAGAGATGGCGCGGTTCAACAATGTGGGTTGGGTATGTTGGAATATATAGGCCCGAGCCGCAGCCATTAAAACAATGAAGGTGCCTATTTTTATCCCGCTGGCCAAACTAAGCGATCCGCCGCCAATAAACATGAAAAGCATCATCAAGACGGTGGTGCTGTCATTCAGCTCGCTTATGGCGACGCTATTGAAACCTGCAGTTCGGGTGGTAATGGTTTGCAGCCACGCCGCCAGCGCTTGATCGCCTATGCTTAACGGGGCGAAGGTCGCCGGGTTGTTGCGTTCCATAAGCCAAATCAAACAAAAACCGATTATGTTCAACGCCAGTGTGCCAAGAATCACAATGCGTGTGTATGGCATAAGCCGGCGCCAATTTCGTTTTTGACGCACGTCGTGAATGACGGAGAATCCGATCCCGCCCAGGATAATGAGCAGGGTTGTGCCCAGAATAATAACGGGGTCGCCGGCGTAGTCGATGATTTGTGTGGTTGAGATCGACATACCGGCGTTGTTGAACGCGGAAATGCCATGAAAAATGCCCTGACCCAATGCCTGCAGAAAAGGGGTGTTTTGCCACCACCAAAGTGTAAAGACGGCGATACCGATTATTTCAATAACAAAGGTTATTTTGATAATGGCGTAAGCAATTTGCCTGACGGTGGAAACGCTAGTTTGGTTGAATGCTTCCTGAGCCAGGGCCTGGTGTTGCAAGCTAATACGCTTACCCAATGCCAATGCCGCGGTAACCGAGAGCGTGACAAAGCCCAGCCCGCCAATTTGCACGAGCCCGATAAGGATGGCCTGGCCGACGGGTGTGTAGATGGTGCCGATATCAACCGTTGTCAACCCTGTAATGGTGACGGCGGAAACGGCGGAGAATAGCGCCGCAAGCGCAGAAACGCCTTGGTGTGTTGAAAAAGGCAATAACAACAGCCCCATGCCAATAAGGCTGAGTATGGCAAAGCCTGCGGTTAGAACGAGGGGCGGGCTGACATTGATGCGCCCCGTTTTTTTTACGCGCCGGTAGGTGTAGAGAGTGTGTCGTGGGTGCCAGTGTCGCATGCAGGCTGATTATTTTCAGGTTAAGGCCGGGGCGATAAGTTTTAAAGCATCAAGTTGGCCTGCCAACACCATGACATCTTTGGTCTGCAAAGTGAAATCGTCGGCGGGATGCACGAAGATTTCCGCTTTGCGTTTGACCAGCAGGACATGTATTTTTTCGGGCTGAGCACCCAGGAAATCGTTGAGTTCTGAGTTATTCAGCGTTTCGCCAATATGGACTTCAACGACGAATTGGCCGTTGCCCAGAGAAATGTAGTCATCCACCATGGGGTAGCTTAGGGTTTGGGCGGCTCGCACCCCCATTTCGTCTTCCGGATGAATAATCCGTTCCACTCCCAGCTTGCTAAGAATAGTGTGATGGGCTCGCGATGTGGCTTTGACCCATATTCTTTTTACACCGGCGCTTTTTAAGTGGACAACACACAGCAGGCTGGATTCGAGATCTGCCCCGATGCCGACCAGAACGACATCGTAGCCATCCAGGGCAAGTTCATCGATGGCTTTTCGGTCAGTGGCGTCGGCAATAACGGCTCGACTAAGCTGATCGGCATATTTATTAACCAGTTTTTCACTGGAATCAATACCAATGACATCGTGGCCCAGTTTCATTAATTCAAGCGCGGCTGCGGATCCGAACCGACCCAGGCCGATGACGGCGAATTGCCCCATTTCTCCCCCTTGTTTATCTGACCATTGTAAAGTGGTCAGTCAGCTCGAAGCGAACGAATATCTCATTATTCCCTATAAATAGTGTGTCTTTTTTCAATTTGTGTTAATTTCATGATATTAGGGTAAACCATTATCGGGTTGAGTGTATGAGCTGTCTTTTCGAGCCTGTCCAGTTGGGCGGTCTTGCGTTAAAGAATCGTATCGTTATGGCGCCGCTTACGCGAACGCGTGCAGCGCCGAACCGGGTTCCCAACGAACTCATGCGTCAATACTACTGCCAGCGGGCCGCGGCGGGTTTAATCATTTCCGAAGCCACGTCCGTTTCGGCGCAAGGGGTGGGTTACCTAAACACCCCCGGCATCTGGTGTAAATCGCAAATTGAAGGTTGGAAACGCATTACCAACACGGTTCATGCGCACGGCGGAAAAATGATTTTGCAGTTGTGGCATGTGGGGCGTGTATCCGACCCGGAGTTGCTCAACGGCGAAATTCCGGTGGCCCCCAGCGCCATTGCCTGTGAAGGCGATGTTAGTTTATTGCGGCCCAAACGGCCATACGCCACACCGCGGGCCCTGCATCAAGCGGAAATTACAAGCATTGTTGCCGATTTTATGCAGGCGGCGCGCAACGCACGCGAAGCGGGCTTTGACGGCGTGGAAATTCATGCGGCCAATGGGTATCTTATCGACCAGTTCCTGCACAATCATTCAAACCGCAGAACAGACCATTATGGCGGTTCGGTGGAGAATCGGGCCCGCTTTTTAATGGAGGTTGTGGAAGCCTGTTGCAGTGTTTGGCCGTCCAGCCGGGTGGGGGTGCATTTGTCGCCGCGAGGGGATGCGCACAGCATGGGTGATGACAACCCACACGCGTTGTTTTCTCATGTGGCTGAAGCCTTGGGCCAACAAGGCCTGGCGTTTTTATGTGTTCGCGAAAGTGAAGGGCCCGATAGCCTGTTACCGAAAATAAAAGAATTATTCGGTGGGCCGGTGATTGCCAACGAGAACTTTAATTTTGACACGGCTGACGCAATGGTTGCGTCGGGTCGGGCCGATGCGGTTGCCTTTGGACGCCCCTTCATAGCCAACCCCGACCTGGTTGACCGATTCCGTAGGCAGGCCTCGTTAAATGAGCCGGTGACGCAAACCTTTTATGGCGAAGGGGCCGGCGGATATATTGATTATCCGGCGCTGGAACCGTTGCGTTGTGATGAAGAGGCTGCCTGATCGGGGCGCGGCCATATAATTTTGAACGTGGCAGTGGCTGTAACCAGAACGTTACCCTGATCATCCACCGCCCGACCTTCGCAAAAAGCAATTGACCTTCCCATTCGCAGGCAGCGGGCCTCGAAAACGACATTGCCGGTCGCCGGAGCAAGAAAATGCGTGGCCATGTCGATGGTTGCCATGCTGGTTGACGGGTCGTTGGCACGTGCTGCTGCGCTAAGCGTAAGATCGAGCGCACTCATGAGTGTTCCGCCGTGGATATCCCCGCGGCTGTTGGTTAAGTCGGCACGCCAGGGCAGACGTGTGCGTGTGAGATCCGGGGAAAACTTTTCGGGCTGCAGACCAATACACTGCATAAACGGTATATTCAGTCCGAAGTAGTCCACGCTTTCTTTCGACAGGTCGGTCATGGTGCAAGCTTTTGTTTAACTTGTGCAGAAATGGCGCCCATTTCGGCCCGGCCGGCCAGTTCTGATTTAACCATTCCCATGACTTTACCCATGGCCGCCGGCCCTTCAATACCTTGGCTGGTCACTTCGGCAATGGCTTTCTCGATGACGGCATTGACTTCTTCCGGAGCGGCTTGTTTGGGCAGAAACTCTTGCAAAACGGCAAGTTCAGCCTGTTCTTGAGCAGCGGTTTCAGTGCGACCGGCTTTTTCAAAAGCAGCGATTGACTCTCGCCGTTGTTTCACTTGCTTTTCAATAATAGCGAGAATTTCGGCATCGGTGAGCTCCCGTCGTTCGTCGACTTCCTTTTGCTTAACGGCGGCTTGTAGAAAGCGGAGTGTTCCCAGGCGGGCGCTTTCTTTGGCTTTCATGGCGGTTTTGATGTTGTCGGCAAGGTCTTGCTTGAGCGAGCGGCTCATGGTCTTTTCCTGAAGATGGGTTGACGAAGGGGGTATTTTAACGGCTTGCACGCGCGTTAATGGAAGTCGCGGCTTTTTATCGTTAAGCCTTGAATTAAGTGATTCAAATTCACCAGGCGATGAGCGATTAAATGACAGACTGTTTCTTGACGTTGCCATACGCCATAGACGCCCAGTAATTGGGAGTCCAGTAACTCAGAGCGCTGTTTTCGGGCCAGGGCCGGCCTGACGACAACATTCACAATACCCGTTTCATCCTCAATGCTGACAAAAATGATCCCGTTTGCGGTTTGCGGCCGTTGACGAATGGTAATCAGGCCACAGGCGCGTGCCAGACGTTTGTTGGGATAATGTTGAAACAAGCTTTTGGCAGGGGTAAAACGAGCCAGTTCGGGATGCGTCCGTAATAGTGCGACAGGGTGTCGCCGCAAAGTTAAACCGGTAGCGGTATAGTCGCTTAGTACGTCCTCGCCTTCGTTTGGAGGAGTAAAAACGGGGGTGTTGTCTTCCAGAACAGGCGCATATTGCAGTAAGTCGTGGGTGGGTAGCAAGGCGCCGGCCCAGCGTGCCTGGTAACGGTGGCCGGCCAGGCTACTTAAAGCATCGGCCTGCGCCAGTGCCTCAGTATCATGACGGGTAAGCCGTGCCCGGGTAACCAGATCATGGATGGAGGAAAAAGGGGTGTTCCGGGCCGACTCTATGCGCCGACCTGCATCACGACTTAGCCCTTTTACCAGATGTAGCCCTAATCTGACGACCTGCGATGATGCGTGCGTTTCCAAAGTGCTTTCCCATTGACTGTGTTGGATATCGATGGGTAGAACAGTGACCTGATGACGCTGGGCGTCTTGCACCAATTGGCTGGGCGCATAGAACCCCATAGGTTGCGCGTTCAGCAGGGCTACAAGGAAAATGGCGGGCTCATGACATTTTATCCAGGCGCTGGCATAGGCCAAATTGGCAAAGCTGGCGGAATGGCTTTCAGGAAATCCATATTCACCGAATCCTTCCAGTTGCCGCAAAATCAATTCAATAAAGTGGCTGTCGTATCCACGTGACAACATCCCGCTGATTAAACGGGGCCGAAAGTGATTGATGCCGCCTTTGCGTTTCCAGGCGGCCATGGCGCGACGCAATTGATCGGCCTCGTCGGCGGAGAAGCCGGCGGCGGTCATGGCCAATTGCATCGCTTGCTCCTGAAAAATCGGGATGCCCAGTGTGCGCGACAAGATATGTTCCACTTTCGGGTTGGGGTACCGAACCGGTTCCCGCTTCTGGCGTCGTCGTAGATAAGGGTGCACCATATCGCCCTGAATGGGGCCTGGTCTTACGATGGCAATTTGAATGACCAGATCGTAAAAGGTACGTGGTTGCAGACGTGGCAGCATACTCATTTGCGCCCTGGATTCAATTTGAAAAACGCCGATGGTGTCGGCCTGGCTGATCATGTCATAGGTTGCCTTATCTTCCTGAGGAATACGGTGTAAGGGGAAGGGGTGTTGATATTTTTGGCTTAACAGCTGCAAGGCTTGTTGCAATGCCGATAACATGCCTAGAGCCAGTACATCGATTTTCAGCAAGCCCATGGCATCAAGGTCGTCTTTATCCCATTGAACAATACGACGATTCGGCATGGCGGCATTTTCAACAGGCACCAGTCGGGTCAGGGTTTGATTGGCGATCACAAATCCGCCGGGATGCTGCGACAAATGACGGGGAAACCCCAGTAATGATTGCGCTAAAAAAGCCCAGGCCTGAACACGAGACAAGTTAGGGTCGAGGCCTTGCTCAGCCAGTTTATCAATGAGCGTTTGTGTTTTATCCCAGTAGCGGCAAGACCGGCATACCTGGTTAATGATATCGGCATCAAAACCCAATGCTTTACCGGTGTCGCGCAAAGCACTGCGATGCCGGTACGTAATGACCACGGCGGTTAAGGCCGCCCGATGTTGCCCATAACGTTCATAAATATATTGAATGACTTCTTCCCGGCGCTGGTGTTCGAAGTCTACGTCGATATCAGGTGGTTCATTGCGTTCGACACTGATGAAGCGAGCGAACAGGGCATTGCTGTGCGCGGGGTTGACTGCGGTGATGCCCAGGCAATAGCAGACCGCTGAATTAGCAGCTGAGCCACGCCCCTGACACAGAATGTTGCGTGAGCGGGCAAACTTGACGATATCGTGTACGGTTAAAAAATAAGCCTCATATTCAAGTTGTTGAATGATACCCAGTTCGTGTTCCAGTTGTTGCTGAACGTTGCTGGGTATGCCGTTGGGATAACGTTGCTTTGCGCCCTGGTAAGTGAGTTCGCGCAGATGTGTGGCCGGATGACTGTTTGCAGGTATTGTGTCGCTTGGATACTGATAGCGGAGCTCATTCAAGGAAAATTGGCATTGTCGGCTGATGTGAATGGTTTGCGCCAAAGATGAGGCGGTAAAACGCAGCCCAAGCTGGAAACGTTGAAGAAGATAATGCTCGGCATTCTGGGGTAGGGCGTAGCCGCAATTTTCAATTTTTTTACCCAACCGGATCGCAGTTAATAACTGATGCAACAAGCGTCTGGAGCGTTTGTGCATGTCGGCCTGTCCCAAGGCCACAAGGGGAACACGCCAATGCTGTGATGCCTGGGTAAGTTGTTGCCGGTGTTCAGTGTCGTGGGCGGTTAATTGGTGGGTGAGGCCAAGCCAAAGCCGGCTTTGAAAAAGGGTGCGTAGTGTATTTAAGGCCTGCTGCCAGTTTGCTTCAGGTGGGTGCAGCCAGGGCTTAAAAACAAGCAGGCAGCCCGGCAAATGACGTATTTCCGGAAATTCAGGAGCACCGGCCACCAAGTCATGCAAATTCAATTGATAGCCGGCTTTTTTGTGTGCCCGGCTACGCGCAAGGGTAATAAGCTGGCACAGGTTGCCGTAACCTTCTTTATTGGTTACGAGTACCAGCAGTTCCCCACAGCGATGTTGGTTCTGATGCAACAGGAAACGACTGCCGATAATTAAATGCAAGCCGCATTCCTGCGCCTTTACGTGGGCCCTGACCACGCCCGCCACCGAACACTCGTCGGCCAGGGCCAAGGCGCTGTAACCGGCTTGGTGCGCTTGTTGTACCAGCTCTTCAGGGTGGGATGCGCCTTTCAGAAAAGTGAAATTCGATATGCAGTCGAGTTCGGCATAATCGGGTAAGGTTGAGTGTGACGTTGCCATAATGAAAACAAGGCTTATGCAAAAACGCCGTGCAGGAACCAATGGGCTTTTTGCTGTTTGGTTTGAATGCCTTTATGTTCGCGAAAGATCCAGAAATGAATATGGTGTTGGTTACGCGCAATGAAATAATCGCGAGCCAGGTAAGGCTCAAGCCATTCGCTGCAGTCAATGCGTTCTGGGCCCTGTAAAAGCGTTAAAACTTCCCCCTGGTAAACGGGCTGGTGATTTCTAATGCCCAGAGCAATGGGCTTGGCGTACAGCCAGAAAGGACGAACCGGCCAACCGCCGGCAGGCTCGGCAGGTAAGGGTGCATACCCCTGAGTTGCCAGAGGGCGTAATGAAGTGCTTTGCCATTGATTGGCGTGTTCAGGGCGGTGCAAAGCCTGAGGGTTGGGCGTTGATATCGCGTTGGGCCCCAGGCGGGCGTGGAGCAGATCGAACAAATGGGCTTCGTTTTGCTGCCATTGCGCCGGGTCGGGAAAAAGCGAAGTGGTGTTGTTCTGCGGCAAAGGGCATGTGGCGGGAATATGTAGGGTAAGTGCAATAACCGGAGCAGGCAGCTGTAAATTCAATAAAAGTTGTTGCAAGACTGCCTGAAAATGGTCTGCGTGCCAGCCGGGTTGCGTAATGCATACTTTTAAAAAACCAGGTGGTTGTGCTTTACGGCCTTTTTCATGGTGCAGCAAAATATGCAAAACGGAGCTGGCGCAACGATGTTGTGCAAGCCATTGGCAGGCCTGAGCCAAAAGTGCCGTAAGGGGGGGCTGTAATTGGGGTGCTTGTTGAACATGATAAGCAAGCTCATGGTGGCATTGCCAGGTATTGGCAGGCTGAACCCAGGTGAAGTATTCAGTTGCACGGGCATACGCGGCGTCGATTGCTTGAATGAGCGCTGGTGTTGTACGTTGTTGCAACCCCGCCCGTGGCAACTGACGTAACTGGCCAACCGAATAGCAGGCGATGCCGTGCAGCCAGCCCAGATACGGTTGAGCCTGTGGAATAACGGATACCGGCAATGTATTGAGTTTCCGGTTTAATTGCGATTGTTGCAGAATACGCCGGCGTGATGTGACCGTTTGCCATGCAAGCCATTGTGCGCCCGTAGCGGTGGGTGCCATGGCCAGAACCGGCCTGACAGGTGCCATACGACAGTGTTCTTGAAGTTTTCCGGCCAATGCACGGGCACCGTTAAACAATGACAGACTGGCTTGTACATTAAGTACAAGCGTGTGTGGTGCCGCCAGAGCGATGTGCGGCGTGTAACACTGCATTTCCTGTATTAACCAATTCAGGGCCGTGTGGAAATGCGGTGAATCAGGAGGTATGTACAGGCTGATCCAACACGACATGGTTTGAACCCAGGGTTTGGTGAAGGGCTTCCTGCCGGAAGGTAAATAATGCCCCTTTCTTTAGGGATAAAGGCAGGAATAAAGGCGTGACATGCGTTGGCCCTTGCCGCTTGATAATGCTGATGTGAATACCGTTCGGCGCACTTTGCAGGCCCAGGCGTAATGGCGCTGGGCTGGCACGTTGTTGCTGTTGTTTTTGGCCCAGACCAAAAAACAGTGCAGTACTGCGTTGTGCGGCCAAATGTAGTTTGCGCGCAGCAGCCAAGGAAATATGTGAGGGCAGCCATAGCAAGAGTGCGGCACAAGCATCGTGGCGCAGAATTTGTTCGGCCGCCCATAGCACCTGACTGGGCTGGTTGGGATGTACCCAGACCAGCTTGTTAGGATTTAATTGCCAGTGCAGCCAACACAGCGAATTTGGAACAAAGGGGCAATTCAACATAATGATGCGTCTATGGGTGTTATTCACAACCTGTTTTAAAGCCGGGGTTAACAAACTGATTTCGCCCGAGCCTGTTTGCGTTGGCAGTATTTCAATGAATGTGCTGTTGGGCCAGCCACCGCCGGGCAATTCATTATTCAGTACGGTATAACCGGTTGGCACAATGGGTTGACGGCCTTGCGCCAGTTGTGACGCACGCCAGAGCGCAGGGTGAATTTGAACGGGGGCCGCCTGGGCTTGAGATACCGATTTCATGCTTCCATTTTACTGTATATATATACAGTAAATAAAGTGATTGATTTATGCAAGCGGCGTTTCGGCTTTTCGGCCGGCGTAACGCTACGCATTATGAAAGCCGGCTGTTTTTTCGTATCATGTCTTTATGAGTGAATATTCAGATACTTCCATTCCCGAGCCCTTGGTTTTTGCACCGGCCCATCAGGCTGCGCAACAGCTTTTTGTTTTACTGCACGACAATGCCGCCGATCCGGCGCAATTGGAGTTGTTGAAAAAAAACCTGATGAAAGCTTTTCCTCAAGCCGTTCTGGTATTGCCATACGGGCCTTTACGGTCGGAAGAGGCCGTTCATCACTGGTTTGACCAGACTGAGCTAAGTGAATACAACTACATTGGGCGTGTAGAGCGTGCGCTACCCGATTTGATCCGTTATGTACAAGAAGTGCAGGCTCATTTCGAACTTACCGGTGAGGCAACCGCTTTGGCGGGGTTTGGACAGGGGGCCACGATTGCGCTTGAAGCCTCGTTGGCACAGCCCGACCTGGCAGGTCGGGTGCTTGCTTTCTCTGGTTGTTATGCCCGCATGCCGACAGAAGCGCCGCCGGCGACCACATTGCATCTTCTGCATGGCGAAAATGATCCCATTGTGCCGAGTTCAGTCATGCAAAGTGTACATAATCAACTGGCCGGCCTGGGGGGCGACTCAACGCTGGATATTGCCTCATCAGTGGGGCACGAGTTGCATGAAGCGCTGGTAAAACAGGCAGTGTATCGCTTGCAAACTTGTGTACCCTTAAGAAGCTGGAAAGATGCCTTAAGTGAACTGCAGTCGCGTATGGCCTCCGATCAACCTGCATCGTCAGTGCCGCCCGGAACAACCCTTCACTGAATTGACCAATGCCAATCGTGGCGTTCTGTTTCCCGGCCTTGCGGGTTATACGTTAGCTCACTGAAGATAGCCCGCCCGTTACGATGAACGGCAATGACGCTGGAGCAGCGGGTGCCGTAGTTGGGGCTGATGATGAAGGGGCTGCTTAGAAGACGTTCTCGTTCAAGATCAAGGCCTGTATCGGGCAATAAATGATCGGGGGCAGGGGTTGTATCTTTCAATAATTCAAATACCCGGTTAATTGAACGTTCCAGGTGCTCAATGGGGAAATGTCCCAGCAACTCGCGCAGGCGTTCAGTTTTGGGCCAATCCGTATCCAGTAAATGGTTCGATAACACATAACGTCCGGAGGCCAGGGGCTGAACATCGTGAGGATTGGCGGTTTGGTTACCCACGTAAACAGCCTGGGCTGCTTGGCCCACGATAAGGTTAAACCCCTGATATTGTTGGCCCTCTTGCGCGACGGCGTGTGCGTAGGTGTCGGCCTGCCGGCTGCCGGTTAAAAAGTTTTTGACCAGTTCGCCGCGCGAAACGGGTTGTTCAGGCCCTTGCAGGCGTAAGTCACGAAAATTCGTTAATAGCGCAAAGCGGCCGGTGCGGCTAATGCCCAGCCAGGTGCCTCCCGCCACTTCATCCTTACCTGCGATGATGTCTGGATGGTTCATCCAGGGTGCGGCGGTAAGTGTTGGTCGGGCATGAAATTCGTCGCGGTTGGCTGCAATGAATAACGGCCAATCGGGATGGGCGTTTAACGCCAGGTAGGCAATACACATAGGCCCGTTATAGCATGGCCAGATCGATGTTTTTTTCCAGATAATTACGCACCCGCACGGCATCACCTATACGGGAATAGCGCCCTTGAGAGTTCAGGAATACCATAGCGACATCCCGGCCGTCGATACGGGTAACCATGACCAGGCAACGACCGGCTTCATTAATGAACCCTGTTTTGGATAACTGCACCGCCCAATCATCGTTTTTAACCAGGCGATTGGTATTGTTATAGGTCAGCGAGCGCCCGTTTTTCAGCGTAACTTTATGGCGTTCATTGACGGTATAACGTTGAATGAGTGGGTTTTCGTTGACCGCTTCCAGCAGCTTGATTAAGTCGCGCGGAGTGGAAACATTATCGGCGGATAGCCCCGTAGGGTCGACAAAGCGAGTGTGTCGCATACCCAATTCCCGGGCTTTATCATTCATGGCCCGAATGAAAGCCGGTAGCCCACCTGCATAATAGCGGGCTAATGCGTGTGCCGCGCGATTTTCCGACGACATCAGTGCCAGTAAAAGCATGTCGTCGCGGCTGAGGGTTGTGCCAACCGCCAGGCGTGAACGCGAATGGCGTAAACGGTCGATATCCTCGTCGCTAATTGTGATTTTGGTTTGCAGATTCTGCCCGGCTTCGGCCACAATCAGGGCAGTCATGAGCTTGGTAATGGAAGCGATGGGACGCGTGTCTTCACTGTTCTTGTCGTAGAGTACTTTGGTACTTTTCAAGTCTTGAACAAATACGGCCTCAGATCGCATAGGATCGGCCTGAACGGGGGGGGCGAAAGTAAAGCCACTGATCAAAAGCAGTAAAGCGGTGCAAAGTAGGTGGAAAGATCGCAGCATAATGAGTTCAGGCCGGGTTTCGATGATGACCGAATCATATCAGAACAAAAACAAAATTTTCATTAAATTTAGTCACTTATAGGGTTTTCTTTAATAATATTTGAGGTTTTTTGGCTACGTAAGGAAGAAATATGTCTCAAGAATCGGTTGAGCAGTTGGTAACGGGGCTCAATATGCAGCCGCACCCCGAAGGGGGGTATTACAGCGAGACCTATCGTGCCGCCGATCAGGTCACGCGTTTGTCCGATGGTGCGGTTCGCAGCAGTTCCACCGCTATTTATTACTTATTGAATAATGGCGCCTATTCGGCATGGCACCGCATTGCGTCGGACGAAGTGTGGCATTTTTATGCGGGGGACCCTTTGCTATTGCACGTATTGGCGGGTGATGGTGATTTGCAGACTCATCGTTTGGGCCACCCTTTGGCGCATGCGCAGGCGGTTTGCCAGGCTGTTGTGCCTGCGGGGAGCTGGTTTGCCGCGCAACTGGAGCAACCGGCCGGTTATGCGCTTTTGGGTTGCACTGTTGCGCCGGGGTTTGAGTTTTCTGAGTTTGAGTTGGCCAAAGCCGATGATTTACTTGTGCAGTATCCACAGCACGCTGAAGTTATTCAGCCCTTGCTCGCTCGTGGGGGCGTTCAGGCCTAAAAGCCTGATCCGGGTTGCTTCAGAAATTCGATTTCTTCGGCGGTAGAGGGGCGCCCCAGCGCTTTATTCCGATGCGGATAACGCCCGAAGCGTTCCAGTATTTCTTTATGCTTTATTTCGAATTCAAAGTTCGTTTCAAGCCCTGGCTGGTCATAGAGCTCCATTGCGATTTCGTGAATTCGGATCGATTCGCTGTGCATGTGTCATTGATCGAAATATTGGAGCCACCGGTTGTCGAAATTATGGAGCCACTTTTTGATCGTTTTTTACTCCCTCCG
>NZ_NQOU01000008.1 GCF_003576595.1 Neopusillimonas maritima | reverse complement strand
ATATTAATTTCGATATCGCTCCAGCTTTCCAGGCCGGCGGTAATCAAATCAAGCGTTTCCGAATCGCCGGCTCGCAAGAATTCGAGTGCTTTATCAGAGAACACTACCCCAAAGCCAAAGGTCGTGTGCGCATCGTTTTGCTCGAAGACCTGAACTTCAGAATTAGGCAGGTCACGACGAATTCGGTAAGCTGCGTACAAACCAGCAGGGCCACCGCCCAAAATATTTACTTTCATTCTTCCCTTTAATTCAAAGCGTTGCGTTCATTAACTTGTGCCGTAACAGGTATGCGACGATCCATTGTAACGGTTACCGGCAAGCACCATAACCAAATTAAAAGGCGTTACGCCTATAAACGTAACGCCTTTTTGAATAGAGTGCGATTTTATGAAAGGCCCACATAAACCTTAAACAATTATTCCAATAAGACCATGACAGGCCATGGGTCATAACTGAACCAGATCAACAAAAGAATAACGCTCACCAGAAAGGGAATGAGCGCCTTGGCAATTTTCATTGGACTAATGCCTGTCATGGCGGACGCAACAAACAAACCTGTACCCACCGGTGGCGTTAACAGCCCCAACACCAGGTTCAAACACACAACCACGCCAAAATGAACCGGGCTAATTCCAAACTGGTCAACCGCTATCGGCAACAGAATAGGCACAACAAGAATTAACGCGGCAATGCCCTCAATAAGCATGCCCACAATGAGCAGTTGAGCCATCACCAGCAGCATAAAAACAAATGGGCTGGATGTACTGGCGCCAATCCACTCGGCAACCATTTGAGGAATTTTCTCGAACGTGATGGTCCAGCCGAAAACACCTGCCGACGCAACAAGGAAAATAACCAACGCCGAATTTAACGCGGTGCGTTTCAGCAAATCGGGCATAACGCCCAATTTCAGATCACCATAACAAAACTTCCCTGCCAACAACGCGGCCAATGACGCCAACCCTGCCGACTCTGTTGGCGTAGCCAGTCCGGACAAAATGCCACCAATGATAATAATGGGCACACCCAATGCAGGAATAACCTGAATAACAGACTGCACAGCCTCTTTCGCATCGGGCCAGCGACCTTTCGGATACGTATGTATAAACCCGAAACCGGCAACGATCAGGAAAAATGCCAACCCCATCAATATCCCGGGAATAATCCCGCCGATAAACATGTCGCCAATGGATATCTGTGCCAGCACCCCATAAATAACAAACAGCATTGACGGCGGAATAATGGGGCCCATTAAACCGGCTGCAGCCGTAATGGCGGTTGAAAATGTTTTGTCGTATCCCTCGCGTTCCATTTCCGGCACGATGGCCCGAGACATAATGGCGATCTGCGCATTGGCCGACCCCATAATGGACGCCATCATCATGTTTGCCAGCAAGTTAATGTAGGCCAGACCACCGCGAAAGCCACCAAAAAACACCCGGGCGAAGTTAATAAGACGGCGTGTCAATCCACCTTCGTTCATTAACTCTCCGGCCAAAATAAACAGCGGGATGGCTAATAAACCGTATGACTCAACTGATCCGAATAATTGCTGCGCATACGACTCAAACAAGACTGTATTGCCTGAATACCAAATATAAAACACCGCGGTTAAACAAAGACAGATCCCTATGGGAACCTGCAAAAGCAATAAGAGGGCAAACACAAAAAACGTCATAATGCCTGCCCCTCGGATTCATCCATGTAATGGCCACGCGGATCGTTCATTAAATTAACCAAGGTATGAAAGCAAAGCGACACCGCAAAGTACGGGACAATCAACCATGCCCAAAACTTGAACATGGGTAGCGTTACCGCTTTTTGCTGGTACATGAAGTTAAACGTTTCCGCGCTGAATGCGTCTTTATCAAAGCCCGCCTGGATCATGTCCAGGGGGGCATACCATTTCCAGCAAAATACCAAAAGCAAAATGCCGAACAGCAAAACACTTAAATCAACAAAGACACCCACTATGCGCCGCCACTTTCTGGGTAGAACGTCTACCAGCGCGGTTACGGCTACCGCCTGACGTTGTTTCAGTAGTACGGCTGTTCCCAGAAACAACATCCAGATCATGGCAAAAATAGCGGCCTCATCAACCCAAAACTGAGAGTTATTCATGGCGCGGGTAATCACGTTGTAAATGATAAGAATCGTTACCAACAACGCAAAAAAACCGGCCAACACCAGCTCGATTTGGGCGAGCCGGGTTGATAATCGCTGCAACATAGCGGGTACCTTCACTAACTTGAGAAAACGTTATTTTTTAATATTCTTGGCTGCTTCACGCAGGCCGGACAGCGCTTCCGGTGTGCGCTTGGACCAGGTTTCCTCCCATTCCACAATCTCTTCCTCGAAAAACTCGGGGCCGACATCTTTAATGGTTTTGCCCGTACCACGCACTTTTTCTTCCCAACCCGATTCTTTTGCTTTGTACTCAGCCATCACCATATCCAGGCGCTTGCTCATGAGATCGGTAATCATTTTACGATCTTCCTCGCTCATGTCTTTCCACACCCGCGCTGACACAACGCCCACCATCGGGAACATCATGTGATTGGAAACAAGAATCGTATCGGCCTTCTCCCAGAATTTCAAAGCCCAAATCAGTTCGAGGTCCATATCGATGCCGTCGACCTGCCCGTTGGCCAACGCATCGTATACAGCAGGCAATGGCAGCGGCGTGGGTGCAGCGCCCAGGTCGATATAGAAATCACGGATTGGGTCCAACGGCGTAATACGCAGCTTCATGCCACTTAAGTCGTCGGCGGTCTCAACCGGCTTGGCCGTTAAGATTTGACGCATCCCGGCCATGCCGTAGCCGATGCCCACAACACCCGCTTTGGCCGGCAGCTCTTTCAGCAAATTGGTTGCCGCCGGCGTTTTCAAAATTTCAGCCGCTTCGGCGACATTACGAACCAGATAAGGTGCGTACAACGCCCCTAGGTTCTCTACCCGGTTAGACGCTTCGGCAATAGTAAGAAATGCCATATCGAGGGCGCCGGTTTGCATTTGCTGAAGCATTTGCGCCTCACTTCCCAACTGGCCTGCTGGAAAAACTGACACGGTATGTTTGCCACCGCTGGCTTCTTTAAGGTCTTCCGCAAAGCCGTTAGCCTGCTGCGTCCAGATATGCGGAGGGGGAGTAATAAGGCCCATACGGAAATCTTTGGCCAACGCCGGTGCACTGAAAGCGCACACGCCCGCCACAGCCGCGATTAAAGTTCCAATTTTTCGTATTTTCATTGCTGTCTCCTCGAGGTTGAAAGGACTCATTTAAAAAGTCCATTCTCTTGAAACTGGCGACTTAGGCCAGATTAAAAAAAGTTATAGCATTGTCGTGCAGTATTTGCTGTTTTTCGTTCGGGGAAAACGATGATGCCTGCACCAAAGAACCGATAGGTTGCTCACCCAACGGATACGGATAATCCGACCCCATCATGAGGCGATCGACACCATGCACATCGGCCAGCAAACGCAGTGAACCCTGGTCGAAAATAGTGGCATCGCAATAAAAACGGCGTGCGTACTCAGAAGGGGGACGAGGACAATCTTTGCGCACGATATCGCGATATTTCCAGGCGTTGTCGACGCGACCCAGCAAATAGGCAAAACTGCCCCCGCCATGGGCGAAGCAAATCTTTAACGATTCAGGAATACGCTCCATGGCACCCGACAAAATTAACGACAACATGCCCAACTGCGTTTCCGCCGGCATGGAAACAAGCCACGGCAGCATCCATTGCTTCATGCGGCCCGGCCCACCCATCATGTCCCATGGGTGAACAAAAACCGGAATATTCTCATTGGCACAGTGAATGAGGAAATCAACCAAATCCGGATGATCGAGGTCTTTTTCACCCACATGATTACCAATTTGAACGCCCACACACCCGGCGGCCTGCGCCCGGGAGGCCTCGGCGCAAGCCAGCTTGATATCTTGCAAAGGCACTTGCGACAAAGCCTTCAAACGAGAGGGGTGATCTGCGCAAAATGCAATTGCCTGTTCATTCATTTGTGCCGCCCAATCTGCGGCTTTGGCTGGGTCCCACGTATAACCGAACATGACCGGAGTTGAACACACCAATTGGGTCTCAACGCCCTGCTCATCGAGCTCCTGCACGCGATAGGCCGGATCCCACAACGCGCGGTACACAGGCCGAAAAGGCTGATCACCAAGCATAATATGGCCTTTCTGCCCGCCTTCGTCCACGCGCAGCCATGCTGCTTTTTCAGCGTCTACCTTATGGGCGACGTCTTTACCAATAAGCGGAAAAAAATGAGAGTGAATATCGATCATTCTGTAATGTCCATACCAGAAACTTCAAGCAAGCTTATAAATTAGGGTGAGAGGCTTTCAGGGTCGCGTGCCACGACTCGAAATCCCGGCCGGGGTGCACTTCTCCGCATTTGGCACAGGTGCGTTCAGCCTCGTTGGTGCTGTAAAAACGCTCGTAGGTAGGGGGAAGGTCTTTCACAATATTCTTCAGTTCAAGCTCATAACGCTGCAGTACATGGCCGCAACGTGCACAACTCCACTGAAACGCATCTTTTTCACCCGTTGGCCGCTGGCGCTCAATAACAAGACACAAGCTTCCTGCTTCAGGTCGCTGCGGCGAATGCAGCACATGCGGCGACATCAGAAATATGTCACCTTCTTTCAAATGAACACGCTCGTACTCACCGTTTTCCCACATTAAAAGTTGCGCGTTACCTTTGAACTGATAGAAAAACTCTTCTACCGGGTCATCGTGGAAATCGGAACGCTGATTCGGCCCACCCACAACCGTCACCATAAAATCGCTGTCCTGCCAGATTTGCTGGTTACCAACGGGGGGTTTCAGTAAATGCGCATGCTCATCGAGCCAATTTTTGAAATTGAGTGGATAACCATATTTAAAATTCATCGCTCACTCCTGATCTGAAAGCGGCTTGTATGCTGTTGCCCGCATCTCAACCAGCAGGTGAGGATGAGGCAATTGATGCACAGCCACCGTTGTGCGCGTTGGTCCGTCATGATCGAAAAACTCGGCCCAGACCTCATTAAAGCCGCCGAAATCATTCATGTTCACCAGAAACACCTGCACTTCAACCGCATCTTCGAGGCCGGCACCGGCATGTTGAAGAATATCGGCCATGTTCTGGATAACGGCGCGAGTCTGAACACGAATATCCAGATTGGTCACCCCCATGGGGTCGACCTCGACGCCTTCGAAGGAGTTATCGGGTCGACGCGAACTGGTACCCGAAACAAAAATGAAATCGCCGGCGCGCCGATAATGTGGAAAGCGGCCCCGCGGCCTGGCTTTCCCACCAATAACCGCTGATTCTTTGCTGCTCATGTAAGTCTCCTGTTATTTTCGTACTGTAGCGAACGCAACTGGACGTGAATAATAAATTCTTTTGGTCCAGGTATAAACAAATGGAATATCAAGTACCCTGCTCAGCCGGGGAAACGCGTAACGAAACTTAAGACGATATTTGCGAAGCCACGTCGTGCAGGCTTAACAGCAAGCGTTGGGTGGCCGGCGACGCAGTTCGACCATTAGCCAAGGTATAACCAACATAGCCAAACGGGATATCCTGCCCCACAGGTAAAACGCTTAATAAACCAAGATGAACAAATTTAGCGGCCACTTTGTAAGGCATGATGGCGATCATGTCGGAGTCCACCAACAAACCCAGGTTCGTCATGATCGAAACCGACTCCACAATACGGGTGGGCTTGCGCATTTTCAAGGTTTCAAAAAAGTGGTCAACCGAATGCGAGGCCTCAGATTCGGACGTTGGCAGAATCCAGTCCCAGGACTCCAGTTGAGCAACCGAAATCGTACGACTTGCCGCCAAAGGATGTTGGCGCCCTACCACCGCGCAAAGCGTTTCGGCGTATAGCGGAACGTGCTCATAGTCGGGGTTCTTTTCATGCAAGGGAATTAACCCCACCACCACATCAAGCTCACCCCTTGCCAGCTCAGGAAACATTTTGTCGTTGACCCCGACCCTGACCTGAACCACGACATTGGGTGCCATTTCACGCAAACGACGTACGGCACCAGGTAACAGTTGCGCAGACGCCGCCAGTAACGTTCCAACAACAACCTGGCCGGATACCCCCGCACTCCACGAATTCAAATCATCGGCCAAATACCGTAAGTCGGCCATGAGCGTACGACAGTGATTGCGCAGCATCAGGCCAAAATCTGTGGGCTGTACGCCCCGCCGGGATCGCACCAATAATATTTGCCCGAAATGCTCCTCAAGCTCCTGAATGATTTTGGTAATAGCCGGTTGCGTCATGTGCAATTCACGAGACGCAGCCAACAATGAGCCGCAACTTAGCACCCGTTCAAAAACAGCCAATTGCTGCAATTTCAAACGCCGAACCAGCGATTGATTTGAAAAACTCATCATTGACGCCATTTAATTGTTTTAAGCACTTGAGACGGTTTGCGCTCAAGCTGACAAAAACCTTAACATTAGACTACTTCATTTTTCAGGCCACACGCTCGACATGAGTCTTCTTATAGCATTTGCTGTACTGTCTATTACCATTTCATTTATTTGTTCAATACTGGAAGCTGCACTTTTATCCATCACACCAAGCTACATCGCCCAATTAAAGCTAACCAAGCCTAAATTACACGAAAAGCTTAGGGTCTTGAAAGACCGCATCGACCAACCCCTGGCCGCCATTCTTACTCTCAACACCATCGCACACACAGTAGGGGCCACAGGCGTGGGCGCGCAGGTTACTGTTGTATTCGGCAACGGCTATCTGGGTATTGCCTCAGCCGTGATGACCATCCTCATCCTGATTTTGTCTGAAATTCTGCCCAAATCAATGGGTGCGCGGTACTGGCCGGCAATTGCCCCTTACCTGCCCGGAACACTGAACAAGATGATTTTTGTTCTGAAACCTTTTATTTGGTTATCCGACCGAATTATGGACCTGTTCGGCGGCCCCGCCCCTGAACACGATGTGCGTCAGGAAATTAAAGCGTTGTCGATATTAGGCCGCGAAATGAACAAACTGGATGAAGACGAGCAGCGCGTGATCGCCAACATCCTGGATTTGCACGATATGCGGATTCACGAAATCATGACGCCGCGCACCGTTTGTCGGTATATTTCGCCCGACATGACCATTGGCGAGTTCACTCGTCACGTACAGGAAAGCCAATTCTCGCGCTACCCCGTTATCGACAAGGACGAGAACCCGCTGGGCCTTTTGTTTCGTTACGACGTCATCGATGCCGACCCCGACGCCAATATTTCAACGCTGATGAAGCCGGTAACCGTTGTTAACGAGAAAATGAGTGTCGAAAACGCGATGAGCCAATTCATTCAGGAACGACAGCATATGTTCCTTGTTTATGACGAATATGGCAGTTGGCAAGGGCTGGTCACACTGGAAGACGTCATCGAAACCATTCTGGGCAAGCCAATTATGGATGAAACCGACGACATACCCAGCATGCGCCGTTATGCCAAACGGCGTTGGAGACACCGTCTGAAGAGTCTGGAGGAGTAATAAAGCAAGTACGCGTCAATACACAAAGCGGGCCATTGGCATTATGCAATTCGCAAAGCCTTGCTTTGTATCATGGCGAACTCATTGGAATCTTCGTCATAGTCCCAGCGCTCAATCTCACATTGGCGTGCTCCACGGGCCAAGCCATGCCGTATCACATAGACGGAGTTGTTTGAGTCATGCCGGATACGGGTCGACACGGCAGTGCCGGCCTGAACAATCCACACCGGCCGCTGCAGGCTGGTAAAGCTGTCGTGCAGCCCTGAAATAAACGGACGATGAATGTGGCCGCCCAATATCAAATCGGCCCCGGCCTGCGCCCACTCGGTCACGGCTTTCTGATGACCGCGCAACAGGTGCTCCTCATCTTCAGCGTGAGTGACATAAACAGGTTGGTGCGTCACAACAATGCGTAGTTGGTTTGCATCAGCCTGTTTCAAGCGTCGGGCCACATGCTCAATCTGTCTTGCCGAAACCTCGCCTTCGATATGCCGATAACGGCGCGTTGTCCGCACACCTATAACCAGCAATTCCGGCGCATCATGAACAGGCTCAAGGTCGGAACCGAAGACCCGCCTGTAGCGTGAATAAGGCCCGAAAATGCGAGTGACCAGGTCGAATAGCGGGATATCATGATTACCGGCAATAACCAGTCGGGACGGCACTGCCAGCCGGTCCATAAAGGCGCCGGCCGCAGCGAATTCAACCTTGCGCGCACGCTGGGTAATATCACCAGACAGAATCACCAATTCAGGCGCCTGGGCATGTGCCAGACGCTCCAGTGCCTTAACGACTTGCGGCCGCTCTGTGCCGAAATGGGGGTCCGAAATATGCAGCAGCACCCTCATGGCGCGTCCAATCTTGATTCGCGACGACGTTTAATTAATAGCAGGGGTTCTGGCGCCACACGAAACTTCAGCGGCGCGCGCAGCCAAATAATCTCACCGTCTGTCGCAACCTTAATGCGACGCTTACGCGCATTTCGCCACACTCCCAACGGAACAACGGTGAGACTGCGAAAACTGAAACCCTTGACATTTTCAGCGTCGGACAAGCGCCCCAACGCGCCGCGCGCAGCCAGCCACAACATCGCCATCGTTCCCACAGGTTTAACCGCAATCGCCGCCAGTTGTCCCTGCTTTGTTGATTCTGCCTGCGGCATACCAACCTGCTCAAGCTGAAGACGATTATTGCCAATAAAAAGTGTCATGGTTCGAAATTGTGTTTGCGTGCCATTTTGCTCCAGCGCCATGTCCAGATATCGATGATGCCGGAATGCTGTCACCACGGCCGACCAAAGCGCCACCAGCCTGCTGCGGCCATACCGCTGCTTGAATTTCTCACGATCTTCCAGCAATTCCGGATACAGGCCCACGCTGGCGTTAACGAGAAAAATATGGTCGTTCACCGAACCGACCTGTACCGGCACAGGCTCGCCGTGCAGCAAATCGTCGAGCGCTTCGGTAATCTCTTCGGGGATACCGTGCGTGCGACCAAAGTAATTGAACGTGCCTTGCGGGACGGCCCCGAACAAACAACGGTTTGTCAAGGCAGCGGCCGCCACGAAATTAATTGTCCCGTCTCCACCAACGGCCACCACAGCGCCGTGTTCCTCCTGGGCGGCTCTAATTGCTTCCTGAACCGTGGTTTCCAGGCTGTTAACGTTTTCGATGACAAATATGCGATGTTTGCGCCCCGCCGAACTCATTGCGGATTCAATCGCCTGACATGCGGCGTCTGCATTCCGACGCCCCGAACCGCCATTAACAATAAAAAAGAGTGCTGGTTCGGGCTTGCGTGTTAGGGGTTGCATGGAATTTTCCAGACGGCCTCGCAATAAATTGGCTTTTTTGACCGACGACGGGTGTCGGAACTTTGTTTTCTGTTCGATAGCATATGGTAGTTTCCCAGGCGCTGAACCGCAAACGCTCGCTGCTTGCCGCGCACATCAACATCTTTTCTCAAAAAACATCCATCGAAAATGTAACAATCTCCACCCCACCCCTTGAAGTCTGCCACTTCATCCTTATAATTAGCACTCGATGGGGGTGAGTGCTAACAACCGTCCCCGGAATTGAAATTTTCCAACATTTCTTGAAACAGGAGTTCCTTCATGGCACTGCGTCCTTTGCACGATCGCGTGATCGTCAAACGTTTGGACAACGAGCGTAAAACCGCTTCGGGTATCGTTATCCCTGAAAGCGCCGCTGAAAAACCTGACCAAGGCGAAGTTATCGCTGTAGGGCCCGGCAAAAAAACCGAAGACGGCAAACTGATTGCTGTTGACGTTAAAGCAGGCGACAAGGTTCTGTTCGGCAAATACGCCGGCCAAAGCGTCAAGGTTGATGGCGAAGAACTGCTCGTAATCCGTGAGGATGAAATCCTCGCCGTGATTCAGTAATCCGCAACACAGAATACAGTAAGGAATCAAACAACATGGCAGCTAAACAAATTCAATTCGGCGACGACGCCCGCTCACGCATTGTTCGTGGCGTAAACGTCCTGGCCAATGCAGTTAAGGCCACACTGGGCCCCAAAGGCCGCAACGTAGTACTTGAGCGCTCTTTCGGCGCCCCTACCGTTACTAAAGACGGTGTATCGGTCGCCAAGGAAATCGAACTCAAAGACAAGTTTGAAAACATCGGTGCACAACTGGTTAAGGAAGTGGCTTCCAAAACTTCCGACACCGCCGGCGACGGTACCACCACGGCAACCGTTCTGGCTCAGTCCATCGTTGAGGAAGGTATCAAATACGTTACCGCCGGCATCAACCCAATGGACCTGAAGCGCGGCATCGACAAAGCCGTAGCCGCCGCTGTCGCAGATTTGGCTAAATTGTCACGCCCCTGCACCACCAGCAAGGAAATTGCTCAGGTAGGTTCCATTTCCGCCAACAGTGATGCCTCCATCGGCAAAATCATTGCTGACGCAATGGACAAAGTGGGTAAAGAAGGCGTGATCACTGTTGAAGACGGCAAGTCACTCGACAACGAACTCGACATCGTTGAAGGGATGCAATTCGACCGTGGCTACCTGTCACCCTACTTCATCAACACCCCCGAAAAGCAAACCGCTATTTTGGAAGACCCCTATGTTCTGATCTACGACAAGAAGATCAGCAACATCCGCGACCTTCTGCCCACACTGGAACAAGTTGCCAAATCCAGCCGTCCTCTGCTGATCATTGCGGAAGACGTTGAAGGTGAAGCACTGGCCACACTGGTTGTTAACAACATGCGCGGCATTCTGAAAACCACTGCTGTTAAAGCACCTGGTTTCGGTGATCGTCGTAAAGCCATGCTGGAAGACATCGCAGTTCTTACCGGCGGTACCGTTATCTCCGAAGAAACCGGTGGTTCGCTGGAAAACGCCACGCTTGAAGACTTGGGTCAAGCCAAACGCGTTGAAGTGGGTAAAGAAAACACCACGGTTATCGACGGTGCAGGCGACTCCAAATCCATCGAAGCGCGCGTTAAGCAAATCCGCATTCAAATCGAAGAAGCCACTTCCGATTACGACCGTGAAAAACTGCAGGAACGCGTTGCCAAACTGGCAGGCGGTGTTGCTGTAATCCGCGTTGGTGCCGCTACTGAAGTGGAAATGAAAGAGAAGAAGGCACGTGTTGAAGACGCACTGCACGCAACCCGCGCTGCAGTTGAAGAAGGCATCGTTCCCGGCGGTGGCGTTGCACTGATTCGCGTGAAAGAAGCTGTCGCTAAAGTCAAGGGCGAGAACATCGACCAAGACGCCGGCGTCAAGCTGATTCTGCGTGCCATCGAAGCACCTCTGCGCACCATCGTAGCCAACTCCGGCGACGAACCCAGCGTGGTCGTTAACGAAGTTGCTAAAGGCAAAGGTAACTACGGTTACAACGCCTCTACCGGCGAGTACGGTGATTTGGTTGAGCAAGGCGTACTTGACCCAACCAAAGTAACACGCACTGCCTTGCAAAACGCTGCTTCGGTTGCATCACTGCTGCTGACAACAGAAGCCGCGATTGCCGAAATTGCTGAAGACAAACCTGCTCCTGCCATGCCCGATATGGGTGGCATGGGCGGCATGGGTGGCATGGGCGGTTTCTAATCTCCCTCCATCAGTCTGTCAGCACAGGGCACGCTTGCTTCCAGGTGCCCTGCAGGCAAAACCCTCTTCATCATGCGTTGAAGAGGGTTTTTTTATGTCCGACGCGTTTACAATGCCACCCAAACAATCTATATATTACGTACATGATTCCGAACTCCCCCTTCAAAAGTAAACGGGGCATGCGGCGACTGGCCAACGCGTTGCGTTATTCCGCTCGTGGTTTCAAAGCCGCCTTTGAACACGAAGCCGCCTTCAGGCAGGAACTTTTCCTGCTGGTGGTGCTGATCCCGGTCGCGCTTTGGCTTGGTAACAATATCGCCGAACGAGCGCTGCTCATTGGTGCCCTCTTTTTCGTTTTAATTGTCGAACTCATTAACTCAGCCATTGAAGCCTTGGCCGATGCCGTCACCCTGGATCATCACACGCTGATCGGCCGTGCAAAAGACTTGGGAAGCGCCGCCGTGATGCTTTCCATTATTCTGGCTGTTACAGTGTGGTCTGCCGTTGGCATTAGCCATTTTCTGTAATTTTAACCACGCGTCAAAATGAAATTCACCGAGAAGCTTAACTCTGCCTGGCAACACGCCGACTCCCAACTCATGGTTGGGCTTGATCCCGATCCGCGTCGCTTTCCTGCCGAGCTACAAGGCAAACCCGATGCCATTTATGAATTCTGCAAAGCTATAGTCGACAGCACCGCACCGCATATTTGCGGTGTTAAACCGCAAATTGCGTACTTTGCATCACAGCGCGCCGAAACGCAGTTGGAAGCGCTATGCCAATACATTCGCGAACGGTATCCACAGCTTCCTATTGTGCTGGATGCAAAACGGGGGGATATTGGATCTACCGCAGAACACTATGCGCTTGAAGCGTATGAGCGCTATCAGGCCGACGCGGTTACTGTTAGCCCATACATGGGCTTTGACTCGATCAAGCCATATCTTGAATGGGAAGAAAAAGGCGTCATTATTCTATGTCGCACCTCTAACCCAGGTGGGTCCGACCTGCAATTTATTCAAACCGAACAACACACGCCTGTTTATATGCATGTAGCCGGCCTGGTCGCCGACAAATGGAACAAAAACGGGCAATGCGCCCTCGTGGTGGGTGCGACATTCCCCGAGGAAATCGCCAAAGTACGGCAACGGGTCGGCGATATGCCTCTGCTCATTCCGGGCATCGGCGCTCAGGGTGGCGATATTGAACAAACCGTTAAAGCGGGTCGAAACGGCACAGGAAGAGGCATGATGATCAACTCATCTCGCGCCATTCTGTATGCAAGCACCGACGACAACTGGCGCGAAGCGGCGGCCCAGGCCGCACTTGACACCCGTAACGCGATTAACGCTGTGACATAAACCTTTGGAGTTTCTGCAGGGCGAACTCAACCGCGCTTAGGCGGATTTGCGTGCGGTTGCCGTCGAATATATGCGTTATGGCCTGGGTGGATATGCCATCGCCGGCGCGGTGGGCGAAGCCGAAACAAACCATGCCGACAGGCTTACCCGATGTTGCGCCGCCGGGGCCGGCAATTCCGGTTGTAGAAACCGCAAAATGAGCGTTTTCGGTGTTGGCCAGCGCGCCGGCAGCCATTTCCATCGCCGTTTCTTCACTCACGGCGCCAAATCGTTCAAGCGTATCGACACCCACCTGAAGAAGCTCGACTTTAGCCGCATTGCTGTACGTCACGTAGCCTCGCTCAAACCAACCACTGGAACCGGGAATATCCGTGAGCGAAGCACTTAAAAGTCCGCCGGTACAAGATTCTGCACACACCAGCATCCAGCCATGACGCAGGCACTGTTCGCCCAACGATTCCACCAAGTCAACAAACTGCTGATCTGTATACATTCAAGATGCCCCCGGCAACGACATGAACTAAATGACCCCGATCTGAAATAACAATGCCAGCACCAAAAGCGCATACAGCGCGGCCACTATGTCGTCCCACATTACGCCAAACCCGTTCTTCAAACGGGCATCAAACCAACCGATTGGCGGTGGTTTGACAATATCAAATAAGCGGAACAACAAAAAGGCGGCCATTTGCGCAAAGAAGCCCGGCGGCGTAAGCCACAACACCAGCCAGAACGCCACCATTTCATCCCACACCATTCGGCTGTCATCAGGACGTTTGAGCTCTTTGCCGACACGCTGACACGCCCAACACCCATAGATAAACCCAACCAGCAGCAAAAGTGCTACAGCAGCATCATTGAGTCGCGAAAAGGCGGCAAACCAGATAAACCAGGCAAGCAAGGTTCCCCAGGTTCCCGGACCGGGTCGAAGCAACCCACTACCCAGACCCATTACCAGGAAACGATCAGGCTTGCGATAAACCCATGACAAACTAATCGTGCTTTCAGAAGGTGCTTGGGCAGGCCGTTGAGTCATGATCCGTTGTGCTAAAAGTGCTGGTAGCCCATATTGGCGCAGGTAACGCGCCGACCATCCAGCGTTTCCACCAAAAGCCCGCCACCACCCGTGATAGAACCCACGCGAGAAACCTCGGTGTGAAACTGTTGAGCCAGAGTTTCAATGGCGTCGCGGTGTTTTGGAGGGGCTGTAAAACATAACTGATAAACATCACCACCTGATAAAACCGCCTCTTGTACTGTTTCCTCGGATAAGTTGCGAATGGCCGGATCAATGGGCAAGTGATCAAAAATAACATGGGCACCGCACTGGCTGGCCTTAATGATATGGCCGAGGTCTTGCAAAAACCCATCGGATATATCCAAAGCTGCGTGCGCCAAACCCGGCAATTGAGCGGCAAACAAGCATGGTGGGCAGGGCTGCTCAAGCATGGGTCGCGTTTTCGCCAGCAATGAATCATTATGCGGCAGCGCCCCCTGCAATAATTTAAGTGCAATATGAGCAGCGCCGAGCGAACCGGTTACCCATATATCGTCCCCACTTTGAGCCGCACTGCGTAACAACGCGGTTCCCGGCGTAACGTGCCCAAACACAGTGACGCAAATCATAATGCCGTGGTCGGTGCCGGTTGTATCGCCCCCTATCAGGGGGCAATCAAACTCATTGGCCAGACGATAAAAACCTTCGGAAAACTGACTTAGCCAACCCTCATCAACCTCGGGTAATGCAAGCGCCAGCACACAGCCTGAAGGCGTTGCTCCCATTGCGGCAAGATCCGACAAATTAACGGCAAGCGATTTGTGCCCAAGAGTCAGAGGATCCACTTCGGGCAAAAAATGGCGCCCCTCGATCAGTGCATCAGTACTGACCACACACTGCCTGCCAGGCCTTAACGGCAATAACGCACAATCATCTCCGGCCCCCAAATACCCTTCGGGAACCGGCCTGCTGAAATACCGGGCGATTAAATCAAACTCCCCCAACGCCGCTCCATGAAATGTCGGTTTCCAGGCGCTTACCGACGCGCTGCTGCATTGACTTCGACTGCCCTGACATCAGCCGCTACCTTATCGAGTACGCCGTTCACAAACTTGAAACCATCGGTTCCACCAAAAGATTTAGCCAACTCAACTGACTCATTAATAGCAACTTTGTAGGGTACCTCGACATGGTGCACCAGTTCGTAGCTTCCCAGAAGCAAAATGCCGTGCTCTATAGGCGAAAGCTCTTCAACGGAACGATCGAGATAGGGAGCAAAAGCGTTGCGCAAACTTTCCGCCTCTCGCAACACACCATGCAGCAATGTTTTAAACCATAACGCGTCCGCCTCAGGAAAGGTTTCATCATCGCGCAGGTGCGCATCGATCGCCCCAGCCTCTTGCAAGCCTTCGTCGCCCCTAAGCAACCAGGCATAGATACCCTGTAAAGCAAATTCACGCGCGCGACGGCGCGCGCTTCGGTTGTTACGAGGGGCGCTTGCGCCTTTTTCGGATTTACTCGTCGTCAAGGTCTTCGTCCTCTTCCTCGTCGTCTTCCTCATCAAAGTCGTCTTCCGACTCGGGCTCTAAGGCTGCGGCAAGATTCGCCATTTCAACGGCGGCACGCGCGCAATCCTGGCCCTTACCGGTTGCACGAACTTCCGCCTGTTCGTCGGTATCGGTTGTTAGAACACCATTAATGACGGGAATCGCGGTTTCAAGCGCAACACGGGTCATCGCTGCGGCGCTCTCGTTACTGACAAGTTCGAAATGATAGGTTTCACCGCGAATCACCGCCCCCAGCGCGATCAAAGCATCGAACTCGTAAGTTTCAGCCATTTGGGCCAGCGTAAGACCCAGCTCGAGTGCGCCGGGTACGGAAACGACCATGACGTCGCGTTCATCAACGCCCAAAGCCTCAAGCTCACTCAGGCATGCCTCCAGTTCCGCCAAGCCGATATCTTCATTAAATCGGGCGCGAACGATGCCGATGTGCAGGCCTTCCCCATTCAAATCGGGTGTCATAGTGTATGGATTCATGAGAAAAGTCCTTTCAGGGGTGGGTAACAGGGTCGTTATCGTAACCGGTAATGGTCAGGTTAAACCCGGCCATGCTCGGCATTTTTCTGGGCTTGGCCAACAACTTGGCCTTACCGACATTGTGATCACGCAATATCTGTGCGCCAATGCCATAAGTGAGCAAATCAAACCGGTTTTCATCGCGTACTTTTTTCTCGGGTGGCGCAGCGCCCCACGACTCGGTTTGCTTGAAAAACTGCTCAGCCGAGCTGTGGCAATTAAGCAATACCATAACTCCTGATGGTGCGGCCTTGATTTTGCGTAGCGCATCGGCAACCGTCCAGCTATGACCCGCGCCGTCTTCGGCCAGCATATCGACAATGGTTGTGGGTTCGTGCACCCGAACAAGCGTTTCCTGATCGGACTCGATTGTGCCGTGCGACAAGGCCAAATGTGGCGCTCCAAACGCTTTGTCGCGGTAAGCAACCACATTAAACTCGCCCCAGGGGGTTTGCATGACACGGGCCCCGGTTCGCTCAACCATGGATTCGTGCTGACTGCGATACTGGATTAAATCTTCGATAGTACCGATTTTCAAATTATGCTGCTTGGCAAACGCTTGCAAATCGGGCAAACGCGCCATCGTGCCATCGGGTTTAAGAATCTCGCAAATAACAGCGGCTGGTGTTAAGCCCGCCAACGCGGTTAGATCGCAGCCCGCCTCGGTATGGCCGGCACGTACCAACACCCCGCCGCGAACGGCCTGCACCGGAAAAATATGACCGGGCTGAACCACATCGGTGGGCTTGGCGTCGCGCGCCACGGCAACCTGAATGGTGCGGGCACGATCGGCGGCTGAAATGCCGGTCTCAACCCCTTCGGCCGCCTCGATGGACATCGTGAAATTAGTGCCAAACCGCGCACCGTTGCGACTTGCCATAAGAGGCAGATCAAGCTGCCGGCACCGTTCTTCCGTTAAAGTTAAACATACCAGCCCACGCGCGTGTGTGACCATGAAATTAATGGCGTCCGGCGTAACGTAATCGGCTGCCAGGACCAAATCGCCCTCGTTTTCGCGGTCTTCTTCGTCGACCAGGATAACCATGCGGCCGGCGCGCAGCTCGGCAATAATCTCTGCAATGGGTGAAATGCCCGCAAGTTCGTGGGCATGATCAGTGGAAGTGGGTTGCGTCATAAAGGTAAGCTCTTTGAAGTTTCGTCCATTTTAACGCGTGCGGGGCAAGCTGTAGCCGCAACCGGCAGTTTGCCTGAAAAGTGGGATCGAACACGGCCAAACATCAAAAAGTTTGACGCTTGTCATAATATTTCGCGTGCTCACTGCGTATCATAACGGCACCCTTACCCTGAACCGGAATCGCAATGATAGAACGCGAGCTTAAACTGCATGTGCCTGCCCACGCCCGGGCAGACATCATAAAACGCCTTCGCAGTGCCAAAGCACGCAGGATATCCTTGCACGCGCGGTACTACGACACCCCCGAACGCGAGCTTGCCAATTCCGGCATCGCATTACGCATGCGCAAAGAAGGTCGCCGTTGGATGCAAACGGTAAAAGCCCCCGGGCCCGACCCCGTGTCACGCCTTGAACTGAATCATCTCAGGCCCGACGGCAACCTCGATCTGGCGCTTTACGACAATACCTCAATCCAGGCTGCATTAAACACCCTTTCCAGCCCACTTTCATTGCGCTATGAAACAAAAGTGGTTCGCTTGCAATATGAGTACCACGCTGACAACACCACTATTGAAATTGCTTTTGACGAAGGCGCTTTGTTTGCCGGTGAGCTTGAGTTGCCAATTTGCGAAGTCGAATTCGAATTAGTGAAAGGTTCACCAACAACGCTGTTCGAAGTCGCAAAACAATGGACGCTTGACTTCGGTCTGATGCTTGACCCCAGAAGCAAGGCGGAACGGGGTGACACATTGGCAAGCCTTGCGCTATCAGTACAAACCACCGAAACAGGTGAAACCATAGTTACATCGGTGAGTCGGCCGAATAATCATCATTTATTCAAACCTTGCCGGGCCAAACCACCAAAACTAACCAACAAATTAACACCTGCCTCCGCCTACCTGAAGTGCGCCCACGAATGCCTGACCCAGATTGCTCAGAATGCCGCTTACACAGCCGGTATCGACACGGCGCGCGCCAACAGCAGCACACACATGGAGTATGTGCACCAATTGCGCGTTGGTATTCGCCGATTCAAGTCGTGCCAAAAGTTGTTTGGCGAGTGGGCACCGGAACTACCCAAAGACGCGCTGGAAAAAATCAGCAACACATTCAACCAACTGGGCGCCCGACGTGATATCGACGTGGTCAGAACAGTGATCGCCCCTCGGCTGAAATTAGCCGGGATGCCCGACATGCGCATGCCACGCGTTGGTGCAAACCGAACTGCACCGGCTTCCCTTACCAGCAGCCCTTCATTTCAGAACGCGTTACTTGATGTGCTTGAAACACTGGTGATTTTCGGAGACACGCTGCAATTGGAGGCACAATCAGAGAACACCGCCAAAAAACAGGGCGGCAACCCCTTGCCCAAGTACCTGGACGCATGGCTTCGGGCGATTGTGAAAAAGGGTGGAAAATTTACCAGTCTGCCTATCGAAGAACAGCACAATGTGCGCAAAGACGTTAAACGACTGCGCTATTGTCTGGAAATGTGTGCCGGTGTGCTGGATAAAAATCTATTGTCGAAACTACGCCCCGCGCTTGAACAGGCCCAAGAAGACCTGGGAGAGCTTAACGATTACTACACCGCTGAAACGCTATTTCATGATATAGCCCAAAAACAGCCGCAAGCCTGGTTCGCGATCGGTTGGTTAAAAGCCATGCAAACACAAAAACAGAAAGACGCCGAATCGCATTTCAGGTTATTGAAAAAGGCACCTCGCCTGGCCGGCAAAAAATAAAAGACGGAAGCTTTACCGCTTATTCACTACCCAGCAAGGCTGCCGCAAACTCCGACGCGACAAAGGGTTGCAAGTCTTCCAAACCTTCACCGACGCCAATCCAATACACCGGTACCGGCCGCACGCTCTGCGCGCCGGCGGCCACCGCAGCCAGCGTTCCGCCCTTTGCCGTGCCATCGAGTTTGGTCACAACCAACCCGGTAAGGCCGATGGCCGCATCAAAAGCCCGAATTTGCGCAATCGCATTCTGACCCGTGTTGCCATCCACCACCAGCAACACCTCATGAGGCGCTTGCGCATCCGCTTTGCCGATCACGCGTTTGATTTTTTTAAGCTCTTCCATAAGGTGCAATTGAGTCGGTAAGCGACCCGCCGTATCCACCATAACAATGTCGGTGTCGCGTGCGCGCCCTGCGTTCACCGCGTCGAATGCAACTGCCGCCGGATCACCACCGTCTTGCGCAATAACGGTCACATTGTTGCGCTCGCCCCAAGCCATCAGTTGCTCACGCGCAGCCGCGCGAAAGGTATCACCGGCCGCCAACAAGACGCGGTGCCCCTGAAGCTGAAAGTTGTACGCCAACTTCCCAATTGAGGTCGTTTTACCTGCACCATTGACACCCGCGATCATCATGACCAAAGGCTTGTGCCGACCCACTGGAAATGTTTTCTCGAGAGGACGTAAATGCTCAGCCAAAATTTCCTGCAGCGCCGCCTTGACTGCTTGTGCATCCGTAAGCCGCTCTTTTTTAACGCGTGCCCGCAAGGCAGTTAAAAGCGAAGTTGTGGCGTCCATGCCGGCATCCGCCATGATCAAAGCGGTTTCCAACTCTTCAAATAGACTTTCATCCACCTTGACGCCGACGAACAGCCCCCCCAAATTCTGGCCCGTGCGCGACAACCCTTGCCGCAGGCGGGAAAACCAGGACCTTTTCTCAGGCTCGGCCTGAACCGTGGCGACATCCTGCACGGGCGTTTCGTCCGCTGGGGCAGCTTCCACGTCCGGACTGTCAGGCTCCGTCTCAACTGACACTGCCTGCCCGGTTTCAGCAAGATCCTCTTGCGTCGTTTCATCAACCTGCGTTGACGCACCATCTTGCGTCAGCGCAGGTTCTTCTTGAGAAACTTCAAGCTCGTCTTTTACAATTGACGATTCCTGCGCGGCTTCTTTTGATTTACGTTTAAAGAAACTAAACATAAGCTTTACACTATTCCAAGTTGGCGAGCGATTCGCCCGCGGGCAGGCAGCTCACGCCGCCTTTTTCAAGCGCATGAACAACCATGAAAAAACACAATATCCGTATTGTAGGCGGTGTCTACCGACGAACACCAATCCCGGTCATTAACGCGCCGGGCTTGCGCCCGACACCCGACCGCATCCGGGAAACACTGTACAACTGGATAGGCTATTTCTGGGGTAACAATTTCCAAAACAAAAACGTCCTCGACTTGTTCGCAGGCACGGGGGCATTGGGTTTCGAGGCGGCGTCCAGAGGCGCAGCGCATGTTCAAATGGTTGAGGCAAACCCGCAGGCAGTCTCCGCATTGCGCGCACTTAGAACCAAACTAAAGGCGGGCAACGTGCGCGTTTTCCCAGGCGATGCCCTGCACGTACTCGATCGCACGGCTAATCCATTCGACCTGATTCTCCTGGACCCTCCTTTTGGTCAAAATTGGCTTGAGCGGATTTGGACCAAACTGCCAGTGGTCCTGGCTGATAATGGTCTAGTGTATGTTGAGGCGGAAAGTCCTATCGTTCCGCCGCCGAACTTTGAAACGCTGCGCGAAGGGCGCGCCGGGCAAGTGCACTACGCACTACTGACAATTGCTGCACCGCAAGATAACAAATCCCAGGCTGAGTTACACTAGGTACTTAAACTTACTTTCTCTCTCGATTCTGAACTATTTACACGCACAGAACACCATGATTACTGCCGTCTACCCCGGAACATTCGATCCCCTCACCCGAGGTCATGAAGATCTGGTGCGCCGCGCGGCCAGCCTTTTCGATCATCTCGTTGTCGGAATTGCCCACAGCCAGGCCAAAAACCCATTTTTCACCGTAGAAGAACGGGTTGAAATCGCGCAAGAAGTATTGGGGCACTACCCCAATGTGGAAGTTAAAAGCTTCGCCGGGTTGCTCAAGGACTTTGTTCGCGAAGAGAACGCCCGGGTGATCGTGCGCGGCCTCAGGGCGGTGTCGGACTTCGAATATGAATTCCAAATGGCCGGCATGAATCGGCATTTGCTTCCGGAAGTTGAAACACTTTTCATGACACCTTCCGATCAATATCAATTCATCTCCGGAACCATCGTGCGCGAAATCGCGCTTTTGGGCGGCGATGTCAGCAAGTTTGTTTTTCCGTCGGTTGAACGCTGGCTGCACAGCAAGTCTGCCGCCCGGCGCGAAGCTGCTCAGGCCAAATAAACCGATTTAATATGGCACTGTACATTACCCAAGAGTGTATTAACTGCGACGTTTGCGAGCCGCAATGCCCGAACGAAGCAATATACATGGGTGAAGACATTTACGAAATCAACCCGTCGAAATGTACCGAATGCGTCGGACATTTCGAAGAACCGCAGTGCCAGGTTGTTTGCCCCGTTGAATGCATAGAAATTCACCCCGACTGGCAGGAAAGTCGTGAACAGCTTCTTGAGCGTTACGAAGAACTCACATCAACACGCAAACCAGGGTAAAACGCACCTTTAGAAAAACCTGGAGACACTCATAGTGGTTTTTCGTCGGGATGAATTTTCACCAGGCGCCCCTGTACGCCCAGAAAATTACTCACCCAGGCAGCGGCAAGATCGCCTTCATCGACAATTCGAAGACGACGCATGCCGGCGTGAATTTCACCCACAACGCTGTCATCGTCCTCAATAACATCGAGCGGGATATCCATCCGCAACATTCCCTCGCCCTTAAGCACCAAATAGCCAAAACTCAAGCTTAGTTGAATCTCTTTTAACTTTGGCTTCTGTTCTGCATTCAGGGCGTGGCCATCCTGATCAACAACCAACCAACGATGATGATAGGGTTGCGCTTCTGAGTCAGGAAGCGGTTCACATCCGTAAATAGGGCAATAACCGGTTTGCATAATGATGAGTATGAAGATTGACGAGTATTCAAAACTAACGGCAAAGAAACATTAGCGCCCGATTAAGCCCTTCAGCGCTTCGCCTATGTTTTTCACCGGATCATTTGCGGCAGGCTCCGGCGCAGTTGCCGCACCGCCATCAGCAGGCTTCGTCTGCCCTTCAAGTAAACTTTTCAGGCCACTTTCCAGACCTTGCTCAAGCACCCGCTTAATCGCCGCTTCACCGATTCCTTTCCACTCAACACCATAATTCAAGGCATTAAAAGGGCCGTTTACACGCAGCGGTACCGTCACACCCCGTAATTGGGCCAGTTGCTCGGCACCCTGACCACGCAACGTATCAACGACACGCACATTGACAACCAAATCGATGACCTGCTTGCCGACATCAATCGTGGCAGGCTTACCTTGCGTAATACGCAATAACGGCGCCTGTATGGCCAATTTCCTTAAGGTACCGACACCTTCGGCAAAACGTAAATCGGCGTCTAGCGACGTGAAAGTCGTTTCGTCATCGAGGTTCTCCGAAATGCCCAAACTGGGCCCCGTACCACCGGACAAATCTTTTATGGCTTGCGATGCGCGCCCCAGAATCCGGGGTAAATCGATTCCTTTTATTGCACCATCGCGCACCGCTATTTTAGCGTCGCCCGCGAGCGCCGACGGCAACGCCCGCACCGTTTCCCCCTGTGTCGACAAACGCAGCGAAACATTACCCGTCCCGGTGACTCGCTCTTCGCCGGTAATCGCCCGCATAAGCGGGCCCACCGAAACGGAAGACAAATTAAGCTGAGTTGAAAACTCATTGGCTACCGTTGCACCGGCTTTACCAGTGAACGAACCATCATAAAGCTTGCCGGTTAAACGGGTTACATCGAGGCGCCCCTGTTTGGCAAGCACAGCAGCAACCACATCGGATGCTTCAAAACCCCTGCCGGCCAGCCGCCCGATTTTGGCGTTGGCGGTCAGGTTAAGCTCGTTCAGGAATGTCAGATCAATGACTGCCGGCTCTGACGCTTTTGCCGGCTCGCCCTTGGCGGCGCCCTGATTCGCCTGCTCGTTTACAGCCTCATTCGACTGATTTTCCGAGGCGCCGCCCTTGGCGCTTTCTTCTGATTTTGCCACTTGAACAGGCGGGAACAATTTATCAAAATCCAGCTCTTCAGCATTCAGGTCGAGATTGATCACCGGCTTATCAAGCTGATCGACCCGCGTTTTAAGGCTTAGCTGACTTCCGTTCAGCACGGCGTTCATATCGCTCGAAAGGGTGCTTTTAAGAAAGTCGACTGCCAGACTGCCGATAAGGGGGAATTCGAACCCCTGATCTCCCAGCACCGGCGCGTTGATCTGGACATCGCCTTTAATTGCAGTGAGCCCTAACTGTTCGTTAATGGCATTCCAGCGTACCGGTGATGACATATCAACCTGAATCAAACGATCACCCTGCTTTAAATTGCCATCAACTTTAAGCTCTTTCAAATTCAAATCCAGTGCATTTCCGCTCAACCCCGTCATTTCCAACGCGACACCCAAAACCGACTCACCCTCAAGCTTCAGCGTGCCCAGAACAGTTTCACCTTCGGCCTTTTCCGGTGAAATCAACAAGCGGGGAGCATCAAGTTCAATTAGCGCATTACCGTCGGGCATATCGCCGGAGCCCCGAATGGCAAGATCTTGTACTTGCAACTCGCGACGACTGGGGTCGACCCGCAACCTTGGAGCAGTAAGCTCGAGACTTAAAGATTCGACCGGCGTTTGACCGGCAATGCGTCCTTGCATTTCAAAATCAAGATTCCCAGCATTCAGGTGCTGGCTGAAAGCACTGTAAGCCAGGTTGCCACGCAGCGAAGCACTTTCGGCCTGAAATGGATGCACTGACCCAACCATGCGCACATTGATCCGCTGAGCGGAATATTCGCGCTTAACCGGGTCGATGCGTACCGCAGCCTGCCCTTGAATTTGGGCGTCGGTGGCCGGCAGGCTTCCTTGCAGGCGCCCATTTAACGAGACGTCGAATGGTTGATCGAACGTAATACGCCCCGTATTCAGTTGAACCCCAACGATACGAACATCGTAACCATCTTTCGCATCAAAGTAGTGCACCTCACTGTTGCGAAGCTCCAGGCCTGCGATATCAACCTGCAAATCGGTCCGTTCATCGGGTACGCCCGTTACTAAATCCGAAGCTTGGGCTTCCGCGATACCTAAAGGTTTGGCGGGCGGAGCAAGGATTTCAGTTGCTTGTGCCACCGCTGCGTCCGAACCTGTCGCGTGGATCAGGTCTTCGAAATTGAATTCACCTTCGGGAGATCGCTTAAGCCAGGCTTTAAAGCCGTCAAGCGCAATGTGATCGACCACCAATCGATTTGACACCAGTGGCCATATTGCAACCGCAATGCGCGCGTGGTCGATCGAGGCAAACACCAAATCACTGTTCGGTTCTGAAAGCGAGATTTTATTCACGGTAAGACCAAGACGCGGAAATACCGACAACGCAATATCGCCTTCGATATTCAATGTACGCTGATAGCGCTGAAATACCTCATCCTGAACGCGCGCTTTGTATGAGTTGGGGTCGAATGTTAGAAGAAATACAGCAATACCCAGCAGAACCAGGAAAAAGACTGCCACCAACCCAATTAATACACGCTTAATCCAAACTTTCATGAAATGCCTTTGACTCCGGACGCGCCGTGCCATATGTGTTCGCAACTATATGTAATGCTAACTCAAGTGCCAACCCGATTCTGGATTGTTGCAATGGTTTACATAAGGATTACACGCAATTGTGCACAGAACCCGTTTCATATGCAAAACACTTACCCGACCGCAATTATCATATAAAGTTAGAAAATGGTCACGCGCACCTTGAACCAGAATGTTTTGCTATGCTTGAGCACGCTATTCCAATTAAAACAAACCCGACATTCATCTAACACAGTTTTTGCGAGAAACTCATTATGAAACTTGAAACACTTGCCGTTCACGCCGGCTTCAAACCCGATCCCACGACCAAGTCGGTTGCGGTGCCCA
This sequence comes from Neopusillimonas maritima, assembly GCF_003576595.1. Classification (GTDB taxonomy): domain Bacteria; phylum Pseudomonadota; class Gammaproteobacteria; order Burkholderiales; family Burkholderiaceae_B; genus Neopusillimonas; species Neopusillimonas maritima. Next base: position 71,462 of record NZ_NQOU01000008.1, on the reverse strand, counting down.
TTTACCAAACAACTTCTTACGCATTCGATAGCACCCAACATGGTGCCGACCTGTTCGACCTGAAAGTACCCGGCAATATTTATACGCGCATCATGAACCCCACCAACGGGGTACTGGAAGAACGTGTAGCCGCAATGGAAGGCGGCGTGGCAGCCCTTGCGGTGGCGTCTGGAATGGCCGCCATTACCTACGCAATCCAAACGATTGCCCAAGCCGGCGACAATATTGTTTCGGTGAGCAAACTATATGGCGGCACCTACAACCTTTTTGCCCATACCTTTCCACGCCAAGGTATTACCGTTAAATTTGCCCCGCACAACGATGTTGCCGCCCTTGAGGCTTTAATCGACGACAACACCAAAGCCGTATTCTGCGAGACAATCGGCAACCCCGCGGGCAATATTGTTGATATTGAAGCATTAGCCCAAGCCGCGCATCGTCACGGTGTACCGCTTATTGTCGATAACACGGTGGCATCGCCTGCATTGTGCCGCCCCATCGAATACGGCGCCGACATCGTGGTGCACGCGCTCACCAAATACATGGGGGGCCATGGCACCACCATTGCCGGTTGCATTGTCGATTCAGGAAAATTTCCCTGGACGGAGCATAAAAGCCGCTTCCCCATGTTGAACGAGCCCGATCCCTCATATCACGGTGTCGTTTATACAGAAGCATTTGGCCCGGCGGCATTCATCGGTCGCTGCCGTGTCGTTCCCTTGCGTAATACCGGTGCAGCCTTGTCGCCGTTTAACGCGTTCCTGATTCTGCAAGGAATTGAAACCTTGTCACTGCGGATGGAACGGCACAATGAAAATGCACTCAAGGTTGCCAACTTTCTGAAAAATCACCCGCAGGTGTCCTGGGTAAACTACGGCGGCCTGCCGGACCATCCCGAACATGGCCTGGCCGAAAAATACTTTGGTGGTTTACCTGCGAGCATTATGTCGTTCGGCATCAAAGGCGGCCACGCAGCAGGCGCCCGATTTATCGACGCGTTGCAACTTATTCTACGGCTGGTCAATATCGGCGACGCAAAATCGCTGGCATGCCATCCGGCATCAACGACGCACCGTCAGTTAGGACTCGAAGAACTGAAATCCGCCGGTGTTACCGACGACATGGTTCGCTTGTCGATCGGTATTGAACATATCGACGACATTCTTGACGATATCCGCCAGGCGCTTGATGCTGCCAAGGCATAATCCAAAGGCTAACGCCACCGAGCCAGATACCGCGGGGCGACAGCCTCAAGGGGTGTGGGAATCATGTCAAGCGAGGCAGGCATAGGCGTTGCACTTACGTTATCGACCTTCAACGACTCCAGGTTATCGCGCGACATCAAAGGGTCTCCGGGCAGCTTTTCCAATAAGCAAGCCTGGAGACGCCCAACACTGGCAGGTAAACCAATGACGGGCCTTGGATGCCCTCCCCACCGGGCCGCCCGAGCCACCAGTTCTCCCAGGGTATAAACTTCGGGCCCCGCTAAATCATATACTTGACCAAAATGCCGGCTTTGCCCCATCACTGCGGTAATCGCTTTGGCGACATCGCCCACGAAAACCGGCTGCAGGCGCGATTCAGTCCCGGCCATGAACAAAACAGGCATCCAACAGGCCAATTGCGCAAACAGGTTCATGAACCTGTCATCGGGGCCGAAAACGACGGAAGGACGAAATATCGTCCAGTTGCGCATTTGCGAGGCAGCGAAAATGTTCTGAATTCGTGATTCGCCCTCCATTTTGGAGCGCAAATACGCACTGGGCGCATCCGTTGACACCCCCAAGGCACTAATATGAACAAAATGAGCAACCTTGTACCGACAGCACAAGCGGGCCAGCATTTCGGGTAGTTGCACATGCGCCTTGTCGAAATCAGGCCCCCATGGCGTACCGTTACGACTGTGCAGTACACCCACCAGATTCACAACAACATCGGCTTTTTCAACTAAAGGGGCCAGTGTCTCTTCCCGATGAACATCACCTGAATGCAGCGTGACAGTGGGTAGCGGCAAGAGCGCCCTTCCATGAGCGTAGCGACGCGTTGGCACCGAAACAAAATGTCCGTCGGCAACCAGACGGGCGATCAAGTGGCGGCCAATGAAGCCGCTCCCTCCTATTACCAATACTTGCATAATCCCTCTCCGTTTACCACCATAACCCAATCAACCGGCACTCATTTAACGACTAAACACTGTTCACGAAACTGCCGTGGGGAAACACCGTAAAACCGTCGAAACGCCGTGGAAAAGTGCGCTTGAGAGACAAAGCCCGAGCGCCCCGCAATTTCCGCAATAGGCAAGGTTTGGGTCGACGGCATGGTTAGCAGGTCGCGGGCTTTTTCCAAACGCTGTTGCCAAACCGCTTCGGTCAGTGTCGAGCCAAATTGCACGAACAAACGCTCCAATGTGCGAAGCGACATTCCCATAAAAGCGGCCAATTGCTCACGATCAAAACCGGGATTCGCGGCCCTTTCCGAAATAAAAGCTTTCGCGCGCGCATAACGCAGCTGAGCGGTTGAGTCGCGCCCCCGGGAAACCGTTGTGCCCACTGCGCGCCCGATGAGTGATTGAACACTCGCCGCCACACAATTCGCCTGGCTTTGCACTGGTAGCTGAACAAACTTGGTCAGAATGCTCACAAACGACATCATGTCATACCGATCGAGCCGACGATTTTGACCAACCAGCACAGGCCCATGCAATCGCGGCCAGCCTTTGCATTGTGCCGTCTGTAAATCCAAATCGACCAGAATCTGCCGCATTGGCTTTGAGAACCCGAACAAATAAGGCTGATCAGTGGCGTACAGCACCGCGTCTCCAGGCTCAAGCCAAACTTTCTGACCATTTTGCAGAAAATAGCCACGGCCATCGACCAATACACTGGCGAACAAGGCATTTTTAGGCAGACGCCTGACCATTGACGGGCCGCGCTCTATTTCATGCGACGAGCCGCGAATATCGCTTAAACGAACACGGCCCAGGTCGTAGTTGCGCTCATAGGCCTGCAAAGCAACGCCATGCAATTCCCGACAGGTCAAACCGATGAGTTCAACTGCATTATGTTCTTCCCAATATGCGATCCGATGCTCAGGATCAACCTGGTCGGTGGACGCCTCTGTTGTCGGAACATATTGGCCGGATATTTGATCGACCAGCTTGTGCTTCAGTTGCATATAAATTGTCGCCCTGAGAAAAAACAAGCACAGTGTCTTTTTCTAGAATGACTAAGCATAGCACTGGTTTTATTGTTAAAGGAGACATGCCATGAGCGAATCAAAAGGAAATGAATTCTGGCGTTCAATTCCCCCAATCAAAGACGTATTCAAACCCGACGCCAAGCCGGAAGCGTATATTTCGAACGCGGCCACCGACGACATGAAATACTACGTTCCGTTCAGTGAAACTGTCTGTTCCCGGCCGCTATGGATTTCACCATCCGAAAACAAATGGGCCGACATTCTGCGTGCAGATGCTCCTGGAATGGTTAATCGCCATTATCATCCACACGAGGTTTTTGCCTACACCATCTCGGGCAAATGGAGCTATCTTGAACACGACTGGGTGGCGACCGCAGGTGACTTCGTTTACGAAACGCCGGGCGAAGGCCACACACTGGTAGCACACGAACACGAAGACCCGATGCGCGTATTCTTTATCGTTAAAGGGCCACTGATATGGCTGGACGAAGAAGGCAACTCCGAGGGCCACTTCGATGTTCACGACTACATAGCAATGTGTCGTGAACATTACGAAAAAGTGGGTATCGGCGCAGACTACATCAATAGCCTGTTCCGATAACCAAACGCAACAAACTACAGAGAAACCGCCACGGGAATGACTCGTGGCGTCCCGCGCCCCTGTTCTAAATCAGTCAGCAACTCCCCCGCCTTTTTCTTGGTTTGCTCAACGTTCTGCGATTTCACGTGCTCGTAGCCCCGGATACCATCGGGCAATGCGCACAACGCTTTAACCGTTCCCATATTGGTAGCCGACACTTTAGGCAAAACACGGTCAAGCAGCGACTCATACCAGGTAATCAATTCACGCTCTTCACGACGCACCTTCAAGTAACCAAATGGGTCAAGCGGTGAACCGCGCAATGCTTTACCTTTCGCCAAAACAGACAACACAGGGCGAATCCAGGGCCCCATCGCCACTTTGCGGTTCAGCCCAAACCAACGCATGAACGGTGGCTGAAGATTGAATTTCAACCGCACAGGACCGGTGAACATTTCCTGAACGCGAGTTTTAAAGGTTTCCTGCGTCAGCAGACGAGCAACCTCATACTCATCTTTATATGCCATTAATTTGTACAGATTACGCGCCACTGTTTCTGTCAGCGTACCGTCGAATTTATCCTTGGTGGCGCTTTGCTCAAGCTGCAAAACCTGCTGCAAGCGATTAATGTAACGCGCAGCATAACGTTCACTTTGATATTCGATGAGATCGGCCACACGCAATCGAACCAAGGCTTGCAACCGTGCGTTTGTATCACCCAGACCCAGTTGGGCAACCAAACGATCAACCCGGCTATCATCCAAGCCGCGGCGTGCGCGCTCGGCAACTCGGTCGGCATTGATGGTGTAGGGGCGGTGTAGCATTTCCGTCAATTTTTCTGGATCACACTGCGACATACGACCGGCACGGAACGCCAATAGATTCACTTCGATCTGGCGACCATTCATACGAATGGCCGTTTCGATGCTCTTGGCCGAAATCGGTAACAGCCCGGCTTGATAAGCCGCGCCAATAGTGACCATATTTGTCATGACGTAATCGCCGAACAGGCCTTCGGCAATGCGGCGCGCATCAACCACCACAACAGGCTTGCCGTCTGTCGCTTGCGCGATTGTGCCCACCATATCGTCTTTGGGCAGCACAATGCGCGGGTCGCGGATCATATCGGCACTGGGCATGACGTCGGAGTTCACGACCGCCTGAGTTAAGCCGGGCTTGGTACATGCCAGATTGTTCTTATCAACCGCCGCCAGCAGGTCAAGCGCCAGATACAGGTTGGCTTTACCGAAACCCACCCGGTTGGAAATCACCGGGCGACCGGGCGCAGAAATGATCAGGCTGGACAGCACCGCCCCCCACTTCTGGGCAGCCCCAGTCTGGTCGTAACTCTTCACCTCACTGCCATCAAGCGTTGCGGCTTGCGCCAAAATTGCATTTGCCGTGATGACACCGGTTCCGCCCAAACCGGGAACATAGACGTTATAGGGGGTACTGATGGCCGGCAAAACAGGCTCGGGTAATGTGGAGGCATCGATTTCCTGCAAAGGCGGCTTGCGCAAACGCGTTCCTTCGCTGACTTCGACCGTCACAAAGGAAGGGCATTCGCCTTTAATGCAAGCCTGATCCTGATTACAGGAAGATTGATGAATTTGGGTTTTCGCGCCAAACTCGGTGTCGACCTTCTGCAGCGACATGCAATTGGCCACCTGCCCGCAATCCCCGCAGTTTTCGCACACATCTTCGTTCACTACCGTGTATTTAGCGGGTGGCGGCAACTTGCCGCGCTTTTGGCGTCGGCGACGCTCATTGGCGCACTCTCCGTCGTATATCAGTACGGTCGTACCCTCAATTTCCGACAACTCAATTAAGGAGGGTTCAAGATCCGGCACCGTGCGAAGGGAAACTTTCGCGGGCATGGCTTTGCCGTTATAGCGTTCCGGTTCTTTGGCGATAATGACAATCTTTTTAACGCCCTCCAGCGACAGGTGCTGCACGAGGTCGTAAACAGAAGGCGACCCGACAGACTCTTGGCCACCGGTGTTCGCAATGACCCCGTTGAACATGATCTTGAACGTAATGTTCACGCCGGCTGTGACGGCAAACCGAATGTTCATGTAGCTTGAGTGCATCAGCGCGCCATCACCCAGGTTCTGAACAATATGTTTGCGAGAAGTATAAGGAGCCAGCCCAATCCAGGGCAGGCCCTCTCCACCCAATTGCGTCACCGCTTCAATACGTTTATCGGGCCGCTCCATAATGGCCGCAAATACGTGACACCCCGGTGCTCCCCACGCAATTTGACCAGGAGCCAGCTTGGTCGACACGTTATGAGGACAACCGGAACAGAAATTCAAGGTGCGGCGCGGCTGGGCGCCGTAATCGCGCTTCGAAATGTCATCCAGCTCACCCAGACGGCAACCGGACGGTGCTGGTAGGTTGATGTCCTTTGCCAACGCCCTGCTTAGCAAAACAGCCACCATATCGCTGTTCATGCCACCTTCCTGAGGGAACAGGATTTGGCCGTCCTCGTCGAACTTGCCAACAATTCGCATTGGACCAATCTCGCAAACAGCCCGCCCAATTTGCCGTTCAAGGAAGTCGCGTTTCTCTTCCACCACAATCAGTTTTTTCAACCCTCGGGCAAATTCCCGAACAAAATCGTGATCCAAAGGACAGAGCGCACCAATTTTGGCAACACGAACACCGGCGGCCCGCAACCCGTCCTTATCCAGGCCCAGATCTTCAAAAGCCTGCATGGTGTCGGCATAAGACTTCCCTGCCGAAATAACGCCAATGGTGTCGTGATCGCCGGAAACAGTGATGCGATTCAGATTATTCGCTTTGATATAGGCTAAGGCGGCGGCGTGCCGCTCAACATACAACTGGCGTTCGGTTTCAACGTTGAAGACCGGAAAAAACTTATGGTTGGCCACTTTCTTGAATGGCTTGCCATTGATATTGAGTTTGGGCGTTATCACCTTGAACTGATCAGGGCGAAAATGCACCACTTCACCGCCGTCACACAGCGCCCCAACCAACTTCAATGCCACCCAACAACCGCTGTATCGCGATAGTTCGGCAGCATGCAAACCATATTCAAGAAACTCCGAAACGGTAGCTGGGTATAACACCGGCATACCATGATGCTCAAAGGCAAATTCCTGCTGGTACGGCACGCTTGAGCTTTTTGCTTCGTGGTCTTCACCACTTAGAATCACGACGGCCCCGTGTTCGCTGGTGCCGGCGAAATTACCGTGTTTAAGGGCATCGCCCGACCGGTCCACACCTGGTCCTTTTCCGTACCAATAACCGACTACGCCGTCTACATCCGGATGCGGATGCTCATTCAACATTTGCGTACCCATTAAGGTTGACGCAGCCAGTTCTTCGTTCTGTCCGGGTAAGTGTTTGATACCGTACTTATCCAGCATCTTGCGCGCCTGGTTCAGCGCGATATCGTAACCACCCAAAGGAGACCCTGGGAAACCGGTAATGAATGCCCGGTTACTTAAGCCTGCGCGCCGATCGCGTCGCATCTGCTCGATGGGCAATCGAATCAACGCCTGAATACCGCTCAAAAAAACGGCGCCGTTCTCTTGCTCATACCGGTCGTCCAGCGACGGGACGTCTAATTTCCGGCCCGGATCATTGTCATTGCCTGGATGATCCGGCAACAAACCTGCCTTACCCTGATCCAACCACGATTTGGCAACGAGATTCAGTGAACGATATTGAGTCATAGATTAAATTCCCGAACGAACGCAAAGAAACCAGCAAAAACACACCGCAACGCCCAAATAACAGACGTTGGATCAACTTATCAGCGTAGGGTAATATGGCGGAAAAAATAAATCCAATAGATAGTTTATTTTTTACGTATAGAAATGATCTATACTAAATCATGGACGACACACACTCTCTCGACGTTCCGTTGCTTAAAGCCTTTGTGGCCATTTATGAAACCGGCAGCGTCACAGCCGCCGCCGAGCGGCTGACACTCACGCAACCCACAATAAGTTATACGCTGGCCCGCTTGCGCGAGATTCTGAACGACAGGCTTTTTATCCGGGAAGGCCGCACCATGGTACCAACCCGGCGTGCACAGGATTGCTACGAAAAATTCCGTGCCATTTTGCATCAGATTAATGAACTGGTTGATCAGCAACGCGCGTTTAACCCCACACTGTCGTCCCGCCGATTCAGGTTGGCCATGTCGGATATTGGTGCATTGGCGTTTTTACCCCCACTGCTTAAATACATTCAGCACAATGCGCCGGGTATCGAAATCGAAACAATGCAAGCACCGCCGGAAACGCTGCCGGAAGCATTGGCGTTAGGGAAAATCGATGCCGCCGTTGGGAACTTGCCGCTCATCGGCAAACTGACTGAAAGCGCACTGCTATTGAAAGAGGAGTACTGGTGCCTGTTGTCGTCCAGCCATCCCACGATAAAAACGCAATTGAGCCTGGAGACCTACCTGACCGCACGCCACGCCCATGTGTCATCGGAACTAACAGGCCACAAACACCTGGAGTCCATTCTTCGCAACGCCGGCATTGTCAGGAAAATTGCCCTGCAGGTTCAGCAGTTCACGGTGTTGCCGCACTTAATCACATCAACGGATCTTCTGGTTATTGTGCCAGGCACCATTGGGCGCATGTTTGAAGGATATGGCGGCCTTAAGTTACTGCCGCTGCCTTTTGAAGTGCCGCCGTTAGAGGTGCGGGTTCACTGGGATCGCCAGCAGGGGCAAAACGCGCCCCAAACCTGGCTCATTGAAACAATCCGCAAAACGATGAGCAACCTTTAAAACATAGCGTCGCAGCAACCCTTATCTCATCAGGCTGGGTAGCCACAACCCAATTCCGGGGAAAATAAGCACCAGAATCAGAACCGTGAACATCATTGCCAGGAAAGGCATTGCGGCGCGGTAAACCGTTTTGATTCCAATACTTTCGGGCGCAATCCCTTTCATGACGAACAATAGCAGCCCAAATGGCGGTGTAAGGAATGCCATTTCCATGGTGAGAAGGTAAATAACACCCAACCAGATCAGGTCAATACCCACCGAATTGGCTACGGGGATGAAAAGCGGCACCGTTATCATGACCATGCTGACCTGATCGATGAAGCAACCCAAAATAAGCAACACCAGAATCATGGCCAGCAACACCATAAACGGGTCGGCTCCGGCATTGGTAATAAGGCTCACCATGCCTGAGGTGGCGCCCGAAAAAGACAAAATCTGGCTGAAGGTTGTTGAAGCCATGATAATGAAAAGAATCATGGCGCTGGTGCGAGCCGTTTCCCGCAACGTGGCCCAGATTACCGCCCAGCTAAGGCAGCGATAACCGGCGGCGGCTACAAACGAAGCAATAACACCCAGGGCAGCCGATTCAGTTGGGGTGGCAATGCCACCGAGCAACGAGCCGACAACCACAATTAAAATACCCGACAAAGGTACAACATAAATTAAAAACGGCATCCAACGATCTTTCAGGCTGCGCTGGACGGGATCGTCGGCAGGGGCGTCTTGAGGCCGCAATTTCGCCCGCACAACGATATAACCGAAAAATAAAGTCGCCATGATGAGCGCCGGCAGAATACCCGCAATCAGCAATCGCGAAATCGACATGCCCGCCAAACTACCCACCAGAACCGCCAAGGCGGAAGGAGGAATCAGCATGGCGATGCCGCCTGTCGCCATAATGGGACCCATCGATAAGGTGGGGTGGTAGCCCCGGCGCAACATCTCGGGCATGAGTGAACGACCCAACATGGCGGTGTTCGCAATGGTTGACCCCGATAAGGCGGAAAAAACGGTACCTGCAACAACAGCTACTACCGACATTCGCCCGGGTATCTTGGTAATAAGCCGTTCAATAGCATCAATAGCCTTAAACGCCATACCCGAGTGCAATAGGATTTCACCCATGAGGATGAACAATGGAATGGGGGCAAGATTATAGTTTGTAATGGCGGTGACAACGTTGCGGGTCATTTGAACCAGCCCAACCTCACCGCCCAGAAAAATGAAAGCCCCAACAATGTTGACGCCAAAAAAGCTTATTGCTACCGGCAACCCCAGCATAAGACAAAATGCCAGCGTACCCACCAAAATCGAAAGTGCGACGGTCCATTCCATAATTTAAACCTGATTTCCGGATTGAGCAGTTGAAGAATGAACCAGGCGGCTCCAAAATAAAAGGAAAAACTCGATTGTCATTAACGCCATCCCGAAAGGAACAAAAATATTGATCCACCATTCGGGAATCGTGAACGACTTATAGACCATGCTGGAACGTTCGAATGCTTGAATGGTTGCAATTGCGCTGTAATAAAAAACAATCAGGCAGATCACGGAACCCAACAGCGAGGCCACAAGTACAACATATCGACCATATCGCTGAGGCAACACGGATGTAATGACATCGACACTGACGTGGCTTCCTTCCCGCAAGACCCATGGCGCGGCGAATACCGTTGCCACGTACATGGCGTACTCCGTCGCCTCAATAACCCACGGCATGCCCGAATCCATGACGTTGCGCATGAAAACGTCGGCCCCGATAAAGAAAGCCATTAAACCAAAAATGAACCCGGATATGACGGCAAGACATGTGATGAGTCCATTGTATGCACGCGCGACAGGATTGGGGGATGCCATGGTAGGAGCCGATTGGATAAGGTAGACACAAAACGCGCATCGGGCTGAATGCCCGATGCGCCACTAACAGAAACTGCGACGTTACTCTTTGGCCAGCAACTCACGCAGACGTGCAGCAGATTCAGGCGCTACTTCTTGTACCTCGGCCCAACCAGACTCACGTGCCTGGTTAATCCACTTTTCACGCTCGGCACCGGTTAACTCATAAACAACCATACCAGCGTCTGCCTGTTTCTTCTTCTCTGCTTCGTTAATGGCTGCGTTCTCTGCATTCAATCCTTCAAGCCACAGACCCATTTCCGTCAGGAACGCACGTTGCTCGTCGGTAAGCGAATTCCACTTGTCGAGATTAACCAGCGCATTGACATCAACCTGATAGAAACCAGGGTCCACACGCGCTTTCGTCACTTCGTGCCAGCCCAAGTCCAGGATGCCCTGAATGGGCCAACCGTAACCATCGGCGACACCACGCTCAAGCGTTGTATATACTTCAGACGGCGGCGTTTGAATGGCATTGGCGCCGAGATCCTCGAAAAACGAGCGATAAACAGGCGTGACACGCAGCGTGAGGCCGGAAAGATCCGCTTTATCAAGTGGCTTGTTCACGTACAGGTGAAATGGATTACCAACACCGGAACGAGCCAGGTACCAGACATTCATTTTTTTATTGTGGAGTTCATTAATGAACTCCCAACCGCCGTTTTCACGCAGTTCGCTCATGGTACGTTCAGTCAGTTTGAGCGCTGCGCCTTCCGGCAACAAATTAGGATAGAACGCGCTGGTGACATAAGCCATGTCGACAACACCCGACGACACTGCGTTACCGATCTCGAAAGGAGGAATCGCGGAAGGACCACCGATAAGATTAATTTGGACCAAACCTTTGCCTTCCTTGTTGACGTGCTCAACAAAACGCTCGAAAGGTTTGGCAACCACTGAACCCGGCTGGAACGCATTGACAGCGCGCAATACGACCTCGTCGGCCGAAGCGGAACCCGCCGCGAAAATGGTAGCAACCGCCAGCGCACTGGCAACTTTCTTTAATAATTTCATTTTTCGTCTCCTGTTGTCTTACAAGCAAGTTGTGTTGAAGTCTGTCATGTAACGGCGGATTATTTAACTAGGACTTGCCCCATGGACTTCAGCGATAGCGTAATCGGCGCTATATGATTTATCCAATAGATAAATTGATTGTTACATATAGATGCAGCAAATAATTTTACACTTAAACTATTAAACGTTAAACAAGAAGTTTAATACATCACCGTCTTTAACGACGTACTCCTTGCCTTCGGCACGCATTTTGCCCGCCTCTTTCGCGCCCTGTTCGCCCTTACATGCAATGAAATCTTCGTAAGCAATCGTTTGTGCGCGAATAAAGCCTCGTTCAAAGTCGGTGTGAATAACACCGGCCGCCTTCGGTGCGGTATCCCCGATACGGATCGTCCAGGCACGTACCTCTTTCACGCCGGCAGTGAAATATGTTTGCAAACCAAGCAAGCGATAACCTGCACGAATCACACGATTCAACCCAGGCTCGTCCATGCCCATATCCGACAGAAACACGGCCTTATCTTCGTCTTCAAGATCAGAAATTTCTGCTTCCACTGCAGCACAAACCGCCACCACCGGCGCATTTTCAGCCTTGGCGTAATCCTGAACAGCCTTTAAATATGGGTTATTTTCGAAACCGCTTTCAATGACGTTCGCCACATACATACAAGGCTTGGCGGTAATGAAACACAAAGGTTTCAACAACAGCAGGTCGTCTTCATCCAAACCCAACGAACGCACGGCTTTTGCCTCATTTAAAGAGGGAATCACTTTCTCGAGCAAAGACACCATTTTGGCGGCCTCTTTATCGCCCGCCCGTGCCGTTTTCTGATGACGCTGAAGGGCTTTTTCGGCGGTCGCCAAATCGGCCAACGCCAACTCTGTATTAATGACTTCAATGTCGGAAACAGGGTCAACACGCCCGGCCACGTGAACAACGTTCTCGTCTTCGAAACAGCGCACTACATGCACAATGGCATCGGTTTCACGAATGTTGGCAAGAAACTGGTTCCCCAAGCCTTCGCCTTTGGAAGCCCCTGCAACCAAACCGGCAATGTCAACGAACTCCACCACGGCGGGCAACACGCGTTCGGGCTTGGCGATTTCAGCCAGGGCCTGCAGGCGCGGATCGGGCACCTCAACCACGCCGACATTCGGCTCGATCGTACAAAAAGGATAATTTTCAGCGGCGATACCCGCCTTGGTTAGCGCGTTAAATAAAGTTGATTTACCAACATTGGGCAAGCCAACAATGCCACATTGCAAAGCCATGGAAGTCCTTAAATTAAAGTCACATTCGATACGCGATTGTAACCCGATCGAAAAATTAGTCAGGCACGCTGTCGGAACAAGTGGACGGCGCTTTGCCGTGCTCTTGCGACATCACAAGATTGTGATTACTGGGGCGGCAACCAACTGATCACCAACCAGATCACCAAAAGCGGGCCGCCGTTAAAAATGCCATGGAGGACCATGGCCGCACCGATACCCCGTCGCACCCGAAGCCAGGCCAAAGCCAAACCGGTAACCCATTGTGGCAACACTAGAAAAGGCAGCAACCACAACGGTGTTTCATTATAAGAAAAGTTACCTAAATGAACGGCGGCAAACAGCAGGCACGACAGATGTACAACCACCCCGAAATAACGACGATAGGTTTTACGTAACCCCCAGGGTAGCGGCTTTGGAGCGGCACTCGACCGAAATAAATAGGGCCACCAGCACGCCAGCACAACCAACCCCACCAAAAAAGCCGAACCCCATTGCGGGCCTGATAACAAGGCAAAAACGCTCACCGGCACGAGCCACAGCGCGTGCCCCGGCATGCGAAGGCCATAGCGAAACACAAGCTCTTCCACGATGGGAGCCCAAACAAGCGCCTGCAACCAGGGCAAGGCATCGAGACGCAAGCGGTGCTCGGCTCCACCCGCGCCGGCGGCGGCAACGGCAATCGGCCCCAATACCACCATATTCATCAACCAAAGCAAACCTGCCCATTTCAGCAGCCGCGCGAAATCCAGATGGGTAAACCAGTCTTCCAGCCACCCCCTGCGCGCCGATCGGCCAGGCAAACGACGTAGATTGGGTCGCCTGATGAATGCGATGAAGTCGCGCAGTTCAGTGGAAAATGAGGGCCAAGCCACCTTAACTCCCATTGCCACTATGCAACTGGCTGATAGCCTGCTCAAACCGGCCTTCAATTAAGGCAGGTACAACAGCACGGCAGCGGTCGAGTGCAGATTCAATTTTTAAAGTGTCTTCACGCCGCGGAGGATTCAGCACAAAGCCCACCACCTGTTGATTCAGGCCCAGCGTACGAGGATGCCCGATACCGATACGCAAACGCCAGAATGCCGCGCTACCCAATTGGGACTGGATGTCGCGCAGGCCATTATGCCCGGCGTGACCGCCCCCTTGCTTCAACTTCGCATCCCCGGGAAGCAAATCCAGTTCATCATGCAAAACGAGAACTTGCTCAGGCACGAGCTTATAAAATCGCATTAACGCGCCCGTTGCCTGCCCGGACCGATTCATAAACGTCATCGGCTTGGCAATGATAACGGCGTCGCCTTGAACACGTGCCTTGGCAACCGACGAGAAAAAAGATTTTTCAATGCTGAATTGAGCGGAAAGGTCGCGCGCAACCTGATCGGCCAGCCAAAACCCGGCGTTATGGCGGGTTGCATCGTACTCCGGCCCCGGATTTCCCAAACCCACTATCAATCTGATGCCAGTCGTCATATTGACCTATGCTTTTGTGTATTAAGCGCTAACTGTAAAACAAAACCCCTGACGGCAACGACCGACAGGGGTTTCAGAACCCGTCGCAACGGGCTGTAAAACGCGAATGAATTAAGCGTCGTCGGACGAGGCTTCTTCACCTTCGGCTTCGTCGTCATCGCCACCACCAGCGTTCTTGGCGCCGCCCTTAACCAAGGCCACAGCCAATGCCGGGTTCGTATCGCCGCCGTGCGCAGCAAACGTAACACCCTTGGGCAAGGTAACCGCATCAAGGTGAACACTTTCACCCGCAACCATCTTGGCCAGATCAACCTCGATAAATTGAGGCAAGTTGGCGGGCAAGCAGGTAATTTCCAGCTCAGTCATCACATGACTGATAACCGCACCACCCAACTTCACGGCGGGAGACGTTTCACCATTCACGAAATGCAGCGGTACTTTGGTAGTAATAACATGCGAGGCGTCTACACGTTGAAAGTCGATGTGCAAAACGAGCTGCTTGTAAGGGTGCCATTGAACCGCACGCAACAATACTTTCTGCTCTTTGCCATCGACATTCATGTCGAGAATAGAAGCATGGAACTCTTCCTTGCGCAAGGCATGGAAAATTTCATTGTGATCGAGCTCAATGTTCAACGGCTTTTCTTCACCGCCATAAACAATGGCGGGAACACGGCCTGCGTGGCGCAGGCGGCGGCTCGCACTCGTACCTTGTACGCTACGCAAAGTGGCATTAAATTTCATGGAAAACTCCAAATCGGGCTTTAGACCCAGAAAAAAACACAGCTAAATTGCTGCAAACACCTGCGGGAGGCCGCGACCAGCGCAACCCGCAGCCAAAAAATCAATCAACGAACAACGAGCTTACCGACTCGGCATTCGAAATACGCAACATTGTCTCGCCTAACAACGAGGCACACGAAAGCTGGCGAATCTTCCCACATTCTTTAGCCGGTTCCGAGAGCGGAATAGTATCGGTTACAACGAGCTCATCAAGATCGGAGGTGGTGATTCGCTCAACCGCCTGACCCGAAAGAACCGGATGAGTACAGTAGGCGTACACACCCAACGCACCGCGCTCCTTCAACGCCTGCGCTGCCTTGCAAAGGGTGCCGGCGGTATCGACCATGTCATCCATAATGATGCACGTGCGCCCCTCGATTTCACCAATAATATTCATCACTTCCGACACGTTGGCGCGCGGGCGACGTTTATCGATAATAGCCAGGTCGGCTTCCAGTTGCTTTGCCAGTGCGCGGGCACGCACCACACCGCCGATATCGGGCGATACGACGACAACATCTTTATAGTTACGGCGCCAGATGTCACCCAGCAAAATAGGCCCGGCGTAGACGTTATCAACGGGAATGTCGAAGAAGCCTTGGATTTGATCAGCATGTAGATCCATCGTCATGACGCGATCCACACCCACCACCTGTAGCATATTGGCAACCACTTTGGCGGAGATGGAAACACGTGCAGAACGCGGGCGACGGTCTTGGCGTGCGTAGCCAAAATAAGGCAAGGCCGCTGTAATGCGGCCTGCGGATGCGCGGCGCAGCGCATCGACCATTACCATGATTTCCATGAGATTGTCGTTCGTGGGCGCACAGGTTGGCTGCAACACAAAGACGTCTTTGCCACGCACGTTCTCGTTGATCTCAACCATCACTTCGCCGTCTGAGAAACGACCTACCGTCATTTTGCCAAGCGACATATCGAGATGATTGACAACGTCAACGGCCAGTCGGGGGTTGGCTGTGCCGGTAAAGATCATGAATCTGTCTTGTGCCATGATGAATGGTATAGATTCCGAAGCGTTAAATAAGAAAAGCTGTTGACCCGTACGCCCTATTCGGGGTCGACTCAACAGCTTGGCATTTATTGCAAGCCTTGCATAGGCTTCATACAAGAAGGCTGGCTGGGGAAGAAGGATTCGAACCTTCGCATGCTGGAATCAAAATCCAGTGCCTTAACCAACTTGGCGATTCCCCACCTAACTGTTTAACCAGTGATACAAAGGATGTTCCTGCAAACCCGAGCAAACCCAGGTGTTGCTAACCACCTTTGTACTGTCGTTTCCATAGCACGCTATTTTAGCGACAATTTTTTGTTGAAATGCCTGGGCATGCTCACTTGTTACAAATTCAACAAACAAACAAGCCCCGGAACCTGTCATTCTTGGCATTACACCTAGCTCAAGCAGCAAATTATATACTTGCTTAACAATAGGATAACGTGCCAAAACAATAGGCTGCAAGTCATTCCAACCATACAAGGGGCGCACCCCATTTTCCTGGCTGGTGCCAATAACGTTTAAACCGGCCGGTTGCGCCAACCTTAACCTGTTATCGGCTAACTTTTGCCACTCAGCAAAGTCCGTAATTATGATGGACTTTGTGTTTCTTGTCAAATCAGGGTCGGAAAAAACTTGCCCTGTCGCCACGTGCTGAGCAGGTTGAACAACAACATAGCCGGCGTTGCCGAGTTCAACGCGTTGCAGATCTTCACCCACTCCTTGCGCAAAAGCGTTTTGCCCAAATACAAACACCGGTACATCAGCCCCCAGCGGCAAAGCCAAACGCATCAATTCGGCGCGTGACAAACCTGTTTTCCAAAGACGGTTAAGGGCAATAAGCGTGCTGGCGGCATCGCTTGATCCGCCCCCCAGGCCACCGCCTGAAGGAATGGCTTTGCGATACTGAATTTGAGCCCCTAGCTTGACGCCCGTTGCCAATTGCAGCGCCCGTGCCGCCTTGACAACCAGGTCGTCGTCCGAACTCAGCCCGGCCAACGGCGACTCACACACAATTTGTCCGTCGGGACGCACCTCAAAATCCAGGTAGTCACACAAATCAATAAAGCGAAAAACCGACTGCAGGAGATGATAACTGTCGGGACGACGCCCTGTGACGTGCAAAAACAAATTCAATTTGGCGGGAGCCGGAACGTCGTAAAGCGCAGACAAAATTATGCCCCATCAACAACCAAACGAACACGAACCTGTTGCGCATCATGACGCCGTTCAAGCACGAGCATACGAGGCCCCTCAGTGTCGTAGCGGGAAAGCGTGACCGCCCAGCCATTCGAAACAAGCGCCGTCGGCCGCCCATTTTCGCCTCTCGTCACTTGGGCTGCCGCTGTATCGACTTCCCCTTGAAGCCACTGTTTAAGCCCGCGTATCGGCATGTCGGTTCCTACAACTTGTGCCAAAAGCGCATCGGCATCCGGCGCGACCTCGCGGGAACCGTCGCTTCTAATCAAGACTGCTCGCGCGGGGCTGATTTCCACCCTGGCCAATACCGACCCCATAGGGTTTGCCAAATCCAGCTGTTGTGTTTGACCCGAATCGCGCCAGGCGAACCCCCCCTGTACGGCCTGTGGCGCCGTACCCGGCTCAGTGACCGTTACCGCAAACCGCCCGGTTCTGCTGAATGCCGAACGGTCGGTACCCTGAATCGCCGGCGGCGATGCGCATGCCGCCAGGAACACCAAGAGCGAGACGAAAACCCACACACGCATAAAAAGCCGCTGCGACATGCTTATTCGGCCCCAAGTCGTTCAATGGTCTTAAGCAGGGTTTCGTTGTTTGCATCTTTTTGCTTCCCCTGCTTCCAGATCTCCCGCGCTTCATCTTTTCGGCCCATTACCCACAACACCTCACCCAAATGTGCTGCCACCTCGGCCTCTGGCAGAATTTCAAACGAACGCTGCAAATATTGCAACGCAGATTCATAATCGCCCGTACGATAAAAATACCAACCCACACTATCCAGAATGTATGGGTTATCAGGCTCCAGTTGCAGTGCTTTCTCCAGTAAAGCCTGGGCTTCGTCCAGCTGCGTATTCTGTTCAACAAACGTATAGCCCAAAGAGTTGTATGCGTTGGCGTCGTCGGGCGTGAGATCGATAATTCGCCGCATCATTTTTTCGAAGGCGTCGTACTTGCCCTGACGCTCGTAAAGCATCCCCAAGTCGTACTTAATTTCCGGTGTATCAGGCAAGGCTTTGTCGGCTTTCTCAAGCGTTTCAACCGCCAGGTCTGTACGCCCGGCATCACGATATATCGAAGCCAACGTTAACGCCGCTACTGTCCGCTCCTGATCATTCTGGGGCGCAATCGTATCAATCACTCCACGCGCCTGCTCCAGCTTGCCCATTCGGCCATACAACACCGCTTTGTGAATTTGCGATTGAAAAATCAAGGAAGGGTCGTCAATGAGACTCAACTGTTCAATCGCTTCTTCGAGATTGTCCTGGCGCTCTGCAATTCGCACCAGCATCAGACGCGCGTCGGAGGCATCCGCTATTGCATTACTGGCTTTATCGTCAATCGACTCGCGCCGCTGCATTTGCACTGCGATATATTCATTCAACAACGCTTTGGCCTGGTCATATCGCTCCGACCGGGCATTCACTTCCGCCTCGGTGTAAAGCAAATCAAAATTTTCCGGCGCTGCCTCACGCATGGCCTGAACCTGCATTAATGCCTGGTCAACACGACCCGCTTCTGTTAGCCGCCGTACAAGCAATAAACCAAGGTCGTCTGCTTGCGGATATCGCTCGAGGTAACGTTGAGCCGCGCTGATCGCCGCGTCGGGATCAACTTTCAAGCCATATTCAAGAATACGTTGCGCCGCCGGCTCTGACGCCGGGTCAAGCTGCTGGGCACGCTCGGCATGCGCCAGGGCGCGCCCTGGATCGCCCGCCGCCCAAGCCATGTCTGAAAGCGCCAACCAAGTGACCGGCAAATTCTGTACCGGCTCGCGCAATGCCGAGCGCAAAATGTCGTAGGCTGCCGTACGGTCATTCAGTTTGCCCACGATTGCCGCAGCCTGACCAATGGCCACTTCCTTATCCTGGGCATTTTCAATGCGCTTCCAGAGCGCATCGGCCAAGCCTTCCGTTTCCCCGTTCGACGCAGACATCGCCAACGAGCTGGCAACCGCTTCAGGGTCGTTTGGTGCAATCAATGCCCACAATTGAGCCGCGCGGTTCGCCTTGGGGAAATTGCGTGCCACCATGGCGTACTGAAATGCCCGTTTTGCCAAACGTGGATCGGAGGTCGTGCGCGCCAGCTCGTAGAATACGTCTGTCGCCACACCCATCTCGCCCCTTTGCGCTGCAAACTCGGCAACTAGCAACTTGTATAACATTTCGCCGGTTAAATTCACCGAAGGCAGCGAATCGGGGTGCAGATGTATATGCTCTACAGGCTCAGCCGAAGGAGTAGGCTCTAACGGGCTGCCCGTTTGCGCATTCGCATCAAGCGCTGCGCCCTGCAGAAAAAAACCTGCGAACAAAATGGATAACAAAGAATTAGAAAGTTTCATTCAACACAACCATCACAAGTGCGCCAAGCGGATTTGCGCATGATGGCAAAATAACACAAACATTCCAATTAGTAGTGTGTCCGATGCCTGAACTGCCTGAAGTTGAAACAACCCGTCGCGGAATAGCGACTGTCATGCCCGGCCGACGCTTGCGTTCCCTGGTGGTTCACGAGCCGCGTATGCGCTGGCCGGTGCCCGCCCATCTTAGCCAAACGGTGGCCGGCCAAATCGTGCGGCGATGTGAAAGACGGGGGAAATACTTGTTAATTGGTTTCG
Source organism: Neopusillimonas maritima (assembly GCF_003576595.1). GTDB lineage: Bacteria > Pseudomonadota > Gammaproteobacteria > Burkholderiales > Burkholderiaceae_B > Neopusillimonas > Neopusillimonas maritima. The sequence goes on along the minus strand of NZ_NQOU01000008.1, from coordinate 51,652 downwards.
ATAACGGCACCATGATCGTTCACCTGGGAATGTCGGGCTCGCTTCGGCGTGCGCCATTAGACGAAATAAAACGCAAACATGACCATGTTGAATGGGTATTCGATGACGCGCGCTTTCTGTTGCATGACCCCCGGCGCTTCGGGGCGGTACTCTGGCACGACCACGGTAACGGGCCTGTACAAACCCACCCTTTATTAGCCAACTTGGGCATCGAACCGTTTGACCCGGGTTTTACCGGAACAACGCTGCACCAAGCCTTCAAAAACAAAAAACAGGCAATAAAGACGGCATTGCTGGCCGGCGATGTTGTGGTGGGCGTGGGAAATATTTATGCTTCTGAAGCCTTGTTCAGGGCACGCATCAACCCAAAAACCGCAGCCGGCCGCTTGTCTCGGGAGCGGTGTTCACGATTGCACGAAGCCGTACTAAGTACGCTCTCGGACGCCTTGCACTCAGGCGGCAGTACCCTGCGCGATTATGTAAATGCTACAGGAACGCCCGGCAGCTATTTCGATATTCATGCCGCGGTTTATAACCGTTCGGGTCAGCCTTGCCGGGTTTGCCACACACCCATTAAAAAAATTGTTCAGGGGCAGCGCACCACATACTACTGCCCCAAATGCCAGGCACGATAAGACCGCCCTGGAACCAACGAGAAGGCAGCGGTGTAAAGCAAGACCTTATCCCGCCTCCGATATCACAACCTTACCCGGGTTCATGATGCCGTGTGGATCCAGCGTTTGCTTCAGCAGGCGCATGAGCTTCATTTCGACCGGGTCTTTAAACTGGTCGAGCAGATCACGCTTTAACTGCCCTACACCGTGTTCCGCACTAATCGACCCATGATAATGATGGACACTGCGGTGAACAATGTCGTAAATCGCCTCTTGCTGGCCCAACAAATCGTCCTCTGAAAACGCCGTTCCGCGTGCAATGTTGTAATGCAGGTTACCGTCGCCCAAATGGCCGAAAATAACGTGCTCCAAACCAGGAAAACGCGACTGAATCGCTTCATTGGTAGTGCGCACGAAGTCGGCCATTGACGACACCGGAACCGATACGTCGTGCTTAATGCTTTTGCCCTGCTCTTTTTCCGCCAAAGGGATGCTTTCACGCAAATGCCATAAAGCCTTGCTTTGTGAAATATTTTCGGCAATGACCGCGTCGACCACTACTTCCGCTTCAATTGCATCGCCAACAACCGTTTCAAACCGCTCACGAGCGTGATCGGCGCTTTCGCTGTCGGAGAGTTCAAGCAAGGCATACCAGGGCAACGCTGCCGACGGGCCATCGAAAGGCATTCTTTGCTGCGGGAAGTGGTGTGTAACCAGGTGCAAACAGTTGCCCGCAATCAGTTCAAAACCGGTTAAAGCCGGGCCAAACCCCTTACGCGCAATCGACAAAAGGCTGACTGCCGCTTCCACACTTTGCAACCCGACAAGCGCCGTACACTGCGCAACAGGCAATGGAAAAAGCTTTAATGTGGCTGCCGTAATAATGCCCAAGGTGCCCTCACTGCCAATGAACAGGTCGCGCAAGTCGTAGCCAGTATTGTCTTTACGCAAACCGCGCAAGCCATGCCATATTTCACCCTGTGCCGTCACGACCTCCAGACCCAGGACCAAATCACGGGCATTACCGTAGCGCAACACCTGGGTTCCACCGGCATTACACGCCAAATTACCCCCAATCGTGCAACTGCCCTCAGCCGCCAAAGACAAGGGAAACAAGCGGTCGACATCGCGCGCCGTCTGCTGAACCGTTTGCAAAATGCAGCCGGCCTCTACCACCATGGTGTCATTGTCGGTATCCACTTCGCGCACCGAGTTCAGCCGACCCAGCGACAATACCAACGCATGCCCCGAGTCATCCGGCGTGGCGGCGCCACACAAGCTGGTGTTTCCGCCTTGCGGCACAATCGGCACCTGATGGCGCCCACACCATTTCACGACGTCGGCCACTTCCTGGGTGGAGCCGGGGCGCACAACCGCCAGCGCCGAACCGGAGTAACGACCGCGCCAATCGGTAAGATACCCTTGTGCGTCATCACCCGTAATGACATTGGCGGCCCCCACCAAAGCGGCTAATTCACCTAGCTGATCCATCAAAAATATTCCTGTTTTTTTAAGATTTCAGGCCTGTGACATAATTGCCTGCGACAATACACTACAACATTTTCACCGATTCATCACGAGCAACCCTTATGTCTGTTTCCGACGCCGTTTTTAAAGCCTACGATATCCGCGGCACTGTGCCCGAACAAATCCATGAAGACTTTGCCTATGCGCTCGGCTCAGCTTTAGCTGAAATGGCCATGCAAGCCGAAGTTGATACGCTGGTTGTGGGTTACGACGGGCGTCTGAGCAGCCCTGAGTTAAGCCAGGCGCTGCAAAAAGGCCTCACAGACTCCGGTATCAACACCGTCGATTTGGGGTGTGTGCCCACCCCCCTGGTTTATTTTGCGGCTCACACATTGGGAACAGGATCGGGCGTTGCCATTACGGGAAGCCATAACCCTTCGAACTATAACGGCTTCAAGATGATGATGGCCGGAAAAACGCTGTTCGGCGAACAGATCCAAACCTTGAAAGGTTTGATGCAGCAGGCCCAAACAGCCAAAGCGCCGGGCGTCGAGTCACATTTACACAAAGACAAAGGCAGTACGAAAATCTACTCGCCTGTTACCGACTACACCAGCCGCATTGTCAGCGATATAAAGCTCAAGCGGCCGATGAAAATTGCCATTGATTGCGGCAATGGCGTAGGGGGAGTCGCAGCACCGGCCCTGTTTCGCGCGCTGGGATGTGAAGTAATCGAATTATTCTGCGAGGTGGATGGCCGGTTCCCCAATCATCATCCCGACCCCGCCGACCCGGAAAACCTTCAAGACCTGATTCGCACTGTACAAGAGACCGAATGCGAACTGGGGCTGGCCTTCGATGGCGACGCCGATCGTTTAGGCGTTGTGACAAAATCCGGCGAAATCATTTGGCCGGATCGTCAATTGATTTTATACGCCCGTGATGTTTTATCCCGCGAACCCGGGGCAACCATTATTTTCGACGTGAAATGCAGTCGCCATGTCGGTAAGGCCATTCTTGACGCAGGCGGCACCCCCTTGATGTGGCAAACCGGGCACTCAATGATCAAGGCAAAACTGCAGGAAACAGGGGCTCCGCTGGCCGGTGAAATGAGCGGCCACACGTTCTTCAAAGAGCGTTGGTTCGGCTTTGACGATGGCCTTTACACAGGGGCACGTTTACTGGAAATTGTGTCCGCATCACACAACCCTTCTGAAGTGCTCGAAGCACTTCCAAAAGGCGTATCCACGCCGGAACTGAAGCTGCACATGCAGGAAGGTGAACCGCACACCCTGATTGCAAAACTGCAAGCCCAAGGGCAATTTGACACCGCAACTGAAATCATCAAAATCGACGGAGTTCGGGCTGAATACAAAGATGGCTTCGGTTTGGCAAGGGCGTCCAATACAACGCCCGTCGTTGTATTGCGGTTTGAAGGCGACAACGAACAGGCGCTGGAACGCATTCAAGCGGAGTTTCGCCGCGCATTGCAAAAACTGGCTCCCGCTGCGCAACTCCCGTTCTGACTATTTCTGCGGATCGCGCTGCTATTCAGACTCAGGCAAACGGGGCTCGATGCGTTTGGGCTGGGTATGCCGCTTACGCGCAAGCAGCACCGCATAAGTCTCCAGATGCAGTCGTTGCACTTCGCGAATATCAAATACACGTTCGGCAAACCGCCTACCGGCCTGCCCCATGGCTTGCCGTAACACCTTATTTTCAGCCAACCTTTGCACGACAGCCGCAAGCGCAGGAGCATCTTGTACCGGCACCAAAAGCCCCGTTTCGTTCGGCACGATCGCGTCGCGACAACCGGGAACATCGGTTGTGACAACAGCCCGCCCGGAAGCCGCAGCTTCGATAAGCGATTTGGGAAGCCCTTCGCGATACGAAGCAAGCACGGCAATATGCGACTGCGCATATTGCCCGGCAATGTTGTCGCACTCACCCAGAAAAGTCACCACCCCTTCTGCGCGCCACTGAGCCAGGGTTTCAGGGGAAATGCTGGCCGGGTTGCCTGGGTCGAGGCTTCCGGCTATTTTCCATTGCACACCTAATGGATGAGTTTGGGAAAGCCGCGCGGCTTCCACGAACTCTTCAACGCCTTTATCTTTCAAAAGGCGCGACACCATCAGCGCAACAAGCGGCCCCGGCGGCTCGGGTTCGATTGGCCACGCCTGCATATCAACGCCTGAACCCCGAATCATGACGACTTGCGATTCGCGAACGGCACCAAACTTCTGCATTAAACGGCTGTCATCGGGATTCTGAAAAATAATTCGACTGTTGCCATGCCCCAGGGCGACTCGATAAAGCAACGTGGCAACCACGCGTAGCGACCGCGCCTTGAAGCCGGCACCGGTAAAAACAAACCCAAGACCGGAAATTGCCGCTACAAAACCGGGAACGCGGGCCAGCCGTGCGGCAATACCACCGTACAACACAGGCTTAATGGTGACGGTATGCACAATGGCCGGACGCAGACGACGAAACAGGCGCCACAATGAATAAACGGTATAAATCTCTTTAACGGGATTGCGGCCGCTACGGTTCATGGGCACGACATGATGCGTAAAGCCCAACGCCCGCAACGACGCCACTGCCGGCCCATCCATTGTCGCCAAATGAACATCGTAGCCGGCGGTGCGGGCCGCCTGAATAATGGGCAGACGATGCGACATGATAAAGGCCGGATTATTCACCACCATCAGTAAGCGGCGGCCGCCGGCCAACTTCGCCCATAACCCTTCATATCGCGACACCATAGCGCCAAGGCTGAATTCTATTTGTACCCGTTCACGCCCTTTCTGCAAGCGCACGGCCATGGCCGGTGAACCCAAGGCGCAAATTGCCTCACCCAGGGAGTGAGCAAGCGCGGCAGGATCCCGGGGCGGCGCGACCCAACCAAACGCATCAACAATGTATGCCGCATCACCCACGTCGGTTACCACATTGGCCGCCCCCACTGCCATTGCCTCAGCCACCACGTTCGGAAACCCTTCCGCGCAACTGGACAACACGTGAATATCCAATGCATTCATCACCGCGGGAATGTCGTCACGACGACCCAACAACAACACCTGCGCCTCGACGCCGTGCCGCCTGAGCAACTCCATCAACTCCGGATTGGCTGAATCCATCCCATCGCCCACCAGCACTAATCGGGCCTGTGAATGCGCCTGAACCACTTTAGAGAAAGCATCAATTAAATTGGCGTGATCCTTCAAAGGATGCCAACGCGCCACTGCACCGAGCAGCGGCGTATTAAGCGAAACACCCAACTGTGCACGAAGCTTGATACGCGTGGCGGCATCGGACGACCACCGCGCCATATCGTAGCCATTGGGAATAACCTGCATTTTCGCCGCTGCGTATCCTTTCTTCTGATGCCGTTCAGCTGCATCATTGGCGCATGCCACAATGGCCGCCGGAACCAATCCGGACAAACGCGCGCACAGCCAGGCCGAAAGTCGCACCGCCCGGCTGGTTCGCTCAAGGTGTGCACCCGAGTTCCGGATACCCCAAACAACATGTCGAACGCCGGCCAGCCGCGCGACCACCCCGCCGATGAGGTCGGCATGGTACATCCAGGTTTGCACCACATCCGGGCGCAACTGTTTCAACAAACGGTATAACGCTTTTAACGCCGACCAAGAAACACGCCCCGAAGACATGCCCAAACTAATAACTTCAATATTGGCCTGTTCAAGGCGCGGCCCGAACACGCCGGCATCCGTTAAAGAGATCACGGTGTGCTCAAACCGGGCGGTTGATTGCGTCAGTAAACGATACATCACCGTCTCGGCGCCCCCCTGCCCCAGCCCACCGATAATATGCACAACATGCACCTTGGGGGATTTAATCATGACGCACCCCTACCTTGGAAAACATTTGGCTCCACTGCGTTAAGACAACCGGCCGGCTGAATCGCTGCAAAACACGTTGTAACGCAAGTTGGCCCAACTGCCGACGCGTCCCTGGGTTGGCCATTAAAGCGCCCAGCGCCGACGCATAACCTTGCTCATCGTTCAGCGGCACCAACACCCCTGCGCGACCGCCCTCCATGATCTCTGAAGGCCCGCTTGGACAATCGTAAGCAATGCAGGGCAAGCCGCAGCCCATTGCCTCAAGCAGCACATTGGGGAACCCCTCAACACGAGACGTCATGGCAAACAAACTGCCTTCGCGCAAAACATCCCAAGGATTCGCCGTTGTGCCGGGCAAGAAGATGCGTTGGTTTAAATCAAACTGCTGAATTAATGATTCAAGCTGTGTTCGTTCCGGCCCCTCGCCGTAGACCCACAAATCCCAATCGGGAAACTGCTTGGCCAACCCGGCAAAGACACGTATTAGATGCGAAAACTGTTTCTCGGGAACCAAACGTCCCAAAGCCACCAGGCGATAGCGCCCCATGGCGTCGGCGTTCAACGATGCGCGCGGACCGCCACCCAGGGCGTCCGGTAACGGATTGGGAATAACAAACAACGGAAGGTTTTTGCCCAGCCTTGCCTGAAAATAAGCTTCTGCAGCCGACGTTTGCACACATATTGCACTGGCCCGCGGATAAAGTATCTTTCGCAAAGCGTGCAGCGCACCGCGACTATGGCGACTGGCCGATGGATTGGTACGCTCGCAAACCACCACGGGTACGTTCAAACCAATGGATGCCGCCAACACTGTGACATTGACATTGGTTAGAAAAGACACCACGACGTCGGGTTGCTCACGACGGATTGTCTTTCGCACAGCCAACAACTTTCCCGCATACCGCGCCCGCCGATAAAGCACCGACCCGACAATGGTGTCAATAAGCCAATGCACTCGCACATCAGGGCCAAGCTCATAAAAGCTTTCCGATTTTTTCCCGTAAGTAGGCACCAGCGTTACCCGATGGCCTTGACCTGCCCAGGCGTTTGCCAGGGTCACGGCCACCCGCTCCGCCCCCCCTGCATTCAACGAACTGACAAAAAACAGGATATTCATCACAAACCGCTTAACCCTTTATCGCGATAATGCGCCAGCCAGGCTTGCGTCATGAGGATTCCCCACAATTGGCCGCTGCGGTCCTCCCGACCAGACAAATGCCGACGCCATTCCTGCTGAACACGATCGGCGTCAAACAAACCATCGTGCTTCAATTGAACGGGATCCAACAAAGAGGCGGCCCACTCCCTAAGGGGGTCACGCAACCATTCTCCCAACGGAACACTAAAGCCCTTCTTGGGCCGATCGACCAAGGCGGATGGCACATAGCGATGCAATAATTGACGTAATAACCATTTTCCCTGGCCATCGCGAATTTTGTACTGTTGCGGTAAACGCCGGGCAAAAGCGTAAACGCGGTGATCCAGCATCGGCACCCGCGTTTCAAGGCTAACGGCCATCGCGGCACGATCGACTTTAACCAGAATATCGTCGGGCAAATACGTTACGGCATCAAGCCAGGTGATGTGGTCAAAAAATGCAAGATTCGTCGCTTTATCAAACGGTGTGGGTGGCAGTTTTGAACCCAACACAAATGAGGCCGGGTCGCCTTGATACGACACGAACTGCTGGTAAAACGGCCCCGCGCCCGACGCCGTAAGAATGTGCCCCAATTTGGCCAGACGTTGCGACCTGCTCGCCCCAGGCATCCAGCGGGCAGCACCGCCTGACATACGCCCTACGGTCTGGCTGAGCGAGCTGGGAAGTGATGCGCGGCGATCCCACCACGACATCGCTCGTTGATAACGGCTATACCCCCCGAACAACTCATCACCTCCGTCACCGGACAATGACACCGTCACGTGCTGACGCGCCAAACGCATTAACAAGCAGGTGGGAATTTGCGACGCATCGGCAAACGGCTCGTCGTAGATTTTCGGCAAGTCTGGAAGGACGGACATGGCATCGTGCGCCGACACGTACAACTCGGTATGCCGGGTGCCCAAATGTTCCGCCACGGCGCGGGCATGTTCGGCCTCGTTAAAACGGGGTTCATTAAAGCCGATGGAAAAAGTGTTGACCGGATCGGCGCATTGCGATTGCATCATTGCCACCACAAGTGAGGAGTCGATACCGCCCGACAAAAACGCGCCCAGCGGTACATCGGCCATCATTTGACCCCTGATCGATGTAGCGAGCACGCCGTCGAGTGCATCCAGCGCATCGTCATCACGACTAAAGGCAAGGGGCTGTTTCACACCATCAAGCGCGACGTCGTAGGCAGACCAATACGAAACTGTCTGCTGGTCGAACTGATTTGGAAGGGTGTCACGCGTATAGCGCAAATAGCTGCCCGGCATGAGTTTGCGCACATTCCGATGAATGGAATGCGGCGCCGGAATATAGTTGTGCCGCATCATTAATGCGACCGCATCCCGGTTAAGGGTCCAATCAACACCCGGAATGGGATGCAGCGCTTTCAATTCGGATGCAAAAAACAAAGTTGAACCGGTAAACCCGTAATACAGCGGCTTCTCTCCCATCCGGTCGCGGGCCAAATACAACGCACGCTCGCTGCGATCCCACAACGCCAGGGCGAACATGCCCACGGCAGATTTCAATGTTGCCTCAATCCCCCAGGCGACCATGGCGGCCAATAAGGTTTCTGTATCAGAGTGGCCACGCCAATCGGGCGCCTGCCCCTGAATCGTTAACAGCTCACGCAATGCCAAGTGGTTGTATATTTCCCCGTTCAACACGAGTACGTATCGCCCGCAAGCGGAAACCATGGGCTGGTGTCCGGCATGCGAGACATCCAGAACGGACAAGCGAACATGGGCCAGGCCCAGATCGTTTTCAATATCTTCCCAGAACCCTTCGTCATCCGGCCCTCTATGGCGCATCGCTGCGCGACTTCGCGCCAATACCGCCATTTTGTCGGGAATACCACCCCAAACTCCTACGATTCCGCACATGAGCTACTTCCTTTGTTTTGCTCCGGGGTATTGCCCCCCTCAAATACTTGTCGCCACAAGGCCATGACCCTGACCGACGAAAACCGGTCACGCACATCCACCGCGCGCATGGCCAACATTCTGCGCTTATCGGGATGCGCCATTAAATCGGAAAGATGTGCGGCCAGGGCATCGACATCCTCGGGCGGACTCACCAATGCGCCGTCAATCCCGTGACGCACAATTTCACGCGGCCCCGTATCACAATCGAACGCAACAACCGGCAAGCCACTTGCCATTGACTCCAGCAACGTGTTAGACAAGCCCTCAACGCGTGAACTAAGCACATAAAGGTCGGACGACTGATACCACTGCCCCACATTACCGACCCGACCCGGCATGGCAACGCGCTCATCCAAGCCCAGCTGTTGCACTTGTGCCTGAAGCGACTCCCGGTCGGAGCCTTCACCCAGAATCACAAGATCCCAATCTGGGAAGTATGACTGAATCGACGCGAAAGCGGTCAAAAGAAGGTCAAAACCTTTGTGCGAATGCAAGCGCCCCACCGCCAGCAATCGTCTGCGCGTTCCGCGCTGAGGTGGTTCGACCACGGGATCGGTTTGCGCAAGCGGCCAGACGACGGCATTCGGAATGACGCAAACCTGGCTGCCGGGAATGTTTTCTTTAACCCACCGGGCGGTATCCGACGTGAGCGCGACCACTTTATACGCTTGCGGATATGCTTTCTTTCGCATTTTTTTCCACACCGACGGCAGATCCTGAAACGGCGGATGCGTGTGTTCGGTTGCGATCACGCGACATGACAGGCCTCTGGCCGCCAATATGGCGAGCACCGAAGACGTTGTCATCATGCCCAGAATAATGGTGGGTTCATACTTTCGGATCAGCCGCCGCAAACGCCATAAGCGACGTAAATTCGAGTAAAGCGCTTTCAATTTATTGCCGCTGGCCCCGGCCGTACCCAATACTTCGCGACGCACGTTAGCGTGAAGCTGGTAAGCATCATGTTCGGGCCCGGCTTGCGTGACAACCGTTACCTCATAGCCTCGGGCGCGCCAAAACTCGCTTAAATCAACCGTCACGCGCTCAGCACCACCGCCATGCAGCGAGTGAATCACAATCATCAAATGCGGGGAACGCTTCAACCTAACCACACCAATTCCTTCTGAATACGATTATTGCGCAGGGCCGGACGGCGCTTCGTTTGCAACAGACTTGAGCGCTGCCAAAACATAGCAACCATATGACAATGCATACATACATGCTGTTGCCAACATCACGCCCTGCAAGCCCATGGCTGAACCCAGTATGGGGTTCAATAGCGCCTTGAGCGCAAAATTCCCTAATGCAATGACCGCCATGATGCGGTAACGATTCTGGCTTGCAAGTAATTGAACCAGCACCAGAACGCCGAAATAAAACGGCATTTGCAGCAAGCCCCAACGAAACACGCCGGCAACCCTCATGGTGTCTTGTTCCGTAAAAGCGCCACGCTCGAACAATAAACTCACACCCCACGGCGCAAGCAACCATCCCATCAGCGCAGCCGCCATGCCCATGCCCAGCATGAGAACAGACCATTTCAAAGCCATGCGCCGGCCCTGCGCGGCGTCACCCCGACTGTGGATGTCCGACAACACAGGCAAGGCGGCACGCCCAACAGACACCGCGCCCAAACCTAGCAACAACGCCAAAATGCGGTTTGCATAACCCAGCGTGGCGTTGGCATTGCGACCTAACTCGGCCGCGGTATATTGGTCCAAAGGCCCCACTATGCTCATGGCAACCTGCCCTACCAGCATAATGCCCGCGGCAGCCACCAGCTGAGGCCAATAAGGCGATTGAAAACCCAGCCGGGGCTTGACGCCCACGTTATCGGCGTGAGAGGCCAACCACAGCAACCAGGCAGACTGAATCATGTAACCAACTAACGTACCCCAAAGCAAAGGCCCAACATCGGCCGCCGTTGCCGCCAACATGACCCAAACCAAAATCAGCAAAGCCGGAATACTGTCGAGCAGCGTATTGATATGCCGCTCGTGCGCCCGCAACCGGGCAGAACTCACACCGGCAACCAGCGTTAACAAGGCCACGGGAGCGAACGCCAGCATAAGCTCCTGACTCATCGCCCGGGTGTTGGCCGTTAAGTCGGCACCCACCCATTCGAGCACCCAGGGCCAGGCAAAATACAAACCCACTGCCAACAAGGCCCCAACGGCTAAAGTGACGCCGAACAGCTCCTGCAAGAAGCGCTCACGCGTTTGCTGCGACTGGCGCTTTAACTTCACCAGAACCGGAATCAAAACCACCGAAAGAACACCAATGGCGGTAACCGGCAACCACCCTGCCATGGTTAGCGTGAATTGGTACGCATCCACCACGTCGGAAATACCATAGCGGTACGCGACGGCCATTTCCTTGAATGCACCGACGAACTTGCCCAACAGCAGAAAGAAGGCGACCCGCATGGCACCCCGCGCAATGCGCTTATGGTCGGATCCCAGGCGGGTCAGGCGGTCACGAATGATTTTCAAATTAACTTAAAAACTGAATGTACCAAGGCATGGCTTTTTCAAGCCCCTGAATAATGCTGAACTGTGGCTCATATCCCAACAGCTTCCGGGCTTTGGCGATGTCGGCCTGTGAGTGGCGCACATCGCCGGCCCTGAAATCGCCGTATTCGGGGCGGCGATCATATGAAACCCCGTTTTTGGCAAGCGTTGTGACCAGGTAATCAAACAACTGATTCAGGCTGGTGCGCGCGTTAAACGCCACGTTGTAAACCTGATTCACGGCATCGCCTGAAGCGGCTGCAGCAAGCACGTTCATTTGCACGACATTTTCTACGAAGCAAAAGTCGCGGCTGGTTTCTCCATCCCCGTTGATATGCACGGCCTCGTTACGAATCATCGCACCAATCCAGCGCGGTATCACCGCCGCATAAGCGCCATCCGGGGTTTGGCGAGGGCCAAAAACATTGAAGTACCGCAAGCCAATACTGTTGAAACCGTATGAGCGTGCAAAAACGCCGGCATAAAGTTCGTTCACGTATTTGGTTACCGCGTAAGGGGAAAGCGGTTGACCAATACGTTCTTCGATCTTCGGCAATGCCTCGTGGTCGCCATACGTTGAACTGGAGGCCGCATACACGAAAGACTTCACTTTGGCGTCGCGCGCCGCGATCAGCATATTAAGAAAACCGGAAATATTGACGGCGTTCGTGGTGGCCGGGTCATTCAGGGAGCGCGGCACCGAGCCCAACGCCGCCTGATGCAACACGTAATCCACTCCCTGAACCGCCGCGTGACAATGTTCGGGATCCCGAATGTCACCCTCTATAAATCGAAAACGACCCCATGCCTGGTCACCAACGTTTCGCTGCACTTCCTCAAGATTGTGCCGAAAGCCGGTGGCGAAATTATCCAGACCCACGACTGTTTGACCCATTTTCAGCAATGCCTCAAGCAGGTTCGACCCAATAAATCCGGCGCATCCGGTTACCAGCCAAACACCCGGCTCGTCTTGAAACTGCTTAACAACGGCTTGAAAGCGTTCACTCATAGCGCCCTGCTCTTTCTTATAAACGTAGGTCGGCTTCTTGCGCCGTTAGTAGGTACTTCAGGTCGTACAACACATGCGGGGTTTTGCCCAACGCCCGGATTTTGTCGACGCCCATTTGCACGAATTCATTGTGTGCCACCGCCAGCACAATTGCGTCGTAAGCGCCTTGCTGCGGCTCTTTCACAGGTGTGATGCCGTACTCTTCGCGAGCCTCATCAGCATCAACCCAGGGGTCGTATACATCAACCTGCGTGCTGTAGTCGCTTAGCTCATTCACAATGTCCACCACCCGTGTATTACGCAAATCGGGGCAGTTTTCCTTGAACGCCAGGCCCATCACAAGAATGCGGGAATCCTGCACCTGGATGCGTCGTTTGGTCATGGCCTTGATCAGTTGCGACGCCACGTAGCCGCCCATTGAGTCATTCAACCGACGGCCGGCCAGAATAATTTCTGGATGGTAGCCAATGGCTTGGGCTTTGTGCGTTAAGTAATAAGGATCAACGCCGATGCAGTGCCCCCCAACCAAACCGGGGCGAAACGGCAAAAAGTTCCATTTGGTTCCGGCCGCTTCCAGCACCGCCTGAGTGTCAATGCCCATTTTGTTGAAGATCAGGGCAAGCTCGTTAATGAGCGCAATATTGACATCGCGCTGGGTGTTTTCAATAACCTTGGCCGCCTCCGCAACACGAATAGATGAAGCCTTGTGCGTGCCGGCGACGATAATTTCACGATAAAGAGCATCAACCAACTCGGCCACTTCAGGCGTTGAGCCCGACGTGACCTTTTTAATTGTTGCTACACGATGCTGTTTATCACCCGGGTTTATGCGTTCAGGACTATAACCGGCATAGAAATCTTCATTGAATTTCAAGCCCGACACACGCTCCAGGACAGGTACGCAATCTTCTTCGGTTGCGCCGGGATAAACAGTTGACTCATAGATAACAATATCGCCCCGCTTAAGCACCTTGCCAATTGTTTCACTGGCCCGCACCAATGGCGTGAGATCCGGTTGTTTGTAATCATCAATGGGGGTGGGTACCGTCACAATAAATACATTGGCCTTAGCCAGTTCAGACGTCGTGTGCGTAAAGCTCAGGTGCGATGCTTGTGCCAATTCCTCGGGCTCTACTTCCCGGGTGTGGTCTTTACCTTGCTGCAACTCGGCAATACGGCGCACGTTAATATCAAACCCCAACACCGGGCGTTTTTTGCCAAACTCAACGGCCAACGGCAAGCCAACATATCCCAGGCCGACAACCGCCAATTTCACGTCTGCAATCTGCAACTTATTCTCCTTGTTTGCGCAAACACACAAAAATTCAATTTCGTTTAATCCGGCTTTTTTGTTTTACCGATAGACGGCAACAACAGCCAGGAGGGGCCGCGCCAGGAAACCAGACGCGAATACAACCAGATGTATACCAAAGAAAACACCAGCAGGCTGATGCATAGAATCAGCGTGCTGTCCCACCAAATCGTTGCAGGCACCAAACCAATTAACGTAAGAACCCACAAATACGGCGACGCCATGGCGTTACATAGCGCCGGCACGGCATGACGGCTGTCGCGGCTGAATGTCACACGTACCAAGCGTCGGAAAACCAGTTGATGCAAATGCAAGGCGTCGGGTTGATCAATGGGCGTACCGCGTTTGAACCGACGGCGCCATATGGAAAACAGTGTTTCGAATACCGGATAAAACAGGACTGCCAGCGCATAGAATGGCGATACGCCAGGGTTTCTAACCACGAGCTGCACCGCCAGTTCGGCCAACATAAAGCCCAGGAAATAAGCCCCGCCATCGCCCAAAAATACACGACCAAAAGGGAAATTCCAAACCAGGAAACCCAAGGTCGCCGAGGCCAATGCCGCTGAAATCAGAAAAATGGGAATGTCTTGTACCTGCAACGCCACCAAACCAATGGAGACGGCCATTAAGGTCGCTACCATGCCGGCCAGCCCATTCATGCCGTCAACAATATTCAGCGCGTGGGTACAGCCGCCAACCGCCAGCATTGTGAAAACCAGCGATACCGGCCACCAAGCCAGCAACCAGTCGACACTGGGTATGCCGACACGTGACACACCCCCTATAAGCCACCAGGCAATTGCCGCCGACAAAAAAGCCGCCAACAGGCGTTTGCCGGCGCCAACATCTTTCGTTATGTCTTCAAGCAATCCTGCAACAAAAACGGGCATGGCGGCAATAAACAATACCGGCCAAAGCCAGGTGAGTGTCATATTGCTTGGGCCAAGCACCAACAACCCTGCCAGGCTACCCGCAACAACCGCCAGGCCCCCTACGCGAGGCGTTGAACGGCTGTGAGACGCCTGTGGCTTTTTGAAATCCACATCGCCCGTAAGCTTGCCATGCCAGCGTTCCGAGGCAACAATCAGCCCCCCCACCATGAAGGCGACAACACAAATGTAGAGCCAAGTTACAGTATCCCAAGTTTGAGGATTGGTCACATTATTACCATGCGTGATGAAATTGATTACATTATGAAGTGACTTTCTTGGCTCTACCTTGCTACGTGCAAGCAGATGCAACGAGAAATGTTACATCAAAACAGGGGAAAAATAGGGGTTAGCCCTGATCCGGGCAAAAAAAAAGCCCGAGATCTTAGATCTCGGGCTAAATCCACCAAAGGAGGAGGGTGGAGGAGACAACCTTGGCATGTCGGGCTACAAAGACTTTTTGTCTGAGCCACCATGATTCAACTGGGGAAAACCCTTTGCAATCACGTTTCGACATCCGATAAGCAAATTGTATTTGAAAAAATGTTGCGATGCAAGATATTTTTTGTCCTACAACTTTTTTACAACATTGCCGTCTTCAAATACACATAAATTCCTAACGACGAACTCAGTTTAACCTAGGGTTAATCCTAGGTCAATACTCAGCATGCATACAAATTGCAATTTGTTGCAAAATTAGCACCCTACCTAGATACGGTACGCCGTTGTCGTCATGACTTTAGACATCAGCTTCATGGCACATCGAAGCGGAAAAGGCAATTTTCGTGCACCGGCTGCTTCAGCTTGATGACGATGCGCAATTTCATCTTGCCGCATCTGCTCCACAAGGGCGCGCGAGCGACCGTCATCTGCCGGTAATGCTTTTAAATGGCGATTCAAATGTTGTTCAACCTGCGCCTCGGTTTCAGCCATAAAGCCGAGATTCGACGCCGTACCGGCGCGGCCGGCCAACGCACCCAATGCGAAAGAACCCGCATACCAGAACGGATTCAAATAACTGCGATGACTATTCAACTGGGTCAGACGATCATTACACCAGGCCAAATGGTCCACCTCTTCCTGAGCCGCCGCATGCAGTACAGCCTGGGTTGATGCGTCGCGACAAAAATAAGCCTGCCCGCGATACAAGGCCTGGGCGCAAACTTCGCCAACATGGTTAACCCGCATTAAACCAGCCGAGTGACGACGATCGGTATCATTAAGCTGCGCCTCATCAGCCTGTGGTGGCCCTGCCGGATTGGGGCGCACCGCATGCGCCACACCACTAAGCACTTCAAGGGCTCTACCCAACTCAATCAAACCTTTATCAACCGGGTTGAAGTGACGACGAACGTCTTGGCCTGCCTGCATATAATCACCTTAAACATAAGCACTTCCCTGCACAAACAGGGCTATGCACACAACCATCAATATGAAAATGGTACAACGAGATTTGCAATCTTGGTAAACCCGCTGCTCTGAAATAACGCAATAACGCTTCTCAAGCCTGCCGTGTCTCTGCCTCCTGCACCGTCGCGGCGTTATGCATTACTATCTTTCTTTTAAGTTCCACGCCCCGCCAGGGGCCGAATTATAGGTGTCAAACACAATGGAATGCACGATCGACTGGGGTGGCCCAGACGGAATGCTGTTTGTGGCCCGCACAGGAAGCGGCCATGTCGCCGCCATGGACGGCGCACCCGAGGGGGGCGGCAATAATCTTGCCCCTCGCCCGATGGAAATGATGCTCACGGGGGCCGGCGGGTGTGCCGCCTACGACGTGGTGCTCATTCTAAAACGCGGCCGGCATGCTGTAACAGGCTGCCGCGTTAAGCTTTCGGCCGAACGCGCCGAAACCGACCCCAAAGTCTTCACCCGAATTCATTTCGACTTTACGGTAAGCGGGCGCAATCTGCCTCAAGCCGCCGTTGAAAGAGCGGTACGGCTGTCGCACGACAAATACTGCTCGGCCTCGGCCATATTGGCCAAAACAGCCGACATCACCCATGCGGTCACCGTGCTCGACCAAGCCGAACCTGAAACCCCGTCACAGTAATCACTATGCAACAGTACGAAAATTTCATGCGCCACGTGTATGAAAACGGCACGCTGAAAACCGACCGCACCGGCACGGGCACGCGCTCTGTTTTCGGCTATCAAATGCGTTTCGATCTGGCGCAAGGGTTCCCGCTGGTTACCACCAAAAAATTACATACCAAGAGTATTTTTATTGAACTCTTGTGGTTTTTGCGAGGCGACAACAATGCAAAATGGCTGCAAGAGCGCGGCGTAAGCATCTGGAATGAATGGGCCGGGCCGGACGGCGACCTGGGGCCCATTTACGGTGTTCAATGGCGCTCATGGCCAAAGCCGGGCGGCGGCCACATCGACCAGTTGGCGCAGGTGATCGAGGAAATAAAGCGCAACCCCGACTCGCGCCGGTTGATTGTGTCGGCGTGGAATGTCAGCGATATTCCCAACATGGCCCTGCCCCCTTGCCATGCTTTTTTCCAGTTTTACGTGGCCGACGGCAAATTGTCGTGCCAGTTGTATCAGCGCAGCGCCGATATCTTCCTGGGGGTGCCCTTCAATATTGCCAGCTATGCATTACTCACGCATTTGGTTGCCCAGCAATGCAACCTGGAAGTGGGTGAGTTTATCTGGACGGGCGGGGATTGCCATATCTACAGCAACCACTTCAACCAGGTTGAGGAGCAGCTTTCGCGCGAGCCCTACCCCTATCCCAAGTTAACTATCCTGCGTCGCGCACCGTCTTTGTTCGACTATGAGTATGAAGACTTCCAAATCACGGAATATCAGGCGCACCCGCATATCAAGGCGCCCGTCGCCGTTTGAATAACGGCCTTCCGGGCCTTATCGAAGCATTTATGAATACGCTCCGCCCCCATATCAAATGTGTTGTCGCCTACTCGAAAAACCGTGTCATAGGGCGCGACAATACGTTGCCCTGGCGCCTGCCATCCGACTTGGCGCATTTCAAGAAAGTCACCATGGGCCAACCCATTATCATGGGTCGGAAAACGTGGGAATCACTGGGTCGCCCCTTGCCGGGAAGACGCAACATTGTGGTGAGCCGCAATGCAAGCTACGAGGCACCGGGTGCGGAAGTCTTTTCCTCGGTTCAACAGGCTGTTCAGGCCTGCCACAATGAACCGTCGGTTTGCATCATTGGCGGCGCCCAAATCTTTAACGACGCCTTGCCTTTCATCGATGAAATTATTGCCACGGAAATCATGGCCGAGATCGACGGTGATGTGTTTTTTCCCGAACTTTCCGCGTCTGAATGGCGGGAAACCAACCGCCTGCCACGCGTAGAAGAAAACGGCTACGCGTACGAAATCGCCACGTATCAGTCGGTTAAGGCAGCGTAAGAAGCCGCATCCAGCAAGGCGTCAAGGTCGGCAGGGTTGTCTGCCTTGAGCTTAAGAATCCACGTCTCGTAAGGCGCCTCGTTCAGGCTTTCAGGGCGGGTTTCCAGCTCTTTGTTAAAAGCCATGATGGTTCCGCTAATCGGGGCATAAACATCAGACGCCGATTTAACCGATTCGACCACCGCCACCACGTCGCCGGCCTTTACCGCCCGGCCTTCCTCAACCTCGCCCACAAACATCAAATCGCCCAGTTGCTCCTGCGCATGGTCGGTAATTCCCACCAGGAATGTCTCTGCGTCCTGCTTGATCCATTGATGCGATTCCGTGTATTTACGATCGTTCGGTAAGTTCATTGAAATTCCTTTGCTTTTATTGCCCGGGCACAGGCCACTGCCGAGGACCAGGCCCACTGAAAATTGTAGCCGCCCAGCCAACCGGTGACATCAACAGCCTCACCGACAAAATACAAACCCGCCACTGGCTTGGCTTCCATGCTGCGTTGATCAAGGTAACGCGTATCAACACCGCCGCGCATCACTTCGGCTTTGCGATAACCGGCTGTACCCGAAGGCACCAAAGACCACTCATGTATATGACGAGCCAGACTGCTCAAGACCGCATTAGGTGCATCCGCCAACCTCATATCACCAATCTGTTTTGGTAAATCGGGCGTGTTCTTAAGCCATTGCTCCGCCAATCTTTTCGGCCAGATGGACGCCAGAACCGAAGAAAGCAGTTGCCGATTGCCCTGACGCGTCTCTTGCAACGTTCGTTCAATATTGGCATCCGGGGCCAAGTCCAACACAATAGGCTGACCTGGATTCCAGTAACTGGAAATTTGCAAAATAGCCGGCCCCGACAAACCCTTATGGGTAAACAGCAAATCCTCATCAAACTGCGTGAGCAACGGCTTGGCTGTGGGTTTACCCAAAACCGGTGACGACGTCGACACACGAGCCTCTAACGCCACACCGCTTAAGGTGGAAAAAGGTTGCCATTGCTGCGCATCGAACAACAGCGGCACAAGCGCCGGACGCGGCTCCACCACCTTCAAGCCAAACTGCCTTGCCAGCTTCAACGCAAAGTCGGTTGCGCCCAACTTGGGAATGGCCAAGCCACCCGTTGCAACAACCAGATTGTGCGCACGAATGGTACCCGCATCGGTACGCAATACAAAACAACTTGCCTGCTGACCAACTTCATGTACCGCGCACGGCATGCGCCATGCGACACGGCCTTTGTCACACTCGCTGCGCAACATGGCGATGATGGATTCACTGGAATCATTACAGAATAGCTGCCCACGATGTTTCTCGTGCCAGCCAATGCCGTATTGATTCACCAATTGAATGAAGTCATTGGCGGTGTAGCCGGCCAAGGCCGAGCGGCAGAAATGCGGATTCTGGGAGATGAAATTCGCCGCCGTTGTTCCCTTGTTGGTGAAATTGCAACGCCCACCACCCGAAATACGGATTTTTTCCGCCAGACGCTCGGCGTGATCCAGCAATACCACCTTAAGGCCGCGCTGCCCGGCAACCGCCGCAGCCATCATGCCGGCGGCGCCGGCACCGATGACGGCAACATCATAAATCGCAGCGGTCACTGTGAATCTTCAATTAAACAATCGACGTAATAGCGCGGCTGATTATCGGGGCCGATATCTTCGGCCAAACCATGCACATAAGTTTCAAAACCGGGAAAACGGGCGTTGAATTCGCGCACAAAGCGCAAGTAGTCAACAATTCTCTTATTGAAACGCTCGCCTGGAATGAGCAAGGGGATACCCGGCGGATAGGGCGTTAACAATACCCCGGTCACCCGCCCGTCAAGGTCGTCGATGGCGACACGCTCAACCTCGCGGTGAGCCATCCTGGCATAAGCGTCGGACGGCTTCAACACCGGCTCCATATCGCTGGTGTACATTTCCGTTGTTAGCCGGGCCACATCGAACTCATGATACGACTCGTGAATCTGCTGACATAAGTCACGCAAGCCCATGCGCTCATAACGACGATTCTCTTTACAGAAATCGGGCAAACTCCGCCACAACGGATGATTGCGATCGTAGTCGTCTTTGAATTGTTGAAGCGCAGTCAGCAATGTGTTCCAACGGCCTTTTGTAATACCGATGGTGAACATGATGAAAAAAGAATAAAGCCCGGTTTTTTCAATTACCACGCCATGCTCAGCCAAATATTTCGAGACCAATGCAGCGGGAATGCCCGTTTCAGCAAACGTCCCAGAGATATCCAGCCCTGGGGTGACGATGGTGGCCTTGATGGGGTCGAGCATGTTGAAGCCCTTGGCCAACGGACCAAACCCGTGCCATTCGTCGTCGGCTTCCAGCATCCAGTCTTCCCGACTGCCAATACCTTCCGAAACCAGGCGCTTGGGGCCCCACACCTTGAACCACCAGTCATTCTTGCCGAACTCGGACTCCACCTTGCGCATCGCACGACGGAACTCCAGCGCTTCGCTGATGCTCTCTTCCACCATGGCCGTCCCACCGGGCGGTTCCATCATGGCCGCCGCCACGTCGCACGAAGCAATAATGGCGTACTGCGGCGAAGTAGACGTGTGCATGAGGAACGCTTCGTTGAATACGTTCCGGTCGAGCTTGCGATTTTCCGGTTCCTGAATCGTAATTTGCGACGCCTGCGACAAACCGGCGAGCAATTTATGAATGGAATGTGTGGCAAACACCATGGCATCGGTACTGCGCGGACGATCTTTACCGATGGCATGCATGTCTTTGTAATAGTCGTGGAAGGCCGCATGCGGAATCCAGGCTTCATCGAAATGCAGGGTGTCGATTTCGGACCCCACCTTTTCTTTGATCATTTCCACGTTGTAGCTCACACCGTCGTATGTGCTTTGCGTAATCGTAAGAATGCGTGGGCGCTTGTTCTTTACATCGCGCGCGAACGGATTGGCTTCAATTTTGGCGCGAATCGACTCGGGTTCGAATTCCTCTTGCGGAATAGGACCAATAATGCCCAAATGGTTACGCGTGGGGCGCAAAAAAACCGGAATGGCGCCCGTCATGATAATGGCGTGAAGAATCGACTTATGGCAGTTGCGGTCGACCACCACAATGTCGTCGTTCGCCACGTTGGCATGCCAGACAATTTTGTTCGATGTCGACGTGCCGTTGGTGACGAAAAAACAATGGTCGGCGTTGAAAATACGAGCGGCATTGCGTTCGGATTCAGCTACCGGGCCGGTGTGATCAAGCAACTGACCCAACTCGTCGACCGCGTTACAGACGTCGGCACGCAACATGTTTTCGCCAAAAAACTGGTGAAACATTTGCCCCACCGGGCTTTTCAGAAACGCCACCCCGCCCGAATGCCCCGGGCAGTGCCAGGAATAGGAACCGTCGGAGGCATACTTGAGCAACTCGCGAAAGAAAGGCGGCGCCAGGCCGTCGAGATACGCGCGGGCTTCGCGAATGATATGCCGGGCGACAAATTCGGGCGTATCCTCGAACATGTGAATAAAGCCATGCAGTTCACGCAAAATATCGTTCGGGATATGCCGTGACGTGCGCGTTTCCCCATAAAGGTAGATGGGGATATCCTCGTTACGGAACCGCAATTCGCCAATAAACGAACGCAGGTTCTTGATGGCGTTGGCCACATCCTCAGGCGAGTCAACGTCGAACTCTTCGTCGTCGATCGACAAAATAAAAGCACTGGCGCGGCTTTGCTGCTGGGCAAAGGAGCTTAAATCGCCATAACTGGTGACCCCCAGCACTTCCACCCCTTCGGCCTCAATGGCCGCAGCGAGCGCACGAATACCCAGACCCGAAGCGTTCTCGGAGCGGTAGTCTTCATCGATAATGACGATGGGGAATCGAAATTTCATGCGGCAACTCCTATGCGCGCGGCAGCGTGACACCCCGCTGACCCTGGTACTTGCCACCACGGTCACGGTACGAGGTTTCACAAACCTCGTCGCTTTCTAAAAACAACATTTGGGCGCAACCTTCGCCCGCATACACCTTGGCCGGCAACGGTGTGGTGTTGGAAAACTCAAGTGTAACGTGGCCTTCCCACTCGGGCTCCAGAGGCGTCACGTTCACGATAATCCCGCAGCGCGCATATGTGCTTTTGCCCAGACATACGGTAAGCACGCTGCGCGGGATACGGAAATATTCCACGGTGCGCGCCAACGCAAACGAATTGGGCGGAATAATGCACACGTCGCCTTTGAAATCGACAAACGATTTTTCGTCGAACGCCTTGGGATCGACAATCGTGGAATTGATATTGGTAAAAATCTTGAATTCGTCGGCACAGCGCACATCGTAGCCATAACTGCTTGTGCCGTAGCTCACAATTTTGTTTCCGTTCACACTTCGAACCTGGCCCGGCTCGAAAGGCTCGATCATGCCGTGCTCCTGCGCGACACGTCGAATCCAGCGATCACTTTTAATGGACATGCGTTTCCCTTTTTGAATGGGGGTCTATTTTATAGTACAACCCGGTTAATCGCGCGAAAAAGCACGCCAGACCAATGCCAGGCCACTTACCGTTCCTGCGCTTAACTGTGCCGAGAGTCCCCGCGCCAATTGATAGCTTACCCGGCCTACGGTTCCCGTATCCGATAACGCCTGCTCCAGACTTAACGTAAAG
Organism: Neopusillimonas maritima; assembly: GCF_003576595.1. GTDB lineage: Bacteria > Pseudomonadota > Gammaproteobacteria > Burkholderiales > Burkholderiaceae_B > Neopusillimonas > Neopusillimonas maritima. The sequence goes on along the minus strand of NZ_NQOU01000008.1, from coordinate 28,838 downwards.
CCGCTGGACAAATGCTTGGCCGCCACAACGAACTGCCGCTCAATATCGCTGGCGCCGCTATCGAGACCACGCACCACGGTTTCCGCCGGCAGAATACTCCCTACGCTTCCCAATTCGCCCGAACGCATGCTGACTTCATCCAGACCGAATTTCTTGTAGAACGGCTCACCGTCGCCAAGAAACGACGTACCCACCGAAAACAACAGCGCCGCATCACCGCCCGAATCATCCGGCCCGCGGCCGAGCAACAACCAGGAAAGTTTCTGCACATCGGTGACATCGGGATAAGAAATAAGATTAATTTGCGGCTTGCGCGCGGTACCGGAAACCCGAACCCCCGCTTCAACAGCCACGCCCGTTCGTAATGCCTCAATATTCAATACCGGACTGGCAATCGGGCCCTGGAACGTAATCGTGCCCCGTCGCAACTGCAAACGCTGGCCATACGCCTCAATTGCCCCCCCGCGGGTACGTAACACGCCATAAGCCATGGGGCGCCCCTGGGGGGCCATCACAATGCGCATCTCGCCAACAAGACCCGAATCAACGCCATAGCCGGTTATGTAAAAACGTGGGCCCAGGTCGATCAGAATATTCAACGTAATATCGAGCGGCGCGGATTCCTCCTGTTTTTGCCCCGGCCGAATCACAACAACATCACCATCCACCGTGGGCACACTGCTTAGCATGTCCAAATCGACCCAACCCGCATCCACGTTGAGTTCCCCGTCGATACTCAAGGCCGGCGAAGGCATGTCGACATTCAGTTTGCCCGTCACCATGGCAAACCGGTCGGAGCGCTGCAAAATGGGATATCGATACAAATCAACCGCCACTTTACCAACGGAGTCCGACACATCCCAATAACCTGACAAGGTCAGTTTTCCACCCTGAGCATCGGGGTTTTCGCGCGTCCAGGTTTCGGTCCGCCATTCCTTTGGAACGGCGCGCCGCACAGCAGGGAACTCGAGTCGATCAAGCACAAAACGGTCGCCCTCGAAATGCCCGTCGAGTGTCCCCTCAACCAACCGCACGCCGTCATCGATACGAATAAACCGAATATCACTGCCCTGTACCTGCCCCTGCATCGCCCACTCGCCGCCGGGGCGGCTGCGTGCCGTCAGGTCAGCCTGCAAAGCTCCACCAATCTCGGTAGCGTCGCCAACAAACAGGCTAAGCCAGCCAATATTCTGCATGGCCGCCTGAACCCGCACGGTGGTGCCGTCATCGGGGTTATAAACGAAGCCGCCGTCGGGCGTCGCACGTAATAATGTTTCAACCTGAATCTGGGCCTGCCCCATGCTCTGGGTTTCAATGTTCAGATCAACGTCGATACGACTTGCACCGTTTGAGGTAGGTGTTGCGGTTAAAGCAGCCTCAAGCGTACGCAAACCCAGCGGAAACGGCGGATCGCCGGGAACAATCATGTCGCCGCCAAGGCGGCGAACCTGCGCCTTGCCCGACAAGGCACCCTCGAACCCCAAATCCCAACTCAGGCCGTAAGTCATATCCACCATGTCATTGCGGTCATCCACATCGACAATCACCCGCCCCCGCTCTTGCCCGGGGGCATCTTCCGGCAGTTGCTCGCCCACCAAATTCGCGACCTCATCGATAAGGCGTCGCGATAGTGTTAAACGTTCAATTTCACCTTGTGTGCGCCACCGCCCAGGTGAAAAACGGGTTTGCCGGTGCTCAATGACCACGCTGTTGCGCGACGGCAAAGCCACATCAATCGCGGTATCGCCCAGCGTTAAAAGATAATCGGGCGATTGCGCCTCGGGCGCCACGTTTAATGCCATCGGGCGCTGGGTTGCGATATTGATTCCGGCATGTTCAATATCCAGGCTTGCCAGCCGGCCCGACCAAACGCCTTGGCCGGGATTCTCTTCACTGGCTTTCCACCCCCCCTGCAATTCAGTTTGCACTGCAATGGGCGCGTCGCCCAGCACATCGCCCCCTTGCGCCCCGGCATCGTAACGGCCTTGCAACTTCAGTTGATGCTGCGCCATATTGCCGTCCAGGCCGGCGTTTAGTGCCGCACTGCCTTCAAGGTCGGGCCAGAAATCGGCCAGACGAGGGGCATCCAGATTAAGTTCAAGTGCGCTCAGCTGAAAACCCAGGCCCCCTTTTGCACTTACCTGATTCGCCCCCAAACGCAATGCCAAATCCAGATTCTGAATTTCAACAAACTCAGGCGCCGGCACCCACGCCTGAGCGCGATCGTTATTCACCGCACGAAAATCCAGGTGCCCGTCCAGAGGCTGCCCGTTCCAGGACGAACTGGGGTCAATCGCCAATTTCACTGCAGCCGACTCAAGCATGGCCGCATTGCGCAGTTGTACGTCAAAATCCAACGTGGCCGTTAAACTGGCCTGCGGGAGCGCTTCCGGCAAAACCATACCCAGATTCAAACGCTGCAAGGCCACTTGCCCAATCAAATGATTCGGATTGACCCCGCCCTGATCATTACCCGCCCAGTTAACGTCCCCCTTAAGAGAGGACCCATCACCCAAAACCAGCGACCAATTTGCCGAATGCAAAGGAAATGCTTGTTGCGGATACAATTGCGCAGCCGCTTGAAGCTGCAGGTCTTGACCCTCACCTTGCAGCGTTATTTTGGCCGCATGCATAGACCCCTCGGCCTCCGCGCGCAAATCAACGGCGCAGAACGTGCTGACGGCATCCAGTTCGGTAGCGGACTCAGAATTTGAGCCGGCGGCTGAATCAGTGTTGGTTGATTCAGCGTCGGTGGAAACCAGGGGTAAATCAGGCAGAAAACGTCGGGCACACAGCAAAGAGTCGGGCTCTTTACTTTTAGCATCGGTTTCAACCCAAACCCGGAACGGCCAGGGGTCGGCAAGCGCCAACAAACGAAACTCCCCCTGAACGCTGGCCTCGATATCCTGCCGCCCAAATTCCAGCTTACGGAACACCAATTGCGCATCTTCTTTCGAGACGGCCAATGATGCTTCAAGGTTGCGCACGTCGAGCAAAACCGGCTCGTCATTCAAAGATACGTTCAGTTTACCCAGGAAAAAGCGGTCGAGCGCCACGGTAACCGGTAATGCGGGCATCGAGAAAGGCGCTTCAGACGGCGGCTCGTCTGACTCGAGAATATTCAACGCCAGCTCACCCACCGACAGATTGCTTGCATGCAAGCGACGCTCACGAAGATCCGGCCAATCAACGCTAAGGGCCAGATCGTGAATCTCGACCTTGGCTGCGGGCGTGTCAAGCACCAGATGACCAACCTCCAAACCGTCCCATAAGCTGCCATCCACGCGCTCAACCTGCCCGCCAACCAGCCCTACGCCCAGCCCAAGCGCCCAACGAGTGCCCGGTTCCGATTTCACCACCCAAAATCCAAAACCCGCAACGACCATGAGCAACAGCACCAAAGCCGGGCCGAGCCAGATAAGCACACTACGCAAGAACCGTAGAATAAATCTCAAAATGCAACACCCAGGGAAAAATGCAGCCTCAGACGGCGATCTTTCTGGCCGTAGGCCAGATCCATCATGAACGGACCCGCAGGCGTGCGCAAGAGCGCGCCGATGCCGTAGCCGTAATGCATGTCCATATCACGGAACGACGTCGTGGCATCGCCCGCGTCGAAAAATACACTCATGCCGAACAGGTCGTTGAAATAATGCATGTATTCAATGCTGGCCACCGCCAGCGCGGGCGCCCCGATAATGGCGTCGCCGCGTGGCAGACCAATACTGTTATAGCGATACCCGCGAATCGTACGTGCGCCGCCGGTGCGAAACCCGAAATCTTCCGGCAGGCGATCGGTCTGCGACCAGACCTTACCCACCTCGGCGCGGAAAGTCAGAACATCGCGCTTGCCGATCGGCCACCATTGTTGCGCCCGTAAGCCCGTACGATAAAAAGGCTCACGCTTATCCAATGTGACACCGGCGCCCAAATCCAGTTCAACCAGATTTCCCTCGCGAGGATCATATTTATCGTTTACGTCGCGTCGCAACCATTGCCAACCGCCAACCAACGTGGGCACGTCGTACCCTTCGGCGCCTTCAATTCGGGTTCGGTCATGCGCCACCAACATACTCCATTGGGTTTCGTATTCAACCCGACTGTCGCCGGCGGCCTTGCGCGACTGGTTGCGCCGCCACCCCAGGCCATAGCGTGTGGTATCCAGGCCTTCGATGTCGGAATGACTTGCCAGCACGCCGAAACTGTCGCGATAACCGCTGGCAGAGGGGGGCAAGTGCACATCGAAGAAAAACCGTTGCCGGTTTTTATCCACCCCGACCCCGGTTTCAATCCACACAGGCAACCCAAACACCACATTCTGACGGTACAAGCCCTCGGCGCGCACGCCGTTATCACTATCCACCCCCAGCGACGCCCCATAGCGTCGGGCCGGCGCCTCGGTGACCCGCACAACAAGTGGCATTTCAACATCGCCGTTGTCAAGCGTTTCGCGCGACTGTTCGCGACTGTCCATTACAACAAACGCACCGCGAAAAAACGCCGTGGTTTGCAACGCCTGTTGCCATTCATCCAGGCGATCTTGGTCGTACGGTTCGCCCGGCGTGTATTGCACGTAACGCTCAATTAATGATTCCGGCACACGCTTCAGGCCGATAAGGCGCAATTTCCCCATTCGCACCCGCGGCCCGCTATCAACCTGCACCTTAAGGTCGGCTTTGGCCTCAACCGCCTCGACAGTCGCTTGTGAATGTGCAATGCGCGCCAGCAAAAAATCTTTGCGGCTCACCTCATCGAGCAACGCCGTTTTCGCCTGGCTCCATTGCTCGTTGATGAACGGCATGCCTTCATCCAACGGCCAATCTTCTTTTAAAGTACTAACCTTTCCGGTAAATTCGGGTTCGGCAATTTTGCCGCGAAAACCAATATCCACGGAACGAACGTCGGTACGCGGCCCAGGCTCAATGGTGATGTCCCACGTTTCACCCAAGGTATCCCGCCCCACCAGCAAATCGACCTTGGAGGAAAAATACCCCTGCGTTTCCAGGGCGGAAACCGTAGCGTCACGCGCCCGACGTCTTAAACGCGTCACTTCCCCGCCGTCCTGGTCTTCGGCCAGACGCGTAATGGCATCAACTGCCCCGGTAATGGCCTGCAAGGCCTCGGGAGGCACACCACCCGGGTCGATGACGACGTCGGGCGGCTCCGCCGCCAAAACCGGTTGCAGCAATAAGGCCAACACGAACGCAAGTACACGCAATCGCATTCAAATGCCTTACGGCTTCACAACCACCGGCGGCATTTTACCGGCCATATCACGCGGCAACTTTGCAACCTGAATGGCAACGCCGTTTGCAATCGTTTGGTACATGGCGGCCGCCTCGCTGTGCGGATCGGCCTGCACTGTAGGATGCCCGGAATCGGTTTGTTCACGAATTGCCATGGCCAGCGGCAAGGTGCCAAGCCAGGGCAAATTGAACTCAGCCGCCATATCACGCCCACCATGAACACCAAAAATGGGTTCTGCATGACCACAATTCGAGCAGACATGCATCGACATATTCTCGACCACGCCCAGCACCGGCACCTCAACCTTACGGAACATATGCAGCCCCTTGCGGGCGTCGGCCAACGCCAGATCTTGCGGCGTGGTCACGATAACCGCGCCGGCAAGCGGCACTTTCTGGGAAAGCGTCAAGGCAATATCGCCGGTTCCCGGCGGCATATCGATAATTAAGTAATCCAGGTCCCCCCAATTGGTTTGGCGCAGCAACTGCTCCAACGCCTGGCTTACCATGGGCCCGCGCCAAATAGCCGCTGAGTCGGGATCAATTAAAAAACCAATGGAGTTCGCTTCAATACCATGCCCAACCAGAGGCTCCATGGTTTTGTTGTCGCGGCTTTCGGGTTTGCCCGACAAGCCCAGCATCATGGGAACACTTGGACCGTATATGTCGGCATCGAGCAAACCCACACGGGCACCCTGACTTTTTAGCGCCAGGGCCAGGTTCACTGACGTGGTACTTTTGCCCACGCCCCCTTTTCCGGAGGCCACGGCAATAATGTTGTGCACATTCGGCAGGGGCTTCAAACCGCGCTGAACCGCGTGGGTTTCCACACGCAACGCGCACTCGAACTGCCCCAACGAAAGGCCATGAGCGCCAAGAGCCGTTTCAATTGGTTGCTTTATTGCATTTAACCCATTGTGAATCGGGTAACCCAGCGCTAAAGTAAGACTAACCGAAGCGTCGTTCACATGAATGACACTGTGCTTCATGTTTGCGGCCAACTTTTTGTTTGTGTTAGGGTCGATTACATCAGACAAAATCGTGCGGATCTCATCGGGGGACATACTCATATATCTGCCTTGCTTGTCGTTTATTTACTTCCAAACCTGAAGGATAGCGGATTCAGTTGACTACCGGGGTTACGGAACTTTTAGCTGTAATGCTGTCATACTTGCTCATATGAATACATTTAATCAAATTCTTCGTGGCCTGTTGTTCTTCGTGCTTGCCATTTTCGGCATGGCCATGGCCTTCATATTCATGGTGTCCACCGCCATTGCCGTGGGCGTACTGTACATTGTTGCAAAGGTACGCGGTCGCCCATTCGGCGTTCGCGCCTATTGGGAAGAGCGCCGCCGACCGCGCGCCGAAAGCCGCAACACAGGCGGCGCACCGCGCTACAACAAGAAAGACGTCGTCGACGTCGAAATGCGCGAAATTCCTTAACACAGCGGCTTTCCCCGAAAAAGCGGCGGGCGATTCATTACAATAGAGGGCAAGCGGGCGCTTGAAGCGCCCACCAGCGATCCTTTTGGCTCGCTGTTTTTTGTTACCAATATTAACGTTTTGCCCAAACATGCCGCGCACCCTTTTCGTTACCACCGCCCTTCCTTACGCCAACGGTTCATTTCACATCGGCCACATCATGGAATATATCCAGGCCGATATCTGGGTTCGGACCATGCGCATGGCCGGCCACACCGTGCATTTTGTGGGTGCCGACGACGCCCATGGCGCGCCGATCATGCTCAAGGCCGAATCGGAAGGCATTTCGCCCCAGGCACTCGTTAACCGCTATGCCAGTGAGCGCCCTCAATATCTGAACGGCTTTCACATTCAGTTCGACCACTGGCACTCCACCGACACCCCTGAAAATGTGGCACTTTCGCAAGGCATTTATAAAGCCCTGAAAGCCGAAGGCCTTATCAGCACGCGCACGGTGGAACAGTTTTACGACCCGGTGAAAGGCATGTTCCTGCCTGATCGCTATGTAAAAGGCGAGTGCCCCAAGTGTGGCGCAGCCGACCAATACGGCGACTCCTGTGAAGTATGCGGCGCAGTCTACACACCAACCGAGTTGGTTAACCCCTACTCCACCATTACGCGCGCCACGCCGGTCATGAGAAGTTCCGAACACTACTTCTTCAATCTGTCCGATGAACGTTGCGTAAAGTTCCTGCAGGAATGGACAACCGGCGCCAACGCGCAAGGCCAGAAACACCTGCAAAGCGAAATTCTGGGCAAAACCCGCGAATGGCTGGGCAACGGTGAGGCCGGCGCCCAAGCCAACCTGGCCGACTGGGACATTTCCCGCGACGCCCCCTATTTCGGCATTGAAATTCCCGACGCGCCCGGCAAATACTTTTATGTGTGGCTCGACGCGCCTATTGGCTACCTGGCGTCATTAAAAGCCTACTGCGCAGAACAGGGCATTGACTTCGACGCCTTGCTCGACCCGAACGGCACCACCGAACAAGTGCACTTCATCGGCAAAGACATTGTGTACTTCCATGCCTTGTTCTGGCCCGCCATGCTGAAATTCGCGGGCCGCAAAACACCCGACCTTCTGCATGTACACGGCTTCATTACGGTTAGCGGCGAAAAGATGTCGAAAAGCCGGGGCACCGGTATCTCGCCCTTGCGTTACCTGGAAATCGGCATGAATGCCGAATGGCTGCGTTATTACATTGCCGCCAAATTGAACGCGCGCGTGGAAGACCTGGACTTCAACCCGGATGACTTCATCGCCCGGGTCAACAGTGATTTGGTCGGCAAGTATGTCAATATCGCCAGCCGGGCCGCCAACTTCATCAGTAAACATTTCAACGGCGAACTGGCTTACACAGGCGATACGCAAGCGTTAAAAGACGAAATCAACAGCGTGACCGAAGCGGTTCAAAGCGATCTGGAGGCGCGTGAATATGGGCGTGCCATTCGCCAGGTCATGGCCTATGCCGACCGCATCAATCAGGCATTCGATACCGCCCAACCGTGGGTGATGGCCAAAGGCATTGCCGACGCCTCAGGCGAACAGAAAGCACAATTGCAAGATATTTGCTCGCGCGCACTGGCAGGGTTCAAGGCGCTTTCCGTGATGCTCAGCCCTATTCTGCCCGAACTTACCGCGCGCGTGGCGCAAGAGCTTTTCAATGACGGGCGGCACTACCAATGGGCCGATGCCTCGACCCTGCCCACACGCATCAACCCATTCAAACACCTTATGCAGCGGGTCGACCCGAAAATGCTCGACGCCCTGTTCGAACCACCGGTTGAAGAAGTCCCGACCCCCGGCGGCGAAGCCATTGCCGACACAATCGACATTAAAGACTTCGCCAAAGTGGATTTGCGCATCGGCAAGATTGTTTCCTGCGATGCGGTAGAAGGGTCCGACAAGTTGTTGCGCTTAATGGTCGATTTGGGCGAAGGCCGCGAACGGCAGATCTTTTCCGGTATCAAATCCATGTACAAGCCGGAAGACCTGGCCGGAAAACTCACTGTCGTGGTGGCCAACCTGGCACCGCGCAAAATGCGGTTCGGCGTGTCGGAAGGCATGGTATTGGCGGCCAGCCACGCCAATGAAAAACAACACCCCGGCATTTATATTCTGGAGCCCTTCCCCGGCGCGCAGCCCGGCATGCGTATAAGCTAAATGGACAAATCAAGACAGGCGCGCTACGAGCGCACAATCGGCACGACGCGGTTTACCGAAGGGCGTTTCAGCACTTGGGTAAGCGTGGTGGTTAACCTGTTCTTGAGTATTGCCCAGGCCATTGTTGGGGTGTTGGCGAACTCGCAGGCATTAATTGCCGACTCCATCCACTCGCTCTCAGACCTGCTGTCTGATTTTGTGGTGCTGGTTGCCAACAAGCATAGTCAGAAAGCACCCGATGCCGACCACCATTACGGCCATTTGCGTTTTGAAACAGCCGCCTCGCTGGCGTTGGGCGTATTGCTGTTGGCGGTGGCTGCCGGCATGCTTTGGGCCGGCATTAACAAACTGCAAGACCCCAGCGCCATTGCGCCGGTACATTACGCCGCCGTAGTCGCCGCAGCCATTACTCTGGTTGCCAAAGAGGGCTTGTTCCGCTATTTGCTGCGGGTAGGGCAACGAGTGAAATCGAGCATGCTGATTGCCAACGCATGGCATACCCGCTCCGATGCCGCTTCGTCGCTGGTCGTTCTGCTGGGCGTGGGCGCCAGCGTAGCGGGCTTTCCGCTGGCCGACCCTATTGCGGCACTCATCGTGGCGTTAATGATTGGGCGCATGGGCTGGAAATTCTTCTATACCTCCTTCAGCGACCTGCTCGACAAAGCAGTCGACAAAGAAACTGAAATCCGCATTCGTAATCTATTGTTATCGACGCCAGGGGTTGAAGGCCTGCACGATTTGAAAACCCGCAAAATGGGTGACATGATTTGGGTTGAGGTTGATATTGAAATGGACAGCCGCCTGACCATTGCCCAAGGGCACGACATTGCCGTTCGCGCACGTGAGCGCGTAATGGAAAATGAAGACGTGCTGGAAGTCATGACCCATTTCGACCCGGTCGACGTGAACGACCCAGAGCGTGTACAAAAGAAAATGCAAGCACGCCACGATGCACCTGACCATTAACCCTATACCCTAACGCAAGGAGTCCGCCATGCCTGTTGATTTTGATTTCAAACTGAACGATAGAACATTGGTGCGACAACAATGCTATATAGACGGCCAATGGTGGGATGCCGACAGCGGTAAGACGCTGGACGTCACCAACCCGGCCAATGGCCAGGTCATTGCCCAGGTGCCGTATGCCGGGCAAGCTGAAACACGGCGCGCCATTGAAGCTGCCGAACGTGCCCTGCCCGCCTGGCGCGCCAAAACCGCCGCCGAACGCGCGGCTATTTTGCGGCGCTGGTTCGGACTGCTGCTAAAACACAAAGACGACCTGGGCCGGTTAATGACACTGGAACAGGGCAAGCCTTTAAAAGAGGCCACCGGGGAAATTGTTTACGGCGCATCGTTCATTGAATGGTTTGCCGAAGAAGGCAAACGTGCCTATGGTGAAGTCATTCCCACCCCCGTGGCCGACAAACGCTTCGTGGTCATTAAGCAACCCGTGGGCGTGTGCGCCGCCATTACGCCGTGGAACTTCCCCTGCGCCATGATTACCCGCAAAGCTGCACCGGCATTGGCTGCCGGCTGCACAATGGTGTTGAAACCCGCAGAACTCACGCCGCTGTCGGCCCTGGCCCTGGCTGAACTGGCTGAACAGGCAGGCATTCCAGCCGGCGTCTTCAATATTGTGACGGGCGACCCAAAAGTGATTGGCCAGGAGCTTTGCAACAATCCCACCGTGCGAAAGCTGTCGTTCACCGGCTCTACCCCCGTAGGCAAACTACTCATGGAGCAATGCGCCCCCACGTTGAAGAAACTCTCGCTTGAACTGGGCGGCAATGCGCCTTTCATCGTGTTCGACGATGCCGACATCGACGCTGCCGTGGCCGGGGCCATTGCCTCGAAATACCGCAACACCGGCCAGACCTGCGTCTGCACCAACCGCTTTATTGTGCAGGCCGGCGTTTACGACGAGTTTGCCCAAAAGCTGGCCGCCGAAACCGCCAAGCTACGCGTGGGCAACGGGTTGGAAGAAGACGTCGTGCAAGGGCCGCTGATTAACCCGGCCGCGGTGGAAAAAGTGGAACGCCTGATTAGCGATGCCAAAAGCAAAGGCGCCACCATTACAACAGGCGGCGAACGCCTGGAAAAAGACGGCTTGTGGTTCAAACCCACGGTGTTAACCCACATGACGCCCGACATGGATATTGCCCAGCAGGAAATTTTCGGGCCGGTATCGGCACTGTTCAAGTTCGACACCGAAGACGAAGCCATTGCACTGGCCAACAACACGGAATACGGCCTGGCCGCCTATTTCTATGCACGCGATATTGGCCGTGTATGGCGCGTGGGCGAGGCCTTGGAGTACGGCATGGTCGGCATCAACACCGGCTCTATTTCCACTGAGGTGGCGCCGTTTGGCGGCATCAAGAATTCCGGCATGGGGCGGGAAGGCTCGCACTATGGCCTGGAGGAATACCTGGAAATTAAGTATATGGCCATGGGCGGGCTGTAAACACGCTTGAAAGCTGGAGCGGGTGAAGGGAATCGAACCCTCGTCTTAAGCTTGGGAAGCTTCTGCTCTACCATTGAGCTACACCCGCAGCGCCCGCAATTATAGCGCCTTCATTATAATGGCGCCCATGACTACAGAACGCCCCCTTTCCAGCGCTGCGGCCCAGTACCCGCATATTCGCAGTTTCGTGCATCGCCGCAGCCACATTACGCCCAGCCAGCAAGATGCGGCTGATCGGCTGTTGCCCATCTGGGGCATCCCTTACCAGGCCCAGCTTTTAAACCTGGATGCCGCCTTCAACCGGCACGCCGCAACGATTCTGGAAATCGGGTTCGGCATGGGGGAAACCACAGCCAAAATTGCCCAGTCGCGACCCAACGAAAATTTCCTGGGGGTTGAGGTGTTTAACGCCGGGGTCGGCTCGTTGCTTAAACGTATCGATGAGCAACAGATTCAGAACATTCGTATTATTCAGCACGACGCCGTTGAAGTGCTGCGCGACATGATTGCACCCGATACACTGGATGGCGTGCATATTTATTTTCCCGACCCCTGGCCAAAGAAACGGCACCATAAACGACGCCTGATTCAGCCGCCCTTCATTGCTCTATTGGCGTCGCGCCTGAAGCCCGGCGCCTACCTGCATTGCGCCACCGATTGGGAGCACTACGCCGAACAAATGCTGGAGGTATTATCGGGCGAACCGACGCTGCAGAACACGGCCAAAGCGTATGCGCCCCGCCCCGATTACCGCCCGCTGACAAAATTTGAAAACCGCGGGCTGAAACTGGGCCACGGTGTGTGGGACCTCATTTTCAAGCGCAAGTAAACAGCCATTAAACACGTATGAAGATCACACTGAACGGCGAGCCAACGCCACTGAATAATGTACAGACTGTCGCCGACCTGATTCGCCACATGGGCTGGGAAGGCAAACGCATTGCGGTTGAGCGCAATGGCGAAATCGTACCCAAAAGCCGGCACGCCCAGGAAGCCCTGACCGACGGCGATGAAATTGAAATTGTTGTGGCAGTGGGTGGCGGCTGACGCTTAACGGAACGGAAAGCCCCCGCCACCGCCGCCACGGCCCATACCTTTCATCCCGCCCATGGCGCGCATCATTTTGCTCATGCCGCCTTTTTTCATTTGCTTCATCATGCCTTGCATTTGGTCGAACTGCGACAGCAGACGATTCACCTCCTGAACTGACACGCCCGACCCGGCTGCAATACGGCGCTTGCGCGAGGCTTTCAGCAATTCGGGCTTGGACCGCTCTTGCGGCGTCATGGAATTCAAGATGCCTTCGGTTCGGCGCATTTGCTTTTCCGCCTGCCCGCCTTGCAACTGGCTGGCGGCCGAGGCGAACTGGGCCGGCAATTTTTCCAACATGGAACTCATGCTGCCCATTTTCTTCACTTGCTGAAGCTGATCGCGAAAATCATTCAAATCGAATTTGCTGCCCGACTTGAGTTTGCCGGCCAGTTTCTGCGCTTCGGCTACATCAATATTCTTTTGCGCCTGCTCAACCAGCGAAACAATGTCGCCCATGCCCAGCACGCGCTGTGCCATCCGTTCCGGATGAAACGGTTCCAGGCCATCCAACTTTTCCGACACCCCCACAAACTTCAGGGGTTTGCCGGTAACATGGCGTACCGATAACGCCGCACCGCCACGGGCATCACCGTCGAGCTTGGTGAGCACCACGCCGGTAAGCGGCAAGGTTTCACCAAAAGCCTTGGCTACGTTTACGGCATCTTGCCCTTGCATGGCATCCACCACAAACAAGGTTTCAATGGGCTGCAGCAAATCGTGCAAAGCGCGAATCTCGCGCATCATGTCTTCATCGATACCCAGGCGCCCGGCCGTATCGACAATAAGCACTTCATAGTGATGACGCTTGGCGTGGTCCAGCGCCGCACGAGCAATGTCTTCGGGTTTCTGGTCGCCGCTGGAGGGGAAGAAATCGACCCCGGCCTGCGCGGCAACCGTTTTCAACTGGTCGATAGCGGCCGGACGATAAACGTCGGCACTGACCACCAGCACTTTCTTCTTGCCGGTTTTGCGGCCCTTGGCGGTATGCCCGCCCTCGTGCAGCCACTTCGACAATTTCGCCGTGGTGGTGGTTTTACCGGAACCCTGCAGACCCGCCATAAGAATAATGGCCGGCGGCTGCGTGGCCAGCGAAAGCTCATTGGCATGCTCTTCCTGATCGCCCCCCATGAGCGCGGTAAGTTCTTTATGAACCACCCCTACCAAGGCTTGACCCGGATTCAGGCTGTCGGCCACCTCGGTGCCCAAGGCTTGTTCCTTGACCCGGGCAATGAAATCGCGCACCACGGGCAAGGACACATCGGCCTCTAAAAGGGCCATGCGCACTTCACGCAGCATATCCTGGGTGTTGGCTTCGGTAAGCCGCGCCTCGCCCTTCATGGTTTTCACAACACGGGACAACCGTTGCGTAAGATTTTCTAGCATGACAATGATTTCGTTAAAACTGGTTTAGTATCTGGTGATACCGTCTAAAATGACTAAGTACAACATTCATGACCGAATAAGGCATTATGCCTTACACCTTAATCCATTATTGCGGGAAGTATGTCTGAAGGCATTGTATTGCACTCATTGGCCGCCCTGGCCTACGCACTGTTGGCCCTGGGGCTGTGGCGCTCGCTTGCCAAAGGCCAGAACACACTGAAAATGGGCATGGCCGGCCGGGCCGGCTTATTAGGCGCCCTGGCGCTTCACGGCGCCGCCCTGTACCAAACCGTACTGCCGCCCAACGGCCTTTACCTGGGCTGGGCCCTGGCCCTGTCGGCCGCCATTTGGCTTGGTATGTTGATATTCTGGCTGGAAAGCTTTGTCATCAATATTGATGGACTCCTGCTTATTTTACTCCCGGCCAGTGTCATTGCCACGGTTCTGGCGGCTATTTACCCTTGGGGCCACCTGGTGGCCCACGCCAGCAGCGAGCTCTTGCGCGTTCACCTGCTCATTGCCCTGATGGCATATGGGCTGGTAACTGTGGCTGCCCTGCAAGCCATTCTAATGGCCATGTTGCATGGTTATTTGCACCGCCCCGTGGAACAGGTTGAAAAAAGCTCGTTGGTGGCCCACGCGCTTGATTGCATGCCGCCTTTACTGGTTCAGGAAAGATTGCTGTTTCGCCTGATCTGGATCAGTTTCATCGCACTCACGCTCACACTCATTACCGGCTCGATGGTGTCGCTAAGCTTGTTGGGTGTCCTGGTTCCGTTTGATCACAAAACCATTTTCACCGTCTTGTCGTGGCTCACTTTCGCGGCCTTGCTCATCGGCCGCTACGCGCGCGGCTGGCGCGGCCGCCAGGCCCTGCGTTGGACACTGGCCGGGTTTGCTTTTGTGGTGCTTTCCTACACGGGCAGCCGCTTCGTAATTGACGTTATTTTGCAAAGAGGATGAATTGGGTAAGCTGATATTCTGGATTCTTGTTATTTTGGCCGGGTTGGTGGCGGTGCGCCTGATTGCCCGCCACAACGAACGGCAAAACGCGCCCAGGCAGGCGCCCAAAAGCCAGGCGGGCAAAGCGGCCAAAGAAAAGCAATCGCTTGGGGCCGACGAACCCGAAGCCATGGTGCGCTGCGCCCACTGCGGCATTCACATGCCCCGTTCGGAAGCGGTGCTGTCTGATGGAAAAACATGGTGCAGCCCGGAACACGCCAAGCTGGGAGTACGCCAATGATGGGACTCATGCTAGACCGACACGGCTGGCTGAAACCCCATGGGCAAGTGCAATGCCGCCCTTCGCCCAACTACGACAAGCGCCCCGCAGGGGTTGACCCCACCTTGCTGGTGCTACATAACATTAGCCTGCCGCCGGGTCAGTTCGGCAAAAAACACATTGTGGATTTTTTCCTGAACCGGCTCAATTGCAATTTGCACCCCTGGTTCGAGAACATCCGTAGCCTGAAGGTATCGGCCCACTTTTTAATTGACCGCGAAGGCACCATTACCCAGTTTGTTTCAACGCAGCACCGAGCCTGGCATGCGGGGGTGTCATCGTTCAACGGCCGCGAAAAGTGCAATGATTTTTCCATTGGCATTGAACTGGAAGGCACCGACACCCAGCCCTACACCGAAGAACAATACTACGCCCTGAAACGGCTTACCCAGGTGATACGTGCACGCCACACCCTGAAGGCAGTACGCGGCCACGAACACATTGCCCCAGGCCGGAAAACCGACCCGGGGCCTGCTTTTAAATGGCACCGCTATGCGCGGGAAGGACAATGGCTTTTGCGCCAATTGCCCCACGCCTGAATAAGCTGAATCAGCCTTTCAGCAGCAACGCATTGAGCCGCTTCACAAAGCCGGCGGCATCTTTCAAATGCGCGCCTTCAGCCAGCATGGCCTGATCCAGCAGCACCTGCGCCCAATCACCGAAGTCGTCATCCGACGCATCTTTCACCCGGCCCAGCAACGGATGCTCGGGATTGATTTCCAGAATCGGCTTCACTTCAGGCGCTTCCTGACCGGCCGCCTGCAACATGCGCAGAATATGCGGGCTGAGCTCGTTGGAGTCCACCACCACGCACGCCGGTGAATCCACCAAACGCGCCGTGGCACGCACTTCCTTCACCTTGCCGTCCAGCGCTTTTTGCAAACGCTCGATCAAAGGCTTGCTTTGCTCGGCCACTTCCTCCTGGCGCTTTTTCTCGTCTTCATCGGCCAACTGCTCAAGATCCAACCCGCCCTTGGCAATGGACACCAGCGACTTTCCGTCGAACTCACGCAGGAAAGACAACATCCACTCGTCGACCCGGTCGGACATCAAGAGAACCTCGATACCCTTCTTGCGGAAAATTTCCAGGTGCGGGCTATTCGAAGCCGCCGCATGCGACTCGGCCGTGACATAGTAGATTTTGTCTTGCCCTTCTTTCATGCGCGACACGTAATCGGCCAGCGACACGGTTTGGTTGGCGGAATTTTCATGCGTAGACGCAAAACGCAGCAGCTTGGCAATGCGCTCCTGGTTTGCAACATCTTCACCTGCGCCCTCTTTCAATACCTGGCCGAACTGCTCCCAGAACACTTTGTAATCGTCAGGCTTGTTTTCAGCCATGTCTTCCAGCAGCATCAGAATGCGCTTGGTTGACCCTTCGCGAATGGAACGCACATCGCGGCTTTCCTGCAGAATTTCACGCGACACATTCAGCGGTAAATCGGCCGAATCGATGACCCCGCGCACAAAGCGCAGGTAGGTGGGCAATAGCTGGTCGGCGTCGTCCATAATGAACACGCGCTTCACATACAACTTCACACCCCGGCGACCATCGCGGTCCCACAGGTCGAACGGCGCGCGCTTGGGCACGAACAGCAACTGCGTGTACTCGCTACGCCCTTCCACCCGGTTGTGCGTCCAGGCCAGCGGATCTTCAAAATCGTGCGAAACGTGCTTGTAGAACTCTTTGTACTGCTCGTCGGTAATCTCATTCTTGGCGCGCGTCCACAACGCATTGGCCTGATTCACCGTTTCCCATTCCGTGGTTTTCACCTGGGCCGACTTTTCTTCGCTCCACTCTTCCTTGAGCATTTGAATCGGCAAAGAGATGTGGTCGGAATAACGGCGCAGAATCTCGCGCAACTTCCAACCGCTTAAGAACTCGTCTTCCTCTTCACGCAAATGCAGGGTTACCGACGTACCGCGATCGGCCTTTTCCACCTGGGTAACGGAAAACTCGCCCTGGCCGTCGGATTCCCACAGCACCGCCTCGGTTTCGGACGCATCGGCCCGACGGCTAAGCACCGACACCTTGTCGGCCACAATAAAGGAAGAATAAAAACCCACCCCGAACTGACCGATAAGGTTGGCGTCTTTCTGCTTGTCGCCCGTTAACTGGGCGAAAAACTCTTTCGTGCCTGAACGGGCAATCGTGCCCAGGTTCTGCACCGCATCTTCGCGCGACAGGCCAATGCCGTTGTCGGAAATGGTGACCGTGCGCTTGTCGGCGTCGTACTCCACGCGAATACGCAAATCGGCATCGCCCTGCATCAGTTCAGGGTTGTCGATTGCCTGGAAACGCAGCTTGTCGCAGGCGTCGGACGCGTTCGAGACCAGCTCGCGCAGGAAAATTTCCTTGTTGCTGTACAGGGAATGAATCATCAGGTGAAGCAACTGTTTTACTTCAGCCTGAAAGCCCAGGGTTTCAGAAGGCGCAGTATTCGAATCGGTTTGCGTCATTTTTTGCCACATTTGGTTAGTTAGTGAAAAAGGCGCACGCGACTACACGCGAGGCCGCCATCGCATGGGAGGGTAAGTGGGGGTGGTTGAGGGAAATTCAATAGGGGGAAATGGGGGTGTGGGTGAGCTTTGGTTCGCAGGGATGAGTGTGAATTGACTGGGCCAGAACGGCGTTAAGAGCGGCGCTTAAGAGCGGCGCGTGCAAAGTTTTCGCAGAACACGTATAATTTTGCCTTTCTTGCCACGGTATGTATTCTTCATACCGATCCACTTCGAACATGCCCGGGTGGTGAAATTGGTAGACGCAGGGGACTCAAAATCCCCCGCCGCAAGGCGTGCCGGTTCGATTCCGGCCCCGGGCACCAGCTTTAAAATCAGGCTGTTCCGGATTTCGGGCTGTTCTCCATTAACGGGGGATACGCATCATCTACACACTCAGATTCAACATTTATCACCGATTCCTGATGCATAGCCGGAGCTTGTCCGTCTCACTGGACATCAATAGCATCCACGATCATAAGCATTGTCACAGCTTGCAAGCCGATTCTCTAGATCGACAATAATCGGCTCCAGATAGGCCAACACCTCCTGCGGGCTGGAAAGCACCGGTGGGCGCTTCGTAAGCGTGAGCTCGACCGGAGTCACCTCAGCTATCGGATAAATGCCTCGGATGGCCTTACCCATAATTTCATTGGCGGTGTGAAGAACCAGAAATGCTGAATAGCCTACATCGCCCACCTCCTGGCGAAGGCCATGCTCGGTTCTTACTCCCTTAGGGATGTTCCAGTACCTATCTTTTGCAGACTCAATACGCTCCAACAGTTCTCGAATACGCAGGTTGTACACGTCGTTTTGAGCTGATTGCATGACGTTTGCTAAGGAGGTCACTACAACATTTGTGAGTTGCGCGGCTTCAATTGCACCACTTTGAAAGCCTGCCTCGCAAAGTAGAATTCCGCGATCGGCACCGATCTCCTGGACGATAGTTCGTAGCCCAGCAACATGCAGCTTCGACACTTTGCTCTTCCAATGCTTGCATTCGATCACCCACGTAACGTCGAAACCGACATGATGCATCTTCACAAGCACATCAATATCATGTTGCGTCCGGACTCCTTGCACCGTTACATTGGTTTGAGCGTCTAGACCGAGGCCTCGAAAGAATGCCGCCGCTTCTTCCTGATAATTGAACCAATCGGCTGCCATAATTTCTCCCGACAAACAAGTCTAGAACAACAGACATCCTACCGAACTTCCAGCAGACGAAGAAATTACTGTGCAGTTTTCTGGCATCATTCACAAAACAACATCATTTCATTCTCACCATCCACCCCACAGTACAGGTGGTCCCTTAGCTATCTGCGCAATATCTTTTGCGCTGCAGTTCCCTGCTTTTCAGAGCTTCTACCTCGACCCAACGCCACTTACGCGGTTACGAAGCAACTTGGCTGCTTGATCGACCTGCAAAACGAGTTGCTCACCTATATGCTGATGAAATCTTTTGACCTTGTAGGCCTGCCCCCGAACACGGGGCAACAACCTCTCCAAATCTTCAACAGAGTCGCCAGCCTCAACACGACGGCAAAAGGTATGGACAAGCGCACGAACCCGTGAGCGCTCTTTCGAAGGCAATGATGGTTTGGTGTTGCCTACTAATTTCAGAACCTCGATCGCACGACGGCCCGCATGCATAACCTCGTGCTTACCTGGGTGCACAAGCAGGCCTTTACTGGCCAATGCTGTTGCAACAGTTCTCACAACCCAATCAACACGAGATGCACTCAAATGATCAGGGCTGGACAACGTAATATCGTCTACATGGCGGGAATAGTGCGTCACTCCAATTGACGCAAGTTTTGCAACAAGTGGTGGCTCAATGTCCCATAGCGCCATATTGGCTAGATAGCCACTTGTGGGAGCCCCTTGCTCCAGGTGCCCATCTCGCGTAGTCAGCATCGTTAGCAATTCTGCTACCCATTGGAAAAGCCGAAAAAAGATGACCAAATGTCGTACACGACATCGAAGCTCACGCTCGGATAAAACTTGGAAATATCTTCCTTAATTACCGACTTCGCATGCACGTGAATTTTTACGCTATCGGTATAGTGACCAGCACGGCGCAGCGCAAGCCGTCAAAGATCGAAGACGACTGCCAGGTCGTAAGCGTGCCAGGCACGCGCAGTCATTGACGGCGAGAACGCAGTGAGACGGTGAAGGGAACAGCAAGACCGCCTACACACTCTCCCACTTATTTTTTGGCAAGCGCAGCGCGCAGGCTCGGCACTGTCCGAGCCGGAGGCGTTAGGGATGAAAGCCCGTATGGGCGAGACTCGTTCAGCGAGGCTCGATGCACTGCACGACAGCACGACCGGCCATGTCTCCTTGGCCGGGGACGCCCACACAAGTCGCCAAAACCTCAAAAATTGAATATATTTGTTGTAAATTGTGACTCGATGACAATCGCATCTTTATCGGTAACGAAACATCAGGAGAAAAAAATGACGCGCAGAGCCTTTTATAGCTTTCACTACCAGCCGGACAACTGGAGAGCTGCCCAAGTCAGGAGTATGGGCGTTATTGAGGGAAACAAACCCGCTTCCGATAATGACTGGGAAGATGTGAAGGCAGGCGGAGATAGTGCAATTCAGAAGTGGATTGATGGTCAACTATCCGGGAAGGCGGTTGCGATCGTTCTTATTGGACAGAATACCGCCGGAAGAAAGTGGATTAACTATGAAATAAAGAAAGCCTGGGGTGATAAGAAAGGAGTTCTTGGAATATACATTCATAATCTTAAGAATAGCGCCGAAGATCAATCGGAAAAGGGAAGCAATCCATTTTCGAATTTCACTATAGGCGAAGTTTCCATGGATGAGATTGTAAAAACTTACGATCCACCGTACTCCACCAGCACCAATGTATACAGCCACATCAAGGAAAACCTTGAAGACTGGATCGAAAAAGCTATTGAGATTCGAGGAAATTACTCGTAATTAAATCATTCCAGCCAAGCAGGGTCATCACATGATTCCAAGACTGCCTCTTGCAGGAGTGAGAGTTCATCTTTCAGGCACTGCTACAGATGAGCGACAAGAAGAAATATGCTTGTTTGTGAAGACACTCGCTTCGCGAATATTCAGCGAAGGAGGAGCCGTGATTCATGGAAGCCACCCCTCCCTATCTCAGCCTTTAGAAGATGCGGCGAGAAATTTCCTACAAGCGGGGGGTGAGATAGGAGCGTTAACACTGGTTCGCGCTCAAAAATTTTCCGAAACAGATGCACAGATTACGGAAATAGAAACTCAACGCCAATTCGCCGCGGTACAAATAGTTCCCGCAGAAACTGATGGCGTAGGAAATAGTGATTTAACTCCAATGCGAGACTGGATGGCCGAGCGATCGGATGCAGTTGTCTGCGTGGGAGGCAAGTGGTGGGACATAAATAAGGCTAACGCAGGAGTCCCCACTGAGCTTGATACGATGCTGGATCTTGGAAAGCCAGGTTTCGTGGTTGCAGGATTTGGGGGAGCAATCGCGGGTTATCTAAATGACAATCCCAGCTTGCCTTCAAGACTGCAGAATGGGCTATCCGAGGATGCAAACCGAGGGATTGCGAATGATACGTCTATCGAACGTATAGTAGAGACCATTGTCAATCAGCTAAAGCTCCTCCCGCTAGTGCGACGTAGTGTTTCGCGAGGACGCAATTTTCGAATTCTTGCTCTTGATGGAGGAGGCTTGCGAGGGACGTTCACTGCCGCCGTTTTGGCGAAGTGGGATGACATGTTGAAGAGTGGTGGTGGAAACAATCTAATATCACACTTCGATTTAGTCGCTGGCACATCGACAGGAGCGATACTCGCAATCGGGCTCGCTCTCGGAATTACGCCACGCGATATATTAAAGTTCTACCAAGAGCAAGGGCCGCTAATTTTCCCCAAGGATAGAAAGCTCCGACATTGGTTAAGATCCAAACACGAGTCCTCTACGCTCCGAGATTTGCTACACAAAGTATACGGTGATAGAAAAATCACTGATGCTTCATGCTGCAGGCTCGTAATTCCTACAGTAAGAGCCAAGCATGGGCAGGCTGAAGCTATTGTTACCGCCCATAGCCCAGATAGAACAGCATTCCGAAACATCTCTGCCGTCGATGCGGCACTTGCGTCTTCAGCTGCTCCAACATATTTTGACGAATCTGTCTGGGATGGGCCG
This sequence comes from Neopusillimonas maritima, assembly GCF_003576595.1. Lineage (GTDB taxonomy): Bacteria > Pseudomonadota > Gammaproteobacteria > Burkholderiales > Burkholderiaceae_B > Neopusillimonas > Neopusillimonas maritima. Next base: position 7,047 of record NZ_NQOU01000008.1, on the reverse strand, counting down.
GTTGCTCCTGAATCTTTTCTCGACGGTGGCGTTTGGGCGAATAATCCAATTCTCCCGGCGCTGGCAGAAGCGGTTCGTTATTTGAAAATACCACTGGGTCGAATAGATGTTTTAAGTGTCGGCACCATGGGCAGTGAAAGTGATTTCACTGAGTCTCTTGGAAAAGGTAAAGCCGGATGGGCACCCACTAGTGCTGATCTCTTCTTTGCCGCTCAAGAGCATGGGGCACTAATTTTGGCCGAAGGTTTTTTGGGCCCAACGCGCCATCTCCGGATTAATCAACAGACTCCAGCAGAAATTAAACTTGATGATGCAGAAGCGATTGAAGATATGGCAGCACGAGGAAATGAGATAGGTAAGGATTCTTTTGTTTCCGTTCGATCTAGATTTTTGGATGGACTGCTAGCACCAGAATGGCAAAAGTATTAATTTATCCTTAGATCTGCAGAAATCTTGCCTGACACTAGGGGCTTCTCTCGATATTTTTTAATTATGCGACTAAGGTAGACATGTCTTCTCTATATCAGCTTGCAATACTTGGAGCACCAAGTGCTGCTCAGATTTCTGAGCTTGAGAATATCGTGTCTCAAGCCGTAAGCATGTTCAATCTGCGGCTAGGTCATGAGGTCGGATGGGATATTTGTCCCGAATCATTCGAGCCCCACCAGCAAAGATCAGCCGCCGCCGTTTTTTTTGGTGGGGAGAATGCCCCTCTTGCCAATGTTGCAACACTGTTGGAGCGTGGCATCCCATTGCTGCCGGTGGCATCAGATGTCAGTAGAGTCAATGTAGAGATTCCAGCAATAATGCAACCGCTCAACTGCCTAGCATATACAGCAGGTGGTGCACAACGCGTTGCGACCGCATTGCTGGAATGTGCAGGATTACTCCCTCGACAACGGCGGGTCTTTGTAAGCTACCGCCGAGGAGAAGCCCGAGAAGCTGCTTTGCAATTGTTTGACGCTTTGTCAGTTCGACTTTTCGATGTATTCCTCGACACGCACGGCATCCCACCTGCCGAGGACTTCCAGACCATGCTGTGGCACCGACTCTGCGATTCCGATGTGCTCGTGATGCTGGACACACCAGGTTATTTCGAAAGTCGCTGGACGAGTGCGGAGTTTGGACGTGCGCTGGCCAAGGGTATCAGCGTTCTCCGTGTCGGTTGGCCGGACTCCACGCCTTCCGCACGCACGGCTACTGCAAGCCGAGCAGAGTTGTTGCCCGAGGAAGTAGACTCGCACACTGGTCGGCTGGCTGACGATGCAGTAGAGCGCATCTGCTTGCAACTTGAGGATATCCGCAGTCAAAGCCATGCAGTGCGTTCCGTCAATCTTGTAAGCAATCTGCGTAACGCTATTGAGACGATCGGCGGTCAAATAATCGGGGTGGGAAGCAACAGAGCAGTTCATATCCGATTGCCAGATGGTCGGGCAGTTGTGGTGTATCCCACCGTCGGTGTTCCTACATCGACAACACTGCATGAGGCGTCAACAAATTCACCCGATCAGTCCGTCGCCGTTGTCTACGATCCCGTCGGTTTGCATCCCCGATGGCTAGGACATTTGGACTGGCTGGGCCGGTACATCCATTCCGCACGATGGGTCAAGTCGAGCGAGGCGGGTTGGCAATTTGCGGATTGGGAGGCTTGAGCATGAGTGCCATCTTCCTTTCAGCCAGTGTGCCGCTTGTTGGCCGTGGCACTTATCATGAAACGGCTAATCCGTTTCTTATCCAATGTGCAGTACGCGAGTTGGCTATAGCTGTGATTCGTCGGCACAAAATCGTCTGGGGTGGCCATCCCGCCATCACACCAATGATCTGGACAATCTGCGAAGACTTGGGTGTGGACTACTCGCAGTCAGTAATTCTGTATCAGAGTAAATTCTTTGAAGATCGCTATCCCGAAGAGAACAAGCATTTTCAGAATGTTGTCTATACCGACGCGATTCCCGATGACCGGGGAGCAAGCCTGTTGGCCATGCGCGAGCAAATGCTGTCACGTGAGGACTTAGTTGCAGCAGTGTTCATCGGAGGAATGGAAGGTATAGAGGAGGAACATGAACTGTTCAGACACTTCCACCCCACAGCCAAAGTATTGCCCGTCCCTTCTCCGGGAGGAGCAGCGTTGAATCTAGCCAAGGATCGGGGCTATTTCGCCGATGAAGCGCTTACCGACGTGGACTTCGCTCGGCTCTTTCACTCTCACCTCAAGACAATAGGCGATGCTGACGAGCACCAACCAGTGACCGGCTGATTCGCAGCATCAATTGCGGCTCGTTGAAGAAACTACCAATGCCAGCTCAGAAAAGTGATTGAGTCCGAAGTGAATGCCCGTAGAGTTCCGAAATTTGGGCCTGAAACTGTGTTTGGCCACCGTAACTCGGATGCCTCACACAAACAACGGGCACAGTATCCGTGATGCGATGGGCCGCAGCAGCAGCATCATTTCCTATAGCAACGATGCGAAATGGCCGTAATAGGTCGATGAGCTGCTGCAACAATTTTTCGCCTGCACGTCTTTCACGAGCGTTGTGTTGCCGATTGGTAAACGGATCACCCGATTCATGCGGATGAAGTGGGAAAACGTTCCAAAGGAAGATACGAGCATCAATGTGCTCCAGCATGTTCCATATGACTGCAGCAGTACGCTCAGCCACTGCACTTCCTACAGTAGGTCGTTCTGCCATTGAATCGAGATCCCAGCGCTTGACATGGTGGACCATGTGAACATCATCAGTCAGGGCCAGCCCCGTGCGGCGCCCTCCGCGGTATCCAAGGTCTCGACCAATCCATATCGCATCGACCGGTTCCTCTAACGCGGAACGTAGCATGGCTGAAAGCGCCGCAGCTCGGCGTCGAGGTGCATCACGACGATCATGCACTTCGCAACGATCTGAATAAGGGTTAAAACAGTTTTCAAACTGCAGCGAGGCCACTGCCTCGACAAAGGGGTGAGTCTTCATTTCTCAAGCTCCAGCGGCATATATTGTATCGTGCGCTGTTCGCGATCACCAATGATCCAGCCCCCCTGATTTTCTTTGAGCTGCCGAAAAACGGCATAGCCATCAAGGATTGCTCTCTCCCATAACTTCAGCGGACACGCTTCTACTTCATAGCCACTAACGAATTCACCAATCGTTTTCAAAATCCCGAGAGAAATTTTCTCCTGATGTTCGAAGAAATTCAATTCCTTTGCTTTAGAAAATATCCAGGCTGTCAGACCTTCTTCAACAACAATGGCCCTCCCGCCATCCTGCTCCTCATCGTACTTCGGCTTGCTTTTTCTTTTATGCTTGATCAATGCTCGAATCACGGGTGACCAATGTAGTATGGCCGCATAAGAAAAATGAAAAACATCATGAAACCGATAACCATCGCGGTCAGCAATGTTGTCAGTTAGAGGGTCCCCTATAAATACCCCATTCCACTGAAGGTAGCTCTTGCCACTCCCTCGTTGATTGACCTTGATTTTGAAATGTCGGGGCAGTTGTTCTTCATCGCCAAAACCTCTATCGAAATCAAGACCAATTAAGTCGGCAGGTTGTGGATCTAAAAATGCTCCACGAGCTTTTCGAAGGTTGCCTCGCGCCACATCTGAAAATACCAATTCGGCAGTACGAATAGCATCCAAATAGGCACGCGCAAAGGAAACCACATCACTGCGCGTAGGGGAGTGGCCTAGCAATGCTGCGGCGGACTGACCTAGCACGACCAACGTGGTATCCACCGAACCCGGTTCAGTGATCGGCATGGCAATGTACGCCAACGCCCCCTCGGCCATGTCGCTTGCGGCCCCAACATTCTTAAAATTCCCATGGTTCGCCGCCTCGGCGAAAACCTCTTCCAGAGGAATTTGCATACGCCTGCAAAGCGCAGCCAGATACCAGAGCGTGTCTCCAAATTCTTCTTCGGCTGCTTTCTTAAATCCAGGATAAGCAGATGTCTCCCGAATATGTTTTTTGGCCGTAGCCATAATTCCACCCACTTCCCCGTATAAACCTTGGAGAACGGGGAAAAAATCGGTCGAATTGAGTACATCGGTAGTCTCAATTTCTGCAGCATAATCCGAGAGCAGAATAGACCCTTCTTTTTGCATGTCAAATTATCCGCGGAGAGTGAGCCATTCAAATGGAGGCCCTTGATAACCGGTAACACCCAAACTACGTAGCCACTGCTCTAGATTGGCAACCAGTTTAGGATCATCAAAGCAAGTCAACCCTATGCCACTTTTGCACAGGGGCCGGCCATTTCGGTCTTGCAGACCTGGAGGGAATTTTGGCCCCGCTCCTCCGAAATAAACAAAATCATTGCTGACCAAAACCCTGTTTACCCTAGTGTCGCGCTGTACGTGCCGAACATTCAGTGTTCCGTCTTCCTGGGAATGAAAAGAATCTCGTTGCTGCCAGGCTGCCTCTGGCCCATTTCTAAAATAGATATTGTCCCCACAGCTTTGCTTTCGGCTCCCATTGCGAAAAGGTTTTTTCGATTCGAACTTGGGGCTCACGGCATATTCGTCGATTGTCATCACTTCAGTAACGCGCATACCATACACAAGGTATCCTCCCCGCCTCACACCGCGAGAATTGCTACCGCTGCCGATTACCCAGTCACCAGGTTCGGCTTTACGGCGAATGCCTGGCTTGCAGGTTACTAACGTGCAGTGACCATAGAAGGGATTGGGTGCAAAACCACTGTCGTAGCGCACCACGTAGGAGTAAATTCGAGCCATCAGCAGGGGTGTCGCTTAAGATGAACGATGTCACAAGGGCCACCATCAGGCTTCTCCCATGTGTCTTTGCCATTAATCGCATCAATGATTGCGTCGCCGTTCCAACCAACCAGGGCATCCGCATATTCCCCCAAGGCATCGGGAATATCACATTCTTTTTCGCCGTGTTCCCAAACGCCCACAATACGTTTTCCCTGCTTTGCGGCATATTCGATTTCCCAATTAACCCAATCACTGTCTTTTGTTTGGGGGGAAACGTAGCAAATAAAGACACCAGCCCAGTTGATCGCAGGTGCCAGAATTTGGGTCTTTATGTAATGCTCATCAGTGGCCTTGTTGAACTTCCCTGTATGGATCGAGGAATCTCTGACATCCAGACCCTTCGGAGCCAGGAGATCTTTGAGCTTCTGAAGCCCATGATCGTCCTTATGTACATGGCTGATAAACACGTTTCTCTTTTCCGCCACCTGTCACCTCCATAGATATTTTTCTAATGGTTAAATATCGTAACTCCATTTGATATAAATGTCTGTAGGGTGGGTATCTTCTTGCCCCCACTCAGATGAGCGTGAGCTACGAGCAGTGCGATCTGCACCGCAGGGGCGCCAGAAGAGCAAGTCAGCATGGAGTATCTTGACCAAGCGATCAAAAGTGCGTATGCTAGTTGCCAGATAGATATATCGGGGTCTGAAAAGGCGTCTATCTGCCCCCTGGCAACAGGGTCCAGCCGTGCTGGTATCCAAAGAGCACCCGCGACATGAAGCCCCGTTCTACGGGGCTTCATCTTTTTCAACGCTCGAAATCCGACTATCGGCGCTGTCGACTCGGATCGCGCACCGGCTCCCCTCGGAACACCTTGGCCGCCATCACCTGAAAGCGCACACGCCCCTTGCGTTCGTGAGGCACCCCTGGCCCTGGCGTCCCAGCCAACCGCACGTAAGCACTTTCAACCACCATCCGTAGCGTGTTGCCTTCATGGCGACGTAGCCGAAAGTAAATTTCATAGTCCACCGCTTGCCCTTGATCGTCGATACTGCGGATGACCAGCCAATTGCCATGTCCGGTAAAGTTGCAATAGTGGTCATTCAGCGTTTGCACCAGAGCGGGCAGTGATAGCGACCAGCGGTAACGGTCGAAGCAGAAAGCGCGGGCGACAGCTCGATGATCGAGTATCAGCCGATCATGCCCCAACACATCGAAGTCCAGCGTTTCACCTGGCTTGGGGCCAAACGACACACAATGCGAAGTGAACTCCACTTCAATACGCAGCGTCAGAGCGGGATAACGCGTCGTTGCGGCAATAGCAAGCTCAAAGACAGGGCCACGCATGTGCGTCAGATCATATCGGGTGCACGCAACGTCAATGAAGCCCTGCCGCAAATAGCGTATCCACTGCATCAGGCCGCACCTTTTGAAACGCACCGCACATGTTTGGAAGGGGCTGGTTTGTTGCTCGTTGTCATACCACACCCTCTTCAGACGACGCAGCCGCCCGCTTCGTTCCTGGTGGTACGGCGCGCGTTGGGCGCTTGCGATGTCGGTATGGACGGTAGTTGCCTTGGCTGGTTTTGGTCGGCTCGTTGACCTCCACTGCAACGGGTGCTTGCGTATCGGCAGGTTTCTGATTACCAATTGTCTCCTGACGCATATTGGCAACCTTCTCCGCAGCCGCTCGAATCGGGTCATCCTCCGTATGGACATACGACATGAACATGGACACCGTTTTATGTGCGGTCAATGCCATGCCAACCTTAATCGGCGTACCAGAGTTGGCAATATCGGTTGCCGCACGGTGACGGATGCCGTGCGTGCCGACATGCGGCACTCCGGCCCGACCTAAGATGCGCTTCCATCCGTTGTAATAGGTACTGCTAGGCAGTGGCGTCTGAGGATCGAAAATGGCCGGGCAGACATAAGGCGAATCATCAATGCGATACGCATTCTTCAATAGCTGATAGGCCACCTCGCTCATTGGCTTGGATATGTCACCTGTCTTGCTGTCCGGCCAGACAACGCGGCGGTTTTCAAAGTCGATCCACTTCCACTCCAACAGACGAATTTCCGACATACGTGCCGAAAACTCGAATTGCAAACGAACAGCCAACATCACTGTTGGGTGCTCCAACCCTTCCTCGTCCGCACGGTCGAGATACTTATAAAGTTGGGCAAGCTCACTGTTGGTGATGAACCGCGTCGAGCCATCCTCCCGATACTTCGGGACATGGCGGCACGGATTAGTGAATCAAACCGGGTTTTGAGGAGGCTTCATTTCCTGAGAGAATGAAGCTATGAAGAAACAAAATACCTTTTCGCCT
>NZ_NQOU01000007.1 GCF_003576595.1 Neopusillimonas maritima | reverse complement strand
ATCGACAGTTCGCGGCTCCCGCTGCGGAACCTGTTTTACTTTAACCAAACAGCCTCCGCGATTCCCGGTTTGATTCACCTCGTTCCATCCCCGCAATCGCCATCAGGGCCGCTACGATTTCACCACATTGATCAAAAGCATGCCGGAACTCGCCGCGTTCGTGCGGGTCAATCCGCATGGCGATCAAAGCATTGATTTTGCCAACAGCGCCGCGGTGCGGGCGCTGAACGCCGCCCTGCTCAAAGCCTGGTACGGCTTGGCTCACTGGGATATCCCGGAAGGCTATTTATGCCCGCCCATTCCGGGCCGGGGCGATTATGTGCATCATCTGGCCGACCTGCTGGCCGAACGCAATGCAGGCGTCATACCCCACGGCCCGGCGGTGCATGTGCTGGACATCGGCACGGGCGCCAGCGCAATCTACCCGGTCATCGGCCATTGTGACTATGGGTGGCGCTTCACGGGCTCGGATATTGATTCGGTTGCCATCAAATCGGCACAAGCGATTATCCAGGCGAACCCCGCCCTCAGAGGCGCAGCCGAAGTACGCCTTCAGAAATCGCCGGCCCATATCTTCAAAGGCCTGGTCGGCGTGAATGAATACTTTGACCTGACACTGTGCAATCCCCCTTTCTACAGTTCATCGGAAGAAGCGGCAGACAATTCGGAACGGAAATGGCGCGGCCTGGGCAAAGCCGGGGCCCGGCACAAACGCCCGTTGCTGAATTTTGGCGGTCGCGATAACGAGCTATTGTACGAAGGCGGCGAGGCCCTGTTCATCAGCCGCATGGCCGAAGAAAGCACCATCTTCCAGAAACAGGTGCTTTGGTTCTCCACGCTGGTCTCGAAGGAATCGAACCTGCCGAAAGTCTATCGCAGCATCAAAAACGCCGGTGCACTCGAGGTGCGTACAATCGACATGGCACAAGGCCAGAAAAAAAGCCGCTTCGTGGCCTGGACCTTTCTGAACCGTGCAGATCAAGAAGCATGGCACAAAAGGCGCGAAGCGAATGCGGGGCGCAAGAGCCGGTAAGACCGTTCACCGGCTGCTCGCGGCTGGAGTGCAGCGCTTATCCCTGAACGGGCTCTTCGTCGTTGCTCATCCATTTGTGCAGGCCGTCAACCCAGGTGTGCGCGGGCAGGCCCAGCTTGGCGTGAATTTGTTCAGCGCGTTTGTAAAGGTCGTCGAAGTCTACCGAAGGCGACCGCTTAAAAGCAATGGCCACGATGTTGCCCTGGTGTACTTCAGGCAGCCACGCCACAGCCTCGAACGAATCTTGCAACAACTGAATGTGGTGCAGGTGCTCCGGCCAGTCGCAATATAAGTTTATCGTCAAAATGCCGGTGGCAGTCAGGCAGCTTGCGCATTGAGCGTAGAAGGCGGCGGTGCTACGCAAAGGCCTTATGGCTTGGGCATCGTACAAATCCACCTGTAGAACATCGATTGAACGACGACGGGAAAAGTCCGACACGTAATCCATGGCATCCAGCGCCAGCACGTTTAAGCGCCCGTCGTCGGGCGGTAAGGCAAAATGGTTGCGGCAGGCCGTGATCACGTCGGGATCCAGCTCAATGGCGGTCACTTTGGCTGGCGATAAGCGTTGATAACAAAATTTGGTTAGCGCGGCTGCGCCCAGGCCAAGTTGAACGATATGCGCCGCATTATCGCGAAACAGCAGCCACATCATCATTTGCTGAACGTATTCAAGCTCAATCTCGTTGGGCTGGTTAATCCGCATGGCACCCTGTACTACAGAAGAGCCAAAGTGCAGGGTGCGTACACCGTCGTTTTCCAGAATATTCAGCATGAGGTCACGGCCATGGGGGAATACAGCGAACCGCATTATCCCCCAATACAGGGTTTTACGCCTGTGCCGTTCCCCTAAGGGCGCGCAATGGCGGCCCCACCATAAACGGATGCGGGGTCGATCTTCATGTCGATCACCAATGGGCGCTTGCGGTCGCGCGTGGCCACGGCGTTCATTGCCGCCTGCAATTCGTCGCTGCTGGTCACGGTTAACCCCTTGCAACCGAAAGCCTCGGCGATGCGCGCAAAGTCACGCGACGGCAACAGCGAGATGTCTGGATCCATGTTGTGCATGGTCATGGCAATATGCTCTGCGCCGTAGCTGCCATCGTTGGCCACGATCACGACCAGGTCCAGTTGCTCGGCCACGGCAGTGGCCAGTTCGCTCAGGCCGCTCAGCATGAAGCCGCCATCCCCTGTAACAAGCAGGGTTGGCCGATCTCCGGCTGCTCTGGCGGCCCCCATGGCCGTGGCCTCGCCAATACCAATGGACGAAAAGCCGTTGCCGTCGACATAAGAGCGCGGATTCGGCACCGAAATCACGTTCCAGAACGCGAACATGAAACGCCCGGAGCCGGTGACGAACACACGATCCTTGGGCAGCGCCTCTTCCACCGCGAAGGCCACCTCGTAAAGGTCAACGGTTCCGGCCGGCGTCGAATGCACGAGTTTCGTTCGCGCCTTCTCGTGATAAGTCTTGAGTTGCTGGAGCAGGTCGTCGTTACGTGCGCCAGAGCCCGGAATCTCGGCCTCGTCCAGCCAGTTGACCATGGCATCGGCCGTTAAGCCGGGATCACCGAGCAGACCAACGGTTACGGGCGTGCAGCGCCCGAGTTCGCTTGGCAGCGGATTGATCTGGACAATACGTTTGCCACGGGTCAAGCCCCGCTCTCCCGAAGTGTATTTATTCAGGCTGGCGCCGAACACAATCAGGCAGTCGCTGCGCCCAATAACATCCAGTGCCACCTCATGGGCAACGGTTCCGGAAATGCCCAGGTTGAACGGATCATCATTGAAAAGTCCTTTCCCACGCAATGAGGTTGCCACGGGCGCCTCAATGCGACGCGCAAAACGCAATACCGCAGCCTCAGCCTCTGGGCTATCTACCCCACGCCCGGCGATAACAACCGGCAGGCGCGACGAGGCGATGATGCCGATGGCGTCATCCATGTCAGTACTGCTTTCAATAACGCTGCGCGTCTCGGGTAGTCGCAGGTACGGTTTCTGATATTCAACTTCCACCCACTGAAACTCTACCGGTATGTTGAGCACGATGGGTCGACGCTCGACATGGGCGCGGTAAAACACACGCGCCAAGTCTTCGGCCACGGTTTCCGGGCTGCGCAGCATCTCGAAGCCTGCGCCGGTGGCTTCAACCAGCCCTCGTTGATTTACATTCTGGGCGTGTTCGCGGTCGATCGCCGGGGTATCACCGGCAAGCAGCACCATGGGCGTACCCGCCTTGACGCCTTCAACCAGGGGCGTGATGGTGTTTGTTAAGCCAGGGCCGTGGGTGACAGCCGCCACGCCCACCTTCCCTGCCACACGGGCCCAACCTTGAGCCATCAATACCGCACTCCCTTCATGAACGGCCGCGACATAGTGCCCGTTGCAGTCACGGCGAAAACTGTCGATGATGTACACACACCCGTCGCCGAGTACGCCAAACAACTCCGTGCAACCCATATCCGACAATCCGCGGGCAATCGCTTCATAAACTTTCACAATTTCTCCTCGGTTATTCAACGTCGAAAGAATTTTCTTGGCGCCTTTCTATTGGCACCTCTCAGTTCAAAGTCTAAACCCCTTGGGAAAGACGAGTGTCATTAACCTTGCAAAGAACGTGTTTTTAGTTGGGTGCCAATGAGCGAAGTGTGCAACGCCTTGTGAACGCATAATGGATGATATGCTTGCCTCATTAACCCATGACACATGGCAAACCATGACTTTACATGCCGTTAGGAAAACTCTAATTGCCTTTGCCGGCTGCGTATTTCTGGCTGCCACCGCAACCGAGGCAGTGGCCCAGTCCGAGAGTCCGGCACGAAGCTGGCGCACCGCAGCGCGGCACTCGGCCGGCATGGCCCCCGATCCAGCAGCGCTGAAAAATGTCAACATTGTTCAGGTCTATGCCGCCTCAACCTGGGGCTGGCGAGGCAATTTTGCCGTTCACACCTGGCTCATTTTCAAGCGTGCCGAAGATAACGCTTACACTCGCTACGACGTCGTCGGATGGCGTAAACCCAATGTGGTTCAGCGCAACTATGGCCCGCCGGATGGGTACTGGTACGGCTCGGCCCCGCAGCTTCTGGTAGACCACCGCGGCCCGCATGTTGCCCAGATGATCGACGAAATTGAAACGGCGATTGCCGACTACCCTTACGCCGACACGTACAAAAGTTATCCGGGGCCCAACAGCAACACCTTTCTGGCACATATTGGTCGCCAGGTGCCGGCGCTGCAACTCGATCTGCCTGCCAACGCCATCGGCAAAGATTACCGCCCCCTGTACCAGCCTATTGGCCTTTCAACCTCGGGCACAGGAATTCAGGCATCGCTTTTGGGGCTGCTGGGCGTAACCCTGGGTTGGGAAGAAGGCCTTGAATTGAACTTGCTGGGTCTGCATTTCGGTATCGACCTGAACCGCCCGGCGCTGCGTCTACCTTTCATTGGCCGGCTTGGAATGAGCGATACAACCTATACGAAAGACGCGGCCAACGCGCATCCGTAAACCCAAAATCAAAGCAGCGCGCTGCCCTCTACAACACCCGCCCCCGCAATCGCTTCACTTGCCCTCTTACCGCTTTGCCCTCAAGCCTGCGGCGCTTCGAACCCAGCGTGGGTCTTGTCGCTTTACGCACCCTGCGTGGCATCGACACGCTGTCCACCAAAGCTTGCAACCGCTCAATGGCTTCCAGTTTGTTCTTTTCCTGACTACGGCTGCTTTGCGCCTTAATCACCACCACGCCGTCGTCGGTAATACGCTGATCGCGCAAGGCAAGCAGGCGCTCTTTGATCTCATCGGGCAGCGATGAGTGCGGAATTGAATAACGCAGATGAATGGCACTTGAAACCTTGTTCACGTTCTGGCCGCCCGTGCCCTGCGCGCGGATGGCGCTGAAAGTCATTTCGTCTTTTGAAACAGGGAACCGGGTGATCGTCATAGCATGTTGAAAATAGTGTTTCGCATAAAAGTAACGCAGTTGGCGTCACAAAGCACCAGGCACCGGGTGGTACCTTGATTTACCGTCCGGAAACAAGCAGCTTCTCAAGCGTCACCACGCCATTAGCCAGCCCATCCTCACACGACATGGTTTGGCCTAACTGTACCGCTCGCTCAACAACTGCTTTGCTTTCTACAAAACAAAGCGCATCGGAAAGGGATTTCACCTCCGCGCGCACCGGCGAAATTGGTGCCGACGCAACACCCAGGCGCTGCAGCCGGGATGCCCAGAAATGTTGGTCACCCACAAAAGGCATGACAATTGAAGGCTTGCCGGCCCGCGAGGCTGAATGCGTTGTACCCGACCCTCCATGATGAATCACGGCGGCCACTTGAGGGAAAAGCCAGTCGTGCGGCGTTTCATCGATACAAAGAATGTTATCGGGCAACGTGACTTCGCCCAAACCATTCCATCCCCGCGCGAATATCGCGCGCCGTCCGTCTAGCGCCGCAACCATTTGCTTCACAATTTTCGGCATATCGATGCCTGTCATACTGCCAAACCCCATGTAAATGGGTGCATCGCCTCGGGCAAGAAAACGGGCGAGGTCATCGGACGGGGTATAGTCGGCACCCGACCGCAGTATCCACTGACCGCACACATAGGCGTTAGCGGGCCAGTCCTTCGGGCGTGGCAGCAGCGTTGGCGAGATGCCGTAAAGCATGGAGTGGTCTGTCCACAACGTTTTCCTTGACGGCAACGCCAGCACGTTGTCCCTGGCTTGGTTCAATGCTTTCTTGAAAGCGAACCAGAACAACTGATTCGTCAGTGCAAGGCTTGCCTTATTAAGCCCGCGTGGAACCCATGAGGGCGGCAGGAACGGCGAGGCAAACTCCCGTGATGGCGTCAGCGGAATCATCCCTGCTCCAATGGCAGGAACATCAAGACGCTCCGCAACGGAAAGCCCCACAAAACCGGCTAACCCCGACGTCACGATTGCATCGCAACCTTGGGCAACGTCTAAGGTTTGTTTCATCCATGCTGCGCTATTTTCATTCGTGAGTTTCACAAGGGCTTGTGAAGTGCTTCGTGGCCCTTTTTGCGCCCATTCTGAAAAGAGTGTTCGAACGTCACCGGACAGAGGCGAGGCAGGAATTGCGCACGTGGACGCTAGCCCAAGGGTACGGGCATCTCCAAGCAAATGCACCTCATGTCCCGCTTGGCGCAGGGCATAACTTAGGGCTATCAACGGGCGTGTGTCGCCTTCGGTGCCGTAGGTTAAAACAACAAGCCTCATTGAGCTATCCATCTAAAAGTAAACGTCGTATACTTTAGCATAATACTGAATACTGACTTATGAACTCTTCTTTCCCACGCCCACACAATCGAGCAGATCTACCCGCACACATACGTCGCGTTGCGAGTACTCTTTTTCAATCGAACGGCTACACCCAGGTAACAATGGAACAGGTCGCCAACGAGGCATCTGTGTCAAAGCGTACTTTGTATAAATACTATCCCGCTAAGGAAGCGCTATTGGAAGAGGTGCTGGAAAAGACGCTGGCCGGTGATTTGGCAGAACTCGATCTGCTGTTCTACGAAGGGGGTAGTTTTCGCAGCACCGTTACGTCTGTGCTTCAGGCCTCTGCCCACTGGTGCGAGCGGCATACCGATTACCTTTTGCCCTATGTCCGCTACAAGTTCATTACTTTCGAACCGGATACAAATTCTAAAGAAGATCGTGGCCTACTTCCGTTCTGGACGACATTGATCGCCACAGCCCAGAACCGGGGAGAACTGCGTGCCAACCGCGCTCCCGCGCAGCTTGCTATTTACTTTCATTATCTTTACCTGGGAGTACTCTTGCGCTGGCTGTCCATCCCCGAACTTGATTTGCAAAACGAATTCAATGCAATGGTGTCGTTCTTCCTGGAAGGTGCGTCTAACAACGTTATTAAAAATTAAGAAGCAGGCTAATAACATGGAAATACTATATCTCAATAGTTTGATCGCGCACTCTTTCCCACGTTTGCACTAGGCGCTTTCTGGCCGGGCCCCAGCGATAACCGCCCAGCACGCCGCTTTGTTGGATGACCCGATGGCAGGGAATCAGTAACGCAATGGGGTTGGCGCCAATGGCATTACCCACTGCACGTGCCGCCTTGGGCGACCCCACCCACCGGGCAACCTGCGTGTAACTGGTGATCGCGCCCGGCGGTATTTTCAGCAAGGCACGCCAGACGGCAACTTGAAAATTGGTACCGGCCACATGCAGCGAAAGCGGGCCTGGCTTTTCCAGCTTATTACGACCAAAAATGGCGTCAATGACGTATTGCGTCGACGCGGCATTCTCCTTGATTACGCTTAACGGCCAGGAATGATGCAGGTCACCCAGCAGTTCTGCCTTACTGTTGAAATTCACAAACCCTGTCCGGCACACCCCGCGCGGCGTGACAGCGACAAACATGTGCCCCAGCGGTGTCGCGTGGATGCCGTACTGTATCTGTACCTGCTTTCCCTTGTTCTTGAACTCACCCGGCGTTACCGCTTCAAGTTGCACAAAATGATCGTGCAACCTTGAACTTCCGCTTAAACCCAGCTCATGGGAAACATCAAGCAAAGAACGGGAGTTCGCCAGCAACGCTTTACCCCGCTCCAATGTCAGAAGCTGCAGAAAACGCTTGGGTGTCGTACCAGCCCAACGACAAAAGAGCCGCTGGAAATGGTAAGGACTAAGATGCACATGCGCGGCAACCTCTTCCAAACTGGGTTGGTCAGCCGCCCTATCAATTAAATAGTCCATCGCGCTGGCGATGCGGTCGTAATCCAACATGCTCAAGCCTCTTTAGTGCTTCCACAGAAACTATATTAAAAGCGTAATCGCCCAATGCCGACCCGAATCTTGCTGAGTTCATCAGAAATAAAAAAGGGAACCCATCAAGGATTCCCTATACCTGCGCATTTGTGCGCCTGGAAGATCAGCAGCCGGCTGTTTTTCAACGCCGGCCCGATACAACCGACGTTATCCGCCGCGACCAAAGAAGAAAGACACAATTGCCAGAATAATAAAGACCACAAAGATTATTTTTGCAATGTTCGCAGCCCCGGCGGCAATGCCGCCAAAGCCCAATACCGCGGCAATAATTGCAATAATGAAAAAGCCAATTGCGTAACCAAGCATTTTGATTCCCCTTCTTGTTTAATTGACCCGCAATTCATACTAGCAATTATTTGGTGGCTTGCTCACTAAAGTTACAAATTTTTGATAATTCTAGTTATTCGACATATTTAATCGCATCACCTAGGTTTGCGTGGCGTTGGTTTCATCAATGGCTATGCCATAAAAACCGTACGTATCGGTAAAACGGTTCCGGTCGTCGAAATTCAACCATAGCCTTAATAACCAGCGGCGGCGGGCGGCGTCATACTGAAGACAGGTTTATTATGCCGGCCGGTAGTTTGTCGGGATTGCGAACAATATAAATCGCTGAAATAGCACCGTCCTCGATCAAGAGCGACGTTGTTTGCACCAGCCCTTGTTCCAGCGACACAAAACTGGATAATCCATCGATACGGCAATGGGCCACCAGCAACTGGGAATGAAAGCCTGGCTTGCGATGCAAGCCAACGAAAAAGCGACTTACCTTATCGCACCCGATAACAGGGCGGTACGCCGAGGGTACTTTACCCCCTCCGTCGGTGTAGGTCACCACATTTTCAGACAATAAAGACACCAGCGCCTTTAAGTCGCCACCGCGCGTCGCGGTAAAAAACGCGTCCACAATAGATTTGCTCTGCTCTGCCGACACGGGAAAACGCGGGCGTGAATTACGAACGTGGGTGCGCGCCCGGGCGGCAAGCTGCCGACATGCAGCAGCGTCCCGGCCAATTGCATGCGCAACTTCATTAAATGAAAAACCAAAAACGTCATGCAGCAAAAACGCCGCCCGCTCCAGGGGCGATAACCGTTCCATTGCCAGCATTAACGCAAAGGTCACCCCGTCTTCGCCTTCCTCGTGCCAGTCGAGAACCGGTTCGGGCAGCCACGGGCCAATATATTGTTCCCGCTGCACGCGAGCCGACTTCAGGAAGTCGAAGCACAATCGTGTAACGATTCGACTCAGAAACGCAACGGGTTCCTGAACGCCGGCGCGATCGGTTCGATGCCAGCGTAAATACGCATCTTGCACAATATCCTCCGCATCGGCCATCGTACCCACCATCCGGTAAGCCAGCCGAATCAGGCGGCTTCGGTAGGGGTGAAATGACTCTGCGGCGCTTGTGTCGTGCGTTTGCATTAACAAAACCCGAACCGGTTAAACCGGATGAACAGCGCGGAACCCCACTGCAAAGCGATTCCAGGCGTTAATTGTTGTAATAGCCAAAGTAAGTTCAACTTGCTCTTGGGCGGAAAAAAGTTCATTCAACAATGCGTAGGCGTCGTCGGGCACCTGCGTTTGGGCAATGAGTGTGAGTGTTTCCGTCCACTCTAATGCGGCGCGCTCGCGCTTGGAATACAAAGGCGACTCGCGCCAGGCACTTAATAAATATAAGCGCATTTCCGATTCGCCGTGTTTTCTGGCATCGGTGGTGTGCATATGAATGCAATACGCGCATCCATTCAGTTGCGACGCCCGTATTTTCACCAGCTCCACCAAACCGCGCTCCAAACTTAAGTTATCTACAGAACGCTGCATGGCCATCATGGCGCGCACGACCTCAGGGGCCGCAGAAAAATAGTCCAGTCTTGGTTCCATTTCATCCTCTCTATTTAAATGACTCCCCTTATAGACGAGTGAAAGACCAGGAATGTGACATGTGCCCCTTAAAAAATCATTCGTGTCCCGCTACCGGCACTAACGCATCCAGCGCGGGGCGAGCCAGCAGCGAGGCCAGCGCCTCGGGCATAAACTGGCGTTTAACCGTAATGGCGTAAAAGCTTTCGAACACGTTGGGTAACGGCAAGTATTCCACCAGCGTGCCTTGTTCAATTTCGTCGCGCACCACCACCGGCGGCAGCACTGACAATGCGCCGCTGTCGCGCGTCAACAAACGCAGCATGGCCATGTCGTCGGCCTCGGCGCGCACCACGGGATCAAGATTCCACATCGCGCAGAACCCATCAAAGGCAGTGCGAATGTCGCTTGAACGCCCCGGTAATATCCACGCTTTCTCGCGATAGCCTTCCGGAAACGCCTGACTTGGCTTATCGCGCGCGGGCCCCACAATGGATACCGGCTGGCGCGCCAACAATTGGCTTTGCCAAAGCTGTTGCTGCGCGGCATCCAAATGATTGTCTGAAACGACGTTCACATTCGACAAAACGAGATCCAACCGATGCTTTGTCATGCCGTCTAGCAAGCTGACCAAATCGGCTGAATACAGGTTCATTCGCACGGACGTATTCTGCAGCAAAGGGGCGACCAACGCTTTAACGAAGTTACGTGACATGGTCGACAAAACCCCGATGCGCAAGGTTTGAACGCTGGGCTCCACACCCCGGCGCAACAACGCCTCAAGCTCTTCACCTTTTGCAAATATGTCTTGCGCATAGGCCAGAACCCGCTGCCCCGCCTCGGTTAAGGTCAAACCACGCCCTCGGCGATCAAACAACGTGACCTCCATGCTTTCTTCAAGCTGTCGAATCTGCGCCGACAAAGCCGACTGCGATACATGCAGGGCCTTCGCCACACGCGTCAGATTGCCGTCAGTGGCCACGCGCCAAAAATAATAAAGATGATGGTAGTTGAGTCGGCTCATGTCTTTATATGTTCTTTATAAGTGAACGATTATTTAATATTTATCTATTTTACTTTATGAGTACCCATTGTCATACTTCCCGCACATTGAAAATAAAGGGAAAGTTTCATGTCTGCATTTAACTGGGCGGGGTCGATATTAATGATGGCGCTACCGCTGGCGTACTTGTTGGCGGCATTGATTGTGAGTATTCAGCCTACATCGGCTGCGCGGCGTTTAAGCGGCCGTATTGTGTATTTGGCCGGTGCGGCAGGGTTTGCCGTTCTGGTCTTGCGACTTTTACCCGGTGCGGGCGACATCACTTTTGCCTGGCTGTCGCCGTCGAAGGTGGGCGCCGTCATGTTGGCGCTGGTGGGTTTTATTGGCGTGATTCTGCACCACTTCAGTGAACGCTATCTCGACGGCGAACCCAGGCGGCAACACTACGATGTCACCCTGTTGCTTACGTTAACCAGTGTGGCCACGGTGCTCATCAGCGATCACCTTTTGGTTGTCTTGCTGGGTTGGACCGCCATCAGTTTATGCCTGCACGGTTTATTAACCTTCTACCCCAATCGGCCCCGTGCAGCCTTGGCGGCACATAAGAAATTTCTGTTTGCGCGCGTTGCCGAGCTGGCCTTGCTGGCCGCGTTCATTATTCTTCGCATCGAGCACGGCACCTGGTCGGTCAGTGAGATTGTTGCGCGCTATCCTGTGGCAGACATGGGTCTGGAGCTGCACATTGCCGCGGTACTCATTGCCTTTGCAGCACTGATTAAATGCGCGCAGTTGCCCACACACGGCTGGCTTATGCAAGTGGTTGAAGCGCCCACACCGATTTCGGCGTTGCTTCATGCCGGCATTGTGAACCTGGGTGGGTATCTGCTCATGCTGTTTGGCCCGGTGTGGCTGCAATCAGGGCCGGCGCAATGGTTGATTCTGCTGGTTGCGGGCGCCACTGCAGTCATTGCGGCGCTAAGTATGGCAATGCGTGTCAGCGTGAAAGTGAAACTGGCCTGGTCAACCTGCGCGCAAATGGCGCTCATGCTCATTGAATGCGCACTTGGCCTGTTCGAGCTGGCGCTGCTGCATTTGGTTGCACACTCTTGCTACAAAGCCTATTCCTTCCTCAGCGCAAACACGACTACCCAGGTTTGGCGGTGTGTCTGGCTGGCGCCACCGGCCCCCCCCACCCGCACAACGTGGATGCTGTCGGCCATCGTGGCCATTGCCATCACCGGGGTGGCGGCCGTGCTAAGCAACAAGTTAGCCCTTATCAGCCCCTGGCTGTTTATGGCTGCCGCCCTTACGGCTGTTCTGGCCGAGCAAGGCAGTGCGCGCGTGCGTCGCGATATGGCTTTCTTCATTCCTCTGGCTATCGGTATTGTCGCGTTTTATACGGTACTGAAGAGTGGAGCCGGTTACCTGCTTGGCGACGTGCCAGCCGCTGCGCGGCCGGTTGCCGACATCTGGGTCAGTTTGCTGGTCGTGATGTTGTTTATCGGTCATATCATGTTGCGCCACGTGCCCGGCAATGTCGTGTCGCGTCGCCTCGCCCGACGCCTGTACGCCGGGTTCTATCTGGATGAATGGGCCACCTACACAACGCTCGCCATCTGGCCACTGCGCTTCCCCACGCAACGTTATCCCGTCGCAACTGACCATGCCGCCCCCTTTAAGAGTTCCTCATCATGAATACCATTGTGGATGCCCCTGAATCGCTGAAAGCCGGCACTTATCAACAGGCGGTCGCTGACGCCTGTGGTCGGATCGCCCCTAACTGGCCATTGGATCGCCTGATTGCGGTAAACCCCTGGTGGACACTGCGCAACCGCACAATGCCCGACACCGCCGCGTTATTGGGCGCGCTGTCGGGCGCGCGCATGCTCATGCCCACCGACTATTTTGAGGAACGCCGGCAAAAAGAAATTCAAAGCCGCCATTTGCAGCAAGCCGCCCGGTTACTGAGCCTTGACGTTAACGAATCGGACCTGCTCGATCATCTGCGGCAAAAAACATCACCCCGGCGGTGGATGAACGTGACGAGCTGGATGGACCGCCTGCAAGGAGTCGCGCACCGCATGAGTTGGCAAGATGAAACCGTGCACCAGATGAGCCAAACCTGCGCCATGGTTTTTCAAACAGCCGAGCGTAATGTACAGAATCAAACATCGACGTTTGATCTTTATCACACGTGGCTGGAAACCATTCAGCATGACAGCGGCCTGGAAATTCTGATGGGTGAACAGGGTTTGCTCGACATCTTCAAAACCCTGCCACGCGATTACAACACCCTCATCGACTTTGCACTGCATGACCTTGCCGCCGGTTCCCGGCACGTTCCGGAATATCTGCATGCGTTATTGCTCGACATTAATGGCTGGGCCAGTTGGGTTGCCTACCAGGAGTGGCAACAACAATTACAAGGCAACGTCCACTTTTCCTTAATGCCCCAACTTTTGGCCGTGAGGCTGGCTTGGGAGTGGGTGTTATGGCGCCATTGCGCCCTTAACCATCGGGAACTGCAGCCAAAGCTTCGCGACTATTGGAGCGAACAATGGCCAACGCTGCCCACATTAATCGCTGCGCATGCGGAACAACAGCGCCTGCGCTGGTGCTGGCAACTGGCCAACGAGCTGGCTTATGGAGAGTCATTGTGCACACAGCTGCGCAAGACTCCTCCTGCACCCAGGCAGACACCCGTGCAGTTACAAGCGATATTCTGCATTGATGTTCGGTCGGAACCCATGCGCGCGGCGCTGGAAGCGCAAAGTGACGCAATTCAAACAAAAGGATTCGCCGGCTTCTTCGGCTTGCCCATTGCGGTGAACGAGCTGGGGTCCGACTGTTATGAGCCCAACCTCCCCGGCCTATTGGCACCTCAAATCCAAGTCAGAAACGCGGCGCTCAATGGCGCAAACTTAGCCAAAAAAAGAAACCGGCAGGCACGATTAAGCACCATGAGCGATGGCCCGGCCTCCACGTTCAGCCTGGTTGAAAGCCTGGGTTTGGGCTATGCATTAAAACTGGCCCGCGATACTTTCTTCCCCCCACGCATCGACCACGCAGGACACCTGCAACCGCCCCGCACCGGTTGGTTGCTGGAGCGCGCCGGCACGCCACTGAGCGCTGAGGATACGGCTGAAATGCTCAGTCGAATACTTCGCGCCATCGGCTTGACGAGTCATTTCGCCCCCACTGTTTTACTGGTGGGTCACGGTAGTACGACCCGTAACAATGCCCATGCAGCGAGCCTGAACTGCGGCGCATGCGGTGGCCAATCTGGGCTGACCAATGCCCAAATACTGGCCGATCTGCTCAATACACCGATGCTGCGGGAACACTTGGCGGGACTGGGTATTGCCATTCCGGAAAAAACGCAGTTTGTGCCCGCTTTGCACAACACCGTCACCGACGACATTGATTACCCCGAAAACCTGTTGCCCGATACACTCACGACCTGGCTGACAGAAGCTTGTAAGCTGGCCCGACGGCGCCGCGCACCTGCATTGGGATTGAAAACCATGGATGACGCCCAACTCCACCGCGCCCTGGAGCGACGCGCCCGTGATTGGTCTGAACTCAGGCCCGAATGGGGGCTGGCCAACAATGCCGCTTTCATCGTTGCGCCGCGGTCGGCCACGCGTCATCTTGATTTGCAAGGAAGAAGTTTTCTGCATGATTACGATTGGCGTGAAGATCCAAACAGTGCGGTGCTGGAACAAATCATGACCGCCCCCATGGTGGTGACACAATGGATCAACATGCAGTATTACGCGTCGGTAGTCGATAACCTTCATTACGGTAGCGGCAATAAAATGCTGCACAACGTTGTGGGGGGGCACATCGGTGTCTTCGAGGGAAACGGGGGGGATTTGCGTATTGGATTACCCATGCAATCACTACACGACGGGCAAAGCCGGCGACATGAACCATTAAGGCTTCAGGTGTATATCGCCGCGCCGGAATCGGCCATTTTTGCCATTTACCAGCGTCATGAAACGATTAAAAACCTGATAGATAATCAATGGCTTACGCTGTTCGGCTGGCAACCCGAGAGCGGGCAAATCAGGCAACTGTTTTTAGATCATTGGCGTAATGTAGAATAAACTGGTTAAGTCTTAACCAACTGAATTATTCAACCTTACCGCACCAGTTGTATCGGCGCGCCCTGTTCTACGGAGGCTCGCATGGAACCGTTTCAAAAAGAACCCGAACTGGTCGGCCGTCTGGCCGCACATCGCCTGTTTCATTCCTGCGACCTCGATGAAACACGAGATACTGTCGGGCGTATTTTCAAGCCGCACGAACTCAGCGTGCGCGGCAAACGTCAAAAGCTGGACGCGGAAATGGACCACATCGCGCTGGGCGGCGCCTCTATCAACCGCCTGCGTTATGGTGCCAACGTCACCATTGAACCGGAATCGCTCGACAATTTCCTGCTGGTTCAAATGCCCATGGCGGGCCAGGCCAATATCCGCTGCGGCAACGAGAAAATCCTTTCCACACCCAGTATGGCTTCGGTGTTGACGCCTTCCTTGCCGGTTCACATGCAATGGCAAGGTGTGTGCGACCAGCTTATTGTAAAAATTGAACGAGCCGTGCTGGAAGCGGCCTGTGCCGCCGCGCTGGGGCACCCGATTTCCAAACCCATTGAGTTTCAACTGGGTATGAACCTGACCCACGGCGGCGGCCTGGCATGGCAAGAGCTGGTTGCGTTTCTCACCACCAGTCAGTTTATTCACGGTGCCGGCCGCCAAAACCTCGTAACCAGCCAACTGGAACAATTGCTGGCCACTACCCTGCTGGAACGACACCCGCACAATTATGCCGAGGCGTTGTTGAGTCCGGCCCCCACGCCGGACCTGCCTTATATTCGCCGGGCCGAGGAGTACATACTGGCCCACTGTCGCGAACCCATTACCATGCAAGATTTAGCGCAGCATGCACATATCAGCACGCGGAGCCTTTATAAAGGGTTCCAAGCATACCGCGGCATCAGCCCCATGGGGTTCGTCCGCAAGGTTAGACTGCAAAAAGTACGTGAAACATTGCTTCAGGCACGCCACGCCGGGCAACCCGTTAGCGTCACCCAAGTGGCGCTTGAGTGGGGGTTCGGCCACTTGGGTCACTTTACGCAAGCCTATCGAAAGCAATTCAATGAGCTGCCTTCACAAACCTTGCGGGGTTAGCCTGCGCTTTTTTTTGGCGCTCCAGCAGTTTATGCGTCACCATTCGGTAGTTGCGCGCGTTCACCGGTAACAGCCACTGTTTGAAACGGGTGAAGGGACCCACGTTAATGCCAATTTCATCCAGCATTTCATCCACGTTATGCATGGAGAACGGAATAATGTTGGTCCCACGTGCATGCTTGCCTTCGGTTCGTTCCTCCATCCACTTAAGACGACGGCGTACATGTTCGCGACGCTCTTCCAACGGCGGCAGGTTAAGCCCGCCCATTAAATGGGCGGCGATCCACAACGCCGCCACCTCGGTGCTTAATGGGCTATAGAACGACGAGTTATAGCCGCAGAAATGCAGGCGTTTTACCGTTAATGGCAGAATCTGGCGATACAACTCGAAATTCCCCCGCTCATCGGTGATTTCATCTTGAACCGACTGCGGCAAAAAAGGCACAACCTGCTTGAAGCCGGTACCGCAGACCACCAAGTCGGCCGGGACCGTACGCCCATCGCTTAGCGTAGCAACCGGTTTGCCGTCGCGAGCGCCTAAAGAAGTAATTTCACATTCACGGGCAACTTCGGTTGTACCGGCAATCACCTGTTCATAAAGCTCATCGGTCGACAAGCTGACCGTGCTCCGGGCAATGCGGTCGAACGTACCCTCAGGCACTAAACCCAGTTTGTCGAGCTTCAACTGCTTGGTGGCCACTTTCTGCAACGAGCCGATCATGCTGTCGCGCACGCCTCGGCCCGGGCCATGCAAAAAGCGCTCAAATCCTTTGACTTCAATGTAAGGAAACAAAGCTTCGCCCATACGCGTCAGCATCAAGTACTTGTAGTTCAATACATTCATGATTTTGCGCGGCATTTTCCAGAGCAGTTCGCGCGCAATCACTTTGGTTGACGCCGCTACCTCACCGATAGCGGCAGCCACATCACACGATGATTTACCGTAGCCCACCACCAAGACATCTTTGCCGCGCGCCTCTTCAATATGATTGAATTCCGAAGTTGCACACAACCGCCCGCCGGCTGCCTTAAACTCGTCCACCCCGGGATACGGAGGAATAAAGGGCTCGGAAAAAATACCATTGGCCACAACCAGATGTTCAAACTGATAATCCGATTCCAGCCCCGAACGGGTACTACGCGCTTTAATGTGCCACCCTTTCTCACCTTCAGGCTCGGCCAGCAACACTTCAGTATTCAAGTGGATGCGACGCTCCAGATCGAAATGTTTGGCAAAAGCCGCCAAATAGCGTTGCACCTGTTCACCCGTAGGCCATTCAGGATACTCGGCGGGCATCGGGAAGTCTGACAAGAAATACGTATCTTTATTGTTTTGCGTGCGTAACCCGGGATACCGGCGCGTGGCACTCCACACCCCTCCCACATCGGGCGCTTTCTCGAACACGGTCACGTCGTGTCCAAACTGGGTAAGAACTTTTGCTGCTGACAAGCCGGCAAAACCGGCACCAATGATCGCTATTTTCATGGCTTAACTCCGGTTATTCACAAAGACGGGGAATGGCGGGAACCGCCTGCTCCGGCCCCATTGCGCTGTAGCCTCCATCAACGGCCAGGTCGGTTCCGGTGATGAAAGAAGCGTTGGACGAACACAGAAACACCACCCCCTGCGCAATCTCGGCTGGATCCCCCACCCGGCCCAACAAGTGGAACGGCGCAGCAACGCGATCGGTTTTCGCGCGATCACCGCCCGTGAGTTCGTCCATAATGCGCGACCATGTCCAACCCGGGGAAACCGAATTCACGCGAATCCGGTCTTGAGCCAGATCCATGGCCATATTGCGTGTTAACTGCGCAATGGCAGCTTTGGTTACGGGGTAAAGCCAACGCCCGGTTTGCGCGACCTTGGCGCTAATACTGCTGAAATTCACAATGGCCCCGCCACCGCGCTGGATCATATGCGGGCGGCAGGCCTTCATCATCATGACCGAACCCACCACGTTCACGTCATAGCTTTGATGCCAATCATCGCGGCTCGCCTCAATGCCGTCGTCAACATAACTGCACGCTAGGTTCACCAGAAAATCAACACCGCCGAACTGGGCGACGGCTTCGTTTACACACGACGCAATTTGAGTGTCGTCGGAAAGATCTGTATTAACGAACAAGGCGCGCGCACCCAGCTTGTCTGCGACCCGGGCGCCCCCTTCTTCGTCGATATCGGCAATAACCACCGCAGCGCCACGGTCGTGAAAAGCCTGCGCTACAGCAGCCCCAATAAGCGTTGCACCGCCGGTGACAATGGCCACCTTCTCTTGCATGTCCTGCATGATTTGTCTCCTGTCAATTTTGAGTTGCTTTATAGATATTTGACAGAAGCATTATGGGAACAGGGCCGCACCGCGCACTATCCCTCAGGCGCAGACCGTTATCCCGAAAGTGCAATCGCTTGTGTTTGATACACAACCGGCTAAATGCAGCCGGCTTATAAAATGCGCGCCGTGGGCATGACTAACGCATCACCGTCGATCACCACCTTTCCCTTCACCGTGCACACCGTGCTAAGCAATACCCGGCGCTTCTCGGGAAATAGTTCTTTCACCGTGACGGTGGCATGCACGGTTTCTCCGGGCCGCACAGGCGCCTTGAACTGCAAATTTTGATTCAGGTAAATTGTGCCGGGCCCGGGCATACGCCCGGCAATGGCAGCTGAAATCACACTGGCGGTAAGCATCCCATGCGCAATACGCCCCTTGAACGGCGTAGTTTGGGCAAACTCTTCATTCAGATGCACCGCGTTGTTGTCGCCCGACGCACCGGCAAACAATACGATATCGGCTTCAGTAATGGTTTTTGCGAAAGTGGCTGTATCGCCGATTGAAAGATCTTCAAAATCATAACCGTTCAGTTCATTCATTTTGTGCCCTTTAGTTGAATTACGCCTGCTTGCGTGAAATCAAGCATACGATGGACACGCATCGCCCACAATCAGGTTTTAACCCCTACAAGCGGCACCAATGAAGGGTATGCACGCGTTGACACATACCCTCATCCCTTGGAAAATTGCGCAAAAAGCCAAGGAACGCTCGTGAAAATGCATACCCATATCTCAGCCGGCGGCGCGACGCCAACCGGTTTGTCATATAAGCCCCTCTCTTTCACTGAACTTATCTTCACCCTTGGCCTTGCGTTATGCTTGCTGCTTTGGCCGGGCATGAGCGCAGCAAAAAAAAATAGCACGACGGTTGAGCCCGACCACTTGAAAACGGTTTCAGAACAGTTTTTCGACGAGCAAAAACTGGCTTCTTTGCTGGTTCAGGTGCGTATTAACGGCGAACCGGTTTTTTCGCATGCCCAAGGGCAGGCCATGCCGAATGTACCGGCAACGACAGACGGCCATTTCCGTAACGGTGCAGTAGCCATTGCCTATATGGCGGCCACCTTGCTGCAGTTGGCCGAGCAAGGTCTTATCAACCTCGACACGCCTATTATCAAATGGCTGCCGCATTTACCTTATGCCGACAAAGTAACGCCCCGAATGTTGTCGAACATGACATCGGGCTATCCCGATTACGTTGCCGATGCAGAGTTTATAGAAGCCTTCTACGACGATCCGTTCCGTAACTGGACGAACGCAGAAAGAATCAATATCAGTATCGACACCACTCGCGTGTTCGAGCCAGGTAAAAATTGGGACTACTCGCACGCCGGCTACGTTATTCTGGCCGAGGTAATGGAGGCGGCAACCAAAAAACCATTGAAACAGCTTATTCAGGAAAACATCCTTGAGCCGTTGAATCTCAAGCAAACGCTTTCCATCGACACACCCTATATTCCCGACCCGGTCATCCATGCCTACAGTGCGGAACGTGGCATTTATGAAGACGCCACATTCTGGAATCCCTCATGGACACTTCCTGAAGGCGCGGTGCAAGTGACCACAATCGATGACATGGCGCGCAGCTTCGATACCCTGGTTGGGAAAACCGGCTTCTTAAGCGAGCCGATGCGCCGACAAATGATTGCTCCCACCTTAGTCGGTTTTGGTGCCCCACTGGAAGGCTGCCGCTCCTGTCACACCATGAGCCGCAATTTTTACTACGGATTGGGGGTTTTCATGTCGCGCGACTGGGTATTTCAATCCCCGCTTTTCGGCGGCTACTCTTCCATGGTCGCCACCTTACCTGCCGACCGCTCGCCTACCGGTGAGCGCATCACCATTGCGGTCGCCACCACGGCTCAGGAAGAAGCCTTTACTGATTGGACTGAAGACCTGCAAAACCTTGCCGACTCGCTTACCCGGCTGATTGCGGTGGAAATTGTGCCTGACAACGGCCTTGCCCCATCGCGCCATGGGTCTGAATAAACACTAGGTCGTTCAAATTGATGTGATGAAGAAACAACGCAAAATGCCTGGAGCTCCTTTGCCAATAAGAAAGTACAGCATTGCCGGATTACTTAGCCTGAGCCTTCTTTTGGCAACCGCTCCAACAAGCCCGGTACGCGCGCAAACCGATGGTGCACTCAACCGCACCCTGGCCAACCAGGCTGAACTGCTGCGCCGGGTTAAGCCCATTCCCAAACAAGGTCAAATCGATATCAGCGTTATCGACGAACGCAAGCAAATACCGGAAGAGGAAGCAGAAGGCATTACTTTCACACTACGCTCCCTGGTCGTAGACGGTGCGCAAACAGTTCCGCAAGCGCAACTGGCTGCGGCATGGGAAGATAAGCTGAACACCACAATAAGTCTGGCCGAACTGTACCGAATCGCGCGTGAAATCGAAGCCATTTACCGGAAAGAAGGCTATTTCTCCGATGTCATCGTCCCCAGCCAGGATTTTGATTCCGGCCATATCGTGATCAAACTCTACGAAACGGGGTTCGACGAAATCACGATTGAAAGCGATATCCCGAACATTGATACGCGGCTCGCCCCCTACATTGATCGCCTGCTGGATTTTGCGCCCGTTCCCGTGGCCGAGGTGGAACGCATACTGCTGCTCATGAGCGACCTGGGCGGGTTGACTATCGACGGCGTGGCAACACGCCCAGACGCCCCAGGAAAAGGCGGGCGCCTGCACCTGCGCATCACACGTACACCGATGGCGGCCCAGGTGGGCCTCGATAACTTCGGCAGCCGGGAAATCGGCCGCGCAGAGCTCACCGGCACAATCGACCTGAACGACCAGCTTGGCTTATTTGAAACAACCACCATCGCGGGCGTAACGGTTCCAAATCAACCCAGCGAACTTTACCTTCTTCAACTGACGCAAGACTATCCCATCGGTTCAAACGGCCTGCATACAGGCTACACGGTTGCCTACGTTGGGTCGAAACCCGGCGGAGCACTCGAGTCGTTGAATGTGAATGCACAAACGGTATCGGGTACCCTCTTTGTCCGTTACCCCTTTATCCGCCGTATTTCACATAGTTTATTCGGGACGGCGGAAATTAATTTCGAAAACAGCGACCTGCGCATTGGAGGCAATCATGCCGGTCGAGACCGCTACCGCTGGGCCACAGCGGGCTTAAGCTACGACCAGGAACTTGAACGAGGCTTTTTCAACGTGGAGGGTACATGGGGTATCGGCCTGCGTGGCCTCGGTTATACCACTTCCGACGACCCACTCAGTTCCCGCCCCGGCGTGCCGGACCATTATCGCTTCACCCAATTAAATGCATTGTTGCAACATGCACTTTGGGAAGGCGGCGCCCTGACCCTGCAAGGTACGCTGCAATATTCTCCCGACCCTTTGCCCCCTTCCTTGCAGCTTGATCTTGGCGGTTCACGCTATGGACGCGGTTTCGACAGCGCCACCGCCAAAGGCGACAGCGGCGTTGCCGTTTCACTGGAACTTAATCAAACATTCAACGCCAACCTTCCCCACATCAATGATACGTCGGCATTCACCTTCATAGACTACGGCTACGTACGCAACCACGATGTCGGCGTCGATTACCGCACCCAGGCGCTTGGGTCGGTAGGCGTCGGCGTACGTGCCCGAGTTAACGACAACATTCAAGGTCAGGTATACGTTTCCACACCATGGAAGGAAGACAATGACTTCAGTGAGACCGGTACACGAGTTATGTTCCGCGTCGCCGCGTCGTTCTAGCTAATCAAGGCGCAATACCGTTATGGGGCCTCGGGCATCACCCGGTTGCGACCGGCCCGCTTGGCTTCATACAACATAGCATCGGCCTGAATAACGGCTTCATCGGCACTTGCCTGGCCGGCGTGCGCAACCGCCACACCGGCACTGATAGAAATTGACCCTACCGGCTCAAGCGCTGCGGCATCGACACGCACCCGAATTTTTTCAGCAACCCGCAATGCATCGCTTAAAGGCGTTAACGGAAGAACCGCCACGAACTCTTCGCCGCCCATACGCCCGACAAAATCATTTTCCCTGACACTTTCAGCCAGAATACGGCCCACATGCTGAAGCACCTGGTCGCCCACGGCATGGCCGTATGTGTCATTCACTTTCTTGAAGTAGTCAATATCGAACATCACTATTGAATACGGTTCACGGCCACGCTTCAGGTTATGGAACTCATGCTCGAGAAACTCATTGGCGGCCAACCGATTAGGCAACCCGGTTAATACATCGCTGCGCGCCTGAGCCGCCAATTTGGTGTTGGCCTCGGCTAACTCCTGGGTTCTTTGCTCAACCTTGCTCTCCAACTCACGCGCGGCCGCCTCAAGCTCGTGTTGGTTTTGCAACAAGCGCGAAGCCATCTCTTGTAAAGCCTGGTTCAATGCGCGCATTTCAGCCGTATGCAGCGTTAGGTTGAACCGGGCCGGCTTGCCCTGTGCAATGGCTTGGGCAATGTGGGTAAGCTGTTGAATAGGGCGCCCTAACTGACGGCTCAGCAACCAGGCCAATATCAGGAACAAAACCAGCCCCACCCCAAATACGGTGAGTATGGCCTTTTGCAAACCACGTGCATGCTCCAGCACTTTGGATTCAGGTTGCCGCACCATCACCTTCCAGTTCAACGGTACAGTAGAGTCGGGGCTGTTCACCGCAACGGCCGACGTAAGATAGCGCACATCACTACCCCACGACGCATATCGCACCGCGTCTCCTTCCTTCACGACCGGAACCCGCAAGGAATCATGCTGCGAAGGTGAATCGGGGAAAATAATTTCCTCCTCTCCATTCACTATAAAAAACTCAACTTGCTCGTCATCCGCATCTTGCGGTGTTATCAGTTCCAGTAGATCTTCAGACCACCCCCAGTGAGCATGCACGCCCAACACACCCCGCGGCTGTCCTTGTGCGTTTTCCACCTGAACAGCAAAGTCGATAAACCGTATCGGGCCGACCTGATTCGACAGTGACGGCAGCAAATTCGCCAAAAGTTTCGCTTCATGCAGATCACCTACATATAGGCCTTTTTTTGCCTCCTGGAACCAAGGCCGCTGTGCAACGCTTTGCCCTGCCAATAACCCCCCCGTTGCCGCTTGAACCACCCCGTTTATATCGGTTAGCCCAATCCACGAATAGTAGGGATACGACTGCTGTAAACGTTCCAGACTGGCACGAAACTCGGCACTGCTGAAATCGGCATTCACATACAAAGGGCTGCGGGCCAACAGTTCCACTTCCCGACTCCGCTCACGCAGGTTCTCGGAAATCGCAATTGCCGCCGTATTGGCCAAGTGATACAGAATTTGCCCGCGGTCTTCAACCTGCTGCTGGGTGTAGGCAATCGTGACGTACAAAAACATGGGCACCCCCAACAGGGCAACCAAACCCATCATTGTGGTAACCAGTAAATTGCGATAGCTTCGTGTGACCCAGTTCATATTATGTTGACTGTATCGGATTCAATCGTTTCCGTGGCTAAAGTTTGGCCAATACATCCAGAAATTGCTGCTGGCCCAAATGCTTGCCCCGCTGCCAGACTTCCACCGCCTTTTCATCGGCGTAATCCGTGACATATTTATAGGAAAGCCACGGCACCCCATGCTCGTGCGCCACAGCGGCAATCGCGAACAACTCCATATCAACCACCTCGACACCCGACTCCTGGAACCAGGGATCGGGGGCTGTCACAAAACTGTCGCCGGTGCCACAGGTGTAGCCGCCGTTTACCGCCGAGGTATAAACCTGCGGTCGGGAACAAAACGGCATGTGACCCCGTGGCGCCATAGTGGTGATTACATCACGCTGTAGCGCTTGGCGAATGGGTAACAACCCTAGCAAGCCGGGCTGAACGCTGCCCGCCGTGCCGAAATTGACAATGAGGGAAGGCGATTTCTCGTGAATGGCCTTCATTGCCGCAATCGTTGCATTCACCTTGCCGATGCCGGAATAATAAATTGCGATGTTCTCCGGAATATGCACTTGCGCAAGCTCTTCCGGCATGGCGGTAATAATGACGATGCCCTTTCCCATAAATACTTATCCTTTCAATGTATGGGTGCCCTTGACCAAAACCGATCGAACGCCGCCGCAACAACCATCATGCAAAGTACCGGCAACAACCAGGCAAGGTCAACCGACGCTCCCGGCAACAGTGCCAACCAACCAGGGGTCAGGAAACCCAACCCCGCTGCCTCCAGGCCGTCGGCCACGCCCATTGCGGTCGCCAGGGCCATTGTGGGAATGAAAACACGTTTAGCCGACACCCAAAACGGCGACAACAAACTTAAAACCACCAACGTCATGGCCACGGGATAAAGCCCAACCAATACCGGTACCGAAAATGAGATCAGGCGCTCCAAGCCCTGGTTTGCAACAACCAGACTAAACACGCCAAACGTAATGACAATGGTTCGATAAGAAAGCGGCAACAGACGGCTGAAATACTCACCGCAAGCAGTCGTTAAACCGATCGCCGTCGTTAAACAGGCCAGCGTAATGACAACGGCCAACAACACATGACCACCCACGCCGAAGCTGTACTGCATGTATTCCGCCAGAATGACCGCACCGGTATCCGCTTCGGGCGCAACACTGTTGCTGGTGGCGCCCAGATACACCAACGACAAATAAACCAGGGCCAACCCCGTTGCCGCAATAACCGCAGCAATTAGCGCGTACCGGGTTTGCAGTGCAGGGTTATCAATCTTGCGATCACGAATCGCATTCACAATAACAATACCGAACACCAACCCGGCCAGCCCATCCATGGTTAAGTACCCTTGCAAAAAACCGCGGGACAACGGCGCGTCCCGGTAAAGTTCATTGCCAAGCCCCACCGCATCGGCCGGAACAAGCACGGCATAACCGCCAAGAATAAGTAACGCCGCGACAAGCACCGGGGTCATGTACTTACCCACTGTATCAATTAAACGCCCTGGATACAGGGCAATCAGTATCACCAGCGCAAAATAGATAATGGAGTAAATGAACAGGGCGACCTGACCGTCGCCCAGAAAATATGCCACGCCCACTTCGAAAGAAACCGTCGTCGTGCGCGGAATCGCAAACAGCGGTCCAATCGTTAAATAGATAAGGACCCCAAACACCGTACCGGCAACACGGCCAATAGGCTGCGTTACCGTAAACAAATCACCACCGGAGCGTACTAACGCAATGATAGCGGCCAACGGCAAGCCGACACCGGTTAAAAGAAAGCCCATGGCGGCCCACCAGAACTGCTCACCCGATTCCTGGCCGACAACAGGAGGAAAAATAATATTGCCGGCGCCCAAAAACAGGGCGAAGGTCATAAAACCCAGGGCGATCAGATCAGCCAGTTTTAGTTTCATGGTGGATAATGGGTGCAGTGGTTAGGATTTTTATTGCTTGAACACAGATGTGAAAAAGCATACCACTGCAATAAAAATAAGGCTGCGATATGTGAACCGCAGCCTTATTTAACTTCGCCCCAAGCAATACCAAAATAATTTTTTGCTGTATCGCCTCAGGCCCAACGACAGTTTTATTCCGTCGCCTTCTCTACACGCTCGCTAAGCTCAGCGGCTGCCTGGTCAATTTCCTTGCCGGCCTTTTCAGCCGGGCCTTCTTTTTCCTGGCAACCGGCAAGCGCCATGAGCAAAACAGCGGTAACAGCAGTTGAACCTAAAACTTTCTTGATTTTCATTGTTTCCCTCCCTGTTGAACAATGTCATAAAAATTCTACCGTTAAACGCGGCGAAAAGACACGCTTCAAGCGCAACCAAACTTTTCAAAAAGACCGCTGTGCCAAACCGCGCTGACGCTGCCGTTTCAACACATACATATCCTGATCGGCAAAGGCAAGTAATGCGTCGACCTGGGTGGCATCGTCGGGATAGCACGCCAACCCGATACTGGCATCAGGCCTTAAGCTGCCATTTTCAAAGTCCACCGGCTCAAGCAAAGATACTTGAAGCTTATTCGCCACTTTCCTTGCATCGTCTTTAGATCGAATATCTTCAAGCAAGACCAGAAACTCATCGCCTCCAAGCCGAAAAACCGTATCCCCTTTGCGCAGGCTGTCTTTCAAACGCACTGCGACTTCGCGCAACAATTGATCACCGACAACGTGTCCGTATGAATCATTAACCAATTTGAAATCATCCAGATCAACAAACAACACCGCCAACGACGCCTGCCTACGCTCACACCGCGCCAATGCCGAGCGCAGATGCGCATGTAATGTACGCCGATTAGGCAAACCCGTTAAATCGTCGTACTGCGCCATACGCAACAGTTCCGCGTGCATGCGTTGCCGCTCGACGGCTGTGGCCACCTGCGCACCAACGAATCGAAGCAACTCAAGATCTGTCTCGCTATACACAACACCGCTTGAACTGCTAATTACCAGGGTTCCCATATAACCGCTTTGTGACTGCAATGGAACAAACACCCACGTACCGGCGTGTTCAGTGGAGTGCAGCTCATTCGAAGATAGGTCATGTTTCAGCAGCAACGGTTCTTGCCGATTTTTTGAGTCTGCACAAATCGCCAGTAAACGGGTGGACAGTGAGGCGTTCCATGGGTGCGCACTATCTTGTCTAAAAATCCAATGTTGCACCTGGGTTTCTTGATCGAAATCGGCCACTGCAAACGTTGTGACCGGGACACGCTGCGCCACAATTTCCTGCACTTCCGCCAGCAGCGTATTCACATTCTGCGCCCGATGCGCCGCCTCCGAAACTGCATACGTTGCCGCTTGCCGATCCTCAAGACGCCGCCGCTCGGTGACGTCCCGCGCCACGCCGATCCGGCATTGATGTTGTTCCGTCCAGCAAGCCGACCACATCACCCGAACATAGCGCCCGTCCTTACGAATGTAGCGATTTTCGAAGCCGACACGCGGAATGCCCGCCATCACCTTTCTCGCCTCCTCCCGCGTTCTCTCGCGGTCTTCCGGCGCCACAAGCTCAATCATTGGGTGCCCTATCAACTCTTGCTGCGAATAACCCAACATGCGCTCGCAGGCCGCGCTAACGAAAACGATACGACCTTCGATATCGACTACAAACACCGTGTCGAGCATCAGGTTAAGAAAGTCAGGCAAAAGCGCCTGCACGTTAAGCTTCATATCGGCCACATGGGAAATTGAGCGGACAAATCGTTACACTGGATTCCGGCATTTTATTCAAAAAAGGAAGAAAACCAATGTCTAACACTATTCCTGGCCCCGACGGGAAACCGCGTTGCGGCTGGTGTGCCGCCGCACCGGAATTCTTTCCCTACCACGACAAAGAATGGGGCTTCCCGGTTGATAACGACCAGCGACTATTCGAAAAAATCTGCCTGGAAAGCTTTCAGTCGGGTTTGAGTTGGCGCACAATCCTGGCAAAACGTGAAAACTTCCGACGCGCTTTCGACCATTTCGACTTTCACAAGGTAGCGCAATACACCGACGCCGATATAGAAAGATTATTAAAAGACGCCGGCATTGTGCGCCATCGGGGCAAAATTGAAGCGGTCGTCAACAACGCGGGAAAGCTGTTGGAGCTCATTAAGAACGAGGGTTCATTCGCCGCCTATGTTTGGCGCTTCGAACCCAGCGAGAAAGTCTTGACCGCGCCGCAAACCGCATCGCGCTCCGCTGCCTCAGAAGCCATGTCAAAAGACCTGCGCAAACGCGGCTGGAAATTCGTGGGCCCTACAACGGTGTACGCGTTTATGCAAGCCATGGGATTAATTAATGATCATGCCGAGCAATGCGCTCTTCGGCTGTCCGTCGAGAACGCCAGAAAAAAATTCAAACGACCTTAATAAAACATCTGGAAAAGACAGCACCACCGAATTTGTAAACATGGCCGGTTATGCGTTGCATGGGGCACTTAACTAAGCGTAAACTGGCCGCTCTTTTGAAAATACGACCCCGGAAGACTGTTAATTTAACTCATGCTTTATCCTCTCACACTCCGTTCGTCCCCTCGCCTTTTCTCTTTTCTTGCCCTGCTCGCCGCATTTTTGCTTGGCGCCAACGCATATGCCGGCACCGTTTGGCTGAATAACGGTGATCGCATCACCGGCACCATTCAATCGCTGGACGGTGGGAAATTACTGGTTAAAACTGAGTACGGCGGTAATATCCGAGTTGATATTACGCATGTGAAAACGCTGGAAAGTGACTCTGAACTGGTTGTAAAAGATGGCGAGTTCAACAACGACTACCGTGCAAAGCTCGTTGCAGCCGGCGACGGCACAGTAACGTTACAAGGGGTTGAGCGCGCTGACGGTCAAACAACACCGGTTAGTACGGCCGTACCAGTGGCCTCCATTACACGTGTAGTACGACCCACTCCGTTTCTCAATGAGGCCACATTCAAAGGGCGTTTCGACTTGGCCGCAACGCGTAAAACGGCATCAACCAAAACACAAGACTACACGCTGAACACCTTCAATGAACTGCGTCACGGCATGTGGCGCCATCAACTGGCGGCCGACTACACACGCAACAAAGAAGACAGCACCGACAGCACCTATAACTATGGTGCGGGCTACACGCTTGATTACTTCATTAGCGAAAAAGCATTTTGGCAGGGCAGAGCCAAGTATCGACGCGACTTCGTGGAAGAACTCAACCGCCAGGTTGTATACGGTACCGGGCCAGGTTACCAGTTCTGGGATAACGAGCTCGGCGCCTTCTCACTTTCCGCGCTCATGAGCCGGGTGCATTATGGCTATACCGATGGAAGCAGCGAAAATGCATATGCCGCGTCGTTGCGCTGGGATTACGTGCGTTACTTTTACGGTAAAGAGTTCGAACTATATACACGTGGCGAAGTGTTACGCCCCATTAACAGTGACACCAAGTTCGCGATTAACGGCGAAGTGGGTGCGCGCTACAACATGAACAGCTGGATGTCGGTTTATCTGAAGTACGCGCGTAACCAGGTCAGTGGCGACGGCCGCCAAGGCGGCATCAATGAGTCGGTTTACAGCACGGGTATTGGCGTGCGCTGGTAAACGAACCGTCATTACGTAGAACACACACAGGCCGGCTAAACACCGGCCTGTTCTTTTAGCCAGCTCCAAACCACACCTGCGTCAGAGCCGACACTCAAGGAAAACGGTGCGACCAGATAAAAATCCGTATCGTCATTCACCACTTGCCGCCCCACCACCACGAGCCGTCGCTGGTCAATATCGCTTTCAATAAAGCACCGTGCAACCAGCGCCACCCCCTGGCCCGCCACTGCGGCGTCGATCGCCAGACTGGTTTGATTGAACTGGATTGTTTTCGTTGAAGTCGGTACGCCCGGCATACCCCGCTTTTGAGCCAGCTGTGGCCATAAGTTGTGCGAGTCAACCAACAATCTCTGCTTCCACAAATCGGCCGGCACTCTAATTTTGCGTTTTACGTAGGGGCTGCAAACCGCTATGGCCTCATGGCGCAAAAGCAGCGTAGCTTGTAGTTTGCTGGAAGCCGGCGCCCTCATTTGCCTGACAGCCATATCGACACCGTCGACGTAAAAATCAGCTAACCCTTCCGAAGCCTGAATCCGCAAATCAATTGCGGGATATTTGGCGGCAAACAGAGGCAAGCGGGGTAACAACCACTTGGCTGCAAAGGTGGGCGTCACACTAAGCGTCACCCGGCTTTTTTTAACCACCAGATCGGCAGTGGCCTGTTCGATCATTTCAAATGCTTCGCGCACCCTGGCCAACAACGGTTACAAGGTAAGCCTGTTGTCACCCTCGGGCCGGGCCGAATCGCTGGCACAGGAGCTCAACGGGATCGGTATGACGGGCTCCAATCAGTCGGTGGACGACCTGGAACAACTGGTAAAGGCTACCGTTCAAAAGTGGGGGCGTATTGACGTGCTGCTAAACAGCGCCGGGCATGGCCCGCGGGGTGACATACTCAGCCTGAGCGATGAGGATTGGCATACAGGACTTGATGTTTACCTGATGAATGTAATCCGGGCGACACGACTGGTCACCCCCATTATGAAAGCGCAAAACTCGGGGACCATTGTGAATATTTCAACCTTTGCGGCGTTCGAGCCTGACCCCACCTTTCCAACTTCGGGGGTATTCCGGGCGGGCTTGGCCTCATTCACCAAGCTGTTTGCCGATGCCCACGCAAAACACCATATTCGCATGAACAACATTCTTCCCGGCTTTATCGACAGCTATCCCGAATCGCCGGAACTTGTCGCCCGCATTCCCATGGGCCGCTTCGGAACAACCGAAGAGATTGCACAAACCGTTGCCTTTCTATGCTCGCCCGGCAGCACATATATTACGGGCCAAAATATTCGGGTCGACGGCGGCATCACCCGATACATTTCCTAAAGCCGCAACCGACAACACGACCCGGTTTTCCTGCGGCTGCGAGCATGGTTATGATTCGTCATGAGCCGATCACAGGAAAACCATTTTGCGCCCCAGCCTTTCAATTATTATGCCCACGCTTAATGAGGCATCAGGCATTACAAACGCACTTACTGCACTTCAACCGTTACGGGAACGCGGCGTCCAAATCATTGTTGCCGACGGCGGCAGCACCGATTGCACACTGAAATTAGCCGCCCCGAAAGCCGACATCGTCATTCGCTGTTCCCCGGGCCGCGCATCTCAAATGAACGCTGGTGCAACGCACGCCACCGCGCCAATCCTGCTTTTCCTTCATGCCGATACGGTTTTGCCTGCTCATGCCGACACGATTGTGTTCGATGCATTAAACGGCGAGCCCGGCTGGGGACGCTTCGATGTCCGAATTACAGGCAAACACCCCATGCTGAAAGTGGTCGCCATGCTGATGAACGTCCGTTCCCGCTTGACCGCTATCGCAACGGGTGACCAGGCCATTTTCATCAGCCGCAGTTTGTTCGACGAAGTAGCCGGGTTTCCAAACCAGCCGCTGATGGAAGACATTGAACTATGCAAACGATTACGCCAACTGCGGCGCCCAGCATGTCTCTTCGCTAAAGTGGAAACATCCGGCAGGCGCTGGGAGACTCGCGGCGTTTGGAAAACAATTTTGTTAATGTGGTGCTTGCGATGGCGTTACTGGCGCGGTGTGCCGGCCACCGAACTGGCAAAGGAGTATCGATGAACCCAAAAACACCCGGCACCAGTTTGGTCATTCTCGCAAAAGCCCCGAAACCGGGGTTTGCCAAAACCCGGCTGATTCCCCAGCTCGGCGCAAACGGCGCCGCACAATTGGCAACGCAACTTCTGAATCACACCGTTTCAGTTGCGTGTTCAACACACTTCGAAATGATCGATTTATGCATAACGCCCTGCCCTCCCGACCCTTTGTTCAAAACGATTTCAAGCGCCGAAAACCTGACCCTAAGCTGCCAGACCGACGGCGACCTGGGGCAACGCATGTCGGCCGCTTTCTTTAAACACCTTGAACGCACGCCTAAAGTGCTGTTAATCGGTACTGATGCGCCGGGCGTAACCGCCGGGATGCTTCATGAGGCATCCCGCCTCCTGGATACACATGATGCCGTATTCATTCCTGCACTGGACGGGGGCTACACCCTGATTGGCCTTCGCAAGCATCATCCCTCATTATTCAGCAACATCCCGTGGAGTACCGCATCGGTTATGGCGGCAACACGCACCGCATTAAAAAAAGCGAAGCTTAGCTGGGCGGAAATGACACCCCTTCCCGATATCGACGAACCCCAAGACCTGGTTCACCTTCCGGGCGACTGGACGCAATAAAGGAGCACTTTTATGTTGGCAATTATGGGCGGAACCGGTTTGCACGACCTGCCTGATCTGACCGTTGTGGAACGTATCCAGGTAGATACCCCTTTTGGCTCACCATCGGGCGACATCGTTCAAGGACGCTTTCACGAACACAATGTGCTGTTCCTGGCGCGCCACGGTGCCGGACACCGCCTGTTGCCGCATGAGGTTAACTACCGCGCCAATATCTTTGCCTTAAAGGCAGCAGGCGCCACGATGTTGCTGGGCTTCTCGGCAGTTGGCAGTCTGGCGCTTGATGTCAAGCCTGGTGATCTCGCCATGCCGGAACA
This sequence comes from Neopusillimonas maritima, assembly GCF_003576595.1. Taxonomy (GTDB): domain Bacteria; phylum Pseudomonadota; class Gammaproteobacteria; order Burkholderiales; family Burkholderiaceae_B; genus Neopusillimonas; species Neopusillimonas maritima. The sequence continues at coordinate 66,199 of NZ_NQOU01000007.1, read as the reverse complement.
GTATTTTGATTTTACGCGCGGGAAACGTGAATACACCTTCTTCGGCAACGGCGTAGCAGCCCATGTCTCAACCGCTAAGCCGGTTAGCGCGGCATTGGTCGATTGGATTGACGACACCGCACATGAATTAAACGTCTCGTTTCACCGAAACCTCACCTATGCTTGTGTAGAAGGCCCCCGCCTTGGGACCCAGGCTGAAAGCCATTTCCTGCGCCAGGCAGGCTGCCACTTGGTTGGTATGACTAACGTACCTGAAGTTTTTCTGGCACGCGAAGCCCAAATGGCATACGCCACAGTGGGCCTGGTGACCGATTACGATTGCTGGCTCGACGACCCAACCCAACATGTGAGTGTCGAGCATGTTTTTCAACTCTACGGTGCAACATTGGCCAAAGCGCAGAATGTGCTTAAGGCAGCAATGCAGCGGCCGCTGCCCGAACCAGAATCCGAAATACGGTCGGCGCTAAAAGGAGCTGTCCTGACGCGCGATACTGAATTGACGGAAGTGCAGTGGCAGTGGCTGGATACCCTTAAACGCTAGACTTAACCTGCATCACGACCGATCTGCACCGCCGGTGCCGACTGCAGAACAGGGGCGGCATCGGCCAGAATATCTGCCCGTATACCCGACAGTGGCGGATAAATACGTTGGCGGTTGATGATTTGCTTGGTGCGTTTTGCATCGTTACGCACGGCAATAACCTCACGATTCCAACCCTGGGTGTAAACAGCGCCCCATGCACCTAAGTCAACGACATTCACATACCGCTCAACCAATAACGGCAGCATGGGAACATCAAACAGGTCCGCTATCACATTGTGACCCGCATAACGTCCCATTGGGCGCCCATGCTGACACGACATCACGTTGTCATGCCCCGGGCAAATCTCGAACCGCGCGGTGTCGCCGGCCGCGAATACATTAGGTGTTCCGGTGACACGCATGAAATGATCAACACTTACCCGGCCGGCAGCGTCGAGCGACGATGAAATACGGCTACCCAAGGAGGGTGCCCGCATCCCGGCACACCATACTACCGTAGCAGCCGGTATAAACTCACCACCTTCAAATTCAACGCCATCCTTGGATACCGCCCGCACCAACCATCCACATCGCACCTCAATTTTCAGGTCGCTCAATGCTTGCGCAATCACTGCCTGGGCCTCATTGCCCATTGACTGGGCAGCCTGTGAACTCGCATCAACCAAGATGACGCGCACAGACTGCGCGCGCGATGCTCCGGCAAGCTGAAGCAAACGAGTCGGCAACTCACTTGCCAGCTCAATACCCGTTAGCCCCGCCCCGACCACCACAACCGTAAATTGGCCGTCGAACGATTCAAGCGCACTTAACCGGCGCAAGTGGAGATTCATGCATTCGGCGGCGGGATATGTGTCGATATCATGAAGATAATCCGCCCCTGGGAAGTTCGGCCGCACCACATGGCTTCCCAATGTATAAACCAGCCGGTCGTAACTGAGCGCCTGAGCTCCTTGTTCAGTGTGAAGCCGAACCTCACGACTCCCGGTATCGATATCCACGACTTTGGCGCGCACGTGCTCGACCCCAATCGGCTCCAACACTTTGCTTAACGGAACCAGCGACGGGGCAAGATCGTCTTCGTAGTTACGCACACGAATACTGTGGTAATCGTTCTGATCAACAACGATCAACCTAACGTCGTTCGTCGCACCCAGTTCATCAAGCTTGCGCGCTGCACCGGCCGCTGCGGCCAACCCCGCAAAACCCGCCCCCGCTATCACCACATTCTTCATAAGATCTCCTTTCAAAGCCGGAACTTTTGAACAAGCTCAGGGTGCCTGCTTTTCCGCAATACGCTGCTTTTGAATGCTTTCCAGACCATGTAAAGCCTCTTGGGCACCAACGTGCAAAGGAACGGATAGCCCCCGTCGGGCGTTCTGAATCGACACCTGCGCTCCCTGCGCGGAACCTTTTTCAAGTAAGTCGTTACCACTTTGATACAGTACTTCGGTAATTCGTTTGGCCTCGTCTCGTGTCAACTCATCGGTTGACAGCAACAGCGCCGCCATGCCAACGGTTGTAATCGTTTCCCGCTGCCCAGGATAGGTACCTGATGCAATACTCAAGGGTATTAAAACCGGATTCGCCTTAACAACTTCCTGAATTGCGTCACGCTCTAAAGGCAACAACTTCAATGAAGCTTCGGCCAACGCATCACGTAATACGTTGGCGGGGACACCAATGATATGAACGGTTGCGTCGACACCTCCGCGGTTCAACACAGGCAGTGATGCGGCAAAAGGCAATTCGCTCACCTCATAATCAACACCCGCCTTCAAGCCGTGGGCCTCCAGAACGGCGGTTAGCGTGGTTCGAATCGCTGAGCCGGGCGGCCCCAACGCCACCTTTTTCCCTTTCAGGTCTGCTATTTGACTCAACCCTGCGTCGTCGCGCACCACGATATGAACCATTTCAGGATACAAACTGCCCAACGCGCGAATTTGCGCAAACTGCCCCTGCGACTCGAACGGCCCTTCGCCCTCGTAAGCAAGACGCGCAGTGTCGGCCTGGGCAATCGCCAAAACGGCATCACCGGAACGCAAGAGACGAATATTATCGGCACTGCCACCGGTCGTCAGCGCCGCAATTCTTACACCATGCTCACGACCAATTTGCCCCAGCGCGCGAGCGAATGCCGCATACTCCCCCTGCTCCGGCCCACTGGCCAATGGGTAGCCTTGCTGCATGCGGGTTAACCGGCCATCGATTCGGGCAACCGAGCGCTGCAACTCCTGTTGCAACACACGCTGCGCCGCAGTAGAGCCTGTATTCACCACCGATTGCGTAATTTCGTTCAACGTACCCAACAGCTGTCGGGCAACGGGTTGAGAAACACCCGACTCATAATTTGGTACGGTTGCCGAAGTCAGCCCAGGCGGCGTTACAAACACCCAATTTCCACCGTCTTTGCGATAAATGGCGCTGCCGTGAGCTTCGATGACATCACCGGCCTCGTTGCCACCCGACTTCACGCCGACGACACCTCTGGACCCTGCTCCCAATAACGTCACTAAAGAGGCGACGCCGGGCTGATCCCATCCGCCAAGCTCAACTTCACGCTCAACCTGTAGCGCAATATCATAATAAATTACCCGCCGCGTCTGCCCTGCCGGCTCAGTGCTATCTTGTGCCGACCCTTTACGCTGCAAGTCAACAATTTTGAACAGATCATCACCATAGGTTTGCGTGAGCTCTGTTTGCAAGTCCGAACGCAGCGCGGCATCGTCGGGCTGACGGCTGCAGGCAGCCAGCAAAAATAACAATAGAACTAGGCTTAAGCGTTTAAGCATGGCCCCTGGCATCTAGAAGCCCCCCACAAACGGCAACGCGATAATCGAGGTGAGCACAATCACGTTGATAATATCGACCAAGAACGCGCCTGTAACCGGTACGACGATAAACGACTCAGGAGCCGCACCATGACGCCGCGTGAGTGCTTGCATGTTGGCAATAGCGGTCGCCGTTGCGCCCATCGAAAAGCCGCAAAAAGCGGCCGACATAACCGCCGCCTCGTAATCTTTTTTAAGTAACCGGAACACCACCCAGCTTGCATAAACCGCGGCAAATAACGCTTGTGCCGCCAGAATAATCAGCAAGGGTCCGGCCAGGCGGCTGACGCTCGCCAAATCGAGTGTCATCATCGTGAGCCCCAAAAAAACGGCAAGCGAAAATGACCCAATAATTTCCGTCACACGGTCGTGAAGCCGGATCCCAAGTGTTGGTCCGACATTTCGAATAACCACGCCAATAGCCAGACACCAAAGAAAATTCGGCAAACTCACAGGCGCATGTTCGACCCATTTAGCAACCATGGTTCCAAAAACAACGCATACCAAAGCCGCCCCAAGCGAAGTAATGACCGCCACATAATCAACGGCGGCGGCTTCTTTTGAGGTTTGGTCGTTAATTTGAGCCGCGCCCCCTGCCGACACCGGGCCGCCTTTCGCTTTCAAGGCATGCTTTCGTATGAGGCGCTCAGCCACCGGCCCGCCAATCACACCGCCCAACACCAGACCAAATGTTGCCGCCGTCATGGCCAGCACCATCACATCCTGAATATTGTTCACTTCAGCAAATCGCGTCGCATAGGCTGCACCGGTGCCGTGCCCACCAACAAGCGTGATCGTGCCCCCTATTAATCCCATGAGCGGGTGCATATCAAGTAACCAGGCTATGCCCAGGCCTATGACGTTCTGCAAAATCAAGAATGGCACCAGCGCCAGCAAAAACGCGGCAAGACGCGGCCCCCCCCGGCAACCAACAATTTTAGGTTCGCGGTTAAGCCGATACAACTGAAAAACAGAAGCAAAAGTGTTGGCTTGATACTGGTGTCAAGCGCAAGCTGAAACCCGCTCCAGTCGGTGATGAAAAATGCGACAATGGCAAACAGCAAACCCCCGACAATGGGATCTGGAATACTGTAGCGTGACAACACCCCAACTTTGTTCGTGAGCAGCCGCCCAACAACCAAGACCAGGCAGCACGCCAACAAAGACTGTTCAATAGAAAGTGACAGCATCCATCCCTCTTAGCATTTTTTCGGTATTGCTGAAGTTTTGCCCAGAAATAATTGAACGGATATTATCATTGCCATGCGACCTTCACCTTATTCCGAGACTACGCCTACAACCAACTCTTCCTTTTTGCGCGACGACATCAGGCAATTAGGCCGCACATTAGGGCATGTTATTCGTGAATATGAAGGCGAGTCGATTTTTCTACTGGTCGAAACGCTGCGACGCACGGCAGTTCAACTACGGCGCGATGACCCTGCGCACAACAACAACGCGCTTGCGGAAATCATCAGGAATATTTCGCTGAAGGAGTCTGCGTCGGTCGCCCGCGCTTTCGGCTACTTTCTGCAACTGTCTAATATTGCCGAAGATCGCGATACGAATCGATATCGCCGAACACAGCAACTGCATCAGGCCGAAACGGCAAAAGGCAGCCTGACGGCGGTGTTTGCCAAACTTGCCCAACAAGGCATTTCGCACGAGCAAATTGAAAAATTCTTGCAACAAAGCTGCATCACCCCCGTCCTGACGGCGCACCCCACGGAAGTTCAGCGCAAAAGCACTCTCGACCTGCATCAGGAAATAGCGCAATGCCTGGCGCACCTTAATGCAAACGCCACGCCGGCCGAATACCACGGGCTCATTGCAAAATTAACGGGCCTGGTTGCCACGCTCTGGCAAACACGCATGCTTCGTTGGCAAAAACTAACCGTTGTCGATGAAATTGATAACGCATTAGGCTATTACAACCGCACATTTCTCTCCGTCATTCCCTCGCTTTACAAAGATATTCGCCAAACCCTGAACCCGTCCGATAACCCGTTTCACGTTAACAACCAGCCACTGCCGCCCTTTTTAACGATGGGCAGCTGGATTGGCGGCGATCGGGACGGCAACCCGAATGTGGACGCCTTCACGCTGGAACAAGCACTAACAAAGCAGTGCACGGTTATTTTGCGGCACTATCTGAATGAGGTTCATGAACTGGGCAAAGCGCTTTCGCTCTCGGCCTCCCTGGGGCCTGCCGGCAAACCACTGCTCAACCTGGCCCATCAAAGCCGGGACACATCCGACCACCGCGCCGACGAACCATACCGCCGTGCGCTCATTCACATCTATGCTCGCCTGGCTGCAACCGCCGAAACACTTGTCGGCCAACCCCTGGCACAACGCCCAACCTATTGCGCAGCACCCTATGAAGATGCCGAAACGTTCGGCAACGACCTGTCGGTATTGGCCAAATCACTTGAGCAACACCATGGCGCCGTTATTGCTCACCTGCGATTGGCCGAACTGATACAGGCGAGCCGGATTTTCGGGTTCCACCTGGCCAGTGTCGACTTGCGTCAAAGCTCCGATGTTCACGAACGCGTTCTTGATGAGTTATTCAGTCGTGCAAAAGTATCCTGGCGCGGCAACCCAGTGCATTACACCGAACTGTCGGAAGACGAAAAAACGGCGCTTTTATTGCACGAACTCAACGAAGTTCGCCCATTAACCTCTCCCTGGTTAAGCTACTCCGACGAAACGACCAAAGAACTGGGGGTCCTCCAAATGGCCGCGCAATGCCGGAAAAAATTCGGCAAACCCGCAATTCAGCAAGCCATTATCTCCCACACTGAAACACTCAGTGACTTGCTGGAGGTTTTGGTTTTGCAGAAGGAAGCAGGGCTGGTGCCACCCGGGCAAATCAAACCCTCAAGAAGCGGCAAACAGCAGCAACACGCAGAAAACGGCTTGATGATTGTTCCGTTGTTTGAAACTATTCCCGACCTTGAGCGTGCACCGGAAATCATGTCGAGCTGGCTGTCATTGCCCCATATTGCCGCCCGCATAAAACACACGCACCGAGGCGTACAGGAAGTCATGCTGGGATACTCCGACAGCAATAAAGACGGCGGCTACCTGACCTCTAACTGGACCTTGTACTTAACCGAGCGCAAACTGCTATCGCTCTTTAAAGAACACGGCGTCCGTTTACGCCTGTTTCACGGCCGCGGTGGGTCGGTAGGACGCGGCGGCGGTTCAACTTACGACGCTATCCTGGCTCAACCCCCGGGTACCGTGAACGGCCAAATACGGCTTACCGAACAAGGGGAGGTTATTCAGGGCAAATACAAAGATGCACATGTGGGCCGTTGGCACATGGAGAACTTTGTTGCCGCGAGCCTCGAGGCCAGTTTACTGAATCAAACCTTGAACCAAGACGACGAAGACCCACACATGGACCAGTTGGGCTACGTGGTGGCCATGCTCTCAGAGCATGCGCAAACCACGTATCGCGAACTGGTCTATCGCACGCCCGGCTTCCAGGATTATTTCTTTGCCTCCACACCAGTAGGTGAAATTGCCGGCCTGAACATCGGTTCACGGCCTGCATCGCGTAAAGCATCTCAACGTATTGAGGATCTGCGAGCCATACCCTGGAGTTTTGCCTGGGCGCAATGCCGCGTGATGCTGCCGGGTTGGTATGGTGTGGGAACCGCACTTAACCATTACCTGGAACAGGGCTGCAAGCACAGCCCTCGCACCCAATCAGCACGCTTGAAGCAACTTCAAAAAATGGCGAAGGAATGGCCATTCTTCCGGGCCTTGATGTCGAATATGGAACAGGTGTTGGCCAAAGTCGACATGGGTATCGCTCACGAATACGCCGGGCTGGTGAATGACCCTGAATTGCGCACGCGCATTTATAGCCAGATTAAAAAGGAGTTTGAGTTGACATGCACGTTATTCACCCAGGTGTGTCAACGACAACTATTGGCGGAAGACCCCATTTTGCGTGATGCACTGGCCGAGCGTTTTGCTTACATCGATCCATTGAACCACCTTCAGGTCGCCCTATTGAAACGACACCGTGCCACGCGCCAGCGCGGCAACAAAAACAGTGTCGAGAGCAGCGCACAACGGTCATTACACATGACCATCAATGGCGTTGCAGCAGGTTTGCGCAACACAGGGTAAAGATAAGCGCCGACATCACCGGCGGCGCTTATCCTGTTTTCACGGTCGCAAGAACTTAACGCACAGCCAAACCAGCACCGACATACACAAAGCGGCAACAAGATTCGCCGTGGTGCTGATATCAATTGTGGCGCTACCTAACATCGTGCCCAAGGCAATGCCCACGTAAATGGCTGAAGAATTCAGCGACACAACCATTGGCCCGTGACTCGGTGCGACATCGATCAAGCGAGCTTGTTGCGGGGGCGCCTGACACCAACTGGTTCCCCCCCAAAGCACCATAAGAAAGCCCACCATGAAGTAGAGCGCCACCCCTGTTGAGTTTCCAATGAGCAACATCAAGGCGAACCCCAGCGCCATGAATGCAAATGCCCAAAGCAAGACAGTACGCGGATCCCAGCGGTCAACGGCCGCGCCACATACAATATTTCCAACCACCGCGCCAATGCCGTACAAAAGCAACATAATCGACATGTGCGATGCACTGATGCCCAAATCGTCCAAAACAACCAGCACAAACGCATAGGGGACATAACACGCAGCCACGCCCAAGACCGTTACCGGCAAAATGAGCATTATTTTGCGATCTTTCAATAACGCGAGGCGTCTTTTTAATGGTACGGCGGCTCCACCCGGCATCGGCGGTAAGCGAAAGAAGATACCAATGGCCGCCAGTACACCAACCGCCGCCACCATAAATAAAGCACCCCGCCAGGAAAGCGCATTGCTGGCCAAATTCCCCAACGGCACGCCAATCGCCGTTGCGATGGTCATGCCCCCCACCACGACCGACAAAGCGCGACCTCGTGACTCAAGCGGCGCCAAAGAAGCAGCCATAGCGGCAGCGTTGGGCGTGAAGGATGCAGCCGCTGCGGCCGCAAAAATGCGGCTGACCAGCAACATTTCAAAACTCGGCGCCAAAGCCGCTGCAATATCGGTTAAAACAAGCGCAACAATGGCGCTAATAAGTAATTTCCGTCGCTCAAATCGCACAGTTAATGTTGCCAATATCGGAGACAGAACCGCATAACTTGCAGCAAAAACCGTTACGGCATATCCTGCGTGGGCGACGCTGACACCCAGCTCCGCGGCCATCTCGGGCAAAAACGCAGAAAGAATAAATGCGTCGGTACCCACAGCAAAGGTACCCAGGGCCAATATGGCAACAGAACGCGCAACGTCGCTTTGTAATCCAGGCAATTTCATCAGTAAACCGTGTCTCTTGTGCTTATTCTGATCAGGCGACACTATACAAGAAGAAATAACGAGACAATGAAAAATACCAATAAGCGGCGCATACCCACGACATTTGCAGCGCTACTCACCCTCATCTCCTTATCAGCAAGCGCAGAGAACTTCGACACGCCGGAATATCGACAGCAGTACGGCCTAGCCATGATCAATGCCGCCCAGGCCTACCAACAAGGTTTCACCGGCCAAGGAGTGCGCGTGGGCGTCATAGACTCAGGCATATTCAGCCTGCATCCCGAATTCCTGGGGCGTATCGGCGGTGGCTGGGATATCTACAACAACCGGGCGATTACGCAAAACTGGGGCATTGATCTTGAAGGACACGGTACCCATGTGTCGGGCATCATTGCCGCCAACCGCAACGGCATTGGCATGCACGGTGTTGCATTTAATTCGCAAATCGTCATGATCCGCAGTGATGACGACGGAGAGGGTGAGGAAGAAGAAAGCTACGAGCAAGAAGATATTGCCTTTGCGCGCGGATGGAACCGGGCGGCCACATTTAACTTACCCATACTGAACGCCAGCCTTGGTTACAACGGTTGCGACCCGGGTGACAGCGGCTCACTGGCCGAACCATGCAATATCCTAGACTACGGTAACGCCGGAAATATCGAAGAGCGGTATCCCCGCTCCCTTGAGGGTCTGCGCGCCTTAACACGCGGCGATACCTTGATGGTGATCTCAACGGGCAACGAACAACAGCCCAGCCCGGATATGCTGGCGGGCTTGCCCCATTACTTCGACGAATTTGAAGACAATTGGGTTGCTGTTGCGGCACTTGGGGAAGATGGCCAGTTGGCGGGCTATTCCAATCTGTGCGGCGTCGCTGCGCAGTGGTGTATTTCCGCCCCCGGCGGCGACTGGGATGAAACACGCGGCATCTATTCAACCAAGACCGGCGGTGGCTACGTGCGCATGTCGGGCACGTCGATGGCGGCACCTCATGTTGCCGGTGCCGCTGCATTGGTAAAGGAAGCGTTCCCGTTCTTCAAAGCCTACCATTTGCAACAGACTCTTTTGACTACGGCAACTGATATTGGCGTCGCAGGAGTCGACAGCACCTACGGTTGGGGCGCGCTGAATGTCGGCAAAGCCGTGAAAGGCCCAGGCGCCTTTACCGATGATTTCGCTGTCGACACACTGGGATACAACGCGACTTTCTCAAACGACATTGGTGGCAACGGCAAACTCATCAAGCTTGGTCAGGGCTCGATAACCCTTACCGGAACCAACAGCTACCAGGGCGGCACTGATATTGTTGGGGGCAAAGTGGTTATGAATGGCATTCAAACCTCAACCACCACCGTTCGAACAGGCGGCACACTGGGCGGCACGGGCACGATTCAAGACGTCCAAAATTATGGGGTGGTGGCGCCGGGCAACTCGATTGGCACGTTGAATATCTTTGGTGACTACACCGCCTACCCGGGTTCACGCCTGGAAATCGAGGTGAATGAAAACAATGCCACCGATGTTCTGCAAGTTACCGGCAACGTTCAACTGGATGGCACCCTTGCGCTTGAAGGCGGACCCTTCCGGCAAGGCGTAGACTACAATTTCCTGGCCGTTAACGGCGGGACGGTTAGCGGAACCTTCGCGGATATTGATACCGACCTCGTGTTTCTTTCACCCAGCTTACGAATTAATAACAGCGGCGCCATTTTCGATGTCCAACGCAATAATGTTGCGTTCTCGAGCTACCTGACAACCTCCAACCAGATCGCGGTAGCCGATGCGTTGGACACGCTCTCAAGCAGTCCGCCGGCCGCCATGAGCGCAATTTTCGACGATTTGCTGAACTCAACACAAACCTCGATCAGCGGCCTTGCTGACTCACTTTCCGGGGAAGGCCATGCCAGCGTGCAAAGCGCCCTATTGCAAGCCGCTTATCAAAGAACAAACCGGTTATCTGAGCGGATAGGCGGGGCGCTGGATCTTGCCGCCTCTTCTTCTGCCTACCCACTCTGGGTAACTTTCGATAACCAATGGCAATCGATGAACGGGCGCAACGGCGCCGCTGACACCCGCTACCGTAATCACGGGTTCACCCTGGGCGGCGATTTTTCAATTGGATCTGACTGGCGCGCCGGCCTTGCAGTGGGTTACAGCGATGGCCGGGTGGAAACCGACGCGCGCCAGACAAGTACCGACGCCGACAATTACGCCGTATCCCTGTATTCCGGCAAAAGCTGGCGCAACGGAAACAGCAGGCTGAACCTGCTATTCGGGGCGAGCCTTTCGCGTCACAATCTTGATGCACAGCGCACCGTTAGCACAGGCGGAGCGCAAACGCTTACGACCGATTACCACGGTTATGGCCGGCAATTGTTTGCTGAACTCGGCTACGCGTTTCAGGTTAGCCCGGCCGGCATGCTTGAACCCTACGCATCCGTGGCATGGTCATCGTTAAAAACGCGTGGTTTTACCGAATCGGGCGGCGCCGCAGCACTGACCGCCGAAAGCCGCACCGACACCGTAGGCACGATGACGCTGGGTATTCGTGGCTTGACACATGTCTCCGTTGGCAAAAAGCAGGCACGCTTGCGCGCGGGAATCGGATGGCGCTATGCCGCCGGCGACCTGACACCGACACGCCTTATGCAGTTCGTTGCAGCACCAACGGCAACATACACCGTTGAAGGCACCGCGCTGGCACGCAATGCCCTGGTCATGGAGCTAGGGGCCGAAGTCGATCTGGGCCGTTACAGCACCCTGGGTTTAGCGTATAACGGCCAATTCGGTGACGGCACGTCTGACAACGCAGGCTCAGTCAACTTACGCGTTCGGTTCTAGGCAGGAACCCGGCAGTTCAATCACTCGTAATTGAACTGCCGTACCAATGCCAGAAACGCATGCAGAATCGGCGAAGTATCATCGCGCCGATACATGCAGCTTAGCTCTATATCTTTCAACGTGTTTGAACGCAACGGCCGGTAAACTACGTTTGGCAAATTAAGGGTTTGAGCCGACTGCGTTGTAATACATACCCCGAAACCGCTTGCCACCATGGCGATACACGTAACGATGTCATCGGTTGCCTGCTCAACCTTGAATTTCAAACCCTCGGTCCGAAACGCGGCGGCAATCTCTTCGCCCAACCCGTGCATCGGTGCATTCGGATACACCACCAAGGGCTCGTTATCGAGATCGGCCAATGTAATATAGGCCCGATCACACAAAGGGTGCCCCTTGTACAAGCCCACCAGAAAGGGTTCGCGCAAGACAATCTCTACAGCAAGGTCGTCTTCGTCGGGCACCAGACGGTTGAACCCGATCGTAATGCGTCGGTCACGCAGTGCCTCCAACTGCTCGGCTTTCGTCATGTTGTACAGCGCCACTTTAACCTTGGGCCGACGTTGGCGGAACTCACTTAGAATTCGCGGAATCGCATTCAACACGCCTGAACTGAAAAACGCAACATCAAGACGCCCGATATAGCCCTGCTCGGCCAGTTGAGCCCGCTCTTCGGCACGACGGCTCAAGGCCAATACGTTTGGCACCTCTTCAAGCAACGCCCGACCGGCTTCAGTCAGCTCGGCGCCTTTTGGCGTGCGCGTAAACAGCGTGACGCCCAGATCGTCTTCCAATGCCTTGATATGCCGGGTAAGAGGCGGCTGCGTAATATGTAGTTTGGCTGCCGCCCGTCCGAAGTTTTGCTCCTGCGCCAACATTAAAAAGTAGCGCATCTGCTTTAGATCCATACCGCCCCCCCTCCTGGTATCCACAACAACCCCATCATACCGAAACGGTATTGAATTTTGATAATTTAGTATTGGACGATATGACGCATTCAATGCGAATATTAGAAGTTGGCCTACTTGACATTTATACGCAGTTCCCCGCGCGCCATGATTATTAAAGACCAAAACGATGTTACCCAAGCCGTATTAGCGGAAATTTCCCGTGCGCCCAACCCGCGTTTCAGAGAAATCATGTCGGCCGCGGTTCAGCACTTGCATGATTTTGCCCGCGACGCACAACTGACCGAAGCCGAATTTCACCAAATGTGCCAATACATTGCGTGCCTGGGGCAGCTTACAACACCGTCACACAACGAAGTAGTGCTGGCATGCGGCTCGCTGGGCTTGTCGTCGCTGGTTTGTCTGTTGAACAACGGCAGTAACGGGCAAACCGAAACAACAGCCAATTTAATGGGCCCGTTCTGGCGACTTAACTCGCCGGCCACGGAAAACGGCGGCTCGATTGTGCGGTCGCCTACGCCGGGTGACCCCATTTTCGTGGAAGCCTGGGTGAAAGACAAGAGCGGAAAGCCGGTTCGCGGTGCCAAAGTCGACGTCTGGCACACCTCTGCCGATGGTTTCTACGAAAACCAGGATCCCGAACAAGCGGAAATGAATCTGCGCGGCCAATTTACAACCGACGAAAATGGTTATATTGCCTTTCGCAGTGTGAAACCGGCCGGCTACCCCGTTCCTGTCTCGGGGCCGGTGGGTGAATTGCTTAAAGCGCAGGGGCGCCACAACATGCGCCCCGCACACATACACTTTATGGTGTTTAAAGAAGGCTATAAAACTCAGTTTTCGCAAGTTTACTCAAGCGATGACCCCAATATCGAGACCGACGCCCAGTTCGGCGTAACCCAGGCACTTCTTGGGGAATACGTCAAACACAATGGGAACGCCCCCAGCGCCGATATCACCGGCACATGGTATTCACTGCAATGCGAGTTTGTCATTGAACCCGGTGAGGCGAGGTTACCCAAACCGCCTATTACGGAAAAAACCAATGCGCCCAGACCCGGCCGGGTCGTACTCGACCGCGTACCCGATTAAACTGTTTTTTATCTATTTACGTTTATCTGAAAGGACTCTTGGATGACGCCTGATCAAATTAAAACCGCCGCTGCCGCATTGCGCCAGGCTGCCGAAACCGGCCAAGCCATTGGCGCCTTGCGCAACGACTACCCGGAACTCACCGTTGAATCGGCTTACGCCATTCAACAAATCAATACCGAACACCGGCTTAAACAAGGGCGGCGCCGCATTGGCTGCAAAATCGGCCTCACCTCGCCGGCTGTTCAAAAACAACTGGGTGTCGACCAGCCCGACTTCGGCGTGCTGTTCGACGACATGGGCTATGGCGACGGCGAGCCTATTCCGTTTTCAGTACTGATGCAGCCCAAAGTCGAAGCAGAAATTGCTTTCGTGCTGAAGAAAGATCTCGACATGCCCAACCCAACACAAGTTGATGTCATGCAAGCCATCGATTACGCCTTGCCCGCCATTGAAATTGTAGGCAGCCGCATTGCCAATTGGGACATTCGCATTACCGACACGATTGCCGACAATGCTTCTTCGTCAACTTACGTACTGGGCACCACACCCCGCCAACTGAGCGAATTCGACGTGCGTCTGTGCGGCATGGCCATGATGAAAAACGGCGAACCGGTGTCAGTCGGCGCCGGCGCAGCCTGCCTGGGCAATCCAATTAATGCGGTTGTATGGCTCGCTCGCACACTTTCCCGGCTGGGTACGCCATTGCAGGCGGGCGAACTCGTTTTATCCGGCGCGCTGGGCCCCATGGCCCCCGTCAATCCGGGCGAAATATTTGAAGCCCGAATTAATGGCCTGGGTAATGTCCGGGCAGTTTTTGAGCCAGACACGACGAAGGAAGACAAATGAAGTCCATAGCTGAATACGCAGAACTTCTAGACGAAGCCGCGCGACTGGGCAACGAAGTGCCCCAGTTCGACACCGAAAACAAGCTCTCGCTGGAAGACGCTTACTCTATCCAGAAAGCCTCGATCGACCGTCGCCTTAGCCGCGGCCAGCGTCGTGTGGGTGTGAAAATGGGCTTCACCAGCCGCGCAAAAATGATCCAAATGGGTCTTTCCGATGTTATTTGGGGTCGTTTAACCGATGCCATGCAGGTGGAAGAAGGCGGCAGTATTGAACTAAAAGGTTATGTACACCCACGTGCGGAGCCTGAACTGGCCTTTTTGCTTAAGCGCCCCCTGGCAGGCGACGTCACCGGGCCGGAGGCCCTGGCTGCGGTTGAAGCAATTGCGCCGGCCATTGAAATTATTGACTCGCGCTACAAAGATTTCAAATTCACGTTACCCGAAGTGATTGCCGACAACGCCTCCTCCAGCAGTTTTGTCATCGGTGCCTGGCACGACCCCAGAACTGATTTCAGCAACCTGGGTCTAACCTTAAGTATGAATGGCAAAACCGTTCAAGTAGGTTCAACCGCCGCGCTGCTGGGCAACCCGTTAAGGTCGCTGGTCGCCGCTGCGCGGGTTTCGGCGCAAGCGGGAGAACCGCTGCAAGCCGGCTGGGTCGTTATGGCGGGCGGCGCAACACCGGCAGAATGGATCAAGCCGGGGCAATACGTTTCGGTTCAAATGGAAGGATTAGGTGAGTGCGGGTTCCACGCCAAAGACTAATGCACCCCACCCTTGCCGGAGCGACACAACGCCGCACCGGCCCTTGACTCGTTTTTATGACTCCTGCAGGAGCACACAATGACACAGAAAGTAAAAGCCGCCATTATTGGTTCAGGCAATATCGGCACCGACCTCATGATCAAGATCATGCGCAACAGCAAAACCCTTGAAATGGGTGCCATGGTAGGGATCGACCCCAAATCCGACGGCCTGGCCCGCGCTGAGCGCATGGGTGTAGCCACGACCGCAGAAGGCATCGACGGCCTGGTGAAAATGGATGTTTTCAAGGAAATCGATGTGGTGTTCGACGCCACATCGGCCGGCGCCCACGCACATCATAACGAGGTACTGCAAAAACACGGTGTGCAGGTTATCGACCTAACCCCGGCCGCCATTGGCCCGTTCGTTATTCCTGCGTTGAACCTGGAAGCGGAGAACGCCACCAACATGAACATGGTCACGTGCGGTGGCCAGGCCACCATTCCCATTGTGGGAGCCGTGTCGCAAGTGGCCAAAGTGCACTATGCGGAAATCGTCGCCTCGATTTCCAGCAAATCGGCCGGGCCGGGTACCCGTGCCAACATCGATGAGTTTACCGAAACCACGCGCGACGCCATCGAAAAACTGGGCGGTGCCGAACGGGGCAAGGCCATTATTATTCTGAACCCGGCCGAACCGCCGCTGATTATGCGCGACACCGTGTTCGTCCTGTCGGAGCCCGCCGACCAGAAAAAAGTGGAAGAAAGCATCGAAAGAATGGTAGCCAAGGTGCAGTCGTACGTACCGGGCTATCGCCTGAAGCAGAAAGTGCAGTTCGACGTCATCGATGAATCGGCCCCCATGAACGTACCGGGCATCGGCCCACGCCACGGTCTGAAAATTGCCGTCTACCTGGAAGTGGAAGGGGCGGCACATTATCTGCCCGCCTATGCCGGCAACCTCGACATCATGACTTCCGCCGCGCTGGCTTGCGGCGACATGATGGCGCGCCGTCGCCTTGAGGCAGGCATGTCAAGAACACAAAAGGAAGTGGTGTAATGGATACGCAAAAGAAACTCTATATCTCCGACGTAACCCTGCGTGACGGCAGCCATGCGATTCGGCATCAATACAGTGTCGATAACGTTCGCGCCATTGCCAAGGCACTTGATGAAGCCGGGGTGTACAGCATTGAAGTGGCGCACGGCGACGGCCTGGAAGGCTCCAGCTTCAACTACGGCTTTGGGGCACACAGCGATGTGGAATGGATTACGGCGGCTGCCGAATCGGTTACCAACACCAAAATTGCCACCCTGCTGCTGCCGGGTATCGGCACCATGCACGACCTGCGCCGCGCCTACGATGCAGGCGCGCGCGTAGTCCGTGTTGCCACACATTGCACGGAAGCCGATGTGTCCCGCCAACATATCGACTATGCCAATGAACTGGGTATGGACGCAGTGGGCTTCCTGATGATGAGCCACATGATTCAACCGGCCCAGTTGGCCGAGCAAGCCAAGCTTATGGAAAGCTACGGCGCCAGTTGCATTTATGTGGTCGACTCAGGCGGTGCGCTCACCATGAACGACGTGCGCGACCGTTTCCGTGCGCTGAAAGACGTTCTAAAGCCCGAAACCGAAACCGGTATTCACGCCCACCACAACCTTAGCCTGGGTGTGGCGAATTCCATCGTAGCGGTGGAAGAAGGTTGTGATCGCATCGACGCCAGCCTGGCGGGTATGGGTGCCGGTGCGGGCAATGCGCCGTTGGAGGTCTTCATTGCCGCAGCCGAACGGCTGGGCTGGAATCACGGTTGCGACCTTTACAAGCTTATGGACGCGGCCGACGACCTGGTGCGGCCGCTGCAAGACCGCCCGGTTCGGGTCGACCGCGAAACGCTTGCGCTCGGGTACGCCGGGGTTTATTCCAGCTTCCTGCGCCATGCGGAAGCAGCTGCGGCCAAATACAACCTGAAAACGGTGGATATCCTGGTTGAACTGGGCAGACGCAAAATGGTGGGCGGCCAGGAAGACATGATTGTCGACGTAGCACTTGACCTACTTGCAAGCCAGGAACAAATGAGCAACAATCAATAACCGTAACATTCAGCACACTTAATCTGACAGGGTTCTGAACAGTTATTGCCTGCTTGGAACCCTTTTTGCTTTAGGTGGGCATGCCTTAACGGTATTAGACTCATAACCAAAATTCTCAGGAGACGACTAATGAGAAAATTCGCCAAAATTGCGCTTGCAGCGGCCTGCTTTGCAACCGCTGCAGTCGCGCACGCTGCAGAACCGTTCAAAATCGGCTTCATTATCCCCATGACAGGCCCATTTGCCTCTACTGGTAAACAAGCCGTTGCCGGCGCCAAACTTTACATGCAGCAGCATGGCGATGAAGTAGCCGGGCGCAAAGTTGAACTCATCATTAAAGACGACGGCGGCGTTCAGCCTGAAACAACCAAACGTATTGCCCAGGAACTGGTCGTGCAGGATAAGGTAAATGTGCTGGCCGGCTTTGGCCTCACACCGCTGGCATTTGCCGCTGCACCCATTGCCACCCAGGCTAAAGTTCCCATGGTGGTCACGGCAGCCGGCACCTCATCAATTGTTCAGAAGTCGCCCTACATCGTGCGTACCTCCATGACACTGCCGCAAACAACTGCGCCTATCGCAGCCTGGGCACGTGACAACAAAGACGTCAAAATCGATACCGCTGTTACGCTGGTAGCCGACTACGGCCCAGGTCACGACGCTGAAAAAGTCTTCGTGAAAACCTTTACGGAAAAAGGCGGGAAAGTGCTGGAAAGCATCCGCAGCCCCATGGCAAACCCCGACTTTTCGGCGTTCCTTCAGCGCGTTCGCGACTTGAAACCCGATGCACTTTTCGTGTTTGTTCCTTCCGGCCAAGGTACCGCAGTGTTGAAGCAGTTCAAGGAACGTAATCTCGCTGCAGAAGGTATCAATCTGATCGGTACCGGCGACATGGTGGAAGACGACCTGATGCCTTCAATGGGTGATGAAGTGCTGGGTATTATCACTTCCCACCACTACTCAGCCGCTCACGATTCCGAAACAAACAAGGAATTTGTAAAAGCGTTCGCCGAGGCCAACGACGGGATGCGTGCCAGCTTCATGGGTGTAGGTGCCTACGACGGCATGCACCTTATTTACGAAGCGTTGAAGAAAGCCGGTCCAGATGCCACGGGCGACGAACTACTGGCCGCTATGAAAGGAATGGAGTGGGAAAGCCCTCGTGGCCCGATCCGTATCGACCCTGAAACACGCGACATCGTTCAGAACATCTACATTCGTGAAGCCAAGAAACTGGATAACGGCGAACGTTATAACGTTGAATTCGACGTCGTGGAAATGTTCAAAGACCCAGGCGTTTAAGCAATATATCAACAGTTAGATAAAAAACCAACGCACTCAAATTGTTGTAAAACGCTCTCTAAGCCCCTTCTGAACTGAAGGGGCTTTTCTTTTAGGCCTTCATAAAATTATAAATTTTATATTTTCAATACTGTGAGCGCGCAGCTCACGCAAATTCATTAAAATCAGCATCACCATTACAGCTTCAGCATGCGTTTTCACCCAATTCACCGGACTTCACTCTATGCAACTGGGCAATCTTTCAGACAGCCAACCAGAAACATGGGGCACCAGCCTGCCCGAATTCTTCGAAATCATGCCGAACTCTTTATGGCTTGAAGACTATAGCCAGCTCTACGAGCTGTTTGAAAATTGGCGTTCGCAAGGTATCACCGATTTACGCGACTATTTGGCAGAAGATGTAACTCGTGTTGCCCAATGTTCTGCGTGCATCAGGGTATTACATGTCAATCGCAAAACGCTCGATATGTTTAATGCCGCCTCGTTCGACGAACTTTCCTCTCGGCTGAGTGAGGTATTGCGTGATGACATGCTGGAGGCACACATTGAAGAGCTGGAGCAGCTCTGGGGGGGCAACGATCGCTTCGAGAGCAAAAGCGTTAATTACACATTAAACGGCGAGAGGCTCGACGTTCTGATCCGTGCCGTTATTTTGCCGGACCACAAAAAGCGCTGGGATCGCGTACTGGTGTCGCTCGACAACATTACAGAGCTTGAAAACGCTCACCGACGTGTGTTGGCAAGCGAACAATATGCACGGGGTATTTTCGAATACGCCCCCGTGTCACTGTGGGTTGAGGATTTTCATCGCATCAAGATCTTGCTGGAAGAGGTGCGTGAACGCGGAATTACCGACTTTAGAACGTTTACCGACGTTCACCCCGACTTCGTCGAGCAATGCATGTCGGAAATCAAAGTGCTGGATGTCAATCAATACACCATTGACATGTTTAAAGCCAAAAACAAACAAGACCTGCTCACCCGGCTGCCCGAAGTGTTCCGCGACGACATGCGGGACCATTTTCGCGAACAACTTATCGACCTGTGGGACGGTAAGCTGTTCATGCAGCGGGAGGTGCTGAATTACGAGCTGGACGGCAACCCGCTTAATATCCATCTGCAGTTTTCAGTGTTCAACGGCCATGAAAAGCATTGGGATTTGGTGCTTCTGGCCCTGACTGACATTACCGCACGCAAGAAAGCCGAAGCCTATCTGGAGTATCTGGGCAAACACGATGTACTGACAAAACTAAAGAACCGTTCATTCTATGTTGATGAAATCAGCCGCCTCGATCGCAAAGGCCCGTTCCCTGTCACGGTTATCATTATCGATATTAATAACCTGAAAACCATTAACGACACCCTGGGCCACGCAGCCGGCGACGACCTGCTTCGGCGCGCAGGCGAAATTCTGGGCCAACTGAACAGCAAAGGGGTCACTGCCATGCGCATAGGGGGCGACGAGTTCGCGGTTTTCATGCCCGGCGCAACCGATGAAGCTCGTACAAACCTGCTGGCCAACCTGAAAAAACTCACCGACCTGAACAACCAGTTCTACAACGGCCCGTTCCTTCAGCTTGCTGCAGGCTGGTCGGTTTGCGAAGAAGGCGAACGCCTGGAAGATGCGCTTCGCGAAGCGGATCATTTAATGTACGAAGAAAAACGGAAATTCTATGCTATGCAATCTTCCGATGACGATGCATCCAGGCAGAGTACGCTGATAAACAGCCCAGAACGACAGTCGTAATAAAACAAAACGTATAAATAGCGGTGCTCAGACCTACATGATCGGCCAATATTCCCACGCCAATAATGGGCACCGTCGCACCGGTATAAGCCGACAGGAAAAAAGTTGACATATTAGCCGCCCGACGATGCTCATCAGCGTGCAGACTGGCAATCATTGAGGCATACATAAAGCCAAACCCCTGGCCAATACCGAAACAAACCATGGCAATAATCAAAATTGCCACACTGTGGGTGTACATACCCGCAGCCAGAAACACAACGCTCAGGCCAAAAGCACCCATACCGAACATCAGCCCCTTGAAAGGGGGCAACTGCGTTTGCGTGGTTTGAACCAATGTAGACGCAATGGCCATGAAAATAAACGCCACGCCCACCACAATCGGCCCCTGCCACGGCAAATTCAGCTCCGGCAAGACCGAGGGCACAAGCGATGCAAACAGGCAGCCGACACCAAAAGTAAAGAACCCCCCGGCACATCCCAAGAGGAATGGCGGTCGATTACCTACAACCGGCAGCGCCATTTTGGGCACGATGGACAAAGGTGCACGAGCACCGACCGGCCCCTGCAACTGATGTCGAGAAGCAATAATTAACAGTAATGTCAGGACGGCGAAGGCCAAAATGAACACATAAGGCAATACCAGTGGGTAAACATTCCATTGGGCGATGACCCCGCCAATCACCGGCCCTGCTCCAAAGCTAACCGTAATGGCACTGGAAGTGACGACAGCCGCTTTGCGGCGGTCTTGCTGAGGATGCGCCTCACCCATCGCCAGGGCAGCCGTGGTGGCAAGAATGCCATTTCCGAAACCAATAATGGCGCGAGCCAGAATTAAGGTTGCCACGCCTTGCGCCACCATCGACAGCCCCAACCCCAACATCAGCATTAATACCGAAGCCACAATGACTTTGAAGCGCCCGAAAGTATCCGACACCCGTCCAAAACAAAGCAAGGTGGCGAAAACAGCCACCATATAGGACGTAAAAATGTAACTTAAGGAGCTGGGTGGAATTTGCCAGGCTCGTTCGTATATGGGATACAGCGGTGTCGGCAAAGAGCTGGTTGCAAAACATAAGCAAACCAGTACGGTAACCCCAACAAAGCCCCCCCAGCGTTTTAACAACTCCATCCCAACAGTCATATAACATTCCGCAACAATCGTTGCACCGATTATAGTAAGTCCACTTACTTTTCCCTAGCGCCAAAAAGGCTCATAATGGAAAATTAAGACGCACTCGTGTTTATTCCGAATTTTGTAACAAACCTGGAGTCAAGCTATGTCAACTATTTCGATGCTTATTAACGGGCAACAAAAGCAAGCCAGCAATGGTAAAACTTTCCAGCGAAAGAACCCGCTTGACGGCAAAGTCGCAACCACCGCCCCGGCCGCAACCGTCGAAGACGCCATCGAAGCTGTTGAAGCCGCCTCCCGGGCTTTCCCCGAATGGGCCGCGAAAGGCCCGACAGAGCGACGTGGCCTGTTGTTGAAAGCAGCCGATGCCCTTGACGCAAAAACCGACGACTTTATCAAAGCCATGGCCGGCGAAACCGGGTCGGCCGCCATGTGGGCCGGCTTCAATGCGCACCTGGCAGCCAATATGCTTCGCGAAGCCGCATCGCTTACCACACAAATAAACGGCGACCTCATCCCGTCCGATGTTCCCGGCAGCCTGGCAATGGGTGTTCGGCAGCCTGCAGGCGTGGTGTTGGGCATGGCGCCCTGGAATGCGCCCATCATCCTGGGCACCCGGGCCGTTGCCGTTCCCCTGGCCTGCGGCAATACCGTTGTAATGAAAGGGTCGGAAGTATGTCCGGCCACCCACAGCCTGATTATCGAATCACTTCAGGAAGCCGGCTTGCCTAACGGGGTAGTGAATTTCATCACCAACGACCCAGCCGATGCGGGCCCTATTGTTGAGGCCATGATCGCTCACCCTGCCGTTCGGCGCGTCAATTTCACCGGTTCCACACGGGTTGGCAGAATCATCGCCTCGGTCTGCGCGAAATATCTGAAACCTTCTATTTTGGAACTGGGCGGCAAAGCACCGCTGGTCGTTCTCGACGATGCAAACATCGAAGAAGCCGTTAACGGAACCGCTTTTGGCGCGTTCGCAAATTCCGGCCAAATCTGCATGTCAACGGAACGCATTATTGTCGACAATAAAATCGCCGACGCGTTTATTCCCGCACTCACCGAAAAGGCGCGCAACCTGCCGCTGGGTGATCCGCGCGAAGGCCCGGTTGTCCTGGGTTCGGTGGTCGATATGTCGACGGTTGAACGTTGCAATGCGCTCATCGACGACGCGTTGGAAAAAGGCGCCAAGCTACTTTGCGGCGGCAAGGCTGAAAACACCTTAATGCCCGCCACACTGATCGACCACGTTACGCCGGAAATGAAAATCTACAGCGAGGAAACCTTTGCGCCGGTAAAGGCCATTGTCCGTGTTAACGGGGTTGAAGAAGCGATTCAAGTGGCGAATGACAACGACTACGGCCTGTCAGCGGCGGTATTCGGAAAAGATATCGGGCGGGCATGGCAAGTTGCTTCGCGTATTGAATCAGGCATTTGCCACATTAACGGCCCCACAGTTCACGATGAGGCACAAATGCCGTTTGGCGGCGTAAAAGACAGCGGTTTCGGCCGCTTCGGCGGGCGTGCCGGCATTGAGGCCTTCACCGAACTACGCTGGATGTCGATTCAAACCACCCCCCGCCACTATCCGTTCTAATAAGCAGCGCATTAAATTGTTACAAAAAACCCGTCGTCCAAAATGGTACGACGGGTTTTTTGCATTCAATGCTTAAAAAATTATTGTTTAACAGCGTACAAGAACAGCTCAACACGACGGTTCAGCGCGCGGCCCTGCTCGGTACTGTTATCACCAATGGGGTTGGCGGAAGCACGCCCTTCAGCAGTTAAACGTCCCATGGAAATACCCTGTCGGGCAATATAGTTTGTAACGGCTTCAGCACGGCTTAACGACAAGCGCTGGTTCAGCTCAGCCGGGCCGGTGCTGTCGGTGTAGCCAATAGCCTTGGCACGCAACTCGGGATGCTGGGCAAGCGCCCGTGACACACTGTCAAGCACAGGTAGCAAACCGGCTTTCAGATCAGACTTCCCTGTGTCAAACGACACATTGCTTGGAATGTGAACTTTAAGCGTTCCGTCGGGCATTTCAACAACAGCCACCCCTAAATCGCGAGCGCCGGATTGCTCAACATCATTCTTGATGCCCGACCAGTTATAGCCCATGATGCTGCCGGCAACGGCACCGATCCCGGCGCCGATTAATGCGGCCTCACTGCTATCGCCTATTAATGCGCCAAGCCCGGCGCCTACGGCTGCACCTGCGCCGGCACCGGCTGCTGTGCGACCCCCTTGGCTCATACCGCCCATTGTTCGGTCCACCGTGGCACAACCGCCCATCATTGCCAAGGCAACTACGCTAATCGCAACGCGCTTGTTAACTAAAGTGTTCATATTCTTCTCCTTCTTGGGTTACGGGTTCCAGAACCATAACGAACCCTAAGTGCGCTATCTATCCTATCAGTTGCGTACGGGCTTAAATGTTACGAATTTATTCAGCCTTGACGCCATTGTCTTTCAAGCGACTGGCTATACCGGGAAATGGAAAAACACAAAACAAAATAAATAGCCCCAATGAACAAGTAAGCTTCGGTGCTAAACCCTTGCCATTGCGCATCGGCCAAAGCCGCCTTGGTCGCTTGCATGAGATCGAAAACGCCAATAACAACCACCAAAGACGTATCTTTCAGTACAGAAATAAAAATACCTACCAGCGGCCCGACAATGGCCCTAAGCGCCTGGGGCAGCACAATAAAAAGCGTTTTTTGCCAGTAGCCCAGGCCCAATGAGTCGGCCCCTTCGTACTGCCCTTTGGGAATCGCCTGTAAGCCACCACGAACAGTTTCAGCAATATAGGCAGCCACGAACAAAACAATGGCAATTTGAGCGCGCAACAACTTGTTAATGTTAAGGCCTTCGGGCAGAAACAACGGTAGCATTACCGAAGCCATAAACAACAAACTGATCAGCGGCACACCACGAATCAACTCGATATAAATCACACACACCGACCGTACTGCAGGCAAGTCGGAGCGTCGACCCAATGCCAGCAACACGCCAAGTGGAAACGCCAGACCCACCCCCACGGTGGCCAGAATCAAGGTAAGGGGCAAGCCGCCCCACAGGCGGGTTTCAACAAAAGAAAGCCCCAGAACCCCGCCCCACATGAGAACACCCACCAGCGCCAACGCCCCCAACCAATAAATAGCCAGGGCCGGCCGCCAGAAGCGACGCCGGCAACTGAGTACGACAATACCGATAAGCACCACACACGCCAGCAAAGGACGCCACTGTTCTGCATACGGGTACAAGCCAAACAAGATAACTCGATGCTTCTGGACAATAAACGTCCAGCAGGCACCGGCCACTTGCGCACAGGCTTGCGGGCTGTCGCCTCCAAACCGGGCAGACAAAAACAGCCACTCCACTGCGGCCGGCAATGTCGCAGCCAACAGCCCGACAAGAACCACCGTAACCAAAGCGTTGAACGGCGTATTTACCAATGTGTGATACCAGCGTACCGGGCGCTGACCAACGTGTATTGAGGCGGCTGTCATTCTTACCGCTCCTTTAGGGCAATACGCCGGTTATACAAATTCATGACGGCCGATATCGACAAGCTGACTGTTAAATAGGCGGCCATAATAATCAAAACGCCTTCAATTGCCTGACCCGTTTGATTCAGTGTTGTATTGGCAATTGAGACAATATCGGGATAGCCGATTGCAACAGCCAGAGAGCTGTTTTTGGTCAGGTTCAAATATTGACTTGTCATTGGCGGCACAATTACCCGTAACGCCTGGGGAATAATAATCCGGCGCAACACCTGGCTATCTTGTAATCCCAGGGCACGACCAGCCTGCCACTGCCCCGCCCCCACCGACTGAATACCAGACCGCACCACCTCAGCAACAAAAGCTGCGGTATACAGCACCAGCCCCAGCAACAGAGCGGTGAACTCCGGGCTTAATGTTGCACCTCCGGCAAAGTTAAAGCCTTTCAGCTCGGGCACGCTTACGTGAAGCCCTGGCGAGAATGCAATCGTGGCTGCGAATGCAACCGCCAGAAAAAACACCATACCAATCAGTGTCAGTGCCTTGCCCGGATGGCGGCCTGTTTTTGCTTTGCGGCCTAAACGCGCTGCAACAATTAAATACAATACGACCACAAACAATGCCAGCCAGAAAACTGAACCATTCACCCCCAACAGCCACGGAACAGTTAAACCCCGGTTAGATAAAAACACACCCGACACCGGCTCCAGTGCAAGCCGGGGTGAAGGCAAGCTTTGCGTAATAAGGGCGTACCAGAAAAACAACTGCAATAACAAGGGGATATTACGCATCACTTCAATATAGGCCGTTGCCACTGCAGCCAACAGCCGATTGCCCGACAAGCGTGCAATGCCGATCAGGCTACCCAGCAAAGTTGCCAAAATCACCCCAAGGGCCGCGACTTTCAACGTATTCAGAATGCCAACCCATAAAGCACGGGCGTAAGAGTCGGCAGGACGATAAGCGACCGGGCTCTCGCTGATTGCGAAACCCGCCTCCCGCTCCAGAAAGCCGAACCCGGTTGAAATGTTGCGGGCAGCCAAATTAACCAGCGTGTTATCGACCAACCAATAAACCAGCAAACCAATACCCAGCAACATGGCCAACTGGTATATCCAGGCTCGCACCCTGGCGTTGCGCCACGACCAGCGGGCAAAATGGGAAGAGCGTCGATTTGCAGGAAAAGTCATAGAGATTGACGCATTAACAGGATAAAGTATCGAAGGCACGATATCATATCCGCCTATGAGCGATTTCTATAGCCAACGGTCAACATGATTGAGTTTCAACACGTTTTCAAATCCTATGGCCGGAGCCGAAACATTCTGGCCGACATCAACTTCCGTATTGAAGCGGGGGAATTCGTTTTTGTTTCAGGCCCGTCGGGTGCCGGGAAATCCACGCTGCTGAAGCTCATTGGTGGGCTTGAACCCCCCAGCCGCGGCAGTATTACGGTGAACAAGAACCGCATTGATAAAATGCCGGGTCGCGCAAGACCCTATTTGCGCCGGGCCGTAGGTGTGATTTTGCAAGACACCCATCTGCTGTTTGACCGCAGCGCTTTTGAAAACGTGCTGTTACCCCTTACCGTTGTCGGGCTCGAACGGTCTCAAGCCATTACCCGAGCCCGGGCTGCACTCGATAAGGTGGGTTTGGCGGGTAAAGAAGACTTGAACCCCGTTGAAATGTCGGGCGGCGAACAACAGCGCCTGGCGATTGCACGCGCCATTGTGAATCGCCCCGCCATTCTGATTGCCGATGAGCCTACCGCCAACCTGGACCACGAAAGCGCCCGACGCATCATGGATGTGTTTCGCGACTTCAACCGGGTGGGTGTCACCACGCTAATCGCCTCTCACGACACCTCTCTAATGGCCACTTACGCTTCACGCACGCTGCAAATACTCCCTGGCCGCTTCACTGATTTACGCGGGGTGCAGGCATGAGACGCTGGATACGCCATCACCGTTATGCGTTAGCAATCGCCTTTCGACGCCTGCTGTCGAATCCATTTTCATCATTGGCGAACTTGCTGGTTATTGCCCTGACCTTAACGCTACCCATCATCGGCACCGCTTTTCTGGTCGCCGCGCAACCGGTTGTCAAACAAGTTTCCATCACGCCTGAAATTACCTTGTTTATCGATCTCTCGCACGATCAGGAAAAGGCGCAAAGCATCGCTACCCGAATTCGCAACGAGCATGAAGCCGACGTTGCAAATGTACGCGTTATTCCCAGGGACCAGGCCATGAACAACCTGAAGGGCAATCCGGCGTGGTCGGATGCGCTGGCCGTACTTCCCGATAATCCCCTTCCCCACGCAGTCGTCATCACGCTTAAGGAAACCGAAGATTTACCTGAGCGCGTGGCCGCCCTGACAAACCTTTGGAAAAATCTGGACGGCGTTGGCACCGTGCAACACGACGCCGCCTGGGTCCAACGGCTGGCGGCCATCCTGGCGTTTCTTCGGGTTGGCCTGGGTTTAATGGCCGCAGGTGTCGTGCTGGTTGTTTTAGCCACCGTGTTCAACACAGTACGTATGCAAGCTTTGAGCCAGCGGGAAGAAATCGCTGTCGCCCGCCTTGTTGGTGCAACAGAGTCGTTTGTTCGACGCCCATTTCTTTATCTGGGTGCCCTTACAGGTGTTATCGCAAGCGTTGCCGCCATTATTTTCGCAAAACTGGCACTGGTTCCAATGAACGAAAATCTGGCAACGTTAGCCGGTACTTACAACGCCCAACTGGCGCTTAGCCTGCCTAACACACACCATCTGTTGCTGGCCATATTCACCGTTGCTGTTTTGGCAGCCTTATCGGCGCGTTGGTCTGTTACCCGAAATACCCGCTTTTAACCGGTATGACCACTGCTACAAGTACGCCGCCACCCAAAGTAGGTGTCGAGACCTTCGCCCAAGCTGTATCGAACTGGCAAAAATCAGAAGGACGCCATCATCTGCCCTGGCAAAACACCCGGGACCCTTACCGTATTTGGCTATCGGAGATTATGCTGCAGCAAACGCAGGTTGGCACGGTAATCGACTACTATCACCGCTTCCTGAAGCGATTCCCAACGTTAGCCGATTTGGCTCGGGCGTCCCAGGCAGACGTACTGGCATACTGGGCCGGCTTGGGTTACTACGCTCGGGCTCGTAATCTTCACCGCTGCGCGCAAACCGTCATGGAACAATGGGGCGGAAAATTCCCGGAAACACCAGAGCAAATCGCAACACTACCGGGTATTGGGCGCTCTACCGCCGCAGCCATTGCAGCATTTTCATTTGGGGGGCGTGCCCCCATTCTGGATGGTAATGTAAAGCGCGTCTTTACCCGGTTTTTCGGCGTATTTGGCTATACCGGCACGAAAGCAGTTGAAACAGAGCTTTGGTCTATTGCACAAGCCATTCTTGATCATGGCCCCCGGGATCTCGATATGATCTCGTATACCCAGGGTTTAATGGATTTGGGAGCAACGCGGTGTACGCGAACAAAACCCGATTGCACGCACTGCCCTTTAACCACCTCGTGCTACGCCAACCTTAATAATGCCCAGAAAGCGTTGCCCTCGGCGCGACCACGTAAACTTGTGCCGCAGCGGGAATGTCATATGCTGATATTGCTACACAATGACAATGTCCTGCTGGAAAAACGCCCCCAAACCGGAATTTGGGGCGGACTCTGGTGTTTACCGCAATTCAACGAATTCGACGCGCTGGAAAACGCCTGCGTGAATTGGGGCGTTAAACCCTCGGCGCAAAGCAAAATGGCAACACTTCAACACACATTCACGCACTTCAAATTGCAGATAACGCCCTGGTGGCTGACAGTTAAGCGTATACCGCTGGCAGAACCCAACAACGACTATTGCTGGCAGCCTCTAAACCTGCTGGCCGATACCGGCTTGCCCGCCCCGGTGCAAAAAATCCTTCATGGTGTTCGCCAAAGCCTGCTTTCAAACAATAAAGCCTAACGTGCCTGAGACGGCTGACGGTAATGATTAATACTCATCAATAGGCCGCACGCGATGCCCAAGGTTAATAAGGCCGTACCGCCATAACTCATAAACGGCAGGGGTACCCCAACCACCGGCAAAATACCCGTGACCATACCGATATTCACAAAAACATAAACGAAAAAGGTCATTGACAGCGCACCCGCAAGCAAACGGCCGAATTGGGTCGTTGCGCGTGCTGAAATAAATAGCCCGCGCACAATAAAAAGCGCAAACAGCACCAATAGCATGACCCCGCCATACAAACCAAACTCTTCCGCATACACCGCAAAAATGAAATCGGTTGTACGCTCGGGAACAAAATCAAGGTGTGCCTGGGTTCCTTCCATATACCCTTTACCATAAACGCCCCCGGAACCGATGGCGATCATTGACTGAATCGTGTGAAAACCTTTCCCAAGCGGGTCGGAGCTGGGGTTAAGCAATGTGCAAACTCGATTCTTCTGATATTCATGCATGACGACCCAATCCACCTCAGGTTTGCAAATATCAGTTTCAAAATAAACCATGGTGCCCAAGCCTACGGCCATGACCACCCCAAGAGGCACCAAAAGCCGAAAGGACAAGCCGGCAAAATAAATAACGAAAAAACCCGACAACAACACTAATAGTGCCGTACCCAGATCGGGCTGACGCACAATTAAAACAAACGGAATAGCCAGCAGAATAATCGCAGCAAGAAGATCCAATAGCCGCATGCGTTTGGCTTCGAGCTGCTGAAAGTACCAGGCCAACATCATTGGCACGGTCAACTTCAACATTTCGGAGGGCTGAATGCGGATAACGCCCAGATCGAGCCAGCGGGTGGCCCCTTTACTGGTTTCACCAAAAAACTCCACGGCGACAAGCAGCAAAACACCCACCACATAGAGCGCAGGAGAGAGTTTTAACCAATATTTTGGGGGCACTGCCGCAACAAACCACAGCGCAATAAACGCCAGAGAATAGTTGCGCACTTGACTGGCAAAGCGCCAATCGGTGCCGCCAACCGCAGAATGCATGATCACCAGACCCAAGCCGGCCATCAAGATCAACAAGGCCAATAACGGCCAGTCAAAAACCGTTAAAACCTTCAAAACCCATCGAAAATACTGCTTCATGGGCTCACCTCGGCAAGCGTGGTATTGGTGTCGGCCTTTAACCAATAATCAAAAACCTTGCGCGCGATCGGTGCCGCAACCGTTGAACCCCAACCGCCATTTTCCACGATCAGGGCAACGGCGATGCGCGGTTTGACTGTCGGGGCATAAGCCATAAACAACGCGTGATCACGCAAGCGCTCGTCAAGTTCGCTGGATTTGTATTCCGCCCCGCGCAAGCTGAAAACCTGCGCTGTACCCGTTTTCCCCGCCGCCTGATACGGAGCACCGTCAAATGCCACTCGAGCGGTCCCCTCATTCACGACGCCCGCAAGCGCGTTTTCAATTACCTCAATATTTTCGGGTTTAAGGTCAACAACGTGAGAGGGTTCGGTTACCGTTTTCTTCAACAGGCCTGTTTGCGAATTTCGCACCAGATTCACCAAATGCGGTGTCATATAAACGCCTTTGCTGGCCAATACCGCGGTGGCTTGCGCAAGCTGAAGCAGCGTGAACGAGTTGTAACCTTGCCCCACTGCCACCGACACTGTTTCCCCAACGTACCATCGCTGCTGTTCCGGCTTGCGGAACGCTTTCTCTTTCCAATCGGTTGAGGGCAAAATGCCCCGGCGCTCACCATCCAGGTCAATACCCGTGTATTGCCCGAACCCAAACTGCTTGCTGAAGTCATGCAGCGCATTTACGCCAATCTCGGGGCCCAAAGAGTAAAAGTAGGTATCCGATGACTTCACCAACGCCCGATACATATCGGTTTGACCATAAGCGATTGAACCCGCGTTGCGAAAACGCTGTCGCCCCAACTCAAAATAACCTGGATCATAAATTTTGGTTTTAGCGTCCCGCACTCCCAACTCCAGTGCCGCCAACGCCACGAACGGCTTATAAGTTGACCCAATAGGATAAGTGCCATACAAAGGCCGGTTAATTAAAGGATGATCTTCCGACTCGTTAAGCATACGCCAGTTGTCAACGTCGATGCCGTCTATAAACAAATTAGGGTCGAACGATGGTGCAGACACAAAAGCCAACACCTCACCGGTTTCCGGCTCAATTGCAACCAGGGCGCCGCGCTTTCCCTGAAATTCTTTTTCAACAAGCTGTTGCAACCCAAGGTCCAGAGAAAGGATTAAATCGGAACCCGGGACTGGGTCCGTTCGCCGCAATGTTCTCACCGGCCGCCCGGTTGCCGTTACTTCGACCTCCTCGACACCCGTTTGACCATGCAATACATGCTCCCAGGTTTTTTCAATTCCCTTTTTGCCGATATTATGGGTACCACGGTAATTTCCCAATTGCCCATCACGCTCAAGACGCTCCAGGTCTTGTTCCGAGATGCGACCCACGTAACCCAAAACATGAGCGGCACTTGAACCATGCGGATACTCCCTGACCCAACGTGCATTCAGCGTCACACCGGGAAATTTATACGCATGTGCTGCAAACCACGCCGCTTCAGTTTCATTAAGGTTATTACGCAACATGACGCGGGCGTATCGACTCGATTGATTCACACGCTGTAAAAATCGTTTCTGGCTCGTTGGGCTGATATAAACCAATTGTGAAAGCGTATTCAGCATGGCTTTCAGATCAGAAACTTCGGCCGGTATAACCTCAAGGGTGTAATCACGATAATTACGGGCCAATACCGCGCCGTTCCGATCCAGAATTTCACCTCGCCTGGGCGGAATCGGGACTACCGCAATACGGTTTTCATCCGCCCGCGCCGCCAAACCTTCGTAACGCTCAACCTGCAAATACCACAAGCGGCCCACAAGCAGGAAAAAGCAAACGACTACGAAGATGCCGGCCACCCACAAACGCAACCAGACTTTGCGCTTTTGTTCGTGCGAGGTTTTCTTGAATTCGAACATACTTGCCGACAATAAAATTAGGCGTTGCCACCATCAAGCTCTTCATGCAGGCGATGAGGCAAATAATGCAACAAAATATCGGCAACCGGCCACAAGCCTGCAGTGAACACCGCCGACACAAGCCATGACCACCCCAGCCAATGCCCTGCCAGCCAGGAACTGATCATGATGTAAATTGTTTGCACCAACAGCAAAACGGGCAGGATGTGAATGGCCTGTACGACCGAATTAAAACGCTGCAGGCGACGGCCCAGTGTGACCACACCATAAGCAGCCAAACCATAAACAAGGGCGTGCCCCCCCAATGGACCTGCATCATGAACATCCATAAGCAGACCAAAGGCAAAAGCGGTAAACAGCCCAACACGCCGCGGCTCATTCAGGCACCAGAACAAAAGCACCAATAACAATAAGTCGGGCGCATAGGGCCACACCCGCCAGGACGCCAACGAAGCAAGCCACACTATAAAAATAGAACCCCACACCAACAGTAAGCTGGATGAACGGCCAAACGAGCGAGTATCGATCGGCGTTAGAGCGGATAGCGATGACTTGGAGCCAGTTCCACGCGGTGCCATAGCTTAGGGCTCCACTTCGGATAAAAGTTCGGACTGCTCCGACAAGAGCACTAAAAAATGCCGATATCGCTCAGGATGCGACAAAGGTGTTGCCACCGCCACCGCGAACCCGCTTACCGCATCGCGACGAACTTCATCAACCCTTGCAACTGCCAAACCGGCTGGAAACAGGCCGCCAATACCGCTCGTGACTAAAGTATCGCCTGTACGCACGTCCGCGTTCAAGGGCAGGTAACGCGCCTCAATTTTTCCGGCGGGATTCCCGCCAAAGGCGATTAAACGCAAACCATTGCGCACGACCTGAACCGGCACCGACACTTTTTCATCAGTGATCAATGCCGCCTCCGACGTAAAAGGCGTAACTCGCACGACCTGCCCAACAACGCCGCCTTCATCAATAACAGGCATTCCAGGGGCAATGCCGCTGTCGGAACCTTTATTGAAAATCAGATGGCGGTTGTAAGGATTGGCAGGCTCATAAAGAACCTCGACAGCCACCGACTGCTGCTCGGCCGGTGCGGTAACGTTCAATAGACGACGCAATTGCTGATTCTCGGTCGCCAACTGCGCAGCATGGCTGGCAAGCTGCGCCAACTCTATTCTTTGCCGCTGCAGCGCTTCTTTTTCTTCTTTGGCAACCGTTGCCGCGTTAGCCCAACTGCGCACCCCTTCGATTAAATCCCGAGGGGCCATTGCGGCACGCTGAAAAGGATAAATCAGAACTGACACTGCCTGCCGGGCAGGCTCAAACACCTTCCAACGGGCATCGACGACGAGCAGTACGAGCGATAGCACCAGAATGACCAACAAACGGAACTCCGCTGTTGGCCCCCGCCTGAATAATCGAAGAGTCGCATTCTGCTGCATCGTTCAAGGCCGCACCGTCTTGCGCTTAATCGTAGATGAAAACTGTACCCAAACGTTCCAGGTGTTCCAGTGCCTCTCCGCAACCGCGAACGACGCAGGTAAGCGGGTCGTCGGCCACAATAACCGGCAAGCCCGTTTCTTCCTGCAGCAAACGGTCGAGGTCGCGCAACAGCGCACCGCCACCCGTAAGGGCAATCCCTTTCTCGGTAATATCGGCGCCCAGTTCCGGAGGCGTTTGTTCAAGTGCCGTTTTCACTGCTGAAACGATTTGATTCAACGGATCGGTAAGCGATTCAAGAATTTCGTTTGAAGACACCGAAAAACTACGTGGCACGCCCTCGGAAAGATTACGGCCTTTGACCTCAATTTCTCGAATTTCCGCGCCTGGGAAGGCCGAACCGATTTCCTTCTTGATGTATTCAGCAGTAGGCTCACCGATAAGCATGCCATAGTTACGGCGAATGTAATTGATGATGGCTTCATCGAATTTGTCGCCACCCACGCGCACGGAACCCTTGTAAACCATGCCACCCAGCGATATAACGGCAACTTCCGTCGTGCCGCCGCCAATGTCGACGACCATGGAGCCGCTGGCATCAGAAACGCCCAGACCGGCACCAATAGCAGCCGCCATCGGTTCTTCAATGAGATAAACCTGGCTGGCGCCCGCACCGAGCGCGGATTCGCGAATAGCGCGGCGCTCAACCTGAGTGGAGCCACACGGCACACACACGATAATGCGCGGACTCGGCGCAAACATGCTGCCTGGATGCACCATGCGTATAAACTGTTTGAGCATTTGCTCGGTAACGGTAAAGTCGGCGATAACGCCGTCTTTCATGGGACGAATGGCTTCAATATTACCGGGGACCCGCCCCAGCATTTGCTTGGCCTCTCGCCCCACAGCCTGAATAATTTTCTTGCCGTTGGGGGAACCGTCGTGACGGATGGCCACCACGGAGGGCTCATCGAGTACGATGCCTTTGCCACGAACATAAATAAGTGTATTGGCCGTACCCAGGTCGATGGCCATATCACTGGAAAAATAACTGCGGAGAAATCCGAACATGTGCGCTCAGTAATATCTAGATATTGAGAGAAAGCCGGTTAATTTGGCGCTACTATGTGAAGCAACGGCCCAAGCCAACGCCCGTTCAAGCTTAGGCAAGCTGCGGCTTTAGGCCGAATTTTCCAAGCTTAACACGCGCGCGCAGGCTTAATTAACTGAATTAGCCGTAAATCATAACTTATAATTCAGTTTAAACAGGGGCTTCAATGCCCCATTCATTTTTAGTAACGGGTTTTCACTAGCTGGGTCATACTTTTTTACCTACCCGGCGCGTCAATACCTAATGATTTTCGCGGATTCTCTGAATGGCAATTACACAAGACGATGTTTCCCGCGTGGCACGGCTCGCCCGCATCGCGCTGTCGGACACCGAGCAGGCACGTATGGAAAGTGAACTCAACGGCATTCTGGGCCTCATTGAACAACTGCAGGCCGTCGACACAACGGGCATCGAGCCTATGGCGCATCCGCTATCGGCGCATCAAGACATTCACGCCCGCCTGCGCGAAGACGTCGCCGCCCCAACCCAAACAACGGGCCAGCGCGATCATCTCATGGCCAACGCCCCGGCCAACGAAGAAGGTCTGTTTCTGGTACCTAAAGTTATTGAATAAGCCCGATACTGATCACCCTCACTATGTCTTCTAATTTCGAATTCTCCGGTATTGCAGAACTTGGCATTGCGTTGCGCGAACGCAAAGTCAGCGCGTGCGAGCTTGCACAAGCCTCTTTGAATCTCGCGAAACAGCACACGAATCTGAATGCCTTTCTGCACATCGACGATCAACTCACGCTCGAACAGGCCAAACACGCTGACGCATTGCTGGCGCAAGGGAAAGGCGGCCCTTTAACCGGCATTCCCATTGCTCACAAAGATATTTTTGTTACCCAAAAGTGGAAAACAACGGCCGCAAGCAAAATGCTGGAACACTACACCAGCCCATTCGACGCCACCGTTGTACAACGTTTGAACGACGCGGGGGCCGTATCGGTCGGCAAGCTCAATTGTGACGAATTCGCAATGGGTTCAGGTAATGAAAACTCGGCTTTCGGCGCAACACGCAATCCTTGGGATCCGGAGTCTGTCCCCGGCGGCTCATCAGGAGGGTCGGCTGCAGCTGTTGCCGCAGGCATTGTCCCAGCAACTACAGGTACCGACACTGGCGGCTCGGTGCGCCAACCTGCGGCTTTATGCGGCGTGAGCGGTATCAAACCCACATACGGAACAGTGTCAAGGTTCGGGATGATTGCTTTCGGATCCAGTCTCGATCAAGCGGGCCCCATTGCGCGCAGCGCAAACGACCTGGTCGATATACTCGATATTATGGGCGGCTTTGACGAACGCGACTCAACCAGCCTTGAAACGTGCGACGGAATCGCCAACCAGCCCGGGCGGGTTCGTGAGGCCTACGACACAAAACAAGCACATTTTTCGGGGCAAGGTTCCCAACCCTTGAAAGGTTTACGCATCGGAGTACCCAAGGAGTACTTCAATGCAAGCCTGGCGCCCGATGTGGCGCAGGCCGTTGAAACGGCCCTGGCGCAATACGAAAGCCTGGGCGCCGTACGCGTGGAAATTTCACTCCCTCGCACCCAATTAGCCATCCCCTCTTATTACGTTATTGCGCCGGCTGAAGCATCCAGCAATTTGTCGCGCTACGACGGCGTCCGGTACGGGCTTCGCGCAGCCGATTACAACAACCTTGAAGAAATGACCAGCCGTACCCGCGCCGAAGGGTTCGGCGACGAAGTCAAACGGCGCATCATGGTGGGTACCTATGTGCTGTGCCATGGTTATTACGATGCTTATTATCTGCAGGCGCAACGGGTGCGTCGCATGATCACCGACGACTTCCAACAAGCATTTGCCGAAAAATGCGACGTCATCATGGGGCCGGTTACGCCCTCGGTTGCCAAAAAGATAGGTGACAACCGCGACGACCCAACGGCCGATTGGCTGGCCGATGTTTATACCCTTGGCGTCAGCCTGGCGGGCCTGCCCGCCATGTCGATCCCCTGCGGCTTCGGAGGGCAAAACGCCACACTGCCCATCGGCCTGCAACTCATCGGCAACTATTTCACCGAAGGTCAACTGTTAGCCGTTGCCGACCGCTACCAGAACGTTACCGACTGGCATCAACGCAAACCGGATCAAAAATAATGGAATGGGAAATCGTTATCGGGCTGGAAACACACGCCCAGTTGTCTACCGAATCCAAAATCTTTTCCAACAGCAGCACCCGCTATGGGGCGCAGCCCAACACCCAGGCCAACGAAGTTGATATGGCCCTGCCGGGCAGCCTGCCGGTTCTTAATAGGGGAGCCGTTGAGCGCGCCATTCAATTCGGGTTGGCCGTCGATGCACATATCGCACCACGCTCTGTTTTCGCACGCAAAAACTATTTTTACCCCGATCTGCCGAAAAACTATCAAATAAGTCAGTTCGAAATCCCGGTCGTTCAGGGCGGAAAAGTGTATTTCCAACTTGGCGAAGAGGAAAAAGTCGTCAACCTGACCCGCGCCCACCTTGAGGAAGACGCAGGCAAGTCGCTTCACGAAAACTATACCGATGCCAACGGACGCCCGGCCTCGGGAATTGATTTAAATCGCGCCGGCACACCCTTACTGGAAATTGTGTCTGAGCCTGAAATGCGTTCGGCAGCGGAAGCCGTTGCGTACGCCCGCACTCTGCACAGCCTGGTGGTGTGGCTGGGCATTTGCGACGGCAACATGCAGGAGGGCTCATTCCGTTGCGATGCAAACGTCTCGGTTCGTCCCAAAGGCCAAGAAGAATTCGGCACACGTTGCGAGATCAAGAACCTGAACTCCTTCCGTTTCCTTGAACGTGCCATTCAGTACGAAGCCCAGCGCCAGATTGAAATCATTGAAGACGGCGGCGCAATCCGTCAGGAAACACGACTTTACGATGCCGATGAAGACGTCACCCGAAGCATGCGCAGCAAGGAAGACTCCGACGACTACCGCTACTTCCCCGACCCCGACCTTCCCCCGTTGGTCATTACGTCAGATTGGGTCGAACGCGTACAACAGGCCATGCCTGAATTACCGCAGGCCAAGAAAAGCCGCTTCCAGGAAACCTTGGGGCTGACACCGTACGACGCCGCCCAGTTAACCCTAAACCGCGACCTTGCCGACTATTTTGAGCAAACCGCAGCGGGTTTGCCGGGCGACCAGGCAAAGCTGGCCGCCAACTGGGTACTCGGCGAAGTTTCGGCGGCGTTAAACCGCGACGAAATTTCAATTGACCAATCATCGGTCAAGCCGACCCGGTTATCTGCGCTCATCAATCGCATTATCGACGGCACCATTTCAAACAAAATCGCCCGAGACGTTTTTGCCGCCATGTGGGAAGACAAGAACGATGCCGACCCCGATGCCATTATTGAGGCAAAAGGACTCAAGCAAATTAGCGACAGCGGCGCCATCGGCAAGATGATCGACGACGTTCTGGCCGCCAACCCCGCCATCGTCGACGAATATCGCGCCGGTAAGCAAAAGGCGTTCAACTCACTGGTAGGACAGGTCATGAAAGCTGCAAAAGGGAAAGCCAACCCTCAGCAAGTTAATAGTCTGCTGAAAGAAAAACTGGGTTAGCGTTCCGTCTGAGATGAGTTGAAAACTAACAAAGCAACCCTGCGCCGGGCCTATACAACACCGTATTTGGCCCGGTAAGCGGCAACGGCTTCCCGATGCCCTGCAAAATCTGCATCCTGATCAAGCAGTTGCATAATGTCGCTTAATGAAGCGATGCTTACAACGGGAATGCCGTATCGCTGAGACACTTCCTGAACAGCTGAATGCGCCGACAACGCGTCGTCGGGTCCGGCCCGTTCCATACGGTCCAGCGCAATCAGCACCGCAGCCGGTTCTGCACCCGCCTCGCGAATCAGGTCGACCGACTCACGCACCGATGTCCCCGCCGTAATGACGTCGTCGATAATAACAACACGGCCCTGCAAGGGCGCACCCACCAGGGTTCCGCCCTCACCATGATCTTTTGCCTCTTTACGATTGAAAGCAAACGGTACATCGCGGCCGTTCATTCCCGGGTGATTAGCCAGTGCAACCGCCGTTGCGGTTGCCAATGGGATCCCTTTGTAAGCCGGACCGAACAACATATCGAAACCCACACCGGAATCAACCAGCGCCTGAGCATAAAACCCCGCAAGGCGGCCCACGGTAAAGCCTGAGTTGAACAAGCCCGCGTTAAAAAAATATGGGCTGATACGACCGGATTTGACGCGAAACTCGCCGAACCTCAATACCCCTTGCTCAAGCGAGAAGCGGACAAAATCATTACGCGCGTTCGATTGGGACATAACTGTACTTTTCTTCATTAATCAAAAACAACATTATTACGCATTCGGACATGTGAATGTCGCCAAAAGCCAGTATCTTCCTTTAAACTTACCCAGACTGCGCAGAGCCCGGGTAGCTGGTTCTCTGCTTGTGCCGTCGTTTCACTGCCTGACTCCGCTTTACTCATTCTGATAAGGAATCAATATGGAAAACACCTGCACGCTTTGGGCTCCCCGTATCCTGGGGGTACTAAGAATTGTCACCGGCTACCTCTTTTTCTGGCATGGCTCGGCAAAACTATTCGGCATTCCACACGTCCCCATGTTCGACAATTTGCAAATTATGTCGTTGGTTGGGTTAGCAGGCATTATCGAAGTTGTGTTCGGCTTCCTTGTCTTTATTGGTCTTTTCACCCGTTTTTCTGCGTTCATTGCCTCCGGCATGTGCGCGGCGGCCTACTTTATCGGCCACGTTGCCACACAAGGCCAATTCTTTTTGCCTATGCTCAACAGAGGTGAGGCCGCCGTGTTGTTCAGCTTTATTTTCTTCTACATTATTTTTGCCGGCCCCGGCACATGGAGTATTGACGGACTGCGCAAAGACAAAACCAGCTAGGTGGTTGAGTAACGGGAACCGCAAGCACGTTATGATTGTCTTATTTACATGATGCAACATTCGACAATCATGAAGCAGACACCTGTTTATTATCTTTCGCACGGAGGCGGGCCCTGGCCATACATGCCGGAGGCCCGCGAAAAATACGCCATTCTTACGAAGGCGTTGCAGGATATTCCGCAACAACTGGAAAGGAAGCCGGATGCCATTGTGATGGTCTCGGCTCATTGGGAAGGCGACAACACGTTTCTGGTCATGGGCAACCCCCACCCGCCCATGTATTACGACTACTACAATTTCCCCGAACATACCTACCATGTCCAGTATCCGGCCCCGGGTTCCCCTTCCCTGGCGCGCGAGCTGGCACAACTGATTGGCGATGCCGGGCTTCCAGTGGCCATTGACAACCAGCGTGGATTCGATCACGGGGCATTTGTACCTCTTCACGTCATGTATCCAGAGGCCGACATTCCGGTTGTGCAACTTTCCATAGAAACCCATTTTGATCCTGAATTGCATCTGGCACTTGGACGTGCGCTGGCACCGCTAAGGGAAAAGAACATTCTTA
Organism: Neopusillimonas maritima; assembly: GCF_003576595.1. GTDB lineage: Bacteria > Pseudomonadota > Gammaproteobacteria > Burkholderiales > Burkholderiaceae_B > Neopusillimonas > Neopusillimonas maritima. Next base: position 26,254 of record NZ_NQOU01000007.1, on the reverse strand, counting down.
TTCTGGGTAGCGGCCTCAGTTATCACAACCTGCGCGAAATTCGCACAATCGGCGCTGAGCCTTCCGCTCAATTCGATGCCTGGTTGCAGGAAGTGCTGGTAAATGGCCCGGTTGCAGAGCGTGCCTATAAACTTAAACAATGGGAAACGGCTCCTGCAGCCCGCCGTGCCCACCCGAGGGAAGATCACTTGCTACCGTTGATGGTCGCGGTAGGCGCCGCCGAGAATGAAACCGGCACTTGTGTTCATCACGAAGTAACGGCATTTGCAAATATCACCGCTTCGAGCTTTCGATTCGGTTAATTGAACCGATAGCTCATAAAACCATAACAAACCGCACGATTCCACTACAGTGAATTTTCACTCAATAAAGTTCCGCATTATCTTACTGTGCGTCCTTTTGGTCGTGTTCGGTTTTGTATTCCGGCTTCTCGTGGTTTTACCGCTAGCCAAACAGGAATTACACGAGTTAGTCACAACCCAACAGCTGTCGATGGCCTCGTACATAGCCGATGAAATAGACCAGAAAGTACGGACACGGCAAGAAACACTGGAACGGATCGCGGGCTCCTACCCTCATGAGTCCGGCAACGACCCCAGTGTTATCGAAGCATGGCTGTCCCGCGTGCAAACGTTGAGCCCCTTTTTTCTTTCCGGCATGATGATCGTATTGAAAGACGGCACCTTGCGGGCATCCAACACACCTGCAAGCACCACAGCTCATCATGACGCTTTATTTACCGAGACCCAATGGCTACTAAGCATTCTAAACTCAGGTGGGCCACAGATTAGCCCTCCGTTTAAAGATCCGGACCAAAACACAGCAATGATTGCATTTGGTATTGGGATCCGCGACCAAAGTGGTGCTGTAACGGCCGTTCTGGTTGGCTTAACGCAACTTGATGCGGCAGGCTTTTTACAAGAACTGAACACCCAGAAATGGGGGAATGGTGGCAGCTACCTGATTATTTCGCCTCACGACCAGATGTTCCTGGGCGCCAACGATCCCTCCTTTATCATGAAACGCACCCCAAAGCCGGGCATTAACCTGCTTCACGACAAAGCCATGGCGGGTTATCGCGGCCCAGGGGTTACCGTGAATGCCCAGGGAGTCGAGGAAGTGGTCGGTATTCAATCGGTACCCAGTACAGGCTGGTTTGTTGTTTCCCGTATCCCCGTTGAAAAGGCCTACGCCCCTATCGACACCATTGCTGATTACGTCATCATGGCGGGCGCATTATTGTCGGCGATCGCGCTCACTTGCCTGGCCCTATTCCTTCCTCATGTATTTCGCCGGCTCGACCGTGCTACACAAGCGATTGGCGACATGGCATCGGGGCGAAAACCTTTACATGCCCTGCCCGAAGATGGAAAAGACGAAGCCGGTGCATTGGTCAGGCAGTTCAACCTGCTGGTGAAAAGAATTCAGGATCAGGAAACGTCATTACGACGCAACGAGGCGAAACTGGCCTACATGGCCACCCACGATACGCTGACCAAGTTATACAACCGCCCAATGCTCATGTCGCGCCTTCAACATAGCCTTGAAATTGCGCATCGCCATCGGGCTGCCGGCGCGGTTCTATTTTGTGATCTAGACGGTTTTAAGCCTGTTAACGATAACTTCGGCCACGATGTCGGCGACCAGCTGCTTGTTGAAGTGGCCCGTTGCCTTTTATCGGGACGACGACAAACCGATACGGTTGCACGCCTGGGCGGAGATGAGTTCGTTATTGTGCTGACCGACCTCAAGGCGCCGGTTGAAGACGCAAAACGATTGGCGCAACAATACCTGGACGCAATCAGGGCACCATTCAATATCGACGGAAAAGAACTCAAAATAAGCCTTTCCATTGGTATTGCCTTATTTGGTAATGAATCGATTAGCCCTTCCCAACTGTTGTCCAACGCCGATACCGCCATGTATCGCGCCAAAAATCTTGGGAAAAATCGCTACTGCCTTCATCAATAATGACGGCTTATGCCTTTTTTGCAGCCAGATTGTTATCGGAATCAGGCAACGCCGAGGCCGGCAACCCGAAAACATGATCGAATACACGCGTAAATACGAAGGTGTAGACCAAAAAAAACACCAGCAGACCGGCATCAAGAATAAACGCCTCCCACAAAGAAACGCTTAACCACCAAGCGAAAAAAGGAACTAAAAACAAGACCAGGCCCCCTTCGAACCCGACCGCATGCGCAATGCGCCGACGCGTACTGCGCCCTTTCTTCACCTGCCGCGCTTCCCAAGACTCGAATAAAGTGTTCCAAACAAGATTCCATAGCACGGCAATCCCCGACGCCGCGACCGAAGCCACCCAGGAATCGAACACACTGAAACCCAGCAAATAAAAGACGACACCGGTCAGTAGAATGGCAATGGTTTCGTATAGCGATACATAAACAACTTTGCGCTTGATTCCTTGCATAACAAACGTTGGAAACCTTTTTAATCAATCAATTTTGTATCGTAGTCAATCATGAGCGGCGCATGATCGCTAAACCAGCTTTCCTTGTAAATAGACGCGCTTTGCGCTGTGGCCGCGATATCTGCCGTGGCAATCTGGTAATCAATGCGCCAACCCACGTTGTTTGCCCGAGCCTGACCACGATTACTCCACCACGTGTAGGCTTCGCCGGTGGCATCAGGATACAGATGACGATACACATCGACCCAACCCAGTTCATCGAAAACTTTGGTTAGCCATGCCCGCTCCTCGGGCAAAAAACCGCTGTTTTTCAAATTGCCCTTCCAGTTTTTAAGGTCGATTTCTTTGTGGGCGATATTCCAGTCGCCGCATAAAATAACGCGCCTGCCCGCTTTGGCCAAATCTGCCAAATGACCATAGAAACATTCCATGAAGTGATACTTGGCGCTTTGGCGATGATCGCCACTGGAGCCGGAAGGAAGATACACCGAAATCATGGAAAAGCCGTCATACACCAGTTCAATGTAACGCCCTTCCGCATCAATTTGCGGCACACCCAGACCTTCCACGACTTGATCGGGCTCTTTTCGTGCGTAAATCCCCACACCGCTATAGCCCTTCTTCTCGGCGTAATGAAAGTATCCGTGATACCCATTCGGTGACTGCATGGGCTCCGTCATGTCGGCGGCCTGAGCCTTAAGTTCTTGCACACACACAAAATCAGCCTGCTGTTCGGGCAACCAGTCAAAAAAACCTTTTCGATGAGCTGATCGGACACCATTCAAATTGGCTGAAATCACACGCAACATAGAACACCTTTTACCTACTCAACTGGTCCAAAGCCTTAATCTCGGCGCGTTTAAACCACAGTAGCGCCAAGCCGGGCAAAGCAATGAAAACCGTCATAATGAAGAAAACAGGCCAGCCCAACGCCAGCACGATCGGTGGTGTCAACGGCCCCGCGAGATAAGTTCGCCCCACTGCCGACAAAGCCGACAAGAGCGCAAATTGCGTCGCCGAAAACTGCTGATTACATAGCGCCATAAGCAACGCAACAAAAGCCGCCGTCCCCAATCCGCCGCAGACATTCTCTATTGCTACCACCAAGCCCATTGAATACAAATGGGGGGGGGTGACGGCCAGCACCCAATAGCCAAAGTTAGACACGGCCTGCAGCAATCCAAATAACATCAAAGCCCGGTACAACCCCATTTTCGACATGATGCTGCCACCTGCCAGCGCACCGATAATGGTTGCCGCCAAACCGAAAATTTTATTAATCGACCCAACCTCTTCCATACTGAAACCGGCGCCCCGAATAAGGAACGTCGTTGACAATGCCCCGGCAAATGCATCGCCTAACTTATAAAGCACAATAAGCACAAGAATCAGAATGGCGCCACGTCGGCTGAAGAACTCTTTCAACGGCTCAACCACCGCCAGGCCCAAAGTGCGGGGCGCTTTTGCCACGATTTCCGGTTCCGGAGCAAGTATCGTGGCAACGGCACATACCAGCATGAACACGCCCATCAGCACGTAGGTATATTGCCAGCCCAACCAGGTACCGGCCAAAATAAGCGCAAGACCACCTGACACAATCATGGCCAGGCGATAGCCCAATACTTTTAGAGCAGCCCCGGCGGCTCGCTCGTGATCCCGCAATACGTCGGTACTGTAAGCATCAAAGGCAATGTCTTGTGTCGCAGACAAGAAAGCAACAATAACCGCAAAAACCGCGAGCAAACCCAAGTGCGAGGACGGCGCCAAAAAGCCCATGCCGGCAATAAATAAAGCCAGCAAAACCTGACTAAAAAACATCCAGCTACGACGACGCCCCAGAAAATCAGGCGCATAACGGTCAACCAGCGGCGCCCAAAGAAACTTGAGGGTATAAGCCGTTCCTACCAGCGTAAGAAAACCAATGCTCTGCAGTGATACACCATCGACCGTGGCCCACGCCTGCAAAGTGCCGCTGGTTAAAGCAAGCGGCAAACCACTGGCAAACCCCAACACCAATAGCGGATAAACCCGCGAGCTAGCATAAACGCTTTTCAGTAGAGAAATAACAACCCCCTTTGTCAGGAACGGGCCGGTTGCCGAAACGGTGACTCAAACCGGTAAACGACTAAAGTGCTACGCCAACTTTTAAAACGATGAATTTCGTTCTGTCGGTTAAACGCCGCAACATGCGTAACCCGCAAACCCAGCTTACGCGCCAGATCCTCAAAATCGCGCATGGTGCATAAATGAATGTTGGGGGTGTTATACCACTGATAAGGCATCTCTCCGGTGACCGGCATGCGCCCCGCCAGAATGGATAAGCCATGGGTCCAGTACCCAAAATTGGGGAACGAAACAATACCGAATCGCGCAACACGCGCCATTTCCCGCAAAATATGCTCTGTGCGATGCATGGATTGCAACGTTTGAGACAACACAACAGAATGGAACTGCTGATCGTCAAACAGGGCCAGCCCCTCTTCCAGGTTTTGCTGAATAACACGCACACCCCGCTTTACGGATGCAATAACACACTCATCGTCGAATTCAACACCGGCGCCGCTAACCTGTTTATGGTCGCGCAAATAGGCCAATAACGTGCCGTCGCCGCAACCCAGGTCGAGCACACGACTGCCGGGTTCAACCCACCCCGCAATACGTCGCAAATCCGGGCGAGTGGTCATGTCGCCTTTGAAGGCAATAGGCTGTTTCATGCCAGCACCCCCAATGTTTCTGCGCGTTCACCCAAATTAAGCTCGCGGGCGATTTGATCGTAATACCCTTGCATTACGGCGTGATAGCGACGGTCGTCGAGCAAGAACGCATCGTGACCATGCGGGGCGTCGATTTCGGCATACGTTACCGGCAAATGATTTTTCAGCAGGGCCTGAACAATTTCCCGGGAGCGCGAAGGTGGAAAACGCCAATCGGTTGTAAACGAAACCAGCAGGAAATTCGCCGTAGCGGTGGACAACGCTTTGGCCAGGTCACCATGATAATGGCGTGCAGGGTCAAAATAATCGAGCGCACGTGTAATCAGCAAATACGTATTGGCGTCGAAATAATTGGAAAACTTCTCGCCCTGGTAACGCAGATACGACTCCACTTCGAACTCGACATCGTACCCATAATGGAACTCGCCGTTTTCGGCTGGCGCACGCTGCGTGCGCCCGAATTTCGCCGCCATATCGTCGTCGGACAAATAAGTGATATGTCCCACCATTCTGGCGAGTGCCAGGCCACGCCGAGGCACCGTATTATGGGCGTAATAATCGCCACCGTGGAAATCAGGATCGGTAATAATGGCGCGCCGCGCCACCTCATTAAAGCCAATATTCTGGGCCGACAACCGGGGGGTACTGGCAATAACGATACAGTTTTCCACACGATCCGGGCACGTGATCGCCCACCCAAGCGCCTGCATGCCACCCAAGGATCCACCCATAACGGCGGCAAACTTCCGGATTCCGAAATAGTCTGCCAGACGCGCCTGTGCGTGTACCCAGTCTTTCACGGTAAGCATTGGGAACGCGGCGCCCCAGGGCTTGCCGGTATCAGGGTTGATGCTGGCCGGCCCCGTCGACCCAAAACAGGAGCCGATATTATTCACGCCAATCACAAAAAAACGGTTGGTATCCAGCGCTTTTCCCGGCCCGACCATGTTGTCCCACCAGCCGACGTCCTTCGGATTCTCGGCGGAAATACCCGCCACATGGTGCGAAGCATTCAAGGCGTGGCAGACCAGTACTGCGTTGCTGCGGTCGTGGTTCAGCGTTCCGTAGGTTTCCACCGCCAGAGAGTATTGCGGCAAAACCTGGCCACTGGCTAACGCCAACGGCTCGGTGAAATGAATGTATTCGGGGGAAACAATGCCTACAGACCCTGGGGGAATTGGCGTGCTGTCTGGCTGTGAAGAAAAATTTTCAGTTGATTGGGTCATATAGGGACCTCTTTAGCTGGATTTATCGCGCGCCCGCAAGCAGATCAAGCAAATCGGCGCTGAAAACGGAATTTTTTTGATTCTAACACTACTGCATGAAAGTACCAGGCACACACTGACAATCGACAAGAACCTGATGCGTCAGCCCCTAATTTTACGACCGCCCTGAAAATTGATACATTACAAGAACAATAAGTATTTTCGAACAATTTATAACAAAAACGATCCATGCCAGAACAAACCAGCCTAGAACTGATCCGAAAAACCAGCAATTCTCCGCTCACATCGCGCCAAACCCAATGTCTTTATTGGGCCAGCATCGGTAAAACAAGTCGGGAAATGGGCCAAATCCTTACCATTTCAGAAAGCACAGCCAATTATCACGTTCGGGAAGCCTGTACAAAACTGGGTGTACACAGCCGGCAAGCAGGCATTGTCAAAGCAATGAGCGCAGGCTATTTACCCCACTACAACAGCAAAATTACAGACTGAATCGGCGAACACCTTCTCCTTAGAACCCCACACCCGCGAAAAACTCCGTGGCATGTTCTTCCGGAAAAAGAGCTTGCGGCGCAACAACAATGCCCTCAAGCAGGTAGTCTGAAGTTATCCAGACTTTGGCAGACAACTGCATATCGCCGTTCGGCCCTTTGCCTGTTACAACAAAAAGCTCACCCGGAGCGGGTAAAGGGTTGGGTGTCGCCTGATTGAAGTTGCTGTAGAACGACGATACCACCTGCCGATACAGCGCCTGCCGGGCTACTGCATTCTCCTGAAGACGAGCACCCAGCGGCGCGTGCCCGATCGCGAAAATGGCACTCTTCACTGTTGTACCCGTCATCGATAAAACCAGCGTCTCTCCCTCAAAAATGAAACGCTTTTCATCCACCTTGGGCTTATCAGGGAAAATCGCGCTGACCGCGGCACCCGAAATCGCCACCTCACGCCAGTTATATTCTGGTGAACAGGCAACCAAACCAATGAGTGCAAACAACGCACATAAAACTCGCAAAAACACTACACTTTCCCCTAAGATTAAAAAGTAACGCCCATCAGACGACTCGGGTAAAATCCGCCGCTAACAACCAGAACACAATACGATTCACATGTCATCAAGCCCAGAACGAAATGCCTTGCTGCGCCCCCATACCGAGATTCTGACAGGAATCCTTCGGGGTATCGAAAAAGAGGGCCTGCGTGTCGACGAGCAAGGAAAGCTGGCGCTTACCCCTCATCCGTCGCAACTAGGCAGTGCACTGACGCACCCGAAAATTACCACTGATTACGCAGAGGCGCTTCTGGAGCTCATCACCGAGACACACGGAAACGTAACCTCGCTGCGTGAAGAGCTCTGCGCTATTCATCGCTTTGTGGCAGGCAAACTGAACAATGAGATGATTTGGAATCAGTCGATGCCCCCCTTACTGCCGCCGGAACCCGATATTCCTATTGCGTGGTACGGGCCGTCGAATACAGGCATGCTCAAACATGTGTATCGTCGCGGCCTGGCCGAGCGTTATGGCAAAGCCATGCAATGTATTGCCGGCGTTCATTACAACTTTTCATTGCCAGACGCGCTTTGGACTGTATTAAATACCGACGGCCAGGGTATTGAACAAATTCGTTCACGCGGCTATCTGGCACTGATCCGGAATTTTACCCGGTACTCATGGTTACTTATGTACCTGTTCGGCGCCTCCCCGGCCGTCTCAGAAAACTTTCTGTTAAATCGGCCTCACCAGCTTGAACGCCTCGACGCCGACACGTTTTATTTGCCGCATGCCACCAGCCTGCGCATGAGCGACCTGGGCTACAACAACAAAGCACAATCCGAACTAGAGCTTTGCTACAACGATATTGAAACGTTTCTGAAACGCATGCACGATGCGGTTACCACACCCTGGGCCCCGTATCAGAAAATCGGCACTCATCGCGGTGAACAATGGATTCAGCTCAACACAAACCTGCTGCAAATAGAGAACGAATACTATTCAAGCATTCGCCCCAAGCGCGCAGTTGAACGTGGGGAGCGGCCCTCGGCGGCGCTCGCCGCCCGGGGGGTACAGTACATTGAAGTGCGCTGTCTTGATATCGACCCTGAATGCCCAATAGGCATTAGCGCGGAAACCTGTGCCTTCATGGACACTTTCCTGCTTTTCTGCGCAACGGAAGACAGCCCTATGTTCCCCAATAATGGGTTCTGCCGCGACAGCAGCGACAACTTTTCCGTTGTGGCAAAGCGTGGACGCGAACCCGGTCTGACACTTATCCGGCAAAACAAGTCCGTGCCGCTGGCGAACTGGGGGCATGAGCTTCTGGAACGCATGGCGCCGTATGCAGAAATGCTCGACAGCGCGTATAAAACAAATCTCCACACGCAGGGCCTGCAGGCACAAAGAATCAAACTGGACGACACGAACGAAACGCCCTCGGGACGCCTGCTGCAGACGCTTAAAGAGTCGGAACAATCGTTGCAGGCATTCACGCTCGCTCAAAGCAGACGGCATCACGAAACGCTTGCACGCGAACCGCTGCCGCCGGCCACCCAATCGGAGTTCGAACGCTTGACGGCGCAGTCGCTGGTCGACCAGATCGACATCGAAAAGAGCGACAACGAATCGTTTGAAGATTACGTTGCCCGCTACCATGCAGCGTTAAAACCCCCGGTTGTCGTGTGGGCCTTGCCCACCGAGTAACGGATTCTGCGCAAACCAGCGTGAAACCATTCAACCCAGCGTGTAAGATAAGGGCTAACACTTAATACGTGGCCAACGCCCGGCCCTGCTATTTCCAGGAGATTGCGTCATGACACATCCAAACAGCTTCGATGCCAAACAAACATTAAAAGTTGGCAACGATTCCTACGAAATTTATCGGCTGGATGCCGTCAAGGGAAGCGGACTCAATGTCTCCAGCCTTCCCTACAGTTTAAAAATTCTTCTTGAGAATTTATTACGTACCGAAAACGGTTCAGACGTAACGGCGGAAGACATTCGCGCACTGGCTGGATGGGACGAAAGTGCGCAACCCAACCGCGAAATTGCATTTACGCCGGCACGTGTTGTTTTACAAGACTTCACTGGCGTACCGGCGGTGGTCGACCTGGCCACCATGCGCGAAGCGGTAAAAGACTTAGGCGGCGACCCCACCAAAATTAACCCTCTGGCACCGGTTGAACTGGTCATTGACCACTCGGTAATTGTTGACGTGTTCGGGCAAAAAACCGCCTTCGAACAGAACGTTGAAATTGAATACAAACGCAACCTTGAGCGTTATCAATTTCTGCGCTGGGGCCAGAATGCTTTCGAGAACTTTAAAGTTGTGCCGCCGGGCACGGGTATTGTTCACCAGGTAAACCTCGAACACTTATCCCGAGTGGTCTTTACCAAAGACCAGAACGGCACTAAACAAGCCTACCCCGACACCTGTGTCGGTACCGATTCGCACACGCCTATGGTAAACGGCCTGGGTATCGTTGCTTGGGGCGTGGGCGGCATTGAGGCCGAAGCCGCCATGCTGGGCCAACCCATTTCCATGCTTATCCCGCGCGTTGTCGGCTTCAAGCTGACCGGTTCACTACCCGAAGGCACCACCGCCACCGACTTGGTGTTAACCATTACCGAAATGCTGCGCAAACATCGCGTCGTTGGGAAATTCGTTGAGTTTTACGGGCCGGGTGTGGCCTCCGTGCCCCTCGCTAATCGGGCCACCATCGGCAACATGAGTCCGGAATACGGCTCAACCATTGCTATCTTCCCGATCGACGACGAAACCCTCAACTATATGCGCCTTACCGGCCGGAGCAATGAACAAATTGCGTTGGTGGAGGCTTATGCGAAAGAGCAAGGGCTATGGCACGACCCAAAGGCGCAGCCACGCTACTCTGAAACACTGGAACTGGATTTATCCACGGTGGTTCCGTCAATTGCAGGCCCCAAACGCCCTCAAGACCGCATTGCCTTAACAGATTCGAAAAGCTCTTTCCGCAGCGCCTTGTCTTCTTATGTCGAGCTGCCTGGCGGCAAACCGGTTGGCTACGACAAAGCGGTGGCCGAGTCATTTCCGGCTTCCGACCCCCCGGCACAAGACAGCAAAACCGCGCGTGCGCCCACACCCACCGACCACACCGAACACGCAGAAACCAACCCTGCAGCAGATTCTGCACCGGTCAAATTCGCCGACGGCACCGAGTGCCGGATTAATCACGGGGCCGTCGTTATTGCAGCCATTACCTCCTGCACTAACACGTCTAACCCGGCCGTCATGATCGCCGCCGCACTATTGGCCAAGAAGGCAGTTGAAAAGGGCCTTAAGCGCAAACCGTGGGTTAAAACCAGCTTGGCGCCCGGGTCGCGCGTCGTCACCGATTATTACGAACGCGCAGGACTCACCCCTTACCTGAACGAACTGGGCTTTAATTTGGTGGGCTACGGTTGCACAACCTGTATCGGTAACTCCGGGCCGCTGATTCCCGAAGTAAGTGAAGCCATCACGAACAATGACCTTTCCGTCGTATCGGTATTGTCGGGGAATCGCAACTTCGAAGGGCGCATTCACCCTGAAGTAAAAATGAACTACCTCATGTCGCCCCCACTGGTTGTGGCTTATGCCCTGGCGGGCACAATGGATCTGGATCTGTACCGGGAACCCATTGGCCGGGATCACGATGGCAAAGACGTTTACTTGAAAGATATTTGGCCCTCCACCAGTGAAGTGCAAGCCGTTATTGACCAAGCTATTGCCGAAGACATGTACGCCACAGGTTACCGTGACGTATTCGCAGGCGACGAACGCTGGCAGGCATTGCCTACCCCATCGGGCCAATTGTTCGACTGGGACACACACTCTACTTATGTGCGCAAACCGCCTTACTTCGAGAATATGCCTCGCACGCCAGGCGCGGTTTCCGACATCAAAAACGCGCGTGTGCTGGCACTACTGGGCGACTCCGTCACAACCGACCACATCAGCCCGGCCGGTTCTATCGCCAAAAACTCCCCAGCCGCACAATACTTGAAGGAACATGGCGTTGAACCCGCCGACTTCAACTCTTATGGCTCACGTCGCGGCAACCACGAGGTCATGATCCGCGGCACGTTTGCCAACGTACGCCTGCGTAACCAGCTTGCACTGGAAACCGAGGGCGGGTACACACGTGATTTCACGCGCGCTGAAGGGCCCGTCACCACGATTTACGACGCATCACGCAACTATCTGCAAGCAAATACACCACTGGTGATTCTTGCCGGTAAAGAGTATGGTTCGGGCTCATCGCGAGACTGGGCTGCGAAAGGCACGGTTCTGTTGGGTGTACGCGCCGTTATTGCTGAGTCATATGAACGCATCCACCGCTCTAACCTGCTGGGCATGGGGGTACTACCGCTTCAATTCCCCGATGGCCAAAGCGTCGAAACGCTTGGGCTGACCGGCGAAGAAAGTTTCGATATTTCAGGCATAGAGGCCTTGAATACCGACACCATTCCCAAGACTGTGGCGGTTAAAGCGGGGAATGTGGAGTTTGAGGCTATTGTAAGAATTGATACCCCCAGCGAGGCGCAGTACTACCGCAACGGCGGCATCATGCAATATGTGTTACGCAACTTACTTGATTAACCTATAAGTTACCGTTATTTGGTATTCGGTAACGCTGGTCAAACTCTTGTTACTGCTATAAAATTGGGGCTACCAATAGAAAGGTAGCCCTTTTTATTGCAGGACGCACGGTTATGCTTCAAGAATACGGGCCGGAAACCCGTAGCTCCGCCGTGCCGAACGGCGAGTATAGCCGTATGAAAACCACCATTAACACCGGTTCTGTTCGCTTTCCGCAACAAACAAACTTACAAATAGCTGACACAACGCCTATTCCTGTGTTGTACTCCACGCTCACAATAACCACACTGGTACACTAGTTATTAGTTTAGTAACTTTAAGTTGTATCGGTAACATACCGTTTTACCTGGTTTTTTGGTTGTGAGTCACGAGTTACAAAGGAGATAGGGTGCTGTTGCGACACTCAGTTGTTATTGCCGTAACGTGTGTAATGGGTTTGGCCACGAGTATTGCCGTCGGCCAGGGGCGGACTGCGCCCTACGAAACACTCAGGGAAACGGTGGAAAAAGCCATTTTCACCAACCCTGAAGTACGTGCACAGTTCCAGACATTTATCGCGTCTTTGGAAACACAAAACTTCACAAGAGGCGACCTCCTCCCGTCTGTGGATCTGCAGGCGCAGTTTGGGCGTGAACAACGCGCGAATATCCCTGGCAGCCCCTCTCAGAACTGGACACGTTACGGTTACACGTTGCAGCTTACTCAACTTCTTTACGATGGGCAGGCAACAGCCAACAGCATTCGGCAACAGGGTTTTGAAAAACTATCCGCCTATTACGAATTACTGGCCACCACCGATAGTCTGGCAACAGAAGCCGTTAACGCATACCTGGATGTCCAGCGGTTTCGTGAAATGGTGCAATACGCCGAAGAGAATTACGCCATTCACGAAAAAACCATGACGCTTATCCGCGAACGACAGGAATCCGGTGTTGGGCGCGGGGTCGATTATGAACAGGCAGCCGGCCGTCTGGCCTTGGCACAGAGCAATCTGATGCAAGAAAACAACAATTTGAATGATGTTGTTCAGCGCTACCGACGAATAGTGGGTCAATACCCCCCCGACGTTTTATCGCCTCCACCCGATGTATCGGACAAAATTCCTAAAGAGCCGTCCAATTTTCGATCTTCCCTGGTAGCAAACCCCAGTATCTTGTCGAAGCAGGCACTGGTTATCGCAGCCAAAGCCAGTCGTGAGGCCGCCAAAGGGCAGTTTGCGCCTGTTGTGGAGCTTCGAGCGTCGACCGGGCGTGACAGGCCGCAGGAAGACCCCACTGCGCACGATATTCAGACATCGAATGTTCAAGTCGTGATGTCCTACAACCTTTATAGGGGCGGCAGCGATTCGGCACGCGTGCGACAAACTGCAGCGCAATGGTACGCGGCGCGCGATGTGCGCGACTACACCTGCCGCAACCTGCAGCAGGAGCTTTCCACCGCATGGAACAACATTCAGCGTCTACGTCAGCAGCGCCCCTACCTGGCAGGTCACGAGGCGGCTATGGAGAAAGTGCGGGTGGCGGCAGAGCAACAGTTTGAAATCGGTCAGCGCTCACTACTCGACCTGCTGGATACCTCAAATGAACTGTTTGATTCACGACGCGCATTGGCAAACGGCGTGTATGATCTGCTGCAAGCGGAATATCGCTGGATAGCGCTTTCTCATCGATTATTGCCCGTGTTGGGCCTAAGCCAGCCACATGAACAAACCGTGCCTGAAAATACGGAACTCAGTCTGCCGCAAAGCAGTCTGGATAATTGCATGACGCCTACCCCTGACACCCGTAATCTCGCCCCGGTCAAGGTCACTTACCGAGACGACATGCAACCGCCCCGCATCAGCCCATTGAATACCGGCGTTGCGGATGATTCATCAACGTTAAATTAGCTGCGATGTACCATGTCCAGACCTATGCTATCGATTGTGCGACCGCCTATGGAAGAGGAAGAGAAAAAACCTAACAAAGTTGAGCTCTCGGAGCTTGACGCAGAGTTTATTCGCGTACTGGAAGACTTGATTGATGCCCTGATCGCGAATGGCACGTTGCGACTCACCGACCTGCCGCCCCAAGCCCTGCAAAAACTGCAACAACGGAAAAAAGCGCGTCAACGTTTGCGTGATTCGCTGAATTTATTGGATGACGATGACGAGAGTCTTTTCTAAGTCGAACGCAGCACCGGCGGAAGAACCAACGCCAGAAACAGAAGACGCGAATCCTGCGAATGATTCTGTTTGGCGGTTGCCGCCGCACACCGTGCACGACGACCCACTACTGAACTGCCTGGTTGATATTACCAAGCTGTTCGGCAACCCCTGCACGGCGCAAACGCTGGCCGGTGGTTTACCGTTGGTTGAAAACAGACTCTCACCTTCGTTACTGTCCCGGGCTGCCGCCCGCGCGCAATGTTCGGCTCGCCTGCTAAGGCGTGAACTGGACGAAATTCCTACGTCATTATTACCCTGCATTCTGCTTCTCAAGCGTAATCGCGCCTGCCTGCTTCTGGAAATTCGACCTGACAATTATCTAGTCCAATTTCCAGAGATTGGAACACCCTGCGAAATCAGTAAACAGGCATTAGAAGCGGACTACACAGGCGTTGCCGCTTTCATCCGCCCACAGTTCCGCTTTGACGCGCGCTCCCCCGAGGTAGAAAAGGAACGTAAAGGTCACTGGTTCTGGAACGCCGTATTTGATAACCGCCGCCTTTATCGCGACGCACTGGTTTCAGCTTTTCTCATTAATTTCTTCGCCTTGGTCACGCCCTTGTTCACGATGAATGTGTACGATCGTGTGGTACCGAATAACGCAATGGACACACTATGGGTGCTTGCTATTGGTGTGTTCGTGGCCATTGTGCTGAATTACATTCTGACCACAATCCGTGCCCACGTCGTTGACACAGCCAGCAAACGTATCGATGTGAAACTTTCCGCCCAAATCATGGAGCAAGTTCTTGATTTAAAAATGGAAAGCCGCCCTGTTTCAGTCGGTTCCTTTGCAGCCAATTTACGCTCGTTTGAGTCCGTGCGCGACTTCATCGCCTCGGCCAGTCTTACCACGCTGGTCGATCTGCCATTCGTATTGATTTTCCTGGCTGCATTAATGTGGATCTCGCCATGGATGGTGATTCCGCCTGCCATTGCCATTGTGATTGTGCTGATTGTTTCCTGGATTGCCCAGGCAAAAATGGCGCGCATGGTGGAAGAGACTTTTAAAGCCAGCTCTCAGCGCAATGCCGTACTGGTTGAAGCTTTGGGCGGCATAGAAACGATTAAAACCCTGAACGCCCAGGGTAGCGCCCAACGCACCTGGGAGAACACCACAAAATTTCTTGCACAACTTGGTTCCAAAATCAAGTTTCTGTCGGCTGCGACTGTCGGCTTTGTGCAAACGGCCCAACAGCTGGTTACCATCGCAGTAGTCATTATTGGGGTGCTGCTTTTACAAGATGCCGCAATGACCTTGGGTGGAATTATTGCGTCTTCAATGATCGCGGGGCGCTGCCTGGCCCCGCTTGGCCAGGTTGCCGGCCTAATGATGCAGTATCAGAATGCCCGCACCTCGCTGGAATCGATCGACGGGTATATGAAAATGCCGATCGAACATCCGCCAAACCGCACCTATGTTCCACGTTCTCACCTGGAAGGTAGTATTGAGTTCCGGGGGGTTAGCTTCGCTTACCCCGGCTCAAAAGAAAACGCGCTGAACGGCATTAACCTGAAAATTAACCCAGGTGAAAAAATCGGCATTATCGGTCGAATTGGCTCCGGCAAATCGACACTTGAAAAATTAATTCTTGGTCTTTATGCACCCAGCGAAGGCAGTGTCTTGATCGACGGTATCGACATACGCCAAATCGACCCGGCCGATGTACGGCGTGCGGTAGGTCATGTTCCGCAAGACCCGATTTTATTCTATGGTTCCCTGCGACACAACCTCACCTTGGGTGCACCTTTCGTTGATGATGACGACATGTTAAGCGTCGCCGCCGTGGCTGGTGTCGACGAATTCGCGGCTAATCATCCCGATGGCTATGACATGGTTATAGGCGAGCGTGGCGATTCCTTGTCGGGCGGCCAACGACAATCGATTGCCGTGGCACGCGCACTCATCAACAACCCCCCCATATTGCTGCTCGATGAACCCAGCAGCAATATGGATCACCAAAGCGAAGCAGCGCTTAAATCCAGACTGCGTAAAGCATGTGAAGGCAAAACCATGCTGATTGTGACGCATCGCACAGCCATGCTGGAAATCGTAGACCGCTTACTGGTTGTTGACGGTGGCAAAATTGTTGCCGATGGGCCAAAAGCACAAGTGGTCGATGCATTGCGTCAAGGTCAGGTTAGTCGGGCGAGGAACCGTTCATGACGGGAAGGCGTCGTCGTTCCGTTCTGGGCTGGCTGTTCTACCCCATCTGGCCCGGCCCACGCGATCTTGTTTATTTTCTGGTTATCGGCAAACGTTCGAAAGACCAGTTATCGGACAAGGCGTTGCTTGATGACGCACAGTGGGCCATTTCCGAGCAGCAAGCCAGTGGCTCGAGAATCTTATTATGGTTCTCGCTAGTTGTTATTGCCGCTTTCTTTATCTGGGCGTCATTAGCGCAAATTGACGAGGTCGTAAAAGGGAGCGGCAAGGTTGTGCCGTCACGCCAGGTGCAAATCATTCAAAGTCTCGACGGGGGCATCGTTGAGGAACTAATGGTACGTACCGGTGAAGAGGTGCAGGCCGGGCAAGTACTTTTGCGCATTGATACCACGCGCTTCTCCTCCAGCTTGGGGGAAAGCCGCGCCGAATGGCTGGCATTACTGGCCAAGGCTGCACGATTACAAGCATTAGCGGAAAACATGCCTTTCCAGGCACCGGAGATCGTTCTAGAAGAATCACCGGAAGTAGCCGCTATGGAAAGGGAGCTATGGCAGAAACGCACTGAAGAGCTTGCTATCGCCATTAATATTGCTCGCGACCAACTAGTACAGCGACAACAGGAGCTACGCGAAACACAAGCAAATCTTGCACAAGCCGCCTCAAGCTGCCAACTGACATCACGTGAATTGAATGTGACACGCCCCTTACTCAAAAGTGGCGCCGTATCTGAAGTGGATTTATTACGTTTACAACGCGACGTTGCCAAGTTTTGTGGTGAGGAGCAAGCTGCCAAAGCGCAAATTGAGCGCCTTCAAGCTGCGATTTCCGAATCGCAAAGCAAACTCGAAGAGGCGGAAATAAGCATTCGAAATACTGCCCGCGATGAGTTGTCTGATGTTCGCTCCCGTCTGGCAGCCCTTTCCCAAAGCCAACTGGCTCTAGCCGATCGAGTTCGTTTGGCCGATATTCGATCACCCGTTAACGGTACCGTTAAAACAGTCCTCACCAATACTGTAGGGGGGGTGGTTGAACCTGGTGAAGAAGTACTGGAGATTGTTCCAAACGACGATACATTACTGCTGGATGTGCGCGTCAGCCCCCGTGACATCGCTTTCTTGCACCCAAATCAAGAGGCCGAGGTTCGATTCACCGCTTACGACTTCGCGGTTTATGGCGGCCTGGATGGCGAGGTGGAACAAATTGGCGCCGATACCTTCACCGACGAAGACGGCAACGCCTACTACAACATCAAGGTCCGCACCGACCAGAATTATGTGCGCAACCCCGACAACCCGATTATTCCGGGGATGGTGGCCGACGTTAGCATTCTGACCGGCAAACGAACCGTGATGCAGTACCTCCTGAAACCCATTTTGCGTGCAAAAAACAACGCACTGACAGAACGATAAAAAAGAGCGCACATAATGAGCATTCCGGTACTACTGATTACACAGGATGACAGTTTGTGGCAGCACTGGCGGAAAATTAACGCACAAAGCTGGGCGCCCGCGCGCGGCCACGACCTGTCTGATCTGGATCGTTGGCGCCAACATGGCAGGTCTCTTGTTGTTCTGGATCGCCAACTTCCAAAACTTCCCGACTGGGATGACGTGCAATGGAAAAAGCATTTCCACGACCTGCAAATCATCATTGCCAGTATTCGGCCCAACGATCACGAGGCCTCACGAACCTTTACCGCCGGGAGCAGCGGCTACCTGCATGCTTATAGCCCCATTCCGGTCTTGGAGAGCGCACTTCAAAGCGTCAGTGCAGGCAGTGTCTGGATGGGCCGCTCCCTGGTTAACCGAATCCTGCAAGAAATTGATCGTCGCCTTAAACCCGGGCAAGAAAGCAAGGGGCAGGCCTGGGCAGACCCATTAACCTTACGGGAAAAAGAGGTGGCACAGCGCGCCGCCGTGGGACGAAGCAATCAGGAAATCGCCGATGAGCTGGGTATCACCGAGCGCACCGTACGGGCGCACATGACCGCTATTTTTGAAAAGCTGGGTGTAGCCGATCGTTTGACGCTGGCCCTGAAAGTGCATGGAATCAGCGCAAGTTAAACATTAGACTCCGGTTTCGCATCTTGTTCGGAGCGCTCCAAATAAATACCCTGCCGCATTAACAAATTCGCCGTACCCTGATCGGGGACGTCATCGGCCAGCACACTGATTTTTAGCTTCCGGGCTGTTTGAATAACCGCACCCAACAAGTTCTGGCTGCCGGGACTGCCCAGAACACCCGCCACGAAATCGCCGCCGATTTTCAAATAACTAAACGGCGCCTGATGCAAGTAAATAAGCGCTTCGGGTTGATTACCCAAATTGCGAAGGCCAACCTTGACGCCACACGCAACAACATCCCGGCAAAACGCCTGTACTTCCGCCGACCCCGACACCAAGGCGAACGCATCAACCTCAAGACACAAGCGCGACACAACATTTGCCGGAGCCGCATGCAGCAAATCCACCACAGTCGGCGTAAACTTTCCGTGTAACAACGATGCTAAAGAAACCCGAAGAACCAACTCTTCGGGGTTATCTGTCAGCCAGGTCAGCGCGAGTTGAATCGCTTTTAAATCACATTGACTTGAATAACCCAGCCGCTGAGCTGCCGGCATAAACAAAAACCCGGGAATTGCCGTTCCTTCACGACTTTGATCAAGCAAAATTAATAACGCCTCGTAGCGCTTGATCTCACCCAATTCATTGTGATAAAGACGATGGGTATAACTCAGCACCAGGCCATCATGCTCCAGCGCATGACCAATAAGTTCGGACCACTCGGATTCACTTGGCGCCGCCTTGCTTTCCAATACCTGCATAGGCTGAGCAACGTATTCAATATCTTTATGACCCGAACTTTCCGCGCGCATCAAGGCATGATCAAGGGCTGATAAAACCGTACTGACGTCACCGTATTGCCCCGCATCAATCAACGCGTAAGCCCAACGCGATACTCCGCCTTCACGTAACGTAACCTGTAACTGGGTAAGCGTTTTTCGTACATGCTGGGCCAGGCGAATAGCGTCCAGACTACTTGGGGTTAGCATTAAAAGCACGAAGTCGGACCCATTGAGCCGGGCGAGCACGCAAGGAATATCGGGAAACTGTTTCACCGCCGCGAGCACGCGCTCCCCCACCGTTTTAAGCCATTCATCAACCTGAACACGTGACAGTGCCCGATTGATTGCGGCGAGATCGCGCTGGCGAAACAGCAAAATATGGCCCTCAACCGCTGCACCCCGGGCTTGCTTTTCCATGCGCCGACGTAAATCGTTCACAAAATACTTTCGATTTGCCAGACCGGTAACCGGGTCGCGATTCAACTCCAGTTCCAACGACTCGATACGACTATCAAGCTCGGCTTGGGTCGCCTTGATACGTTCGCGCGCCTGACCAATGGCGTCGGACACATCGTGTAACTCGCTAAAATGTGATTCGCTAGATTCACTTAGGATAGCAGCCGGTTGCCCAGTTGTACTGATCGCTTCCAGTTGCGTTGTAATTTCCCGCTTCAATGCGCGGCGGAACCAACGCACCAAAATAATGGCAAACAACGCCCAGACTACCCCCACCCCAATCACAATGAACAACAGACGGAACACGCTATTCCAAAGTGATTGCAAAGCATATTGATCATCGGCCATGACTGAAATCGTGCCAATTCGCTGCCAACCGTCGGTAACTTCCCTAACCTGCGCTTTTGCGTTGAGCGTAACCAAACCCGAAAACCAGTCGGGCACCGCTTTGGGCTGAGAGGCTCGATCGAGTTCTAGGCGGAACACGTCATTTTCGGCGGTTGGTGTGAACACGATTTGCTCGAACTGACCACTATCAAATAATGCGGTAACAAGCAGTTCCCGAGTGGCGCGGTCTTGATTACCGGGTTGCGACATCAACAACGCAAGAGTAGAGGCCGCGTTCCGGCTTTGCGCCTGAAGTTCGTTATTTAAATACTGACGCGCCGTATCCAGGCTAACAAACAACGTTCCAGCCAAAATACCGGCCACAACCAGCGTCACGCTAAGCAGCAATTGTTTTAGTAGTGACATAATCCGAGCCCTGTAAAAAGCATCATGTATCTGCTCATGGCGTAAACCCTTGATTCTGCATTCGTTGCATCAGCGTTCGCCAACGGCCGATTTGGTTAACCGACGCCGGCTTGGCGCCCGGCACGTAGATACCCTGAACATTAAAACTGAAAACCGGCGTGAGGTCGCCACGTTCGCCGGCCGGCTTAATCGTGTCGATTAAACTGTCGAGCACTAGTGGTTCTGAAGTTGGGGTTTCGTAATAACCCAGCACCATATGCGCGATTGCCTCGTTCTTAACCTGGGCACGCACATAAATAAAACGCAGTTTCTCGGGCGAAACCCCCAAGCTGATCAAGGAAAAATACTTACCGATGACGAAGTCTTCGCAATCGCCCAAACCTTTGCCCAGACTATCCAACGGAGTAGCCCAAAAATCGGTTTGATTCCACACATCACGATCTTCGGCCTGGCGCACCGACCTGTTCCAAAACCGGTTAACAACAGATAACTGTGCAGTTTGCGCGAGACCCTGTGCGCTTTCAAGTGCCTTGAGCCAATCCTGAACCGCAGCCTGCCCTTTATTGCCATAAAGGCGCCGGCCTTGCTCGACCATGGTATCCGCCTCAAAAAGTGTCAGGCCCTGGGCACGAGAGAGGATAGGAAAAAGTAATAGCGCGACCAGCCCGATAACAGGCAGCCAATTTCGACGCGAGAAAACGCATGCAAGCGTATCGAGGAGGCGCATGCAACGGATTGTAAACGTATTTTCGGGTGATGCGCCGGTAACCCGCGCGCGGCGGCAAGCTCAACAACCTAGCAGAGCCTACCGCCGCGGGACTGCGTCATGAAGAGGAGTCTATTTTCAACTTCCCGTCGTTGATGAGGTTCTGGATTAATTGGTTCTGATCAGTATAAGAACCCATCAAATCGGCATTTTCAATCACAATTTCATGATCGTAGCCGCTTCCATCGACACCCAATTGCCCTGTCGTTGACACCTTAATTACCGTATTAGTCACACCATTTTCCTCGTTCAGGCCAATGTGCAGAAACTCGGTAATGTCACCTTCAAGGTTTGATTCGGACAACAAATCGCTCAGGTCGAGCTGATCGGCACCAAGTGGATCCGAACCTCCCATCCCAAAGTCTTTCACAACATCAGTGGACGCAGGGTCATCAGGATCAGCAAGCTCCCATTTAAAGACATCGTCACCGGCCCCCCCGAACAACACATCGGAACCCGCGCCACCAATCAGGGTGTCATTCCCATCGTGGCCAACCAGCAGGTCATCACCGTCATCACCTTCAAGGGTGTTATCGGATTGATTCCCGAAAACAGCGACGTCTTCTGAAGACTCTACAGGATCGTCGTCGTGATCATGATCATCATCGCCGTCGTCATCATCGTCATCGTCATCGTCATCATCGTCGTCTTCGTATTCGTCTTCGTCGTCATCATCGTCGTCGTCAGCTTCCTGGTTATCAACCGAAACCGGCTCGACCAATACCTCGTCGGTTACCGTTTCGGAGTCACCTCCGACTGACTCTGTCGACGTCACTGCTGCCGTTATGGTGAACGGCGCCGTCCCCAACGGCGTTGTCATTGTCAGACCCGGCAAATCTTCAATATCCACCAACCACGTGCCGTCCTGTTGCAGCTCACCGGCACTTAACGTGACTACCTCGGGAATACCAGACAAAACAACGGCGGAGAGTGTTTCACTACCATCGTTATCAGTGAGCTCGACGGAAATGTCGACTGAACGCGTCTCATATCCAGTCGCTTCATACGAGGCTTCCACTTCACCATAATACGAAGTGCCATCGCCGAAAATAATATCGTCGATCTTGTGATGTTGAATCGAATAGCCGGTCTCCCTATCGCTGATCATCGTCCAGCTTTGCCCGTTAGGGGGAGTAATAATGTAAGCGTCACGCGGCTTGCTCAGGAAGATCACATCGACATCTTTTTTACCCCCCGCGGCAGCGTTAACCATGAGCCCGTCCATGTCGGACGTGATGTCGCCACGCACGACGTAAACGTCGGAACGTTTGTTGTTGTCGCCGACATCGCCCTCATCCAGATACCGAACCGTAACCTTGCCATTTGTATCGACCTGACCATTTTCGTAAGTGAAAGACCGATTACCAGGCAAATCAATTTCAAGGTTTGTATCGCTATACGTTACAGTTGGATCTCCAACGGAAATTGATAGTTCCGGCGCATCTGCTTCTGGGTTTAAATCGACAAACACATCAGTTTGGGTGCTGGCCTCAGCCGCGGCACCCGCTTGGGCCGACCCTTCGCTGGAATAAGCCGTAGCCTGAATACTGAATGGTTCGGTACCGATTGGAACCTGGATGGTGACCGAGGTACTCAGCGGCGACACACCGCTTGTGTTTTCGATATACCAATCGCCGTTCTCCAACTGGGTCGCACCGACGACCGTCGCACCGACAGGTACGCCGCTTAACACCACACCTGTAAGTGTTTCACTGCCATCAGTGTCGGTAAGAGCCGCCTCGACATTTACCTCAATCTCGTCATAGCCACCCTCTTCTGCCACTACTTCGAGATTCGGAATGGGACCTGGGTTCTGAGTGTTACCACTACCAATACTCTGGCCATCTCCAAACAGAATCCCACGAATATTATTCAGATTAATCGTTAAGCCTGAATCAAGGTCCTTAATGGCAACACTGATGTTGGGAATGCCATTATTAACGTTAATGTTCAGGTTAGTGATCTGATAGTTTGAGTAATCCTTACTGAAGTAAACATAATCGTTATTTCCGCTAATGCCATACAGGTTCTGCCATTGATTGCCGCTATGGCCTTCAACCACCGTATCAAAATCACCCACGATGGCGATAATGTCGGTTGCAGAACTGTTGTTATTAATGTTGCCGCCGGTGTTGGAACTGAAAGGCGGCATTAACAATTGCCCTGAAAGGCCTGAAGCCTCAAGGTTATCCTCGGAAATCATCAGCGCAATACCGGCGAAAGCCATGACAGTTTGCGCAGTCCCTTCAACCCGATTTACGGCCCCCACCTCGACTTCAATCGTAGGCGCGTCTGCTACAGGTTTGATGTCAATACGCAGCGTTGCTTCATCGCCTTCGTTTTGCTCGTCGTAAGGTTTGAAACTGATTTCAGCATAATCTTGTTGATTATTACCTGTACCCGCAGCGTCATCACCATCCCAGCCGGATTCGTTGGCTGCGGGCATGAAACGCAACTTTCCTGCGTCGATATCTGCTTTGCTAATCTCGAACGGGCCACCCGACAGATCAATCGCAACCCATTCCGGCTCCGGCGCATCGGGATTACTGGAGAACTGCAGCACACCGTTTTGTGGAAGTCCTGTGATCAAGACGCCCTCGGCCGATGAGCCCGAATCATCGGAAATGTTGAAATCACCCCAGCTTATATCCAACGGTGTGTCTTCCGTACCGGTCACTTGATCTGGGCCTGCAATAGGCGCCAGATCAATGTCATACGTGCGGCTTGTTGTAGCGGAAGTTGTGTTTCCAGCCAAGTCCGTCGCGCTGACCACGGCCGTTAGAGTATTGTTTTCCGTTAACACTGAACCGGGGACAGAGACAGACCAGGTACCGTCTTCAACTGTGGCGGTGTACTCATTGGTGCCAATCGTCACAGTGACGGTGTCGCCGTCCTGGACATCACCACCAACCGTACCGGTCAGGGTCACATCACCTTCAGCTTCCGCCGCGTTGATCACATCATCGCCAGCAATGGTGTCGATACTAATCGTGGCAGAGACTTCCGTATCTACACTGTACGTATGTTTGGCCGTCGCGGTTGCCGTATTACCAGCGGCATCGGTCGTCGTAACAGACACATCGACTGTCGTGTCAGCAGCCAAGTCGGAACCCGCTACATCTACAGACCAGGCGCCATCAGCCACCTGCGTCGTGTAGGTCTGACCGTTTACGGTCACAGTCACCGTGTCGCCATCTTGAACATCACCACCGACGCTGCCTGAGACAGTGACATCACCACCAGACTCAGCGGCGTTAATGACGTTATCGGACGTAATGTCGTTAACTGTGATCGACGCATCGATCTCAGTATCAACCGTGTAACCCTGAGATGTGGACGCACTGGTGCTGTTACCCGCGGCATCCGTTGTGGTCACCGAAGCAGATACGTTGGAATTGGTTGCCAGCACCGAACCCGGTACCGACACAGACCAAGCACCGTCTTCAACTGTGGCCGTGTACTCATTGGCACCAACCGTCACGGTGACCGTATCACCGTCTTGAACATCACCACCAACCGTACCGGTCAGCGTGACGTCACCTTCAGCTTCCGCTGCGTTGATGACATCGTCACCCGCAATCGTGTCGATGCCAATCGTGGCAGAGACTTCCGTATCCACACTGTAGGTGTGTTCCGCTGTCGCAGTGGCACTGTTGCCCGCTGCGTCAGTCGTCGTGACAGAGACCTCAACCGTCGTATCAGCAGCCAAGTCGGAACCCGCTACATCCACCGACCACGCGCCATCGGCCACCTGGGTCGTGTAAGTCTGGCCGTTCACCGTCACGGTGGCCGTGTCACCATCCTGCACGTCGCCACCGACAGAACCAGAGACGGTCACGTCTGTACCTGCTTCCGCAGCATTGACGATGTTGTCGGACGTAATGTCATCCACCGTGATCGACGCATCGATCTCGGTATCAACTGTGTAGCCTTGAGAAGTCGAAGCGTTCGCGGTGTTGCCGGCTGCATCCGTTGTGGACACAGCTGCACTGACGTCGGAATTGGCTGCCAGCACCGAACCCGGCACCGACACAGACCATGTGCCGCCAGAAACAGTCGCTTCGTAGCTGTTCTCACCCACGGTGACCGTCACCGTGTCACCATCCTGGACATCGCCACCCACCGTACCGCTCAGTGTGACGTCACCTTCGGCTTCAGCCGCGTTGATCACGTCGTCACCCGCGATAGTGTCGATACTGATCGTGGCGGATACCTCGGTGTCCACACTGTAAGTGTGTTCCGCTGTCGCAGTAGCACTGTTGCCAGCAGCATCAGTTGTCGTCACAGAGACGTTAACTGCACTGTCAGCAGCCAAGTCAGAGCCAGCCACATCCACCGACCAGACGCCATCCGCAACCTCGGTTGTATATGTCTGACCATTGACGGTCACAGTGACCGTATCACCATCCTGTACATCACCGCCCACAGAACCAGAGACGGTCACATCACCACCGGACTCGGCCGCGTTAATGACGTTGTCAGACGTAATGTCGTTAACCGTGATCGACGCATCGATCTCGGTATCAACGGTGTAACCTTGAGAAGCCGAAGCGTTCGCGGTATTGCCGGCTGCGTCGGTCGTCGTGACCGAAGCACTGACGTTGCTGTTATCAGCAAGGACTGAGCCGGGGACAGATACCGACCAGGTACCACCAGAAACCGTGGCTTCGTAGCTGTTCTCACCCACGGTGATTGTTACCGTATCACCGTCTTGAACATCACCACCGACCGTACCGGTCAGGGTTATGTTTGCTTCTGCCTCGGCGGCGTTAATGACGTCGTCACCGGCAATCGTGTCGATCGTGATCGTCGCAGACACTTCAGTATCTACGCTGTATGTGTGTTCCGCTGTCGCAGTGGCACTGTTGCCTGCCGCATCCGTGGTCGTGACCGACACATCAACTGTTGTATCAGCAGCCAAGTCGGAACCGGCTACATCCACCGACCAGGCGCCATCAGCAACCTGCGTTGTATAAGTCTGACCGTTTACGGTGATCGTGACCGTATCACCGTCTTGAACATCACCACCGACCGTACCGGTCAGGGTTATGTTTGCTTCTGCCTCGGCGGCGTTAAT
>NZ_NQOU01000006.1 GCF_003576595.1 Neopusillimonas maritima | reverse complement strand
ATCGACAGTTCGCGGCTCCCGCTGCGGAACCTGTTTTACTTTAACCAAACAGCCTCCGCGATTCCCGGTTTGATTCAGGACTTTTTTCAGGAGTCGGCCTGCCGCCGGGTCACACGATGACGGAGTATGCCATCGATACCTGGCAGCGGAGTGTTCTCTATGCGGATGTGATGCGTCAACGTGGGAACCAGTATCAGGCGCACCTTACCGAGGACGTGCCAAACGTTTTGGACTTCCTCTCAGAAGTGATCGTGTCCGGTCAGGATTTACCTCGCCCAGTGAACTACTGGCTGGTGCGGATCGTGCCGCCTGCAGATAAGCCTGCCGACCCTATGAAGCGGCCGTTTGTAGTGATAGACCCCCGCGCTGGACACGGTCCCGGCATTGGCGGTTTCAAAGTCGACAGCGAAATCGGTGTTGTGATCGATGCCGGGCATCCCTGTTATTTCATCGGATTTTTGCCTGACCCAGTGCCTGGGCAGACGATCGAAGACGTGATGCATGCCCAAGCCGCCTTTATGGAAAAGGTGCTTGAGCTGCATCCCTGTCGAGAAGGCAAGCCTGCCGTCATCGGAAATTGCCAGGCGGGATGGCAGATCTTGATGACGGCAGCGATCCGCCCGGAATTGTTCGGTCCAATTATTGTCGCTGGCGCCCCACTGTCGTATTGGGCAGGATGGCGCGAGCGTGATCCCATGCGTTATTCCGGAGGACTATTGGGCGGAAGCTGGCTGACGGCCATGACGAGTGACATGGGTGCTGGACGCTTCGACGGTGCCTGGCTGGTGCAAAACTTTGAAAACCTCAATCCTGCCAACACTCTCTGGAGTAAGCAATACCACTTGTATTCGAACATCGACACCGAGGCGCCCCGCTATTTGGGGTTTGAAAAGTATTGGGGCGGATATGTTTACCTCAATGATGTGGAAATGCAGTACATCGTCGACAACTTGTTTATCGGTAATCGTCTTGCCACGGCCGAGCTGATGACTTCCGACGGTGTGCGCATAGACCTGCGCAACATACGTTCGCCCATTGTGGTCTTTTGCTCGTATGGCGATAACATTACGCCACCACCACAGGCGTTGGGGTGGATTACCGATCTTTATGAAAATGACGAAGACGTGCTGTCGCACGACCAAACCATCATTTATGCGACCCACGACAGCGTGGGCCATTTAGGAATTTTTGTTTCTGGGGCGGTCAGTCGCAAAGAGCATCATAAGTTCGCGACGAATATAGACCTGATCGATGTACTGCCCGCGGGCACATACCGCGCAACGATCGCAGATGTCGCCCCACATGAGGGCGCTGACCCAATACGAAACCACGAACTTTCAATCGAGCCGACGCGTCTTGCTGACCTGCGTGGCTGGTGCCCCACGTTCGACGATGGCATCGGCACGCCCACGCACATCTTCTTCGGTAATTTCGTGCAAAAGCCGGTTGTCAAAAAAAGGCTTGAGGTCGCGCATATACACGGATCGGCGCATATCGCGGGTAGACTCGGCCATCTCGTGGCCACGTAGGTACTCTTGCGCCCAGACACCGAATCTTTTTTCAGCCCGTAACTTGCCCTTGCTACGGGCTTTATCCTGCGCGGGTGACTGCCCTGCTGCGATCTTTTTCTTAGCTTCTTGGAGCATATTGCGGGCTTCGGCAAGCGTAATGCCATCAGGCCCATACCGCCCGAAAGTCAGTGTTTCGCTGCGGCTGTTTAATCGGTAGTTATAGCGAAATGAAATCGTGCCCGTTACGCTGACAGCAACGTACAAACCCTCACGGTCGGCAAGCTTATACTGTTTATCACGCGGCTTGATGTTGCGAAGCATGGTATCGGTTAACACGGCATTCCTTTGTGAAATCAATAGCTTGCTGGTTTTAAAAACCATCTTGGATGGTATTGCATAACGACTTCAATACCATCTTTTCAGTTAGCTATTTATTTTAAAATATCTTATTTATATCAATAAGATATGCTGTTCCAATACCATCCAGCCACAAATTATCAACGGATGGTATCGGGCTCGGCGACACCATAACACAGAGCCCATACCATCATTAATACCATTCTTAATACGTGCTTGGCGCTGCTTAATACTGCCCGACAACGCCAGACGAAAAAACGGAGAACCGCATAAATGCAGGCTCTCCGTCGTTTTAATGCTTGTTACTGCCTTACCTTGCCAGGCAGCAAATCACTCCCACTCAATCGTAGCAGGCGGCTTACTCGACACATCATAAGTCACCCGGTTAATCCCGCGTACCTCATTAATAATGCGGCTGGATACCTTCTTTAGCAACGAATAAGGCAATTCCGCCCAGTCAGCCGTCATGAAGTCCGATGTTTGCACCGCGCGCAGCGCCACCACGTAGTCATACGTGCGGCCATCGCCCATAACCCCCACCGATTTAACCGGCAGGAAAACGGCAAAGGCTTGCGAGGTTAAGTCGTACCAGTTCTTGCCGCTGTTAGTGTCTTCGGCCTTGCGCAGTTCTTCAATGAAGATCGCATCGGCGCGGCGTAGCAAATCGGCATACTCCTTGCGCACTTCGCCCAGAATGCGAACACCCAGGCCGGGGCCGGGGAATGGGTGGCGGTATACCATGGCCGGGGGCAAACCCAGTGCCACACCCAGTTTGCGCACTTCATCTTTAAAGAGTTCGCGCAAGGGTTCCAGCAATTTCAGGTTCAGGGTTTCCGGCAACCCGCCCACATTGTGGTGCGACTTAATGGCCACCGCTTTACCGGTTTTGGCGCCCGCCGATTCAATGACGTCGGGGTAGATGGTGCCCTGGGCCAGCCAGCGGGCATTCTTCAGGCGCGAGGCTTCCGCCTGGAACACTTCCACGAACTCGCCACCAATAATCTTGCGCTTGGCTTCCGGGTCGGACACCCCCTTCAGCTTACCCATGAACTGGTCGGTGGCATCCACGTGAATAATCTTCATGCCAAAATGATCGCCGAAGGTTTGCATGACCTGCTCGCCTTCGTTCAAACGCAGCAAACCGTGGTCAACGAATACGCAGGTTAGCTGGTCGCCAATGGCTTTGTGAATCAGTGCCGCCGCAACCGAGGAATCCACCCCGCCCGACAAGCCCAGAATAACTTCGTCTTCGCCTACTTGTTCACGAATTGCCTTGACCGCTTCTTCAACGTAGTCGGGCATGTTCCAGTCGCCTTCACAGGCACAGATTTCCCGCACGAAACGCGACAGTATGGCCGTACCTTGCAAAGTGTGCGTGACTTCAGGGTGGAACTGAACACCGTAGAACCCTTTTTCCTCATTGGCCATCCCGGCGATGGGGCAGGAATCGGTTGACGCCATGAGTTTAAAGCCGGGTGGCAATTCCGTAACCTTGTCACCGTGGCTCATCCATACGTGCAACATGCCATGGCCTTCGGGCGTGGAGAAATCCTGAATCCCTTCCAGCAGGCGCGTATGGCCGCGCGCGCGTACTTCCGCATAGCCGAATTCGCGATGATCCGACCATGCCACCTTGCCGCCCATTTGCATGGCCATGGCTTGCATGCCATAGCAAATGCCCAGCACCGGGACACCGGCTTCAAACACGGCCGGCGGCACTTTCAGCGATTCTTCATGGTAGGCCGACGCATGGCTGCCCGACAAAATAATGCCTTTCAGGTTCGAATACGACTGAATGAAATCGTTATCGACATCGCCGGGATGAATTTCACAATAAACGCCGGCTTCACGCACCCTGCGCGCGATCAACTGGGTTACCTGGGAGCCATAATCAAGAATAAGAATACGCTGGTGCATAATTGGGCAAGATGGTTAGAAGTAAAACGGTGTCATGCGACACCGTGAAATAAAAGTTCAGGTAACCCGTACAACGCGAATGCTATGAATCAGCGCGGTAGTTGGGTGCTTCTTTGGTGATCTGCACATCGTGAACGTGCGACTCGCGGAAACCCGCCGCCGTAATTTCAACGAATTCGGCTTTCTGATGCATTTCTTCAATGGATGCGCAGCCGCAATAGCCCATGGAAGCGCGCACACCACCCACCAATTGGTAAATAATGGCAATAACACTGCCTTTGTACGCCACCCGCCCTTCAATACCTTCCGGTACGAGCTTGTCGGCGTTGTTGGCCGGGTCTTGAAAGTAGCGATCGGCCGAACCTTGTGCCATGGCACCCAAGCTGCCCATGCCGCGATACGCTTTGTAAGACCGCCCCTGATACAGCACCACTTCACCGGGCGACTCTTCGGTACCGGCAAACATGGAGCCCATCATGCAGGTGGAAGCGCCGGCGGCCAAAGCTTTGGACACATCGCCTGAAAAGCGAATACCGCCGTCTGCAATGAGCGGAATACCCGTATCTTTCAAGGCTTCGGCAACGTCGGCAATCGCGGTAATTTGCGGCACACCGACACCTGCAACAATACGCGTGGTGCAAATAGAGCCGGGGCCAATGCCAACTTTCACGCCATCGGCGCCGGCATCGGCCAAATCACGCGCCGCTTGCGCCGTAGCGATATTGCCGCCGATAACCTGCACCTTGGGGTAAGTTTGTTTCACCCAGCGAACGCGCTCAAGTACACCGGCTGAATGGCCGTGTGCGGTATCCACCACCAGCACGTCGACACCGGCTTTCACCAGTTTTTCAACACGCTCCTCCGTGCCGTCACCCACACCCACGGCGGCGCCTACACGCAACTGCCCTTGGCCGTCTTTGCTGGCGCTGGGGTGTTCCGTGTTCTTAACGATGTCTTTAACCGTTGCCAGCCCAGTGAGCTCAAAACGGTCATTCACTATCAGCACGCGCTCAAGCCGATGCTTGTGCATCAGTGCCTGGGCTTCATCCAGCGTAGCACCCTCTTTCATGGTGACCAGCCGTTCTTGCGGCGTCATGATGTCGCGCAGTGGCACGTCGAGCCGATCTTCAAAACGCAGATCGCGGTTCGTGACGATGCCCACCACTTTGCCGCCTTCCACAACCGGCAAGCCGGAAATGCCGTGCTTGCGTTGCAACTCAACAGCATCGCGTACTTTCATGTTGGGGGTAACGGTAACCGGGTCGATCACAATACCGAATTCATGACGCTTCACACGCGCCACTTCGTGGGCCTGTTCGTCCGCAGTCAGGTTCTTGTGAATAATGCCAATTCCGCCCTCTTGTGCCATGGCAATGGCCAACCGCGCTTCGGTCACCGTATCCATGGCGGCCGAAACCAGCGGGATATTCAGGCTGATATCACGGGTAAGACGGGTGGCAAGAGACGTATCACGGGGGAGAATTTGGGAGTAGGCCGGCACCAACAACACATCGTCGAAGGTGAGCGCTTTTTTGATAAGACGCATTCAATAACTCCGTACACAAAGCAAAATTATACGACGCAAGGTTAACCCTAACCAAACGGCCCTAGCCTAAACGCATACGCGCGTTGCGGAACAGACGCAGCCAGGGTGTAAATTCACCCCCGGTGTCGTGATTTCCCCACCGTGTAGGCGCCCAGGACATCATGACATTACGCGTCACACGCTCGGGGTGCGGCATCATAATGGTGAAACGACCATCTTCAGTAGTAACACCAGCCACGCCGCCGGGGCTGCCGTTCGGGTTGTACGGATAGGTATCCGTGGCAATGCCCTGGTTATCCACATAGCGCATGGCCACGTTTACGTCTTGAATACTGCCCTGACGCTCGAAATTGGCAAAGCCTTCGCCGTGCGCGACCGCAATTGGTGCTTGCAAGCCCGCCATACCTTGCAGAAATAGCGAAGGCGATTCGGGAATTTCCACCATGGTTAAACGGGCTTCGTATTTTTCCGATTGGTTACGGGTAAAGCGTGGCCAATTTTCCGCGCCCGGAATCATATCGGCCAGGGCCGCCATCATTTGGCAGCCATTGCACACCCCCAGTCCGAAGCTGTCTTCACGCTCAAAGAAACGGGTGAATTGTTCAGCCAGGTTGTCATTGAAACGAATGGTGCGTGCCCACCCTTCCCCGGCGCCCAGCACGTCGCCATAGCTGAACCCGCCCACGGCCACCAGGCCGGTGAAGTCGGCCAGGTCGGTGCGCCCGGCCAGCAGGTCAGTCATATGGACATCATGCGTTTCAAACCCGGCCTTGTCGAACGCCCAGGCCATTTCAATATGACTGTTGCAACCTTGTTCGCGCAAAATAGCCATGGCCGGCCTTGCGCCTTTGGAAATATACGGCGCAGCGATGCCTTCCTGAGGGTCGAAGGCCACCTTGGGCTGAAAGCCTGGGTCTTCCCGGTTTTGCCAAACGTCGAATTCCGCTTGCGCGCATTCAGGATGATCGCGCCGGTTCATAATACGGCGGCTGACCTCGCTCCATTGTTGTGCCAGATCGCGCCAACCCTGCTGGTATATGCATTTGCCATCACGGAAAATCTGGATTTCGTCTGCCTGATTCAAGCCGCCGATAACGTGGCTGTAGGGCGACAGGCCCTTTTCGCGCAATTTCTGTAAAACCGTATTACGCTCGGCCAACGGCACTTGAATAACTGCACCGGCCTCTTCATTGAACAAGGCTTTCAGCGTGATTTCATCACGCTGCACCGCGACTTGTTCAGGACGAATTTTGTAATCACCCCAATCAGCCGCATACGGATCAATCGTAAGCATGTCCAGATTCAGTGACACCCCAGTGTGCCCGGCAAACGCCATTTCACAAATCGTGGCCCACAAACCGCCGTCAGAGCGGTCGTGATACGCCAGAATATGGTTGTCGTCGGCCAGCAAACGAATGGCTTCGAAGAAGGCACGCATCATGACTGCGTCGTCGATGTCCGGCACCTCGTTGCCGACCTGGTTGAACGAGTGCGCCAACACAGAACCACCCATGCGTTGTTGGCCTTTACCCAGGTCGATCAGAATCAGTGCCGTATCGCCGGCATCGGTTCTTAATTGAGGGGTCAGGCTGCGGCGTACGTCGGCCACCGGCGCAAATGCCGTGACGATCAACGAAACTGGCGCCATGACTTCACGATCCTGCTCATCTTCGCGCCACGAAGTGCGCATCGATAACGAGTCTTTACCCACGGGAATGGACAAATCGAGCGCCTGACACCATTCACTAACGGCTGAAACCGTATCGTACAACGCAGCGTCCTGGCCTTTTGAGCCGCAGGCGGCCATCCAGTTAGCCGACAGTTTGATGTCGGTTAAGGCACGCACATCGGCCGCCACCAAATTGGTCAGCGCTTCGGCCACCGACATACGCCCCGAAGCCGGCGCGTTCATGACTGCAATGGGGGTGCGTTCTCCCATGGCCATCGCCTCGCCCCGTGTGCTTTCAAAATCACTTAACGTGACCGCGCAGTCGGCTACCGGCACCTGCCACGGGCCCACCATTTGGTCCCGGCTGCTTAGGCCACCCACGGTACGGTCACCAATGGTAATCAAGAACGTTTTATTGGCCACTGTTGGGTGTCGCAACACACGTTGCGTAGCCTCTTCCAGCGTAATCAGCGGTAAATCAACGGCGGGGGTTTCGAGTGTTTCGCGTTGCACATCACGCGTCATACGGGGTGGTTTACCCAAGATGACGTCAATAGGCACATCTACCGAATGTGGCAGGTCTTCCCCCAGCGTCACTTTCAACTGACGCTCTTCGGTTGCCACCCCCACCACCGCATACGGGCAGCGTTCTCGTTTGGCCAGCGCATCAAAGCGGTCGAGATCTTCAGGCGCAATAGCCAGCACGTAACGCTCTTGGGCTTCGTTACTCCAGATTTCCGCCGCCGACAAGCCGCTTTCTTCCAGATGCACCTGGGTTAAATCGAACACGGCACCGCGCTCAGCGTCGTTCACCAATTCGGGGAAGGCATTCGACAACCCCCCTGCGCCCACATCGTGAATCGCAATAATAGGGTTGGCCGCGCCCAGTTGCCAGCAGCGGTCAATGACTTCTTGCGCGCGCCGTTCAATTTCCGGGTTGCCCCGTTGTACGGAATCGAAATCCAGTTCGGCGGTGTTCGAACCTACCCCCATACTCGACGCTGCACTGCCCCCCATGCCAATACGCATGCCCGGGCCACCCAACTGAACCAGCAACGCGCCAGGCGGAATGGGATCTTTATGTGTGAGACGGTCGTCGATATAACCCAGGCCACCGGCAATCATAATGGGCTTGTGATAACCCCAACGAACGTCGGCAACGGTTTGTTCATAACTACGGAAATAGCCCAACAAATTTGGGCGACCGAATTCATTATTGAATGCGGCGCCGCCCAAGGGGCCTTCAACCATAATGTCCAGCGCACTGGCAATACGGTCGGGGCGGCCATGGGTGTCTTGCTCCCAAGGCTCAGGCGCCTCTTCGAAATGCAAATGCGAAACCGTAAACCCGGTGAGACCAGCCTTAGGCTTGGAGCCACGCCCCGTAGCCCCTTCGTCGCGAATTTCGCCACCGGCCCCGGTAGCGGCACCGGGAAAGGGTGCAATCGCCGTGGGGTGATTATGCGTTTCCACCTTCATTAAGGTATGCACCGTGGCAGGATGATGGCCGTAAACGGTAGCCCCGTTAGACGGTGCAGCGTGAAAAAGCGTAGCCTCACCGCCTTCCATAATGGCGGCGTTATCAGAATAGGCCACGACGGTGCCGGCCGGTTGCGCCGCATGCGTGGCACGAATCATGCCGAACAAGGTGTTGTTCTGAGATTCACCGTTAATGACCCACTGCGCGTTGAAAATCTTATGACGGCAGTGCTCGCTGTTTGCTTGGGCAAACATCATCAACTCAACGTCTGTCGGGTTACGCTTCAGGCCCGCGAAAGACTGTTCCAGGTACTCAATCTCGTCATCGGAAAGCGCCAGGCCCAATTCTTTGTTCGCCTGTTCCAGCGCCGCCCTGCCTTGTTCCAGCACGGGGATCAACGCCATGGGCTTGCCAGGTAGCGAGGCAAACAAAGCCTGCCCTTCAAACTGAGCGTCTACAACCGTTTCGGTCATGCGGTCGTGCAAACAAGCCGCAATTTGGGCCAGTTGCTCTTCCGAAACAGACTGTGTGCCCAGTAACCCTTTCGCGGGCTGAATTACATAACGAATCCCGCGTTCAATGCGCCGCACAGCCTGCAACCCACAATTATGCGCAATGTCGGTGGCTTTGCTGGCCCAGGGGGAAACCGTGCCCGGACGGGGAATTACACGTAATACCAGGGTGCGTTTATCTTCACTGAAAGCCGGTTCTTGAACGCCGTAATCAAGCAACTGGGTTAAACGCAACTCCCCGGCGGGATCAAGCGGCTGATCGACCCAAACAAAATGCTCGTAAAAGCCGTCGATATTGGCAACAGGCAACTTCAGATAGGAAAAAGTTTGCAGCAGGCGTTCGCGACGAAAATCAGACAGAACAGAAGAGCCGAGGAAATGCAAAAAGGAATTCACAGTGAGACGCGCTTGTTCAAGAGGAGAAGAAACACGCATTTTAACGCGCTTGCCCCTGCCTGCCTGCAAGCGACGAAACCTAAGCCGGTTCGGGGTAAATGACTTCCAAAATATCAAGCTCATCAAGCCCGGCCGGGGTGCGCAAAGTAATGGTGTCGCCTTCCCGCGCTTTAAGCAACGCACGTGCAACCGGGGATATCCAGCTAATCATGCCGTTAAGTGGGTCGGCTTCGTCTACCCCCACAATGGTGACCCGGTGGTCTGTACCCGCTTTATCGCAATACAGCACAGTGGCGCCGAAGAAAACCTGATCGCGGTTAGGTTGCAAAGCCGGGTCTACGACCTCGGCCGCTTCAAGCCGCTTGGTTAAAAAACGAATACGGCGATCGATTTCGCGCAAACGTTTCTTGCCGTAGATATAGTCACCATTTTCCGAGCGATCTCCGTTCGACGCCGCCCAGGAAACCACCTGAACGACATTAGGGCGCTCTTCGTTCATTAAATGAGCCAGTTCGGCACGCAAGCGCTGATACCCCGACCTGGTCATGTAATTTTTGCTGCCCTGGGGCAAAGCCACCGCTTCGGGCCCCAAGTCGTCGTCATCATCGTGGTCGGATTCTTTAACAAATGCTTTATTCATGGTGGAAGGCACACTAAAAACAACACGCGGCAACCCTTTCGAAGGTTGACCCAAGAACACGGAACGGCCCGGCACAAACGCCAGAGGACGGCGAGCGCAATACCCGGCATTCAATTCGATAACCGAGCGCGCCCGCCGGCAGATGGAAACACGCGCAGGCGCCACATTGTGCACGATTTTGAGCACCCGGTTCCGCGAGCAAAGAAACACCAGATCGAGTGGATAACGCATACCAAAAGTATGCACCGCCCACGTGTCGCATAACCACATCGCTTCATCTGATTTGAGTCTACGGCGAAACAGCAGGCCCCGCAATCGCTGCATGAGGCCGGTTGCTTTATATACACGCAATGTTTCATTAGGGGCGCGCATCATCCTAATGCCTTGGTAGAACATTCGTCATATAACACCCGCAAAAATTTTTATTGCGATCGGAAAGCCAATAATTAAAAAAGTGCAAGGAAAAATGCACACCACCATGGGAAACAGCATTTTCACCGGCGCCTGCAAGGCCATTTTTTCTGCACGCAGGAATCGCTCGGCGCGGCGTTGATCAGACTGCGCGCGCAATACGGGTGCCAGATTCATGCCGATCTGTTCAGCCTGCTCCAAAGTTTGCACCCATTGTTTGATTTCCGACAAGCCCGATCGATGCGCCAATGAGCTCAACGCCTCATGGCGTGGTGTACCTGTACGCAATTCAGCCAGCGTAATTCGCAACAATTCAAGCAATGGGCCCGAGGGCCCATGTTGTGACGCCTGTTGCAACGCGCCTTGCAAATTCAACCCCGCTTCTACGCAAAGCGTGACCATGTCCAGCAAAAAAGGAAAATCCACCAACATCCGGCGTTGTCGATGGGACGTTAAGCGCTTTAAAAAATAGCCTGGTGCGGCAGCACCGGCTCCGCCGGTTGTTAAAGCCGCCAACCACGTTTCAAGCGTTCCCGATAAACCCAGCATGCGCCCTGTAACGAACCCAATTAACACGCCTGAACCGAAACCCAGTAAGCGATAAGCCATGACTCGCTCCGGTGTCAATGAGCCAGACAACCCGGCGCGCTGCAAACACAGCATGAGTTTCTTGCGCCCTCGCCACCCCAACAACTGCCGCCCTAAGGGCTCTAACGCAACCACCCAAGGATCGAGGCAGCTTAAAACCCGCGCAGCACGCTGCCCCCTTCCCCTTGATGACGAAACAGGACTGGCGTTTTGTTGGTCGATATCAGCCCAAGGCCGAAACAACCACCATGTTGACAACGCCAGGCTCAGGCCGGCAAACAAACAACTTAACCAGAATGTCATACCTGGATCCTGACAATCTTGCGAATGAGAAAAATGCCACTGATTTCCAGCACGCCGACCAACATCAGAACGCCCCACCCAAGAGGCGTGTGCCACAACACCTGCATGGCGTCCGGCTCGAGCCCGGTTAAAACCAGACCCAGCAGCAACGGCAGGCCTGCCATCACCCAGGCTTGCATTCGGCCCTGTGCGGTTAAGGCATCAATGCGGCCAAGCAAATGTAAACGTGCACGTAAAGTGTGGCCGATACGTTCCAGCGTTTCGGCAAGGTTCCCCCCGGTATGCAAGGCAATAGTCAACGCCGATACAAGTAATTGTGTACCTTCACCGGGCATACGCCGTCGCAAACTGGATAACGCTTGCTCCAGTGGCACCCCCACCCTTTGCTCTTTCAGCACCAAACCCAGTTCCTGGGCTAACGGCGCAGGCGATTGCGTCACTATCGTTTGCAGTGCCGACTGCAAACCGGCTCCGGCACGCAAAGCACCTGCCAGACTTAATAGAAGATCCGGTAATTGACATTCGAACCGCGCGTGGCGGCGTTGGCGCAGCCAGCGCATTAACCAGGGTGGGCAAAATAATGCAACGCCGCTGACAATCAATGTCAGGGCAATACTTTGCATCAAGCCGTATGCCACCAATCCTAACGCCGCAGCTACAAACACCGTTAAAAACCAAAGTTGCACAGGGTCCAGAAATAAAAAGACTTCACTTAATTGAATATGCGCCTGGTCGGTAAAGCTGGCGCGATAGCGTGAATAAGCAAACTTCAGCCCCGCTTGCACCAGCCAGGCCAAACCAGTAAAGGCAATCCCCGTAAAAATAATGGTTAGCGTCCCCATGCTATGCGCCTTCGTTCGACAGCACACCGGTACTTTCATTGACAATAGCGCGGGCGCTAAAAACCGCCGGTTCAAGGCCCGCATCATGCTGCATCTGCGTACTAAAACATTCCGGAATCAATCCACATCCTTGAAACACAGGCGGATTGCCCGGCTGAAACTCAAACAGCGTTTGCGTTTGAATGCGCCCGCTTTCAATGCCGGTGACCTCCACAATGGCTGTAATCAATCGACGACCTGAGGCCAAGCGCGCTTGCTGCACGATCAAATCGATGCTCCCTGCAATATGCTCGCGCACTGCTGCCAAAGGCAGGTCCATACCCGCCATCAGAATCATGGTTTCCAGTCGACCCAGCGCGTCCCGGGCAGTATTGGCATGCAGGGTCGTTAACGACCCTTCATGCCCTGTGTTCATGGCGGCCAGCATGTCGAACGCTTCCGCCCCGCGACACTCGCCCACCACAATACGGTCGGGCCGCATGCGAAGTGCGTTGCGCACCAGGTCACGAATATCGATTCGACCGCGCCCCTCCAAGTTCGCCGGGCGTGCTTCCAGGGTGACCAAATGGGCATGAGCCAACTTCAGCTCGGCGGAATCCTCAATCGTAACGATCCGTTCGCCGTCAGGAATGCAATTCGACAATACATTCAGCAGGGTTGTTTTGCCCGAACCCGTCCCGCCGGACACAAGAATATTGCGTCGGTATGTCACGCAGGCCTGTAGAAAACGACTCATGGGTTCGCTCAACGCCCCAACCTGCAGAAGGTCTCCCATCGTCAAGCGGCGCTCGGGAAATTTACGAATGGTTAGACTGGCACCCCGCAAGGCAATGGGCGGTATAACCGCATTCACCCGCGATCCGTCTTTCAAGCGAGCGTCCACCATGGGCGCACTTTCGTCGATACGTCGGCCAATGGGCGACACAATGCGATCAATGACAGCCAATACGGCTTGTTCACTGCTGAATGCAGTGGCATGACGTTGCAGTTTCCCGGATCGCTCAACAAAGATTTCATCGTGTCGATTCACCATAATCTCAGTGATTCCACGGTCGGAGAGCAAGCTTTCAAGCGGCCCCAAACCCACTGCTTCGTTCACAACATCGTTCACAAGCTGCGC
Source organism: Neopusillimonas maritima (assembly GCF_003576595.1). Taxonomy (GTDB): domain Bacteria; phylum Pseudomonadota; class Gammaproteobacteria; order Burkholderiales; family Burkholderiaceae_B; genus Neopusillimonas; species Neopusillimonas maritima. The sequence continues at coordinate 170,936 of NZ_NQOU01000006.1, read as the reverse complement.
CCGTTGCGTTGCCGGCATCACACTCTGTTCTGCGTCGACCAAACGCGTGACGATGGCACGCGCCTCGTCACGCAATGCCGTATCGCTTAACGCGGAAATGTCACGCCGCCGCAAATCGAGTGCTTCCAGCAACAATCGGTGCAATTTTTGTCGTTGAATCAGCAAGCGTGATTGAACGATTGAAGCGTCCGGCAGAACGACTGTGCCAACATCGGTTTCAAGGCCGGTGTCCGGCTTGGCGTTTGGACCGACGTCTGTATTTGTTATGGCTGGCCCAGTTTCCACCTTGTTTCGCGGCTGAGGCGGTGTTACGGGCGCTTCGCACCTTAAAGCGGGTTCGACTTCGGGAGTAATACGCCCTACTTCGATCAGGCATGGGCCAATAATGATCTCGTCGCCATTCTGCAACGCCGTTTGCGGACCCGCGCGCTTACCGTTGACCAGAGTCCCGGCCAGTGAGCCTGAATCTTCCAGATGTGCCGTATCCCCCACGTCAATAATACGAGCATGTTGACGTGCAACACGCCACCCTTTCAAACAAAGTCCTGAAGCGGAATCCCGACCAATTATTAAGGGCAGATCGTAATGTACTTTCTGCGTTCGACCATCTTCATAGTGAATAGTAAGTTCAATTTTCATATTGGGAATTAGCCCATGTCTGCATAGGAAGAGGGTCGTCTGACGACACCAACGGCACATTCATTACCGGCGCCTCGGGAAAAGCCATATCAACATGTGCCCGCCCCTTTTTTATCCGTTCCGCCAACTGCGCCTGGTTAGCACCCACCACACGAGGTGTCACAAAAATTGCCAATTCGGTTTCACGTTTTTGGTAGCGCGTTGAGCGAAACAATTCGCCCAGAATGGGAATACTGCCTAAACCGGGCACCGCATCAACGTTTTCAGACATCTCACGCGACAGAAAACCAGCCAACACCAAAGTTTGCCCGGATCGAACATTGAACTCAGTGGCTGCGCGCCGTGTTTTAAGAGACGGCCCGGTGGGAATGGACAGCGCTGGGTCAATTGAACTGACTTCGACCTCAATATGCGATCGAACCACGTCGTTGCCTTCAATTTGCGGCGTAATACGCAGAGAAACCCCATAGGGCTTGAACGCCGTATTGGTGTTGCCATTGGCGTCAACCGTTGAATAAGGAACTTCACCGCCCGCTAAAAACTCGGCCGTCGCCCCGCTGCGAGCCAATAACTGAGGCTGTGCCAGCACTACCGCCTCCCCGGTTTGCGCCATGGCTTTAATACGCGCCGACAATAAGGCATTGGCGCCAAAGTAACCCGCCGCCACGGTCGCCGGAAAAGGCAACGTTAAAGGGTTTTCCGCCGGGCGCATCTCCAATCTTGACGAGGCGCCCTCCCAGGCAACGCCCGCACTCAAACCACCCTGCGTTTCCGTATCCCAGCGTACACCCAACTCCCTTAACTGAGACCGGGGCACCTCAACCACTTCCACATCGAGCAATACCATGCGGTCCCACCCAACCTGGCTTGTAAAATCAACAAGCTGGGGATAACGCTCCGCAAGTTCCGCCAACCGTCGGCGATCGCCATCCGACAAATCATTTCCCTCCACCACCAATTTGTCGCCCACCGCGGAAACCTGCGCGTTGGGAATGCGTTCTAGCACCAGGCGCAACTCTTGCTGAGTCTGTCGCGCTCCTTCCGGCGCTACGTCGACTTGGTAGCCATGACGTACACCATTGGCCGACCAGATTTGCAAGGCACTGGACCCGGCATTGCGCGCGAAAACAATCACTTCTTTTTCCTCGGTTGTAACCGCATTCAACACATGACCATCGCCGACGGCAACGCGTGCAACGTCTGGAATGGCCAGTACACGGACCTCGCCGACCTGCAATTTAAGCAGTGTCTCGGTTGCCCCATAGGCGGGTCGGGCCTGTAACGCAATGAATAAGATCACACTGATTAACGGTAAATAACGCAAAAACATTCAAGGCTCCTGTTCAGGCTCAAGGGACGGTTCTGCGTTACTTGCCCGCCAGGCACTCGTTAACCCAGGCACATAGGGCAAATCAAACAATCCACTGGTTTGCGGATTCTTAGGCGGTGAGGGTTGCAAACTGGGTAAACCACGCGCTTTGGTGTTTCCGTAAATAACCGGTGCACGTTTACGGGCGAAGGTATAAGGCGCCGGGCGGGCCACGCCCAGCAAACTGGCCAGATCCCCCCGCACCGCCCTTTGCGACGCATGAATGTCGTCTTGGCGACGAAGGACAGCGGTAAGCGTTCCCCCTTGACGCGCAGCCACCAGCTTCACGGCATCTTCCGGTGAGGTATCCAGGGTGACGGTGGAAAAGCTCCCCGCCCGCGAAACACCCGAACCCGCGGTGTATTCATCTTGCGCGAGCCCATTTTCCACATGCTGCACCTCAGTACCCGTGGCTAATACCAAAACACCCTGCAATAACGGTGCAGTGATTCGCCGACGCTGATAATCAAACGACACATACAAGTCAATTAAGTCTCCCGGGCTGAGTAGACCGGAAACGGAATTAATTACATCAACCGGCAACGTAATCGCCCGACGCCCTTTCTGAAGACGTGAAGAAAATGGCGCAGTTGACTGCAAACGCGTGTGCGCCTCAAGAACGGGATCTCCTGCCTGCAAATCGACCCGCAACGCCCGCCCGACCAGCAACATGTGGGTTTCCGGCGAAACGCTATCACTGGAGACAAGATGGGCGGGATACGCACGAGTGGCCAAATGCTCAGATTCAATAATGACGCCGGCGGCCAAGGGGCGGGCTGCCACGACCCGTTGCACCATGGGCACAGCCGCCTGTTCCGCCAATCGGCGCTCCCGGCTGTTCAGATGCTGCTTCGCCGTTAAAGCGGCCAGCACGCCGGAACCAATCGCGACGGCTAGAATGACCCAGGTGCGCAAAGAAATCGCACGCCGACGCATAAATACAGAATGGTTCATCATGGCAGCTCCTGTGACGGCGCTTGCCCCAAACTTGAATATGCCCTGGCCCAATCGTTCAAGATCGCAGCATGATCTGGGTTTATCGGCATATTGTGCGCCTCTGGTTTAAACGGCAAAACAGACAACGTGCCTTGCACCTCCCTTTCCGCTGCATTCAAATGCAGAAGCCAATGACGCTCTTGCCGCCAGCCGGACAGCAGGACTTGATTGGCGCCAAACAAAATTTGCTCAAATGGAGAATCTTTTTCGGTGAATGCGTCCAGAACAGATGCAAGCCGGGCGCGCACCGTTACACGACTGAAATGGAACAACACCCCCTGGACTCTTATGGACTCAACCGAAGACCAACGCGCATCAGCCAAGCCGACGTGCGCAATAAAACGCTCGACCTCAGTGCGTGCAGACGATGAGTCTAACCAGTTTGACGGCGGCCTCGCCCAGCCTGCCTGCAAGGGCATTAACATGCCCGCCATCCAAATATAGAAATGCCATTTGAGAGACCGATTGATGTATTTCATGGCACCCCCTTTCCTGACGGCCACGAGGACACGCCGGACGGCAATGGTGGAGCATGGTCTTGCAAATGAATTGACGGCACCTCATGTTGCCAGGGCTTTAACCAATCGAACGTGGGCTCGGGACGTGACCATGAATCATCCAGCGGTTGCAACCGTACCCCCATCGACTGCCCGACATGACGCGACGCCTGCTCCGTTTGTGCCCACGCCAAACCCGAAGCCCGAACTCGTCGAACCACATCTCCGTCATCGCTTGCATGCCCGGTGTTCACCGCGATAAAGGATTTTCGTTGAAGGTGTTCAGGCTGATTCGCTATGCCGGTTTTTGGGGCGACAGTGACCGTCACTTCACGCACCCCGGTATCGGCCAATGCCCATTGCCAGCGTAAAGTTGAAGCCAACGCGTTGGCCCCGCCGGGCTGCGCCAACTCAGGCAGCGGCGTACCAAGCTCGCCGTCTAACCGAACAGCTCGTTCATTTGCCAACCACGAGCGACCACGTAAATCTCTCCATTGTTGCCCCAAACCGGAAAAGTAAACATGAGGTGAAGCGGCGAATTGAACTTGATCCGTATTTGCTTGACGGGCTAGGTCGAAAGCCGCATAGCGACTGGCGTTCGACGCTTGCAAAGCCAGATCTTGCAAGCGAATCAGCCAGCCCGACATCACCCATAACAGGAGCAAGACCGCCATGACCACCACGCCCTCAGCCAATGCCTGCCCTTTGTTTCGTCGCAAACAAAAGAACCGCGCTGCAGGAGGGAAAAAGCGCACCATTAGAGCCCTCCCGACACGGGACCTTGCCGCGCCAGCCAATAAGGATTAAATAAATTAGCCTGCTCATAACGGCCATCTTCACGCGGCGTCGGCCTCTCAAAATACGATTCGGCCGCACTGTTAACCGTGTATCGCAAGTTGTCATAACCCACGCGCCGGAGTTTCACCGCGAAACGAAAACGCCCTGAGTGAGACGACGTAAATGGCGACTCGACTCCCTCACCAACCCCAGGTAATAACGGGCGCACATCGAAATAACTTGCATAACCCCGGGTAGGCCAAACGACGCGTGAAGCGACCGCGCGCGAATTCGCCATGGGGTTATCCTGCCCGGTGAAAATATCCCAGTTAGTGGCGTCGGCCACCCAGCGCCAAAAATGCTGCGATGAGAAGTTGTCGGGCGGATTATTGACGTGCGGTGCAGAAAGTTTGCTGGTGCTTCTTGACGCCAGCCAACCCCAACCCATTGCATACTCGCGGAAATAACAGCCTATCCAACGGTTCGAGCGTAATGCATGATAAGACTGAGTATCAGCCGCCTCCCAACGACCACTTGAGTCAAGCACTGTGTTGCCGCGGCGACGCAATTGATGGCGCTTGGTCGGGCAACGCGGGCTTACCAGCCAGGCATTACGCGCAGTATGGTTGCGTTCCTGCAAGAAACCGTAACCACCGGCAATTTGCTGCATAAAAGGATGCAGTGACGGCGCAGCGCGACGTTCCAACCATTGGCCAACCGGTGGTGCCGTAATGGTCAAATCGTATTGCGCATTTGGGTAATACCGGTTCAGAACTGCCTTGATCGCCGCCTCGCGCGTACCCGCCAACGTTGAGACCACTTGTGACTGAACCACCGCCAATGTGTCGTGCACGCGGGACTCATGCTGTATAAAGCGCTGCCCCAGTTGGCCGCTTTGCAGCGCTTCGCGCTGCAACCCATGGGCAGCGGATGAAGCGGCGTACGCTGTTCCATGATTTACACCAAACAACATACCGATAAGAAAAGCCGGCGGATTTGCGCGCAGACGCTGTTGCGCCTGATGCCCACCTAATTGCGCCCATGAAGCCAGCGTTACCAAATGCCCCATCGCAAGGTGATGCCCCACCATGGCCCGATTCGATAACGCCAACAAATTCAACGCGCGTGATTGCACGACCGCTCCGCTATAAGCAGCCGTATCTAATGCATGAACCTGCCGGGTGCGTTCGGCCAAGACTTGCCCAAGGGAAAAATAATGCAGCAACGCCACTATCGCAACGCCACAGAGCAACAAGCCCAACACCATGGCCTGTCCCTTTTCCGCTTTGGAATACGTTTTCACTGACCCGCCCCGGCGTTACCCGTGAACGACTTGAGGCTTTTCGCTTCGCTTTGCAATGCGCCCGCCTGGGCTGCACTTTGCGCCATTTGCGACTGCGCCGTCCCGTCTTCACCAGCCAGTTCTTGCGCCATTGCGGCCGTTTGCGCCCGAATGACCTGACCAAACGTTTGATACACCGCAATGGCGGCCACCGCCACCAACGCAACAATAATGATGTACTCAGTCATTCCCTGACCGCGCTCTCGGGCATAGCGGCAAATTGTTTTCATCTGGCTCTCCGGTCATCAACGAAGCTCCAGTCTGGCGATACTTGGTTAGCCCCACAATTCGCAAAAGCCGGGGCAGATAAAACCGTCGCGCTCCTATTGCACATCAATTAATTATCATATTAATGAATTATTTAATCACGTAGAATGAAATAAATTCCCTTTTTCAAGATAATTTCGTACAAAATTATGGCAACACAATCACCACGCAAACCCCGTAAACCGCGCGCAAAGGGTCGGCCCGACGCCGTAGATGGTGTGGGCCCCGAGGCTCTGCTGGACGCAACCATTGAAGAACTGCGCCACACCACGCCCCAAGCACTTACCCTGGCTGCTGTTGCGCAGCGCGCGGGCGTTCACCCAGCCTTAATTCGTTATTACTTTGGCAGTAAAGACGGCTTGCTTACCCGTGCCACGCAGCGGCTGGTCGAAGGCGAACATGAAACCGTACGTCCCTCGGTGCAAAGCCACGCGCCGCTGCAAGACAAACTGAAATCGCGCCTAACCGGCATGATCGACCTTATCGAGGCCAACCCGCACTTTCATCGCCTTGTGCTCGACCAAATCTACGGAAAATCGGCGCAGAACCCGGAAAACGAGCTTCTAAGTCGGGTCACCGCCCGGGGCTTGACGCTTACCGTAAGCATGTTGCACGACACGCCAAACACCCCCGTGCGGGCTGTCGACCCGCGTTTTCTACACGTTGCACTCATTGGATTAACCGAGTTCTTTACCTCTGCCGAGCCGCTTCTGCGGGAGCTTTTCGGCCCGAATACCCCACCAGAAGAGATTAAACAACGTTATATCGATTTTTTAACAGACTTAATTCTTAACGGCGTTCAAAGCGAACCGGAAAAACCTAGCGCTAACCCGAATTGACCCGTTTTTGCCACAGCATCATAATTCACGCTTTAGTGAATTAATAACTTTTAAGTTGAAACGAAGTCATGATGCTGAAAAACGTCTGGTATGTTGCATGCACCAGCCAGGAACTCCAGGCAGGCGCCCCTCTTGCACGCGTCATCTGCAACGAGCCGGTTGTGTTGTTCCGAACCGATAACGGCCGCCCGTCCATCTTGCGCGATGTCTGTCCACATCGTTTGGCGCCGCTATCAAAAGGCACGGTTCAGAACAACACCCTGCGCTGTATTTATCACGGTATGGCCTTTAACGGGCAAGGCCAATGCGTCTCCATTCCTTCGCAAGACGCCATCCCCCCGCGCGCTCATGTGCGCAGCTACCCATCACAAGAACGTTATGGATTGATCTGGATATTTCCGGGGAATCCTGAACTCGCTTCGGATACAGCGCTTCCACACCGCCCTTGGCGCGAATCAAGTCATTGGAATACCGACGTTGTGCAATACTTCAATGTACAAGCCAACCACAGCTACATGAGCGACAACCTGCTGGATTTGTCTCATGTGGCCTTTTTGCACTCGGCGTCAATAGGATTCGACGCCCGACGGCTGGGTAACGACCCCCTGGAAGTTCACACCGAAGGGCAATGTGTGCGTACCCAACGTATTTTTCACAACACCCAACAGGCCCCGGCACATAAGGCATGGCACGAACTGGCGGCGCCTATTACCCGTACCCAGATGGCGGAATGGACGCCTCCCGGCAACGTGACAGTCCTTGTTCGCAACGAAAACGAGTCCGAACAAGTCGACCTCAGGGCCGATCATTTCATTACACCTGAAACGGATACCTCTCATCACTATTACGTGGCGCTTTCACGTAACTTTCGTGTGAACGACACCACGTTCTCGCAACAGCTCGATCACGACACCCGTATCGTTCACATGGAAGACGTCGACATTACGCAAGCACAACAGCGCAACCAACAATGGGCGGCGAACGATCCTCCTATGGGGTTGAAAGCCGACAAAGCCGTGCGTGAAGCCCACGCAATTATGGCTTTGCTGTCGCAGGCGGAGGCCGGCCAATGAATCCGCAACCTATAAAAAAAGTACTTATCGTGGGCGCCGGTATTGCCGGCTGTTCCACCGCCATTACCCTGGCCGAACTGGGGTTAAGCGTTACGCTTATTGAAAAACAAGACCAATGGCGGTTTCAAAGTTCCGGCATTTTCGTTTACAGCAACGGCCTGCGAGCCCTGCAGCAGGTAGGCGTACTGCCGCAAATACTGGAAGCCGGTTTCGCTCTCCCCGATGGTAAAAATATTTATCTGGATCACAGCGGCGCACTCATTACCAACGTGTTTTACCCCAGCGTCTCGCCCGGCATTCCGCCTATTTTGGGTATTAAACGCAGCGAAATTCACCGCATTCTGGCTGGCAAGCTGGCCACTTTGGGCGTAAATATCAAACTGGCCACCACCGTTACACGTTTGAACGCTTTCGACCCGTCCGCGCCGGCAAATGTCGTATTTAATGACGGCAACGAAGAAACGTTCGACTTGATTATTGCCGCCGACGGTATCCGCTCTCAAATTCGCCAACTGATTTTCCCTGAAATATCCCCCCGCAATACACATTTCGGGGTCTGGCGCAGCGTACATGCGCGCCCTGCCCATTTACGCGACAAATACATGCAAATGGGTATCGGCAAACGCCTGGGCATTATGCCTATTAGCGACGACAAACTCTACATCTTCGGCACCGTACCGGAGCCCGGCAACCCTTGGTTCGATCCACAAGACTGGCCGCGCATCATGCGCGAAAAATTCGCCGAATTTCAAGGCCCAGCACGCACCTTCCTTAACGAGGTTTCGGAGCATAGCGAGGTGCTCTATACCGTCGTTGAAGAGGTGGCCGCCGACCTACCCTGGCATAAAGGCCGGGTCTTATTGTTAGGCGATGCGGCACACGCATCCACGCCTTTCATGGGCCAGGGCGGCGCCATGGCAATTGAGGATGCGGTTGTTCTAAAAACGCTTCTACAACGACATCAGTTTCAAACATCGGTTCTGGAAGCATTCGGCACGGCTCGATATCCGGTTTGCCGTTTTGTTCAGGATGCCTCACGTAAAGTGGGTGAAGCCGGTGCCATCGAAGACGCGGCCAGTTGCCTGGCGCGCAACCACAACATGCAGCAAAAAGCACAACTGCAAGTTGATCAGTTTTACCAGCAACTCGAAACACTTAACTCATTTAAAGGCGTAACGCCAAACCATCACCAGGAGACGAAACAATGATCCAAAACCTGAAACGACTGCAACGCGGGGCCGCCATAGCACTGCTTACCACTTTCGCAACCATGGGGCTGGGCACCTCCAACGCCTCGGCCGGCGCCACGGAAATGACTTACCTGTTACCGGCTCCTGCCGGCGTAATCGCATTTGCACCTCTGATGCTGGCCCAAAACAAAGGCTATTACGAAGATGAAGGCCTGAAAGTAAATTTCGTCACCGTTAAAGGCGGCGCCGATGTTGGCAAACAATTGGGTGCCGGCAATGCCGAGCTCGGTGGCGCATTGGGCGATACCCCCATTATTTTGCGCCAGAACGATATTCCCGTTAAAGGCGTTGCCTTGCTGGGTGGCGGCGCGCTTCATCAAATGATGATGCGCAAAGACGCCAACATTAACGCCCCGGCCGACCTGAAAGACAAAAGCATTACGGTTATGTCGTATCAAGACACCTCGTTCTATGCCACGTTAGCCGTGCTGGCCCAGGCCGGCCTAACGCGTGCCGATGCCGACATTCAGGCGGCCGGCCCGGTAGGAATCTGGCAATTGGTTGCGTCGGGCAAAGCACAAGGCATGATTGGCGCCCCGGAAAACGGCGCCATGGTTGAAGCCGAAGGCATTCCCATGACCTGGCAATCCACCGGCGAATATTTCCCAGGTATGGCTCAAGCCGTATTGGCTTCTGAGGAAATGATCGCCAAGAACCCGGCGCTAGTGCAGAAATTTGTCAACGCCACCCTTAAAGCCTTCAAAGAAGTGCGCGATAACCCGACCCAGGCCGCCAAAGAGTATGTGTCGTTCATGCCTTCATACAAGGGTCGGGAAGCATTTGTTGAAAAAGTGCTTACCTATTACGCCAACAACGTATATGCAGACCAGGAAACCGTTGGCCGCTTCGACCCCCAACGCGTGTCCAGCCTGCAAGACTTCTACCTTGACCAGGAAATCATCCGCAACCGCATCGACCTGAACAACTTGTTCACCAACGAGTTCGTTCAAAACGCCGGCCAGTAACACCAAAACTAAACAATTCGGCTCAGCAGTCGTTAACGCCCTTGCCAGTGTGTATCTGGCAAGGGCGTTTTCTTTACGCCCGCCAACCCGTCGTGTAATGAAAGGCGCGCATTGCGCCTGCAACATCAGAGTAATTATTCATGCGCAAAAATCTGCCGGTGACCAATGTAGAAACTGTTGTACGCGAAGATCAGTACCTGATCTCAAAAACCGACATGAAAGGACGCCTTATCTATGCAAACCCGGCTTTCATCGAAGTCAGCGGCTTCACGCGCGACGAACTGATCGGCAAAGCGCACAATATTATTCGTCACCCCGATATGCCGCCCGAAGCCTTTGCCGATCTGTGGGAAACCCTGAAAGCCGGCAAGCCCTGGCTGGGGCTGGTAAAAAACCGGCGCAAAGACGGCGGTTTTTACTGGGTTCTGGCCAATGCCTACCCGGTAGTGGAAAACGGCGAGGTCACCTGCTATGCCTCGGTGCGCATCAAACCCAGCCAGGAACAAGTTGAGGCCGCTGAAGCATTTTACGAAGCAATTAACCAAGGCAAAGCACGTTGGCACACCGTACGCGAGGGTCAAAAAGTGCCCAAGGGTGTACTTCGCCTGCTCGATTGGGTGGGCCGGCCGTTCAGCCGCAGCTTGCGCTCGGGCATATTGCGTACCAGCGCCATGGGCGTTGCCGCCATTGCCGTCAGTGCATACTACGCGGCAACGGGGGGGGTTCCGGCATCTCATCAGTACTATGCCTGGCCCCTTATTGGCCTACTAACCGCCGGCATGCTGGGGTATGGCTGGATCATCGCGCAGCGCATGCTCACTTCGTTGAACGACGCCGCCCGCCAGGCACGTCAAATTTCCGCCGGTAACCTCACCCTTGAGCTCGAAGAAGGCCAGAGCAAAGAAGTCAACAACTTGAATTTCTATCTCGACATCATGCGCAAGAGCCTGATCAGCATTGCCAATGATGTTCAAAGTGGCATTACCGCCACTGGCCATACGGCGCAAGTTTTATATGCCAACAACGCCCACTTGTCGGCCCGAACGGAAGACCAGGCCGCCTCATTGCAGGAAACCGCCGCGGCCATGGAGGAAATTACGGTTACGGTTAAACAAAACACCGACAACGCCCATTTGGCCAACCGCCTGGCCGACGAAAGCATGGCTATTGCCCAGCGCGGGGGTGAAGTGGTGTCGGAAGTCGTTCAAACCATGAATGGCATCAGCGAAAGCTCAGGCAAAATCTCCGATATCGTCACCCTTATTGAAGGAATCGCTTTTCAAACCAATATTCTTGCCCTTAATGCCGCAGTTGAATCAGCTCGTGCGGGGGAAGCCGGCAAAAGCTTTGCTGTTGTGGCCGGTGAAGTTCGCAACCTGGCACTGAAAAGCTCGCAGGCAGCCAAGGAAGTGAAAGGTTTAATCGACAACTCCAATGCACGCATCACCGCCGGCTCGCAACAAGCTGCCCGCGCCGGTGACACCATGCAGGAAATTGTTGAATCGGTGCGGCGTGTTACCGACATCATGAACGAGATCACCACCGCATCCGTTGAACAGTCCACCGGTCTAAGTGAAATCAACCAGGCCATTGGCCAAATGGATGGGGTCACGCAACAAAATGCCAATCTGGTCAATGATTTAAGCCAAACTGTACGCACGCTTTCGGCGGAAGCCGACAATCTGGCCGAGGCCATTGCCGTGCTGAATACCGGCTTAAAAAGCCAAGGCCGGCCCGCCATGGTGGGCTCCGACGAGCTGCGTTTGAGGGCTTCATAGCCCCAACGCAGCAGGCTCACGCGCAACGCCGTACAATATCGGGGCCATAAAACATGGCCCCGATTGTCTTTCTGGAGTGTCCGTGAGCCTGCCGTTATTTGAAAGCTTTCTTACCACCACTGAAATGAGTCAGGTTTTTGACGACGCCAATGTCGTTCAAGCCATGCTCGACTTCGAAGCTGCCCTGGCCCAGGCACAAGCCCAGGAGGGCTTGATTTCAAATGAAACGGCCGCGCTTATTTCGAACCACTGCAAAGCAGAAAAATTCGATATTCCGGCACTCGTCATCGCGGCGCGGCGTGCGGGCAGCATGGCCATTCCCCTGGTTAAAGCGTTAACCCAGTCCGTCGCCGGAGAAAATAAAGAGGCCGCCACCAAAGTGCATTGGGGCAGCACCAGCCAAGACGTCATCGATACCGGTTCGGTTTTGGTGACCCGTCAAGCGCTGAAGGTTATCGATAACGACCTTGCGCCGCTATGCGCGCGCCTGCTTGATCTGGCTGAGGAACACCTTCGTACCCCGGTATTGGCCCGCACACTCATGCAGCCTGCCCAAACCACCACCCTGGGCTTCAAAATGGTGAACTGGGTGGCACCGCTGATCCGCAGCCGCCAGGCATTAATAGACCTGGCCGAGATGTCGTTACAGGTACAACTTGGCGGCGCCATCGGCACCCTTGCAGTAATGGGTGAGAAAGGCCCCGCCGTTGCCCGGCGCGTCGCACATATTCTGGAACTAAGTCCGGCACAAGGCAACTGGCACACGCAACGCGACAACTGGATACGTCTGGGGCTGGAAGTAGCCATTCTAACGGGTAGCCTGGGCAAAATTGGCAAAGATCTCAGCCTGATGTCGCAAGGCGAAGTGGCCGAACTGGCCGAACCCACAGGACAAGGGCGCGGCGGCTCGTCGGCCATGCCACACAAACGTAACCCGGTATCGGCCATGATCGCCCTGGCCGCCGCAGCACGCACCCCTCAAAAAGCCGCCACGCTCCTGGCTACTCTGCCGCAAGAGCATGAACGCAGCCTGGGTAACTGGCAGGCAGAACTGGCGGAATGGCCCGGGCTGTTTCTAAGTGCCCATGGCTCAGTCAGCGCCTTGCGTGAGGCGTTTTCTGGCTTGGTTATCGACGCCGATCGCATGCGACGCAATATCGACAATTTACAAGGCCTTATTTTTGCTGAAGCCGTTTCAGTCTATCTGGCCCAAGCCATTGGGCGGCCGGCGGCTCACCAGCTTATGGAAGAACTTACCGGCCAAACATTGGCAAAGCAATGCCATTTAGCCGACGTTGTCACTGAAACGGTACAAAACGACCCCGACCTGTCCGGAAAGCTGGATATCGACGTCGTGAAAAGTCTGTTTGACCCTGTTAAAGCCAGCGTTTCAGCGCAGCAACTAACCACGGTGCGGCTAGACGAATTGCGACAACAACTGCGTGCTTAAACCAAAACTCACTCGCTATCTGGAAAGAACATCATGACTTTTGATCCTATCCGTCACGACTTCGAACGCGGCCTTAAAAATCGTCGGGAAATCCTGGGAGACGCCTGGGTTGATCGCTCTTTTGATCGCGCCAACAATTTCAACGCGGAATTTCAGGAACTCATCACCCGATTTGCCTGGAAAGAAATCTGGGGTCGTCCAGGACTCGACAAGAAAACACGCCGCGCCATGGTATTGGCCATTACCATGGCACTGGGCCGTTGGGAGGAGTTTGAGTTGCATGTGCGTGCAGGCCTGCAAGGCGGTGCGCCCGATACGCGCCTGACGCCGGACGAACTCAAAGAAATTCTTATTCAAACAGCAATCTATGCCGGTGTACCCGCGGCCAATACCGGCTTCAGCCATGCGCAGGCTATTCTGAAAGAAATCGGTGAAGAAATTGGCTATGCCCTAACGCCCACCAACCCAGGCGACACCTGCCATCCCGGTTACGGCCACGAACGCGTCACCAAAAGCAAACCTGCCTTGCATTACAGCGTTCGCGCCGCACGCAATAACCACACGCAACAGAAACAAACCATTGTATTGAGCCACGCACTGGGGTGCGACCTTACTATGTGGGACCGCCTGGCCACCACCTTGTCGGCCGACTTCAACGTCGTCACCTATGATCATCGTGGGCATGGTGCCTCCGATGCCCCGGCCGGCCTTTACTCAATGGCCGATTTGGCCGAAGACGCCGCACGCCTGGTGGAGGAGCTGGATTGCGGTTCGGTGATCTGGATTGGCCTTTCCATGGGCGGGATGGTCGGCCAGGAATTGGCGATCCGCCGTCCGGAACTCATCAGCGCGCTGGTGATTGCCAACTCCACCTCCGCTTACCCCGATAATGTCCGCGAAGTTTGGCAGCAACGCATTGCAACCGTTCAGGCTCAGGGAATCGAAGTAATCGCCGATGCTGTAATGGAACGCTATTTTCACGAACAATTTCGCCGTGAACGGCCGGCTACCGTTGCCACGTTCCGCCGTCGGCTGATTACCACCGATGCAGAAGGTTATGTAGGCTGCTGCAACGCAGTGGGGACCGTCGACACCACGAATCGTTTAGATCAAATCAACGTCCCCACGCTGGTTATTGCCGGTGAACTGGATCAAGGCGCACCGGTTTCCATGTCGGAAACCATTACCAATGCCGTCCCCGGAGCAAAACTTGTAATCTTGAAAGACGCCTCGCACTTGGCGGTTGCCGAGCAGCCGCAGGCCTTTACCGACGCCGTGCAGGCTTTTCTGGCGCGTTAAACGTTAACGCGCCCTCTTTACGCCGGTTGGTATTGCGCAAAATACGAATCAACCCTTGCCCGGGCGCGTTCAGGGGTGCTTCGCTGCGGTATAACAACCCTACCGGTTCCTCGGTGCCCTCGAACGACAACGGCAACACAGCCAGTAAACCGCGTTGCAGATCGTCACGCGCCGCACCAGCCGGCGTAAACCAAACTGCGTCTGACTGCAGCACCACTAAACGGGCAACCGACACCGCCAGCGTTTCCAGACGATGCTCGGGCAAATGCATACCGCGTTCCTTAAGATACGTCTCGGTATTATGACGCGGAACCGTTCCTGCAGCGGACACAACCAACGGATGTGCCACCACCTCCGACAATAAGGTTGCGCCTGCCGCATTTAACAAAGGATGGTCGACACGCACAACCGCTATTAACGGTTCAGCGTACAAGAATTCAAACGACACTCCCACCATCATTTGGGGTTCCGCCATTCGCCCAACGGCAAAATCCACTTCGCCCGCTTTCAACTTTTCCAACAACAAATTATTCGTTGCCACCTGCACTTGCAAACGCGCTTGCGGATACTGCACACGAAAATCGGCCAGCGCCGCGGGCAACAGATCCGGCGCGACTGTCGGCAAAGCACCCACGGATACCGACTCCTGGCTACCCGAAAAACCCCGGGAGAGCGACCGCTGCGCGCCCTCCAGCGCCTCCAGCATGGAAACGCAGTAAGACAAAAGCAGTTCCCCGTCGGGAGTTAAACGGGCACCAAAACGCCCTCGTTTTACCAGTACGGTATCCGCCATCTGCTCAAGCTCAACCAACGTTTTCGAAACAGCCGGTTGACTGAGGTTGAGTCGTTCCGCCGCTTTGCCCAGATTGCGCTCTTGTGCCACCGCCACGAAGCATTGAATATGGCGCAATCGGACACGGTTAAGAAAATAGTCTTTATTCATAACCATAGGTTATCTAATAATGTGCAGGATTTCAATTTACCGTACTGATAGAGCGGCGCTATCATGACGCTACTGTGCTGTGAGATAACCCACACAGAACCAAGGAGAAACCTGATGACCACGCCTACCGAACAATTCGGCGAGTTCCTGATGCGCGACCGCACATGGCACCCGCCTGCCTACACGCCCGGTTATAAAACCAGTGTGTTGCGTTCGCCCCAGAAAGCCCTGATTTCCATTGAAAACGACTTGTCCGACATTACCGGCCCCCTGTTCTCGCGAGATGAGCTCGGCGCACTGGACAACGATCTGATCATGAACTACGCCAAAGACGGCCTGCCCATTGGAGAGCGCATTCTGGTGCATGGTTACTTGCGCGATGAAAACGGCCGCCCTGTGCCCAACGCCCTAATTGAAGTGTGGCAAGCCAATGCGTCCGGGCGCTATCGCCATAAAAACGACAAATACATTGCACCCGTCGACCCGAACTTCGGCGGCTGTGGCCGCTGCATTACCGACGAGAACGGCTACTATTTTTACCGTACCATCAAACCGGGCCCCTATCCTTGGCGTAACGGCATCAACGACTGGCGCCCGGCTCATATTCATTACTCAATTTTCGGCAGCGGTTTTGCGCAGCGCCTGATTACCCAAATGTATTTCGAGGGCGACCCCCTCATTCCACATTGCCCCATCGTGCGATCCATCCCGAATGAAGACGCCGTGCGCACGCTCATCGCCCAAATGGATCGGGGCGCATTTGTTGCTCTGGACAGCATGGCCTACCGATTCGACATCGTCGTACGCGGCTCTCGTGCCACGCTGTTTGAAAACCACATTCAAGGAGGCAAATAATGCATCCGAGTACGCCCGTCTATCTGAAAGAAACCGCCTCGCAAACGGCCGGTCCCTACGTTCACATTGGTCTGGCACCCAAACAGGCCGGTTTCGACATTTTTGAGAACAACTTCGGCAATGTGCTGGTAACACCGGAAACCAAAGGTGAACGCATTCGTGTTGAAGGCCGCGTATTCGACGGCAGCGGCGCCATTGTGAAAGACGTTTTGCTTGAGTGCTGGCAAGCGAACGCAGCGGGTCGCTACAACCATCCGGCCGACAAGCAGGAAAGCAAACCCATCGACCCGACATTCCGTGGCTGGGGCCGCGCCTGTTCCGATTTCGAAAGCGGTGTCTATCATTTCGACACCATCAAACCGGGCTCCGTTACCGGCCGTCACGGCAAACCCATGGCCCCCCACATTAACCTGTGGATTGTTGCCCGTGGCATTAATATTGGCCTGCAAACCCGCATGTATTTTTCCGACGAAGCCGACGCAAATGCAGCCGACCCCATTCTGAACGGAATTGAATGGGTGGAGCGTCGTAAAACCCTGATTGCCCAACGCAACGAGAAAGACGGCCAGGTTGTTTATACCTTCGACATTTACCTGCAAGGGCCCAACGAAACCGTATTTCTTGACGCCTAAAGCGTCGGGCGCAGCTTGTACTAACCCCGTTTGCCTTGCTGCAAACGTCTTTGCTTTATCGGCCTTGTCTTTCGCAAGGCCGATTTTTTTGTCTTCTTATGTAATTAAGAATTATAATCATTATCTTTAAACAATATTAGGTTTGTATGACGCGCCCGCTGGTTTTTCGTTGGTTTTTTCGTGCGCTGCTTTTCGTTTGCGTTTTCTTTTCCGCCGTTGCCGTTGCCCAAGGGGTTCAAACACAAAGCCGCCAGCTGTGGCAATTGCTTGACTACATCGCGGTTGACTATTCCGGTGCAGTGGAAAACGGACACATTATTTCCGAGACTGAATATGCAGAAATGCAAGAATTCGGGAACTTAGCCCAGTTTGAACTCGAAAACCTGCCCGCCCACCCCAATAAAGCCCAATTACTTGACGAGGTAAAAACACTTCAACAAGAAATTCAAAACAAAAGTGCACCCACACAGGTTGCTCAAGCGGCCCGGCAATTGGCACAAGGGGTGCATAATGCCTACCCTTTTCCAACGGAACCGGAATCACCTCCCGATTTAACGGTGGGTCGGCAGCTCTACCAGGAAAACTGTATTCAGTGCCATGGGGCCTCGGGCAAAGGCAACGGACCTTTGGCAGCGCAACTCGATCCAACACCCACGGATTTCACCGATGCGGCACGTGCCGCGCAACGCAGCAAGCTGGCGCTCTACCAGGTTATTAGCAACGGGGTCGATGGCACCGCCATGCCCAGTTTCGATGCATTAAGCGACCAAGAGCGATGGGCGCTAGCTTATTTTGTTGCCGATTTTGCATCATCTTCCCCTCAGGAAAGCGCCTCAGGCCGGCTTTCAGTGGCTCGCAGCCAGTTGGAAAAAAGCCTGAAAGCGCTTGAGCAAGGTCAGCAAGACGCGGCCATTAAGTTGGCATTATCGGCTTACCTGGACGGCTTCGAAACAAATGAAGCGGCGCTGGCAATACGCAACAATGCCTTAATGCGTCAAATCGAATCGGGAATGATCACTTTTCGTACCCAAGTCAGACGAAATGACATCACAGAAGCCAGAAGTACGGAAGCGCAGTTGCAAAATTGGCTGATCGACGCAGAAGCGGCGCTGAGCCCTTCGGAAGCAGATTCCGGTGCAACGTTCATCGCCGCTTTTACCATTCTGGTGCGCGAAGGCCTGGAAGCGCTACTGATTGTGGTTGCCATGCTGGCATTTCTGGTGAAAGCCAACCGGCGCGACGTAACACCTTATGTGCATGCGGGCTGGGTTAGCGCTTTGTTTGCCGGCGGAGCAACCTGGCTGGCGGCAACCACCCTTATTAACATCAGTGGTGCAGGCCGAGAACTGACGGAAGGCTTGTCATCGCTCTTTGCCGCAATCGTTTTATTGTCGGTGGGGGCCTGGATGCATCACAAGAGTGTTGCCAACCGTTGGCAAACCTACCTTCAAAACAAGCTCAGCCACGCGCTAACCCGCCGCACAGCGTGGTTCCTGTTCATTTTGGCTTTTATCGCCGTGTACCGAGAAGTATTTGAAACGGTTTTGTTTTACGCTGCGCTATGGCAACAGGAGCAAGCCTGGGCGTTCAGTGGCGGTATTTTGGCCGGTGTCATTGTTTTGGCCGTTATAGCAAGAGCCTTGTTCAAAAGCAGCCAACGTTTACCCATAGGCCGTTTTTTTTCCGCCAGTTCAATCATTGTGGCGTTATTGGCAATTGTGCTCACGGGCAAAGGCATTGTGGGGCTTCAGGAGGCGGGCGTCATCAACATTACGCCCATTCAATTCATTCGGGTCGACCTGTTGGGTATTTATCCCAGTGCCCAAAGCATTGGGGCCCAAGCGGTAATGTTAATAATGGTACTGTTTACCTACTGGATCAACACCCGTACAAAGTAAGCTTTAGGCACCCTGCGCAGGCGCGCCGAGCAGCATATTAATGCGCGCCGCAGCCGCCAATAATTGCGGCAAACATTCGTCGAGCAAATAAGCGGCATCGGCCTTATCGGCCTGGCCGCTTATATTAATAGCGGCCACCACACGGCCGGAGATATCGCGAATGGGCGCCGCCATCGAGACCAAACCCGGCTCAAGCTCCTCACGCACCAAACACCAACCCTGCGCGCGTACTTGCATTAAGGTTTCAAATAATTGATTGGGGTCGGTAATGGTGCTGCGCGTAAAAGCCGTTAGCGTCATGGCGGCCAATCGCTCGTGTAAAAGGTCATCAGGCAGGCCCGCCAACAGCACACGCCCCATTGAAGAACAATGCGCCGGCAGACGGCTACCTACGCCCAGATTGATTGACATAATCTTGTGGGCCGGCACCCGCAGTACATACACCACTTCGTTGCCGTCCAGAACAGCAGCCGAACTGGATTGTCGCAAACGCTCAACCAAACCCTCCATCACCGGTTGCGCCTGGCTCCATACCGGTAGTGAAGTTAAATAAGCAAAACCCAATTCCAGCACTTTCGGTGTAAGCCTGAACAACCGCCCTTCCGACGACACATAACCCAGCGCCAACAACGTATGCAAAATACGCCGGGCGCCGGCGCGGGTCAGCCCCGTTCGGGCCGCCACGTTGGACAAGGTTTGTGCCGGCGCCTCGGCCCCGAAACTTTTCAATACCGCCAAGCCGCGTGCAAACGATTGCACATAGTTGTCGCCGGGTTTATTGTGATCTGGCAAAGTTGACAAGAGACGTCCCGCTGATTAAGCTTTCGGTAGATAGTTCTATATACGAATAAAAGTTCATTATACGAACATTTACTCTTCTTATCTATATTCTGTTCGTAGGGAAAACATGATTAACAAAATCTCACCCTCGGTCGAAGAAGCGCTGGCCGGCATTTACGACGGCGCCACGATCATGATTGGTGGTTTTGGCGGAGCAGGCCAACCCGCCGAACTCATCGACGGCCTTATCGCCCAAGGCGCCAAAGACTTGGTTATTGTGAACAACAACGCAGGGAACGGCGAAGTTGGGTTGGCCGCACTGTTGAAGGCGGGCCGCGTACGCAAAATTATTTGCTCTTTTCCGCGTCAGGCGGATTCCTACGTATTCGACGAGCTCTATCACAGCAAGAAAATCGAATTGGAACTGGTTCCCCAGGGCAACCTGGCCGAACGTATTCGCGCCGCAGGTGCCGGTATTGGCGCTTTTTTCACCCCCACCGGGTTCGGTACGGAATTAGCCGACGGCAAGGAAACCCGCGAAATCAATGGTCGTCAATATGTGCTCGAATATCCCATTCATGCCGACTTTGCGTTAATCAAGGCAGAAACCGGCGACCGCTGGGGCAACCTGACATATCGGAAAACCGCCCGTAATTTCGGCCCCATTATGGCGACTGCGGCCAAATGCACCATTGCATCAGTTCACAACATTGTCGAACTAGGCGAAATCGATCCGGAAGTCGTTGTCACGCCCGGTCTGTTCGTCAAACGCATCGTGAAAGTCCCACGCACGGCCACCGGCCCTGCCGGCTTCAAACAGGACTAAGGAAACTATCATGAGTGAACAAAATACGCTTCCAAGCTGGTCTCGCGATGAAATTGCCGCGCGCGTGGCGCAAGACATCCCCGACGGTGCCGTCGTTAACCTGGGTATTGGCCTGCCCACCAAGGTGGCCAACCACCTGCCCAGCGACCGCGAAGTCATTCTGCACAGTGAAAATGGTGTCATTGGCATGGGTCCCGCTCCTGCCGAAGGCCAAGAGGACTACGACCTGATCAACGCCGGCAAACAACCCGTTACTCTGCTTCCAGGTGGTTGTTTCTTTCATCATGCCGACAGTTTCGGCATGATGCGTGGCGGCCATCTCGATGTATGCGTGCTGGGTGCGTTCCAGGTCTCGGCAACAGGTGATCTTGCAAACTGGAGTACCGGCGCACCCGATGCCATTCCAGCGGTTGGTGGTGCCATGGACTTGGCAATCGGCGCCAAGAAAACTTATGTCATGACGGAAATGCGCACCAAAAAAGGGGAGCCCAAGCTAGTGGAAAAATGCAGCTATCCCTTAACCGGCATTGGTTGCGTCAGCCGCATTTATACCGACGTGGCGGTGATCGACCTGGGTGCAGACGGCGCTAAGGTAATTGACATCATCGACGGCATGACCTTCGAGCAATTGCAAACGCTTACCGAGGTGAAATTGCAAGACGCACGGAAATAAATAAAAGCACCCGTCACAGGCCGCTACTCAACCAGAGTTGCGGCCTGTTTTCTGAATAATTTGGGTGATACGCCCACATGCCGTTTGAAAAACCGGGTGAAATAAGCGGGGTCACTAAACCCCAATGTATACGACACAACGCTAATCGTCATCGACGTATACACAAGGCTGCGTTTGGCCGCCAGAACCACACGCTGGTGAATCAACGCTAAAGCCGACTCTCCGGCCCACTGCCGGCACAAAACATTCAAATAAACCGGCGTAATCCCGATTTTCCGCGCATACCGTTCAACCGACCACTGTTCGGGGTAATGTTCTTCTATAAGCTGATTAAACTGGCGAAAATACTCTCGGCCGCGATCAACCTCCTGTACCTGCCCCAGCCGCCCGCGTACTGTACGCCGGCTTAGCCACACAAAAATCGTTAGCAACAAAGACTCTAGCAATACATTCCGATGCAAGCCGCTTCTGCGGTATTCCTGGTCGAGCGTGTTAAACGCCAGATCGATCACTGCGTCCTCTTGCGCATCAAGAGAGTAAATGCCCGCACCCAATGCACCCACGTCGACATCGCCCAAAAAGCGACCCAGGCGCTCAAGCAACGGGAAAGCCAGCGTTACCACGTGCCCCTTGGCGTTGGGCGAAAAGCGAAAGCCGTGCACACACATTTGCGGCACCAGCACAACTTGCCCCTGCATCATTTCATGATACTGGTCATCAAGACAAACGCGTGCCTCCCCTTCTTTCAGGTAGAGCAATTGCGTTAACCCATGATGTTGATGCAACTTGATTTCCCAGTCGTGCTGGCGACTGCGATCGGCGATCAACTCGCAATGCACCATGTCGGGTGTGGGCCATTGCTCTCTTTCACCATAAAGCTGATAAACGGGAACACGAGGCGCGGCGGGAGAGGATAGGTAGGACATAAAGCGACTGCTAACAGAAATAGGGACAAAAGGTCGCCACAGAATACATAAGGCCCTTAAATTCAATAATACAAGGCGCCCTTTATAAAAATATTGAAAAAACTTAAATTTTCAACGTTTTAGCGTTCAAGAAAGAAAATTTATTTTCCAAAAGTGCAATTATTATACGAAATTATCCATTCTCAAGCGCCGACTTTCAGCGCAACATTACACCAACGGCCTGTTCCTGCAGCCAATTCGAACATTTGAATCAACGTGGCCCGTAACACGCTTTCCTGCCTGCGGACTCATGTAAAAGGAGCTTTTAATGAAAACACAAGTTGCCATTATCGGTGCCGGCCCCTCCGGTTTGTTATTGGGCCAATTGCTGCACCTGCAAGGCATCGACACCGTCATATTAGAGCGCCGCTCGCCCGAGTACGTGCTAAGTCGAATTCGCGCCGGTGTTTTGGAGCAAGGTACCGTAAACCTGTTGCGTGAGGCCAAAGCAAACCATCGCATGGACAAGGAAGGCATGATTCACGAAGGGGTGTTCCTTTCCTTCAATAACCAGCTCAAGCGAATTGATTTCACCAAATATGCCGATGGTAAAACCGTCATGGTCTATGGGCAAACAGAAGTCACTCACGACCTGATGGACGTTCGCGCCGAAACCGGTGCAGTCAGTATTTACGAAGCCGAAGACGTTCAATTACATGATTTTTACTCCGACAAACCACGTGTCACGTTCGTCAAAGACGGGGAAAAAGTTGAATTGGAATGCGATTACATTGCCGGTTGCGACGGCTTTCACGGCGTATCGCGCCAATCTGTTCCGGAAGACCAGATAAAAACTTATGAACGTGTTTACCCTTTCGGCTGGCTGGGCATCTTGTCTCGCACCCCACCGGTAAACGAAGAACTTATTTACGCCAACCATCCCAATGGTTTCGCCCTTTGTAGCCAACGTAACGCCAATTTAAGCCGTTATTATGTGCAGGTTCCACTGGATGACAAAGTTGAAGACTGGTCCGACGACCGTTTCTGGGAAGAACTGAAAACCCGTATACCAAAAGAGTCAGCCGACGTGCTGGTAACCGGTCCATCCATTGAAAAAAGCATTGCACCATTACGTAGCTTCGTCGCCGAACCCATGACTTACGGTCGGTTGTTCCTGGTGGGTGATGCCGCTCACATTGTGCCGCCCACCGGCGCCAAAGGCTTGAACCTGGCAGCCAGTGATGTCTCTACCCTGTACCGTGTCCTGACCAAGGTGTACAAAGAAGGTCGTACCGATCTGGTGGGTAAATACTCCGAACTGGCGTTACGCCGAATCTGGAAAGCCGAGCGCTTTTCATGGTGGATGACGTCGATGCTGCATCGTTTCAACGACGACGCTTTCGGCCAACGCATGCAACTGGCTGAATTGGATTATTTCACCAACTCCGATGCGGGCTTGCGTACCATTGCCGAAAACTACGTGGGCCTTCCCTACGAGCCGGTAGAATAAAAAGCGCCATACAAAACCCCCGAAGGCTGGAGATATCTCCAGCCTTCGGGGGTTAGTTAATGCGCCAGGCTCTTTATGGGCCTGATTTCTATGTTTTATTTTGAATCGGCCGTATAGCGCGCCGAACTTTCGATAATTTCTTTGCGTGCGGCCTCGGCACCTTCCCAGCCACGCACTTTCACCCACTTGCCTTTCTCAAGATCTTTGTAGTGCTCAAAGAAATGCTGAATACGACGCAAGTCTTCTTCCGGCAAGTCTTCCGGTTTTTGAATGTGCCGATACGGCGGGTAGAGTTTATCAACGGGAACAGCCAATAACTTGGCGTCACCACCCGCTTCGTCGTCCATGTTCAGCACACCAATGGCACGGCAACGAATGACTGCGCCAATTTGAATGGGAAACGGGGCAACGACCAGCACATCAACCGGGTCGCCGTCGTCGGAAATGGTTTGCGGAATATAACCATAATTCGCAGGATAATGCATGGCGGTCAGCATGAAGCGATCAACAAACACCGCACCGCTATCCTTATCGACCTCGTATTTAACCGGGTCGGCATTCATGGGAATTTCAATAATAACGTTGAACTCGTCAGGCAGGTTCGAACCTGCTGGCACACGATCTAAACTCATGTTTTAAACACCTGTGAATCAATGAACAGAAATAAAAATCGAAAGCAAAAAGAATAAAAGCTCAAGAGCCACGCCGGGTAGGACGATCGGACGTTTGCGAAAGGTCGACACCCGGAATGGGCGCGCTATCGAAATACTCGTGATAATCAGGGTCTTGCGGGTTAGGGTCAGGCGTTTTCGCCGACGCGGCGCCAGGATCCGTTGCATTAACAGACTCTTCAGATTCAAGATAATCCGCAGCACTGGCAGCCACCGGCACCTCGCCGAAAGACGCTGCTTCGGTCGAAGAAGACTCCAGGTCCTGTACATCGATAAGGGTTGGATCACCCCGTGTATCGGCGGCGGGCAATACAGTGCTACCGGGCAATACCGGCAACACCCCAGCCACTCCTGACGCCAAACGCCAATGTTTCATTGCGTCGGCCTGCCGCCCCAGGCGATCATACAGATTACCAAGCAAAGCGTGAATGCGAACATCACTGCGAATCGCCATGCTACGCAGCAAATAACGTTCGCCCGAACCCCAGAGCTGGCCGGTAAGGCACAAGTTACCCAGGGCAGCCAACAAGGCCGAGCTGTCGGGATGACTTTTCAACCAGCCTTCCGCTTTGTTGATTCGACGAGAGACCTGATCAGCGGGGGCTTGGGAATAAGCATTCAGCAAGCGTGGCTCAAGTTGTTCGTTCAGCGCCGCTTCTAATATTTTGCCCGCCTCATCGGCATGACCCGCTTGCTGTTGAACATGCGCGGCTGCCAACGCTATTTCGGGCAAGGTTTTCTCGTCGCCACGTAATTCGCCCCATACCGAGCGGAACCCTTCCGGCCCTGCCGCCCGCAGTCGTTCGGCAACCGACTGCGCAATAAGCGGCTGCGCCTTTTGTTTATCAATGGCGCCGCGCCGCAAAAGTTGTCGCGTTAACTCAAAAACCTGATCCGCATTGTTCAATTGCTGATGCGCCTGCAGCAACAATCGGGTGGCATTCAAATGTTTTGCGCCGGTATCCTGATATGGCTGCAGCAACGTTAACGCTTCCTGAGCGCGATGCTGGTCAAGATACATCTCTGCCACGGCGGTAGCCCAAGACTCTTTCAGGCGCGAATCCGTACCCACTGCCGAACGGGCTAATGTAAGGGCTTCATCACGGCGCTGCATTTGCCCTTGTTGATGACATGCCCGGGCCAACGCAAGCCCAGCCAACACCCGCGTATTGGACGACCGTGTACGCCCCAACAAACGCGACAATTCTTGTTCAGCCTGCGGATAACGCCCCTCCAGCACATGCAACCAACCGCTTTCAAGCAGTTCATGATCACGCTTGCGGGCACGCAAACCACGCCACTCACGGAAGCGTTCCGGGCTGGATAACAACCATGACAAACCTCGAAACAGCAGATACAGAACCACAAATGCGGCCAACAACAGTAATGCAAAGAGCGTCAGCGACATTTCAATTCGCCATGGTTGCGCAATAATGAGAACATTCCCACTATGCTCGCGCAGCACTACGCCCAGCCCTACGGCCAAAGCCAACAGCAATAGCATCCAGAACCAGGCTCTCATTGTGTCTCCTCGTTCTGATCAGTTGTATCCGTTAAAGTCTGGGCACGCTCATGACGCAGAATTTCGATAGCTTCCAAGGTATTACTTAAGGTGGGAAGCTTTGTATCGACAGGCGTTTCAATGAGCCGCGTAACCTGACGCACGGCACGTTGAGTAACGGATGACTGGTTATCGTAATAGGTTTCCAGCGCCGTTAGCACGGCCTGCAACTCGGAGCGCCAGATCTCAGGTTGACGCATCATTAGGGCCAATTGCGCTGTCATGACTCGTAAACGCAAAGCCTGACGCAATTGCGTTGCCTGATCAGGTGAAATCAACAACGCCGCCTCGTTATCAACCCGACGAATATCAAAAAACCCGGCCAGATCATGACGAATCACCGACCACGCCTCACGAGACCAAGTTGCGGTATTGTCCCAGCTGCGTTCCAACCAGGAGGCATTGGGATCTGCATCCGCACCGGCACCCGAAGCTGAATCTGACGCCGCATTGCCCGAAGCGTTGCCATTCGCGTTTGACGAGGAGGAAATACCGTTCAACCCATTTGCCTGTACCGCCGACTCGGGAACGGCTACATCGGGCACAAGCAATGGCGCCTGCCCAAGCAAACCATTAAGCTGTTCAAGCTGGCGCGACAACACATTCACATCGATAGTGGCCACTGCGCGCAGACGGTCGATATCGCCGTTCAGTGTTTGTTGCAATGAAGCCAGCGCCGGACGATTGGCACGCGCCAGGCGCGCCTGTGCCGCTTCCAGCGCCACCAACGAATTAGCCACATTCCCACCGAGCAACAACTGCTGATTAGCAATGGAAACAAGGTGATCGATATCGTTCAAAAGCAATAAATCGGAACCGCTATCCGTCATGATCTGGAAGGCCTGATCGAGGTCTGAGACCTGACCTTGCATGGCCGCCAGCGACGACTGCATTTCGCGAACCCGCGCAGCTTGAGCTTGCGTATTACTTTGCGCCTGCCGCGCCAACTCGCCCGCCTGCTGCGAAGCAGTTGTACTGCGCTGGATTTGAGCCATAAGGTCGCCCAGAAGCTTTTGATGCGTTTGGTGTTGCCACCAAACAAAACCACCCAATGCAACGGCGACCAGCAAAACCAACACGAACAAACCCGGCCACACCGATTTGCCACTGCGTTTTACTGCTGCAGCGCGCGGCGGTTTACCTGATTGCGTGTCGGGCTTGGCACCCGCCGACTGCTTGTCATCGTGTTGCTTTTCGTTCTGCGAAGCGTTCTTTGATTCTGTCATGGCTAATATTCTTATTCCGGCCTTTATTAAAGAGTGGCTGAAAGCATGATGGCCCGAAGCATGGATTCGTCGTCGGGAGCACATAGTTTAACCCCGGGCATGACTTGCGCGTCGGGAATACTGCGTAACTGTGATTGTAAACGTGCAGCGACGCGTTCGTGTATGACCACGAAGCGCATGGCTCCCAGTAAGTATGCCAGATCACCGGCTTTCAGATTGGCGCAAAACGCATCGACCGCTTCGGCGCTGGTCAACAACACGGTTAATCGCCCACCCTCATGCACGCAATTCTTCAATACCTGTAGTCCGGTGTCAGACCAGTTAACCGGGTGTCTTTGGTACACGGCATAGCGATCAACCCGAATACCCCGGGAACTTAACTGTTCTGCGAGCCAGTTGCGCCCAGCCTGCCCCCGTACGATGACGGCCTTCGAAACCAATGGCAAATCGGGCTCGAGCGTGGCCAGCAAACCTTCTGAATCGAAAGTGTAACCCTCGACCGGCGCCACAACACTGGCTGCACGAAACAAAGGTTCATTGCGCAAGCGTGCAGCCGTTGAAGGGCCCACCGCCGCCAACATGACCGAACCCAAATCCACCTGGGCGCGGGCACCCGCCATCATCGCCTTTAAACGCGCGACATAAAAATCGACCGCATTAACACTCACGAAAACCATCAATTGATAGTCATCCGGCCACACAAACGATTCCACATCGTAAGGTAACGCCGACACGGCCAACACCGGCATATCAAGAACGTTGAATCCTGCCCCTCGCAAACTGGCCGACAGTATCTGGTTACGCCCCGCCGGCCGGGTTAAAACGATGCAGGAACGCGGGCGACCAGACATAAAACGACTCCGTCAGGTTTGCGGTGCGGCGTTTCCACCATCAGCCAGTCGGGCAAGAATCGGTTGAGCCCCTTTTGCCATGAGTTCCCGGGCAACGCTTTCACCCATTTGAAGTGCTTCATGTATCGGCGCAGTACCTGATGCACGAATAACGACCGTCCCATCCGGTTCAGCAACCAAAGCATCCAGATGCACGGTGTCACCGTTCAATTCGGCATAAGCCGCCAGTGGAACCTGGCACGAACCGCCCAAAACACGCGATACGGCGCGCTCGGCAACAGAACATGCCGTTGCTTTTGAGCATGCCAGCGGCGCCAGCCATTGGGCCAGATCATGCCGTTCGGCCAAAATTTCGATACCCAAGGTACCTTGCCCTGCCGCCGGCAGGCTTTCCGAAGGCTCCAGGCAACAACGAATACGTTCATCCAGCTTCAAACGCCGCAAACCCACGGCTGCGAGAATAATCGCCCCGTACTCGCCGCGATCGAGCTTGCCCAACCGCGTATCAAGATTGCCTCGCAAAGGCTTAACGGTTAAATGCGGATACGCAGCCCGCACCTGAGACTCGCGTCGTAAGCTGGATGTACCCACCACCGCGCCGGCAGGCATATCGGCCAGGCTGCCGTACTCATTCGACACAAACGCATCTCGAGGATCATCGCGCTCCAAAATAACCGGAAGCGCAAAAGGGTCGGTCAGTTCAACCGGCACGTCTTTCAGGGAGTGCACCGCCAAATCGGCACGGCCGTCAAGCAGCGCCGTTTCCAGTTCTTTGACAAACAGGCCCTTGCCCCCCACTTTCGACAAAGTACGATCAAGAATCTGGTCGCCACGCGTGGTCATTTCCAGCAACGAAATCTCGCACGATGGGTAACGCTGTTGAAGCAAAGCACGCACATGTTCCGCCTGCCACAACGCCAGGCGACTGGCACGGGTTGCAATAACAAGTTTTTCAGGGGTGTGCATACGACTCACGAAATAAAGTACGAGGAAACCAGCCAGCCCAAAATGCCCAGCACGGCCAAAATTAACAACCCCTGCAACAAGGTAATACCCGGCCCCTTGCCGTCTTTGTCGTTGGGTGATTTAAACAGGCCCATAGACTTCCTTCCCCTTTCCAATTAACCAAAAAGGCCCGCCCTGAGGCGAGCCTTTTACCAAACTGCCAAACCGATTACAGAACCGATTTAAGCAATTTACCCATTTCAGATGGGTCGCGGGTGGTACGAATGCCGCACTCTTCCATGACTTCCAGTTTTGCATCGGCCGTATCGGCACCGCCGGAAATGAGCGCACCGGCGTGCCCCATACGTTTTCCGGGAGGCGCAGTAACACCGGCAATAAAGCCAACAACCGGCTTCTTCATGTTGTCTTTTGCCCAAAGCGCTGCATCGACTTCATCGGGGCCACCAATTTCACCAATCATGACAACGGCATCGGTGTCAGGATCGTCGTTGAACATTTTCAGAACATCAACGTGCTTCAGGCCATTGATGGGATCACCACCAATACCAACAGCAGTAGATTGACCCAGCCCCAATTCGGTGAGCTGCGCCACGGCTTCATAAGTGAGTGTACCGGAACGAGACACAACACCAATGCGTCCTTTACGAGAAATATGGCCCGGCATGATGCCAATTTTCAGCTCGTCGGGGGTAATAAGACCCGGGCAGTTGGGACCTAACAAAAGAGTTTTCTTGTTTTCGGCACGCATGCGGTTACGCACTTCCAGCATGTCACGAACCGGGATGCCTTCTGTAATGCACACCACCAGATCGAGATCGGCGTCAACGGCTTCCCAAATGGCGGCAGCGGCCCCTGCAGGCGGCACATAAATAACGGAAACCGTTGCGCCTGTAGCTTCCTTGGCGTCTTTAACGGTACCGAAAATAGGTACGCCTTCGAACTCTTCTCCGGCTTTCTTGGGATGCACCCCGGCAACAAACGCATTCTTGCCATTGGCGTACTCACGGCACATACGGGTATGAAACTGACCCGTTTTACCTGTCATACCCTGGGTGATGACTTTTGTGTCCTTGTTGATCAAAATCGACATTTAAAAATCCTCGGCAAATTCTTATTTCGCGGCAGCGACAACTTTGGTTGCGGCTTCAGCCATGGTGTCAGCACTGATAATGGGCAAGCCCGACTCAGCCAGCAATTTCTTGCCCAACTCTTCGTTGGTACCCTTCATGCGCACCACCAGCGGTACGCTTAGGTTCACCGCCTTGCAAGCTGCAATCACACCTTCAGCGATCACGTCGCAGCGCATAATGCCACCGAAAATGTTAACCAGAATAGCTTTCACTTCCTTGTTCTTAAGCATGATCTTGAAAGCTTCCGTCACCTTCTCGGCCGTTGCACCACCACCAACGTCGAGGAAGTTGGCAGGCTCACCACCGAACAACTTAATGGTGTCCATTGTGGCCATCGCCAAACCGGCGCCATTCACCAGGCAACCGATATTGCCTTCAAGCTGAATGTAAGCCAGATCAAATTTGCTGGCTTCAACTTCTGCAGGATCTTCTTCGTCGAGATCGCGGTAAGCCACAATTTCAGGGTGGCGGAACAACGCGTTGGAGTCGAAGTTGAACTTGGCATCAAGCGCGATAATGTCGCCCGAACCGGTAAGAATAAGGGGATTGATTTCAGCCAAAGAAGCATCGGTTTCCCAATAAGCCTTGTACAACTTCTGGAACTCGGCTGCTGCCCGGGCAACTGAGGCATCGGGCACACCAATACCACGCGCCAGTTCAGACGCTTCCGCTTCCGTTAACCCTGTTTTGGGGTCGACAAACACTTTCAGGATGGCGTCGGGGTTCTTTTCCGCAACTTCTTCAATTTCCATGCCACCTTCGCTGGACGCCATCACGCAAACGCGCTGAGTGCCGCGATCGGTAACAATACCGACATAGTATTCTTTCTTGATGTCGGCACCTTCCTCGACCAGCAAACGACGCACTTTCTGGCCTTCAGCACCGGTTTGGTGGGTAATTAGTTGCATGCCCAGAATTTCGGAAGCCAACTGACGCACTTCGTCGATAGAGCGTGCCAGCTTTACGCCACCGCCCTTGCCGCGACCGCCTGCGTGAATTTGAGCCTTTACGACCCAAACCGGACCGCCTAATTTTTCAGCGGCTACAACCGCTTCATCGACGGAAAATGCAGGAAACCCGCGCGGCACTGTCACGCCAAATTGCTTTAGCAGTTCCTTGCCTTGATACTCGTGAATTTTCATTTGTTACCTGTCAGAACGTGGAAAATAAAAACTTGATTCAGGAATCGGAACCCTCTTCAGGCTCGATATACCATTCGGGATAAAACTTCTTTGTCATGGGGCTGTCGAGCCGTAAAGCGTGACACCCCCCAAGCTGGAAAGGCTTTTTCTTCTGCGCTTCGGGAGATTTTTCCTTTCTGCGACGCCCTGCCATGGACTGCACTGCGACCGTAGGCAACACATAGGACATTTCTGTCATGTGCGTGCAGCCTGCGGTACGCCCGAAACGCGCCTTAACGGCGTGACGAAACCCCCGCAACAAATTCAGGCCGACAAGATCACCGTAATTAGGTGCAATAGAAGCGCAATATTCGTTATAAGGGGCCGCATCGTAAGCAGCCTGTGCCGCCGTAATAGTGAACTCTTGGTTAAAAGTTACCCTTAGATGCATATGGTGCACAGGTTGCCCCGCCTTATGAATCACCCCACCATGTTTGGGGAAGTCGTAGCCTTTGATATCGATCAGCTCGGCTTCAAGATCCCACAGGCCATCTTCCCGAGCGAACGCATCAACACGGATGGTACGTGTGTGCAGGCGCTCACGATTTTGTTCGGAGTCTGGCAAAGGCATGAGAGGTGAAAATCAATAATGAAATTAAGGCGGTAAACTTTTCAAGTATAACGTACCCGACCCGAACAGGTACAACCAAAGGTTTGTACATTTGCGTTCCAAGACTTGGATATTTTCGCTTTGAGGCTTGAGTCGCTGTTAATTAAAGCTGCTGCGCTGAAACTAGTCGCTATTCGGGTCGAGGTTATTCAGATCGCCCAAAATTTTACCTAATGCAGCTGCGGAAAAGCCTCGCGACGCCATGAAACGAATTTGCCGTGCCTTTTCCTTTGGAGTAGCAGGCGGCACACCGAACTTTTTTTCCCATACCGCTTGAGCGCGCTGCAGTTCGGTGTCGGCAAGTTGTTGGCGAATGGATTCAAGTTGACCCGAATCAAGCCCATGCTGTCGCAACTCGTGCATGACCGCAACCGTGCCCTTCCCCGGAGCCCGGCGATTGACCAGACTTTGGGCAAAACGCTCGTTCGACAACCAATTGCCTTGTTCAAGCTCGTTCAGCACCTGGTCGAGTTCGGCAGGGTCGTCTGGGCTGACATGAGGAGCCAACTTGCGAGCCAACTCGTGACGGGAATGCTCGCGCCGAGATAAATACCCAATGGCGCGCGCCTTCAAAGACGGC
Source organism: Neopusillimonas maritima (assembly GCF_003576595.1). GTDB lineage: Bacteria > Pseudomonadota > Gammaproteobacteria > Burkholderiales > Burkholderiaceae_B > Neopusillimonas > Neopusillimonas maritima. The sequence continues at coordinate 138,597 of NZ_NQOU01000006.1, read as the reverse complement.
CCAGTTTTTGAGGATTTACCGCTTTCCGGGGAAAAGCGCTCTTCAGAAGGGAGGCCGGCCTGCGCAGATTCGCCGGATTGCCCGGAAAAATCGCGTTTTCGCATAGCCTCCCCCTTAGCCCCTAAACTTAAACCCAATGTTTAAGCCAGATCGGCCTCGGAACCTTCGGTATCACCAGTAGGAGAATCACCCGATTCCGTATACGCCTTGGCCTGGGCACGCGACACAATACCCATTTGTTCCCGTACACGGTTTTCGATTTCGATCGCCATTTCGGGATGCTCTTTCAGGTACTCGCGAACATTATCTTTGCCCTGGCCAATACGTGTACCGTTATAGCTGAACCAGGCCCCGGCCTTATCGACAATACCCGCCTGCACGCCCAGATCGATAATTTCACCTTCGCGAGAGATGCCGGCCCCGTACATAATGTCGAACTCGGCCTGTTTGAACGGTGGCGCGATTTTATTCTTGACCACTTTCACACGGGTTTCGTTGCCCACGACCTCGTCGCCCTTCTTGATGGAACCGATGCGGCGGATATCAAGACGAACTGTGGAATAAAACTTAAGCGCATTCCCCCCGGTGGTGGTTTCGGGGTTGCCAAACATGACGCCGATTTTCATGCGAATCTGGTTAATGAAAATAACCATGCAATTGGCGCGTTTGATATTAGCCGTAAGCTTACGTAAAGCCTGGCTCATGAGACGAGCCTGCAAGCCAGGCAGGGAATCACCCATGTCGCCCTCGATTTCCGCCTTGGGAACCAGCGCGGCCACCGAATCGATTACCACCAAATCGACGGAACCTGAGCGCACAAGGGCATCTGTAATTTCAAGTGCCTGTTCACCCGTATCGGGCTGCGAAATGAGAAGATCGGACAAATTTACGCCCAAACGACTGGCATACTGAACATCAAGAGCGTGTTCAGCATCGACGAATGCACAAGTGCCGCCTACTTTTTGCATTTCGGCAATCACCTGCAAAGTAAGCGTGGTTTTGCCGGAGGATTCCGGGCCGTATATTTCAATGACGCGACCACGAGGCAACCCGCCCACGCCCAACGCGATATCAAGCCCCAGCGAACCAGTGGAAACGACCTGGATGTCGTGTTCGACCTGGTTATCGCCATAGCGCATGACCGACCCTTTACCGAACTGCTTTTCAATTTGCGATAAGGCTGCGGCCAGTGCTTTGGCCCGTTCGGCGGAAGCGGCTTTGCTTTGTTTGGCGTCCATGTAGTTTCCTTGGCAAAAAAGTGAATTATTGCATTAAATTATACTGTATAAAAAAACAGATAAACAAGTTAATAATCTGCAACCGTTACTATGCCGTTTTCGCTTTGCGCTTACAATCGCCAACCGGATGAAAATGTCAGCATCGCAACTTCAAGTAAAGTCTTAAGTTACGGTAAAGTGCACTGAAATGACTGCCTGCCTTGCAGCAAAACGGAACGTCATTGACACAAACACATAAAAACAAAAAATTATGATGTAATTTATTAAGCAATATTCATAAATAATTGAATTATTGAGAAATTTTCAATTTCTCTAATTATTTTGGTTCTAATTGAAGTTATTTGTTAAAAAGATAATGTATGTGGTTTAAAAATATAAAGATTTTCCGACTTTCAAGCCATTTTAGTCTGTCGGCTGAAGCCATCGAAAGCCTCCTGGAAAAGGCACGCTTTACCCCGGGCAGCAGCCTGGATATGGTCAGTATGGGTTGGGTGTCGCCCACCGATGAAGGCGGCTTGGTTCACGCTCTGGCCGGCCAATATCTTATTAGCCTGCGGGTCGATAAAAAACTACTGCCGTCATCGGTTGTCAACCAGGTCGCACGAGCACGCGCCGCCGACATTGAAGAGCAGCAAGGATACAAGCCCGGCCGCAAGCAAATGAAGGAAATCAAAGAACGGGTAACGGAAGAGCTATTGCCCAAAGCCTTCAGCGTGCATCGCGATACCCGTGTGTGGATCGATACCCGCAACCATTGGCTGGCTATCGATGCCGCCGCCGGCGCCAAGGCCGATGAAGTCATCGGCATGCTGGCCAAAGCGCTTGACCCCTTCCCGGCCACGCCCCTATACACCGAAATTTCACCCGCCTCGGCCATGACCCAATGGTTACTGGAAAACGACGGCCCAGGCGCTTTCACGATCGATCAAGACACGGAATTGCGTTCAACCAGCGAAAACCGGGCCACTGTGCGTTATGTGCGCCATAGTATTGAGACCGAAGAAGTGCGCAAACACGTCCAAAACGGCAAGCAATGTACCCGTTTGGCCATGACCTGGGCGGATCGTGTCTCGTTCGTGCTAACCGATGCACTAGACATCAAGCGGATATCTCCACTTGATGTCCTTAAAGAGAACCAGGAGGCGTTAAATACTGCAGATGCCGATGCATTCGACACCGATTTCGCCCTAATGACCGGGGAACTGGGCAAAATGCTCAACGACCTGGTCGACGCACTGGGCGGCGAGAAAAAAGTTTAATCAATACCGTGGAAAACGCTGTCGTCGGGCCCAATATGCGTAGGCGGACTCCAAGTCACGTCGCGTAGCGAGTGCTGTACCAGCGTTTCCACCCCCAGCAACACCGCGAAAATTGCCATCCGCACCGGAATTCCGTTGTCTGTCTGACGGAAAATCGCCAAGCGGGAATCGTCGTTCAAGTCCACACTTAAATCATTGGCACCCTCACGACTGTCACGCGGCAACGGGTGCATCACAATGACATCGGGCCCGCAGCACTGGTCCACCAGCGCTTTGTTCACCTGAAAATCGGCCGTATAGCCTTCCAGATCTTCACCCGAGAATCGCTCTTTCTGCACCCGGGTCGCATAAATGACGTCGACCCCTACCAAACCTTCCCGCAATGAGTGCGTTTGCTCAATCACATGATCGGTGCCTTGCGTTACCTTATCGATGATGTCTTGCGGCATTTCCAGCCCACGCGGCGCAATTAATGTGAATTTCAGCCCTTTGTACAAAGCCAGCAACTTAATAAGCGAATGCACTGTGCGGCCGTACTTCAGGTCACCCACTACGGCAATATGCGCACCGTCGAGCAGTTTCCCCAAGCGCGAAAATTCCGTCAGAATCGTGTAAAGATCCAATAATGCCTGGCTGGGATGTTCGCCCGGGCCATCCCCCCCGTTAACCACTGGAATATTGGTGGCCTGCGCAAATTCCGCCACCGAACCTTGATCGGGGTGGCGAATAACCATGGCATCAACGTAACCACTCATCACCCGGCTCGTATCGTAAATAGACTCGCCCTTTGCCATAGAGGAGAACGTAAAGCCTGTGGTATCGCACACCGACCCGCCCAAGCGACAGAACGCTGCACCAAAACTTACACGGGTTCGCGTACTTGCCTCGAAGAACAAATTACCCAAAACCGCACCTTCCAGTACGCGGGAAACTTTCTGGCGACGTGCAATGGGTTGCATTAAATCAGCGATACGAAACAACTCTTCAACCGACTCGCGCGTGAACTGATCCACTGACAGCAACTGGTGCTTGCCCTCTACGGCAATACGATCACGCAGAGGGCCGAACTGTGCGCTCTGCGCATATTTGCGCATCAAGGACTCATTTTCTACAATTTCCGTTACGAAGCGCCCCACCACTTCAGGCATTGAACGCGCCTCTTGCGACCCTTCCGGCAGCAGCCATGTATCTAGCGCTCGGCGCTTCACCCCAATACGCGCCGCAAAAACGTCGCGCGTTAAATTCAAACGACGCATGGCATCGCGCAGAAAAACCTGTTGAGAAACAGACATGGGAGCCCCTTTCAATATAAATATACGCAAAGCGTATATTTTATTTTCTTGAGCGACAGATATCGATGATTTTTTGTATCTTTGGAAAAAAACAACGCCGACCCGCTTTCGCGTGACCGGCGTCCATCCTATTTCCTGCAACGTAACAGCCTGATGGCTGCGAGTTCAGTAACGACTAATTCGTCGTGGCCGCAGGTGTTAACTGTGCTGGAGGGTTACTTTCTTCACCCCCTTGCGCGCCGGCAATCGCCCGTGCCGCAGCGGTTGCATTGGCTTCACTACCCACGCCGAACACCAACTGATCGGTAGAAACTTGTGTGCTGTAACCCGGTGCGGCCAGCATAGTGCGCCCCACGACCAACGCCAAACGCTTATTCGGGTTGGCGGCCGTAATGTTTTCAACCTTTTTACGACCAAGCTCGGATAGCCCTAACGCCAATAAACCATCACCTTGGCGGCTCGTTCCCGCGCGCACATCAACCAAATCTTCACGCGTGATAACAGGCTGCGGATTAATGTAGAGCGTGCCCGACTGAATTTGAACAGCCCGCCAGCCTGCTTGCTCTTGTGTGTCGGCCAGGAATACAGCCACTGGCGCACCTTGACGCGCAGCCTGCAGTGCTTCACTTTGTTCTTGTGATGCAGCCGAACCGGGTTCAGGCGCAGTGGTGGAGGGTGTTGTTGACGGCTGGGTTGACGTGGTGTCGCCCGGCATGGTTTGGCATGCAGCCAACGCCAGCAAACTCAAAGGCAATACAAGCCGACCCAATTTTTGTACGGTTTTCATGTTACCCCTTCCTTTATTGATGCTCGGCCCCCGATTTTAGCAGTTTGACCGGTATATAATTGGCGCTGCACTTAAAGTTAACCATTAAACAATTTATTACAGATTCATTCCGGAGGCCTTCAGTATGGCGAACGACACCCCGAAATTCTCTCCCGGCCTGGTCACTGCCGTTGTCACTCTTATATGGGTTGCGGTGTTTATCGGGTTCATTGTTGTTGGCATGGAAGGCGTTGCCCAGCAAGCAGCGATGCTTGGCAATTAAATAAAGCGTCTTTTTTAGCAGCCCGTGTTTATGCCATAATAACGGGCTTCGTGCCCCTCTAGCTCATGCTTGGTTAGAGCAGCGGACTCATAATCCGTTGGTGCCGTGTTCGACTCACGGGGGGGGCACCAAGATTTCCTGGCTCTACCCCATAAAAGGGGGATGGGCATTCATCAAACACGGTTAATCACACCGTTCCAACCGCACTGAGCCAAAACGCGCAGGCGGTAATTCTCAAAATTTCTGAACCCATACGCTCTGCGCGAGATCATTTCCATCTTCGTATGGAATCCTTCGGTGATGCCATTGGATTTGAAAAATAGCCCTGTACAGATTGCTCTGACTGGGCTATTTTTTTTGAACTGTAACTAACAAACGCTTAGTTTGATGTTTTTTTGTGAGGAAAATATGCGCCTAACTGTTGAAATGGCAAGCAACCTGGGCCGGTTTTGCAACAAACTAGCAACTTCAATCACCCTGGCTCTAGTATTTTTCTCACCTATTACCCTTGCCAATCCTATGGATCAGTATCCTCTACATACAGCTGCGAAGCAGAACAATGTTACTGAAGTCGAGCGGCTACTCTCTGCAAGCAGCCCAATCGAGGCGCGCGATCAAACTGGGGCGACTCCTCTAATAGCCGCAGCCAAAGCAAACGCGATTAATGCGGCTAGAGTACTCATTAATGCTGGGGCCAATGTAAATGCAAAGGACAACATTCAAGATAGCGCATACCTCTACGCAGGAGCCAGAGGGCACCTTGAGATTTTGAAGATGACATTGGCAAACGGAGCCGACCTCAAAAGCACCAATCGCTTTGGCGGGACAGCGCTGATCCCAGCCGCCGAACGCGGGCACGTCGAAACAGTACAAACACTTATCGATGCCGGCGTGGCTGTCGACCATGTCAACCGGCTTGGCTGGACAGCCTTGATTGAGGCCGTGATTTTGGGTGACGGAGGAAAACGACATCAAGAAATCGTAGCCATCTTGCTCAAGGCCGGCGCAAATCCAAACTTGGCTGACCGAGACGGCGTCACTCCGCTACAACACGCCCAAAAGCTCGGCTTCAAAGAAATTGAAGACATACTGCTGACATACAAAACCACCAAATAATACTCTCAGTGTTCACCTACCGACGAGGAGACAAAACCATGAAAATCGTTCGTTTAGTCGTCGTAACTATGCTGTTTAGCGTGATGACCTACCCTTTTCAAGCCGATTCGCTCCAATAGTTCGTCAATCTTGAAAAAGCACCCGACTTCAAATACCCCCTAAAGTACCGATCTTCGTGCTATCTTCTCGACACACTGATCCTACCGACATAGCGCTATAAGTCACCCTATCGACAACCACAAAGAGTCTGTATATGGATACGATCAAGATACTTGCTTTTGGATGTTTTTTTGGCGTCGTCGGTTTTGGCCTGGGTCGCCTGCGCCTTCATGCCGCCAACAAACGTATGGGCGCCAATCAGAAACGCGCTAACGAATAAGTATTCATCTACGCCCCCGGTTATCCACACAAACTGTGCATAACCCACTGGAAAACTTGGTAGCAACCGCAAAAGACAGTGATATGACGCCAGGTTACGTGTCATGGATCAATAATCACGCTACTCCTGCGGATGATCCCGCCGGTAGAGTTTCCACTCCTCGATTCGCGTGCCGTCGGAAAGCACACAATACGTCACATTACCGTTGGCATGCTCCTGAATATCCAGGGTGCCCCCACGCTCAATGCAATACACAGAGGCGGGGTTTGGCATGCCAATCGCAAGCGTTGGGTCAGGTCCCGACACCGTGCACCCGGCAATTAAAACGGTTAGCGTTGCAACGCCAATTCTGTACATGACCAATCCTTTTTAAATTAAGCACGATTGTACTTCGTGCCTTGCCTTTTACAGCATGCAAGCAACGGGTGCCGCTCATCGTGCAAACACCCAAAAGAATCGGGTGTGCAAAAAACAACTGCACACCCGATTCCAAAATCTCACGACACAGTACGACTTTACCTTCCCCTTGGAGCACTGCGCCCGACGGGTTTGCGATCTTGCATCGCACTCCCCTTTTTAGGCACCGAACCTTTGTCCTGGTTAGGCCACCCCGCCTCATTCAATGTCGGCGCAGGGCGTTGCGGTTTCTTCGGAGATTTACCTTTCTTGTCCATTTCGACCTCCATTGGTCAATGGATGGCCGGACGAAATTGCCGCGGCCATAGAACAGCATATGCTAGTTGCAGCATTAAAGCTCGTCATATTTTTCTATTGGCTTAATACTCGGTTATATGATGCCTGAATAAAAGGTCATGACATATTCTGATATGTCATTTTCGACTAACACTTATCGTTAATCGACATTATCCTGAAACGTGGACGGCGTCATACACTTTGGCCCTATGGTTTCCTGAGACACCTGCAAAACAAGGGACAAAAATGATCAGACCGTGGGAATATGCATTAACAATGGGTGAGGTGTTCAACGCCCACCTTACTCAGCGCCCAGACAAAACAGCGCTTACCACAACCGACGGGCACAGCGTCACATTCGCTCAACTTGAAGAGCGAACGAATTGTTTATTTAACGCGCTGAGCGCTCAAGGCATTCAACCAGCAGACAGAGTCGCCATTTTGTCTTACAACCGTCCCGAATATATGGAGGTCTTCGGCCTTTCCAAAACCGGGGTGATCGTTGTGCCGTTGAACTGGCGTTTGGCCGCGCCGGAACTGTTGCGTTTGTTGCAACATAGTGGTTCACGCGCACTGATTGTCGAAGAAAACTTTGTTCCAATCGTGGAAAGCCTACGCAATCAACTCGATAAAATCGACACATACATTGTGATTGGTAAGGCGCGTAATGGCTGGATTGCATATGAAGACCTTGTGACAAAGGCCGACAGAAAAACGCCTGAAGCCCAGGCAAAACCCGATGATGTGCTGTGTCTTGTTTATACCAGCGGCACCACCGGTGCGCCTAAAGGCGTAAAAATCACCCACCGCGGCGCACTTGAGAATTGCCGCAGCGAAGCGCAGGAAATGTTGTCTTTAACCGAAGATGACTACGCTTTAGCCGTCTTACCATTATTCCATGTAGGGGGAATGTGGTATCACCTGTTTCCCAGTTTTGCCACCGGCTGCACCAGTTTGTTAATGCCGCAGTTCGACCCGGAAAAACTCCTTCAGGCTATGCAAGATTGGAAAATAACCAACGTACATTTGGTACCTACGATGGTCGGTGCTTTATTAAATCACCCCCGTGTTGACCAGTTCGACCTGACTCATTTACGTATTATTCTGTACGCGGCCTCAAGCATGCCTGCTGAAGTCCTGCGCCGCGCCATGCGTACTTTTCACAAATGTAGTTTTGCACAAGCTTACGGGTCAACCGAGGCCGGCACCGTTACCGGCTTGTATCCCGAAGACCATATTTTGGCTCAAAGTCCGGACTACGAGCACATATTGTCTTCGTGCGGCAAACCCTTCAAAAACCGACAAATACGCATACTGAACGCCAATGATCAAGAGGTTGCAACAGGAGAAATTGGCGAACTAACTGTACGCAGCCCAGGAATTATGACGGGCTACTGGAACGATGATGCAGCCACGCGCACCACGTTTCAGAATGGCTGGGTCTATACCGGCGACCTGGCACGACGGGATGAACAGGGGTACTACTATATTGTTGACCGCAAGAACGATATGATCGTCACGGGCGGAGAGAACGTCTACCCAACCGAAGTTGAAGCCTATTTATACGCTGACTCACGTATTCTGGAAGCAGCCGTTTTCGGCATTGCAGACCCAAAATGGGTCGAAAAGGTTGTGGCAGCCGTGGTCTTGAAATCGGGTGAAGCCGCCACTGAAAATGAACTTATTCAACAGTTACGTAACCATCTGGCCGCTTATAAATGCCCCAAAGAAATCTATTTCGTTTCGGTTCTACCAAAAAGTGGTGCCGGAAAAGTAATGCGAAAATCGCTCAGAAACCAATATAGCCAATAACACCGCGTTAAAAACGATAGGTTAGCCGTGCATTCAGGTTCTGCGAACGATAGCCTCCGCCTGCCTGCAAACCGTATTCGGCGCTAAAGCTAAGATTATCTTCACGTGCAAACTCCACGCCCAGGCTTAAACGGCCCAAAACCGAGGGAGTATCTTGTTCAGACGTAAACGTTCCGCTTGATGTTAGGGCTTTATTAAAGCGATTTTGACTGGTGTGCTTGGCATCGGAATACATACTCACGCCGACGCCGGCATATGCCCGCATCAACGTTTCCGAGCCCACATCGAAAGACGCACCTGTTTCAAGGGTGGGGCTGACTACGATTTGTGTCTGCTTGGCCGAACCCACCTCTAACTGCAGCGGCCCTGAATCCGACTCGGTAAATGAGGGACTGCGGCTGTGCAATATATCCACGTCCACTAAAGGTCGCAAATAATAATTGTTGAAACTCATGTTGTATGCCGCACGTAAACGCGCGCCCAACAGAGTGGTGGTGGAGCGGCTGCTATAGGTGGCGTTTATGCCCCGAGACGCGCCGCCCGCCCCAAAATCAACTGTACGATCATTGTGGAATCGGCCATACGCCGCCATCACCGCACCGGAAAAGGTCCAGTTCCCCACGTCGCGAGACAAAGAAACCGTTGCATCGAACGCATTGCCCTTGCTGCTGAACCCGGTGGAGGTTAGCCGGTTGCGATTCACGCCAAAGGCCGACCCCAGGGTCACCACATCATTAAGTGCGCGTTGTGCGCCCATGCGCACTCCGCCACCCTCGGAGCTAAACCCCAGGTTTTCAGATTGTTCAGTCTGACGCGTGTGATTACCCGTAGCTTCAGCCCACACACAACCCTGCGCACCCTGGCGAACGCCCATACCGTCACGCGGGCATCGCAAGGCGTCATTGAAACCACCAAAAGACGAAGCGACCATCTGCTGGGTTTGCGCCTGGAACTGCTGGCCACCCAACTGCTCCAGCGTTTCCTGGTATTTTTCGCTTGTTTCAACATGATGCAAATGGGCAAACAACCCTGCTTTGGCCACATCGGCACTTTGCCAACCACGGGCAATATAATCAGCCAGGCTCGCAGCCGTGCCCCTTAAATTCAAATGTGCGCCATTGAAATTGGCAGTCGGTGTAGCCGAAAGCCCGCTGGCGCTAAACGTAGGTACCCAATCGTAAAGCAATGCATCGGCAAAGCTACCCGTAAAATTCAAGTTGGTGGCATCAATGAACGCGTAGGAACCGGGCAACAAACTGTCAGCATAAACCTCAATGACACCACCCAGGTTTGCTGTGCCATCGACAACCAGTTTGTCGTGCTTGTCACCACTGGAGGCCGCATCAACCGTAAACACCAGCCGCCCGCCTTCATATTGATGCATGGTGCCATAAAGAGTAGTGGTGGAAACAGACTGCTCGGTCCCCACCTGCAGGGTGCCGTAATTATGCAGACTGTTGTTCCCCACCCGGTAAATGCTGCCCATTTCCAGCGTGCCGCTTTGATTGTTGGTAAGGGTACCAGGCGTTGAACCCATATCAACGCTGCCTTGAATGAGGCCGAAATTGTTAATGTTGGTTATGCCGTAGTCGGTTTTGATTCCGTAACCCTTCGCGTCGGAATACGCCAGCATGACCCTGCCGTTCACATTAATCGTGTTTGCAAAGCCCGAGTCTTTCACCGCGCCGCCCATCACCATAACACCCACGCCGTCCAGGTGATGCCCCGTGATTGGGCTGTTCCCCGTATATCCGGCACTGACATCGCCGTCTACTTGCACAGTGATGCCTTTTTTATCATGGTTGGCATATTGACCGGAACTATGGGCCAGTATGCCAATGCCACCTGTTGCATCAGTGGACACCGAGGCATTATCTTCAACTGTAATGGTAATGGCGCCACCATAACCGTCGCTGACCGAACTGTTTTTACCGTCAAACACCAATTTATCGCCATCGCTGCGCAACCCACCCGATGAACCCAAACTTTGGGCGACAATACCGTGCGCGTTGGCAACCGACGTCATGCCTGTACCCACGTTAATATCGGAACCCGACCTGACCGTTACAGTGATATCGCCGCCGTGTTGACCACCTTTGCGAGAAGACGAGATCGCGGTGTTTTCAAATGTGACCTCGCCCGCCAGATCGGCCAACACACCACCGCCGGATCCAACCGACTGCGCCAGCACACCCCAGGCGCCATGACCGCTCGTGTTAATGGCAACGTCGCGCAAATCAACCAGAATGTCGCCGCCGGTACCGCCGTTGATCCCGTTAATGGTGGCACTTTCAATATGCTCGTTATGAGTCGTAATGTAACCGCCGCCACCCCCAATCGACTGGGCCATGAAGGCGGGGCTACGGTTACCAGTTGTTGTATATGTACCTGCACCTGGAAGCAGCGAAACGGAACCGCCATCACTCCAGGCACCACCTTGAGGTGAAATACTCAACTTGTAACTCTGTTGCCCGTTCACAAACCTCTTCGGGACATCCTTGAATGGCGTGTCGGACGTCGCTGTCTCAGCGTTCGTATGACAAGCACTGGTGGCTTGTAGCGTGCTTAATCCGCTATTCGTGCAACCCATGGTCGCCGTGCCCCCAGCGCCACCCACGGATTGGGCAAAAATGGCGGCGGCATCGTCACCCGCGGTGGTTATCCAAGCCCGTTGGGAAGCGGGCTTGGAAAGTGCTCCATAATAAATTTCGCCCCCCTTACCGGATGCTCCTGAACTACTCGGCGCTTTACCCAGCGTGATCGTTGGCACATCGGCGCCTGCCAATTTTTCACCAAGGCCGAAAATCGAGCCTTCATGCCCTACGCCACCGCCACCGCCTACCGACTGCATAAACACAGCATGCGAAGCATAGCCGGCCGTCGTAATAAAATTATCGCGCTGATTGCTGCCAAAATTGCCGGTATGCACGGAAACCGCACCACCATCACCGGCAGCACCGCCACCACCCCCTACATTGATACCCAGGGAAAAATCAGCACCGGTAAGCGGGCTTAACTCCGCATCGGCGTCCAGAATGGCATCACCGGTGGCTTCACCTGCTTCGCCGCCGCCACCGCCTACTGATTGGGCAAAAATACCGTAGGAACGATGGCCTTGCGTAACGATTTGCGCACCTTTTTCCAGCGTCACATCGACATCGCCGCCATTACCGCCGGCGCCACCCGTTCCCCCCACGGCCAACGAAACCGAATACGATTTCGGGAACTCATGCTCTTCTTTCTGCCAATTCACAACACGGCTGGCGATCCACAAAATGGTGCCTTTCGCATCCATGATTTTATTGACATCGTCAATAATGGTTTCAGCCAAATCGGGCAGAATACTTTTCGCCGGGTCGGCATTACCAGCCATGCCGCCACCACCGCCAATACTTTGCGCCACAATCCCATGAGAACTGCCGCCTATGGCAATAGGCGTGGTCAATGCCGTTTCGCCCGATTCAGTCTGATACTGCACCTGGTAACGTCCGCCCGTTGTGATTTTGCCGGAGTGCAAAACCGATACATTGCCGCCGTGATTGCCGGACCCGCCATCGCCGCCCACCGAAACTTTCGTAGTAAGTTTGCCGCCAATGCCCTGGCTACCTGCATTTCCTGCCACACCACCGCCACCACCAACGCTTTGCGCAACCAAAGCAGGCGCGCCCGAACCCAGGGTACTCAAAACGGAATCACCATGAGTAGTCGCCGTGATACTGCCACCCGTAGCTCCGCTGCCTCCTTTACCGCCGGCACTTAAACCCAATTGATAATTCTTCTCTTCCAACGGAATGGCCACCACGCTAGCCGCATTACCCACACCACCGGCACCGCCGCCACCGCCAATCGACTGCGCAAGAATCGCCAAAGCCCCATGACCGCGTGTGGCTTGGGTACCCGATAAACCCAGGACAATGGCGCCGCCTTTTCCACCCGCGCCACCATCACCGCCTAAGCCCAACGTAGTATTCATGGTGAATTCATTGTTGGCCAGAATAGCCGCTGCACCTGCTGTGGCATCACCCCCCACGCCACCGCCACCCCCTACGCTTTGCAATACAAAGCCGTGGGAAAACGCACCGCGAGTGGTCATGTTGTTGGCAAGGTCAAAATTAATTTTGCCGCCATTGCCGCCCATGCCGCCGGTACCGCCAACCGCAATGCCCACGTTAATATTGGGCACTTCCGGAATCGACAACGTAGAAAAGGCATCGGCCGTAGAGGCGCCCCCAACACCACCGCCGCCGCCAATACTTTGCAGCAGCATGCCAATGGCATCGTGCCCCGTTGTAATAACGTCGCCGAAAGACGAAGCGGCCGGCGCGCCACTAACGCCTTTAATATCGCCGCCGTTACCGGCATGGCCGCCATCACCGCCCACGCCCAGCGCTACGTTCAACCCTACACCGCCGTCATAACTGTGGGCCGCACCACCCTTGCCGCCGCCCGAACCAATCGTATGCGCCACCACGCCATGGGCGTGCTGCCCGGAGGTTGTGATGGTGCTGGTCTGATCCGACCCTGAATCACTCAACCCGCCAAATTCAAGCGTTCCGCCATCACCGCCAATACCTCCACGCCCCCCGATTGAAGTCGAAGTTGGCACACCAACTGAATACGAGCTGGAATGCCCGCCATTACCGCCGCCGCCGCCCACCGACTGCAGCACAACGCCTTGCGCGTAATTGCCTTCGGTCGTGATGCTGGCACGGTTCTTTTGTGAAAAACTCACCGTACCGGCTTCACCACCATGACCGCCATGGCCGCCCACAGCCACAAACAAGCCTGCGGCATTGCCACCGTCACCACCACCACCGGCAATAGACTGCATCAGCAAGCCCGTTGCACCCGCGCCCTTGGCGGTAATTTTGCCGCCGTCACCCTTATAAGTCACTTTACCGGCCGTACCACCGGCTCCGCCGGAGTCACCAATAAACGACAACACGCCACCACTGGCACTCGCCCCATTGCCGGCGATCGACTGCGCCAGTACACCAATGGCGCCACTACCCAATGCCGTGATACTGCCTTTGTTTTCTATGGTGACATTACCCACACTGCCGGGCGATGACATGGAGCTAGGGGCCGTACCCAAAAACGGTTGGCTGCTCCAGCCCACCGCGCTGTTCGCCAAGACGCCAATTGTGGTGTCAGTAGCCGTTGCCGTGTCGGTGGTATTTCCGACCGAAATGGAACTAGAGGAGTCAAGCGATACCAGCACATCGCGGTAGCTGTTGCCCGAGCCGCCAATACTGCCGTTGGCTTTGGGGTTCTCGGCGGTACTGGTTGCCACCACGCCAATGGTATTTGTACTGGAAAGATTGATATCGGCATACTCCAGCCGCACGGAAACATTGCTGCCGCCACCGGAAGCGCTGGGTCGAGTTAACGTTTCATACTGTGAAGCGGCGCCCACACTTGCCGCCACAATGCCCATTGAATAGGGCTTGCTGCCCTCGATAATGCTGGAGAACGTAACATCCACTTCCCCGCCTTTACCGTTGTGGCCCGTACGATCGTCAACAGTAGAGCCTTTTCCACCGCGCGATAGTGCCAGTAAACCCACCACTGGGGAATTTGCCTTTGCATTCACATCCAGTGTAAGAACTGCGTTCTGATCGGTCCATACCGACACATTACCTCCAAACCCGCCATCGAACGGCAATGCGTCACGAACGGTGCCTTGCCCGCCCTGTGAAACGGCCGATAGCAAGGCCGCACCTGCCTCCCATGGCAAACTACTCGACCCTTGCGCCAACGTTCCCGATGCAGTAATCGCATTAGCACGAGCACTGTCATAGTTATACAGGTCAACCGACACATTCCCGCCGTTTGCACCAAAAGGATCTGCCGCCACGAACCCCGACTCATCGCTGTTGCCGTCGGCACCTTGCGAACGAAAGTGGTAAACACTCGTGGGCCCACCGTCATTGGCGTTGTACTTTCCACCATCAAGCGCGACATAAACACTTGTTTTAATTGTGCCGTTAATAGTAGGACCAACAGCACCTGTATTATGGTGCAAGTCGCTCGAGCCCACGCCTACTACCGAAACCAGGCTTTGGTTCGCGTTGGAAATCAAGTGGGCGGGTTGAGGACGGTTAGGAACAACACCATACACAGTCGCAGTCATGGAAAGCGGCGTCTGATTTGCGCTGTTCAAAAAACTCAACTTCTGTTGCTTGAAGTTGGAGAGTCCGTCGAGGTTCAGACCGGCATCAAAGCCCGTTGACACATCGATATTGGTATTTAAATTAACCGCACTGCCATTTATTTGCCATTGACGCGTTGGGTCAGACTCATCCGTTTCCACCCTGGCCGTACCCGCCTGCACGCCGGCCGCGTACGCAAACAAAGACATCAATACAACATTGGGCAACAACAACGGCTTTTTCATTCACATTCCAACAAAGATTTGCTGAAAATGTGCCACAGCATGCCACTCTTACGTCAGTCTCAATTGTCTCAATTGTCTCAATGTGTGGTAATAACGACAGCGCGCAATTAATCAACCAGGAACACAATACCCTTGCCGAACACCACCCGAATCGGCAAAGGAAACTGCGCCTTGCGCGCCTTATTTCGCAAACGGCTCAACACCACGTCAATGCGGTGCGTGTCGGGTTCTTCATGAAAACCGAAAAGGTGTTCATGCAAATACGCTTTATCGCAAACCTCATTGGGATAGCGCATCAACGTCTCCAACAAACGCGTTTCCTGTTCTGTTAACCGTAAATTTTGCCCCTGTGGCGCCACCAGGCACGCATCGCGCAAGGCCCACGCTAATGCGTCGCTATTGCCGGCGGCGCCATGATCGCTATCTTGCGTTAAGCGTTGCCACAACCGCGCCAGAACAACCGCCAAATCGGCAAAATTAACTGGTTTCACCAAATAGGCATCCGCACCGAGCGCTAGTCCGCGTGCCCGATCGGCTTGAGCGCCACGCGCACTCATCACAACCAAACCGTACGCCCCCAGTCCGCGTAAATACTCCAGCACACTAAAGCCGTCTTCTCCCGGCAAGCCAATATCCACGAGCACGATATCAACAGGGGCGGCATGCAAGCGCTTCCAAAATGCCTCTGCACTGGGCACGGCCCACACGGAAAACCCTTTCGACTCCAGAAAGAAAATCAGTTCCTCCTGAAGCCCCACGTTATCCTCAATAATGGCAATCCGTGCCTGACGCCCTGCCTTCACCCACTCACTCCCCTTTAGGTTCTTATCCGGCCTGCCTATGCACCGGGTATGAACAACTTAAAACAACTGCCTTCAACGGAACTGTGTGCCAACACTAAATCACCGCCGTGTGCACGCGCGATCTGGCGCGCAACATATAAGCCCAGGCCGGTGCCACCGGGGTCTTCCCCACCGCCCCCTGCTTCTTGCGATGCATGGCGCCGATAACGTTCGAAAATAATGTCTGCATCAGCGGCGGCCACGCCCTTACCCCGGTCACGAACCGAAATGCAAACAACACGCTCTTCAACGCCGCTCGTACGTGTCGTCACATCGATATCCACCGGCCCCTGCTCACTATATTTCACCGCATTGTCGAGCAAATTCGACAATGCGATACGCAACATCGCCTGGTCGGCAAGCACCGGAACATCACAACGCAAATTATGTTGGCCTACCTCGCCGTTCACCGACAAACGCCAACGATGACGCTCAGACCGATCCACCACTTCGGTGGCGGAACGCACCATATCCAGCACATTCACCCTATCGCGCTGCAACGTTAGCCCTTCTGCATTCAAACGCGAATCCGCCAGACAATTGTCGGTAAGTTGAACCAGCCTATTCGTGGCCAGGCGCATATTGCGGTATCGACGCCGACGCTGTACGTCGGAAATAGACTTCAATTGCAAATTTTCCAATGCACTTGAAATAACCGCCAACGGATTGCGAAACTCGTGCGCGACCATGCCAATAAACTGGCGCTGATGAAAGCTGGCTTCGCGCTCGATATCAAGCTCACGCGCCAATTGAACGCGACTTTGCGCTTCCCGCGATTCTTGTCGTACAAGCAAAGCCACCCAGGCAAGTATCGTGAACATATTGACCATAATCACGTACTGCCAAATACCATACACGGTTTCATCGTAGGGAATCCAACCGAATAAAGACGCCAATGCCAACAAGCCCGAAATGACATACAGCATCGGCATTAAGCCCACCACCAACGTCATTACGCCGCTTTGTGCATCGCGCCAAATCGTCCAGGCACTGACAGCCAACACGACGGCAGTCACAATAAATACAACGCCCTGAATATTGATGGCCAAAGCATAAAAATCAAACGGAATACTGACTTGCAGAAAAAGATTCAAACCAATAATGAACCACATCAGCCGATTCAAACGCGGGTGGTGCTTGCGCAAATCCAGCGCCTCGGTGGCCAGCCAAAGCAGGCTTGTATACGTTAGCAGGGTGAGAATACCGGTTAAATAGTGCTGAACCAGTGCAAAGTGCGGACGCAGCATCCAATCGACAAAACCCTGTATGCAAGCCACAAGCCAATAAGATAAAGAGAACGCCAGCAGCGCCCACACCAATCGCCGGCGCAAATAAACGGCTGCAATCAGCGCCAAAATACTTGAGAACGCCGCCAAACCGAAATAAAAGCCCCAGAATGCGGTACTTCGGGTTGAGGCTTGAACAAAAGCGGTGGGCGACCACAACGACGCCTGCAACAATACAGCGCTGGTACTTTGCACTCGCACCAGCACTTCATACCCCGCTTGATCGCTCAACGCCGGTAAAACATAGACAGGAAAACGATAGTCAATTTCCCCGCGGGCTTGCGGCCACCGATCCCCCGTCTGGCGAACCACCCAAGGGTGCGGATTTTCGGCTACTTGTGGCCCAGCGCTGGGCCGATAAAACAAGGTGACGTCATCCAAAAAATTGGGCCGTAACTGTAACCACCGCGCCTCGTTATCTACCGGAGCGAAAAAACGGACCCACAATGCAGAACGTGTGTATCCCAAGGATAAAACGCGATTACTGGTTTTGATTTTCTCGTTTGGCAATGCCAGGAACTCATCCACTGTGAGCGATCCGTCGACATCCTCATACCACTGAAATGTAATGCCTTGCCCCAAGGCGGTCTGCGCAACGGCGACCTGCCCCCATGCCCAGGCAAAGGCGAAACATGCCAAGATCAATAGGGTGTTGAGGACTTTGCCAATAAAACGCATGGCGCACTATACCGCGTACCCGTCACTCGTACACGAAATACAGGGGAAACCCTTGTGCCCAACCTAGGGCGGTAGTGCTATCCTGCACAGCAACAAATCAACCTGAAGACCGTGCACCAAAGCGCGGCATCTCCGCGCATAATTCAACGTTCCAATGCAACAACCACAAGCGGCAACCGACCCTTTTCTAACTTTTCGCAACGTTAAGAAAACCTACGATCAAAAAACGCTGGTCGTAAAAGATTTCAATCTGGAAGTAAAAGAAGGCGAGTTCGTCACCCTTCTTGGCCCATCAGGCTCTGGTAAAACCACGGTATTAATGATGCTGGCGGGCTTCGAGAATGTCACCAACGGCAGTATCAGTATTAACGGCATACCAATTACCGCCACCCCACCCTACAAGCGGAATATTGGTATGGTGTTTCAGAATTACGCCCTGTTTCCCCACATGACGGTCGCCGAGAATCTGGCTTATCCGCTAAAAGTGCGCAAACTGCCCCGCGCCCAAATCAAGCAGAAAGTGACTGAGTATCTTAAGCTCATTGAAATGGAAGATTTCGGTAACCGCCATCCTGGTCAGTTATCCGGCGGCCAGCGCCAGCGGGTTGCGCTTGCCCGCGCATTAATATTCGAACCCGCCTTGGTCCTGATGGACGAACCCCTCGGCGCGCTTGATAAGAAGCTGCGTGAACAAATGCAGTTCGAAATTACCCGCCTTCATCAAAAGTTGGGGTTCACGGTAATTTACGTCACCCACGATCAAGTTGAAGCGCTTACCATGTCTAACCGGATTGCGGTCTTCAACCGCGGTAAGGTGCAACAATTTGCCGAACCCAGTGCGCTCTATGAACGCCCCGCCAATGCTTTTGTGGCCAGTTTTATTGGTGAAAACAATCTCATCCCGGCCGCCATTCAAAGCATTCAACCTAACGGTATCGTGCAAGCAAAACTGGCAAACGGTACCGTTATTTCTGCAGTGAACGGCAACTGCTCTGACAAAGATTCGACCTGCATTATTTCTGTTCGTCCGGAAAAGCTGCGAACAGCGCAACTCGAAGACCAGGAAACGCCCAACCTCACAACGGAAAATCGGCTCGCCGTCACCTTCGTCACGCGTCACTACGTCGGCGACTTCATGCGTGACTTTTTCTCTTTACCCGAAGGTGCCGTCGGCTCCCTGGGTACCGACACCACGATCACCACAAAAACGCTGAACGGCCTTAATGCTCCGTCTTTTCGCGAGGGGCAAACCACAGAACTGTGCTGGCAACAAGCTGATTGTTTTGCATTCCAACCTGACTCATCCTCTCTTCAAGGAGATTAAACATGAACAGAACGCTGAAAACACTGTTGGGCACAACGGTATTGGCCGGCCTTGTTATCGCCGGCCAGGCGCGCGCGCAAGAGCGACCCCTTACCGTCGTCTCATTCGGCGGCGCCTATGGGGCAACGCAAAAGAAACATCAGGTTGACCCTTACGCCGCCGAAACCGGCAAGAAAGTCGTCATGGAAAGCTACGCCGGCGGCGTGGCGGAAATGACAGCGCAAGTGCAATCGGGCAACATTCAATGGGATGTAGTCGACATTGAGTCGATCGATCTGGAGCGTGCCTGCGCAGAAGGCCTGCTGGAGGTCATCCCGCGCGACATCCTCTTGCCGGGTGACGACGGTACACCGGCCAAAGAAGATTTCTTCCCGGTTACGCTGGAAAATGAATGCGGCATCGGCGTCATGTTGTGGGGCAACATCTTCGCCTACAACAACGAAACCGTCGGCAACGTGAAGCCCACCACCCTGGAAGATTTTTTCAACGTAGAAAAAATTCCCGGCAAACGCGCTCTGCGTAAGCGCCCGCAAGTGAACATGGAATGGGCGTTGTTGGCCGACGGTGTCGCTCCGGAAAAGGTCTACGACTTATTGGCCACACCTGAAGGCCAGGCCCGCGCCTTTGCCAAACTGGATACGATTAAAGACCATGTGGTTTGGTACGATAGTTGGTCGCAGGCTCCACAATTGCTGAACGACGGCGGCGCCGTGATGGTGCAATCGGCTAACGGCCGTATCTACAACGCTATTGCCGATGAGAATCGGCCTTTCACCATTGTGTGGGACAACACCTTGTTTGATATGGATGTCTGGTCGATTTTAAAGGGGTCGCCCAACAAAGAGCAGGCGCTTGAGTTCATTGCGTTCACCACACGCACTAAACCACTGGTGGGTTTCCAGGACGTGGCATACGGCCCTGCGCGTAAATCCTCTCAGGCACTGGTCGACCCGGATGTATTACCGCATTTGCCCAGCAGTCATCTGGATAAAGGCATGAAGGCGAATAACGTATTCTGGGCCGACTACGGCGAATCACTAACCGAAAAATTCAACGAGTGGTTGCTGAAATAAGTCATGCATCAAAACCCAGGCGGCCTTTCGGCCGCCGAAATACATACCGAAAGAAAGGAACAGCAACGACGACGGCGCAATAGTTTGCTGCTGGTGGTACCTATTTTGCTGTTTCTTTTTTTCGCCTTTGTCGCGCCGATTTCCAGCATGCTTCACCGAAGCATCTACAACCCCACATTGGTTGAGCTGATACCCGACACTATTAATGCACTATCCAGTTGGGACCGCACGGGGACGCCAAAACCTGAAACGCTACGCACGTTCAGTATTGAATTACAGCAATTGGCAAAACAACGTGAATCGGGACGCCTGGCTTCCGCCGTTAACCGGTCGTATCCCGGCGCCACCAGCTTAATTAACGCCACGGCACGCAAATTACGCAACGTCGACCCCAACCAACTGGCGCAAACCGGGCACCTGGCCTTACTTGATACCGACCCACGCTGGAGTGAGACCAAGCTATGGCAAGCCATTGACCGGCTTGGGGCCAAGTACCGGATAGACAACTACCTGACCGCGCTTGATCTTGAGCGCGACGCGCAAGGCAATATTCAAAAGCGTCAATCGTCCAACATTTACATTGACCTCTACAGTAAAACGCTCAGTATGTCGCTGATTATTACGCTGCTGTGCATTGCGCTGGGCTACCCGGTGGCCTACTGTTTGGCCCACGCCCCTGCCCGGATTGCCGGTGTTTTACTGGTAATGGTGTTATTGCCGTTCTGGACATCCTTTCTGGTGCGCACAACCGCATGGATCGCCCTGCTGCAAACCAATGGTGTCATCAACTCTGTACTGCAAAGCGTGGGCATTATTCACCAACCACTCGAGCTCCTCTACACTCCCTTGGCCACTATTTTGGCCATGACACATATTTTGCTGCCGTTCATGATTCTGCCGCTGTACAGCGTCATGAAAGGTATCGACCCCAGCCATGTAAAGGCCGCGCTGTCTTTAGGCAGCCCCCCGTTTTCCGCTTTCGTGCGCGTATATCTACCCCAAACCGTGCCGGGGCTCAGTGCCGGCTCATTGCTGGTTTTCATTACTGCCGTGGGCTACTACATTATTCCGGCATTGGTAGGCGGCACCGAAGGGCAAATGATTTCCAACATCATTGCGTACCACATGCAGCAATCAAATAATTGGGGGCTGGCTTCGGCACTGGGTTCGCTGCTATTAGCGGTTATCGTGATTCTGTACTGGCTTTACGACCGCCTGGTGGGCGCCAGTAACCTGAAACTGAGCTAGCCAAATGACAGAAGCCACCTATTATTCCTGGCAGCATCGTTTAAGCGTCTGGCTTTTACGCCTGGGCGCCGGGTTGGTTTTGTTTTTCCTGTTGCTGCCCATTGCGATTGTCATTCCACTGTCATTCAACGCAGAACCCTTTTTTACTTTCACCGAGGGTATGCTGCGGCTTGACCCTGCCGCCTATTCGCTGGAGTGGTATCGCACCATTGCCGACAGCGCGAAATGGAAACTGGCCATACGCAACAGCTTCTTAATTGGCCTATGCGCCACCTTTATCGCCACCACCTTGGGCACCCTGGCTGCGGTAGGTTTGGCCAGTTCCACCATGCCGTGGCGCCGCGCTATTACGGCACTGTTGCTTTCGCCCATGATCGTGCCGCTCATTATTGTGGCCGCGGGCATGTTTTTTTTCTACACCCGCTTTAACCTGGTGGCCAGCTTCTGGGGTATTGTTATTGCCCACGCCGCCCTGGGCGTACCTTTCGTTATTATTACCGTTACCGCCACCCTTAGCCAGTTCGATCAATCGCTTTACCGGGCCGGCTTAAGCATGGGTGCGTCGCCATTCAAGGTATTTTGCACCGTTATCGTCCCCCTGATTCGCCCGGGCGTTATTTCCGGCGCCCTGTTCGCCTTTGGCATTTCATTCGACGAAGTCATTGTGGTGCTGTTCCTTGCCGGGCCCGACCAAATCACCATTCCACGCCAAATGTTTTCCGGCTTGCGCGAACAAATTAACCCCACTATTCTGGCTGTAGCCACCCTTCTGATTGTATTTTCCGTTACGCTACTGGCCACTCTTGAAGTGTTGCGGCGACGCATGCCGAAATGATGATTTGAACGCGAAAGCCTAAATCGAAAACCACACCGTATCCGGATCGCGGTACACATTCACGCGCCCATTCAACCGATGATAAGTTAAATAACAATAATCGCGCGGATCGCTTAACACCTTGGGTGTAAAAACCGCCACATTCGTTCCAACATGCCGTGCCGATGATGTCCACACCCCTGGGTGGCGCTGGCGATGCAGTTTGTTACCCAAAAACTGGCAATCGCCATAGTCATTTGCTGTTAATTGAGGCCATGCCTTCGCCATAGGCAGCAAATTCACAAGCGCAGCTTCACAATGCACCCAATAAACCCGGCGCTCTATCTTGACGTTGTCAATGTTTTGAAAGCCCGCATCAGCCAACAACCCATTCTGCCAGTGATAAACGGTTTCATATACGGTCGTTTCCAGCAATTCACTACCGTACCAAACACCAAATTTACCTGCACTAAAACGACTTTGGCCGATATGATCAAAGGGAAACTGAATGGCGGAAAAATGGGCGGCGTCTTCGAACGGACGATCAATAACAGGCTGCTCCGACTCATAAAAAGGTGGCTTGAACGCAAGCTCCAGGTTAATCGCCGAACGCCAATCCTCCGGATGATCACTTAAATCGTCAAACAGATCCTGCCCTTGGCGCAACGAGACAATATTTCTAAATAAATCCTGCTCAACATTTTTGAGTGTCAGACCTTCCAAGTCGGCGAAAGCCATTAACGGCCCCGCTGAACGTCGAGATAAGAACGTACCTGATGCAAGCCCATAATGCCGTATTTTTCGGCAACGGTAACAGGTGATAAACCACCAAAAGCCCGGTTGGCCTGCGTCATCCAGGTATAAGCCAACTGACGGTTATGCGGGAATAATAAACGCAACGACTTATGAATACCCAGCAGAATACCTGCCCGTTCGAGCTTGTCGCGATCGTTCGCCAATGGCTTGCCTGAGCGGTAATCAGACAGCAAACCGCGATTGGTGGGCGAATAACCCAACAAACCCAGCATTTGCGTACTGTTTAAACCCCAGTGGTCAAATAGCTTCATGAGCATGACGCTAATTTTGCTGCGGTCGACCCCGTGCGTACTGTGATCTGTTTGCATACAAAACCTTTATTATTTAACCCGTATAATTGTTATTATAACAACCTAATATGTTATTTAGGCAACAGCTAAGCCGCCTTTACTTGAAACACACATAAGGTAAATAAAAGGTCATACACATAACCCTATTCCCAAAACAAAACGCCTCCTGTTTCAGGAGGCGTTTTTTATCGCGAGCGACCCGTTTTTACAAACGGGTGGGGCGATTAAAGGATTTGAATATTTGAAGCCTGAGGGCCTTTCTGGCCTTCAACTGCTACAAACGACACACGCTGGTTCTCTTCGAGAGATTTGTGGCCTGTGCCCTGAATTTCGCTGTAATGTGCGAAAAGGTCTTTACCACCGGATTCCGGCATGATGAAGCCGAAACCTTTTTCGTTGTTAAACCATTTCACAATACCAATTTCTGTTTTCAATTTAATAGTCCTAAGATAAAAGGGAAAAAATTATCCCCATACGCACTTTGGACCTATTTCGCACATAACGCCAGCACTGTTACAAAATAACACGCTGTTATTTGTCTTTCTTGCGTTCAGTATCGTTTGCGAATTGCTGGATCTTACGGGTTGGCCCCGACACAATGAGCAAGTCATCAGGCAATATTCGCGTTTCAGGAACCGCATGCTGGAAATCCGTTTGGGCCCGTTTAACGCCAACAACCGTTACACCGAATTTCTCGCGCACCCGCGAATCGAACAACACTTGATTATGCGTTGATTCCGGCGCCCGGATTTTGGCAATGGCAAAACCATCGTCAAATTCAATAAAATCCATCATCCGGGCCGTGATCAAATGCGCAACCCGTTCACCCATGTCAGCTTCGGGCGATACAACGTGATGCGCGCCGATTCTACGGGCAATCTTGCCATGCTCAGGCGTCAAAGCCTTGATCCAGATATCTTTGATGCCCAACTCGGTCAACGCCATCAAGGTCATCAGGCTGGCGGATAAATCTGAACCAATGCCAATAATGGCGTGCGAAAAATCGGCAACGCCAAGCTGGCGCATGGTGTTCACATTCGTTGAGTCGGCTTGCACCGCGTGTGTCAGCATATCGGCCCACACCTGAACCAACTCGGGGTCACGGTCAATTCCCATTACATCATGCCCCAAACGGGTCAAGGCATCGGCAACCGAACTGCCGAATCGACCCAAGCCTATAACAACAGCGCTGTCGCCTTTGGAAAACGAAAACTGTTCGGTAAATAAACTAGCCAACAATGGGATGCTCCTCAGCGTAACGATAGGGCATGCGGCGCTTGCTTAAGACAATGGAAGTTGCCAGTGTAATCGTACCGACACGCCCAAAATACATTAAAGCGGCCAAAATAACTTGGGCTTCAGAAGGCAGATCGGCCGTAATACCGGTAGACAACCCCACCGTGCCAAAGGCGGATACCACCTCGAAAATAACCTGGTCGGTAGGCAGGTCGGTCATGCGCAGAATCATCACTGTTGCAGTCACAACCAGGGCACTGCCTAAAACCAGAACGGTCACCGCCTGCCGCTGTGCCTGCGGCCCCACCCGGCGACCAAACGCTTCACTATCGTTCAACCCGCGAATTTCGGCAATCACAATCAGTACCAAAATAACGACCGTGCCAACTTTAACGCCACCAGCCGTACCGGCACTGCCTCCGCCAATAAACATTAATAAATAATGCAGCGCCCAGCTTTCATGATTAAGCAAACCAATATCCAGCGCATTAAACCCTGCTGTGCGAGCCGAAACCGACATAAACGCCGCTGACCATAGTTTATCGACAAAGGACAACGCTCCCAGGGTTTGTTCGTTATGCCACTCAAAAGCCAATAACCCCAAAAAACCAACCAGCAATAAAACACCTGTACCCAACAAAGTCAGCTTTGTGTGCAAAGACCAATGCCTGGGATCGCGGATTTTCATCCGTAAATCATGTAAAACCGGAAAACCAATGCCGCCCACCATGATTGCAACCATAATGGGCAACAATATCAATGGATCAACGGCGAATCTCATCAAACTATCGGGGTAAATTGAAAAGCCCGCGTTGTTGAATGCGGAAATTGCATGAAACACACCATTCCAAGCCGCATCTGCGAAGGACATGGGGTATGCGGAGTAAAAACGCGTAGTGAGGAAAACTGCCGTAATCACTTCCACCACAACGGTCACGACAAAAACAAGTTTAGCCACACTGCCAATGTCACCCAGGCCCAGCGAATGCGTTTCCACTTGCGTCACCAGCTTGGTACGCAGGCGCAACGAACGATTCACCATTAAACCCAGCAAGGTGGCTGCCGTCATCATGCCGAAGCCGCCAATCTGGCATAAAAACAGAATGATCATTTGGCCAAACATCGACCAATACGTACCGGTATCCACAATGACCAAACCGGTAACACACACAGCCGAAACGGCGGTAAAAAAAGAAACCAACAAGGACCCCGATTCCGCAGCTGCGTGCGACACAGGCAACATCAGCAACAGCGTTCCGGCGAGAATCGCGACCAGAAAACCAAACGCAACGGCCCTGGCCGGATGAAGTAGAAATCTCATGGAAATTGAGTAACAACGAATGTGCGGGCATTTTACGCCCGAATCATTCGCTGAAAGTACTCACGCCGTTAACGTGTATTTTTCCGCCAACGTCATAAATGCTTTCAAATAACCAATGCTCAAATCGGAGTCGCGAACCCCCAGATGAATCTGTTTATGAATTCCTTGCTTCCCCAAACGTACCGACACAACATCAAACTGCGCGGCATTTTCGTCTACCAGCCAACGTGGCAAGGCGGCAACGCCACGCCCACATGCCACCATTTGCAACATGATATCCGTAGTTTCAATTTCCTTATGCCGTCGGGGGGCCAACCCCGCTGGAAGTAGAAATTGCGAATAAATATCAAGGCGCTCGATGGAAACCGGATACGTAACCAGCGTCTCGCTTGCCAAATGACTCGGTTCCACATAATCCAAACCGCTTAACAGGTGATTCCTTCCTACGACAAGAACCTGTTCATAGTCAAAGACGGGCGCAAAATGGAGCCCGCTCTTATAAAACGGGTCCGGTGTCACCAACATATCAATTTCATGGCTGAATAACGCGCCAATACCGCCAAACTGAAATTTTTGCCTTACATCAATATCCACATCGGGCCATTCTTGCATATATGGCGAGACCACCTTTAATAGCCACTGATAACAAGGGTGGCATTCCATTCCAATGCGCAACTGGCCTCGTTCTCCCAGGGAAAATTCCCGTAGCCGGTCTTCTGCGTCGAGGAACTGCGGTACCAGTCGATTCGCCATCGCCAACAAATATTCGCCCGACTGCGTCAGCCGCAGACTGCGCCCTTCGCGGTGCCAAACCGCCACGCCCAATTGGTTTTCCAGTTTACGTATGGCATGACTTAAGGCCGACTGAGTGAGATGCAGGTGATCAGCCGCTGCTGTTAAAGAGCCATGCTTATTCACCGCTCGAATGATTGCGAGATGGATACGTTCAATAATCGCCATGCATGAACAAAATTCATTGATTTATGTAGAAATACCATTTTACTTCATTGATCAAAAAACCAACAATAAACCCCTCATCACCGGGTAAGACTGAAACCAACACATCATTCGAACAATTGACTATTCACACGCATGACTACATTGCATAACTCAAACATGACTCATCACAAAGTAACCACGCACAACCTTGGCTTTCCCCGAATTGGCCCGAATCGCGAACTGAAGTTCGCCCTGGAGGCATACTGGAAAGATCAGTCAAGCGACGATGAATTGGATCGTATCGCGGCTCAATTACGCACCCAAAACTGGCAATGGCAAAACAAGCTGGACTGGACACCTGTGGGCGAATTTTCTTTCTACGACCACGTTCTGGATACCAGCTTCATGCTCGGGAACATTCCCGAACGGTTTCGTACATTGCCGAAAAACGAGCTTGACCGCTATTTTCAAGTGGCCCGGGGTCGGGCCGCCGGTGAAATGACCAAATGGTTCGACACCAATTATCACTATATCGTGCCCGAATTCAATCGCAGCACGCATTTTGCATTGAACGCGACTTCGTTGTTAAAGCAGATTGAGCAAGCGCAAACAGAAAATGTGCGTGCCAAGCCCGTTATCCTCGGCCCGGTTACGTACCTTGCACTGGGCAAATCCACTGATGGGGTCAACCCACTGGATTTGCTTGAGTCTTTACTACCCGCGTACGGCGAGCTGTTAAATATGCTGGCAGCAAAGGGAATTGAATGGGTACAAATTGACGAACCCATATTAGTGACTGAATTAGCACCTGAGTGGACGAACGCATTAAGTATTGCCTATCACACATTGAAAAGTGCCCCCATCAAAATACTGCTGGCGACCTATTTTGGCAGCTTGCAGGAAAATGCCTACCTGGCAGCCAACTTGCCGGTGGCAGGGTTACATGTTGATGCCGTGCGCGGCCGGAACGATATTACCCCGCTGCTGAATGTGCTTCCCCAGCACCGGGTCTTATCGCTCGGTGTTATTGACGGGCGCAACATCTGGAAAACCGACTTAAACGCAACCCTTGATTGGCTTGAACCTATTGCTCTTCAGTTGGGCAACCGGCTATGGCTGGCCCCGTCATGCTCGCTACTTCATGTTCCTGTAGATCTGCAGAAAGAAACGCAACTTGACCCAGATCTTGTGACCTGGCTTGCATTCGCCAAACAAAAACTGCAGGAATTACATATTTTGGCTGAGGCACTGAATAACGGGAGACACGCCGTAGCGTCGTTCTTGCACGAAAATCAAACAGCGGTGGAGTCACGCCGCCAATCCAGCCGCGTTAACAACCCCGTCGTGAAACTGGCATTGGCCAACCTTGCTCCTGACGCCGGCACGCGTCAAAGCACCTATAAGGAACGTGTCACAAAACAATCTGCACGGTTGAACCTGCCGCTTTTCCCAACAACAACCATTGGCTCCTTCCCCCAAACCAAAGAAATACGTCGTCAACGCAAAGCATTTCGTCAAAAGGAAATTGACGCCATCACCTACAAAACAGCCATGCAAACTGAAATTGCATCTTGCATTAAAGAGCAGGAGGCACTTGAGCTCGACGTGCTGGTTCACGGCGAAGCGGAACGCAATGATATGGTCGAGTATTTCGCAGAGCACCTCGAAGGCTTTGCATTCAGCCAATATGGTTGGGTTCAGTCATACGGGTCGCGATGCGTTAAACCGCCGATTTTATATGGTGATATACAACGCCCCAAGGCCATGACGGTGGAATGGATTCTTTACGCACAGTCATTAACGCAACGCCCGGTAAAAGGCATGTTAACCGGCCCGGTCACGCTGTTGAACTGGTCTTTCGTACGAAACGATCAGCCGCGAGCCATTACGTGTCGCCAGCTTGCCCTGGCCATGCGCGAGGAAGTCTTGGACTTGGAGCGCGCCGGCATCAAGATCATTCAAATTGACGAGGCAGCCTTGCGCGAAGGACTCCCTTTAAGAAAAACACAATGGCAAAGTTATTTGAATTGGGCGATTGAAGCATTTCGTCTTTGCGCCAACAGCGTGCAAGACGAAACGCAGATCCACACACATATGTGCTATTCGGAATTCAACGACATTATGCCGTTTATCGCCCAAATGGATGCCGACGTCATCACCATCGAAACGTCGCGATCCAACATGAAACTATTGGAAGCGTTCAAAGACTTCAGCTATCCCAATGAAATCGGGCCCGGTGTGTATGACATTCACTCACCCGCCGTACCCGACACCGCTCAGATGACCGCGCTAATGGAAAAAGCCGCACAGTACATTCCCGCAGAACGCTTGTGGGTCAACCCCGATTGCGGTTTGAAAACCCGCCAGTGGGACGAAGTAAAGCCGGCCTTGCTCGCCTTGGTGCAGGCGGCGCAAAGCCTGCGTCAATCAATACCCCAAAGCCAGGCGCGGGCCGGATCCCCGGTCGTCTGACCCTTCAGGCGAGTCTGCGTCGTCAACCCAGTCATCTTCGCTAAATTCAGCGTCTTCTCCTTTGCGGGAAGACGCTTTTTTTGATCCACGCAACGATGTGCGGCCATCCTTACTACTGGAACCAGGCGAAGCATCATCGCTGCCGGAATTCGCACTTTTGTCAGTTTTCTTCCAGCTTAAATCCTCTATCAGATTCACTTTAAATGTGGACACCAAACGGGATAAATCGGCCGCCTGTGCCTGCATATTCTGTGATGCCACCGACGCCTCTTCGACCAGGGCCGCATTTTGCTGGGTAACCTGATCCATTTGCATAACCGCTTGATTCACCTGCTCAATGCCCGTGCTTTGCTCTTCGCTGGCTGCAGCGATCTCTTCCATAATGTCGACCACTTGCTTAATACTGTCGACCGTCTCTTTCATTGACTGCCCAGCCTTGCCAACCAAAAGATTACCCTGGTTCGTCGCGGCCACCGACATCTCGATAAGCTCTTTAATTTCCTTGGCCGCCTGCGCGCTGCGTTGCGCCAGCGAGCGCACCTCGCTGGCGACAACCGCAAATCCTTTACCCTGCTCACCTGCACGCGCCGCCTCTACTGCAGCGTTCAACGCCAGAATATTGGTTTGAAAGGCAATACCATCAATGACGGTAATAATATCGGCGACCTGTTTGGCTCGCTGATCGATACTGCTCATGGTTTCAACCACTTGGCCGACCACGTCGCCGCTTTCAACCGCCACCTTCGACGCCGACCCTGCCAATTGATTCGCTTTACGTGCGTTGTCTGTATTGAGCTGTACGGTCGTGGTGAGCTGCTCCATCGTAGCAGCGGTTTCGGCCAGGGAACTGGCCTGCTCTTCCGTACGTGACGATAAGTCGGTGTTACCCGACGCAATTTCACCGGATGCCGTGGCAATCGATTCGGACCCCGACTGCACTTTACTGATCACGCCCACCAGATTCTGATTCATCATGCGCAAGGCTTGCAGCAACTCAGCCGTTTCATCCTTGCCACGCACCTCAACCTGACGCGTTAGGTCGCGATTGGAAATGGCCTTGGCATAACCCACCGCTGTTTGTAAAGGACGCACAATAGAACGGGTAATGCCAAACGCAAACAACACACCCAAAATCAGCGCAACAACCCCCACACCAAACACAATCTTGATGGCCAACTGATTATCCGCATCCAGTTGCGCCGCCGCCTCATTCATGTTTTTTTGTTGAAACGCCAATAAAGCACGTACGCTTTTTTCATATTCGGCGCGCAAACCGGGGACGGTTTTTTGCAGCATGTTGTCGGCGCGCACAAAATCGCCGGCGCGCTGAGCCTGCAAGGCCTCGTCATTGGCTTTACCAAACGCCGCGCGCTTGCGCTGGGTGTCCTGGAACAAAGCCAGGGCCTCCGGGTCGCTGAGCATTAACTGCAGCTCTTTTTGAATTTTTGTGCTTTCCGCACTGCCTTTTTCAATAGCGGTTTCAAACTCTTTACGTAAACCAGGGTCGTATAACAAACCCAAAATTTGCATTTGAATGCTGTTTTCGTGCATTACGCTTAACCAGCGTGACACCAGGCGCTCTACCGCCACCCCGCGCTCAGTGATTTCGCTGGTGGCCTGCGCGCCCGCATTCATACGCATTAATGACACAGCCATTAGAATGGCCATAAATACAAGCATCAGGCCAAAACCCAATGTGAGCCGCGTACCAATTTTGAACCGATTCACCGTCCCCTCCTGTAAGAAGCTATCAAAACTTTTTCTGCAAACAGAATTAACGACACTGCCCCGGTTTTCTTTAGTTGAACGCGTGTTACTCACTCAAACAGCACTTGTTTCCCCAATCGGCATAGGGGGCAGTTCTAGTGAACTGCACCCCTGCCACACCACCCGGCATGCGGGTCCGCACCGGGCGGTTCAAGAAGTTGAGGCTTAAGAGAGTCTAGGAACACCTAGTCGGTCGAAGTGGGCAATGGGCAAGGCCGCATTGAGTGACCCGCCACTATTGCGCCACCAGCTGCGGGAATTTGCCGCCACCCATCGGGCGACAGTAAAACTCACCCCCAAGGCGCGCAACTCCCGGAACATCGTCTTGCCTCGTTTCCATTGCCTGAGCTGAATGGCCCTTAACCGATGACGAATCCACTTGTCCAGCCCACGCCAGACCTTGTGGACTTGCGCCAATCGGAAGTAGCCCTTCCATCCCAGGATATACACTCGCAGCCGATCCACCACCTGCTGCATGCTGCGCCCGCCCGAGCGGCGCGTCAGTTGCCGCACACGTTGCTTGAACGTGGCGAGCGCTTTGGTCGCCACCCGACGCTTGACCTGCCCTTTAGGGTCCACCCAGAAGCTATAGCCCAGAAACTTGCGGTCGGTAAACACGCTGGCGACCGCACTTTTGATCTCATTGACCCTCAAGCGCAGCCGAGCGTATAGCCGCCGCAGTAAGCCCATCACCCGTTCACCCGCGCGACGGCTGTGAACGTAAACGTTGCAGTCATCAGCGTAGCGCACGAAGCAATGGCCCCGGCGTTCTAACTCCTTATCCACCTCATCAAGCAGCACGTTAGCCAACATCGGCGAGAGCGGACCGCCTTGCGGCGTGCCCTCATACCGTTCGACGGCCACACCGCCATCCATAATGCCGCTGTTCAGATACGACCGAATCAGCCGGATCACTCCGGCATCCGGCAGGCGTTTCTGTAGGCGGTCAATCAGGATGTCGTGGTTGACCCGGTCGAAGAATTTCTCCAGATCCACGTCCACCACGATACGGCGACCGGACTGCACGTACGAATGCGCGGCCAGAACCGCGTCATGCGCACGGCGCCCCGGCCTGAAGCCGTAACTGTGTTCGCTGAAAGTGGGGTCAAGCACGGGTTGCAGCACTTGCAGCAGCGCCTGCTGGATCAGACGATCCGTCACCGTCGGGATACCCAGCTCGCGCTGGCTACCGTCAGACTTGGGAATCATCACCCGTCGTACCGGACTGGGCCGGTACGTCCCCGCAAGCAATTCGGCACGAATGACAGGCCAAGTGGTCTGAATCAAACCGGGAATGAACTGACCCCCAGAAGTTGGACGTTTTTACATTTCAGTATTTTGAAGCCGAAACTGAACCGGACTGAGTCCATTTAATTTCAGCTTGATCCGCTCCTGATTATAGTATTGGATATAGTCACGTAAACCGTCCTTCAGTTGTTTGAGCGTCTCACATTTAGCCAGGCGAAAGAACTCCTCTTTCACGGTTCCGAAGAAGCTCTCAATCACCGCGTTGTCAAAGCAGTTGCCTTTTCGGGACATGCTTTGGGTAATCCCGGACTGGGCGATGAGTGCACGAAACGGGCGCATTTTATAATGCCAGCCCTGATCCGAATGCAAGACGGGGCGCTCACCCGGGTTGAGCCGCTCAAGAGCGTCTTCAAGGGTCTTCATCGCTAATTCAAACATAGGCCGTGTACTGGTACGCCACGCGATGACCTCTCCGCCATACAAGTCCATGCACGCCGACAGATGTAGCTTCTGTCCCTTCACATTAAATTCAGTCATATCGGTGACCCACTTTTCATTGGGCGCCAGAGCATTGAAGTCTTGTCGCAAAAGGTTGGGGGCAATCCCATCTTCTGGCCCTGGGGGCGCACAGCGTTTTTTTACCCGAATCAATGCTTTGAGTCCCAGCTCGTGCATCAGGCGTTGTACCGTCTTCAGGTTGACGGCTCGCCCCGACTTGCACAGGTCGGCCGCGATGCGGCGATACCCGTATCGTCCTTTGTGCTTGTTATACACGGCACGGATGTCCTGCTTCAGCGCTGTATGCCTCTCAGGCTTCGAGAGGACCTGGCATTGATAATAGAATGTGCTGCGCGACAGGCCTGCGACCTGAAGCAAAAGTGACAGCTTATGATCGTGCCTTAACCCACGGATGAGCGCTGCTTTCTCAGCGCGGCTGACTTCCTCTCCAGGATTAAGGCGTGCAACTTTTTTAAATACGCCACCTCGGCACGCAGTCGTTCATTCTCTTCTTGCAACGACAGCGCAGAACTCTGGGCCTGCGCCTCTGAAGGCCCAAGCAATAGGCCTGATGACGGTTGTTCTTCAGCCACGTCAGAATGCCTCCGGTTTTTGTTCTGAAGCGCCGCAAAGCCACCTTGATCAAATGCCTTTCGCCAGACCACAACCTGATTGGGATTACGAATATCGTAGATGGCAGCCACCTGCCGGCTCGACAGTTGTTCACGCTTCTGCCGATACAGTACATCAAGCTTGAACTGAGCGCTATACGAACTGCGTTTAGGGCTTAATCCGTTCAGCCCGTGAAGCTGATACCGACTCGTCCAGGTGCGTATTTTTTCTTCGGGTATTCCATATGCCTTGGCCAGTCGCTTGTGTCCCCCACCTTCTGATAAAAAGTGCTGGACAACCTTCAGTTTGAAGGCCACGTCATATTTTGACATGTATTTCTCCCAGGTCAGTGTGTCCAACTTCTGGGGGTCAGTTCAAACCCGGTTTGATTCAGGTCACCAGGCGACGGGCAGTCTGGTCTATGTCCAAGCCGTCCACGCCGGCTGCGCCTTTGTTGGCCCGCACCCGCTTGAACGCGGCTTGCAGGTTCTCTCTTGTCAGCGCCGCTTGCAGTAGCGCTGACCCTGTATGCTCATTTGCATGACGCGGGCCGCCCATTTCCTCGCTGACAGGATCACCAGCGGCTTCACCGCTGGCTGCGCCCGCCCGCTCCACTGATGTGGACATCTGAGGCAATATGAGTTGCATCGTCATATTGAGTCATACTCCTTCTCGTTCGGTCCTTCGCCAGTTCGTTCCCAGCCTCTTCGGCCCCGCTACTGTGGCTACTATGACCTCTGCTGAGTCCTCGCTCCGGCTCGACGCCGTTACCCTTTCAGGATCAAGGCGAGGGTTCCCCAGGTAAGAACGCACCCCTTCACTGCACAACCGCCGGATTTACGCCATCTCGCCTTGATCACAAGAGCTTCACGGCTTCTTGCCCGCTCGCCCTGCTTGATGACGCCTTCTATCCGATTCTTGTTCATCGGCTCGCAGCTTATGCTCCACGCTTCCTCCCCACGCTCGGTCACCCTCACGCAGTTGCGCTTCACTTCATTCGCTGTGATCAACTTATGGCGGGACTTGCACCCGCAGGAGTGCGCCCATGCTGGGCGCACAAAAAAACCGGCCCGAAGGCCGGCAAACTTACTACCCGGAAACAACACACAACGAAGACTTTACTTTTGAACGGTCAACAGCTCTTTCAAACGCTTGGCTTCTTCCGGAGGGGCTTGCGACTCGACCTGCTCCCAACCGGTACGACGCGCGGTTTCAAGCCAGGTTTTGGCATCAGCCTCGCTGAAAGTAATGGTTTTAATGCCGGCCTCAGCCTGCCCGGCCTTTTCTTTCGCGTTTTGGGCATCTACATTTGCAGCCAGTTCCTGTTCAAGCTCAACCGCCATCTTGCTCAGAAAAGCTTTCTGCTCTACCGACAACTTGTTCCAGCTATCCAGATTCACCAATGCATTTACATCCACTGTATAAAAACCGGGATCAACGCGATAGTCGGTAACCTCGTCCCAACTTAGATCCAGTACGCCCTGCAAAGGCCAACCGTAGCCCTGCACCACGCCGCGCTCCAATGCCGTATACACTTCGCCGGGCGGGGTTTGCACCAATGACGCGCCCAATGCCTCAAAGAACGAGCGATACGTTGGTGATACCCGCAAGGTCAACCCTTTCAAATCAGGTTTTTCCAATGGGTTACCAGCCAAATACAGGTGATACTTCTGTTGATCGGCGGTGCGTGCCAAATACCAAACGTTCATATGTTTGTTATGAAGCTCGTTAATGTATTCCCACGCACCATTTTCGCGTTGTTCCGCAATGGGAATTTCAGCCAAACGCAACGCATCGGCGGCCGGCATAAGGCTTAAGTAAAATGCACCCGGCACATTGGCCATATCGACAATCCCTTTGGAAACGGCATTGCCCAACTCAAACGGAGGCATGGTTTCAGGGCCGCCAATAATGTCGATTTGAACCAGGCCTTTGCCGTTCTCATTCACCTTTTTCACGAACGCCTCAAAAGGTCGCGAAAAGGCCGTATTCGCCGTGAACGCACTCACCGCCCTTAAACGTGCTTCTTCTGCTGACGCAATGCCGGCGGCCAAAACTCCCGCCCCAACCAGCAACGCACATAAAGATTTCTTGAACAACTTCATTTAACCTCTCCTTTGTAGATTTACGATCTCACCTAAGCTACCCACCAAACCTGTCGCGCCTGCTTGCGAATTCACACACACCGTTTACGCATCGAAGAAACGACTCCCAATCACCGCCTGGTCACCAAACGCCGCACCTACCAAAAACTGGCTGGCATCACGATCCATTACCAAACGGCCATTCAGCACAACTTTGCGAATCGCTGCCGGCGCCCGCAAAATCGAAATATTCACAAGCGGATCACCTTCCACGACAATGAAGTCGGCACATTTGCCCACCTCCAACGTGCCTACAAGATGGTCCATTTTCAACATCCGCGCGCTATCACGCGTCGTGACCTGAATCGCCTCCATTGGCGTCATGCCCATTTCCACGAAATACACCAACTCATCCAAATTGCTTCCATGTGGGGTATAAGGCACGCCGGCATCGGTGCCCATCGCCAACTTCACACCCGCCGCGCGAGCCTGTTTGAACGACGACACATGGGCATCAATGGCCGACTGCGCTTTGTCGACCATGTCTTGTGACAACCCACCGGCCAAACCATGCGTGACCACATTGCGGATAGGCGTTGAGGTGGCAACCAGCCACGTACCATGACGCAGCATTAAATCGATGCCTTCGGGATCAATGAAGTAACCGTGTTCAATCGAATCCACGTTTGCCAACACCGCATTTTTGATGCCTTGCGCCGCGTGTGCATGAGCCGCTGAAATTTTGCCGGCGTTGTGTGCCTCATCCGTCGCGGCACGCATTTCATCCACGGTCATTTGGGCATTGCCAATGGCTCCGCCTGGGGTCAAAATGCCGCCGGTCGCAATAAGCTTGACGTTGTCGGCACCGGCCTTTAAACGTTGACGAGCCGCTTTACGCACCCCATCGACCCCGTCCACTTCCTGGCCCAAAAACCGCCAGCCATGCCCTCCGGTCATGCATAAGGCCTCACCGCTTAGAAGCAAGCGCGGTGTAACGCAAAGACCTTCCGAGGCCGCCCGACGTAAGGCGAAATCCACATTCCCCTGCGTGCCGCAATCACGTACCGTCGTCACACCGCCATGCAACGTTCGCAGCGCGTTTCTACTGGCACGTAAAAAAGCCAGCATTTTCTCTTCATCAGTGGAAATCGGCCCCACCTGCGGCGTAGCGTCCATTGTTAAATGAACGTGGCAATCAATCATGCCCGGCAAGATGGTGTATTCGCCCAACTCAACCACTTGGGTTTGTGCATCCATTCGCACTGCATCCGGCAAGGTTCCTTTTTGCACGTCAATAATGCGGCCGTTTTCCACTACCATGTAACCGCTAAACGCCGCACCCATGCCGTCAATAATCCGAGCGCCGGTATACGCTTGTCTTAACTTTCCCAATGTCATGCTTTTACCCCTTGCCGAAGTCCGGCGTTCGTATACCCGCCAACCAATGCACTGTGCAATGCCACATCGCTCGCCTTCATATCGAAACCGCTTCCCAGCTTTTTCAGTTGCGCGTTGCGAAATACGGCCCAGGCCAGGGCAATATCGGTGCTGGCAATGCCGCAAACTGCTGCAAAGAAAGGGCCTTTCAAAGCGTTGGATAACTTACCGTCACCTTGTGCCACCAAATCCTGAATAGCCAATACCTGATGCGCATCCACCGACACATCGGGGCGGTGCGCGGCCAGCAACTTGCGCAAAAACGCCGGGCTGTCGGCCACAACCGTTCCCGCCTTACTCCAAACGTCGGTTTGCCACGCGTGCGTTAAATCAAGTGGCACGTAAATAGCATCCGGAGCCAGCCACTGAGCTTCGATGGGCTTGCTGACGACGGGGGGTAAAGATGAAATCACCACATCGCAATCAGCCACGGCGTCACGCACGTCATCAACCGCGTCCAGCGACCAAGTCCCCTCTCGCGCCATTTCCTCGCAAAACGCTTGCCTTGAAGCGGCACTACGCGACGCTACCTTTACGTGTTTCAGGCTTGGAAACACCTCGCCAAATACACGCAGCGACCACCTACCAAGGCCGCCGCAGCCCACCAACCCCAAACTGATCGGATCACGCCCTCTTGTTTGAATTACCTGCGCCATCACCGCAGCACAAATCGTGGTGCGTAAATAGGTCACCAGCATGCCTTCCATCAAACAAACGGGTTGACCATGCTGGGGATCATTCAAAACGATCAAACCCGACGAGTCCGTTTTTCCGGCATGCATAAAAGCACTGCCGGGGTAATACGACACCCACTTCAAACCCGCCATGCCGGCTTCATCATCACCTACCCACGCCGGCATCGCATCCAAAAACGTCCCAGGACGATCCGGCCGAACACCGATTTTCAATGGAACATCAACGCGACCCCGGCCTTCTTCCTCGTAGGTACGACGAATAATCTTCACAATATCCGTAATACTGGGGCTGGATTCCCTGACATCCTCAACACTTAACAAGCGAATTGTCATTCAGCCCCCGGTCACGCAATCACAATTAACTGGCCGCCGGTGTCATCAGACAGCAAACGACAACCTGTGGCCGTCACCGCCACTTGTTCTTCCGGATTCACCAAGCCATCCACGCTTTCCAGCTTGGGCTCAGGTGTAAGCACCATCCCTTCTGCAAGCAAGGTTTCATCTACCGCCGACATCGACGGCGGCTCAGACTCCAACCCAATACCATGGCCGATACGTTTAGCCGGGTGGTCGGCATAATCGCGCCAACCTTTGACCTGGGCCATACGCTTGCTGGAAAACTCGAACAACTCCGCCATTGATGCGCCCGGTTTCATGCGGTCGATCACCTCAAACATGATGTCCCACATTTCCTCATGCTCGTGGCGCTGTCGCTCAGAAGGGGTGCCAAACACGGCCCGACGCGTAATATCCATTTGATACCCCTGGAATGCAGGCCCGCCATCCAGGTACAGAATGTCACCCTTCTGGAATGTGCCGTTTGGCCCGCTTGCACCCATGGCCATTGGTGGGCCGGAGTCGATATCGGCCCCAAATTCAAGATAACGTTGCAAAATACGTTGCTGTACTTCACGCGGCGTCATGCCAACCTGCACTTCTTCCAACACTGCATACCAGGCTTTCTGCCCAATCACGCACACGTGCTCAAGACAGGCAACTTCCCATTCCGACTTGATCATGCGGCAACCCCACACAATCTCGCTTGAATCAACAAACTCAGCTTGCGGCACCTGCTCGCGCAACAAGGTAAAGTCGTTTAACGGTATACCCAACCAGGTATTACGCCCCATTTCAATCGCCAGGCGCCCCTTGGATAAACCCCGATCTTCCAGCACGCCATGAATGCCCCAATCGGTACGTGGTTCACGCGTAAACGGCACATCGGGGTAAATCACTTTGTCTTTCACCCAGGAGGGAAACGGTTTGTTGTACAAGCGCAAACATCTGGGGGCCAGACCAGGTAATAAGCGCCGGTTCGCCTGAAGCCGGCAAAATAAAAATAGATGGCCGTGCCTTCATCCAGGCAGGCACACGATTACCGGTGAAATAACCGTAAGTAACTGGATCGGTCACAATCAATGCATCGACATTGGCTTGTGCCATAAGCGAGCGTGCTTTCGCTACGCGATTGGCGTGCTCATCAACGGGCATTGGCAGCGTCATGCCATCTCCTTAAAACTCAATTTCCGTTGTTTAAACGTAAGTAAGCCAATCGGTGTGGCTATTCGAGCGGCCTTTCACCACATCGAAATACGCGTCTTGCAATTGTTTGGTGACAGGACCACGTAGACCATCGCCAATCGGGCGACGATCCAATTCAACCACCGGCGTCACTTCTGCTCCGGTACCCACAAAAAACGCTTCCTGTGCGGTATGAACGTAATCTCGGGAAAACGCCTCTTCGCGCACCTCGAAGCCCATCTCGCGCGCCAGCACAATCACCGTATCTCGCGTGATTCCGTCTAATAAATGCGTCAGTGGCGGTGTCACCAACACCCCATTGCGCACCACGAAAAAGTGCTCAACTGACCCTTCGGCCACTTGCCCGTTTGCATCAAGCAACAAGGCCTCGTCGTAGCCGTCACGCCGGGCGTCGGTACGCGCCATTTGAAACAGCAAATAATTGCCGCATGCCTTGGCTTTGGACATATGGGTATTAATGTGATGGCGGATATAACTGGATGTCTTCACGCGGCTGCCGCGCTCCAGCGTCCCTTTACCCACGTACTCGCCCCAGAACCAGGTGGCGATCAAAAGGTTCACTTGGCAATCTTCATAGGCCAGGCCCATGCCACCTTCGCCTATGTAGGCAAGTGGGCGTATATAACACTCATCCGCGCCGTTGGCACGAATAATTTCACGCGTAGACTCCACCATTTCATCTACGCTGTAGGGCACTTCGAAACCAAGAATCTTGGCCGAATTACGTAAACGAATTAAATGATCGTGCAGGCGGAACACCGCCGGACCCTGCTCTGTTTTGTAGCAGCGAATCCCTTCGAAAACGCCGAAGCCATAATGCAAAGTGTTGCCGATAACGTGCGATGTTGCGTCATCCCAGCCAACGACTTTGCCGTCAATCCAAATGTAATCTGCCTTTTCCATGCATCCTCCTAAACAATCCATGCAGTATGGGAGGACAGCAAGATATTCGTCAATCTAATGGAACTTATTAAATAAATAAACTAGACTTATTTAAAAGAGGCTAATGAATACACTAGGAAAACATGAAAGTAGATCAGATTGACCTAAATTTAATGCGCGTGTTTCGCGCAATCTACGAGGAGCAAAGCCTTACCATTGTGGCGGACCGACTCGGGCTAACCCAGCCGGCCATAAGTTATTCTTTGGCACGATTGCGCGAATTACTGGGCGACCCATTGTTTATTCGCAAACAACAGAAAATGCTACCAACGCAAGCGGCAGAGCGGCTTGCGCCCCCCATTATTGCCGCTCTGGAAAGCCTGCACGATGCCCTACAGAGCCATACCGCATTTGACCCCTTAACGAGTCAACGCACATTCCGTTTGACCATGTCAGACATTGGCGAGATGGTATTTCTCCCCCCTTTGTGTGAACAATTGGCCCAAGCTGCACCGCAAGTGCGTCTTGAGGTTGACCCTGTTTCGATGGAAGACCTGGTGAACTCGTTGCGGACCGGCACAATCGACTTGGCGGTGGGTCATCTGGTCAATTTAAATCCTTATACACAACACACTATTTTGTTTCACGAACCGTATTCATGCATGGTGCGCGCCAACCACCCGCTGGCACGCAGGAAAACTCTTTCCAAAGAAGATTTTCTGGCTTCATCTCATGTGCTGGTTGGATCTAACTCAAACGCCCACCGTATGTTTGAAGACTCATTAAAAGCGCAAGGCGTAAAACGCCAAGTAGCACTTCAGATTCCCCATTTCACTGTGTTGCCGGATATCCTGCGTCGCAGCGACATGGTCAGCTCCCTGCCCAGCCGAATCGCGCGTGAATTTAATCGAAAAAAAGAATTTCGGGTTTTCGAATTACCATTTGAAGTGCCGACCGGCGACGTTGCCATTCATTGGCACGCGCGACACGAACATAACCCGGCAAATCGCTGGTTAAGAGAAAAACTAATCGCTCTTTTTAAAGAAGAGGATTAAATAATCGGACAGTTAAATAAGCCTTAACCGCACACGACCTTTTCAACACGACCCGAATCATCGATATAAACGTTCATTCGATCGGGCCGGTAATCCGGCGTCATGGGCGTCGTTGGGCGCAGTACACGCGTTCCGCTGGGCAGACTGCTTCGATTAACGGAGTCTGCCGAGGTTCCGACAAGATTCTGGAACTGGGCCGCCGCGCACTCCCCCGAAGTTGAACCGCCGGACGACATTGGAGAATCGCCACCACTACCCAAACCACCCGAACTCTGGCAAGCTGCCAATATAACGGCCAAAGGGGCCAAAAAAAGCAAACGCATTTTTCCTCCTTATGTAACGCCATACTTATATCATGACAGAGAATTCGCCTCCCAGCCCTAACCTGATCCAAGCCCGTGCGCATGAACTAAGCCCTGGGTTTTCCATTCGCCGCGCCCTTCCAACACGCGAACAACGCATGATCGGCGCATGGTGTTTTCTCGACCATATTGGCCCTGTCGAATTCGATGCTGATCAGGGCATGCATGTTGGTGCGCATCCACACATTGGCCTACAAACATTCACCTGGATGGTAGAAGGGCAAATTCGTCATCGCGATAGTCTTGGTTACAACCAGGTTATCCGCTCTGGGCAAGTTAATTTAATGACCGCCGGAAAAGGTGTTTCGCACACTGAAGACTCACTACCGGGAGAAAAGAGGTTGCATGGCGCTCAATTGTGGATCGCATTGCCACCGGAAAAAGAAGCCATCGAACCGGCGTTTCATCACTATAGCCACTTGCCGGAATGGCGTTTTGGCGGTTTGCACTACACCTTGTTGGCGGGACAGTTCCAAAACCAAACTTCACCGGTGGCTGTCCACACGCCATTGTTAGGGCTCGACATTTTTGCACCAAACGGGGGCGCCTCAGCGATTCTGCAATTGAACCGCGCATTTGAGCACGGAATGATGGTGTTAAATGGCGAAGTGCAGTTGCCGTGTGGTGAATCGATAAAGCCGGGCGTTCTGGCTTATTGGCCACCGGGGGTATCAACCCTTAATGTATACCTAACCGCAGGCACACGCCTCTTGTTTATTGGCGGTGAACCTTTCCCGGAGCCGGTCAGGATATGGTGGAATTTCGTCAGTGGCGCATCAGACAACCTACGCCAGGCCGTGCTCGACTGGAATCGGTTCCACACACGTTTTGGGGTGGTGCCGGGGCAAAATCACCGTCGGCTGACTTCCCCGGCATACCCCACATGATTGAATCCTGGCGCGACATCGGCCAATAAACCGAACGTGCCGACAGGATCCGTTAACATCGCCAAATGACCCGTGTTCAATGTATGAACAGACCACCCCGGATCATGATTGAATTTATCGTAAAACTGTTGAAACGGCGTTCCATCATAAGCAGCGGCCATCACATAGGAATGCGGGATAGCCGGGCGCTCAGCCAAAGCCTTAGAAGGTTGCAGAAAAGTTTGCAGCGGTTGGCACACCAAACGTTTTTGTACACGTTCACACAGCTTTTCGTCTGTCACCCCAAACGCTTTCAACGGGAAAGGCGGCACACGCTGGTCGGGCCATGTCCGCTCGCGAAATACGCGCCCTTTTTCACCGGCATAGTCGGCCAGACACTTACCCGACTCAGGCACAAAGGCATCGAAATACATGACCGCACCAATACGCTCGGGGATGCAGGCCAAAACATTACTCACCACCATGCCGCCGTAACTCCACCCTACCAGGACCACGTCACTCAATTGCTCCATGCGAATTAAATTCACAATGTCGTCGGTGTGGGTATCAAGCGTAATGCCCTCGTGCGCCAAATGAGCCCTATCGCCCAGGCCGGTTAAAGAAGGTGTATATACCTCGTGCCCCAGATAGCGCAGTTCAGTGGCCGTCTCCTTCCATACCCAACCACCATGCCAGGCACCGTGGATCAACACGTAAGTACGCGGTCGTTTTACTGGAATATGAGATGCTGCCATGGGGAACCCCCTTTTATTTCAGGATGCCGTGCAAGAAGTTACCGCAGCTTACCTTAATTCAACAACCAATTAAATTTCGAGTCAAAGTGGATGTGTATAGATAAACATACTACTGAAAAAATTTGAAAAACAACAGTAATGGCGCATAAATACAAACCAAGCGACCTTAATGTCGGTTACGCACTTCTTCCATATCCAGGCGTGCCACCATTTCCCTTGCCAGCTCATCGGAAATTTTGTGCTGCCTTGCCAACGCAAAAATACTTTGGCGGGCGGCATCAATAACCGCCAAACGCATACGCTGTTCAACCCGCTTTTCGTGCGCCAGCCACTCATCCGGCAGCCCTAGCTCCGACACGGCGGAAACGGCACGAATGTCAGCTAACAAACGCTCGGCCACACTAGACAGAAGATCTTGCTCGCGTGCATCGGGAAACTCCGACGTTAGCCGGTCCACCTCTTCTTGAAGAGCCCGTTCAGCCGCCTCTCGCGCCGTTTGTACCGCCAAATATTCCTGCTGTTCGCGCTTGATACCACTGGATTGATGGCGCAACATTTTCACCACCGGCGGCATCAGCGCGCTAGCCAAAACCAAAGAAGTAATAATCACCGTTGCCGCTAACAGAATGGCCAAATCACGCGCAGGAAACGGGGTGCCATCGTTCAATACCAAAGGCAGGGTAAGCACACCGGCCAGGGTAATCGCACCACGCACTCCTCCGAGTGTCAAGACCATCATCATGCCGGCCCCCACTTCGGGAAAAGGAATGCCGCGTCGCCGTTTACGCCAACCTTCAAAACGCACCGATGCGTATACCCAGCCAAAACGGAAAACACCCAGCACAATACAAATAACCAGCGCATAGACCACCAGCCATAGCGGGTTATGGTGCCCCGTCTCGGCAATGGCCTCGACCGCACCGGTATATATTCCCGGCAACTGCTCGCCCAGCAACACAAACATTGTTCCGTTCAGGGCAAACTGCACCACATTCCATGTGCTTTGCCGATGCATGCGAGTTAATGCGCTGGATGATCCGCTTAGTTCCACGTAACTCATCGTCACGCCGGCAGATACCGCAGCCAGAATGCCTGAGGCACCGATATATTCCGCCGCAAAATAGGCGGCAAACGGTACCATTAAACTCAGTAACACCTCGGCGCCCGGTTCCTCGCCAACCCGCCTCACTACCGCTGTACGCGCACG
Source organism: Neopusillimonas maritima (assembly GCF_003576595.1). GTDB lineage: Bacteria > Pseudomonadota > Gammaproteobacteria > Burkholderiales > Burkholderiaceae_B > Neopusillimonas > Neopusillimonas maritima. The sequence goes on along the minus strand of NZ_NQOU01000006.1, from coordinate 94,013 downwards.
CGATAGACCCCACGTCACCACTACGCCCGTTGCCAGCCCTGCCGCAGCCACCCAAATAAACGACAAAGCCGCATGTGATATAGAGAAAGTGCCGGTTACCACCGCCGCCACGGCTGTACGAAACGCCACCAGGCCAGTCGCATCGTTAAATAGGGACTCTCCCTCCAGGACCGACATTAAGCGCTTGGGCACCGGTACCTTGCGTGTAATGGCCGAAACCGCCACTGGATCGGTTGGCGACACAATAGCCGCCACGGCAAACGCCACCGCGAGCGGCATGGCTGGAATCAGCCAGTGCAAAATGAATCCCAGCCCCAGTACAGTTAACAGTACCAGGCCAAAAGACAGCTGAATGATGCCGCCTTTTTCACGCCAGAGTCCTTCCTTGGGGATACGCCAGCCATCCAGAAACAAAAGGGGCGGCAAGAACAAAAGAAAGAAAACATCCGGATCCAGCTCCACCCCTTCTTCGAATACACCGGCAATCACAAAACCCAGCGCAATTTGAATCAGGGGCAACGGGATGCCTGCCGGCAACATACGTGCCAAAGCGCCGCTCATTCCAACGGCAGCCATCATGGCCAATGCAATGTCAAGACTTTCCATGTTGTAACTAAAACTCCGGCAGCGTTTCTGCGGCCACATTGTCGCACAACACATCTTTGCCAAAAACGGTTATGGTCGCTGTTTATTGCACTCATTGCACAACAAGACGTTCTAACCTTAAGCTTGGCCAATATGAACCAAAAACGATCCTCCGGCCAAAAAGACATCAAACCTGACCCCGCCCGATGGCGGGTTTTACAGGTTATTCTCATCTCGCTCTTCATGTCACTCATGGCCATCAGTATCATCAACGTGGCCCTACCCTCCATACAACATGGGCTCCAGGCATCGCAATCCAGTATTCAATGGGTACTATCGGGCTATGCACTGATGTTTGGCGTCGTATTGGTCAGCGCCGGGCGCGCGGGCGACATTATGGGTCGTGGCGGCTTCTTTCTTATTGGTGTCGCAATTTTTACGCTGGCCTCAATCGGTGCTGGGCTGGCACCCGACGCTGCGTGGCTGAACGTCGCACGCCTTTTTCAGGGTCTGGGCTCAGGCATGCTAAGCCCACAGGGCATCGGCATGATCCAGCAATACTTTCAGGGTAACGAGCGGGGTCGTGCATTTGGTTATTTAGGCACCGTAGTGGGGTTCTCCGTGGCATTCGGACCAGTTTTCGGCGGCCTTTTAATTTACCTGGGTGGCCCCGACCTGGGCTGGCGTCTTACCTTTCTTATTAATGTACCCTTCGGAATAGCGACGCTTATTTTGGGCTGGCGCTGGTTTCCGCGCCCGCTTATACAAAAGCGCGGCACCGAGATACTGGCCCACAACCCAGGCGGCTTGCTGCGCGCACTCGACCCCGTTGGTGCTGCGCTGCTAGGCCTGGCTGTATTAGCCGTGCTCTTCCCCTTCGTCCAGTTTCGTGGCTCACCCGCTACGTGGTTACTGTTGCCCGCGGGCCTGCTGCTTATGTTTGCGTGGGTGAAATGGGAGAAATGGTATGCGCGAACTGGCAATAGCCCCATGGTCGACCTGTCTATTTTTTCCATTAGCAGCTTTACTAATGGCGCCCTTATTATGACGCTGTACTTCCTTGGCATGACCAGTGTATGGGTACTGATAGCGTTATATGTTCAGTTGGGCGCCGGCAAAAGCGCGCTGGAAGCCGGCCTGGTCGGCCTGCCATCAGCACTTGTTTCGGCCTATGCCGCAAATTGGGCGGGAAAACGCATCACCCAGTATGGCCGCCAAATTGTCATTGGCGGCATAATTCTGGCCATGACCGGCCTAACACTCAGTATGCTGGTAGCCGTTTTGCACACCTACAATCTGGCCACTGTCTGGTGGCTACTGTTAACCCTTACCTTTGTCGGCCTCGGGCAAGGTTTGGTTATTAGCCCTAATCAGGCGCTTACCTTGGCGGAGGTGCCCATCGGCCACGCCGGTAGCTCCGGAGCCATTATGCAAACGGGCCAGCGCATTGGTTCTTCCATTGGCATTGCCATCATTACCGCGGCTGCGTTTTTTGCGTTAAACCTGTCGTCTTCATGGACAGTGGCCGTGGTGGTGGGTTTGGGCCTGATTGTTTCAGTGGTGTCGATTACGCTGGTGATATCGATTAAAGATTTGCGTAGTCGACAACGGCGTTGACGAATCGCAACGAAACCACCCAAAGACAACCTTAAAATATAAACCGCGCCTGAACCCCCGCCGTCCAGTTTCGCCCCGGCGCGGGTTCGTAATATCGGCCATTCCCTTCGTTCACGATCACGGAGCCGGCATAATCTTTGTCAAACAAATTATCCACGCGGGCGAAGGCCGACACTTCCCAAGGGCCGGCCAACCAGGTATAGCCTGTGCTTAAAGCAAACACGGCATACGATGGCGCCGATTCGGTATTGCCGTCATTCACCGCAATATTACTTAGAAAACGCCCTTCCACCCCTGCGCGCCAACCAGTGGGGGGTATCCACCCCAGCGCGGCAAACACCGCATGTTCAGCAATACCGGGGATGCGATTTCCCGCTTGTAGGTACTGGGCCGGCTGGGTTGGGTTCGAACAGGGGCCGGAAATGCAATCGTCCTGGTAACGGGCATTAAGCCATGTGTAGGCCACATCCGCACGCCAATGCCGCCCCCATTCGTTCGTGTAAGCCAACTCAAACCCGGTTCGTTTGGTACGACCGGCGTTCTGGTAGCTGGTGCGGCCATTCGCACTGCCCGCCGATACAATTTCGTCACGAGTGCGCGTTTGAAATACGGCGGCGGTAAGCAAGCTACTTTCTGTGGGCATCGTTTTAAAGCCCGCTTCAAACGTGGTGCTGTAAGCCGGTTGCAGACCAAAATTCAACCCTGCCCCGCCATCGGTGCGGTACGATAACTCATTAAAAGTAGGCGTTTCAAAACCCCGACCAGCGGAAACATACACTTGGGTATTATTTGACATGGCATATGCCAATGAACCCACTGGCGAGAACGCCTGATAGCGTGCACTGCCGCTGTCATCGCCATTTACTCCCTGAACAAAGCGATCAGCCGACTCGAAACTCACCGTGCTATAGCGTGCGCCTAAATCCAGTGTAAAACGCGGCGCAAATTCCCAGGACGTTTGAATATAAGGGTCTAGACTCCACACAGTATTGCGCTCGTCCCGACGCAGTGCCCCCTGCACACCCAACTGACGCCCTTGCGGTGTGTCAATATAGTTGCGATAGCCCTTACGCCCTTCTTTCATGGCATCATAGGCCACACCGGTTATTACAGTGAACGGCCGGTTGGCCAGGGAAAGTTGTGTTGTCCAACGCAAGTCAGTACCGTAATAATCGCGTGTTAAGTCAATGACACCACCGGCTTGCAAAGGGTTCTGCTGCACGAAATCAGGAATGGCTAAATATTGAACGGTATGGCGTCGCCCCGCATACACCAGCGCCGTTAATTCATTATCGGCATTCAGTGAGTGTTCATAACGTAAGCCTCCCTGCGTTTGGCGCACCGTTTTACGGGTGTTGTAGGCCAGCGCGTTGGGCACCACACTGCGTGGGTTCTGCTCGAAATCTTGCCGTGTCAAGCCTAAGGGGTCGTCGGCAGTTAAATCCACATGGTTTGCCACCAGGGTAAGCCGGTTGCCCGAGGCAAAATCAAACCCTAATTTCATATTCATTAAATTCTTGCGCGCACCGCTGTGATCCCGGTAGCCCTGCGTGGTGAAGCGGTTGGCGCTTATTAGATAATCCATTTCTGTTTCATCCAAATCCAGCATGCCGCCGGCCTTCAAGCCATAACGATAAGTGCCGTAACTACCTGCAGAAAAGTCGCCGCTGATGCTGGGCGGGTACTCACCCCGTTCGGTGTTGATCACCATCACCCCGCCCGAAGCATTACCATACAGCGCCGAAAACGGCCCCCGTAAAACCTCTACCGATTCAATCGACGCAATATCAATATTCGACGTTTGCCCCTGGCCATCCGGCATGGTGGCAGGAATGCCGTCGACATAAAGCCGTACACCTCGCACCCCAAAGGTTGAGCGTGCCCCAAACCCTCGAATGGAAACCTGAAGGTCTTGCGCATAATTCTGACGGTTCTGAATTTGCAATCCCGGCACGCTTGAAAGCCCTTCGGATAAATTGATTTGCGGCTGATCCCGACGCAGATCGTAACCCTCAACAACAGAAATCGATGCGGGCGTGTCAAGGATTTCGGTTTCGAGGCGTGTAGCCGTCACCACAACCGGGTCGAGAATGGTGGCCGAAGTAGATTGCGTTTGAGCAGGTGCTTGTGCTTGAGCGATTGAACCTGCATGAAGCAGAAAAGCCGTTGCCAAAATTCTGTATATCTTCATACTTTTTCGCACCCCCTGTTCCCACACGTCACTTAACCGCGGGTTAACTCCTCATTACCAGATAATGTTCGCACTTAATTACTTTTCAGGTTTTTGAATGCATCAATCGCACGCTGCCGCGTTACTTTTAAGTCCACCATCATTGTTGGATAACCACACCCTTCCCGGGTTAAAGGCGATGGGTCGTGAATTTCCCTGGCGTCAACCTGTTTTAGCTCCGGCACCCACTGACGAATAAATACGCCCTCGGGGTCGAATCTTTCCGACTGGCTCACCGGATTAAACACGCGAAAATACGGCGCGGCGTCGGCTCCCGTCGATGCGCTCCATTGCCAGCCACCATTGTTTGCCGCCAACTCCCCATCGATCAAATGCTGCATAAAATAACGCTCTCCCAGGCGCCAATCAATAAGCAAGTTCTTGCTTAGAAACATGGCCGCCACCATCCGCAGGCGATTATGCATCCAGCCCGTACCGTTCAACTGGCGCATGGCGGCATCCACAATAGGTACGCCGGTTTCACCCTTGCACCACCGTTCAAAATCTTCCGGCGCGTCACGCCACACCACAGCTTCCGTTTCCGACTTCATGGCGCGATGCATCGACAACGCCGGATAGCTCACCATTAAATGCAGGTAAAACTCGCGCCAGAGCAACTCGTTAATCCAGGTCAAAATACCGGCTCGGCCGGTTTCCAGCTCGCCCTGGTTAGCCAGTAAAGCTGCGTATAGGCATTGCCTGACCGAAAGAATGCCCGCCGCCAGATACGGCGATAGCCGGCTGGTACCCGGTTTGGCGGGGAAATCGCGATCTTGCTTGTAGTACGCGATGCGGGTGTTGATGAAGTCTTCCAGGTGAGCATGTGCTGCTTGAGATGAAGCCGGCCAACACGTGTTGGATATTGCCGGCCCGGTCGCTTCAGCCCAGGCTTTCAGGGCACTGGGGGCGGGAAAGCCTTTGTTAGAGGCCAGAAGCGCCGTACTTAACGGCACTTGCGGGTTGGGCACGGATAACGGAGAAATGCCGCCTATTGTCGATCCGGCGTTGCGCCCTTCCATTAAACGCATTCGACACGCCTTTGCGAAAGGCGTAAACACTTTATACGGCCCGCCTGAACCCGTTTTTACCGACCCCGGCACTAGCAAGCACTGCCCGTCAAAACCATGCATCGCAATACCCGCGCCCCGCAGACATGTATACGTGGCACGATCCCGGCGGCGCTCATTCACCCCCACCTCGCGGTTGCAATACACGGCCTCCACGTGCCACTGCGCACAAAACTGTGCCACAGCTTCAGGTACCTCGGCCCAGGTATTAACGTGTAGCCCAACGAATGGCACATTCAACGCAGCAAGTTCCGTTTCCAATGCCGCCAAAGCACGATGCCAAAAATTCAGTTTAATCGGCGCATCATCATGCATACGCCACTGCTCCGGACTCACAATATAAAACGCGACGGTCGGGCCTGCCTGCATGGCTGCAGCCAATGCAGGTTGATCGGCCACCCGCAAGTCGGTGCGAAACCAGCAGGCTGAAATTGCTTGAGTTGTGCGCACACCGTATCCTTTCAATCTTCAATTATCGACCTGAATGTTACAAGAACGACATAAAAAAACACAGGCGCGTGAACCGTTACACTACGGATTTATTGTCTCTAGAAGTAAGGTATGAAGTATCGCGCACAATGTTTTTTTTTATTGGCGGCTGCACTGTTTTCATCCGCGGCCGCAACGGCTGCAGGCCGTGTTCCCAGCAATGAAGAAACGCGGAACAAAACGGTTCAGTGTGAAGTGACCTCGGTGCACGATGGCGACAGCATGCGCGCGCGCTGCCCAGGCATGAAAGATACGGTGCGGATTCGCATTCACCAGATTGATGCCCCCGAAATCGGGCAGGCTTATGGCAAAACCTCCCGTGACACCTTACGCCGCCTGTGCGAGCGCGGCCGCACCGCCGCATTTAGCATTGTCGGTAAAGATGATTACGGCCGTTTGCTGGCCGGCGTTGAGTGCGGGCAGAAAGATGTCGCCACCACCATGCTGGAGTCGGGCGCAGCGTGGGTGTATCGTCAGTATCAGCACGATAAGATGCTGGTGCAGCTGGAGCAACGCGCGCGGGAAGCGAAGCGCGGTTTGTGGCAAGACCCTAACGCGCAAGCACCCTGGGAGTATCGGCGCGACCGGCGCTAAAATAAACAGATGACAAAGTATTCGATTCTTGATCTCGTGCGTATCCGCGAAAATGGGAACGCAAAAATATCGCTGAACAATGCACGCAACTTGGCACGCCAGGCAGAGCAATGGGGCTACACCCGCTTCTGGATGGCCGAACACCACAACATGCCGGGCATCGCCAGCGCTGCAACTTCGGTGGCCATTGGCCATGTGGCGGAAGGCACCGAAAAAATACGCGTCGGCGCGGGCGGCATCATGCTGCCAAACCACTCCCCGCTGGTCATTGCAGAACAATTCGGCACACTTGATGCGCTCTTTCCAGGCCGTATCGACCTGGGCCTGGGCCGCGCGCCCGGCACCGATCAGCTCACATTACGCGCCTTACGCCGTCACCCCGGCAGCGCCGATAACTTTCCCCAAGACGTTCTGGAACTGCAGGCATTACTAGGTCCTGTTCAGCCCGACCAGCGTATCCGTGCTGTGCCGGGAGCCAATAGCCATGTGCCTTTATGGATATTAGGTTCCAGCACGTTCGGCGCCGCCATGGCGGGTGAGTTCGGCCTACCCTATGCGTTTGCTTCGCACTTTGCGCCCGATTATCTGTATACCGCACTGGAAACCTACCGGTCGCGTTTCAAGCCTTCCGAACAGCAAGCAACGCCATACTGCATGATGGGCATCAATATTATTGTGGCCCCCTCCGACGAAGAGGCCGAATTTCTGGCCAGCACGCAGCGTATGTCGGTAACGAATTTACTGCGTGGTGACCGCGGTTTAAGCAAACCGCCCATCGCCGATATCAATACATACTGGTCTATCGATGAACGGGTGCAAGCACAACGCATGCTGGCCATGTCGGTTGTCGGGTCGCCCGATACCGTGCGCGAAAAGCTTGAAGGTATTCTGACGCAAACACGAGTAAACGAACTAATGATCGTATCGGACATATACGATCACTCTTTGCGGTTACAGTCTTATGAATACATAGCGCAAATTATGCAGGCGCTGAACGAAAAGAAACAGGTTAATGAAGCGTAAAGCCTGAAATGCACCCCGACGACCTGGAAAAACTGGTTACCTGGAAAATGCCCTTCGGCAAGTACAAGGGCCGCTTGCTGGCCGACTTGCCGGGGCACTATCTGAACTGGTTTGCACGCACGGGGTTCCCACCCGGAGAAATCGGGCGTCTGCTTGCCTTACTGCAGGAAATGGATCACAACGGCTTGAAACCCCTGCTTAATCCGTTGCGAAATAAACAAGTTAACTCGTAGGGGCCGCGGCCTCTGATTAAAGCCCTAAATAGGCCTGTCGAACGCGATCGTCCCCCAACAAAGCTTTACCGTCCCCTTCCAGCGCGATGTTACCTGTCTCCAGCACGTATGCACGATCGCATAACTCAAGTGACTCCACCACGTTTTGTTCTACCAGCACCACGCTAAAACCACTGTCGTGCAAGCTGCTGACGACACCGAACATTTCTTCGGTCAGAATCGGTGATAGGCCCAACGAAGGTTCATCGAACATCACCAAACGCGGATTCGCCATAAGTGCACGGCCAATCGCCAGCATTTGCTGTTCCCCGCCTGAAAGGGTGCCGGCCAGTTGCTTTTGCCGTTCCGCCAAACGTGGAAAGGTTTCATAAACACGACTCAGGTTCTGTTTACGATCTGCCTGCGCACGGCGCAATGTAGCACCTAAGCGCAAATTTTCCACAACACTCAGGCTGGGAAATATTTGCCGCCCTTCCGGTACCTGAGCAATACCCAATTCACAAACACCGGTGCTATCGAGACCGGTAATATCCTGCCCGTCAAACACAACACGCCCTTGCGCAGCCTTCACCATGCCCGCTATGGTGCGAATCAAGGTCGTTTTCCCCGCGCCATTGGCCCCCACTACTGAAACAATTTCACCAGGAAGAATATGCAAACTTACGTCGGCTAACGCTTCGGCTTCCCCGTAACGTACTTTCAAATTTTCAACCGCAAGTATGGGCGCCGCTTTCTTTTCAATGGCCATGTTTCGCCCCCTTGCCCAAATAACTCTCTATCACTCTCGGATCACGCGTCACCGCTTCGGGTGTCCCTTGGGTAATTAATTCTCCATGGTGCAACACGGCAACGTGATCGGCGATCGACATCAAAATTCGCATAACGTGCTCTACCAACACAATCGTTAGACCCTCACCGTTCAGCTTACGCAAAACCGCTATTACCTCGTCGGCTTCTGTAGGACGCAGGCCCGCCATCACCTCATCAAGCAGCAATAAGCGTGGTTGGGTGGCGAGTGCTTTAGCCAATTCCAGCATCTTGCGGTCGGGTAAAGTTAGGTGCATGGCTAGAATATCTTTCTTGGCGCCAAGCCCAATCTGATCAAGCGTACTCGCCGCCAAATCGCGCGCCTCGTCTAACGAAGGTGCACGCAGTAGAGCGCCGACCATCGCGTTATCAAGCACGGTCATCTCTTGCAACGGACGCACGACTTGAAAGGTTCGGGCAATACCCAATTCGCAAATTTCCTCGGGATTCAGGCCGTCGAGCGAGCGACCATCAAAAACCACGCTTCCTTGCGTTGGTTTCATTGCACCGGCAATCATTTGAAAACACGTCGTTTTACCCGCTCCGTTGGGCCCGATCAGGCCCATGATCTTACCTTCGGGAACATCGAAGCTGACCTGGCTTACCGCAGTCAAACCGGAAAAACGCTTGGTAATGCCCTGAACCTGGAGTAATGGTTTGGGTTGACTCATGACGACGCCCCCCCCTTCATCCACCGTTCAATTCGCTTTGCGACAGGCGGCCAAATGCCATCGGGCAAAAACACGATCACCATCAAGATCAACACACCATAAATTAATGTGTTTAAACCAAAAATCCCCATTGATTGCGCCGCGTGATTTGAAATCTCATTAATGGGAATCACAAAAAACGCCCCTATGATCGGACCAAACAACGTGCCCATCCCGCCGATAATAGGCGCAATAATAATTTCAATCGAAAAGCGCATACCCATCATCGTATCGGGAAACAGGCTACCGCTAAGTAATGCGTAGAAAGAACCACCCACGCTGGTCATGGCGGCACTAATCATGACAGCCAGAATCTTCAGGCGTAACGCCCGCACACCAATCGCACGCGCCGCATCCTCATCTTCCCTGATCGCCCGCCAAAAATAGCCCAAGCGCGATCGAATCAATAATGCGGTTCCCCAGAAACCCAGAATGCTTAGCACCAGAAAACAAAAGTAGTAGAACGTCGTACCGCCGCGCAAACTGAGCAAGGGATGCGTGTCTTGTGCAACTCGCAGAAAATATCCGGCATTGCCCCCTACGAACGACCAGTTTTCGAAAGACAAACGGCCCAACTCGGCAACGGCAATCGTTAACAGGGTGAAATAAATACCTTTTACAGCGAAGCGAAAACCCAACCAGGCCACAAATGCGCCCACGACGGCACTAATTACTGCCCCAATCAGGATACCCAGCCAGGGCGACAGGCCGAAAGTACCCACCGACACGGCGCAGGCATATGCCCCCAAACCAATATATAAACCGTGCCCCAGCGATAACTGCCCAACATACCCCATCATCAAATTCCATGCCTGCCCGAAAAAAGCAAACATCATGATCAGGGTCAGCACAGCGATGATGGAGTCGGATGTGACGACAGGCAGAAAAGCCATAATGGCGAAGAACGCAATAGCCAGCCCACCCCACATTCGGGTTGTTGCATTATTCATCGTTGCTTTACTCCAAATAAACCTTGCGGACGCAGCAACAGCACCAGAATCATCAACCCATAAGAGAACATAGCTTTCATGGCCGGATTAATGAGTAGCGCTGCGACACTTTCCGATACTCCAATCAGAATGCCTCCCACTAAAGCGCCCATCAAACTTCCCATTCCCCCAATAATGACAATAATGAAAGCCAACAGGGTTAACTCACCGGCCAGATAAGGTTGTGTGTCAAAAATTGGGGAAATCAACGTACCCGCTACACCTGCGCATGCCACACCAATACCGGCGGTGACCGCATATAACCGATTTACCCGCAATCCAATCGCCTGAGCACCGGTTTGGTTATCAGCGGCGGCCCGAATAGCCGACCCTGTGCTGGAGTAACGCAGAAAAAGCAGTAACAGGGCAATCATCACCAATGCCACAGCGGCGCCATATAAGCGAACCGCATCCAGACGCAAGCCGAAAACCTCGTAAGTTTCAAAGCTTGACGGATCGGCGATCGAACGTGCATCGGGGCCAAACACCAGCATGTGTATGCCGGTAATGATGAGCGCCAGACCTATAAACAAAATAAACTGAGCATGATGCGGGCGCCGAATGAACCGGTTGATCAAACCGATTTGCAAGACATAACCGACACAAAACATGATGATTGCGGATAGCGGCACAGCCATAACCGGCGTAATATCGAGCGACAGCCAAAGCAAATAGCCGATATACATACCCAGCACCACAAGTTCGCCGTGGGCAAAATTCACCACGCGCATAACCCCGAACATAATGGTGAGGCCCAGCGCAATAAGCGCATAAACAATGCCGATGAGAACGCCGCCTGCTATCACATTGGCGTACAAAGAATACATGGAAAACCTTTCAGGCTTGGAACAAACAAACTGAACAGAGCCCCTTCACCGGAAGGGGCTCCATCCAAAGCACCATCATTTGAACGCGAAATCAGCGTTCGTTGAACGGCCGCATCGGATAGACCACTTCAGCCACTGCGGCTTCGGCCGGACCAACTACCGTCGGCTCGCTATTCTGATTTTGCAGCAAGGCTACACCAATGTTGGGGTTTTGGCCTTTCTCGTTAAACTGGATCGGACCGCCCCACATAACGTGGTCTTTGATATCAGTGGTTTTAAGTGCCGCATGAATGGCGGCTGCGTCATTCGACTTTGCCCGGCGCAAGGCGTCAGCCACAATATCGACCGCCTCGTAGGAAAAGCCTACATTCAATTCAAAACGGTTTTTGCTATCCATAGCCTCAAAGCGTTTGGCCAACTCCACCGCGCGAGGATTCTTCACATTCAACCATGGCACACACACCATGTAATCGTCGCCGTACTTACCCAACGCATCAGTAAACGCTTTTTCGTAGGGCCCAGGGCTTCCCGGGCCGATAATGGCTTTGGGGTTGTAGCCTTGCTTTACCATTTCGCGAACAATCATAATGGCATCGTTCACACGGGTAATCGGCAATAACAACTCAGCGCCGGTCGCCTTGGCTTTTGCCACTTCAACAGACAAATCCTTTGCACGAACGTCGTAGCCGATCGTATCCAGAATTTCGATCGGCAGATTCTGTTTCGCCCATTCAGCCTGCATCGCTTTCAGTGCCGACTGCCCGAATGTGTCATTCACATACAGCACCGTCGCAGTTTTAGGAGGGTCGTCGGTTTTGGCGGCCAGTTCCCGAATACGCTGCACGGCATTGGAAACCAATTGCGTGGCCGGCGTGAAATTACGGAAAATCTGGGTAAAACCTTGCTCAGTAATTTGAGGCGCCGAAGCGATATTGATGACCAACGGTACCTTGGCTGCCTCGCATGCCTGAGCGGCGGAAATGGTCGCCCCGGTATCCCAGCAGCCAATCAAAACCGAGCACCCTTCACGAATCAACTTTTCGGCAGCCACACGACCGTTTTCGGCCTTCGATTCGGTATCTGCGTAAATCAGCTCCATGGCCGGGCCGTTGCGCTCTTTGTTGATCATGCCGGCAAACTCAACCCCGCGCCGGGATGCCTGCCCCGGAAAAGCCAAAACACCGCTGGTGGGCAGAATGACGCCAACTTTGGTGGGATGATTGTTCGCCCAGCTAAAACGCATGGGCAGTGCGCTCATTACCGCAGCGGCCCCGGCCGACTTGATAAGTGACCGGCGAGAGAAACGTGTATTCATAGCTACCTCCTGGCGGATCCAAATTAAAACAAAACAGAAAAAAAATCGATATATGTTTTAAATATGAAACGATAATTTATTTATAAAACGTGTTGTTATGATAGCGAAGAGGTTCCCGAGGGGCTACGCGGAAAAACCCTTATTGATGTATCAACATAGCTTAGAATAGCGCTTTTCTGTCTACCATTTTGCTTCGATTCAAACGTCGCAAGCTTACCCTTTACTCTATATGTCCGATTCATCAAGCACCATTACTTTCACTCACCGTGAAGCCAAACGCGTTGTACTCGGCTTGCTGGTCGCCATTTTTCTGGGCGGTCTTGAGCAAACGATTGTGGCCGTGGCCTTACCTCTGATGTCGGCCGATTTAAGCGGCGTAGAGTATTTGGCATGGGTCATTTCAGGCTATTTGATTGCCATGACGGTTGCCACCCCCATTTATGGAAAATTGGGTGACATATACGGGCGCCGTCTTATGTTGTTCAGCGCCATTGTCATTTTCCTGCTGTCGTCCGTTCTATGCGCCATGGCAACCACGATGCCGGTCATGATTCTGGCCCGCGTCATTCAGGGCGTGGGGGGCGCCGGCTTACTGGCTGTGTCACAGACAATTGTGGGCGATATTATTTCCCCGCGTGATCGTGGCCGGTATCAAGGATACATTAGCACCGCCTTTGCAATTGCCAGCGTCACCGGACCGGTCGTAGGCGGATTGCTAACTGAATACATATCCTGGCGCTGGATTTTCTGGATCAATGTTCCGTTGTGCGTCCTGGCCTACCTCACTGCGCGCCGCGCTCTGGACAAACTCCCCATTCCAAAACTGCGCCGCAGTATCGATTATCTGGGCGCCTTGCTGCTTACTATCGGGTTAACCATCCTGCTCATTGCCATCAGCCGGGTGGGTCATGGCACTGCACTCACCGAAAACCTGAATCTGCTTTTATACGGCGTTTCAGTCGCTGTTCTGGCCTCGTTCATATGGCAGGAAAAAAGAGCGCCCGACCCGGTTATTCCACTGATGCTTTTGCGAAATCGTGCTGTGGCAGCGTCCAGCCTCATGCTCTTTATCGCGTTCATTCAAATGATTTGCATGACAATTCTGATTCCATTGCGTCTACAAATGCTAACCCACGCGGGTGCGGATGAGGCGGCAGTACAATTGTTGCCTTTATCGCTTTCAATTCCCGTTGGCGCCTGGATCGCGGGCTCACTCATGACGAAGCTGGGACACTACCGGCGTCTACAACTCGCGGGCACGGTCATTCTTCCGATCGCCATGGCTGCAACAGCGTACACCCCGGCCGACAGTACGTTACTTATTATCCTTTGCACCTCGCTGGGTGGCTTTGCCATTGGCTTGCTACTGCCCACGTCCGCTGTTGCTGCACAGAATGCGGTGGAACATCGACACTTGGGTGTTGCAACCGGCGTCATTGGTTTTTCTCGTTCGTTGGGTGCGGCTATCGGCATTGCCGTTCTTACCGCCGTATTATTCGCTTTACTTCAACAGTACACGCCGGCAGGGCTATCGCTGTCTATTTCCGCCACCGATGTGATCGGCGAAATGGTAGAAGGCGCCCTGCAAACGGCCGCCCCTGAAGAAAGGCAAGCTTTGGTGGATGCGGGGACCCTGGCGTTTCGTCATGTATTTTTACTTAGCGCGGGCATCGCCCTGATTGGAATTGCGGCCTGCCTAAGTGCGCCAGACCGGCGCCTAAGCGAGAAAAAGCCCGAAGTTGAATCGCATCATTACTAATATGCTGCAATAAAAATGGCGGTGTGCGTTGAGCACACCGCCATAATCACTTTGCTACCCAATCAAGCCCCTGAACTTACTGCCCTTCCAGGAAGCTGCGAAGCTTATCGGCCCTGCTGGGGTGACGTAACTTGCGCAACGCTTTCGCCTCTATTTGGCGAATACGCTCACGCGTCACATCGAACTGCTTACCGACTTCCTCAAGCGTTTGGTCAGTGCTCATTTCAACACCGAAACGCATGCGCAACACCTTGGCTTCACGTGGTGTTAAGGAATCAAGCACCTCTTTGACAACATCACGCATCGAGCCGTGCAAAGCCGAATCGGAAGGCGACAAGTTCGCCAAATCCTCAATGAAGTCGCCCAGATGGGAATCGTCATCGTCACCGATAGGCGTTTCCATGGAAATGGGCTCTTTGGCAATTTTCAGTATCTTGCGAACCTTGTCTTCCGGCATATCCATTTTTTGCGCCAGGGTAGCCGGATCGGGCTCAGCACCGGTTTCCTGCAGAATCTGGCGATTGATCCGGTTCATTTTATTGATCGTTTCAATCATGTGTACCGGAATACGGATAGTGCGTGCCTGGTCGGCAATGGAACGTGTAATGGCCTGACGTATCCACCATGTAGCGTAAGTCGAGAACTTATAACCGCGACGGTATTCAAACTTGTCGACCGCTTTCATCAAGCCAATATTGCCTTCCTGAATGAGATCCAGGAACTGCAGCCCGCGATTCGTATATTTCTTGGCAATAGAAATAACCAACCTCAAGTTTGCTTCGGTCATTTCACGCTTGGCTTTGCGCGCCTTGGCTTCGCCCGTAGCCATACGCTTGTTAACGTCTTTCAGATCTTTCAGCGGTAATACCACGCTAACCTGAAGGTCGATAAGCTTTTGCTGTGTTTCATGAACAGCAGGCACGTGGCGCTCGAGTGTTTCCGAATAGCCGTGGCCGGCAGCCACTTCTTCCAGAACCCAGTTCAAATTGGTTTCATTGCCAGGAAAAGCCTTAATGAAATAAGTACGCGACATGCCGGCGCGATCGACACAGATGTGCAAAATCTCACGTTCCAGCTTACGAACCTCAGCTACCTGGGTGCGCAGTCGATCAGCCAGTTTTTCCACCATTTTGGCCGTAAAGCGAATGCCCATGAGCTCATTAACGATGGCTTCCTGAGCCTCTTTATAAGCTGAAGAGCCATAACCTTCGTTCTCGAAGGCCTTACGCATCTTCTCGAACCACTGGCTGACTGCATCGAACTTCTTCAATGATTTAGTGCGCAACAACTCCAATTGCTTGCTGCTCATGCCGCCGGCCGGCCCGTCGTCATCTTCGTCGGCGGATACGCCGGAACCGGCATACTCTTCACCGTCTTCGTCAATCAGGCCATCGACGATTTCATCGATTTGCGCCTGACCGTCGCGTACACGCTGAACATGCTCCAGAATTTCATTCACAGTGGTGGGGCAAGCGGCAATTGCCATCACCATGTGCTTCAAGCCGTCTTCGATACGTTTGGCAATTTCAATTTCGCCTTCGCGTGTGAGCAGCTCAACCGTGCCCATTTCGCGCATATACATACGAACCGGGTCGGTGGTACGGCCAAAATCGGAATCGACCGTCGTAAGGGCCGCTTCCGCCTCGTCCTCTACGTCGTCATCGCTGGAGGCAACGGGTGCGTTGTCATTCAACAGCAACGATTCTGCATCGGGCGCCTGATCGTATACCGAAATGCCCATGTCGCTGAAAGTGCTGATGATGCCGTCAATTGCTTCGGCATCGACCAAGTCGTCAGGCAAGTGGTCGTTAATTTCGCCGTAGGTTAAGTAACCGCGCTCCTTACCCAACTTAATCAGAATCTTCAAACGATTGCGACGCGCTTCTTGTTCTTCCGGCGTCAGGTTACGGGCCGGCGTATCTTTCTCGCCTTTGGCACGTTTGCCTCCACGTTTGGAAACCGGCTTAAGGTCAGGGATAACCTCGGCTTCGACATCCATGTCGTTATCGTCGAAAGCACCATCGTTGTTGGCCGCCTTGGCCGGACGACCAGGGCGACGCCCGGTAGGCGCGGCGCGGGCTTTACGTTTCTTCGGCTCAGCGCCATCGGTTTCGGTTTTGGCTTTACGGCCTGCCGTCTTGCGGGCCGGCTTATCGACTGCAGCAGCTGCAGCTGCCTGCGTTTTGGCGGCCGGCGCAGCAGCCTTGGTTGCCTTCTTTACGTCGACTGCCTCGGCTTCGGGGTTGGCCGCCGCCTTGGAGCCACGCGCGGCAGTTTTGCGCGCGGGCTTCTTTTCTGTTCCTGCTTTTACCGTGGCCTTGCTTTCGCTTTTTGTGGCGGCCATGGTTTTGGGCTTGCGGGTTGCCGACGTTAACTCAACATCGTGCAAGGTTTTGTCAGTCGCTTTGGTCATATTCGCTTCCGAAGACGCACCAACCGTCATTGGACCGCTTATTGGCCAATGCGTGATGCTCAAAAACAGGGTTTTCTACACCTGGTTGCCCGTTGTTTTTGTTGCTTTCCTCAATAAACACGCCCATTAATAATTAATGCCTGACCACATTCGGGTTACAGGTTGCACAAAAGGCCATGTTGTGAAGAACGCGCTAAAAACGCGTGGGAAACTAGTAACGTGTAAAACCCTTTATTTTACAATAGTTATTCAAATTCAAACAGTTAAAACGCGTGAAATATTGCGGCCGGATCAGGATCCCGACAATTTCGCCAACCGTCGGGTCAGGAGTTGATAACGTTCACGCGAAACGGCATCGGGCAAACCCGCCGCGATCAGTTCCGATTGTTCCGCACGAATTACATCGACCTCAACTTTATGCATTGCATCGTTCCATTCAGCCATGGGTTCGGGTAAGTCGGTTTGTGTCAAAACATCGGTTGAAATCGAGCGCAACACTTCTGCCAGATCGGATTCCGGATCGGCCGCCTGCAAGACTGCACCAACATGGCGCGCCCCGCTACTTCCAATTAATTCAATTAGCGCTCTTACCATATTTAGATGGGGGCCACGCGCCAAAGTTTCAAGCTGTTGATCTCCCAAGGCATGCACCAGCTCTGGATGCGCCAACAGCAACCGCAACAGCCGCTTGGCCAATGGCGTAACAGCACGTGTACGGCTTCTTGGCGAGCCACCGGCTTTCGCCCGACCCGACACACGCGAGGCAGAAGCCGACAAACCCGACGCAGAGACTCCCGGCGTGTTTGCGCCGACATCCATGTCATCCATAAAACCGGGCGGCTCCGTAGGGAAATGATCAAATACAGGTTCAAAATGCGTATCGTCGGCATAATGTGCTTGCGATGGCTTGTTATGCCGTTCCGGCACACGCGCCGCATTCCGCCACTGCTCAGCCTCCCTCGCTGCGTGCTCACTTGCCTCCAGATGTGCCGCCAGCTCTTCCGGAGTCAGCTTCACTTGCTGTGCAAACTCGCGCTCAATTTGCACACGCAACGTTGTTTCACGTGGCAGCTGCAGCAATAGAGGGCGCGCTTCGTGTACACATGCAGCCCGCCCTTCTGCTTCGTTCAGGTTATGCCGTTGAGCCAATTCGTCCAACATGAAGCGCGATAATGCGGGCGCGCCGGCCACCGTGTCGCGAAACGCTTGAGCGCCATGCTCGCGCACGAAAGAGTCCGGATCATGGTTACTGGGCAGAAATAAAAACCGCAGGGAAACATCATCGCGCAGTAAGGGCAAACAAGTTTGCAAAGCGCGCCAGGCCGCTTTGCGTCCGGCGCCATCCCCATCAAAACTGAAGACAATCTTGTCAGCCACGCGCAGCAACTTTTGGATATGTTGTTCGGTTGTCGCAGTACCGAGTGTCGCCACGGCATTTTCAACGCCCTGTTGCGCCAACCCCACCACATCCATGTAGCCTTCCACCACCAGCACATGACCTTCGCGCCGAATTGCGTCGCGCCCTTCCCACAACCCGTAGAGTTCCTGGCCCTTTGAGAAAATAGGCGTTTCAGGTGAGTTAAGGTATTTGGGCTCGCCCTTGCCAATGACGCGTCCGCCAAAACCAATCAAGTGACCTCGGGCATTACGAATGGGAAACATCACCCGTTCGCGAAAACGATCATAACGACGACCGTCATCCGCCTCTACCACCAAACCGGCTTCGACCAACAAAGGGTCTTCATAATTATTGAAAACTGTCGCCAACCCCCGGCGATCATGACCGGACCATCCCAAACCAAAGCGTGCAGCAACCTCCCCCGACAAGCCGCGATCTTTCAGATATCGGATTGCCGCCTGTGAGGCTTTTAACGACTGCAGATAAAACCGCTGCGCGGATTCCAGCGCCAGCTGATGGCGAGATACCTCTTCCTTGCGGCGTCTGGATGCTTCACGCGACTGAGGCGAACGTGGCGCTTCCGGTACCGTCATCCCTACGCCGGCTGCCAACGAACGGACCGCTTCCGGGAAACTGGCCCCGGTATGTTCCATTAAAAATGTGATTGCCGATCCATGCGCGCCGCAACCAAAACAGTGGTAGAACTGCTTGGTGGGACTGACGGTAAAAGAAGGGGATTTTTCGTTGTGGAAAGGACAGAGGCCAAGCAAGTTGGCCCCACCTTTCTTCAATTGCACGTACCGCCCGACGACGTCGGCTACATCAACCCGGGCGAGTAGTTCCTGTACAAAGGACTCGGGGATCAATACAGACGAGGAGGCAGTTGCTGGCTACGCAAACGCTTATAGTGGCGCTTTACGGCAGCAGCGTGCTTACGCTTACGCTCGGCCGTTGGCTTTTCATAAAATTCACGCGAACGCAGCTCGGTTAACAAACCGTTTTTTTCAATAGTGCGTTTGAAGCGACGCAATGCGGCTTCAAAAGGCTCGTTTTCTTTTAAGCGAACAGTTGGCATAAAGTATTCGATATCCGGTACAGGTTAATTAAGCCCTAAATTCTACCATGTTTTCAGGAATTGCGAACCCCTTTTCGCACCCAGGCTTCCAATTGATGCGGACGCAAACTGTCGTAATCCTCGAAAGGCTGATGAATCCAGGGGTTCGTGGGCAGCTTGTCGACATAATAATCAGGGTGGGCTTTGGCATGCCCTTTCCACCACAACACGGCACTACGCAACTCGGTAATGTCGGGGAACTGTTCACGCAAATGCTCGCCTACGCGAATAAACGTCATACCGGTATCGACCATGTCGTCGACCAACAGCACTTTGCCGTCGAGCGTGCCGCGGGTAATCGTAATAAATTGGGCAATGTCGAGCTTGCCCTGTTGCGTGCCGGCGGCTTCACGATAGCTGCTCGTGGCCAGTATGCCCAAGGGTACGTCGAAAATGCGCGAAAGAATATCACCTACCCGCATACCGCCGCGCGCCAGGCAGATAATTTTCTCAAACTCCCAACCCGACTCATGAATCGTTAGAGCAAGACGGTCGATTAAAGCGTGGTATTCATCCCACGATACCCAAAGATCACGGTCGGTGCTGGGGGGCAAATTCATGAAAACAGTTCCTGTGTAGCGAAAAGAGTCCGTAATAATAAACCCACACAGGCTTCAGGAAAAGACCTGTGCGGGTTTAAAGTGATTAGTTTTTGAACGGATGGCGCAGCACAATGGTTTCCATGCGATCAGGACCAGTTGAGACCATGTCGATAGGAACATCGCACACTTGGGCGATACGCTCAAGATAACGACGCGCATTCACAGGAAGTTGGTCGTACTGGGTTACACCCACTGTTGAGTCTTGCCAACCGGCCATTTCTTCTAAAACCGGCTCCGCTTCAGATGCGGCCTGCGCCCCTGGCGGCAAAGCGTCGAGAAACTGGCCCTTGTAGCGATAACCGACCCCGATACGAATGGTTTCCAGGCCGTCCAGGACATCGAGCTTGGTGACACACAAACCCGAAATGCCATTAATCATGACCGACCGTTTCATCGCAGCGCCATCGAACCAACCGCAACGGCGCGGGCGACCGGTGACCGAGCCAAACTCATGCCCGACTTTGGCAAGATGAGCGCCTATGTCGTCGTGCAGCTCTGTCGGGAACGGACCTGAACCCACACGCGTGGTATAAGCTTTTGCAATGCCCAAAACATAATTCAACGACTGCGGCCCGACACCCGCACCTGCGGCAGCTGCACCGGCAATACAATTGCTGCTTGTCACAAAGGGGTACGTGCCATGGTCGATGTCGAGCAAAGCACCCTGCGCCCCTTCAAACAACAAGGTTTGACCGGCTTTTTGAGCCACATGCAAATTGGCGGAAACGTCGGCCACCATGGGTTTGATTTGTTCGCCCAACGCCAGCGCCTGATCGCGCACTTCGTTAACCGAAACGGCCTCAGCGCCCAAATATTGCGTTAGAACGAAGTTATGGTAGTCAAGCGCTTCTTCAAGCTTGGCATCGAATACATCCAAATCATAGAGATCTTGCACGCGAATGGCGCGGCGCGCGACCTTATCTTCGTAAGCCGGCCCAATCCCCCTTCCGGTCGTACCAATTTTTCCGTCACCCTTACGTTTTTCACGGGCCTGATCAATCGCAATATGATAGGGAAGAATCAGCGGGCAGGACCACGAGATTTGCAGGCGCGAACGCACATCGATACCGGCTTCTTCAAGCTCACCGATTTCTTTCAGCAAGGCATCCGGCGACAACACTACCCCATTACCAATGTAGCAGGTCACACCGGCGTGCATAATACCCGAGGGAATCAGGCGCAAAATGGTTTTGGTGCCGTTAATCCATAAAGTATGGCCGGCATTATGCCCACCCTGAAAGCGCACCACGCCATTGGCGGACTCAGCCAGCCAATCAACAATCTTTCCTTTGCCTTCGTCACCCCATTGGGTGCCGATTACCACGATATTCTTGCTCATGTTGCGTAATAAAATAAAAGCCGTGTTGGCTTGAAAATTAAATGATGCGCCGCCTTCGAATCAAACCCGGGCCGGCGCCCTATATTTACTGATTCCTGACTAAACGACCGACTCAACCTGCCACCGGCCATTGGACAGCACCAATTCACGATCGATATTAAATTCGTCGAGTGAGTGCGATTGCCCCGGCAAGACCTGAACCACGATCTCACCTGCTTCGCGTAACTTGCGAATAGCCTGTATCAGCGCTGCATCGGTTCCCCACGGTGCTTGAATGGCAGTCGCCAGAGGAGCCGGCTCTAACCCTGACGACAGCTTACGCAAGTCCAGACTAAAACCCGTTGCCGGGCGAGCCCGACCGAAAGCTTTACCTACGCCGTCATAGCGGCCACCACGCACCACCGCGTTGTGCCAGCCCTGGGCATAAACAGCGAATACCACCCCGGTGTGATACGCATAACCGGTGCCGATATCAGCCAGGTCGACGCTAAAGTCATAGTCGGGTAACGCCTGAATAAGCGTTTGCATGTCGTGTACCGCTTTCTGGATAGCGGGCAATGACGGCAAGCTGCGTAACGCCCGCTCAAGCACCGACACACCACCATACAGGCCCGGCAACGTGAGCAGCGCCTCAACCAAGTCGCCCCGAACTTGCCCGGCCTGTGCACATAACGCTTGAATGCCGGACTGATCTTTTGCTGCCACACATTCCGACAACTCTGCCTCGATTTCAGCCAAGGCGGGGTCGGCCGCCACAATGGCGCGAAAAATACCAGGATGCCCAAGGTCGAGTCGCGGACGCGGCACTCCCGCACGTTGCACGCTTTCAAGTGCCATTTGAATGATCTGGATATCGGCCTCGACACCCTCATGACCAAACACTTCAGCACCAATTTGCAAAAGCTCGCGATCAGACAGAAGATCTGCCGGACGCGCATGCAATACGGTACCGCAGTAGCACAATCGCGTCACGCCGGTGCGATTCAGCAAATGCGCATCTATGCGGGAAACCTGAGGGGTGATATCGGCACGAACCCCTAATGTACGACCCGATAACTGATCAACCAACTTGCATGTGCGCAAGTTTAGATCGGAACCTGAGCCGGACAAAAGAGAGTCAAGATATTCAACGAGCGGTGGCGCCACTAACTCGAAGCCGTGGGAACGGTATAAATCAAGTAATTCGCGGCGCAACTCTTCGATACGACGTGCTTCTGCAGGAAGGATATCTGCCAGATTTTCCGGCAATAACCATTTCGACATTTTTTAGCGCCCTGATGAACCTGGGTATGGCGTTAATCAAACAAAAAGCGACTTGGGGCGTAAGCCCGCCAAGTCGCTTGCGGATGGTAATTCAACTTACGGCGTATTGTAGCGTGTTGAGACCATTTTTCAAAGTGAAGGTGACACTTGGGAAGTAAAGGCAGCCGCCCTAACGGCTGCCCGCTCCTTCTTGGGCTTGTCCACCTTGCGGATTACCCCAGAACCGGAAGAAGTCGGTATCCGGGCTGATCACCAGCGTGTCGTTTTTGTTGGAAAACGCGGACCGATAACTTTCCAAACTACGGTAGAAACTATAGAAGTCGGGATTCTTGCCGTAGGTTTCCGAATAAATTGCTGCGGCATCGGCATCACCTTCACCACGAATATTCTGGGCGTCGGCATAGGCCTTCGCTAAAATTTCTTCACGCTCACGGTCGGCCTGGGCACGAATTCGCTCACTTTCCGCCGAACCAGTTGCACGCAAACGATTGGCCTCTTCTTTACGTTCGGCTTCCATACGGCGATAAACCGATTCCGAAATTTCGGGCGAAAAATCGATGCGGATAAGACGAACGTCAACCACATCAACACCCAACGGCGCCGCGCGACGCGCCACATTAGCCAAAATTTCATCCATGATGTCGCCGCGTTCGCTGGACACCACCTGCTTCACCGTGCGCACGTTCACGGCTGCGTTCAAGGCATCGCGGATTTGCGCGCTAAGGCGTTCTTCGGCTGCTGTTTTATTCAAACCGAAAGTGACGTAGTACTGTCGTGGATCACTGATACGCCATTTGGCATAAGAATCAATAAGCAGATTCTTCTTTTCAGCCGTTTGAATACGCTCAGGGTCTTGCGACTCGATGGTTTGAAGACGTTTATCGAGCCGGACGACGTTTTCAAACGGAGGGGGCAGCTTGAAATACAAACCGGGTTCAGTGATGGTGTCGCGCACTTCACCCAATGCAAAAACCAGCGCGGCATCGCGTTCGCGCACTATGAAAACACAAGAGGAGGCAACGGCCAATAAAATGACCAGACCAACCAGATACGGGAAAAAACGTGGCATGGGGCGGCCTCCTTAGCGTGACGAATACGGACTTGTCAGCAAATTCGACGAATTGCTGTAGGGGCTACCCCCACCAGAGGCGTTACGCCCCCCACTACCGGAAGTACTGCCGGACGAACTGCCACCTCCCTCGGACGACTGGCTGGTAGAACCTGCCGCCATACCAGCCGCAGGATCGGGCGACGCCGTGCTCGAGTTGGAGCGAGAGGCTTGCTGCATAATTTTATCAAGTGGCAAATACAACATATTGCTGGCCGACTGATTGTCGATAAGTATCTTTGATGTGTTTTCAAGTATTGTTTGCATGGTGGCTAAATACATGCGATCGCGGGTGACTTCCGGCGCCTTGGCAAACTCAGTTTCAATTGCGGCGAAACGTGCAGTATCACCCTGCGCCGTACCGATCACTTGCGCGGTATAACCTTGAGCATCGAAAACCATACGATCGGCACGACCGCGAGCCTCGGGAATAATGCGACTGGCGTAGGCGTTTCCTTCGTTAATTAAACGCTCGCGATCTTGACCGGCTTTAACGGCATCATCGAACGCCGCTTGCACTTGCTCCGGCGGCTGGACGTTCTGTATGGCAACAGTACTCACCTGTACACCGGTTTTATAGCGGTCGAGAATGTCCTGAGTAAGCTGCTGAACACTATTGGCAATTTCGGTACGACCGGAATACAAAACGACATCCATAGGCCGCTGGCCGACCACTTCGCGCATGGCGGTTTCGGCAGCCTGACGAACAGAGTCGTCGGGGTCGACTGTTTCAAACAGGTAGTTGGGCGCACCTTCCGGCATGAGGCGATATTGCACTACGTATTGCACATCGACGATATTTTCGTCGGTCGTAAGCATAAGAGATTCGTTCAGCACCTTGTTGCCGACGCTTCCGCGATAACCCACTTCAAAGGTACGCAACTGCGCAATATTTACAGGCTGTGCTTCTTCAATGGGATATGGCATATGCCATTGCAAACCGGGATTCAGTGTTTTCGTGTATTTACCAAATTTGGTCACCACGGCAACCTGCCCTTCCTGCACAATAATAAAGCCGCTGGAAAGCCATAAACCAACCAATACAATGGCGATAAAGACAAACAGTTTTGGAGAACCTTTAGGCAGTTGAACCGGCCCACCACCGTTGCCGCCACCGCCCATGTTGCCACCCCCTCGACGCTTACGGCCAAACAGTGAGCCTATTTTGCCGTTGAAATCACGCCAGACCTCGTCGAGGTCGGGAGGGCCGCCATTATTGCCCTGGTTATTACCGGGGCGATTCTGATTATTGGGCTGCGACGAGTCATTGCCATCGCCTTTACCGCGACCCCAGCCCGGGTCGTTCAAATTAAATATTTTCGACATTAAACGCATTGTTTCCTGCGACTTGACCTGATTCAATGATAGCCTGACGCAGGCCATCAAGACCTGCACGCGTCAGCGCACTAACGAACACTCGCACAATGGTACCATGTTCATCGCGCTCCACCCACGGTTCATAACCGGCTGCATCGATTTTATTGTAGACAAGAACCCGGGGAATTTCGCCAGCCCCAATATCCCCCAGCACTTTATTTACTTCGGCAATTTGCTCATCACGTTGTGGGCTTGCTGCATCGACCACATGCAATAGTAAATCAGCCTGGACAGTCTCTTCCAATGTGGCGCGAAAAGCCGCGATCAATGTTGGAGGCAAATCGCGAATAAACCCAACCGTATCAGACACCACAACCTGCCCAAACCCGTCGATCCAGAGCTTGCGGGTGGTGGTATCGAGCGTGGCAAACAATTGATCGGCCTCGTACGCGCCGGCACGTGTTAAAGCGTTGAATAAGGTGGATTTTCCCGCGTTGGTGTAACCCACCAACGAGACCGACATGGTTCCGCGCCGGGTGCGCGCGCGCCTTTGCGTGTTTCGCTGCTTTTGCGCTTTGGCCAAACGCTCTTTCAGCAACTTGACCTTGGCGCCGATCATGCGCTTGTCCATTTCCAGTTGAGACTCACCGGGGCCACGCATCCCTATACCTCCACGCTGACGCTCAAGGTGGGTCCACATGCGTGTTAGGCGTGTCACCAAATGCTGAAGCTGGGCCAACTCAACCTGCAATTTACCTTCATGGCTTTGCGCACGCAACGCGAAAATATCCAGAATGAGTGCGACACGATCAATGACCCTGCGCTTGAGCGCCCGCTCAATATTGCGCTGTTGTGCCGGCGATAAAGGTTGATCGAACAGAATAATTTCGGCCTCAGTTGAATCGGCCAATAATGCGGCCTCATCAAGTTTGCCTTTGCCAATGAAGTACGCTGCGTCAGGCCGTTGACGGCGGGCAACCAAATGACCCACAATCTCGGCGCCGGCACCTTCGGCAAGCATCACGAACTCATCGGAATGAGCCTGGAAATCCGGGTTGCCCAGATCAACACTGATAATTAAAGATTTCATTCAAACATAAAGAAACGAAAACCCGCCTGCACAGCGTGCATGGCGGGTTTTACTGAGACCAACAGAAACGGCTGACTTATTCGGCAGCAGCGTCATCAACCTGCAAATTAACCGGACGTGCCGGTACAACGGTGGAAATGGCATGCTTGTATACCATTTGCGTGACGGTATTGCGCAGCAGCACCACGTATTGATCGAAAGACTCAACCTGACCTTGCAGTTTGATACCATTTACCAGATAAATGGAAACGGGAACATGTTCCTTACGAAGTGCGTTCAAAAACGGGTCTTGTAATGTTTGCCCTTTGTTGCTCATTGGCTTTACTCCAATTGTGTTGTTATAGAAATACCGCAAGCTGTAACTGTACAGGGTTTTCCCGTAAATCGCTATGCTGACGATGGGTGGGAGGTTGTAATAATTGTTTTCAACGCCTTGCACAGGCGTTCGTTATCGTCGGGTGTTCCCACTGATATACGTAAATACTGATCAATTCGTTCAAGCGGAAAATGCCGCACTAAAATATGATGCTTGCGCAAAGCCCTAAACAACAACGCAGCGTCGTGTTGCGGATGGGTTGCGAAAACGAAATTGGCCGCGCTGGGCAACACCTGAAAACCCAGTTCAGTTAAATTCCGGGTCAAGGTGTCGCGCGCATTGATAACCGCATTGCAGGCTTGGCGAAAGTAATCATCGTCTTGCACCGACGCAATTGCACCAGCCAGCGCCAAAGAATCAAGTGGATAAGAGTTAAAACTGTCTTTGACACGCTCCAGCCCTTCCACGATAGGCGGATTCGCAACAACATAACCCACCCTTAATCCAGCCAGCGCACGCGACTTGGAGAAAGTATGTACGGCCACAATATTGGCGCACTGTTCCAGTAAGGCCACCGATGACTCGGCTCCAAAATCCACATAGGCCTCATCAACCACCACCGGAATATCCGGATTCGCCTTGGCAATACGGGCGATGTCCTGCAATGGCAATGCCCGTCCGGTGGGTGCGTTCGGATTGGCAAAAATAATCCCTGCGACTAAATCCCCATCTGCCCGCGGCAAGTAGTCATTTGGCCGTATAGACAGATCGTCTGAGAGAGGGATCAATTCGGGGGTGATGCCAAACAGTTTGCAATAGCTGCGGTAAAAGCTATAGGTGATATCCGGCATACGCAGCGCCCGACCCTGGCGTCGAAACAAAGCATTGAATAAATGAGCCAATACTTCATCAGACCCGTTCCCGACAAAAATACAATCGGGTGTCACGCCATGATGTTCCGCCAACACTTCACGCAAAGCCGTGGCTTGCGGGTCTGGATATAAACGCAGGCGATTATCGGCGGCCTCCTTGATGGCCGCCAGCGCTTTGGGCGAAGGGCCCCACGGATGCTCGTTGGTATTCAGTTTCAGCAGGTCGGCTACCCGCGGCTGCTCTCCCGGCACATAAGGCGACAAACCGGAAACATGATCACTCCAGAATCGACTCACTTGGCCCCCTGCTGAATATACGGGTTTTGAGACGATTTGAACTCAATGCGTAAAGGCGTACCTTCCAGCTTGAACTCCGTGCGGAAACGCGTTTCCAGATAGCGCCGATAAGAATCAGGAATGGCATCCAGCGCGTTGCCATGAACAATAATAAGCGGTGGATTCTGCCCACCCTGGTGCGCATACCGCATTTTAGGCCGGAAAATGCCTTTGCGCGGGGGGGGCTGTTGCTCGACCGCGGCATGCAAAACTCGCGTAAGGCGCGGCGTGGGCAACTTGGCAAATGCCGCTGCATGGGCTTGCTTTACCGATTTAATCAGCGGTTGAATGCCCCGCCCTTTTAATGCGGAGATGGTATGCACCTTGGCAAACGACAAGAACCGCAATTTACGTTCAAAGTCGCGCTTGATACGGTCGCGGGCGTGATCGTCCAGCCCATCCCACTTGTTAATGGCAATCACCAGCGCCCGACCGGTTTCCAGAATAAAACCGGCGATATGCGCGTCCTGATCGGAAATTTCCGTATGGGCATCCAGCATGAGAACCACCACATTGCATGCCTCAATAGCCTGCAGGGTTTTAATCACGGAAAACTTTTCCACTGCCTGGAACACTTTACCGCGACGCCTCAAACCGGCTGTATCGATTAAGGTATAAGCCGTGCCGTCTTTCTCGAATTCAATTTCTATCGCGTCGCGCGTGGTACCCGGCAAATCGAAAGCGATGACACGCTCTTCACCGATTAAAGTATTGATGAGCGTCGATTTACCCACGTTCGGCCGACCGACAATGGCCAGCTTGATGCGGTGATATTTATCTTTTTCGGTACCGGACTCAGCGACATCTTCAACGACAACATCGACACCGTTGATTTCTTTTTCGTCGGCCTCAGACGTCCAATCGGACGCTTCCTGGCCGCTTTCCTGGCCAGCAACACCGTCATCAAGGAATGAAAGCGCGTTGTCGATCAAGTCGACCACGCCATCGCCATGCGAAGCAGAAATAGGGTACGGTTCACCCAGGCCCAATTCATAGAATTCCGCAGCGGCGGACCCGTGTTTCATGCCTTCGGCTTTGTTTACCGCCAACAAAACACGTTGACCCGCACGGCGCAACAAACGGGCAATTTCGTGATCGTGTGCGTTAATACCCGCCCGAGCATCTACAAGAAAAATAACCACATCGGCCTCGGCAATGGCTTGCTCGGTCTGGCGCGCCATTTCCACCATAATGCCTTCTTTCGCGATTGGCTCAAAGCCACCGGTGTCTACTACCAGATAAGCATGATTGCCCAGGCGGCCTTCACCGTAATGACGATCACGTGTTAAGCCGGCGAAGTCGGCTACGAGCGCAGCACGCGACCGTGTAAGACGGTTGAATAGTGTGGATTTGCCCACATTGGCGCGCCCAACCAGCGCGACAACGGGTTTGAACAACGTGTTTTTCAATTGACACCAACAAGTACGAGATTACCGCCGTCGGTTTGCACCAGCACCCCTCGCGGCGTGCTTACCAACGGCGACACAATAGGTCCACTGCCAACCTGCACACGGCCCAATAAATCGCCATTCACTCGCGATAGGAAATGGATATATCCATCGAGGTCGCCATAGGCAACAGCTTGGGGCACCACTGCCGGACCGGACAGACGCCGATTGCGCAATTGTTCCTGCTTCCAGCGCTCGGTACCATCGTTCAGACTAAAGGCGTAGGCCACGTCGCGCTGGTTAGCCGCATACACTTGCTGGCTGTCTGCCACAATACCCTGGGAAGTCGAGAAACGCTGCTCCCAGATGGGCACACCCCCCTGAGAAACATCGAAACATACAATACGCCCCTGATACGATGCAGCGCAAAGCAAAGGCCCAAGCGCCTGCGGTTTACCCACCACATCGTTGATACGCTCAAGGTCGGTTGCACCGCGCGCCGAAGAGACATTACCTTCCCACTGCACAGCCCCATTACGGGCATCAATCACAATCACGCGACCATTGGGCAGACCGGAGATCACCACGCCCTCGATAATCAGCATTTGCATGCTGGTTTTTAAGGCCAGTGCCGGGCCGGGGCGCTGCAGGCTCCAAAGCAAATCACCTGTGTTGGCGTCAAACGCCTGAATGCGGTAGTCGCTACTACGCACCGCCACGATGCCCTCACCTACCGCCGGTGGAATAAACACCTCGCTGCTTGCCTTGGCGCGCCATTTCTCCTGGCCTTGATCGTTAAAAGCCACGACTGTGCCGTCTGGACCCGCTACCGCTGTGGTCACGCCATCGGAACCCGCACCGGCCGACAGCGGAATATCTGCATCGGCACGCCATTGAACAGCACCACTGCCCAATGCAACTTTAACCACTGAGCCATTGGGCGCCGCCGCGTAGACCGACTCGCCCACCAACTGGGGAACAAAACCGGGGCCGGAACCACTGCCAATGGATACATTCCAGCCGGCTGCTGCTGAAATTTGCGCCGGATACTCGGTGAGAGGGGTGGGCTCGTAACGTGGGTCACTGGGAGAAAACCAGGAGCAACCTGCCAAGACGAACGACGTCATCACGACGCCCGCGCCCTTTTGCCAACGGCGAAAACCTGCTTTGCGCATTATCTTAGTCTCCCAGGGCGTCTATTTTGAGTTCAATAATTTGTACCATGGGGTCATCACCCAAGGTTTCCACTGCACTTTGCCATGCTTGCCTGGCTTCATCCGACTTTCCTTGCGCCGCCAGAATATCGCCACGACGATCGGCATAAAGCGCTGCGAACGCTTCTGGCGGGTTTTCCAATGCTTTCAACGCGGCGTCATATTCCTTTTGTTGTAACAAAACACCAGCCAGACGCAAACGTGCCAACGGCACCAGCGCGGCATCGCCACTTTGTTCAATGACCCAATTCAATTGTTCCGTGGCCCCGGCGTAATCATCACGCTCTTGCAATACACGTGCCGCCACTAATGCGCCTCGCGAGGCATAACCCGATTTGGGAAAATCCTCGCGTAATGTTTCGCTGGCCGCCCGCACACGGGCCAAAGATTCTTCACTTTGTTCATTCGTGGCTGCCGTTTCAAGGGCTTCAAAATAACCCATGGCCTGCTTGGCCTGATTGGTTTCATACCATTGCCAACCACGCCAACCCGCGAACGATGCTGCAATAACAACCAAAACAGTTACGATAAGCGTGCCATAGCGCTCCCACCACTGCCGGATTGCGTCTAGTTTCTCCTGTTCTTCCAGATCGTATGCCATTCTTTCTTTAAACCTTTTGTTTTATTGCGTCTACCAGGCGATTTGCGGGAATCGTTTCCTGTTGAATATCGTTTTCAATTAAATCAGCGCGCAGCCATTTTATGCTGACCTCATTATTCTGGTGTTCTTGCTCACCAATAATGACGGCCACAACCGCTCCACTGGCGTCGGCGCGCTTGAATTGCGACTTAAAACCGCTGGAGCCGGCATGGACAATAACGCGCAAGCCGGCATCGCGCAACTGCTCGGCCAATGTTGCCGACATGCGCTGGGCGGGTTCCGATTGATAAATCATATAAACCTGGCATTCCGGCGTATCAATCGCCGGGCGGCTTTGCGACCACAAGTCAAGCAAACGCTCCATCCCGATCGCAAAACCCACCGCCGGTGTAGGCTTACCCCCCAGCAGTTCAACCAGGCCATCGTATCGGCCGCCACCGCATACGGTGCCTTGAGCCCCAAGTTGGTCGGTAACCCACTCAAACACGGTAAGGTTGTAGTAATCAAGACCACGGACCAGCCTTGGATTCAGAGAATAGGCGATACCCGCGTCGCTCAAACGATCACAAACTCCGTCGAAATGCGCACGAGTCTCGTTACCCAAAAAATCAAATAAACGTGGGGCGCCATTGGCCATTTCCTGCATGGCTGGATTTTTTGTGTCCAGCACACGCAAAGGATTGGTATACATACGACGACGCCCTTCTTCGTCCAACACGTCAACGTGCCGTTCAAGATAAGCCACCAAAGCTTCGCGATGCCGCAGACGTTCGTCCGCCTGCCCCAGCGAATTCAACTCCAGACGCACATCATTCAGCCCCAGCGTTTTCCACAAGCGCCCCAACATCACAATAAGCTCAGCATCCACATCCGGGCCTTTCAAACCCAACGCTTCAACATCAATTTGGTGAAATTGACGATAACGCCCGCGCTGCGGCTTCTCGTGGCGGAAAACCGGCCCCATGGAAAACACGCGTTGTGGTCGGTCGTAGACCAGATTGTGCTCAATCGTGGCACGCACAATACCGGCGGTAAACTCGGGTCGCAGCGTAAGTTTCTCGTCGTTGAGCGCGTCGGTGAAGGAGTACATTTCCTTCTCGACAATATCGGTCACTTCACCGATACCGCGCGCGAACAAACGCGTGTGCTCCAGCACCGGGGTACGAATATTACGATAACCGTATGCCGCCAACCACTCGCGGACGATTTTTTCCAACTGCTCCCACTGCGCACTGCCATCGGGCAATACATCTTTCATGCCCGTAATGGCATGAACCTTCTGAAATGACTGCGACATACCTGCTCTTGTTTTAATTAGACGCAAAGCGCGATCAAGCGCCGGCGCCGTACCGTTGTTCTACGTAATGCTCGACGATGGCCTGGAATTCCTGCGCAATGTGATCACCTTTCAACGTTACAGTGCGTCGACCATCAACATACACCGGAGCGGAAGGTACTTCACCTGTGCCCGGAAGACTGATGCCGATGTCGGCATGCTGGCTTTCGCCCGGCCCGTTTACCACGCATCCCATGACGGCTACATTCATCCTTTCCACGCCAGGATACCGCGTTCGCCATACCGGCATTTGCTCACGCAAATAAGCCTGAATGCTGTCGGCCAGATGCTGGAATACTGTGCTGCTGGTACGGCCACAGCCTGGGCACGCCACCACCATAGGTGTAAACGCGCGCAAACCCATCGTTTGCAAAATTTCCTGAGCAACAACCACTTCCCGGGTACGATCACCCCCTGGCTCAGGCGTAAGCGAGATGCGAATAGTATCGCCAATACCCTGCTGAAGCAAAACCGCCAGGGCAGCCGTGGAAGCCACGATACCTTTGCTACCCATACCCGCCTCAGTTAAACCCAGGTGTAAAGGGTAATCACAACGCGATGCCAGATTCTGATACACGGCAATGAGATCTTGCACATGACTGACTTTGCACGACAACACGATGGCGTTACCAGGCAGGCCCAGCGCTTCAGCCCGCTGCGCATTACTGATGGCTGATACCACCAAAGCCTCACGCATCACTGCCTGGGCACTCCAGGGTTCACGGCGACGACTGTTTTCATCCATCATTCGGGCCATAAGTGTGCTGTCTAGGCTACCCCAATTGACTCCGATGCGAACAGGTTTGTTGTAGCGGCATGCCACTTCAATCATCTGGGCAAAATTGTCTTCACGCCGATTGCCCGCACCCATATTGCCCGGATTAATTCGATATTTCGATAAAGCCTGGGCGCATTCGGGGAATTGGGTTAGCAGCTTATGGCCGTTGTAATGGAAGTCACCCACCAACGGCGTATCAATGCCCATGCGATCGAGTTGTTGCCGAATGGCGGGAACCTCGCGGGCGGCGTCCGGTGTATTAACCGTAATACGGACAACTTCGGAACCTGCTTGCGCCAGTTCTTTCACCTGAATGGCAGTCGCAATGGCGTCGGCCGTGTCGGTGTTTGTCATTGACTGCACCACAATCGGTGCACTCCCACCCACATTCACTACGTTATTGCCCCACTGCACGCTGACTTGCCGGGTATTTCGACGCGGAGCCGGCCCAACGGCAAGGGGCGCGTCGGCGCAGGGCGGCAAAGAGGAGGGTTGATTCATGAATTACAGAGACTTAAACCACTCAAACGCCAGCCACGATTCGGGAACCCAGCCTTGATCAACGGCGTAAAAGCCGGCTACCACAAGCAACGCCACGATAATCAGGAACCAACCCCAAGGAAAGCCCCCCCCTTCCGCCTGCGACGGCAGGTCGGTTGGGGTGAACGCGGCCCCACCTTTTGCCGGCTCTATTGCAGAACGCGGCGGCGTTGCAGATGCAACCTGGCTTTCCAGCATCACCAACATGGCATCTACATCGGCCTCGAGAAAACGAGCATAGTTCTTGACCAAGCCACGCAAAGGCACACCCGTAGGCAGAATATCCCACTCTTCGTTCTCAAGCGCCTGAATCTGGCGCGTTGAAAACTTGATTCGGCCGGAAGCTTCGGACAGCGTAATACGTTTGGACTGACGCAGCGTTTTGAATGCCGAACCAATGCCTTCACGCAGCGGTATAACGGACGCGGATTCAGCGTCTTCTTTAAGCAGAGGTTGAGTCATGCATGCTCCTCTTTCATGAGAATGGTTGCACGATGGGGCAGCCTTTCGTTAATACGTGTTCTGTCTTTTACATCGCCGGCCAACTGACCGCAGGCCGCAGCGATATCATCGCCACGGGTTTTACGAACGGTTGTAACCAAACCCGCGTCGATTAAACGCTGGGCAAACAAACGGACCCGAGTGGCCGGCGAACGCTTCAGGCCCGATTGCGGAAAAGGATTGAACGGAATCAAATTGAACTTGCAACGTACCTGACGCGCAATATCAATAAGCTCCTGGGCGTGCTGGTCGGTATCGTTTACACCGTCGAGCATAATGTATTCAAAGGTGATGAAATCCCGCGGTGCGTATTCCAGATAACGATTGCAGGCATCCAGGAGTTCCGACAACGGGTGCTTGCGGTTCAACGGTACAAGTTTATCGCGCAAAGCATCGTTGGGCGCGTGCAATGATACCGCCAACGCAACCGGGCAATCCTTGGCCAGGCGATCCATAAACGGCACCACACCCGACGTACTAACAGTAACGCGACGGCGTGACAGGCCATAGGCGTTGTCGTCTAACATTAAGTGAAGGGCGCCTACGACCTGGTCGTAGTTCAGCAGCGGCTCGCCCATGCCCATCATGACCACATTGGTAATTACGCGGTCAGCCGGATTTTTGGCCTCATCTGAACTACGAGCGGCATCGCGCTCGGCCTCAAGCTCACGTTTGGCATGCCAGAGTTGGCCGATAATTTCAGCAGTGCTTAAGTTACGGTTGAACCCTTGATAACCCGTGGAACAAAACGGGCAACCCACGGTGCAACCCGCCTGGCTTGAAATGCATAAGGTACCGCGGTCGTCTTCAGGAATGAAAACCGTTTCCACGGCATTACCCTGGCCAACGTCGAACAGCCACTTGCGTGTACCGTCGGATGAACACTGGCGGGTTTGCACCAGCGGCGCACCGATACGGCAATGTTGCGATAGCTGTTCACGGAAACTACGGGCCAGGTCAGACATGTTGTCGAACGAGCCGGCCCCGCGCTGGTGCACCCAGCGCATAAGTTGACGGGCACGGAACGGCTTGCCGCCCCACTGCGCGACCAGCGCAGTCAGTTCGGCGGGGCCCATACCCAAAACGTCGATCGGTTCGTTCGGTTCTGTCATAATTTAACGGCTGTGAATGTTGCTTTCAGGAAAGAAGAAAGCAATTTCAACGGCTGCTGTTTCAGGGGCATCGGAACCATGCACTGCATTAGCATCAATGCTTTCCGCAAAATCGGCGCGAATGGTACCGGCTTCCGCTTTCTTGGGATCGGTTGCACCCATCAGGTCGCGATTTTTCTGAATGGCGTTATCGCCTTCCAGCACTTGCACGAAAACCGGGCCCGATACCATGAAATCGACCAAGTCTTTAAAGAACGGGCGTTCGCTGTGAACGGCATAAAAACGCTCTGCTTCCGAGCGGGACAACTGCTTTAACGATGCTGCAATAACTTTCAAACCGGCCTGTTCGAAACGGGCTACGATTTGGCCAATCACGTTTTTCGCGACGGCGTCGGGTTTGATAATGGAAAGGGTGCGTTCGATTGCCATAAAATATCCAAAGATTAAAAACGGTTTTTCCAATAAAAACAAGAACTTTGCTAGAGTTTTTGTTAACCGTTCATTTTAACACGCCCAAAAACCACCACTCCATCATAAAATAGAAGGCTTTAGCCATTTTGTAACAGAAACGGCATTTTGTCTGCCAATTCATCCATTTATTCGTTTTTCACTGTTTTATATGACCTCTTCTTCCACTAAGCAAGACCTCGACCAACTTCCCAAAAGCTTCGAACCGCAAGAAATCGAATCGCGCTGGTACCCGGAATGGGAGCGACGCGGTTACTTTAAAGGGGGTCAACATGTGGAACCCGTTGCCTCTCGGGCAAGTGAGCCCTATGTCATTCAGTTCCCACCGCCAAACGTAACCGGCACCCTGCACATGGGTCATGCGTTTAACCAAACAGTCATGGACGGTCTGGTGCGTTACCACCGTATGCGCGGCGACGACACTGTATTTATTCCGGGCACCGACCACGCCGGCATCGCCACCCAAATTGTGGTTGAGCGCCAGCTTGATGCCCAGAAGGTGAGCCGCCACGACCTTGGCCGCGAAAAATTCCTGGAGAAAGTCTGGGAATGGAAGGAACAATCAGGCAACACCATCACCAGCCAATTCCGCCGGCTCGGTTCATCGGCTGATTGGGATCGCGAATACTTCACCATGGATGACAATTTGTCACGCGGGGTGGTAGAGACATTTGTGCGGTTGTACGAGCAAGGTCTCATATACCGCGGCAAGCGTCTGGTGAACTGGGATCCGGTTTTGGGCACCGCAGTTTCCGACCTGGAGGTCGTCAGCGAGGAGGAAGACGGGTTTTTATGGGAAATTGCTTATCCACTGACACAGCCACACGGAGATCAAACCCATGTTGTTGTCGCGACGACCCGACCCGAAACCATGCTGGGCGATGCTGCTGTCATGGTGCACCCTGAAGACGAACGCTACGCTCATTTAATTGGCAAAACCGTTTCACTGCCATTATGCAATCGGGAAATTCCTATTATTGGCGATGAATACGTCGACAAAGAGTTTGGTACCGGCGCGGTTAAAGTTACGCCGGCGCACGACTTCAACGACTACGCCGTCGGGCAACGCCATGCTCTGCCACAAATCAGCATCCTGACGTTAGATGCCAAAATCAATGACAACGCGCCCGAGGCCTACCGTGGCAAAGACCGTTTTAACGCACGCGAACAGGTCGTAGCCGACCTGGACGCCCTGGGCCTGTTGAAAAACGTTAAAAAACATAAGCTTATGGTTCCACGCGGCGATCGCACGCAAACCGTGATTGAACCGATGCTAACCGACCAATGGTTCGTGGCCATGAGCAAACCCGCTCCGGAAAATGCCTTGCACCCCGGCAAAAGCATTACCGATGTCGCACTGGAAGTCGTCGCCGACGGTCGCGTGCAGTTCTTCCCGGAAAACTGGAGCACCACCTACAACCAATGGCTCGAAAAAATACAAGATTGGTGTATTTCGCGTCAATTGTGGTGGGGACATCAAATTCCAGCTTGGTATGCCGAAGACGGCCGGATTGTCGTCGCACGCAATGAGCAAGAGGCAAAGAGCAAAGCGGCGGCGGCCGGCATTACCGGCCCCCTAACCCGAGACCCGGACGTACTCGACACCTGGTTTTCGTCGGCCTTGGTACCCTTTACCGACTTGGGCTGGCCCGAACAAACACCCGATTTGGCACGCTACCTACCCTCCAGCGTGTTGGTAACCGGTTTTGACATTATTTTCTTCTGGGTGGCCCGCATGGTCATGATGAGCATGCACCTCACCGGGCAAGTTCCCTTCCGACATGTTTATGTGCACGGCCTGGTGTGCGACATGGAAGGTAAGAAGATGAGTAAATCAAAAGGCAATACCATCGATCCGGTCGACCTAATCGACGGGATCGACCTGGAGTCGCTGGTGGCCAAACGTACCGCCGGCCTGATGAACCCACGCCAGGCCGCCGGCATTGAAAAACGCACGCGTAAAGACTACCCCGAAGGCTTCCCTGCCTACGGCACCGATGCACTGCGCTTCACCATGGCCGCTTATGCAACATTGGGTCGCAATATCAACTTCGACCTGAAGCGTTGCGAAGGCTATCGCAATTTTTGCAACAAACTCTGGAATGCCTCGCGTTTTGTCTTGATGAATACGGAAGGACATAACCTGGCGGGCGACAGCGGTGACGAATTGCAATTTACCGATCAATGGATTGTCAGCCAATTACAGCGCCTGGAGGCCGATATTGAAAAAGGCTTCAACGATTACCGTTTCGACTTCGTAGCCAACAAGTTGTATCACTTTGTTTGGGACGAATATTGCGACTGGTACCTGGAGCTGGCCAAAGTTCAATTACAAACCGGCACGCCCGCCCAGCAACTGGGTACGCGCCGCACACTCATTCGTGTACTGGAAACCGTGCTGCGTTTGGCTCATCCCATTATTCCATTCATTACCGAAGAACTTTGGCAGAAAGTGTCGGTGGTTGCAGGCAAACGCAGCGTCAAACAAGAAACCAGTGTCAGCGTGCAACCCTACCCCGTCTCAGAACCCGGCAAAATCAATAAAGTTGCTGAAGACCAAGTGGCGGAACTAAAAGCGCAGGTTGAAGCGGTGCGCGCCTTACGCGGCGAAATGAACATTTCCCCCGCTCAGCGCGTCCCGCTTGTTGCCCGTGGAGAGCCTGCCGCACTGGCACGCAACCAGGCTTATTTATCGGCATTGGCCAAGTTAAGCGATGTTGACATTGTTGCGACTCTCCCGGAAATGGGGGCCCCGGTTCAAGTGGTAGGCACAACCGAGTTAATGCTCAGGGTGGAAATCGATGTTGTTGCCGAGCGCGCCCGGTTAGGTAAGGAAATTGAGCGCTTAACCAATGAAATCAGCAAAGCCAACGCGAAACTCTCAAACGACAATTTTGTGCAGCGCGCACCCGAAGCGGTGGTCCAGCAGGAAAAGGACCGCATGGTGCAATTTACGGAAACACTTGAGAAAGTAAAAGAACAGTTCAACAAGTTGAAGTAAACGTGCTGGAAGCAGGCACGCGTTGCGTGCCTGCTTCGCATTAGTTTGCGCCGCGGGCTTAAGGTCTAAGGTTTTGACTATTTGCTTGTCGCCTCTTAAGGCGCGCTTAAAATAATAACGTTTTTAGAAACGCTTCATCCACCTTGGAAAGCAGGCCGTTGCGGCGTGCCGCCTCGATAAGATCGGGGCGCCGCTGTGCGGTTATCTTCAATGATTGCCGCCTGCGCCATTGCGCAATATTAGCGTGGTGCCCCGACAATAACTCAGCCGGAACCGACTCACTTTCGTACACTTCCGGCCGGGTGTAATGAGGGCTGTCGAGCAACCCGGTCAGATCCTCATTAAACGAATCCTGGCGAGCCGAATCGGCATCATTCAATACACCCGGCAACAGACGTATAACAGAATCCATAACAGCCAACGCCGGGATCTCACCGCCCGACAATACAAAATCGCCGAGTGAAATTTCTTCCGTTACGCAGCGATTAATGAAACGCTGATCAAGCCCTTCATAACGTCCACAGATGAGAATAGCGCCCTGGCTATGTGCCAATGCCTGAGCCCGATTTTGCGTAAATGGCTTGCCGGCGGGCGATAACAGAATGACTTCGGGGCTGTCGGGACGGGCGCTTTGCGCCGCCGTCACGGCTTTTTCTAATGGCTCTGCCATCATAACCATACCCGGCCCGCCGCCATAGGGGCGATCATCAACTGTGCGGTGGACGTCTTGGGTAAAGTCGCGTGGGTTCCATAATTGCAGCGCCCACTGTTCCCGCCGATGGGCGCGTCCGGTTACGCCCAAATCGCGCACAACCGAAAACATGTCGGGGAAAAGTGTAATAACGTCGAAACGCATCGCTGTCCTTACCAATCGGCAGGCCAGTTACTGTACAGACTTTTGTTTTGAAGGTCGACCGTATGCACATGAGCCTGCACGAATGGTACCAACACCTCCTGAGCACGACCTTTTTCATTCATAAGGCGCTCCAACACACCGCCTTCCGTTTCGCAAGCCCGAGCTACGCGCAAAACGCCATGGGCTCCGTTATCGATGACTTCGATAATTTCACCGAGCAATACCGTTTCAGAACCTTGTTCGCCATATAAGCGACAACCAATAAGATCTATCCAATAATACTCATCGTCATCGGCTGCAGGAAACGAACTGCGCGGCGCCCATACGGTATAACCCTTCAACGCCTCTGCTTGATTGCGATCATTAACAGAATCAAGCTGCGCAACGACGCTATCTGTATGAAAGCGCGAGCTTTGCACACGATAGCTTTTACCCTGATGCGAAAAAGCGCCCAGCTTCCCAGGCGGGACGGGCGCTTTTAACCACCAAACGGAGGTACCCAGCAAGACGTCTGCATGAGCCGAATGGGGCTGGATCTTCACCCAGCCTTTTACACCATAGGCTGAAACGATACGGCCTAGCTCGACCAGGTCGTGCGGCGCCGCTTCGACAGACTGTGTCACTGCAGTATTAGGCTGCAGCCTGTTCGGAGTAAGTTTTCACCAAACGCTGAACAGCAGGCGACAACTTGGCACCATTGGATGTCCAGTATTCAACGCGGTCTAGGGCAATGCGCAGGTTTTCCTGGCCTTCACCGCCTAACGGGTTGTAAAAACCAATGCGTTCAATAAAACGACCATCACGACGATTACGTGAGTCGGCTGCTACTAAACTGTAAAACGGACGCTTCTTCGAGCCACCACGGGCTAGACGAATCACCACCATAGGTAATCCTTTGAAAATGTTGTGGAAAACAAAAGATTCTAGCATTTTTTCTTTGCTTATAGCAAACAGAAAACGCCAAAACCACCAAAAATAGTTATTTAACGCCGCGCCATGAAATGCAGAGCATTATCGGCCCCGGTGACTTGCGCCACAAGCGCATTTCCGGTTTGACGGGCAAAGGCCTGAAAGTCGCGCACCGCGTTGGGGTCGGTGGTAATCACTTTCAAAACCTGACCACTTTCCAGTTGCGCCAAGGCTTTCTTGGCGCGCAAAATGGGCAACGGGCATTTTAACCCAGTTGCGTCCACTTCCAGTTGAAATTCCGGTAAAGATTGTTCTGAACCGCTCATGCCACCCGTTCCCGTACCCACGCTTCAACACTTTCCAACGCTTTAGGCAACGCCTGAACCTCGGTGCCGCCGCCCATGGCCATATCGGGACGGCCACCGCCCTTACCGCCTACCTGGCCGGCTACCAGCCCAACCAGATCTCCCGCTTTAACCTTGTCGGTTAAATCATTTGTTACGCCTGCCACTAAGCTTATTTTGTCGCCATCTACCGTAGCCAATAACACAATGCCGGATTTAAGACGTTGTTTCATATCGTCGACCATGCCGCGTAAAGCCTTGGCTTCCACCCCGGCCAACTGACCCACCAGCAAACGGCCGCCACCGTTTAGCTCGATCGCTTGCGATAGTAAGTCATTACCCGCTGATGAGGCCAGTTTTTGCTGCAGGCGCTGCACTTCCGCTTCGGCCGCCTTAAGCTGCCCTTGCAACATGGAAATACGCTGACCAAGCTCGACAGGCTGAGTTTTCAATTGGCCGGCCGCATTTTGCAATGTCGCCTGGGTTTGCTGCACCCAGTTCACGGCGTTATCGCCTGTAATGGCTTCGATACGACGCACACCCGCCGCCACGCCACCTTCCGACACCACTTTGAACAAGCCGATATCACCAGTACGCGACACGTGAGTACCACCACAAAGCTCACGTGAAAAACCAATATCAAGAACACGAACTTCATCGCCGTACTTTTCACCAAACAAGGCAACCGCCCCGCCCTGCACGGCATCATCGTAAGACATAAGTTGCGCTGCAACCGCTTTATTTTCAAGCACCTGAGCGTTCACAATCTGCTCAATTTCGACAATTTCCTTGGCACTTACCGGGGCATCGTGCGCAAAATCGAAACGGGTTTTTTCATGATCGACCAAAGAGCCACGTTGCTGTACGTGATCACCCAATACATCGCGCAAGGCCTTGTGCAGCAAGTGCGTAGCAGAATGGTTGCGCATGGTGCGGGCACGGCGCACAGCATCGACTGTTGCTCGGACCGAATCACCCACCGCGAGCCGCCCCTGCTTGAGTCGACCATGATGGCCGAACACCTGGGGTTGCACTTTCTGTGTGTCATGCACTTCAAACAAGGCACTATCGGTTTCCAGTAGCCCGGCATCACCCACCTGGCCACCTGATTCGGCATAGAAAGGGGTGATGTCGAGCACCGCGATGGCGTCTTGACCGGCTTCAATTTCGTTTACAACCGAGCCATCAACATACAAGGCCGTAATTTTTCCTTGCGCCTGCAGGTGCTCATAACCCTCGAAGCGGGTATCCACCCCTTCGTAAGTTAAGCCTTCGACTGCTTTGAATTTTCCGGCCGCCCGCGCCTGTTCACGTTGTCGTGCCATAGCTTGCTCAAAGCCGCTTAAATCAACGCCCACTTTACGCTCGCGGCAAATATCGGCGGTTAAGTCAACTGGAAATCCATAAGTGTCGTAGAGCGTGAACAGCGTTTGGCCGTCGAGCACTTCCTCTTCTTTGAGGCCAGCCAGCGCACCTTCCAGAATTTTCATGCCGTTTTCAAGCGTCTCGCTGAAACGGCTCTCCTCTTGGCGCAACACTTGCTCTACCCGGGCTTGCTGGGCAGCCAACTCAGGGTATGCGTCGCCCATTTGCTGTACAAGATCGGCGACCAATTTGTGAAAAAACAAGCCCGACTGACCCAATTTATGCCCATGCCGCAGTGCACGCCGTACAATGCGGCGCAGCACGTAACCCCGGCCCTCATTGCTGGGTATCACGCCGTCTATTACCAAAAAGCTGCAGGCACGAATGTGATCGGCAATAACTTTCAGCGAGTTGTTACCCAGATCGGCCGTATTGGTTTCACGCGCGGCGGCTTTAATAAGCGCTTGAAATAGGTCAATTTCGTAGTTCGAATGCACATGCTGCAAAACCGCAGCGATGCGCTCCAGCCCCATGCCGGTATCAACACACGGGCTTGGCAACGGGTTCATATTGCCTTGCGCATCGCGCTCGAACTGCATGAACACCAGATTCCAGATTTCAATGTAACGGTCGCCGTCTTCATCCGGCGACCCGGGTGGTCCACCCCACACATCCGGACCATGATCGTAAAAAATTTCTGAACAGGGGCCGCACGGACCGGTGTCTGCCATTTGCCAAAAATTGTCGGAAGCGTACCGAGCACCTTTATTATCGCCAATGCGCACAATACGGTCTTTGGGCACATTCACTTCGTTGGCCCAAATGTCGTAGGCTTCATCGTCTTCTTCGTAGACCGTCACCCACAGCTTATCGGAAGGCAGCCCGTAAACCTGGGTCAATAGCTCCCAGGCATACATAATGGCATCGCGTTTGAAATAATCGCCGAAGCTGAAATTACCCAGCATTTCAAAGAACGTATGGTGGCGCGCAGTGTAGCCTACGTTTTCCAGGTCGTTATGCTTGCCGCCGGCACGCACGCAGCGTTGTGAACTGACCGCACGCGTATAGGCACGGGTTTCCTTGCCGGTAAAGACATCTTTGAATTGCACCATACCCGCATTGGTAAACAGCAATGTGGGGTCGTTGGCCGGAATTAACGGCGACGACGGCACTACCTGATGGCCTTTCGATTCAAAGAATGACAGGAATTTTTGACGTATTTCAGATGTCTTCATTTGCTGTGCAGCGTAATTGTTTGGCAAGAGTGAATGCAACCAGCGCAAGATTATAGACTTAGTCGAGCGAGAGCAACTGCGCAACAGCGGAAACGGCAATCACTTCCGGCAGTTTACTGGAGGTTTTCACCAGCCCGATGGGGCACTGCATACGCGCCACCATCGCCTCGGGAAACTGCCGACGCAAGCGCGATACGAAACGGGCTTTCTTGGTGGCCGAACCAATGAGCCCCAAAAAACGAAACGATTTGCGCGCCATGATCTCCTGCACAATTTCAAGATCAAGCGCATGATTGTGGGTTAATACCAGCCAACATGCATCGTTTGGCAAATCGCGCACGTCGTCTGCGTCTCCCTGCAGGCATTGCACATTGGCTGGAACCTGTTCGGGCCATAAGTCGTCACGCGGGTCGAGCCAGACAACGTTCACCGGCAACGTGCCCAGCACATTGATAATAGCGCGCCCTACATGACCCGCACCGCAAACGACAACCGTTAGGGACGCCGCCATGATACGGTCTTCTAGAATGCCCTGATCGTCGTCCCAACGTGCCTCATCAACGTTAAACCCAGCAGCGGCTTGTTCCGATAAGTGAATTTGCACCGGATCTGCGTCATTAAATGGTACCCGTCGGATAACCGAACGCCGCTGCCCAAGCGCAGTCTCTACTTCATTGCACCAAGCCAGATCGCCGGCATCCAGGCGCTCGAATGCCAGCCACACAACACCGCCACAACACTGCCCCAGGCTGGGCCCTAGCGCATAACGCTGAACCTTACGTTGCGACGCTGTGTTGTTGGCCAACGTTTCCCGGGCCAGTGCGATAGCCTGATATTCCAGATGCCCCCCACCGATCGTGCCCCACGTTTGTGTCTCGTTTACCCAAATTTTGGCTCCGCCACCCCGTGGGGCGGAGCCCGCCGAACGCAATACGGTTACCAGCACTGTCGGCTTGCCCGCCCGCAACCCTTCAACCGCTTCGGGTTGCCAAGCCGGGTTAGCCATGATCGGCGGCAACCTCGACGGCTTGCCCCAATTTCGAGGCCGGACATCCACCCACCGATTCCAGCGCTTTAAGTACGCACTCAGCTGTAGCCGGAGCATCCATAAGCGGCACTGCCTTGCGATCACCGGCAGCGTGAA
Source organism: Neopusillimonas maritima (assembly GCF_003576595.1). Lineage (GTDB taxonomy): Bacteria > Pseudomonadota > Gammaproteobacteria > Burkholderiales > Burkholderiaceae_B > Neopusillimonas > Neopusillimonas maritima. The sequence continues at coordinate 49,807 of NZ_NQOU01000006.1, read as the reverse complement.
CCGCATCTCGAATAGCAAAGAAGACCGATAAGGCCAGAGGCAGTGGCGGCTCCCCCATGGCTTTGGATTGGTAAATGCTGTCTTCGCGATTGTTGTTTTCGAAGAACGCCACGTTGAATTGTGCCGGACAATCGGACACCGACGGAATTTTGTAGGTAGACGGCGCATGTGTCATTAAGCGGCCCTTGTCGTTCCACCAAAGTTCCTCTGCTGTCAACCAGCCCATGCCTTGAATAAAGCCCCCTTCTACCTGACCCAGATCGACAGCAGGGTTAATGGGGCGCCCTGCGTCGTACAAAATGTCGGCACGTACCAACCGGTTTTCACCGGTAAGAGTGTCGATAATGACCTCGGCGCAGGCGGCCGCATACACAAAATAATAGAATGGGCGACCGGTTAAGGTTTCCGTATCGTAATGAATTTTCGGAGTGCGATAAAAACCCGAAGACCACAACGGAATACGATTGGCATGGGCCGTTTGCACGAACTTGGCAAATGGCACACGAGCCTTGTCGCCACATTCCACATGGTTGTCGACGAAAGCCACTTCAGCAGCATCACAACCATAATGATCAGCCGCGAAATCAGCCAGCGCAGCCTTGATTTTGCGCACAGCCACCTGCGCCGCTTTACCGTTCAGGTCAGTACCCGTTGAAGCGGCGGTTGCCGAGGTATTGGGCACTTTCGATGTATCAGTTGCCGATGAACGAACATGCTTCAGGTCAACCCCCAGTTCCTCGGCCACGACCTGCGCGACCTTGGTATTCAGGCCTTGACCCATTTCGGTACCACCATGGTTCACCAACACCGATCCGTCGGTGTACACATGCACCAGAGCACCGGCCTGGTTTAACTGCGTCAGCGTGAAGGAAATACCAAATTTCACAGGTACCAGCGACAAGCCTTTCTTCAGCACCCGGTTGTTTGCGTTGAAGGTATCGACCTCTTTACGACGCTCGCGGTATTGCGAGGTTTTTTCCAACTGGTCGACCAATTCGTGGATGACATTGTCTTCCACCTTCATTTGATATGGGGTGATATTGCGATCGGTGCGGCCGTAAAAATTAAGCTTGCGCACATCGAGCGGATCCCTACCCAACTTGGCAGCTATATCTTCAATAACATACTCGATAGCCATAATGCCCTGCGGGCCGCCAAAACCACGAAACGCGGTGTTCGATTGCGAATTGGTTTTTACCCTCAACGACAAAATGTCGAACGTATCCAGATAGTAAGCGTTGTCGGAATGAAAAACCTGACGATCAGCCACTGCACCGGATAAATCGGCTGAATAACCGCAACGTAGTTGCTGGACGAATTTCACAGCAGTAATTTGGCCATCGTCGGTATAGGCAACGTCGTACTCAACGCGAAAGTCGTGCCGTTTACCGGTAATCATGAAGTCGTCGTCGCGGTCGGCGCGAATTTTTACCGGGCGGCCTGTTTTTTGGGCCAGCATCGCTGCGTTCACGGCGAACTGCCACGATTGGGTTTCCTTGCCACCGAAACCACCGCCCATGCGGCGGCACTGCACTTTAATGGTATGCGAGGGCTGGTGCAACACATGGGAAATCATAAGCTGCATTTCAGTGGGGTGCTGTGTAGATGCGAACAACTGCATCTCACCGTCTTCACCGGGCACCGCGTACGACACCTGCCCTTCCAGATAAAACTGCTCTTGCCCACCACAATAAAAACTACCTTGATGACGATGTGGACCGGCATTCAGTTTGCCTTCCATATCGCCCTGAGCGATTCGAACCGGGGGTAAAACGTAAGACTCTTTCTCTGCCCCTTCCTGTACATCGAGCACAGGGTGTAAATCTTCATACTCAACTTCGGCTAACTTCACCGCTCTGCGTGCCAAGTCGTAGGACGTGGCCGCCACGGCGAACATGGGTTGCCCGTAGTACTCGACCAGGCCGTCGGCCAGCACCGGCTCATCCGCTTTGGCCGCGCCGATATATTTATCGCCGGGAACGTCTTCGACTGTAATGACCGCTACCACGCCCGGCGCCGAGCGTACTTTCGACAAATCGAGTTTCGTGATCCGGGCATGAGCACGTTCGGACAAACCGAACGCGCCATATAGCGTACCCTGCCACTCGGGGATATCGTCGGTGTACTGAGCACGACCGCTTACGTGCAAGTGGGCACTCTCATGAGGAGCGACTGTGCCGACTGTTCGATATTTACTTTTCATCATACGACCTCCGTGCTTATGCGCGTGGCGGTTTCTCCCGAGCTTTCAAGATAGAACCGGTATAGAAGATTGCGTGCGGTTTGCAAGCGATAATCGCTGGTGGCCCGCATGTCGGTTAAGGGCTGGTAATCTTGTTCCAGCGCGGCCATGGCCGCGGCAACGGTTTGCTCATTCCAAGGTTGACCAACCAGGGCTTTTTCCGCTTCGTACGCACGACGCGACGTCGCCGCCATGCCCCCATGCGCAATGCGTGCCGAGGCGACTGTTTCGCCATCGAACTGAATGGCATAGGCACTGCACACCGCCGAGATGTCCTGGTCAATTCTTTTGGAAAGTTTGTAAGTTGCCACCTTGATGGCCGGATTACGTAGCGGCACCTTGATGGCTTCCAGGTACTCGCCCGGTTCGCGGTCTTGCTTGCGGTAATCCAGATACAAATCCTCAAGTGCCAGTTCGCGACGGCTATCGCCCTTGCGCAGGACCACCCGGGTTTGCAGGGCAATTAACAACGGGGCAGTATCACCAATAGGCGAACCATTGGCAACATTACCCACCAACGTGCCCGAATTACGAATGGGCATGGAAGCAAACCGTTTCCATAACTCGGTGGCTTCGGGGTACTGCTTGGCCAGTGCTTCGTAACCTTCGTTCAATAGCACCGCAGCGCCAATAACCAGATGGTTATCTTCTTCTTTAATAGCGGCGGCATCGGCCACATTACCCAAATAAATGACTTTGGAAAAATGCTTTAGTTGCTTGGTAACCATCAAACCCAGGTCAGTGCCGCCCGCCAGCAGGGTTGCATCGGGATGCTCGTTAAACAATTGTGCCAGTTGGCTGCTGGTTGTGGGCGCCCAATAGGTTTGATCCGCCGTTTCAATGAATAATGGTGCTTGGGTTTGATCGTGCAGTTCCTGTAGCTGTTGCTTAAGCGTTTCAAGCGCCTGTTCTGCTTCGGGGTACTGACCCATATTCATGGTGGCATCGATAATGGGCCGATACCCGGTACAACGACATAAATTGCCCGACAAGTTATCCAGCACTTCTTCGCGGCTTGGCCGCACCTGGCCTTTGCGGTACATGGTGTACATCGACATGATAAAACCGGGCGTGCAGAAGCCACATTGTGAGCCATGGTAATCCAGCATGGCTTGCTGCACCGGATGCAATGGCTCACCCTGCGCCGCCAGACCTTCTACTGTCCACACTGCTTTGCCGTCCAGGGTGGGCAAGAAGCGAATGCAAGCGTTAATGGCACGAAATGCAACCTGACCGTCTTCAAGCGAGGCTTCGGTTACGGTACATGCCCCGCAATCTCCCTCGGCACAGCCCTCTTTCGTGCCCACCAGCCCCGCCTGGTTGCGTAAATACTGCAACACGGTTTGGGTGGGGGATTCAGGCACCACGGTATGCAACTGCCCATTCAAATAAAAACTTACTGTGTGTCTTTGCGTCATTCTTTCATCTCCGGTGAGGATCGGTTTTTAAACCGACCCCGCCGTGCAAACATGAAGCCCGCACGGCGGCTTCATTCTTATTATTGGATCAGACGGATGCCGGCTCTGCAAACGTACCGTCTAATAAAAAAACCTGATTTAAATTACATTCATCGCAATTGGGTGCAGAACCAATTCGATCAACCACAATGAAATTGCCGCCCGGCCCCAAATTCAATAAGGGGTGATGCCACACACCGGCGTGATAATTCACCCCTTGATCACCGTTTACATAGAAAGCCTGTAAAGCGGTTTCATCCGGGCGGTCATTCGCACCACCAGGGGCCACCACTGCAATAAAAGCATTGCCGGTGGTGGGAATCCAGGCCTGACTGCCCAACGGATGACGCTCGAGCATGGCAATTTTTATGGGAAAGGCAAATGCCTGCCCCACCGTCATGCTGATTCCGGGTTCGCCGTCGTTTCCTTCAACCTGAATCTTCCCAAGGTGATGATAACGCTGAGTGGTACCGCTGTTAATGGGGAAAGCGTCACCCTCGCGCGTTGAAATGACATCGCCAAAAGGCGCGAACGCCTCTTTGGTTAATGGTTTTAACTTTAATACCTGTGGCACATTAACTCCCTTTCTTGGCCAGGCGACCCCAAATGCGCAAGCGGCTAACCCCGCCGTCGGGGTGCATATTCAATTTGACATGCGTGACTGCGCCAAGTTCTTCCAACTGATCACGCTCGAAAAAATGCTGCTTGTCGGGCCCCATTTTTTGTTCGCGCAGCAACACAGGCCAGAACATGGCCTGTGTGATGGTCGATTGATCAGTACCGTACGTTACATTGGCAGCCTGAATGGAAACACGATCAGGATAATTCCCTTTGAAGTGTGCGGTATCTACTTCGATTTTTTCAACAATAACCGGATGGCCCAGCTCGACCACCACCCAGTCATAACCGGGTTCGCGACGGCGGCGCGTTTCCCAACCGTCGCCCATATTCACGCCACGACCGGGCATCACCAAGCGAAACGGCACGCCAAAGTGTGCATCGTTAAAGCCAACAATTCGGCCACCGTTGGCCAATGCCGATACTTCGTACAATGCATCGGAGTCTTTCGATGTCCAGTCGGTGGCAGGCTGCCCATACACACGGAAGCGGGCCACCCCGCCATCGGGATAAATATTCAAACGACAGTGAGTCCAGCGACGATCGTCATCGAACTCGATAAAGTGATGAGTACTAGGCGACAAGGTGGTGGAAGGCACGATTTCCGTCCAGACTGTAGACTCGTCGGGGGTATCCTCACAATAGCAGGCCAAAACCGAAGCCGCCGGTGGATAATTACCGGTGAAATGGCTGGTATCAATATCGATGCCTTTGATCACACCCGAAACGCCCAGTTTGATGACGGCATAGTCATGCCCACCATCGCGACGACGACGCGTCTCCCAGCCGTCCATCCATTTGCCGTGGTCGTCGAATTTGCCCACAATAAAAACGGGTTCGGCCGACTGCAGCATACGATTGGCGTCACCAAACCACTGATCGGAACATTCAATCACTTCGGCACCGAAGTCATCGAGCGCCAGATTCGCATAACGATTCACAAACTCCGGAAACTCAACGCTTGGGGCGTTAATGACCGTACCAACGGGCATATGAGGCGCTGCCATGACTACACTCCTGACAAAACAAAAATTAGAAAACCGATTAACGGATTGATTAAAACAACTGTTCTCCGGCATTTTTTGCCCGCCGGACGGCAATATCTCATTCAATAAGCCTGCTGGGCTTAAGCAGTGGTTACCAGATCGTTCAAGCGGAAACCACCAATTTTGTAGATTTGCTGCAAGCTTTCACGCTTTTCATCTTCAACCGAAAGCTGCAAACGTCGTTCGAATTGCTGAATAATGCCGGCACGGTCGTAACCTTTCACTGCCAGAATGAAAGGAAAACCAAACTTTTTGTTATAGGCCTCATTTAACTCGGTAAGGCGGGCATATTCCTGTGGCGAACACTGATCCAGGCCGGCCCCGGCCTGTTCCGACGTGGACTCATCGGTGAGTTCGCCCCGCACAGCGGCCTTGCCGGCCAGCTCTGGGTGAGCACGAATCAATTTGAGTTGAGCTTGTTCTCCGGCCCCTTCAATTTGCTTCACCATCGCGGCATGTAATTCCGCTACGCTGTTATAGGGCCGAGCGCTCGCGGCTCCTTCGGCCACCCAGGGTGAATGCTCGAAAATACCCCCCAAAAGCTTTACGAAATCCGCTTCGGATAACTGATTCAATTCGGAAAGTGAAACTTTTTTGGTCATTCAAACCTCTTGAAATGGATGATGCTCGACCCAGTGACGCGCAATATCAGCGCGGCGACATACCCACACACGATCATGACGCTGGATGTAGTCGAGAAAACGTTGTAAAGCCACAAAACGCCCTGGACGCCCGATTAAGCGGCAATGCAAGCCTATCGACAACATCTTGGGCGTTTCCTCCCCTTCTGCATACAACACGTCGAAAGCATCTTTCAAGTAACTGAAGAAATGTTCACCGGTGTTGAAGCCCTGGGGGGTTGCAAAGCGCATGTCGTTGGTATCAAGCGTGTAAGGCACCACCAAATGGGGTTTAAGCGTCCCGTCTTGCCGTTCAACTTGTGTCCAGAACGGCAGGTCATCCCCGTAGTAATCAGAGTCGTAAAGAAATTGCCCCTCTTCCACTACCAGCCGACGGGTATTGGGGCTGTCGCGCCCGGTATACCAGCCCAACGGGTGTTCGCCCAATAAGGCGGTAATGACCTCTACACAGCGCTGCATATGCTCGCGCTCGATTGACTCAGGCATAGACTGATAATGAATCCAGCGATAGCCATGGCAGGCAATTTCGTGGCCCAGCTCAACAAACGCCTGCGCTACCTCAGGGTGACGCTCAAGGGCCATGCCGACGCCGAAAACCGTTAAAGGCACTTTACGTTTTTCGAATTCACGCAAAATACGCCATACGCCGGCACGCGAACCATATTCGTATATGGACTCCATTGACATATGGCGATCGGGATACGCCGCCGCCCCAACAATTTCCGACAGAAACTGCTCCGAAGCCGGATCGCCGTGCAACACACAGTTCTCACCGCCTTCTTCGTAATTCAGCACAAACTGAACCGCAATTTTGGCCTTGCCAGGCCATTGCGCATGTGGCACATTGCGACCATAACCGACCAGGTCACGGGGATACTCAACGGGCATGCAAGCTCCTTAACGTTTTACGGTAAATACCGACCAGGGATCGGGTTTACGAGTTTGGGTTTCCTCAACCCTATGCTCGCAATCTTCCAGGTGGTGACACATGGCCGCTATTGCCCCTTCGCGGTTGCCGGCCAGTAATAAATCTAGAATCTGGTCGTGCTCCATATACGAGCACGTGCTTGAACTGGGGGTGTCGTGAAACGCAATAATCAGTGTGGTCCGGCAACACAGCGCGTGCATGAACTCGGTAAGAACATGATTGCCCACCAGACGTGCCATCTTTACGTGAAACGCGTTCGACAACCGCAACCAGCTAATTCGATCACCTGTTTCAAACGCCTCCTTTTCCTGGCGCACCATTTCCCGCAAAGGTTCCAGACGCGCGGACAAATCAGACATTTGCAGCAACTTGTCGATCAAAACACACTCCAGCGTTCTGCGTGCCTCGAAAACCTCTCGTGTCTCCGCTGGATCTGGTTGCCATACATACGCGCCTCTGTTCGGCAACAACACGACAATTTTGTCGTGCCCCAACTGTGCCAGCGCCGCGCGCACGGTTGCACGCGAGCAACTGAAAATATCGCACAACGCCGATTCGGTCAGTTTTGCGCCAGGAAGCAAGCGCCGATCCATGACGGCATCGAAAATTTCTGCGTAAACGCGGTCCACCTCAGAGACCCGCCCTATTTTTTGGCCGCGCCTTTCAAGCAGCGAAGACGCAGGCGGGGCGGTACTTTCCCCTTGCAGATCATCGTGTTGGTCTAAATAAAGCATGCCCTTATTCGCCCCGGTCGTTGCATTTCACAAAATCACGTCTTGACAATTATTGGCTCTTAAAACAAAATCGTCAACATAAATTGTTAACAATTTGGAGGATTCATGGGAAAACTATCCACCCACGTACTCGATACCATGCATGGAGGCCCGGCTGAGGGCGTCAAAATTGAGCTGTACGCTGCCGGCGAAACCCGGAAACTCCTGAAAACAGACACGACCAACGCCGACGGTCGTTGCGACACCCCGTTACTCGGCCCGGATGAAATTCAGGCAGGGGTGTACGAAATCGTTTTTCACGCGGGCGACTACTTTGCCGCCAGAGGCGTGGTGATGCCCAATCCTCGGTTTGTCGATCAAGTCGTTATCCGGTTCGGCATCGCAAACCCCAAAGAAAACTATCACGTCCCCCTGGTGGTCACCCCCTGGACATACTCCACTTATCGCGGCAGCTAATGCACGCCTCGCCCGTCCCCAATCTCGGAAAATAAAATCATGGAAGCCTACCTGGTCGAATTCGGAAACTTGCTGTTGCGCTGGTTGCATGTTATTGCCGCCATAGCCTGGATTGGTGAGTCAATTTACTTCGTCATGCTCGACAATAGCCTGAAAACGCCCACCGACGACGCGGTAAAAAAGCGCGGTGTTCTGGGTGAAATGTGGGCTGTACATGGCGGCGGTTTTTATCACAACCAGAAGTACATGACCGCACCAGCCGAGTTGCCGAAAGATCTGCATTGGTCATTTTGGAAGGCTTACACCACCTGGCTGTCGGGTTTTGCCCTTTTCGTCATTATGTATATGTCGAACCCGGCTTTCTATTTGGCCAATCCATCCAGCCCATGGGAATGGGTGCGCGAACTATCAGGGTGGCAAGTTAACGTTATCGCCATCCTTTTCCTCATCGCCGGATGGGTCGTTTACGATCAGCTCTGCCGGCGCATCAGCCCCAACATGGAGCGCGACGGCATATTAAGTATCGGCGTCGCCGTCATGATGGTGATTGTTGCTTACCTCAGCGTACATATTTTCCAGGGGCGCGCGGCTTTTCTCATGACAGGTGCGGTCATGGCCACCGCCATGTCGGCTAACGTGTTCTTCTGGATCATTCCCGGTCAACGTCGCATGGTTAACGCCATGAAAAAAGGCGAAACGCCGAACCCCCTTGACGGCAAGAGGGGCAAACAGCGTTCGGTTCACAACACCTATTTCACGCTGCCTGTTGTGTTCCTGATGCTAAGCAACCACTACTCCTTCACCTATACCAGTCCATACGCCTGGATCATCATGAGCCTGTTCATTTTTTCAGGTGCGACGATTCGCCAGTATTTTGTATTGCGGCATCTGGGTCAAAACAAAATCGCGTATCCAATAGTCGGCATAGCATTGCTTATTGTGATTGCATTCCTTGCCGCACCGGCAAGCAAGCAGTCTGCGCCCGGGAATCAACCCACCACGAACTCGCAAGTTGCAAACCCAGTCGCCCAGGGTACGGCCAATAACACCGGTGGTAATAATGAATCCATTGCAAACAGCGAAATGGCTCGGGTAATGGAAATCGTGGAAGCCCGCTGCGTGCAATGCCACGCAGCGCAGCCCACACAAGCAGGGTTCGCGTCGGCACCTGCCGGTATCGCCCTGGAAACAGAACAGCAGGTAATGGCCAACCCCGCACTCATCAAACAGGTCACTGTTAGCGGCTACATGCCATTGGCCAATATGACGAAAATGACCGATGAGGAGCGCGAATTCATTGCCAACTGGACCCCGTGAGCTCCTCTGAAGCAAACAATCTAATACCATTAGCCGGCTGAAGCTTAACCAACACACATATAACCCCGGGTTCGGCCCGCGCCTGCATCAACGCCGCTGTCTGCAATACGCACTGCGGTATAACTAGTGGGACAAGTGCAGGCGCCGGTTACCGGGTTCATGGTATCCATGGTGCAACCGGTCGAACTATTCACCGAAAAACCGCCTCCCCCCACCCCGCCGGCCGACACCCAGCGCATTCCCCGACACACAAGCAAACCACCAAAATTTTCCCGGGCCACCAGTCCGTCCTCTGAACAAGGCGCCTGAGCAAAAGCCCGATGCCCCAACCATAGTGTATCGGCCGCTCGCAAGGATTCCTCCGTCGTTACCGTACCTTGGACCGAGAGTGTCGCTTGAAACTGGGGATCCCGTTCATCCTTCACCTTCAGAAAATCCATGGCCTGGGTTTGTTCAACCGTCACGGCCATAGCCACCGCGCCAACCGGCAACGCCGTCATGCCCATTTCCGGGGGATTCGAAAACTCAAAACCTGCACCCGCAATCCGATTTGGTGAAGCGGCAAACACGGCCCCGCCTTCACCTCGCGCGGCAAGTATCCATTGAGCTTGCATGGCAGCATAGTCAGCGGAGCCGATTTCGGGCATCAATGCCCCTTCTGTATAAATTAGCGCCTGTAAATCACAGTCTTGTCCTGGGCACGTGCCGGAACGAAGAATGCGCAACGCCAGCGCGGGACCAGATGCAAATCGCGCAGGAAACCCCTGGGGCAACAATGCTTGATTAATAAGCTCAGATATCGTGGGCCGGGCCCAATTGTCGTAACCCTCCGCGTTCAATGCAGTCGCACTTTCAGCCATACGAATCGTCGAACCATGCCTAGCCAAATAATGCGCCGCCGCTGTTTTGGCAGTTCGCATCCAGCTTGCCGACGACTGTGCGACTGAATCGTTTATGCGATTAACCCACATGTCAGCCGCCCATACGGCCAACAATGTTGAGATCAAGGCGGCAACAATCAGTTCCAGCAACGCAAATCCGCGATAATCAGTTTCACGCTGCCATGCCTGAGCATTGGACCTAACCTGCGATGAACACAAAATCATTAACATCACCATGTTCGCACTCCGACTCAGTTTCAATAGCGCTATACGGTGTAGACGCATCTTTAATCGTGACTCCGGCAACAGTCATCGTCTTGGACACTCTTTGCATAATCGAAGCAATCGATGGGCAAGCCACGTGACTGACATTCGACAAAGAAATTGAAAACGCCGCCCCCAGATCTTCCGCCTGCACACTTACTACACCATCTGTGCCCAGGCCGTGAGCGACAACCGTAGTCGCGTCCGCCCCGGAAACAGAAAACAGCCCTGAGTCTCCGACCATCCTGGCAAAACTGGCTGTGGTAATCGCGTTATATGGTTCGGCGCTTCCTGAGGAAGCATTCACCTGGGTATGTAAAACGAAACGCGCCAGTTCCTCTCCGACCTTGGGAACTTTATTCTCAACTAAATAATTGCCTATGGCCGGAATACCGATAATGGCCAGCAACAGAACAATAGCGGTGACAACCGCAACTTCCACCAGAGAAAAACCACGTTGAAAACGCAGTACCGCAGGCGTTAAACCGTCTGCTTTCGTTGATGATCTCGAGCAGAAAAGAGAAAAAGTCATTGCATTCGACATAAAACCACTCCTGTAAGAATAAAACCGCCAATTGATTAGGCACTGCGAAAGAAACTCAATGGGCTGAGTAATAAACCATCAGCGCCCGACGCAAGTCATCGATTGCGGCGTAATGCCAAAGACCCAGCGCCAACAACCCGATTGCGCACGCCAAAAGCACCAGCCAGCGCAAACCTGCGATCTGAAGACGAACCGTTCCCAACATTTGCTGTTCAAGCCTTTGCCGCGTCAGAATCAACGCTTGCGCCAGGCTGCGCGCCATGGTCATGTCTTCCAGATACCAAAGCAGCTCTCGATCGAGCAGCCCTGTATCAAGCGATCGGGCGCCCACGACCCCCGCATCAATCCGGGCCAGCATCCGGCACAAATGTTCTTCCATCCATGGCGTTGAGCCGGCTCGCAACGCCTCAATGGCCGTGCGCAACTGCACCGAACCTTTCCCGTCTGCCTCAAGCAAAACGACCAATACGGCCAAAAAACGCATGGCTTGCGCCAGGCGATACAATCGCCACAACAAACTGGCGTCCAAGATCCCCCTAAAAGACCCGACCAGGTTGGAAAGTGACCAAACAACGAGCCACATGAGAATGCATAGGAAAACGGGCACAAGCCACCAAAACTGCTCAACGTATTCCGCGAATCTGAACAAGGCACTTGCAGTCGCCCCGTAGTACTCAAGAGGCAAGCTACTGAAAACCTGCTGCAACCTCGGTACCGTAAACAGCGGCATAGCAATAGTCATGCCAAGCAGCACTAATACGGCAATCAACGCGGGCAACGCCCCTGCCCACATCATGCGGCGTATCGATTCAATTAATCGGCATGCGTGTGCCAGATCACTCAAACTGTTAATCAGCGGACGGTTCCCGGAACGTTGCGCAGCACGCAGTACCACACACTCCGATGGTGGAAAGTGTGCTTGCCACGTTTCCGATACGTCGCCGCCTGTAAGCGGGTAACGTCGTGCCCAATGAGCAGACAAATATCCACGAGCCGTTCTCAAACCATAACGATCCGCATCTCGTTCAAAAATTTCTTTTAGCGTCACGCGGCCTTGCGACCCCGTTAACAAACACGACAAGTACTCGTAATAATCGGCGCGCTGATGATGAAAACGCCACGCCATGAATCTCAACATGCTGTTATGTGCAAACCTCATGAATTGCACCTGCGTATCTGTCGTAATCGGCGCTCTGTTTCAAATGCATGAAAACGCGTTTCGATGTCACGCGGATCCACCAAACCCTGAAATACTTTTTGCATAGCGACGGCAAACGCGCCATCTTCCTGGGATATTTGCAAAGTGTCATAATTCGCCGACCTCAATGCCTGGTAGTACCCATTAGTCAGAGCAGGCTCCAAACAATGTGCGGCGACGGTACGCCCTGAATAACCCGATAACTCAGGCAAATGGCGGTTAATGCAGTTGGGGCAACCATTGGGGTTGCGGAACTTCAACGCACTAATACTTCCTTCAAACAAATGCTGAATCAGGTCCAACATTGCAGCGGGTAGTGTTTTTATTTTCGTGGCGGGTAATGCACACTCCCGACAGAGTGTCGGCAACAGCACCTGATAAACGAGCATTTTCAACACACCTGGGGTGGCCAGGAAGTCTCTCGGCACACCAACAGAAGACGATGCCAAACGCTCCCCCGCAAGCAAGGCCGATGCTGCGTGAGTGGTGCTATACACACTTACGCCGGAACTCGCCAGGTCAACGAAAGCCCGGCCGGTTTCCAAGTCACGAATTTCGCCCAACAATACATCCGTCATGGCCGATCGCTTCAATGCCATTAGTTTTGTGACAAAACGACTACCAGAAAGTGTGTCGACATCGCGCGCAATTGCACTTTGAACCGCACGAGGTATTAAATATTCAACGGGATCCTCCAGTGTCATCACTTTGCGATGTGCGGGAATAGCCGCCATCAAAGTGGCCAGCGTAGTTGACTTGCCCGACCCTACACTTCCTGCGAATAGAATCGCGCCGCCTTCGGATGTGGCCACCCGCTCTATTTGATTGACCTGATCCGGCAGATACCCCAGTTTCAACAAATCATTCTGAGGCGCAATCTGATCACGCAACAACAAACGCAAACACACGCTGGGTCCACGCTCGGCAGCCATCGAGGCCCAGCGTAATAACACCCGCCTCCCCCCAACTACTCGACTCATGGCGCCCTGTTGTTCCGCCAGTGGATCGAATACCGCCCCATTGCCGGCCCGAATGTCCATCCAGGCAACTGCAACCATATCCATCAAGTTAGCAGTTGATATTCCGCAGAAACGTTCGGGCATCACGTAACGACCGGCAATCGTGAAACGAACCTCCGACTCGGGAGCATCCAGAAAAATATTGATGTGCACATCACTGGCCTGATTAACCACGCCCCATTCGACCATGTCCTGAAACGCGGCAGCCAGCGTCGTCGTCCGATATGCGCCGTCGACCGCGCTATTCAACACAGCGACTGCTCCGAGCGCTTGCCCACGTGCGATTGCCATTAACATAGTCGCCGACACGACATAACGTTGCGGCTCAGCCAGTTCGTAACCGCTTGCGCTTAAACGCCGAGCCAGCTCGTCTGCCTGGTCGCCGGCCACATCGGCAGCCAGTGCCAGCAAAACCACTTTATTATCGGCACGTAGCACCGGGCAGATCCGATTGGCTAAAGCATCTACTTCCAGATCTTTAACCAGCGTTCGCACAAGCGCCGGAGACAAGGCCCTTAGTGCATCAAAATTAGATAATTCAATCGCTCGACTGACGTCAAAACGCTCGAAACAGACAGGCTCCGATACTTCGAAGCCCGGCAAAACAGCATATTTGCGCTTGCCTCGCAAAAACAGACTCATGGCGTCTCCCCTGCATCGGCATCCATGCACACATGTTGCGACTTTCCCTGACGAACCAACGTCAAACAACGGCCCTTCATCCCAACAAGACGATAAACAGTTTCGCCAGACGTCACCCCCACGGGCAATGCTTTTCCATTGATGTAAGTTAGGGTGCGTGTACCCGCCTGTACTTCCGCCACCAGTTTGCTGCCGGTACCGTAAAGCGCAGTCAAACGTACTTTTGAAAGAGGCAACTCCAGGCGAGATGCCATACCACCAGACGCTTTTTTTGTCTGCTCCAAACGTGCCGACTGTTGGCGCGCATGAGCCAACACCATGGCCATTTCCATTCTCATCAACGCACGTACAGATACCAACTCTTCGGTCATTGTGTTGTTATCGGTCGCGACATTCTCCGTTGTCGTGATGCCTGCCGCGGCGGTTTTCTCCGTAACCCGACCGGCTTCACCCAAATTAATCGTCTGCGCGTGCGCACAAACATTCAACAAAAACAACGAGGCAAACACTATCAATACGCGGCGCTTCAGAAAACACGCGCACAGCAATTCATTCAATACGTTCATGAAACTCCCCTTCAAGTAGCAAATGCAGCCGGCTGGCGCGTGCACCCGGAACAACTTTGTCTTTAACGGAAAGACGTGCGCGCGACCAGCGGATTGCATTCAAATCGGCTAATAACAAAACATACGAACGCAGCGGCCCCGACAGCTGGAGTGAACGAGACTGGTAAGTCGTTAACCCTTCAGGTCGCGGCAATGCGCTCCCCTTAGGGCCGATGGGCGCTGCGATTGCAAACGGCGTGGCTTGTCCCCATGTGATGCGATCGAACGCAATACTTGAGCGTTGCAGGATGCCCAACCAGGTTTTACGACTTTCTGCTGCAGTTGCGATCTGCATCTGAGCAAGTGTCAGCCCAAAGTAAGGAACAGACCAACTCGCCGAAACCCGATCAAGATCGCGCGGCTCCAGCGCCCAGGAAGCCGGTAAAGCGGACTCAAGCGCCTGAATATCCGTTGCAGGATGGCGACGACGATACTGCGCGGCACACTGCCAAAGTTGCCGGGCAGGCAGGCACTCAACTTGTTTTAATCGCCACCCCGCAGGCGTCACGGGCACCTCATAAAGTGCCTCCAGCAACCGTCGCGTTCCCGCAACGCCATGCACAACAACCTGATCCAAGGCCGCTTTCTGAGCCACACGCCACTGGTGCTCATGGTCTTGGGTCGTTGCTGCCAATCTTTCTGAGTCAGCGGCCGATTCGGACCCGCTAAAACCTGCAACAATCGCCAGCCCCATCAATAAGGCGACAATCGCGGCCGACACCCAGACGGGCTTACCTACCCACATTCGACGACGCTCTTGCAGCACACTGACCTGTCCTGCCTGTTGAGCCAAGAGACCCAG
Source organism: Neopusillimonas maritima (assembly GCF_003576595.1). GTDB lineage: Bacteria > Pseudomonadota > Gammaproteobacteria > Burkholderiales > Burkholderiaceae_B > Neopusillimonas > Neopusillimonas maritima. Next base: position 34,413 of record NZ_NQOU01000006.1, on the reverse strand, counting down.
ACTCGGCGCGTCTTTATCACGACCTGATTGCAAATAGACCATCCGGGGATAAGCGCGACGCAACTCCATCACAACAGCATCGAATGACTCGGGGTCAGAGGCAAGAACATCGGTGCGCATCACAACAACACCTTCGTGAACCGCTACAAGCCACCAACAATCGGGCGCCAAGTTCAAACACACAACCCACGTACCGCTCTGATACAGAGTAGCCACACTCTGAGCGGCGGAAAAAACCACTTGTTTATTCATGGCCAAGGCTTTGCGTCGGGGAATATTGGCCAATCCAACCGCCGCCGTCTTATCGGACGCCAAGACAAAATGACTGGCCCGATAGCGATCCGCCCTGCGCCGGGCTTCCCGTATGCCCAGCGACTCAATCAGAGGCAACCATTCCAGGCCAAATGCCAAGGTTTTCCCCGCAACAGATTTAAGAAGAGACTCTTTCATCGTCTCACCTAAAACCCTTCTTCTACCTGCGCGGTAATCACAATGACCGTTTTAAGACGTTGCTGTGATGCCTTGTCGTTGCCGCCTAATACCAAGGGCATACCTGGATTAAGGCGACGCAAGTCGGCGCTCTCCTGGCTACGATCAAAACCCGAGACCAAAACAGGTTGTCCCGGACGCAACGCCAGTTGTTGAACTGTTCCATTGCCATCGATTGTGACCTGTTGCAATTGCAACGGGTTATTTGAATCACCAAAGGTGATGGACTTCAGCGGCTGGGCAACGGTGTTGTCGTAAGCCAACGACAACAAAATCTGACCGTCCTCTTGCGCATCGGGCACGAGCGTCAACAGCGAACCCACCGTCTCTTCCTTTTGACTGATAGAAACGGTCGGCAGCGTCGCATCAAGATAGTTGCCGGATACGGAACTTTCAACCCTGTCGATATAAGAAAAGGTAGTACGCACAGCATGAGTCACTGGACGTCTGTTAAGGGTTAAAACCGGCACACTGCTGCGCCGTATAACTTTCCCCACTTTGCCCAAAGCGCTTACGATCGCCTCACTGCCACTAAACGGGCCTTTACGTATGCCTAAGCCCAACTGAGCCATGTCAGCCGCGATGGCGCCCGGCGCAGCAGCGGCAGCCGCAACACGGGCACTGGAAAAAACAATGTTCCAGTCAACCCCGGCCTCTACCGAATCGTTGGTCATTAACGTAATTTCTTCAAAAATAAGCCTCACGCGACGCGTAAGAGCCCTATTTTCTTTTTCAAGATAGCCGGCAACCTGCTGAAGGACTTGAGGCGTATCCGTAACCACAACCAGAGCACTCCCCCCTTCGTGCGCAACTGCCACACCCGCCTGAGTTAAAAATGGCTGAATACGTGCCTCAACGACCTCCATTACGCTAACTGCATCGCTTTGCAGCTCCGTACGCGAGCTACTGGCAAAGCCGCTGTCTCCGGATTTTCGCCCTGCGCCCAGCGCTGCTTGTGCCTGGACGGCAAGGGTGAGCGCACGAACATTAAAAATGCGTGTCTCAGTCCGATAGAATTCAATCCGCTCGTGTTCATAGCGCCAGTAAACGCCAAGCGCTGCAGCGACACGATCAAGAATACGCGCCAGCGGTTCTGATTCGCCTGACAAACTGACCGTTTGCCGATTCTGGCCAACGCGTGTCTGTGCACTGCCCGCTCCTGACAAGCGCTGTGTAAACAAATCATTTGACAACAAAGCCTCTGGATGAACATAAACAGGAATGCCGGTAGCCTGGGTAATACGCCGTGCGACCCTTGTCAACCCAATCGGTCCGTCGGAAAACAACAAGGTCGTTCGGACATGGCTGCGCAACGCAGTGGGTAACGTCACTTCACGCGCCAAAGGTAAAGAGCGCCCTGCAAGCCAGGGACGATCAACATGTTGAGCTTGCTCACGCAACTGCGGGCTACTCACCATTTGCGCAAATGCGTTATGGCTTGCCGTTACTTTGCTGTCGGTTTCGGCAGCTGACAACGTGACTTTTTGAATCGCATCACCCAGCGCACACCCTGCCAGGATGGACACCAATAACGGATAGGCAGTCGATATGGCAACAAGACGAAAAAGTTTCAGACGGCTCATGATGCACTCATCGTCGTTCGGGCACGATCACAAGGTTGCGCAAACGGCACTATGCGCAACACACGATTGGAATAGAAGCATGGCTGTAAAGGCCTGTCTCCCAATTCGCTCGAAGCAACCAAACCGCGCACGGCTTCCTCAAACGAAGTATCGAATTGCGCGCTTCCCACTATTGGGATGTCGACATCAACCGCCCAGTGCTCAGGCCCGAAATCCCATTGCGCGAACCGTGCCCAGTGCGCCAGAGCCTCACGCATGGTGCCGTCGGCCGGACTCACCTTGAAAGTTTTGACGGCCTTGGTCTCGATCTTTTCAACCAGAATGGCGGATTTGAGCGGCTCGGACGCGGCGATCACTTCGACCGGAATGGCCGACGCATCAGGCACCACGGAAGTTGCCACCTGTTCGGCCATGACCGGGGCCTTTGAGTTTGTATCTCCTGCCACCTCGGCCTGCCGATACACATGCCCTTGCGCATGACCACCCTGGATCACAAGATGTGACCACACACCGGGCAATATCACGTATGCCCCAGATTGACGGTAAGTAAGTAAAGTATCCTCCTGGCCACGTCTTGCAAATATTGCGGGAACCGGCGTACCGGACGGGAACTGCAACCAGGTTCGGCGACCATCATCGAACGCCTGTAGGGGCGTAACCCGTTTATCTCCTTTGATTGCCCACTCGAAATTGAACTGACCCACGGAGGCGGGTGTATCGAATATCCTTGCCCAGTGCGACACCTGCGCGCAACCGGCTGTTATCGTCAACAATGAAAAAACGCTGTACCGGAAAAAAATGCCGAAACTGATCATGCTTGTTCTCCCTTCGAAGCCCGCACACCACGTACTGGCTCGCACGAACACATCGTCGGCCCGGTCAGCCTTCAGCACCAGCCTGAGATTTACGAATAGATGAATTCGACACGCCGTCCAAAAGCGTTTAAATTCCCCTTAAATTAAATTATTTTTGTTTTAAATCAATTAGTTATTGAAATAACAAAACTATTGAAACCAAAAAACGATTGGCTGCTCTTGTTGGGAAAATAGTGACAAACAAATCACAATAAACTTTGTTTCATTTAGCAACACATGGGGCGTCAACACTTTGGTACGCTTGACTACGCCCAAAAATAAAACCCATGGGCGCACCAGTTTCATCGCAGCATTATTATTCTTAGAAAACACTTTCATGCGTGTTACCTTTGCGCTTTTGAAGAGCTACCTATAACCAAGCAAAAGCCAGCGCAACACGGTCTCGCCAACTGAATCAGAAAGTATTTCAGCTTCGTCTTTACCCATTGCTTTTCTGGTTCGCATGCTCAGGAGACGCATCATGAAAAAACTGGTTGAAGAGTTCTGGGGGCGCGCACTGAAAATTGCGCATCATTACGAATCCGATCAACTCACTTTTGCAGACTTAACCGGGCTGGTTGACGATTATTCGGCAGCCTTTCATGAATCCCTTTCCGGCATACCCGACTCCGACCGTCTGGCATGTTGCTTGTTGCTTGAACAACGCCTGCTTAACAGTGCCAATAATAAGTCGCACACAGACACGGTTAACTCAGCTTTGGCCGAATTGGCCGGTTCCGTCAACCGTATTCCAATCTACTAACACCATGAAATCCAATCCCTTCCAGCGGCATTTCCCGATTTCCTCCCCCGGAGCTTGGAAATGCCGCTAGAATGGTTGCATGAAAGTTGGTATTGTTCTCTTTAGCATCATCACTATGGCTGCCACCGCTTGGTGGTTATTCCGCAGTAATCGCCATTCCCGTCTGTCGTTCAAAGAAAAACTGCACATCGTCGGGCAAAGTCTTGCAACCGGCGTCGCGGTTTATTTCGCCTTACTCCTACTGGCGGTTATCTATTTGTCGGTTACCGGATAAAAGACACGAAGGGCATCGAAGTTTTACAATATGCCTACGTACATACAAAGAGAATGGTTTTATTTTGAATCCGACACCAAACGAATCGTGGGGCTTTTTGCATCCTGAATGTTTCGGCCAAAAAGCATTGCTATTTTTTAGCTGGGACCTGGCTAAAACCATTGAGCAGCAGTTTCATCTGCATGCCCAATCAGCCCCTGAAGTCCAATTATACGAAGCGCAAAAAGCGGTAGATCGCCTATTGAAACAATATCAGCAAATTCAGGCTAACCCCGACGCCTTCGAAGGTCAGCATATTACGTTGCAACTCGAAGAAACCGACGCTGATGAGGCGCCGATTCTGGCATTGCACACGTCTCCACAACTTGAAGAGCGTATTCTGGCGGCGCAAGCACAAATGCAAACGCCGCCCACCGTCAACTAAATCTTGCGCGCCAGTTCGGCCGCCAGTCCGATATAGTTCCTGGGAGTGAGAGCCAGCAGGCGCCGGCGGGCCTCCTCGGGCAGGTCGAGCGCCTTAATAAATTCCGTTAATGCTTCTTGGGTAATACCCTTACCCCGTGTCAGCGCTTTCAATTGTTCGTATGGCTGAGGCAACCCATAACGACGCATAACGGTTTGTACCGGCTCAGCCAAAACTTCCCAACATGCATCAATATCGGCATCGATCGCTGCAGCGTTCAGCTCCAGTTTGTTCAAACCTCGCAAGCACGCTTCCCAGGCAATGATGCAATAGCCAAAAGCCACACCCAAATTACGCAATACCGTTGAGTCGGTAAGGTCGCGCTGCCACCGTGACACCGGAAGCTTCTCAGACAAATGACGCAAGGTAGCGTTTGCCAGGCCGATATTACCTTCGGAGTTTTCGAAATCGATTGGATTTACTTTATGGGGCATGGTAGATGAACCGACCTCACCCTCTTTGAGCTTTTGCTTGAAATAACCCAGGGCAATATAACCCCATACATCACGATTCAAATCAAGCACAATCGTGTTAGCGCGTGCAAGTGCATCGAACAATTCCGCCATCCAGTCGTGCGGCTCAATTTGAATTGAAAATGGATTTTGCCGTAAACCCAGATCACCCAATACACGAGCGCTAAATGCACACCAATCAATTTCGGGATAGGCGCTTATATGGGCGTTGTAATTACCTGTTGCGCCATTCATTTTGGCCAGAGGTTGTACACGCTCGATATTGACCAGCGCTTGCTCCAGGCGCGCAGCAACATTAGCAAACTCTTTACCCACTGTGGTTGGGCTGGCCGGTTGCCCATGAGTACGCGACAACAAGGGTTGATCGGCGTAAATGTGAGCCAGTGCTTTCAACTTGTCCAATACGGCCGTCAAATGCGGCACCATGACCTGGTCGCGCGCACGCGTCAGCATCAAGGCGTGCGAGGTATTATTGATATCTTCCGACGTGCAGGCAAAATGAATGAACTCGGCGGCACGAGACAACTCTTCATCGTCGGCCACTTTTTCCTTAAGCCAATACTCAACCGCTTTTACGTCGTGGTTCGTAACGCGCTCAATGTCCTTAATGCGTGCCGCATCGCTTTCGGAAAATGCAGCCACCATAGCAGCCAGGCGTTCACGTGCTGAATCGGAAAATGCAGGTAGCTCAGGTAAACCGGCATCAGACAAACCAGTTAACCACGCAATTTCCACTTCAACCCTATGGGCCATGAAGCCCGCCTCGGATAATAAGCCCCGCAACGCATTCGCCTTAGCCGCATAGCGACCATCGAGCGGAGAAAGAGCATTTAATTGACTAAGTTGATCGGCGATTTGCATAGCGGCCCAAGTATAAAAAAACAAGGCGGGATTTTACCACCCCACCCATTTCTGTTGGGTTAATAAAACAGAATCTGCAACGAATCACAAACCGCGTCAATTCACGCATGCGGGAAATCATTATTCCTGCAACAGCCTGCTATACTTTTCCGACCTTTCAACTACCTGATTGCGCCATGAAACTTATTGGTTCACTGACCAGTCCCTATGTACGTAAAGTTCGCATCGTAATGGCCGAGAAAAAACTCGATTTCGAGTTCGTTCCGGAAGATGTCTGGTCTCCCGATACCAAAATTCAGCAATGGAACCCTTTGGGCAAGGTACCCTGTCTTTTAACCGACGACGGCGGCAGTATCTTTGACTCCCGGGTGATCGTCGAATATCTCGATACCCTCTCACCGGTTGGTCGTTTGTTGCCACAGGGAAACCGTGATCGGACGGCAACCAAATGTTGGGAAGCCATTGCCGATGGGTTGCTTGATGCCGGCGTCACTATTGTGGCAGAGGGGCGCCGACCGGAACAATTGCGCAGCGAAGACTGGATCAAGCGCCAGCTCGGTAAAATTGACGGCGCTCTGGCCTCCATGGAGCGGGGGCTTGAGGGCAACGGTTACTGCATGGGCGTAAATTTCAGCCTGGCCGACATTGCGGTGGGCTGTGCACTGGGTTTTCTCGACTTTCGCATGCCGGAAAAAAGCTGGCGTGAATCTCACCCTCAGTTAGCGCAGCTCTACACCAAATTGCAAGCGCGTCCGTCTTTTTCCAGCACTGTACCGCAATTACCCCAGCAGGTTTAGCTACAAACTAGGCGGTAATAATACCGCCGCCCAAACAGACGTCGCCATCGTATAGCACCGCCGATTGACCTGGGGTAACGGCCCACTGCGCTGAATCGAAGCTCAGCTCGAAAGAGTCCTGCCCCTCTTCAGCCAGAATCACATTACATGGCGCATCAGCTTGTCGATAGCGGGTCTTGGCCGCATACTGACCCTGTGCAGGCGGTACACCGGCAATCCAGCTGGCCTCTTGTGCCTGCAGATGATGTTGTAACAACCACGGGTGATCGTGCCCCTGCACAACATAAAGCGTGTTGTTTTCCATATCTTTGCGCGCTGTATACCATGCCGGCGCCACCCCGTCAGGGTTTTGGCGACCCTTAACGCCGCCGATCCCCAGCCCTTTACGTTGGCCCAGAGTATAAAAAGCCAAACCCTGATGCCGACCCAACACTTTGCCGTCAGGCGCTTTAATGGGGCCTGGCTGTGTGGGAAGATAACGATTCAAGAACTCACGGAATGGACGCTCGCCTATAAAACAGATTCCAGTCGAATCTTTCTTGGCAGCATTGGGCAGACCCAGTTCCTGCGCAATTCGGCGCACTTCGGTTTTTTTGATTTCCCCCAACGGAAACATGGATCGCGACAATTGACTCTGCGTCAAGCGATGCAGAAAGTAACTTTGATCTTTGGTGTGATCCAAACCCTTCAAAAGCTGCCACTCCGGCCCTTGCGGGCCTTCTATTTTACGTACCCTTGCATAATGCCCGGTAGCAATCCTTTCGGCGCCCAGCGCCATGGCATGGTCCAGAAACGCCTTGAATTTAATTTCAGCGTTGCATAAGACATCGGGGTTAGGCGTTCGACCGGCCGAATATTCGCGCAGAAAGTCTGCAAACACACGGTCTTTATATTCAGTCGCGAAATTTACCGCCTCAATTTCAATATCCAGCAAATCAGCCACACTGGCGGCATCAAGCCAATCCTGACGCGTTGAACAATATTCGGAGTCGTCGTCGTCTTCCCAATTCTTCATAAAAAGACCCACAACGTCGTACCCTTGCTGTTTTAAAAGCCACGCGGAAACCGACGAATCCACGCCGCCCGACAAGCCAATCACAACACGCTCTTTCTTGGCAACAGTATCCGACATGCTTAGCCCTGCATACTCTTGGCCGGCAACATTTTGCCGGGGTTCAGAATATTATTTGGGTCGAATGTTTTCTTCAAACCAGCCATCAATGCCAGACCATTTTCACCGTGCTCCAGCTGCATGAATTCAATTTTGTGCAGACCGATTCCATGTTCACCGGTACACGTACCCTGCATCCGAATGGCACGTTCGGCCAGACGGCGATTTAGCGCCTGCGATTCTTCCCACTCGGATGGATTGTCGGGATCGAGCAACATCATGACGTGGAAATTTCCGTCTCCCACATGGCCCAAAATGGTATAGGGAAACGGTGCTTGATCGAGCTCTTGCGCCGTTTCAAGCACGCAATCAGCCAAACACGAAATAGGCACACAGACATCGGTCGTACTGGCGACCGACCCAGGGCGCAATTGCAGACCGGCGAAATAAGCATGGTGACGAGCCGTCCAGAGTTTGGAACGCTCTTCGGGCAACATAGCCCAGTCGAAATCACGGCCACCGTTGTCGCGCGCAATGTCCTGCACGGCCTCGGCCTGTTCCTGTACCGAAGCCGGGCTGCCGTGAAACTCAAACAACAGTAACGGCGATTCACGCAAATTAAGCTTGCTGTAGGCGTTAGTCGCCTTCACCGCCCATTCATCCATAAACTCAACCCGAGCCACCGGAATACCCATCTGAATAATTTGAATAACACTTTCCACCGCCGCAGACAGCGTGGGGAAGTTACAAATAGCCGCGGAAATGGCTTCGGGTTGCGGATATAACCGCAGGGTAATTTCGGTGATAATGCCCAGTGTCCCTTCGCTACCCACGAAAATGCGGGTCAGGTCGTACCCCGACGAGGATTTGCGTGCGTGGCTGCCGGGGCGCACAATACGGCCGTCGGCCATGACGACCTCAAGCGCCAACACATTTTCCCGCATGGTGCCATAACGCACAGCGTTGGTGCCCGAGGCCCGCGTAGCAGACATCCCGCCAATAGTGGCATCGGCACCCGGGTCAATTGGAAAAAACAGACCTGTGTCGCGAATTTCTTCATTCAGTTGTTTGCGTGTCACCCCGGGTTGCACGGTAACCGTTAAATCTTCCGGATTCACCTTTAGAATGGCGTTCATCCCGGTTAAATCCAGGCTAATGCCCCCTTCTACCGCAAGCACGTGCCCCTCAAGGGAAGAGCCCACTCCAAATGGAATAAGCGGCACCTTGTGCTCGTTGCATAGTCGGGCAACATATGCGGCCTCTTCCGTGCTTTCGGCAAACACAACTGCATCCGGCAACATCGGCTGATACGGTGATTCGTCGGTACCATGGTGCTCACGCACCGACTGTGCCACGCTGAAGCGACTTCCGAACCGGGAAGCCAGCGCATCCAATAAAGCTTGTGGCACAAATCGACGTTCACAAGAAAGTTCCAAGCCAATACTCACGCTTTCTCCCAGGATTATTCGTACCGTTACGCATCCAGCGCGCTGGCCACGACCTCACGGCGCTTGCGTACAGCACGAGCCAGGCGCTCCAGCATTTGCACGGATGTTTCCCAGTCGACACAGCCATCAGTAATGCTTTGACCATATACCAGCGACTCACCAGCCACAAGATCCTGCCGCCCCGCCACCAGGTGGCTTTCAATCATGACACCGAAAATACGCTCTTCGCCGGACTCAAGTTGTTGCGACACATCATCGATTACCAGCGGCTGATTACGGTAGTCTTTATTGCTGTTGGCGTGACTGGAGTCAATCATGATTCGAGGCCGTAACCCAGCTTTGGCCAAATAAGTGGATGCATCTTCAACGTGTTCGGCATCGTAATTCGGCGCTTTCCCGCCACGTAAAATCACATGACAGTCCTCATTCCCTTCGGTGGAAACAATCGCGGAATGACCGCCCTTGGTAACAGAGAGAAAATGATGCGGCTGAGAGGCTGCCTTAATGGCGTCGATCGCAATCTTGATATTGCCGTCCGTCCCGTTTTTGAAGCCCACTGGACACGACAGACCCGATGCCAGTTCACGGTGAACCTGACTTTCGGTGGTGCGTGCGCCAATCGCGCCCCAAGAAACCAAATCGGCAAAGTACTGGGGGGTAATCATATCCAGAAACTCGCAACCTGCAGGCAAACCCATACTGTTGATTTGCAGCAGCAACTCACGCGCTGTTCTCAGGCCAAGATTGATATTGAAACTCCCATCTAAACCCGGATCGTTAATCAGCCCTTTCCAACCTACTGTAGTACGAGGTTTCTCGAAATACACCCGCATGACCACTTCAAGTTCACCCTTGAACTGCTCACGCTGTGCCTTCAGGCGATTCGCGTACTCAAGCGCCGCTTCAGTGTTATGAATAGAACAAGGCCCGATAATGACCACCAGGCGATCGTCGGAACCATGCAATATGTTATGGATTGCCTTGCGACTGGCATAAACGGTTTCCGCCGCCGTATCAGTAGTGGCGAATTCACGCATCACATGAGAAGGCGGGCTAAGCTCTTTGATTTCACGAATGCGCAAGTCGTCGGTATTGTGTGGCACTTTGGATACTCCTACAAAAAAAGCCGCCTAGCGACAGGGCTGGCGGCTTTTTGGGAAATTTTTGTTTGCTACCGAGTTTGAAACAAACCCTTCTTCCCTTCCCCCACCAGACGCGCCGGGAAAGTATAAAAATAAAAGAAGAAAAACTCGGGAGTGCGGTTCATAGTGCGCTTATGCTAGCACAAAATACCGCCCGGCGCCAAGTACTGCAAACGCCATCATTTGAGTACGAATTATTTTATGCGCTATCATTTCAATATTGATGATCGACATCGAAATAAACAGGACATCAGGCATGAAACCCACCCGACTTCTTGCCACTGGCCTGATTGCCAGTGTTTTTGGCCTCTTGGGCGTCTCGACAACCCAGGCGGTTACGCTTCAGGAAATCAAAGAAAGGGGCGAAATTCGCATTGCCATTGCCAATGAAATTCCTTACGGCTTCATGGATTTATCGGGCAATGCCAAAGGGGTAGGCCCCGAGATCGCCAAACATATTGCCAAAGTGCTCGGCATCAACAACATTAAATGGGAAACTGCGGCTTTTGGCTCCCTGATTCCCGGCTTAAAAGCAGGCCGTTTCGACATGGTTGCGGCGGAAATGGCCATTTTGCCGGAACGCTGCCGGCAGGTTTTATTCTCCGAGCCGAATAGTTCCTACGGTGAAGGCCTACTGGTTGCCCAAGGCAACCCTATGAAACTGAATGCGTTTGAGCAATTTACAGAAGGCGACCTGAAAATCGCCATTATGGCAGGCGCCGACCAACTTGAAATTCTACAGGCACTGGGGGTGCCCGGTGCTCGTATGGTAACCATTGCCAATAATGCTGACGCGATCTCCACAGTGGCAACCGGGCGTGCCGATGCTTACGCCGCCACCAGCTTAACCGTGGCTGAACTGGCGGCAAAAAGTGACAAGGTTGAGTCAGCCGAACCGTTCAACGACCCCATTATTAATGGAACAGCGGTACGTAGTTGGGGTGGGTTTACCTTTGCACAAGGCTCGGAAAAACTGCAAAAAGCCGTAAACGACGCTTTGACACAGTTTAAGAAAACCGACCAATGGAAGGCTATTTTGCAAAATTACGGCTTTTCATCCGCCGACATAAACGAATCCTTTCAAAAAACCACGGCACAGTTATGTAAAGCGTCGTGATTTTTAGCCCTGGATCGCATGGAATGGCTTAATTATCTACCTCCTTTAATGGAGGGCGCCTGGGTCACGGTTCAACTGACCGTCTATTCAACCGTTTTGGGCGGGTTGATCTCATTTGCTCTGGGTATCGGCCGCCTGGCGTCACATGCCGCCATTCGCCTGCCGTCCATTGCTGTTATCGAGATCTTTCGAGGCACTTCGCTTTTAGTGCAATTGTTCTGGTTATATTTCGCCCTGCCTATCTTGGGAGACACTCTGGGGGTGAACCTGAAACTGGCTCCCGTGTTAGCCGGCACCCTGGCGCTGAGCCTGAACATAGGCGCGTATGGCGCCGAGGTCGTAAGAGGCGCCTTGCAAGCCGTTCCAAAGCCACAGCTTGAAGCGGCCACGGCATTGAATTTTTCGTCGCGACAAACACTATGGCGCGTCAGCTTGCCACAAGCAATTCCTGAAATGATGCCGAGCTTCGGCAACTTGGCGATACAAAATCTGAAAGATACGGCGTTGGTCTCGCTGATCAGCTTGGGCGATCTAGCGTTCCGAGCCGAACAGGTACGAAATTTCACACAAGACAGTACCACGGTCTACACCCTGTTGCTGCTGATGTACTTCGGCATGGCGCTGGTGCTGGCCGGGCTCATGAAAAGTCTGGAACTTCTGGTAGGAAGGTGGCGCCATGCTGTTCGGCATTGAGTGGAACACCGACAGCAATTGGCAGTTCGCACTGTCTATCTTGCCGATTCTTTTGCGCGGCATGGTCGTAACCTTGCAGGCCACTGTGGTGGGCTTTGTGCTCGCCGCCATTTTCGGACTTGTTCTGGCGGCACTTAAAAGCGTACCTTTGCGTCTTGTTTCGTGGCCGGCCAAACTCATTAGCGAATTTCTGCGCGACACACCACTGCTGGTGCAATTGTTTTTTCTTTACTACGTGCTGCCGGACTACGGTATTGTGTTACCCGCCTTTCTAACGGGCGCCCTGGCTTTGGGTTTGCAGTACAGCGCTTATGCATCTGAAGTTTATCGAGCCGGGCTGGAGTCGGTACCACGAGGTCAGTATGAGGCCGCCCGTGCACTGGATTTGTCTCCCATCCACACATTCCGGATCATCGTGCTGCCACAGGCCATTCCACGCATTATTCCGGCCCTGGGAAACTATCTGGTTTCCATCATGAAAGACGTCCCACTGCTGTCAGTCGTTTCCGTGCTTGAGATGCTGAATGTCGCAAAAATTATTGGTGACCGTACCTTCAACTACCTCATTCCCCTTTCCATGGTGGGTGGACTTTACCTGGTTATGACACTGGTTGCCGCCGCGGGCGTACGTTACCTGGATACGCGTCTGCCTAAACAAGGAATACCATTGCGATGAATGAAACTGCCATCGAATTTCGTGATGTTGTTAAATGCTTTGGCGACGTTACGGTACTTAATCACCTGAATTTCTCGGTAAAGAAAGGAGAAAAGGTCAGTATTATCGGCCCATCCGGCTCCGGAAAATCTACTGTTCTGCGCATATTGATGACGCTTGAAAAAATAGAATCGGGTGCGGTTTACGTCGCAGAGCAGCCTTTGTGGCATGAAATACGTGAGGGTCGGTTAGCCCCGGCCGGTGAGCGCCACTTACGTGAAATGCGCAGGGAAATGGGGATGGTTTTTCAACAGTTCAACCTGTTCCCACATATGACAGTTCGGCGCAACATTACTGAAGCACCGAGACACGTTCTGGGTCTATCGAAGAACGACGCAAATGCGCGCGCCGAGGAATACCTGCAACTTGTGGGCTTAAGCGACCAGGCAGATAAATATCCGCATCAATTATCCGGTGGTCAGCAACAACGTGTTGCCATCGCACGTGCTCTGGCCATGCGCCCAGGTATTATGCTGTTCGATGAGCCTACGTCTGCACTCGACCCTGAACTGGTCGGCGAAGTATTGGCGGTCATTCAACGCCTTTCCCAGGAGAGTGATTTAACCCTGTTGCTCGTAACGCACGAAATGCAATTTGCCCACAACATTTCCGACCGCGTGTGCTTTTTCGACAAGGGAGAAATTGTTGAAGACGGCCCTCCAGAGGTTATTTTTACACACCCCAAAGAAGCCCGAACACGAGAATTTCTGAAGTTGGATTAAACAAAAAAAACGTTGCGAAGGTGGGACTCCTTCGCAACGTAAAAACAAACCATCATCAACGCCAGAGGCAGTTATACAACTTCTGCATTGGCTTCGAGTGGCTCGAGAGGAACATATTTTTCACGCGTCGCAATATACTCAGGACGCGGTTTCAAACCATACTTTGGCTCGTCGAGCGTATTTTCGATGCTGTTGTACACCATGAACAAATTGGCACGTGGCCACGGCGAAATATTGCTTGCCGATCCATGCATGGTGTTGCACTCGAAAAAAATCACCGAACCGGCCTTGGCCAATACCGGCTGAATGCCGCCTTGCTCAACCAAGAGCTGCAGGCTGATCGGGTCGGGCACACCAAACTCTTGTTTTTTCAGCGACTGCCGGTAATGGTTGTCGGGCGTGACTCCCTGGCACGAAATGAACTGCTGATGCGAACCAGGGATAAGCATGAGCGGGCCATTGCACTCATTGTTGTCGGTTAACAAAATGGAGCAGCTGACCGCACGCATGCGCGGCATACCGTCTTCAATATGCCAGGTTTCAAAGTCGGAGTGCCAATAAAACTCCTTCCCTTTGAAGCCCGGTTTCAGATTGGCTCGGGACTGGTGGATATACACTTCCGACCCCAGTACCTGGCGGGCCACATGAATAAGACGCGGGTCACGCGCTATATCGGAAGCCATGCCGCTTAGTTCATGCATTCTAAAAATGGAACGCACGGCATCGCTTCCGGGCTCGGTGATTGCTTCGTCGAGCTTGCGAATCTCGGGATCCTCGCCCATGCGCTTGACTTCATTGAGCATGGCCTGCACTTCATCTTCATTGAACAGGTTTTCCAGCACAATGAAGCCGTCGCGGGCGTAGGTGTCGACCTGATCGGCCGTTAGCGCTTTGGCATAACTACCGTTTGCATAAACGACCGGATCCTGTCGGGCAATTATGGCTGACGTACGGGCATCACGCGAAGAATAAACATCTTGTAGTGTTGTCATACAGTCCTCCTGCAAAACTTTATGCAGCGTCTGCTGCAGCTGGATACACTCCTTTTTCGTCGTGAACTTCGTCACCCGTTAAGGGCGGGTTAAACACGCAAATAACGCGCAAAGGTTCTTTCCCGCCACGCAGCCAATGCTCGTCATGCTCGTCGAGTGCATACACCACGCCAGGCTCCAGCTTGTATTTCTTGCCATCGGCAATGGTTTCAATCTCGCCGTCACCTTCTACAACCCACACCGCTTCCAGGTGATTTTTGTAATGGATATGCGTTTGCGTACCCGGGCGAATAACGGTTTCATGAAACGAGAAACCCATGCCGTCTTTCTTGAGCAGAACACGCCGACTAACCCAGTTGTCAGTGCGCATTTCGTACTCTGTTCCGATTACATCTTTAACGTTTTTTACAATCATCCGCGTTTACCTCCAAACTTCAATACACGTGCACTGACACCCCGTCCCTTATAGACTTCGGCAACACTGCGTTCAATAATTTCAAGACCTTTTTGAAGCTGCTCTTCGCTAATGGTTAAAGCAGGCAACAGCTTCAGCACTTCATCGTTGGCACCCGAGGTTTCAATAACCAGACCGTGCTCAAACGCTTTATGCGCAATTTCATTAGCCAGATCGTCGCTATCGGCCGGGGCAACCAAACCCTGAATCATGCCGCGACCCCGTACACTTAACCCTTCATTGGGATAGTTGTACACAATGTTGTCGAGCGACTTGCGAATCATCTCGGACTTCTTGGCAATTTCTTGTTCGAACTGATCGTTCGTCCAATAGGTATCCAGCGCCTCGGCAGCCGTCACAAAGGCCAGATTATTACCGCGGAAAGTACCGCTGTGCGAACCGGGAGCCCAGATATCGAGCTCGGGCTTCATCAGTACCAACGACATCGGCAACCCATAGCCAGACAACGACTTCGATAGCGTGACGATGTCGGGACTAATACCGTATTTATCGAAACTGAAGAACGAACCGGTACGACCACAACCCACCTGGATGTCATCCACAATGAGCAACATATCGTATTTGCGGCAAAGCTTTTCAAGGCTCAGCAACCAACGTTTGGTTGCCACATTTACACCGCCCTCACCCTGCACCGTTTCCACGATCACCGCAGCAGGCTGGTCCAGGCCGCTACTGGGATCTTCCAGCAAACGCTCGAAATACTCGATAGTGTCAATGTTATCGCCCATGTAACCGCAGTAGGGGATAAACGTGGTGTTATCAAGCCCTACACCCGCGGCATCGCGAAACTTGCTATTTGCCGTGGTGGCGAGCGAGCCGCCGCTTACACCGTGAAAGCCATGAGTAAAGGAAACCACGTTCTCGCGCCCTTTAACCAAGCGAGCCAGCTTTAATGCGGCTTCAACAGCATTGGTACCCGTGGGCCCGGTAAATTGCAGTTTGTAATTCATGCCACGCGGCTTGAGCAACACTCGCTCGAACGTTTCCATGAAATGTTTCTTCGCTTCGGTGGCCATATCGAGGCCATGCACCACGCCGTCGCTGTGGATATATTCGATGAGTTTTTCTTTCAGCTTGGGGTTGTTGTGCCCGTAGTTAAGTGTTCCGGCACCGGCAAAGAAGTCGATATACTCACGACCGGTTTGATCGAACAGGGTCGAACCCTGTGCCTTGCTAAAAATAACTGGGAAAGACCGAATGTAGCCGCGAACTTCAGACTCCATCCGATCAAAAATATTCAAGTCCATGATTTGGTTCCTCTCGTTAAAATTAAAATTTGATGATCTCAGTAACTTAACCGGCCGGTAACCCGGCTCTTTTTACTGATCACACGGCACAATTACTTTTCAGTAAACGGGCCAATTCGCAACAAACGCTCATCTTCATGCGCCTGCTCACCAAAATGATGCCCTTCAAACAAGGCAGTTTCATTAATTTCGGTACCCGCCTTGCGCGCCAGCGAGGCAAACATGCCACGAGACGCTGCGTTATCAGGGCCGACGGTTGTCTCTACAAACCGAATGTTTTGTAAACCCGGCCGCTGCAAGATTTCTTGCAACATTGATTTGCCCAAACCCAAGCCCCGGCCACGCTCATGTACGGCCACCTGCCAAACAAAAAGCACATCCGGCGTTTTGGGCGGTACATAGGCGGAGACAAACCCCACAATTTCATTGTCGAGCTCGGCTACGACACAGGTGTCGGTAAAGTGATGTGATAAAAGCAAATACACATACACTGAATTGACATCGAGGGGGGGACTTGCCGTAATAAGCGCATGAACGGCCTTGGCGTCATCCAGATTTGGCGCGCGCAATACCGGTTGTGTCTTGTTGGCCGGCTGCGCGCTGGTTCGCGACGCAACCTCTTCCTTATTGTTTATTGTCATCATTGCTCTTCAACTTCCAGGCCTGTTGCTGCCGTATCCAGGCCAGTTTCAGGTACTTCCAAAATGGGTGAAGCCAGTTCACCGGCAGGCTCAGGGGGTGCAACGCCGCGTGACTCCATGAGATCGACAATACGCTCAAGAGACAAAGTAATAGTGGCTTGCTCAAGCTCGGGTAATTCGTTCAAGGAGTCGGCCAACTTTTGCTGCAATGGGGAAGGCGTTCCTTTTGCCAACGCTATGCCCGCTTCCGTGGCCGACACAAAAACAATGCGTCGATCTTCACGCCCCCGTTCACGACGAATCAGCCCTTTATCTTCCAGGCGATCAAGAATGCCGACCACCGTACTCGCACTCACATGCACTTCCCGGCTAATTGCCGTTGCCGTGAGCGGGCCACTTTCGGCAATGGCTCGCAAACAAAGAAGCTGAGGCGCCGTGATATTGCTAACGGCGGACAACTGGCGTGAGTGCAGCGCCACTGCACGTGTGATGCGACGTAACGCACGCAAGATGCGTATATCGTACGGCTGTACAGTTTCAGGCATATTCGTCATAGTACGAAAGACTTCACTAAAATTAATTCGTACTGAAATCATATGGGGAATAAATATTCTTGTCAACCCCGAATCAAATTAAACTCCAAAAATGCTATACGAATGCGCTTTCTTACCGCCAACTTAACGGAAGTTAAATATATTTAACTGAAAATAAAAAAGGGTTTGCGCTTTACAACAAGCGCAAACCCTTGTAACAAAAAATAAAATCGGAGCAATAAGCGGTTTATGCAGACAAATTATTCATTGAGGTCGAATCATTTGGGTGCGGCACAAATCATTTAATACTTAAGCAAACTAATTGAACACCGTGTACCACTCAACCTGTTCCGCCCACGGTTAAACCATCAATACGAATCGTGGGCATTCCAACCCCAACAGGAACACTCTGCCCTTCTTTGCCGCACGTACCCACACCTGAGTCGAGCGCCATGTCGTTGCCGACCATGCCCACTTTAGTCATTGCGTCCGGCCCATTACCGATAAGCGTCGCGCCTTTCACAGGTCGCGTAACTTTTCCGTTCTCGATCAAATAAGCCTCAGACGCAGAAAAAACAAACTTACCGCTGGTGATATCGACCTGCCCACCACCAAAATTCGCTGCGTATAAACCTTTCTTGACTGACCGCACAATCTCTTCGGGTGGCGCATCCCCCCCCAGCATAAAGGTATTGGTCATGCGCGGCATAGGTAGATGCGCAAATGATTCACGTCGTCCGTTACCGGTTACCGGCACCCCCATTAAACGCGCATTCATGGAATCTTGCATATACCCACGCAAAATACCATCTTCGATAAGGACATTACGCTGGGTGGGATTGCCTTCGTCGTCGATATTCAGTGAACCCCGGCGCCCTGCCAACGTGCCGTCGTCAACAACCGTGACACCTTTCGATGCCACACGCTTTCCAATGCGGCCTGAGAAAATACTGGATTCTTTGCGATTGAAATCGCCTTCGAGCCCATGCCCCACCGCTTCGTGCAGCAAAATGCCAGGCCAACCCGACCCCAATACAACAGTCATTTCTCCCGCCGGTGCGGCTACCGCTTCAAGGTTGGTTAACGCCTCGCCGGCAGCACGATGTGCATAGTTTTTAAGCACGTCGTCTGTGAAGTACTCAAGCCCGGAACGCCCACCACCGCCGGCGTGGCCCATTTCGCGGCGACCATTGCGCTCGGCAATCACGGTGAGAGACAAACGCACCAACGGGCGAACATCGGCAACAAGGCGGCCATCGCTGCCGGCCACCATAATAACGTCGTATTCCGCACCCAAGCCCGCCATAACCTGAACAATAGCCGGGTTAACCGCCCGAGCCATGGCTTCCACGCGTTCAAGCAAGGCCACTTTCTCAGGCGCCGGCAACGTATTTACAGGATCGATAAAGGGATACAAACTGGTGGATGGTGTAATTAAATTACCGTCCATTTTCTGTGTGCCGCCCCCTTTGCGCCCGATGCTTTTCACCGCCTTGGCCGATGACAACAACGCCTCGGGGGATAATGAATCGGAATACGCAAAGGCCGTTTTATCACCACTAATGGCACGAACACCAACACCCTGGCTAATTGAAAAACTGCCGGTTTTTACAATGCCCTCTTCAAGACTCCAGCCCTCACTTCGTGTGTACTGGAAATACAAGTCGGCGTAATCGACCTGGCGTGAAAAAATCTCGGCCAGCGCTCGCGACATGTGGTCTTCGTTAAGCTCCCATGGGTCGAGCAGCAACGATTTGGCTGTTGCCAGTGCCTCAATACCCGGATCCGCTACTTTCATAAATTCAGCCAATTAATATGCATTAACAAATAAATCTTCCAATATGGGAAAACACATCATCATAGTACCCGATGCTGAAGTGCGGGCAAGGCGGTTCGAACTTCAGATAAACGTGTTTGGTTAATAGCGCCCGACACTACACCAGGCCCTTCCGGCAAGCACGCCAGCACTTCACCCCAGGGGTCAATCAACATGGAATGACCCCAGGTTCGGCGACCGTTCTCGTGTTTGCCGCCTTGAGCCGCACCCAACACATAACACTGGTTCTCAACCGCGCGGGCACGCAGCAGCATTTCCCAGTGTGCCGACCCCGTAGTGTAAGTAAAAGCCGCCGGCACCAGAATCAAGTTCACGTTACCCAGAGCACGATACAACTCGGGAAAGCGCAAATCGTAGCAGATCGACAAACCCACCTTGCCACAGGGTGCATCGAACGATTGCGGTGCATTTTCGCCCGGCCTGATTGAAACGGATTCGTCGTAGGCTTCAGTGCCTTTTTTGAACCCAAACAAATGAATTTTGTCATAACGAGCCACGCGACGCCCTTGCGGGTCAAATACCAGTGTTGTGTTATAGATGCGGCTGGATTCCCCTGTTACAAGAGGGACGGTACCACCCACAATCCAAACACCGTGCCGCTGGGCCTGATCGGCCAAAAATTGCTGAATTGGACCATTGTCGAGTGGCTCGCCAATGTCAACTTTGTCATGATCATTTTTACCCATTAAACAAAAATACTCAGGTAACACAAGTAATTGCGCCCCCTTTTCCACCGCTTCGGAAATAAGTTCAGCCGCCTGCTGAATATTGTTTTTTACACTGGTTGTTGAAACTGTTTGCAGTGCGGCAACCTGAAAACTCTGCTGGAGTTCGACCATAAAACACCTTGCTCAATATTTTGTATCGGTTTTCATATTAATAAATAAAGATTTTCTTTATTTATTAACAAACAAATAATAAGTTAAAATTTTCCATGTTTTTTTAGTGAATTAATAATTATTACCACAAGGCAAAATTAATGACTCGTGAATCTTATGCTTCGCTACAACAGAAAATAGAAAAAGAAATTCAGAAACTGAAAAAACAGGCGGAAGCGCTAAAGGCAAAACAACGCACTCCCGTCATTAAAGATATCGTCCGGAAAATGCGTGAATACGACATCACGCCCGACGACATTACGAAAGCTTTCTCAAAAACAAAAGAAACCGGCAAACGCGCGCCCAATGTCAGCAATGGTAAATCACGCGGCGTCGTGCCGCCGAAATATCGCCACCCTGAAACCGGCGCCACCTGGACCGGGCGAGGCAAAGCGCCCCGTTGGATTTCCAATGCCGAATCACAAGGCCATTCGCGCGATACCTTTTTAATTAAGCCAAACAACCAATAAATTAATCGATGGTATAGCTTATATCGCGCACACTGCCATTATTCGCCGGAAAGCCATCGAATATCGCATTGGTTAAATAAGGCATAACGGCCGGCAGGTTATCACTTTCGGTTATTACTACTGCAGTTGATCTATATACCTCTGCGCCGTCGAGCTCGTTATCTTTAATAATGACCGTCAGGCTGTTTTTAAATGTCGTCACCGGCGTATTAATAACCGGTGGCGAATAAAACATGCCGCCGCCAAAGCCATACGGCCCCCCGTAATAACCTGCCCACGGCCCAAAAAACGGGCCCGGAAAGTAGGGTTCGGCAAATTGCTGCACCCAACTCTGGCTCATTGGATTATCGTAGCTGAACGAAACAACAAAACGTGCCTCAGAGGGGTTGCCGGCCTCTACCAACCCGGTGCGGCCAATCGAAGCTCGAATCATGTCTGCGAAAGACTGATACTCAAGATTACTGTCCTGGCCGGCCATCGGCGCTACTGTATATTTTTGGCCTGGCGCATCCTCCGGCCATTTTTCGTAGGTTGTCACACGTGCGGAAATTGACGAGGCGCATCCAGCTAACATCAACAATGCCAGCAGCCCCGCACAAAAACGACCTAACATCGGCCAACGATTAACGCCCATTTGCTTCTCCAAAACACCGCACACAACAAACATTACAATAAACCGATTAATACAATACATCGATTAAATTTATGCGTACAGATACTGCCCCCACCATTTATCGACACGACTATCAGCCCTACGCTTATCGCGTTAAATCCACCCGACTATGTTTCGAGCTGGATGAAAACGTAACCACCGTCGTTTCAACACTTGATATTGAACGCACCGGAACCACACCCGTTCCCCTCATACTGAATGGGGAACATCTGGAACTCATCAGCATTGAAGTAAACGGTTCACCTCTGTCGGAAAATGATTATCGATTAGACACCGAGACGCTGACGCTGTTCCCGGAAAGCACGTCATTCTCGCTGCAAATTACAAACCGTTGCAAACCGATAGACAACTCCAGCTTGATGGGCCTTTATGTTTCAGGAAAAAGCCTTTTTACGCAGTGCGAAGCTGAAGGTTTTCGTCGTATCACGTGGTTTCCTGATCGTCCCGATGTCATGTCGCGTTTTACGGTCACGCTGCGCGCCGACGCCAAACGCTATCCTCTGCTTTTGTCCAACGGCAATCTTATTTCGCAGACGGACCTTGCCAACGGGCGCCACGAAGCGGTGTGGGAAGACCCACACCCCAAACCATGCTACTTGTTTGCGTTGGTTGCAGGCGATTTTGATTGCCGTGAAACGCGCATTAAGACGGCCGAAGGTCGTGAAGCGCTGTTGCAGGTCTACTGCGACAAAGGTGATTTAGGTAAAACCGCGTGGGCATTGCAATGCCTTGAACGTTCAGTAAGGTGGGACGAACAACGATTTGGCCTGCCACTCGACCTTGATCGCTTTATGATTGTGGCCGCACGCGACTTCAATATGGGTGCTATGGAGAATAAAGGCCTTAACGTGTTTAATTCGGCTTACGTGCTGGCCGACCCCGATACCGCTACCGATGCCAGTTACGAGGCCATTGAAAGTGTTATTGGGCATGAATATTTCCACAACTGGACGGGTAACCGCGTTACATGCCGCGATTGGTTCCAACTCTCTCTGAAAGAAGGTTTAACCGTCTTTCGTGACCAGGAGTTTTCAGCCGATATGATGGCGGCATCGCTTCCCGAAAAAGAAGCAGTCAGCGCGCGCGCCGTAAAACGCATCGACGACGTTGTGGCCCTTCGAACGGCTCAGTTCCCTGAAGATGCCGGCCCTATGGCGCACCCCATTCGGCCCGAAAGCTACCAGGAAATTGGTAATTTCTACACCGCCACTGTGTATGAAAAAGGAGCGGAAGTCATTCGCATGCAACATACGCTGTTGGGGGAAGAAGGTTTTCAGGCCGGCATGCAAACGTATTTTCGCCGTCATGACGGCCAGGCGGTTACCTGCGACGACTTCGTCGACGCCATGGACACTGTGTATCGCGCACGCAATCCGGGCAAAGACATGTCCGTTTTCCGACGCTGGTATTCACAGGCGGGCACGCCACGCGTTAACGTAAGCATTAACCACGACGCAGCAAACCAGTCGTGCAGCATTACATTATCGCAACGCTGCGAGCCTGTTGGCGTAGAAAAACGCCGGAACCCACCGGTTGAAAAACCACCGTTACATATTCCGTTTGCGCTTGGGCTGCTCAGCCCCGAGGGCACACCCATTCCACTGCAAAACGGTTCAGACACAACCGACACCCTTGTTTTAGACCTCACGGAACACACTCAAAGCTGGACGTTTAAAAACGTACCGGGCCGACCCGTTCCCTCTTTACTGCGTCACTTTTCCGCACCGGTTATTGTGGAATACGATTACCGGAATGACGAGTTGGCTTTACTGGCACGCTTTGATACCGACCCTTTCGCGCGATGGGAGGCCGGCCAGGAACTGGCAACGCGTTACCTGCTCGCGCAAGTTTCTGAGAACATAACCAATAACGCACCTGAACTGGCTTTGCTGGTTGAAACATGGCAAACACTGGCTAGCGATGACACGCTGAGTGCTGCATACCTTGCACGAGCCCTTGTACTGCCATCGGAACGCATTCTGCTTGAAAAGTGCAAACCGGCCGACCCTCAAGCGATTGTCGCTGCACGCAACGCCTTGCGGGCGGAGCTGGGTATTGCGTTGCAAGACATTTGGCAAAGCCACTATCAAAATCTCAGTGAAACGCTCAATAAATCAAGCTATGCCCCCAACCCACTCCAGGCTGGGCAACGGGCGCTAAGAAACTGCGCGCTCAGCTACCTGGTAACAGGCCAGCCGCAGAAATATCTTGATCTGGCCGTAAAGCAGTACGAAGGGGCAACAAACATGACTGAGCGCATGGGAAGCTTAAGTACCATTGTTCACCAAGACTCTGTCCAAACAATCCAAAAAGCGCTCGCCTCTTTTTATTCGCGTTATGAAAACAACCCCCTGGTTATTGATCGCTGGTTTGCGCTACAAGCGACTGCCGCCTCTACCGATGTCGACACGGTGCGGTCACTTATGACGCACCCCGCATTCACAATGCGCAACCCGAACCGTGCCCGCGCATTATTGTTTCAATTTTGCCTGAACAACTTAAAAGGCGTGCACAGTCAAGCCGGATACGCATTTTGGGCCGAACAGGTGCTGGCACTCGATGCGATTAATCCCGAGATTGCCGCGCGCCTGGCCCGTGCCTTCGATAACTGGCGCAGATTTGCACCAGCGTATCGAGACGCCATTGAAACCGCACTTAAGAAAATTCAAGCCCATCCAACGCTTTCCCGCAATGTGTCAGAAATTATTAATAAAGCGCTGGAGCTTTAATTCCCTATTTTCCCATTGCCCCACCCAAAGGCAGGAGCCCTAAAAGATGAAACGTAAAACGCTTACTCAATACCTGGTCGAACAACAACGCATGGAACAAGCAGTCTCGGCCGAAGTGCGCTTATTAATTGAAACGGTTGCCCGGGCTTGCAAAGCCATTGCCCACGCAGTAGGTAAAGGCGCTTTAGGCGGGGTATTGGGAAGTCTTGACAGTGAAAATGTGCAGGGTGAAGTACAAAAGAAACTCGATGTTCTGTCGAATGAAATATTGCTGGAAGCGAATGAATGGGGCGGCCATCTGGCAGCCATGGCTTCCGAAGAAATGGAAACCTTGCACCGCATTCCTAACCGCTACCCTAAAGGCGAATATCTTTTGCTCTTTGATCCGCTGGATGGTTCTTCCAATATCGACGTAAACGTTTCTATTGGAACAATATTCTCGGTATTGCAGGCACCTGCCGACGCCGCCGGCCGCGACATAGAGGAAAGCGACTTTCTTCAGCCCGGCAATAAACAGGTTGCGGCCGGCTACGCCGTTTACGGGCCGCAAAGCATGCTGGTTCTAACCGTCGGAACGGGCGTCGTGGGCTTTACGCTGGATCGGGAAATGGGAACATGGGTGCTTACCCATGAAGACATGACTATTCCGGAAGAGACGTCGGAATTCGCCATTAATATGTCGAATATGCGGCATTGGGAAGAGCCGGTAAAACTGTACATTAACGATTGTCTGGCCGGCAGCACGGGGCCACTGGGCAAAGACTACAACATGCGTTGGATTGCCTCAATGGTCGCCGATGTCCACCGCATCATGACACGAGGTGGTATTTTCATGTACCCGCGCGATGCCCGCCCTTCGGGTCGCAAAGGCAAGTTACGCTTAATGTACGAAGCCAACCCAATGAGTTTCCTGGTGGAGCAGGCGGGTGGCGCCGCCACCGACGGCGATACACGTATTCTTGACATTAACCCCGAAGGGCTGCACCAGCGTGTGGGCGTTATCCTTGGGTCCAAAAATGAGGTCGAACGCGTAGGTCGTTATCACCTAGAAGACTGAGGCAAACTCAGTACCCGGCAACGCTCGTTCAACGCCCGCCTGTTAATGAACCCAACACGCCTCTTAACAGGCGGGTGGCGGCGCGCCGGGCCATACTTTTGGCAACCGATTGCACCACGCCGTCACGGCGTCCGCCCCGAGGCCCTGTACTACCAAACAGAAAATCGCTTACAGCCCCCATCACCCCACCCTCATCAGACGATGCCGCTTCAGTACCGTGTTGAGCCACCTGCCCTGGCTCCGCCTCAGCCCGCTGAGCCAGACGCTCATACGCAGACTCTCGGTCGACGGCACGTTCATACTTGCCACCCACCAGAGACGCATTACGAATTGCCTGACGCTCCTGTACGGTTGCCGGGCCAATCCGGCTACCCGGCGCCACCATCCAGGCTCTTTCCGTGATTGTCGGGCGCCCTTTTTCGTCGAGCAGCGAAACAAGCGCCTCCCCCACACCCAACTCGGTGATCGCCGCCTCAATGTCCAGATTGGGATTAACTCGCATGGTTTGAGCGGCGGCACGAACCGCCTTTTGATCTCTTGGCGTGTACGCACGCAGAGCGTGTTGCACACGATGCCCCAACTGCCCTAATACCGTATCGGGAATATCCAAAGGATTTTGCGTCACAAAATAAACACCAACCGCTTTGGAACGAATTAGCCGCGCCACTTGTTCGATCTTCTCTACCAACGCTTTGGGTGCATCGCTAAACAACAAATGCGCTTCATCGAAAAAGAAAACGAACTTCGGTTGCTCCAGGTCACCGACCTCAGGTAGTGCTTCATAGATTTCCGCCAACAGCCACAACAGAAAGACTCCATACAATCGCGGCGACTGCATTAAACGATCAGCCGCCAATATATTCACCATGCCCTGCCCCTGGGCATTGGTGCGAATCAAATCGTGAATATCCAGCATCGGCTCTCCGAAAAACTGCTCGGCGCCTTGTGACTCCAGACGCAGCAAACTGCGTTGAATGGCACCTATTGATGCAGAGGACACATTGCCATATTGGGTACGAAGTGTTTTGGCCCGGTCGGCAACGTCTTGCAACATAGCGCGCAAGTCTTTCAAGTCAAGTAGCAGATGACCTTCATCGTCGGCCACACGAAACACAAGATTCAACACCCCTTCCTGTGTATCATTCAGCTCCAGCATTCGCGCCAGCAACAACGGCCCCATATCGGACACTGTCGCGCGAACAGGGTGTCCGTTCTCGCCGAATACATCCCAGAACGTCACCGGGCACCCAGACCAGGCGGGTGTGGGAAGACCCAGCTTATCCAATCGGGCTTGCAGCTTTTCGCTGGGTTGGGCCGCCTGGGAAATACCGCTTAAATCGCCTTTGATGTCCGCCACAAAAACAGGCGTGCCGGCTTGCGAAAACGCCTGCGCCAAAACCTGTAACGACACCGTTTTTCCAGTACCGGTCGCTCCTGTGATACAACCATGTCTGTTAGCCATTTGGGGCAATAGCCGCAATTCAGTTGTGTTGTTTTTTGCGATAAGAATGGGTGTGGCCATAAAAGCTCCTGGAAGCAGCACAATCAAGCAACTTACACAATATTAAAGCGTTGCGCAGGTTTAATCTCGGTGTACCTGTCTGCACGCGTTAAAATTACAACCTTTACTTTATATAGAAAACAGATCACGCATATGGCCGGACACAGTAAATGGGCAAATATTCAGCACCGGAAAGGTCGTCAAGACGCCAAACGGGGCAAAATCTGGACCAAAATCATTCGTGAAATCACCGTTGCCGCAAGAATGGGCGGTGCCGACCCCGACAGCAACCCGCGTTTACGTCTTGCATGGGACAAGGCCACGGCCGCCAACATGCCTAAAGACAATATTCAGCGCGCCATCACCCGAGGCGCAGGAGGGGGCGATGACTCCAACTACGAAGAAATTCGTTATGAAGGCTATGGGGTAAACGGTGCCGCCGTCATTGTCGACTGCATGACCGATAACCGCATGCGTACCGTCGCAGAAGTGCGCCATGCTCTATCAAAGCATGGTGGTAATTTGGGCCAGGACGGCTCGGTTACCTTCATGTTCAAACATTGCGGACAATTCCTGTTTGCTCCCGGCACTTCTGAAGAAAAAGTCATGGAAATCGGGCTGGAAGCGGGCGCGGAAGACATCGAAACCGATGCCGACGGCATGATCGAAGTCATTTGCGAGCCCAGTGATTACGCCGCCGTAAAGAACGCGTTTCACGATGCCGGTCTTGAGCCTGAATGGCAGGAAATTATTATGAAGCCACTGAACGAAGTTGAGCTAACAGGCGACGATGCTGAAAAAATGCAAAAAATGATCGACGTCCTGGAAAGCCTGGATGACGTTCAGCAGGTCTATACCACTGCTGTGTTCAACGAAACAAGCGCTTGATGCAACAGGCTGTTCCCCCTATTACCGCTTACTCACTTTCGACTCCTTGTTATGAAACTTCTTGTTATTGGTAGCGGTGGCCGCGAACACGCGATCGCCTGGCGCTTGTCAAAATCACCTCGTGTACAACGAGTTTTCGTCGCTCCCGGAAACGGCGGGACCGCCACGACAGAGCTTCTTGAAAACCTTCCCTACACCAACGTTGACTCGCTTATTGAATTTGCTCGCAAAGAGAATATTGCCTACACGGTGGTGGGCCCGGAAGCGCCGCTCGCCGACGGAATTGTCGACGCTTTTCGAAAAGCCGGGCTGAAAATTTTTGGCCCAACCCGCCAGGCCGCTCAGCTTGAAAGCTCGAAAGACTATGCAAAAGCATTCATGATCAGACACAACATCCCCACCGCAGCCTATCAAACCTTCACCGACCCAGAGGCCGCCAAGACGTATATAAAAACTCAAGGGGCGCCTATTGTTGTTAAAGCAGACGGCTTGGCCGCAGGGAAAGGCGTAGTGGTCGCCACAAGCGAAAACGAGGCGCTGGATGCCGTCGAACAAATGCTGGGCGATGGAACATTCGGTGCTGCCGGCGCCCGTGTTGTTATCGAAGAATGCCTGGAAGGTGAAGAAGCCAGCTTTATTGTGATGTGCGACGACCAGCAAGTACTGGCTATGGCAACCAGCCAGGATCACAAACGCCTGAAAGACCACGACAAAGGACCAAACACCGGAGGCATGGGAGCCTACTCCGCCGCGCCCATCATTACCCCCGCCCTGCATAATCGGATCATGCGGGAAGTTATTCAGCCCACACTGCAAGGCATGGCCAAAGACGGCATACCCTACTCCGGCTTCCTTTATGCCGGCCTCATGATTGGCCCGGGAGCCGACAATGATCGCACCATTAAGGTACTGGAATTTAATTGCCGCATGGGTGACCCGGAAACCCAACCTATCATGATGAGGGTAAAAAGTGATCTGGCCAGTGTATTCGAGCATGCGGTTAACGGCACGCTGGAACAAGCTGAACTGGAGTGGGACCGGCGTACAGCACTGGGCGTCGTCATGGCCGCACACAACTACCCCGCAACGCCCCGCACAGGAGACGTCATTACCGACATACCCGAAAACACCGACGAATGTGTTGTGTTTCATGCAGGCACCAAACTGGAAGAGGGTGTGCTGAAAACCGCGGGTGGGCGCGTATTGTGCGTCACGGCTTTAGGTGAATCCGTTAAGCGTGCGCAAGATGCCGCGTACCAGGCCGTGCGGCAGACCCATTTCGATGGCTGCCAGTATCGTACTGATATCGGATGGCGCGCCCTGCCAACCGATACTCAGTAAGCGCCACACGTTACCAGGATCCAACATGGCTGTACCTATTTCCTCCGCTTACAATTATTTTCTCGACCTGCAATCACGCATTGTGAAGCGCCTGGAAGACGCCGGCGGCGATACTTTCCAAACCGACCATTGGAAGCGTGAAGAAGGCGGCGGCGGCATCTCCCGGCTGGTTGAGAACGGCAAGTTACTGGAACGCGCAGGGGTATTGTTCAGTCATGTGCAAGGTAAAACCTTGCCCCCGTCGGCCAGCGCTCATCGTCCCGAACTGGCTGGGCGTGCCTGGGAGGCCATGGGTGTTTCACTGGTATTGCACCCACGCAATCCCTATATCCCCACTACCCATATGAACGTGCGCGTATTCGTGGCGCGCGCACCCGATAACAGCAACGAAGATGACATTTTCTGGTTCGGCGGCGGACTCGACCTCACCCCCTACTACCCTTTTGAAGAAGACGCCAGGCATTTTCATCAGATCTGCGCGAATGCGCTGGCGCCTTTCGGCCCCGACAAATATCCCGCTTACAAAACCTGGTGCGACCAATATTTTTATCTGAAGCATCGAAAGGAAACTCGCGGGATTGGCGGTATTTTCTTCGACGATCTGAGCGAAAATGGATTCGAAAACAGTTTTGCCCTCGTTCAATCTGTCGGAAACTGCTTTCTGGATGCTTATATGCCCATTGTCGAAAAACGACGACACATGGAGTACGGCGAACACGAACGCGATTTTCAAGCTTATCGACGCGGTCGTTACGTTGAATTTAACCTGGTATTCGACCGCGGCACCCTATTTGGTTTACAGTCGGGGGGAAGGACCGAATCTATTTTGCTATCGATGCCCCCGTTGGCTACATGGCGATACAACTGGTCTCCCGAGCCCGGCACTCCGGAAGCGAAACTGGCAGAATTTTTAACACCACGCGAATGGATTTAAAAAAAATCGGACTTCTCGGCGGTAGCTTTGACCCTGTACACCGCGCCCACATTGCACTGGCCGAAACAGCCAGAAAGCATCTTGCGCTCGACGAAGTGCAACTGATTCCCGCCGCCGACCCCTGGCAACGCCCAGCCTTGAAAGCAAGCCGCCGACACCGCATGAAAATGCTGGATCTGGCCATTGCATCGTATCCGTTCCTGAACTTGAATACGGTTGAGGTCGATCGCGGCGGCAAAACCTACACAATCGATACGTTGGAAGGCTTGCCCAAAACCGCCCAATATTTTTGGATCCTGGGAACCGACCAATTACAGAACTTTTGTACCTGGCATCGATGGGAAGATATTCTCGCGTACGTCCATCTGGTTGTCGCCAATCGTCCGGGAACAGAGCCTGTTCCTCCCGAGCCGCTGATCAAGATGCTTGAAACGCTAAAAAAACCGCTTATCTCGCTTCCTTTTGAACCTATGCCTATTGCCGCAACCGAAATTCGTGATCTGCTTGCAGGCGGACAATCGGTTAACGACATGCTTGACCAGAACGTTCTCGCCTACATCCGGGAACATCACCTTTACCAAGCCTAACCGCATTCGTGCGCGGGCATCCTGATCCTTTTTACATGAACATTCAGAAATTGCAACGCCTTGTCATTGACGCCCTTGAAGACGTCAAGGCCCAAGACATTAAAGTCTTCAACACCACAGAAATCACCACGATGTTTGATCGCGTAGTACTGGCAACCGGTACCTCAAACCGCCAAACCCGCGCCTTGGCTGCCAGCGTGGCCGACGCGGCTCGTGAGCACAAAATTCCCATTGTTGCCTATGAGGGGCAGGACACCGGAGAATGGGTTCTGCTCGACATAGGGGATATTGTCGTTCATTGCATGCAGCCGGAAATTCGACGCTACTATAACCTGGAAGAAATTTGGGGTGGCAAACCCGTGCGGGTGAAACTTCTGCCACAATCCACACCGGTCGGCACCCCGGTGTACGACGATGAGTTGCCTGACACATGAGGCTTTGGGTGATTGCGGTAGGTACACGCATGCCACAATGGGTTACCGATGCTTGGCATGACTACGCGAAGCGACTTCCTCCCGACTGCAGTTTAGAGCTAAAAGAAATTAAACCCGAGTCGCGCACGAGCGGAAAATCTCCGGCACAACTAATGCAAGCCGAAGCCGACCGTATTCAAGCCGCCCTGCCAACTAACGCACTATCTATTGCACTGGATGAGCACGGGCGCGATATCACAACCGCCAAACTTGCTGTCGAACTCGAAAAATGGCGCGGCAGCGGCCGTGATGTCGCTTTTCTTATCGGCGGTCCCGACGGTCTGAACCCGAAGTTGAAACAACGTTGTGATAGTCTTATGCGGCTCTCTTCTTTAACGTTGCCACACCCGATGGTCAGGGTAGTGTTGGCCGAGCAACTGTATCGCGCCTGGGCCATCAACACCAACCACCCGTATCACCGGGCCTGATTTACATCAGTCATTATGGGGTTGTCTTCATGCAAAAACGCCGCACGAAAATTGTCGCCACCCTGGGGCCTGCAAGCTCAAGCCCGGAAGTCATTGAAAAACTGATTTTGGCGGGTATGGACGTAGCCCGGCTGAATTTTTCCCACGGCACCGCCGACGACCATCGTGAACGGGCGCAAACCGTTCGGGCCCTTGCGGCCCAACATAAAAAATGTGTCGCAATCATGGGTGACCTTCAAGGCCCCAAAATTCGTATTGCGCGCTTCAGCAACGGGCAGATTGAACTGGTTGCCGGCCAGCCGTTTACCCTATCGAACAAACATCCGCTCGAGGACGGCAATGAAAAAATTGTCGGTATCGACTATCCCACACTGATTCACGATTGCAAGCCTGGTGACGAACTTCTGCTGGACGACGGCCGCGTTGTCCTTGAGGTGAATCAAGTCGACGACCACGCCGTACACACTACGGTAACTCAAGGCGGGCCGCTGTCCAACAATAAGGGCATTAATCGCCGGGGCGGCGGAATCTCGGCGCCCAGCCTTACCGACAAAGACAAAGCCGATATTCAAACTATTGCCGAGCTTGAGCTTGATTATGTCGCCGTATCGTTTCCACGTCAGGGCAGCGATATTGAGGAGGCGCGGCATTTACTGGAAGCGGCGGGCAGTAAGGCCTGGATTATCGCAAAAATTGAACGCGCTGAAGCGGTGATCGACGACAACGCACTAGATGAACTGATCATGGCCAGCGACGGTGTTATGGTGGCCCGTGGCGACCTGGGGGTTGAAGTGGGCGATGCCCGTCTTGCGGGCATACAGAAAAGGATTATTCTGCACGCCCGCACTTACAACAAACTTGTTATTACCGCCACGCAAATGATGGAGTCAATGGTAAGCAGCCCATTACCCACGCGTGCGGAGGTATCCGATGTAGCCAATGCCGTACTCGACTACACCGATGCTGTCATGCTGTCGGCGGAATCAGCCTCGGGACGCTATCCGGTTGAGGCCGTGAAAGCCATGGCACGTGTCTGCCTGGGTGCTGAACAAGAGCCCGGCACAACGAAATCCCAACATCGGCTGGGTGAGACGTTTACTCGCTGTGATGAAACCATTGCATTATCGGCCATGTATGCGGCCAACCATTTTCACGGGATTAAAGCCATTGTAAGCCTCACCGAAAGTGGTCATACCCCTTTGATTATGTCGCGCATTCGGTCCGGCGTACCGATTTACTGTTACACATCGCACCCTGCTACAGAACGTCGCGTTGCCCTGTTCAGGGGCGTATACGCCCTACCTTTCGACACGCGCAGCATGGATCGCGAACAAGTCAGCGCGTCTGCTGTTGAAGCGTTGGTTGAAAGCGGGCAGTTGAATAAAGGTGAATGGGCCATTATCACCCGCGGCGACACGAATCAAGACGGCGGAACCAATACACTGCGCGTTGTATGCGCCGAATAATATGCCTGAACGTGAAATTTATCTTGCTTCGGCCAGCCCCAGGAGACATGAAATACTCAATCAAATGGGTATACAGCACCGTGTCCTCATTGTCCCGCCACCGCCCGGCGAAGACGAACCGCGTCTTGCAGGAGAATCCCCGAAGCATTACGTCATGCGTACGGCATCAGAAAAATCAGATCGCGCTCTAGCCTGGATAAAACATCAATCTTTACCTGTCTTACCCATTCTAACTGCAGACACCACGGTTGCGCTGGATGACATTATTCTGGGTAAGCCGGGCACATACGAAGAAGCCAAAAGCATGCTCACGCAACTTTCCGGCCATACCCATCAGGTTTATACCGCCGTCACGCTGGCGTTCAACGAACAACGCATCGATATTCTAAGTACTACTGCCGTGAGGTTTGCTCATCTTGATCGGCAAGATATAGAAACATACTGCAGAACCAACGAACCATGGGGCAAAGCCGGTGCATATGGCATACAGGGTAAAGCGTCGTGGTTCATAGAACATATCAGCGGCAGCTACAGTGGTGTTGTCGGTTTACCCATTTACGAAACCGGACAACTCCTGAAAAAAATGAACGAATCACAAGCCGTTTAAGCGTATACGCAGCACTTAACCTTTTCAGAGGAGACCTTTATGAAACGCAGAAGCGCATTAAAAGTTCTGGCAGGCAGTCTGTCAGCTCCGGTTGTTCTTCACGCCACGACGGCCAAAGCACATACAACAAGCAATCCAAAAAACAATGATAAATTTCGCCAGGCCCTGGAAAGTTTTGCACAAATTAACCCTGGACAGTCATCGGTTAGTCTCACCGTTCATGACCCCGACAGCACCTACAGATTCGATCATCTGGGCACCAAGCCGTTATTCGTGGGTAGCGCAGTTAAAACATATATTTTGGGACAGTATCTGCTGGATGTGGAAACTGGAAAACTCGACGAAAATGAGCGGCTTCAAGTTGGCCCAGCAGTCTGGTCTCCCGGAGGCGATGTACTGGTCGACGTGCAGGGCACCATCCCCGCGCGTAACGTGCTCGAAATGATGATCGCCCACAGTGACAATACGTCGACCGATATGGCCATCAAGCAAGTTGGCCCGGCACGGGTGCGGGAACTAATAAAAAAGCTGGGATTGCATCACACCCAAATACCCGACTCCACCCGTGTTTTATTTTCATATCTGAACGGCGCCCCTTCTGGCAAAGATTTGGGCTGGGACGGCATGCAAGCCATGGAAAAAGGCGAGTCATTCGGCCCCATTCGCGATCCTATTAATCCCGATCAAACCATGATGAGCACCGCGGAGGAAATGCGCGCGTGGTACGACTACGTTCTTTCCGGCAAGCTGTTTAAAGATGAAAGCACCTTGAAAGAGTTCAAACGTATATCGGCCATGGCCAATGCCATTCCCTCCTTAATGCCCGACGGCATTATGGGTTATGGCAAGGGGGGAAGTATTGTCTGGAACGATTTCAACTGCTTTACCATTGCAGGCCAAATGGTTATTCCCGGAACACGCACTGTCAATTTCTGCTTCATTACCAATTGGTCTGGCGCCGAATCCACTATTACACCCACGTTTGCGCAATTCGTAAAATACAGCTCGGAAATGATTTATTCTCTAGCTTAATTATTGTTTTTTCGTTCTTACAAAGTAAAACGCCCCAACATGTTTGATGTTGGGGCGTTTTGGTATAAGAGCCTGACGATGACCTACTTTCACAGATGTACATCCACTATCATCGGCGC
>NZ_NQOU01000005.1 GCF_003576595.1 Neopusillimonas maritima | reverse complement strand
GATTGGCTCGATAATTTCGATCATCACTGGCCCTATATTTACGATCACAGGTGGTTCCATTACACCGATCACTGACACACGTTGCTAAATATATAAACAATGGTTTCAATTACTGGAATAAAAAGGTAAATAAAGTGGCTATTTATGAGTTGAGCGATACGGGCATTAAACGTTTACAGAAAACAACCTTTGCTAGCCGTGGCATTCGTGAACGGCAGGATATTCAGCGATTGCTGAGAGATCAGATCGAAATTATTTCAGAGCAAACAATGGTGATTGCTGAGGAGTTCGGTGATTGGGATGCAAGCAGGAGGAGGATTGATTTGCTTTGCATCGACAAAGAGGCAAACTTGGTTGTTATTGAGTTGAAACGTACCGACGACGGCGGACATATGGAGCTTCAGGCTATTCGCTATAGCGCCATGATCTCGACCATGACCTTTGATCAAGTTGTTGAGGCGCATAATTCCTTCTTGGCTAATGTCGGATTGGAAGAGGATGCTCAACAAAGAGTCCTTGATTTCCTTGGCTGGGAAGAGCCGGATGAAGATTCCTTTGCTCAGGATGTTCGAATTGTACTTGCGTCTGCTGAGTTTTCTAAAGAGCTTACCAGTGCAGTGCTATGGCTTAACGACAAGGGAATTGATATTCGTTGTGTAAAGATGGACCCATTCTATGACGGACAACGAATCCTGTTAGACATTCAGCAGGTTATCCCTTTGCCTGAGACTGAACAGTTCCAAGTGCAGGTAAGGCAAAAGAAGCAGAAAGAGCAACAGTCTAGAACGTCCTCTAGGGACTTCTCAAAGTTCACGCTCTTTGTTGGAGGGCGCGATTATCGCGGCTTGAATAAACGAAACCTTATGCACAAAATAGTGAGTGAAATTATTCAAGGTGGAGCCAAGCCAGAGGAGTTTGCAGATATTATTAGTTGGCGCAAAGGAGATTTTTTCGTTTGCTTTGATGGTTCACTTGATGAAGAGACATTTGCAGAACAGCTTATGACGCTTGATACCGGGGGTAAGTTGCCAAAAACAAAGCGTTATTTCTGCAAACAGGATGAACTATTTCTAGTTGACGGAAAGACATATGCTATGACTAATCAATGGGGGATAAGAACGTTGGAGGCGGTGAATTTGCTTAGTGCAAAGTATCCTCAGCTTGAAATAGCTATTGAGAAAGAATAGTGAATCAAACCAAGAATTGCGGAAGCTGTTTGATAAACCTGCGGACCAGCCGGTAGCACGCTTTTTGTAACCCATAGTTGTCACTTGACAACTATGATCGTCTTCCCCATAATGGAGACAAGGATTGACTCGCTCATCACATCCGAAGAAGGAAATTGAAGCTGCGCTTAAATATGCGGAACAGGAGGGTTGGCGAGTCGAGGAGGGTGGTAGTCATGCCTGGGGCAAAATCTACTGTCCCTACAATGACGATGAATGCCGCTGTGGTGAGTTTTGTATCGCCAGTGTGTGGAGCACGCCGAGAAATCCCGGCAGTCATGCACGAGCGCTGCGCAGGGTGGTGGAGAAATGCTCCACTCACCAGCGCCGGAACGATACGGATTCAGGGGATTGAGCTATGGAATATGTTTTTACGCTGAAATACCAATTGACCGACCGCGACAGCGATTTGGACGCCCTCGTCGAACAACTGGGGGGCGCTGGTTGCGATGACGCCCTCGTCGGTGTGGGGCAGGCCGGTCGCTTGGCGCTGGAGTTCTCCCGCGAGGCAGAAAGCGCTGCGGAAGCTGTTCGCACCGCCCTGGTCGATGTCAAAGGCGCAATTCCTACCGCGCGCCTGATCGAGGCTTCTCCGGACCTTGTCGGACTGACAGACGTCGCTGATATTGTGGGAGTTTCTAGGCAGGCGATGCGCAAGCTCATGGTTACCCACCGGGAGACGTTCCCCATGCCGGTTCACGAGGGTAGTGCCTCGATCTGGCATCTGGCGGAGGTACTTGATTGGTTGAGGGCCAGAGGCGGCTACCATATTGATACTGGCGTATTGGAAATCGCAAAAGTGGCGTTGGAAGTGAACATTACCAAAGAGATAATCCGGCACCCGATGAGCAAACGGGGCAACGTGGAGTTGTTGACAGCATAGCCATATGGTTCCGGGCCGCCGGATTGGGATTCTTACGTTGTCGTCGACGGCAAGCTCGTTACCGGGCAAAATCCCGCTTCGTCAGAGGCCGCTGCCAGGCAGTTGCTTAAACTCCTTCAATAAAACATGAAAACATCCTCGGTCGAACAACGTATCGCCGATCTTTATAAGCAAGAATCCAGCAGGGTGCGGGCTACCCTGATTAGACTGTTGCACGGTAATTTCGATTTAGCCGAGGAAGCTCTGCAAGATGCGTTTGTTGCAGCGCTGTCGCAATGGCAGCGCGACGGTATTCCCAACAACCCGCGAGCCTGGTTGGTTTCGACAGGGCGTTTCAAGGTGATCGACCGAATCCGCAAGAATGCCCGTCTTGATGATCTGGCGCAGCTAGCGTATACGTTGGAAACCGAAACACAAGCTGATTCATTCGACGCGACTGACACCATTGAAGATGACCGTTTGCGGTTGATCTTTACCTGCTGCCATCCCAGCCTGGCCATGCAGGCTCGCGTGGCGCTAACACTGCGGGAAGTGTGTGGCTTAACCACTGAAGCTATCGCGGCTGCCTTTCTGGTGCCTGTACCCACATTGGCGCAACGCATTGTGCGAGCGAAAAATAAAATCCGTGACGCGGCAATACCCTATGAAGTGCCCGAGCAAGACGGCTTGCCCGCGCGACTGGAGGCGGTGTTGTCGGTGGTGTATTTGGTATTTAACGAGGGCTATACCGCCTCAAGCGGCACGCAGTTAATGCAACCTGATTTATCCACAGAGGCGATTCGATTGGGTCGATTGTTGTTAGGCTTATTGCCCGACCCCGAGGTGATGGGTCTGCTGGCTCTGATGCTGTTGCATGATGCCAGGAGGGAGAGTCGAACTAACGAAAACGGGGATCTGATTCCGTTGGATGAGCAAGATCGAACCCGTTGGAACCAAACTCAGATTAAAGAGGGCTGCAATTTAGTGGTGCAGGCGCTACGGGCGGGGTCAGCCGGCGAATATGCCTTGCAAGCGGCAATAGCCGCGGTACATGCAGAGGCGGCTGCCGCCGAAGACACCGATTGGATTCAAATAGTTTGCCTTTACGACGCTTTGCTTAAAGTTAACCCGTCTCCGGTAGTGGCCCTTAACCGCGCTGCCGCTGTTGCCATGCGTGATGGGCCGTTTGCAGGGCTAAAAGCCATTGATGAACTGGCGGATCATAAAGATTTGCAGGGCTACTATCTATTACATGCCGCCCGGGCCGATCTGTTTCGCCGACTGAGTCAGCCTGAAGAGGCGGCCCATTGTTATCAGCAAGCATTGGGGTTAACCCAGCAGGCACCGGAACGGCGATTTATACAACAACGTTTGGCAACACTTCAAAAACAGAAATAAAAATTCAAAAGCTGTCGATTTCCAGCCAGCATGAACGACTATGTGGTGAACCATCTGCTAAATGAGGAGGACTTACCATGAGTTATATCGACGGTTTTATTCTGGCGGTACCCAAAGCCAACAAAAACAAATTCATTCAGCATGCGAAAACCGCAGGCGAAGTCTTTATGGAATGGGGCGCAGTTCGTGTTCTTGAGTGTTGGGAAGACGATGTGCCTGACGGCAAAGTTACTGATTTTCGTCGCGCGGTGCAGGCCACAGGCGACGAGGCTGTGGTGTTTTCCTGGATAGAGTGGCCCGACAAGGCAACGCGCGATGCCGGCATGGAGAAAATGAAGACGAAAATGAAGAGTGATCCACGCCTGGACCCGCAAACCAACCCCATGCCTTTTGATGGTGTTCGGGTCGTCTTCGGCGGTTTTGCGCCCGTAGTGGCACTGGAAGCATAGGCCACCACTGATCAGCCTTCGAGGATAAGGGATAACCATTCAGGAGCATCCAAATGAAATATTTATGTTTGGTGTATTACAACGAAAAGACCATGCAGGAAAAGTCGCAGGAAGAGTGGGACGCTCTGAACCGTGAGTGTATGGCATGTGTGGCCGACTTAACCGACAGTGGTCATTTCCTGGACGGCGCGCCGTTGCTTTCAACCGAGACGGCCACAACATTGCGAGTGCGCGATGGTAAACCCCTCATTACCGACGGCCCCTTTGCCGAAACCAAAGAGCAATTGGCCGGGTTTTACATGCTGGAGGCCCGGGATATGAATGAAGCCATTCGATTGGCGGAAAAAATCCCCCCTGCGCGCTACGGCAGTGTGGAAATACGCCCGGTGCGCGAGTTAATGGCGCAAGAAAACAGCCGCTAATAACGGGTAAGAAAGCAGTTTTAGTGAATGAATCAGGGCGTTATCACGTAAACGCCACGAACTTAATATTTGGGAGAATTAAACATGTCTGAAGAAACCGGCACTGTTCGCCTGCATCGCGTATTGAAGGCCCCGGTTGAGCGCGTTTATAAAGCATTTACCGATAAAAAGGGCCTGGAATACTGGTTGCCGCCATACGGGTTTACAGGCACGATTCATGAAATGGATGTGCGTCTTGGCGGAGGATATCGCATGTCGTTCACCAACTTTGGTACGGGCGACAGCCACTCATTTACCGTTAATTTCGTTGAACTGGTGCCAAATGAACGCATTCTCCATACCGACCGTTTTGATGACGCCAATCTTCCTGGAGAAATGCAAGTCACGATTGACTTCAAACCGGTGTCATGCGGGACCGAGTTATGGATTGTTCAGGAAGGGATTCCTTCTGTCATTCCCATTGAGGCCTGCTATTTGGGGTGGCAGGAGTCTCTTGCCCAACTGGCTAAACTGGTTGAGCCGAACATTTCTGACTAAGAAGCAAGTGCAAACACCCCTAACCAGGGTTGTTATGAAAGAATCATGACCTCGGGTATATGGACGATATGCCATTGGAACTAAGCGATTTAGAATTTTTGCTTAAGTGAGTTGCGTCCGGAGGTCATGATGACCAGCGATATGCAGGGTAACGAAGTGACCAACGCCAACTGTGAATCGCTGGATGCATACGAACAGGCAATTGCGGCTTTTAATCTGTATCACGGAGATCCGATTGCGTTGCTTGATCGTGCCTTAGCCGTGTCGCCGGATTTTCCGATGGCCCATATCGCCAAAGCGCTCATGTTGGCGTTGTCATCAGAGCCTGCGGCATTCGAGCCGGCGACTAGTCAGTTATCCACGGCGCACAACCTGAAAAAGAACAGCCGGGAACGCTCCTTATTTGATGCGGCAAGGATGTTGTCTTCAGGACACTGGGTTAAAGCAGCGCAGACGCTTAATTTGCACAATATGTATTTTCCGCGAGATCTTTTGGCGTTGCAGACGGGCCATTTGTTGGATTTTTACTGCGCTGATTCGCGCAACATGCGTGAACGCATCGCTCGGGCGATGCCCCCTTTGGTCTGAGCAGATGCCAGGTTATTCGGTGGTGCTCGGCATGTATGCGTTTGGGCTTGAGGAAGATGGGCACTACGCGCAGGCGGAAGATACCGGTCGCAACGCGCTTACCCTGGAGCCTTTGGATTGTTGGGCGCATCATGCCGTGGCACTCGAAATGGTCGACGCTTCAGCGCTTTTGTGGCGCTTGCATCTTTGTAATGTTGATGTAGGTGATCGCTGGAAAGAATTGGCGCAAGTCTGGCGTAATCATGCCGATGGAAAAACCTATCCCTTTAACGATTGGCACGCGGCGATGGGATTTCTTGGTGCTGGGCTTGATTCTGAACTGAATGCGTTGGTTATGCGAATGCAGCAATCCGCAGCAGACTCTCCCTGCGCTGAGTGGATCGACCGTATTGGGCTACCGCTGGTGCAGGGTTGTACAGCGTTCTGGCATGGAAATGACGGAAAAGCGGTGGAACTTCTGCTACCTGTTCGCCACTTTTGTGGCGTTTTCGGAGGCAGCCATGCACAGCGAGATATTATCGACCTTACGCTGATCGAAGCGGCTAATCGTGGTGGGGCCCAAGATATTCACCAGTCATTGGTCAACGAGCGCCTGGCGCAGCGTCCTTATAGCCGGATGACCGCTGGGTTCTTAAGCCCAGGCCAAAGTAGCGCGTGATGAACTTAATTGAGGCGACTCCGAAAGGCGGGAATAACATGCTTTTCCAGCAACTGAACCTGGCGCCTTAAGTAGCGTGAACCGGGAGAAGGCGGCGTCGGATCCGATGTCATGACCACGGTCAGTTCTAACGAGGGAATGACATAAAGCAACTGCCCGCCGTAACCGCGCCCGTAATAACCCGGTTCACCCGCGAGCGGGCGCAGAAACCAGCCGTAACCGTAAGGGTGGTCGGTATAGGCGGAGCGGCCTCGGCCACGCCAGGACTCATCTACCCAACGTTCTGAAAACAGTTGTCGTTCCCCCACCTTCCCAGCGTTGCGGTAGAGCTCGCCAATACGCGCCAGCGCGCGTGGCGAAAGCATCATATTGTTGCCACCAAGGTAGATGCCTTGAGGGTCCTGGTCCCACGGCGGGAATGTAATGCCAAGAGGCTCACCTAGCCAGTCTCGCGCCAAATCCAGCGTTGTTTGACCTGTGCTTTCAGTGAGCGCAGCGGAGAGCAAATGGGTATTACCCGAAGAATAGAGCATGCGTCCGCCAGGTTCATCGACAAAGGGGCGGGTTAACACATAATCGACCCAATTATTACTTTTTACCCAATCGCCGTAATAGCCACCCGAGGTGCGCTGCAAGCCGGCCTGCATAGACAGTAAATTCCCCAGGGTGATGTGCTCGACCCCATTAGTTGCGGCATTTGGCACCTGATCTCCAAGCGTATCCACCACAGGCTGATCGACGCTTTCGAATACATCCTTTTCAATCGCGATGCCCATGAGCGCAGCCAGCACGGTTTTGGACAAGGACTTGATATTGACAGGCGTATCCAGGCCGGTACCGCTGAAGTCCATCGCCGCTACCTCACGGCCCTGGTGCATGATGACTAAAGCATGTAAACGCGACATTTGCGCCGCGTCATTGCTTATGTCTGCACGCCAGTCACGCTCGTTTGCTCCGCAAACAAGCGGGAATAGAAGAGTCAGCAGCAGGACACCGGTTCGGTTTGCGAGTGACGGCATAAGCTTGTGAGTCCTTTTAGGATTGAGACGTGGTCGCATGTTCAGTCGCGCAAAACAACGCTTGCCAAAAAATAACACGATCACTAGGTTACTCTAATGGTTGCCCCGGAATTTCATCATTAAACGCTGAACGTAGGTGAAAAGGGGGGTATCCTTTTTCCATCTGAATCAGGGGAATCATTTATGAATTCACCGCTCAACCGCCGCTCCAAAACGATCACCGAGGGCATATCCCGCAGCCCTAACCGTGCCATGCTGCGCGCCGTCGGGTTTACCGATGCTGATTTCAACAAGCCCATTGTGGGTGTGGCCAGCGGCCATTCAACGATGAATCCGTGTAACGCCGGCATTGGCCCATTGGCGGCGCGCGCGGAAGGCGCGCTTAAGGCGGCAGGCGCCATGCCGCAAACGTTCGGTTTCCCGACGGTTACCGACGGCATTGCCATGGGTACCGAGGGAATGAAGTATTCCCTGGTGTCGCGCGAAGTGATTGCCGATGCCATCGAAACCGCTACGCAGAGCCAGTTCATGGACGGTGTGTTGGTTGTCGGCGGCTGCGACAAAAATATGCCCGGCGCAATGATGGCCATGCTACGCATGAACATCCCCGCTATTTTCTGTTACGGCGGCACGATTAAACCGGGCGAATGGAAAGGCGTCCCACTCACCATCGTTTCGTCATTCGAGGCCGTCGGCGCTTATAGTGCCGGCACGATGAGCAAGGAAGATTATGACGGCATCGAGCGAAACGCTTGCCCAAGCTATGGATCCTGCGGTGGCATGTACACCGCCAATACCATGTCGGCCGCGATTGAAGCCATGGGCATGTCGATGCCTTCATCGTCAACCATGGCCAACCCCGATCCGGAAAAAGCGGATTCGGTCGCTGCATCGTCTGAAGCGTTGGTGGGTGCAATCAAGTCCGATCTGAAACCACGCGATATCGTTAACCGTAAGGCGCTCGAGAACGCCATCGCAGTGGTCATGGCGACCGGTGGGTCAACCAATGCAGTACTGCACTTGATGGCGATCGCCTCGGCAGCCGACGTACCGTTGAATATTGACGATTTCGAAAACATTCGCAAGAAGGTTCCGGTACTGTGTGATATGAAGCCT
Organism: Neopusillimonas maritima; assembly: GCF_003576595.1. Classification (GTDB taxonomy): domain Bacteria; phylum Pseudomonadota; class Gammaproteobacteria; order Burkholderiales; family Burkholderiaceae_B; genus Neopusillimonas; species Neopusillimonas maritima. Next base: position 194,515 of record NZ_NQOU01000005.1, on the reverse strand, counting down.
TCGGGGCGTTTTGTTGCGGTTGATTTGCACCGGGCCGGGGGTATCCCGCAGGTAATGAAAGTGCTACTGGCAAACGGGCTTTTGCATGGCGACTGCATAACCATGACGGGTCGTACTGTAGCCGAAAACCTTGCGCATCTTCCCGAGGTGCCGCCGCAAGATCAGGAAGTCATTCGGCCGTTTGATCAACCGCTGTATGCACAGGGGCACTTGGCTATTCTCAAGGGTAACCTCGCCGGCGAAGGTTGTGTGGCCAAGATTACAGGGCTGAAAAAGCCCAGCATTACGGGCCCGGCCCGGGTATTCAACTCGGAAGACGAGACGATGAAGGCGATTATGGCCGACCAGATTCGCCATGGAGACATTATCGTTATTCGCTATGAAGGCCCCAAGGGTGGCCCCGGCATGCGCGAGATGCTGAGCCCCACTTCTGCATTGATCGGCAAGGGTTTCACCGACAGCGTCGGCCTGATCACCGATGGGCGCTTTTCCGGCGGCACCTGGGGGATGGTGGTCGGCCATGTTGCACCGGAGGCTTATGTTGGCGGCACCATTGCGCTCATCGAGGAGGGGGATCTGATTACGATCGACGCAGACCGTTTGTTGCTTCACGTAGATGTTTCCGATGAAGAGCTTGCCCAACGCCGTGCCGCCTGGAAGCCGCCGACACCGCGCTACACGCGTGGCGTGTTGGGTAAATACGCCAAATTGGTCGGTACGGCCAGCCGTGGTGCGGTGACCGATACATAGTGATGTCGTATCGGCTATTTCCCCTTATTCTGGTGTTGCTTCTTGCTGCCTGCTCTACCCAGCCGTCCGTGTCAAACGCCCCGGTGATACTGCCTGACTCGTTTTCCGAGACTGGGCAACAACCTGTCTCCGATACATGGTGGAAGTCGTTTGATGATCAGAACCTGAATCAGCTCGTGCGCCGTGCACTGGACGAGAATTTGAGTCTTCAGGCTGCGTATCAACGTCTGCTTCAGGCGCGGGCCGTGGCCGAACGGCAAGAAGCAACGCTGTATCCGTCTGTTGATGCGAGTGGCGGCGCTGAGCGACAGGAAGGGCCCAATAACACCGACGTCAACCTATTTAGTGTCGGGCTTAGCGCTAGTTATGAGGTGGATCTGTGGGGCAGGGTGCAGTCCTTGGCTGACGCCGACCAGTTTCGTGCGTCGGCGACCCTGGCGGATTACCAGGCGGCGGCCATTACGCTGAGCGGGGAGATTGCCAACACGTGGTTTCAACTACTGGCGCAGCGGGCGCAAAGTGATTTGGCGCAGCGCCAGCTTGACACTAATCGTAATGTGCTGACCATCATCGAAACTCGTTTTGGCGTAGGCTTGAGTAGTAGTGCAGATGTTTTGCGTCAGCGTCAGCTGGTTGCGGCGTCGGTTGACCGTATTAACGAAACAAACGCACAGATCGGTGTCCTTGAAAATCAACTGGCTGTGCTGGTCGGGCAGTCGCCGGGCCGGGTTCAGTTACCTGACGGTGATGCCTTGCCGACACTCCCGGAGCTACCAAAAACCGGGATACCTGCCGAGCTTGTTCAGCGGCGCCCGGACCTGCAGCAGGCGTGGTGGTTGATTCAGGCCGCAGATCGGGAATTGGCCGCCGCGATTAGTAATCGTTTCCCCCGCTTTTCCATCGACGTATCACTGAGCTCTCAGTCGCGCGGCTCCGGCGACCTTTTTTATAACTGGCTGCTCGCCTTGGCCGGCAATCTGGTGATGCCGGTGGTGGATGGGGGAGAACGTCGAGCGGAGGTGCGGCGCTCGCAGGCGTTGCGCGAGGAACGGGTGCGAGAATATGGCCAGGCGGTTCTAACCGCCATTCAAGAGGTTGAAGACGCGCTGATCCGAGAGCAAGAACAACGCCGGCGCCTGGAAAATCTAGCAACGCGAATTCAATTAGCTGACGCGACCTACCGGCAGTTGCGTAACCGCTACCTGAATGGCGCCGTCAGTTATATCGAAGTGCTGGACGCTTTGCAGGAACAGCAAGACCTCAGGCGCACACAGCTGGCGACCCGTCAGCAGTCGCTCTCTAACCGGGTCGCGCTATATCGGGCGCTGGCGGGCAATATTGAAACCATAGAATAGCCATCCAACAATCAAAACGTTACCAATTCGGAGAATGACTCTTTATGAGCCAACCCGTCGATGAAAATGTTGTCCGTCCCGAGGCGCACAGGGCCGGCCCCGTAAAAACCGGCTTTATAACGTTGTTGATTCTGCTAACGGGTGTCGTCCTGATTTGGCTGATCTTCAAAACGGAGCCCTCTGCCACCCGCTCGGACACAGTCCGTGAAACCGCGATGCTGGTTGATGTTCAAACGCTTAGCCGCGCTGATTTCAGGCCGTCGATAGAGGTAATGGGTATGGTGACGCCTGCCCAGGAAATAACGTTGAGCTCAAGGGTAGGTGGCCAGGTCATCGAGCAAGCCGAAGTGTTTTCCCCCGGAAATCGGGTTGATGAAGGCCAGGTGTTGCTACGAATCGATCCGGCAGATTATCGCACTGTGCTTGATCAACGTCGCAGTGAACTTCAGCAGGCGCAAGCGAATTTGGCGCTTGAGGAGGGCCAGCAAGCTGTCGCTTTGCAGGAATTCCAGTTATTGGGCGAAGAGATAGAGCCCGGCAGTAAAGCACTGATGCTGCGCCAGCCGCAGATGGCACAGGCGAAGGCTGAAATAATGGCGGCCGAAGCGGCTGTCCGGAAGGCTGAGTTGGATCTGGGTCGAACCGATATCCGTGCGCCTTTCCCTGCTCGGGTGCTCAGCCGTGAGGTCACCGAAGGCTCCCAGGTGAGCCCCGGCCAAGCCCTCGGCCGGCTGGTGGGAACCCAACAATACTGGGTAGAAGCCACCGTTCCGCTTTCCAAGCTTCAGTGGCTGGACTTTAACGATGATCCCAATGCCCCGAAATCGCCGGTTACCTTACGCCATGATACGGTCTGGCCGGCTGGGGTAACACGTGAGGGGGAACTGCAGCAACTGGTGGGTGATCTGGATACCAATACCCGCATGGCCCGGGTCTTGATTACGGTGGAGGATCCGCTTGCTCTGGCGCAGTCCGCAGGCAAACCGCCGCTGATCCTCGGCACTCAAGTGCGGGTACATATAAAAGGGCGGCCGTTGGAAGGCGTGATACGCCTCGACCGAAATCTGGTGCGTCGTAATGACACGGTTTGGGTCATGGAGGACAACCGGCTATCCATACGCGATGTCGACATTGCCTTTCGTGATCAGGAATACGCTTACATTAGCGCCGGGCTTGCGGATGGCGATCAGGTCATTACCAATGATTTGGCTTCTGTAGTCAACGGAGCCCGATTAAGGTTGGAAGGTGAGCGCAATGAGTGACGAATCAGGCCGAAAGGGCTGGGTCGGCCCCATCGAGTGGATGGCCCGTAACTCTATTGCCGCCAACCTGATGATGATTCTGTTGCTGGTGGGCGGCTTCTGGATGGCTTTACAGGTACAAAAAGAGGTCTTTCCAGAGTTTCAGCTGGATATTGTCGAGGTCACGGTTAATTACCCTGGCGCCGCGCCCGAAGAAGTGGAGAAGGGTATTCTTTTGCCCGTCGAAGAGGCGGTGCAGGGTATTCAAAGCATTAAAGAGATGACCTCTACGGCCCGTGAGGATACCGGCACCATCCTATTGGAACTGGTTGCCGGCAGTAACCAGATGCAGGCCTTGCAAGACATTCAGCAAGCGGTTGACCGTGTGCGCACCTTCCCTGAGCAGGCCGAAGAGCCGCGGGTACAACTGGTCGTACCAACCCAGGACGTCATGGAACTGACGATATATGGCGATGTGGATATCTGGACGCTACGCCAGCTTGGCGAGCAAGTGCGCAACCGGTTGCTTTCTGAAGACGCCATCACGCAGGCGGTGATCGACGATGTGCCCGATTACATGACCAGCGTTGAGATCAGTCAGGAGACATTGCGCAAGTACGACCTGACCTTGTCCGATGTAGCCCGCCTGATCGAACAGTCCAGCCGCGACATTCCTGCAGGGTCCATGGCCACAGAGGAGGGCGATATTCTGCTAAGGCTTAAGGAGCGCAAACAGTGGGCTGACGCGTTTGAAGACATTGTGATCCTGAATGCGGACTCGGGGGGTACGGTTACGCTTGGCGATATCGCCACCGTTCGCGATGGTTTCGAGGAAGATGGATTTCATTCTCGGTTTAACGGCCAGTATTCGGTGGAGATTGAAATATTCCGCACTGGTGAGCAGTCGCCCCTGGAGATTGCCGATGCAGTTGAAAAGGTGATGGCCGAACTGTCTGTCACGCTACCGGACGGGGTTGATGTTCGCATAGACAGTAACCGGGCCAAGCAGTTTGAAGAGCGAATGAACATGCTGCTTGAAAATGGCGTGATGGCCATGATTATCGTGATGGTCATTCTTAGCCTGTTTCTTGAATATCGGCTGGCATTCTGGATCATGATGGGGATGACCATTTCCTTTGTTGGTAGTGTATTGTTCCTGCCGGCGATGGGGGTCAGTATTAATATGATTTCCATGTTCGGCTTTCTCATGGTGCTGGGTATTGTGGTTGACGACGCGATCGTCGTGGGAGAGAACATCTACGAGTACCGTGAGAAGGGTATGAGTTTCATGGAGGCCGCCATTAAAGGCGCGCGCGATATTGCCGGCCCGGTGACCTTCAGCATTCTTACCAATATTGTTGCCTTCCTGCCGTTGCTGTTCATACCCGGTACCACCGGCAAGTTCTGGTGGCCGTTGGGTGTGGTGGTGATACTGGTGCTGGCGATTTCCCTGGTGGAGGCGTTGTTTATTCTGCCCGCGCATCTGGCCCGCAGCGGACGCGGCAGCGTTACTGTTTATGGTCGCGGGATGCATCGTGTACAGCGTGCGTTTTCCCAGGGGTTCGAAGCGGTGGTGAACCGGGTTTACCGGCCACTGTTGGATATGGCGCTACGGTTTCGTTATTTCACGCTTAGCGCTGCCTTTACCATTATGGTCGTCTCGGGCGCCTATGCCACCAGCGACCATATGGGCATGATTATGATGCCGGAGGCGCCGGCCGATGAAATCGAAGCGGCGGTTCGACTGCCGGTTGGCACCACGGCCCGTCAAGCCGGCGAGCTGGCCATGGCAATAACTGAAGACACGCAACGTCTGTTCGAAGCGAATAATCTAAGTCGCAACGTCGAAGGCATCAAGACGAATGTGCGTGGTGGACAGCAGTTTATCGACGTTGAGCTGGTGTTGCGCCCGGAGGAAGAGCGTGACATGACGGTCAACGAGATCATTGCCCTGTGGCGCGACGAATTGGGTGATTTTAAAGGCGTGGATCAGATTACCTTCGAGGCCGAGCAAGGTCCGGGCAGTTGGCGTGATGACATCAGCGTCGACCTGAGCCATACCGACATCGATATCCTTGCCCAGGCCAGCCAACGGTTTGTCGACGAGCTGGAACAGATAAGCCAGACCCGCAATGTCAACGACAATTACAGTCCCGGCAAACCGCAGTTCGATATTAGTCTTACAGCAGAAGGCCGGGCGCTGGGCCTTACAGGCGCCGACATCGGCTGGCAACTGCGGGATGCGTTTTACGGCAGTATTGCGCTACGCCAGTTGCGAGGGATTAATGAAAATGAAATTCGGGTACGGTTGCCGGAATTTCAGCGTCAGGACCTTTATTACTTGAACAATCTGGTGATTCGCACGCCTTCGGGTCAGGAGGTCCCGTTACTTGATGTGGCAGAGATCACAGTTAGCACCTCTTTTCGCTCGATCGATCGTCGGGATGGTCGCCGGATCATCACCGTCGGTACGGATGTCGAGCCCAAGCCGGCAGTCGGTCAGGTGCTGGAATTGGTACAAACTGAAATATTGCCGCAACTACGCGCGGATTTCCCAGGGCTGACCTGGAGCTTTCAGGGAAGCCAGGCCGATCTCAGAGAATCCACTGCGGCGCTTTGGGGCGGCTTCGGACTGGCCATGATCGCTATTTTTGCATTGCTGGCAGTCGCTTTCGGCAGCTATCTACAACCTTTGGTAGTGATACTGGCGATACCCTTCGGTGCTGTGGGGGCAATTATCGGCCACATGATTCTGGGAATGGAGCTTTCACTGGTAAGCATCATGGGCATTGTGGCATTGTCTGGTGTCGTGGTGAATGACTCGCTTATCATGGTGTCGTATGCTAATCGACAGCAAGGCGCGGGCTTGGGCCCGGCTCAGGCGATCTACGAAGCGGGGCTGCGTCGCTTCCGACCTATCGTCCTGACGACATTGACTACCTTTGGGGGTCTTGCGCCCATTATTGCTGAAACTTCGCTCCAGGCAACCTATATTATTCCTATGGCAGTGTCACTGGGGTTTGGTATTGTGTTTGCCACCGCTTTGATTCTGTTTCTGGTGCCTTGTTTGTACTTGGTTCTGGAAGATATTAAGGCGTTTTAAAGCCCTTGCGCACCACGGCGCAACCAATCATGCACAAAAGTAAGTTTATTGCGTGCGGTGGTTGACAGTACAAACGGATAAAGATCCGACAAGCCCATTGAGCGGTTAACGTGATTGACGCCTACCGTCAGCGATGCGGCGATATGTATCAGGCGGTTGGTATCCGGTTCTGCGTAGGGGTCCCAGCCTCCAGTTGGTAATTCCGGGGACGACAACCCGGCCGCGACGAAGCTGTCGGTAATATCAGTCAGGTGTAATAAATGCGCTGTCGTCTCGGCCCAGTCTTCATGCGGATGCGAGGTCGCGTACGAGGTTAGAAAGTGCTGGGTCCAGTCGGACGGTGGGCCTTCGTTGTAATAGCGTTGAAGCGCGGCGGTGTAATTGGCGCGTTCGTCGCCAAACATCGCACGAAAAGCCTCAAGAAAATCGTCGCGCAAACTTAACCGCCACCAAAGCATGTGTGCGATCTCGTGGCGCATGTGACCAATCATGGTCCGGTAGGGTTCTGCAAGGGTTTGGCGGCGCGTGATGCCCACTACGGGATCGGCTTCGGCGACGCTTATGGTCACGACACCGTCACCGTGGCCCATCAGCACAGGAATATTGCCTTCAGCGAGCATGTGGAAAACGGGTCGTGTACCAGGGTCTTCGGGTCGGAACCAATGCCATCGGCCCAGGTTATCGAGTACCCAGCGCTTGGCCGCTTCGGTGAGCGCCCAGTTGAAAATAGCGTCAGGAATGTTTGGGTCGGGCGTCAGCGTCGTCATGGCACATGATCGACAAAGGGCGCCTTGTTTCGGCGCAATCCAGTTGCAGTTAATCCGCTCGCGGTTTGCACAAAAAGGGGGCATTGGTAGAAATGCACGTGCTTGCGGGTCGTAGGCAACTGGGGTGCCGTCGGCAGTGGTCAGGTTATCAAACCAAAGTGAGCCCGGACCGACTGGATTGGAAAATACACGCATGTGACACAGCCTCCAAATGAGTACCAGCATACCTACTTTTCAAGCTGTCGTGCGGCAGTCAGGATTTGGGCGTAAAACTGGTGTACATGTTCACTGAAACATTTGATGCTGTAATTCGAGGCCGTTAGCTTTGCATTTTCTGACAGTTGCTTGTGCAAAGGCTCGTTGTCTAAAATTTGTTTAATCCGTTCACACCATTGTTGCTTGCTTGGCGGCGTTTTAAAACCGTTTACGCCGTTCTCAACAATATCGTCAATACCACTTGAACGCACGGCAACAACCGGCATGCCCGACGCCATCGCCTCCAATATGACCATGCCCTGGGTTTCTGAGCGCGAAGCGAATAAGAACAAGTCGCCTGCCCGGCAATACTCCGGAACGCGCTCGGGCGGTACAGACCCCAGTAGAGAAATCGAACTACGCAGCCCCAGCTGGTTAATTTTTCCCTGAATGCGGTTCCTTTCAGGGCCATCGCCAAGAATTAATAGTTTGAACGGTGGCAACTTACTTTCTTTTAATAACGCAATGGCATCCAGCAAAAAGTCGATATTCTTTTCCCTTCCCAGCCTGGAAATGCTGATTAGAATACGTTCGCCATTTGGCGCGTGCTCCTGGCGCAACAGATTAATGCGATCTTCGGCGACGGCATCGAATTTTTGCAAATCGATACCGGTGGGTTGAACCAGAACACGTCGTTTTACGCCAATGGTACGCAGATACTCTTCGGCCGATTCGGTTGGGACGATGACGCCGTCACATCGATTTGCGAAACGACGTACGATTGCATGCGACGCCAGGTTCCGAAACAAAGCGCTTGGCAGGGGAACATAGTGGGCATAATGCTCCAACCGGGTGTGGTAGGTGTAGATAACCGGAATATTCAAACGCCGGCCAATAAAGAGCCCTACGCTGCCAAGCCAGAATGGATGATGCACATGAATGATGTTTGGTTTAAAACGCAAAACCTGTTTATACAGTGCGGGTGAGAATATATTTGCCAAACGAAAGCTTTTGCCTTTTCCGAAAGGAATGAGGGTACGCACACGCAATATTCCATGCTTTGTTTTGTTGGCTGTGGGATACGCCGGTGCAACAACAAGTACTTTGTGCCGCTGCTGTAGTAGGCCTTGACGCAGTCGTTCTATGGAAATGGGCACGCCGCCGATGAACGGCAAATAATTATTGGTAAACATGGCAATGCGCAGTCGGGCGTTTTTCAGCGCGTCCGGGTCCATGTCAAAATTGGGGTAGTAGTCTTGTTCCGTAAAGATTCGATTGCGTAACCAAATGGCAATTGCAACGACAATGGTTACCAACAGAATAAAGTTGAGATAACCGACATAAAACAGGGAGTGAACAAAAAACCAGAAGCTTTCCAGGGTACGCCAAAACGGCGGCTGCGCAATGTTGAGCTGCCGTTGTTCAATCGTGATTTGGTCGCCCTCAACATCCACCGAAACAAAATGATGATGGCTCCGGTCATTATCAATGATTAACCCGCCGGCGCCACCAGTAATAATGTAATGCGTGCCATTATGGGTTTGGCGGTCGAACTGGGGTAAATTGGTGGAAAAGACGGCGTCGACACCGAACTGCTCAATAAGCGCGGCAATACGTGTACGTTCTTCGTCATCGGCAAGCAAATACTCATCGGTCAGGCCGAATAAACCCGCCTTGTCGACCGGATAGAACGGGTGGGCGCTGAACACAAAGCTGTTCGGCTCTTGCGTGCTGTTTAATTCCTTGTTTAACCAGCGGCGTTGCCAGCCAAAATCGGTGGTACCGGTGCTGTCCAGAAAAATAAAGCGGCTATTCCCTGCTTTAAAGCTGAAGTGGTAGGGGCCAAAGTGATCGTAAAAGCGAAATCCGCCGATCCGGCTTTCCTCTTGCGGACCGAAGGCCAGCAAATAGGGCATATTCAAGCGCGATAACGTGCGATAAATGGCACGGTATTTGTCTTCGCCGCCATTTGATACGGCATTGCCCGCGGACACAACGAAGTCGTACTTCTCTTTATTTAGCAAGGGAATAATTTTACGTTCGAAAATACCAACCGAGTTGTTGATATTGCCCAGAACGGCAAAACGGTACGATTCACGATCTTTCAGGGTGCTTTCTATTTTTTCAATTTGAATAGTGTGTTCGGCTGTGAAGTCTTTTTCGAAGAAATTGAGGTAGATTTGATACGCCACGAGCGCAATCGCCAGCATGACGCTGAACCAGTACAACCAATGAAGTGTTCTTCTATCCATGGCTTTAACCTTTGCGACCCAGGGCATATAACGTAATGGGTACGCCAATTAACATGCCCAGGTGAACGGTAAGAAACCGCCAGCCCAACACCAGAATCAGTAACTCGCCCGACCCAGCCAGCGTGGAGAACAATATTGCAAATACACCCTCGGCAATGCCGGCGGCCCCAGGTGTAGGGGCAAAATACATGATAAACGTGTTAACAAGCATCAGCGCCAGAATCAACGGGTAGTCGACTGGATATCCCAGGCCCCACATGAGTAAAGCCGGGAAGGAAAAAAGAGAAACCAGAAATGTAGCCGTTGATATCAGTGCCGCCAATCGATCGGTGCGACCGGCTTTAAAAAAGGCCCGAAAACTGTAATCAAAACGAATTATTTCCCGTCTTAGACGAAACCGCCACCGATGCTCACGAGCTGGGTTAATTAAATGAGTTCGCCGTAAAATTGCCAGTATTGTGGCGCCGGCATGCATAAACCAGCGCAAACGCAAGAGCACGACAAAAAAGAAGGCGACATAAAGCGCGGCGAACAGCCCCATCCAGGGGCCCCAGGTGCTGATTGCCGGGTTATCGACAAGGTGGTCGATGCCGACCATGAGAAAAGGTGCCGGCAGGAAAATCATTAAGCTGGCCAGCAGCGTGCGTAATGTCGTTGCCGCCGTTGCGGCACCGATATGTATTCCGCGCCGATGTAAAAACCAAACCTGTACGACACCCCCGCCGGTCGCCATGGGCGTAATATTGGAAAACAGTATATTAATGAACACCAAAGGGAACATGGTGCGCAAATGCTGATGTTGGCCAAGGGCGCGCAAGGTGAACCACAACCTGAGCGCGTCACTTAAATAATAGACTGCCAGCAGCGCCAAGGCGGAGAAAATTATCCATGGGTTGAGCAGGGCATTCCAAAGCTGGTCGGCCTTGCCGTTTAATTCCTGTTGAATAGTAAGGGGCACCAGCGCGCTGAGCACGACAAACAGCACTGCAAAGCCGGCTACTTTTAATCGGTTGAAAGGTAACGTAATCACGCGAATGCTCATCCTTCCCAGCCTGACACCCTAATACCCACCCCTGTCGGCGCTACGGTGGCGCCCACCCAATCGGTGGTGGCCACGGCGGTCACAATGAATAAGCCGGTTGTTTTCAACATAGATACGACCCGGATAACGATAGAATGTATAAATGTGCAAGCATAACGGATTAACAGGAGACAGCATGGCGTTCGGTATTGATACTTATGCATTGACCATGGCGCAGTACAACCAGTGGATGAACGACAACTTATATGATGCCTGTTCAGCGTTAAGCGATCAGCAACGTAAAGCCGATGCCGGTCTGTTCTTCAAATCGATTCACGGAACCCTGAACCATTTATTGTTGTGCGATCAAATGTGGTTTGCTCGTTTTGTGGGTCGACCTTATGCGGGTAAAAGCTTAAGCACTGAATTATTCGCTGATTTCAATGCGCTTCATCAGGCACGGCGCGAAACAGATAGGGAGATTGAGCAGTGGGCGCTGGGGTTGCAGGGGAACCCGTTGCCGGAGCGGTTGCATTACGTGAGCTTGCTCGATCAGCAGCCCAAAGACATGGACTTTGCCCGAACCGTGATGCATTTTTTCAATCATCAAACGCATCACCGCGGCCAGATTACGGCGGCTTTATTGCGCTCGGGCATTGACTTCGGCGTAACCGATTTGTTGTTTATGCCGGTTTCTCACGCGGCTGGCGATATCGGTTATAGCCCCACAAATACTGAGTAGGCATCATACGAATGACATTCTCCATTTCAGTATTAATGATAGTGGCTGCTTCGGTTGGGTCATCGGGCAGGGGCGACGTCATTTCCTTCACATGCATTTTGTAGCCTTGACCCACAGGGTTTCGCTCCGCGCCCAGAATGAAAATGGTGGCGCCTGTCAGTTTCTGTAGTCGTTGCACAAGCGTCATCGTGTAGGCGGGTTTACCGAAAAATGGCGCCCAAACACCTTCACCTGAAACAGGGACCTGGTCGGGCAAAATACCCACTGTGTGCCCCCGCAGCAAGGTTTTCACAACTGTTCGTACCCCCGATTTGTTTGCGGGTGCCATGGTTAACTGTTTGCGGGTACGCATTTTGATAATCCAGTCTTGCAACCATACCTTGCGGGGCGGGCGAAACAAGACCGTGGAAGGGTAGTGGCTGGAATAGACCGGCCCCAATAATTCAAAACACCCGCAGTGCGGTGATAACAAAATTACCCCATTGCCACGCGCGAGCGCCTGCTCAAATAATGGCCAATCATTGCAGTGAACCTGCTTGTTCAGCGCCCGATCGTCTCGTCGTACCCACCAATAGGGCATTTCCAGGAAAAGCTGACCCACTGCCAGCAACGATTGTTTAAGCGCGGCAGGCGGTAGATTGGGGAATGCATGTGCAAGATTCGTTTTAGCCCGACGCTTGTAGCGACCAGGCACAATAAATAGAATCCATCCGCATATTTTGCCAAGACGTTGCACGAGAGCTAACGGCAGGGCGGCTACGCCAGCAAAGAGTAGCGAGGCCAAATAGGGTCGAACTTTGTACTTCATAATATTGTGCTACGCACTTTCTGCGACCCTTGTTGATAGTTGGACTCCTCACGGTAACAGAAGAAGTTGTGTTTGACCTACATAAGTTCGTCTTATTTCAAACTTAGCGTCTTTGATGTCGATTGGATGGGTTTTCGATTAGGGTGGGCCGAGTTGATACGCGTTTGCCGAGCCGCCCTCATCCTCCCAGCGCTCTAATGATTCGTGAGCAGGTTGGCTGGGCTTGAGTTTGGGGCCGGGATTGAACAAAATAGTGAGCAGCAGGGCGCTGTTTTGCAACGCTTTCAAGCTGTGAGGCTCGCTATGCTCAAGATAAACCCAGTCATGCGCGTTCAGCGTTACGTTGGACGAGGGCAGCGAAAGCTCGATACTGCCTTCCAGGCAATGAAGCATGACGTTACCGGGGACCGCGTGCCGGGGAATGCTGGAATGGGCCGGCATAATAAGCCGCAATGTTTCAAACCCCGCCTTTTTTGTAATAGCCACCGAACGAGCTTCAGGCAGGTATTTGCCCAGCGGCGCCAAACTGACAATTTCTCCGGGTTGTGCGTGGTGTAGTGCCATTTTGCTTCCCCTTGCATATTTACATGTATCTTAAGACCGGGAAACAGGTTTTGACAATGACGCTGGTAACCACCGCCAGAAAATACCGGCTGAAATCAAGGCCAAGCCGCCGATGGCCACCATACCGCCTGCCAGCGACGCCATGGCGGTGATGGCTGATAACAAAAGCGGCCCGCCGCTGTTGCCAATATCGGCCATAAAACGCCACATGCCCAGAAACTGGGTGCGACCTTGTTTTGGCGATGCGTCGGCGCCAACCGTCATGACCAGGCCTGATGAAATGCCGTTCCCGAAACCGAGCACCATGGTGACCGTCACAAACGTCCATAGGCTTGCGGTAAGCGGCATCATCGCCAGGCACACCGCCATAATGATCATGGAGGGAATGGCCACGGCCGCTCGCCCTTTATGATCCATCAGCTTCCCCGCAGGGTAGAAAAGCAACATGTCGATGGCACCCATCAGGCCGTAAACCAATGAGGTCGTGGCGGCATCGATACCAATGTTCGCCGCCCACAAGGGGATGATGACTTGACGGCTTGAACGAACGGCGGCAACCAGCAAACAACCTACGCCTAATGTCAGGTATGTTTTGAAATGCGTACGGGCGATGTGTCGCAAGCCCTGTGTTGAGGGCCCGCTATCGGCTTGTTCGTGGGCTGCATGTTGCGGTAAATCAGGAATGGCGAATGCCAGCGCCGCCATAAAGACAAAAGTGACAATGGCAACAACGTAAGCACCCTGTAGATCCATAAAATGCATTAACCCGGCCCCGGCGAAAGGGCCAATAAACATGCCGATACGCGTTACTCCACCCAGAGTGGATAAGGCTCGTGCCCGCATGGCAATGGGCACCGCTTCCGTTAAATAGGTTTGGCGCGCCAACAAGAAGACGGCGCGGGTCATGCCGACCAATAAGATTCCCAGACCCAAAGTGAAGGGATTCGGCGCTAATAAGCAAATAATTAAGGCGATGATGGCGACAATTGCGGCACCCACCATGGCCCGACGTTCACCGAAGCGGGCGGTTAGAATGGCGGCGGGGATATTATTCAGTAGCGAACCGATGCCAATCAGTGCAACAATAATGCCCGAAAGTGCAACTGAAGCGCCCAGATCGCGGGCGCTGAGTGCAATAACGGGGTAGATGGCACCCTCGCCAATACCAAACAATAACGAAGGGCCGAAGGCGGCAACCGAAATTTTCTTTAAGCTGAATGAGGTGTCGTCGGATGGCACTGCTTGTCTGCCTGGCATTTGGGTGTGTAAAGCCTGAAATTGTACCGCCGGGACCCTGACAGCAGACTTAAGTGAAAACAGGTGAATTATGCCGGTGCTATATGCGGTTGCCGCGTTGCTTGTGATGCAGTTGGCCGGGGAATGGATTGTACGTGTTGTGGGCTTGCCCGTGCCGGGGGCGCTGGTTGGCTTGCTTTTACTTTTTTTGGCCTTGTTGGTGTTGGGGCGCTTGCCAACCGGCCTGCGTCAAACTGCCGATCACGTGTTGCCGCATTTAATGTTTCTTTTTATTCCTGCGGTAGCCGGCGTTACGTTGCATTTTGAACGGTTGGAACAGGAGTGGCTGCCCTTTGTGTTGGCGTGCACCGTTGGAACGGCCATTACCGTGGCGGTAACGGCGGCTACGTTTTGTTGGGTGCTTAAGCGCACTCAAAAGGATTAACCATGCAAAATTGGTTTCTTGCTCCGTGGCCTGAACTGATTGCGTCGCCGGTGGTGTGGATTACGGTTACGCTGGTGGTTTATCTGGCGGCCTTTCGTATTTATGATCATTTCAACAACCATCCATTGTTGTTACCCGTACTAACGGCCGTTATTGTGGTGGTGGGTATTCTTATGGCAACGGGGACACCGTATGCAGAATATGAACAGGCCACCCGATTTCTGTATTTTCTGATCGGCCCGGCAACGGTCGCCCTGGCGGTGCCTTTATACACACAATTGCCCCGTTTGCGACAAATGTGGAAGCCGATTAGCGTGGCATTGCTGGTGGGATGTTTCACTGCGATTCTTTCCGCTTTGGGCATTGCCTGGGTGTTTGGTGCAACCACCGATACATTATTGTCGTTAGCGCCGAAATCGGCCACCATGCCGATTGCCATGGAGGTTGCCGACTTAACCGGTGGAATAGCATCGTTAACCACCGTGGCATGCGCTATTACCGGTATTTCCGGCGCAATTCTCACAGGCGGTTTGTTGCGTTTCATGAAAATTACAGACCCGGTGGTACATGGCTTTGCCATGGGCTTAAGTGCGCATGCAATCGGTACCGGGCGGGCTTTTCAGGTCGATGAAACCACCGGTGCGTTTTCCGCATTGGGGCTCAGCCTGAACGGGGTGGCGACGGCAGTGATAGTGCCGTTTGTGCTTGCTGCATTAGGTTTGTTCACGTTCTAATTAATCAGATCTTTTGGTGTAGAAATAGGGGAAAAATTCGCCATGCCATCTTTTGACGTTGTTTCCGAAGTCGATAAACATGAATTGTCGAACGCGGTTGATCAGGCCAATCGAGAATTGGTTACTCGTTTTGATTTTAAAGGGTCGAACGCCACGTTTGAGCTGGAGGAATATGTTGTAACCATGGCCGCGCCAAGTTCATTTCAGCTTAAACAGATGCTCGACATCCTGCGTGGTCGTATGTCGGCTCGCAGCATTGATGTGCGTTGCCTGGAGTTGGGCGACGTTGCGGAAAACGTGGCGGGTGCGCGGCAAAAGATTACCGTGCGTCAGGGTATTGAACAGGCTACTGCCAAGAAGTTGATCGCGGCCATTAAAGGCAGCAAAATAAAGGTGGAAAGCCAAATTAACGGCGACAAACTTCGCATCAGCAGCAAAAAACGCGACGACCTTCAAGCCGTAATGGCCTTGCTGCGCAAGCAAGATATCGACTTACCGCTGCAGTTCAACAACTTTCGTGATTAAAGTTCAATTGCGCAACCGATAACCGGTTTTGAATATCCAGGCCACGATGCCCAGGCAAACAAGCAGCATAACAAATGTCATGCCCAGGCTTACGCTGGGTGATACATCGGCTGAACCATAGAAACTCCAGCGAAAACCGCTGACCAAATAAACGACCGGGTTAAATAGCGACACAGTGTGCCAAAAAGGGGGCAGCATATGAATGGAGTAAAAGCTGCCCCCCAGGAAGGCGAGCGGTGTCACAATAAGTAACGGCACGATTTGCAGGCTTTCAAAACTATCGGCCCATACCCCGATAATAAAACCGAACAGGCTGAAGGTCAGTGCGGTTAGCACCAAAAATACAATCATCCACACGGGGTGTTGGATGTTCATTGGCACGAAAAATGTGGCCGTTATCATAATAATGGTGGCCAATACCAACGACTTGGTGGCAGCGGCGCCCACATAGCCCAGCAAAATTTCAGCGTACGACACCGGCGCCGACAATAACTCGTATATGGTGCCGGTGAAGCGCGGGAAGTAGATGGCAAACGAGGCGTTGGAAATACTTTGGGTTAGCACCGTTAACATGACGAGACCGGGCACAATAAACGCGCCATAGCTAATCCCATCCATTTCTGTAATACGATTGCCAATGGCGGCGCCAAATACGACGAAATACAACACCGTTGAGATAATAGGCGCCAACACACTCTGCGATAAGTTACGCCGGATGCGGTTCATTTCAAAAAGGTAAATTGCCCGTATCGCCAACCAGTTCATTGCGGCTCCTGTACCAAATCAACGAAGATATCCTCAAGCGAACTTTGCCGTGTGTGAAGGTCGGTATAAACCACCTTTGCCTGGTGAACCTGGTGAAGCAGGTCGGCTATATGTTGGTCGTTTTCCTGGGTGCGGTAGGCATACATTAAACGTCGGCCGTCAGAGGACAGTTTTAAACCGGTATTGGCCAATGTGGCCGGCAAT
Source organism: Neopusillimonas maritima (assembly GCF_003576595.1). GTDB lineage: Bacteria > Pseudomonadota > Gammaproteobacteria > Burkholderiales > Burkholderiaceae_B > Neopusillimonas > Neopusillimonas maritima. The sequence continues at coordinate 177,808 of NZ_NQOU01000005.1, read as the reverse complement.
TCCTGTATAGGTTGGGACAATTGCAAGGTAAGTTCTTTTTTGCCCAACGAACGCATTAGTCGCGCTTTTTCTTCCACCAGAATCAGTTCGCCCTGGCGAATGACCCCGATCCGGTCGGCCATTTCTTCGGCCTCTTCAATGTAATGGGTGGTGAGAATAATTGTGACGCCCGTATCACGTAGTTTACGTACGATATCCCACATGCCTTTGCGCAGCGTGACATCAACACCGGCAGTGGGCTCGTCAAGAAACAGGATAGGGGGTTCGTGCGAGAGCGCTTTGGCAATGAGCACACGGCGCTTCATGCCACCGGACAAGGTCAGTAACCGACTGTCACGCCTTTCCCATAGCGACAAATCTTTCAGTATTTTTTCAATATGCGCCGGGTTGGCTCTTTTGCCAAATAGTCCCCGGCTATAAATGACCGTATTCCAGACTTTTTCAAATGCCTCGGCGGTAAGCTCCTGGGGCACCAGGCCGATTTGGCTGCGCGCAGCACGAAATTCTTTCTTGATATCGTGGCCACCCACGACAATTTCGCCTTCGTCCAAATTCACCAGGCCGCAAATCATGCTGATTAAAGTGGTTTTGCCGGCGCCGTTCGGACCCAATAACGCAAAAATTTCACCGCGCTGGATATCCAGGTTGATATTGTTCAGGGCCCGGTGACCGGACGCATAGGTTTTCGAAACATTGCGTATCGATATAACGGAACTCATGGCATCATAAAGTCTTGTTCAGCGAGCTTAACTCTACCATGATCAACATGTTTTCAACGGCGCTTCTTACGCCTCAGGAAATGGGGCAGGCCGATAAGGCAGCGATCGCAAGCGGGGTGCCTGGTGCTGCATTAATGGATAATGCGGGTCGCGCGGTGGCACGGGAAATTGTCCGTCGTTGGTCGCGACGCCCGGTTTTGGTGGCATGCGGGCCGGGTAATAACGGCGGAGACGGCTATGTTGCCGCGCGTTACCTGGCCGATTGGGGGTGGCCGGTTACCGTAGCGTCGCTGGAAGGTCGCATGCCCTCTGAGCAAACCGATGCGGCCCATCATGCGGGCTTATGGCGCCGGCCCGTTGTTCGATTGTCGGCTGCATTGTTGGACACCGTTCGCGAAGGATTGGTGATTGACGCTTTGTTTGGGGCCGGCCTGGCCCGGCCCCCAAGCGGCGATGCCGCAGCATTTATCCAGGCGCTGAATGACTCGGATATTCCTGTTTGCGCAGTCGATCTGCCCAGTGGGGTAAATGGCGAAGACGGCGCCGTTTTGGGTGCTGCACTTCAGGCGCAGTTAACGATTACCTTTTTTCGCAAAAAGCCGGGCCATGTCCTGTTTCCTGGGCGCGCTTTGTGCGGCCCGACAGTTGTGGCGCAAATCGGCATCCCTGATACCGTGTTGCCCGGTTTGGCAGGCCATACAGCTGAAAATAGTCCGGACGTTTGGTCTGCGACGTTTCCCTGGCCGCAATTAACAGGCCATAAGTACAGTCGGGGACACGCGCTGGTGGTAGGTGGCAATCGCATGACCGGCGCAGCACGTTTAGCGGCGCGAGCTGCAGCACGAGCGGGTGCTGGGTTGGTTACCCTGGCTGCGCCCGAGCCGGCATGGCCGGTTTACGCCACTGCGCTGGAAAGTATTATGGTGGAAGGCTTTTGTGATGAGTACTCCTTTGAGTCGCTATTGGCGGATACCCGAAAAAACGTGTTCGTCGTTGGGCCGGGTTTGGGGGTCAGTGAAACCACGCAGAATCAAACTTTGCAAATTTTGGCGAAACAGCGTGCCTGTGTGCTGGATGCCGACGCAATCAGCAGTTTCAGTGGGCAGCCGGAACGGTTGTTCGCCGCCGTATCAGAAAAGAGTGTGCTTACACCCCACGAGGGGGAGTTTGCCCGGGTCTTCAATGTAAGCGGCAGCAAGCTTGAGCGTGCGCGTATGGCGGCTCGTACGTCGGGTGCCGTGGTGTTGTTGAAAGGCGCCGATACCGTGATAGCGCATCCAGATGGCCGGGCGATTGTGAATACAAATGCGCCGCCTGACCTGGCCACAGGTGGCGCGGGCGATGTCTTGGCCGGCATGATTGCCGGCCTCATGGCCCAGGGAATGCCGCCGTTTAATGCCGCGTGTGCTGCATGTTGGTTACACGGCGAGGCTGCTCGCCAACATGGCCCCGGTCTTGTTGCCGATGATTTAATCCATTTAATTCCTGCAGCGCTAAAAGTACTGCGGCGGGTGCCTGTGAATTAACGACTTAATGAGAAAACAAGATAGGGACGGTCATGGAATCGAGCAGCGTTCTCGAGGTGCCGCCTAATACCCACTCGCGTGTGCGACTACGGTTGTAAGCACCCATTACCACCATATCGCAACCTTGGTCAGTTGCGTCGTTCAAGATCAGTGTGCCGATGCTGGTGTGATCACTGATCTGCCTGATGAATTTGGGTTGCGGATAGCCTCGAGTCGCGCAATAAGCATTGAAGTCGTCATCGTGCAGATCTTGTTTTTTGGCCAATTCGCGGTTCTCGTCAATGGTAAGAACGACCAAGTCTTTGGCTTGTTGCAGAATCGGGCCGGCATCGGCCAACGCGCGGGCTGCGCGCCGTCCCCGGTCCCAGCAAAACAGAATACGTTTACCAACGGGGTTGATTTCACCAATAAAGGGCACCATCAGTATGGGTCGCCCGGCAGTGGTAATAACTGTTTCGGCCGGGCTGGAGCGCATAGATGCGGTCTGTTTTTCACTTTGGCTCATAACCAGTAAATCGCAATAGCGTGCATGAATCGCCAGTACTTCTTCAGCGAAGCCTTGCGGCTCACGCCAAGTGGCCTTGACTCCTGCTTCTTGAGTACGCTTTTTGAAGAGCTCATGCATCTCCGTGCGTTCCTCAGCCAATTGGCTGCTAACCATTTTAGACACCTCAGGCGGCATTAAATTATTGCCACGCAAATATTCTGTCGGTTCAGGCCGAGGGTACACCCCCACAACCTCGGCTTCATGTTTTTTGGCCAGACGCAGGGTAGTGTCCAGTCGGCGTATGTGATTTCCATCTTTGGTAAGATCAATAGCAATGCGTCCCAGCATAATTTTCCCCTAATAACGTATGGTGTCTCTTTCATTCTAGTAAGATCACCAAGCCGACTATTTGATTTAACGCAAGATATTCTTAAAGAGCCGATATGTCCGATGTCATTGCCCTCGTGTTCGATTTCGACGACACCCTTGCCCCGGACAGTACCACCGGGTTTTTAAACGATATCGGTGTCGATGCCGGGCAATTCTGGTCTGAAAAAGTGGGGCCGTTGCTAAATGAGCACGATTGGGATCCGATTCCCGCGTATTTGCATGAAATGATTGCGCTTTCGCGCTCGCGTGAGTACGGCTTAATTACCCGGGAGCGGTTGCAGGAGTGGGGCGCCCGATTGCCTTTGCATCAAGGGGTGGAAACCCTGTTCGAGCGTTTGCGTCGGCATGTCCGCAAAGATCATCCGCAAGTACAACTGGAGTTTTATCTGATTTCCAGTGGTATAGGCGATGTCGTGCGTCATACCTCCATTGCGAAAGAATTTACCGATATTTGGGCATCGGAATTCAAATATGGCGCCGATGGCGGAATCGACTTTCCCCGCCGGGTGGTTAGTTTTACCGATAAAACACGTTATTTGTTTCATATTCAGAAAGGTATTATCGGCGCCTCGTCGCGTAATAAACCTTTCGAAGTTAATCGCAAGGTAGAGTCCGACAAACTGCGCGTGCCTTTTCAACAAATGATTTTTATCGGCGACGGCTACACCGATGTGCCGTGTTTCTCACTTGTACGCCAGGCCGGTGGCGTCGCGTTCGGGGTGTGGGACCGCGCCCACCGCGAGAAGCGCAGCCGGGCCTGGGGGTTTATTCAGGAAGGGCGGGTCTCGAACCTGAATCAGGCGCGTTACGACGAAGACGCCGAGCTGTATCAATGGCTGGAAGAGGCGGTTGAAAGCCTGGCCGGTCGAATTGCGCTGCAGTCGCGTATGTATGTCGGCTAAGGCAATATCAGCATGACTGAATCTGCTCCCCTTGGAACAGCTTTAGCGGCGCGCGACGCGGCTGCGATGGCACTGGCGCTCGATCAGGCCAAACGGGCGATTGAACTGGGCGAAATTCCCGTTGGGGCGGTGGTGCTCGATGAACAAGGTCGTGTGTTGGGAGCAGGGCATAACCGCACCATTATTAACCACGACCCCACTGCCCACGCTGAAATCGTCGCCTTGCGCGAGGCCGCAACGGAACAGGAAAACTACCGTTTGCCGGGGCTACGTGTATATGTAACGCTTGAACCGTGTGTGATGTGCATGGGCGCTTTAATGCATGCCAGGGTGGCCGAGGTGATTTTTGGTGCATCCGACCCCAAAACGGGGGCATGCGGCAGCGTGCTGGATATTTCTACTTTTAAGCAGTTGAATCATCATACCCAGGTGCGGGGAGGTGTCATGGCTGACGCGTGTGGTGCGTTATTATCCGATTTCTTTCGCGACAGGCGGGCCCAGGCTCGTGCGCAGCGTGAACAACTGAAGAGGTAAGCAGTATGGGTCACCATCAGGAAGCCGCGCCCAAGGGCATATACTTGTTTTCCCCGTCCGGGGTGGTGCCGGATGCTGAGGCGCTGGACCGTGCTCGGGCACATTTGAAGTCAATGGGGTTCCGCACGACAGTCGATCGCGCCGCCTTGGCTGTGCATGAGCGTTTCGCCGGCACCGACACGCAGCGATTGGCCGCCATTAACCGCGCTACAAAACAAAAACAGCCGGTCGTCATGGCAACTCGGGGAGGTTATGGTTTAAGTCGAATCCTTCCGGCAATCGATTGGCGTGCCGTGGCCGATAGCGGTAAAACTTTTGTGGGTTTAAGTGATTTCACCTTGTTTAATCTGGCGCTTTTGGCAAAAACCGGTGCGACCAGCTTTTCCGGCCCCATGGCATTTCATGATTTTGGCGGAAAAAAGATAAACGACTTAACTGCCGCCCTGTTCACTGAGGCGTTAAGCCGTGAACTGGAAATTTTGAGTTTCGAAGCGCCTGATGCCGACCCGGTGGACGCGCGCGGCGTTTTATGGGGTGGCAATTTAGCCATGGTGGCCTCGTTGGTGGGCACACCATTCATGCCCAAGGTTAAAGGCGGTATTTTATTTCTTGAAGACGTGGCCGAACACCCCTATCGTATCGAGCGTATGTTGGCGCAATTGTGGCAGGCGGGGATTCTGGCGCGTCAAAAGGCCATTGTGCTGGGGCAATTTACCGATTACAAACTGGGCCCATTGGATAACGGTTTCGACTTGCCTTCGGTAGTGGCCTGGTTACGAAACACCGTCAAAGTACCGGTTGTTACCGGATTGCCCTACGGCCACGTGGCAGTAAAAGCAACGCTGCCGGTGGGGCGTAAAGTGGGCATTGCCACTGAAGACGGCATGGCCTATTTGGTGTTGGAAGAACATTAAAACGGAACTTGTTAAACTAACGGGTTAACGTCATTCACCCTTTTGTGCGCTGCTTTGAAAAGTGGCGCCTATTTTTTTATAGAGCCGGTATTTTCTGTGATTACCACCGCTAACTTAACAATTCAGTTTGGCCCCAAGCCTTTATTTGAAAACGTCAACGCCAAGTTTGGTGAAGGCAACCGTTACGGCTTGATTGGTGCCAATGGTTCAGGCAAGTCGACACTGATGAAGATTCTGGGCGGCGACCTGGAACCGTCATCGGGCAATGTGTCGTTGGAGCCGGGCACCCGGCTTGGGAAATTGCGCCAGGATCAATTCGCCTTTGAAGACAGTCGTGTGCTCGACGTGGTGTTGATGGGCCACGTTGAAATGTGGCGCGTCATGAGCGAGCGCGATGCCATTTACGCCAACCCCGACGCCACTGAAGATGATTACATGCGCGCGGCTGAGCTGGAAGCCAAATTCGCCGAATATGACGGCTATACCGCAGAGGCCCGCGCCGGAGAACTATTGCTGGGACTGGAAATTCCAGTTGAGCAACATAACCTGCCTATGCGCGAAATCGCGCCTGGCTGGAAATTGCGTGTTTTGTTGGCCCAAGCGTTGTTTTCCAACCCCGACGTGTTGTTGCTCGACGAGCCCACCAATAACCTGGATATCAACACGATTCGCTGGCTGGAAAATGTGCTGAATGGTTATCAAAGCACTATGATCATCATTAGCCACGACCGCCATTTTCTAAATGCGGTGTGTTCTCACATGGCCGACCTTGATTACGGCGAGTTGCGAGTGTATCCGGGCAATTACGATGATTACATGCTGGCTTCGGCTCAGGCGCGTGAGCGGACCGTAACGGCGAACGCTAAAGCCAAGGAACGCGTAGCGGAATTGCAGGACTTTGTACGCCGCTTTGCCGCCAATAAATCCAAGTCACGGCAGGCTACTTCCCGTCTGAAGCAAATCGACCGAATCAAGGCCGATACTATCGAAGTCAAGCCTTCTTCGCGTCAAAACCCGTATATTCGTTTCGAACAAAAGAAGGTGATGCATCGTTTGGCCGTAACCGCCGAGCGGGTTAGCAAAACATACGACCATCCAGTCATTAAGTCCTTTTCCGCCATGGTGGAGGCGGGTGAAAAAATCGCCATTATTGGGGCGAACGGGGTGGGTAAGACAACGCTGCTGCGTATGCTCGCCGATGACCTGGCGCCTGATCAGGGCAGTATCAAATGGTCGGAAAACGCCGACTGCGGCTATATGGCCCAAGACGTATCAGACCAGTTTCAGACTGACAAAAAAGTGTTCGACTGGATGACAGATTACCGCGAGCCCGGCGATGACGACCAAGCCATTCGTTCTGTGCTGGGGCGTTTGCTGTTTTCGGCCGACGACATCGTAAAGCCGGTGAAAGTGTTGTCGGGGGGTGAAAAGAATCGCATGACATTCGGCCGCCTGATGTTGGGGCGCCATAATGTATTGCTGCTCGACGAGCCCACTAATCACCTGGATATGGAGTCGATCGAGTCGCTTCAGTATGCCTTGGAATTGTATAAAGGTACGCTCATTTTCGTTTCGCACGACCGTCAGTTTGTGTCGGGCCTGGCCACGCGTATCTGGGAAATTCAAGCGGATGGCGAGGTGGTGGATTACGCGGGCAATTACGATGACTTTCTGAGCGTGCGGGGTATCGAGGAGTAACACGGGTGACGTTTGTCCTTATCCAGGCTCACTCATTTGAAGAGGAGGTACGCAAAAGCCGGTTTCTGGCTTTTGCCGCACCGGTAAATGATACCGAGGCAGCCCAAAGCTTTATTGCACAACATGTTTATCCCGACGCGAATCATCATTGCTGGGCTTGGCGCATCGGGCAAAATTATCGCTTTCATGATGATGGTGAGCCGGGCGGTACCGCAGGGCGCCCTATTTTACAAGCCATTGAAGGCCATGAAATTGATTATGCGGTTGTTTTGGTCGTACGCTGGTTTGGCGGCATTAAATTGGGTACGGGAGGCTTGGCACGGGCTTATGGTGGTGCAGCAGGGCAGTGCTTAAGGCTGGCGGCCAAAACCCCCTGGGTGCCAACCCGCACGTTGTCTTGTTGGTGCCCTTTTTCCGATATGGCCCTGATTCGAGGGCGATTGGGGCAGTTCAGCGCGCATATAGAGTCTGAGCAATTTGACGCGCACGGCGTTGTTTGGCAATTGCGTGTGCCTGAGGCGCAATGCGACGATTTTTGCACCCAACTCACTGACTGGACAAAAGGCAAGGGCCAAATCCTTGACCTTTCTTAAGCTGTTTCAGCCGGTATAAATTCCGGGCGCAAAACACCGCGCAGTTCACTGTATGGAATAAGCAATTCGGGCTGCCCGGATGAATAGGGCGCTATGGCATACGAGTCGTATTTGACGACCAAACCGGTATCAGTAAAGGCGTAGTTGTCGCTGGGTTGAAACGGCCATAAACGGTTATATTCAGCGGGTTTTTCGCGAGCGGCAGGCTGAGTTTCCAGCCAGCGCTGATGCGCCCGACGTAGCGCTTCTAGATACGCTTCGTATTGATTTGGCTGTAATACATTGCGAATGCCCAGTACTTTCCGGCTGCCATTATCCCAGTTTAAAAACTGCGTAGCCGCAATGCCATGTGCGGCGCCGGTTAAATATTGCCAGCTATCCAGTTCAATAACAGTCAGATAGCGGTTCCTGTAACGGGTTTTGGCATTCAGAATCACCTCATCGCGCGGACCGGCTGTTTGCCAGAAATAAGACTCGAACCCTGCAATGGTGGTATAGCCGGGCGCTCGCTGCGCATTCACCCCCGTCATCATGGCCAGGGCATGGTCAACCAAGTCTGTTAACACGGGTACCCCTGGAAAAACCAGGGATTTGACCGTTATTGTCGGGCACTCACCTTCGCAACCCGGCCGGGTTTTTTCCCACTCAACCGGTTGCGTGAACAAGCCTTCCTTTTCCGTTTGCGAGGCCACCTTGTCGGCCGGAATTAAAGAGATGTTCGAAGGCGACGAGGCACAACCTGCCAGCATGAGGCAGGCCAGAATGGCAGACGCCGGATGAATTCGAGAGAAAAAGCCTTTCATAAGCTGCAACTTTATTTGACAGTATGAGCACCTTGGCCGAACAGTAGCTTGCGTGCCTCTTCGTCGTGTACCGTAGGTTGACTGTTCACTTCGGCAGCGCGTGCATAAGCACGTTTGGTTGCCGGCCGTTCGGCAATGTTGTTGAACCAGCGTTTAAGGTGGGGAAAGTCATCGAGATTCTGTTGTTGTTTGGGGTGAGAAACAATCCACGGGTAACTGGCCATATCCGCAATGGTGTACTCGTTCCCGGCAATAAACTCGCGATCGGCCAGCCGTTTGTTCAAGACACCATATAAACGCGCAGTTTCACGTACATAGCGGTCAATGGCATACGCGATTTTTTCGGGCGCATATTGATTGAAATGGTGATTTTGTCCCGCCATCGGGCCCAAGCCACCCATTTGCCAATGAAGCCATTGCACCGTTTCAGTGCGACCCCGTAAATCGGCGGGCAAAAACCGGCCTGTTTTTTCGGCCAAATACTGCAAAATTGCACCCGATTCGAAGATGGAAATAGGATTGCCCCCATCGGCAGGCGCCTGGTCGACAATGGCCGGAATGCGATTATTCGGTGCAATGCTCAAAAATTCGGGTTTGAATTGATCGCCTTTACCGATATTGATAGGGATCAGTTTATATTCCAAGCCGGTTTCTTCAAGGAAAAGTGTAATTTTATGCCCGTTAGGGGTGGTCCAGTAGTACAAATCAATCATATTTCTCTCTTCAACTGTTCGGCAGGAATCGGCGTATAGCCTTCCTCTTCAATAATTTTCTGCACTGCAGCGATGTCGTCGACATTGTCGACAACCACCCGATGCTGCTCCAGGTTAATCGATACCTTAGCCTGTGGAAAGGCGCTTTCCACCGCTTGAGTGATGGCGGCGACACAATGGCCGCAGGTCATGTCCTGAACATTAAATTGCATGGTTTTAAACTCCTTTACAGCGTTGCCCGAAGGCATTTGTTAGCATTAGCATACTTTAATCTAATCGTTCCCACGGTGGGAAGGTCAAGCAATGAACATCGGCGCGGCGGCAAAGCAATCGGGCATCAGTGCAAAAATGATTCGCTACTACGAGCAAGTGGGTTTGCTTCAACCCCCGGACCGATCCGATTCGGGGTACCGGCGGTACGGTCCCACTGATGTTCAGACACTTATTTTTATTCGCCGAGCGCGCGATTTGGGGTTCTCGCTTGAGCGAATTCAAACACTACTTGAGCTCTGGCGTAACCGCAATCGTCGCAGCGAAGACGTAAAAGCACTGGCGCAGGGGTATATTCGGGAATTAGACACTGACATCGCGCGTTTGGTTTCCATTCGCAACGAGTTGGAGCGGTTGGCCCAATGTTGCGGCGGAGACGACTCACCCGAATGTCCCATTCTTGAAGATTTGGCACAACCGCCTGCACAAATTAAGCAATAACAGGAGAAAAAATGGGTTTACTAGTTGATGGTAAGTGGCACGACGATTGGTATGACACCAAAAAAACCGGCGGGCGGTTTATTCGCACTGAGGCGCAGTTTCGCAATTGGGTGACCGCCGATGGCGCTGCCGGTCCAACAGGTGAGGGCGGCTTCAAAGCCGAACCCGGGCGTTACCATTTATATGTCTCGCTGGCGTGCCCTTGGGCGCATCGCACGCTGATCTTCCGCAAGCTCAAGGGCCTGGAAAACATGATCGACATTTCGATTGTGCACTTTTTCATGGGGCGCCAAGGTTGGTCGTTCGAACCGGGTGAGGGCGTTGTGCCGGATACGGTTAATCATTGCGATTACGTGCATCAGTTATATACGTTAACGCAGCCCGACTATACCGGACGGGTCACCATTCCCATTCTTTGGGATAAAGAAAGGAAAGTTATTGTCAGTAATGAGTCCTCTGAAATCATCCGTATGTTCAATTCAGCATTCGATGATATTGGTGCGAAGGAAGGGGATTACTATCCAGTTGATCTGCATCAGGAAATCAATGCGGTTAACGAGTTGGTATACAACAGTGTGAACAATGGTGTCTATCGGTCGGGGTTTGCCACCACCCAAGATGCCTACGACGAGGCTGTCACGGAATTGTTCGATGCGCTTGAGTCGCTTGAGCTGCGTTTGTCGAGACAGCGTTATTTAACGGGTGATCGCATCACCGAAGCCGACTGGCGGTTGTTTACCACACTGGTACGTTTCGACCCTGTTTACCACGGACATTTCAAATGTAATTTGAAGCGTATTGTCGACATGCCCAATTTGTGGGGCTTTACGCGTGAGCTCTATCAGTGGCACGGGGTTGCCGAAACCGTTGATTTCAAACACATAAAAAACCATTATTACCAGAGTCACGCCACCGTTAATCCCACCGGCGTGGTTCCAAAAGGGCCGGACATCGACTTCACGACACCGCATCATCGCGAACCGCCTTCGGTGTAACGGCATTTGTCAGGTACGTTAAGGTATAAAGGCACCGCTAAAATGGGTTAAAGTGAAGCCCGCTATTTGATGGAACCTGGAGTGTGAGATGGATATCGATGCGTTATTGCTGGCCCGGATTCAATTTGCTTTCACGATATCTTTTCACATTATCTTTCCCGCCATTACCATTGGCCTGGCCAGCTATTTAGCGGTATTGGAAGGGCTGTGGCTGAAAACCCGCAACCCGCTGTATCGCGATCTCTACCACTTCTGGATCAAAATCTTCTCGGTTAATTTCGGGATGGGTGTCGTGTCGGGCCTGGTTATGGCGTATCAGTTCGGCACAAACTGGAGCTTTTTCTCCGACTTTGCCGGAAGTATTACCGGTCCGTTGTTGGCTTACGAGGTGCTTACGGCTTTCTTCCTGGAGGCCGGGTTTCTGGGTGTCATGCTGTTCGGCTGGAACCGCGTCGGGCCTGGCCTGCATTTTTTCTCCACTATTATGGTGGCGCTGGGCACCTTAATTTCCTCAACCTGGATTCTTGCTTCCAACAGTTGGATGCAAACGCCGGCCGGTTATGAAATTGTTGATGGCCGTGTCATTCCCGTAGACTGGCTGGCAGTCATTTTCAACCCTTCATTTCCCTATCGCCTCACGCACATGGTGCTGGCCGCATTTCTTGCAACTGCGTTGTTTGTCGGCGCCTCGGCAGCCTGGCACTTTCTGAAAGGTAACAAATCGGCGGCGGTGAAGAAAATGTTTTCCATGGCGATGGGCATGCTTTTGCTGGTGGCGCCCATCCAGGCACTGGTCGGTGATCAACACGGTTTAAATACGCTTGAGCACCAGCCGGCCAAGCTGGCCGCTATTGAAGGGCATTGGGAGAACAAGCCGGGTGAAGGCGTGCCGCTGGTTGTGTTCGGCTGGCCCGATATGGAGGAGGAGCGCAATCGTTTCGCTCTCGAGATTCCACACCTGGGGAGTTTGATTCTTACTCATTCATGGGAAGGTCAGTTCAAAAGCCTTAAAGAGTTTCCTCCTGAAGACCGTCCTTTCGTGCCGATTGTGTTCTGGTCCTTCCGGGTAATGGTCGGCCTGGGGCTACTGATGATCGCCTTGGCGGTGTGGGCGAACTGGGCGCGATGGAGAGGGCGCCTGTACGAGTCATCCCGTTTGCATAAGGCCGCTCTTGTCATGGGGCCGGCCGGGTTGATTGCCATTCTTGCGGGCTGGTTCACGACGGAAACAGGGCGTCAGCCATGGGTTGTTTATAACGTCATGAGAACGGCCGACGCGGTATCACCTCACGGGGCCATTGAACTTGGCGTGACGTTGGCGCTTTTTGTAGTGGTGTATTTTTTCGTGTTCGGCGCGGGCATTGTGTACATGTTAAAGCTCATTGCAAAAGGGCCGCAGCCCTACGAACCCAAGCCTGAGCCGTCTGACGCCGGGTCGCCGGGAGAACCGGTTGCCACCGCACGGCGCCCGATATCGGCGGCGATGCATGACCGTTCCACACATTTCGGAGACCAGTAATGGGTATCGACTTACCTTTGTTGTGGGCCATTATTATTCTGTTTGGCGTTTTCATGTATGTGGTGCTTGATGGTTTCGATCTCGGTATCGGCATCTTGTTTCCGTTTTTTCCAGACAAAACCGATCGCGATGTCATGATGAATACGGTGGCACCGGTTTGGGACGGCAACGAAACCTGGCTGGTTTTGGGCGGGGCAGGCTTGCTGGCGGCGTTTCCACTGGCGTATTCAGTCATTCTTGATGCCTTCATGTTGCCACTGATATTCATGCTTTTAGGGCTGGTTTTTCGTGGCGTGGCGTTTGAGTTCCGATTCAAGGCATCTGAAAGAAGAAGGCACTGGTGGGACAAAGGTTTTATTGCCGGGTCGATATGTGCGGCTTTTTTCCAAGGCGTCACGTTGGGTGGTTTTATTGATGGTGTTCACGTGGTTGAGCGCACGTATTCCGGTGGTGCACTTGAATGGCTGAAACCATTTAGCGTATTTACCGGAATCGGCCTGGTTATTGCCTATGCGCTTCTGGGATGCACCTGGCTGATTTTCAAAACAGACGGCAAGTTGCAGGAAAACATGATTCGCGTTGCGCGGCCACTCCTGCTTACCGTGTTGGCGGTCATTGGCCTAATCAGCCTCTGGACACCGCTTAGCCATCCCGAAATCGCCGATCGATGGTTCGCTGTGCCCAACCTGTTTTACTTCATGCCGGTTCCGGTTCTGGTTTTGCTGGCGACGTGGGCTACTTGGCGGCAACTGGGGCAACAGCCTCATGCAGGGCCTTTTCTGCTCACCTTGTGCCTGGTATTTCTGGGTTATAGCGGTCTGGGTATCAGCGTTTGGCCATACATCATCCCGCCTGACATCACCATTTGGGATGCGGCCGCGCCACCGCAAAGCCAAGGTTTTGCGCTTGTGGGAGCGTTGCTTATTATTCCACTTATTCTTATGTATACGGCATGGTCGTATTATGTTTTTCGGGGCAAAGTAAGGCCAGGCGATGGTTATCACTAACGTTATCAGTCCGGAATGAATAAAGATGTCAGACGCGCGTAAACCATGGCTTAAACGGTTGGGGTGGCTGGTGGCGTTGTGGTTCGGCGGGGTTGCGGCGTTAACGGTTTTCGCTTTGGTTCTGCGTTGGATTATGAGCAGTATCGGTATGACAACCTGACGCTTGACCTTGTCACAATGGGAAGGTTTATTCTGGTCAAATCTCTTCTATTGGTTTGTTGCGAGGTTTCCCATGAAATCCAGTCATATCAGCTTGTCCGTGCAGGGCATGACTTGTGCTTCGTGCGTGGGTCGTGTTGAACGTGTCCTGAAAAAACTACCCGGAGTCGAACAGGCGAATGTTAATTTGGCAACGGAACGGGCCGAAATCGACGTAACCGATGCGTCATTGGTTCAGCAAGCCATTCAGGCGATTCAAAAAGTGGGCTATCAGGCCGCGGTCGTGTCGGAAGGAGGGGACGATCATTTGGCAGATCGGCAGCAGGCGGAAGTGGCGCACTTGCGCATGCAACTGTGGGTTGCTTTATTGCTCACCTTGCCGGTATTCATTCTGGAAATGGGGGCACATTTGGTGCCGGCGTTTCACCACTGGGTCGCAAACACCATCGGCACGCAAAATAGCTGGCTCCTTCAGTTTGTGCTTACAACCGCCGTGTTGGTTGGGCCGGGTCGTCATTTTTATCTATTAGGCGTGCCGGCTTTGCTTAAGGCCGCACCCGATATGAATTCATTGGTGGCTGTTGGTACGGCCGCAGCCTATCTTTATTCCGTGGTGGCCACATTTATGCCTTCGCTGTTACCTGATGGAACGGTGAACGTTTATTTCGAAGCGGCGGCGGTTATTGTTACGCTGATTTTACTTGGACGCTTCCTTGAGGCTCGCGCCAAAGGCAACACGTCCCAGGCGATTCGACACTTAATGGGCTTGCAAGCCAAAACCGCACGGGTTGTGCGCAACGGAACCATTACCGATCTACCAATTGACCAAGTCCAGGTGGGGGACACCCTGGAAATTCGCCCGGGTGAACGTATTCCGGTGGATGGCAAAGTACTAGACGGGCATAGCTTTGTTGATGAATCGATGATTAGCGGGGAGCCCGTACCGGTTGAAAAATCCATCGACACTCAGGTTGTTGGGGGGACGGTGAACCAGACCGGTGCATTACGCGTACAGGCTGTCAGCGTTGGAAAAGACACCGTACTGGCACAAATTATTCATATGGTGCAGCAGGCGCAAGGTGCAAAATTGCCCATTCAGGCGCTGGTTGATCGCGTCAATTTATGGTTTGTGCCTGTCGTCATGGGCATTGCCATGCTCACTTTTGTTATCTGGTTCGTTTGGGGTCCCAGCCCGGCGCTTACGTTTGCTGTGGTGAATGCAGTAGCGGTTTTAATTATTGCCTGCCCGTGCGCAATGGGCCTGGCTACGCCAACGTCAATTATGGTGGGAACGGGGCGCGGCGCCCAAATTGGTGTGTTGTTTCGTAAAGGCGAGGCATTGCAACTGCTGCGTGACGTGAAAGTTGTGGCGGTGGACAAAACCGGCACGCTGACCCAGGGAAAACCTGTTTTAACGGACCTGGTAGTGGCAGATGAGTTCAACGAAGAAAACGTATTGGCCCTTGTAGCGGCGGTTGAATCGCGCTCAGAACACCCTATTGCGCAGGCTATTGTCACTGCAGCAAAGAACAAGTCATTGTCCTTACCCGATTTGACGGAATTTGAATCCGTGACGGGCTATGGCGTTCAGGCACAAGCCAATGGTATGAAGGTGGCGGTGGGTGCCGATCGCTTCATGCAGAAGCTTGGGTTGGATGTGAGTATTTTCAATGAGACGGCGCAAAAACTGGGTAATGAGGGTAAAACACCCATGTATGCCTCAATAGATGGCCGTTTGGCGGCCATTATCGCCGTTGCCGATCCTTTGAAAGAGAACACTGTGCAAGCCATTGCGGCTTTACATCAGCTAGGGTTGAAAGTTGCCATGATTACCGGCGACAACCAGCGCACGGCTGAGGCAATTGCCCGCCAGTTGAGTATTGACGAGGTGGTGGCGGAAGTTTTACCCGACGGCAAGGTTCACGCTGTCAGCCGTCTTTTTGAGCAGTATGGTTCAGTAGCGTTCGTTGGCGACGGCATTAACGACGCACCGGCCTTGGCCCAGGCGCAGGTTGGGATTGCTATTGGGACCGGCACAGATGTTGCCATGGAAGCAGCCGATGTCGTATTGATGTCGGGCGATTTGATGGGTGTACCCGATGCCATCGCACTTTCCAAGGCCACGATGCGTAATATCCGGCAAAACTTGTTCTGGGCTTTTGTCTATAACGCTGCGTTGGTGCCCGTGGCGGCGGGGGTATTGTACCCGGCCTATGGTATCTTGCTTTCCCCTGTATTTGCAGCAGGCGCAATGGCTTTGTCGAGCGTATTTGTAGTGTCGAATGCGTTGCGCTTGCGCCGTTTTCAGGCGCTGCGCTTTTCCCGATGAAGACCGTTCAGGCCAAGCGTTAGCGCTAATAGCGATAGGCCGAATCCGGTTAAGGTGATGCCCAACCAGCCGTAATCTTCATAAATATGCGCGGCGATGAACGAACCGCTTGCCCCACCGACGAAGTAAGCCGTCATATAGCCGGCGTTCAGTCGGCTGCGTTGTTCAGGGTGCAATTTAATAATTGTGTTCATATTGCTTACATGTACCAACTGCACGGCAAAATCAAGAAAAATAACACCTACAACTAACGCAATAACGGAGACAGGAGAAAAACCAAGGGGAATCCATGAGCCCAGCATAATGACCAAACCCAGGATAACAGCTAAATTCGACCTTCCTTTATCGGCCAGGCGGCCTGCCCAGCCCGCCGAAATTGCGCCGGCCGCGCCGGTTAAACCAAATAAACCAATAACGGCATTGGAATATTCGTAGGGTGGGGCGCTGAGCAGGAAAGAAAGTGGTGTCCAAAACAAGGCAAACAAACCAAACGACAATGCGCCCATCACGGAACGAGACCGTAAAACCGGCTCTTGGGCGAAAAGTCGCCCCACCGATAGTAATAGTTCAGCGTACGAAACCTGCTTCTCGTTGCGATGTTGCGGCAATAACTTCCACAGCAGCAACGCAACCAGGCTCATGAATACCGCGGCAACAAAATAGACAATTCGCCAGCTTCCAAACGCAGATAAGCCGCCCGAGACACTACGCCCAAGCAGGATGCCCATTAACAAGCCGCTCATGAGCACGCCGACGATACGGCCGCGCATTTCGGGGCGTGCCAACTGAGCACCGAAAGGAATCAGTAGCTGGGTGACGACGGAAAACAGGGCGGTGATGCCCGTACCCAATAAAAGAAATGGTAAAGAGGGTGACAGGCCGCTAATGAGCAACCCCGAGGCTGAAATCAGAGTCATGATGCAAATGAGATTGCGTTTCTCAAATTTATCGCCTAATGGAACCAGCAATAACAAACCGATACCGTAACCAATTTGTGCGACGGTAACGATAATGCCAACCGCGCCATACGAGACGCTATATTCTGTTGCAATCGAATCCAGCAGGGGTTGAGCATAATAATTACTGGCTACCGCTCCCCCAATGGCGGTCGCCATCAACCAAACCAAAAATGTACTCAAACTTTGCGCTCCGGCCATGTCCAGCCTGATATTTCGGGCCGATCGGTTCCTTCTGTGTGCGCGTAGTTTACGCTATCGATCAGGCACCCTTTAAGCCACTCTTTAAAGTGTGAAGTTTGATTCTGCAAGCGTGGTACGTAGTTCAGCACATCCATAGCCAGATGATAGCGGTCTATCTGATTCATGATAGCCAATTCCAGCGGTGTATTAATGTTGCCTTTTTCGCGATAGCCACGCACGTGGAAATTGGCATGATTATGCCGGCGATAAATGAAGCGATGAATTAACCAGGGATAACCGTGAAAGCTGAAAATAACCGGTTTGTTACGTGTAAAAAGAGCATCGAAATCTGAATGGGTCATGCCATGCGGATGATCGGTGTCGGGTGGCAAGCGATATAAATCGACCACATTCACAAATCTGATTTTCAGATCGGGAACATGGGTTCGCAGCAAGGCAACCGCAGCCAACGCCTCCGCAGTCACAATATCCCCCGCACAGGCGATGACGACGTCAGGTTCCCGGCCTTCATCGCTGCTTGCCCACGGCCAGATGCCAATGCCTTTGGCGCAATGTGTTGCCGCTTCTTCAATGCCTAAGTAAGACAAATGAGGTTGTTTGTCGGCCACGATGACATTAACGTAGTTCACACTGCGCAGGCAGTGATCTGCCACACTTAGCAGACAGTTGGCGTCGGGCGGCAAATAAATTCGCGTAACGTCACCGCTTTTATTGCTTATCACGTCGAGAAACCCCGGGTCTTGATGCGTAAAACCGTTATGATCCTGGCGCCACACCAATGACGACAAAAGGATGTTCAACGAAGAAATGGGTGCGCGCCAGCGCGCTTCCAAACGTGATTTGTCCAACCACTTCGCGTGCTGACTGACCATGGAGTCAACAATATGGGCGAAGGCTTCATAGGTGTTGAACAGGCCGTGTCGCCCGGTTAAAAGATAGCCCTCGAGCCAGCCTTCCAAAGTATGTTCACTGAGCATTTCCATGACACGACCGTCGGCGCACAAATGGCCACCATCGTCATCTGAGGCATATCGATCTGCCAGCCACGTTTTTCCGGTTACTTCATAAACCCCATCAAGTTTGTTCGAAGCATTCTCATCCGGGCTGAACAAACGAAAGTTATTAGGGTTACGTTGCATGATGTCGCGCAGGAAAGCGGCCAGAACAGCGGTAGGTGAAACACGCATGACGGCGGGGCGATCGACTGTAACGCCATATTCCTTAAAGTCCGGCATGAATAGTGGCATCCGCAATCGCCCGCCATTGGCATGCATGTTTGCACTCATGCGCAGGGCGGGTGGGGGCATTGCTGCTTGCATCGCTGGTAACAAAGCCCCGTTACTGTCGAACAATGAGGCGGGATCATAGCTTCGCATCCAGTCTTCGAGCAGTTTTAACTGTGCTGGATCTTGGCGCACATCGGCCAGTGGCACTTGGTGCGAACGCCATGTCCCTTCAATTTGATGATGATTGAACGTATCGGGGCCCGTCCAGCCTTTTGGCGTGCGCAAGACGATCATTGGCCATATCGCGCGTTGCGGGGAGTTTGTTGCTTTTGCGTGGTGTTGAATTTTTCTTATGGCTGCAATGCATTGGTCTAGCACGCCGGCCATTTTTTTATGCATTTCAACCGGGTCGTCACCTTCAACAAAGAACGGTGTCCAGCCGTACCCCTTCATTAAATGGGTAAGCTCGTCGTTACCAATGCGGGCAAGAATAGTGGGATTGGCAATTTTGTATCCGTTCAGATGCAAAATAGGCAAAACGGCGCCATCACGGATGGGATTCAAAAACTTATTGCTGTGCCAGGCCGTGGCAAGCGGACCGGTTTCCGCCTCACCATCGCCAACCACTGCGGTAACAATAAGGTCGGGATTATCAAAGGCTGCACCAAATGCATGAGACAGCACATAGCCCAACTCTCCGCCTTCATGAATCGACCCAGGAATTTCCGGCGTGCAATGGCTGCCCAATTTCCCCGGAAACGAAAATGAACGGAAGAGTTCCAACATACCGCTTGCGTTAAGCGATACCTCGGGGTGAATGGCACTAAAGCTCCCCTCAAGATAGGCATTCGCAAGTACCGCCGGTGCACCATGCCCTGGCCCCGACAGATAAATCATATTGAGTTCATTCAGTTGAATAACTCTGTTCAGATGCGCCCAAATAAAAGTTTGTCCGGGACTCGAGCCCCAATGACCCAATAATCGCTTTTTTATGTGGTCTGGTTGCAACGGTTCCCGCAGTAAAGGGTTATCCCGTAAATAGATCATTCCTGCGCAAAGATAATTGCAAGCGCGCCAAAAGGCGTCTATTCGACGAATTTCGCTTGGCGCAAGACTGTTATCGTGTGTTTTTGTATGTGCCATGGAATTTTCTGGGTCGCCCATGACTGTCCCCTTATGAATTAAAGTGCGGGAAAAAAAGTGCACCCATAGCAGATGACGGGTAACACAGTATTGCCATCATATTCACATTTCTTTATGATATTTGAAACTGAATTTTACTTTTGCATACATAGTTTTAATTATCCGCCCATCAACGTTATCGTAGCCAGAACAAAGGCGTAAAGGAGTTTCTCATCACTACCATCGCCGTGGTGTCCCGCAACACCTTGCTTCGGGCCGGCGTGATACAAATTTTGGCCGACGTGGTTCCCAACGTTCGCCTAATGGGCTTTTCCTATCACGATCTCGACCGATATCCCGATCCCGCTCAGTCAATTGACCTGTTACTCATTTCCATTGCTTCGCCCGAGCGGCTCACATCACTGGTTACGGCCGGCTTACGCGCTTTCCTGCCGCAAAAAGTGGTTTTACTAAGCGAAAGCACGCCAGACTATTCGGCGATCAGTGCTTTGCCCCGGCAAGTATCAGGTTTTATTGATCAGGCCGCGCCGGCCGAGGTTTTCGTCGACAGCGTACGGCGCGTGTTAAGCGGGCACACGTGTTTCCCCTGGGATCAGAACGTCGGTTCAGTTGGGGCGCAGGATAACCACTCTTTATCCAATACGCACATCGATGGCAGTCATTCGGGATTAGGCACTTCAATGGTTTCACCGTCGCCGGCTCCCAAGGCCGCCTCGGCAGCTCACTCCAATACGGTTGCTCTGCGTTCATCGGTAGCACCGAGTGCGGCTGTTGCGAAGGAGTCCGAACTGCTTGGCCTGACGCGGCGTCAATACGAAGTTTTGGTATTGTTGTCGCGTGGCCACGCATTGAAGTCGGTGGCGCGCATTTTGGATATTTCACTCGGAACGACCAAGGCACATACCGAAAGCGTTTATCAGCGCCTGGGTGCGCACAATCGGAATCAGGCGGTTTATCTTGCGAGATCCAAAGGTGCCAGCCTGAATTGGGAACCGACTTCAAACTCCGCTAACGGCAACAATATGAACTCCGAGGCTGAGTCAGGGCCTGATACACCTTCAGTGCGGGTACGTTAAAACTGAGTTTGTTGGTAGGCCCATGCACTGATATTTCCGGCTAAAGCATTCCCCGCTTCACCATAAGCGTTTAATAACGCGTCGAAAGCCTCGCTTTCGGCGAAAGCCGTTTCCATGAACGTGTGGCTGGCAACCGCTTTATTTTTTTCACGATCACTGAGTATTGCATCAACACGAATTTCGACCCTGGGCTTTTGCCCAGGCATTCTAACGGCGTGAAATTGGGCCAGGCTTAAAATGAGCTGGTAATCACCCGTCAGCGGTGTGCCGTCCGTTGTCACAACGCGCCAATTATTTGATTCACGTAAGTAGCTCACCAGCCTGCGTTGAAAAAGCTGAGGCATGGGATCAGACCATCTTACGCCTTTGAAAGCGGCCAATTCATTAGGGTTGCTCATGACCAAAATGCGATTGGAAGCCAAGATCAACGGACTTGAGGGCGTTAAGACCCGCAGTGAGGGCGCGGTGATAGCGGGCATATCTGCTTGTGCCGAAGGCACAAGTGCACCTGGTAATTGATACACGCGTTGTGGAGTGGATTCCGGCAAAATTGAGCAGCCGGCCAGCGATACGACGGCAAATACCCCCGCCGCCACCCATCGGGCAAACCCATTTGCGGCAACGCAAAAAAAAGTGAACGAACGTTTAAAACAATAAACAAGGTTCATGGGTTAATCTCTTGTAAAGGTTCACGCCCAAATAAATAAGCCGCTGGGTTGTCATCCAGACGCCGTAACGTTAAACGCAACGTGGCCAGCGTACTTTGCAACTCCTGCAACGCGGGGCCCAGTTGGGCAAATCCCTCCATACCGTCACTTAGCGGCTGCTGGTTGGTTTTAATCAGAGTGTCCAGCCGGACAACCGTGCGTTCAAGAGTCGACATAACTTGCGAAGCATTCTGCATCATTTGCCGACCTTCTTTTGAAACCAGCGTATCGATATTTTCAAGCGTTGTTGCTGCCGATTGGGCGGCGTTGGTTAATTGACCAATCAGCACACCGATGTCTTGCTCAGCCAGGCGGGCGGACGCAGCCTCGAGGTGTGTCAACGTATTTGAAAATGCTTGCACATTCTGCGCCGACAATAAAGTGTTGGCGTTCTGAATGAGCTCGGTGAGGCCGCTGAGTGCGGCATCACCGTTACGAAATATTTGAGCAATGGGGGAGGGGCGGGCCACAATAACCGGATAGGGTTCGCCCTGTGGCGCAGTCAGTAGCGGCGCGTCGCCCGAACCCGATGTCAAAGCAATCACGGCCATGCCCGTAATACCCACAATGGATAATTGCGCCTGCGTGTTTTCGCGCACGGGTATATCTGAGCGAATCGAAATCGTGGCTTTGACGTTTGCGACGTCGCTGGGGTCCAAATACAAATCGGTGATTTCGCCTACTCGAATTCCGTTGAACTGAACCGAGCTGCCTGTCGACAAGCCTCGAACCGGATCCTTGAAAACAACGGTGTAAAGTGCCGCGTCAGAGCGGCGGTCATATTTCCCGAACCAAAGCGCGGTCAGTAATCCCAGCGCAATCACAACAACCGTAAAAATACCAATCAGCACGTGGTGTGCGCGGGGTTCCATGTTTATGCGTGTCCTTTTGTTTGCTCTGTGGCAGCGAGGGCCGCACGGCCACGTGGGCCGTGAAAATACTCCTGAATCCAGGCGTCATCGACCTCGGCGACAACGCCCAATGTATCAGCTACCAGCACTTTTTTTTGTGAAATAACCGCCACTCGATCACATAGGGTGTAAAGCGTATCAAGATCATGCGTGACTAGAAAAACCGTTAAACCCAGCGCATCGCGCAGGGTGCGAATAAGTTGGTCAAACGCACCCGCGCCGATGGGGTCCAGGCCTGCTGTGGGCTCATCAAGAAACAGAATGTCTGGATCAAGCGCCAGAGCACGCGCCAAAGCGGCCCGCTTGATCATCCCACCCGACAACGACGCGGGATATAACTGACCCGCATGCCCAGGTAAGCCCACCAGCCCCAGCTTCATTTGGGCAATATGCTCGGCGAGGTCCCGGCTAAGCTTTGCGTGCTCAATTAATGGCAAGGCAATATTTTCAAGCACCGTAAGCGAAGAAAACAAAGCACCCCGCTGAAATAACACGCCAAAACGACGGCGCGTTTCTATATCCATTGCGGAGTTATTCTGCGTTTGAGCTTTCAAGTTGGAGTGGTTGTATACGTCATTACCACGCAACAACACTTGCCCGGCCCTGGGTTTTTGCAGGCCGACAATGGTTCTTAGTAAAAC
Organism: Neopusillimonas maritima; assembly: GCF_003576595.1. Lineage (GTDB taxonomy): Bacteria > Pseudomonadota > Gammaproteobacteria > Burkholderiales > Burkholderiaceae_B > Neopusillimonas > Neopusillimonas maritima. The sequence continues at coordinate 154,945 of NZ_NQOU01000005.1, read as the reverse complement.
CGATTTGCCCGAGCCTGAGCCTCCAACAACGCCCAGAATTTCCCCTTGATACACATCCAGACTCAAATGGTCGTGCACAATGTGCGACCCAAATTGGTTGCGAACATCACGCACTTGTACAACGGTGTCAGCGTTTGAAAACCGGGCGTCTACCATCCCATTTCCATAAAGAAAATTGCCGCCAACGCATCAACCAGAATCACCACAAAAATAGACTGCACCACGGCGGAGGTGGTGTGTTGCCCGATGGATTGAGCGCTGCCTTTCACCTTTAAGCCTTCCAGACAGCCGATAATGGCAATCAGGTAGGCGAAAAAAGGCGCTTTCGCCATACCCAACAGAAAATGGCGCAAATCAATATCCCGGCTCATGATGGTTAGAAACATCGACGGCGAAATATCCATCGATAAAGCGCACACCATCATTCCGCCGGCAATACCCGACACCATGCCGACAAAGGTCAGCAAGGGCAGGGCGACCAACAAAGCCAGGATGCGGGGCAATACCAGTAATTCAATTGGGTTCAGCCCAGTCATGCGAAGGGCATCCAGTTCTTCGTTGGACTTCATCGAGCCGATTTGCGCGGTAAAGGCGCTGGCGGTTCGACCGGCCATGAGGATGGCCGTAAGAAGGACGGCAAACTCTCGCAGAAAAGAAAAAGCCACCAGATTAATGGTGTAAATCGACGCACCGAACCCTTTCAAAATGGTCGCGCCCAAAAACGCCACTACCGCGCCCACCATGAATGTCAGTAACGCAATAATTGGAACGGCGTTAAAACCCGTATGTTCGATGTGCCAAATCACGGAGGTAAGACGCCAGCGCCGTGGACGGAATGCGTTGTAAGACAGCGCCTGCAATGTCAGACCGATAAACCCCAGAAGCAACCATGCTTGTTTACCCGCTTCGGCAACAGCCTGGCCCATCCGTCCAAGGATTTCCAGTAAGGGGGATGGCGGCTTCATTGCGCGCTCTGACGCGGGCGCTTGTTTTATTGCGTTAATAACTGTGCGGATCAGCGCAATACGTTCCGAAGGAAGGGTAGTGTGTGACTCTAACGATGTTTCCAGCGCCGGGCCCAACAATTCGTATAAACGTTGCGCGCCTGCCGTATCCAAAGCCTTGAGGTCGCTTAGATCAATTTCTATCGGCCCGGCAAATACCGGCACCAGCGAGCCGCCCGTATCTTCCTGCTGCAAATTACGTATTTTGGCTAGCGTTCCGTAATGCTCAAGCGTCCAGGAACCGGCAACCTGCACAAACAGTGTTTGCCCATCGGAACGCCAATGCAGAAATTCGTTAAAGGCCGTCAAGGTTAAGTATGCTGCGCCATTTCACCCCTCCGGCCACGACGTTTTACGCCGGAGAAACGGGGTTTTCACCAATAATTTTCAGCTCGCGATGGATTGCTGCTTTTTCAAGCTTTTCGAGAGGCATGTTAGCAAAAATCGAGATACGCGTGGAAATCTGTCGAAATATTTTGTCAAAAGCAGCACGTTTAACGTCATCACTACCAACAACAGACGCGGGGTCTGCAAACCCCCAGTGCGCGGAAATAGGTTGGCCCGGCCAAATAGGACAAACCTCGCCGGCGGCGTTATCGCAGACGGTAATAATAAAATCCATTTGCGGGGCATTCGGCAGCGCGAACTCGTCCCAGCTTTTACTGCGCAAATTCCCAATTGGGTAACCGATGGCCGATGCTTTTTCAATGGCAAATGGATTCACTTTGCCGCCGGGCTGGCTACCTGCACTGTAGGCGCGGAAACGACCACGCCCAATCGTGTTCAACAACGCTTCTGCCATAATGCTCCTGGCAGAGTTGTGGGTGCATAAAAACAGCACGTTGTAGACTTTATCACTCATATACTGACCTTTTAGCAGAATATCGTTGAAAAACAAGGAATGTCGTCATGCATAACGTCACGATTTATCACAACCCCAAGTGCGGGACTTCTCGCAACACGCTGGCGCTTATTCGCCATGCCGGCATTGAACCGGAAATTATTGAGTACCTGAAAACACCGCCCAAACGCGAAACCATCATCAATATGGTTAAACAGGCCGGCCTTTCCCTGCGCGAAGCGCTGCGTGAAAAAGGCACGCCTTTTCTGGAACTGGGGCTCGACCAACCCAACGTTACCGATACGCAGATTCTCGACGCGCTCGAGGCACATCCCATTTTGTTGAATCGCCCGTTCGTGATTACTGAAAAAGGCGCGAACTTATGCCGACCTTGTGAAAAGGTTTTGGATCTTTTACCGCCTATGCCGCCTAAAGCTTTCGCCAAGGAAGACGGCACACCGGTTTTGGATGAACAAGGCAGGCGAGTCATTTAACCAGTCATGAAAAGCAGGCGGACAGGCGGGGCTTATCCCGCCTGCAATGCTTGTTCATACCAATGACGCGTGCGGTTTACGGTTCGCACCAGCCACAACATCACAGGCACTTCAATCAGCACGCCTACAACGGTGGCCAGCGCGGCGCCCGAATCAAATCCGTAGAGCACGATGGCGACGGCTACAGCCAATTCGAAGAAGTTCGATGCGCCGATCATCGTCGATGGCCCGGCAACATCGTGTCGAACTTTTAGTTGTCGGTTCAAGACATAACCCAATGCAGCAATAAACAGGGTTTGAACCAGAATGGGTACGGCCAATATGGCGATAATGACAGGCTGTTCGACAATGGCTTTACCCTGAAATGAGAACAGCAAGACCAATGTGGCCAGCAAGGCAACGATTGACCAAGGGCCAATACGGGATAAAACCTTCTCGAAAAATGGCAGCCCGCCTTTTTTGATTAACCAAAAGCGTAATGCTTGGGCAATACTCAGTGGAATTACGATGTACATGATCACCGATAGAATTAACGTATCCCAGGGCACGGGAATAGACGAAACGCCAAGCAGTAACGCCACAATCGGGGCAAAGGCAAACACCATAATCAGATCATTCAGCGCGACTTGTGTGAGCGTGAAATTCGCGTGACCTTTACACAAATTGCTCCATACAAACACCATGGCGGTGCAGGGCGCGGCACCCAACAGAATGAGGCCAGCCATATAACTGTCGAGTGATGCGGCCGGTAACCAGGGCGCAAACACCACTTTAATGAAAAACCAACCAAATAGCGCCATGCTGAACGGTTTAATCAGCCAGTTCACTGCCAGGGTGATGACCATGCCTGCGCGTTGTTCGTACACTTCGCTGAGCGCAGAAAAATCGATTTTCATGAGCATGGGAATAATCATGCACCAAATCAAAATGCCAACCGGAATATTGACATGGGCAATCTCCATGGCTCCCAGCGTTTGGGCTGCGCCTGGCCAATACAAACCCAGTAGCGTTCCGGCAATAATACATAACGCAACCCAAACCGTTAGATAACGTTCAAAAAAACTGATGGGCGGTGTGTCGACATGTTTGTGCGAGGTTGCAGTGGTTTCTGACATATAGACTTTTCAAGTTTGGATGACGAATAGAATTGCGCGAGTCGTGACTCCCCGCGTGTGGAAATATTATATCTGTTTTACCACATATATGGAATAGCAAATATAATGGCTGTTAAGTATCAAATCGGTGGGCGATCTGATTACATGCAACTGGCATAATTTAATGAAACCAAATTGATCCTTAATGGATGGCGAACGAAACCATGAGCGCAATAAATGAATTAGCCATACTGAAGTGCCTGGCGGATGAAACACGTCTGCGAATGCTTTTGCTCATTTCGCGAGAAGGAGAGCTTTGCGTTTGTGAACTGACCAGCGCTTTGAACGAAGGCCAGTCAAAGGTTTCCAGGCATTTGGCACAACTAAGACGTTGTGGGCTGCTGTCTGATCGGCGTCGAGGTCAATGGGTGTTCTATGATCTTGCCCAAAGTGCGCCGCAATGGCTTATTCAGTTACTAAAGGGCCTTGCTGTGGATCAACCTCAACTTGAAAAAGATCGCTCACGTTTAGTTAGGGCTTCATGCGCATAATGTATATTATGTAAATTCGAGTATTTATGAATCCATACCGTTATTAACGGCTTTATCCCTTTAGCCTGCATCGCTACAATACCCTCCACAAAATAAGTACAACTCGTGGGCATCAGCACCATCGAAATCAATACGGAGACAAATCCCATCATGTATTTAAAAAACACCTGGTACGTTGCCTGTACACCCGACGAAATTAACGACAAGCCGTTGGGCCGCCAAATATGCGGGGAACGTATTGCGTTTTATCGCGGTGAGAACAACCAGGTGGCGGCCGTGGAAGACTTTTGCCCTCACCGTGGTGCTGCTTTATCGCTGGGTTTTGTCGAGAACGGCAATCTCGTATGCGGCTACCACGGCCTTGCGATGGGTTGCGATGGCAAAACCGTATCGATGCCGATGCAGCGCGTGGGTGGTTTCCCGTGCATCAAAAGTTTCCCGGTGATTGAAAGATACGGCTTTATCTGGGTTTGGCCAGGCGACGCCTCCTTAGCCGACCCCGCCCTTATCCCGCATCTCGAATGGGCGGTTAGCAATGAATGGGCCTACGGCGGCGGCATGTATCACTTGAATTGCGATTACCGTTTAATGATCGACAATTTAATGGATCTCACGCACGAAACCTACGTGCATCCCGAAAGTATTGGGCAAGACGAGATCGACGAAGCGCCGGTTAATACGCGGGTCGAAGGAGACACGGTCATTACCAGCCGTTTCATGCATAACATTCAGGCACCGCCCTTTCTAGCCAACGCCATGCGCGCAAATGGGCTGAATCCGGACAAACCAGTCGACCGTTGGCAAATTTCGCGTTTTACACCCCCCAGCCATATCCTGATCAATGTTGGTGTGGCTTATGCCGGCCAAGGTGGCTTCGATGCCGACCCTTCCGTGAAGGTTTCAGCCGTTGTGGTTGATTTCATCACCCCCGAAACGGAAAACTCACATTGGTATTTCTGGGGCATGGCGCGTCATTTCAAGGCCGATGACGCGGAGCTAACCGAACGTATTCGCAAAAACCAGGGCGAAATTTTTGCTCAGGATTTAGGGGTGCTGGAAGCGCAGCAAAAAAATCTGGCCGGTCATCCCGAGCGCCGTTTGCTGATGCTCAATATTGATTCAGGCGGCGTACAAGCACGGCGTATGATCGACCGGTTGGTTCAGGAAGAACAGCGCGAATTAGTTTGAGAATGTACCACGCAGCTCAACTTCCTTGAACGCCTGCAACAGCGTCTGACGCAGCTCTTCTTCGTCCCACGGTTTGGCCATGAACTTGTATACGGCGCCATGGTTAATCGCCTCGGTCAGTGATTTCAAGTCGGCATAGCCCGACAAAATAATACGAATGGTCGACGGGTAAAGGTTTTTGATTTCACTGAAAAATTCGGTCCCGGTCATATTGGGCAGACGCTGGTCGGAGATAATGACATGTATCGCGTTTTCCCCCAATATGTTGAACGCTTCGCGTGTGCTTGAAGCCTTGAATACAAGATAACCCTCACGGCGCAAAACACGGTGAAGCGCATTCAGTATGTTTTCTTCGTCATCAAGGATCAGGATGGCGCGATGGGTTAAATCGCTTTCCGGTGCCATGGGAAGCGTTTCACCCCCCCCTTTTTCCCTTAAGCGTGTTTCCAATTGTTCCATCGGCATAGCGCGGGCAAATAAATGCCCCTGAAACTCATCGCAAAAATGCCGTTTCAGGAACCAGTATTGCGCCTCCGTCTCCACGCCTTCCGCAACCACCTTAAGCCCCAGGTGATGAGCCAGACTGATAATGGCCTTGCTAATCGCCGCGCTTTTTCTGTCTCCTGCGATTTGGCGTACGAAGGAACTATCGATTTTTATTTTGTCGACCGGGAGATCTTTCAGATAGCTCAAGCTTGAATAGCCGGTACCAAAGTCATCCACCGAGACACTGAACCCCAATTCACGCAGTGTGCTCAATTTGCTGATGGTGTGATCAACCCTTTCCAACAGCACGCCTTCTGTAATTTCTATCTGGATATCCTGTGGCGATAAATTATGCGTTGCCAGCGCATGGGTCAGCTCCTCAACAAATCGCGGGTGCTGAAAATACAAGGGCGAGATGTTAATGATGAAGGGAAAGTCCGCCATGATTTTTCGATTTAACGCCGCTTTATCACGGCAAACCGCATGCAGCACCCATTGGCTTAAAGGCACAATTAAGCCCGACTCTTCGGCAATCGGCACAAATACCGAAGGCGAAATATAGCCGCGATCGGAGTGCGGCCAACGCAGCAATGCCTCTGCGCTAGTGATGCGACCGGTAAAGCCGTTGATGAGCGGTTGATAATGCATACTGAAATGGTCGTTGACCAACGCTTTCTGCAAGTCGGTGCGCAGTGAAAGCCGCGTATTCACATCGGAAGCCAATTCATTTGCATATTCACGCCAGGTATTGCGGCCACTTTGCTTGGCTTGTGCCGATGCGAGGTCGGCTTCGCGAATCAGCTCCAACGGTTCAGGCACATTCGCTATGTGGGTGGTAATGCCTGCAGACGCCGTTAGGTGTAATTCAGCCTGTTGGTGCTGGTAAGGCCGTGCAATAACGTTGATCAGGCGTCGTGCAAGTTGCGTCACCTGATGGCCCGGCGCGTCCGGTACCACCACAACGAACTCATCCCCTTCCAATCGGGCCAACCATTGGGGAGCCTGTATCGAGCCGGCCAACCGGTTTGCCACTTCGCGCAGTATGCGGTCGCCCACTTCAAAGCCCATCGAATCGTTAATCAGTTTGAGCCCATTCAAATCAAGCAAAATAATCGAGGCACAACTTGCCTGTGCACGGGCGCGTTTGCATACATCATCCAGTTTTTCTATTAAAGATGCTTTATTGGGCAGCCCGGTAAGATAGTCGTAAAAAATTGCCTGGCTAAGGGCGTCGGATCGTTGAACAACGTCTTGTGACAGACGCAGCGTTCGAACTAACAGGATCGTAAAACCCAGACAAACCAGGAACAGAAAGTCGGGCAGCAAACGGCTAATAAGCGGGGCCGCTCGCGGCGATATCCATGTCGACAATTCCCAGTGAATATCATGATGTGGATCGAACCGGCTGGTGCCCAGATAGCGGGCTGCTTGAACGCCCTGCTCTTCCAGGTTGTCGTATAGCATTCGGCCATCCATATGCAGCTGGAACCGAATGGCGGCAAGGTCGGGCCGCAGAGCGGAATCAAGAAACTGCTCAAGACTATGCGCCACCACCAACACCTGATGACTCGCGTTCGGGCCCGGCAAAGCTATACCCAGCCAGAACCAGTCGGAGACATTATCGGAACTGTAAAGGAACAGATGCGGTGTACTCTCCGAGGCAACATGCCTGAGCCAGCTTTGCACCTCGGCACGAGCCGGCCAGTGGCTCAGGACGTCGGAAAAGCGTTGCGGATGATTCAACGAATAGCCGGTTTCGGTTCGCCCCGACTGGCTTACGATGGCAACGCCTAGCGCGGTGGTGTGGTCTTGTATGAAACGCTGCGCCTCGGCAATCAGTTGTACTTCGTCGTGCATCGGGCCTTGCCAGGCTGCAACGCGATAATGAAGGCGTTGCAATGCGGCGATTTTTTCGCTCAAAGATTCGGTGATGGCACTTTGCGCCTGTGCAGAGCTGATTGTTGCTTGTTGTTCGGCAAAGCGTTGCTCCTGTTCCGCCAATAAAAACCAGCATAGAACGGCCAATGCAACACCGCCGGTTGCGACAAAAAATTGTTTACGCTCTTCTTCTTTCGCCTGAAAACCGGCTGAAGTGGTTTTTGAAAATGCATGACCAACCAGGCCCAGGGCGATCAGCCCCCCCATGATGGCGTCGATATGGGTTTCGTGCGCATAACTTTGCAAGCGTGAAACTACCCAGTCGTCGGGCACAATCACTGCAAAAAACGACAAAAACAACAATAAAGCGGCGATCAAGAGACAAACAAGTTTTTGTTTTGGCAAAGGGAACATTGTTGCGATTAAGCCAAATGCCCCAACTAATAGCAAACCACCCCATAGACCTGCCGAGTAGGTGTAGGCAACAGCAACAACCAGTGTCACGAGCGCCAAAATACGACCTGGCCAAACCCAATGGGCAGCCAGACCCAATGTTAGGCCGGTTGATATATAAAGCGTGATTTCGCCCCAGGAAACAAGCGGTACGCGAGCGAAGAACAATAAGTTGATGACGGCGTCGAGCAGGCCGCCCAAGCCAAAAAACAGTAATGCCAGCGCGGGTAAAAAACGCGCTGCGCCATAAACACTACACATCCGAATGAAGCCGAATGCGCTCATGCCTCTTCGTCTTGCAGTACCTGCAAGACATGAATAACGTATTGCGTTTCCTCGTTTTCCTCGAAGTCTTTGAGCTTATTGATGAGCCTTTCCGTAATGACCGTACCTTCCTTTAGAAGCAGCATGCCGTTTTGTGCATGCAAACTGCGCGCAATAATCATCTCCGGGCGCAACGTACTTGTATTGTGCGTCACAACGTCTTCGCTTTCCGCTTCTTTTTCTTCTTCCAAACGCTTCACTAATTCAATAAACGCCGCACATAACTCCGGATCATATAAACGCCCGGCATACTTGGGCATTTTTTCTACCATTTCCTCATGCGGCACTTTGCGCGCAAAAACCATGCCCATTTTCATTTCGACGAAATCAACCACCAGCTTAAGAACCCGTGCCCCAAACGGGATGGCATTGCCCACCAGACCGTCGGGAAATCCCGCCCCGTCCCACCGTTCCTGATGATGCCGGATAATGAGGGCGGCATCATGTGCCGGCTCAAGCGCGATCAGCAGGCGTTCACCCGTTGTTGGGTAGTTTTTATAATTCTCGCGCTGAACGCGATCCATAGATTCCGGCGGCAAGGCGATCAGGGCGTCGTTCCAGGTGAGTTTGCCCAGGTTATATAAGGCGGCGGCCATTGAAAGGTCGTCGGTCAGTTGCTGGGAATACTCTTGCGCCTTGCAAAAAGCGCGCATCAACTCAATGACTTCTTTATTGGTTTGTCGGCTGCGCGGCAACCGTTGGGCCAATAGTGCCGAGAAAACCTCAGTTGCCGTTACATACGCTTGTTTCAGTTCTTCATTGGCCGCCGACAGCATTTCAGCCGCCCGCATAAGCTCGGCAGTTCGCGACTCAACCCGGCTTTCCAGTTCACTATTTACTTGCTGAAGTGCAATATTCTGTTCTTGCGTTAATAGTTGCAAACGATTGCGGTCACGTTCTATATGCTGATGCTCCAATGCCTGCTTGATCGCAAGTAACAAAAGCCGGTCGTCCCAAGGTTTGCTGATGTAACGGAAAATACGCCCTTCGTTAATAGCACGGATGGTTTGGTCAATGTCTTCATATCCAGTTAAAAGAATACGCATGCAGTCGGGCCGACGCGACTCAATGGTGCGCAACAAAGTTGGGCCGTCCATGCCCGGCATGCGGGCATCGCAGATGACCAGGTCGGCGCCCTCCTCTTCCAGCAATTGCAAAGCGCTTTCGCCATTGGTGGCCCCCAACAACTTGAAAGGTTGTGCGTGCAAAGCACGTTTGAGGCTACTGATGACGTTGGGTTCGTCATCAACAATTAAAATGGTTGCCGATTGTGAAGCGTCAGACATGATCACACCCAGACTTAGAAGTTGGGTTGGTGAACCGGCAACCAGACACGAATGCGGGTGCCGTGTCCCACTCTACTGAATACGTCAATTCTGCCATTATGTTTTTGAACAATGCCGTAAGAGAGGGCCAAACCCATACCGGTGCCCTGCCCAACGGGCTTGGTTGTATAAAAGGGCTCAAAAATACGCTGCTGTATCTCTGCTGTCATACCGCACCCCGTGTCTTCAACTTCGAACCATACCCAGGCGCCGTCCTGATTGGTACGTAATGTAATCATGCCTGAATTTTCAATCGATTGTGCTGCATTGATTAATAAATTCATCACAACCTGATTGATTTGCGACACATTGAATTGCACGGGTGGCAAAACACCGAATTGTTTGATCACTTGTGCGCGATATTTAATTTCGTTGCCTGCCACCGTTAAAGTCGACTCAATACTTTGATGAAGGTCGGCCAAACGGAAGCTGTCATCGTCGGTGTGGGAAAAATACTTCAACGCTGAAATAATGTGCTTTATGCGATCCATTCCCTCTTCGGACTCGCGTAACAATGCCGGCACATCTTGCCGAATGTAGTCGTAATCCAGGGCTTTTTTCAATTGATGCAATTCACCCATAGACTCGACATGATCGGTCGCATCGATGATTTTCAGCATGTCTTGCATATAACCGGCCAAGGTTTTCAGGTTTGAAAACACATAACCCACTGGATTATTAATTTCATGGGCTACACCCGCCGCCAACTGGCCGATCCCCGCCATTTTCTCGGTTTGTAAAAGATGAACTGCCAGTGGGTGGTCAATCTGGTTGAGCAGATTTGCCGGGTTCGAGCCGACTTGCGTGTCGTTATTCGTCATAAGCAAGCACCACTTTACAGGTTAACGGGAGGTTAACGGCAAGTGTGGCGCAAACTTTAATATCACTGCAACAAAAACCCGAATTGACCGGAATAAAGCTTTAGTCGCGCCGCCCTGCTGCCCGCTTTGCCTGGTACAACCCCTCATCGGCAAATTTAAGCAGCATTGTCATGTCGACCCCGTCGTGTGGGTAGCGTGCCACGCCGACACTGGCTCCTACATCGATATCAACACCTTCCACCCGAAACGGCTGCACCATTGCCAGGTGCACTTTATCGGCAACTTGATAGGCGTCGTCGTCTTGTGAAAGATCAGTAAGTAGAATAACGAACTCATCACCGCCGACCCGGGCGACTGTGTCGGAAGCCCGCACGCATAACACCAGGCGATCAGCCACTTGTTGTAATAGTGCATCACCTACTGCATGGCCGTGCGCGTCATTAACAGATTTGAAGCGGTTCAAATCAATAAACAATACGGCTACCATGCCGTCATGCCGTTCAGCTTGAAGCAACGCACGATTACCCCGTTCGATGAGTAACGTACGATTGGCGAGCCCAGTTAACTCATCGTGCAAAGCAAGCTGGCGCAGGCGGTCTTCATATTCTTTCTGGCGCGAGATATCAGAAAAAACACCAACATAATGGGTGATTTTGTTTGTCTCCGGGCTGCGAATCGCTCCTAAAGTTAACAGGGCCGGAAAAATATTACCGTTAGCCCGTTGCGTCCAGACCTCACCTTTCCACTGATTGTGATCCTCCAGCGTATCGACGGCGTTTTTAAAAAAATGTTTGTCGTGACGCCCAGTGGGTTTGTGGAGTAACCCCAGAAACCATTTGCCCAGAGCTTGTTCCGTTGCATACCCGGTAATAGTGGAAAAAGCGGGGTTAACGGCAACAATATCGCCTTGACGGTCAATTAACACCAGCGCGTCGGCGGCGTGCTCGACTGCCGCAGCGGTTAAACGCAACTTTTCTTCGAGTTTTTTTACGGGTGTGATGTCGACCCATTGGCCGTAAAGCGCATCGTGGTCGTTAAACTCAATGCGCTCCATATTGATCAGAAGATAGTGTTCGGCACCGTCGACCATAGCCCGAAATTCCTTTTGGCGCACCGAACCCTGTTTCTTGACCTCTTCAATAAACGTGGCGCGTGGTTCGCTTGCCGGCCAAATCATGAGTTCGGTCGTAGTTTTGCCAACCACCTCATTCAGTTCCAGCCGCAACAGACGGCACATTTCATCGTTGGCATCGAGGCAAAGCCCGGAATCCAGCTCCGTAATAATGGAAGGAACTGGACTATTTCGAAACGCGGCCTCCCAACGTTGCTCTGACTGGGTGGCATATATGTTGGCGAGCTTTTGTTCGGTAATGTCTTGCATCGTGCCGGTGATACGTACCGGCTTGCCGCCGTGGTCGAATCGCCCTTCCGCCCTTACCATAAGGTAGCGTATACCGCCCGGAGAACATAAACGATGCTCTACAGTAACGAAAGGATGCGCGCGCTGTTGTGCGCCGGCCAACAGGCTATTGAAAATGTCATGATCTTCTTGCGGAATCAAGGCCAATAGCTCATGCAAATTCGACGGCAAAGCATCAACCGATAAACCCATGACCCTTGCGGCATCAGGGCTACCGTATAGCTTTAAGTTAAGTAAGTCGATTTCCCAGGAAGCCAGGCGTGCAATACGTTGTGTCTGCAACAATTTTTTATTCTTTTCCTGTAATTGCCCCTCCAACTGGCGGGCCTCCAGAAACAAACCAATGTCGCTACCCAACGTTTGCAGTAGTGCAATTGTGCTGGCGTCAGGCTCATTTGTGTCGGTGCTCAGCAGCTCGATGACGCCTAGAACATGAACACGCCCAGGCAGTGGGATACCCAGGGCGGAGTGCAAGCCCAGTTTACGAACCACATTGTTTGCTTCGTTGTGATTGCTTTGTGGAATGGTTGCTGCGAAAACTGCGCTTTCTTGTTGCATCACCAAGAATGGAATGGTGTCCTGGTGGCTGAACGCGCCGTTGCGAAAACAGGCTTCCAGCGCTTGTATACCGTGCTGCGTTTCATGCCAGGCACACTGAAACTGCGGCTTCTCATGTGGTCGGGTGATCCAGGCGATTGCAGCTTGCCATTGCGAATGCGTACAAAGCAACTCAAGAACCTGGGCCAACCCGGTATCAATTCTGCGGGTTCCCGAAAGGCGTTGTACTGCGTTATATAACAATTGCAGGCCGTGTGCCGATGGCATCTTCTTCGCCAGACGCTTGGCGTCGGTCGGGAAATGCTTGACTGCGCCTTGAAGAATAGAAACCATAACCTTCCGCCAGAATAAAGGCACCTGCGCCAGACAAAATCGCTAGACTACCCCGGTTTATAACAAAATGCAACAAATTGAAAAAGGACAATTTGTTAGTTAACGGCGGCGAAAGGGAAAAAGTTAGGGGCGGTAATGTAACGCCCCTATGATCAATAATTTATAGCTTTATTTTTATTGAATAGCCAATGTTCGGCTACCGTTCGTACCGGCCTTTTTTACCAACTTCAAGTTCAATACGCCGTCTTCATAGTGCGCTGAAGAGGCAGACTCATCAATATCGTGGGCGAGTGAAAAGCTGCGCGTCTGACGGCCGTAAAAACGTTCACGACGGACCACTTTTTCGTCTTTTTTCTGTTCTTTTTCCTGACGGATCTCGGCACTTAGGGTTACCTGGTTACCATCGATGGAAACAGTGATGTCTTCCTTACGCATACCCGGGATCTCGGCCTTGACGGCGTAATGGTCTTGCGCTTCGGTTACGTCCATTCGGATGCGCGGCTCGGTTTGGACTTTATCCGCCAAAGGACGCAAGCTGAAATCGCTAAAAAAGTCCTCCAAATTTCGCCAGGGTTCCATTGCCGTTAAATCACGAAATGGATCAAAACGTGTTAAGTTTGCCATGACTCACCTCTCTATCAAGTTAAGTTCCAAATTGGCATGTTCATGCTACACCTGCTATTTGGTGGCCACCTTGATGAAAATCAAGAGTTGCGCTGGGTTCACCCCTATTGTCATAATCAGAACGTTTACGTAAAGTTGGCAACGTTTTCAAAACGTCGCAATTAATAAAATTTCTTACAACCGGAGGAAACATGAAACTCTCAATGAAACTGGCCGGCGTGGCCGCGGCCGGCCTTATGGCCAGTGCAATGGTTGCCTCAGCGCAAACCAAAGACATCAATGTGGGCGTTACGCTCTCCAGCACCGGCCCGGCCGCCGCGTTGGGGGTACCCGAGCGTAATACCATCCCGCTTTTACCAACAGAGATCGCAGGCCACAAAGTTAACTACATTGTGCTCGACGATGCCACTGACGCAACGCAAGCGGGTCGTAATGCACGCAAACTCATTACCGAAGACAAAGTCGATATTATTTTTGGCTCATCTTCAACGCCAACCAGCGTGGCCGTGGCTGAGATAACCAACGAACTCGAGGTACCGCAAATCGCCGTTGCCCCATTAGACTTGCCAGCCGATAAAGAAAAATGGGTTTTCCGCACCCCCCAACACGTACGTCTTATGGCAGGTGCATTGGTTGACCACATGAAAGAAAACGGGGTCAAAAAACTGGGCTTTATCGGCTATGCTGACGCATATGGCGAGGTTTGGCTCAAAGAAATGCGCCCCTTGGTTGAAAAGGCCGGTATCAGTATGGAAAACGTTGAGCGTTTCAACCGGAACGACACCAGCGTAACAGGCCAAGCCTTGAAACTGGTTGCCGCAAAACCCGACGCTATTTTGGTTGTTGCGTCTGGAACCCCCTCGGTTCTGCCCCAGGTCACCCTGCAAGACCGTGGCTTTAAAGGGCAGATATACCAAACGCACGGCACCGCCAGTAAAGAGTACATTCGTGTAGGCGGCAAAGCGGTGGAAGGCACTATTCTGCCGGTCGGGCCGGTTGTAATTGCAGAGCAACTACCTGATTCGCACCCTTCGAAGCAACCTGGTATTGAATACATCAAAGCTTACGAAAAAATGTATGGCGAAGGCTCCTTCTCGTCTTTCGGTGCCCATATTTTCGATGCTTATCTTGTGCTTGAAGCAGCGGCTCCCGAAGCCCTTAAAAAGGCTGAGCCAGGCACTCAAGCATTCCGCGCAGCGCTGCGTGACGCGATTGAAAACTCAGAAGAAGTCGTCGGCTCGCATGGTGTGTTCAACATGAGCCCCACCGACCACTTCGGCCACGATGAACGTGCCCGCATGCTGGTTGAGGTTAAAGACGGCGACTGGAAACTGATGAAATAATCATCTGGCAGTATGTGCCGTCACAAGAAAAGCCCCGGCCTTAAAACCGGGGTTTTTTTACTGTTACTTACTGCAAGCCTATGCGAAGCAAACGCCCGTTATCTGCATCTGTTAGCACGTAAATAAACCCATCGGGGCCACTGCGTACATCACGGATACGTTCATTCAAATCTTTTAACAGGCGCTCTTGCTCTTCAATAACGCCGTCTTGGTTTTGAGTCAGCCGAATCAGGCTGCGGTCGCGCAAGGCACCCACAAAAATCGAGCCCTGCCATTGTGGGAAACGTTCGCCGGTATAAAAAGCCATTCCGCTCACCGCAGGCGACACTTCCCAAACAAAATTCGGCGCCTCCGTCCCCTTTACTTGCTCCCCTTTTGCTTCAGGGATAGGACTACCGGAATAGTTGATGCCATGCGTGGCAATCGGCCAGCCGTAATTTTTCCCTGCTTTCGGAATATTAATTTCATCGCCACCGCGTGGGCCGTGTTCATTTATCCAGAGGAGCCCACTTTCGGGATGTAATGCCGCACCCTGCGGGTTACGATGCCCGTAAGACCAGATTTCATCTCGCGCCATTGGGTCGCGAACGAAGGGATTGTCGGATGGAATCGTGCCGTCGGCGAGAATACGTACGACCTTACCTTGTAACTTGTCAAGATCTTGCGGCAACGGGCGCTGCCCGTTGTCTCCCAACGTAATATATAAATGGCCGCGATTATCAAATACCAAACGGGAACCAAAGTGCTGGCCGGTGGACATTTTGGGCTCCTGGCGGAAGATCACTTTGAAACCCTCCAGTTGTCGCATGTCGTTACTTAGCTTGCCGAAGCCCACGGCCGTTCCTGCGCGGGCACTGCCACCCTCGGAATACGATAAATAGACATTTCGGGATTGGTTGAAATTCGGCGCCAATGCAATATCAAGCAAGCCACCCTGCCCTTTATTCCACACCTCAGGTACCCCGTTAATGGGGTCGGAAACCTGGCCGTTTGAGGAAACATGGCGTAGAGAACCTTCACGTTCAGTCACCAGCATGCCCTGATTGTCGGGCAGAAACGCCATGCCCCAAGGGTGTTGCAAACCTTGAGCAAGCTCTTCAACCTCGATTTCTGCCGCACGAACGTGTGACAAAGTCATAAACTGTGCCGTAAACAGCATGAGGGCACAGGCAAAAGCCGACCTCAACAGGCCTCTAGGCGCATTCAGGCATTTTGAAGTATCAATATCAAGCATCGTCTTACACTCCCGGTCGGGTCATGTTCATCGGAACCACCCACTGATCATATTGTTCACCGCTAAGGTAACCAGAATCAATGGCCGCCTCGCGCAGCGACATCCCTTCCCGATGCGCTTTCTTGGCAATTTCGGCTGCTTTGTCGTATCCAATATGGCGGTTCAACGCAGTGACCAGCATTAGGTTTTGATGTAAATGTGACTCGATTACCGGCTTATTTGGCTCAATGCCTTCAGCGCAAAAGCGATTAAATGTACCGCATGCATCGCCCAGAAGCTGGATGCTTTCCAGCACGTTATGCACCATGACCGGTTTGTAAACATTAAGTTGAAAATTACCTTGCGTACCGGCAAAGGCGGTGGCGGCATCATTACCAAAAACCTGTACACAAACCATGGTCAGAGCCTCACATTGGGTTGGGTTCACTTTGCCCGGCATAATTGAAGAACCCGGTTCGTTTTCAGGAATCAACAATTCACCGATGCCGCAACGGGGTCCGCTGGCCAGCCAGCGAATGTCGTTAGCCATTTTCATCAGGCCACCCGCCAGCGTCCGCAACGCCGCAGACATTTGAACCAGGGCGTCATGCGCTGATAATGCAAAAAACCTGTTAGAGGCCGAAATAAAAGGCAACCCTGTTTCTTCCGACAAATACACGGCGGCCCGGTCACCGAATTCAGGATGTGCATTCAGACCCGTTCCTACGGCCGTACCTCCAATTGCAAGCTCATAAACGCCCGGCAATGCCTGTTTGATAGCCGCCAGGCCGAAATCAATCTGCGCCACCCAGGCGCTTATTTCCTGCCCCAAGGTAATGGGCGTTGCGTCTTGCAAATGGGTACGCCCGGTTTTCACAATTTGGTCGTACGCGCGCGACTTTGCATCGAGTGTGTCACGTAAAGCCTGTACCGAATCCAGCAAATGATGCTGCACGCTTTGGGCCACTGCAATGTGCATTGCGGTAGGAAAAGTATCGTTCGAAGATTGTCCGCGATTGACATGATCATTGGGATGAACCGGCTGTTTCGACCCCAATTGCCCCCCGGCCAGTTCAATAGCCCGATTGGCAATGACTTCGTTGGCGTTCATGTTCGACTGGGTTCCCGAGCCCGTTTGAAACACCACCAATGGAAAGTGTGCATTCAGTCGCCCCTGAATGACATCATCACTGGCTTGAATGATTAAGTCGGCCAGTTTTGGGTCTAGCTCCCCCAGCGATGCGTTGGCCTTGGCGGCAGACTTTTTCAACAAGCCCAGCGCTTTGATAATGGAGGCAGGCCAGACAAAGCGGTCGGCACCGATTGGGAAGTGATGAAGTGACCGTTGCGTTTGTGCGCCCCAGTACCGATCGGCCGGAACGTCGATGGGTCCCATTGAATCGTACTCCGTGCGCATTTTGCTCATTTTGGCCTCCTGTCGATCAGGCTGGTTGCTTGAACTGAACAGGGCTACTGAGGTTTAAGTGGGTTGCCCAATACCCCAGGGTATCGAGCAACCGATTGGCAAAGCCCCATTCGTTATCAAACCATACCAGCAAATTCACAAAATTCTCACCATTCACGCGTGTTTGGCTGCCGTCGATAATGGCTGAGTGCGGATTATGATTGAAGTCGACTGAAGCATGGGGGTGACTTGAGTACGCCACAAGACGCTTTGCATTGTGAGCAAGGGCTTGCATTTGCGTATTGATCGCCTCGACAGAGACCACCTGTTTCGTTGTGACCATGAGGTCAATCGCAGAAACATTCAACGTTGGAACGCGGATCGCCTTGGCCACAACTTTACCCGCCAACTCCGGCAGCAATCGCTCGACCCCCTTTGCCAACCCCGTTGAAACCGGCACAATCGATTGCATGGCTGAACGTGTGCGACGCAAATCCGACCTATGGTAGCCATCAATTAACGGTTGATCATTCATAACCGAATGCAATGTTGTCAGGAAAGCGTGTTCAAGCGAAAAAGCACGATTCAATGCTGCCAGCACCGGCACAATGGCATTTGTCGTGCATGAGGCATTCGAAACCAGAACCTCATCGCCTTTTAATACGTGCTCATTAATACCATACACAATGGTCTGATCAACCTCGGCCGCTCCGTCGGCCGGCTGTGACAACAATAACCGGGGGCATCCGGCCTGAATAAACCGCATCAGCTCGCTTCTGCTACTGTAACGACCTGAACACTCAACCAACACATCAAGGTTGTAAGCACCCCAATCAACCGATTCAGGTTTTTCGGCGTGCGTTACCTTGATTGAATGTCCATTGATAATGAGCGTTTGTTTACCTTGATCGACTTCGCCCGGAAAAACGCCGTGTGTTGAATCAAAGCGCGTAAGGTAGGCCATGGAATCCAGGTCGGCCGGCTCATTAATTGCAACAATTTCAAATTGCTCACAAGCCGACGATTCGTAGAGTGCACGCAAGAAGCAACGGCCAATGCGCCCGTAGCCATTAATTGCCAGACGAAGTTTTGCAGACATAAAAAACCATTCAGAATGTAATAGAAAAACCACCGTCAACGACCAAAACATGGCCGTTCACGTAGGCGGCGCTGGGTGACGCCAGAAAAACTGCCGCGCCGGTGATTTCCTCGGGCTGCCCCCAGCGACCCAGCGGATTGCGACCGATAACGACCGGCCCGCGAACGGGGTCAGCCACCAGATCGGCATTCGCTTCGGTGGCAAAAGTACCAGGAGCCACACCATTACTGGTAATGCCATAAGGCCCGTACTCCACCGCCAAACTGTGAACCAGGCCTTTCAAACCTAGTTTTGCAATAGGATAGATGGCGTCACCTGAGCGGGCCAGATTCCCTGCAATAGAGGTTAAGGAGATGATGCGACCGGAAGGTTGTGAGTTATGGTCCAGCATGGCCCCTGCCGCCAGCTTCGATAAGAAAACTGCGGCCGACAAATTCACGTGGATTAATTGATTGATATCGTTGACTGAGGCTGAAGACAAGGGTTTTCGGATACGAATTCCCACATTGTTAACCAAAATATCAGGTGTACCCCATTGGTTACAAAGGTTCGCGTACGCTTGGGGCAATGAGTCGAAGTCGGCAATATCCTGCACCCATGCGTGCGCGGTTGCACCTTGCTCACGTAATTGCCGGGCAACCGCTTGCGTGCGTTCCGGGTCTCGTCCGTTAATAATCACATTGGCCCCGCTGGCGGCATAAGCAGACGCAATGGCATAGCCTAATCCGCGAGTGGACCCAGTAACAAGAGCAAGACGATTATTCAACGAAAAATCAGGCTTGAACATGGTAACAACGCACTCCAAAAATAACATGGTAGCGCAACTGCAACCTGATCGGATCAAACTACCGGTTTAATCAAGCCTGTTTGCATTCGCGATGGTCATCGATAGAATATCAGCTCAATTCGATTTAACTGATTCAAGGATAACCATGAAGCTTTATTACCTGAAAGGCGCCTGCCCGCTGGCATCGCAAATTGTGCTCGAGTGGATGAATGTTGGCTACGAGCTTGAAGAAGTCACTCGTGAGCAAACCAAAACGCCCCAGTTCCTGGCTTTGAATCCCGTTGGATCCGTACCGGTATTGGTTGATGATGATTTCGTTCTGTCACAAAGTGTGGCCATTATGGAATATCTGGCCGAATTGCATCCCGAAAGCGGGCTGCACGGCACCACTGCAAAAGAACGTGCAGAAGTACGACGCTGGCTATCATTTTGCAATTCCGATTTGCACCGTACCTTCTCGCTGGTCTTTGTGCCGCAGAATTTTCAAAGCACGCCGCAGGGGCAAGAGGAACTGGCAACCAAAGCGGCGGAACGTATCAAATTTTTATTTAGTGTGGCCGACAAGCGCCTGGCCGACCGTGATTATCTGGCAGGGAAACGCTCATTGGCCGACCCTTACCTGTATACGGTTAATCGCTGGACCCGCGCAAAAGGCATTGATATGCCTGACCTGAAAAACCTGGACGCATTCTACAACCGTATGGCAACAGACCCCGGCGTTCAAAATGCGCTAAGCCGCCAGGGCTTGGAATAATTGGCAAACAGCTAAATGCGCCCGGCCCGCCCTGTTAAGCCGATTTGGCGGGCCGCGCGATATTCCACATTAATGCCCGGAAAGGCGCCAGCAAGGCCACATTCACGGCCAGCTTAACGGCCAGGTCACCCACTAACAAGGCCTGCCAGTTAATGCCGGTTCCTGCGAATGCAATGCTAAAGAACAGAATGGTATCAAGCGTGGCACCCGCCACTCCGCCGATAAGTGGAGCGCGCCACCATTGTTGTTGCCGCAAACGATCGAATACGTAAATATCAAGCAGTTGGGCGAATAAGAATGCAACCCCGGAAGCCAGCGCAATCCGCGGCGTTGCAACCCATACCGAAAATACAATGGCCACCACGAAACCCGCCACGGCAACCTGTCGGGCCGATTTGGCACCAAAACGCCGGTTGATCAGGTCGGCTACCAGAAAAGCCACAGGGTAAGAAATGGCGCCCCAAGTAAGCCATTTGTTAATGGGATACTGAACCAATACGTTCGACCCCACCACTACAATGGCCATGGCGGCCACAGCCAACAGGATTTGACGCGCCGTCATGGGCACGTGATAAGAATTTGATTTCATTTGGAAAGTTCAACAGACAGCTCGGAAGCCCTATTATACGATGCCTTCATCGCCTCCTGAACAATGGCCACAAAATCACGTTCGTTGAAAACACGCAAAGCTTCGGCCGTTGTACCCCCTTTGGAAGTGACACGTTCACGCAACACGGATGGGGGTTCCGGTGACAAGCTGGCTAATTCTGTTGCGCCGCTTAATGTTGCCAACGCCAATTGCCTGGCCTGCGCCTCGGAAAGACCCAACTGCCGGCCCCCTTGCATCAAGGCCTCCAGGAACAGGAACACATAGGCCGGCCCACTTCCCGATAAAGCCGTAACAGCGTCAATTTGCTGGTCGTTGTCGACCCACACAACTTCCCCAACCGCCCGCAGCAGCTGCTGTGCCAAAGCGCGATCTTGCTCGGAAACGCCTTTTGCGGCACATAAGCCGGAAATACCGGCCCCTACCAGTGACGGCGTATTTGGCATGCAACGAACCAGGCGAGTCCAGGGTTGCCCCGGCTCACCGAGCCATTGCGCGAACGTGTCCGAATCGATGCCGGCGGCGATGCTGATCGCTAATGTGTCGTCACGCAAAAAGGGCTTGCAGGCCGCCACGGTTTCTTTCATAACCTGCGGTTTCACTGCGAACACCCAGACCCGATGGTTGCCAAGCGTTTCGTCGGCTTGCGAAGCCGTGCTGACCCCCTGCTCTGCCCAGCGCTTTAGTACATTTTCATCAATATCAACCACGTGGACGTCTTGCGCGCCGCACCGCTTTCCGATCAGCCCGGCGCCCAGGGCCGATGCCATATTCCCGCCGCCGATGAAGGCAAGTTTTAGTTCCTGATGAGTGCTCATAGCGATAATTTTTTAACTAAGTTGATAATGATAAGCCAGTGATATCACGATAACACGGGCTGGTTGTAAGACATTGGGCTTACACCCGGTAAATCGCACTGCTCAATAGCTTGAATCAGCGCCTGAATGGCAGCAGGCCTGGGAAAGCTTTTCCGCCACGCCAAAACCACTCGGCGGCTGGGGATGGGCTTCTTGAACGGAATATAAGCCAACAAATCGTTAGGCGCCCCTGGAATCGCGCTAGCCGGCAAAACGGTGATGCCAATTCCTGCCGCAACCATATGACGTATCGTTTCCAGCGATGAGCCTTCGAAGGTTCGCTGAATCCCTTCGCTGGACGCTGAAAAGCGCGAAAGCTCGGGACACACCTCCAATACCTGATCGCGAAAGCAGTGACCAACACCCAGTAACAACATGGTTTCGTCTTTAAGCTCCGAAGCGCTGATTTCTTTGCGTTTGGCCCAAGGGTGTCGACGCGGTACCGCAATCACAAAAGGCTCATCGTATAGTGGATACACTTCCAGCCCCGCATCGGGTAAAGGCAATGCCATGATCGCGCAGTCAATCTCGCCCTGTCGGAGCAACTCAATGAGCCGTGTCGTGAAGTTTTCCTGAAGAATCAGCGGCATCTGAGGCGTAATTTCAATTTGAGCCGGAACCAAACGAGGTAATAGGTATGGCCCAATCGTATAAATAATTCCCACCCTTAACGGACCGGCAAGTGGATCATGCCCCTCCCGTGCTATTTCCTTTAAATTACCCGCCTCCTCCAAAACCTTCTGGGCTTGAGCCACCACACGCAACCCAATGGGAGTAACGGCAATTTCATTCCCGCCTCGCTCAAACAGGGTCACGCCCAATTCCTCTTCGAGTTTGCGAATCGCAACGGACAATGTCGGTTGGCTGACAAAACAGGCATCAGCCGCGCGGCCAAAATGGCGCTCACGGGCAACGGCGACAATATACTTCAACTCAGTCAGCGTCATGGCAACTCCTGATCCCGTTGTTAACTGCGTAAATAAACATGTTTGCCTTTCATCCATCGATCAAGATGCACCTGCGCAATGTCGCGTGCATTCGACAATAGTTCGGTGGCAAGCGACTGGGCTTGTTCGACAAGAGCGGTATCCGTTTCGATGTCGGCAAAACGCAAAAGCGGCACGCCCGACTGCCTTAAACCAAGAAACTCGCCCGGCCCCCTCAGCGCCAGGTCACGGCGAGCAACCTCAAAACCATCTGTTGTTTCGTACATAGTGCGCAAGCGTTGACGCGCAATAGCCGACAAAGGCGGCTGATAAAGCAAAACACAAACTGATTGCTCGGCACCACGGCCGACGCGACCGCGCAGCTGATGCAACTGCGCCAAGCCGAATCGCTCGGCATGTTCGATCACCATTAACGTTGCATTCGGTACATCGACCCCGACTTCGATCACTGTTGTGGCAACCAGCAGGGATATTTCACCGCTGCGAAACGCTTCCATTACCTCGGTTTTCTCGGCAGACTTCAGGCGGCCGTGAACCAGGCCAATACTTAAATCCGGCAACGTTTGCTGTAAATAAGCATGGGTATCCACAGCGGTTTGCAATTGCAGCGCCTCACTTTCTTCAACCAATGGGGACACCCAGTACACTTGCCGCCCTTTCTGTATCTCGGAATGGATATGCGCAATGAGTTCCTGCCGACGACTGTCGGCAACCAACTTCGTTACAACCGCCCGGCGCCCAGGCGGCAGCTCGTCGAGCACCGAAACGTCGAGATCGGCAAACAGTGTCATGGCCAATGTGCGTGGAATCGGGGTGGCGCTCATATTGAGCTGATGCGGCAGCAGCGGCGCATGAGAGACCTGCTGCTCACCTTTTTGCCCTAGTGCCAACCGTTGCCCCACGCCAAAACGGTGCTGCTCATCCAGGATCACCAACCCTAAACAATGAAACTCAACCGAAGTTTGAATGAGCGCTTGAGTGCCCACGACCAATTGCGTTTCGCCGCCGGCAATGGAGCCTAGAACTTGCTGTTTGTTTTTGCTCTTCTGGCTTCCGCTTAACCATTGAACCTGAACACCCAAAGGCGTCATCCAGGCCTGCAATTTGTGATAGTGCTGTTCGGCCAATAATTCGGTTGGTGCCATCACCGCCACTTGGGCACCACTTGAAATTGCTTTAAGCGCAGCAAACGCAGCCACAATCGTTTTCCCGCTGCCAACATCGCCCTGCAACAAACGATGCATGGGATACGCGCGTGACAGATCTTGGCTAATTTCGTTGATGACCCGTTCTTGCGCGCGGGTCAATGCGAAAGGCAGGCGTTCACGCAAGGCATTAAACAGCGGTTCATGATTGGCGTTCAGCGGGGTTGCCGTTTGCTCCAGGCGTAATGCCCGCGCTGAAGCCAGAGACAGTTGTTGTGCCAAAAGCTCGTCAAACTTTATCCGTTGCCAGGCAGGATGGGAACGTTCTTCAAGGCTGGAGAGCGTGGTTTGCGTTGGTGGGTAGTGAAGCGTGCGTACTGCTTGAGCAAACGGCATCAGCTTGAAACGATGGCGAATTGTGTCCGGCAATGTATCGGAAAGGTCGGCGCTTTCAAGTGCCTGCCCGATAATTTTCCGCAAAACAGGTTGTGTTAACCCATCTGTGGTGGAATACACGGGAGTGAATGTGGAAGCAAGCGCCCCTCCTGCTCTGCTGACGCGCGGATGCACGATTTCCAAGCCGTTGAAACCAGACCGAATTTCGCCGCGAACACGGACTAATTGCCCTTTCGAAACCTGCTTTTGCTGGTTGGGGTAGAAGTGCAGCCAGCGCAGGAATATGCTGCCTGTGTCGTCTCTTAATAAGGCAACAAGCTGACGACGTGGACGAAGCTGTACTTCGTTATAGGAAATTTCGCCTTCCAGTTGCACTGTTTGCCCAACGCGCGCCGAAGCGATGCGATGCAATTGCGTTTCATCTTCGTAGCGGATGGGCAAATGAATGACGCAATCTTGGGGCGTTCGCAACCCAAGACGCTGAAGGCGACGTTCCGTTGCCGACAATGTGCTTGTTGCCACCGTTTTTCGTTTCAACCAGGCAAGCCTGCAGTGGTGTGTTAAACCACGATAATGGCGTCTACCTCAAACTGCGCCCCTTTGGGCAAACTGGCAACACCAATTGTGCTGCGGGCAGGGAAAGGCTCGGGAATGATGTCGGCCATGATCGCGTTGGCGCCGGCAAACTTGGAAAGATCGGTTAAATACAGATTCAATCGAACAATACTGTCGAGCGTGCCACCAGCCGCTTCGATCACCGCTTTTAGGTTGGCAAATGACTGGCGAACCTGCCCTTCAAAATTTTCGGACACCAATTCGCCCGTACCAGGTTCAAGCCCAATTTGACCCGATAAATAGACCGTTTTCCCTGAGCCGGCCGCAATGGCTTGAGAGTATGGGCCTACTGCTGCGGGGGCGTCGTTCGAGTGAATAACCTGTTTTGTCATGATAAGTCTCTACATAAGTATTGGAGTTGAAAATACTATTAGAGTTTATCTTTCTATAGACAAAATTAACAGCCCACCGCAGCAATGAAAACCCTTATTTTTCCACGAAAGCGCGCTCAATAACGTAGTCGCCAGGATCGCCGACCCCCGGAGAAATGGTAAAGCCGCGGGTATCAAGCATATTGCTGATATCTTCCAGCATCGCAGGGCTACCGCAGATCATTGCGCGATCGGTTTCGGGGTTCAGATCGGGCAAGCCGGTTTTGCGGGCAAAATCACCACTTTCAATCGCATGGGTAATACGCCCTTTGTTCTGGAACTCTTCGCGTGTAACCGTCGGATAATAAATAAGCTTCTCGCGCACCATGTCACCGAAGAATTCGTTGTTGGGTAACTCATTTTCGATGAAATCGGCATAGGCCAGCTCACTAACGAAGCGCACGCCATGCATGAGAACGATTTTGTCGAAGCGCTCGTAGACTTCGGGATCTTTGATAATGCTCATGAAAGGAGCAAGGCCCGTGCCTGTACCGAACAGGTAAAGATGTTTGCCCGGATTCAGGTCGTCCACAACCAGCGTGCCAACCGGCTTTTTGCTAACCAGTACTTCATCGCCCACCTTCAAATGCTGCAAGCGCGACGTTAATGGACCGTCGGGCACCTTAATGCTAAGAAACTCGAGGTTTTCTTCGTAGTTGGCGCTAGCGATGCTATAAGCACGCAGCAGCGGTTTGCCTTCCACTTCCAGACCCAGCATAACGAAGTGTCCATTGTGGAAACGCAAGCCGGGGTCGCGCGTGGTGGTAAAGGAAAAAAGCGTTTCGTTCCAGTGATGAACACTGAGAACTTTTTCTGAATTGAAAGCTGCCATAATAAGTGTCTTCTTCGGTGGTTAGAGCATAATATATGCCGTTTTATTAGCAAGCCTTCAGCATAATTGCATTAATACACTGCATTTAGGTTTGCCATACCTGCCCATATCTGATTTTCAGGCTTACTATAATTTTACCAATTTATCCTGTAATTTCAATAGATAAGTTGTTAGACCACAACTTTTCAAGTTGTTTGACGGTTTATTTCCCATTTGCCTGACCCGGCAATAATAGAGTGTTTACGCTTTATTACGACAAGACCATACCCCTTTATTCCTGATTTATGCTATTCTATTTGAGAATCATTGTTATTTACAAACTCAACAGTGTTTTCATCCAGCCGTGCAAGCAGTGCACTGCGTGCGGCTTTATCATTAATTCGTAACAACGCCTATTTCCGCTTCGGAGTCTCTTCATGAAGTTATTTTCCCGTGCTCTGCTATCTGCAATCGCACTTTCCGGACTATTCACCGCTGCGTCTGCGCAGGCCAACGAAGTAAATCTGTACACCACGCGCGAACCAGGCTTGATACAGCCGATTATTGAACAATTCAAAACCGATACCGGTATCAACGTAAACACCGTATTTGTTAAAGACGGCCTACTTGAACGTGTTAAGGCTGAAGGCGATAAATCACCCGCCGATGTGCTGATGACGGTTGACATTGGCAACTTGATCGACCTGGTACAGGGCGGCATCACCCAGCCCGTTGAGTCCAAGACACTTACCGAAGTTATTCCCGCCAATTTGCGCGGCGCCGACAACCATTGGTACGCCCTTTCCTTACGCGACCGTGTTGCCTACGTAGCAAAAGAACTCAACATCGACAGCCTCACGTATGAAGACTTTGCCGACCCCAAATGGAAAGGCAAGGTGTGCATCCGTTCAGGTCAGCACCCATACAATACAGCGCTCATCGCAGCCATGATCGCGCACAACGGTGTTGAGGCCACAGAGACGTGGCTGGAAGGCGTTAAAGCAAACCTGGGGCGCAAAGCTGCAGGGGGTGATCGCGATGTTGCCCGCGATATTCTGGGTGGGATTTGCGACATTGGCATCGCAAACGCTTATTATGTAGGCCGCATGAAAAATGCCGAACCCGGCAGCGACAACCACAAATGGGGCCAGGCCATTAAAGTCATTCGCCCTACTTTTGCCTCCACAAAAAGCCAGGGTACCCATGTAAACATCTCCGGCGCAGCTGTGGCAAAATATGCCCCTAACAAAGACAACGCGCTGGCATTGCTGGAGTATCTGGTGTCAGATAAAGCCCAGCAAATGTATGCACAAGCCAATTATGAGTATCCGGTTCGCGCCGGTGTTAAGCTTGATCCTGTTGTCGCGAGTTTCGGGCCACTTAAAGTCGATCCGCTGCCGCTGGTTGAAATCGCCAAGCATCGTAAAGAAGCCAGTAAGCTGGTAGACAAAGTTGGGTTCGATCAATAACAACTCGTTCAACCCTTCTGTGAAGGCTGCACAGCCGCAGGGTGTGCAGCCTGCTTCATTTCAGGAACCGACTCGTTTGCCGCTACCCCGCCCTCTCCAATTTGGATCCGATGCCGGCTGGCGGCTGGGCGCATTATTCATTGCAATATGCGTTATCACGCCGGTTTTAACGTTAGGCGGGTTAGCCGCCAGCGGCTCGCTTGAGCACTGGGTGCACCTGCTTAATTACGTTATCCCCACCGCGTTTCAAAATACCGTTTTATTGTTGCTGGGCGTGGGTGTGCTTGTAACCTGTTTAGGCACTGGTGCAGCCTGGTTGGTTACGGCTTTTAGCTTTCCTTCGCAGCGCATCTTATCGTGGGCCCTTTTATTACCGCTGGCGGTCCCCACTTATATTGTTGCGTTTGCCTATCTCGATCTCCTTCACCCCATTGGCCCAGTTCAGGAGCTCATCCGCAGCATTCTGGGCTATTCCAGTGCACGTGAATTTCATCTGCCCGATATCCGTGGACTCCCCGGCGCCATTTTCTTATTGGGCTTTGTTCTTTACCCTTATGTTTATTTAAGCACGCGTGTGATGTTTTCAACACAAGCGGCCAGTTTGCTGGAAGCCGGGCGTATTCTGGGCTTATCCGGTAGGGGTGTATTCCTTCGCGTTGCCCTGCCCCTGGCGCGTCCAGCTATTGCCGTGGGGGTAAGTCTTGCCCTATTGGAAACACTGAATGATATCGGGGCGTCTGAGTTTTTGGGTGTACATACACTAACCGTTTCGGTTTATACCACCTGGGTTACGCGAACCGATTTGGCCGGTGCAGCACAAATCGCACTGGCCATGTTGGCGATTGTAGTGGGGTTGATTTTGCTTGAACGTCAGGGGCGCAAAAGGCAGCGTTATGCCAACACCCAACGCATGCGTCCCGTCCAACCCAAGCAGCTTAAAGGCATGGCCGCACTTGTGGCAGTCATATTAGGCTGGATTCCCATCGTAGTGGGCTTTATTGCGCCGGCGCTTTACTTGCTTAACGAAACCATCAAGCATTTGCAAATCAAGGGCGGGGTCTCGGAGCAGCTTTTATTGAGTGGCTTTAACACACTGCGAATCGCACTCATCGCCACCTTGGTGGTGGTTTTTTGCGGCTTGGTGGTGACCTGGGCCGCGCGAGGCGCGCGCGCCTCGTCATGGTCCGGTACCTATCATGCGCTGGCCCGTATTTCCACAATCGGCTATGCCCTGCCCGGCACGGTGTTGGCCATTGGCCTGCTCACCCCGCTCATTTATTTCGACAATGCCATCGGCTGGCTCGTGGAAGTGTTTTCCGACCACAGCCCCGGGCTCATCCTTATGGGATCGACCACCGCATTGGTCTGTGCTTATGTCATCCGATTTCTCGCCATTTCCGTGGGAGGAATCGAATCGGGGTTGGCACGCATTCCGCCTTCACTAGAGCAGGCCTCGCGTTTGCTGGGTGAGTCGGCAACGGGAACATTGAAAAGAGTTCATTTACCTTTATTGCGCCCCGCCCTGGGCGCGGCTGCCTTATTGGTTTTCGTCGACACCATGAAAGAATTGCCGGCCACGTTATTATTACGGCCTGTCAATTTCGAAACGCTGGCCACCTGGCTTTACGCCGAGGCCGCACGCGGGACATACGAAGAAGGCGCCGTCGCTGCACTGGCCATCGTACTGGCAGGGTTGCTGCCGGTTATTGTATTGGCCCGAAAGCAATTGCAATCCGGACACTAAACCACGCTATGCCTGAAGATCATTTAAAGCTGGATCACATTTCACTGGCCTACGACACACCCGAAGGGTTACTGCCGGTTGTCAACGACCTATCACTCACGCTTCAAAAAGGTTATATCGGGTGCCTGTTGGGTGCATCGGGCTGTGGGAAAACGACGGTTTTGCGCTCGATAGCCGGGTTTGAGCCCTTACGTGCGGGAAAAATCTTCCTGAGTGAGACACTATTATCGGAACCCGGCTATCAAGTTGAACCGCAGCATCGCAATGTCGGCATGATGTTTCAAGACTACGCCTTGTTCCCGCATTTGAATATTGAAAAAAACGTTGGCTTCGGCCTGCAACACAAAAATCGTCACGAGCGTCGTGATCGCGTAATGGACATGCTCGAGCTGGTTGGACTCACCGACATAGCAAGCCGTTTTCCACATGAGTTGTCAGGTGGGCAGCAACAGCGTGTTGCATTGGCCCGTGCGTTGGCCCCCGAACCCGAACTCCTTTTGCTAGACGAACCCTTCTCGAATCTGGATGTCGACACTCGGGAGCGGCTGGCTTTCGAGGTGCGTGACATTCTTCAGGCAACCGGCCATACTGCCCTACTGGTAACGCATAATCAGGCGGAAGCGTTTGCCATTGCCGATCGTATCGGTGTGATGGAAAAAGGAAATATCGTGCAATGGGACTCACCCTACGGCTTGCACCATAACCCGGTTAGCACTTTCGTTGCCGACTTCATTCGTCGCGAAGCGCTCATGGCGCAGCGGGCACAAGCCTATTTGCGTGGCGAAGGCAGTTAAACTTAGCTGCTTCCGGCTTTATCAACAACTTTCATTGCGGAAGCGATTAAACCTCCGATGTCAGATAGGTTGGATGGCAATATCAAAGTGTTGCTTTCTTTGGCCAAATTCGCAAATGCATCAACGTAGCGCTCCGCCACGCTCAAATTCACTGCTTCGATACCCCCAGGCTGGTTGATGGATTGTGCAACATGTGAAATGGCCTTTGCCGTGGCTTCGGCAACGAGCAGTACCGCCTGTGCCTCACCTTGCGCCTTGTTGATCTGTGCCTGTTTTTCGCCCTCCGAACGGGCGATGAAAGCCTCGCGCTCTCCCGTTGCAATATTAATCTGTTCTTGCCGGCGCCCCTCAGAGGCCGCAATCAACGCCCTTTTTTCACGCTCTGCGGTAATTTGTGCCTGCATGGCACGCAAAATTTCATTTGGCGGCGTGAGGTCTTTGATTTCATACCGAAGCACCTTAACGCCCCAATTCAAAGCGGCGTCATCCAGCGCGGCTACCACGGTACTGTTAATTAACTCCCGCTCTTCGAAGGTGCGATCGAGCTCCATTTTGCCAATGACTGAGCGCAAGGTGGTTTGTGCAAGCTGGGTAATGGCAAAAATATAATTTGATGAACCATAAGAGGCCCGCATCGGATCAGTGACCTGAAAGTAAATCACCCCGTCGACCTGCAATTGGGTATTGTCTTTGGTAATACAAACCTGGCTGGGCACATCAAGCGGGACCTCTTTCAGCAAGTGCTTGTAGGCAATGCGTTCAATAAAGGGAATAAGAAAGCCCGCGCCCGGCGATAATGTACGATCGTATTTACCCAAACGCTCGATCACCCAAGCATTTTGCTGCGGCACAATCGCGATTGATTTCACGACAATAACAAAAGCCAATGCGGCACCGATAATCGATACGAACAGCGAAAAATCAGAATCTAGGAATGTCATGACAGTTACTCTTCAGGTTCCAGGATCAGCACCGTGCCATCCATTTCTACAATTTTGTGCGGGCCCGGCTTAGGCGTTGCCCCTTTGGCCAAACGCGCATCCCAGGTCGCACCCCGGTAGCGAATCTTGGCGCGATTGCCTTCCGACCACGTCGTAACCATAATGGTTTGGCCAATATCTAAAACAACATCGCGATTACGGGCGGCATTTATTTCACGTTTCTTTAAAAAACGGGTTTTACGCAACACGATTAAGCCCAAACCGGTAATGACGGCAACAACCGCAATTTGCACTGCAAGCCCTGTGCCCATCGCGGCGGCGATACCGGCAGCGGCAAACCCAACGGCAATCAACAATAGATAAAAAGTGCCGCTTAGAACCTCGCCAATTAGGGCCAAAGCCGCTATACCAAACCAGAACCACATAAGAATGCCTTAATCATAAACACCCGAACGCCGGGCTGACGTTGCTAGCGTAACTGAAAACCTTCGTGTTCAAGCAGCGCCACTTTACGTTCCAGGCCACCACCATAACCAGTAAGCCGTGCGTCTGCGGCCACAACTCGATGACACGGCACAATAATAGAGACGGGATTACGACCCACAGCCACACCAACCGCCCGATACGCCCCAGGCGACACCCCGGCGGTACGCCCCAGCTCACTATACGAAATAAGCTGATCTTCGGGCAACTTTGCCAAGGCTTTCCAGACTTTCACCTGAAAAGGCGTACCCTTAAGGGAAAGCGGCACGGAAAAACGCGTTAATCGGCCACGAAAATAAGCGTCAAGTTCTTCCATTGTTTGTTCGAAGTACGATAAGACCGAATCGGGTAAGGATCCGTTTGCGCGCTGCGCCCTGCTCGCGTCTTCGGCAGCCACTCCGCGTTGCCAATTCACCTTGGTATACAGAGGATGACGAAGTGCCTTGTCGGTGTTACCGGAACGTGTCAAAACCCTATAGCGCCGCAACATTGTGCCTTCATGCTCTCCGGCCTGCGGGTTGCTGATTCTTTGCGTGCGACGCTGATCCAGCGCGATGGGGCAATCACGTTGGTCGGAAAAATAGAAGCCGGCCAAACCGGTTGTGTCGGCTGCTAAAACAGCCAACCCTAATGGCGTTTCAATTTCTCGATGAAATAAGGTTTCTGCTTGCATAACGGAAAATTACCGTACAGTATGGTTAAAATCGCATTTATCGGCCATTTTCATGCGGGGTGAATAATGAGAAGAAAAAGTGAAGCCAAACGCAACGCCATACTTCAAACTGCGCTTGCCGTGTTTCGCGAGGTTGGGTTTGAGGCGGCGTCCATGTCGCAGATTGCTGCTCGCGTAGGTGGCTCAAAAGCAACGCTATATAACTATTTTTCCTCGAAAGAGGAACTATTGCTTGAAGCCATGCATGCGTCTGCCCGCGAACACGGTGAGAATATTATTGCACTTATCGGATCGAATGGCGACGTACGTGCGCAACTGACGCGCTTCGCTCATTCGCTCATGCAGGTATTGGCAACCGAGGAAACCCAGCAAGTTTTACGGGTTGCGATTTCCGTAAGCGGAAAATCGACCATAGGGCGCCGTTTTTTTGATTTGGGAACCGAGGTCGTATGGCAGCGGGTAGCTCAGTTCATGGGGCAACAGGCACAAGCCGGATACTTGCGAAAAGACGACCCCAATGTGATGGCCATGCATTTTCGCACCTTGTGCGAATGCGACTTAATGGCCCACCTGTTAGGGGCCGGACCAACTTTGAATCGTGAACAAATGAATGCCAAAGCCACCCTTTTGGTTGATTTGTTCCTACGGGCACATGGCAACAATTCAGAAAAATGCCCGGAACCCGCTCACCTGGTTTAAAACACGTGCGCGGGCCGGGCATCAGGCACTAACTGCAACGACTTATTTTGCCGCCAGACGCTGCCAAGTATCAACCACCGTATCAGGATTCAACGACATCGACAAAATGCCTTGATCTCGCAACCATTCAGCCAGATCCGGATGATCGCTGGGCCCTTGGCCACAGATCCCGACATACTTGTTCGCTTTCAAACACGCTTGAATTGCACGTGCCAGCATGAACTTAACGGCATCGTCTCTCTCGTCGAAGTCGGCTGCCAATAACTCCATGCCCGAGTCACGATCAAGGCCCAAAGTAAGCTGTGTCATGTCATTCGAACCAATGGAGAATCCATCAAAGTGCTCAAGGAACTGATCCGCCAAAATAGCGTTGGAAGGCACCTCGCACATCATGACGACACGTAAGTCATTCTTGCCGCGCTCCAAGCCGTGGCTGGCCAGCAAGGCAATAACTTTTTCAGCCTGCTTCACCGTCCGCACGAACGGCACCATAATTTCAACGTTGGTCAGGCCCATTTCGTCACGAACCTTACGCAGCGCCTCACACTCCATACGGAAGCATTCTTCGAAATCCTCGGCCAGATACCGGGACGCACCACGGAAACCCAACATGGGGTTTTCTTCTTCAGGTTCGTAACGGGACCCACCCACTAATTTGCGATACTCATTGGACTTAAAGTCGGACAAGCGAACAATAACGGGCTTGGGGTAAAACGCCGCACCGATTGTGGCCACGCCTTCGGCGAGCTTTTCAACAAAGAAGGCACGCGGGCTGGCATAGCCACGCGCCGCCGACTCCACCGCTTTCTTCAAATCGCTGTCGACATTGGGATAATCGAGTACCGCTTTCGGATGAACGTTGATGTTGTTATTGATGATGAACTCAAGACGTGCCAGGCCGACACCCGCATTCGGAATTTGGGAGAAATCGAACGCCAATTGTGGATTACCCACATTCATCATAATCTTCACGCCGATTTCCGGCATTTCACCCCACTGAACCTGCTCGATTTCTGTTTCGATCAGGCCATCATAAATACGACCTTCGTCGCCTTCCGCGCACGACACCGTTACCTCTTTGCCACTGGTGAGAACATCGGTTGCGTTACCGCAACCTACCACTGCAGGGATACCAAGCTCGCGAGCAATAATGGCAGCGTGGCAAGTACGGCCGCCACGGTTGGTTACGATGGCGGAAGCCAGTTTCATTACGGGCTCCCAGTTCGGGTCGGTCATGTCGGTAACCAGAATATCGCCGGCGCGAACTTGATCCATTTCAGAAATATCGCCGACGATACGAACTTTACCGGAACCAATTTTCTGGCCGATTGCACGCCCGGTAATTAGGACGTCACCCGTTGCTTTCAGACGGTAACGCTCTTGAACGTCGTGCCCCGACTGTTGCGACTTAACGGTTTCCGGCCGGGCTTGCAAAATGTAGATTTTTCCATCGACGCCGTCTCGGCCCCATTCGATATCCATGGGCCTCTGATAGTGTCTCTCGATGATAACGGCATAGCGCGCCAGCTCAATAACTTCGTCGTCGGTTAACGAATAACGATTGCGTTCGGACACAGGGACGTCAACTGTGCGTACAGACGAACCCGAGGCACGTTCAGTGTCAAACTCCATTTTCAGAAGCTTGGAGCCGATGCGACGACTGATAATGGGGTAATTTCCAATCGCCAGCGTAGGCTTAAAAACGTAAAACTCGTCGGGATTCACCGCACCCTGGACCACGGTTTCGCCCAAACCGTACGATGAAGTGATGAACACCACGTCATCAAAGCCCGACTCCGTGTCGAGTGTAAACATAACACCTGCGCTGCCGAGGTCGGAACGCACCATGCGCTGAATACCGGCGGACAAGGCCACGTCGGCATGCGCATACCCTTTGTGAACACGATAGGAAATGGCACGATCGTTGTACAACGAAGCAAATACGTGACGGACTTTATCGAGTACGTCGTCGATGCCTACGACGTTCAGAAACGTTTCCTGCTGACCGGCGAATGACGCGTCGGGCAAATCTTCAGCTGTTGCCGATGAGCGTACCGCGAACGAACCCTTACCGTCAGCATCGAGCTTGGCAAATGCCTCGCGAATAGCCTGTTCCAGTTCAGCCGGAAAAGGCGTTTCAACAATCCACTGACGAATTTCCGCCCCGGCCAACGCCAACTCCCGGACATCGTCGGAATCAAGCGTTTCAAGGCGCTGCACAATACGCTGGTCGAGACCGGTTTGTTTCAAAAAGCCACGAAAAGCGTCGGCCGTGGTGGCAAACCCACCCGGAACGCGAACCCCTGCTTCTGATAACTGGCTGATCATCTCGCCCAGTGAGGCGTTTTTTCCTCCTACCGAGTCAACATCCGACATGCGAAGCTGCTCGAAAGATACAACATAAGACATAAAGTCACCTTTAATGCGATAAAAGAAAGCTTGTTTGCTTATTGCGCAGGCAGGCTTGTGCTATAAATCTGTGCACTAAGCAAACGAGCCTCGCCATCTTTCGGTGTAAAGGCAACACGCAATTGTACCCGTTCCACCTTCCATATGGGCTGATTCAATCAATGACTTCCTCTACCCGCGAACGCACCGTTTTTATTGTTTCCGATGGCACCGGCATTACTGCCGAAACATTCAGCCATTCTGTGCTGTCGCAATTTGAACAGGTTTCTTTCCGGACCATTCGCCTGCCCTTTATAGATAGCCGGGAAAAACTAATAGAGTCAGTTGAGCGGATTAACCGCAATGCAGTCGAAACAGGCGATGCCCCTCTGGTTTTCAGCACCTTGGTCGATCCGGAAATGGCTGAAATTTTACGTGGTGCAAATGCAACATTCCTTGATCTTTTCGGGACTTTTGTGAAACCACTGGAAGAAGCCCTGGGGATGAAATCCAGCCATTCGGTGGGGCGTTCTCATGCCGGCGGCAGCACCAAGCAGTATCGTGACCGGATCGAAGCCATTAA
Organism: Neopusillimonas maritima; assembly: GCF_003576595.1. Classification (GTDB taxonomy): domain Bacteria; phylum Pseudomonadota; class Gammaproteobacteria; order Burkholderiales; family Burkholderiaceae_B; genus Neopusillimonas; species Neopusillimonas maritima. The sequence goes on along the minus strand of NZ_NQOU01000005.1, from coordinate 119,427 downwards.
TTTCAGCCTTTCACATGACGACGGCCAATTCATCCATGACCTGGCAAAAGCCGATGTGATTCTGGTGGGCGTCTCACGCTGCGGCAAAACGCCAACCAGCCTTTATTTGGCCATGCAATATGCCATTAAAGCGGCAAACTTTCCGCTGATTCCCGAAGACTTCGAGCGCGGCAGCCTGCCCTCTACACTGGCGCCGTTTCGTGCAAAGTTGTTCGGTTTGTCGATTCAACCCGAACGCCTCTCGGAGGTGCGCAATGAGCGCCGGCCCGACAGCAAATACGCTTCGTTGGCGCAATGCCGGTACGAAGTTGCCGAAGCAGAGCGGCTCATGCGCATGGAAGGTATCCCGTTTTTATCCACTACCACCCGGTCAATCGAGGAAATTTCAACCAAGGTACTGCAGGAAGTGGGGTTGGACGGGCACAAATATTAAATGAACACCCAACATGGCGGACATTAGCCCGCCATGACACTGTTCAACAACCAAATGTTGTAGGCAATATACGACGCCAGTAATATCACGCCTTCAATTCGATTGAGCCTGCCTTCACCCCGAAAACCATATGCCATAACGAACAGGCCGACCGTCATGGCCATCATCACCGGCCAGTCACGTGTTAACACATCGGGAGACAGTTGCGGCATAGGCGCGATGACACCGGCAATGCCCACTACCGCAAGCAGGTTGAACATATTCGACCCCACCACGTTGCCAATGGCGATGTCGTGCTCTCCTTTACGAGCGGCAATGACTGAGGCGGCCAGCTCGGGCAATGACGTTCCCAAGGCCACAATTGTGAGGCCAATGATGAGATCACTAACGCCCAGTGACTGAGCAATCGTCACCGCGCCCCATACCAGAATGCGCGAACTGACAATCAGCAAAACCAGGCCGATACACAACCACATAATCGCGCGCCCGAGCGGCATGGGGTGTGCCGTTAACTCTTGTTCTGTTTCCACCTCCAGCGCATCACCCCGCCCTTTGATTGCCGCGAAGATAGTCCAGCCGATAAGGCCAAAAAAGCCCGCCAATAAAATAAACGCCTCTAAGCGACTAAGCTCGCCATTCCAGAAAAGCGCACCGGCAAACAAGCCAATCAACAATAGGATCGGCAACTCTTTGCGCACGATTTTCGAATGCACGGCAATCGGTGCAACCAGCGCGGTAATCCCCAGGATAAGGCCGGTATTCACAATATTCGAGCCAAGCGCGTTACCCAGCGCCAGATCGGGGTTCCCGTCGATAGCGGCCATAGCCGACACCACCATTTCCGGAGCCGAGGTGCCGAACCCGACAATGACCATTCCAATCAGCAATGACGGCATACCCGCATGCTTGGCAGTGGCTGCGGCGCCTTCAATAAAACGATCGGCACTCCAGATCATTAACGCGAAACCACCCAGTATCGCGAGCGCAGCCAAAATCATATTATTCTCCAGATAAAAATCGACGACGGTGCTCAAACAGGCAAATTGCCGTCGCGGCCGCGACGTTCAATGACTCAATATCGCTTGCTTGAGGAATATAAACTTTCAATTGAGCAATCGCTTCAAGCGCCGGCAGAATGCCTTGCCCTTCATTACCGGCCAACCAGGCTATGTGATGAGGAAGCTTAGCCTGATATAAAGAGACACTTCCCTGCAGCGTCATAGCCGCAAGTGGAACTTCCAGCCTGTTGAACAACGCTTGCAAATCACAATTTTCGTGAATGGTAAGGGAAAAATGGGCCCCCTGCGCACTACGCAGCACTTTAGGCGACCAGGCTGCTGCGCAGCCCGTCGAACAATAAACCGACCCAACCCCTGCCGCCGCTGCAGTACGGAAAAGGGTGCCCATATTTCCAGGGTCCTGAACACGATCGAGCCACAGAACCGTTTCTTTAATATGCTCGGGAATAACGGCAGCAGGAGGCGCGACGATAAAACCTACGCCCTGCCCCTTTTCTACCTGGTCCAGCTTTTTCATCAGGCCGGAAGCAAGCAAAACCTTCGATTGGTCGGGTACTGCCCGATACAGTGCTTGTATTTCAACACTTTGGTCGACACGGCTTGTGTCGAAAACAGCAAATTGCGGCGGCGTTGCCCCGTGCTGCAACCAGGCTTGACACAAGTGCACGCCTTCCAACCACGCCTGGTTGCGGCTTTTGCCATTGGCAGCCCGAACAAAGCTTTTGAATAACGCATTGTCTCGCGACTCGATTTGCTTCATTACGTCACACCTTTGTGTTGCAAAAGGGCGTCTCGCACAGGACTGAAGCTTTTACGGTGTGCCGGGCACGGCCCAAACTCGGCCAGACGCTGTCGGTGCAACACGGTACCGTAGCCCTTATGACGTGCAAAATCATAAACGGGATACCGTTCATGTAACGCTTCACATACTGCATCACGCGCCGTTTTCGCCAAGATCGATGCGGCGGAGATGGCGGGCACTTTACTGTCACCTTTAACAATGGCTTCGGCCGGGCCGTTTAAACCATGTGGTATCCGATTGCCGTCGATAAGATACGCCGATACGGCAAGCGTCAGGCCGTCGCACGCCCGGCGCATTGCCAACATGGTGGCTTGCAGGATATTCAGCTCATCAATTTCCTCTACCGATGCGCTGGCAACACACCAGGCCAGGGCTGAATGACGAATCCGATCCGCCAGCACATCGCGCTGGGCTGGCGACAGTTTTTTGGAGTCGGCGAGCCCCAAAAGGGGACGATCGGGGTCAAGCACGACCGCTGCCGCGAAAACCGGGCCGGCCAAAGGCCCCCTGCCGGCTTCATCAACACCCGCAACATACTCAGACCTGGAAAGAGACTCAAACAGTTGTGCCTGCTTCACGATTCAAGACTTTTAAAATAGCGTTTGCGGCCCGTTTCGGCGTGTCGCACTTCAAGCTTTGATGTAATTGTTCAAACTTTTTTTCAACGTCGGCCACATAGGTTTCATCCGACAAGGCATTCCAACAAGCCTCAGCCAACTTCACAGGGGTGGCGTCGTCTTGCAATAACTCCGGCACAACAAAGTCCTGCAACAGAACGTTAGGCAAACCTACCCAGGGCACATAGGGCTTTTCCTGGCCCGACTTCCAGGCCATTAGACGTCGCATCATGGGTGACAAAACATATGAAATGACCATGGGTCGTTTGAAGAGTGCCGTTTCCAATGTGGCAGTACCGCTGGCAACCAGAACCGCATCGGCGGCTTCCATCGCTTCCCACGCCGCCGGACGCCCTTCTTGCAAAGATTGATCGATAATCAACATATGCTCAATCGCATTCTCTTGCGCAATGGCCTCGAATTCCCGGCGCCGTTGTTGATTCACCATGGGAACGACAATTTGCAAATCGGGGGATTGTTTTTGTAATAACCGCACCGCTTGCAGGAACCGTGCGGAAAGCAGTCGCACTTCCGAGGCCCGGCTTCCCGGTAAAACGGCTAACACTTTCCGGTTAGGATCCAGGCCCAACCGCGCCTGAGCGGCTCGGCGATCGGGTTGTACCGGAATCAGGTCGGCTAATGGATGCCCAACAAATGTCACCGGGATGCCTTCCCGTTCATATAACTCGGTTTCGAACGGAAACAGAACCAGCATGTGTGAAACAGACTCACGTATGGTGTGAATGCGGCTATAGCGCCAGGCCCAAATCGACGGCCCGACAAAATGTACAGTAGGTACGCCGGCTTGCTTTAACGTTTTTTCAAGCCTCAGGTTGAAATCGGGTGCATCGATACCAACAAACACATCGGGTTTGTTTTTTAACCAGCGCGAACGTACGCGGGAGTATGTGTGGAGCAAACCAGGCAGCCGTTTCAAGGCATCAACGTAGCCAAAGACCGACAATGCATCCATGGGATACCACTGGCTCAGGTCCTGCGCGCGCATGGCCGGTCCACCAATACCTTCAAACTGCGCTTGCTCAATGTGTTCCGTAAGTCCCGCCATCATTCGCGCCGCCAACAGGTCGCCCGAAGGCTCCCCGGCAACCAGCCCGATACGCGTTGTCATAAGCGAGCGATGCCGCGCCCGTCGGCGGTTAGAAAATCGATAAGCACCTGCAATGCGTCATGCGCAGCGCTACGTTCAGCTTGTAATTTGCGAATTGCGTCAAGCGCCTGCTCGACATTTAATTGACGCCGATACAGGCATTTGTACGCCTCCTTAAGTGCAGACACCGTGTCCGGCTCATAACCGCGCCGCTTGAGGCCTTCGGAGTTAATGCCTACAGGGCGAAAAGGGTCGCCGGCGCCCATAACATAGGGAGGAATATCTTGACGAATGGAACTGGTGCCGCCAACCATGCTGTGCGCACCGATACGCACAAACTGATGCACCGCACTGGAACCGCCGATAATAGCCCAGTCTCCAATATGAATATGTCCTGCCAATTGCACGTTATTAGCCAGAATAGTTTGATTGGCCACCTGGCAATCGTGCGCAATGTGCACGTACGCCATGATCCAGTTATCGTGTCCAACGCGGGTAACACCCACATCTTGCACTGTACCGGTATTAATGGTTACATATTCGCGCACCATGTTGCCGTCGCCGATTTCCAGGCGTGTGGGTTCACCCTGGTATTTTTTGTCTTGCGGCATACCGCCTATTGAACAAAAGCGGTAAAAAGTATTGTTACGCCCAATCGTTGTATGGCCGTCAATAATGCAATGCGGGCCCACTTGCGTGCCTTCATCAATACTCACGTTTGGACCAATAATGCTATAAGGCCCAACACTGACACCATCGGCCAATTGGGCCTCGGGAGCCACCAGTGCCGTTGGGTGAATCGGATTCGTCATGCGTCTTCCAGAACGCGAATTGCGCACATGAGTTTAGCTTCCGCCACTTCCTGACCATCAACCGTAGCCCGACCGGTATATTTGCACATGGTGCGACTAATTCGATCGGCAGTGACTTCCAAACGCAACTGGTCGCCCGGCACAACAGGGCGCCGAAAACGCGCGCCGTCGACCCCAACCAGATAGTAAGCAATTTGTTTGTCCCCCGGATTAACAGTTTCGTCTCCCTCGAAGGAAAAAAGTGCGGAAGCCTGGGCCATCGCTTCGATAATCAGCACGCCCGGCATCACTGGGTGATGGGGAAAATGACCTTCGAAGAATGGCTCGTTCATTGAAACATTCTTGATCGCAACGATACTTTTACCCGGCACCATTTCCAGTACGCGGTCAACCAGCAGCATCGGATACCGATGCGGCAGGCGCGCCATTATTTGCTTGATGTCCAGTTCCATAATTATTCCTAAGCGCTTTGCGCGCCATACCTAATACAAACGATTCAATCCTGATTTTTTTCGCAGGCCCGGACCCGGCGTCGCAACTGCGAAAGCTGGGAAATAACGGCTGCATTTTTTTGCCACTGAACGTGCTCGGCAAATGGATAAACCCCGGTGTAACGCCCCGGCTGAGCAACATTTGACGTGATAGCCGTACCACCCGAAACATGGACATCGTCGCCCAACGTGATATGGCCGGACAACATCGCCGCCCCGCCGATGGTACAACGTTTGCCGATCACAGTTGACCCCGCCACACCGACACACGCCGCCATGGCGGTGTGGTCACCAATATGCACATTGTGTGCAATCATGATTTGGTTATCCAGCTTTACGCCGTTACCAATAACCGTATCGTCGAGCGCGCCGCGATCAACCGTGGTATTGGCACCAATTTCCACATCGTCACCAATATGCACACCACCCAATTGGGCAATTTTGGCCCAGGCACCCTGGCTGGATGGGTCAGGCGCAAAACCAAAGCCATCTGCCCCAATCACCGAGCCGCTATGCAAAATAGCCCGGCTACCGATTTGAACACCGTGATAAATGGTCACGCGGGCGTGCAGCAGGCAATCGTGCCCTAAAACACTCTTTTCCCCTACTACACACCCTGGGCCGAGACGCGAACCGGAGCCGATACGGGCATCCGCTTCAACAACACAATGCGGCCCAATATGGACGTTTGATTCAAGCTGTGCACTGCTATGAATAACCGCAGTGGGGTGAACTCCCGACGGGAGCCGGCTAATTCGATGGCGATCAAACCACTGTGCCAGCAACGCATATAAAAGATAGGGCTGATCGCACTTAACCAGCCGATACGAAAGGTCTCGATCTTTCAGCGCTTCAAATACTTCTGGCGGGACAATAACCACAGCGGCTTTACAGCGATCGAGCTCTGCCTTCAAACGAGGATTCGACAGGAAACTAATCTCGTTGGGCCCCGCCTGTTGCAAAGAGCCGATTCCCTGGATAATGGGATCCGGCTGTGAGTTATCTGCAATAAATGTATTCAACCCTGCCGTATTAACGTTGGCCAGCAGATTAGTTAAAGAAGGCGCCTGTTCAGGCGCGAGCAACACCGGCATGAAATTTTAGCCACCCAACGCTTGAAGAACCTGGTCGGTAAGATCAACACGGGGGCTAACGGTAACGGCGTCTTGAATAATCAAATCGTAGCCCTGGCTCTCTGCAATCTGCTGAATGGCTTTGTCAGCCTGCTCAACAATATTCGAAAATTCCTCGTTGCGACGACGATTGAAGTCTTCCTGAAATTCACGACGCTTGCGCTGCAGGTCGGAATCGAGATCAGCCAGTTCACGCTGACGACGAATACGATCGGACTCAGACATGACCGGAGCGTCTTTGTCGAACTCCTGGGCCATATTACGCAAGCGGTTTGCCAGGTTTTGCAGCTCCTGGTCGCGTGCTTTGAATTCCGACTCGATTTTGGCCTGGGCTGCTTTTGCAGGTTTGGAGTCGCGCAGGATGCGCTCTGTGCTGACAAAGCCAATTTTTGTTCCCTGAGCCTGAACGGACGGCACGGAAACCAGTGTTACAGCACCTAAAACCGCCGCCACGGCGATTGCACGATGTGCACGTGCCAAACGATTAACGACGGAAATGAGGGTCGATACAGATTTAGACTTCATGAACAATCTACCTTGCGAATTAGCCGAAAATAAAGAGCTATTGTGCCATTAATTAGGTTTCATTAAAAACCGGTGCCAATCTGGAACTGGAATGCCTGCAGATCGTCACCCGGTTTCGAGTTAAGTGCCTTACCCCAGGAAATTTCCAATGGCCCCATGGGTGATTCCCAAGAGAAGCCGACACCTGCGGAATAGCGCCAACCGCATGGGTCTTGCACGTTGCCGCCAATACCGGTGTAGCACGGTGAACTTCCGGTTGTTGAAACCTGCCCCGCATCGGCAAAGATAAACCAACGCAAAGTGCGATCGCGAGAGGCTCCTGGGAACGGCAGGTAAAGTTGCACGTTGCCGACGAAGCGGCGCGAACCGCCCAGGTAATTACCTGTACGCGGGTCACGTGGCCCAAGCGAGGCCCCCTCATAACCACGAACGGACCCTAGACCACCGGCATACAGGTTCTTAATGATCGGGAAGGTTTTATCGCCATAGGTATGGCCCCAGTCAGCCGAAGCATTCAATGCAAGCGTAAAATTGCGGCCCAGAGGCAAATAGTACTGTTGTTGCGCTTTCAGCATGTAGTAGCGCAGATCGCCAGTGGAAAAGTCGGCTGCCAAACGGGTGAAGCTACCCCGGCGTGGAGCGATGGCGCTGTCACGCGTATCCTTTGACCAACCTACGTTGAAAATAAGCGCGTTGGTCGACTCACCATATTCGTTGACGAAGTCGGTATAGGCCTGTGGCGGATCGTAAAGCTCGAGTTTATTGTGCTCGTATGTGAAACCGGCGAACACCCGATCGTACTTGGAAATAGGAACGCCGAAGTTAAGACCGCCGCCATAGGCGGTAACACGGTAATCACCCTGGTTGCGGTAACGCGTGTCGTATGGCCTCGTACGGCGATAGTAGAGCGACGTGGTTTTGCTGATGCCGTCTTTGGTCCAGTAAGGGTCGGTGTGGGCAACAACCAGTGTACGGTTGATTTTACTGGTGTTGACGTCTAACGACAAACTATTGCCGCTACCGAAAATATTGTCCTGACTGATACCGAACGACAAAATCACTTTCTCGGTTGAACCATAACCCACGCCCAGATTGATCAGGCCGGTGGGCTTTTCTTTAACGTCAACATTGATGTCAACCTGGTCGGGTGAACCCGGCACCGGTGCCGTCTCGACATTCAGTTCATTGAAGTATCCCAGACGATCAATGCGATCACGCGATTCCTTGATACTGTTTGCGTCATACCAGGCAGCTTCTTCCTGAAGCATCTCACGGCGTACGACGACGTCGCGTGTACGTGTGTTACCGCCAATTTGAATGCGACGCACATAAACGCGACGGCCGGGATCAACATAAAACGTTAAATCCGCTTCTTTGTTTTCGCGATCGAGCACCGGGTTAGGGTTCACATTGGCGAATGCGTACCCCAGCCCGCCCAGATAATCGGTAATGGCTTCAACGGTGGCATTGGCATTCGCAGCCGAAAAGGTTTCGCCTTCTTTTACCTGAACCATCTCCTGCATTTGTGCGTCCAGGCCGAGCAAGTCGCCCGCCAGCTTCACACTGCGCACTTTGTAGGGTTCGCCCTCGTTGATGGTAATGGTGATGTAAATGCTTTCCCGATCGGGCGAAATCGTGACCTGCGGCGGCTCCATGCTGAACTCAAGATAGCCGCGATCCAGATAAAAGGAACGGATGGTTTCGAGATCGCCTTCCAGTTTTTCCCTGGAGTATTTATCGGTGCCTGTGTACCAGGTCATGAGGCCGGAGGTGGTCAACTCCATTTCATCGCGCAGATCACTCGACGAAAAGACCTTATTACCGACAAAATTGATACGACTGATCGTGGCGACGTCGCCCTCAAAAATATCGAAACTGATACCCACACGGTTGCGGGGCAGCGGCGTAATAATAGGCGTAATTTCCACGCCGTATTTACCTTCCGACAAATACTGCTGCTTGAGCTGAAATTCGGCTTGCTCAAGCAATGCCTTGTCGAACACCCGGCCAGGGCCGAAACCCACACCCGCCAGCGCGCTGTTCAACACTTCCGTATCAAAAGCACGCATGCCGTTAAACGTAACCGACGCAATAGTGGGGCGCTCTTTCACCTGAACCACCAACACATCATTCTGCGTATCGATGGTCACGTCGCTGAAAAATCCGGTGGCATACAAACGCTGGATTGCCTCGGCTGCTTGCTCCTGCGTAAATTGTTCGCCCACCTTGACCGGCAAATAAGTAAAAATGGTGCCGGGGTCAACGCGCTGTACGCCTTCTACACGAATATCCTGAACAACAAATGGATCAAATGCATTGGCCAGACCGGGTACCAGCAACGCCGTGAATACCAAAGGCATAATGCGGCGAGCGAGCGAAAACTTACGACGAAACGACATCCTGGCGAGTCCTCAGGTGATCAAATGGTGGTGGATTGTAAAGTACAACAGGGTTAACTGAAAAGGCGCGTGAAGTCATTGAAAAAAGCCAGACTCATTAACGCCACCAGCAAACCCAGACCAATGCGCTGCCCTGTTTCGAGCCAGGCATCCGGCACAGGCTTGCCCCTTGCCATTTCCAGCAAATAGTACATCAAATGGCCCCCGTCCAACATAGGGATAGGCAGCAAGTTCAAAATGCCGATACTAACACTAATGAGTGCCAGAAAGCTGATATAGGCTGCAACTCCGATACGTGCGGTTTGCCCCGCATAATCGGCAATGGTGACAGGCCCGCTGATATTCTTGACTGAAACTTCACCGGTAAGCATGCGCCCCATCATTTTCAACGAATACCATGCGGTTTCAAATGTGCGCTCAACGCCGTGCGTAATACTGCCCAGCAAGCCGTAACGCACCGTCACCATGGGGAAGTCGGCGGTCAGCATGACACCGATACGTCCGATTGTTGTCCCGTCCGGGCCCTGTTCCGCCTGAGGCGTCACATTTAATGTAATTTGCGCTCCCTGGCGCAGAACGGTAACCGGTACACGCTCACCAGGATGTGCTTGAATGGCGGTAACAAACGCATTGGCGTCACTAACGGGTTGATTATCCACGCCCATAATGATGTCGCCCGGTTGAAAGCCGGCCGCCTCCGCCGCCCCGCTCTCAATCACCTCGCCTACCCTGGCACGCGGCGCGGCCAGGGCCAACCCGGCCAATGCCAGCGGATCGGCTTCGTCCACACCCATATTCGAGGCGGCAACCTGCAATGTTCGCGTTGCCGTGCCGCCGTGCTCACCCTGTACTCGAATTTCGGCGGATCCGCCGCTGGTTAGGACATCAAGTAAGGCCCAACGGGCCTGACCCCAGGACTCGACAGGGGTGCCGTTGACTTCAAGCAAACGATCGCCGGCCTGGAAGCCCGCCTGAGCAGCTTGAGTTTGCGCAGCGGGCGCTCCGATAATAGGGGCAGGCTCTTGTGTTCCCACCCAACTTAAACCGGCATAAAGCAAGGCCGCGAGCAAAAGATTCGCAACCGGCCCCGCAGCAACAATAGCAAATCGCCGGCTCACAGGCTTGCGGTTAAACGCCTGAGATTGTTCTTGTGCGTTTGCCCCCACCTCGGGCTCATCTTGCATTTTTACGTAGCCGCCCAGCGGAATGGCCGACAGCGCCCACTCGGTGCCGTTGCGGTCCGTTCTGCGTAACAACACCCGGCCAAAACCCACGGAAAAACGCAAAACCTTGACGTTGCACCAGCGCGCGACCCAATAATGACCTAGCTCATGAAAGGTAATAAGCAGGCCAAGCGCAACGGCAAACGCCAACAAAGTGAAAATCATAAATACCCAATAAATAACAAACGGGAATACACGCGGTGCGACATTTTAACGGGCAGTCGCCATTATATGTTGGCAAGCCTGTTCTGCATGACGACGCGCCAGCGAATCAAACGCCAATACTGCATCGAGACTATCGGGTAGATCACCGCCACCTAAAGGCTGGCTTTTATTCAACGCGATCTCAATAATTTGCGCAATCGCACTGAACGCCACTTTGCCCTCAAGAAAGGCAGCCACCGCTATTTCATTGGCGGCATTCAACGCAATGCATGCATGCTGCCCCGCCTCAAGCGCGTCTAGCGCCAGTTTTAAGCATGGGAACCGCTGCATGTCGGGCATATAGAAATCAAGCCGGCCCAAGGCGGCCAGATCAAGCATGCCGACACCGCTTTGCAGCCGTTCGGGGTAGCCCAGACCATAAGCAATAGGGGTACGCATATCGGGTTGCCCCAATTGCGCCAGCACAGAACCGTCGTGATATTCAACCATGGAGTGCACCACGCTTTGCGGATGAATCAGCACTTGTATGCGTTCGGGCGGCATGGCAAATAACCAGTGTGCCTCAATCACCTCCAACCCCTTGTTCAGCATAGTCGCAGAATCCACCGATATTTTGCGGCCCATGCTCCAGTTGGGATGCGCACAAGCTTGTTCAGGCGTTACGCTTGCCAGCGCCTCGATCGGTGTCTCACGAAAAGGCCCACCCGATGCGGTTAAAAGCAAGCGTCGAACACCATGAGCGGCCTGATGCGCGCCATCGGCTTTCCCCTCCTGCGGCAAACACTGAAAGATCGCGTTATGCTCACTGTCGATAGGCAAAAGTTCAGCCTTATTATCGTGTACCGCCTGCATAAATACGCTACCCGCAGCAACCAACGCCTCTTTGTTCGCCAAAAGAATGCGCTTGCCGGCTTTGGCGGCAGCCAACGCAGAAGGCAATCCGGCCGCACCCACAATTGCCGCCATGACGGTGCTCACAGCCGAATCGGCAGCGGTGTCTGCCAGCGCCTGAGCACCGACACGAATTTCGGGGCGGATGTTGGATGTTTTGGCAGGCCAGACTTCAATAAACCGCCGCCGTGCGGCGTTATCGGGTACCACGACAACTTTGGCGTGCGTTTGAAGCGCTTGCGCCACCAGTTTTTCGATTCGAGAATGTGCACTAAGGGCGTAAACTGACAGGCGCTCGGGATGGCGCAAAACAACATCGATAGTGTTTTCGCCAATTGACCCGGTTGATCCAAGAATACAAATATGTTGCATCGCAATATTCACAAGGGGCGAGTCAGTAACAGATACGCCAGCGGCGCGATGGGAAGCAACGCGTCGAGACGGTCAAAAGCCCCCCCGTGCCCCGGTAACAAACGGCTGGAATCTTTCATGTTGGCACGGCGCTTAAGCAATGATTCGAACAGGTCTCCCATAATGGAAAGCACGGCCAGCGCAATGGTGAGCACCACCACGAACCACCAGGAAAACTCACCGAAAAGATAAGCGGCAAAACTGCCCGGCCACGCTTGGGTGGCAATGACCCAAACCACGCTTCCCAATACGCCGAAAAAAGCCCCTTCCCATGTTTTTCCGGGACTGATGGAGGGTGCAAGCTTGCGACGCCCCAGCGCTTTGCCGCCAAAATAGGCTGCAATATCGGCAACCCAAACCAGCCCCATAAACGATACGAGAAACACCACACCAGCCTGCTCGTACACATAAACCAGTGCCAGCCAGGCGGCAAAAACAGACAGCAAACCGAACAGACTTAAGCCGAGTGAGCGGGATGGCTTGGTGGCGTTGCCACCATAAAGGCCCGCGCCCGCAATAATGACCCAGGCCAGCAAAACCACCGCCATAAAGCCGCGCAGACGATCAGTGACCGGGAAAGTGTTTACAACTGCACCGGCACCCTGAAAACTGACCAACAGGGTTAAACATAAAAATGCCAGCGCCACGACAGCAGGTACGCCCATGCGCCCGCCGCCCAGCGTCATGCGCATCCACTCCCACAAGCACGCCGATGCCGCCACACCGAAAAAAACCAGCAACGGCCAGTTCACCGGCGATAGTCCGGCTGCCAGCAACACAACGATTAATACAATAGCAGTGAGCGTGCGTTGCAAAAGCATGAATGACCTTTCCCTCAGGATTGCTTTTCAGCCAGTTGCGCGCTGGTGCGCCCAAACCGGCGCTCTCGACCTCGGTACCACGCAAAAGCCTCTTCAAGCGCATTCGCGTCGAAGTCGGGCCAATATACCGACGTAAAATACATTTCCGTATAGGCAAGCTGCCAGATCAGAAAATTTGAAATGCGCTGTTCGCCGCCCGTTCGAATGAACAAATCCGGTTCAGGCGCCCAAGCCATAGACAAACGCTCAGCCAATATCGATTCGGTGAAGTTTTCGGGATGCGCGGCAAGTTCAGGCAAATCGCGCAAAGCTTGGCGAGTGGCCTGAAGAATATCCCAACGCCCGCCATAATTGGCTGCAATCGTCAGATGAAGCGTGTTGTTATGCTCTGTGCGTTTTTCAGCCGCCTTAATGAGCTCTTGAAGTCGCGGCTCAAACGCAGACAAATCACCCACCACACGCAAACGAACGCCCTGCTCTTCCAGTTTGTCGACTTCCTTTTCAAGCGTTTGTACAAACAAACGCATTAAAAGAGAAACCTCTTCCTGCGGGCGGCGCCAGTTTTCTGAGCTGAATGCAAAAAGGGTCAGGTATCGAACGCCTTTTCGACCACAGGCCTCAACCACCCGCCTAACCGACTGCACCCCGCGCACATGGCCTGCGGTGCGGGGCAGGAAGCGGTCGGTTGCCCAACGCCCATTCCCGTCCATGATCATCACCACATGCTGCGGCGTGTCTGTTGCCTCGGGAATGGTTTGCGTTGAGCTCTTGGTCATGCGAATTGGGTAACAGCGAATAACGGATTAAACCGTCATGATTTCAGCTTCTTTCTGAGCAATAATTTTATCGATCTCAGCAACATGCTTGTCGGTGAGTTTTTGAACCTCATCCTGCATACGGCGTTCGTCGTCTTCAGAAATTTCTTTGTCTTTCACCAGTTTTTTCGCCCCATCGTTGGCGTCACGACGCAGATTACGAATCGCCACTTTTGCATCTTCCCCCTCGGCCTTAACGACCTTGGTCAGTTCCCGACGACGCTCTTCTGTAAGCGCAGGCATTGGAACACGAATGCTTTCACCCATGGCCGAAGGGTTCAAACCCAGGTCGGAGTCGCGGATGGCTTTATCGATGGGGCCTACCAGTGTTTTTTCATACGGCTGCACATTCAGTGTGCGGGCATCGACCACACTAACGTTGGCAACCTGCCCAACCGGCACCAATGAACCGTAGTATTCAACCTGAACATGATCCAGGATGCCCGCGTGAGCGCGACCCGTTCGGATTTTGGCCAGATTGGTCTTCAAAGCCTCAATACTTTTACCCATGCGCTCCTGGGTATTTTTCTTAATTTCAGACAAGCTCATTCTTCAATCCTTGTTTCCGATTAAACGTGTACCAACGTTCCTTCATCTTCATCACCCGACACCACGCGTTCCAGAGCGCCCGGCTTATTGATGGAAAAAACCTTGATTGGCAATTTTTGATCGCGACACAAGGCAAATGCCGTTGCGTCCATGACTTCCAGACGACGCACAATTGCTTCATCAAAGCTGATGCGGGTATAACGTGTGGCGTCGGAATCCTTGTTGGGATCCGCACTATAAATGCCGTCGACCTTGGTCGCTTTCAAGACCACTTCAGCACCAATTTCAGCACCTCGCAGCGCAGCCGCGGTATCGGTGGTGAAAAAAGGATTTCCCGTGCCGGCCGCGAAAATGACAACTTTACCCTCTTCAAGATAGCGCAAAGCCTTGGGTCGAATATAAGGTTCAACCACCTGATCAATATTCAATGCAGACTGAACACGCGCATCGACGCCGCGATTCTTCAATGCGTCTTGCAGCGCCAGCGCATTCATCACTGTGGCCATCATGCCCATGTAGTCGGCCGTAGCGCGATCCATGCCTTGTGCACCGGGGGCCACGCCCCTGAAAATATTGCCGCCGCCAATAACGATGGCAAGTTCAACCCCATGGCGCGCTACAACATCGGCAATTTCCTCTGTCATTCGCAAAATGGTGGTTCTGTTGATCCCAAAGGCGTCTTCACCCATCAGCGCTTCGCCGGACAGTTTAAGAAGAACACGCTTGTACGATCTGGAGGTCATAGATAATTTTCCCGAGAAAATAGTCCGGCCGAGCCGCAGGTGCGTAACAATGCCCAAGCACAGTGTGCCCGGGCATTATTACACTTAATGATACGCTAAGCGAAGTACGCGTAACCGTACTTTATGCTTTGCCGGCTGCTGCGGCAACTTCAGCGGCAAAATCTTCAGACTTTTTCTCGATCCCTTCGCCGACAACATACAAGGCAAAACCGGCGATCCCGGCGTCGTTGGCTTTCAGCATTTGCTCGACGGTTTGCTTGTCGTTCTTTACGAACGGTTGCGACAACAGGGTGACTTCTTTCAGGAACTTGGCAACCGAGCCTTCAACCATTTTAGTGACGATATCGGCAGGCTTGCCCGATTCTGTCGCTTTTTGCTGGGCAACAGAACGTTCTTTCTCAATGTCTTCAGCGGGTACGCCGTTG
This sequence comes from Neopusillimonas maritima, assembly GCF_003576595.1. Lineage (GTDB taxonomy): Bacteria > Pseudomonadota > Gammaproteobacteria > Burkholderiales > Burkholderiaceae_B > Neopusillimonas > Neopusillimonas maritima. The sequence continues at coordinate 104,045 of NZ_NQOU01000005.1, read as the reverse complement.
GCATCGAGGGCTTTAGGCTTGGTGGCGGCAATGTGCATGGCCAGATCTTTACCCACCTCGTCGTCACCACTGAAATCGACCAGTACGCCGATTTTGCCGCCATGAACATAGCTGGCAAGTTTATTTTCGGTTTCGAAACGCTTGAAACGACGAACCGAAATGTTTTCACCGATTTTGCCAACCAGGCCGGTGCGCACGGATTCAACCGTACCATCGCGGAAAGCCAATTCCGACAACGCGGCAACGTCGGCAGGATTCTTTTCAGTAACGAGTGCGGCAACGTCGTTTACAAAAGCAATGAAATCATCGTTCTTGGCAACGAAGTCGGTTTCGCAGTTCACTTCAACAACCGAGCCTTTCTTGCTGTCGGCGGCAATGTTAACGGTAATGAGGCCTTCAGCGGTAACACGGCTGGCCGCCTTGCTGGCTTTATTGCCCAGCTTTACACGTAGAATTTCTTCGGCGCGTGCCAGATCGCCTTCAGCTTCGGTTAGCGCTTTCTTGCATTCCATCATGGGCGCGTCGGTTTTTTCGCGCAGTTCTTTAACCATTGATGCGGTAATTTGGGCCACAATATTCTCCAGTTCATTAAGACGCGCCCCGGGTAAAACCGGGGCGCGGGTAAACGGTTGAATGAAACGCCTGATTAGACGTTTCGCATCGGGAATTACTCGCCGCGCGCTTCTTCTTCAACCTCGACAAACTCTTCTTCGCCTTCGGCCAATTCCTCAACCAGGCCATTCAGGCTTTGCTCACGCCCTTCCAGAACTGCATCCGCCATGCCTTTTGCATAAAGCGTAATCGCTTTGGTGGAGTCATCGTTGCCGGGAATGACGTAGTCGATACCGTCAGGTGAATGGTTGGTATCAACCACGCCCACAACGGGAATACCCAGGGTACGCGCTTCGGCAATGGCGATTTTGTGAAAGCCGACGTCGATTACGAACAAAGCGTCGGGCAAGGTGTTCATGTCTTTAATGCCGCCCAGAGCTTTATTCAGCTTCTCGAGCTCACGTTCGAACATGAGTGCTTCTTTTTTGATTTTCAGCTCAGTCGTGCCTTCCGCTTTCTGAGCTTCCATGTCTTTCAGGCGTTTAATGGATGTTTTGACCGTTTTGAAGTTGGTCATCATGCCGCCGAGCCAACGGGCGTCAACATAAGGCATACCGCAGCGCGTTGCCTCTTCAGCCACAATTTCACGAGCGGCGCGCTTGGTGCCGACGAAAAGAATGTTGCCGCCACGCGCAGCCGTCTGGCGCATGAACTTGGCAGCCTCAAGGTATTTTTCAACCGTGCGCTCGAGGTTGACGATATGGATTTTGTTACGGGCACCAAAAATATATGGTGCCATTTTGGGGTTCCAGAAACGGGTTTGGTGGCCAAAGTGCACACCGGCTTCCAGCATTTCACGCATTAAAGACATAATATTCTCCAAGGGTTAGGTCTTGTACCCGGTTCGTATGATTTGATTGCGCCAATCTGCTACTGTATTGGTTTAAACCCCAACTTCAGCTTCAATCAGTTCGGCATCATCAAACACCCTGTTCGACCGGGCACGCGATTTTTTCCTGTTGGCTTAAATGTTCGCCAAATTCAGGAAAGCCTATAATTCTACTATCTTTTCTTTAAATTGCTCAAGCTCCTATGATTCCTTTGGTAACCGACCCACACGATCTCGACAAAATGCGCGCTGCCTGTCAGGCGGCGGCACAAACCCTGGACTACCTGGCAACCCACGTGCGCGCCGGCATCACCACGGGTGAGCTCGACCGACTGTGCCTCGACTACATTACCAACGAACTCAACGTCGAATCGGCGACGGTGGGTTACGCGCCACCAGGGTATCCACCGTTCCCCGGCGCTATCTGCGCTTCGGTGAACCACGTTATCTGCCACGGCATTCCTGGCGAAAAGGTACTGAAAAACGGCGATATTCTGAACATCGACGTAACCGTCATTAAAGACGGCTGGTTCGGCGACACCAGCCGTATGTTCTATATTGGTGAACCCTCCATTCTTGCCCGTCGCCTGGTAGAGGCCACCTATGAATGCATGTGGCTGGGCATTGAGCAGGTGAAACCCGGCGCGCGGTTGGGCGACATTGGCTCGGCTATTCAAAAACATGCCGAAAAACAGGGTTTTTCGGTTGTTCGCGAATATTGCGGCCATGGTGTTGGGCAAAAATTTCATCAAGACCCGCAAATTCTGCATTACGGTAAAGCAGGTACCGGCATTGAGTTGGAACCCGGCATGATTTTTACGGTCGAACCCATGATTAACGCCGGCCGTAAAGACATTCGCCAGCTGGCTGACGGCTGGACAGTCGTCACGCGAGACCACAGCTTGTCGGCACAATGGGAGCACAGCGTACTGGTCACAGAGTCGGCATACGAAGTGCTTACTGTTTCGCCAAACATGCCAACCCCACCCGCCTTCGCGAAGGGGTATGGGCTACTTAATCTTTCTTAACTCACGCACCAATACTTAGTTTCAATGACGTTCGCTCACCTGCATTCGCTTCGCGACACATACACCCAAAAGCGGCACAACGTCATTGAAAGCTATCGACGTCATTTACGCCCGGAAGCTTTATTAACAGCCTTGCGGCGCGTAACTGACCAAACCTTGCGCGAAATCCTCAAAACTGCACCGTTGCCCCGAGACGCAGCGCTCGCTGCTGTGGGTGGCTATGGTCGCGGGGAGCTCTATCCTTATTCCGATATTGATGTTCTGATTCTTTTGGCGCACGAGCCTGATAGCGAAGATCAAGTGCGTCTGGAAAAACTGGTTGCGGCGCTATGGGATCTGGGGTTTGAGGTGGGTCACAGCGTTCGCACTATTGAAGACTGTCGGCGTGAAGCCTCAAACGACATTACTGTAGAAACGGCGTTAATGGAGTGCCGCTGGCTGGCGGGCAGTAAAGCGCTGCCGGCGCAATTGGCCGATACCATGGCCTCACAACGCGACCCACGTGCTTTTTTCCAGGCCAAGCGGTCGGAAATGCAGCAACGGCACGCCCGCCACCAGGACACCCCCTACGCATTAGAACCAAACTGCAAAGAGGCGCCTGGCGGATTGCGCGACTTGATGGTGTTGTTATGGATCGCTCAGGCCTCGGGTATCGGGCAAACCTGGCGCGAAATCGGACAAACCGATTTGGTGACCCCTTCCGAGTACCGGGCTCTGCGTCGGGCGGAACTGGCCTTCAAACGGCTGCGTATTGAACTGCATCTTTTAGCCGGGCGCCGCGAAGACCGCCTGTTGTTCGACCTGCAACCCTCATTGGCTAAAGTTTACGGGTTTGAAGCCACACGCACGCGCCGGCCTAGCGAGCTATTAATGCAGCGTTATTACTGGGCTGCGCGTGTGGTGAACCAGCTAAACACCATTTTGATGCAAACCTTCGAGGAGCGCCTGTTCCCTGAAACGCGCGGCGAATGGCGCGCGCTGGATGACGATTTCTGTGTGGCTTACAACCGGCTCGACACCCAATTACCCGACGCCTTCGAACGTAACCCCACCCTGCTGTTGCGCGCTTTTCTGGTAATGCAGGAACATGCCGAGCTCACCGGTTTGTCGGCACAAGTCATGCGGGCCATGTGGCATGCGCGGCGCTTAATTGACACTCAATTCCGGCGCAACCCCATCAACCGTTATCTGTTTATTCAAATACTGCAACAACCACGTGGCATTGTGCACGCGTTGCGGCGCATGACTCTGCTGAATATATTGCCGCGCTACCTGCCGGAATTCCGCAAAATCGTGGGCCAAATGCAACATGATCTGTTCCACGCCTATACAGTTGATCAACACATTCTGCGCGTTATTCGTAACATCCGACGCTTCACTATGCCGGAGCACGCCCAGGAATATCCTTTGGCCAGTCAACTGATTGCCGACATGGAGCGACCATGGTTGCTCTATATTGCTGCGCTTTACCACGATATCGCGAAAGGCCGGGGCGGCGATCACTCTGAGCTGGGCGCGCGCGACGTGCGTCGCTTCTGCAAAAACCACAACCTGGATAAAGACGATACGGCACTGGTGGAGTTTCTGGTACGCGAGCACCTGACCATGTCGAAGTTTGCGCAAAAACGCGACCTCACCGACGCGCAATCGGTACACGAGTTCGCCCGCTATGTGAAAACCGAAAGACAGCTGGCTGCTTTATATCTGCTAACGGTAGCCGACATTCGCGGTACCAGCCCAAAAGTATGGAATTCCTGGAAAGGCAAATTGCTTGAAGACTTGTACCACCTGACCCTTGAGGCACTGGGTGGTGCACAGCCCGACACCGGCACGGTGCTGGCTCAACGCAAACAAGCGGCCAGCTCTGAAATTCGCTTAATGGGCTTACGCGACGACGCACGCGACACATTCTGGAAAGTGCTTGATGTGGCATATTTTCTGCGCCACGATGCCTCCGAAATAGCCTGGCATACGCGCCATTTGTATTACCGCGTCAATGCGGAAACGCCGATAGTAAAAGCGCGTGTGATCGGACAGAATCAAGGTTTACAGATTATGGTTTACGCCAAAGATCGTCCCGACCTTTTCGTTGCCATTTGCGCCTACTTCGATCAACACACCCTAAGCATTCAGGATGCCCGCATTCACACCACACATCATGGCTGGGCGCTCGACAGCTTCATTGTCTTACTACCCAGCCGTGACACCGACTACCGTTCCTGGGCCAGCCTGGTTGAGCACGAGTTAACCGACGCCCTTCAAAAAGCGCTACCCAACAATGCCGAAGTACCACGCCCTGTTGTTGGTCGTATGTCGCGACGGTCGCGTGTATTTCCGATCGTGCCAAATGTTGAATTGCAGCCCGACGAAAATTCCAAGTCGTGGCGCCTCGCCGTTACCGCGTCCGACCGCCCCGGTTTGTTGTACAGTCTGGCGCAAGTATTTGCCCGCCACGACATTAACCTGCAAATGGCCAAAGTACTCACCTTGGGCGACCGCGTTGAAGATGTATTTATTATTCAAGGCGATGCGCTGGAACACCCCCGGGCACAGTTACAATTCGAACGTAATTTATTGGCCCGCTTAAGCGACACCCCCAACCCAGCGCTTGCGCATAGTCTTTAACCAACAAAGCTTTCTATGTCGATCACAACCAAACTGCTTCATACCATCGCGCTTGTTTGTATTGCTGCTGTGGGCGTCGCCCTGGTGTCGCAGCACGTATTCGATATGCAACCTTGTGCCTGGTGTGTATTGCAACGGCTTATCTATATAGTCATTGCACTTGTGTGCTGGGTTGGCGTGCTGGTGTTACGCCCCGGCCTGGGGCACCGTATCGTTGGCGGCACAACATTGATTCTGGGATTGCTGGGTGTCATGGCTGCCTGGTATCAATACACCGTGGCGGCACAAATGTTTTCATGCGCACAAACTTTTGCCGACCGTTTCATGGTGGCGTCGGGTCTGGATGCCGGCTTTCCCTGGCTGTTCGGCATTTACGCTACATGTATGGACGCACGGGTGAACCTGATCGGCATTGAATACGCACTGTGGAGCATGGGCTTGTTTGCCGTGGTGGCCTTTTTAAGTGCCCTGGTTCTAATCCGCAAACGCTGAAACCCATAAAATTCGCCCTTCCGTCTAGTTAAGCGTCATATTTTTACAACGTTCAGTACGCTTAAAACTGCGGTATAAAAACCACACTTTTCCTTGTGGCTTCATCAAATCGTCATAATTACGTTGTTTTTTTAATACACAACGGCCTAACGAAGGGTTAACCCTTATCGTGCTCATATGACACCCTCTTTACACTCACTTCAACGCTCAGGAAACGTACAGTTATCAAGCGATTACGCATGAAAAACAACGTAGGGCAAAACAGTGAAAATGTGCCAAACTGGTCACACCAACTGAAAACCTTGCGGCGCAGTTAACCGAGTTTCCTGGTGTAACAAATTTACAGTTAGTAGTAAAGTGACGCAGTTGGTTGCATTACTAAAACAGTGCCGCCAAACGGCATAATTTTCATCAACGTTGGAGAACTAACCAATGAAGTTAAAAGCACTTACAGTGGGCCTGGCCCTCTCGTTCCCGATGCTGGCATCCGCCCAGGGAACTAGCGTTACCCTTTACGGTAACATCGACACAGCTGTTGAATACGTCAACAACATCGCCGACGGCACCGGCGGCAGCAACAGCTCCGTTCACTTCACTAACCTGACTTCCTCCTGGACTTCATACTGGGGTCTGCGTGGTACGGAAAAACTCTCCGACAACCTTAGCGCCGTCTTCAACCTGGAATCCGGTTTCAATCCTGGTACCGGCACATCCCAGCAAGGTGGCCGTTTGTTCGGTCGTCAGGCTTGGGTTGGTCTGAAGGGTGACTGGGGTCAATTGGCTTTCGGTCGTCAATACAACATGATGTTCTGGGCGAACATCCACGGTGACATCATGGGCCCCAACGCCTATGGCCTGGCTGCAATCGACCCCTACTTCCCCAACACCCGTATGGATAACTCCGTTACTTACCGCGGCAGCTTCGACGGCTTCACTTTCGGTGCAGCCTGGGCGCGTGGTCGTGACAACGTCAATGCTGGTGGTGCTGCTGGTACAGGCACACCTAGTGGCACAAACTGTGGTGTCGACTACGACAACAACGGTGCTTGCGGTGCCTACTCGTTCATGGCTGGCTACAACACAGCTGGCTGGGGTGTGAATGCAGCTTATGACGTCATCAAGGGCAACGATCCTGCCGCTGGTAATTTCTACGGCTTGGGTGCCGGCGACAAAGACCGCCGTATTCTGGCTAACGCTTATGTTAAGTTCGACGCACTGAAAGTGGCTCTTACTTACCTGAACCGTAAGAATGACGGTGTCAACGGCATCGGTGCCGGTCTGGGTGAGCGTTCCGACCTGTGGTCATTGGGTGCATCTTATGGTGTAACTCCCGCTGTTACGCTTGATGGTTCGGTTAACTACGTGAACTACAAAGACGCAACAGCCGGTAGCCAGAAAGTATGGTACTACGTTGCTCGCGTGAAGTACTCGCTGTCCAAGCGCACATCCGTTTATGCATCCGCTGCCTACATGGACAACGACGATGCAACACGCTTGTCCGCTGCAGGCGGTACTGCTGGTATCAACCCCAACGTGGGTCAAAGCCAAACTGCTGTAATGGCAGGTCTGCGTCACAGCTTCTAATCGAAGCATGATGCTTTAACAGATCGGGCTTTAAGCCCGATCTGTTTATCTGAAGTCGTTAGTAGTAATTTCTACGCTAGCGCAGAAATGCAATACGTAGATTTGAGTTTAAACCGGGCTATGTGAAAACGAGCCCGGTTTTTTTACGTCCGGAATATGACGTCAACGCTTTTTATGATTCACTTCGCACGCAAAGCACAGCAATAAAAACGCCCCGGTAACTGGATTTCTACTCCATTTCCAGGGCGCTACGGTTTCAGATCTATGGATACTTTATTATTTTCTATCCGTCAGAAACTTCCCTTCGGGGGCTTCTGTATTTTTTTGCCGTCGGGTGTGACCATCCAACCCGCCGTCTACCGCCCATTCCGCAAAACGCGTAGGTGCTGGTTCAAATTCACGCGGTTCCCAGTTTTCATCCAATTGGTCTTCGTCGGCATAGTACTCAATTAACCCACCGGCGGGGTTTACGAAATACCAGAAATAAGCTGATGAAATGGGATGGCGCCCTGGGCCCAATTGCGTTTTCCAGCCGCAGCGGTCGAAATGCAGGCCGCCGCCGAATACTTCGTGAATGTCACGCACCGCAAAGGCCACGTGATTCAATCCTACTTTTTTATCGGGTGTTTGCAACAAAAACAAATCGTGGTGGCCGCCGTCGGGATCGCAGCGCAGGAATACGCCACGGCCGGGGTAACGATCGGACGGCACGAAACCGAAATTCTCCACATAGAATTTTTCCACCGCTTCCAAGTCTTTCACAAAAAAGACCACATGCCCAACTTCAATGGGATAAGCACGGTCGTAAATGGGGCTGGGAGCATTGCGGCGCGGTTTGCTATTCCAAGTGTTGGACTCGCCGCACTCGACTTCCACATCTTTCTTTTGCGTCAGCTGAAAACTCACCAGCATACCCGTGGGGTCAATACATGACACACGACCGTTCTCGTTCCTGTAGCCCGCAACTGTCGCCAGACGTTGGGCAAACTCCGCCACAACATCGGGGGAAGACACACCCCAAACCACCTCACGCAGTGTGGGCCCGCTCTCAATGGGTTCGGGATAAGCAGTGTCATCTTCACGCACCACATTGACGCGGCAGCCGTTAAGCGTGGAAAACACCAGCTTTGATGCCGACTCGTTTGTTAACGATAGGCCCCAATCGCTGAAAAACTTTTTGCAGGTATCGAAATCATTAGCCCCGTAGGTGATTTCGTCGATGCCTATTACTTTCATCATGACTCCTTTCGCTTACAAGCCGGCCCAGGGCATGGGGTTTTCATTCATGCCAAGGTAAATGCTTTTCTGTTCCATGTACTGAAGAATACCCTGGCGCCCTTTTTCGCGGCCCAGGCCGCTGTCGCGCCAGCCGCCAAAGGGCGTAGCAATGGAAAACAGTTTGTAGGTGTTAATCCATACATTACCGGCTTTTACCGCACGGGCCAGATTCCAGGCTTTTTTGTAATCTTTGGTCCAGATGCCGGCAGCCAAAGCATACACGCTGTCATTGGCCTGCTCGATCAGGTCTTCCATATTCTTGAACGGCATCGCCACCAATACCGGCCCGAAAATCTCTTCCTGACAAATGGTGGCTGAATTATTCAGCCCATCGATAATGGTGGGCAGGTAGTAACTGCCTTTGTCGTACAGATCACCCTCAGGGCGTTTGCCGCCCGTTAACAAGCGACCGCCTTCATCCAGACCTTTTTGAACATAGCGCTCGATAGAGGCACGATGGCTTTCGCTGATAAGCGGGCCCATTTGTGTTTGCTCACTGGAAGGGTCGCCCACGCGTAATTGTTCAGCCCCCTTTACCAGACGCTCCATAAACGTGTCGTATAGCGACTCGGCCACAAAAAGGCGCGAACCGGCAATGCACGACTCACCTGAAGAACTGAAAATGCCGTACAACACACCGGAAACGGCGTGGTCCAGGTCGGCGTCTTCCAGCACCATGGTGGGCGATTTGCCCCCTAACTCCAGCGAGGCCGGCATGAATTTATCAGCCGCAATACCGGCGATATGACGCCCTACCGAGGTACCGCCGGTGAAGGAAACGCGGCGTACCAACGGATGACGGGTGATAAGATCACCAATCACCGAGCCTTTACCGGGCAGTACGCTGATCAAACCTTTAGGTAAGCCAGCTTCTTCGCAGATACGCGCCAGTTCCAACGCCAGTAAAGGCGTGATTTCAGCGGGCTTAACAACCACGGCATTGCCCCCGGCCAATGCAGGAGCAATTTTCTGCGCTTCGCTGGCAATGGGTGAGTTCCAGGGCGTAATGGCCGCCACCACGCCCATGGGCTCGTAAACGCTTAAAGTTAAGTAGTCGCCGCGCGACGGCGTTAAGGTTTCTTCCAGGGTTTCGCAAGCCGAAGCAAAGAACTGGAACGTACCGGCCGCACTCGCCACCAGTGCCCGCGTTTCACTAATGGGTTTGCCGTTATCCAAACGTTGCAGTTGCGCGAGGTCTTCCGCTTCAGCGCGAATTCGCTCGGCAATGCGATACAGCACCGCGGCACGCTCGTGCGGCTTTCGTTGCGGCCAGCCACTTTGCTCAAACGCTGTCTGCGCGCCTTGAATGGCCTCTTCCACGTCGTCGGGGCCGGCCGCATTCAATGACGCCACGGCTTCGCCGGTAGCCGGATAGTACGTGGTGTACTCGGGCCCCTGCCCCAATCGCCATTTTCCGGCAATGCAAATTGGCAGTAATTCTTTGCTCATTACTTATCCTTTCATCCATTCGTGCGCACTCAATTTATCCATGCCATTGAGCTTTGCGCTGAAACGTTTCAAATCGCCACAGATTGAACACGGTTTTTAAGGGCACGCACCACGCTATACACCGTTAACGCAGAGGTTTTCGGGTTGCTTGCCAACGGTTTGCCTTTCAAGGTGACACCCATAAAGCCGAATGCACCTTGTGCTTCGTAATAGTGAATATTTTCCGACACGGTTGGATCCGCATACAGCTTCACCTTGGTTTTATCCAGTCCGATTCCGGCTAATGACAAAGTAGCCGCCACGTTCGCGTTCTTGGGAAACAAGCGCGCCGCGTCGCGGGCGGACCCTTCAAAGAAAATCTCTTTCTCTTTCAGGTTATGCAAATCAAGCTTTTCTTCGGCAGGTGTGCCCAACCAACCCAAAGGCGGCTTGCGGCCAACATAAGTGACTTCATCCAGCCCGGCCACGCGTGCCGCCGCCAGAGCATCAATACCGCCAATGGCGCCCGACAGCAAATGCACCTGCGTATTGCCGGCCTGCGCGGCGGCTTCCAGTTGTTCGGGCAAACCCGGTTCCGATAACGCGCCGATAGAGACCACCATGCAAGGAATCCCAGCCTTCAGGCCCGGCAGCACGTGCGTTTCAATGGCGCTATGACCGGCACACTCAACGATGAGATCAGGGCGGTCGTCATAGGAAACATGATCGGATACGGTCAACAAGGCGGCATTGGGGCGTTGCGCCAATTCCTCTTTTATCGGCTGAACCAACTCGGCGGGCACCACGATTTGGTCAATTTCCAAACGGTTGTCGTCTGCAATCAAATCGAACACGGCACGACCAATAGCACCGAAACCAACCAAAGCGATACGTTCTACTGTCATTTTCTACCTTCGATTACGAATTCATTGTCATCGGTTCCGGCTGGTTCACCGGAGGCCCCGCAAATGCCGTCTTGAATTGACCGATGGACAGCATGTCGATCTCCACCATAAACGGGCCTTCTGTTGCAATAGCCGTTTGCAACACCTCGCCAATGCTCTCCAGATTGCTGACCCGGGCATGCGGAATGCTAAGCGACTCACACAGTCCAGCATAATCGGGGGTATGCAGATCGACATAATGGCGCCGCCCGCCATATTGCGCATCTTGAATGTTCTTGATTACGCCATAGCCTTTATCGTTCATCAGAATAATGACCATATTGGCTTTCTCTTGCACAGCCGTGGCCAATTCACCCAAATTCAGAATGAAACCGCCGTCGCCGGCCAGACAATACGTTTTCTTGCCCGTGTGAGCTTGCGCCGAACCAATTGCCGCGCCAATGCCCATGGCCAAACCCTGGCCAATGCCCCCACCTAAGGCATGTACACCCGCTTTGGGGTCGAACAAATACAAATAACGGTTGCCCCATGTACTGTTGGACACCGTAACGTCGCGTACCCAATTGAAGTTCTGGCCGACGGCGGCTTGCAATGCCTCGACCAACGTGGAATACGGCCCCAAACCATCAACCAAACTGGCCACGGCAGCGCTTTTGGCCGCTTGTAAATCGCTTTGGAACTGGGCGTCAACGCGCATTTTTCCTTCCAGACGATCGGCCAGGCCTTCCAGCACCAAACGCGAATCGCCATGTACGAAGGCGTCGGTTTCGTAGCAACGCCCTTCACTGCCGGGATCGGCATCAACGCGATACAACGGGCGTGGCAGTTTCAACTGATACTTCAGTGTTTCATTACCACGCAAGCGTGAACCGACCACCACCATGGCGTCGCAGGTTTGATAAAACGCCTCAATCGGCTTATGCAAATTAAAGGCCCCCAGCGATTGCGGATCATTTTCGGGAACAATACCGCGCCCCTGTGTACTGGTCACCACACAAAAACCCATCTTCATCAGACGCTGAACTGCCTGGCCGGCATGACGCGCGCCGCCACCCAGCCACAACAAGGGACGCTTGGCCTGCAACAAACGCTCGGCCAAACGATCCAACGAGGCTTCCGAGGGTTGATAAACCGGCACCTCCAGAGGGCGAAGGTCGGTGGGCATACTAATGAGCGCACCTTGAATATCGATGGGAATTTCGACGCTTACCGGGCCGGTTGGTGCCGTCATGGCAATTTGTACTGCGTGCTTGATGGTACTGAGCGCCGTTTCCGCGCTGCGCACCCGGAAAGCGGCTTTGGACACGGCCTCTAGCATGGTTAGTTGATCGGGTGCCTCGTGAATATACGAAAGGCCTTGGTCTAGATACTGGCTCTCGATTTGACCCGTAATATGCAACATCGGGGTCCCCGCCGTTAAGGCTTCCACCATGGCACCCGCCGCATTGCCGGCAGCCGTACCTGTGCTGGTCAGGCAAACGCCCAACTCACCTGTGGTACGAGCATACGAATCGGCCATATTGGTTCCACCGGCCTCGCCGCGTGCGGGAACAAATCGCACAACACCGCGCTCGCCGAATGCGTCGAGAATGGGCATATTGTGAATGGAGATGACGCCGAATGCCGTTTTCACCCCGCATTCCTCAAGAAAGGCGGCTATCGCCGAGCCGACAGTTACTTCAACATTCTTTTTATGCATGGCGGGACACTCCTCCGGAAACGTCGATATGTGAGCCTGTTGTGTAAGAGGACAACGGCGTCGCAAGAAAAACAATGGCGCGGGCGGCTTCTTCAGGCCGCCCTAATCGCCCTAATTGAATATGTTTACGTTGTGCCAGCTCAAGAGACCATTGCTCCCAAGTCTGGCTTTTATCTTCGCGCGCCTCAAAGCGGCGGCGCCATTGGCCGGAATCAACCAGGCCCAGCAAGATACCGTTCACACGAATACCTTTGGGCGCAAACTCCGTAGCCAATGATCGAACCAGGTTCATTACCCCGGCGCGCGCGGCCGAGGTTGCGACCATATGTGGCTCAGGCTGTGCCGCCAGCAATGAGTTCACGCACACAACAGCGGCCTCGTCCTGCGTTTCCAGATCGGGCAGAAACGTACGCGTTGGATGAATCACCGAGAAGAACTTCAAACGCAACTCTTGTTCCCAGGCCTGATCATCCGTATCGGCAAACGTAGACAAACGCCCTTGCCCGGCGTTGTTGATCAACATCGCGGGCTTGCCCAATTGATCGCGTACAGCCTGCGCAAACGCGTGAACATCGTCCGGATTCAAAACATCGCATATTTGTGTCAAGAAACGGCTCTGCGGAAAATCTTTACGCAATTGAGCGGCAACCGACTCAAGACGTTCAGCACTGCGCCCGCAAAAGGCAACGTGGGCGCCTTGCTCGAGCAACAGCTTTACTGTTGCCAGACCAATACCGGAACTGCCGCCGGTAACCACCGCCACTTTTCCTTCCAGGTTAATCATTGATACCTCTTCATTCTTAAACTTTTACACGCTTAATGACGGGATGCGGCCACGTGATCGAGCAGGCCCGACAAGTCGTCGGCCGCCTCACACGCGCTGCGCGCTAATTCAGTGATGTTTTCAGGAGTATGTTTATTCCCGGAAACCGTGATGCCTAAAGCGGCAACCACTTTCCCCGCCTGCCCGAAAACGGGTACAGCCAGGGTGGAAATATTCGGTTCAAAATAGCCTTGATCAAACACGTAGTCGTGTGCCCGATCGGTTTGAATCAGGCGATACAGTTGCGCAACCGTTGCTGGTGTTTTCGGTGTGGCCGCCTGCAACTGCTCTTCGGGATAAAGCTGCTGCAGTTTTTCGAACGAGAGGTCACGCAATAAAACACGGCCGAACAAGGTGGCGTGTGCGGGTAAACGGGTTCCCAGGTGAACCGTATTTGCATAGGGGGTTTGCACCACCGCCCGGGCAACATACACCACGGAACGACCGTCGCGCACCACCAGATTGCATGAACAACCGGTGATATCGCGCAAGCGTTCAAGAATCGGACGCCCCAGTTCAGTAAGCTCTTTCGAGGCCAGGCATTCGAACCCCAAACGAAGCGCGCCGGTACCCAAACGATAATCACGCCCGCTTTCGTCGCGCTCAACCAGACCCAACTGCTCCAGCGTCGATAGCAAACGAAACACAGTAGAGCGGGGAATGGACAAGCGACGGGCAAGCTCCGGCGCCGACAACACCGGCTCCCGGCGTGTAAAAGCGGTCAGAATACGCAAACCACGCTCCAACCCCGGGACCGTATAACGCTGAGCCGCCTCAAGGCGGCCGAATTCATTCATGTTCACGCAACACCTCGAACATTCGACATGGCCTGCTGAATTAAATCGGCGATCTGTTGCGGCTGTTCAATGTAACTGGCATGCCCCGCTTGTGAAATCAGCTCAAACGGGAAACCCATGCGCTCGGCAAATTCAGCCGATTGTTCGGGTGGCGTCACAATATCGGCATCACCGCAATAAACAAGCGTGTTCTGAGGAAAATCATCGGCATAACGATAAATATCGTCGCCACAAAGGAGCTCGACCGCTTGTCTATATCCGCCTTCATTAAGCTTCATGGCGTTTGCAGTCACGGCCTGCCGATGGCCCTCTGAAGCGAACGCCGAAAGCAGTCGGTTCGGCAATGCTTGGGCAATGCCCTGCACGCCTTTCTCGGCCAGCGCAGCAAACCGGCCTGCTCGAACCTGATCGGCTTTATCAGTACCACCGTAACCCAGCGCCGGACTGATTAACAAAAATTGCTTAACACGAGGGTCGTGTTGTTTTGCCAAGCCCGACGCCATGAGCGCACCCAGCGAATGCCCCACTACCAGGCAGTGATCAACGCCCAACTCGTTTAACAAACATTGCAATTGGTGAGCATAATCAACCGCCTGCGGCTGAGCTTGCCCCAAGGGGGTGGAATGACCATAGCCGGGCGCATCCCAGGCGACAACCTGCATATCGTTCTGCAATAATCGGGCGCACTCCCGCCAGGAGTCGGCGCCCGAACTGATGCCATGCAAAAGTACAACCGTGTGAGGCCCCTGGCCGCAGCGACGCAAACCGATATCCCCCTTCCCTGTTTTCACAACCTCGTAAGTGAAAAAAGGATCGGAAGAAATCGACGTATCGTTGTTGGGAAAAGCCTGGGTCACGGGTTATTCCTTTGTTTTGTAGAGATCAGCGCTTGATTTTCGACAAAGGGTGCTCGGGCGGATAGGTGGGGATAATGGGTTTTTTAGCGCCCAACATCACACACATCAACGCATCTTCATCACCGATATTGATCTCTTCACGATAAACGCCCGGTGGAACTGAAACGAGGTCGCGATCGGTCAGAATGGTTTCAAAACGTTCACCATCTTTCTCAAGCACCAGCTTCATCTTGCCGCGAATAACGAAGAACACTTCTTCAACGTCGGTGTGCAAATGAGATGGGCCAATGTGCCCGGCCGGGATAACCATGGTTGAAAACGTGAAGTTTTCCGAAGGGACGGTATTCACATCTTGCGCCACACCAGTACCACCGGTACCCACATAACGCATTTGGGCACGACGATACTTGGGGTCGTAATCAGCCTGGAACTTCAAGGCGTCCCAGTCGTATTTGCGTGTTGAATAACGTGCAATACGTGTTTGCATCCAATCTTCGAAACTGGCGCCTTCAGGACGCTCCCAGGAAGGTTTCTCACTTACTGCTTGTTCGCTCATAGAACTCACCTTTATGGTTAATGCATGACAAAGCCGCCATTGACGGCCATGACTTGACCTGTCACGAACCGTGACAGATCAGAAAGAAGAAAAGTAACCACACCACTGACATCGTCGGGGACTTGCTGACGCTGAATGGCCCGTTGCCCTTCATAAAGCTCATGACGATGCTTAGGGACATATTCGGTCGCTTCAACCAGCGTTAATCCGGGTGCCACGGCATTGACCGTAAT
The DNA here is from genome assembly GCF_003576595.1 of Neopusillimonas maritima. Taxonomy (GTDB): domain Bacteria; phylum Pseudomonadota; class Gammaproteobacteria; order Burkholderiales; family Burkholderiaceae_B; genus Neopusillimonas; species Neopusillimonas maritima. Next base: position 88,299 of record NZ_NQOU01000005.1, on the reverse strand, counting down.
ATTGTCGACACCCATTTCGCGCGCCATCGACCGACTCATTGCGATAACGGCGCCTTTGCTGGCAACATAGGCCAGCAGGTTCTGCGCACCCCACAACGAAGTGTCTGAGGCCAGATTGACAATACTGCCGCGCCCCGACGCTTTCAGCGCAGGCCAGCAAGCGCGGCTCATCAACCAAGTGCCCCGCACATTCACCGCCATGACCTTGTCCCAAACATCGATATCCAGCTCATTCAAAGCTTTACCACCGGAATTGGTAATAGCGGCGTTATTGACCAGGCCGTCGAGCCCACCCAGCCATTGCGCCGCCTGCACCACACAATCGGTGATTGACTCCGGGCTGCTTTGGTCGAACACCACACTCTGTGCCTGAATGCCTTCAGCGCGTAAATCTTCCGCTGCAGCATGCAATTCATTTGCCAGAATATCGGCAATCACCACTGCCGCGCCGGCACGCCCTGCATGACGGGCGAACTCCAGGCCAAGCCCCCGGGCACCGCCGGTAACCAAAACCCGGCGGCCTTTCAATAAACCTTGTGTTGCGATAGAAACTTGATCGGGTTGCATCCTGGTTTCCATTAAGCCGTAGTGGTTGTGATTTTCGGGATGTAATGCAAGCAACGACGCTCGGCCCAGACAACACCCGCGTAGGCCACGATCCCGATGATGGTCAGCCCGATAATGGCCACAAACACACCAGCCGTGTTGCCTTGGCCTTCAGAGTCGACCAGAAGGAAACCCAAGCCTTGGTTGCCGCCCACCAGTTCACCCACGGTGACACCAATAACAGCCAGCGTGGAACCGATACGCAAACCCGAAAACAAAGCCGGCAAAGACGAGGGGAACTCAACCAGGCGGAAAATTTGCAGCCGCGTTGCGTTCAACGTGCGAACCAGATTCACCATGTCGGGGTCGACCGTACGAATGGCAGACAACACGTTGATCATGATGGGGAAGAACACAATCAGGATACCCACCAGAATCTTCGGGTAAATGGTGTAACCCATCCACATGACGAACAAAGGGGCAAACGCCACTTTCGGTGCAATTTGCAGTGCCAGGATGTAAGGTGACAACACCGATTCCGTGGTGGGCGACAAACCCAGTACGACGCCTACAAACAACCCAAGCAACGCACCCAGAAAAAACCCGATGACGACCTCAAGCGCGGTGATACCGAAATGCTCGAGCAAATTGCCGGTATTCCACATTCTGATGCCCTCTTCAACGACCGAGGAAAACACCGGCCAGATATAGGCCGGTGTTTCCAGCCACACCGGGATCCACTCCCAGGCGGCCAGCACCAGAATCAAAACGGCCAGGCTGCACAATGCGGTAAAAGTTTGTTTAGACACACCAGGTCCTCCTGTAGAGTGCTTTTTCGGTTTGGGCTGATTGAGCTTTTGCGAACGGGACATCCCTACAGGTTGGTTAACGCTGACCGTGGATGACTCCAAACTCATTGACCGCCTCCAACGAATTGATTGGTGTACAGCTCGTCGAGCGGCGTTTCAGTATTCACAATACCTTCAGATACATAGAACTTTTGTACGTTGGCCAGGCGCTCGGGATCCATTGTTCCGGGCACTTCCTGGTTTGCATAAACGTATTCGTTGTACAGGTCGAACACCTGACGCACCTGATCTTCCTTACCTTTGAACGCCGGGTTTGCTTCCACATAGGACGCAACGGCCTTATCGGTTTCGTTCATGATCAGCGTCATGCCTTTCAGTGTGGCACGGACCATTTTCTGAATGAGTTCAGGGTTGTTCTTGATTGCTTCATCAGAGGCCAGAATAGCCTGGGCCATACTGTTGAAACCCTCTTCGCGCGGCATAATATGAACTTTGGTCCCGGCAGCGCGTGCGCTTACAACCCAGTCGGGCACACCGGCCATCACTTCCGACTTTCCGGATGCAAATAATTGCCATACACCAGCGGGGCCGGCGGCCTGAATATCGGCATCATCGCGCGACAACCCAGCTTTACGCATCGTACCCAGCAAAGAGTAGTAAGTGGTGTCGGTATAGGCCATAACCGAGATCACTTTGCCTTTCAATTCGGCGGGCTTGTTTACCGGCTTATCGGCATGAGAGGCAACCAGCGTTAACGAGCCTGCGCCCAATACGGCTACAGACTTAACGGGCACACCGTTGGCACGCACAATAATAGACGTGTCACCAATGGCGCCACCGATAACGGCGTTGCCGGCACCCACTTGCTTGGCGACATCAACACCGCCTTTGCCGGTCACGAACTCAACTTCAAGCCCTTCGTCGGCGAAATAACCCTGATGCTGCGCGATCAGCCAAGGCGCAAAAGCGGGAAGCGTTTTAGGTGCAGGCAACAAATACGTTACCTTTTGCAGATCTTTACCTGCTTCAGCTGCCAACGCGGCGGTTGTGGAGAAAAGCGAACATGCGCCCAGCGCGGTAATGGCGAGTAGTTTTTTCATTATGTCCTCCGGATCGTAGTAAGTATCGGAATTTCAAAAAAGGAACAACGGGTACCACCTGATTGCTTAATGAGCCAATTCTTCTTTGCCAATTTTCAGCAGGTCCATTAAGCGCCCTTGCAAGGGGCCAACTTCTGGTAACTTGCGCCGCTCGAGTGGGTTCTCGCGCAGCGGAAGATCGATAACGATTTCCTCAATAATGGTGCCCGGCCGCTCACTCATTACCAGCAGACGGTCGGACAGGGCAATGGCTTCGACCAGGTCGTGGGTAATGAAAAGCGCCGTACGCTCTTTCTCGTACAACATTTGAGCCAGATCCTGCTGAAGCACCATTTTGGTTTGGGCGTCGAGCGCCGAAAAGGGTTCGTCGAGCAACATAACGTGCGGATCGACGGCAAGCGTACGTGCCAGCGCAGCGCGTTGACGCATCCCACCCGACAGTTGATAAGGGTAGTGCTTTTCAAACCCTTTAAGGTGGCACTTATACAGAAGCTCGTGTGCAATCTTCATGCGTTCGGCTTTGCCGACACCGGCGATTTCAAGCCCTAACGACACGTTATCTTCAATGGTGCGCCATTGCATGAGCAAATCTTTCTGCAACATGAAAGCCACTTCACGCACAGGCCTGGTTACCAGCTTGCCACCCACGTAGACCTCGCCCTCGGTAGGCTGATACAGGCCGGAGCCCATATTCAACAAAGTACTTTTGCCACAGCCTGAAGGCCCGATAAGCGAAACCACTTCCCCCTTCTTGATAGACAGGGAGACGTCGGTAACGGCGGTGATAGGTTTGGATGTCTGGCGATCGATGAACGACTTGGTGACATCACGGAATTCAATTTCGACCATGAGCGGTGCGCTCCTTAGCGATGTTTTATATATGAACTGACGTTTTGCTCTTTAAACAGACTTTATCTGCTTGACGGGTGGGAATATATTAGGGATAACCCTTTGTATTGCTTTTAAATTGACATAAATCAACAATTAAAGCGATATTTATCGACGAAAATAAATAATAAAACCTCTTTTATTTCAATAGTTTATTGTTATCAGATAAAATAAACCTAGGGTTTTTACTTATGGATCGTTATTTCCGCCACCCCTACACTAACCTTATGTAAAACGCTGTTTAATATATGGAACACAACATCGATATGGAATTCTATCGCAAACCATATCTACGGGTTACCTATACTACGGAGCCGGCATGGCGTCTGACACCACACTATTAACCGTATTTCTTAAACACGATCAGTCGCAGAACCTGGACACGATTCAAGGCAAGCTCAAAGCCGCCGAATGGTGGGATCGCTTTCCGCCCGACGGTGTTGAAATTGTTTCCTGGACGGTTGCCATGGGGTTTGGACAAATCGTCACGCTACGCGTTCCGCCACACTTACTTCCGGTTGTGAATGTCGAACTTGAACGTTCGGCGTGGGGCGTATTCACCACCGAATGTTTTCCCACTTATGACTTTATCCCTGTACGCGAACGAATCAAGGAACGCGTACGTAACGGAGGCCAATAATGCAAGACCGCTACCTCACCCCTTGTTATCTTGATCCCCATCAGGCTCGCAGTCATGAGCCCACCGCTTACGAAAACCTGTTGGGCGACAGTATTGAACGTGCTTTTGGTTCCGGTATTACCGAACTCGATGCACTCGTCACCTTTTTGAACGACCAAGGGCCCCAGCCGCAAACGGCAGATAACTGGACAACAGATAATCTGGCTGAGGAGCTCAAGCGTCTCGCCAACGACTAAACGAGATCAATAGGAAATTCCATGAGTACAGCAACAGCAAACCGCGCTGAAACCGAAGCGCAAGTTGAAAAAATCCTCACCGAAGGTCTGAAAGACTACTGGCACGCCATCTGCCCATCGCATTTTGTCAAAGACACACCCGTATCATTGCGTCGGCTGGGTCGCAAACTGGTACTTTGGCGCGATGCCGATAACAAAGTGCACTGCCTCGAAGACCATTGCCCCCACCGGGGCGCCCCGCTTTCTTTCGGCATCCCGCTAGGTAATAAAATTGCCTGCGGCTACCATGGCGTGGAAGTCAGTTGCGACGGCACAGTCGTCTCTGTTCCCGGCAACCCCGGCTGTAAACTGGAGGGTTCGCGTCCCACACGTGCTTTTCATATACAGGAAAGCGCCGGTGCAATTTTCATGTACAACTCGTCTGAAAACATCGACGAACCCCCTCCACTGGTATTGCCCGAACAGCTGACATCCGGCGAATATTCCGCCTTCCTGTGCTACACGGAATGGCGCGGCGGCTATCGCTACGTGATCGACAACGTCATGGATCCCATGCACGGCACGTATCTGCACAAGCAGTCGCACAGCATGTCGGTGGGCGCGCGCTCAGCCGAATTCCAACTGCGCGATACCGATACGGGCTTTATTTTCGAGAAGGCCGGCCAGCGTGACGTTAACTTCGACTGGTCGGAATGGGCCGACACCGGGCTGATCTGGCTGCGGCTGGAAATCCCCTACCCCAAAACCGGCGGCCCTGGCGGTAATTTCGGCATTATCGGCTGCTACACCCCTATTTCTCCCGATATCACGGCGGTATTCCACTGGCGCGTTCGCAAAGTTGAAGGCTGGCAGCGCGACGCCTGGCGTTTCCTTTACAAAAATCGTTTGGAAGCACGTCATTGGACGGTTCTGGAGCAAGACCGCGTAGTGCTCGAGCAAATGGAATCGGACGCGAACCAACGCGAACACCTTTATCAGCATGATGTCGGGGTCACCCGCGCACGCCGGCAACTACGCAAACTGGCGACTGATCAATTGAACCGGGGTGTTCTGTAGTGGCCATGGTGCCAAATCAGAACGGGAACGTGCGGCACATCAACGTGCCGTCTGTTCCTGAACCGCCCAACGCAACCTGGTCGAACTGTTTGGTTATCGGGCAGGAAGTGGTCATGTCGGGCGTGACCGCCAATCCGGCGGTGAACGACCAAGGCGAAACCTTGAGTACGCAAGATCAGGGCACTCGTATTATGGAGCGCATCCGCGCCATGCTGCAGGCGGCCGGTGGCGATTTGCACAATATCTACAAACTGGTTGTTTATCTAACGAACGCAGAAGATAAAGCCCTGGTTTCCGAGTTGCGCAAACACTATTTCACTGGTACTTTCCCGTGCTCCACGCTGGTTGAGGTGAGTGCGTTTGCTTTTCCGGGCCTCAGTATTGAAATCGACGCATTTGCCCGGCTTGATATTGACTTAAGGCAAGCGCAAACCCGTTAATGCTTTACAGGGATGATTTCTACTGAATATGGCGGCTAAAGATACAGAAAAATATGCAGTGCCCGGACTTGAGCGCGGTCTACGCATACTCAGTGAATTTTCCCGCCAAACCCCTACGCTCACCGCGCCGGAACTGGCTCGCCGTCTCAGCGTGCCTCGTACAACCATTTTTCGGCTACTGGTCACGCTGGAAAATCTGGGATTTGTTGAAAGGCTGAACAACGGGCGCGATTACCAATTAGGCACAGCGGTGCTTAGGTTGGGCTTCGAGTATCTGGCGTCTTTATCCATTACTGAGCTTAGCCGACCTATTCTGGAGCGCCTGCGCGACGACACCGGCTACTCATCCAATTTAGTCATTCGAGACCGACGCGACATCGTTTATATCCAGAAAGTAGCACCGGCATCGGTATTCAGCAGCTCGGTGCATATCGGTACGCGACTTCCGGCACACGCAACCGTCTTGGGCCGGGTATTGCTCAGCCATCACAGTTTTGAACAATTACAGGCACTTTATCCGGAAGAGCGACTTCAAGCGCACGGGCCTAACACGCCCGCAACCACACATGATCTTTACACTTTGCTTCAAAAAGACAAAGCCAGGGGTTATGTGATGGAAGAAGGTTTCTTCGAAACCAATATTTCAACGATTGCCGCACCCGTGCACGATGAGTCGGGCGTAGTGGTTGCCGCACTGGGCTTAACGGTGCCCAATTTGCGCATACCGGAGGCCGAGCGCGAACGGCTTATTGAAAGGGTAAAAAACGCGGCACGATCACTCTCGGTTTCATTGAACTACAGCGGCGCATACGCTTGAATACACCCCGCAAATTTCAGGCGCTGCCGTCGCAACATCTAATTTCCGATAACGCCCGGGCCGCTTCGCACACTGCTTTTTGAGCCTGTACTTCCAGCGTTTCATCTTCAATAAAAATCTGTTCCGGACCGACGACACTTAATGCACCCACCGCATCGCCGTCGGCGTCCTTAATTGCAGCGGCGCAAGCATTAATCCCTTTCTCCAACCGAGACCGACTCCAAACATAGCCCGTTTCGCGAATAGTATCTATTTCCTGCATCCATCTATCGAAATCGGGAATGGGCTTCGATGCCGAAGGGCCGAACATGAGGTTTAACTCATCGTTGGAACGGCTTGCCAACACCGCTTTTCCCGGCGCCAATTGCCAAGCCGTCACCCTGCTACCCAGCGTGATATGGCTCACTAATCCTGCGGGCGGCATTTCGCGCAACAAGTACACCATATCAGCGCCATCCAACACTGTGTAATAAACAGAGATGCCCAAGGAATGACAAATGGACTGCGCATAACGCCTAACCACTGACATAAAATCATTGTGACCCAATGTGGTGGCCGACAAAGCCAGAAAACGCAGGCTAACACGATGACCACCGGAAGGGAGACGTTCAATCATACCCTCTTGCTCCAGCGTGGCCAGCAAGCGCGTGACGGTTACGCGATTCACATCGATCAGCCGCCCAACTTCGCTTAAATTACTGGTATTGCCGCCCTGGGCAATATATTCGAGCAACCGTAAGCCACGCACCATGGGGGTGACCAAAGCCCCCGTTTCCAGGCTCGCTTGTTCGCTGCGCCCCACTGACTCTTTTGCCATTCCTGCCTAACCCAATTTAACCGACCACGCATCATAGCCGTAAACCCAATCAGCGTTGGTGCCCGATTTCAACCAATTATTGCCGCGCGACGCAATTTGTATTTCCGCCGTACGATCGTGACGCGCTTTCTGATAAGCGTCGAATGCCGCAGTAGATTCGGCAAAATCGTTGGAACTGAGACAGCGCGCCAACACAACAGCATCCTCGATGGCTTGCCCTGCGCCTTGCGCCATGAACGGCATCATGGGATGGCATGCATCGCCCAACAATACCAACCGCCCTTTGTGCCACTCCGGCAATGGATCACGCACGTACAGTGCCGACTTCAGCACCGAATCACAAGCGTCAAGCAATGCACGCGCTTCTTCATGAAAATCAACGTAATGCGACCGAAGTTCGCTTACCTCACCCGGTGCGGTCCAGGACTCCAAGTGCCAACCTTCCTGTGGCGTAGTCGCGAAAATAAACAAGTCTTTGCCTTGATTGAGCGGGAAGGAAACGATTTGCACTTCGGGTTGTTTGCCCCACCACTTGGTAAAGCTATCAAGATTCGGCAAATTACCCAGCTTCGCAACCGGCACTACGGCCCGGTAGGCAACCACACCGGTAAATTCCGGCTGCTCAGGCCCAAACATCGCGGTGCGCACGGTGGAATGAATACCGTCGGCGCCAATCAGCACATCCACCTGTTCCTGGCTGCCATCATCAAAATGAACCGTCACACCGCCCGCCTGGTCGTCGATCCGAGTCACTTTCTTGCCCAGTTTCACTGTACCGGGTTGAACGCCCTCTTCCAACGCAGACATGACATCGGCGCGGTGCAATGTAAGCTGGGGCGCACCGTATTTCTCTTGCGCCGCCTCGGCCATTTCAATACGCGAGGTTTCTTCGCCGGTATAACCGTCTCGGCTGATACGATAACGTGGCCGTGCCGCCGTTTTACGCAACGCTTCGCCAACCCCCCGCCCCAGGCCGTCTATTGCTCGAACGGCATTCGGCGTTAAATTGATGTCGGCACCAACGCGTGCAAATTGCTTAGCCTGTTCAAACACCACCACCTCTTTCCCGGCCTGCTGCAATGCTATGGCAACACTCAGCCCGCCAATACCTGCACCTGAAACCCCAATCCGTTGTGTCATGCTTTACCTTTATGATCAAAAATGAACAATATGTTCATAATTTAACTCACCTTGAATAAGCACGTCAACGAAAACATACGCAGCGACCATTTAAGACAAAAAAACAGCCGGGAAAACCCGGCTGCCTTCATCAACATTGGGCGCACACAAACAGCGTTTTAGCGGTCGTCAGCACCGGTATTCAAACTGGCTTGCGCCAAAGCCGCTTTTCCGCGGGTTTGGCTTAAACGATCGAGATAAGCCGCATCGACGTCGCCGGTAATATACTCTCCGTTAAAACAGGAGGACTCGAACTGCGTCATCGCCGGATTCAGGTCGCGCAAACTACGCTGTAAATCGACCAGCTCTTGATAAACCAAACCATTGGCGCCAATTTCACGCGCAACATCGTTCGGTTCGCGCTCGAAAGCGATGAGTTCCGATTGCGTCGGCATATCAATCCCATACACGTTTGGAAAACGAACGGGTGGCGCGGCAGAGGCAAAAAACACTTTGTTCGCTCCGGCCTCGCGCGCCATATCAACAATTTGTCGGCTGGTCGTGCCACGAACGATCGAGTCGTCGACAAGCAGCACGTTTTTACCTTTGAACTCCATATCGATTGCGCTGAGTTTCTGACGCACCGACTTCTTTCGCACCGCCTGCCCGGGCATAATAAAGGTGCGGCCGACGTAGCGGTTTTTAATGAACCCCTCACGGTAATTCAGGTTCAGGCGCGCAGCCAATTGCATGGCCGAAGGGCGAGAGGAGTCAGGAATGGGCATGACAACATCGATTTCACCCAAACGCAATGATTTGGCGACGTTATCAGCCAGGTATTCACCCATATGTAAACGCGCATCGTAAATGGAAACCCCATCCATCAAGGAGTCGGGGCGAGCAAAATAAACGTACTCGAATAGACATGGCGTTAAGCGCGGTGATTCCGCACATTGACGACTGCTTAAATTGCCGTCTTCATCGATAATAATGGCCTCGCCGGGCTGCACATCACGCACAAACGTGTAACCACATCCGGTTAGCGCCACGGATTCCGAGGCAACCATCCACTCCACACCCTGTTCCGTTTCCTGGGTTCCCAGACACAGGGGACGCACGCCAAACGGATCGCGAAACGCCACCATGCCGAAACTGGCGATTTGAGCAATCACGGCGTACGCACCGCGCGTGCGCCGATGTACGGCCGCTACCGCTTCGAATACAGCGGACTCGTCGAGCGACACACCCGTTGAAGCGCGCTGCAACTCATGGGCGAAAATATTCAACAAGACTTCGGAGTCTGAGTTGGTATTAATATGGCGACGATCAATGCGGAACAGTTCTTCGCGCAGCTCACGCCAATTGGTAAGGTTGCCGTTATGCACAAAGGTAATACCAAACGGCGCATTAACATAAAAAGGTTGTGCCTCGTCGACGCTGTCGCTGGAACCGGCGGTGGGATAACGTACCTGGCCCAAACCGCTGTTACCCGGCAAAGAACGCATATTGCGCGTGCGAAATACATCGCGTACCAGGCCATGCGCTTTATACATGCTGAAGAACTGGTCGTAGGATGTGGCAATGCCTGCAGCGTCCTGGCCCCGGTGCTGCAAAAGCAGCAAACTATCGTAAATGGTTTGGTTCACTGGATTGCGGCCGACAATCCCTACAACTCCGCACATGTTTTCAATTCCCGAAATAACTACTTAATAAGGCAACCAGGACCCCAACGAGGGTGGAAGAACCTGCTTTACCGCTTGAACCCCTTGCACTGCAAGTGGCGCGAAGCGGGCATCGCGCCACCACGGCTCACGCGGCAGTTCGGTGTAGCCGCCAAGGGCCACCAAAACCAACACAATAATGACACCGCGACACAATCCGAACAGTCCACCCAGGCCGTGATCGGCCGGTGTCAGACCCGTTTTCTTGATAAAAGTGGCCAGGGTAATATTCACCAAGCCCACCAAAAGCAACACAACGATAAAAACCGCAGCATAAGCTACCGCAGTACGAAGAAGATCATTTTCAAGGTAAGGGGATAACCACACCGACACCCTGGGGCCCCACCATACCGCTGCAATAAAGGCGGCCAGATAGGCAATAAGGGAAAGCAATTCTTTAACCAGGCCACGCAGCAACCCCAAACAGGCCGAAACCCCCAGAATTGCGAGCAGGATGTAATCGAAACTGGTCACTTGCTGGAAATAAAGCCGTTGTCGTAACCCAAGGCGCGCAAACGGGTCTGTGCAGCCTGGGCGGCTTCACGCGATGGGAAAGGCCCTACACGTAACCGGTATGTGGGCTTACCCCCGGACACGGCCCGCTCCACAAAAGCATTGGTCACGCCCGCCTCGAACAGTTTGTCACGTCGAGCATTGGCATCTTGCTCTGTGGTGTAGGCAGCGATTTGCAAAACAAAACTGCCCGTGTCGTTTTGTGCCGTCTGGCCGCCACCTGCGCCGGGTGGCTGCCTTCCTTCAAGCAGCGCCAATGCCACCGCGCCGTCGTCGGAGCGTGTGTTACGAGCCGGCTCCTGTTGTGCTTGCGCGTTTGTACTGGTAGCGCTCTGCGCGCTTTCTGGCGCCGATTCGGGTTTGCGCGTTTCAGACTCATCATTATTCGCAGCGGGAGGCTGACTTCCGGACGAAGAGGTTGAACCGGTTGCCGGCTCAGAGGTTTGCTGCAACTGTTGGGAACCCGAAGAAGCCTCGGGATTGGCCCCATTATTGGCGCTATCCGTAGGCGCGGGGATATCCACCCGCTCGATGGTGATTGAACCGGTACTGTTATCCGACTGCGCAAGCTGCCCTTCGGGCGACGACGCAACCGGTGGCAGCACAATAGGCTGCAGCGCATCGTTAACCGGCGGGTTGGTATCAATAAGCATGGGAACCACAATAACCGCCGCCACAACCAAGACCAAAGCCCCTACCAAACGCCGGCGTGCCCGCACGCGCAGTTCGTTTGCCTGGGAATCCGTCGTGGAACGGCCTGATTTACGGCGGTCGGAAGCTGACCCTGAATCACGAGAAAATAAACCCATGTAACAACCCTGATTGGCCAAACGATGAATGCGGCGGGAGGCGCGTGTTAATGCGCCTTGCGACCGAGTTCCCTCAGTATCGGACCAACAGTATGAAATGACCCGAATACAAGAATTCTATCATTCTCTGCGGCCTGATTCTGAGCTGCTTTAAATGCTTGTACCGGATCATTAAAAACGGCAGTCGTGACGACCTCGTCAGCCGGGCGCGAGGCGGTTAGATTTTCAACGATCTGCGCCAACTCTTTACCCGGAGCGGCTCTGGGGCCGTCGATGTCAGCGCAATACCAGTGATCCACTTTATCGGCAAGTTTTTGCAATGTTGCTTCTATGTTCTTATCTTTGAACATGCCAACCACTGCATGGGTATAGGGATAAAAAGGCATGTTATCCAGATTCTGTGCAAGCACTGCCGCAGCATGGGGGTTATGGGCTACATCCAATACCACCATCGGCGAACCCGGTAATATTTGCATACGCCCTGGTAGCGAAACCTGAGCCAGACCGATCCGGATAGCCTGTTGAGGCACCGCCAGCCGCGGGTGTAACGCTTCGATAACCGCCAGCGCCGCGCTTGCATTCAATAGTTGATTCGCTCCCCGCAAAGCCGGGTACGCCAGGCCCGGACGGCGCTTGTCACGCCCTCCGTATGCCCATTGTTGACGATCACCGGAATAATTGAAATCGCGCCCGAACAGCCAAAGGTCTGCGCCAATTGCCTGCGCATGATCAATCAGCGTTTGAGGCGGCACAGGGTCGGCACAAATGGCCGGGCAATTTGCACGAAAAATATGTGCCTTCTCTAGCGCGATTTGGTCGCGTGTGTCGCCCAGCCATTGCATATGGTCGAGATCGATACTGGTAACGACAGCGCAATCGGCATCGAGCATATTCACTGCATCAAGACGACCACCCAATCCAACCTCAAGAATCGCGGCATCGACTTTGGCATCGGTGAACGTGAGTAGTGCGGCCAACGTTGCAAACTCAAAGTAACTCAGTGAAACATCGGCACGCGCGGCCTCAATACGTGCAAACTGCTGAACGATTTGAGTATCGTCGACGATATTGCCGTTCACCCTGATTCGTTCGTTGAAGTCGATCAAATGGGGCGAGGTATAGAGCCCTACTTTATAACCGGCTGCAACCAAAATTGCCTCCAGCATGGCGCAAGTGGAGCCTTTTCCATTGGTTCCGCCCACCGTAATGGTGACACACGGCAGTGTATGAACACCCAGTCGCTGCGCAACCGTTGTAATACGTTCGAGCCCAAGATCTATTTTCTTGGGGTGAGTGGTTTCAAGATGCGTCAGCCAGTCCTGTAAAGGACTGGCTGCAGTTAAAGAAGAAGACATGTTGCGATTTCTTTATTTCTTTCTTTGCGGGGGTAAGTCGGTACAACTGCCATGCGCGACTTCCGCCGCCATGCCGATTGACTCACCTAACGTAGGATGCGGATGAATCGTTTTGCCGATATCGACCGCATCAGCACCCATTTCAATGGCCAAAACCACTTCACCAATCAGGTCGCCTGCATGGGTGCCGACGATGCCACCACCCAGAATTCGCCCGGTTTCGGCATCAAACAGCAACTTGGTAAAGCCCTCGTCGCGGCCATTTGCAATGGCTCGTCCCGATGCAGCCCAGGGAAACAGCCCTTTATCCACTTTAACGCCTTCCTTGCGGGCTTCGTCTTCTGTGATCCCTACCCAGGCAATTTCAGGGTCGGTATAGGCCACCGACGGAATAACACGTGCATCAAAGAAGCTCTTTTTGCCGGCTATTACTTCGGCCGCCACGTGCCCTTCATGCACTGCCTTATGCGCCAACATGGGTTGACCCACAATGTCGCCAATGGCGTGAATATGCGATACATTCGTACGCATCTGACGGTCAACTTCAATGAAGCCACGTTCGGTTACCTGCACACCGGCGTGTTCGGCACCGATACGGCCTCCGTTCGGCGCACGGCCAACGGCCTGCAGCACAAGGTCGTAACATTGGGGTTCAGAAGGTGCGTTCTTACCTTCGAAGGTCACCCAAATACCGTCTTTATCTGCTTTCGCATCAACGGTTTTGGTCTCCAGCATAATATGGTCGAAACGTTCGGCATTCATTTTCTCCCAAACTTTCACCAAGTCACGATCGGCTCCCGGCATTAAGCCCGACAGCATTTCAACGACGTCAAGACGGGCACCCAAGGCGGAATAAACGGTACCCATCTCGAGACCGATAATGCCACCGCCCACAATTAGCATGCGCTTTGGTACTGACGCCAGTTGCAGGGCACCGGTTGAGTCGACCACCCGTGGATCGTCGGGTAAAAAGGGCAATTTCACCGACTGGCTGCCGGCGGCAATAATGGCCGAGGCGAACTTGATGGTTTGTATGCCGTCTTTTGTTTCCACCTGCAAATGATGCGGATCAACAAACTGCCCCGACCCTGTCACCACCGTGACCTTTCGTGCTTTGGCCATGCCGGCCAAGCCATTGGTAAGCTTGGAAACCACACCGTCTTTATGAGCGCGCAAGGCATCCAGGTCGATTGAAGGCTCACCAAATTTAATACCGTGCGCTGCCAGAGATTGTGCTTCTTCCAGTACCGCTGCGGTATGCAACAACGCTTTCGACGGAATGCAACCCACGTTCAGGCAAACCCCGCCCAGTGTGCTGTAACGTTCAACCAGCACCACCTTCAGACCAAGGTCGGCTGCGCGAAAAGCGGCGGAATAACCGCCGGGCCCCGCACCCAAAACCACGACATCGCAGTCAAGGTCTGCCGAACTTGAGAACTCGCTGGGAGCAGGCCCCGAACTTGCTGTTGCGGGTACTGCGGAATCGGACGATGCGCTTTTTTCAGCGTCATCAGAAGAACGTTCTTTGCGTTCATTACTATCGCCACCGCCTCGCGCTGCTTTGGCACTGGCGCCCGAAGCCGGATCCTGGCTTTCCTCAGACGCTTGCGCTTCTATTTCGGCAATAACGGCACCTTGCGCCACTTTATCGCCTACCTTGATCCGCAGCTTCACCACTTTACCGCCTTTGTCGGCCGGAATTTCCATGGATGCTTTGTCGGATTCAACCGTGATCAAGCTCTGTTCCGCCTCGACGGTATCGCCCTCACTAACCAAGACTTCAATGACCTCAACTTCATCGAAGTCGCCGATGTCCGGCACTTTCAGCTCATACTTGCTCATATTCGGCCCTTATAAAGCGATACGGCGGAAATCTGACAACAATTGCCCCAGATACGCGTTGAAGCGTGCAGCGGCGGCACCATCAATCACGCGATGATCATAGGAAAGCGACAACGGCAACATTAACCGCGGCTGAAATGCGCTGCCATCCCATACCGGCTGCATACTCGAGCGCGAGACCCCCAGAATGGCCACTTCGGGTGCATTAATAATGGGTGTGAAATCTGTTCCACCAATGCCGCCCAGCGAGGAAATCGAGAACGTTCCTCCTTGCATTTGCGCCGGCGACAACTTGCCGTCGCGCGCCTGGGCCGCCAGGTCAGACATTTCACGCGCAAGATCCAAAATACCTTTCTGGTCGGCATCGCGAATAACCGGCACCACCAAACCATTGGGTGTATCAGCGGCAAAACCAATATGGTAGTACTGCTTCAAGACCAGGTTATCGCCGTCAAGCGATGCGTTGAACTCGGGAAACTTCTTCAAAGCCGCCACGCAGGCTTTGATAAGGAACGCCAGCATGGTGACCTTTACACCAGACTTCTCGTTCTCTTTATTCAACTCTTTGCGCAACGACTCAAGGTCGGTAATGTCGGCTTCATCGTTATTCGTAACGTGGGGGATCATGACCCAGTTGCGATGCAAGTTAGCGCCCGATAACTTCTTGATGCGCGATAAAGGTTTACTTTCCACCGGCCCGAATTTGGCAAAGTCCACCTTCGGCCAGGCCAGCACCTGAAGCCCGCCGCCCGCGCCGGACGCGACGCCCGTTCCGGCACCGGTACCCGCTACAGCTTGCTTCACGAATTGGCGCACGTCATCGGCCAGAATGCGACTTTTCGGACCGGAACCTTTAACCTGCGCAAGATTCACACCCAGCTCGCGTGCAAACTTTCTGACGGAAGGTGACGCATGCGGCAAATCGCGCAACGGACGCTTGTCCTCTTCAAAAGCCTGGGTAGGTGATACGCGCCGTGTTTGGCCTGACTCTTCGGCTGACGCTTCACCACGCGGTTCAGGCTTCTCGTCCTGTTCAACAGGCTTGCTTTCCTCGTTTGACGACGCTTCCGACGCTTTGGCTGGCGCCTCTGACGATTTGGCACCGCCCGAACCTGTTACGGCAAGCTCCAGAATTTCCGTTCCTTTGCTGACCTTATCGCCCACTTTCACTTTCAGTGATTTAACCGTACCCGACTCAGACGATGGAATTTCCATTGAAGCTTTATCGGACTCAACGGTAATCAGGCTCTGTTCGGCCTCGACGGAATCACCTTCATTGACCAGCACTTCGATGACTTCGACCTCGTCGAAGTCGCCAATATCAGGGATAACAACAGTTGCCGACCTACTAGTCCCTGACGAGGCTTGCGGCGCGGGTTCGCGCTCCTGCTGACCGGAGCCAGCCGTATTCGAATCTGAAGCGGAATCCGCTTTCGGCTCATCAGGATCGGCTTTCGGTGCGTTTTCCGCTTCTTTCTTGTCAGCCGGCTTCTGCGCTTGCGCGCTTTCCAACTCAAGAATGACCGACCCCTCGTGAACCTTGTCACCCACCTTGACTTTAAGTGACTTGACCTTGCCCGAGGCCGACGCGGGAATTTCCATAGAGGCCTTGTCCGACTCCACGGTAATCAAACTTTGTTCCGCCTCGATGGTGTCTCCCTCGGATATCAGCACCTCGATCACTTCGACATTCTCGAAATCTCCGATATCCGGCACTTTGACTTCAACGACATTGCTCATGACGACTCCCCTGCTCAGGCGTATTGTGGGTTGGCTTTATCGGGATTGACTTCATACTTCTTGATGGCCTGGGACACTTTGGAGAGCGGAATCGCACCCTCGTCCGCCAAAGCACGCAATGCCGCCAACACAACGAATCGACGATCCACCTCGAAATGTTCACGCAGCTTGTAACGGAAATCGGAGCGCCCGAAGCCGTCGGTACCCAACACATTGTATGAACGCCCTTTGGGCACGAACGGCCGAATCTGGTCGCCGAACAGCTTTACATAATCCGTTGAAACCACAATCGGGCCACTGGTTTTTTCAAGTTGTTGCGTAACATATGGAACAGGCAGATCTTTGCGCTCGGGGTGCAAAAGGCGCTCGCGTTCGCAATCGAGACCGTTACGACGCAGCTCGGTGAAACTGGTCACACTCCAAAGGTCGGAGCTCACGCCCCAATCTTCCAGAAGCATGTCCTGAGCCGCCATGACTTCGCGCAGAATCGTTCCCGACCCCATCAGTTGAACGCGCAACTTGTCTTTCTCTTTACCGTTGCTCTGAAGCTTGTACATGCCGCGAATAATGCCGTCTTCATCACCTTGCTTCAAACCAGGGTGGGCATAATTTTCGTTCATGATCGTAATGTAGTAGAAGACGTTTTCCTGGTCTTCAACCATGCGCTTCATGCCATGCTGAATAATCACCGCCAATTCGTGCCCAAACGCGGGGTCGTACGACACGCAGTTGGGAATAAGCGACGACATAATGTGGCTATGGCCGTCTTCATGCTGCAAACCCTCACCATTCAAGGTTGTACGGCCTGCAGTACCACCCATCAGGAAGCCACGTGCCTGCATGTCGCCCGCAGCCCACGCCAAGTCGCCGATACGCTGGAAACCGAACATGGAGTAGTACACGTAGAACGGCACCATGATGCGGTTGTTGGTGGAATAAGACGTTGCCGCAGCAATCCAGGAACTGAATGCGCCTGCTTCGTTAATGCCTTCCTGCAATAACTGGCCGTTGGCAGCTTCTTTGTAATACATCACCTGGTCTCTATCGACCGGTTCGTACTTCTGCCCTTCCGGCGCATAAATACCAATTTGGCGGAACAAGCCTTCCATACCAAAGGTTCGTGATTCATCGGCCAAAATGGGCACAACACGCGGCCCCAAGGCCTTGTCACGCAATACCTGATTCAACACACGCACAAATGCCTGCGTCGTTGAGATTTCACGGCCCTCGGTAGTCGGCTCAAGCGTTGCCTTGAACGCGTCGAGCTGTGGCGCCTTGAAGGACTCATCTGCGCGCATGCGGCGCTTGGGCAAGTAGCCGCCCAGTGCCTCACGGCGTTCGTGCAAATATTTCATCTCCGGGGAGTCTTCCGCCGGCTTCACGTAAGGCACTTCTTCCAGCTTGTCGTCGGGAACCGGGATATTGAAACGATCACGGAATTCACGAATGGCATCGATGTCCAATTTTTTCTGCTGGTGAGTCGGATTCTTGGCCTGGCCGACATGCCCCATGCCATAACCTTTAATCGTTTTTGCCAGAATCACGGACGGCTGACCTTTGTGGCTTGAGGCCGACTGGAACGCGGCATAAACCTTATACGGATCGTGTCCACCCCGGTTAAGGCGCCAAACGTCTTCGTCGCTCATGCGGCTTACCAGTTCGAGCAGCTTGGGATGCTTGCCGAAGAATTTCTCACGGACATACGCGCCGTCGTTGGCTTTATAGGTTTGATACTCGCCATCGACGGTTTCTTCCATAATCTTGCGCAAAATACCTTCTTTATCGCGCGCCAGAAGCGGATCCCAATAGCCACCCCAAATCAGCTTGATGACATTCCAGCCACTACCGCGGAACTCGCCTTCAAGCTCTTGAATGATTTTGCCATTGCCGCGCACAGGACCATCGAGGCGTTGCAGGTTGCAATTCACAACAAACACAAGATTATCGAGGTTCTCGCGGGCGGCCATGCTGATGGCGCCCAAGGATTCGGGTTCGTCCATTTCACCGTCGCCGCAAAAGACCCACACTTTACGTTTGCTGGTGTCGGCAATACCCCGCGCATGCAGGTATTTCAGGAAGCGCGCCTGATATATAGCCATGATGGGCCCCAGGCCCATGGAAACCGTCGGGAACTGCCAAAACTCCGGCATTAATTTAGGGTGCGGGTATGAAGACAAACCTTTGCCGTCGACTTCCTGACGGAAACGGTCGAGCTGTTCTTCCGTTAAACGTCCTTCCAGATAGGCCCGTGCGTACATGCCGGGCGAACTGTGACCCTGGAAATAAACCAGGTCGCCGCCGTGATCTTCCGTTTCAGCATGCCAAAAATGATTTTGGCCGCAACCAATCATGGTGGCTAACGAGGCAAAAGAAGCAATGTGCCCACCCAGGTCACCGTCGTGAGGAGGGGTTTTGCGATTGGCCCGAACCACCATGGCCATGGCGTTCCAGCGAATAAAGGCGCGGATACGACCTTCAAGGGAAACATTACCGGGATAAGCAGGCTGCAAACCGGGAGGAATCGTATTCACATAAGCCGTGTTGGGCGAAAACGGGATATGTGCGCCGGAGCGTCGTGCCATATCAATGAGGCGCTCGAGCAGGAAGTGAGCGCGTTCAGGACCCTCCTTCTCCAATACCGCTTCAAGGGCTTCGAGCCATTCCTGGGTTTCCACCGCATCAATATCCGACTCGTCGACCACGGTATTTATTTTTTCAAGAGATGACATTAGGAGTCTCCTGGTTAGTTTGCTTTTCATATAGACCAACACACCCATTCGCCCGTTGTAGCATGATCCTCGCCCACTGCGAAAACGGGTGTTCGGCTGGTAAGCCGGTCAGTCCAGGCTGACGCCATTCTAGAAAAGTGTTCAGCTTTGAGCAAGCAAAATTTCACTTTATGGCACTATATTTCATAATATGAAAATAAGACGTGAAACTAAGCAGTTTCAATGACTTCAAGGACAAGGGTAAAATAAGCATTGAACTTTATGTCTGGTCTATGGCTGCTCCTAACAAGAAATCTCTGATCCCAACGACTTTTTACGAACAAGCGCAAAAGCGACGCGGTCTTTACTGGTTAACGCCGTTTGTGGTGTTAATCCTTTATCTCTGCGTCATGGGCGTGTTCTTCTGGATGCAAAGAATCCAGAGTGACAGTGTCATGTTCGTCACGATCGACCAGGAAATTCGCCAACAACGGCTCATGATGCTGGTTGTGGCTTTATCGCTGGTGATTGTGGTCAGCCTGCTGGCCTTATGGCGCTACACCCGTTTTCGCACCAAAGCAGAAGAAGCACTCATTGCGGAAACAGGCTTTCGACGTGCCATGGAGAACTCCATGTCAACGGGTATGCGCGTCTTCGACATGCAGGGCCGTATCGCTTACGTGAACCCCGCCTTTTGCCGCATGATAGGCTGGAATGAAGCCGATCTCATCGGCCGTACAACCCCCTTCCCGTATTGGGTTCCCGGCAAGTATGCCGAGCACCAGGAAACACTCGACCTGTTGTTATCGGGTCGAACCCCAAGCAGCGGTTTGGAAATTGAAGCCCAGCGACGCGACGGTTCGCGCTTTACCGCGCGTATGTATGTATCGCCTTTACGTGATGCAAACGGCGAACAAATCGGCTGGATGACGTCCATGACCGACATCACCGAGCCGAAACGCATTCGCGAGGCCCTTACCGCAGCCCATGAGCGTTTCATGACAGTTCTTGAAGGTCTGGATGATGCCATTTCCGTTGTGGCCGACACGCCGGAAGGCCTCGAACTACTCTTTGCAAACCGCAACTACCGCCGCTTTTTCGGCGCACAGTCAAGCGGTCACAGTGAACTGTTGGGTGGGCGCCTGGGCCGTTTCACCGACGAACTGATCGAAGTCTACTCCCCTTCCGCCCAACGCTGGTTCGAAGTACAGCATCGCATGTTGGCCTGGACAGACGGTCGCCGCGTGCGGCTTCAGGTGGCGCGCGACATTACCGAGCGGCGTCAGCACGAGGAGGAATCGCGCATGCAACAAGAGAAAATTCAGTTAACCAGCCGCTTGATGACCATGGGTGAAATGGCTTCATCGTTGGCGCACGAACTGAACCAACCCTTAACCGCGATTGTTAACTACAACATGGCGGCTTCGGCCATGGTGAAATCGGATAGGGCCACGCCCGAAATGTTGCTGGATGCACTGGGTAAAAGTGCACAACAGGCAGAGCGCGCAGGCAAAATTATCAGCCGTATTCGCGAATTCGTTAAACGAAGCGAACCGCGCCGCCAGCGTGTACCGGCTGCGCGCATCCTTGATAACGCCATTTCCTTCGCCGATATCGACGCGCGCAAACGACAAGTACTCATTGAGAAAACATTACCCGACACGCTTCCCGACGTTCTGGCCGACCCCATCCTGATAGAACAGGTATTATTGAATCTTCTGAAAAATGGTGTCGAGGCGATGGAGCATAGCGAATATCGTACACTCCACGTTGTGTTAACTGATCAATCTTCCGTTCTTGAGTTCGCGGTAATCGACCGTGGCCATGGCCTGAAAGATCCTGAACGTCTTTTCGAGCCCTTTTACAGCACCAAATCCGAGGGGCTCGGCATGGGGCTGAATATTTGTCGCACGATCATCGAATCCCACCATGGGCGCCTCTGGGCCACAGCGAATCCCGAGGGGGGAACCATTTTCCGCTTTACCCTGCCCAATGCAGGCGAATCCAACAATAACGAAACCAGGCCCAACCCGAATCACCAGGAGTTGCAAGCATGACCACAACCACCACCGTTTCCAATACCGTCTTCATTGTCGATGACGATGAGGCCGTGCGCGACTCATTGCGCTGGCTGCTCGAAGCCAACGGCTATCGTGTTAAAGCATACAGTGGCGCAGAAGAGTTTTTGAATACTTACGATGCTGACCAGGTTGCGGTTTTAATCGCCGATGTACGAATGCCCGGCATGAGCGGTTTGGAACTCCAGGAAGAGTTGTTGGCCCGAAACGCGCCACTTCCGATCGTATTCATCACCGGCCACGGCGACGTTCCCATGGCCGTCTCCACCATTAAGAAAGGCGCAGTCGACTTTCTGGAAAAGCCCTTCAACGAGTCCGACCTGCGCAGCATTGTGGCCCGCATGCTGGAACAAGCCACGGAAGATGCCGCGAAGCTGCAAGAACAAAAAAGCCAACAGGCTATTCTCAGCCGGCTGACTTCACGCGAACAACAGGTATTGGAACGCATTGTGGCCGGGCGTTTGAACAAGCAAATTGCAGGCGACCTCAATATCAGCATCAAAACGGTTGAAGCACATCGCGCCAATATCATGGAAAAACTTGAAGTAACCACCGTAGCCGACCTCATGAAAATTGCCCTGTCTCGTTCCGAAGGCGTTGTATGACCGCAAGAATTATCGATGGAAAAGCCCTTGCCGCAAGCATTCGCGAGGAAGTCGCACAACAGGTCGCCACCCTGAAAACGCAAGGCGTGACACCTGGTTTGGCAGTGGTGCTTGTGGGTGACGATCCGGCATCGCATGTTTACGTGCGAAACAAAGCCGCCGCATGCGAGAAAGCAGGTTTGCACTCCGAGATCATCCGTCTTGACAAAGACATCTCGCAAGCGCAGCTATTGTCTGTCGTACACAAACTGAATGACGACCCGCGTATTCACGGTATTCTGGTTCAACTTCCCTTGCCGCCACACCTGAATTCGCACATTGTCATTGAAGCGATCTCCGCCGCCAAAGACGTCGACGGTTTCCACATTAGCAATGCAGGGCTGCTCATGACGGGCAAGCCTTTGTTTCGCCCGTGTACACCCTATGGCGTCATGAAGATGCTGGAAGCCGAGAATGTGTCACCATGGGGTGCTGAAGCCGTTATTGTGGGCGCCAGTAATATCGTGGGCAAGCCCATGGCCATGCTGCTGTTGGCTGCCGGGGCCACGGTCACCCTCTGCAACTCCAAAACGCGTGATCTTGCCGCGCAAACGCGCCGCGCCGACATCCTGGTTGTCGCAACCGGCAAACCTGGCATGGTAAACGGTGACATGATCAAGCCCGGCGCCACCGTGATTGATGTCGGCATCAACCGTCTCCCCGACGGCCGCCTTGTCGGCGACGTGGAGTTCGAGTCGGCAAAAGAAGTTGCGGGTGCCATTACTCCGGTTCCCGGCGGCGTAGGCCCCATGACCATTGCCATGCTATTGGTTAATACGCTTGAAGCAGCCGAACGCTGCGTCAGTTTATCTGCTACGCAAGAAGCCTGATTATGCCCAACCCTTTGCTTGTTCCAATCGATCAATTGATCGATTATGAACACATTACCCCTGACGTCATCGAACCGGCAATCGACGAATTGATCGCGCAAACGCGCCAATGCATTGAAACCATTGCCGATCCCGCGACCCCCGCTGAATGGGACACGCTGATTGAGCCGCATGAAGTTTCATCCGCAAAACTTTGGCGTGCATGGTCGGTTGCAGGACACCTGAACGCGGTAGTCAACACCCCCGCATTGCGCGACGCCTATAACCGCTGTCTACCTAAAATTACCGAATTTTCCACCTGGGTTGGCCTACATCGCGGCTTGTACGACCAATACCAGAAGCTACGCGACAGTGCTCACTATGAAACACTGCCCGCGGTACGTCAGCGCATTATTGAACTTGCCTTGCGCGACTTCCGGCTGAGTGGCGTTCAATTGGAAGGTGAGGCGCGCAAACGCTACGCGGCGTTGTCCGATGAAGAAGCGCGCATTTCGCAAAAGTTTTCAGAGAACTGTCTGGATGCCGTTGACGAATGGCATACCTTGGTCACGGATGCCGACCGATTGACGGGGATTCCGCCCGACGTGATCAGTGCCGCCGCAACCCTGGCAAAAGAGAACGGTCAAACGGGTTGGCGTTTCACCCTGAAAATGCCCTGCTACTTGCCGGTGATGCAATATGCACAAGACCGCACGTTACGTGAAACCCTTTATCGCGGGTTTGGGACTTTGGCCTCGGAACAAGGCGATACCCGTTTCGATAACACGCAAGCCATTGAGCAGCTGCTAAACCTAAGGGCTGAAGAAGCCCGGTTGCTGGGATATCAGAATTTCGCGCAACTGCGCCTTGAAACCCGCATGGCGGAATCGCCCGAGCAGGTTCTGTCGTTCCTGCAGGATCTGGCCAAGCGTGCCAAACCTTATGCGCAGCATGACCTTGCTCAATTGAAAGCGTTTGCGCATGAGCACTACCAAATGGCCACGCTGGAACCGTGGGATATTCCGTTTTTGTCGGAGCGCCTGCGTGAAAACCGCTACGATTATTCCGAAGAGTCGGTGCGTCAATATTTCCCGGTACAAAAAGTACTGGACGGTTTTTTTGACATTGTCGGGCAATTATTCGGGGTCACGTTCAAACCGGTGAAACTGCCTTTGTGGCATCACAATGCACAGGCCTATGAAGTACTGCTTCGCGAGAACCGGTGCGGCTATTTGGTAATGGATTTGTACGCGCGGCAGGGAAAGCAAAGCGGCGCCTGGGTTGACAGTGAACGGGCACGCCAGCGTGTTGACGGCACATTGGTCACCCCGGTTATTTACCTTACCTGCAACTTCCCTGCTCCGCAGGAAAATCAAGCGTCGCTTCTTACCCACGACGACGTCATTACGCTGTTTCACGAAAGCGGCCACGCCTTGCATGCCCTGCTTTCACGTGTCGACGATCCCGGCGCATCGGCGTTCTCGAATATGGAATGGGACGCCATTGAACTGCCCTCGCAATTTATGGAGAATTTCTGTTGGGAATGGGCTTCGATTCAGAAATTATCCGGTCATGTAAATGACAATGCACCTTTGCCTCATACCTTGTTCAAGAAAATGGTGGTGGCGCGCAACTTTCAAAGTGGCATGCAAATGGTGCGACAAATTGAATTTTCGCTTTTCGATATGCAGATTCACAACCACCATTCCGGGTTGGCCATTGAAGAGGTACTGAACACATTGAGTACGGTTCGCCAAGACGTGGCCGTTTTGTTTCCGCCGGAATGGCATCGCTTTCCTCATACGTTTTCACATTTGTTTGCAGGCGGCTACGCTGCCGGCTACTATAGCTACAAATGGGCCGAGGTACTGTCGGCCGACGCCTACGCCGCGTTTGAAGAATATGCCCAAACGCATGGTCTGGGAAACACACTGATCGCTCCCGTAGGCACAAAATTTGTAGATGAAATTCTTGCCGTAGGGGCTTCGCGCCCCGCGCAGGCCTCATTTCAGGCTTTTCGCGGCCGCGAACCGCAAATTGACGCCCTGTTGCGTCACAATGGCATGACGGAACAACCCTTGGACGTTTGATAATGAAACGCACATTTTTAAGGCTTTCACCTCGGCGTTACCCAGCCGGCCTGATTGGCGCAATCCTGGCGAGCGCCATTTTCCTGACCACGCCGGCAACGAGTGCACAAGCGAACCCGGTCGAAACAGTCAACGCCAAGGAAGAAACAACCCGCTTACACAACATTCGCGGCTTTTTGCCCGACTTAAGGTTTGAGCTGATCGGCCCAGATAACGAACCGGTTACCGCACAGGCTTTCCGAGGCAATATCGTTATGTTGTTCTTCGGCTATGCCAGTTGCCCAGACATATGCCCCACTACCATGGCGCAACTGGCACAGGTTATGCAAAAGCTGGGACCCGACGCCGACCAGGTTCGTATTTTATTCATCAGTGTCGACCCTCACCGTGACACCGCGGAAAAACTGCAAGCATACGTGCAGGCGTTCGACAGTCACGCCATCGGTTTAACCGGCTCTGAAAAACAAATAGCAGACGTCGCACGGCGTTACCGGGTTGCCTATCAAATAGAAGAACCCAGCAGCAACGAACCTGAACGCTACGAGGTTGCACATAGCCGCGGCATTTATATTTTCGATGAAAACGGCAAAGCGCGTTACCTTGCCGCCGATTCCGAATCGGTTGATGTATTAACCGACGGCGTACGTACTTTATTGCAATAGCAAACCTAGCCGCCTACCGAAGGATCAGCGGGATCACAACACACTTGGCCGTCGGCGTCACGCAAAGCCGTGCGTAAGCCTTCCTCGATAACAGGATGATAAAACGGCATAGCCAGCATCTGCCTGATGGTGAGCTTTTGCTGATGCGACCAGGCTAAAAGATGTGCCAGATGCTCGGCGGCCGGCCCTGCCATTTCGGCGCCCAGGAATTGCCCGGAACAACGGTCGGCATAAACACGCAACAACCCTTTATTTTTAAGAATAACGCGAGCTCGCCCCTGGTTGGCAAAACTCACCTCACCCACGACTGTTTCGGCAGGGTCCAATTGATTGAAGCGCCGGCCCACCCACATCAGCTGCGGGTCCGTAAACACCACGGAAACGGGCGCACGCCGCTTGAACGCTTCAACCTGCGGATAATGAACGGCATTCAACGCGGCAAAACGCCCATCGTCCGCCGCCTCGTGCAAAAGCGGCATCTGGCCGTTCACATCGCCGGCAAGAAAAATAGGCGTGTTTTTAACCTGTAAAGTGTCGGTGTCAAAAACCGGTTTGTTTTGGTCATTGAAATGCGCTGAAGTGTTCGCAAGTTCGAGCGCGTCAAAATTGGGGCTGCGCCCTACCGCCATCAACACATACTCATAGGTTGCTTCGCGCCGTGCGCCGCCTTCAGGCGTAAAGCACACACGCACGCCATGCGTCTGCTTCTCAACCGAATGAACTTCAGCGCACGGTGCCAGGTCCAACTCGTCGTGAAAAGCCGCCAGCGCTGATTCCAACACCCGGGGGTCGGCAATTCCGCCAACCGACGGGCTGCGCCCCAAAAGTTGAACACGCACCCCAAGACGTGACAATGCCTGCCCCAACTCCATACCAATAACGCCCGGGCCCACAACAAGCACACTTTCAGGCAGCTTTTCCCAGTTGAATACATCATCATTCACCACCAAACGATCTCCCAGGCCCTGATACATGGGCGGGATGACGGGTGACGAGCCGGTAGCGATAATAATGCGTGAAGCCGTAACGCGGGTATGATTGCCGACCTGCAATTCTGTGTTGGACAGGAATCGCGCAGAGCCCTGCAAACGATCGGCCGGATCAAAACCCTGAACGGCCTCAAGGACAAACCCCACGAATCGATCGCGCTCACGCCGGACACGACTCATGACCTCGCGTCCGTTAACCTGAACCTCGCCTTGAACATGAACACCGAACTCTGCTGTATGGCGCGCATGGTGTGCGGCTTCCGCCGCCGCAATAAGCAGTTTTGAAGGCATGCATCCGACACGGGCACAGGTTGTTCCGTATGGGCCACCCTCAATCAGCAAACACGCTAAACCAGACGCCTTTACGGTTCGGTAGGCCGACATACCGGCCGTTCCCGCCCCGATGACGGCGATATCGGTATTCAAATGCTTCATTTCCACTCGGTTACGAACTCCTTGAAATCAGGACGTTCAGGCGCAGCCGTTGCGGGTTCGATCGGTGTTCCCACTGCCAGATAACCCATAAAACGATAATCGAGGCCGTCGAAACCCAACGCTTCATTCACTTCATCGACATAAGTTCCAAGCCCGGTACTCCAGAATGCACCATAGCCTTGCATGTGAATCGCGTTAAGCATATTCATGACGCCGGCACCAACCGCCAGCATCCGCTCGTGCTCGGGAATACGGGTATTGCTATGGTCGATCCGGCATGCAATGGCTATCAGCAAAGGGACTTTCGACAGCCATTTACGTATCGACGCCTCTTTCTCATCGGTAAGCGGCTTACCGGCGCGGCGCGTTGCCTCAATCGACAAGTCGGCCAATTTCATAATGGCATCGCCCTGAATAAGCGAAAAACGCCAGGGCCGCAAACGCCCATGATCGGGGGCTGACATGGCCGCCTGCAAAATTTGTTCCAATTGCTGTTCAGACGGTGCCGGCGCTTGAACAAACTTAACGGATCGCCGTGACAATAAATAATCCACCGCAGAAGTAGACATGCTCAATTCCTTTGTTTCAACGCTCAAGCGTACGACTTAAGCCGCACTACCTTGAATAATTAACGCCTTCATATCGCGTATGGCTTTCTCCCAGCCGTCAAAAACCGCGCGGGCCACAATGGCATGGCCGATATTCAACTCGGCCAACCCGGGTAATGCCGCTATGGCCTGCACATTTTCGTAATGCAAACCATGCCCGGCATTCACGCGCAACCCCAACGATACACCATGTGCAATGGCGCGACGCGTACGTTCCAGCTCTTGTTTTTGTTCATTCGACCCTTGGTCGGCATGGGCATAATTTCCTGTGTGCAATTCTATAATTCGGGCGCCCGCTTTCGCAGCCGCTTCAATTTGAGCGGGCTCCGGATCGATGAAAAGCGACACTCGAATACCCTGGTGATGCAATTGGTTTACCGCATTCTGCACCTGGTTGAAGTGCTCGACAACATTCAGGCCCCCTTCCGTCGTCAGTTCTTCGCGCTTCTCGGGCACCAGGCAAACATCGTGGGGTTTCACCGCGCAGGCGATATCAAGCATTTCAGTCGTAATGGCACATTCCAGGTTCATTCGCGTAAGCAGTACCTGACGAATAGCATAGACATCGGCATCCTGAACATGGCGACGATCTTCGCGCAAATGTAGCGTAATTAAATCGGCTCCCGCCTGTTCCGCGCGCACGGCAGCCTGAACCGGGTCGGGATACGCCGTAAGCCGCTGCTGGCGCAGCGTCGCTACATGGTCGATATTGACACCCAACTCAATCATGCTGAAGGCTCTTGATCAGTTTGAACCGTATTTTCGTTCCAGCCGCCACCCAATGCTTTGTATAACTCAACCCGATTCATGAGCGAATTCATGCCGGTATCAAGAAACAAGCGTTGAGCGTTGTATAGCGTCACTTCAGCGGTTTGCACTTGCAGGAAACTGTCGATACCGTTCTCGTAACGCAGTTGTGCGATACGCAATGACTCAGAAGCCGACTCTTCCAAGTCGCGCAACGCATCAAGCTGTTCAGCATAGGTTGCCTCACCGGCAAGCGCGTCGGCAACCTCACGAAATGCCACCTGAATCGTTTTCTCGTACTGGGCTATCGCGATATTTTTGCGTGCCTCTGCCAAATCAAGGTTACCGCTGACACCGCCACCAAAAATCGGCATGGTTAGCTGGGGCGTAAACGACCAGAAACGATTGCTGCCACTGAACAACCCCCCCATCGCGTTACTGGCAAAACCGAGCAAGCCCGTTAGCGAAATGTTAGGGAAAAATGCAGCCCTTGCCGCGCCAATATTGGCATTAGCCGCCAATAAATTATTTTCCGCCGCAATAATGTCGGGCCTGCGTGTCAATAAATCAGACGGCAGGCCGACCGGGATTTGCGCCATCAATTGATCGCGACTAAACGGTGCTGATTCAGGCAACATTGGACCCGGCGTATCCCCCAGCAACAATAACAAGGCATTTTGTGCTTGTTGCTCCAGACGGCGAATTTCCTGTAGGTCCGACCTCACCTGATCGAGCTGACTTTTTGCCTGATATAAGTCGAGCGAACCGGCTACACCGATATCAAAACGCTTTTTGATTAAGTCGTATGAATTGCTGCGTGATTTAAGTGTTTGCTCGATGATCTGACGCTGCAGTTCGGTTGCCCGCAAGCGAAAGTACGCTTCGGCAACCTGCGCAATTAATGAAATATGTACAGTGCGCCGTGCCTGCTCGCTGGCCAAATACTGTTGATAAGCGGCTTCGGTTAAATTTTTAACACGACCGAATAAATCCAGCTCAAACGCCGTAACCCCAACACCCGCCTGATACATACGGCTTACGATGGGAGCAGACGCCCAACCGGCACGCAACTCCTCGGGCATCCGCTGAATTGACGCATTGGCACCGGCACCAATGGTGGGAAAGCGATCACTTTGCTGAATGCCGTACAACGCGCGCGACTCCTCGACCCTTTCAATCGCCACACGCAAATCGCGATTGTTATTGAGCGCGATTTCAATCAGCGCCTTTAACTGCGGATCGTGAAAAAACTGTCGCCAGCCCAAGTCGGCGGCAGGAACGGCATTTTCTGCTTGCATCCCTTCAGAGGCGTTGGGGTACGTTTCCGGCACGGGTGCGGCGGGTCGGTTGTAGTCAGGCGAAAGGGAGCAACCCGCCAGAACGAGAGCAACGGCGATTGGTAAAAGCCGATAGTGAAAATTACGCTTGATCATGACTGCCCCTGCGATGTAGCTGCTTCTGATTCCGAATGCGACGCACCCCCGGTTTTACCCAGTTTCTTGGGACGGGTTTTGAACAGCGTCATAATAACGACGAAGAACGTGGGTACAAATACCATTGCCAGCGGCGTTGCCGCCAACATCCCCCCCAGTACGCCTAGACCCACCGCATTCTGACTGGCGGAGCTCGGCCCGGTTGCAATTGCCAACGGCACAACGCCCAACATGAATGCGAATGACGTCATGAGAATAGGTCGGAAACGTAATTTGGCCGCCTCAATCGTTGACTCAACCAGCCCTTTCCCATCTGCATAGGCGTCTTTGGCGAACTCAACAATAAGAATTGCATTCTTGGCAGCCAAGCCCATGACCGTAATCATGCCGACCTGGAAGTAAACATCGTTCGACATGCCCAACAAACTAACCAGCGTCACCGCACCCAACATGCCCAAAGGCACCATCATCATCACCGACAACGGAATTGCCCAGCTTTCATAGAGCGCAGCCAGCAAAAGGAATACAACCAGCATGGCCAAGCCCATCAAAATCAATGATTGTGCGCCTGCCTGCCTTTCCTGATAAGACAGACCCGTCCACTCAAAGCCAATACCCGGCGGCAATTGTTGAATCAAGCGTTCCACCTCCGCCATGGCCTCACCCGTGGAGTAACCCGCCGCGGCACCCCCACCGATTCGCACGGACTCATAACTGTTATAGCGCACCACCTGCACGGGCCCTTGGTCCCACTCGACATCAACCAGTGCCGACATCGGAACCATGCCGCCCTGGGCATTCTTCACATTCAGCGTCATGATGTCGTTAATATTCATGCGGTGATCAGCCTCTGCCTGAACCCAAACATTCTGCATGCGCCCCTGATTCGGGAATTTGGACACATAAGACGAGCCCAACGCGGTGCTGAGCATCGTCGAAACCTCGCTGAAACTGACCCCTAACGCCGCTGCCTTATCCCGATCGATTGAAATCTTCAATTGCGGACCGGGACTCAGCCCCGTAATGCGGGTGTCCGTTAATATCGAACTTTCGTTGGCGAGTTGCAATAGTTGCTGTGCCGACTGCATTAACGTTGCCTGCCCTAAGCCGCCCCGGTCCTGCAAACGCAAGTCGAAACCCGTTGCGTTGCCCAATGACGAAATTGCCGGGGGAACCAACGAAAACACCATGGAATCGGGCAAGCCGAACAAGAGCGACTGGGTGGCTTTCCCAGCCACCGCCTGGGCCGAGTTCTCCGGCCCGGGACGCTCATCGAACGGCTTGAGCGGAACGAACGCCAACGCGGCATTCAAACCGTTACCGTTAAAGCTGAACCCCTGAACTGTAACGATATTTGCCACTTGCGGCTGTTCACTGAAATATTTTTCAACTTTTTCAATGATGTCCATTGAGCGGTTGGCCGTGGCACCCGATGGCAGTTCGATATTCGTAATCAAGTAACCCTGGTCTTCATCAGGCAAAAACGACGTTGGCAATTTATCGTACATAAAGCCCAGCGCGCCGAGGAGGACAAGGTACACAATCATGAGGCGGCCGGTGCGTTTTAAGCTGCGCCCAACCCAACCTTCATAGCGGTGCGTTACGCGGTCGAACGATCGATTAAACCAGCCGAAAAACCCTTTCTTTTCCTGGTGTGAACCCTTGGCAACGGGCTTTAAAATGGTGCCGCATAAAGCCGGCGTAAAACTGAGTGCCAGAAAACCGGAAAACAAAATGGATACCGCCATGGCGATAGCGAACTGCCGATAAATAATGCCGACGGAACCACTCATGAAAGCGAGTGGGAAAAAGACCGTGGACAATACCAGCGTCATGCCGACCACAGCCCCGCTAATTTGAGGCATAGCAAGACGCGTTGCCTCTTTGGGTGACTTGCCGGTCTCCACCATCACCCTTTCAACGTTTTCGACCACCACAATGGCGTCGTCAACGAGAATACCGATTGCCAGCACCATGGCAAACATGGTCAGAACATTAATTGAGAAGCCCAGCGCCAGCATAACTGCAAACGCGCCCAGCACGGCCACCGGCACCACCAGTGCCGGAATCAGCGTGTAACGCACGTTCTGCAGGAACAGGAACATCACAAGAAACACAAGCACCATGGCTTCGAACAAGGTATACACGACCTGTTCAATGGAAAGCTGGACATAGGGCGTCGTGTCGTAAGGAATGGAATAGGACACCCCGACAGGAAAGAACTGCTCGAGCTCTTTCATCGTTTGTTTAATGCCTTCCGCAGTCGACAAAGCGTTGGCGTTGGTGGCCAACGAAATAGCAAAGGCGGCTGTTGGCTTGCCGTTCAAACGCGCACCGAACTGATAGTTATCTTCACCAATCTCAACGCGCGCAACGTCTTTGAGCTTGACGGTTGCACCATCCAGAGTTGAGCGCAACACAATATTTTCAAACTGCTCAACCGATTTCAACTCACCGTTCACGACAATTGGAGCAGACACCCTCTGTGAATTAGGGTTGGGTGGCGCACCCAGAATACCCGCCGAAACAAGCGTATTCTGCGAAGCCACAGCGGCATTCACTTCAGCCATGCTTAAATTAAAGCCCACGAGTTTGTGGGGATCGACCCAAATGCGCATCGCACGGGGCGCCGCAAACAAGCGGAAATCACCTACGCCCGGCACCCTTGAAATGGGATTCTGGATATTGCGGGTGATGTAATCAGCCAACTCAACCTGACTCATGGAGCCATCATCGGACGACAGCGCCACCACCAGCAAAAAGTTAGAGTTACTTTTGCGAATCTGCAAACCCTGTTGCGTTACCGCCCCGGGTAACTGCGCCGTAACATTAGAGATACGATTCTGTACATCAACCTGCGCCATGTCAGGATCAGTACCAGGAGCAAACGTGGCGGTAATTTCAGCAGAACCGTAAGAATCACTAACTGACTCGTAATAAATCAGCCCGGTGGCGCCGTTAAGCTCATCTTCAATAACGCTGGCAACCGTGGTTGACACATCTTCAGCCGATGCCCCTGGATAGGTTGCACGGATGCTAATTTCAGGTGGCGCCACTTCCGGGTATTGCGAAACCGCCATATTCGGAATCGCGACCAGGCCGGCCAGGGTGATGGCCAACGCAACCACCCACGCAAAAATAGGTCTTTCAATAAAAAACTGAGGCATTTGCTGGATCTCTGTCTGTCCGCCGAGCGCCGATACTAAGACGCCCGCATGGGTTGCTGTGCGTTATTTGGAGGACTCGCCCGGGGTACCGGAAGGCCCGCCACCCTCTTTAGGGGTGGCCTTGGCCGCGCCATTAGCCTGTTGCCCTGCCGCCGCACCCGCCGGTTGATCAGGATTCCAGGGAATCGGCTGCACCGGCGCACCAGGACGAATTTTTTGGAAACCCGCCACAATAACCACGTCGCCCGCCGATAAACCGTCGGTAATCAACCACTTATTATCGAGTAACGGCCCGACCGTCACCGGTGTCGCCGCCACTTTGCCGTCTTTCACCAGCATCAATGTGCTGCTGCCATCGGGGCTACGCTGAACAGCCTGCTGCGGCACCAAAAGCGCCTTGCGATCAACACCTTGCCCAAGCTTCACCCTCACATACATACCGGGCAACAGAATTTCATCCTTATTGGGAAAGACCGCACGCAAGCTGACTTGACCTGTAGCCGGATCAACCGTAACCCCGGAGAACAGCAGTTTGCCCGACTCGGGATACAGCGTGCCGTCTTCAAGCATCACTTCAACTTTTGCCGACCCATCGGGGGCTTGCTCAAGCATGCCGCTTTCCAGCGCCTTGCGTAATTGCATAACTTCTGAGGTTGAGCGTGTGATGTCGACATAAACTTCGTCGAGTTGCTGCACAAGGGCCAACTGAGTGGCCTGCGTAGCGCTAACCAACGCCCCTTCAGTAACATAAGACTTGCCGATACGACCGTCGATCGGCGACACAACCTCGGTGTAGCCCAGATCAATTTGCGCCGATTGCACAGCCGCTTTGGCTGCTGCAATTGCAGCCTCGGCCTGCGCGGCAGCGGCCTGAGCGTTATCATACTCCTGACGACTTACTGCGTTATCTTTAACCAGGCGCGCGTAGCGCTGTGCCAAAAGGCGGGCGCTTTTAGCGTCGGCTTGCGCCTGCAACAACTGTGCCTTGGCGCCGTCGAGCACCGCCTGATAAGGAGCGGGATCAATGGTAAAGAGTGACTGGCCTTGTTCGACAACGCCGCCTTGCTCGAATTTGATATCAGTAACAATGCCATTTACCCGTGCACGGATTTGTGCATCTTTAATGGCTTCAACCCGCCCCGGCAAATTTACCGTCACCTCGGTTGAAGTAGGCTCAACGGTGACGACATTGACAGGGATTTTCATTCCCTGTGGTTTCTGTTCTGGCTCCTCACTGCACGCAGCAAGCAAGCCGGCCGAGAGAAGCACAATAACACTGGTTCTCTGCCAGCCAGAGAGTCGGGGTTTAAGCATTGAACGGCTCCAGCAACAAAACCTTTTAACAGGTTCTGCAATATCTGTAATGTTTGGAAAAGAGAAAGTATAAAACGAAACCAGCCCGTACAGTAATAATAAAGATTTCAAAGAATTTCAAAGGCCGCCTCATCATAATGAAAAGAAAAGGCCGGTTTCAACCCAGTAATAAAGTGTCGTCAGACACTATTTCACCGCGTACACGCTCAAACAACTGCAATAACTGGGGAACATCAAGGTTCTTGCGCTGATCACCTTGAACGTCGAGCACAACCTTGCCCTGATGCAGCATCACAGTGCGATCCCCTACTTCAAGCGCTTGTTTCATGCTGTGAGTTACCATGAGTGTGGTGAGTTTGTATTGCGCCACGATGTCACAGGTTAAATCAAGCACGAATTGAGCGGTACGCGGGTCCAACGCGGCCGTGTGCTCGTCGAGCAACAAAATGCGCGAAGGTTGCAAGGTCGCCATAAGTAGACTGACGGCTTGGCGCTGCCCGCCCGACAGCAAGCCAATGCGATCGGTTAACCGGTTTTCAAGACCCAGGCCCAGCGAGGCCAGACGTTCGCGAAAAGCCTCGCGCATCGATTTTTTCACAGCCCGGCGCAAACCTCGCGGCGCGCCTCGACTAGTTGCCAGCGACAAGTTTTCCTCGATCGTCAGATCTTCGCAAGTACCCGCCATGGGATCCTGAAACACCCTGGCCACATGTGTTGCCCGTTCCCAAACAGGCGTCCGGGTCACATCTTGATCATCAACCTGTATGCGACCCTTATCGGTAAACAAATCACCTGAAATTGCATTTAGCAAGGTTGACTTGCCCGCGCCGTTAGACCCAATTACCGTCACAAATCGTCCGGACGGAATTTCCAATGACAAGCCATGCAATGCTTTGTTCTCAATGGGTGTGCCAGGGTTAAAAGTAACGTGTAGATTATCGACCTTCAGCATACTCAATTGCCCCCGCGCGTTCGCAAGCGCTTACGCAAAAGTGGAATAACCAATGCAAACGTGACCAATACTGCCGTGATCAGGTTCAAATCTTGTGCTTTCAGGCCTATAAAATCGGCGTTGAGGGCCAACGCGACAAAAAAACGGTACAAAACTGCTCCAACAATGACTGCCAGCGTCATGAAGAACAATTTGCGCGAGCTTAAGATACTCTCTCCCACAATCACAGCCGCCAGACCAATCACAATGGTACCGATCCCCATCGAAATATCGGCGCCGCCCTGAGACTGTGCAAACAAGGCACCGCCCAGGGCACATAAGGCATTGGCAATGGCCAGGCCTAAGATAACCATTCCGCCCGTCGCTACACCCTGAGCTCGTGCCATGCGCGGGTTCGACCCTGTTGCGCGCATGGCCAGACCCGAACGCGTCGCCAAATAAGCGTCGAGCGCACACTTGACTATGACCACAATCAAGATCATCAACAAGGATCGAAAAACATAATCACTTATTCCCTGCTCAGGTTGCAGCACACTAAAAACAGTGGGCTCCATAATGAGGGGGATATTAGGCGCGCCCATAATGCGCAAGTTAATCGAGTACAAGGCAATCATGACCAGAATACTGGCCAATAAATCCATGATCTTCAGGCGAATGTTCAACCACGCGGTAAGCGCCCCGGCCAACGCACCGGCCAGTACTGCCATGAGCGTAGCCAAAAAAGGATCCCAATCAGCCTGAATCAGAACGGCCGCCACAGCAGCACCCAACGGAAAGCTGCCGTCCACGGTGAGATCCGGAAAGCGCAGGATGCGAAAGGAAAGCAGTACACTCAGCGCGACCAGCCCGAAGATCAGGCCAATTTCCAGTGCCCCCCACATTGAATAAAGCGACATGTTTTACTCCGCGTCAGCGAATCACATTGGCTGCCGAATCGATCAAATCGTTGGAGAGCGTTACGCCTTGTTTGGTTGCAGCTTGCAGATTCACATGCAATTCGACTCCCTCGCTAAGCTGCGAGGGCATTTCACCCGGCTCGGCACCTTTCAGAATGTCGATCACCATCGCGCCGGTTTGCAAACCCAAGTCGTAATAATTCACGCCAAGCGCAGCAACAGCGCCTCGCTTGACACTATCGGGGTCAGAAGCCACCAGAGGAATTTGCGCATCGTTGCCCACTTTTACCAATGCCTCGTAAGCAGAGACAACGTTGTTATCGGTGTTGGTGTAGATAACATCAACATTGCCGATTAAACTGCGCGCCGCGGCGCCGACATCAACTGTGCGTGGCGCACTGGCTTCCATAAGCGTCATACCATATTCAGGCAACATTTCACGCATCTGCTTAACCACAACGGCGGAATTGGCCTCGCCGGGGTTATACACCATACCCACTGTTTTGGCGTTGGGCACAACCGCGCGAATAAGCTCAATTTGACGCTCCAGATCAAGCATGTCGGACACGCCGGTTACATTGGTTCCTGAAGGCTCGAACGATTCAACCAATTGTGCGGCCACAGGATCGGTAACGGCGGAATACACAACAGGAATATCGCGCGTGGCGGCGACAACGGCCTGGGCCGACGGCGTTGCAATGGCGACGATGACATCGGGGCGATCACCGACAAACTTACGGGCAATTTGAGCGGCGATGGCCGTATTGCCCTGGGCGGTTTGAAACTGCCATTTCAACCCTTTTTCCTCGGTGAAGCCTGCCTCTTCAAGCGCCGCCTTTACACCATCTTTAATGGAATCAAGCGCTGGATGTTCCACAATAGAAGTAACGGCAACCGATTGTGCTTGCGTTGCAACAGGCATTGCCACGCATAAAGACAGCAGCGCGCCCAGCAACGGACGAACAAGTTTGAGTTGAATCATGAAGACGCTCCTGATTAAAGTTGATCTATTTTAATGAGTTGATTTCAAACGACAACGCGCCCGTGCCGGTTCGCCTCGGCCAGCAAAGAACGCGCCCACTGTTCAGCAGGCAAACCATACTGATGCCGGACCTGCGCTGCGCGAGCCAGGAACTGCGCAACCGAAACGTCCAGCAAAGGCCCTTTAAATGCCATCGCAACGCGATTACCTTGATCAATTTCGGGCAGCAAGAGCAAGCGGCCGTTAAAGGCTTTGTGCATATGATCGATATTGCGCTTGAAACTGCTATGGCGCCCAAACAAGTTCACCACCAGCATACCGGCATCTTCCAGGGAACGAAAACAAGCGTCATAAAACGCTTGGCTGTCACACACGGGGCCTTGCGCCTGGGCATCGTATAAATCAACCATTAACGATCTGAATCGACCCATTACATCAGGGCGCTCCACCCAGTTGGCCGCGTCCTCATGCCAAATCTTCATTCGACTCGATTCAGGCAAACGAAAATAAGCGCGACAAATGGCGGTTACCTGCGGGTTCCACTCCACCACATGAAGACGACTTGTTGTGTAGCGGTGGGTAAACCGCGCTAACGACCCCGCCCCAAGCCCCAGCATGGCTAACTCATCGTTTCCGGCCGGCTCCAAAAACAATAACCAGGCCATCATTTGCTGTGTGTAAACCAGCACTAGTTCATCCGGCCGGCGCACGCGCATGGCGCCCTGAACCCACTCGGAACCGAAGTGCAGATAGCGCACGCCCTGCTGTTCCGACATCACCGGGTCGTCGTCGGGACCCGGCCCGCTGCGGCGCGCCATGTTAAGCCTCTTTTTCGACTGGCAAATCCAGCGTCACAATAACGGGCGTGTGATCAGAAGGCTGCTCGTTACGGCGCGGCCCTTTATCTATTTCACATGCCGTGCAAAAAGGCAGCAAGGCCGACGAAACCAATGCATGATCGATGCGCAGACCCGCATTCCGGCGAAATGCCATTCGCCGGTAATCCCACCAGCTAAACATTTTCTCTTCCTGGGGAAAATGACGAAAAGCGTCGGTAAAACCCAAACTCAACAACGCTTCAAAGGCCTCCCGTTCGGATGGTGAAACCAAGATGTCACCCTCCCATTTTGCCGGGTCATGTACGTCGGCATCGGCAGGCGCGACGTTATAGTCGCCCAGCACCACCATGCGCGGGTGTGCGGCCAGCTCCGTAAGCAGCCACTCACGCAAGGCGGCAAACCATGCCAGTTTATAAGTGTATTTGTCGCTATCCACTGCCTGCCCATTCGGGCAATACACACTCACAACACGAATATCGCCCTGTGGACTCGGCAAAGTGGCGGCAATAAGACGCTGATGATCGTCGGGAAAGCCCGGCATATTAATTTGCACTGAACGGGCCGGGTCGCGGGAAATCACCGCCACGCCGTTATATGTTTTCTGCCCTGCCCAGCACGCCTGATATCCAATTGCCTCAAATTCCGCCAAGGGGAACTTGTCGTGCGGCATCTTCAATTCCTGCAAACACAAGACATCGACTCCACTTGTGCCCAACCATTCAAGCACCTGCGGCAAACGTACTTTTAGCGAATTCACATTCCATGTCGCCAGTTTCATGACTCTCTTTTTCCTATTGCTAAAGTGGGGCTCAGCTTAGCACCCGTTGCGCTACAATCCTTAAATGAAAGCGCAAAGCACTATTTTAGCGACCCTTCCGCAGGGTCTGATACTTCAGGTCGAAATGGGTGAGCTCTCGTTCAAAGCTTACGTCGCCGTTAGCGAACCCAGCATTGAGAAAATGGCGGAACTGGTTTCCGAAGAAGAATACGTCCAGGCGAACGACTGGCACGTAACGGCGGTGGAAACCGAGGCGCAAGCCGAACAGCAAGTCGAAGATCTGGCCTTCAACATGAACCCCGGCGATGCTGCGGTTTTTCTGTGTGTCGATGAAAGCGCATGTCTTGCAACACTGGCCGCTCTCGGCCAACCAGACGCCGCGCCGGAATGATAAACTTGCCAGCCTCGCCAACCAAAACACAGCCATGGCAATGACTTCCGGTTCAATTTTAATGGTGGTAGCCCCCAGCGGCGCAGGCAAGTCCAGCCTGGTCAACGGCCTGCTCGAGCGCGACCCCTCAATTGTTTTGTCTATTTCGTGCACTACCCGTGAACCCAGGCCTGGGGAGGTCGATGCGGAACACTATCGTTTTGTCTCTAAAGAGGCCTTCAAAGCCATGCGCGATAATAACGAACTGCTTGAATGGGCCGAGGTACACGGCAATTTCTACGGCACCCCGCGCGACCGCATTGAACAGGCAACCCAAAACGGGCACGACGTGTTACTTGAGATCGATTGGCAAGGCGCGCGCCAAATAAAAAAGCATTACCCCGATGCCATTGGCATTTTCATCTTGCCGCCGTCTATTGAAGCACTTGAGACTCGCCTGAAGAAACGGGGCCAAGACGCACCCCAAGTCATTACCAAACGATTACTGGCTGCCGGCGGTGAAATGTCCCACGCATCAGAGTGCCAATATGTTATTATTAATCAAGAATTTAGCACAGCTTTAAACCAACTTTCCCACATTGTGGAATCCGCTAGGCTGCGATACCCCGCACAGGCTACGCGGCACGCAGAACTCTTCTCTCAATTGGGTATCAGCCCCACCAAATCTTAAATTCAACCTTTTGTTTTTAAAGGACTTTAATTATGGCCCGCATCACTGTTGAAGATTGCCTGAACAAAATTCCAAACCGTTTTAATCTTACGCTGGCGGCCACCTACCGTGCCCGTGAGCTCGCACAGGGTCATGAAGCACGCATCGAATCCAAAGATAAACCCACTGTAACGGCCTTGCGTGAAATCGCAGCCGGTGTCACGGGGTTGGACATGTTGCGCAAAGTTCCCACCTGATCCCGCTAAAAGGATGATGTATGGCGTTTACCAGTTTTCGTGGTGCCTCTTCCGGCCTTCTGGCTGTCCTCCGGAAGGGTCCGCGGCTGCGTAAACGCGCCAAAAAAACTAAAGTTCGCAGCAGTACGCCAACATCACCGGCAAATGCAACACCCGCTTCCCCCCCCATTGCTTCGCTTGCGCCGTTAACGCAAATCATCAGTCAATACCTCGATGAGAAAGACATCGAGCGTGTGAAAGAAGCTTACCGCTTTTCAGATCAGGCCCACTTGGGCCAGTTCCGCGCCAGCGGAGAACCGTATATTTCCCACCCCATTGCCGTCACCGAAATCTGTGCAGGCTGGAAGCTGGACGCCGATTCACTCATGGCTGCGCTCTTGCACGACGTCATGGAAGACACCGGCGTACCCAAACAAGAATTGGCCGAACGCTTTGGCCCCGATGTGGCGGAAATTGTCGACGGTCTCTCAAAACTAGACAGGCTTGAATTCGCAACCAAAGCCGAACAGCAAGCAGAAAGCTTTCGTAAAATGCTGTTGGCCATGGCGCGCGACGTTCGCGTTATCCTGATCAAACTGGCCGACCGTTTGCACAACATGCGCACGCTCGACGCGGTCAGCCCTGAGAAGCGGCGGCGCATCGCCCGCGAAACCATGGAAATTTACACCCCGATCGCCCATCGGCTGGGGTTAAATGCCCTTTTCCGTGAGCTGCAAGACCTTTGTTTTCAGGCTACCTACCCCAATCGCTACGAGGTCTTGAAAAAAGCCGTTATGTCAGCGCGTGGTAACCGCCGGGAAGTGTTGGGCAAAATTACCGAAGCCGTTAAGGTGGCACTGCCTGCCGCAGGTATCGAAGCTGAAATTTCCAGCCGCGAGAAATCGTTGTTCGGCATTTACAAAAAAATGGTCGAACAAAAGAAGTCATTCTCTGACGTGCTCGACATATACGGCTTCAGGGTGGTGGTTCACACCCTGCCTGAATGCTATCTGGCCCTTGGGACGCTGCACCAATTGTATCGACCGGTGCCGGGCAAATTCAAAGACTACATCGCCATACCAAAGCTGAATGGCTATCAGTCGCTGCATACCACGTTACTGGGGCCCTATGGCACACCTGTTGAATTCCAGTTTCGCACACGCGACATGGATCGGGTTGCCGAAGAAGGCGTGGCAGCGCATTGGCTTTACAAGAACGACGATAGTGAACTTAACACCCTGCAAAAACGCACCCATCAATGGCTTCAGTCGCTGCTCGACATTCAAAGCCAAACGGGCGACTCAGGCGAGTTCCTTGAGCACGTAAAAGTCGACCTGTTCCCCGATGCCGTTTACGTGTTTACCCCCCAGGGGAAAATTGTTTCATTGCCCCGTGGGGCCACGCCGGTCGATTTTGCCTATTCAATCCACACCGATATCGGTAACCAGGCAATCGCGTCGAAAATCAACGGCGAATTTTCACCGTTACGCACGGAATTGAAAAGCGGCGACCAGGTTGAAATCGTTACCTCCCCCGCGTCGCGCCCCAGCGCCCAGTGGCTGAACTACGTGCGCACCGGTCGTGCCCGATCGGAAATCCGGCACTATTTGCGCACAGTGAAATATGAAGAATCGGTTGCCTTTGGCCAGCGTCTGCTCATGCAGGCGTTCGACCAAATCGGAGCGCCATACCCGCAAGACGATGACCTGAACTGGGAAAAGCTCGCCAAAAGCTCAGGCGCGGCGTCGCGCGAGGAAATTCTTGCTGATATTGGCCTGGGCAAGCGCCTGGCGGCTGTCGTGGCGCGCCGTTTTGCCCCTGAGAACACCATCCTGGCCACTACTGCGGCAGCCGTCGATGAAATTACCACCGCCAAGGCAACGCCTATTTTGATTCATGGCAATGAAGGGCAAGCTGTTCAATTGGCACAGTGCTGTGGTCCACTTCCGGGTGACGCCATTATCGGCGGCATTCGCCTGGGGCATGGGCTGGTCATTCATATGGCCGATTGTTCTGTTGCGCAGCGCCAGCGAGCCCGCGAACCGGAACGTTGGATTCCGGTAGCATGGGCCAACGATACGGCACGCCACCTAAACACCCGGCTCGAAGTCACAGTCATTAACGAACGTGGCGTGCTCGGGCGTCTGGCGGCCGAAATTACCGATGCAGGTTCTAATATTCTGCATCTGACAATGCAGGAAGAAGCGGCGGCTACCGGGCTATTGCATTTAACGATTCAAGTAGACAGCCGCAAGCACTTGGCCCAGGTTATCCGTGCCATCCGGCACGTGCAACAAGTGCAGAAAATTGTCCGTGTAAAAGGTTAAACACCTAACGGGACACTTTCCCTATAAAAATGGCGGGGTCAACCCTTTCACCATTCAAACTGACATTCCAGTGCAAATGCGGGCCCGTCACCCGGCCGGTTGCGCCTACTTTACCAATGACTTGCCCCCGCTGTACGGTTTGGCCTACCGCAACATCGGTAGCCGACAAATGACAGTACATGGTAATTAAACCCTGACCATGGTCAAGAAAGATGGTTTTCCCATTAAAGAAAAACTCATCAACAATCGTGACCACTCCGTTGGCCGGTGCTTTCACCGGTGTTCCCTTGGGAACCGCAAAGTCAAGCCCCGAATGTGGGTTACGCTCTTCACCATTGAAAAAACGCCTTAATCCGAAGGGACTGGACAATGGCCCGCTAACGGGTTCGTCGAGCAAAATATTGCTGGGACCCGTAGGCCTGAACTGCGCATACGCATTAATCTGCTGTTGATATTCCCGCTCGAAACGCTTGAGTTGCTCAGGGTCGGGATTCACATGCTTGCGATTACGCAGTTTGATGTGTTGTTCCTTGTAGTCGCGCGGGGCCACGTTAAATGACATCACGGATACCGTGCCCGCGGCATCCGTTACCTGAATATTTTCCGGACCGGGTGAAGCCTCAAGCCCAATACCTACAACCGCCACCCATTGATCATCGGTATCTTTCAAAACCATCACGGGACGATCGTTGTAGTGCGCCTGCGGCGGCTGCTCATGCGACCCCAACGGCAACACAGCAACACCACCGGGAAAGGCGTGATGCAACGACCTCGCGATATAGCCACCCGCTTGCGCCCATACCGGTAC
Organism: Neopusillimonas maritima; assembly: GCF_003576595.1. Lineage (GTDB taxonomy): Bacteria > Pseudomonadota > Gammaproteobacteria > Burkholderiales > Burkholderiaceae_B > Neopusillimonas > Neopusillimonas maritima. The sequence goes on along the minus strand of NZ_NQOU01000005.1, from coordinate 45,309 downwards.
GGCCATAAACAACGCTGTTATAAGCGCTAGCAAGCGTGTTAACGACAATAACGTCATGCTTTGGCACCCTTACGTGTATTGCAAATAATAACGCCCGTTAGCACCACGATGAAACCCAGTAACTGAATCGGTCCTAACGTGTCACCAAACATAAAATAGGCTTCAATGGCCGCCAGGGGCGGTGCCAGAAACATCAACGAAGACGCCGTTGCCGCCTGGCCGCGCCGAATAATATAAATAAGCAAAACGGTGCCGATACCCGTTAAAACAAAAGCCGCCCACAATAAAGACGCCCAAAGCTCCGGCGACCAAACCCAACGATCAGCCCCCAAAACAAGGACACAAATGCCTAAAAAGATCAGTGTCCCGAAATTTTGCAGCGACAACGCCACGCGGATATCCACTTGGGAAATAGAGGTTTTCTGCAAAATTGTGCCAAAAGTAATGGCCAGAATTGCTGCAACACCCACCAAAAATGCCCATAAAGGAAAGGCATTGACCCCATCATTATTTAACGCGGGTTGTATGACGAAAAAGACACCGACCATCCCCATTGTCAGGCCGATCCAGATACGTTTTGTGGGAACCTCTTTGAGAAGCGGGATGGCAATAGCTGCGGTAAGGAGTGGTTGCAAAGCCCCCATGAGAGCCATGATGGCAGGGGGAACACCTCCTGCAATAGCCCAAAAAATACCCGCCAAATACATCCCTTGCAGCAATACACCTGCGATCATGTGCTTATGCACTTCCCGCCATGGCGGCCAGGTTACCCGCCCGTACAAGGCCACGCCGGTAAACAACACGGCTGCTATACAAATTCGAACAAAAAGGAAGAGAGTGGGATCGGCATAAGGCACGATGGCCTTACCTACAATAAACCCGGTAGACCATATAAAAACAAACAGTGCTGCAAAAAAAACCATCATTTCACGTGCTTCCCTTAAAACTTCCGCACGTAACATACCACAGGCACAGCACTGTTTTAAGCTTATAACAAAAAATCATGTAGCCAGCCGACCACCCTGCAACCTAAGTTGGCGGTCGCAACGTGCTGCAACAGCCGGGTCATGTGTCACCATCACTAACGTTGCATTCTGCTCTTTCAACAGGCGAAACATCAATTCAATAACGATTTGCCCATTCTGTTCGTCAAGACTGCCAGTGGGTTCATCGGCAAATAGAATGTCAGGCTGAACGACGAAGGCCCGCGCCAGGGAAACACGTTGTTGTTCGCCGCCCGACAAAGTTCTGGGATAGTGACGAAGACGATCTTTCAGCCCGACTTTCTCAAGCATCCGGGTGGCGGCCTCAAGCGCCGGTTGCCCAGACAATTCCAGCGGCAACATCACGTTTTCAAGTGCGGTTAAATTGGGCAACAACTGAAACGACTGAAAGACAAAACCAATATGCCGTGCCCGCAATGCAGCACGCCCTTCTTCGTCCAGAGAAAATAAACTGTGTCCCATTAAATGCACAGAGCCCGACGTGGGAACATCCAACCCCGCCATGAGTCCAAGCAGCGTGGATTTACCCGAACCCGAGCTACCCGTAATGGCAATGGCCTCGCCCGGGTGTGCATTCAGACTGATATTATCGAGAATTGTCAGCTCGCCGCCCCGATCAGTGACGCGCCGGCAAAGGTTTTGAACTTCAACGGAATTAACCAAACTCATGCTGACTCGCTGCTTAATAATTTTTGCTTCCCTATTTTGCCTGATTCACATCAAGACCGCTGCGGCGCAAACTGAAACGCCGAAACAAAACGAACAAACGATGCTGGTTATTGGCGACAGCCTGGCCGCCGAATACGGCATAGAAAGAGGAAGTGGATGGGTTGAACACCTTAACCGAAAACTGGATGAAATTTCTGCCGGATATCGGGTCAGAAATGCCAGCATCAGTGGCGATACCACCAGTGGCGGTTTAACCCGCCTGCCCGATGCGCTCGAGAAGCATCAACCTTCGATTGTGATCATTGAGTTGGGCAGTAATGATGCCTTGCGCGGCTTATCGCTGGATATGACACGCGAAAACCTGACACAAATGATTACTCTGGTTAAGCAGGCCAACGCGCAAACCTTGCTGATCGGCATGCGCATTCCACCTAATTACGGGCCAACATACACAAAAGCGTTCTACAACCTTTTTCAAGAGTTGGCGGAAAAACACCAAACCGCACTGGTGCCCTTTCTACTTGAAGACATTGCCACCAACCGAAATTACTTTCAAGACGATGGCATTCATCCCAATGAATCCGCTCAGGCCATTCTGGCAGAGCATGTATGGACTTACCTGAAACCGCTACTCAACAGCAATCAAGCGTCTTCGTCGTCGAGCCCTTCCTGAACCACGTTCTGCGCTTCAGGCAGCATTTCAACACCCACGGTTTTGCGCAACTCGCGTAAAACCGCCCGTTCTTCAGCCTGGGCCCACAACATATCAAGCTCGCGTTGCAATGCAACGTTCAGATTTTCATTGGCTGCGCCCTGCTCGGCAGACTCCACCCGAACAACCACGTAGCCCGAATCACCCGAAACACCGGTATAAGCGGGTAACGAATCTGAAGCAACATCGAACGCCGCCAATAAAACTTCCGGGTTGACACCCTGCGGATTAGAGCGGCTAATTGTTTGAGCCGAACCAAAACCTTCCGGCACCTCGGCTTTCTCGGCTTGGTTTTGATAAGCCTGCAAAGCGGTTTCGCCTGCCTTAATGGCCGCTTGTGCGGCCCGCTCACGCACCAGTGCTTGTCGAATAACCTCTTTCACATCTTCCAACGGCTGAATGTGGGAGGGTACAACTTCGTTCACCCGAACCACCAACATTGTGTCGGGAGATATCTCGATAACACCGGAATTCTGCTTTTCCGCCATAAGCGCGTTGGAAAACAAGGCGCGCCGCACACGCGGGTCTTCAAGAAGCGTGGCGTCCTCCCCTGCCGAGGCGGCATTTCCTTTCACCTGCCGGGCCGGCAACAAGCGGTCGGCGCCAATGCCGGATGCGCTTTTAATCTCCAGGCCCAGCGCCTGCGCAGCGGGCTCAAGACTTTGAGGATTGTCGTAGGCCAAATCACGCAAGCGGGAAGCCATATCGGCAAACTGCTCGGCACCTAGTTGGCGGCGCACTTCCGCTTCAACTTTGGCTTTTGCCTGCTCAAAGGTTTCACCGCGCTCTACTTGCACGTCGTTGGCCAAAAACACATGGAAACCGTCAGGCCCCTCGACTACACCGGAAACCTCGCCTTTGTCGAGTGAAAACACCGCTTGCTCGAGGTTAGGCGGCAACGTGCCACGGGTAACCCACCCCAACTGCCCACCCTGGTTGGCAGAACCGATATCTTCCGAAGATTCCCGCGCGATATCAGCAAACTGGTCCGGTTGCTGGGCAACACGGGTGGCGATCTCTTCTGCTTTCTTACGTGCCGCCTGTTTTTCATCTGCACTGGCATCGGCACCGGCCTGAATCAGAATATGGCTGAGCTGCACACGCGGCGGCAGAACATAACGACGCTTATTCTGTTCGTAATAATCCTGTAATTGCTGTTCAGTAGGCGACGCAACTGCAGCCATTGCCGCCGCCTCGTTCAGCAAGAGGTAATCGGCTTTCACGTACTCGGGTACACGCAACTGTTCTTGGTTATTCTCGTACCAGGCCTGAATGTCTGCCTCATCCACCTGAATATCCGCTTCATAATCGGCTGCGTCAAACACTTCGAGCCGCACGGTGCGTTGAGCCGTCAACGCTTTGGAGAGGTATTGTTCGACGGTGGCCGGCACGTTGGCTGTAAACGCGATAGGCCCCAAAACACGTTGCAAAGCCAGTTCGGAACGCTGGCTTTGCTCGAAATCGCGTGAGCTTATGCCCATTGACGCCAACACTTCGTTGTAACGCTCAGGCGAAAAGCGGCCATCAACCTGCAACTCCGGGATAGCGGAAATCGCCCGCCGCAAAACCGTGTCGGATACGCTGAAATGCTCTCGTTGTGCCGTATCAATGATAACGCCCCGGTCGATCAGCGACTCAAGCAGGCTCTCTCTTACTTGCGGCGTTTCAAGTACCGACGGATCGAAGGCAGCCCCCATACGCGCTTGCAATTGCTGCGTTTGGTTTCGTTGCGCAGCTTCAAAATCCTGGAGCGTGATCGTGGCGTCGCCAACCTGCACCAAGTCTTCATCACCCGATACATAATTAGTGTATCCACTGATTCCGACCAACGCGAAAGAAGGGAAAATCAGAATCAACAACACAAGTTGCATCAGACGCTGATGCGAACGAATAAAATCAAACATTCATCGAACCTATAAAGTCTCTGGGCCGGCGCGCACAAAAACGCCGACGCTACCGTTTTATTAACAGCCATGTTCTAGTGCAGCGAGTTTACCACCGTCTGCTCCCTATTACAGGCGGCCGAACGACTACAATAACGAATTCAGGTTTCCTTTGTTACAAGGCTTATTTTGTTCAGCTATCGTCACGCTTTCCACGCAGCCAACCATGCCGACGTCATCAAGCACGCAACCGTGGTGCAGGTTCTTGATTACTTTAACCAGAAAGATGGTCCTTACTGGGTCATCGACACCCACGCCGGTGCCGGCATTTATGACCTGACTGATGAGTGGGCTTCGAAGAACAGCGAGCACGAAAGCGGCCTTGATCGCTTGCTTGGGGCGAAACCGCCACCCATGATTGCACGTTACCTGGAGACCATCGAGCAATTCAATCCCGACGGTGAGGCACGCTTTTACCCCGGTTCCCCCTGGCTCGCTCTAAGCCTTTTGCGTCCCAAAGACCGTCTTCGTCTTTTCGAGCTTCACCCCACCGAGTTCAGGAATCTGGGGCTCAATATCGCCTCGTTGGCGTCGGAAGACCAGAAAAAGATTCAAACTTTTGAGCGCGACGGATTCGCCGGACTAAAGGCACTATTACCACCTCCCACCCGACGAGCCGTCACACTCATCGACCCCTCCTACGAAGACAAGTCCGATTATCGTAGAACCCTCTTATGTCTTCAGGAAGCCTTGAAGCGATTTCCAACAGGATGCTATTTGATTTGGTATCCGCTGGTCCAGCGCCGCGAAGCCACCGAAATGGTACGTGCCCTGGAACGCTTGCATGACGTTAACTGGCTGAATGCGTCACTTACCGTGCACAGGCCGTCACGTGATGGGCTGGGTTTGCACGGGAGCGGTATTTTTATCGTGAACCCACCCTGGACGCTTCAAAAGTCACTTAAAAACACACTGCCGTGGCTGGCGGAAACACTGGCACAAGATAAGTTTGCCACTTTTACGCTGCGTTCAAATGAGGCTCAAAAACAAGCATCAAAAGGGGTTCAGAAACGCTCGCCCTCGGGCAAATAGCGCCATTGGCCTTGTGGCAAGTCGCCCAGCACGATACGCCCCATACGAACACGCTTAAGCCCCACAACCTTCAAGCCCACCATTTCACACATTCGGCGAATCTGACGCTTCTTCCCTTCACGCAACACGAAGCGCAATTGATCATCGTTAAGCCAGCTCACTTGCGCAGGCTTCAAGGGTTGATCATCCAGGCTCAAGCCGTGATTCAGCATTTTCAACCCCCCTGCTGACAAACGGCCTTCCACCCGCACAAGGTATTCTTTTTCGATATCGGAATGCTCATCAATCAACTGACGGGCAATGCGCCCATCTTGCGTCAGAACCAGCAAACCCTGTGAATCGATATCCAGCCGACCCGCGGGTGCCAAGCCCCGCAAATGGTCGCGCTCAAAACGAATAGGAGACTTGCCGCGTTGGTACTGATTGTGCTGCGTAATTAAAGTAACAGCCGGCCGGTAACCGCTTTCCGCCTGCCCGGAGACATAACCAACCGGCTTATTGAGCAAAATAGTCACGCGAGCCGTTTGACGTTGCTGCGCCTGACGAGCCAAGGTAATGGTTTGATGCGGATACGCTTTACTGCCCAGTTCGGAAACGACTTGTCCGTCGACGCGCACCCAACCGCGCTCTATATAGGCGTCGGCCTCACGACGCGAACATAATCCGCGCTGTGCCATCAGTTTGGAAATGCGGACTTTTTCGTCCGCCTGCTTTGAAAAGGATTTCGCCATGGTGATATCAAACCGGAAAAGCCAACGCTGTACTTCTGATGCAAGCACAAAACGATAAGCAAACAGAAGTTAACGGAAGGAAAATTAATGAGCCAAAATTTTAGACAGAAAATGCTTGGCGCGTTCCGAGCGGGCTTCGGGCTGCCCGAAGAACTCATCTTTGGTGCAGTCTTCAACAATTTGCCCTTGGTCCATAAATACGACCCGATCAGCAACCTTGCGCGCGAAACCCATTTCGTGCGTTACAACCATCATGGTCATACCCTCTCGCGCCAAGTCCACCATCACATCAAGCACCTCGTTTACCATTTCGGGATCGAGGGCCGATGTGGGTTCGTCAAACAACATGGCAATGGGGTCCATTGCCAACGCACGGGCAATCGCAACCCTTTGCTGTTGCCCGCCCGACAACTGCCCTGGAAACTTGTTGATATGTTCTTCAAGCCCCACCCGCTGCAGCAGTTCACGAGCACGCGCTTGCGCCTGCGCCTGCGACCGTTTCAATACTTTCACTTGTGCCAAGGTAAGATTGCGTAGTACCGATAAATGCGGAAAGAGTTCAAAGTGCTGAAATACCATGCCGATTTTTGCACGCAATGCCGGCAAATTCGTACCGGGTGCGCCCACCGACACACCATCGATTCTAATCTCACCTTCTTGAAACGGCTCCAATGCGTTGGCTGTTTTAATCAGGGTTGATTTGCCTGAGCCCGAGGGCCCGCAAACCACCACCACTTCACCTTTGGCAACTGATGTAGTGCAATTTTTCAGAACCTGAAAATCACCATACCACTTGCTGACGTTTTTGAACTCAATCATTAAACCTGTACTCCTTTAACGCACGACTGCGGTGCGCGCCTGCAAAATCCGCACCAACCTTGAGGCCAGGTAGGAAATGACAAAATACACGATTGCAGCAAACACAAACATTTCCACCAGGCGCCCGTCACGTTGCGCCACAATATTCGCAGCACCGAGGAAATCGGTTAAAGACAAAACATAAACCAACGATGTGTCCTGGAACAGCACAATAACCTGGGTTAACAACACCGGCGCCATATTACGAAAGGCCTGCGGTAAAACAATGTGCCGCATCACACCAAAATAATTAAGCCCCAGCGCATAACCCGCTTCAATCTGGCCGCGTGGAATCGATTGAATGCCCGCACGCATAATCTCGCAGAAATAAGCCGCTTCGAACAACGTAAATGTAATGAGTGCCGACGTGAACCCACCTACGGGAACCGGGCGCCCCTCGCCGGTTAACCAACCGACAATATAGGGAACCAGAAAATAAAACCAGAAAATGATAAGAATAAGCGGAAGCGCCCGGAGCAAATTCACATAGCTGCCGGCCACGCCTGAAACAAGGCGATTCGACGATAACCGCATCATGGCCAGTAAAGTGCCCAGGATCAAGGCAAAAATGGTTGCCAGCACTGTCAGTTTCAACGTGAAAACCATTCCAACGCCGAGCAAGTACGGCAAGGAGTCGAAAATAACCTGGAAATCAAAACCCTGCATGGCCCATCCTTATTTTGCAGCGCCCATGAAACCGGGTACCCGAGCCATTTTCTCGACCCAGCGCATCAGAATCACGACGACAATATTAATGAGCACATACAAAACCGTTGCGGCGGCAAAAGCCTCAAAAATCTGAAAGCTGAACTCCTGCATCGAGCGCGCTGCGCCGGTAATTTCGAGTAGGCCAATCGTGAACGCGACCGAAGAATTTTTGATTAAATTCAGTGCCTCGGAAGTCAGTGGGGGAAGAATCATGCGCCCTGTAATCGGCAGCAACACGTAGCGATACACCTGCCTTCGTGTCAGCCCCAGGGCGGTCGCCGCCAATGTTTGGCCGCGAGGTAACGATTCAATACCCGCCCGAACCTGCTCGGCGATCCGCGCCGAGGTGAACAGCCCCAAACACACAACGGCAGTCCAAAAGGTACTCATTACCGGGTCAGCCGTTTTAATGTAATCACCCCACGCATCTGGCAGAACTTCCGGAAAAACGAAATACCAAAGGAACATTTGAACCAAGAGCGGAACGTTGCGAAACAACTCAACGTAACCACGGCACAAACGCTCAAGCCCGCGATGGCCACTGGTGTTGAAAACACCCACCGCGACCCCTAACGCCAGCGCAAGAACCCAGGCGGCCGTCGAAACGGCCAGCGTCCAGTACAACCCCTGTATCAGGGTGTCCATATACGTACCGCTGCCGCCAGGTGATAGATCCCAAAAAACCGACCAGTTCCAGTTGTAACTCATGCGGACATTTTTCCTGGCCGGGGTGGTTATTGATAAGTTGCGGGATCAGGCGAATCAGTGGGATTGGCCATGACCTTTTTAAGGGCATCGGTCATGGGCCAATTCAAATTGATATTACGCGGCGGAATCGGCTGCATGAACCATTTATCATAGATTTTTTCCAAACGCCCATCTTTCATCATGGCAATAACCGCATTATCAACAACCTGCTTAAAACGTGCGTCGTTCTTGGGAAGAATAATGCCGTAAGGTTCGGTTGTGTACGCCTTCGAACTAATCATCCAGTCGTTGGCATTGCGGGAATTGGCCACTAGCCCGGCCAGAAGAATATCGTCCATAAAGAAAGCGGCGGCACGACCACTATTCACGGTAAGAAACGCCTCGGAGTGATCTTTGGCCGGAATAATCCTTAAACCCAGGTCTTGTTCGGCATTCGCCTGAGTCAGCCAGCGCAGATTACTGGTGCCGGCGGTAGAGACAACCGTTTTGCCCTTCAGGTCTTCAAGCGCTTTCACATTAGACGATTTCAGTGCGGCGAACCGGGTTGCAGTAACAAACGTGGTTGGCGCGTAGCTGACCTGCTCTTGACGTTGAGCATTATTCGTGGCGGACCCACAGGCCAGGTCGACCGTACCATTGGCCACCAGGGGAATGCGCGTGGACGACGTGACCGGGACCTCACGAACGTTCAAGGTACTCAGTTTGAGCTCTTGTTTGACCGCCTCGACGATATTTCGGCAAATATCCATGGAATACCCAACCGGCTTTTGGTCGCCGTCGAGATAGGAGAATGGGATCGACGATTCACGGTAGCCCAACGTTATTTGCTGATCGGACTGAATTCTATCGAGGCGACTTTCAGTTTGCGCCGCCGCCATGCCGGTAACAAAAACAGTGAGTGCCAATACCAATGATGCTGATTTCATTTGTCCTCCTTTTTTACAACTTAACCGCAAGCATACGATTGGGGCAACCGATTTAGAGTGCTTCGGTTCCGCTTTCACCGGTTCGAATGCGAATGGCCTGCTCAACCGGCATGACGAAAATCTTGCCGTCACCTATTTTGCCGGTGTGCGCTGCCTTGATAATGGCTTCGACTGCCTCTTCGACCATCGTGGCCGGCAACACGACGTCGATACGGATCTTGGGCAGAAAATCCACAACGTACTCGGCGCCGCGGTACAGTTCGGTATGCCCTTTCTGACGCCCGAACCCTTTCACTTCGGCAACCGTGAGGCCACTGACGCCGATTTCGGCAAGCGCCTCGCGTACTTCATCGAGTTTGAACGGTTTAATAATGGCCGTAATCAGCTTCATAAAGCGGTGCTCCGGTAAGAATAAAGTGTCTCTGGGTAAAATTATCGCACGCTCACCTTATAATTGCGCACTATGTCAAAAAATGCTTCTACTCCGCCCCACGACCAGTTTGCCAACAAGAGCCAAGCCTGGTCCGCCCGTTTTTCCGAACCTGTTTCGGATCTTGTAAAACGATATACCGCCTCTGTAGGCTTCGATCAGCGCATGGCCCAAGTCGATATTCAGGGCTCATTGGCTCACGCCGATATGCTTGAATCGATCGGGCTTATCAGTACCGACGATCTGCAAGCAATACAACGCGGCATGCAGCAAATTCTGCAGGAAATTCAGGACGGCAAGTTCGAATGGTCGATCGACCTTGAAGACGTGCACCTGAACATAGAAAAACGGCTGGTTGAACTGATTGGCGATGCGGGCAAACGGCTTCATACGGGCCGGTCGCGCAACGACCAGGTCGCCACCGATATCCGCCTTTGGTTGCGCGCGGAAATTGATACTTCGCTGGAACTGCTGCGCCAATTGCGCCACAACCTCGCGGCACTGGCGCTCAAGCACGCCGAAACAATTTTACCCGGCTTCACGCACCTGCAGGTTGCACAACCCGTTACATTCGGACATCACCTGCTGGCCTACGCCGAAATGTTCGCCCGCGACGCCGAGCGCCTGCAAGACTGCCGAAAGCGCGTCAACCGCTTACCACTGGGCGCTGCCGCTCTGGCCGGCACGTCGTATCCTATCGACCGTGAAAGGGTTGCCCGCACACTGGGGTTCGATTCGGTGTGCCGTAATTCGCTCGACGCCGTTTCCGACCGCGACTTTGCAATCGAGTTTTGCGCTGCCGCGGCGCTTATCATGATGCATGTTTCACGCCTGTCGGAAGAGCTGATTATCTGGATGAGTCCTCGGGTGGGCTTTATTCAGCTAGCCGACCGTTTTTGCACTGGCAGCTCAATCATGCCGCAAAAAAAGAACCCGGATGTCCCGGAGTTGGCACGCGGCAAAACCGGGCGCGTAAACGGCCATCTGGTTGCTTTGCTAACGTTGATGAAAGCACAGCCCCTGGCCTACAACAAAGATAATCAGGAAGACAAAGAGGGGCTGTACGATGCCGCCGACACGATACGCGACACGCTAACGATCTTCGCCGACATGGTTAACGGCATTACCGTGAAAGCCGACGCCATGCGCGCCGCCGCCATGCAAGGTTTCGCCACTGCCACCGATTTAGCCGACTATCTGGTGAAAAAAGGCCTGCCCTTTCGCGATGCACACGAAACCGTTGCTCTGGCGGTGCGCACGTGCGAAGAACAAAATTGTGATTTGGCCGACCTGACGCTGGAACAGTTGCAGTCGTTCCATGCCTCAATTGAAAACGATATTTTCGACGTACTTACATTGGAAGGATCCGTGGCCGCTCGTAATCATATCGGCGGCACAGCCCCTGAGCGTGTTCGCGAAGAGGCCAACCGGATACTGTGGGAAACGCAAAACTAACGCTGAAAGACCGCTATCGACTCAACGTGCCCTGTATGGGGGAACATGTTGATCGCACCGGCGGCCTCAAGCCGATAACCCGCATCACGCACCAGAATCCCCGCATCACGCGCCAGCGTGGCGGGGTTGCACGACACATAAACGATTCTGTCTGGTTGAAGCGATGCATCAAGCTGTGCCAATGATTGGACAATGGCTTCGGCACCGTCACGAGGCGGGTCAATTAGCCACCGGTCGAATCGGCCCAAGGCGTTCAACCATCCGGCGTCCACCTCAAACAGGTTCTGAACAGAAAACTGTGCCTTCTTTTCCAGGCCATGATCACGTGCCGCCGCATTGGCTCGGCCGACCAACGTTTGGCTGCCTTCTACACCCACCACCTCAGCGACCCGCGTTGCCAAAGGCAAAGTGAAATTACCCAGACCACAGAACAGATCAAGTACACGGTGTTCGGGCGCAATATCCAGCAAAGCCAAGGCCCGCGAGACCAGCGCGCGATTAATCGCATGATTTACCTGAGTAAAATCCGTTGGCTTGAACCCCATGCGCAACCCAAACTCCGGCAAACGATACGATAGGCAATCGACGTCGTCTGGATTAAGGGGATGAACCGTATCGGGGCCCTTGGGCTGTAACCACCAGCTTACATTGTGCGCATCAGCGAACTGCTTCAAAAGCTGCTGATCCTGCTCGCTCAATGCTTCCATGTGGCGCATCAACAGCACAACGATGTCGTCACCAACCGCGACTTCAATTTGGGGAATGCTGCGGGGAATCGAAAGTGCCCCCACCAATTCGCGCAATGGTGTAATCAAGTTGGAAACGTGCCTCGGCAAAACGTGGCACTCGTGCATATCGGCAACATAGGCCCCTTTCTTCTCACGAAAGCCCACCAACACGCCGCCCTTTTTTTGTACGTAACGAACCGACAAACGAGCCCGGTAACGATAACCCCACGTCGGACCATGCATCGGCGTTAACATTCGCCCCGGACGCACCCTGCCAATATGCCATAACGCATCTTCCAACGCTCTTTGCTTCACTGCAACCTGGGCGGCGGCATCAAGATGCTGCATGGCACAACCACCACACACACCATAATGCGGACATCGCGGAGTGACGCGTTGAGACGAAGATTTCAGGATTTTTTCGGTATGAGCGACGTCGAATGAGGGCTTTCGCCGCACTATTCTTGTTTCCACCCGCTCTCCCGGTAAAGCGCCTTGAACAAAAACGACTTTGCCATCAAGACGTGCGACACCACGGGCCTCGAGGTCGAGTGATTCAATTGATAATATTTCTTCAGACATAAACGTTAGGGCAAACAAAACCGGCAAGGACCGAATTTTGACACCCTAACGCCGCCAAGTCGAATCAGGAAGCGGAATGACGCTGCATTTTGTCTTTTCTATGCTCATGCCGATCGGCCAACGCCTGAGTGAGCACCTTCTGCTGGTCGGCGTCAAGCGCCTCCCAAGCTTGCAACCATTTTTCGGCGACATCCAAGCGATGTTGAGACATCTCTTGCTGGGTTGCTTGCATAGCTTGCAGCGCCGCGCGGGGATCAATCCGCCCTTCTTCGAGTTGTGCAAAGCGCGCCTGCATATTCGATTTCATCGTGCTTTTATGAGCAGCCCTAAGCGCTTGCTGTTCAGCTTGCGCAGCGTTGACTTTTTGTTGCTGTAAATCAGTCAGCTTCAGCGAATCAAGTGTTTTTTTTCCGACCGGACCGTAGCCGGGAATCATGAATGCAATATCACGTTGTTGCGAACGTGCGTGGCGTTGATGCTCGTGTCGATCATACTTGCCGGTGCGCTCAATGCGATCAACCTGTGTTTCTGCATTATTGGGCTCTGCAGCCGCAGCAAGCGGGGCCTGCAGGGCAATCATGGCTGCCACTGTAGCCAAAGAGTAGGCAAGACGGGATTTTTTGCCGGGCATAATACTGCTCCTTCATAATGATAAGAGCCTTCATCATGCGCGCAAACTGATTTCAAACCTGTTGCACAAACAAGCACTTTCGTTTCAACGCGTTTCGAAATCGGCGTCTAAGCCCAGGCGTTCAGATACTCAACCCAGTGATCGCCATTTAAAGTCGCAAGTGTTTCACGTACAAGATCAATCTCTTCCTGGTAAGACTGTGCATCAAGCTCACCACGCAACAGACGAAACCGACAAAACAATAACCACGTGTTCACCACATCGGTTTCGCAATAGGCCCGGACTTCGTCCTGGCGCCCTTCAGACCATGCTCGCCATACCTGACTGCCATCCATCCCCAATTTACCAGGAAAGCCGCATAATTTGGCGAGGTCGTCCATCGGAGCGTTCGCCCTGCCATTATATTTCGCCAGTAAATCCATTAAATCGATATGGCGATTATGATAGCGGCTAATGTAGTTGTTGAATTTGAAATCGCGGTCTTCTTCACCGGTGTCCCAATAACGGGGCGCCGGCACCCCATGAATAAGACTACGGTAATGCAACACCGGAAGATCAAAGCCCGATCCGTTCCAACTGACCAATCGCGGGGTATACCGCTCAATTGTTTTAAAAAAACCCGTAATGAGAGAAGCCTCCGGGTCGTCCGGTTGACCTAATGTTTTGATTCGAAAACCCTGGGCATCGCGAAAAACACACCCTACCACCACAATCTTGTGCAAGTGCAAGGGCAAAAAGTCGGTACCATGTGAAGCCTGCCTTTGCGCCAACGCTTTTTCGATCACCTCCGTATCACTAAAGGCGTCGGGCCAATCATTCAGTTGCCTGAGTCCATTGGCATCCGGAATGGTTTCAAGATCGAAAACAAGGGTGGGAATCATTAAAGCGCCCCGGTTTACCGCTCGGGAAGATAGGCCAGCGGGTTAACAGGCGTGCCACTACGCCGGATCTCGAAATGCAAGCGTGGACTGGTGGTGTCGGTTTGCCCCATTAATGCAATGCGATCGCCCTTCTTAACTTCCTGCCCGGTTTTCACCAGCAGCTTTTCGTTATGTGCATACGCAGTAATAAAGCTGTTGCTGTGACCGATCAACACCAGGTTACCCAAGCCACGAACACCATTTCCGGCATACATGACTTTGCCAGACGCCGCAGCAATTACCGGATCGCCAACGTTGCCGCCGATATCAACACCTTTTGTGTTGGAGCTGAAACCCTGAATCACTTTGCCCTGAGCAGGCCAGCCCCAAGATATCAAGCCGGCATCGCCGGCACGCGACGGTTTTGCAGGTTCAGAGGCTTTAGCCGGCTCAACAGCCGCGCCACTATCGGAACCCATTCCCGCACTACTTGCCACCTGTGGCGCGTCGCCACGTAAACGCAATGTTTGGCCGACACGCAATTGACCGGGGTCGGAGATGTTGTTGAGTTGCACCAAGGTGCTGACATCAACGTTATACATTTGCGAAATTTTGTACAAAGTGTCACCTGGCCTGACAACATATAGCCCGCTTGACGGAACGGATGCCGACCCACTCGACATATCGGCGACAGGTGCCTGGGTTCCGCGGGACGCGCAACCCGCCAGCACTGCCATTGACATAACGACCATGACCAGCCAGATACGCGGCATGCGCCTGGGAAACTGCGACGCAGCCGACAATGCTGAAAGCCCGGACGTTCCTGCAACCATAAATCATCTCCTACAACTGAGTTCCTGAACGAAGAGGAACAAAACGAACCGATTCCAATTCCTGACGATGCCAACTGGTAGGGCTGGTACGTCGAATGAGTACTAAACGCTGCGCCGACGTGCCCTCAGGCGCAATCAGACGGCCCCCGACAGCCAACTGATCAAGCAATGCCTGCGGAATATGCAAACCGGCTGCCGCCACAACAATAGCATCGAACGGGGCGGATTTGGGCAAACCAAGCATACCATCACCGAACGAAAGCCTTACCCGGGTATTTAACTTTAGCGTTCGAAGGTGTTCACGCGCAAGGTCGTACAAACCACGGATGCGTTCGATTGCGTAAACTTCGGGCACAATTTGAGCCAGCACGGCAGCCTGATAACCGCAGCCCGCCCCCACTTCAAGCACCCGTTTGGGCAGCGACTCTTCGCAAACGGCGGAAATCATGCGTGCCACCACCCACGGCTGGGAAATCGTTTGCCCGAAACCGATTGGCAAAGCAGCGTCTTCATACGCCCGGCTCGCCAACCCCTGATCGACAAAGTAATGGCGCGCCACGGCCATCATGGCATTGAGCACCCGTGGGTCGGTAATGCCCTGCTCCCGAACACGCTCAACCATTTGGGCGCGCAAACGTTCGGAATTCAAGCCCAAATTGCCTTGCCCCAGTGCGCCGGTTGCTTCAGTCAAGGTTTTAGATTCGGCAGGCGCGCTGGAGCGTGGCCCCATACCCGGCGGACTGATGCGGGTATTGCTGTTGCGCGCCGTAAGCCCATGACCAATTCGGGAACGGCCAAACCGATTTGTGGTTCCCGTCGCGAAGGGAAAGGAGTTTACCGGTTTACGCATAACGGCCCCGCCCAACCCCGCACGGCGTCGAGTTGTTCATGGTAGGTAAGATCAAGACGCAAAGGCGTGACCGAAACACGATTGTTTTCGATTGCCCCAAAATCCGTATCAGACGCGGCATCGGAGACATTGCCTACCGGCCCGATCCAATAAACCGGATCGCCGTAGGGTGTGGTGGTTTTCACAACCGGCTCAGACGGGTGACGTTTGCCCAGACGGGTGACATGGATCCCATCGAGCGCCTCATAAGGAACGGCGGGGATATTGACGTTCAATAATACCTTTGCGTCGATTGGCTGCTCGACGTGATGTGCAACAATTTGACGCGCCACCTGCGCCGCCGTTTCCAAATGCTCCCAACCCCTTTTCACTAAAGAAAAAGCAATGGCGGGAATACCAAACAAATAGCCCTCCGTCGCCGCAGCGACGGTACCTGAATACAGGGTGTCATCGCCCAAATTTGCCCCGTTGTTGATACCGGAAACAACCAGATCGGGACGAAAATCAAGCAAACCCGTTAAGGCAATATGAACGCAATCGGACGGTGTACCATTAATGAAGAAATAGCCGTTCGGCGCTTGGCGCACGGACAACGGACGATTCAGTGTCAGAGAATTGGAAGACCCGCTGCAATTGGTTTCCGGCGCGACAACGGTTAGTTCGCCCAAACCATGCAAGGCTTTGGCCAACGCCTCGATTCCGAGCGCATTGTACCCATCGTCGTTTGACACCAATATCCGCATTTGCATTCCATCTCAGTACTTAAGAAAACGTTGCCAATTGTACCCGCTTGCCATGACTTTGGCTGGTAAAACAGAGTCGGGGTAGAATGCCTTGCAATTGTGACAAAGGAATAACCTTAATGGCATCCGCAACCTCCGTTCTGATCAGCCTTGTTGTTATTTTGGGCGCCTATATTATTGGCTCAATTTCGTTTGCGGTCGTCGTAAGCCGGCTCATGGGGCTGGACGATCCCCGCACTTTTGGGTCGGGCAACCCCGGTGCCACGAATGTCCTTCGAACGGGAAATAAAAAAGCAGCCATCTTTACCTTGGTTGGAGACACGCTGAAAGGCTGGGTAGCGGTATTTCTGGCCACCTTAATTGCAACACAATTCGGTCTGGGTGCCGCCCTGCCTGCCGCCGCCGCCCTGGCTGCGTTTCTGGGCCATGTGTATCCGATATTTCTGAAATTCAAAGGCGGCAAAGGCGTTGCAACGGCATTAGGCGTGCTCGCCGGTCTGGAGCCTGTGCTGGCATTAGCCACGTTGGTGACCTGGCTCATTGTGGCCTACGCAAGCCGCTACTCATCGTTGGCGGCCGTGCTGGCTGCTATTTTTGCACCGCTTTACTATTTATTCGGCGCCAACATCGCATGGCGTTTACAAGGTAGCGTCACGTTTGTATTAATTATCATTGCAGTCGTGCTTTGTTATCGCCACAGCGCCAACATTACCCGGTTAATGAAAGGAACAGAGCCGAAAATCGGCAAATCAAAGAGTCAAGCGGGTAAACCCAAAACCTGAATGAGCGATTCAGATGTCCTGCAACGGCCAGCGCGGGCGTACCGTAAAGGCGTGATCTCCCACGGTTAGGTCGGCAAGGCCGGCATCAATACGCTGTGATGCGGCATAGGCAATCATGGCACCGTTATCGGTGCATAATGCCAACGGCGGAAAGAAAACCTGCCCGCCGCGACGATGCATTGCTTTGTGCAACTGTTCACGCAAGCGCCGGTTAGCCCCAACTCCGCCGGCCACCACCAAACGCTTCATACCGGTTTGATCCATGGCACGAATCGCTTTCGCGGCCAGAACATCGACGATAGCCGCCTCAGTGGCCGCCGCAAGATCGGCCTTTTGCTGATGCGTTACCACACCTTCTCCTGCGGCCGACTCAAGCTTTTTCATTTGTGTCAGCACTGCGGTTTTCAAGCCGCTGAAACTAAAATCAAGATCGCCACTATGCAACATGGGTCTTGGCAATGAGTAAACCGTACTGTCGCCCTCTTGCGCCAAACGCGATAAGGCAGGGCCACCCGGATAACCCAGCCCCATCAGCTTGGCCGATTTATCGAAAGCCTCACCAGCGGCGTCATCAAGCGTTTCGCCCAGCATTTCGTATTGGCCGACGACGTCCACCCGCATCAACTGCGTATGCCCACCCGACACCAATAAAGCCACAAAGGGAAATTCGGGCGCCGGGTCGGCAAGACGGGGCGACAGCAAATGACCTTCTAGGTGATGGACCGGAATCGCCGGCAACCCCAGCGCCCAGGCAATTGATCGCGCCACCGAGGCCCCTACCAGCAATGCCCCTGCCAAACCCGGACCGGCCGTATAGGCAACGGCCTGAACGTCGTTCAAAGATAGCCGCGCCTCTTTCAATACCGTGTTCGTAAGCGGCAAAATACGCTGTATGTGGTCGCGTGAGGCTAGTTCCGGCACAACCCCGCCATATTCACTATGCATGGCAACCTGGCTGTGCAAGGCGTGCGCCAGCAAGCCGCGTTCGGAACACACCAACGCCACACCAGTTTCATCACAAGAACTTTCGTATCCAATTACTATCATTTATCGCAGTGTACAACTTGGGGTTATTACGACTAAAAACAGCTACAAATCAGAACAATAAAGGCTTAGAATTGCATCGTCGCATTATTTTATGTTTAAACCGATTTGTTTTTTGCCTAACACTAATAAAGGGGGGGCTTTGCATGCTAGAAAGTTTATTCAAGCTGCGTGAACACGGAACCAATGTCCGAACGGAGATTTTAGCCGGGGTGACCACGTTCCTGACCATGGCATACATTATTTTCGTTAACCCGCAAATCCTGTCCACCACCGGCATGGACGGCGGCGCCGTATTTGTTGCAACCTGCCTGGCAGCCGCGCTGGGTTCTCTTATTATGGCCTTCCTGGCCAACTGGCCTATCGGTATGGCGCCGGGCATGGGCTTGAATGCATTTTTCGCGTTTACCGTGGTTGGCGCCATGGGTTACACGTGGCAACAAGCATTGGGGGCCGTATTTATTTCCGGCATTATTTTCGTCATTCTTACGGTTACAGGCGTTCGTACCTGGATTATTGAAGGTATTCCCAAATCGCTACGCTCGGGTATTGTGGCCGGTATCGGCTTGTTCCTGGGCCTGATCGCACTAAAAAGCGCCGGTATCGTAGTGGGCAGTGACGCCACCCTCGTCACACTGGGCGACCTCACCTCACCGCAAGCTTTGTTCGCGATTCTGGGGCTTTTCATTATCGGTGCACTCGACGCCCTGAAGGTGCGCGGCGCGATCCTGATCGGTATCCTGGCCATCACCATTCTGTCAATTATTATGGGTTACACCCAGTTTGGCGGCATCTTCGACATGCCACCCAGCCTGGCTCCCACCTTCTTCCAACTCGACATCTTGGGCGCGCTGCAATTTGGTTTTGTGCACGTCATTCTGGTTCTTGTACTGGTCGAGGTCTTCGATGCAACCGGCACCATGATTGGCGTCGCCAAACGTGCGAACCTTATGCCTGAAGGCAAGCCCAACCGCCTGGGTCGCGCTCTGATGGCCGACAGTACCGCCATCGTGGCCGGTTCATTCCTGGGGACCAGCAGCACTACCGCCTATATTGAAAGCACCTCGGGTGTGCAAGCGGGCGGGCGTACAGGCCTTACCGCGCTTACTATCGGCATTCTATTCCTGCTGGCCTTGTTCCTGGCACCGCTTGCCGGCTCGGTACCGGCCTACGCGACAGCGCCCGCCCTGTTATATGTTGCCGGCTTAATGCTTCGTGAAGTCGCCGATGTACAGTGGGACGACGCCACCGAAGCCACGCCCGCTGCGCTTACCGCGATTGCCATGCCATTCACTTACTCTATCGCAAATGGTTTGGCATTCGGGTTCATCAGCTACGTTGCTTTAAAAGTACTCAGCGGTCGTTTCAACCAAATCCACATGGCAACACTCATCGTGGCCATCTTGTTTGTTATCAAATATGCCTTCTTCGGCGGACACTAATACAAACGAGAGATGCAATAACGCGAACAAACCAGTACACTGGTAAAACGCAAAACACCCATTTTTACAAGCGGCTTCAATAGCCGCTTTTTTATTTCAGGAGTCTCATGAGCACAATAGAACTCACCAAAGATAATTTTCAACAAGCCGTTCTCGATAGCAAACCGCTTATCGTTGATTTTTGGGCGCCCTGGTGCGGGCCTTGCAAGACTTTTTCACCGGTTTTCGATAAAGCATCCGAACAACACGACGACATCACTTTTGCGAAAGTGAATACGGAAGACGAAGAGGAACTGGCCGGCGCCTTGGGTATTCGCTCCATTCCCACCTTAATGGTTTTCCGCGAACAAGTTCTGTTGTACAACCAGGCGGGTGCGCTCTCAGCCGGCCAACTGGAAGAATTACTAACTCAGGTGAAAAGCGTGGATATGGAACAGGTTCACGCTGAAATCGCAGCCCAACAACAGCAGCAAGAGCAAAACCCAGGGCCGCAATAACTCATCGGCCCCGGGCGCACGCAATTAAAACTGAGTGTCGTCGCGCTCGAAGCGATCGAGGTCGAAATAACGCGAAGTGGAACTGCCGGTTTCTGCTTGCGTACCGGAAGGTTCCAGCGTTGCTTTAGCGGCGGAGGGCGCGCTTGGCGCTTTGCTGGGAGGGGTGGTACCCACGATACCGGGTACTGTGCCCCGGGCACGGCCCGATCCGCGCTGTGCCAACGTGCGTTGAATCAGGTCTTCAAGCTGATCGGCCAGCGACGAGAACTCTTTGTTTCGCGCCCAATCGGCGGCATCCAGCTTTTGAAGATTTTGAGTCGTCGGTTCCGCTCCCGCAGCCAGAACCGCCCTTACCGTTTCCTGATCGCCCGAATAAGCAGCCATCATGAGAGGCGTTGTACCGTCAGGTGCAGGTGCATCAACGATGGCTCCTGCATGAATCAACATATTCACCATTTCAATATGGCCTTTCGAAGCGGCATAATGCAGCGGCGTCCAGCCCAGACGATTGACCTTCGCACCGCGTTGAATCAAAGCCCTGGCGCGCTCGACATCGCCTACTATCGCCAGATACATCAACGGCGTTTCGTCGTAAGTATTGGCAATATTAGGGTTCAGGTCGCGATGTCGGGCCAGTAAATCATAAACGCCCCAAGCCTGATCCTGAATGGCCTGCATGATGGCGGGTTGCCCCTTTTCGTTGCGCACATTGGGGTCCTCACCCAGTGCCAGCTCCGTCTTTACGGCTTCGACCCGGTCATTGGCGATATCAATCCACCAGTTATCCGATGCTGCATTCACCGCTGTTCCGGTAAGCAAGACACTCGCAAGTGCCAGGCTTGTTAAAAAACGGAAATGATGAGGGCGGTTGATTTTAGGCATGCGTCAGCTCCGCAGGGCGAGGAACCTTTCCGAACAAGCGGAAAAAATTCTCGGTGGATTGTTGGGCGACCTGCGCGACCGGTATGCCTTTCAGTTCGGCTATTTTTTCCGCCACGTGAATGACTTTGGAGGGGTCATTGGTTTTTCCGCGATACGGCACCGGCGCAAGATACGGCGAGTCGGTTTCTATTAGTAGGCGGTCGAGCGGCAGCACCTTGGCAAGCTCCTGCACTTCCTGGGCTTTCTTGAACGTGACGATCCCCGACAAAGAAATATAAAAATTCATGTCGATTGCAGCACGCGCCATTTCCAGAGACTCTGTAAAGCAATGCATTACGCCGCCGCATTCAGCCGCACCCTCTTCCCGCATAAGACGCAGCGTATCTTCACGCGACGCGCGGGTATGAATAATCAGCGGCAAATTACTGGTGCGCGCTGCCCGAATATGCGTACGAAACCGCTCCCTTTGCCAATTCAACGGTTCACTTAAACGAAAATAATCAAGCCCGGTTTCACCAATTGCCACCACTTTGTCGTTGGCGCCGGCCCGATCGACGAGATCATCAACGGTTGGCTCAGTTGTGTCTTCGTAATCGGGGTGGACGCCCACAGAGGCAAAAAGCTGTGGATGCGGTTTAACCATCTCGATTAAACGTGGCCAGTCGGGCAAGTTCACACTAACCACCAGTGCATGACTGACCTGATTACGCTTCATGTCGGCCAAAATGGTATCTAGATTTTCCGACAGAGCGGGAAAATCCAGATGGCAGTGAGAGTCAACGTACATAAATAGCAACCCGCTTTCTAAAACTGAAACGTACTATTCTAACGCGCTTACCGTGTCGTAATCAGCCGGCCGACTGACAAGCCAGAACCACTCGTTGAAGTGCGGTTTGAATAAACAACTTCGTACTTAATGGGTGGGTTGACACCGCTTTCTGCTGCACCAGCCAGCGCGCCATTTCAGCCATGGTAGACGCAGTGACACGCGATGCGATTTGTCGGGTAAAGGTGGTAAGTTCTGGATAATACCGGGGCTCAACACCCTGCGCGACAAGCATTAAATCAAGCCACCAACGTTGCAGAGCATCCACCCACATAGTGACAGGTTGCTTCTCAAGCGCATCGGCAACCCCGCCTGGGTCGGCCTCCTTGTCTTGCGTCAAACCAACAACAAGCGCCCGCAACCATACCGGACATGCCGTATCGGATTCAGCAGACAACGCGAGCGCCTTCAAAGGCGCGCCGCCTGCTGCTGCAAGCCAACTGTGCGGCTCTGCGAGCCCCTGCTGTTGAAGCCACTTTTGCGCTGTTTCAGGCGCAGGCACTGACAACGGGAATCGACGACAGCGTGATACCAACGTGGGCAACAAACGATCCGGCGTGTCCGACACCAACAAAAACACCGTACCCTGCGGTGGCTCTTCGAGCACTTTCAACATAGCATTGGCGGAAATCATATTTAATGACTCTGCCGGATAAAGTACGGCAACGCGGAAGCCGCCGCGATGTGTTGCCGTGTTGAACCAGTGGTGCAACTGCCGCAACTGTTCAACACGGATCTCGCGCGACAATGACTTTTTAGGTGTCGCTGCGTCGTCCTCTGTTTCATCCCCTTCAAGGGCGGCAACCGCATCTGGACGGATACGCCGCAAGTCTGGATGACTGCCTGCCGCGACCCACTGGCATGCCGAGCAACGACCACAGGCCATTTGCTCTTGCGGCGACTCACATAACAGCGCTGCCGCAGCCGCCAAAGCAAACTGTTGCTTGCCAATACCGGCCAAGCCATGAATAAGCCACGCATGGGCGAAATTGTTTCGCCCGGCCAACCATGTTCGTGCCATCTCTTTTTGCCAGGGAAGGAACTGCGGCAGCGCCATATTCATGCCCCTTAACCGGAACGCCACCGCGTTAGCAGCTCATCGACTTGCTCGGCTAGTTCAGTTTGAATGTCGGTAATAGCGCGCGCACTGTCCACCACCCTGATACGAGCCGGAAATTGCCGGGCACGCTCATGATAGGCAGCACGTGTACGCTCGAAGAAGTCCGCTCCTTCCTTCTCGAAACGGTCCAGATCGCGCGACCGGGCCAACCTATCTCGCGCCACACTCAATGGCACGTCGAAAAACCAAGTGCAATCGGGTTGCAGATCGGGGTGCACCCACTCTTCAAGCACATTCACCGCCCCGCCACCTAATTGACGCCCGCCACCCTGATAAGCAAAAGTTGCATCAGTAAAGCGATCACACAACACCCATTGCCCTCGTGCCAATGCCGGTTTAATGACAGCTTCAACGTGCTCGGCGCGAGCAGCGAACATGAGCAGGGTTTCCGCTTTCAGCGTCATCGGCTGATTCAACAATATCTGACGCAGTTGTTCCCCCAACTGCGTGCCACCGGGCTCGCGTGTATTCAACACATTGATATCGCGCCGGGACAACTCCTGAACCAGCCAGGGAACATGGGTGCTTTTACCCGCGCCATCAAGGCCCTCCAGCGTGAGAAACATGCCTGTTTTATGAGCCATTATCAGTCTCGCCCCAAAATGTATTTTGCAACGGCGCGATTATGCTCGCGCAAGTTCTCTGAAAATTCGCTCGTTCCGTCGCCCCTTGACACAAAGTACAGAAACTTGTGCTGCTCGGGATTCAATGCGGCTTCCAACGCGGCACGACCACTGCTGGCGATGGGCGTAGGCGGCAAACCATTTCGTGTATACGTGTTCCAGGGGGTGTCGGTTGTCAGATCCCGCTTTCGGATTCTGCCCTGGTACTTATCACCCATGCCATAGATCACCGTGGGATCGGTTTGTAACGGCATACCCAAACGCAGCCGGTTGGCAAACACCCCACTGACCCGATCGCGGTCTGCCGCGTGCCCGGTCTCTTTTTCAATAATCGATGCCATGATCAACGCTTCATAGGGTGTCTTAAGTGGAATATCGGCGTTACGCTGCGACCACAATTGATCGAGCAACGATTTTTGCGCCACATGAGCCCGTCGCAAAATGTCGAAATCAGTCGTGCCCGGCGTAAAAACATAAGTATCAGGAAAGAAAAGGCCTTCCGGGCTGGGATACTCAACCCCAAGCTTGTCAAGCAATTGAGCATCATCAACGCCATCCAACGTTTGACGGACATCGGGATGCGCTGCCAGCGCCTCACGAATTCGCTGGTATGTCCAGCCTTCCAGCAGGGTAATGCGAGTTTGTGTCATATCGCCGTTGGCCATGCGCTCGAGTAGCGTCCAGGGCGAATCACCTTGTGTCGCTTCATAGGCACCCGCCTTGATCATGATGTCGCGGCCGGATAACCGGGCCATCATGACAAATAAATCTTCATTCACCTGAATACCTGCATCGCTCATGGCGCGCGCCACGCCGCGCACCCCCGTACCTGACTCAATACGGTAATCGGCAGGATCAACTTGCATGGTTACCGGTGACGTTGCCCAATACCAGGCAGCGCCCGCAACCAGCCCGGCCAGCACGAGCAAAAGACTTACCGACCAAAGCAACCAGGACTTGATAATTTTCAACATGGCGCCACTATAAGTTATATAACCAGCGTTATTGTACGCAAGCACCGCAAGGTGCTCTGCAACGCAAGACAAAGACCGCTATCATAAAGTGTTGAACACTTCATTTTCCTTATTATTTGTAGGCTCGCAATGAATTTTGCCGTCAGTTCCGCTACCGTACTTTCCGACTTGGCCATACTTGAGTTTGCAGGTGTCGACACGCCCGCCTTTTTGCAGGGCCAGCTCAGCAACGATGTCATGGCCGCCACGATCGATACAGCCATGCTGGCCGCCTATTGCAACCCAAAAGGCAGAACGCTGGCAACGCTTGTTTTATGGAAAATGCCCGACACCCAAAACAATGAGCCCGTATTCCAGGCCCTTGTAAAAGCAGACATTGCCGACGCCTTGGTCAAACGTTTAACCATGTTTGTTTTGCGATCGAAGGTAAAAATCCGCCGCTTGTCCACTGAAGCGATCGGGCTCAAGCTGGAAAGCGGCAACACGGCGGCCAATGTCGCCGTACCCGAAGTCAACGGCCTGAACCTGGGGGCACTACCTGATGCCTTTGAGCCTTATCGGGTTATTGCACACCCCGGCGGCGTTAGCATTGCCGCGCCGCAAAGCCAACCGGAGTCGCAAAGGTGGTGGTTCATCCCCGCCGACACGCACCCCACTGCGTTAGAGCCAAATGCAAACGCGTTAAGCAAATGGCAAACAGCCGACATTCTGGCCGGCCTGCCCTGGGTTGAACATGCCACACAAGAAGCATTTATTCCCCAAACATTGAATCTTGATCTGATAAACGGCGTAAGCTTTACCAAAGGTTGCTATCCGGGCCAGGAAGTCGTGGCACGCAGTCATTACCGGGGTACGGTCAAACGCAGAATGACTCGAGGCACTGCCCATGTGCCAGTCGAGCATATCGCATCGCTGGCCGGGCAAGACATATTCGATGCACATTCGGCACACCCCGACTCACCCGCAGGGCGCGTTATAAACGCAGCTCACGACGACACGCAGGCACAGTTACTGCTTGAGGTAAAACTGGCCGACATGAATCAGGCACAGTATCGGCTGGGCGAACCCAATGGCCCAGTAATAACGCCGGCAAGTTTGCCTTATAGCATTGAGCCCGGCGAACAGTAACAATTAAGGCACCCGCCTACCCGGCCCCCAAGGAAGCCAGCGGGTGCGCTTCACCCGACGGCCAGGGCGGCTCGAAATAACGCGCGACAAAGCCCGCATCGGCTTCGTTAATGGTGGCGGGCATCCAGGCCGGCGTGCGATCTTTGTCAATTAACAGGGCACGAATCCCTTCTTTTAAATCAGGATTGCCGGCGCAATTCAACGCCGCAATATATTCCAGCCTGAACGCGTCGGCCAGACTAAGAAAGCGCCCCTTTTTCAACAGCTCGAAAGTTAGTCGCACGGATCCGGGAGAGCCCGCCTTCATGCGCTGTGCCGCCTGCCCAAGAACTTCTTCATCCTCCGACTCCCACCGCAGAATATTGCCGTAAATCGCGAGGAAATCCGGCCCGCTGCATGCCGATTGAATCGTCTTTGTGCTGCGTTGCATAACACCGTCAGGGATATCTGCGGATGTTAACCGACGTATTATCTGTTCAAGCAAGACATCATTAGCCTCACGACGCGTTGCCCAGGATTCGGCCTGAACATCGTGTAAAAGCTGTTCCCACTGACTGCTGTGTGCAACGTACTGCGTTAACCCCAAAAAAAGCGTATCGGCCGCATTGATACTCATACCCGTCATACCCAGCAAGCGTCCGAAAAACTCGGGCATACGGTTCAAAAACCAGCTTGCGCCCACATCGGGCACAACACCAATACTGATTTCCGGCATGGCAAATCGAGTTGTTTCAGTGGCAACCCGATGGCTGCAACCCATCATCAAGCCCGCACCGCCACCCATGACATAACCATTCGCCCAACATACGATGGGTTTTGGATACGTATGAATCATGTAATCGAGAATATATTCGTCTCGGAAAAAGGTTCGCAAATATTCAGAAGACCAAATCGGCATTCCTGGTTCGGGAATATGGCGATAAAAAGATTGCAAATCGCCACCAGCGCAAAAAGCTTTTTCACCCTGCCCCCGCAACAGAACAACTCGCACACGGTCATCGTCGCGCCAGAGCGCTAATTGCCGTGTCACCGCCTGCGCCATTTCAAGCGACAACCCATTCAGCCATTTGGGCTGATTCAAAACAATAACGCCAACCTCACTACCGTTGGCGGCGGGGATCCGCTCAAACAGCACTGTTTCCATTTTTCACTCGTTGTTTATGCATTGCACGCCGACGACGCGACTCTTTGGGATCAAACTGCAAGGGTCGATACAGTTCCAACCGGTCACCGTCTACCAAAACATAATCGTCTTGGCAGTGTTGACCATAGACACCCATCGCACCAACCTGCCGCACTTCGTTGGGAAATGCCTGGTCAAAACCACTTAGATCCAGCGCCTGACGCGCTGTGGTTCCGATAGGCACTTGAAGCGTTTTCCGCCAGATCGTGTCGGGTTGCGCAAACACCACCTCAACATGAATACACGAAGCGTCGCAGGTGTGCGATTCAGTCATAGCAGGCTTGGGCACGCTGGGTGAAGGAATCGATAAAGCTGCTGGCAATGCGGTTGAAAACCGGGCCGACAACACGCTCCAGCCCCCGACTGGAGAACGCATACTGCATGGTATACACCACTTTGCAGGCATCGGCAGACAATTCTATGAACTCCCATTTTCCCGTTAGCTCGGAAAACGGACCATCGACCAGATTAAATGTAATCTGCCGGGGGTAATCGTGTTCGTTGCGCGTCGTGAACGATTGCCGAATACCCGCAAAACTAATGGTAATGGACGCTTGCATGCCGTGTTCATCGCGCGACTGAACACTCGCCCCGCCACACCAAGGCATAAACTGTGGATACTTTTCAACATCGGCGACCAAATCGAACATTTGCGCGCACGTGTAAGGAACCAGGACTGATCTTTGGACTGTATGCATTGAATCTTTTTAATCGCTAGAATGTAAGGTTGATTTTACCTTCTATAGCTTTACTTATTCATGAGCATTGTTGAAAACCGCAAGGCCCGGCACGATTATTTCATTGAAGACCGCTTTGAAGCCGGTCTTGTTCTGGAGGGATGGGAAGTAAAAGCCATCCGCGCCGGGCAAGTACAGCTAAAGGAAAGCTACGTCATTGTGCGCGATGGCGAGATTTTTGTTATTGGCATGCATATCAGCCCGCTGAAAACTGCTTCAACGCATATCCATCCCAACGCCACCCGAACCCGCAAGCTGCTATTAAAAGCGGAGGAAATCAATAAGCTGATTGGTAAAACCGAACAGCGAGGCTACACGCTGGTGCCTTTGAACCTGCATTATAAAAACGGTCGCATTAAGCTGGATATTGCGCTGGGGCGGGGTAAAAAGCACCACGACAAACGCGACACGGCTCGAGATAAAGACTGGGCACGCGAGAAAGAACGTTTAATGAAGCACGACACGCGTAATCGCGATTAACCTACATATCGGTATACACATCCAATTCCTGGCACTTTCGCGTCAAGGTATTGCGCCCGATACCCAAGCGCTGTGCCGCTTCAGCCTTACGGTCACGACAATGGCTTAACGCCGTTTTCAACAAAGCACTTTCGAACTCTCGTGTTAACGTCGCCATAATCGCAGGCTCATTGCGTTCCAGCTTGCTTCGGGCTGTTTTTACAAGCAAACTCACCCAATCGGCCTGATCGTCGCTTGTTGTAACCTGGGGTTGTATTTCACTAAGAGCCGACGGTTTACTCATCGCCGACTCGCTATTGTCATTTTGTCCAGCTGCAGACAACACTTCGGGTGGCAAATCTTTTATGTCAACCGTCTGCCCTGAAGACATCACCGTCAGCCAATGACAGAAATTCTCGAGTTGCCGGATATTTCCAGGGTAATCAAACGCCTTGAGCGTTTCCATTGCCGAATTCGTTAGACGCCTTGGCTTCACCCCAAGCGCGCGAGCGCTGTTTGCGAGAAATAACTCTGTTAGCGCGGGAATGTCTTCTTTACGCTCGCGCAACGGCGGCAACCTCAAACGAATCACATTCAGACGATGGAAAAGGTCTTCACGAAATTGCCCTTGCGCCACTCGTTGCTCCAGCGGCTGGTGAGTGGCGGCGACGATGCGTACATCGACTTTTATCGCCTGGGACCCCCCCACGCGATAAAAACTGCCTTCGGCCAACACGCGTAACAAGCGTGTTTGCAGCTCAAACGGCATATCGCCGATCTCATCAAGGAATAGCGTGCCGCCGTTAGCCTCTTCGAACCGCCCGCGGCGTTGCTGGGTGGCACCCGTAAATGCCCCTTTCTCATGGCCGAACAACTCCGCCTCTAGCAGGTCGCGGGGAATCGCCGCGGCATTGAGCGCCACAAACGGCCCTGAAGCCCGCGGACTATGCGTGTGCAAAGCGCGTGCTATCAATTCTTTTCCTGTGCCTGACTCACCGGTAATCAGCACGGTCGCCGGTGACACAGCCAAACGACCAATCGCGCGAAACACTTCCTGCATGGCAACCGATGCCGATTTCATCATGACCTGCGACGTCGTATCAGGCTCTGCGCGCTCGACGTGAGGCATGTTTGCTTCTGGACCCGGGGCATCGGAATGCAATGATACCGGCATGGCCCGCTGAATCAAGGCGACGGCGTCATTAATATCAAAAGGCTTTGCCAGATAATCGAAAGCGCCCTTCTTGAAGGCCGACACGGTGCTGCTCAGATCGGTATACGCCGTCATGACAATCACGGGCAAATCGGGATAACGCGCTTTGATTTCCTGTAATAAGGCCAATCCGTCCTTACCCGGCATGCGAACATCCGTGACCAAAACCGATGGCGCCTGATCAGTTAACGCATCCAGCATTTCATCGGCACTGGAAAACGCTTGCGCGGGGATGGCCTCGCGTGCCAACGCTTTTTCAAGCACCCAGCGAATGCTTTGATCATCATCAACTATCCAGACCGGTTTCATGACTGCTCCAACGGTAGAATGAGGCGAAATTCCGTATGCCCCGGACGGGAGTCAAACTCAATCACGCCACCATGCTGCTGTACAAACTCTTGAGCCAGGCTTAAGCCAAGGCCACTGCCGCTGGCGCGACCCGTTACCAGCGGATGAAAAATTTTTTCCCGTAACTCTGTTGCAATACCTGGCCCATTGTCGATCACCGACACAATGACGCCAAGCCGGACCGTTTGCCGCGCCAGGGTGAGTTGACGACCAATACGCGTGCGCAATGTCAGGCAAGGCGGCGCTTCAGGGTCTGGATTGCGTTGTTCGGTTAAAGCCTGTGCCGCGTTTCGCACAACATTCAAGAAGGCCTGTACCAGACGCGGCTGGTCTCCTTCAATATCCGGCACCGACGCGTCGTAGTCGCGCACGAACTCAATCTGATTGGCGTACTCCGCCTTCACCAGGGTGTAGACGCGCTCACACACTTCGTGGACATTGAATTGCGTCGTGGCCAAACCCTCACCTTGCGGCGCGATCAAACGATCAATCAGGGCACCAAGGCGATCCGCCTCGGCCACAATAACGCCGGTATATTCCTGCAGTGAAGAATCGCCCAGCTCGCTCTCAAGTAATTGAGCCGCTCCGCGAATCCCCCCCAAAGGATTCTTGACTTCATGGGCCAGGTTTCTAAGGGATTCTCGTTGGACGCTTAACTCACGGGTAAGCTGAAGCGTGCGATCGAGCGTATCGTGCTGATCAAAACCCCGAACCTCGAGCAAGGCCGCCCATGGCTGGTGATCAAGCGGAACCAAGGCCAAACCGACCGATATCGACTGGCCTCCCGGCGCCCGAATCGTGCTGTCTTGTCGCAAAATCCCGAACCGCCCTTGCAAGGCTTCCTGGAAACGCCCCTGCAAAATGGGATCAGGACCAAACAGCACGGCTACCGACAAGCTTTTAAGTTGCCTTCGGGACAGGCCGAACAGCTCCTCGGCGCTATTGTTGGCATGGACCACCTCCCCTTTGTCATCCAGCAACAACACGGCGGTGGCAAGCAAGTCGTAACTGTCGATCATGGCTCTGTCACGACTTGCCATTTCCTACCCCTTACAGGCTGTAGTACATGTCGAACTCAACTGGGTGAGACGTCATGCGCAACCGCGTAATTTCAGCCATCTTCAGATCGATATACGCGTCGATCATATCGTTGCTGAACACACCGCCACGTGTCAGGAACTCACGATCAGCATCCAGCGCAGCAACGGCTTCTTCAAGCGATGCACACACCGTTGGAATCTTTGCGTCTTCCTCGGGAGGCAGATCATAAAGGTTCTTGTCGGCCGGATCGCCGGGATGAATTTTGTTTTGTACACCATCGAGACCGGCCATCAGCAACGCGGAGAAAGCCAGGTATGGGTTCGCCAGAGGATCTGGGAAACGGGCTTCAACACGGCGTGCTTTCGGGCTACCCACGTAGGGAATACGGATGGAAGCCGAGCGGTTACGGGCCGAATAAGCCAACTTAACGGGCGCTTCAAAATGCGGTACCAAGCGCTTATACGAGTTGGTAGCCGGATTAGTTAAGGCGTTAAGTGCACGGGCATGTTTAATAATGCCGCCGATGTAATACAGGGCAAACTCAGAAAGCCCGGCATAACCGTTACCGGCAAACAGGTTTTGGCCGTCTTTCCAGACGGATTGGTGCACGTGCATACCGGAACCGTTATCACCCACTACCGGCTTAGGCATGAATGTCGCGGTTTTACCGTAAACATGGGCCACATTGTGTACCGTGTACTTCAGAATCTGATTCCAGTCAGCGCGCTGAACCAGCGTACTGAACTTGGTACCGATTTCACACTGACCCGGGCCGGCCACTTCGTGGTGGTGCACTTCAACCGGCACACCTTGCTGCTCCAGCAGCAAGCACATTTCGGAGCGCATATCGTGGAAGGAATCCACGGGGGGGACGGGAACATAACCGCCTTTCACGCTGGGGCGATGGCCCAGATTACCGCCCTCAAGTTCCATACCGCGCGACCAGGAGCCCTCTTCCGATTGGATTTTTACAAAGCAACCCGACGCGTCATCGTTCCAGGTAATGCCGTCGAAGATGAAAAACTCGGGTTCCGGCCCGAAATAAGCGGTGTCGCCCAAGCCACTGGATTTCAGGTAGGCTTCCGCGCGCTTGGCCAGCGAACGTGGGTCGCGATCATAGCCTTTGAGGTCGGAAGGCTCAACGACATCACAAGTCAGAATCAAGGTTGACTCTTCGCGGAAAGGATCCATCCGTGCCGACCCAGTATCGGGAACCAGCAACATATCAGACGCTTCGATGCCCTTCCAGCCGCTAATCGATGAGCCGTCGAAAGCCTGGCCTGACTCCAATTTTTCTTCATCAACAGTATGTGACGGCACGGTCATGTGATGCTCGCGACCAAGCGTATCGGTAAAGCGGAAGTCCACAAACGCGACTTCTTTGTCTTGCATCAATTTAATGACTTCTTCTGGGGTGGACATAAAAACTCCTGAGCAAAAAGCGTTCAACGAAACAAATACTACTGCTTGAAATAAAGCAATATCCGTGCCAACTTTTAACGCGCCAAAACAGATCACTTTTATAGTCGAATCGAATTAAACGGTGATCAAAACACGTCACGCGCGCCTCGTTTCGGTGCGAATGCACTATTATGGTGCGAATGATGGTGCAAACCAACGTGTTTTACATTTTGGTGCGACAAAGCCGGTTTTGGACATGCAAAAATACGTATTCCCACACCGCCTCAAGGAAGGAAACGGGCCAACACCTCATTCAAATATTGCCAACCGTGATCGGA
Source organism: Neopusillimonas maritima (assembly GCF_003576595.1). Lineage (GTDB taxonomy): Bacteria > Pseudomonadota > Gammaproteobacteria > Burkholderiales > Burkholderiaceae_B > Neopusillimonas > Neopusillimonas maritima. The sequence goes on along the minus strand of NZ_NQOU01000005.1, from coordinate 12,868 downwards.
CGCACACAAACGCGAAGGATCCGGCCTTAATAGTCCTTGGTCCGTCAACTGCTGCAAGGTCTTTGAAACCTGAATCAGCGGCAAGCCGGTTCGATCCTCAAAATAATGCGCCGGCACCCCATGACGCAAGCGCAAGGCATTCAACATGAACTCAAATGGCAAATCGGCGCCATCAACCGGGCCGGACTGTGCCAGATGCGAACCGTTGCGCTTCACTGCGTTTTCCATCCAGGAAACCGGGTTTTTAAGGCGCGCCTGCCGGATAATGCCATGATGAAATGAGAGCTTTCCGTGGGCCCCTGGGCCCAAACCCAGATAATCACCAAACTCCCAGTAATTCACATTGTGAACACACCGGGCACCGGGTTTGGCATAAGCGGAAACCTCGTAGCGCTCATAACCTGCATCCTGCAAACGTTGCGCCACCGTCTCCTGCATGACCGCCGCGGCGTCATCATCAGGAATGGCCGGCGGATACTTGGCGAACACGGTGTTCGGCTCAAGGGTCAGGTTATAAAACGACAAATGCGACGTAGACCAGGCTACCGCCTGACGGATATCTTCCTCACATTGTGCAAAAGTTTGATTCGGCAAAGCAAACATCACGTCGAGGTTCACCCGGCCCACAGCGCGTTGAGCCAGTTCAATAGCGCGGCCCGCTTGCTCGGCTGTGTGAATACGCCCCAAGGCTTGAAGCGCCGCATTGTTGAAGCTTTGCACACCAAGAGAGATGCGGTTAATGCCGCTGCGCGCGTAATCATCGAATCGACCGGCTTCAACGGTACCGGGATTCGCTTCAATCGTAATTTCAGCATCGGGCAATAAATTCAAATGCGATCGAAATAATGACAACATGCGATCAATGGCACGGGCTGATAGCAAGCTGGGCGTGCCGCCGCCAATGAACACCGATATCACGGAACGCCCCCAAATATCCGGTAGCGACTGTTCCAGATCAGCTTGCAACGCCAGCAAATAGGCGTCTTCCGGCAAGTCTTCCTTAAGTTCATGAGAATTGAAATCACAATAAGGACACTTGCGCACACACCACGGCACATGCACATAAAGCGCCAAAGGCGGCAAGCTGGTAAGCGCAGTACTACCCTTATCAATGGCTTTAACCGGTGTTTGTACTCGACCAGCCGAGACCACACCCTCTTGCACAACCGGAATAATGCGACGCATACCCATTAAATTGAATGACCGCCAAGTTGCCCAACCAGTAACTGCAATGCCTGTGCGCGATGGCTATTCGCATTCTTTTCGCCCGGCTCCAGTTGCGCTACGGTTTTATTGAATTGGGGCACATAAAAATAAGGGTCATAGCCGAAACCGTTTGTTCCTATAGGTTCGGAAATGATTTCGCCGTGCCATTGCGCTTGCGCAATAACAGGCTGAGGATCGTTGACGGCACGCATGAAAACAAGCACCGCTACGTAATGCGCCCGGCGGTCTGTAACGCCCTTAAGCTGCTGCTGCAGGTAGAGGTTGTTCGCCTGATCCGACTTTTCCCCCCCATTCATTGCGGCGAAGCGTGCTGAATAAACACCAGGCGCACCATTCAACGCAGATACACACAGCCCCGAATCGTCGGCTAATGCCGGCAAGCCCGTAAATTCGCAAGCGTGGCGCGCCTTTGCCAGCGCATTTTCCACGAATGTAAGGTGAGGCTCGGGTGCTTCGGGCACACCCAATTCACCCTGCGGCACCAGTGTCCACCCTTTCGGTGCCAACAAAGAATCAAACTCGCGCAATTTTCCCGCGTTATTTGAAGCCAGAACAACTTTTCTCACGTTACCGCCCACTTTCACTCAGTTGCCAAATCCAGCGCCTGACGCTGATGCTTGACCAGTTCGGCGATTCCGGCCGTTGCCATATCGAGCAACCCGTTCAAGGCCGTGCGCCCAAACACCGCGCCCTCGGCCGTTCCCTGGACTTCCACAAAATGGCCCGAACCCGTCATCACCACATTCATATCGGCATCACAGTTGCTGTCTTCGTTGTAGTCAAGATCAAGCACCGGTTTGCCTTGAACCAAGCCGACAGATACCGCGGCAACATGATCCCGAATAGGGTTCTGCGTTAGCACTTCCTCACGCATCAACGTATGAACCGCCAACGCCGCCGCCACCCAGGCGCCTGTAATACTGGCACAACGCGTACCGCCGTCGGCTTGAATTACGTCGCAGTCAAGGTGCAGCGTACGCTCGCCCAGTGCTTCCAAATCAAACACGGCGCGCAGACTGCGCCCAATAAGGCGCTGAATTTCCTGAGTTCGCCCGCTTTGTTTGCCCCGTGCCGCCTCACGGTCGGAGCGGGTATGCGTGGAGCGCGGCAACATGCCGTATTCAGCCGTCACCCAGCCTTGCCCCTTGCCTTTCAAAAAAGGCGGGACCTTGTCGAGTACACTGGCATTGCAAAGCACATGCGTTTCACCCGCCTTGATTAACACTGATCCCTCGGCATAACGGGTATAGCCCGTTACCAAAGACATCGACCGTAATTGATTGGGTGTTCGCCCGGCAGATCGGGCATGCGTCATATCGGTCAAAACAATCCTTTCTATAGTTTGGCGAATGCATCAATGTTAATTCATAATGCCCCGCAAACTTTTGCAACCTCGTAACAGGGAATGGAATATTTATGACTATTCGCAGCATGACAGCCTACGGCACCGCCCGCGCAGAAGGCCCTGACGGCTTCGTGACGCTGGAAGTACGCAGTGTCAATAGCCGCTACCTGGACATCAATTTCCGTCTGCCCGACGAGTTACGTGTGGTGGAAACACACTTGCGGGAACAAATTGCCCGTACTTTGTCACGCGGCAAGGTCGAAATCCGGCTGTCCTATAGTCGCCAACGCACCGACCCTATGGATAAACTGGACCACGAGTACGTGAAAAAAGTGGCTGAACAGCTGCGTTTGGCACGCCAGGTTTTACCCGACACAGGGGCACCCTCTTTAACTGATTTAATTAAAGGCGCGTCGGGACAGGACACTGAAGAAACGGCCCCCGACTTCTGGGTCACGCTGGCACAACAAGCCTTACACCAGGCGCTGTCCGACATGCAGGCCAACCGCGAACGTGAAGGGACTCGTTTGGCCACCATGCTGCTGGAGTGCGCCGACCAGATTAATGAAATTGTGGAAAGTGTTGGCCATGTGTTGCCCCAGTTACTGGACGAACACCGCCAAAAGCTCACCGGCAAGCTGCGTGAAACGCTGGAAAATGCCAACCCCAACGGTTTCACCAATATTAGCGGCGAAGAACTTACCGCCCGTATCGCACAGGAAAGCGCACTGTTTTCTTTACGAATCGATGTTGCCGAAGAACTCACCCGCCTGCAATCACATTTAACGGAATTGCGTGAATTATTGGCCGGTGACGAATCCGAAGCACCGGCTAATAACGCCCGGCGAAATAAAGGCAGCACCGGGAAACGGCTGGACTTCCTATTTCAGGAAATGAACCGTGAAGCCAACACCCTGGGCTCGAAAGCGGCGGGCATTAGCGTTACGCGCGCGGCCATTGATTTGAAATTGCTTATTGAGCAAATGCGCGAGCAGGCCCAGAATATTGAGTGATGTAAATCGATGTCAACCTATATCAACATAACAAATAAAATCAATAGTTTATATAAAAAACAAACTCCATGGGTGTCTACTGATACCCACCAGAATCAAGTCTAAATCGGTGGGTATAATGGTGAGTATGATGTAATACCCACCAAGCCTGGTGGTGGGTACATTTGGAGGGGGTTATGGCAGAACTTACCAGCAAGGCCGTCAGCGCACGAATTAGGGGGGAGCCCGGACGGTTCGCCGATGGCAATGGCCTTTACCTTGTCGTTCCCAAAGTTGGTCGTGCGTACTGGATGTTGCGTTACACATCCAACGCAAAGCGCAAAGAAATGACTCTAGGCAAGGTGGACGACCTTTCGCTTGCAGATGCCCGAGTGGCGGCGGCTTTGCAGATGAAGCAACTCCGAGAGGGTCTTGACCCCCTCGTTGCAAAGAAGAGAGCCAGTTATGGCGAGATCAACTGCGTCGATGACCTTTTCAAGGACTGGCACGAAGGCAATAAAAAGCGCCTGAAGCACCACCACATCCCCTTCCGGGTCTACACAAAAGACATCGCCCCAGTCATTGGGCAAATACAACCAGCGGCTGTTACGGGGCGCGATATCAGGCAGATTCTGCGTAACATTACGGAAAGCGGCAGGCCAACGATTGCCAACGATGCGTTGCTGTACTGCAAGCAGATGTTTAACCACGCCATCAAACTAGACATCGTTTCCAGCAACCCTGCTTTTGCCTTTTCGGTAGACGATGCTGGCGGTATAGAAAAAAGCAGAGATAGAGCCCTGAGCTTCGAAGAGCTTACATTTGCGTTCAAGAAGTTCAGAGAAGAAGCAACTAGCTTTACCCGGGAAAACTACTTGGCCTGTGGGCTTTTAGTCTTGTTGGGCGTCAGAAAAGGCGAGCTAACGGAAGCAAAGTGGAGCGAATTCGACCTGAACGAAAAGGTTTGGTACCTGCCCAAAGAACGAAGCAAGTCGGGTATTGCCATTGACATCCCATTACCTGACTTAGCCATTCAGTGGCTAAACGAGCTTAAAGTGCGTGCATTTGGGTCTGACTATGTTTTCCCAAATAGGCGGTCGAGCAAAATGCCACACATGGGTAAAGACACACTGAATCGGGCGATATGCAAACTGTTTGGTAGGGACCCTGGCAAAGATGTGCAACCTGAAAACAAAATGGAAGATCTGGCGCATTTCACCGTTCACGACTTACGACGCACCTGCCGGAGCTTGTTAGCTTCGCTAGGCGTTCCTGGGCACGTGGCAGAGCGGTGCTTGAACCATAAACTCAAAGGTGTAGAGGGCATTTACAATCGTCATGACTACTTCAATGAACGAAGGGAAGCTTTGGAGCTGCTTGCCAAGAAGCTCGCACCAATGATGTCAGGTTAGCCTAGGCAGGGATCGACCCGTTTTCCTCGTTAGGAATTTTCTGCCGACGATTAATTTGTTGCTCATATAACGCTAAAATACTGTTTCTATACACAGTAAAAATATGGGCAAACCCGTTCCAGTAAATCAAATGCCGGTAACTGTCTGGGGCATACCCAGCACAGTGCAATGCGGCTTTCCTAGCCCTGCTCAGGACCATGCCCAGAAACGGCTTGATCTAAATGATCTGTTGGTCAAGCAGCCCGACGCCACGTTCTTCATGCGCGTGCGTGGCGACTCCATGCGCGACGCTGGCATTCAAGACGGGGATTACGTCTTCGTGGATCGGTCAGTCACACCGGCTCATGGACGTATTGTGGTGGCGGTAGTTGATGGGGAATACACCGTCAAACGCCTTTACAAGTGCAAAGGCGTGGTTCGGCTGGACTGCGCCAACCCTACGTTTGCCAACATTGAGCTTAAGGACGGGCAAGAGCTGTATGTCTGGAGAGTAGTGACATGGACGTTTCGACCACACACCAGCAGCGTATCGCCCTGATCGACGGCAACAGCTTTTACTGCTCCTGCGAGCGCGTGATGCGCCCAAGCCTCGAAGGCAAACCCCTGGTGGGACTCAGCAACAACGATCTTATGGATCAAGTTTGTTAGTAGCATGCGTCATGCTTTTCCGACTCTTGATATCGGGGTTCATCGTCTCTTGTGGGCGAGTAGCAGGTCAAGGTCTAGGGGGTAAAAGGAGCGCAATGAAATCAATGACTGCATACTCGGTCTGGTATTCGTCCCACAGCAGCATGAGGGTCACGCCTTTTCGCTGCAACTCCTGCTAGATTCGACCGTAGTCTGGCAGCACGTAGTCCGACCGCTTGACCGGCTTGCTCAGCAAACGGTGTTCTAGTTGCGTTTCGTCAAGGTCACGGATCGACGCCCAGTCCAGTCCAGTCCAGCCCCGCCGCGCCGGCCAGGCCGATGTATTTGGCAACGACCCCTTTGGATATGTGCAAGGCCGTAGCAATGTGTTCACGCGACAACCTTGCCTGCAATTTGAGGCACAGTACATTTTTAATCTTACGCATAGTCATCCTTTGCGCGGGCATTGGCTTCTCCGTGGAAACCGGCAAGCGTACCCGCTTTAAGTTCGTTCTATGCGCAACACCGTCACGCCGCTGTAGGATGCCGTCACGGCATCGTGACAGGCCATTTCGCTATCGTGACCGCCCATTTCGGTCAAAGGCAAAAATCGGTCACGTTCAGCCGAAATGGGCGGTCACGTTGGAGCGAAACCGTCGGTCACGTTCGGCCGAAATCAGTGGTCACGTTGCTCCGAAATACCCAGTCGCTGTATCGGTTCTTCTTCATGTGCCTCTCTCCGTCCAAGAGACCATTATCTCAAGTTACCGTAGATCGAAAAAGCCGGGACAGGCCACATCAACTAACCCGTCATAAAACAAAATGGCCTAAGTGCTGCAAAACGTCGGATCAACGTGGGGATTTCCCTAGGTGCCTACCTATAAGACTAGCGGATACAAACCTCTTCACTTAAAATGATACTAATGTCCACCTAATGGACATTTTGAAAATGACGGTATTGTGCGTCAATAAATAACCTGGAGTAGACAAATGAAGAAATTGAAGATTCTTGCCACGGCAACGCTCTTTACAGTCGCTTGCGCTCAAGCTTCAGCAACTGTAAAGGTTGGTTTCATGCTTCCGTACAGTGGCGCTTACGGAACAATCGGACAAACGATCGAAAATGCCTTCAAGCTTTATGTTGAAGAGCAAGGTGGAAAACTGGCAGGTCAAGATATCCAGTACTTTCGGGTCGATGACGAATCCAATCCATCAAAAGGTCCTGACAATGCAAATAGACTCATTAAACGAGACCAAGTTGATGTGCTGGTCGGGTCGGTGCACTCAGGCGTAGCAATGGCCTTAGCAAAGGCTGCTAAGGATGCGGGTGTAACACTAATTATTCCTAATGCAGGTGCTGATGCGATTACTGGCCCACTGTGCAGCAAAGGTGTATTCCGAACATCATTTTCAAATTGGCAACCAGGCTACGCGATGGGACCGGTCGCTATCGATAAGGGTTACAAGACTGCCGTCACAATCACTTGGAACTACGCTGCCGGCCAAGAATCGACCGATGGATTCAAAGAGGCTTTTGAAGAGAAAGGCGGAAAAGTAATCAGACACCTGACTGTACCCTTCCCTACCGTTGAGTTCCAGCCTCTATTGACGGAAATTGCGTCAATTAAGCCTGACGTTGTTTATGCCTTCTTTGCGGGTAGTGGCGCAGTCAAATTTGTACAAGATTATGCCGGCGCAAACCTAGCTGCCAATATTCCACTATTAGGTAGCGGCTTCTTAACCGACGGTACTCTCGAAGCCCAAGGTGCTTCAGCTGATGGCCTTTTAACAACGCTTCATTACGCCGACAACTTAAACACTCCACGTGACAATGCTTTCCGCGCTAGTTTCTCGAAGCGCTATCCATCCAATCCGATTGACGTATACGCGATGCAAGGTTACGACGCGGCGCAGTTACTTGACGCAGGCCTGAAAGCAGTTGGTGGCGACATTAAGAAACGCGACCAAATGCATGAAGCTATGAGCAACGCCGTGGTCGACAGCCCCCGAGGTCAATTCAAGTTGTCCGCTGCAGGCAATCCGATCCAAGATATTTATCTTCGCCAAGTAAAGAATGGCAAAAATGAAATCGTTAAAGTTGCTGTAGAGAAACTTGCCGACCCAGCACGGGGCTGCAAACTCTAATTTGTCTCGCCTCTTTTTTGACAATGATCAATTTATCGTCAAGAAAGAGGCACAAATCTTTAGAAAAGGAACGGTTGTGGACGTGACCACTTACCTTATTCAGTGCCTGAACGCTGTCCAATATGGATTACTGCTATTTTTAGTAGCCAGTGGACTGACACTTATCTTCGGCATCATGGGCATTATTAACCTGGCACATGGTAGTTTCTACATGATCGGTGCCTATATGGCCTTTGCTCTCCAGCCTTTGGTGGCGCAGTACCTGGGAGGGGGCTTCATTACTACTGTTCTGGTCTGCATTGTTCTGGCTGCCCTACTCGGCTATTTTCTTGAGTGGGCCTTCTACAGCTATCTGTACACACGCGACCACCTTCAACAGGTCCTTATGACCTATGGGCTGATTTTGGTTTTTGAGGAACTACGCAGCATTATCATCGACAACGATGTACACGGCGTATCGGCCCCAGAATGGCTCAGCGGTTCTATTCAACTTGGCGATCTCATGACATACCCAACTTACCGACTTTTCATATCGGCGGTTTGCATCATTGTTGCTGTCTTCATGTATTGGCTACTGTCACGCACCCGACTAGGCATGATGATCCGAGCCGGCGCCAGCAATCGGGAAATGATCAACTCACTGGGCATCGATATCAATCAACTGTTTCGTGTCGTATTTGCACTTGGCGTTGCTTTGGCTGCACTAGCGGGGGCAATTGCAGCACCAGTTTCATCGGTGTATCCAGGCATGGGGAATGCCGTCATCATTATCTGCTTTGTCGTCGTGGTCATCGGTGGCATCGGCTCGATTAAGGGTGCCTTTATCGCCGCAATGTTGATTGGATTTGTCGACACTTTCGGTCAAATTCTATTTCCTCAGGTCGCCGGAGTTCTCGTCTACATAATGATGGCAACCATTCTCCTCTTCAAGCCTGAAGGGCTATTTAAACAAGGCTGATGCGAAATGAATTCAAAATCTCGCACTCTTTTGATGCTAACACTGGTTATTGTTATCGCCTTTTTACCAATGATAACAACCGCCTACTACACGACGTTGATCATCAAAGTCATGATCTACAGTATTTTTGCACTGAGCCTTCAATTACTGGTTGGATGCACAGGTTTGATCAGCCTAGGACACGCCGCTTTTTTTGGAGTTTCTGCTTACGCAGTCACGCTACTGTCGCCCGAATTCGCGGCTGGCAACCTTTTATGGCTTGTGCCTGTAGCGGTGATATCTGCCATGGTTTACGCCTTAATCACAGGTCCTTTAGCCCTGAAAACCAAAGGGGTGTACTTCATCATGGTCACGCTAGCATTTGCGCAAATGGCCTACTACGTCTTTCACGACACCAAACTCGGGGGTGGTACTGACGGCATTTATCTGAATACGCGCCCAGAATTACGAATCGGAGACGCTGTTCTTCTCGACATCAGTAGCAATTACTCGTTTTATGTCTTTACCCTCGGATGCCTGATATTTACTTGGGGTTTTCTGACCATCCTCATGCGTTCACGGTTCGGAGCGGCGCTAACAGGTATACACGTCAACGAACAGCGTATGCGAGCTGTCGGGTATTCGACCTTTGGTTACAAGCTCACCGCTTACATCGTAGCGGCAGGATTTGGCGGCCTTGCAGGAGTGCTGTACGCGATTAAGGACGGCTACGTCAATCCGGAATTGCTGAGCTGGGAGCAATCGGGCATTGTTCTATTCATGGTCATTCTGGGGGGGACCAGTCGACTATGGGGTGCGATGATCGGAGCAGCTGGCCTCATTTTTCTGCAAGAACTCTTCCAATCAGAAGCAATTTTTGGCGCGTTTGCCGTCCACTGGCACCTAACTTTTGGTCTCACCGTGATCGCGCTGGTGGCACTTATGCCGACAGGTTTGATCGGTCTGCCGAAACAGCTCAGTAAAAGACGTGGCAAAAAAAAACCATCACCAACAGTACGCTCAGCAACAGTACATTAAGGTCTAGGCATGTCTCAAACACTTTTATCAGCAAAAAACATAACACGACGCTTCGGAGGCTTAATCGCCATTAACAACGCATCACTCAACCTAAATCAGGGTGCTGTCCATGCAGTGATCGGTACGAACGGTGCGGGAAAGTCCACACTTGTCAGTGTGCTATCAGGTGAAATCCCACCCAACGAGGGTCAAATTAAGATGTTGGATAAAGACATAACAGACTGGTCACAACCAGATCGAGCTCAAGCAGGCCTCGGACGAAGCTATCAACGCACAACAATCTTCCCCTCCTTATCAGTCCACGAAAACTGTCGAATTTCCGCGCAATCCAAGCACCAGAAATTCTGGAATTGGGGCACACCACATACAAAATGTGACTTTACTAATGAAGCTGCCAGTCACGCACTGGAGCTCGCGGGTTTATCACAGTTTGCCCATCGCAAAGCTGGCCTTCTTTCTCATGGTGGAAAACGCCAACTCGAAATCGCGATGTGTCTCGCCACTCGACCCAAAGTGCTCCTACTCGATGAGCCACTCGCTGGCATGGGGGCAGAAGAAACCGATCGCATGCTTGGCCTATTAAACGACCTAAAGAAAGAACATGCTGTCTTACTAGTCGAACATGACATGGATGCTGTTTTTCGCATTTCCGACGAAATCACCGTTATGGTGAACGGATGCGTAATCGCTCATGGTGAACCTGAGGAAATCCGCAATAACCCCGATGTGCAAACAGCTTACTTGGGGGATGAAGCATGAGCAGTTTGATCGAAGCAAAAAGTCTAAACACCCACTACGGTGAGAGCCATATTCTGTTTGATGTCAATTTTAAAATTAATCCTGGTGAATCTGTTGGTCTACTAGGTCGAAACGGCATGGGAAAGAGCACATTGATCAGAACTCTTATGGGACATGTACGACCTAGCTCTGGACAAATCAAAATCCGAGGTGATGACCACACACGCTCAGCACCTCATCAAGTATCACGCCTCGGCGTAGCTTATGTACCCGAAGGCAGAGGTATTTTTCCAAACCTAAATGTTCGCGAAAACCTACTGGTCGCAGCTCGTCCCGGAGTTAACGAACGCAACGACTGGAGCTACGATCGTGTTCTAGAGACATTTCCAAGGCTTACAGAGCGGCTTGGGCACGGTGGACAACAGCTGTCGGGGGGTGAACAGCAGATGCTAGCGATTGGTCGTGCCTTAATGACGAACCCGGACGTGTTAATCCTTGATGAAGCAACAGAGGGACTAGCGCCCCTCATTATCGCCGAGATATGGCGCATTATCGGCACGATTCGTGAAACTGGCGTAGCCACCCTGATCGTTGATCGGAATTATCGCAAGGTACTGGCCAACACGGACCGCTGCGTTGTCCTTGAGAAAGGTGTGGTTGTCCATGAAAAACAGAGTGCAGCCCTAATTCAACAACCTGAATTGTTAACTCAATATCTAGGCGTTTGAAATACCTCCAAAAGCATACAGAGCCCGAGATGCTCACCTTTCTATTCAACTCAATTCGCTCTTAAGCCTAGTTTCTCAACTAAACCTTTAAATGTAATGAATCAATTATCAGTAACTGTTGTCAATAAAATCTTTGAAGCCGTTGATATCATCAGCCTTGAATTAGCCGAAGTAGACGGAAAACAACTACCATACTTCACCGCGGGTGCGCATATAGACGTACACCTGCCTGGTGGAATCGTTAGGCAGTATTCACTGCTGAACGATTCCACCGAAAGTCACCGCTATGTAATCGCTGTACTGAAAGATGCCGAGTCAAGAGGGGGCTCAGTCGCTATCCATAAAAAAATCAAAGTGGGCGACGTACTAAGAATTAGCACGCCGAAAAATCACTTTCCGCTCATTAGTGCAAATCAAAGCTTGCTGTTAGCTGGTGGTATTGGTGTAACCCCGATTTTGAGTATGGCACACCAACTGAATCGCACCAATGCTGCTTTCAGAATGCACTACTGTACTCGGTCACGTGAACGTACTGCATTCCTGGACACGATTCAATCATCAGAGTTTTCAGACCGCGTTCATTTCCACTTCGACGACGGTGATGATGCTCAGAAACTTGATCTCAAAACATTAATGGCTAAACCTTCGCCAACAACTCATCTTTATGTGTGCGGCCCAAAAGGATTTATCGACTATGTCGTCGACTCAGCCAAAGAAGCCGGGTGGTCGAGTGACCAAATCCATTTTGAATACTTCGGAGCAGGGGAAATCGATACCAGCGGCGACAAAGTCTTCAAGGTAAAAATCGCTAGTTCGGGAACTATTCTTGATGTCGCACCGGGTAAGTCAATTACAAGGGTGCTGGAAGAGAATGACGTATTCATACCCGTGTCTTGTGAGGAGGGCGTTTGCGGAACTTGTCTTACTCGCGTTATCGAAGGTGAACCTGATCACCGTGATTTATACCTGACGGATGCAGAGAAAACAGCTAACAACCAGATTCTGCCCTGCTGCTCTAGAGCTAAGTCAGCAATGCTTACGCTTGATCTGTAGGTCGTCAACCATTCCTCAAATGGCACAAAGCAAGCCCTTCTCTTCCGGGAATTATAAGCTCCACCTAACAAAAATGCGGCCCAGTCGTTCGTCGCGATGGCACAGCGATCGAATGCTGGGGTCCAGGCCATGAACCAGAACAATGGACTCAAGCAAAAGCACCACTGTACAAATATAGTTAGACCTGCTCAGATTTCAAATATGTAGGATGTTGGCCTCACCAGCACCCCCAAAAAATGTCTTGTTGCAGTCGGATCTCATTGTAGTGGCGACATCGGTCTTCGATGATGACCCGGGCTTCCAAGCGATTGCGGAACCATTCCATCGACAGGCATTCGTCGCGGAATTTTCCGTTAAAGCTCTCGTTGGTGCCGTTCTGCCATGGCTTGCCCGGTTCGATCAGAACCGTTTCGAGTTTTTCATCCACGGCCCATTGCAACAGCTGCGTGCTCACAAACTCCGGACCGTAGTACCTTCTGAGTAAGTCTTTAAAAGTCAGTCGCTTTTCGTCAATACTGTCGAGACCGACTAACAACACTGAAGGACAGGTGAATCAAACCGGGTTTTGAGGAGGCTTCATTTCCTGAGAGAATGAAGCTATGAAGAAACAAAATACCTTTTCGCCT
>NZ_NQOU01000004.1 GCF_003576595.1 Neopusillimonas maritima | reverse complement strand
TTTTGCCGTGGTCAACGTGGCCAATCGTGCCCACGTTTACGTGCGGTTTGGTCCGCTCAAATTTTCCTTTTGCCATGGCTGACTCCTGACTCGATAGGACTGCTATTAAATAAAATTTCTATGGTGCCCATGACGCGGATCGAACGCGTGACCTCTCCCTTACCAAGGGAGTGCTCTACCACTGAGCCACATGGGCGGTTATCAAGCTAAAAAAACCCGCTTGATTCAAGCGGATTTGAATTCTTTCTGGAGCGGGTGAAGGGAATCGAACCCTCGTCGTAAGCTTGGAAGGCTTCTGCTCTACCATTGAGCTACACCCGCGAAGGGATTCTCTTCAATTTTGCGCAAGGGCTGGTTTCATCCTGACGCGTCGATTAGCCCCTAAACTCTTGGTGGTGGGAGTTGGATTCGAACCAACGTAGGCGCAAGGCCAACAGATTTACAGTCTGCCCCCTTTAACCACTCGGGCACCCCACCGAAAGAGAATCCCGAATTATGCACGAATTTTTCGCTTCATGCAAGTTTGCTTGCACGCGCTACTTAATGCGTATTGTAAAGTGCCTGAATTTGGGGCGACGGTAACTGCAATGCCAACGCAAGTTGCAGCAGAATCCTGGCTTTGGCGGGGTTTAAGCTTTGAGCCGCCACAAAACCCTGTTGGTCGTCGTCTACTTCAACATTGCGTGCCACATGCCCGAAAGCCAGGCGTGTGCTTCGTACGACCACAATACCTTTGGCGACTTGCGCGGCCAGCAAAGACTCTAATGCACGGCTGATGTTGCCCGAACCCACACCAGCCACCACGATGCCCTGGTGAGGCATAGCCATCCAGTGTTCTAGCATTTCGTCTTGCATTCCCGCATGCACATACAAAATATTTACAGTTGGCAAACTAAACTTATCGTGCAAGTTGAGTTTTCCCGTTTGGATTGCATTGGTAAAGGCCGTATGGGCGGTATGCAATGAACTTAATCCGTTGGCAAAGAAGATGGTTGTGTGACCCCGCTGTGTGCCAACCGGGCCAAACGGAATCGACTGGAACGCATTATCCTGATTCGAGCCTGTTTTTTGAATATAGCGTGCCGAATGAATGGCCGAATTCATCACAACCAAAACACCCAGATTGGCTGCAGCGGTATTGGCCGCCAAATAAAGTGCCGATAACAAGTTTTCAGGGCCGTCGGGCGAAAAGGCGTCGGCAGGTTTCATCGCGCCCGTTAGAACCACCGGTATTTGACCAGGCGTAACAAGATTCAAAAAATACGCCGTTTCTTCCATGGTGTCCGTGCCATGTGTCACCACAATGCCATCGGCCAGGTTTTCATTGCTGATTTTGTTAATGCGGTTGGCCAGTTGATACCAAATGTCGTTGGTGATCGACTGACTTCCCACGTTGGCCAACTGTTCGAAGCTAACCACCATATCTTGCGGACGTGATGGCAAAGAATCCAATAATGCCTCAACGCTAACCTGACCTGCCGCGTACCCGCCACGCGTATCCGCGGTACCGGCGATGGTGCCGCCGGTGGCCAGAATATGAATGCGTTTTGCCATGTATCAGGAGTCGATCGCGTTTGACAGGCCTTGTTGCTCCAATAGCGCGTTCAAATGATCCCAATCGTGGAAATCGATAACGAGCTGCCCTTTATTTTTTTTGCCTACTTTTAAAGCCACTCGAGTTCCCAAGTGATCGGATAAGCTTTCTTCCAGGCGCTTGATATCGCCGGTTTTTGCATTTTGAGTTGCTGTCGGCTTAGGTGCGGTCTCTTCAGTTTCACGCAGCGCTTTGCCAACCAGTTTTTCAGCTTCGCGAACCGACAAACGACGCGTGATAATTTCATTGGCCAACAAAATTTGCTGGGCCGCTTCCACAGCGAGCAAAGCGCGTGCATGACCCATGTCGATATCACCGGCGAGCAACATGGTTTGCACTGGTTCCGTTAAGTTAAGTAGCCTGAGCAGATTACTGGTTGCCGAGCGGGATCGCCCGATAGCCGTGGCGGCCTGCTCATGCGTTAATCCGAAATCATCCAGTAAACGCTTAACACCATGCGCTTCTTCCAGCGGATTCAAATCTTCACGCTGTATATTTTCAATAAGCGCCATAATGGCGGCGTTCTCGTCTTCAACTTCACGCACCAGCACAGGCACTTCTTTCAGACCCGCCAGTTTGGCCGCCCGGTAACGTCGTTCCCCGGCAATAATTTCGTACTGGCCTTTCTTGTTTGCAGCAAGTGCCCGCACCAAAATAGGCTGCATAATGCCTTGCGTGCGAATTGATTCGGCCAGTTCGTTCAACGCCCCTTCATCCATACGGGTACGTGGCTGATATTTGCCCGCAACGAGTTTGTTTAATGGCAAAACTGAAGGATGAGTTTCAATTGCTTCGGCTTTTTTACCCAACTGATTCATTGCATCGGTATCGGCGCCCAGCAGCGCATCAAGACCTCGCCCCAACCCTTTTTTCCTCGTTGCCATAACATCTGTTCCTGTTTGTTTTACGGATTATTTGTTGCGCCTTCCAGGGCGTCTTGTTTGACCCGCTTAATAAGTTCTTTTGCAAATTCAATATAGGCTTTTGCGCCTCTTGAGCTTTTATCGTATACCGTACCCGGCATGCCGTGACTTGGCGCTTCCGCCAAACGCACATTACGCGGAACCACGGTTTTGAATACGCGGTCACCAAAATGGTTTTCTATTTGTGTTGACACTTGCTGCTGAAGCGTAACGCGTGTGTCGAACATAACCCGAAGCAGCCCAATAAGCTGGAGATCAGGATTAATGTTTCTGTGAACACGTTTAACGGTGTTAACCAGGTCAGACAGACCTTCCAAAGCGAAATATTCGCATTGCATTGGAATAATAACGCCCTGCGCGCCGGCTAGCCCATTCAAGGTCAATAAAGACAACGTGGGCGGGCAATCGATTAGTATGAAATCATAATCATTAATGACTTCCGCAATCGCGAACTTAAGTTGCTTTTCGCGTTGTTCCATCTGGACCAGATCGATTTCAGCGCCGGATAACTCCCTATTTGCGGGTAGTACGTCGTATCCCCCGGTTGGCGAAACAACTTTGGCACTGTTAATGTCGGCGTCGCCAATCAAGACGTGGTAAAGGTTCTGTTCAATTTCATTTTTATTGATGCCGCTACCCATTGTGGCGTTGCCTTGCGGATCCAAATCGATAAGCAAAACTTTTTTCTTGTGCATTACCAAGGCTGCAGCAAGATTAATCGCTGTTGTGGTTTTTCCAACCCCGCCTTTCTGATTGGCAATACAAAAAACTTTCGCCAATTCGGTGTTTTGATAAGCACTCATTTATTTTCCTTAACTACGAATCCATACCAGGCAACGTTGCGCGTTCAAATCCGGCACCTCAAGCGTGTCAATGTGCCATATTTTCCAGTCGGTGTGTAGGGTTAAATCCTGGATTTCTTTTTCCGGCGTCAGCCCTTTCATTGCAATGAAGACACCGTGTGCTTTCAAATGCTTTGACGATAACTCAACAAAATCCTGCAAGGACGCAAACGCGCGCGACACGATAACATCTGCGTTCAAATTACTTAGTTGTTCGATACGGCCATGGCATGCTTGTAAATTAGGCAGCTGCAGGGCGCCTCTTAACTGCCGAAGAAATGCGGTTTTCTTTTCGACGGCATCTACACAATAAACCTGCCAATCGGGAAAACATATTGCCAGAACAACACCTGGCAAACCACCACCGGAACCCACATCGACCAGGGTGCCTGGCTCTCCTTTTCTATTTGTATCTAAATATTTCAGAAAAGGGGGAATTAACGCCAGGCTATCAAATATATGGTGGATCAAAACCTGATCAGGCGCGCGTAACGCCGTTAAATTATAGGTTCGATTCCATTTCAATAAGGAATGTACATACTTCAGTAATTGCTCTATTTGCAAATCACTTAAAACAAGGTCAAGTTTTTGTGCTGCATCGGCAATACGATTCCTGTAATCGGTCGCTATTTCCATTAGGCAACTTTCCGGCCATATTGTAAGCGTTTAATGTGAATCAATAATAATGAAATGGCCGCAGGCGTTACACCTGAAACACGCCGGGCCTGGCCTATTGTTTGAGGCCGACTTTGCTTCAGTTTTTGTCTCACTTCTATTGAAAGACTATGAATTGCATCGTAGTTGATTTCGTCTGGTATTAATTGATCTTCCAATTCCGCCTGCTTCTTAACCTCTTCCTGCTGGCGATTTACATAACCGGCATATTTGATTTGTATTTCCACCTGCTCAGAAACATGGGCCTCCTTAACCAGAACACCCGCTAAAGACTCACCTTCGGTATCTTTAAGGTCGGCCAATGTTTCATATTGAACATTGGGGCGTTTCAAAAGATCATGCAAAGAATATTCACGCTCAATTTGTTTTCCCAAAACGCGCTCAGCCGATTCAGAACTCAATTTTTGAGGCTGGACCCAAGTAGACTTCAAACGCGCTACTTCAGCCTCAACAGCGTCGCGCTTTCGGTTAAACGCATCCCACTGCGCATCACCAATAAGACCCATTTGGCGTGCTTGATCTGTTAAACGCATATCGGCGTTATCTTCACGCAGGCTTAGTCGATACTCAGCCCTGGAAGTAAACATGCGGTACGGTTCACTCACACCACGGGTAATGAGGTCGTCAACCAACACTCCCATATACGCTTCATTTCTTTTAGGAAGCCAAGGCTCAAGATCTTTTACAAATCGTGCAGCATTCAACCCGGCAACCAAACCCTGCGCTGCCGCTTCTTCGTAACCTGTGGTCCCATTGATCTGGCCTGCGAAAAACAGCCCGTTAATCGCTTTTGTTTCCAATGAAAATTTTAATTCACGTGGATCGTAGTAATCATATTCAATGGCATACCCAGGCCGCATAATATTGGCGTTCTCAAGACCCGGTAAAGTTCGAATCATGGCCAACTGAATATCGAACGGCAAGCTTGTGGAAACACCATTTGGGTATATTTCTGTTGTGGTAAACCCCTCCGGCTCCAGAAAAATCTGATGGCTCGGCTTATCAGCAAAACGATGAATCTTGTCTTCAATAGATGGGCAATAACGCGGGCCAACACCTTCAATTTGGCCTTGGTCGCTATACATGGGGGAGCGATCCAATCCTGAACGAATAATGTCATGCGTGCGTTCATTCGTATGCGTTATCCAGCAGGGCACCTGTTCTGGATGCATATCCACATTACCCATAAAAGAAAATACAGGTATTGGATCCAAATCGCCGGGTTGTGCAAGTGTTTTGCTGAAATCAACTGTTCTTGCGTCGATGCGTGGCGGTGTACCCGTTTTCAGCCGACCTTGAGGTAATTTTAATTCTTTAAGTCGTTGCGCCAATGAAATAGCAGGCGGATCGCCGGCTCGACCTGCGGAGTAATTATCAAGTCCAACGTGAATCAATCCGTTTAGAAATGTTCCCGCCGTAAGAACAACCGCTCTACCTTTGAACTTCAAACCAATCTTGGTTACGGCACCAACTACTTTCTCACCTTCAATCATTAAGTCTTCAACTGATTGCTGAAAGATCGTGAGGTTTGCCTGATTTTCCAATACCGTTCGAATTGCTTGCCGATACAGCGATCGATCTGCTTGAGCCCGTGTGGCGCGCACGGCCGGCCCTTTTGAGCGATTAAGAATCCTAAATTGGATTCCCGCTTTATCCGTTGCTAAAGCCATGGCGCCACCCATAGCATCAACCTCTTTAACCAAGTGCCCTTTACCGATTCCACCTATGGAAGGGTTACACGACATTTGGCCTAGGGTGTCGATATTATGCGTTAGCAGTAAGGTTTTGGCTCCAGTACGCGCAGAAGCAAGCGCGGCCTCTGTACCAGCATGGCCACCCCCTACAACAATAACGTCAAAGGTATCGGGATAAATCATATGAAAATTCTCGAACGAGATGAATAACTAATTATAACTGGCTGACCTTGTTCCACGTGAAACAAAGAAAGTTGACGTGTAAATTCCGGTTGCTATTTTACGGCTGCTACTTATATTTCACGTGAAACATTTAATCCAACAGTCACAACAGGTTTGTTCCACGTGAAACACTAAAATGAGAAAATACTCTGTGAATAACACACACTGATTTCAAGACATGAAAGCGTACAACGCAATTCTCATGCGGGTTATGATCAAGCAAGCTTGTGGATAACAGTGTGCATAGTTAGTGGAAAGAAAAAAGCCCCAACAAGTGGGGCTTCTTCTTAACAAGTTGCGTGACTTGTTTACAGAGCTCGAATATTAGCAGCCTGAGGACCTTTTGGACCATCATTAACTTCGAACTCAACTTCTTGACCTTCGTTCAGACTGCGATAACCGCGACCTTCGATAGCTGAAAAGTGAGCAAAAACATCGGAACCACCAGCGTCGGGGGTAATAAAACCAAAACCTTTGTCGGCGTTAAACCATTTAACTTTACCGGTTTGAGACATAATAAATTAGCGTCCTAAAAAAACATAAAAAAAACAAAAGAAACAAGGGGCGCTAACACGAATAAAAACCGGAAATGCCAACGGGTTTTTTGCGAAACCCAAAAACACAAAATCGGGCAATACTTATACGACGCTTACGCTCTGCTTGATTTCAAATGCAGCATCAGCATAACCATAGTTGTTATATCTTTCAACTACTTATTAACCCTAGGTTAACGTAACGCAACACTTGTAGACAGCATAAACTACAAACTGAAAAAATTAACCAAATTCAAAACAACTGGAAAAGAGAGCCTGGATAATGACCACGGAAATTCGCTCAAAACTACCATCGGTTGGCACAACCATATTCTCAATAATGAGCCAACTTTCTATCCAAAATAAAGCCATTAATCTGGGGCAAGGATTCCCTGATTTCAATCCGGACAAAAAACTGATCGAGCTCGTTAACCAGGCGATGCTGGAGGGGTATAACCAATATCCGCAACTTGCGGGCTTTCATGATTTACTAATCGCGATCTCGGAAAAAATTGAAAACTTATACGGCCACCGTTATTCGCCGGAAACTGAAATTACGATTACATCGGGCGCCACCGAAGCACTAATGAGTTCAATATTGGCGTTATGCGGAACGGGTGACGAAGTTATTATTATTGAACCTTTTTATGATTTATACCTTCCCGCAGTGCAACTTGCAGGTGCCACTCCCGTTGTAGTTGCAATGGACCCACCAACACACCCAAATGAAAACTACAAAATAAATTGGGAAAAAATACGTGATGCACTTAGCTCAAGAACCAGATTGCTAATTATCAATACTCCCCATAACCCAACCACAATGGTTTTTAAAAACGACGATTTAAATGAACTTGAGTCGATTGTTAATCAATATGGAATAAACATTATTTCAGACGAGGTATACGAACACATTGTGTTTAACGGCAATCCTCATTTAAGTATGTCTTCTCGGCCTGCATTAGCCGAAAAGTCGGTGGTCATTTCCTCTTTTGGAAAAACGTATCACGTGACCGGTTGGAAAATAGGCTATTGCGCAGCACCAAAAGCTTTAATGACAGAAATTCGTAAAGTTCACCAATTTGCTGTTTTCACCGTGAGTACACCCATGCAAGTTGCATTGAGTCGCTTTATGGGTGACGCGAATACTTATGCAAACTTATCTTCGTTCTACGAAGAGAAAAAAGATTATTTATCGAATCAACTAAGAATCAACACACCACTAGCACCTTATTCGTCGGAAGGATCATTTTTCCTTTTGGCGTCTTACGCCGATTATTCAGATTTAAACGAATATGATTTCTGCCATTGGCTAACCACCAAGCATCGTGTTACAGCGATTCCATTGTCTGCTTTTTACTGCAGCCCAACTGCGAACACATCGAACAACAAGCTTATTCGTTTATGTTTTGCAAAGAACACGAATACCTTGGATGAGGCCATTGCACGATTGAAGTGTTTATGACGTTTTCAATGCAGACCGAAGTATAGAGCGAATAAAGTGCTTTGCAAATCACTGTGCCTGGGTGGAAACGGGTTGGGATCTTAATGGTTTTATACACATCTTTTATATATAAAACTTAAATAACTAATGGGTGCCTGTGTATAGTGTGGGAAACTCGAAAATACTTTAATAATCAATAGGTTATTTAAAAATTTAATGGGTATAAACCTTCTTACAACTACCTAACAGTTTCTGCATAATTCTATTGGGCTGTGTAATTGATGTAGTTGTTCAGCTTTCATCCACAGCTCATTCACAATCGTTGTCTCTAGTAGTTATCCACAAGCCTTTTCGACGCAGTTAAATTGTAAAAAAATGAAACTATTTAGTGAAAGCTTCGAAACCATTGTCAAAAACGACTCGATTCTCGGGCCAACGTAATGCGGCTAATCTGAATCTTGAAGTTTCAATAGGCTGATTTGCTTTACGGTCGCGCCAACGTGCACCGACGGAGTAATCAATACAAAACACGTTGTGTCGCTTACCATGCCAGGCAAGGGGGGGGATATTTGAAAATAGGCGGGTGTAGCGCGGTGTGCGAGACGCTTCCTGTTTTTCCAGTAATCGCCAGTAGTGGCCAATGACAACCGGTATGTTGTCGGAATAATTCATCCACCAATTGATACGATCGGAATAGCGCCAACGGCGGCCTGCGAAGAAGGCTTCCTCGCTTCGTTTTTCAACGCCTGACGTTAAGACCTTCAGTGGGTTAAAAGTTTGCTGCATGGCCTCATATTCAGCGATTGCGTCTAAAAATGGCGGGGGGTTGGATTCGTCTTCCAGGCGGTCGGCCCATTTCTCTTTTGCCTCCAGGTAATGTTCGTAAATGCCCTCTGCGTCAGCCTGACGACGTGTGTGTTCTTCCCACTCAAAGTAGTTTTCAACTAATGTTCCCAAAGGGAGTTGGCTGACGGCGTTAATGGCATTTGTGGTCCATGCCGCATGAACAATACGAATATCGTTCCGATAAAGCGCCACGGGTTGTTCAGACAAGAACGCGCGTACACTTTCGCGTTCTGATTCGGGTGTGCGAGCAAACGGCGCATAATTTTCACAATCACGCTCAAATCGTTCGTCAAAAAACCAGCCCGAACCGTCTTTAATATCGTTAACCAGTAAATTCAGTTCGTGGTTGCCCAGAATAAATTGTGCATCGTGATTCTCAACCAGTTCGCGAACACGTTTCACGACACCGGGGCTGTCGGGGCCACGATCAACCAGATCGCCGATAAACACTAGACGGCGGTTATCAGGGTGTGAACCGTTACTTCTATATCCCAGTCGTTCAAGGAGGGCTTCCAGGGCATCGATTTCGCCGTGTATGTCGCCAACGATATCGATTGGCCCGCTATCGAGTGACTTAAGCAAATACATAGACTATGGCGCTTCTAGAGAAATATTTTTTGCAGCAAGCGTAAAAGTTGCTTTTGTTCGTCGTTTGAAAGATTAGGAATACTTTCGTTTTTTTCGAATTGCTGCCTGGCTTTGCCAAACAGAAACTGACCTTTTTCCGTTAGTTCCAGAATTTGTGAGCGTTTATCGTTTGGATTACGTTTTCGCACCAGCAACTGACGTAACTCCATTTTATCGAGAAGCGTTGCGAGGTTGGGCGGGGAGACATTAATTGTGTGGCCAAGCCGCTTTTGGTTAATTTGCGGATTGGCACTAATCAGCGATAGAACAGTGAATTCAACGGGTTTAAGTTGATACCGTATTAAACGTTTTTTAATATCCGGTTCAATCTTCAAATAAGCCTGAAGACAGTTATAGCCAACCTGCTTTAAAAGAAACGACTGTTCTATGGCAGCATCGCTTTCCTGATTGTTTTTTATGTTACTCATGACTACATCAGGCTATCAAGGTAATTCGTTGAATGACCTTGTTGTGAGTGAATTAAATATTGATCTATGACTTGTATTAATTGCCGCGTTTCCGGAAGGATGAAGTCAAAATAGTATTGTGCGGTATCGATTTTCGATCCGTAAAACGCGGGATCCTTTTCTTTCTGTTCATCGGCGATCGTGGCTGCTTTCAGCCATAACCACCCCATTGCAGCATGACCAACCAGGCGCAACATTTCAGGTGCAATTTGATACGGTAAATCAGGCGATTGCCGGCTTGCGTCGGATATCGCCGGAATGAGCGCGCGCAAGTGCTGACATACCTGTGTTAACGCCGCCACGGAGTTTACAAATGCAGGTTGTGTTGTGGTGTTGATTGTTTCCTGAATTCGATCCAGCAAATTAAAAAGGCGTTGGCCGTTATCGGCAAGGATCTTGCGCATGATTAAATCGATTGCCTGAATCTCATTGGTACCTTCGTAAATTTGGGCAATTTTTATGTCGCGCAAGTACTGTTCAATGCCGGTTTCCTGTATGTATCCATGGCCTCCGAAAATTTGTATCGCCTGGCCGGCGGCTTCGAAGCCTTGATCCGTCAGCATGGCTTTAATAATGGGCGTGAGTAACGCTAACTCGCTTTCGAAGTGCGCCTTTATTTGTTCATCGGGATGGTGCTCGGCACCATCAAGAAGCAACGCGCTGTAGTAGGCAAGCATGCGGCCGCCTTCAGCATAGGCTTTCTGTGACATCAGCATGCGCTGTATGGCCGGATGCATCACGATTGGGTCGGCGGGCTCACTGTGACGGTTTTCAGGGCGGGTTGCCGCACGCATTTGAATGCGTTCTTTAGCGTAGGCCAAAGCATTCTGGTAAACCGTTTCCGATACGCCGACGCCATTGATACCCACCAATAAACGGGCCGCATTCATCATTTTGAACATGGCCGCCAACCCTTTATTGGGTTCGCCCACCAGCCATCCCGTCGCTTGTTCAAATTGGATACTGCAGGTTGCACTGCCATGAATACCCATTTTGTGTTCAATACCAGTACAGTGCACCGCGTTGCGTACTTTTGGAACCCCGTTCTCCGGCAGGAATTTGGGTACCAGAAATAAAGAAATACCTTTGCTGCCCGGTGGTGCGTCGGGTAATCGGGCCAAAACCAAATGCACAATATTTTCGGTTAAGTCGTGTTCACCACCGGAAATGAAGATTTTGTTGCCTTCAAGAATATAGTGCCCATTATCGGCGGGCGTTGCCTTGGTGCGAATCAAGCCCAGATCACTGCCGGCTTGCGGTTCCGTTAAGCACATGGTGGCAAGCCATTCGCCGCTGACAATTTTGGGTAAATAGATATCCTTCAATTCATCGTTGGCGTAATGATAAAGACTGGAATACGCGCCGTGTAGAAGCCCGGGAAACATTGACCATGCATGGTTGGTTCCCGTTAACATTTCATATAAAACGGTGTTTAAAGTATGAGGCAAACCTTGCCCGCCGTAGGCGGGATCGCAAGCCAATGCGGGCCAACCGGCTTCCTGAAATTGCCGGTAAGCCTGTTTGAATCCGCTTGGTGTTTTTACATGGCCGTTTTCAAATTGGCAGCCTTCGCGATCACCCACTGCATTGGTGGGAAGGAGTATTTCAGATGCAAAACGCCCGGCTTCTTCAATGACTTGACTCATTAAATCCTGGTCAATTTCTTCAAACTCAGGGTAACGGTTCAATGTTTGTGCAGCATTGAACAGTTCAAACAGTACAAATGAAATGTCTTTCAAAGGGGGGTGGTAATGCATGAGGCTTAGCTCCTTTGAACTTTATTCTTTTTCTGATCCAGAAATTCCGCCAGCAAGCGTCGTGTTGCCGGGTCGGTTTGTGCAACGGCCGCCATTAATGATTCCGTGGCCAGGCCATCTTGAATATTCTGATCGGCAATACGCGGCAACATGTGCATAACGGCGTAGTTGGTCATTTCAGCGTTACTTGCAATACCTTTGGCAAGCTCCATGGCTTTTTCCAACCCCTTGCCTGGTTCGGTTAAATAGGTTGACACGCCAATTTGCTGACCTTCCTCAGCGTTTAGTACACGGCCGGTAAGCATGAGGTCGGTCATGCGGTTGACGCCCATGAGTCGTGAAATACGCACCGAGCCGCCACCGCCCACGAATAACCCCCGTTTCCCTTCGGGCAGGGCGTAAAAAGCAGACGATTCAGCTATACGAATATGTGTGGCGGAAGCCAGCTCAAGCCCCCCGCCGACAACGGCACCATGCATCACCGCAATAACAGGTGCCCGACCAAACTGAATTTGGTTGAAAGCTTCATGCCACATACGTGAATGCAGAACGGATTGGGGTACCGTGTGTTCCCGAACCTCGGACAGATCGAGACCGGCACAGAAATGCTCACCCTCGCCATTCAAAATAATGGCTTTCACGTCTTCCGAAAAGGATTGAAAACATTGATTCAGCTCACTGACCAGATCAAGGTTGATTGCGTTGCGTTTAGCCGGACGCGTTAGGGTAACGAGCGCAATGTTGTCCAGCATTTTGACGGACAGCAAGTTGTATTGTTTTGTAGAAGTCATGTTGGCGTGTCCTGCGATAAGAAAAATAGGATATCAGGTTAATAATTATGAATCATAATATTTATATTTTATAAATAAATTAGGACCAACCCTGAGGAAAAACGGCTATTGCTTTTTCTGCTAGAACAGAATTCAATGGTGATAAGGTTCTCTTACAAATAAATACAATGCCGGGTTGGTCTCAGTTACTGCATAAACCCTATTTGCGACTTAGGTTGCGCCCCATTACCGCGTCTATCGCGGTAATGTTGTTGGGTTTTGCCTTAACGTATCAATTGTGGACTTTTTTTAATACCCAGGCTCGTAACGAGTTGAATCGGCTGTTCTTAATTGAAGCCGACCTGGCGGTAGAACGGTTTTTGCGTCAACTCGACGATTTTGAACAACAACTGGAAGCGATTCGCGCGTTATTTGCTGCGTCGGTTGTGGTGGACCGCGAAGAATTCAACGCGTTTGTTGATACCTTGCATTTGCAGAAAACCAACCCGGGTGTGCGTGCTTCCGGGTATGCCGCTTTCTTTGAAACAGCCGATCAGGCACCCGTTGTTTATATTTTTCCCGCCAGCCCGGAGAATCTGAATGTGATCGGGCGCAACGCGTTTGAAAGTGCGCCGCGCAAACAAACGATGCTTGAAGCCATGAAAACGGGTCACGCAATGTTGTTGGGCCCGTTAAGTTTGTTTCAGGATCACGCTGCGAATAAGGTGTCGAATAGTTATCTGTTCTACATGCCGATATTTCAAAACCTGCTTAGTTATAGCGATAACAACGGTAATCGGCAATTGTTGGGTTGGGCGTATATTGCATTCGATATGCGTGAGAGCATGGCTTCAGTTCTATTGTCGGAGCAAATTAACTTAACTTATGAAATTTTCGACATTACGAACCAAAACAACCCAATTCAAATCTATGGTGCAGCGGGTTCGTCGTACCCAAAAATAGACGAAAGCAAACATGTTCAGGACGCATTTCGTACGGTAGAGGCTTTTGGGCGGATCTGGACCATAAAAACCGTTTCCACCACCGATTTCGAACGCCGATACATGCCCGCCACGCAATGGTGGGTGGCGTTATTTGGGATCACAGCCACGTTATTTCTGGCGGTTTTATCCTGGCTACTTGTTGATCGTACGGGCGCATTGCGCCACATTAAGCGCATTAACCGAAAATTAACCATTAGTGAACAAAAATGGAAGTTTGCGCTTGAAGGCTCGGGCGACGGCATGTGGGATTACGATATTCCAAATCAAACTTTTCGAGTTTCCGCACAATGGAAAGCCCTGTTGGGATATGGGCCCGACGAATTGAGCGTTTCAATTGATGAATGGAAAAGCCGTTTGCATCCCGATGAATATGCACGCGTTACCCAGGCGCTGGACGATTACCTTAATGGGCTTAATCTGCATCACAAGGTGGAACATCGTTTGAAGTGCAAAGATGAAAGCTGGAAATGGTTTATGACACGCGGCATTATCGTTGAACACGATGAAAGCGGGAATCCAAGCAGAATGATTGGCACTATTACCGATATTTCTCATATGAAAGCATCCGAGGAAATTATCTGGCGCCAGGCCAATTTCGATGCGTTAACCGGGCTGCCGAACCGACGCATGTTTTTCGATCGCCTGGAACATGAAATTCGACGAACCGAGCGTTACGGCAATGGCTTTGCACTGGTATTTATCGACCTTGACGAATTCAAGGAAATTAACGATTCATACGGGCATCAGGCCGGCGACCAGGCGCTCATCATCGTAACCGACCGCCTGAAAAGCGCGGTACGGGCCAGTGATACGGTTGCGCGTTTGGGTGGCGACGAATTTACTTTAATATTGGGGGATATTACGCAAGAATCTGATGTGGTAACAGTGTTGCGTAAGGTTTTATCGGTTTTGTTGCAACCCATTGAACTCAAGTCGGCCACTGTCAAAATTTCCGCCAGCATGGGCATCGCATTTTGCCCTGAAGATGCTGACACCTCAGACGATTTATTGAACAAAGCCGATCGCGCCATGTACAACGCCAAGGAAGCCGGAAAAAATGAATGGCGATTCCATCACTGATGTTCGAGGATTTCTGGCGAATTTGCCGGGTATGGTTTACCGCTGTCGCAACGACGCATACTGGACCATGTTGTTTGTAAGTGAAGCGGTTGAGCGGCTAACCGGCTATCGCGCCGAAGAGTTGCTTGGTAACCGAACCGTTGCCTATGCCGACCTGGTTTTTCCTGACGATGTGGCTTTGGTCAACGAAAAGGTGCGGGGAGGTCTCGAAAAAGGAGGCCACTTCAACCTGGAATACCGGATTCGTCGGGCCGACGGTGAAATCAGGTGGGTTTGGGAACAAGGTAATGCGCTCCCCAATCGTAACGGCGATATTTCTTTGCTTGAAGGCTACATAACCGACATCACCAAACGGAAAACTGCTGAATTAAGGCTTTCACAAATGCAGCGTCAGTCGGCGGTGATTCTTCAATCGGTTACCGAAGGTATTCATGGAATTGACCGCGAAGGACGGCTGATGTTCGTGAATGCGGCGGCGTCGCGAATGCTGGGTTATGCCAGTGAAGAGATGCTGGGTAAGCAATCTCATGCTCTGGTGCACCATCATCGAAAAAACGGTGCACTTTACCCTATTACAGAATGCCCGGTATTCAAGACGTTGCGCGATGGCCGTGTGCGGCGCGTGGACGAAGATTATTTTTTTCGCAAAGATGGAAGCGCGTTTGCCGTGGAGTATGTCGTTTCCCCCACGGTCGATTTCAGCGGTACGGTTACCGGCGCGGTGGTCAGTTTCAGTGATATTACCCAGCGCCTGGGGCTTGAAGAGCAGCTATTGCAAGCGCAACGCATGGATGCCCTGGGCCAACTGACAGGCGGCATTGCGCACGATTTCAACAATTTATTAACCGTTATTTTGGGCAATGCCGAACTGCTGGAAGAAAACCTGGCCGACGACGACGACAAAAAGCCGTTGGCCGGTATGGTGGTTAAAGCGGCTCAACGCGGCGCTGACTTAACCCAGGCCTTATTGGCGTTTGCCCGTAAACAACCTTTAGAGCCCAAAGTTATTGATATCAATGAACTGCTCGGGCAGATCAAGCCGTTTCTGCAACGGGCACTGGGTGAGCAAATTTTGGTTGATTTGAATTGTGATGACACGTTGTACCGCATACATGTCGACCCCGTACAACTTGAAAGTGCTTTATTGAATTTGGCCATTAACGCGCGTGACGCCATGAACGGCAGTGGCCGGTTATTAATTCGTACTGAAAACCACTGGCTCAGCGTGTCGGAAGCCCAGGAGTTGGAGGTGTCTAAAGGGGCTTATGTTGAAATCTCGGTTTCAGATTCCGGGCGGGGTATTGAGCCCGAACTGCTTGAGCGTGTGTTTGAACCCTTTTTCACTACCAAAGAAAGGGGAAAAGGCACGGGGTTGGGGTTAGCCATGGTGTATGGTTTTGTGCGCCAATCGGGAGGTCAGGTTCGCATTCGCTCAATTGTGAATAAAGGTACAACAGTTCGTTTATTTCTGCCTGCGCTTATTGGCCTGGGCCGGGCCGTAAGCTAGTTTCGTTTTGGCTTTAATGCTGATTTTCGTAGCACTGCCAGCAAAATCTTTACAAAATATAACAAAAGTATTGCACCGACGAAATCGCCGGTTACCATCACTAAAAGGCTTTGCCATGATGCGTCGGCATGGCCGTAGAATGCGAACCAAATGTGATGAAGAAAGGCGCTGGTAATGGCAAAAAGGAAGCAGCATTGTACGAGCAGTTTCGGTGTTAAGTTGGTTAGCGACCCACTTAGGTTATGCCGGTTATTTAATGATAAATAAACGAGATAAGGCGAAAAAGCCGACAAAAAGCTAACAATTACGGTATATACTGGGTCGGGATGAACAGCGTAATAAGAGCCTGCCAGCCATGATCCAAGCCCAATGCCAATGGCGCCGGGTGTACGAAATAACAGTACGCACAACAAGCGGGCCCCGGCCGGCAAGTACACCCAGTTTACGCCTGCAATCCACTCAAATTGGTTGAACAGCCAACCATTAACCTGTAACAAAAACAGGAAAAGTACGCTTGAAAGCGCGATCATGAATAGCTGTAATACTATTTGTGACATTTAAATTATTGTCCTACAAATAGGCGCTTGCTAAGATCAGCCGCGTTCATAGCAAGATTTATGACTAACGAATTATCTAATGGCATTTCAAATGAAAGATAAAACTCGCCCCGCTGACATTTACCTGCGTTTTCTTCAGTTAGCCGAATCACTGCGTGGCTTGCCGTCGTTACCTGCGCTTGATCCCCTGGAAGAGCGTATTTTGAGCTTGGTGGCCTTTGCAACCAAAGAGGCCAGCCGGTTGTCGGTGCGCGACATGATGGCGTATTCCGAACTGGGTTCACCTGCAACCATACATAATCGTTTGAAATCGATGCGGGCCAAGGGTTGGATTATGCTGACCGATACAGAAGATTCCCGCCGCAAACAAATTACACTGACCCAGGCAGCACTGCTTCATTTCGACAAGCTGTCGAAATGCCTTGTGCAGGCGGCAAAAGAACACTAGTTGAACGTTAACTGGTTTAACATTAAATACAAAAGAAGGAAACCACCAAGTTTCCAGTTAACGCTGAAATGTTATTTTTAACAGCAGCATTATAAACCGGGCATTCGGTAGGCATCATAACAATTAGAAATGTGTTTAGTCGCACACGGCTTGCTACAACAGTAGTTAGCCGGTCTGAATGCCCCGCGCTCAGACGTCCTTTGCAGTGACGTCCTCGTTCGTATTGAAGTCTCATCATGCTTGGGCCAAGGCCCTCCCTCCATAATGTGTTTCATGTCATTCGTCCTACCGTCTGGTTATACGGAATAGGGGTATTCCATCATGCACATTTTTTGCTATAGTGCAGTAAAATCACTTTATGCATAAAAAAGGGGCTGACAATGAAATATGTTTCTTACGTTAAGGCAGGAAAACCGGGCTTCGGTGCGGTTGTTAATGATAACAAAGTTGTTGATTTAACAGACAAAATCGCTGGAGTGGGTAGTTTGGCGGAATTGGTCGGCAGCGAGAAATCATTAGCAGAAGCAAAAGCCTATGTTGCGAACCAAACACCGGAATTTGGTCTTGATGCCGTCACGCTGGAGCCGGTTATTCCCCAACCCAGCAAAATTATTTGCATTGGCATTAACTATGTGGCGCATGCTGCGGAAGCGGGGCGCAAAGTGGGCGATTATCCAGTTGTTTTTCATCGTTTCGCCGATACTCTGCAAGCTGCAAACGCGCCGCTCATTCGCCCCACTGCATCGCACGATTTCGACTTTGAAGCCGAACTTGCGGTTGTAATCGGTAAAGGCGGTGCCAATATTAAGCCGGAAGATGCCATGTCGCATGTGGCCGGTTACACCTGCTTCAACGACGGCAGCCTGCGCGATTGGCAATTTCACACCCACCAATACGGCATGGGCAAGAACTTCCGTAAAACAGGCGGCCTGGGGCCATGGATGGTCACCGCCGACGAGGTCGACGACTACCGGAAAATGGAAATTAAAGGTGTGCTGAACGGCGAAGTCATGCAGGAAGGCAAGTTGTCGGAGCTGGCTTTCGATATCCCCTATTTGATCTCATACGTGTCCAAAGCGCTCGATTGGAACCCCGGCGATATTCTGGCCACTGGTACCCCCAGCGGCGTGGGCTTTAAACGCAAGCCCCCTGTGTTCCTGAAACCCGGCGACACCTTTGAAGTGGTGATCTCACAAGTAGGAACCTTGTCGAACACCGTTGCCGACGAAGCGTAAGAACGTACGGAACATATTCAATTCTCTGTGAGGCGGTTATGAATCATTCCCCCATTCTGCACTTTACCCACGCAGGCATCCATTGTGTCGATCTCGACTTAATGGTGGATTTTTACTGCAATAAGCTGGGTCTGGTTATTATTGATGAAGGGGTGGCATCAACCGGGCACCGCCTCTATTTCTTATCGCAAGATCCGGAAATTCATCACCAGATCGTGTTGTTCGACGGCAAGCCCGATAACCTGCCGTTCAACCCGGTGAACCAGTTGTCTTTTCTGGTGAAATCACTTGCCGACTTGCGTGCCTACTATCACTTTGCTCAAAAGGCGGGTATTCAGAATATCGGTCAGGTCGATCACGGCAACGCGTGGTCTATTTACTTCAAAGACCCGGAAAGCAACCCAATTGAAGTGTATGTCGATAGCCCTTTCTATTCGGCGCAGCCTTGCAAAGAACCGTTAGATCTGGATACAAGCGACGAAGAAATTATTGCGCGCACCGAGAAAATGGCGCGTAATCGGCCGGGGTTTCAAACGCGTGCGCAATGGATTGAATCCACGCGAAAAAGGATCGCCGAGAAACGCGCTTTAAAGCCTTGAAAACGTCAGCAGCATCAATGTTGTAACGAAGGCGCGAACCACTCGCGCCTTCGTGTTATTCGGCGTAATGCGGGCCTAACAGGCTTAAGTAACAGAATGACACAATAGGATTGCGGTACCATCGTCATTGGAAAGCAGTAACTCACTTGAACAAAAAGGAGAGTTTCAATGAACGTATTTGAACGCCTCGAATCCAATGTCCGAGCCTACTGCCGTGCCTATCCGGCCGTATTCGACAAAGCATCGAATGCGCGCCAATGGGATGAAAACGGTGTTGAATTTATCGATTTTTTCGCCGGCGCGGGTGTGCTGAATTATGGCCACAATAATGAACGCCAACGCCAGGCGATTATCGATTACATGCAGGCCGACGGCGTCACCCATAGCCTTGACTTGCACACCACTGCGAAACGTACTTTTATTGAACGTTTCGAAGACATCATTCTTAAACCACGCAACCTGGAATACAAACTTCAGTTCACCGGCCCTACCGGCACCAATGTGGTTGAAGCCGCTCTGAAACTTGCGCGCAAGGTCACCGGCCGTTCAACTGTCGCGGCGTTCACAAACGGCTTTCACGGGATGACGCTGGGCGCCCTGGCCGTGACCGGTAACGCGCATTACCGTAACGTCAGCGGCGTTGCATTAAATGATGTGCTGCGCCTGCCTTTCGAAGGGTATGCCGGCACGGGCGTGGGTTCCCTGGACATGATTCGCCAAACCCTGGCCGACTCTTCCAGTGGCGTTGAGGCGCCGGCCGCTTTTCTGGTTGAAACCGTTCAGGCCGAAGGTGGCGTGAACGTTGCCGGCAAAGAGTGGTTGCAGGCGCTGCAGGCCTTGGCCAAGGAATACGGCGCGCTGTTCATCATTGACGACATTCAATTGGGTAATGGTCGCACCGGGCACTTTTTCAGCTGGGAAGACATGGGCCTGGATCCCGACCTGGTGTGTCTGGCCAAGGGCATAGGTGGTTTCGGCACGCCCATGGGCTTGCTCCTGATTCGTCCTGAGCTTGATCAGTGGTCGCCGGGCGATCACACCGGCACCTTCCGTGGGCAGAACCTGTCGTTCGTGGCCGGCAGTGAGGCGCTGGCCTATTATGAAAACGACGACTTTCTGAAATCGGTGCAGGAAAAAGGTCGTTATATGGAAGAGCGCCTGAACAATATTGTTGCGAACCATAAGAAACTGAATTTCGAAGTGCGTGGCCGCGGCATGATGCAAGGCCTCGATACACACAGCCCTGCCATCGCGAAAAAAATCATGGCGGCGGCTGCGAAACAGCGCGTTATTGTAGGTGCGTGCGGCACCGATGGCCGCGTCATCAAGGCGTGCCCGCCCCTAACCATCGAGCAAGAAACGCTCGAGCGCGGGCTGGATCTGTTGGAGGCGGCAGTAAATGAAGGGGTGACGCAATGAGGGATCACGACGGGCTAACCTTTTCCCTGAAAGAATATGAACGTCGCCTGACTGAACTGCGCCAGCGAATGCAAGAGCGCTTGCTGGACGCAGTGATTATCTCCGACCCGGAAAACCTGGCTTATTTAACCGGCCATCAAACCACCGGTTATTCATTTTTCCAGGCGCTGTTGGTGCCGATCGACCGCGAGCCGGTTTCGATTACGCGTCATTTGGAAACCTCCAACATCGAGTACCGTACCTGGGTCGAAGACGCCCGCTATTACAGTGACACCGGCGACGCCATACAGATGTTGTACGACGTGATTCGGGAAATGGGTCTGATCGGCAAGAATGTGGGCCATGAGCGTAATAGTTATTTCTTTCCGGCCTATCAGCAAGACCGTTTGCACACCATGTTTTCCAACGGTAACTTGCAAGACTGTTTCGGCATTGTGGAAGAAGGCCGTATCTGCAAGTCAGACGACGAAATCGAGGTCATGAAAAAAGCCGCGAAGGCCACCGAAGCGGGGATGAAGGCGGCATACGAAGCCGTGGCCGAAGGGGCAACGGAAAATGAAATCGCCGCCGCAGCCTGCTCCGCCATGTTCAGCGCTGGGGGTGAGTACCCGGCGGTACTGCCCTACGTTACGTCGGGTCCGCGCACCATGATTGGCCATGCTACCTGGGAAGGGCGCACGGTACAGGCTAATGAACATGTATTTCTGGAAATGGCGGGTTGTTATCGCCGCTACCATACGGCCATGATGCGTACCGTGGTGCTGGGTGAGCTAAGCCATTCCATGTACAAAGCCCAAGAGCGCATGAAAACTGCGCTGATTGAAGTTGAACACCTCATTCGCCCCGGCGTGACCGTGTCTGATGTAGACAAGTTGGTGCGTAACATTATTTCCGACAACGATGTGGGTGCCCAGCTGGTGACACGCGCCGGTTATTCCATTGGTATTGCTTTTGCCCCGTCGTGGGATGAAGGCTACATGCTAAGTTTGAAGCAAGGTTCGCAAGAGGTGCTTAAGCCCGGCATGACCATTCATATCATTCCCTGGATGTACGGTGTTGACGGCGATAAAACCTGTGGCATTTCCGACACCATTCGCGTGACCGAAAAAGGGTGTGAGTCCTTTTTCGATCTTGACCGCGATTTTGTGGTGAAGCCGAATTAGCCGCGTTTCGGGCCTAACCATACCTGCTGGGCGTTCACGAATTCGTGAATGCCCAGCATACCCAATTCGCGGCCATAGCCCGACTTCTTGATACCGCCGGAGGGCAGTCGCGGATCGGTTTTTACAATTCCGTTAATGGCGACCTGGCCGGCTTCGAATCGTGGGGCCAGTGCCTCGCCCCGCTCTGCCGTCGTCCAGACGGCGGCCGCCAAGCCATATTGCGTGGCGTTGGCCACTGCTATGGCGTCGTCAGCGTCTTTAACCGGCGTTAATGCCGCAACCGGGCCGAAGGTTTCTTCGGTAAAAGCCGCCGCATCGCGCGGTACGTCGGTTAACAGCGTAACGGGATAAAAGCTACCCGGCTTGTTTGGTATTTCGCCACCCAGCAGGCAACGTGCGCCCGCCTTGATGGAGTCTTCAACCTGACGGTGCAGCTGATCGCGCAAATCGGCCCGCGCCATGGGGCCGATATCGGTGTCGGGTTGGGTGGGATCACCTACTTTCATACCTTCAAGTCGCTTGCGAAATTTTTCCACGACTTCAGGGTAAACCGACTCTTCCACCAAAATGCGTTTGGCGGCAATACACGACTGGCCCGCACAAATAAAGCGTGACAAGGCAACCGTGTCTACGGCTTGATCGAGATCGGCGTCGGCCAGGATCACGGCCGGGTCGGAGCCGCCCAGTTCCAGCACCGCCGGTTTAATTTCGCCTGCGGCCAGGGCGGCAACCTGCTTGCCTCCGCCGGTAGACCCCGTAAACGAGACCGCGGCAGTTCTGGGGTCGCGAATCAGTGCGCCGGCCGTGTCGTTGTCGACGACCAGGGTTTGCAATACACCCTCCGGAACGCCCGCCTTGCGAAACGCTTCTTCAATGGCGTCGGCACAGCCCGGCACATGTGAGTCGTGTTTGATAATGACGGTATTGCCGGCCATGAGGGCCGGCGCGAAAACGCGTGCGGCCAGCCAGTAAGGGGAATTCCACGGCAGAATGCCCAGCACGGTACCCAGCGGCAGATACTGTACCCAGCTGCGCGTGGCGTCGGACTCGATGGTTTGGGGGGCCAGATAGGTTTGCGCGTGTTCGGCATAGTGCTCCGCAGCCCAGGCCGTTTTTTCCACTTCTCCATCGGCCTCTTTCACGGGTTTGCCCATTTCTTCGGTCATGAGCGATGAATGAAGGACTTTGTCTTCGCGCAATTGCCTGGCCACGGCTTTCAGGTGCGCGCCGCGTTGTTCAAAACTGAGTTCACGCCAGTGGGTGAAGGCTTGGGCCGCGGCGTTGAGCTTGCGCTCTACCACTTCGGAAGTGTCCCAGGCGCGTTCCTTGATGATCTTTCCGGTTGCAGGATTGACGATTTCCGGCATGAACTCTCCTTTCGTTTTACTTGCTGTGTACTTCCTTGCCGCTGGGCATGACCAGATACCATTCGGCACCAAAGCCTTTGACATCCTGGCCCATGGTATCGCCCGGGGCCTTGTCTTTGATGAAATAGTAAAGCGGCCAACCATTGTAGGTTACTTGCATCGTACCATCGGGGCGCTTTAGTGACCCCAGCGCGCCGGCGTTAACACCCGCACCGGCCTGTGGCTCGCCATCGCTGGTAAGCGGTGGCCATGCGGTGGCGCAGGCGTCGAAACAGGTGCTTTTTCCCGGTTCGTCGGCTTTGAATAAATAGAGACTTCGGCCTTCGCCATCGGCCAGGTGGGCGCCAAGGGAGGACTCCTGGACGGTTACCATGGCCGGGCCGGCGGCGCCGGCAACAGAAAGCCCGGCAACCAGGGTTATGGCGGCGAGTGTTGCGTTAACAAGCATTTTCATGGCGTGTCTCCTTTAAAAATACGCTGCCATGCCGAACAGTTCGACCAGCGATTTGAATACGGTAGTGACCATGGTGACGTGTGTCAACGGCCGTGAGGATTAGGTATTACTGCCGAATGTCTTGCGCCGGCCGCGCCATGAGCGCCTCCTGATGCGTGGGAATGTGGCACACTTTAGGGTTAGAGAAAGCAGAAGAAAGAGAGATAGGCCATGTCCGACAATTCGTCAGAGGCTAATACTGTTATTAATAAAGGTCCGGCGCAAAAGAGCAAGCCCGAGCGCGGCAAGAAGGGCCTGGCGCAGGTGCTGCTGCTAATTACGATCGTGTATGTGGCGATGAATTTGAGGGCCGGGCTAATCAGTGTGGGGCCTGTTATTGATTCTATCGGCAAGAGCCTGGGCTTGTCCGCAACGGCGCTGGGGGTGTTGCTTACCCTTCCGGTCTTGTGTTTTGGCGCGTTCGCGCCGTTTGCGCCGCGTATGCTAAAGCTACAGTCCGCCGAGCGCCTTATTTTGTTCAGCCTGGTTTTGCTGACGGGTGGCATTGTATTGCGCAGCAACCTGGGGTCACCGGGTCTGTTCGTGGGCACTTTCTTGCTGGGGTTGGCCATTAGTGTGGTAATGGTGCTTTTGCCGGGCATTATTAAGCGGCACTTTCCGGTGAATGCGGGGCTGATGATGGGCCTGTATTCCACCGCCCTGGCGGCGGGCGCAGCGACGGCGGCGGGGGTTACCGTGCCCATGGAACAATGGCTGGGCGACTGGCGCCTTGCATTGGGGTTCTGGGCCGTTCCGGCTGTGCTGGCCGCGCTGGCCTGGGTGCCGCAGGTGCGCGGCGAGTCGGCCTTTAGCGCCCGGCAGTCGACGGCGGTGCCCCGCTTGCGCAGCAATTGGCTGGCATGGCAGGTGACGCTGTTCATGGGCACGCAGGGGGCGATTGCCTATAGCATTTTCGGCTGGCTGCCGCTGATACTGATTGATCGCGGGCTCAGCTCACTGGATGCGGGTTTTGTGCTGGCTACGCTCATGAGCATCCAGCTTTCCACGTCCATTACCGGGCCCTGGATCGCCACGCGCGGGCGCGACCAGCGGCCCACGATCTTCGTCTTGATGATGTTGGTGGCGGTCGGTTTCCTGGGCCTGATCTACGGGGCGACCAGTGCCGTCTACATTTGGGCGGGGATATTCGGGCTGGGGTTTGGCGGCATGTTCGCGGTGGCGATGGCGCTGCTGGTGCTGCGTTCACCCAACCCGCAGGTGGCGGCGGCGATATCGGGTATGTCACAGGGGATAGGCTATATGATTGCTGCCGTGGCGCCGCTTATCGTGGGCATTTTGCATGAATACACAGGCGACTGGAATGCTGTGGCGGCGTTCATGATGCTGCTTATCGCGGGTGCCCTGTGGTCGGGGCTGCTGGCGGGCCGGGCGCGCTTTATTGAATAGGGGCGCGTGCGCGGGCCAATCTGGCATCAGACCAAGCTATAGCAACATTATTTTTGATATGTATCCGTTCCCCTTTCAAACGATCTTGACGCACAACAGCATTGTGCATAAAATGATTAAAAAGCAATCAGGTAACTATGGCGGTTGAATTCAGGGATATATGGCTGGAGGCTTTCTACGACGAAGACCAAAGCCACAAGAAAATACCCAGCACTATTGAAGGCGCTCTGTTCAGAAAGATTCAGATTCTGGATGCCGCGACGCAGGAGTCAGACTTGAGGATTCCGCCTGGTAACCGTTTTGAACATTTGCAGGGAAACCTTTCTGGATGGTGTTCCATTCGGGTTAACAAGCAGTATCGTCTGATTTTTCGCTGGGAAGATGGCACCGCCCAAGATACATATCTAGACCCACATGTTTACAAGGGCTAGAAGAGGATATGGTTATGAGAAATACAAAACGTCGCCCAGTGACCGTGGGCCAAATGCTGCTCACGGAGTTTCTGGAACCTATGAACATTGAAATCAGTGAACTTGCCGGAGCAATGGGTGTACATAGAAATACACTCAGCCGAATTGTGCATGACAAAGGCACGTTGACTGCACCCATGGCAATAAAACTCGCAGCGGCTTTGGGGAATACACCCGAATTTTGGCTGAATATTCAGCACGCGGTTGAGTTGTGGGATGTGCGTCATCGTGCCTATGAGCAAGAAGCTAAGAACGTGAGACGCGTCAAGCCTCACACGCTACCTCTGAAGCAAGCCTGAAGACACGCCTTCCTAGTAGATCAGCCGCAAGGTACAGTGACGTTTCACTTCCCAATGCAAAAACTGGAAAAAATCTCGCCCAGCAAATCGTCGCTGGTAAATTGGCCTGTAATGCTGCACAGCGCCTCATGGGCCAGCCGCAATTCTTCGGCGAATAAATCCAGCACCTGATCGTTATGGGCGGCGTGGTCGGCCGCTTGTTGCAGGTGTATGGCGGCTTCTTCCAATGCCCGAACGTGGCGCTCCCGTGCCAGCCAGGGGGATTCCGTTGCCGGGCTCCAGCCGGCAATATCCAGCAGCCGGGTGCGCAGTGCATCCAGTCCTTCCCCGGTTTTGGCCGAAATGAACAACACGTTTTGCGATTCGGTTTGCTCGGGTGCTGATGCCGTCTGTTCCAGTTCCCCTTGCGCCAAATCCAGTTTGTTAAACACCTTCAACACCGGAATGTGTTTGGGCAACCGTTCGGCAATGGCCGAGTCCAGTTTGTCGTTCTGGGCGCGAATGTCTTGCAGGTGCAAGACCACATTGGCCTTTTCGATTTCCGCCCAGCTGCGGGCAATGCCGATGCTTTCAACGGTATCTTCGGTTTCCCGCAAACCTGCGGTGTCGATAATATGCAGCGGCACGCCTTCAATGTGAATTTGTTGAATGACGCGGTCGCGGGTGGTGCCGGCAATGGGGGTCACAATGGCCACTTCATCGCCAGCCAGGGCGTTCAGCAAGCTGGATTTGCCCACATTGGGTTGACCTGCCAGCACCACATGCAGGCCTTCGCGCAGAATTTGCCCTTGTTGCGCCTGGGCCAGAATCTTGTCTAAATCCTGTTGCAGCGAAGCCAGTGTTTCACGTGCCTGGTATTTTTCCAGGAAGTCGATTTCCTCTTCCGGGAAGTCCAGCGTGGCTTCCACCAGCATGCGCAAATGCACCACCTGGTCGTCCAGTGCATGAACCTGCTGCGAAAACGCGCCGCTTAACGAGGCCATGGCGCTGCGCGCGGCCGCGTCGGACGAGGCTTCGATTAAGTCGGCCACGGCTTCGGCCTGGGCCAGGTCCATGCGGCTATTCAAAAAGGCGCGTTGGGTGAATTCGCCCGGCTCGGCCAGGCGCAGGCCCATGTCTTTGCCGGTTTCCAGGCAATGCGTTAGCAATCGCCGCAAAACGGCTGGGCCGCCGTGGCCTTGCAGTTCCAGCACATCTTCTCCGGTGTAGGAGTGTGGGCCGGGGAAGAACAGCGCAATGCCTTTGTCGATGGCAGTGCCGTTTTCGTCGTTGAAGCCCAGATAATGCGCATGACGTGGTTTCAACGACGTGGTGAACAGGCGTTCGCCCAAAGCGGCCAGATCGCGTCCGGAAATACGAATGACGCCAATGCCCCCTCTTCCGGGGGCGGTGGCAATGGCAATAATGGGGTCGTAAGCGCGCGCTGTCATTGTGGGCGTATTTTACTTCCGGTGTTGGTATGCATGTGTGGGAAAAAAAACGGCGCAGGGTTTGCCTGCGCCGGTTTCAATTGCTTCACGTTTTGAATTAACGCTGGGCCTGTTCTTTTTGCTTGTCGAGCTTGTGCATAATGTAGCGCTGCTGGGCAATGGAAATAATGTTGTTCACGCACCAGTACAGCACCAGCCCGGCCGGGAAGAAGAACATCATGCCGCCGAATACCAAAGGCATTAGCATCATAATGCGGGCCTGCATGGGGTCGGGCGGTGTGGGGTTCAACTTAATTTGCAGGAACATAGTGCCCATCATGACGGCAGGCAGAATGAACCAGGGGTCGCGGGCCGACAGGTCGTGAATCCAGAGAATCCAGGGGGCGCCGCGCATTTCCACGCTACCCAGCAGTACCCAGTACAAGGCAATGAAAACCGGAATCTGCACCACCATGGGCAAGCACCCGCCCAATGGGTTGATTTTCTCGGTGCGGTACATCTCCATCATGGCCTGGTTCAGCTTGGCGCGGTCGTCGCCGAACTTCTCGCGCAAGGCTTGCAAGCGTGGCGTTACCTGCTTCATCTTTGCCATGGAGCGGTAGCTGGCCGCCGACAGCGGGTAGAACACCAGTTTGATGAGGAGCGTCAGCAGAACGATTGTCCAGCCCCAGTTACCCACAAAACTGTGAATCCAGGTCATCAGTTCGAACAAGGGTTTGGCAATAATGGTGAGGAAGCCGTAGTCGACCACCACATTCAACCCGGGGGCCACTTTTTCCATGGCGCCCTGGTCTTGCGGGCCAACCCAAAGTTGCGATTGCGCAGTGGCGGTTTCACCCGGCGCAACCGTGCCCATGGGCTCAATGGCACGAATGGAGTACAGGTTGTTGCCTACGCGCAGCGCTTCGTTGTAGCGTGTTTGCCCTTGAGTGGGCACCCAGGCACTGGCGAAGTAGTGCTGCACCATGGCAATCCAGCCATTGTCGGCCTGCTTGATGTATTTCGCCTTGTTTTCCTGAATGTCGGAAAAGTCAATTTTTTGATACTTTTCCTGTTCGGAATAAACGGCTGGGCCGGTGAAGGTGTTGTAGAAGAAAGAGCTGTCGGGTGGGTCGTTACCGTCGCGCGTCAGCTGCAGGTAAACCGACGGCTCAACCGGCTGATTACCCAGGTTTTCAACATCGTGCCGCACGTGAATGTTGTAGCTGCCCTTTTCCAACCGGTAGGTTTTCGTGACTTTCAAGTTGCCGGATTCGGCTTCGAAAACAACGTCGAGGTAATCGTCGGTAAGACTGGTTTCTGAAGAAACCATGCGAAAAGGCGTTAAGTGCGTGGGGAATTGCGTGCCTTGCGGTGCGCCGACTACGCCGGTTTGCGCCACATAAATAGAGGTGGGCGAATTGTCGAGCAGCATCATGGGGCTGTCTTCACCATCGAAACCGGTGAAATCAAGCAATTGCGCTTTTACCAGCTGCGCGCCCTGCGTGTTGAAAGTCAGGTCGTACACATCGGTGGTAACTGACACCAGTTCGCCCTGTGCACCCTGTTCGGTTTGGGTGGTTTGCGCAGGAACGTTCTCGGTTGCCGCCTGGCTGCCGGCCGGTACGCCTTCCGGAATATTACCGGTGCTGTTGGTGGTTGCCGTGCTTTGCCCGGTTTGGCTGCCGTTATCGGGCGCCTGGGTGGACGCGGTTTGCGTTGGCCCTCCCCCCAATAGCGACGGCTGACCGTTGTGAATTTGCCAGTTATTCCATAGCAGCAGCAGTGAGAACGTAAATACAATCCAGAGGAGGGTGCGTCGGATATCCATAGCGCCTGTTATCAGTTAGTACACAGAGCAAAGCCTGCTAGTTTACCGCAGTAGCGGGGTTCTTGAGCAAGACACGGTTTAGTGCTGATGATTCGGTTTTGGAACAGGGTCGTGCCCCCCTTTACACCAGGGGTTGCAACGCCCTATTCGGTACAGCGCCAACCCCCACCCTTTAATGGGCCCATGCTTTTCAATGGCCTCGATGGCGTATGCCGAACACGTGGGTGTAAAGCGGCAACTGTTGCCAAACCAGGGGCTTAAAAAGTAGCGGTAAAAACGGATGGGCGCAATAAACAGCTTTTTCAGCATTTTGTAACCTGCTTCAAAAGCGTGTCCGCCTCTTGGCGGACCTGCTTTTTGAGTGCCGTTAGCGTGCAAGGTTCAATTCTGGTGTGCAGCCGAAACACGATGTCGCGATTGGGAAGCCTGTTTTGCTGCAGGCGAAAACTTTCCCGAATGATGCGTTTAATTGTGTTTCGGGTGACTGCCCGCTTGGCTTGCTTCTTGCCAATAATGAGACCAAGCCGAGGTTGTGGGCTGTTTGCGCCGCCCCTGGGGGTAGACACAACGAACAAAGCCCCTTTGGCTACGCGCCGGCCTTTTAATGCAGCAACGTATTCAGAGGGGCGCAACAGGCGCGCCGCCGACGAGAAGGTGGCCCGCGCAGTGTTCATTGACAAGGTGGCTTGCCTGCTTTGTGCAACAAGCCGCCGGCCGGTAATAAAACCGGCTTAAACAGCCAGACGCTTGCGGCCTTTGGCGCGGCGAGCGTTAATGACAGCGCGGCCGCCACGGGTTTTCATACGTACGCGAAAGCCGTGTGTGCGCTTGCGACGAGTAACGGAAGGTTGAAATGTGCGTTTCATGGCTCAATGCCTTAGGTTGGAAAATAAGGGAAAGCCTGCTATTTCACCAAATTATTCGAGTTTAGTCAAATGCTTAGCGTTATTACGCATGGCTATGAAGAACCGGGGTTGTGGATAACTTACCCCACAACAAGGTAGAATCGAGGTTTACTGAAGTGGTGGATATGAAAGATTTTTGGCAGACCTGTATTCAACGCCTGGAGCAAGACCTACCCCCGCAGCAAATCAGTGCCTGGATTCGTCCTCTGGTTCCGCTGGAGTACGACGAGTCCAAGGCGTTGTTGCGCGTGTCTGCGCCGAACCGTTTCAAGCTCGACTGGGTTCGCAAGAATTTTTCTCGTCAAATTGAAACCCTGGCAACGGAATGGTACGACCAGCCCGTGCAGGTGTCGTTCGAACTGGCAGCGTCGGGCAACCGCGCGGCACCCACGGCGCGCCCGCCCTCGGCACCCGCTACCCCGGCTTCGGTGCTGAATGCGGAGCCGGCGCTTACCGAGTCTTCCGCCATGGCACCCGAACCGGCTGCGCCCGCGCCCTCTCCGTTGGCGGCCGCCACGGTTGATTCGGTTTACGATCGCTCCAGGTTGAACACCGATTTAACCTTCGACAACTTCGTTACCGGTAAAGCCAACCAGTTGGCCCGCGCGGCTGCGCTGCAAGTGGCCGAAAACCCCGGCATATCTTATAACCCGCTGTTCTTGTATGGCGGCGTGGGTTTGGGTAAAACCCACCTGATTCACGCTATTGGCAACGCCCTGTTGAAGGCCGACAAAGCCGCCAGGGTGCGTTATGTGCATGCCGACCAGTACGTGTCCGATGTGGTGAAGGCCTACCAGCGTAAGGCCTTCGATGAATTCAAGCGTTATTACCATTCGCTCGATTTATTGCTTATCGACGATATTCAATTCTTCGCGGGCAAGAACCGCACGCAGGAAGAGTTTTTCTATGCGTTTGAAGCCATGGTGGCCAAACGCAAACAAATTATTATTACGTCCGACACCTACCCCAAGGAATTGTCGAATATCGACAGTCGCCTTATCTCGCGCTTCGACTCGGGCTTAACCGTGGCCATAGAGCCGCCCGAGCTGGAAATGCGCGTGGCCATTTTGCTGCGCAAGGCCGATGTGGAAGGCATGGCCATGCCTGAAGATGTGGCCTTCTTTATTGCCAAGCATTTGCGCAGCAATGTGCGTGAGCTGGAAGGTGCCCTGCGTAAAGTATTGGCTTATGCGCGTTTTCACGGCCGCGATGTATTGTCGGTGGAAGTGTGCAAAGACGCCCTGAAAGACCTGCTGTCGGTGTCCAACGGGCAAATTACGGTGGAAAACATTCAGAAAACCGTGGCCGATTATTACAAAATCAAAGTGGCTGATATGTATTCCAAACGGCGGCCGGCAAACATTGCCATGCCGCGTCAGGTGGCCATGTACCTGGCCAAAGAATTAACGCAGAAAAGCTTGCCTGAAATCGGCGATCTGTTCGGCGGGCGGGATCACACGACGGTGCTGCATGCCGTTCGAAAAATTTCCGAAGCGAGGTCAAAAAACCCAGAACTCAATCATGCTTTGCATGTGTTGGAACAAACCCTAAAAGGATAATCATGCAATTCGTACAAACAACAAGAGATGCGTTGCTGAAACCGTTGTCTACGGTGGCCGGCATTGTTGAGCGTCGCAATACCATGCCTATTCTGGCTAATGTATTGTTGCGCAAGGAAGGCAACAGTGTGTCGTTTTTGGCCACCGATTTGGAAGTACAAATTACCACGCACGCCGATTTCGGCGTGGGCGATGAATCGGAATCCACCACGGTGGCGGCGCGCAAGCTAATGGACATTTTGCGCGCCCTGCCCGAAGATGAAATCAGCTTAAGCCTTACTAGTGGCAAGTTGAACATTCAGTCGGGCAAAAGCCGTTTTGCGTTGCAAACCTTGTCGGCCAACGATTACCCCACGGTGTCGCAGCCGGAACAGTTCGACGTGTCGTTTTCATTAGCGCAAAAAACACTGAAGCAGCTGTTTAACCAGGTGCATTTTTCCATGGCCCAGCAAGACATTCGTTACTACCTGAATGGCTTGCTGTTTGTGTTCGAACCCGGTTTCGTGCGCGCCGTGGCCACCGACGGCCACCGCCTGGCCCATAGCGCCACGGCGGCCGAAGGCATTACCCAGAAGCACGACGTGATCGTGCCGCGCAAAACCGTATTGGAAATGCAGCGCCTGCTGGGTGA
Source organism: Neopusillimonas maritima (assembly GCF_003576595.1). Lineage (GTDB taxonomy): Bacteria > Pseudomonadota > Gammaproteobacteria > Burkholderiales > Burkholderiaceae_B > Neopusillimonas > Neopusillimonas maritima. Next base: position 325,218 of record NZ_NQOU01000004.1, on the reverse strand, counting down.
AACCGACGACCCCGTGCAAATCGATGTGTCCTCGGGGCAGATTCGTTTCCGTTTCAACGATGTCGAACTCATTTCCAAACTGGTGGAAGGCAAGTTCCCCGATTACACCCGTGTGATCCCCACCACCTATACACGCCATTTCATGGTCTACCGCGAGCGTTTGCAGGGCAGTATGCAACGTGCCGCCATTCTGACCACCGACAAGTTGAAAGGCGTGCGTTTCCAGTTGGGCGACAACGTGCTGAAAGTGTCTTCTTCCAACGCCGAACAGGAAGAAGCCCAGGAAGAAATCGACGTCGATTACAGCCACGAACCCCTGGATGTGGGTTTTAACGTAAGCTACCTGCTGGACGTACTGGCCAACATGAAGTCGGACATGGTGCGCTGGTCGGTTCAACCCGACGCCAACGCGTCTGCACTTATTACATCGCCCGACGACGAGCATTTCAAATACGTCGTCATGCCGATGCGCATTTAATCAAACACAAGGTTTTATATGTCAGACTCAACCGTGAATACACCTGAAGTGGATTATGGTGCCGAATCAATCAAAATGCTTAAGGGGCTTGAAGCAGTACGCAAGCGCCCGGGCATGTACATTGGCGATACGTCCGACGGTACCGGTTTGCACCACATGGTGTTCGAAGTGGTCGACAACGCGATCGACGAAGCGTTGGCCGGCTATTGCGACGACATTGTCGTCACCATTCACGCCGACAACAGCATTTCGGTTAGCGACAACGGGCGGGGTATTCCCACCGATATTCACAAAGACGACGAATTCGGCCGCAGTGCGGCCGAAATCGTGATGACCGAACTGCACGCCGGCGGGAAGTTCGACCACAACTCGTACAAGGTATCCGGGGGTCTGCACGGTGTGGGTGTATCGTGCGTGAATGCGTTGTCGGAATGGTTGCGCCTGACTATATGGCGTAACGGCGAAACCCATGAAATGGAGTTTCGTCGTGGCGAGCGGGTTGAGCCTTTGCACGTTACGGGCACCACTACACAGCAAGGTACGCGGGTGCACTTCCTGGCCGATGACACCATTTTCGAGAACGTCGAGTACCACCACGATATTCTGGCCAAGCGCCTGCGCGAACTGTCGTTCCTGAATAACGGCGTGAAAATTCGCCTGATTGACGAACGCGACGGCAAGGAAGACAACTTCGCCTTCTCGGGTGGGGTGAAAGGGTTCGTGGAATACATTAACCGCACGAAAACCGCCCTGCATTCGAACGTATTTGCGGTGAGCACTGAGTCGAAAGTGAACGAGGAGCACATTGGCGTTGACGTGGCCATGCAATGGAACGACAGCTACTCGGAAACGGTATTGTGCTTTACCAATAACATTCCCCAGCGCGACGGCGGCACCCACTTAACCGGTTTGCGCGCCGCCATGACGCGTGTGTTGAACAAATACATTGCCGACAACGAATTGGCCAAGAAAGCCAAAATCGACACCACCGGTGACGACATGCGCGAAGGCCTGGCCTGCGTGTTGTCGGTGAAAGTACCCGACCCGAAATTCAGCAGCCAAACCAAAGACAAGCTGGTTTCCAGTGAAGTACGCCCCGCCGTTGAAGAGGCTGTGGCCCGTACGCTGGAAACGTGGCTGCTTGAAAACCCGAACGACGCCAAGGCGCTGTGCAACAAAATTATTGACGCCGCCCGGGCACGCGACGCCGCCCGCCGCGCACGTGAAATGACACGCCGTAAAAGCGTGCTGGAAGGCGCGGGCCTGCCCGGTAAACTGGCCGACTGCCAGGAAAAAGACCCGGCGCTCAGCGAAATATACATTGTGGAGGGTGACTCGGCCGGGGGCTCCGCCAAACAAGGGCGCGATCGCAAATTCCAGGCTATTTTGCCCCTGCGCGGTAAAGTGCTGAACGTGGAAAAAGCGCGCTTCGATCGCCTGATTGCCAGCGAAGCCATTACCACCCTTATTACGGCGTTGGGTACCAGCATTGGGCCCGATTTCAATATTGAGAAACTGCGTTACCACCGCATCATTATCATGACCGACGCCGACGTTGACGGCGCGCATATTCGTACCTTGCTGCTGACGCTTTTCTATCGGCAAATGCCGGAACTGGTGGCGCGTGGGCACATTTACATTGCCCAGCCGCCCTTGTACAAAGTGAAGATGGGCCGCGACGAGCGTTACCTGCAAGACGACCACGAAGAAGCCAAGTACATGATGGAAGTGGCGCTGAAAGACACCGCGCTCACCCCACGTGAAGGTGCCGAGCCCATTACCGGTGATGCCTTGTCGGAACTGGCACGCCAGTATATTTTGGCTGATGCGGTGATTGAGCGCTTGTCGCGCCAGATGGATGAACAGGCCTTGTCGGCCATGGCCGAGGGCGTGGAAATTCACCTTGACGACGAAACCCAGGCCAAAGAATCGGCCCAGCGTTTGCAGGACGCGCTGGCGGGCTCTGCGGTGCTAAGCCGCGTAACGGTGGATGCCGAGCAACCGGAAGAAGACGGCCCATGGCGTTTGGTATTGCGCCGCTTGCATCACGGCAATGTGCGCGTAAGCGTGTTCGACCGCACCTTTGTGCGCGGTGCCGATTATGCGGTGTTGTCGCGTTCGGCGAAAACCTTCCTTGGCTTGTTGGGCAAAGGGGCGGTGATTCGCCGTGGCGAAGGCGACAAGCAGAAAGAGAAGTATGTCAGTGACTTCCGCCAGGTGGTGTTGTGGTTGCGTGCCGAAGCCGAGCGTGCGGTAAGCAAGCAGCGCTACAAGGGTCTGGGCGAGATGAACCCGCAACAGTTGTGGGAAACCACGATGGATCCGAAGGTGCGACGCTTGTGGCGTGTGCAGATTGAGGATGCGATTGCGGCGGATGAGTTGTTCACCACGCTGATGGGCGATCATGTTGAGCCACGGCGCGCGTTTATTGAAACGCATGCGTTGCAGGCGGGGAATATTGATACTTGATTGTTTTTTGAGGTGTTTTTGTTTGAGTCGGGCTGCCTTTTTGGGTGGCCCGATTTTCTTTTGGGCGTCGTTGTGGGGGTGCCGGGCGGCGGGGCCATCGCACGGCCCCTTCGGGGCTACCCGCTGGTTGCTCCTGGCTCGGAGCGGGCGCGGAACTCGCGGGATCGACCCGGTGGGTCGAAAGCGCCCCGCTCGAACAGGCCGCGCCCTTGGATCTCCGACCCAGGTACAACCAGCGGCGTGCTCAAAGCTCCACCGCCCGGTACCCCCACAACGACTTGGGGTTGCGCATGGGGGAGGATTGTTATAAGTTTTGGTTTTGGTTGGAAAGGAGTTGGGGAGAAATTTTGAGCTTCTGTTATCGGCCAGGAGCAGACAATCCTCTTATCTGGAATTTTTAGGCTTGCCTAAACGTACACAAGCAGTTGATTACCAATTGGTATGACTAGACTCAGTCAGGTTAGGCTACCAACCTTAGCCGGTGATGAGTCGTCTATTTATAGTTAGACTTCACAGATCATGCGCGAACCACTACTCCGAATGGAGTTCTTCGAAACGTATTATTACGCGAATATTGTTCACAATGTGCTCAACGATACGATGCCTTATCTTCGGAATCTGAATAGCTGGCACGAAGGTCGTGAGGCTTGGCTTTTTCTGCGGCCCTTTCCAAAGTGGAGCGTACTGCATGATTTCGCCCAGTACATCATTGAAGATTTAATCTATGAGCGCCTTCAAGAGGTATCGCTAGAAGCTATAGAAAACAGCCGCTGGCCCAGCTTGTGGATTGATCAAGCGCTAGCGCACCACCAAATAGAAACACCTGGCTTTCGAGCATGGTTGAAGCAGGAAAAAATAGATCTTGCAGATGCTTCACAAGACGTTATTCACGACTATCACAACGAGCTTCGCCTCACCGGCGAGTTTGACACGCTCTTGACTCAATTGACTAATGAAGTGTTCTATCTCCTGTTTGGGAACAGAGCACTGCTCGCAAAGCTCAATAGCTATGTCTCTGGAGTAGTAGATAGTCTAACGCGAAATGATTTAGCCATTGAAGAGCGTCATCTGCTGCGGAAGGACGGCATTCCGACACGGACGCACGTCCCAGAGTGGGCAAGGCGGGCCATATACTTCAGAGATCGAGGAATGTGTGCATCGTGCAATACTGACCTAACAGGCGTCATCTCAATCAACAAAGCTGAGCACTATGATCACATGTTCCCGCTTGCTGCAGGCGGCATCAACGACATAACAAATCTTCAATTGTTATGCGCCTCATGCAATCTAAAAAAGGGCCGCCGCATGTTGCCTACGTCGACAAACTACCAGTCGTGGTACGCCAGTGATGCCTAACTGTGAATTGACCACGGTTTTGCAGATGGTTTTCAGTTGACTCTGCAGCAATTTGCTGTTCACCACTGAAAAGCCAATCAGATAAAGATCTTGAATTGCAGTTGTCGCTACAAAACATCTAGCGAGTTGTTCCTATCGAACTACCGCTTTGCTGTGGGAGCTGCCAATAGACAACCGCAGGTGAACTTACGCGAGCTAGCACAAAGTGGCAGTTCTGTTCATCCTAGATCTCGGTGCGTACGTTCAGAAGTCCGTTGCGTCCAGCACACCAGTAATGGGACTTGCCGAGCGTATGAAAACCTCATTTGATTTACGGAACGCATCATTTATAGATTCGGCACAGTGAAGTTTGAATTTTTCTTGACCTCATTCCCTATGAATGAGCACTCAAAAAATTCAAGTCTCTGAGAACCGGAGCAATAACGTCACATAACGCAAAGCAACTGGTTGCCCAGCACCACGGCACGGGCTCCGACCGAGCAAAAGGTATGTTGTACTCGCTTGCCCCATATAGCCAGCATTGGATCTCCCACGGAGAGGAAAGGAGCGAGGCAATACGAAGTGTTGATGCGTTACGTTCTTTTCAAGAAGTGCTCCGTATCCTTCAGGATCACGCCCTCCAGACGCCCCTTCTCGATGACCTCCAGCAGCACTGCACACTGCTTTTCGGTTGGAATTTTGAGAGGAATCTGCATGGCGATCTTGAGCACACCCATTTCCTTTGATGTGAGAACTCCTTTTTCCAGAAGTGCCCTGTTCAAGCGACCCCAATCGACAGACGGAATCGCCAATACTTTCTTCTGAGCTTCGATGCCGTCGTCGATCTTCTGTGTCTTCCTTGCGTTTCGCTCGGTCTCCATTTGCTCATCGAGCGATACCAGTCGATCGAAGAACCCTGTGTCCAGACTCGCAGCGATGACGTTGGATTTGGCCTGAATGCGTGTCCAGCATCCCTCCCGCTTGCACCACTCGCTTATGTTCGAAATGCCAGGGGGAGGATCGGTGATGTCTTCATTTACCACGGATGCGACAGAAGCAATCGCGGTCTCCAGAATTGGATCCACCTTCTGCGCATTCCAGATGGCGAGGAAGTCGATCGCCTCGTTCCTGCACCTTGCGATCTCAGCAAGCACGGCAAGCGTATAAGCCACAATGTTGGCTCGATATCCGCCGTTGTACCAAGCCTGCGCGGAAACTATGCGCTCCGTGGCACGGAAAACCATTCCACGAGCGACAGCCCTCTTGAAGTAGAACTCGTTGAAGGTATCCGAAGATTTTTCCCACTCGCTTCCGATGCGCTTGGCATACTGCGCGAAGTTCTTCTGCGAACCAAGGTTGACCCAGCGAGGGTGCTCATCCCAGACATTCTCGAATTTTGCGAGGTCTGTCTTTGTGAACATCTGTGGCTTTGGATATTCGGCCTTGAAGCGACGCTGTTCTGCCGGCGTGAGCTTCGACTGCGCATCGGCATACTGACCACGTGCACGCTCATAAAACCAGCGCGTCTCGCGGGTGGCTCCTTTCTGTGCCGGTGCCCAGATGCGCCGTGAGAAGTCTTCCATCCGAACATGGAACGGATGATTCGAGAAGAAGTCGGCAGCATTCACCCTGTTCTGAGTATTGGCGTATTCCGAGATCTTCGGCACGACCATCTCGCTTTGCTGACTGTCGATGACGGAGAGCTTCATCTGGACGAATATCCGTGACAAATCCGCCTTGTCCCGTTTCCGCGTGTGGAACAGTGATGCCGTGGTCTGCCCACCATTCACAATCTGAAGGTCGACAACCTTCGTGATCACCAGACCAGAGTCCGCCGTTTCAGTCTCGACGCGCTGTGCCGTGGCCGTCACCCCGTTGTTGTAGGCAAAGAACATCTCCGGCTCATTCAGGATGGTTGCCCGGATACCTTTGTTCACACTTCCACGGGCCTGCAGGAACGTGCGAACGTTCTGCTCAAGCAGGCGTGCTCCGAATTTTCCGTAAAGGGTCGCAAGAAAATCCGCAGGCATGACCATGAGGAAGGACTGATAGGCATCAGCTCCCAGATGAGCCGGAAGACTGGCGATGCCCTTGCCGAACATCTGCGCGAAGTCCAGATCGAGCGGCTCCTTGTGACTTCGAGAGCTGCGTTGACGATGAAGCCGCGAGATATCCCATACCTGATAGCTGGCGGGGATACCAGCAACCTCCCCTTCAGGGAGGCTCTGCACTGTCCCGCTGAGCGTGCGTTCGGAGAGAAGGATCAGGTTAAGTGAGTTGATGCCGCCCGCACGGTCGGCAATCTGTTTGGCAAGACCGTGCCCAGGCGAAGTGACCTCAAGATCAACCGCAAGATCCCTGTCGATACTTGCCTCGAAAAACCTAGACAGACGTTTAAATGTCGCTTCAAGCTCCGTCTTTGTCAGGGAAGCCAGCTCGGCACGGGAATCGAAATCAGCGACAAAAAGATCGAGGTTCCCTTCGTCATTAAACCAGTATCCATCTACACGTATGCCACCCTGTGGCGGACGATAGTGACACAGCTCGAATCCCTCGGTGAATCCTGTTTCGACAAGTTCGGCTGCAACTGTTTCCATGAACTCATCAAGCTGAAACCGACCCTTGGCTTCAGCACCTGACAGGAGTTCCTGCCGAAAGTCATGGAAGAATTCATCGGCTGTCTGTTCCATCAATCCCCTCCAAATACGACCGCCTCGTCACACTGATGCTGGGCGATCGCTTCAAGCTTGATGTCGTAGGCAACCTTGACAACCCCAGTTGGAAGTTCAGATCGGATCAAACGAGGGAAGTCGTCATGAACACGATATCCCTGAACGTCGCGCACAGCGAAGCAAGGTGAGTCATATTCGGCAAGGGGTGCATAGCCCACATCTGCCAGCTTGCTCATGAGCTGCTCAATTGCTTCAGAATCCGTCAATTCTTCCGTAATCAGTGCCACGGCACTGTTCAACGAAAATGCCTGTTCGGCATCAGGCCTGTCTATCAGACGTAACGTCAGCAGGAATAGCTCGTCGGAAAGCGATTCAAGCTGGTCTTCCGACGAAATACGAACTGTGCTGCGCTCTCGCCCCGAGAGCGACTTCACCTCGATGGCGCGATCGCCGAAAATGAAATCCTGATGGGATTTGTCTGGCCCGCACCATGCGTCAATTGCTGCCGTCTGGGTGAGCCTGTCCTGGTAGAGCTTGCGCAGGACGTGCAGTTCACCGAATAGCCCCCGAACCTCTTCAGGAGAAAGCAGCCGGGCGTTCCGGCCAGCCAGGAATGTTTTCCAACGCTTAAGATGGGCAAGAGCCACGGAAAGTGCCTCAGCGGAATCGGCAACATCCTTCAAGCTGCCGATCAGTGTTTCACAAAGGCCAAGGAATAGGTCTCTGTCGATATGACGAGCGAGCGTAAGGACAAGCCGCTGCGCCCCATCCTTGTCCCCAATGCGCAGATCGACTCCGATCCCATGCAGGGTGACCGTATCCCGACGAAACTGCACAGTGTGATTTCCTTGCAGTTCCACGATCAGCAGGCACTGCGCGCCCATGTCTCGCCCCCAATAGATGGGAACTCCGCTTGCCCCGGATACGCGCATGACCGTAAAATCTGCAGCCGGAGTCGGAATGCTGTCCCATGGCACAGACCTACTCATCGTCGTAATCCTCGTCGTCATCAGGGTTGTCGTCCATCGCGCCGTACTGCTCCATCCAGACCTTGTTGGCGACGACCTCGATCTCGACACCATAGAGACCAGCGGGGTAGCTCAATCCCCATGCGGGTACACGATGACCTTCAAACCTGTCGTTGTCGGTCGGTTCAAGGACATGCAGCATCAACAATGGCTTGTCCCTTACCACCCGATAGTGTATGTCTGATGGCTTCTTTGATTTACTCTTGGAGTCTTCGGCAGCAAGTGCTTCTGCAGCAATCAACTGATCATTGCTGAGTCCCAGTTTTTCATCTCCGCGACTGGCGACGCGATATCCAGATACTCTCCATTTTTCAGCGGTCGCACCCTCCGCCCGACGCTCCTGCGCACCGAGACGAAACCCGTCAGGATTACCCGCTCCTTTGGATATCAGAAGCACATCACCCTTCGGGTATTTATCTGAAATCGCTTGAAGATATTCAACGGCCGATATCTTTTTCTGTCGTGCATCCTTGTGTGATTTGAAGCGCAGCAGGAACTCATCAATCCTCTCGACATCGACATCCGAAATAAACCAGCCCTTTTCGGTTTCTTTCACGGTCTCACCGAACCCAGTCCGCCAGTACTCCTCGATAAGCGCCTCGTTGTCCGCACTGACCTCTGGATCGAGAGGAAGGTCGTAACTTTCGACGAGGAGACCTGTGAAATTCTGGTTGAGAACGACCTTCTCGCCGCTCCGCATCTTGTTGGTGGCAGTAACCAGCAAACTGTCCGGATGCGATTTGACGTAGAGACCAAAGTCCCTCGGACTCATATCGGCCTGGCGCATCCGCGTGATCTGCTGACGGAGTTCCTCCGACGCCAAGGCAATGTGCTTGTACCAATTAATGGAGTCGATCGGCAGCCAGACACGACAGATATCTTCATATCCAGGTCGATATCCGAACCAACGTCCCATCTGCATCAGCGTGTCGTACATCCGCGTGTTGCGATACATATAGCTGATCGTCAGACCTTCGATTGTGAGGCCGCGCGATAAGCTTAAACCGCCGATGGCAATGGCGGTGAGACCAATACCGTCCTTCTCGTATTTCGCAAAGTCGAGCACCTCGTCGCTCTTGCTGTTGACCACATAGGTCCGCAGGTGCTCGAAAACACTCCAGAGAGCGACTTTGACTTCACTCCAGGCATAGTGCCTGCCGGCAAACTTGTTATCGGCGAATTCAACATCGAACATGGCTTTAAGTCGCGCCATGTATTCGTTCTTTGTCGATGTTTCCTCCGGCATCATGTAGTTGGCTTTCACCGCATTCCGGATATGGTTGAGGCGTAGCCCTATGAAGCTCCGCACCTCTTTTTGGACCGATACAAAACGCGACACATTGATCAGCATGGAGCAGTGCTTGCGTTCCTGACCTCGAAGATTCCGGATGGCGCGTGCCACGATGAATTGGTCAAGCGCTTCATAGAGGCTGTCCGGCAGTTCGGCGACCGTTGAACCATTCTTGTGCGTAAGCGGAAGATACTTCTCAGCGTCGGCGATTTTCCGAAGTACAGCATCACTGCTGGCTTCGTTCAGAAAGACCTTGTCCGGTCCAAAATACGTCGATGGTGCATCGAGAGAATGGATGAAGTCCTTCGGGAAAAGCTCCTCATAGGCATCTTTGTCGAAGGCATCAGGGTCGATGAATATGTTTGCGAATGGAGTTGCCGTGTATCCAACATAGCAGTTCTTGGTGAACAGGCGCAGTATCTTCCTGATCCAGGAGTTGGTGGCGGTCGGATTGATGTCAGGCTTGTTGGTGTTGATGGACGCGTTATCGGCTTCGTCGTCGATGACCAGCATTGGCACATCGGCAATGCGGTCACGACCTTTCGCGTTCAGCTCCCTCAACCATGAGTGCAGAGCTTCGAGCGTTTTTACATTCTTCTTGATGACCAGAACCACCGGATTCTTGAAGTCATTCAACTGCGCACCGCTCACGCTGGCAGTTTGCTTATTGAAGTCAGAGTTGATGGTTGTCAGTGTTACTGGCTTTGGGTAGCTTCCATCCACTCCCACCCCGATGCTCACCCGGTTGGCAGGGTCGCTGGACCGGCCAACAAAGCCCTCGTCGATGCGCTGCTGTGTCTGCTTGCGCAGATTGTTGTGGATGCCCGCGATGACAATGATGAATTTATATCCGGCATCTGCGGCTTTCGCGATAACACCCATATAGTTTGCTGTCTTGCCAGACTGGACATGTCCGATGACAAGACCACGACGGCTCCATGCTCCCTCACTCTTGGGGTCTTGCAGCAGACCTAGGATCTTCGATCCATCACCGTTAAGCAGGGTATTGACGACGGTTGGCTTCCAGCCTTCACCCCGAAGATAGCCACCATAGGCATCCGCATATGTCGTGCCGATCTCGCGCTTGTGAATCCAGTCTTCATCATGCGCAGCATCGACATCTACCAGAGAAACGCCGGCACTCATACGCTGAGGTATGGTCGATTCCGCTTCGGCGATGATATTCGTGAGATCACCGGAATATCCCAGGATGGGGGAAAGCGCCGCAGCCCTAGTCGCGATATCTTCGCGTGAGGGAATATTTTCTTGACCATCAAATGCCCCAACCAAAGCCGCCAGCACGACTTTTTCTTTTCCCCTCTGCATACTCATGAAAATTCCTTCTCGATGTACTGCTCGACAATTTCTTTATAGGCGTCAAAGATCTGAGTCGATCTGACGATATCCCTGAATACTTCCGCATTCCCTGATGCATTACCCCAAAGAGCAAGCTTCAGCTCATGGAGCTTCTCCTGCGCATCTTGCATTGGTGGCTTGTACTTCACATCACGAGGGGAGGTCGAATAATCTGAATACACCATCTCGATTGGCAAAGATGCGGAAGCGGCTTCAAGAAGAAGATCCAAATGCTGGATTCCCTCGCCATTGAGTCGAGCCCGCAATCGCTCCACGATAGGATGCGATCTATTCAGGACGTACCTGATTCCGGCTTGATCGGCATACCTTTCCCATAATGGAGCCTTCACTTCCTGAAACAGTTTCTGACCACGCCCCCGATGCACTCTCACACTGCTTCCTGTGATCTGACTGATGATCTGACGTAGGCGCTCACGAACCATATGCGGTGGGCGTGCATGTGATTTCTTGATGTCGATGGTCCAAGCCTCATCCAGACTGTTGGGAAAGTCGATCTGCACACGGGCCAGCTTGGTCGCTTCCCCTTTCGGCACCAGTCGGAACCAGTCTCCCCATGCCAACAGGCGTCCGTTCCGGTAGACGTAGCCCCCCTGATTCGAGATGAAGTCACTGCGATCTTGGTAGAAGTCATATTCAGACGCGGAAAGACGACTGTGATGGGGCAACACATAAGGCTGCAAACGCACCTCGGCATCACCAACCCGGACGATCTCCTCCGGAAGCATCTGAGTGGCAGGATTCTTCCGGCAAAAAGGGTCGAATGCAGAAATGGGGTGACCATTGACGGAGATCGAGACTCTTGAATTTCCCTTGACTTCCCCGGAAAGAAAACGGTGAAAGACGAGGGATAGATGCCTCCCGACCACTTCAAGCTTTTCGTTGACGATTTCCTGACTGTGATCTCCGGCTTCGTCTTCTATCAATCGATCGAGTTTCTGCCAGATGACGGCAGTGCCTTGGCTGCCAAGGCGCTCAATGTTTGGCAGCGTATGGATGTCAGCTTCATCGAGGACGCTCAGAACCCAGTCGTCCGTCACATCGATACGATCAAGATCCCATTCGGCACCGCAGACTTTGTCACCTCTCTTGCTCACAACCGTGAGGGATCGACACTGGGAGAACGATGCAGTCTTCAGCCCAAGGCCAAAGCGCCCGAGATCCTGTGGAGAACGCTGCTGTCTTGGGTTTCCGGTTCCATGACGCATTGCAGCCAGCAGTTCCACCTCATCCATGCCTCTGCCATTGTCGAGAATGACAAGTACGGGACGTTCGCCGGAAATATCGCAGACGATATCGATCGCATCCGCGTCTGCGGAAATGCTGTTATCGATCAGGTCCGCAACAGCTGTTTCGAGTGAATATCCAAGGTCTCTCATCGATGCCGAAAGGCATGCTGCACTTGGTGGATGTCTACATTCCCTCGCCATGTCGATACTCCCCTTCAACATGTTCCGCTGTCAGCAGCGTGCTAAGCTTCTGAAAATATACAGCGGCTTTCTTTCATTCAACGGATCGGTTTTCTCAATACACCGTCACAAAGCGGTCGCTTTTCTGCACACCCTGATATCACTCGATCCAGATCATGCGTATACCAACGACTCCACAGCGCAGCCGCATGATGTCGAGCATCAGAGGAAAGAACACTTGGCCGGAACGGACTCTCCGCACCATTCTTTTCTCGAGAGGATTCCGGTATCGACTCCATGTCAGGAAACTTCCGGGCTCCCCTGACATCGTGTTCCCGAAGTACAGGGCTGTGGTATTCGTCCATGGCTGTTTCTGGCATCGACATGACGGTTGCCGATTCACGACCATGCCGCGAACGAATGGCGACTTCTGGAGGAAGAAGTTCCAGGGAAACATCGAGCGCGACAGACGACACATGGATGCCCTCAAGGCTCTTGACTGGCGAGTGGCCATTATCTGGGAGTGTGCACTGAAGCATTCGTTTGTAGAAACTGCATGTGCGGTTCAAGAATGGTTGCATGGCAATGCTCCTGTCTTGGAGGTCGGTCAATCGACCTCGGCAAGCAACGGCACCTGACCACGCCGCGCAGGAAGGCGATGACGCTGGCTTTTCACCGCTTCTTTACACAAGTGATCACCTTCCTGTTTTCGCTTCTCCCGAGTCATTCTGTTCAGAATGCTGCGCACGATTTCGGCGAGTTTTCGGGCCAACAAGGGGGGAACGGCATTCCCGACCTGGGTGTACTGTTCGGTGCGGTTGCCAGCAAAGAAATAGTTGTCAGGGAAGGTTTGCAGACGCGCAGCTTCCCTGACGGTGAGGCTCCTGCACTGCGACGGGTCGTAATGGATGTAGTAATGACCATCCTTGGCAATGTGGGCAACCACAGTGGTTGCCGGTTCATTTCTACACTGAACCCTGAAGCGATCATTGAATGGTATGGGCTGGTTTTCGCCTAGGACATGGACATTGATATGGTCGGGTAGAAGCTTTGAAGGAAAAACATTCAGCCTCGGGGAATATCCCAGCGAATGCGCAAAGGTGGCCGAAAAAAGATATCGCGCCAGATCGGTTGCCATGTGCGATCTCGCTTCATGCTGACACACCCCCCCCAGGCTTCGGTCATGCAGCCACTTCTGAAGCTCTGTCTGCTTCCTTGTCCTTTTGTATTCCTTTGCAATGAAGGAACTACCCGTTGTGACGCTGGTCGCCGAGGCCGCGAACTCTCGCATCGAGTCGATCATGGTGGACTCGTTTTCCGTTTTCCATCCCTTGACGTAAGCCGGAGCAGCCAAGATAGCCTTGCGCCATGCGTCGAGCGAATCGTCCTTGGACAACCGGCTTCTGATCTTTGGCAGATCGTCAATGGCCTGCCTGACAGTTGCGGGTCTTGCAACGGGAGTCAGCAGTCTGTGCTGGGGAATGCCAAGCCCTTTTCGAACGCCAAGCAAAATCACGCGATGTCTGTTTTGAGGTATGCCATAGCGTTCGGAATGAATAAGGTAGTCAGCAGGCTCCAGAGAGTCACTGTTGCCAGGCTTCGTGAAGGAGCGGATCTCGTATTCGAGGCCTTCTGTAGCGGAGGACAGGTCAGCAACTATCCTCTCGAACATCGGATTGCCGGAGTGCTTCGACGAGAGCAACCCCTTGACGTTCTCCATCACGAAAATCGCTGGCTTGTGTACTTGGATGATCCGCAGGTACTCCTTGTAGAGGAAGTGCTTTTCATCTTTGTGGAAGTTCTTGTCGTTCGCCCGGCGGGAGCGGCCAGCAAGGGAATACGCCTGACATGGCGGGCCACCGATGAGCACCCAGGTTTCCTGACCTTTCAGTGCGGCTCGTATCTCGGCATCGATGGCGGCCTCATCTGACTTGCCGAGTTCCAGACACCTTGCTTCCTTTGAGGCATGCTCGAAGGCACTTTCCACAGCCGGGATTGCGCGGAATTCAGCCTCATCGATCTTGCCTTGCACGTAGCTGTAGTAATGCCGAATGTCCTTCGTGCCACGCAGGCGTCTGAACACTGCCCTCAATGTCAGCGTGCGATGCGCAACTGCGGTCTTCTCGATAGAAAGACCGATCTCGAAGAACGGCTGTTGTCTGTGCCCCTTCAACGAGGCGAACCCCTCACCAAGTCCCCCCGGCCCTGCAAATAGATCGATTATCGGAACAGGCATTGTCTATCTTCCATGCATTCATCATTGAGCGCGCGCCCCAAGGATTAGACGATATGAAATGTCATTCGTACCCCATCTTCAGCTTCTGGGCCTGATCGCTCAATTCCCCATCCTCCAGCAGCTTCACCATGTGAGGCCTCGATACAATTGAGCAGATCTGCAGCTTCCTGCGTAGTCAGCTCGGCGTGCACAGGCACGATCCGGACTGTTCTTCCATTGGCTATTCCAAGCAGAATTTCTTCTACAAGACGGAATGTCGAGGTAGACAGCTTCATCTCGTATACTTGGTCGCCGTCACCGAAGACCTGAATCCGCTAGGTCTTGCTCCGCCCCGAAAGACAGGAGGCAAGTACACGTTGCCCGTGGATGGCCATCTGAACCTCCCGTCCATCGGGTCGTTTCTGGAGGAACTGCGTTGGGACACTTATTCTGAATTTTAGTACTTTGACTATACAAAGTTATATTCTATGCCGAAACAGAGAAAAACGAAATAAACGAAATAACAGTCTCCATTCCACCCACGCAGCAAAAGTGCATTTATCTCAAACCTGCCGTATGTCAACGTACAGCAGGTTTGAGCTGTTTGGATTTTCCGGGTGGGGGGCGTCAGTAAGTTGTTCCTCACTAGGCCCTGTGCCGTGTGTTCAATGGCAGTCGCCTTGACGGAAAATACCGAGCTGATATGGCCTCGCGGCGGCCTGCTCGGTCTCTGAAGTACCGGCCGACCAATTCACAGTAGAGTATGGCGTCGCCTGGCCGAAAAGTTTGCTGAACTGAAGAATGAAGGCACCACTGACTCCAATTGACCAGGTATCCAAGGACCGGTAAAAAACAGTTTGCTGTCGCTCAGGTACAGAGCTATGAATAACTCAAATCAGTCTTCACAGGACACTGGAATTAACCAAGCGAATTTCCGCTTCTCGCCGCTTTGGGTGGGGGCTGTGTGAAAACCCTCATTTTCTGGGTGATCAGCTCGAAGTAGAGGTCTAAGCATGTTGAGTGGAGATTCAATATGTCCAGATACATCACCGGTCAAGACAGGCGGCAAGTGACGCTACTGCCAGAGTGCTTGGATGACTTTATCGGCGAAGACAACCCAATACGAGTGGTTGAAGCCTTTGTCAGCGAACTGGACTTGGCTTCGTTGGGGTTTCAAGGGGCAACGCCCGCCAATACCGGTCGCCCCTCCTATCATCCGGCCGTTCTTCTGAGTATCTACATATATGGCTACCTCAACTGTATCCAGTCCAGTCGCCGCTTTCCGTCGAAACAACGGCGCTGGTATCCGTAATGTCTGTCGTCAATTCGTGGCTCTATGCCGAGAGCTCAAACTGTTTTCATTTATGGAAGAAGATGAGTACGCTGTGTCCAGCGGGACAGCGCACCATCTACCGGTTCTCCCGTGAGGAGAGCTGCATGCTTATTCGTCGTTACTGGAGCAGTGCGTGCAAGCAGTGTTCAATCAAATCTCAGTGCACGCCTAGTGTTTACCGGCGTATCTCACGCTGGTAGCACGAAGAAGTACTCGAGACGGTGCAACGCCGTCTGGACCAATCGCCGAAATCCATGACGATCAGGCGCAAAACGGTTGAGCACGTGTTTGGCACCTTTAAGAGTTGGCGAGTGATCAGCATTCTAGGGTTCGACGGCACCGTAAGTGCAATGAAGCTGATGAGGGTGTAAGCCCGGCTAATGCTCAATCAGCCCCACTAAGCCTCATTTGCAGCCTTCTGGAGTGGCCTTGGCAGCTCCCTCATTCGTCAATGACTCGATTGTCCTGCGGGCCGAACTAATCAATTCGCGTCGTTTATGCTGTCTTAATTAGTTCGTATCAAGTGCCTGACGCGTTTCCACACAGCCTCGACCCGAAACGGACATTCAGCCAAAGCTTCCAGTCGAGGGCTTCGGGCCTACTGTGGTCAAAACTTAGCGTTAGAGTTCGGTCCGTTAAAACCGCTCGATTTTCAACGCCTGATGGCTACTTTACAGTAACCATGACCCTTAATTCCGCTGGACTCAACACGGTATAACAGTTGTTCGAGGCTCAGACTAAGCAGCCGGTATAGCTGGTCTGCTTAAGTTGTTGATTCGATCCGCTATTTGGAAAAGCGAAACGAACTGATCATTTCATACCAAGCAAAAATAGCTAATAAAAATAGGGCGGAAAAAATCGCCCAAAGAGCGAATTGCAGCAGCCAGACATTGGAGGCCTTTCTCGATAGCCAGCCAGAAACTGCTAGGAATCCGACTAAGACCACGGCGGAGCCGGCCAGCGACAGCAACGAAATGATTACTGCACCAATTAGATTGCTGACATTTAGTGTTGTGGTAAGGGTGAGTACGCCGCCTACAACGGCTGCGAACGAAACCCCAAGAATAGAAAGAATGTCTGCGACCACAGCTAGCCGATCTCGGCCACAGCCCTCCCTCAAAACCTGAATGATGCTTTGCATTCCGCTCCTCAGACTTAACGTGTTAGAGGCAGGCGATGTTGCTGCATAACATCGCGTCTCCTCTTAGGTGCTTGTGACATATTCATTTTCACAATCTCGCCACTTACTCTGTAGTTGGCATTTTCTCATAAACCCATGTCTTTCGTTACATATGGAGGCATCTCGCTCGCCCAGTAAGATGCAGGCTGCCATTGTTGAACTGCCGCTGTTAGTATCGAGCCGCAGAAAAAGGCAGTAGGCAGCTATAGCTACCCCAGTTGACGTCTGCCAGTAAAAGACTCTCATATTTGGAATATTTAAATAGTAACCGCCTGCAAACCTATGCTATAAGCCACTTCCAGGATAATTCAGTGTCCAGAGTGCCCCGCACAGCCCAGTTTATTCCGCAGGTTCTGCGGGATAAACTACGTTAGGTAGAAGCAAAAATAATCGCCGAGATCTCAATGTCCTTTCTTTCAATTGATACTGCTGCTGAACGACTTGTCCGAGAGTGGCAAAAGCTATATTCGCGTTCGCCGCTCCTAACAGTCGTCTTGACGCTAATTTTCTCAAGCCGAACAAGGCGCATATAAAAGCCGTTCGCATTACGGTCGGCGGCAAACAGTACGACATGTATCCAGAACGCATCAAGCAATAACGACACGGCGATGACAGGTTTTCTGCAAGCCATTTCCGGCTGGCCCGGTGCCGCCTTCCTGCAGGAATACTGGGTCGCCTATCTCGTTGTTAATGCGGCCCATATCCTTGGTATTGGGCTACTTCTTGGCGCGATACTACCGCTCGATTTACTTCTTTTGCGCTCAACGCGTGGACGGGATCTGCCGACCCTTGGCCCCTTTCTTGTACGCGCAGCGGCAACGGGCGCCGCACTCGCAGTGACGACAGGGCTTTGGTTATTCTCAGTGAAGCCGGTGGAGTACGCAGAGAATCCAGCTTTCCTTTTGAAGGTCACATTGCTTGTACTGGCAATTTGCAACATTGCACTTCAGCATCACGGCGAGCACTTTAATGCAGCCCTGCGCAGCGGCCGGCCATCGGTGCGAGTTCGAACCTTGGCTGTCACATCCGCCATTCTTTGGCTTTCTGTCCTCATAGCCGGCCGCTGGATAGGTTTTGTCTGAGACGATGTAATTGGCGCGAGGTTGTCGGTGGGTAGCTAGCTGCGCCACCCATCTTGCTTTTATTGTCGTCTTTTACAGATTGCTGTTTTTTCCTGCGGCGAGCAGTGCATCCAGTCGTGCATCGAGTCCCGGCACGCCGTCGGTTCGGATGCGAAATGTATTTTCCAGTAGTTCCTTGATTTCATTCACGGAGTGGAGTTGCCGCTTTTCTACTTCACCTGCCAGTGAATAAAAGGAGTACTGCGTGTCATGCAGTACATGGCGCCCTTCCTTCGCGGCACGGGCTGCGACCAGGTCTGTGACAAAGTAGGAAGACGGGTGACGTGAAACATGCCAGTTGTATACCTCGTAGTCAGGCGGATAGTGCGCAGCCAGGTCGAATATATACAGAACCTTCCATTCGTCTTTGATCCGGGCTTCTAGGCGATAGATTCCGCTGTCGAACCCCAGGCGATATTGCCCATGCGGCGTGTCTTGAATTTCATCGACGGAAAACCGTATAGGGACAGGTAGGGACATGCCGCCGAAACCGGTATCGGCAACCCATTGTTGTCCATCCGCCTCCACCAGCAACAGCATATGGCTGCGGGGCGTGATGACTTCATCTGACTCGTTCAACCGCACTCGCGCAGCAAGGTTAACGGTTTTGAAACCGAGCTGTTGCAGCACATGCTGGAAAACGGTGTTGTGCTCAAAACAATAGCCACCGCGGTTCCGTACTGTGAATTTTTCCAGCAAAGAGGGGATGTCCAGCCGCACTTCTTCTCCGGTAAGAGGAGAGAGATTTTCAAAAGGAATGGTGTGTGTATGCCGCAGGTGCAATTGGTAAAGCGTTCTGGAAGATGGCACAAGTGTGCCGTCATAATGAATGAGGTCCAGGTAAGGCGTGATGTCCGTCATTCGACCACCTTATTGCAAAATCGACCTTCACGCGCGCTGCCGTAGGTAAGCGCAATATTAATTTTGCTTTGCATGTTTGTTCCCTCATTACGGTTGACTAAACAATGAGGGCAGTCTAAAACCTCAAGTGAACTTGAGGTCAAGGGGGTGGACGAAGTGTCGACATGTTCTGAAAATTCACTATCGCAAAATCTTTCGGTCGGCGAGGTTGCTATCAGAAGCAGCGTTGCGGTTTCGACGCTGCATTTCTATGAATCAAAGGGTTTGATCAAAAGTCGTCGTAATAGCGGTAACCAGCGCCGCTATTCGCGAGACGTGTTGCGACGGGTAGCAGTTATTAAAGTCGCGCAGCGGCTGGGCATTCCGCTGGCTGCCATTAAGGATGCATTTAGCACCCTGCCGGAAGGAAGAACACCCACCGCAAAGGATTGGAGGCTGCTGTCATCCAAGTGGAAAGAAGATCTGGATGAAAGGATCGCTAGCTTGATCCAGTTGCGTGACAACCTGAGCGACTGCATCGGATGCGGTTGCCTGTCGCTTGAGCGATGCACGCTTTATAACCCCGAAGACAAGCTAGCCGAACAAGGCTCAGGGCCGGTGAGAATTGAGGCGAATGTGGAACTAGGCAAGTAATTTTTCTCGCACCACTTTCTGCAAAATTCGATCCAGCGCGCCGGCAAACGCCCTTCTGTCTGCCTGGCTGAACGCCGCCGGCCCGCCGGTATCAACGCCACTGCTACGTAATTCATCCAGCATGTCGCGCATCGACAGCCGCTCGCTGATGTTGTCGGCGGTGTAACGCTCGCCGCGCGGGTTCAGTACCAGCGCGCCTTTATTCAAAACCTCGCTGGCCAACGGGATGTCTGCGGTAATGACCAGGTCGCCGGTAGTGCTGCGTTCAACAATGTAGTCGTCGGCCACGTCGAAGCCTCGCGGCACCTGCACGGCGCGGATCAAAGGTGATGGCGGCGTGCGCAGCATTTGATTGGCCACGAGCGTGAGCGGCAGTTGTGATCGCTGCGCCGCCCTGTAAAGAATGTCTTTGATCACGGCGGGGCACGCATCGGCATCAACCCATATGTTCATTTACTATCCTTTTGTACCCTGGTACGGGTGTGGCGCCTTAGTTGGAAGGTAGTATCTTATCAAGTGCGTCGCTAACCTAAAATTCATTTCTGGCTAAGGATGACGATGAAACGTGCGTTGCTATTGGCATTCATTGCCGCAGTATCTGTTGCTGCCTATTTCTACATTTCGTTGAAAACAGAAAATCAAACGCTGCAAGAACAGATTGCTAGCTTGGAGCGCAGGAATGAAACACTGGCTTCCGATATGGCGCGTGCCGCGCTTGTGAGCCGAATCTACGCGGCATCGAACAGTGGGATTAGCGGCGGCCCTACGGAAGACGATTTGGAAAGGGGCAATGAGGTGGTTGATTTCGTGCTTGCCAATAAGCCTGCGGTTGAGCAGGACTTTAAGAGCTGTTGGGATCGGAAGCTGAATACAACGTCATGGGGTTCGATGGGACCTTATGGGCTTATTGAAGCATGCATTGATAAAGTCAAAAACGATGCCGTGGCCGTGATGCTTTTTGATTTGTACAAAGCAAAGGAAAATGCCAGGTACGAATGTGCCAAGAAAGGCGAGAACCGTTACGACATGGCGGTAAATTGCTGGGCCGATGCATCACACCGGTTCTTAATGGGGCTGGATGCGGTTTTCTTTGAAACCGTCACCGAAGGGGATGAAAAGACTTATAACCCGCTTACTTTTACGGTATTGCAAGCGCCTGACGCGGCAAATTAACAGGCTCTGTCTTGCGACGTTTGGATTCAGGCAATAACCTTTACGCAAAGAAACAGCCCAAATCCAAACACGATATGGGTCGCCAGGCTTATAGTGCGGCTGGACCATGGGGGGTTCCGGCGGCGGCAAGCCCAGCGCCCAGCGCCGCATATTTTGCCTGCGGATACTGGATCAGTTGGCGATTATTGCCTTGGATGCGGCCGGTTCGGGGCAGCTTAAGCCGTTAATACCGGTGGTGATAAAAAGCCGCTAACGCGACGACCTTGAATATGAAACGGGAACAGCGCCATGCGCCAGATACTGCTTGTTGTTGACGTGCAATCGACCTTTTCGCCCCCCAATTGGTTGGTGGCGGGTATTGAACGCGTGATTGAATATATCCCTTCTATTGCCACAATTGAATTACACGACGAGGTGCACACACCCTTCCAGAGTCAGTTGGGCTGGCGGCCTGCAGCGCAAGACACGTGTTTGGTGGTGCCGGATCAGGTATTCGTTAAGCATAGTTATACGCCGCCTGCGGAAGTGTTGGCCTATTTGAAGCGCTTTAATCCAGATCGCGTTCTAGTGTGTGGTGTTCAAACAGAAACGTGTGTGCTGGCGGCGGGCTTTGCGCTGTTTGATGCCGGGTTGCATCCCACGCTGGTAACGGATTTAACGGTTGGCTCGTCGTTAGACCGATCCGGGCAGCTTGGGGTGCGGTTGTGGGAACATCATTTCCGCAATACGGTGTCGTCTGATCAGTTACTCGCGGGTTTTGATTAAACGGGGTGATTGGGCGTTAAATATCAATGAGCGTTGAAACGGAATCAAAGGTGGTTGCATCTAATGGGTAAGACGTGGCGACTCCCGTCACGCACTTTTGGAGCATCCTCATGATTCGTCCTGTTATTGCTGCAGCTGCAACAGCTGCTACGTTTGCTTTTACCGTCGGCGGTGTTGCCGCCGCAGAGCCTTCAGTGTTGCAGGCTCCTCCTCCTGCGCCACACAAAGCAGTGAGTTCATTGGTGAAACTGCCGGATTTCATCCCGGGTATGGGGCAGCTTTTTGTCGATCCAGACAGCCTGCCCGCCGGCCCTTTTCTGGGTTACGACCGCGACGGTAAGCTGGTTAACACCACCTATATGATTCCGTTGTCGCTTATGACACCGGATATGAATCTGAATGATTTAAAAGCGCCTGCAGGGTCGGTTGATCACGTTGATATTGTGTATAACGCGGGCCACCCCGGCGTTGCCGAGCCACACATTCATATCGTGCTTTGGAATGTACCGGCAAATGCGGAAAGCCGGGTTGCCAAATGAAAGCGTTCGTCGATAATGCGCGCCGGCGCGCTTTGCTATCGGGTGGCGCCGGCCTGTTGCTGTCAGCCCTTTTTTCCAGGCGTTCTGTTGCCGCTGAAGCGGTTGAAATCAGCATGTCCGGCGCTGCATCTGGCGCACATGTTTGGTTTCGTCCGCGTGGTTTGTTCATACAACCCGGCCAAACCGTTAGATGGGTCAATCATGAGGTGGGAAATGTTCATACGGTCACTGCCTATCATCCCGACAATGGCAAACCCCTGCGAATTCCCGGCGGAGCCGCGTCTTGGGATTCCGGCTATTTAATGCCCGACGAATCTTTTGCACTAAAGTTCGATAAGCCGGGTATTTACGACTACTTTTGCATCCCCCATGAGCATGCGGGCATGGTCGGCCGAATCGTGGTTGGACATGTCGATGCCTCAGTGCGGCCCTACGCAACGACCGACGCGTTATTGCCGGCTGCGGCGGTTGCTGGTTTTCCCGATGTTGCCGGCATTCTGAAGAATAGAGATTAAATTTACCCATGCTTGCAACCTTACCGACCCCTCCTATAGAAAATCGTCCTTTTATGGGAAGCTCACGCGTCTCAGATCGGATCCGCTCTCGACTGCTTGCCGCCGGGCACCGCTATCATGCCAATGACAATATTGCTGCGTTTATAGAAAACGGCGAAATGCACGCGCTGCATGCAGAAGTCGAAAGTTGTGTGCGTGAAATGCTCAAGGCCCTGGTGATCGATGTTGAGAATGACCACAACACTGCCGACACTGCAAAACGTGTTGCCAAAATGTTTATTCGCGAAGTGTTCCAAGGGCGCTATGAACACGCGCCTTCAATAACGGCGTTCCCAAATATCTCACAACTAAACGAGTTGATGGTGGTGGGGCCGATCACAGTACGTAGTGCTTGCTCACATCATTTGTGCCCTATTATGGGCAAGGTGTGGATCGGTGTGCGACCCAACGCATCGTCAGACTTAATTGGCTTGTCCAAGTACGCACGCATTTGTGAGTGGATTATGAGCCGGCCGCAAATACAGGAAGAGGCGGTCATGATGCTTGCCGATGAATTGGAACAGCATATAAAGCCGGATGGTTTGGCCGTGGTGATGGAAGCGAGCCATTTTTGTATGCACTGGCGAGGCATTAAGGACGATGGCGCCTTGATGAAAAATGTTGTCATGCGCGGTGCTTTCAAAGATGATAAAGCACTTCGGGATGAGTTCTATAGGCATTTAATTTAGGGTTGCCATGCAAACCACACAATTAAGAACACCCCTCATTTATTCAGAGGCTACGCCGGAAAAAGAGCTCATCGCGTCTGCTGCACTTGGCAACGACGAAGCCTTTGAAATAATTATGCGCCGCCATAATCGGCTGCTATTTCGAACGGCGCGTAGCATTTTGAACAGCGATACAGAGGCCGAAGATGCGCTGCAGGAGGCCTATTTGCGAGCCTGGCAAGCGTTACCCAATTTTCGCCTGGAGGCCAAACTTTCAACTTGGTTAGTACAAATTGTCGTGAACGAGGCGCTTGGGCGATTGCGGCGTAAAAGTGCTCAAATTATTCCTTTGGATACCACCATCAATTCACCTGATCCTGAAGTGCAGGCTTCGTTAACGGATAAGTCCGACCAACAACCTGAACGGTTTGCAATGCGGGCGCAGTTGCGCAAGATCATAGAGGCGCATATTGAGCAGCTGCCCGACTTGTACCGAACAGTGTTTGTGTTACGTGCCGTGGAGGAGTTAACGACACAAGAAGTTGCGTTGGCACTAAAAATGCCGGAGGCAACCGTGCGCACTCGATACCATCGAGCCCGCAGCCTGTTACGTGCGAGTTTGGCGAACGATATTGATCTGACGCTGGACGATGCATTTTCATTCGACGGTGCACGTTGCGATCGCATCGTTAATGCTGTGTTGGCAAGGGGTAAATCTTTACATTTTCTTCGACAGCGCGGCCCGAATGAACAGGGGCTAACGTAACTTGCTCTGGCTGAGCCGGGATGATTCACCATGCCGCCGGCCAGCTGTTGATCACTTCTTAATCGTCGTTGCTTCTGCTAGCATTGTCTTCAAAACCACTAAAGGAGACGCACCATGACGCAATTAACTTATGTGTTGGTTCACGGAGCTTGGCATACGGGGGCGGAGCTTGAGCCCACAGCAGAGCATCTTCGTTCGCGCGGCCATTTGGTCATGTGCCCTACTTTGGCGGGAAACCGGCCCGGCGATGATCGTGCCACTATTGGTTTGGAAGACGCGGCGCAGTCGCTGGCGGCGTACCTCGACGAACATGATTTGAGCGAAGTTCGCTTGGTGGGCCACAGCTACGGCGGTATGGTGATTTCGCGGGTGGCGGATTTACGCCCCGAACGTTTGGCACGCTTGGTTTATGTGAATGCGTTTGTGCCTGATCCCGGCGAGGCGCTGAATGATTTGGTACCGCCGCATTATGTTGAGCTTTTCGATGCGGTTTCAGCGCAGAACAATGGTGCGGTGATGTTGCCGTTTCCGGTATGGCGCGAGGCGTTCATTAATGATGCTTCGTTAAGCTTGGCCACCAGCGCCTATGAAAAGCTGAATCCGCATCCTTATAAAACGTTTCAAGACGGCGTTGTGTTAAGCCAACCTATGGCGGCCAGTCCTGTTCCGAAGAGTTATGTAAATTGTCGCGAAGACACCGCCTTGCCGCAAAGCCTGGGCTGGCATCCGCGTTTGTCGGAGAAGCTGGGGCTGTTTCGTTATGTTGAGTGTAGCGGGAGCCACGAGGTGTGGTTTACCGACCCGCAGGCAATTGCTGATGCCATTGCAAAAGCGGGGCGCGATTAGTGCATTTGCGGGCACAGGTCTAGACTTCAAACGGAGCTCGTTTCATAATGGTTTCATTATTCTGATGTAGTTTGCTAAACAAGCAGCGCCCATGCCAAGGGCGCAATAATTAAGGGGCGGTGCAAATGGGCATAAAGCGTAGGGATTTCATTAAGGGCTGTGCTGCGGCGGGAACGTTAATGGTGCCGGGCATGGCTATGGCCGCACAAGTCGCTAATGCAAATAATGTGCAGAACGCGACAATGAACGCGCGTATTGAAAAATCAATCAAAGCTAGCTTCGGCGGGGGCTTTTCGGTACAGGCTCATACGCAATCCGCCGGGCTCACCTACGCCAGCATCGAGCATTTTGGTAATCGGTATAAGGTGGCATCGGCCGACTTACTCGATTGGAAAATCGTGAGCGCCGGTTAGGCAGCCTTATTTTTTAAGCACAATTTTTAAAGGAAAGAAGCCGTGTCCGAGCAGATTAAGCGCATTCGCATTCATCCTGGTATCGGCCTTGCCAGGCTGGGGAACAGCGACGAATTCTTTATCGGCCCTGAAGCGCCGGGGGTTGTGGTGGATCCGGGCGGTAGCGGCGGCCCAGGGCCCAACGGCGGCACCTACCGCGATGGCCAGGCGCGGTTGAAGCGTCAGGCGCAGCGCTACCGGGTGTATGCCTACGACGCCAACGATAAAGTCATCGGCGAGCTAACGTCCGACTCAGACGCGGTCAAATCCTTGCGCTGGCGGGTTCATGTGCGCAATATGAAGTCGGCCAATTATGCGTTTCAGGGCGCTTATTTGTTCGACCCCGATAAGTTGCGTAACCCGTCTATTCAGCCAGGAAAGAAGCCCATTGAGCGCGATCAATTAATTATTGATCCGGGTGTGCACACGATTGCTTCGGGTCAGAAAGACCCGGTCGTCATGAAGGGCGATGTCTTCACGGGTATCGAGAAAGGCACCTTGCCCGGAGAGTTGCGTTTTGAAGGGTTTACGCCGAAGGATCCTTCCAAGGAAGTGGAAGTGACCTACACTGCGGCGAAAGATATTGAACTGGGGCAGCTTCGCGTTGATGACCAAGGCCGATTGATATTTGTGGCCGCACCGGGGAAAGGCGAAAGTGTCACCACGCCCAAGGTGATTATGTCGAACCCCAGTGAAACCATGTCGCCGCCGAATGGGCCCGATAATGGCCAGAACCCACTAACGAACCAGTTTGCTTATTTCAATATTCCAGGTTGGTGGGACGACACCTGTGGCGGCGAAATCGACGTTACCGTGACGTTGAACGACGGCACGGTGCTGAGCACGCGCGATAACGTGAAATCGGAAATGGACGACGGCACGCGCAACCCTACAAATGGGGCCTGGGTGGTGACCGCGCCGCCAAAGTATTCTCCCTACATGTATCACGTGGTGTCGATTCGCGATCGCGTGTACGAGGCCTTCCCCGAGTCGTATCCGTACGCCAACCAGAAAACGAATTTCTACCGCGATGTGTATCCGATCTTCGCCAATGCGGTGAATTATGGCTGGGTGAGCGCCGAGGCGGCGGGCCTGACAAGTGAAACAAAGGGGCGTGCCCATGGCCCGAACCAGCCGGGTAATTTGCTGAACGCCGATTATCTGAAGTTGTTGTCCGACCCAAGCGAACAGATGAAGCCCATTCGGCAACGAATCTATAGCTTAATGCGTCATGCGCCCGGGAAGAACGGCAAGTTGGTTGATTCGCTCATGCCGCCTCCCCCTCAGCGGCCCACCAGTTGGAAGAACGAAGAGTTCCAACGCGAAGAAGACGCCTCCAAAATGCCCAAGTTGTGGGGCACGGGCGGTAAACCTTTGCAGAATGAGCAATTGGGCATCGACTTGCCAGACCAGTTCCTAAGCCTGACCGATTGGCAGTTGAAACACATGCAGAATTGGGCCGACGGTAACTTCGATGTCGGCACACCCATTGAACCCAAACCGTTCGATCAGTTGCCGTTGAACGAGCAACCGCATGCCTTGGATAGTTCAGCACTCGAACCCACCATTGGGGGCGGTTTCCACCCAGGTATCGAGTTTCCTTACTTGATTATTTACCGCGAGTATTTTGCTGAGGCGTTTCGTGTGGGTAAAGATGTCGAGGCGGGTTCGCTGGCTGCGTATATGTCCAGCCCGTGGCAGGGCGATTTCTGGTCGTGCAACGAAGCTTGGTGGCCCACACAACGGCCCGAGGTGGTGTTTGAATACGACCCGGCAACGCAAACCCGAACACACAAAGAGTGGTTCCGTGGCTACGATGCAGAGGGCGAACCGCTTTCGTCTACCGACGGTTACCAGCAAATGGATTATGCCTGGCCGAGATTGGGCATGGTGTTGCCCATGAAGAATAGCGACGGTAGTTTCGTGAAGGATAAAGGGTCGATTGTGTTCACCGAGCAAGAGCGCGATCCGGCCTTGAACAAGCCGTCGACCAAAGCATCATAATTTGTGTCGCTAGCGCAGTTCGACCCGGCCGATGGTACGTGGGATGTGGTGATTGTGGGGGCGGGGCCGGCAGGCGCTGCAACCGCGATCACGCTGGCCGGGTTTGGCCGGCGTGTGCTGCTGGTAGAGGAGCGAACCGCCCCCCGCTTCAAGTTGGGCGAATCGCTGCCCCCTGCTTCCATCGGTATCGTTAAGCATTTCCTGGGCAATATTGAAGACCCGTCACAAAATTTTCCAGGCGTTTTTAGAACGGCCGGGAATGTTTCGGTTTGGGCATCCGAACAGCCCGATGTCACTGAGTTCTTTTTTACGTCGACGGGGTTCGGTTTGTGCGTTGAACGACTGGCTTTTGATAAGGCCCTTCGGGAAAAGGCCGTTGCGGCGGGTGCTGCGCTGCTTGAAGAGGTGCGCTTCGAATCCTGCGTGCATACGACCACAGACGCCGATTTTAATTGGCAATTAACGCTTCGTTCCGAAACGCAAACAATGCAGGTTCGTGCGCGCTATCTGGTCGATTGCACCGGTCGTCGGGCTGCGGTGGCCAAGGCGTTGGGTGTTCAGCCGGTTCCCGATAACGACCAGTTGTTCGCCTATGCACAATGGTTTTCCTGTGCGAACCCCGATGAGGAGCACTACACACGGATTGAGGCGGCGCCTAATGGGTGGTGGTATAGCAACCGCTTACCGGCTGTTGAAGGCGGCGAACCTATGCGCCTGGTGGTGTTTCATTCCGATAAAGATTTACCGGCAGCCAAAATGGCGGCGCGCCGGGAAGGCTTCGACGCGTTGCTGGGCGACTCGACCCATATTGGGCCTTTGCTTGAATCCAAGGGCTACCAACCTTGCGGCACGATTCGCGGTGCACCGGCTAACAGCCAGTGTTTACAAGCGTTTTGCGGTGATGCCTGGATGGCGGTGGGGGATGCGGCGCAAGCTTACGACCCGCTGTCTTCACAAGGTATCGACAAGGCGCTTAGAACCGCCAGCCATGCCGGGCATATGATTCATTACGCGTTAAGTGACTTTGAAGAAAAAGCAGCAGGGTTAAGCAGCAGCAACACTTATATTGGTCAATATAGCGCGCAACAGCAGCAATTGTGGCAAACGTATTTAACGCAACGAAATTATTATTACGGCATGCAGCCTCGCTGGGCTGATCAGCCGTTCTGGCAACGTCGGCGAAGTTAACCGCTATGTTATCCTCGCAGCATGCCCGCACGGGCACGGGGGAGTCCCTTTAGGGATGCGGCTTTACCCCTGGTTGAAGCTTAATCCATACAACGAAAGAAAGGACTTTACCCTATGCCTTCCAGCGTTTCGTCTTCTACTTTTTCCTGGCGCCGTTCCGTGCGCAAAACTGCCGCAGCGTTGCTGACTGCAGCCATGCTGGCACCGCATGTTGCGTCGGCTTGCACGAGCTTTTTAATTCCTACAAGCGATGGCGGGTCGGTTTATGGCCGCACGATGGAGTTCGGTTTTTCCATGGATTCAAAAGCCATGGTGATTCCGCGCAACCATAAGCTGTCTTCCATCGGCCCCGATGGTAAGGAAGCGATGACCTGGACAGGCAAATATGCTGCCGTGGGTTTGAATGGGCTTGGCATGAGTACATTGGTTGACGGCATGAACGAGAAAGGTTTGGCAGGCGGCGTGCTGTATTTCCCCGGCTTTGCCAACTACGCTGACCCCGCCAAAGCGGATCCGGCCAAGTCGCTTGCCCCTTGGGATTTCTTAACCTGGGCATTGACGAACTTTGCAACGGTGGAAGAGGTGAAAGCGGCCATTAACAATAACGAAGTGGCTGTTGTGAAGGTGATTCAGGAGGCGCTGAAAATTGCACCGCCGCTGCATTACACACTGCATGATGCAAGTGGGGCGTCGTTGGTTGTTGAGCCTATCGATGGCAAGTTGAAGGTGTACGACAACCCCGTGGGCGTGATGACGAACTCACCGACTTTCGATTGGCACCTTACGAACCTAAGTAACTACGTCAAGCTTTCAAGTGTGAATGCGGAGCCACTTAAGTTGGATGGCATGACAATTTCGCCCTTTGGACAAGGCTCGGGTCTGTTGGGTATCCCTGGCGACGGCACGCCCCCCTCGCGTTTCATTCGCGCGCTTGGCTTAACCATGAGTGTTGAGCCGGTGGCAAGCGGCCCCGAAAGTGTGCGCTTGGCCGAGCATATTCTGAATAACTTTGATATTCCAAAAGGCTGGGTGCGCGAAAAAGATCAAGGCGATGATCCGCTTGAATATACGCAGTGGTCGACCGTGGCAGATCTTTCCAATGGCATGTACTACGTTAAGACGTACGACAATCAGGTGTTGCGCGGTATTGATCTGAATTCGTTCGATTTGAATGCCAAAGAGATTGTAAGTGCACCGCTGAACTCTGAAATAACCCCGCCGGCCTTGCCGATGCCGAAGTCATGATGATTATGAGGTAAACGGTACATCAGGCATCAGTCGTGCAATAGGGGGTTGCTTGTGCAGGCGGGCCTGCGCAAGATCATATTCTGTTTGCAGTGCAGTCCAAAACCGGGCGGTACTGATGCCTGCCATCTCCAGGCGGATAGCCAAATCCGCACTGATGCCGGCTTTGCCGTTAATCACACGAGAAAGGGCAGTTCTGGACATACCCAGCTTTTGCGCCGCTTCGCTGACTGATAAGCCGAGCGGCGTAATTACTTGATCGCGCAAGGTGTGTCCAGGGTGTGGGTGATGCAAGGTACTCATGTCTTTCTCGATTAGTGATAGTCTTGATAATCGACTATATCTACATCCTGCCCTTCAAAAACAAACGTGATACGCCAGTTTCCGTTAACCACAATTGACCAATGTCCTTCAAGATTGCCGTGCAACGGATGCAACCCGAAGCCGGGTAGATTTAGTTCGGCCGGCGATACAGCGACGTCCAGAACGCGCAGAATTTGCCCTAATTTTTTGGCGTGATTAGGTTGGATTCCCTTCATTGAACCCGTTACGAAGAAATGCTCAAGTCCTTTATGGCGGAAACGCCTAATCATAATATATTGTACTGCGTAGCGGCACACGACACAACAGCTCCCCATGCTTTTGATACGGTCTGCTTCAATTCAGCGCCTCCTTCGCCGCCTCTTCAGGCGTTAGCCCGTCGTAAAACAGGTCGGTAAACCATTCGGCCTGTTCTTCAATATGTTCCTGCGCCTGACGCACGGTTGCGCCTGCGGCAACCAGGAGGCCTTCTACTTCAATACACCATTGAATAAGCGCTGCTTCATCGGGATCCAGCGTGTTCTTTTTTGCCATGTTTTTTCCTTTCGGTAAGGCCTGCGTATAGCACAGAATATACGGTAGAAAGCCTCAAATGCTACAATTCGTGCTGTTTTTGCGCGGTTTTAGCGCCCTGCTTCCAGGTGCGCCGCCCAGTTGGCCCCCGCCGCACCATCCTTTGTTCAGATCCCAGCCCACCTTGGTTAAGGGGTTTGTGCATTCAAAATAAAGATCTGCCCTTAATGATTATCCTTAAAAACGTGACCTTGCGTCGCGGCAGCAAAGTATTGCTTGATAAAACCTCCGTCTCGCTGAATCCCGGTGAGAAAGTGGGTCTGGTGGGGCGTAACGGCGTGGGCAAGTCTTCGTTATTTGCTTTGTTGAACGGCACCTTGCACGACGACGGTGGCGAATTTTCTATTCCGGCGCAGTGGCGTATGTCGCAAGTGGCGCAAGACATGCCGGAAACGGAACAAAGTGCGACCGATTTCGTCGTGGAGGGCGATACGGTTTTGCTGGCGGCCCAACACGAAGTGACGGCGTCTGAGGAAAGTGACGATGGCATGCGCATGGCGTACGCCTATACGGCATTACACGACGCCGGCGCACACGATGCACCTTCGCGGGCTCAGGCCCTGATTCTGGGGCTGGGCTTTAGTGTGGCTGAACTCGACAAGCCGGTGAACAGTTTCTCGGGCGGCTGGCGTATGCGCCTGCAATTGGCGCGCGCGTTAATGTGCCCGTCGGATTTGCTGCTGTTGGATGAACCGACCAACCACCTGGATTTAGATGCGTTGGTATGGCTGGAAGCGTGGCTTAAGAATTATGCCGGGACAATGGTTGTTATTAGTCATGACCGGGAGTTTCTGGATTCCGTGACTAACGTGACGCTGCATATCGACAATGGCAGGTTGGTACGCTACGGCGGCAATTACAGCAAGTTTGAAGACATGCGGGCGGAACAAATGGCGTTGCAACAGGCGGCCCATGCGAAGCAGCAGGAAAAGGTGGTTCACCTGCAAAAGTTTATCGACCGTTTCAAGGCAAAAGCCAGTAAAGCCAAACAGGCACAAAGCCGTGTTAAGGCCCTTGAGCGCATGGAAAAAATTGCGCCGGTTCTGGCAGATGCCGAGTTCCAGTTTGGCTTTAAAGCACCGCTTAATCTGCCCAACCCCATGTTAGCGATTACTGCTGCTAGCTTTGGTTATCCGCCGCCGGAGGATGCGCCCTCTAATGCGACGCCTACGGTAATCGTTCAGAACGCCAATCGTTCTGTTTTGGCGGGACACCGTATTGGTATTCTTGGCGCGAATGGGCAGGGCAAGTCGACGTTGGTGAAAACCATTGCGGGGGCGTTGCAGCCTATTGCGGGTGAAATCATTACCGGGAAAGGCTTGAATATCGGTTATTTTTCCCAGCAAGAACTCGACGTTCTGCGGCCTGCCGAAAATCCGCTGGAACACATGATACGCCTGGTACGAGACACCCCCGCCGGGGTGCGTCCCAGTGCCATGGAATGCCGCGAACAGGGTTTGCGTAATTTTCTGGGCACCTTCAATTTCAGTGGCGATATGGTCAAGCAGGCGGTTGGCAGCATGAGCGGCGGTGAGAAAGCGCGTTTGGTGCTTTGCATGATTGTGTGGCAGCGCCCTAATTTGCTGCTACTTGATGAGCCCACCAACCATTTGGATTTGGCAACCCGCGAGGCACTGAGTGTGGCTTTGAATGAGTTTGAAGGCTCGGTGATGTTGGTCAGCCATGACCGTGCCTTGTTGCGTTCGGTTTGCGACGAATTCTGGCTGGTGTCGCGTGGCGGAATTCAAGACTTCGATGGCGATTTGGACGATTATCAGGTCTATCTGTTAGAGGAAGCCAAGCGTCAGCGCGAGGCAGCCTCGTCGCGTAACGCTGCGTGAAGGCGAGTGATTTCTAGGGTGGCCGCCTCGCAGGCTTGCACCAGATCGAAGTCGAAACTGACGAACAGGACGACGCGATCTTTAGCCCAGATTTTGAATTGCTCTGCCACGACGGCACAGGCGCGTGCGTCTAATCCGCTTGTGGCGCCGTCTAAAACTACAACGGCAGGGTTGCCGATTGCGGCTGCCGTAAGGTAAACCTTGCGGCGCATGCCCGTCGACATTTGTTCAAAGCGTTTGTCCAGATGCGGCGTCAGCTCGAGCCTGGATGCCAAGTCGAGTACGTCGTCATCGATGTTCGCGTTTTTCTCTGACGCGACTTTTTCCAGCAGCCAGCGGCCCGTTTCCATGGGAAATTCCATGGTGTTGTCGGGTACATAGGCGATTCGGCTTTTGGCGTGTTTCGGATCTTTTGTTAATGAGATGCCGTCGATAAAAACGTCGCCCGAGTCGGGCTTGATGAGCCCTGCAACAATACCCAGCAAGGTGGATTTACCGGTACTTTCTTGTTCGCATAGTGCGAAACATCCCGGTTCGAACGTATATGTTAAACCCTGGAATACCAGATGGCCGTCGTAGTGTTTACTGAGATTGTTGATACTGAGCATGAGCCAAACTATTTAAATGGTGAATAGTAATAATAATAGTTCCTTCATTGTATTTATAACCCTTCCTGTCTATTATTGATCGAAAACAAGGGGGACAAAGCAGTGATTCAACCACTTAATCGTATCGACGGGGTTGTTTATCCCGATGCCGAAAAAGCACGTTTCTATACCGGGTGCGGCGCGTGGGAGCGCAGAACAATGGGCCAGGCGCTGCGCGATGCGGCGCAAATTGCACCCGATCAAGTCGCCTATGTGTGTGATGAGCGCCGAATTACTTTCGCGCAGCTTGATGCGGTAACCGACCGTTTGGCAGCTGCGTTGCGCAAGCTGGGCTTGCGTTTGCACGATCGCGCGATGTTTCAAATGGGCACCAATATTGAAACCGCTATTGCATTGTTTGGTTGCTTTAAAGCGGGGGTCATTCCCGTATGCAGTATTCCGCAATTTCGTGAAATTGAAATTGGCACGTTAGCCAAACTTACACAGCCCAAAGGTTATTTCGTGCAGAAGGATGCGGGCGGCAACTTCGACTTGCTGTCATTTGCGGCGGATATGGCCAAGCGCCACGATATTCCCCATGTTATTTCGACGGGTGGAGAGACAGTTGAGGGTGTGCACACACTTGACGATTTGTGTGCTGAATCGTTGCCCGCTTTGGATACATCCGACGAGTTCAGTGCGGGCGATGTGGCGGCTTTTCAGTTATCCGGGGGCTCAACGGGTGTACCGAAAATTATTCCCCGTTTTCATGGTGAGTACCTGGCGCATGGGCGGGATTGGTGCAAC
This sequence comes from Neopusillimonas maritima, assembly GCF_003576595.1. Lineage (GTDB taxonomy): Bacteria > Pseudomonadota > Gammaproteobacteria > Burkholderiales > Burkholderiaceae_B > Neopusillimonas > Neopusillimonas maritima. The sequence continues at coordinate 291,490 of NZ_NQOU01000004.1, read as the reverse complement.
CAATATGAAATGGAAGCTGGGAATATTGGTATTTGGGCTTTGCCTGTTCTGCATAACGCGGGCATGCTTTTTTCGATTGTGCGGGCCGTCATTTACCCTGCAACAACGGTATTGATGCCACGTTGGGATGTAGCGCGCTACTTCGACATGATTGAACGCGAGAAGGTGCAGTTTGCCTTTACGATCGGCCCGCATGCGCCCGCCATTGCTTCTTATCCGCATGTTGCGAAACATGATCTGTCATCGTTGAAGATGTTGTTTACGCTTATGGGAGCAGAGTCGATTGAGCGGGCCACAGGTGTGTGCTCAACCAATATGTTCGGCATTACCGAGGGCCTGATCTTAACGGGCACGCCCGGCGCCTCGGCCGAGATTCGCCACGGCAGTATCGGTATGCGGTGCTCACCGCACGATGAAATACGTATTCTTCAGCCCGGTGGCATTAATGAGCTGCCAGTGGATGAAGTGGGCGAACTTTGCTTTCGCGGGCCTTCGTCGTTACAGGGCTATTACTCCGCGCCCGACATTAACGCTGTGAGCTTCACGCCCGACGGCTTCTTCAGAACCGGGGACATGGTGCGTGCGCGCCGTATCGATGGCGAACTGGTGTACTGCTTCGAAGGCCGTATGCGCGACAACATCAACCGGGGCGGAGAGAAATTTGGAACCGAAGATATTGAACATTTGATTGCCCGTCACCCCGCCATTGCCGATGGCAAGGTGGTGGCCATGCCGGACGAAATCTATGGCGAGAAAGCTTGTGCGTTTCTGATTGCACGTGAAGGATGCACGTTGCCCACGGTGAAAGAACTGGGTGCGTTCTTACTTGAAAAAGGCCTGGCCAAATATAAATTGCCCGAACGCATCGAGTCATGCGATTCGTTTCCCGTAACACGGGTGGGCAAGCTTGACCGCGCCGCTTTACGTGCTCTTATTGCAGAAAAATTGGCGCAGGAGGCCTCAAAGTGAAGATCAATATTCTGGGTGGTGGGGCGGCAGGTTTGCAATCGGCTGATTGCAAGTCCTTGCGTGGGAAATTCCGTTGTGCCGCGTAAGAGCAACGCGTATGATCAAGTTTCGCGGCAACCTTAAGCCCAAAACCCATTTAAAACACAATGCTGCATTGTGTGGTGGCAACAATGAAAACATTGAAACTTTCGGAGTTGATGGGCGCGTTCAGCTATGCGCTTGACATCACAGAAGGACAGCCACCGGGCCATTGTGTGCGTTGTTGCTGGATCGGTATGCATATTGGCCGCCAAATCGGCTTATCGCAACAGCAGCTTTGGGAACTTTATTACACATTGCTGCTGAAGGATCTGGGGTGTAGCAGCAATGCGGCGCGCATTTGCGAACTCTATCTTACCGACGATCTACAGTTCAAAAAGGGCTTTAAAACAGTCGGCGACAGCAAGCCGCGTGCGTTGTCGTTCGTGCTGGGTCATACGGGTTTGAGCGAGGGCTTGGCCGACCGGTTCAGGCGTGTCATGAGCGTTATTCGCAATGCCGATGAGCTCACACAGGAACTGATTTCAACGCGTTGCCAGCGCGGCGCCGAGATCGCACGTTTGTTGCGGTTCCCTGTTGAAGTTGCCGAGGGTATTCGCAGCCTTGATGAACATTACAACGGTAAAGGTTATCCCGACGGTCTTGTTGCCGATCAGATTCCCATTTATTCGCGTATTGCCTTGCTTGCCCAGGTGATTGATGTCTTTCATACCGAAGGTGGCGCACAGGCCGCCCTGGATGAAATTAACCTGCGTTCGGGGCGCTGGTTCGATCCGGCGCTGGTAAAGGCTTTCGACGCGGTTTCGCGTGACCCGCTTTTCTGGGATATGTTGTCTTCGCCGGCTATCGACGGCGCGGTGCATGATTTGGAGCCGTTGCATCATCAAGTCGTTCTCGATGAAGATTATTTGGATGATATTGCCGCTGCTTTTGGTGAAGTGGTGGACGCCAAAAGCCCGTACACCAGTGGTCACAGTGTCAGGGTGGCGCAGTATGCCGACATGATTGCAAACCGGCTGGAGCTATCTGCATCGAGTCGGCGCTGGCTTAAACGTGGCGCGTTATTGCATGACGTGGGCAAACTCGGGGTGAGCAACAGTGTGCTCGACAAGGCGGGTAGTTTGGATCAGCAAGAGTGGGCCGCCGTGAAGCGGCATGCCGGTTATACCGAGACGATACTCGGTCGTATTTCAGCCTTTAATGAGCTTGCCCGTGTTGCCGGCGCGCACCACGAACGGCTGGACGGTGCCGGTTATCCCCGTGGCCTGACGGAGCAAGACATTCGGCTGGAAACGCGCATTATTACCACCGCCGATATTTTCGACGCTATTACTGCGGAACGTCCGTATAAAAGTGCGATACCCGTGGATAAGGCGCTGGAGATCATGCGCGGGACGGTAGGCACAGCATTGGATCCGGATTGCTTTGAGGCTTTGTGCGCGGGTTTGGGTAAATAGAGCGACGCAATTAAGTGCGTTTACCGACTGTGGCTTTCAAATAATCAAGCCAACAGATAAAGCATGATGGCAATGCCCCCTGCCGCAAGGTAGGGGCCGAAGCTGATTGCCTGGCCGCGCTTAAGGTGGCCTCGCATTTTCATGATGCCGGCCCAAACCAACGCCGTAATGGAAGCAAGCAGCAGCACCCAGGGTAAAGCCATCCAACCCAACCAGGCGCCCAGGGCGGCCAGCAGCTTGAAGTCGCCCTGCCCGATACCGGCTTTGCCTGTGGTTTTGAAAAAGACGTGAAAGGTGATCCATAGCCATAAGTAGCCGGCTATGGCGCCAATCACCGCATCGGGCAAGGGAGTGAGTGCCCCGTTCAGATTAACCAGCAGGCCCAGCCACAACAGGGGCAGCGTAAGCAAATCGGGAAGCAGACCCGTCCGAGCGTCGACCCATCCAAGCGTGACCAGTACGTTATTGAAGACGATGACTGCCAACCCAACGGGTGTCGGTCCTAGAAGCCACACCGTGATTAAAGTGGTGAGCGTTGTTATGAGCCACACTGGAATGTGCGCGGAAAAATCGAGGAGTGGATTTTGCCGGGTAAGTCGAGGGTTGATTTGTACAACGAGCCGCAAGGCGGCTTGGCGCAATAACCATGTGAGCCCCCAAGACCACATTAAAGCAGCTGCAATGCTGACCGCCGGATTAAGACCCCAAGGTTCCCATTCCCACATAAATGTCAGTTTGCGTTCTGGGTGATGAAGCCATTGGGATAGTTGGCTTGTTGGCGGGTAATGGGAATATCTTCAGCCACGCCATCCTGGCTGATGGTGATACCGTTGTGTGACACCGTTTCAAGAAAAATGCCAGGCGCGAGAGATTGGCCGTTGCGATACGTACGCGCAGGTTGATTATTGATGCTGAGCAGTGCCGCACCTTGCCCGCCCGTGTTGGCAATAACCCCGACAAGATCAATTTTTATGCCAAGCGTTCGCCCGCCGAACCATTGCGCCATGGGCTGAATGCCGGGATTGGCGGAATAAGTCGACAAAACGGGCGCAAGCTTTTGGGGGGTGGGGGCGAGCAATAGCGCCGCCCAGATGCCCAGGCCCGCGGCCAGAGCGATAACGGCAATGGTACGTACAACGCGCGGCGCAACAGGGTCTGTAGAGAATGTTTGAATCGTCATGAGATAGGATGGAGGCAGCATTGCTTTGTCGGCAACGTGAGTTTGCCATGACTACAACCAAAAACACTACTGAAAAATAATGGCAAACATCGGTTTTTACCGTCAAGAATAAGGTATATATTCAAAACCTGTTTATGTCTGTCATGATAACGGGCTATTTTCTATATCAGGCTAAGTAAATGATGCCCTCGCGTAAAAGAAGATTGAACCGCCAACGCGGTTTTTCGTTGATTGAAATTATGGTGGTAGTGGTCATTATGGGTGTATTGGCCGCTTTAATTGTGCCTAATTTAATGGGTCGCCCCGATCAGGCGCGTGCCATTGCCGCCCGTCAGGATATTGGTTCGCTCATGCAGGCGTTGAAGTTGTATCGGCTTGACCATGGCCGCTATCCGAATAACGAGCAAGGTTTAAACGCACTAATGGGCGCCGGCGATTCGGCGCAGGCAGGGCGGCAAGCCTATTTGGAACGTTTGCCGAATGACCCTTGGGGAACACCCTATCAATATTTGAATCCGGGTGTGCATGGTGAAGTGGATGTGTTCTCTTTGGGGGCAGACGGGCGCCCGGGCGGCGAAGGAAAAGATGCGGATATCGGATCCTGGTCGCAATAGTCGCGCTGAAAAAGGGTTTACCCTGCTGGAGATGCTGGTTGTGCTGGCTATTATGGGGACAACGGCGGCTTTGGTTGGGGTTGGCCTGGTGGCGGGCCGTGAGCGCCGGCTATTGAAGCAAGACGCGCAGGTGTTGTCGCAGCTTTTTACGGCGGCTCAAGCGCAGGCGCGCCAACAGGCAACGGCTATTGCCTGGCGGTATGGGGCAAACGGCTTTAAGTTCGAGTCGGTTTTGCAAACCCCGTATCTGCCGGCCGATCTGGCGCGTTATGTCGATTTGAATCATCAAGCACTCACTGAGCGTAATCCAACCTTGCGGGCGCGTGCCTGGCAATCTGAAGAGCCGGTGCGTGTTCGTGTTGATCCGCCCATTACACCGGTTTTCAACCGTGAATGGATGTCGGGTCCCCGGGTGGTTGAGCTGGATAATGGTTTGACTCAGGTCCGGATAGTGCGTTCGGCCCAGGGGCAGTATCGGGTGCTGCCATGAGCGGTTATTCGCATCAATCGGGTTTTACATTGGTTGAAGTGCTGATTGCGTTGGCGATTGTGGGTATTGCTTTGGCGGCGGGCATGCGGGCATTGGGCTTGAGCGTGGACGGCACACGTGCCTTGCAGCAACGCACGTTGGCGTTGCAAGCGGTAGAAAACCGGGTAGCCGAACTGCGTTTGTCGCGCGAAATGCCTGCTCCGGGGCGTCGTTTTCAGCCGTGTCCGCAAGGTGGCCTGGATTTTGTGTGTGAACAGGTTTTTGCCGATACGATCAATGCCAATTTTCGTCTTGTGACGGTGCGTGCCCGTTTGGGCGCTGGCCCGGTATTGGGCGAGTTGAACGGCTTGTTATCGGTGCTGCCATGAGTGCAGCCACACCTGCGCAACGCGGCTTAACGTTGATAGAGATCTTGGTGGCGCTGGCACTCATGGCCTTGCTGAGTGTGATTTCCTGGCGCGCGCTCGACATGACGGATCGTTCGGTTCAAATCTTGCAGACACGCATTCAGGATACGCAGTCTTTGGCAAGGGTGTTGGGTCAGGTTGAACATGATTTGAAGCGTCATGTGGGCGTGCTTTGGCGCTCGCCTGTTTTGTCTATAGTTCGCACCCGGGAAAATGGTGCTTGGCAGTTGGTTGAGTGGCGTCAGGACGGCTCACGTTTGCTAAGGGCGGTCAGTGATCCGTCATACACTTTGCCGATGCCGGAATTGAATCGTTATGAAGTCGTACTGGAGGATATTGCCTCATTCTCCCTGCGTGAGTGGGGCGCTGAGCAGCAATGGGTGTCGCCGACGGAAACACTGGATTCAGACGCGAGCGAAACAGGGCTGAAAGGGTTCGAGGTAAGCGTTGTCCGCATCGATAATGGCGCGCCCGCTGTATTTCGGAAGGTGGTGTTATTGCCATGAGCACCCGCCGTCGACCTAACACGTTCTCGATGCAGCGCGGCATGGCGGTGGTGGGCGCATTGGTGGTGGTGGCGGCTGTTTCAATGATGGCGGCAAGTATGGTTCAACAACAGGCCATGCTAAGCAGATTGCTTGTTGGAGAACGCGATCGCGCACAGGCGGAGTGGTTATTGCGGGGTGGGCTCGATTGGGCCCGCGTGATGTTGATTAATGACGCGAGACGTCATGCTTTAACCGTGCCGAATGGGGTGTGGTCGCAGGCAATTGTGGGATTTGAAGTGCCGTTGCCGGATGGCACTCGCAGTGCCCAGGTGTCCGGCCAAATCGAAGATGAGCAGGGGAAATTCAATTTGAATGCGTTGGCGGTCGAGGGTCAAATACAGCCGGACGCGGTGTCTGTATTGCGTCGCCTGTTTTCAATGCTGGGCGTGGCCCCGGAATTGGCTATGGTGGTTGCGCAGCGTATTGCCGGTTCGCAGCAAGCGCAAATAACGCAACAAGGTCCGATTGGTCTGCGCACTTTGCGCGACCTGGAAGGGGTTGATGGTTTTTCCGTGCAGACGATCATGCGTATTAAAGATTACATTACGATTTTGCCTGAACGGGGGCCTGTTAACGTGAATACCGCACCCGCTGAACTGCTAAGTGCGCTGATGCCGGAGTTGGGTCTGGCCGCTGCGCGGGGGTTGGTCAAAGCGCGCGATGAGGGGCAATGGTTCAATAGCCGGGGTGATTTTTTGAATCGTACACAAATGAGGGGGGGCAACCTGGCGGTCGCGATAGGAATAAGAAGTGATTGGTTCAAGGTTTCCGGTGTGGTGTCCTTGGGTGAGGCTTTAACCACTGTGCAGGCGTTGATGCATCGTACCCGACAGAATCCGCCTGCTGTTGTCTGGATAGAACATTAATATGAAAACCCGCCTGCGACTCGCTTTGCCGAAACTGGATCAAATTGATAGAACGACGAAAGTGGCTTTTGCCTTGTTTGATCGAGGGGGACGTTTGCTGCGTAGTGGTGAGCAAGCGCTGGAGTCGCTCGCGCAAGGCACTGGGGCTGATTGGGTCGAGGCGATTCTGCATCCCGACGATGCGGTTGTGGCCACCGTGCAGGTTCCGCCGGTTCGGTCGTCACAACGTGAAGACGCAATTAATGCATGCGTTGAGCCATTGACGTTAAGCAATGTAGAGGATTTGTGTATTGCGTATGGGCCAAGAGGCAGTGAAGGCGGGGTGGATGTTGCCTGGGTGGATCGCAAAGCCGTGCTGCATGGATGGCAGATGCTGGAGCGCTTGGGCTTGAACGTACAACGGATCACGCCGCTGGCACACGCATTGCCGCAGCGTGATCCTCATCCGGGTCGGCAGCTTGCTTTGCCGGTTGACGCGCGCTGGCAAACGCCTCTTCCAGATTGGTCCTTTGCGCGGCCAAAGTGGCGCCCGCATTCGCCGGTCAGGCAATGGAAATCGACGTTGTATTGGGTCGCGGCGGCTGTGCTGGTGTGGTTGGCGGGTTTGCAGCTTTATGCCAATCAATTGAACCGGGAGATGGAAGGTTTGCGTGATCAGGCGGTACGCGAGGTGCAAAACGCATTCCCGCAGATGAGCGTGGTGATTGATCCGTTGCGTCAGGCACAGAATGAGCGTGATGCGTTGTTGCGGGCAACGGGGTCAGCCGTGCAAAGTGATTTCATTCCGCTGGGTTTGGGTGTCGCAGCATTGCTTGGGCCATACGATATTCAGCTTGAAGCCCTGCGTTACCAGGATCAAGTGCTAACGCTTGTGCTGGTGGAAAATACCGGGGCTGGAGCGGCTTTTGAAACAGTGCGCCTGACAGCTGAACAACAAGGTCTGACCTTGAGTCGCGACGAAGGTAAGAACAACAATATTTGGCGTTTCAGCCGGAATCAAGTGAGCGAAGGAGCGCAACGGTGAGTTTTCTTTTCAGGTTGCGGTCACAGGCCCAAACACTTCGCATACGCGGCGCGTCTTTAGTGCAACATGGCTCAATTCGGTGGGCGGGTTTGAACGCGCGTGAGCGTGGGCTGGTTGGCTTTTGCGCGGCTTTTTTATTGCTTGTAACGGTTTGGATTTTGCTTGTGAGTCCGGCGTTAAAAACGATTGATGAAGCACAGGTATCGATACCGCAGTTGCGCACCGATCTGGTGCAGATTCAAGCTTTGGTTGTTGAGGCAAAGTCGTTAAGTCGGCAAGTGTCCGGCGCGATCCCTGATCAGCAGATGCGTGGTGCCATAGAGGAAAGTCTGCAAAGCGCAGGGTTAAGTTCGCGGGTTCAGTTGCTGGAAGAGGGGGCGGGTGGGCAAGCCAATTGGCGCTGGCTGATTGTTTTTTCTAACGCCAACGCTGCCGATGTGCTCGCTTGGTTGTCTGACGTCCCCTACGCCTTGCGTTTGCAGATCCATGCGGCTGATTTGGCACGGGCTGTCGTGTCGGGCAGGGCACAGCCTGATCAGCTCAGCGGCGAAGTAATTTTGCAGCAGCCCAGTGAGGCGGCCTCGTGAGGCGGCGTATTGTTGCTCAGGTGGCGGGGCTCCTGCTTGTTGCAGGCGCTGCTGCGTTTGCCGTGCTGCCTGCACGGTGGGTGATGTCGTGGGTGCCGTCAAATTGGCCTTTGTCTATTGTGGATGCCGATGGTACGGTGTGGCAGGGGCGTGCCACGATTGCCGTCGGTGTTCAGGGCCGAATGCGCACTGTGCCCACGCCGGTTGAGTGGCGATTGGTTTGGGGCAATAGTGGCTGGCTGCCGCGCCCGCAATGGTATGTTGAGCATCCTTGGTTGAATGGACCCTTGCTCCTTGCACCGGCCTTATCGGGCATGGGTGTATCGGGGCAGTCGCTGGAAATGCCGGCGCTGGTGTTGTCGACACTGGATGCCCGGATTGCGGCCATGGGTCCCGGTGGGGTGTTGCGGGCAAGTTGGCCGGCGTCGTTTCTGGGCCAGGCTGAGCGCGCGCAGGGAGCCGAGTTGTTGCGTCTCGACTGGCTCAATGCGTCGTCGTCGTTAACGCGGGTTCGTCCCATGGGCCAATATGTGTTGACGCTAACGCAAGGTGAACCGGGGTCGGTGGAAATGGGCCTGAAAACAACGGAGGGCCCATTGCTTCTTGAGGGCAACGGCGTTATTCACGGTAGGGTTGATTTTAATTTCGAGGTGGTTGCCCGTTCCGCCCCTGGTGTGGGGGCGCAAACACAGGCGGCGCTGCAAGATTTATTGGCGACATTGGGGCCGTATCGAAACGGGGAAACGCGGTTGCGGTATCGTGCGAATCCATAAATGAAGAAAGAGAAATAATGATCTGGAGACATCCATTGACTAGTGCGCGTGTTGATACCCCGGGCCTTGCCGGGCAGGGCAAACTTATTGCCGGTTTGACCTTATTGGGCTTGCTGGCCGGTTGTGCGGGTATGAATCAGTCTTCCGTAGGTTCGGGCCCGTCCCCTTTGGTTGTTCGCACTTCTGCGACGGCAAGCGAGGGGCGCGTGACGGCGCCGCCTAACGCGGTGTCGCAATCGGTGCCGCCGGTTCGGTATGAGCGGGACAATGCAATGTCGGATACCGACAATACCGAGCGCGAGGGTCAGGCTCGTGCCCCGGCGAATGATAACGGCGCGACTACGATGCTCAACTTTGTTGAGGCAGACGTGAGCGGCGTGGTGCGGGCGTTGGCGCAATTTACGGGCCGTAATTTCGTGGTGGACCCGCGCGTGAACGGGCAGCTTACGCTGGTATCGGAAACCCCGGTGAATTCGCAGACAGCTTATGAAATGCTATTGGCGGCGTTGCGCATGCGCGGTTTCGCGGCGGTTGATGTGAATGGGGTGACCCGTGTCGTGCCCGAGGCGGATGCCAAGTTGCAGGGTGTGCAGGTGGCCGATGGGTCACAGGGCGGGGGCGAATTGGCAACGCGCGTGTTCCAGCTTCGTTATGAGAGTGCGGCAAACCTTGTCCCGGTTCTACGCCCCATGATCGCGCCCGACAACACCATCAATGCCTATCCATCGAACAATACGTTGGTGGTAACGGATTATGCCGATAATCTGGCGCGCATTGCCCAGGTCATTGAGCGTATTGATACACCCGACTCCATGAGTACGGATGTCATGCCGATCCGTCACGGCGTCGCGCTTGATGTGGCGGCTTTGGCAAACCAATTGTTGGGTAATCGCCGGGGTGGTGACAGTCAGGGCCAGGTTGTGGTGGTGGCCGATCCGCGCAGCAATGCTGTTTTATTGCGGGCAAACAGTCCGGAAAAGCTGGCGCAGGCGCGCAACTTGATTCGTCGTATCGATAGTCCGGAGTCGGGCGGGGGAAATTTGCACGTTGTGTATTTAAGGAACGCGCAGGCGACGGAGTTGGCTGAGGTTTTACGTGGTGCGCTCGAGGGCCATGCAGGCTCGGGCGACGGTAATCGTGCTCAGGTTTCCGATCCGAATGGCCTTGGCGAGCTGATGGATGAGTCTCTCGAGCAGGACGGCGGGGCGTTGCCGGTAAATTCGGTTGGCGGGGCGGCCTCGATGCCGGGTGTGGCCATGCTTGATAGCATGCAGGCCGGCGGTAGCGGCTCGCGCACCGGCAGGTCGCAGCCCGTTTCATTTAGTGCCGGCGGCGCAACGATACAGGCGGACCCTTCAACCAATACCTTAATTATTGCTGCACCGCCACCGCTTTATCGCAGCTTGCGTGAAGTGATCGATCAGCTTGATCAACGCCGGGCCCAGGTGCTGGTTGAAAGCCTGATTGTTGAGGTGAATGCGGATGATGCGGCTGAATTGGGTATTCAGTGGATGTTGGGCGCGAATGATATTGAAAATGGCGGCTCGTCTTTCTTCGGTGGTGCCAACTTGGGTGGCAGCGGCTTGAATCGAACCGGGGCCAGTTCAATCGACACTTTGGCTCAGGGTCTGAGTTTGGGTGTGGTTCGCGGCACCGTAAATATTCTGGGTAACCAGGTGCTGAATCTTTCCGTGCTGGCGCGTGCGCTGCAGTCGAACGGCAATGCCAATGTGTTGTCGACACCTAATTTGCTGACGCTTGATAATGAAGAGGCCAGCATTATGGTGGGCAGGACAGTGCCGTTTGTGACCGGCCAATACACCACCAGCGGCGACGGTGCGAGCAATCCATTCCAAACCGTTTCGCGTGAAGATGTGGGCCTGACTTTAAGGATTCGTCCGCAAATCTCGGAAGGAGGTACGGTCAAGCTGGCGCTGTATCAGGAAGTGAGTGATATCGACGCCAGTGCATCGAGTGCGCTGAACGGATTGGTTACGCGTAAACGCGCGCTGGAAACCGATGTGTTGGTGGATGACGGGCAGATTATTGTGCTGGGGGGGCTGTTGGAAGATACCTTGTCAACCTCGACCAGCTCAGTGCCGTTGTTGGGCGACATCCCCGGTATTGGGCAGCTCTTCCGTTACGATAGCCGCACCCGCACAAAAACCAACCTGATGGTATTCCTGCGGCCCCACATCATTCGCAATGCGCAAGACAGCGCGAGCATTACGCTGGATCGCTACAACTACATGAGAGCCGTACGGGCCAACTTGCCGGACGATGCCTCCTGGTTGGCATCTGATGCCGACGTGGCGCCGCTGCCTGCCGTTGATCGCAATCCCGGCACCGGCCTGCTCGATTTGCGCGGTTTCAGTCCAGATCAATCAACGGAAACTAATCCATCATGACGCCACGTGTGCCTTATACCTGGGCGCAAGCGCATCGTGCGCTGATTCAGGCCACTCCCGAGGGCGTGTCGGTGGTGTTGTCGGAACGCGCCTCGGATTGGGTTCTAATTGAACTGCGGCGCCGTTTCGGTGAGCTGCCGACACGGCGTATTGCCGAGGAGACGTTCGACACATTACTGGCCTCGGTGTATGCGCAGACCGGGGATGCGGCAGCAGTGGTGGATGCCGCCGCCAATGAAATTGATCTTGATCGTTTAATGCAAGCCATTCCCGAGGTGGAAGACTTGCTTGAGATGGCCGATGATGCACCCGTCATTCGCATGATTAACGCCTTGTTTACGCAGGCGGTGCGCGACGGGGCCAGCGACGTGCATTTGGAGGCATTTGAAACCTATTCTGTTGTGCGTTATCGCGTTGACGGCACCCTGCGCGATATTGTGAATCCGCGTCGGGCTTTGCATAACGCGTTGGTCTCCCGAATCAAAATCATGGCCAATCTGGATATTGCGGAAAAGCGTTTGCCGCAAGACGGGCGAATCGCGTTGCGTGTGGGCAAGCGTCCTATTGATGTGCGGGTGTCTACGCTACCGACTGTGCACGGCGAGCGCGCGGTATTGCGTTTGCTTGATAAGGAGTCCGGACGCCTGGAGCTCACACGGCTGGGCATGGCGCCCGATGTTTTGAGCCGGTTAAATAGTCTGTTGCATCTGCCTCATGGCATTGTTTTGGTAACCGGCCCCACCGGAAGCGGGAAGACAACCACGCTGTATGCCGCGCTGGCGCAACTTGATACCGCCACCACCAATATCCTGACGGTCGAAGACCCGATTGAATATGACCTGGCGGGAATTGGGCAGACTCAGGTGAATGCGCGCATCGAATTAACGTTTGCCAAGGCACTGCGTGCCATTTTGCGGCAGGATCCCGATGTCATCATGATTGGTGAAATCCGTGACTTGGAAACGGCGCAGATTGCCGTCCAGGCGTCTTTAACAGGTCATTTGGTTTTGGCTACGCTGCATACCAATGATGCCGTATCGGCAGTGACGCGCTTAATTGATATGGGTATTGAGCCTTTCCTGCTGGCCTCTACCTTGCAAGGTGTGTTGGCGCAGCGCTTGATTCGAAAGCTTTGCCCTTCGTGCAAGGAGGTGGATGGCCGCGGCGTGGCGTTACCTTCTTCAGCGGGGTGTGTGGCTTGTGCCCATACAGGTTATAGCGGTCGTACCGGTATCCACGAATTGTTTGTGGTTGATGATGCCGCACGCGAGATGATTCATTCCGGCGCTCATGAACAGGGCTTGCGTCATCACGCCCGTGACAACGGGTTGCGTAGCTTGCGCGAAGATGGGGAGCGTTGGATTGAGCAAGGCGTTACCACGTTGGAAGAGCTGCTGCGTGTTACGCGCGATACTTAAGTAAACGGGAAGAAAGACAGACATGCCCAGTTATCGGTACGAAGCAGCGAAAGCAAACGGCCAGGTAGAGCGCGGACTGGTCGATGCCGATACGGAACGCAGTGCACGGCAATTTTTGCGGGCACGCGGCTTATTACCGCTGTCATTAAACCCGGTCAGCCGGGCCTCAAACCGGGTCGAGTGGTTCAGGCGCAGCTTAAAGCTAAGTGATACGGATTTAGGCTGGATTACACGCCAGTTGGCTGGTTTGCTGGCGGCGGGGTTGTCTCTGGAGGCAGCGCTGGGCGCCATTATCGATCAATTGGAATCACATCCGGCCGCGGCGGTGCTGGCCGCCGTTCGGTCCGATATTCGTGCCGGTCACCGTTTGTGCGAGGCGATGTCGGTGCATCCTCGCGCCTTTCCGCCGGTTTATCTTGCATTGGTTGAAGCGGGCGAAACGTCGGGCGAATTGGCGGCGGTGATGGAACGATTGGCGACGTATGTGGAGTCAAGAAGTCAATTGCGTAATAAAGTCATGACCGCTTTCATTTATCCGGCCGTCGTGATGTTTGTTGCCATGGCCATCGTTACGTTTCTGTTGATTTATGTTGTGCCCCAGGTGGTTGGCGCGTTTAATCAAACGCAACAGGCACTGCCGCTTCTCACCCGGATGTTGCTCGTGGTAAGCGATTTTGTTCAGCATTGGGGCGGCGTGACGGTTGTTGTAATGGGTTTGCTTTATGCGGGCTGGCGCGGATTGTTGCGGCTGCCGTCGTTCTGCTTGCGCTGGCACGCGCGGATTCTAACCCTGCCTTTTGTGGGCCGCTTTGTTAAAGAAATGAATACCGCACGGTACGCGGCCACGTTGGCCATTCTTGCCGGCAGCGGCGTTCCGCTGGTGACCGCGCTGCCTGCGGCAACCCGCACCTTAACTAACCGTCGGCTCCAGCAAGCGGCAAATGAAGCGGCGCGTCGGGTGCGCGAGGGTAGCCCCCTGGCAGCGGCCCTGAAGTCGCACCAGGTGTTTCCGCCGTTGCTTATTCATTTGATCGATAGCGGCGAAAGAACGGGCCGCTTGCCCGAAATGCTTGAGCGCGCAGCGCAATCACTCGGCCAGGACGTTGAGCGCCGGGCGGTGACGATGACGGCGTTGCTTGAGCCTCTGCTGACGTTGCTAATGGGGCTGGTGGTGCTGGTGATTGTTTTGGCGATCATGATGCCCATTATCGAGATGAATCAGATGATTCAGTGATAATGGGCGAGGTTTTGATGGTGGTTCAAGAGCCGGGTGGCGGTGCGTCTTTGACCAAACGGAAACCCAGATGCGACATAGGGCTGTATGGGTCGGCTCCGCGTCGGGCACTGGGCCGGTAGGAAAGGCAATAGCTTTCATCGCACAAGAAGGACCCGCCCCTAATAACGCGCTTGGGCGCATCGGCCGGCGTGCCGGGTTGAGAGGGGTCGAACGATGTTGCAGGGCCTTGCGGGTTACGGATTGATGCCTCGTCTTTTTGAGCCTGTTGGGCGAAGTAATCAATGCGATACCAGTCTTTCACCCACTGCCATGCATTTCCTGTCATGTCATACAGACCGTAACCATTGGGCGCGAAGGATCCGGCCGGCAGGGTGTCGACACCGTCGCCGGCAGCGGGGTTAACCACGGGAAACACGGTGTCTTCCTTGTTCCAGTAGTTGGCCATTCTCTGGCCGTTGGGCATCAGTTCATCACCCCAGGAATAGTTGGCCTGCTCTTTTCCGCCCCGGGCGGCGTACTCCCATTCTGCTTCAGTCGGCAGGCGTTTGCCGGCCCATTTTGCATAGGCCTGAACGTCTTCATAGCTGACCTGAACAACGGGATGGTCTGGTTTGTTTTCAATGGTGCTGCCAGGGCCTTTGGGGTGGCGCCAATTCGCACCCGGCTTGTATCGCCACCATGCCCAATACTGGTTCAGGGGTACAGGTTTGTTGGTGCCCACGAATACGATGGCACCCGGCACAAGAACATCATCGGGTGGTTTAGGGGTGCCGGGGGGTAATTGCACGCGAACTGTTTCCCAATCGGGCTTACGTTCTGCCGTGGTGATATACCCGGTTTCCTCAACAAACTTTGCAAACTGCGCGTTGGTAACGTGAGTCGTGTCAATCCAGAAACCGTCGACGTGAACGGAGTGGGTGGGCCGCTCGTTGGGTTGTGCCAGTTCGCTGTCGCTGCCCATGAGGAACGTACCCGATGGAATCCACGCCATACCCTCAGGGCCTATTTCGCCGTCGCCGATAATGACGGTGGGTTTTGTGACCTCTTGGGACGACCCGTTCGTTTGGGTCAGAATGAAGCCTGCGGCCAGTGCAATTCCCACGACCCCGGCGACCGCCCACTGATATCGATTCATTCTAGTAAATCGCATAAACCGGATCGCAATTCGTGTTCAGATTGTTCTGAATGATGCTGCCGTCAGTGGCGTTGGTCAGGCCGTCGAACGCGCCGCTTACCATGAAGTCGTACATGCTGGATTTCCCCCATTCGCGGGCAATGCGGGCCCAGTGTTCCACATCGTCACCGTTGACGACCCGATCCAGGTTGCCGTCTCCCGGGCACAGCGGATTCGAAGCCAATACCTGATCCATTTTTTTCTTCAAATCGTCGTAGATAGCCAGTGTTTGGGGCGTAGGTGCCTGCAGCAAGTCACGGTCTGGTGTGTCCAGCAAGGGGCGGTTTTTGTCCTGGTTGATTTGGTAGAGCTCCTCCTCGGTGACAGTACGCGGGCTGTTAGGGGTGGACGCATCGTATTCCTGCGTAATATTGCGAACCAACTTATATTGTTCGTTACGAAGTCCGATGGAGGTTTCCGGATTGATCGTCACTTGGTTTTGTCCGTCATTGGCCAGTGCTTTGTTCACTTCCCAGCACATGCTGTATCCCGTGCCACCGTTATCCACAACCGATGGGTCGTCGTAACCCGGCCCCCACCATACACCTTGATTGTCTTCGCAAACGCTCTTTGATACGGGAATTTGGGTGCAGCTGGTGCTGATCACACATGGGGCATTGCGCGTGTTGTTCGCCTGATAGTTAAAGCTGCCCATTGCAAAATTGATAGTACGCAAGGTTTCCTGGCCCGGGTTTTGCACATAAGCCATGAGGCTGGTGGAGTCGAGCGTTTGCACTGCTTCGTCGTGAACGTTTAAGTTGGCTACTTCCCCGAAAAATTGAAACACATCAACCATGTTGACCATGTTTTCTACATCTCTATTGGGTGCTTGTACTTGCGGGCCGGCCACGATAAGCGGTGTCCAAACACCGGTTTGATAAGCGGTCCCTTTGGCTTCAGAGGGTGAAAAAGGCTGTTTGACTGCCGTGCCCAGCGTGCCGTTGTCGCCCACAATAACAATGGTGGTGTTGGATGCAGCAGGGTTATAAACAAGCCGGCCGTTACTGTCCCATTGGGCCAGTCCTGTTTCAACCATTAAACGCCCAAGTTCCGCATCCATTGCTTCGATCATCTGATTCTGTAGCAGGCGGCCTGCACCCGTTGCCCCGCAATCCAGGCTGTCACGAAGCGAAATGGTGTTTTCGGATAGCAGGCCGACAGGGGGTTGTTGCCATGGGGTGTGTGCCGACGTGTAGCTTACGGTGGCCATCCAGGGCCGGTTGGCAGGCCGGGATTTGATCCAGTCGATAGCGGCATCGGTTTCAATGCGCGTACGGTAACCTCGCGCACGCATATCGGTTAAGGGTACCTCTTCTACGTAGCTGCCATCATTGATGACCAGCGGCGAAACATAGTAGGCATTTTCCTGATTGAAATTGACCCAGCCGGGTCGAGGGTCGTTACACGTTTGATTGGGCGCAAATACGCCGCCTGAATCAATACATTGCAGACCTGGTGCGTCTTCGTGGGGTGCCGGCCCGGTTACGCTGATGTCGGTACAACTGTTGTCGGGCTTGAAACACGCCCCGAAGTCGGTTCCCGCCCTGTTTTGTCTTGGAAGAAAGCCACATTTGTGGGTGTCTAGAGCCGCCAGGCCCCCCGCCGTGGTGTCAATTGATCCAGGTAAGCCGCCCAGCCAACCGTAGAAGTAGTCCCATCCCAACGTGTGGGGTGCCGCGTTGCCGGCTTCGTTATTCTCCGGCCCGCCCAAGTGAAATTTGCCGAACAAGCCGCTTTCATAGTTGGCTTTCTTCAGGAGTTTTGGCGCCGTGGTGGCAAACGGTGACACGTGAGAGTTAGCCAGGTCGTTAGGCCCGATGGCTTGATAAATGTTGGTGCGGGGGGGGAATTGCCCGACAAAGAATGAAGCACGGCCAAGAGAGCATTCCGGCATAGCCCAGGCGTTGCGAAAACGAAGGCCTGCCTGGGCAACGGCGTTGATATTTGGCATACGCGGCGGCGTAAGGCCGCCATAGCCGAACGAGGCCATTTGGTCGATACCCACATCGTCCATAATCACGAACAGAATATTCGGTGTTTGGCTTGCATTAGACGATGACGTATTGCCGCTGTCGCAAGCAGCCAGAACCAGAGGGGCGCATGCAAGGAGCAGCTTGGCCGCGTATGTTTTCACTAGTGTCTCCGAATGGGCGAGGATGCTTTAAATGGAATGGCCGGCGGGTAGGCGGGTACTTTGTTGTGTTAATGGTGACGGCCCAAGGGTTTGTTATTGCTTTATTGCTAATTGGCAAAAATCTTAACAAATGGTAGCTGGTGAGGAAAGAGCATAACCGGAAAGTGCTTCAAATTATGCCCGACGCCCCTTTTTTCCACTGAAATAAATAGGGCGGCTAGCCACGACTCATAATTAAATTGGTGAAAACAGGTGGCAAGTTGGTGAATTTTTCAAAGATCAGCTTGCGCAGCCAGCTATTGCCCGAATCGTAGTGATAGCGACCATGCCAGTATTGCCGCACCTCGTAAGACAGAGAGGGGAACGGCAGGTTCATGATGCGGATCTTGCCGTTCAAAGCCAGCGTTCTGCCTAGGCGCGACGGCACAATCGCCAACAGATCGGTTGAAGTAATAATTTGCTCCAGGCCCAGAAACGATGACACTTTGACTGCAATTTTGCGCTCAACGCCGCGCTCTTCCAGCGCCTTGTCGAGTCTTGAGTGCCCGGTAGCCGGGGCGACCAACGCCAGGTGCTCTTCCTGGAGAAATTGTTCTTTCGTGAGCGTATCAATGACGCGGGGATGGTTGGCACGCAAAATGCAGGAATAATTCTCGGCAAACAAACGTTGTTGATAGAAGCCGCTATGCAAATCAATGGTGTAGCCAATAGCAAGGTCAAGCTTCCCGTTTTCCAGCAGGCTGGGTGTCATGCTGTCGAGGTCGACCGAATCAATCTTTATTTTGGGCGCGGACTCTTTCAATAGGGCGAGCAGTTCGGGCAGCATGACCAACTGCGCCACATGGCTCAGGCCCAGGCGAAACCGGCGGGTGGAGGTGCCGGCGTCGAAAGGCTTATAGGCCCCACCTTCCGGGTTGAGCAAATTAATGGCATGGTCAATGTCGGGCAGCAGGTTTTCCAGAAAGGGAGTGGCCATCATGCCTTCCGAGGTCCGCACAAACAGCGGGTCGCCGAAGTGTTCGCGTAAGTGGCCCAGCCGCACGCTAATTGCGGGCTGGCTTAACCCAACCTGTTCGCAGGCGCCGGTGACGCTACGGGCGGCACGTATTTCCTTTAATAACAAAAAGTCATAAAGATCGAGTTTGTTCTGGGCCATTTATTTATAATCGCATTTCGGTATTCGGGATATTACTGATTTAACCGCACTACTATTAAGAAATGCAATAGTGGGTATTTAGGGCAGCGTATTGCGGCGAAACGTACAATCCTGGAAACTTGAGTTATTACTAACAGGAGTAGACATGCGTATTTGCCGTTACGACGACAATCGATTAGGCGTGGTTAAAGATGATCGCGTTTTTGATGTAACCGAAGCACTCGATGCCATTCCGGCGCCTGCGGGTTACCCGTTGCCCACGCACGATTTGCTCATCGCAAATTTAGACAAGGTTCGCGCACGTATTGAAGCTGTGTTGCCGAACGCGTCTTCCAAGGCGGTGAACGAAGTCAAGTTTCTAAGCCCCATTGCCAACCCTGGCAAGTTGGTGGCTGCGCCGGTGAACTACCTGAAACATTTGCAGGAAGCCCGCAGCGACGAAGCCATTCACCATAGCAACCAGGTTCTGGAAATTCAAAAAATTGGTTTGTTCCTGAAGGCAACCAGTTCCTTAATCGGCGCCGGCGAACCCGTTAAGGTGCGTCACCACGACCGCCGCAACGACCACGAAATCGAGCTGGCCATTATTATTGGTAAGCCTGGCACCAACATTAAGAAAGAAAACGCCTGGGATCACATCGCCGCTTATTCCATTGGTCTGGACATGACGGTTCGCGGCCCGGAAGAGCGCAGCCTGCGCAAATCGGTTGATACCTACAGCGTGCTGGGTCCCTGGATGGTAACCGCCGATGAAATGGGTGATGCCACCCAGTTGGGTTTTCATCTGACAGTAAACGATGAAGATCGTCAAAAGGCCAATACGAAAGATCTGGTTTTGGATATTCCTGAACTGATTGAGTATGCGTCGGCTTTTTATACCCTGCATCCAGGTGATGTCATTTACACTGGAACACCGGAAGGTGTCGGCCCGGTTAAACCCGGCGACACCATTATGGCTGAATTCGAAAAAATCGGCCGCATGTATGTTGCCGTTGAGTCAGCCTGATACACCCTGACGCACATTAGGCAGGAGACAATTATGAATGCACCTCATCCCGTTAATAACGTTGCCGATCGCGAAGCTTTTTACAAGAAAATCGACGGCGCAAGCATGACGCCCTTGTGGGAAGTGTTACATAACATCGTAACGCCGCTTCCTCAAACACAAGCGGCGCCGCATGTATGGAAATGGGAAAAAAGCTACCCGTGGCTACTTGAAGCGGGTGGCTTGATTTCGGCGATGGAGGCTGAGCGCCGTGTACTGGTTCTTGAGAACCCGGCATTGCGCGGAAAAACCCGTATCACCAACAGTTTGTACGCGGGTTTGCAGCTGATTATGCCGGGTGAGGTTGCGCCTGCCCATCGTCATTCGCAGTCGGCCTTGCGCTTTATTCTGCATGGTTCGGGTGCTTATACCGCCGTTCAGGGTGAAAAAGTCACCATGAACGTGGGCGATTTTGTGATTACGCCTTCCTGGACCTTCCACGATCACGGCAATCCGTCCGATGAGCCCATGGTGTGGCTCGACGGTCTGGATCTGGCCATCGTGGAACTGTTCGACGCGCAGTTCATGGAAAAAGGCGAGGAACACAGCCAGGAAACGAACGTTGAAGCGGGCACGAACCTGGCTGAGTTCGGCAACACCATGAAGCCGGTTGAATACAAGGCGCGTTCCAAAACATCGCCGCTGTTCTGGTATCCCTACGAACGCACGCGCGAGGCATTGGAAACGATGCGTCGCTTCGGGGCGCTGAATGAGTGCTGGGGCCATAAACTGCAGTACACCAATCCGGTAACCGGTGATTGGGCCATGCCAACCATGGGTCAGTTCATGCAGCTGATGCCCAAGGGCTTTAAAGGCCGTCCTTATCGTTCAACCGATTCAACGATTTATGTTGCGGTTGAAGGCTCCGGGCGCTGTGTGGTGAATGGTCAGGTGCTCGAGTTCGGTCCGAAAGATGTGCTTGTTTGTCCGTCTTGGTTGCCGTACCACTTTGAAATCGACGATGGCGATGATGCCGTTTTGTTCAGCTATTCCGATCGTCCTGCGCAGCAAGCGCTTGATTTGTGGCGTGAGCAAATCGGCTAAGTACCGGCTTTAGTTTTAATCAGCAAATTTGAATTGTGTCTAAATGGGGCAAAAGGGCCCCAGGGGTGTTGTCGTCTCTGCGATTTCAGCATCCCGGTGAAAGGGAGTGGTTATGAGTTCAGCAGACAACCTGCCGTTTATTGTTGCAGGGGGTGGCATTGGTGGCCTTTGTGCAGGCCTGGCGTTGGCACGCAAGGGCCTTCCGGTGAAAGTGCTGGAGCGCGCGCCTGAAATTGGCGAAATTGGCTATGGCATTCAGATTGCGCCGAATGGTCATGCTATTTTGAAAAAGCTTGGGGTCATGGAAATTCTGGAGCCCCAGGTGTTTTATCCGGACGCGCTGATTCTGGTCGATGCCATCGACTTGAAGGAAGTATCGCGCATTCAGTTGAAAGATCGCTTTGTCGACCGCTACAAGTATCCTTACTTTGTGGTGCACCGTCGCGATTTGCATGCGGCGCTGGTTGAAACCTGCCGGCGCGAACCGCACTTCTCGTTCGAGGAAGGCGAGGTCGACAGTTACGAACAGCGCGATGGCTATGTTGAAGTCAATTGCAGCGACGGTCGTACGATGCAGGCGCGTGCCATGATTGGTTGCGAGGGCTTGCGCTCAAAAACGCGTGCCCGCATTGTGGGTGACACCCCCCGCTCTACCGGTTATGTGGTGTACCGCGGCCTGGTTCCTGTAGAGGAAATCTCCAATAAAGAATATTTGAATTCGATGGTAGTGTACGGTGGGCCGGGTTGCCACATTGTTCAATATCGTTTGCGCGGCGGTACGGTCATGAATAATGTGGCTACGTTCCAAAGCCCGGCGTATGCCCGCGGTGAGGCCGATTACGGCGGTGTGGAGGAATTCAAGGCCGCTTACGATAAATGTGCGCCTGAAGTGCGCGATATGTTGAAATATTTTGCGTTGGATAAAAACTGGTTGTTGCACGATGTACAGCCTGCAACCAACTGGACCGACGGCAACGTGACGTTGTTGGGTGATTCGGCGCACGCCACGCTTCAGTATTTGGCGCAAGGTGCCATTATGGCAATGGAAGATGCACTGGTGCTGGCGCACGAAGTGGCGCAGCAACCTAATAATGTGAACGCCGCGTTCATGAAGTATCAGGATCAGCGCTTGAACAGGACGGCGCGTGTTATTACTACGGCGCGGCTGTTTGGTGCCATTGTGCATGCTCGTGAAGGTGAGCGCCTGTTGCGTAATGAACTTGCCAAGAGTCGCGATGTCGATATTCCATGGGAAGTCGATTGGTTGTATCAGGGCGCGAATTTGCTCGACAAGATCGACTGAGTTTGTGGCTGAGTTAGGAAAACCAAAAAGGAGCTAAAGGGTTTTCAAGAAGTGTCGTAGTAAATAGGTGTTGTAGTTTTAATTCAAACGATAACGGAGACATAGCTATGAAAAAGCGTTTTTTCCTGCGCACGTTGGTTGGCGCAATGGCAGTAGCAGCAATTGGCTTTCAGGCCCCTCAAGTCCGGGCGGCTGAAGAGCCCTTCAAGGTTGGCTTGATTGTGCCGATGACGGGTGCTTTCGCCTCGACCGGCCGTCAGGTCTATGCCGGTGCTCAGGCTTATATGGAACACCACGGCGATACGGTTGCCGGGCGTAAAGTTGAAATCATTCTGAAAGACGACGGCGGTGTTGCTGCCAACTCCCGCAAGCTGGCTCAAGAACTGATTGTGAACGACGACGTTGATGTTATTGCCGGTTTCGGCCTGACGCCAATCGCGTTGGCGGTTGCACCGGTTGCCACCGAGTCGGAAACCCCCATGGTGATCATGGCGGCCCAAACGCAAACCGTTACCAATGCTTCGCCTTTTATTACCCGAACCAGCGGCACCATTAAGCAGGTTACCTCGGGTATTGCTCAGTGGGCGGTGGAAAACGACATTAAAACAGCCGTTACGCTGGTGCCTGATTATGCGCCGGGTTACGAGTCGGAAGAGTCATTCAAAAAATATTTCCTGGAAGGCGGCGGCAAAATTCTTGAAGAAATCCGCGTACCTATGCGCAACCCCGACTTCGCTCCATTCTTGCAGCGTGTTCGCGACATGAAGCCCGATGCGTTGTTCGTGATGTTGCCTGCCGGCCCCGGTGCGGCCTTGATGAAGCAGTATGGTCAGCGCGGTTTGGCCGAAGCGGGTATCAAGTTGATTGGCCACGGCGCCATTACTGACGACGACAACCTGAACGAAGGCGGCGATGCTGCAATGGGTGCAATCACTTCCGATTACTACTCAAACAACCATGATTCGGAATTGAATCGCAAGTTCAAGGAAACCTACAAGAAGTTTGACCCCACCAGTCGTGCCAACTTCTTTGGTGTTGCCGGCTACGATGGCATGCAGCTTATTTACGAAGCGCTGAAGAAGAGCGATGGTAAGGCAGAGGGCATGGCGCTGGTTGATGCAATGAAAGGTCTTTCCTTTGAAAGCCCACGCGGTCCGGTTACGTTGGATCCTGAGTATCGCGATTTCATTCAGAACATTTACATGCGCGAAGTCAAAAAAGTGGGCGATGAATACCACAACGTTGAGTTCGATGTTGTTGAAAACGTTAACGCTGTAGGCGAAGCCAAGTAATGTTGACCATACTTTTTGACGGCGTCGCGTATGGGATGCTGTTGTTTGTACTGGCTATTGGTTTGTCCGTGACGCTTGGGTTGATGAACTTCATCAACCTGGCGCACGGCGCCTTTGCCATGGCAGGGGGGTACACCACGGTTCTGCTGATGCGGAACTATGATGTGCCCTTCCTGTGGTGCATGCCCATCGCATTTATTGTGGCGGCGGTGTTGGGTGCCGTGCTGGAACGCACGTTATATCGCCCCATGTATAACAAACCGCCGCTTGATCAAGTGTTGTTTTCAATCGGCCTGGCGTTTATTGCCGTGACGGCGGTTGATTACAGTATTGGCTCAAGCGAGCAAATTATTCAATTACCCGAATGGTTGCGTGGGCGCAGTGAAATTGCGATTGGCGATCAGATTCTGGCCATGGGCCATTACCGGATTCTTATTATTGCTATCTGCGTGGCGCTGGCGTTCGTGCTGCAATACATATTGAACAAAACACGTTTTGGCAGCCGCTTGCGCGCGGCCGTTGATGACCAGCGCGTGGCAGACGGTCTGGGTATCAATGTTAATGTGGTGTTCTTTTCCACGTTCGCATTTGGCTCCGGTCTCGCTGGGCTGGGTGGCGCACTGGGTGCGCAGGTATTGGGTCTTGACCCCACCTTCCCATTCAAATTCATGATCTATTTCCTTATTGTGGTGGCGATCGGCGGAACGTCGTCTCTTACCGGCCCGCTGCTGGCGTCGCTCTTGCTGGGTATCGCCGACGTGGCAGGCAAATACTACATTCCGGAACTAGGGTCTTTCATTGTGTATATCGTAATGATTGTCATGCTCTTGTGGCGTCCTCAAGGGTTGTTTGCGACCAGAGGGAGTAAATAGCCATGAGTGACGTTCAATCTACGTTGTTGCGTAATACGCGCTTTAGAATCTGGGAGCCGTTCTTCTGGGTTGTTCCGTTTGTGATTTTGGCGCTGTTTCCAGGGCAGTCGTTTCTAATTAATCAAATGGCGATTATGGCGCTGTATGCGATTTCGCTCGACCTGATTCTGGGCTACACCGGCATTATGTCGTTGGGTCACGCTGCCTTCTTTGGTTTGGGGGCCTATGCCGCCGGCTTGTTTTGCATTCATGTTTCTCCCGATCCGATCATCGGCCTCGTGGCAGGGATGGTGGTGGCCGGTATTGGTGGGCTTATCTTCAGTGTTACCGTACTTAGGGGTACCCATCTGACGGTGGTTATGGTGACCTTGGGTGTTTCTTTGATACTTTATGAATTAGCCAACTACCTAACCGGTTTGACGGGGGGTGCTGACGGTTTGCAGGGCGTCGATATGGCTCCTATCTTCGGCATTTTCCAGTTTAAGTTCGACGGTATTACGGCGGCTTATTATTCGCTGGTAGTGTTGTTGGTTTTCTTGTTCATTTGCCGACGGTTGGCGCATTCACCCTTTGGTTTCAGCCTGAAGGCGATTCGCGACAATCGCTTGCGTGCCACGGCCATTGGCATTAGTGCCGAGCGCCGCATCATACTGATTTACACCATTGCCGGCGCCATTGCCGGTGTGGCGGGGGCGGTGCAAGCGCAAAGCATGAACTTTGCCTCATTGGAAGTGTTTTCTTTCGAGAAATCGGCCGATGTATTGTTAATGGTTGTGATTGGCGGCACCGCATGGGTATACGGCGGTTTTGTAGGGGCAATTGTGTTCAGTGGCCTGCACCATATTTTGTCCGACATCACGCCGCAATACTGGACCTTCTGGGTTGGTTTGTTCCTGGTTGTGTTAATGCGGGTAGGGCGCGACCGCTTGTTGCGCCCCTGGACCTGGTTCAGGAGGGAAACACATGGCTGAAACCGAATACGCATTCTCGGCAACGGGTTTGGTGAAGCGGTTCGGCGGGATTACCGCCATCGATAACGTCACGTTGAATTTGCGCAAAGGGGCCCGTCATGCCTTGATTGGTCCAAACGGCGCGGGGAAAACCACCTTTGTTAATTTGCTCACCGGCGTGTTGGAGCCTACGGAAGGGACGATTCTGCTGGAAGGCGATGATGTGACCCACTTGCCGGTGCACCAGCGGGTTAAGCGCGGCATGGTGCGTACTTTCCAGATCAACCAGTTGTTCGACGACTTAACCCCGCTTGAAACGCTGGCACTGACGGTATCCGAACATCAGGGTCTGGGCGGCAAGTTGTGGCAGTTGCTGGGGTCGAACAAAGCCGTCATGGATCGTTGCGATGAGTTGCTTGAGCAATTCAAGTTGAAAGACGTGATGAATCAGCCGACGCATGTATTGCCTTACGGCAAGCGTCGTCAGTTGGAAATTGCCATTGCCTTGGCGTGTAATCCACGTGTGCTGTTGCTCGATGAGCCGGTGGCGGGCGTGCCCGAAGGGGAGCGTCAGGATCTGCTGGCCATTATTGACGCTTTACCTAAAGACGTATCCATTTTGCTTATTGAGCACGACATGGATTTGGTGTTCAGCTTTGCCACTCGCATGACGGTGTTGGTGAACGGTGCGCTGTTAACGGAAGCGGATCCGGAAACCATTGCCAACGACCCTCGTGTTAAAGAGGTTTATCTTGGGCATGGAGAGCCAAGCGAGCTGGTAAAGGAGGTGGCAGGTGGCTGAACTGCTGAGAATGGAAGGTGTAAGCGCCGGCTACGCGGGTGCGGTGGTGTTGCAGGATATTTCCCTGTCAATGGAAGAGGGCCAAACGCTGGCTTTGCTTGGGCGTAACGGCACGGGCAAAACAACACTCATTAATACCATTGTGGGAGTGACCCAGCATTACAAGGGCGGTGTCGAACTCTTGGGCAAGCCGTTGCAAAAGTTGAATCCTTATCAACGCGCGGCGGCCGGTATTGGGTGGGTACCGCAAGAACGAAATATTTTTAAATCGTTAACCGTACACGAGAATTTAACGGCGATTGAGCGACCCGGCCCATGGTCGCCTAATCGTGTGTATGAGATGTTCCCGCGCCTGGCCGAACGGAAAGAGAACATGGGTACGCAGTTGTCGGGTGGTGAGCAGCAAATGCTGGCGATTGGCCGGGCATTGGTGCTGAACCCCAAGTTGTTGCTGCTTGATGAGCCCACCGAAGGTTTGGCTCCGATTCTGGTTGAAGAGGTTATCCAGGGTATTCGTCGGGTCACGCGCGACGAGGGGCTGAGCGCGATTATTGTGGAACAGCACCCTCAGCTTATTCTGGCTATTTCAGAGCGGGCTGTGGTGTTGGATCGGGGAACGGTGGTGCATGAAGGCACGGCCGCCGAGTTACGTGACGATCACGACAAGTTGAATCACTTGTTGGGTGTTGCGCGTTAAGTGTTGTAAAGGCTGGTTGTAAAGGCCTCCGGTATTGCCCCCGCTTTTGCGGGGGCTCTTTTTTTGGTGCGTCCCGGTTGGGACGCACCTTTGGCAAGTTAGGCTGCGGAGGCCGCGTTTTCTTCCTGCTCTTGCTTGACCAGGCGTTCGATAATGCGTCGGGCTTGTACGCCGCCGGAATCGATGTTCAACATCAGCAAGCGTCGGCCGGGGTTGGCTTCAAGGTTGCGTTGTTGTGCTTCCAGAACGTCGACGTCTTGCAGGAAAATACGTTTATGCTCTTTTTGAATATTACCGGTGAGGGCCTTGTCTTGCGGGTTGAAGTTGCGTGCCATACCCCAGAAGTACCAGGTGGTGGTTTCGGTTTCAGGGGTAATGAAGTCGATAATGATTGAACGGGCTTTGTGTTGTTGAGGTGCATTGACGCCCCCCTTGCCAACGTGTGCGACGCCCACGTCGATGAGTACGTGGCTGGGTGGGCTGAAGCGTGACTCCTGCCAGCGCTCAACGTCAGCGGTGGGGTCGGCGCCGTTTTGCTTTAGCGCGAATTGCCAGAATGGCGGGGGTTGAATGCCTTCCATGTAACGGCTGGTAATAACACTGTCGCCGTCAACCGCTGTGTTCACCGGCGACTCATCGATTTCCTCTTGCCCAATGCTGTCGGTGTGCACATAAGTTTCATGGGTGAGGTCCATGAGGTTGTCGATAATGAGGCGATAGTCGCACTTCACATGGAACAGCCCGCCGCCGTAGGCCCACTCGGGGTTGTTTTCCCATTCAAACGAAGGTACGAGGCTTTCGTCGGCTTTGTCGGCGTCGCCCGGCCAAACCCAGATAAAGTTATTGCGCTCAACAACCGCGTAACGCTTAACGCATGGAAAGCCGCCCACGCGTTGCATTGGCATGGCAACGGGTTTGCCGTCACAGCCCATCACCAGGCCATGGTAGCCGCATACCAGGTTGCCGTCTTCCACGTACCCCAAAGACAGTGCCGCGCCGCGATGTGGACAGAAGTCTTCCACTGCACAAACTTTATTATCTTTACCGCGATAAAACGCAATGCGTTCGCCACAAATTTGTCGCCCTGACGGTTTGTCTGCAATTTCATCGGGGGTGCAGGCAACGTACCACGTGTTCTTCAAATACATTTTGTGTCTCTCTCCATTTGGTTTGGATTCCGTATCGGAAGTCGGAAATTGATTTCAAGTGTTTAAAAAAAAAGAACTTGCGTCAGAACGCTTTAGCGATTATTTGATGTTGCGAAAAGACGTATGAGTTCTTTTTTTTATAATAATTTAAGCTTGCCTAATATGTTGATATATATACATTTTTTAGGAACTCTAGCAGAAAATGCATAAATTCCCAAATGATTATGCCTTCAATAAATTGCGGGCCAGTGAGGTAAGTTGCGATCTCAGAATTTTGCCCCGATGATTACGGGGCAGGCGTGACAGCGGAATCAAGTGTTGTGGAATTTTTTCCAGGGGTAATACTTGCCGGCAGTGTTGAACAATGTCGACCGTGGAAGTGGCCTGATGTTGGTAAGGGACGAAGAAACAGACGATTTGCATACCGTATAGTTCATCGGGCATGCCAATAACCGCGGCGTCTTGGATATGGGGATGGCCCACAACAATAGCTTCCACTTCGGCAGGTGAAATTTTGACCCCGCCCCGTATGATGAGGTCGTCGGTTCGCCCCCAAACATGTAAATAGCCGTCAGTATCCAGTTGCGCGGCATCGCGCATTAGGAATGGCTGATTGCGTAACGGTTGCAAGGTACCGTCCGGGTCCAGATAACCCAGGGCAATTTTTTGCGTATTAACCAGAAACGGTTGCAGCATAGGGGCGTCGCCGGGCATGGGGCGTTGAGCGGCAAAGCTAAGCTGGACCGAGCTCAACACGCGCCCAACACTGCCTGGTTTGCGGTCGTGGATTCGATTGCCGCTGATCCAGCCTGTTTCGGTACTGCCATAAAGGTTAATGAGTGGGCGCTGATAGTACTGTTCGAATGCCTTCCAGTGTGCAATGGCAAGCGGCGCGGTGCTGGATGTGATGACGCGTAATGATGACAAAAGCTTTTCATGCTGTGCAATGGGCTCTTTCAATAACAATTGAATAATCGTGGGCACGCCCACGCTCACGGTGAGTTGGTGTGTGTATATCCATTGACCAAAGCGTCTTAATGAAAATCGACGAGCCAAATGCAGTGTGAGGCCTGTTTGCAGAAACGGCATCAAACTTAGAATCTGGCTGGAGTACCAGTTCAACGAACGGTATTCCAGCATTCGGTCGTTTGAGTCCAGTTGCAGCATAGCGATTGAGTCCAGGCCGTTGAGCCACATGGCCTGATGGTCGTACACCACGATTTTGGGCCGGCCTGTGGTGCCTGACGTGCAGGAAATACAGGCGACGTCGTGAGCCTGATTTACGGGAAAGGATGTTTCAGTGCTTGTGCTGTGTGTGGATGTGCTTATCGTTGTTTGGGCGTCGAGCATGACAACCCCGTTGTCGAGCGTATCCCAGTAAGAAACGATGCGAATCGAATTGGGCAATGTACCTGGGGCTGGGTCATGGTCGTGTGTATTGCCGGCAAGTACAAGTGCAGGTTTGATTGCGTTGACCACGGTGCTGAGCGAGGCGCGAATGAAACCGGGGTCGAGCGGGCAAACAACACCTCCAACACGCCATATGGCGAGCCATAGAATCACTTTCGCAATACTGTTGTCACCCGTGAGTACCACCTTTTCCTGAGGTTGCAGGCCGGTACGCTTAAGGGCAAGGGCGCTTTGTTCGACGGCTTGCCGCAGGGCTTTAAAGCTCAGGCGTTGGCCGTTGTCGACGTCGACCAGCGCGGTTTTATTGGGATGGACCCACGCATAATGTTGCAGCAAGGCGCCAATAGGTTGAAAGGTGCCCGCTTGGGTGGTGTGGGTTGCAGCCTCATTCATCGGGTTGTGCACCCAAGGTTTCACAGGCCCATTTCCAGAACACCTGGATACGACGGTGCTCGGCTTTGTCTTCAGGGCAAACGATGTAATAGCCTGAGCCCGTTTTCAGTTTCAACTTGAACGGGGCGCTTAGTGTGCCCTCACGCAGGTAAGTGTCAATAAGCGGAGTGCGGCCCAGCCCCACTCCAATCCCGTTCACAATGGCGTGCAACGACGTAACTTGCAAGTTGAAAATGATTTCGCGGGCAAACTCGATATTGCCCAGGCCGGCGGCTTCAAGCCATACGGGCCAGTCATCTTGGTACGTGGACGAAAAATAAGTTCGAATTTGGGCCAGCTGGGCCAGGGCAGCGTGGGGGGCTTCCGGGTTGATGCCTTGGGCGAGCGTGGGGGTGCAAACCGGGAAGATTTCTTCGCTTTGCAGCAATTGTGTTTTCAGCCCGCGCCATTGGCCGGTGCCGTAACGGAAGGCGATGTCGTAAGAGCGTTGGCGGAACTGGTCGAAGGTGGAGTGGGTGAGAACCTGCAGCGTGATGTTGGGATGCAAGGCCTGAAATTCCGGCAGGCGGGGAATTAAACACTGCATGGCATACGTGGGTAGGCAGTGAATGGTTAAAACTTCGGTCGACTTTTCGTCGCGTGTTCTTGCGGTGGCCGATTGCAATAAACCAATAGCGTCCCGCACCGATTCAAGATACTGCTGCCCGGCGGTGGTTAGCACCAGTGCACGGTTACGTCGTACGAACAGCCGTGTGGCAAGATGGTCTTCGAGATTTTTTATTTGATGGCTGATCGCAGTTTGCGTGAGATGCAGCTCTTTGCCCGCCGCCGTGAAATTCAAGTGACGTGCGGCGGCTTCGAAGGCAAGCAGGCTGGTTAAAGAGGGCAGATTGCGGGGCATCTTTTAACGGACGGCGAGGATGAAAACAGACAGGTCAAGGTGTAGTGAATTCGCATGAATTTAATTCATGCCTGTAATGAATAAGTATCGTTAGTTCTTTTAATTGTGTTCCGTTACGATGAAGAAGGCAAGCCGTTTACCGAAGGTAATGGCTTAAAAGAACGCAAATATTTTGGTTTGTTTTCACAACAAACACATCAATGAAAAAAATTAATTCATATAAGGAGCCGTGGTTTGAATAGCAACCAACATGAGCCAGACTGGAAAGCAGATCCCGACGCCATTCAAGAGCTTGCGCCCAAAGGCCGCATTCGGGCCGCCATTAACTATGGCAACCCGGTGTTGGCCAAGCGATTGCCGGAAGGGAAGGCGGGAGGCGTCTCGGCCGATCTGGCGCGTGGCCTGGCACAGCGTGTTGGGTTGGAAGTTGAGTTTGTGTCATTCGACACTGCGGGCAAGGTTGCTGATACTGCGCAAGATGACGTCTGGGATATTGCGTTTCTGGCCATCGACCCCAAGCGCGCCGAAACCATTGCCTATACCGCGCCGTATGTGCTGATTGAAGGTACGTATATGGTGCGCGAAGACTCCCCCATTAAAACCATCGAAGATGTCGATCAGGAAGGCGTGACGGTGGCGGTGGGCAAAGGCGCGGCTTACGACCTGTTCTTGTCGCGCACGTTGAAGAACGCTGAGATTGTGCGTTATCCCTTGTCGGAAGATGCGATTGAGCGTTTCGACGCCGACGGCATCAGTACGGTTGCAGGCGTACGTCAACCCTTGAACACCCATGCGGGACAGTTCCCCGGCTATCGCGTGCTTGAGGGGCGCTTCACGGTGATTGAGCAGGCGATGGGTTGCCCCAAAGGGCGTGATAAAGCGGCCGCGTTGGTGCGTCGTTACCTGGAGTTCGCCAAGGCCTCGGGCATGGTGGCCGACGGTTTGCAGCGCAGCGGCGAAGGCGACGCCACTGTGGCGCCTGCGGCTCAGGCTTAGCCTGCTTCAACAACGAATTGGACAAGCATATGACAACAACTGAATGTACCCCCCGTTACGGCAATGAGGCCGTGGCACCCAATGTGAATTTGCACTACCAGTATTTCGAGTCGCAACAGCCCGGCCCTTGCACCGTGTTGTTGCACTCTTTGGCGATGGACCACTCCTTCTGGCGCTTTGTGGCGCCTGAATTGGCCAAACAAGGTTCCGTTCTATGTGTTGATTTGCGCGGTCATGGCCGTTCAAGCAAACCGCAGGGGCCCTATACCATCGCCGCCATGGCGGCTGACGTTCGCGCTTTACTTGATCGCTTGCGTATTGACCAGGTGGTGGTGGCCGGCGCGTCGATGGGCGGCTGTGTGGCATTGCAGTTTGCCATTGATAACGCCGATATCACGCGTGCGTTGGGCTTAATCGATACCACCGCCTGGTACGGCGAAAATGCCGCCGCCGATTGGGCCAACCGTGCCGCGAAAGCGCGTTTGGAAGGGTTCGGCAGTTTGGTGGGTTTCCAGCAAACGCGTTGGTTTGGTGAGCCGTTCCGGGCACGTCATCCGCAGGTTGTGCAAGAGAGCGTGGCGGTGTTTGTGGCCAATGATTTAACCGGCTATGAAGGCGCCTGCCATGCCATGGGGGCGTTCGATGCACGTTCGAAGTTGCTGGGGTTGCGCATGCCGGTGTCGATTGTGGTGGGAACGGAAGATTACGCCACGCCGGTGGCTATGGCGCAAGCCTTGTATCAGGGTATTCCGGGTTCACGCCTGAAAACCATTGAGGGCGCGCGTCATTTAACGCCGCTTGAGGTGCCGAAAGACATTACACGCATGCTGTCTGAGTTGCGCAGCCGCGTGCAGCAGTAAATAACAAGGGTAGGGAAAGGAGACAACCTGATGAAGCCTTTTGATTACGTTAAGCCCAGGCAACTGGCCGAGGCGGTTAGCCTGCTTAGTGCAGACGACCCCGACACACGGCCGGTTAGCGGCGGTACGGCCATTATGCTGATGATGAAAGCCGGCGTGTTGCGGCCGGCACGTTTGGTGAGTTTGCGCCATGTTGAAGATGAGTTCCGCCAAATTGCAGTGGCCGCCGACGGCTCTTTGCATATTGGCGGCATGACGACGCTGGCAGAACTGGAGCGCTCGCCTGAGATTCAACAGGGTTGGCCCATGTTGGCGCGTACGTTTAAAACGTTATCGAATATTCGGGTGCGCAATGTAGCCATGATTGGCGGCAATCTGGCCCATGGCGATCCCCACATGGACATGCCACCGGTGTTAACCGCGTTGGGTGCCACGGTGGTGATTCAGGGGCCGAATGGTTCGCGTGAGCTACCCGTGAAAGATTTGTGCCTGGGTTATTACGAAACCGCGTTGGCCGGCAATGAGCTGATTACCAAAGTGATTGTGCCACCCATGCAGGGGCGGCAAGCGGCGTATTTCAAAGTAACCACACGCGTATCGCACGACTGGCCAACGTTAGGCCTGGCAGCTGTGGTGAAAATGGAGCAAGACCGCTTGGCCGACGCGCGCTTGATCGTGGGCGCGGCAACCGATCGCCCCACGTCGCTCGACAATGCCGTTCAATTGTTGGTGGGGCAACCGCTTTCTGATGCTTTGCTGAAGCAGGCAGGCGAAGAAGCCGCGCATGGTTTGGATATTGTTAGCGATCAACATGGTTCCGCGCAGTACAAAAAACACTTGCTTAGCGTTTATCTGGGGCGCGCGGTGCGTGCAGCAGTGGGCGGCGGACAACAGGAGGCATCATGAAAATGGAAACGCAACGCGATCAAACGCGCGAACTGGGGCGTTCCCGGGGTCGTTTCGAGGCCCAGACAAAAGTAAGCGGCCGCGCTGAATACATTCACAACCTTACGCTACCGCGCATGCTGCATGCCAAAATTCTACGCAGTACGGTTGCGCACGGACGTATTGTGTCTATCGATAAGTCGGAAGCAGAAGCGCTGGAAGGCGTGCATTCCGTTATCACCTCGGAAGATATTATGACGGTGATGCCCGAGCCCTATTTCGGGCCCGCATTTCACGATCAGCCGATTCTTGCTGTGGGCAAAGTGCATTATGTGGGCGAGCCTGTTGCCGTGGTGCTGTCGGAAGACCCGTATATTGCGGAAGAAGCCACACATCTAATTGACGTGACCTATGAAGAGTTGCCTGCGGTCTTTAATGAAGTGGAGGCAGCCGAGTCGAAAGTAGTGGTGCACGACGAGCTGCGACCAGCCGGCACATTCCCCGATCTGAAGCACCTTGCAGGAAGGCGTGATACCAATATTGCGTTGGATTTCCAGGTGCGCACGGGTGATGTGGAAAAAGCGTTTGCCGAAGCCGACCATATTTTTGAGCACTCGTTCCGTACCCAGCAGGTGATGCATACACCGTTGGAGCCCATGATTTCGGTGGGTGAATTAACGGATTCTGGTATTACCGTGCACACTGCTTCGCAGAGCCCGTCGTTTGTGCGCCTGGAAATTGCGCGCTTGTTGCGCTGGCCGGAATCTCGTGTACGTGTACGAACCGCGTTTCTGGGCGGGGGTTTCGGTGCGAAGTTGTATGTGAAGCTGGAAGCGCTGGCTGTGGCGCTTACCATGCTGGCACGGCGCCCGGTGCGCGTCGCGTTAACCATGGAAGAACAGTTCTACACCATTACCAAGCACGCCACCACCTTCAAGATCAAGTCGGCGGTGAATAAGGAAGGGCGTATTACGGGCCGCAAGTGCACGGTGTGGTGGAACGGCGGTGCCTATGCCGATATTGGCCCGCGTGTTACGCAAAAGTCGGGCTTTACGGCACCGGGGCCTTATGAAATAGACAACGTTTGGGTGGATTCCTATCAGGTGTACACCAACCTGCCGCCGGCGGGCGCGTTCCGTGGTTTTGGTATTACGCAGTTGGTGTGGGCGTACGAAAGCCAGGCCGACATTATTGCGCGTGAACTGGGTATGGATCCGGTTGAGTTCCGTCGCCTGAACATGTTGCGAGAAGGGCGTCCGCATGCCACCGGCACCATCATGCGCGATGCGGCATTAATTGAAGTATTGGATCGCACGGCCGAACGCATGAAATGGAATGAGCCGTTTGATCGTGGAACAGAAAAACTGCGACGCGGTCGCGGTGTGGGTGTGGGCTTCAAGGCGCTTGTTGCGCCCACCACGTCGGTGGCCATGGTTACCCTTTCGGCGGACGGCAGCTGCTTCCTGCATATGTCGACGGTTGATATGGGGCAGGCTTCCAATACCACCATGTCGATGGTGGCGGCTGAAGTGTTGGGCATTGATCCGGAAGACATCAAGGTCATTCGTCCGGACACCGACGTTACGCCTTACGACATGGCGACGCTGGGGTCACGCTCAACCTTCCATATGGGTCACGCGGTACGCCTTGCGGCCGAAGATGCCGTCGAGAAAATGAAGGTGCTGGCAGCTCAGTTGGGTGTGCCTGAAGGGGAACCGTTGGAAGCCGGCAAATTGCTTAAGCAGCGCTACGGCATGCAGGCCGGCAATATTGTTGGGGTTGGCAGCTATATTCCCGATTACATTTCGCCTAACAAGGAAACGGGACACTCCGAGAGCATCACGCCGAACTGGATGATTGGCGGTTGCGGTGTTGAGGTTGAGGTGGACACGGAAACCGGCCAGTTCCGTTTGGTACGCATGGAAAACGTGGTTGATTGCGGTACGGCATTGAATCCGAAGATTGTGGAAACGCAAGTTTCGGGCGCTGCCATTATGCAAATAGGCGCGGCCTTGTACGAGAACATGGAGTTCGACGAGGACGGCCAGCTTCGCAATGCGTCATTTGCCGAGTACAAGATTCCAGGCATTACCGACTTGCCCGACCAAATGGGCAACGAAGCCGTCGATGCCTACCAGAACAATGGTCCGTTTGGCGCCAAAGGGGTCGGCGAAAGTGGTGCGTTCGGTGTGGCGTCGGCCATTGCGGCAGCCATCGAAGATGCCGTTGGGGTGCGACTTACGTCGATGCCAATGAAATATGAAACCGTGTGCCGGGAACTGCATGCGAATGATCCCAAGTTTCGCCAGTGGGGGGAGTGATGAGCGAATCCAACAATACTCAAATTAGTTTTGTTTTGAATGGCCAACCTGTTAAGGCCCATGTGCAAACCCATCATTCCGTGCTGGATGTGTTGCGTAACACGTTTGAACTTTACGGTGCGCGTGAAAGCTGTGGGCAAGGGTTGTGCGGCTGCTGTACCGTTATTGTTGACGGCAAGTCGGTTAGCGGGTGTCTTGCGCTGGCGGCTGACCTGGATGGTACCCAGGTCGAAACGGTTGAGGGCCTGGATGCTTCGGGTCAGCTTGATCCTGTTCAGCAAGCCTTTATCGATTGCGGCGCATTTCAATGCGGGTTTTGCACATCCGGCTTCTTGCTGATGAGTAAACAGTTGCTGGCGTCCAATCCTAACCCGACAGAGTCGGAAATCAAACATTATCTTGCCGGCAATTTGTGTCGTTGCGCCGCGTATCCTGAAATTATTCAGGCGGTTCGGCTGGCGGCTGATCGAATCAATGCCGGTAGCCAGGCGTAAGGGGGTCGTGTGGAGTTAATTGGAAAACAAGTTATTCAACTGCCCAGGGCCCAGGTGTGGGAGGCGTTGAACGACCCTGAGGTACTGAAGCAATGTATTCCAGGGTGTGATCAGTTTGTGGCAAGCGGCGAAAATGAGTACGACATTGTCATGACCGCAGCGGTCGGGCCGATCAAGGCCAAATTCAAGGGCAAGTTAACGTTAGGCGATATCAACCCACCTGAGTCTTATACGCTAACGTTTGATGGGTCGGGTGGTGCTGCCGGTTTTGGCAAAGGCAATGCCAGTGTTGTTTTGGGCGATTTGCCTGGGCAAACCGAACTGGAGTATTCAGTGCAGGCCAAGGTCGGGGGCCGGCTGGCCCAAGTGGGTTCTCGCCTGATCGACGGCGTTGCCAAGAAAATGGCCGACGAATTTTTCGAGCGTTTTAAACAGCGGGTTGAGCCGGAGGGTGCAGGTGAGGGTGAAGCGTCGGGTGCTGGGGCCTCGAACAACGCGGCGCAACCCACGGAAGATGCCGCATCCAAAGGGCAGGCAGCGGGCCGGGATTCGGGTGGCAAACAACCTTCAATGCAGCAACGCTGGATTTGGTATGCCATTGCCGCACTCATTATTGTATTGGTGCTCGGCTATTCCACTTAATTACGTAGCTTGTTTAACTTTGTTTGCAAAGGGATTCAGTGGCGTTGAGGAAGTCAATAGAAGATAATCTCCTTATGACCACATTCTTCGGCCCCACTGAAACCACTTGTTCACCGCTGGATAACGGCGGTTTTGTTTTGCGTAGTAGCCAACCTTTGGCTGAGTACGCACCGCGTATTACCGATTACCTGCTTGCGTGGGCCCAGAAGGCGCCTGGGCAGGTCTTTTTATCGCAACGTGATGAAACGCAGGCTTGGCAGCATCTAACATACGAGCAGGCGCTGATGCAGGCGCGGTCGGTGGGGCAGTTTTTGCTCGATAAAGGGTGTGATGCGCACAACCCATTGTTGATTTTGGCCGAAAACTCATTGGCGACGGCTTCGCTTTTGTTGGGTGCGCTTTATGTTGGGGTGCCGGTTGCACCTGTTTCGCCGGCTTATGTTTCGCAAAAAGGGGCGCACGACAAACTGAAAGTGTGCGTCGACACGTTGAAGCCTTGCGTGGCTTACGTGGGGCAAACAGACTGGGTTGGGCAGTTAGTGCAAGTGTGCGATTTGCCTTTGCAGGTGATTACGCCGGAAGCCGTGCCCGGCCATACCGCTTTAGATGCGGTTTTAAGTACAGCGCCCACCAACGCGGTCACGCAGGCAAATGACAAAGTCGGCCTTGATACTGTTGCCAAATATTTGTTTACCTCGGGTTCAACGGGGGCGCCCAAGGGGGTGATCAATACGCATCGCATGTTGTGTGCCAACCAGCAGCAGTTGCGTCAGATTTTCCCTTTTGTGCTTGAGCGGCCGCCTATTTTGGTGGATTGGTTGCCCTGGCATCATACGTTTGGTGGTAATGAGGTGTTTTTTTTGGCGATGTGCAATGGTGGAACCCTGCATATCGATCAGGGTAAGCCGATAGGGTCATTATTCGAGCAAACCATTACCAATTTGCGCGAAATTTCACCCACCATCCATTTCAACGTGCCGTTGGCGTTTCATCAACTGGTCGTGCGTATGCGCGACGATTCCGTATTGCGTGAAAGCTTCTTTCGTCGGCTTGACCTTATGTTTTATGCCGGCGCCGGCATGCCTCAACAAACGTGGTCCGACCTTGAGGCATTGGCTGAATTGGTGCGGGGGCATCGGGTGCCTATGATAACGGCGTGGGGCGCGACAGAAACCGCGCCTTTGGCAACCGGTGTGTTTTTTGAATCGCATCGAGCCGACAATGTGGGTATTCCGGTACCCGGTTGTGAAATCAAGTTCGCGCCTGTCGATGGACGTTTTGAGCTTCGGGTGCGTGGGCCGAATGTGATGCCCGGTTATCTGGGGCGGCCCGATTTAACCGCACGGGTTTTCGATGAAGAAGGCTATTTTCGCAGCGGTGATGCGGCCAGTCTTGCCGATGAAAGCGAACCGTCGAAAGGCATCATTTTTGAAGGCCGCATCAGTGAGAATTTCAAGTTGCATTCAGGCACCTGGGTATCGGTTGGGCGCTTGCGTGGTTTGCTGATGGGTGAGTTATTGCCTTTGGTTTCCGATGTGGTAATTGCCGGCCAGGGGCGGGATCGCCTTGGTTTGCTGGTATTTCTGGATACGGGGGTTGCCCGACGTCATGTGGGGCAGAATGATTTGAACTATGCCGCGCTGGCGCATCATCCCGCTATTCACGAGTATGTTTGCGCCGCCATTGCGCGTCATAACGCCATGCATCCGGGCAGCTCCACACGAATTGACTGCTACGCCATTCCAACTGAGCCCCCGTCTGCCGTCGCGCGGGAAATAACCGACAAAGGATCGTTGAACCAGGCGAATGTGCTGTCGCATCGCGCCAAAGTGGTGCAGGAAATGTTCGGGGATGAGGCAGATTGAGCCGCACGCGCCGGCATCACCTCGTTAGCCTGAATAGGGTTTGAGCATTTCTTTCTGGCACGTTATTTGCTTGCATGAAAGGTATGAATACTTTCGTCCATCTTATCTCCAGCGGCGCAACCAGCATGTTTTGGTTGCGGGCACGTAACCACAATACACTTGCGCTTACCGCGTCGCGAGCCATGCGTGCACTTCAGGAAAGCGAAGTGTGGTTGGTAGACGCGCGGGTTCATCAAAGTGTGGTTGAGCTGGCGCCGCCTTCCGCACGCGTGATCCGGTTGGAGCCGCAAGATAATGAGTCGCGGGGCCAAACGGTTGCGTTGGGGCAGATGCGGCGTTATCGGCGGGCGGGTTATTCGGTGGCGCGGTTGCGTACTCCAGTCAATGTGGGTGATGACACCCTGGATCCGGCGGCATTGCGACTGCCCCTCATGCCTTCGCAGGTTGGGCGCGGTGTGACGCTTGTTGCGCCGCGTGTCGATGAGCCGAGCCTTGATTGGGTCAGGTTGTCGCATAACGGCATGACCTTGGTTTGCTACATGGGTGGCTTTTGCGTTACCCGTTTAAGCCAGGACTTAACGCGCATAGGCTGTTCGCCTTCCTTGCGGGTAACGGCGGTTTATTACAAAGCGTGTGCGCAGTACCGGTATGAGCACACAACATTAAGCGCATTGGTCAAAGCAGTGCAGTCGGGCGATTCGCTCAAGCCCGCGGTTGTTGTGCTCGATGGCATGATGCCTTTGTAATGTTATTCAGGACGTCGGCGTCCACGGCCGTTAAAATGACCCCTTCCCAGAAAGGAGTCATTCCATGCCCGGCCTGCTGGCGCCTCATTTGCGCCGTTTTCGTTCTGTTCTAGCCGTCTGTAGAACGGGAAGCACCGCTCAGGCGGCTCTGATTCTGCCGTTGTCGCAATCGGCTATTGCGCGCGCAATTCGGGAGTTGGAAGACGATTTGGGCCGCCCTTTGTTTGAGCGCGCGGCAAGAGGTATGTTGCCAACTCCGGTGGGGCGTTTGTTGTCGTATCGTGCCGAGCGTGCGATGGCGCAGCTTCAGTTGGCCGAGACTGAGCTGAAAGGGCATGATCAAAGTGGCGCGCCGGTGGCGACAAGCCGATTTGTTCACACGGTGGGATACCGGCATCTTCAAACGTTTATTATTTTTTGTGACACCCGCAGTGAGACTATTGCGGCGCAGCGGCTGGGGGTGAGTCAGCCGGCCGTCAACCAAACATTGCGGCAACTTTCTCATCTGCTGGGGTGCGAACTTTTCCAGCGTTCCGCACGGGGTGTCCGGTTAACCGAAAACGGCGAGGCTTTATTGCGCCGCGTGAAGTTGGCTTTGGCGGAATTTCGTCATGCCGGTGAGGATCTGGCGGCGTTCGACGGCCGGATGCAGGGGCGGATTGTCATTGGTTCTTTGCCTTTATCAGCCGGTGTGTTGGTGCCGCGTGCGGTTGATCGCATGTTGGTCCGGCGTCATGATCTGAAAGTGACCATTGTGGATGGCACGTACGATGGCTTGATGTACCAGTTGCGTCATGCTGATATTGATGTCGTAGTGGGTGCCTTGCGCCCCGGCGCGCCGGGCAGTGATGTTGTGCAAACACCGTTGTTTGAAGATACGCTTTCAGTCGTGGTGCGGCGTGGCCATCCGTTGGAAAAGCAGGCGTTGAGAACGCTGCGCGATGTTGTGGACCAGCCTTGGATAGCGCCGTTAAGCGGCACGCCTGCAAGAGAGGCGTTCGAACGCGCATTTCGCGCAGCGGGGGTTGCCCCGCCTTCTGCTGAACTGGAAGTGAATAGCGCCATAGTGTTGCAGGCATTGTTGCAAGATAGCAATCGGCTTGCCTTATTGTCGCGTCGCCAGATTTTCCACGGTATTTCTTCGGGTGTGTTTAGTATTCTGCCTATAGCGGTAGAGGAAACATCGCGTCAGATTGGTTTGACGATGCGTGCCGACGCTGACCCCAGTGCAAGCATTCGTCTGTTTATTCAAGAACTCCAGATATTAGCGAAAGAGCTGAGTTAATTTTTATAAGTATAAGTAAAACGCATTGCCCTGCGCGCGATGTCACTGGTCACTCCGGTTCAGTTTTGGCACACTGGCTTGATTGCATGATTCGTATCTTCGCGAGGGGTAATAATGAGTAATTCAAATACAACAGATCAGCGCGCGGGCCTGGTGGTGAGCGCGCATTCCGCCGATTTTGTCTGGCGTTCAGCCGGGGCGATTGCGGTACATGCCGCGCTGGGTTATCGCATGAAAGTGATCTGCCTTTCATTTGGTGAGCGCGGTGAGTCGGCCAAGCTGTGGCGTAAAGGCGATATGACGCTTGATAAGGTTAAATCGGCGCGCAAGGAAGAAGCACAACGCGCGGCCGATGTTTTGGGCGCTGAAATTGAGTTTTTCGATGTCGGTGATTACCCCATGCGCATCTCCGACGAAACATTAATGCGTCTGGTCGATGTCTATCGCGAATTGCAACCGGCATTTGTGTTAAGCCATTCGGTCAAAGACCCCTACAACTTCGATCACCCCTTGGCGATGCATGTTGCACAAGAGGCACGCGTTATTGCGCAGGCCGAAGGGCACAACCCCGGCCAGAAAGTGGTGGGCGCGCCGCCGGTTTATGCGTTTGAACCGCATCAAACCGAGCAGTGCGAATGGGTGCCGAATACGTTTCTGGATATCACCCATGTTTGGGATAAAAAGCGCCAGGCGATTGAATGCATGGCCGGCCAAGAACATTTATGGGCTTACTACACGCGGGTTGCGCAACAGCGCGGTGTGCAGGCCAAGCGTAATATAGGCATTACCGCAGCCCGAAATATCGAGTATGCGGAAGGCTATATGCGTTTAACCCCCTCAGTGGTAGGAGAACTGGCATGAAGCGAGGCGTTGTCGTTCAAAAAGTAACCCGTGCCGACCCGGCCGATATTGCACTGCTGCAAAAGGCAGGTGCTGCAACCGTACATGAAGCACAAAGTCGTTTGGGCCTGATGGCACCCTATATGCGGCCCATTTGGCCGGGGGCCTGCATTGCCGGTTCGGCGATTACGGCTTTGGTGCCGCCCGCCGATAACTGGATGCTTCACGTGGCGGTTGAGCAGTGTCAGAAAGGCGATATTCTGGTGGTTGCAACCACGTCTGAATGCACCGACGGCTACTTCGGCGATCTTCTGGCCACTTCCTTAATGGCGCGCGGTGTGTTGGGCCTGGTAATTGACGGCGGCTGTCGCGATGTGCGTGCATTAACTGAAATGCAGTTTCCGGTATGGTCGCGTGCCATTTCGGCCCAGGGCACTGTCAAGGAAACGTTGGGCTCCGTGAATGTTCCGGTTACCTGCGCACGCCAATTGGTTAACCCCGGCGACGTTATTGTGGCCGACGACGACGGTGTGGCAGTGGTGCAAGTGGCCGACGTGCCTCAGGTTGCTCAGGCCGCGTTGGCCCGGATGGAAAAAGAAGAAAAGACGCGTCAGGTGCTGGCAACCGGGGAATTGGGTCTTGATTATTACGGCATGCGCGAGCGCCTTGAGGCCAAGGGTTTGCGTTACGTTAACTCTCTGAATGATTTGTAATTCACGGGGCGATGATGCAAACGCGTATTCCTTGTGTGCAAATGCGGGGCGGCACGTCGAAGGGGGCTTATTTTCATGCGTCCGATTTACCCGACGACGCCACCGTTCGTGACGCGGTTTTATTGGCTGTCATGGGGTCGCCCGACCCGCGCCAAATCGACGGCATTGGCGGCGCGGACCCTTTAACCAGCAAGGTCGCTATTGTGTCGCCGTCAACGCGTGCCGACGCCGATGTCGATTATCTTTTTGCGCAGGTTGTCGTTAACGAAGCGCGGGTTGATTACGGGCAGAATTGCGGCAATATTCTGGCGGGTGTAGGCCCGTTCGCCATTGAAACGGGAATAGTGGCGGCACAGGAGGGCGTGACGCCGGTTGCCATTCATATGGTCAATACGGGGCAAATAGCGGTTGCACATGTTGCTACACCAGGTGGGCGGGTTGTTTATGAAGGCGATCAACGGATAGACGGCGTGCCGGGTACGGCGGCGTCTATTCCAATTGCATTTCGTGACACTGCCGGCTCCAGTTGCGGCGCACTTTTTCCCACTGGAAAGAGGCAGGATGTCATCGACGGTGTGTCGCTTACCTGCATTGATAACGGCATGCCCATGGTGCTGATGCGGGCGCAGGATTTTGGGCGCACGGGTAACGAGACACGGGAAGCGCTCGATGCCGACACGGCGCTGAAGGCGCGTATCGAGGCGATCCGCCTGAAGGTCGGTCCGATGATGAACCTGGGTGACGTGTCTGAACGCACGGTGCCGAAAATGTGTTTGGTGTCGCCACCTGAACACGGCGGTGCTGTTAACACGCGCTGTTTCATTCCGCACCGTTGCCATGCGTCAATTGGCGTGTTGGCGGCGGTTAGCGTGGCAACGGCCGTTGCCATGCCCGGTACGGTTTGCGAGGGTGTGGGGGTGGTGCCCGATGGCGATCATATTAAGCTTGAAATTGAGCACCCCACTGGGCATATGGGGGTGGAAATTGCATTGGAACGAACGGCTGACGGCGTGAGTGTGGCGCAAGCTGCATTAATTCGTACGGCACGTTGGCTTTTCGATGGCCACGTGTGCGTGCCGCGCGGCGTTTGGGCCGACCGTTAAGTCAAAGGATATTTCATGTCGAAAGAAACATTAGTGCTGTTGCCCGGGTTGTTGTGCGACGACGCAGTATGGGTTCATCAACGTCAGGCGATGGGACAACGCGTTGATACGGTCGTACCGCACTACGCCGAGCTGGGCTCCATCGAGGGCATGGCGAGAAAGGTGCTGGCCGAAGTGACCGCCCCTGTTTTTTCATTGGCTGGTCATTCGATGGGCGGACGGGTTGCGCTTGAGGTTGTTCGTATGGCACCCCAACGGGTGCGGCGTTTGGCTTTGCTCGACACGGGTTATGAGCCTATCGCGGCGGGGGAGGCCGGTGCGCAGGAGCGTGAAAAGCGCATGAAGCTGTTGCAGCATGCAAAAGCCCATGGCATGCGTGAAATGGGTAAGTTGTGGGCGCCCGGCATGGTGCATCCCGATCGTCTGGCGTCACCCTTGTTCGATGAAATTCTGGATATGATCGAACGCCGCACGCCGGAGCAATTCGAAGCGCAAATTAATGCTTTGCTGGGTCGCCCCGATGCGGGGCCGGTGTTGCGCAAATTGCACTGCCCAACCGCACTTATTTGTGGCCGTGAAGACGCCTGGAGCCCTTATGCGCGACACGAGGCGATGAGTCATATGGTGCCGGCGCAATGGGTAACGTTACACGCGGTTGAGCACTGTGGACACATGTCGACCATGGAGCAGCCCGAAGCGGTCAGTGCCTTGTTGGATATCTGGCTTTCGCGCGAATAAAAGGAAAAAGGAATGGAGCATCATCTCGACGCCGATATGCAGGCGATTCATACGATTTGCAAAGATTTGGCGGTGCGTACCGCTTGCCTGGTCGATCAGCAAAATTACGAAGCCCTGGTGCAGTTGTTTACGCCCGATGCCTCGTTGGTTAGGCCGGGGGGCGAGCCATTGGTAGGGCGCGCGCAAATACTGGCTTCCTACCAAAGTAAGCCGAAAGAGCGCCTTACGCGTCACTTCGTCACCAATTCGGTGGTGTACGAAGCAGACCTTAATTCTGCGCGAATGACCAGTTATGTGTTGCTATGGAGTGCCGCCGCCGATTCGCCGCTTGAAGCTTTTGGCAGAAAAGCCGATGTCCGCCAGGTTGCCGGCCAGTTCGACGATTACCTGGTACGCACCGAAGAAGGCTGGCGCATCGCTCAGCGCAGCGCATCATTTCAAATGTATCGCGAGTAAATCCCAATCGTATCCGCGTGGCGCTGCCGTCTTTATTCGGGAGCGTCCGTCTGATAGTACGAGTTGTTTTCGCCCATCATTTTGCTTAACAAATAAAGCAACGTTTTTTGTTCGTCGGGTGCAAGATTTCGCATTACATTGACTTGAATACGAGCCACATGAGGCTCGGCTTGTTTATAAAGTGCCTTGCCTTTCGGGGTCATGTAAATTTGCAGGCCCCGCTTCGATTTCGGGCTGCTGCGCCGTTCAAAATAACCTTGCGCCTCAAGCCGCCGCACCATGCCGCCAACGGTGGCTTCGTCCCAGTTCAATCGGGCGGCCAGTTCGCGTTGCTCCATCCCTTCCTGAATGCTGACCGCCAGGAAAGCCGCAAGTTGGCTGGCTGTCAGGCCCATTTTTCCCATTTCGGCGTCGAACGTGGCATTAATGAATTGCCCGCCCCGACGCAGCAAATATCCAGGCATATCGTATAGCTTGATAAACGGGTTTTGCGCGGGGGATCCGGGTTCGGCTGCATTGTGTGAAGTGTCTTTTTGTTTCATTTCTAAATCGTATCAGGACTTACCCTAGGCTTATTGACAGGTAATTTTCAGATCTTTACCATTTAAAAAAAGCATGCTTAGTTTTAGCATGACTATACGTC
The DNA here is from genome assembly GCF_003576595.1 of Neopusillimonas maritima. Classification (GTDB taxonomy): domain Bacteria; phylum Pseudomonadota; class Gammaproteobacteria; order Burkholderiales; family Burkholderiaceae_B; genus Neopusillimonas; species Neopusillimonas maritima. The sequence goes on along the minus strand of NZ_NQOU01000004.1, from coordinate 246,565 downwards.
ATAAATTTAAGAAAAACCAGAAACCCCTATAGTAGTTTGGAGACAAGTGTCTGGGTAGTGGTACCCGTAACGTCATTTTTAAAGCTCATTGGTCAGGCTGGCTTATTGGCGTGGCAAAAAGTTTGGTTTGTGAAGGATTAGGTATGAACACAGATTCCCCTTTGATTGTAGGGATTGGCGGCACGATGCGTGTCGGCTCAACGTCGGAAAAGGCCATGGCGGCTGCTCTCCGGATGGCCGAGAGTCAAGGTGCGCGCACCTTGATGCTGTCCGGTCCCGCCCTGGATATGGAAACGTTTGATCCGGCAGTGGCATCGCGATCGGAAAATGCCCAGCGTTTGGTCGAGGCTTTGCGCGCGGCTGACGGCATTATTTTGTCGTCGCCCAGCTACCACGGGTCGATTTCCGGCCACTTGAAAAACGCGCTTGATTACACCGAAGACATGCGCGCCGACGAGCGTCCGTACTTCGACAATCGTGCCGTGGGCTGCATTGTGTGCGCCGATGGTGCGCAAGCCATGGGTTCAACCTTGTCGACATTGCGTTCAATTGTGCATGCGCTTCGTGGCTGGCCGACACCCTACGCCGCCGTGATTAATTCCAGCCTGAAGCCGTTCGAGGCCGATGGCAGTATCAAGAATCCCGACGTGGCCGCCCAGCTGAATATCATGGCCGGCCAGGTTGTTGAGTTTGCCCGCCGCGCGCGCCTTGCCGCCAGCGTCGAGGCGTCCGTTAATTAGAACAGGAGTCAGCAATATGGCGTTTGAAGAATCTTTTATTACCGTTGATGGTTGCCGAACCCGCATTCGGCGGGGTGGTAAAGGCCCAACGGTGTTGTATCTGCATGGGGCCAACGGCGCACCCATGATTCAGCCTTTCATGGAAGTGCTGGCACAAGACTACGACTTAATCGTTCCCGAGCACCCCGGCTTTGGCATGTCGGACGAGCCCGAATGGCTCGATAACATGCAAGACCTGGCTTACTTTTATCTCGATCTACTCGATCATATGAAACTCGACAGCGTGCACGTGGTGGGCAGCTCGATGGGTGGCTGGCTTGGTATGGAGATGGGGATTCGCGAGCCTCGTCGTATTAAGTCGTTGACTTTGGTGGGTACGGCGGGTGTACGTGTTCCCGGCATTCTGCCTGGTGATATTTTTCTTTGGGATGCTGAAACGGCAGCCCGCAATACTTTCTTTAATCAAGACATTGCGCAGAAAGTGCTGTCGATGGCACCCGATACCGAGGAAGCGCAAGACATCATGCTTAAGAACCGTGAAACGGTTGCAAGGCTGGCTTGGCAGCCGCGTTTGTATGACCTGAATTTGCCCAAGTGGCTCCATCGTATTCAGGCGCCGGTGAAACTAATTTGGGGTGAGCAAGACAAAATCATGCCATTAGCGGTAGGCGAGGCACTGCAGCCAAAGCTGCCGAACGCGACGCTTCAGGTTTTCAAAAACTGTGGGCATTTACCTCAGGTTGAGTTTCCCGATGAGTTCAGCGCGTCTGTTAAGCAATTTATTGAAGGGGTTAAATAGTCATGAATGTCACTCTTTTCCATTTGATGTCGTATGCCGACCTGGATTTTGAGGCCACGAAGGAATATGAAACCGTTTGGATGAAACTGCCAAACAAGTTCTATGACCCAGTTAAAGGTCACAAGCTGTACAACCGTTATCTTGATGAGCTGGAGTATGCAGAAACATTGGGTTTCGACGGCGTGGCGGTCAATGAGCATCACCAAACCGCCTATGGCTTAATGCCTTCCCCGGTAGTCATGGCATCGGCTTTGGCGCGTCGCACGCAGCGCGTGAAAATTGCTATTTTGGGTAGTGCTTTGCCTTTGCGCGAACACCCCATGACGGTGGCTGAAGAGTACGCCATGCTCGACGTGATTACCGGCGGGCGGTTAATTGCGGGTTTTGTGCGCGGCATTGGTGCCGAATACCATACCTTCGGTTTGAACCCAACCATTTCTCACGAACGTTTCCACGAGGCGCACGACCTGATCGTACAAGCCTGGACGCAACCCGGCCCTACATCGTTCAGCGGCAAGCATTACAACGTGGATTACGTGAACTTGTGGCCACGCCCTTTCCAGAACCCGCATCCGCCAATCTGGGTGCCGTCTCAGGGCAGTAAGGAAACCATCGATTGGGCGGCGCATCCCGACCACCGCTACACTTATTTGCAAACGTTCAGCCCTGCCAAGGCGGTGCAAAAATATTTGCAGTCATATCGTGATACGGCCGAGCAGTTTGGCTACGAAGCAGACGATAGCCAGTTGGGCTGGGCGGTACCTGTTTATGTGGCAGACACCGACGAGCAGGCCATTAAAGAGGCGCGCGAGCCGTTTGAACTGTTCCGCAATCGTTTATTGAAAATGCCGTTCGAGATGCTGCTTCCGCCCGGGTACAGCTCGCGGGATTCTCTTAAGCGCATCATGGCGGCTAAGGCGATGTTGTCGCAAGACCTGACCATTGAAATGGCCATTGACATGGGTATGCTTGTTTGCGGTAGCCCGGCCACTGTGCGCCAGCAGCTTGAGTCGCATTGGAACGAAATGCACTTCGGTAATTTGCTAACGATGCTGCATTTCGGCAATTTGTCGGAAGAGCTTACGCGTCGCAACATGGATATGTTTGCCAAGGAAATTTTGCCAGGCTTGCAAACCATGAAGCGCGCGGCACCGGCTCAGGCCTCTGCATAAAGGAGGCAATCAATGTTGCTAGGCCAGATACTGAACGGATTGGTTAGCGGCGCCATGTATGCGCTGGTAGCCATCGGGTTCACGCTTATTGTCGGTGTCCTCGACAAGCTTAATTTCACTCACCCGGAAGTGTTCATGCTGGGTGGTTTCATCGGGCTGGTCTCCTTGACTTACCTGCCATTGGAGTGGGCGTTTATTTTCGCTTTTCTTATTGGCGGTTTGCTGGGTTTGTTTACCGAGTTCGTGGCATTTCGGCGTTTTCAAAGTGCCGACTCACGTATCACGGCGGCATTAAGTTCACTGGCGCTTGGCCTGGTTTTCATTGACCTTGTGCATAAGTTCTGGGGGAACGAGAATGTTCCTCTTCCCCCACAAACGGGCTGGCTGACCGAAACCTTTGAAATAGCGGGGGTCAGGTTTCTGAACCTGCAATTAATGGTGCTGGCGGTCACGTTGGCTTTGATGATTGGACTGCATTTTCTGATTCATCATATGAAAATCGGCCGTCAGATCCGAGCGGTGGCGGAGGCGCCCACGTCAGCGACCTTGCTCGGCGTTAATGTGTTGCGTGTTAAGCAGGCCGTGTTTTTCATCTCTTCAGCATTGGCCGCTATTGCAGGGTTGTTGCTCGCTTTGCGCAGTGACGCCGTCGGGTCGGAGATTGGTCTGACTTTCGGCTTGAAAGCCATGGCTATCATGGCGATCGGCGGTATGGGCGATTTGCGTGGCGCCGTTCTGGCTGCATTGCTTATTGGCGTGATTGAGGCGCTAATGTTCTATTTCGGTTGGGGCCGCCTGGGTGAAATGACGGTTTGGCTGGCGATGATTCTGATTCTTCTGCTGCGCCCCGCGGGCTTGTTCGCGGGCGGGCTACATTCCAGGGAGCAGCGGGTTTGATAAGCGATTACTTAATTATCACAGGCATTAATGTATTGCTGGCCTGGAGTGTTTATATCGTTCTGTTAACGGGCAGCCTGTCGTTCGCGCAAGGCGCTTTCATGGCGATTGGCTGTTATGCCGCCAGTTACCTCACCACGGAAATGGGTCTGTCGTTCTGGCCGGCCACGCTTATTGCGGCGGCGATCACCGCGGTTATTGCCGGGGTCATCGGCTTTCCGGCACTAAGGTTACGGGGCATTTATCTTATTCTGGCCACCTTGGGTATTACCTTCTGTGTACGGGTACTGCTTGAAAATCTCGAATTCCTGGGCGGAATCGGGGGCATGAGCGGCATGCTGGGTACCGACTTGTTTGCCGTGGTGATTGCCGTTGTGGTTGTCGGGCTTTTGCTGGCGGTGGTTTCTTTCAGTCCGCTGCAAAGGGTGTTTGACGCGGTTCGTGAAGACGAGCGTGTTGCCGCCTCTATGGGCATTAATGTTACGGCTGTTCGCCTGATCGGGTTTGCAGCCGGTGCGGCGGTAGCGGCTGTCGGCGGGTCCTTGTATGGTCATTACCTGACGTTCGTGCGGCCCGAGAATTTCGACGTTCTGTTGGCTATTTACGTGGTGTTGTATGTGGTGTTGGGCGGTGTGAACAATATGATCGGCCCGTTTGTGGGTGCCGTTGTCATGACCTTGCTGCCGGAATACTTTCGTGTACTGGCCGAATGGCGTCCAACGGTGTTCGGCTTGGCGGTACTGCTGATGTTGCTTGTGCGTCCCGACGGCTTGCTGTCTTTCCGTTTTCCCACCTTGCGTGCCGGGAAAACCTCAAAAGCTATTGAAAGGAAAGCAGCATGAGCGGGAAAGTGATTTTGGACATTACCGATCTGCAAAAGTCCTTTGGCGGCATTCGTGCGCTTGACGGTATTAGTTTGCAGGTATTCGAAGGTGAAATTCTTGGTTTGATTGGCCCCAACGGCGCGGGTAAGACCGCACTGTTGAATACGATTACCGGTTTCTATCGCCCTACGGCGGGCAGTATTCGTTTTCAGGGTCATGAAATCAGTACGTTACCGCTCTATGAAATTGGGCGCCGCGGGGTGGGGCGCACGTTTCAGAACATTCGTTTATTCAAGCGCATGACGGTTCTGGAGAACGTGATGGTGGCCGATAAGCGCCACGCAACATCGCCTTTACGCTCTCTGTGGAACTTTGCCGGGCGGGCGAAAGCCCGCGCTGAGGCAATGGCGTTGCTGGATATGATGCAATTAACCGATAAAGCGGATGATCTGGCGGCTTCGTTATCGTATGGCGATTCGCGTCGTCTTGAAATAGCACGTGCGCTTGCAGGTAAGCCGGCACTCATGTTGCTGGACGAACCTGCGGCGGGCATGAACGATGCCGAAACAGAGCAACTGGTCGAAGACATTCATCGTATTCGAAGCCGCGTAGGCGCGATGGTCTTGATTGAGCACGACATGAGCCTGATTCGCAGTTTGTCAGACCGCGCGGTTGCGATGGATTATGGCCGAAAGATAGCTGAAGGCGACGTGCATGCGGTTTTGGAGCACCCGGAAGTGCGGCGCGCGTATTTGGGAGACGACGAATGAGCCGGATTCTTGAAGTGAATGACCTGCATGTGTCATATGGCCCCATTAAGGCCCTGCGCGGGGTTAGCTTGCATGTCTCAGAGGGGGAAACGGTATCGATTGTTGGGGCCAATGGGGCGGGGAAGTCGACTTTAATGCGGGCGCTGTCCGGCATTTTGCCCATTGCCGATGGTCAGGCCACGTTCCTTGACCAGGATATTCGCACCGTGAAGGCGCATCAGTTGGCACGCTTGGGCATGCTTCATGTGCCTGAAGGGCGTGGTACCTTGCAGGGTATGGTGGTCGAGGAAAACCTACGCCTGGCATGGGAGATTCGGCCTACCGATACCTCTTTTGAAACGGCGGCTGAAGAGGTGTATGCGCGCTTTCCAAGGCTGGGCGAGCGGCGCAAACAGTTGGCCGGTGGATTATCCGGTGGTGAGCAGCAAATGCTGGCCATTGGTCGGGCGCTGATCAATCGGCCGCGTTTATTGCTGGTTGATGAGCCCTCGATGGGATTGTCGCCTTTGTTTTCCAAAGAAGTATTCAAAGTTTTGGCCGAGCTTCGCGACTCGGGCATGACGATCTTGCTGGTCGAACAGAACGTTCGCAGCGCGCTGGGTCTGGCGCATCGGGCGTATGTTCTGAATCAAGGGGTGTTCCTAACCTCTGGTGATGCGGCAGAGCTGGCTAAAGATCCAGCGATCATGGCCAGTTTCTTGGGGCATGGCAAGATCAAGCAGCCGGCGTCGCCGACTGCTCAAGCAACGCAGTAAACAAGTGTTTCATCAGTCCTTTAATAGTTACGGAGACAAATATTATGAAAAAATGGCGTTTTGCAATGTTGCTGGCCGCAGCGCTGGCATTGCCGTTCGGCGTATCGGCTGCCGACAAGCCTCCCATTAAGTTGGGTACGTTGTTACCGCAAACCGGTCCGCTGGGGGCGTATGGGAAATCGCAGCAGTTAGCGATTGAATTGGCCGTCGAAGACGTTAATAAGGCAGGTGGCGTAAACGGTAGCATGATCGACATGCAGTTTGCCGATACCCAAATGGATCCAGGCCAGGCGGTATTGATGTTCCGCCAATTCGCCAACGACGGCGTTTTTGCGGTTATCGGTCCCATGACCGGCACCCAGTGGGAAACAGTCAGCCCGTTGGCCAACCGCATGGGTGTGCCGGCTTTAACGTCGACTGCCGCCAAGCCGGGTATTACCATTCGTCCCTGGACAGTCCGCCTGCAACCGCCTGATGATTTATTCATTGCAGACGGCTTTGCGGACTTCTTGCGAATTTATCCTGATACAAAGCGCATCGTTATTGTGGCCGATGTGCGTGAGGCATCAGGCAAAGCAGGTGCCGACGCTTATGCAGCCTTGGCCAAAAAGCATGGCGTGGAAGTGATTGAATTGGTTGAGTTCTCCACCCGTGCAACCGATCTTTCGCCGGTTGCGATTAAAGTGAAAAGCCTGGATCCGGACGCTATTATGGTGTCGGCGTTGGGGCATAACGCTTTGCAATTAGCCAAGGAGTTCAATGTGCAAGGCATTGAAGCGCCTGTTATGGGTAATTCGCTGATTTGGCCCGGCCCGTTTGTTTATACGGTTGGTGATAACGGTAAAAACTGGCACTCGATGGGCTTTACCACAGTGAACAGCTCCACCGGTGACAATGAGCTGAATAAGGCTTATGTTGAGCGTTTCCTTGAACGTGCCGACGATACGATGGGTGACCCGGCCAATACCGCTAACTGGAGCTTGAGTTATGACGCCGTGCTGCTTTATGCCGACATCATGCGCAAGAATAATATCGACGGCAATACGCCGGCCGATAAAGCGCGTGAACTGATTAAAGACGCGTTTGTTGATTTGAAAACGTTCTCAGGCATTCAGAAGTATGAGTTCCAGGAATCGGGTGATGCCTATATTCCGGGTCGTGTATTGAAAATCAACCCAGAAACAAAAATGTGGCAGTTCGCCGACTAAGTAAGCGGCAGTAAGTTGCTTTATCCGCCCCGGGAGTGACCCTCACCGGGGTTTTTCTTTGCCATTAAAAGTTATGTTATAACATTGCAAAATTAATGGAGAGGAAAGTGAAAAAAGTTTGGGTAAGCAGTTGGAATGCCGGTGTGGGCTTGGTTGCGGCTTTTTATGGTGTTGGCGTTGCAGCAGTGGAGCCGCCTGCGTCGGAGCCGAAGCAATTAGAAAAGATTGTCATTAAAGCCAACCCGTTGAGAACTGATGCGGATAACGCCACGATACCGGTATCGGTGCTTTCGGGAGAGCGTTTGCTGTTAAGTGATCAAACAACTTTGGGCGTGGCGCTTGAGGGGCTACCCGGTGTACGCGCCGATACCTTTGGGGCAGGCGCGAGTCGTCCGATTATTCGCGGACAAACAGCGCCGCGCGTGGTGGTGTTGCAAGATGGTGCGGATGTGATGGATGCGTCCGGCATCTCCCCGGATCACGCTTTAACGGTTGATCCGATGCTGGCTGATCGAATCGAGGTCATTCGGGGTCCGGGGGCCTTGTTATATAGCGCGGGCGCGATTGGCGGCGTGGTGAATGTGGTCGATAGCCGGATACCGGATGCGGTGCCAGTCGATGGCGTTGAAGGGTTTGCCAATTTGCGGGGCGCGTCCGGTGCCCGCGAGCGAGCGGGTGCGGTGGGTGTCACGGCAGGGGAGGGAAATTTCGCTATCCGGTTGGAGGGCTCTACACGCCATTCCGATGATTACCGGGTGCCTGATTGGTCGACATCGCGTTTGCCCGGATCATTTGCCCGGAGCACAACGGGCAGTATCGGCGCCAGTTGGTTTCACGATAACGGCTATACCGGGTTGTCGTTCAGCCAGATGAACAGTCGTTACGGGTTACCGGGCCATGACCATGGCTACGACGAATGCAGCGCTCATGATTTCTCCCTGCATTGTGATGATCATGATGAGGATCATGAGGAAGAGGGGCACGATGACCACGATAATGAAGGCTCAGATGAGGGCGATACCCCGGTTACGCGGTTGAAGTCGCAACGGTTTGATGCCCGCGGCGAATACAGTAACCCGTTACCCGGGTTAACGCGGCTGAGCTGGCGCGCCGGATTTGCAAAGTACCGACACGACGAAATGGAACATGACGAGATTGCCGGCACGTTTAAAAACCGGGCGTACGATTTGCGTCTCGAGTTGGCACATGCTCCTATTGCTGGATGGGAAGGGGTGTTCGCGCTGCAAAATGGTCAAAGTCGTTTCGATACCGCCGGGCCTGAGCGATTTTTACCGAGCACGCATACGAAAACGTGGGGCGTGGCGTTGCTCGAGACCTATCGTTTGAATGATTGGCGTTTTGAGGTTGGGATGCGGCACGATTGGCAGTCGATTCGTCCGGACTCAACCCAGCCGGCTTATCAGGGCCGGGCGTTGTCGGGATCGGCCGCCGCGATATGGGAGTTTGCGCCGGCTTATTCTCTGGCATTGCAGTTTTCCCGGGCGGAGCGCATGCCGGGAGCTCAGGAACTTTATGCCGATGGCGTTCACTTGGCCACGAATACATATGAAATAGGGCAGTCGGACTTGGGCACCGAAAAATCAACCGGTGTGGATCTGACGTTAAGAAAGACCGAGGGCGATTTCACTTTTGAAGCCAGCGTATTTTATAACCGCGTGAAAGATTATATTTATGCTCAAACGCTGGATCGTTATGAGGATTTCCGCTTAATTCGCTATGCGCAGCAGGACGCGCAGTTTGTGGGTCTTGAGCTCGATATGAATTACCAGGTGAATCGGACTATTTCCGTAGGCGTTTTCGGTGACGTGACGCGAGGGCGTTTAACGAATGGCGGCGGGGATCTACCGCGCATTCCCGCCGCGCGCCTGGGCGGCCGGATTAATGCGCAATGGCAGGACTGGCGGGCAAACCTTGAGGTAATCAGGGTTTTGCGTCAGGACCGGATCGCCGCATACGAAATTGAGACACCGGGGTATACCATGCTTAACGCCGGTGTTGCGTATGATTTCGAGGCGCAAGGGGCTGATGCACAGGTTTACTTGCAAGGGCGCAACCTTTTAAACCGTTTGGCGTTTAACCACAGTTCTTATCTCGCTCAGGTGGCGCCGTTGCCCGGCCGCAGTATTATGTTGGGCGTACGCGTGGACTATTAAAATGTCGAGATGCCGCCACCCCCTCTTTCCTACAACGATACCGATTCAGGCAACCAACCGATTCACGGCGAGGCCCGACGTGTCGCGCATCTTGATATGGACGCGTTCTATGCGTCGGTTGAGCTACTGAAGTACCCGGAACTGAAGGGGCAGGCGGTGGTGATTGGGGGGCGCAATACGCCGGCCCCTGCTGAACGCGCCGATGGTCGTCGCGTGTTCGGGCGTTTGCGTCAGTATGTGGGGCGCGGCGTCGTGACCACGTCCACCTACGAGGCGCGGGCATTGGGTGTATTTTCCGCCATGGGCATGATGAAAGCGGCGCAATTGGCCCCCGACGCCTATTTGCTGCCTGCCGACTTCAATGCTTATCGTGATTATTCGCGCCGGTTCAAGGCAGCGGTTGCTACCCTTGCCCCTTGTATTGAAGATCGCGGCATTGACGAAATCTATATTGATTTGACGTCGCTCGAAGAGCCGTCGAACGTCATCGGACGGCGGCTGAAAGAGGCTGTGTTCGAGGCAACCGGTCTGACTTGTTCTATTGCGATTTCACCCAATAAGCTTTTGTCGAAAATCGGCTCCGAGCTGGAAAAACCGGATGGCCTGACCATCCTGACCTACGACGACATTCCGGCCCGAATCTGGCCGTTGTCGGTTGGGAAAATTAATGGAATCGGGCCGAAAGCCACGCAGAAATTGCAATCTTTAGGTATTGAAACGATTGCGCAATTGGCAATGGCCGATGCCGGCATGTTGCAAACACACTTTGGTCGAACTTATGCCTATTGGCTATTGCAGGTTGCACAAGGGCGTGATGAGCGAGCAGTTGTAACGCACTCCGAGCCCAAATCGGTCAGCCGGGAAACAACCTTCGATCGGGATTTGCACGTAGTGCACGACCGCGCGCATTTGTCGTCTATCTTTTTCAACTTATGTGAAAAAGTGGGTGAGGACCTGAAACGCAAAGGCGTGAGGGGGCGAACAGTAGGCGTTAAATTGCGGTTTGAAGATTTCCGGACCGTCACCCGCGATTATTCGCTGGATCTGGAAACGGATGACGTTCAGTTAATTCATTTTGCCGCCCGGCAGTGCTTGAAGCGGATTGAGTTTTCGGCCCGCGTGCGTTTGCTGGGCGTGCGGGTGAGTTCTCTTGCGCCGGCCTTGCAAAATGGGGTGAATGAGCCAACTTTGGTGCAATTGCCGCTGTACTAGCACTATTGCTATTGTTTTTGGAATTGGCAGGGAAATGAACGGGCGGATCGTGAAGTTGTATCAATCGTGAAAATACCGATGCAAATCATTCAATTGCTCTGTATACTGAGTAAAAACACGAGAGACTAAAGCATTATGAGACAGAGTTATTCAGCCATGCCGGACAACGATTCAGTTTCGGATATAGAACAGAAAAAAAAGCCGCAGCCAGGCACCGCCGGTTCAATGAAGAAAGAGCCCTTGCCCGACGACATTACGCCTGATGTATTCAGCCAACAGGGGCTTTGGTCGCGCCCGGGGTTCCTGGTGCGTCGGTTGAATCAAATTCATTATGCAATGTTCTTCGAGGAATGCAAAGAGGGGAATATCACCCCGGTTCAATATGGCATTCTGACCGTATTGTCACGCAACCCCTGGCTGGATCAAACTGCAATTGGTTATGAATTGGGGCTTGATCGCACTACGTCCGCTGATGTGATCAAGCGGCTTGAGGAGAAAGGCCTGGTAGAGCGGCGCGTGAACCCCACTGACAAACGCTCACGTCAGGCCAATATCACGCCTGAAGGGCTGGCGCTCATGGAGTCGCTGAAAGACGGTATGGCGCGATCGCAGCAACGCCTCATCGAGCCCCTGTCGCCGGCTGATCGCAAGACATTCATGACCTTGCTGGCTGAAGTTGTGGAAGCGAACAATCAACATGGCCGGGCGGCGTTGAAGTCTGTTTGATCTCTATCCGAATCGTTAAATAAGGGTTTACGCCATAGGAGCGGGATGATTTTGTCAGTATACTGACATTAACTTTATATTATCGCTTTAGGCAAGAGGAGAGTTGTTGTGAGCCGAATTCGTAAAATTGCGTTGGAAGAGCACTTTTCAGGTGTGGGTTTTGGCGATTATTCAAAAGCGTTTGTCAGCCTGATCGACCCTGCCGTGGCGGCCGACTTAACGCGTCGCCTTACCGATTTCGATGAAATTCGTTTGAAGGAAATGGACGCGGCCGGAATCGATTATGTGATTCTTTCGCAAACGGGCCCTGGTGTGCAGGCCGAAAAAGACACGGCTGCTGCTATTTCCCGCGCAAAGGAAAACAATGATTTTCTGGCAGAGCAGATTGCGCGGCACCCCACCCGTTTTGGCGGCTTTGCGCATTTGCCCATGCAAGATCCCAAGGCGGCGGCCGACGAACTCGAGCGCGCGGTGAATGTGCTGGGTTTCAAGGGGGCGTTGGTGAACGGCCACACCCATGGCGTGTATTACGATGACCCGGCGTTTGACGTGTTTTGGGAACGTATGCAGGCACTGGATGTGCCCTTGTATCTGCACCCCTTCAATATGTTCGATACCCCGCACATGTTCACCAAACATCCTGAGTTGATGGGCGCCACTTGGGGCTGGGGTGTGGAAACCGGCACGCATGCATTGCGCTTGTTGTTCGGCGGTGTGTTTGATCGCTTCCCGAAATTGAAGTTGATTCTGGGGCATATGGGCGAAGGGCTGCCGTTTTTGCGCTGGCGTTTCGACAGCCGTTTTGCCGTCTATCCGCAGGGCGTTACGCTGGAGCGCAAGCCATCCGAATATTTTGGCTCCAACATCGTCATCACGACATCGGGCGTATGTTCACATCCTTCTTTAATGGGTGCCATTGGCGAAATGGGCGCGGAAGGTGTTATGTTTTCGGTAGATTACCCTTATGAAGAAACTGCGGTGGCCGCCGATTTCATCGAAACGGCACCGATGGATGAAAAAACACGTGCGCTGGTTTGCCATGGCAATGCCGAGCGCCTGTTCAAGCTTTAAACGGAGATAGTATGAGTGCGTTTTTGTATGGGGCCAATGTTCACGCTAACGGTATTCGTCAGCATTACCTGCGTTATGGGGGCAATGAAGGCGAGCGGGCCGGCCGTGATGCGGTTGTCATTGTTCCCGGCATTACCAGCCCGGCTATTACTTGGGGCTTTGTCGCAGAACGTTTTGGCCAACACTTTGACACCTACGTGCTCGATGTTCGCGGCCGTGGGTTATCGGAAGCTTCCGATACGCTCGATTACAGTCTGGATGCGCAGGCAGCTGATGTTATTGAGTTCGCCAAAGCGCTGGGGTTGAAGCGTTACAGCATTGTGGGCCACTCAATGGGTGGCCGCATCGGCGTGCGTGCAGCTCGTTCAGAACCGGAAGGTTTGACGCGCCTGGTCATGGTCGATCCCCCCGTATCGGGCCCTGGTCGTCGCGAATATCCGTCGAAGCTGCCCTGGTATGTCGACTCCATGGCACTGGCGCGCAAGGGCTGCAGTGCTGAAGAAATGCGTGCTTTTTGCCCCACCTGGACACAAGAGCAACTGCAGTTGCGCGCCGAGTGGCTTCATACTTGCGACGAACGCGCCATCATCACCAGCTTTGAAGACTTCCACAAAGACGACGTTCACGCCGATATGCCCAAGGTCAAAGTGCCCACTATGCTCATGGTGGCAGAGCGGGGTGACGTCATTCGTGAAGAAGACATTGAAGAAATCAAGACACTGATCCCGGGTGTCGCTATTTCCCACGTGAATGACGCGGGCCATATGATTCCCTGGGACAACGAAGAAGGCTTTTATGAGGCTTTCGGCAATTTCCTGGGTGCCCCGCTAACCCGTCGCGCCTAATTCCGCTATTTTCAGGAGTTCATCATGCCTGTGAGTGATTACCAACTTGTTTCCGCCTGGCAGGAAGTGCTGCGTTTGTCCAAGCTCGAGGCGGGCCAAACTGTAACGATTCTGACCAGTACCGCTACGCACCCCCAGAATTTGCGGTGTGCGGCGATTGCCGTGCAATCCCTGGGGGCGGTCATGAACCGGCTCGATCTGCCGCCGGTGAATGCCGAGAAAGCGCTTAGTCGTGATCCGCTGGCCTATCTGGGGACCACGCCGCTTACGGGTAACAAGGCCGCGATTGCCTGCCTGAAAGAAAGCGATTTGGTGCTCGACCTTATGACGCTTTTGTTTTCGCCGGAGCAAATCGACATTCTGAAAAGCGGCACGAAAATTCTGTTGGCTGTTGAGCCACCTGAAGTCTTGGTGCGCACGGTGCCTACCGAAGCCGATCGCAAACGCGTGAAAACGGCGGCGGCACGTATTGAGGCGGCCAAGGAAATGACGGTGGTCTCGGACGCGGGTACCGATTTGCGCTGCCCCATTGGTGAATTCCCGGCGACGGCAGAATATGCCTTTGTAGATGAGGTCGGCCGCTGGGATCACTGGCCAAGCGGTTTTGCCTTTACCTTCCCCAACGAAGGTCAGGCTACAGGCCGTATTGTGATCGACAAGGGCGATATCCTGTTACCGCAGAAAAGCTATACGACCGACCAGATTATTCTAACGGTCGAGAACGGCTACGCCACCAAGATTGAAGGTGGTGTCGATGCCGAACTGCTGCGTGAATACATGGCTTCCTTCAACGATCCTGAAGGCTATGCTATTTCCCACATTGGCTGGGGTTTGCAACCGCGCTGCTATTGGTCCACTCTGGGCTTGTACGACAAAGAACAAACCATCGGCATGGATGCGCGCGCCTATGAGGGCAACTTCCTGTTCTCGTTAGGGCCGAATAACGAAGGTGGTGGCAGCCGCACAACGGCTTGCCATATTGATATCCCTTTGCGCAATTGCACCGTGTCGCTCGACGGTGAAGAAGTGGTGCGTAACGGCAAAGTGCTGGATGGTGGTGTTAAATGAGCCAAGGTAACGACGTTCAAACCTATGCCAAACAAGGGTTCGGGAATCAGTTCGAACTGAAGGCCCCGGTGGGCCTGCTGATTATCGACTTTGTGAATGGTTTTGCCGATCCCGAGGTATTTGGGGGCGGCAATATTAAAGAAGCGATTCAGAATACCGTGCCTTTGCTGGCTGAAGCACGCAAGCGTGGCTGGCCGGTTGCGCATACGCGTATTGTTTTTGCCGACGACGGTGCCGATAACAATATTTTTTCGCTGAAAGTACCCAGTATGCTGGGTCTGAAGGAAGATCACCCCAACAGCGCCATTGTCTCTGAGCTGGCACCGGTGGAAGGCGAATACGTGGTGCGTAAAACGGTTCCGTCTGCGTTCTTCGGTACCTCGCTGGCTGCCTGGTTGGCCATGCGTGGTGTGCAAACGTTGGTGGTGGCCGGTGCGGTAACCAGTGGTTGCGTGCGTGCCAGCGTGGTTGACGCGATGCAGTGGGGCTTTCGTCCGCTGGTGTTGTCTGATTGCGTGGGTGACCGTGCCATAGGCCCGCACGACGCGAACATGTTCGACATGGAGCAAAAATACGCCACTGTGATGACACGTGATGAAGCGTTGAAGGCCTTGGAAGGGCTTTAAATATTTACCTGTCTGCCAAGGCAAACAAAAAACCGCTGCTTTAAATGTCCCCAAGAAAGGGACTATTTAAAAAGCAGCGGTTTTTTATTAAACCGGATAAACCAGGTCGGTAGCCAGAATTTCCGTGTCGTATACAACCTGACGTTCTTTCAGCAGCAGGCCGTTTTCACTGCGCACAAAGCGGTCGTAATACTTGCCGGCCAGATGAATGGTGGAAGGGCCTTCGATCAGCGTTTGAATCAACAGGTAGTTGGCTTCCGCCTCAATCACCTCATTCGACTCATCGATTACACGGATATTCGACACCATATGCATCGTGTGGCGCGGTGCGAACATTTGTGTTTGTGCAATCGCCACGGCGCGATCGTACATCATGCCGCGGCCTTCCGCATAAACCAGGCCAACCAGCATGTTCTGGTTGGCGTTCTCACGCGAGGTAATGCGATAGAGGCCGTCTTCAGTGAAGAATTCAGGCCATTTTTTGACATCGCAGGCATCCAGTACCGCGCAATACTCGATATGAAACGCTTCGATTTCCGCACGCAGTTGCTGCGCTCGTGCAGCGTCAACCTTTACAGGCTGATAGGAAAAGTCGGTTTTCATTGTTGAAAGCATATTAGATCCCCATTACTTCGCGGTAGTATTTGTACATGGCACGAATGGCTGCTTCCGAAATCAGGGAGTCTGACGTACCAATTTTGTCGGCGTCGAGTTTGACAACGTTGATGTCGGTACTGGAACGGCGCATCCCTTCTTGCACAAAGCGCAGCGCTTCGTTGTCTTCCAGGCCCAGGAAACCCGAAGGCCCCATGAGGTTGCCTTGGCGCAGCCGGTGGCGCAGCATGTCTTCACTGTCATCTTCATAGCCGAACATGGTCCATTGCATAATCATGCTGTTCGGGCCATTGGGAATAATCTGGCGAATACCCAAGGTATTCATTTCACGCTGAATAATGAAATTCGGCCAAATGGTGTCCATGGTGACAGACCAGGGGGAGTCGAACTCTTTAACGAAGTGCAGGAAACGCTCGTCCTGCAGTTTCAGGCCCTCATGGAAAGAGCGCATTTCCTTTTTGGTTTCCGGGTTCACATCGGCGTACAAATCGTCGGATTTGGCCGAGCCCATAATGCCATGCCGCCCGTGCACCTTGTCGGCAAACATCATGGATTTATTACCCGCCACCAATAAACCGAAGACCACCAGGAACGAGTGCAGCAGAGTTGCGTGATAAGGGTCTTTCAGGTTCTCGTGGTACATCTTCCAGTTACAGGGCAATTCATTGCGGTAGTAGCCCAGAATTTTCAATGGCTTGCCTGTGAAGGTGACCTTAAAGTCTTCCAGGATTTCCGGACTCAGGTATTCTTCAAGTGGCTCGACTTTGTCGGAATACGAGGCAAAAACGACGCCGTTCAAGGTGGTGACGTGCAGCTTGCGCAGGCCGTGGTCTTCATTGCGGAAGTCACGCGGCATGCCGCCCTGTTTGTTTACGCCGCGTTTGAAGGGCACGCCTTGCAGGTCGCCAGTTAGGGTGTACGACCACTGGTGGTAAGGGCAAACGAACTCTTTTGCGTTGCCTTTGCTCTCACGGCAGAACTCCGCCCCACGGTGGGCGCAACGGTTTTCAAAAACATGAATCGAGCCGTCTTCCGCACGGGACACCACAACGGGTGTGTCGCCTACGTAGGAACGTTTGTAGTCGCCGTGGTTGGGAATTTCGGCTTCCAGGGCAACGAAGTTCCACGTGTCGCCGCGGAAAATCAACGCCATTTCGCGGTCGTAAATTTCTTTACTGGTGTAGACCCAGTCTGGAATGTAATGCAGGTCGTTTTCAGGCCAGGCATAACTTTCCAGGGCGCCGTCTTTGGACCCCAGTGTTTGCCCGATCACGGTTTGAGATTGATACATGGAAGATCTCCTGTGAAATCAGTTTGGCTGGCCCGCATTGTGGGCCGCCGTCGCGCTTTTGGCGAAAGCGCGTGCAGTGACGGATGTGTCGGTAAATTCGTTGGGGTTGATACACACGCCTTTTTCGAACAGCGTGCGCAGCGCTCGCAAGTCGCCGCCTGCATTGACTGCGATGGCATAGCGCGGAACGTCGTTCCTCAGCCCCAGCATGATGAATTTCGGCGTTTCGGCTTTCGGATCCAGTTCGCCGCGAATAACGTAATTTAAATCGGGTTCCGGCAGCCCCAGCATCTGAATGTTGCAGCCAAACTGATCCGTCCAGAACCATGGGTAGGCGGCGGGTGCCGGATCTTTGCCCAGCATGTGCGTGGCCGCGATGCGTGCCTGTTCATTGGCGTTCTGCCAAGACTCAAGGCGCGAAGCCTGTGCTGCGTTGCCGCGAATTTGGCTGGTGCAATCGCCGGCGGCATAAACATTCGCCTGGCTTGTTTGGCATTGCTCATTCACCAGGATGCCGCCATTGTTGGGGTCGATATCCAGTCCCCCTTGACGTGCAAGGGCGCTATTGGCTGATAGGCCCACAGACACCATGACTGTGTCGGCCACAATGTGGTGTTCGTCAGGCAGGCGGATATCCCACGACGCCTTGATGTCGGTAGGCGGCGTAATCGAGGCCGGCGCATTGCCCAGATGGAGCGACAGGCCGGTGTGCACAATACGTTGTTGCAGCCAGTCGGAAAATGTAGGCGGAGCAACACGGCTCAGAACACGGTCGGTGGCCTCAATAACTGATACCGCCACCCCCATTTTGTGGGCGGTTGAAGCCACTTCAAGCCCCAGGAACCCGCCGCCGATGACGGCCAGATGTTTGCTGTATTTCAAGGCGGTGCGAAGGGCATGCGCATCGTCGAGCGTTCTTAAATAGAACACGCCGGGGGCATCTTCTGGAAACGCTTCGATAAAACGGGCGGTACCGCCGGTTGTTAACAAGCATTGGTCGAACATCACTTGCGAGTTGTCCGACAGCTCTGCTGTGCCTGCAACCGGATCGATTGACTCCACTCTCAGGCCCAGGCGCAAATCGATATCGGCGATGCTGTAGAAATCGATTGGTTTGACGTCGATTGCCGGTTCGTTTTCCGGTGTGGCCGCCAAGACATCTTTCGACAATGGCGGCCGTTCGTAAGGGGCGTGCGTTTCGTCGCCAATAAGGGTGATTTTGCCTTCAAAGCCCTGGTCGCGCAGCGTTGCCGCTGCCACAGCGGCGGCTTGTCCGGCACCGACAATCAGAATAGAGGAGAGTGTTTCAGTCATATTCAAACCCTTTTAAGCCTTTGCAAACCACTTAGGTTACTATGCGTGGCGCCAGGTTAAAGGTTTACCAGAATCTCATCGCCCTCGACTTTGACTTCATACACTTTGACGGGCTCGGTTGCAGGTGCGGATTTCGGCTCGCCAGTGCGAAGGTCGAACATGGCTTGATGCAAGGGGCATTCCACACAGCCGTCTTCAATAAAGCCGTCGGACAACAGCGCGAATTGGTGAGTGCAGATGTTGTCGGTCACGAAGTATTCGCCTTCAGTGTGGTGTACCGCCAACTGTTTGCCTTCCAACTCTACGCCCAAAGATTCGTCTTCTTCAATTTGTCCGACTGTTGCAATCTTGATCCAATTCATGATGTGCCTTTTGCGTTTTAATATTTCAATATAATCAGTATGCTGTATATTTATTTTACGACAAATAGGGGTTTACACCAGCCTATTAGGATATTCCCTGAAAAATCCGATAAATGGTCAAGTCTCCGTATTAACCCTCGTTGACACTTTTAAGCATTGATCAGCATACTAACAAATAACCTGATTCTGTCGCGACCGGTTTGTGATTCTTGGCAATCAAAATCGGTTCAACGGCATTTTCAGGCCAGCAGGTCGAGACACACCATCCTGCGCAAAAGTTTCTCAGGCCCGCGCCGGGCCGAAGCAGTTTGTCTGTCTCACACATAACAAACCCAAAAGGAGCTGTACATGCAAAGACGTCGCTTTTTAACCCAGGCAGCCGCGGCAACCGGTGCCGGTCTGGCCGCAGTCGGCCTTCCCGCCGTAGCGCAGAATGCGCCCACCGTGCGCTGGCGTATGTCCACCGGCTGGCCGAAAAGTCTGGATGCACTTTACGGTTCCGCCGATGAGCTTTGCCGCCGTGTAGGCGAGCTGACAGGCGGAAAATTTGAAATTCGCGCCTTTCCGGGCGGTGAAATCGTGCCTTACGCCCAAAACATGGAAGCGGTCAGTAACGGTACGGTTGAATGTAACCACGTTCTGGCTACCGCGCACATTGGCACGAACACCGCGATTGCGTTCGATACCGGTTTGTCGTTTGGCATGAATGCGCGTCAGCACAATGCCTGGATCCAGTTCGGCGGCGGCATGGAAAAACTGCGCGAAATGTATGGCCAGTACGGCATTACCAACTTTGTTACCGGCAACGTGGGCGTGCAAATGGGCGGCTGGTATCGCAAGGAAATCAAGTCTTTGAAAGATCTTGATGGTCTGAAGATTCGTGTCGGTGGTATCGGCGGCATGGTGCTGCAAAAGCTGGGTGCGGTTCCCCAGCAGATTCCGCCCAGCGATATTTACCCCTCTCTGGAAAAAGGCACGATCGACGCAGCCGAGTGGATTGGCCCATACGATGACGAACGCCTGGGTCTGAACAAAGTTGCGCCGTTTTACTACTCACCCGGCTGGTGGGAAGGCAGTGCTTCCATTACCACGATGGTGAATACGGAAGCCTGGGAAAAATTGCCCGCCGAGTTCAAGGCTGCGTTTGAAGCCGCTGCTAACGAACAGGCGCTGCGCATGTTGGCCGCATACGATGCCAAGAACCCGCCCGCTTTGCGTTCCCTCATTGCCGGTGGCGCACAGTTGAAGTACTTCCCCAAAGATGTGATGGAAGCCGCTTACAAAGCGTCGCAAGAGTTGTGGGGCGAGTTGTCGGAAGAAAATCCGGATTTCGCCAAGATCTATCCCGAGTGGAAGAAATTCCAGGAAGCCGAGGCGAGCTGGTTCCGTGTTGCTGAAAACGCACTCGATAACTTCACATACAGTGAGGTGTTGAAGCGTTCGTAACCCGATAGGCACCAATGCGCGGCGCGCGAAGTCGGCGTGTCCGCGCATTTGGTGTCTTTACGTTCAGCGATTCATGATTTACAGGCAGGTATGAGTATGACAGTTTCACATCACATAAAACCCGGCGTAAAGCCACAGGGTGTCGGTGCACGAATTCCACGCAAAGAAGACGCCCGGCATTTGCACGGCAAGGGTAATTTCATCGGCAATATGGCCATGCCCGGGTTATGCGAAGTCGCGTTTCTGCGCAGCCCGCTGGCGCATGCGCGTATCACCGACGTTCGAATTGCCGAAGAGGCACAAGGGCAAGTATTCTTGCGTGCTTCCATGCCTGATGCCAAAGATATTGTGGCCGATTCCACGTTGCCCACTTACCAGGTGTCGGCACAGCCGCCGCTGGCCGATGACCGCGTGCGCTTTGTGGGTGAGCCTGTCGCCATGACCTTTGCACCCACCCGCGCCGAAGCTGAAGATTTGGCCGAGATGGTAGAAGTTGATTACGACGAACTGCCTGTTTACGTTGACGTGAAAGCCGCGGAAGCGGCAACCTCTGACTTCATGCATGAGGGTTGGAAAGACAATGTGTTCGTTACATTGAATGCCAACAATAATTTCGACGACCTGGCTGCCAAGGCCGAGGTGGTCGTTAAGCGTGAAATTGACTTGTCCCGCCAATGCATGCTGCCGATGGAAGGCATTGCCGTGCTGGCCTATTGGGACAATCAGAATAGCCAATTGGTGGTGTATACCGCCACTCAGGTGCCTCACCTGATTCGTACCGGCATTGCCGAGTTCCTCGATTTGCCGCAAGAGCAAGTACGCGTGATTTCCCCCGATGTGGGCGGCGGTTTCGGCTACAAGTGCATTTTGCAGCAGGAAGAACTCTGTGTTGCCTGGCTGGCAAAAACTTACAAGCGGCCGTTCCGCTATCTGGAAGACCGCCGTGAACACTTGATTGCCGGTGCCAATACGCGTGAACACTATTATGAAATGACCGCCTATGCCGACAAGCAGGGCCGGTTGTTGGCGCTGGATGCCAAAGTTACCATCAGTGGCGGCGCGTATTCTGTTTGGCCGTTCACAGTGGGCCTGGAAACAGGTCAGGCCTTGGGCAACATACCGGGCCCGTATGCTTTCAGGGGGTATCGATGCCAAACGCGTTGCGTGGCAACCAATAAGCCCGGCTTTTTGCCGTATCGCGGCGTGGCGCGCACCGGTGTTTGTTTTGCCATCGAGCTTACCCTGGACGCATTGGCTCGGGAAGTGGGGCGCGAGCCTTGGGAAGTGCGCCTGGATAATTTGGTGCAGCCCGAACAAATGCCTTATGTAAATGTCACGAATAAGCACCTGGACAGCGGCGACTATCCCGCCAGCCTGCGCCGGGCGCTGGAAATGATCAATGTTGATGCGGTGCGTGAGCGTCAGAAGAAAGGCGAGCCGGATGGACGCCTGATTGGCCTGGGTGTTGCAACATATACCGAACAGTCGGCACACGGCACGTCGGTGTTTGCCGCCTGGGGTACGCCTGTTATTCCCGGGTTCGATCAGGCATCGGTCAAGCTCACTCCCGACGGCGGTGCGGAGCTGCGGGTGGGCGTGCACTCCCACGGGCAAGGTATGGAAACAACGTTTGCCCAGATTGCCAATGAAATTCTCAGTATCGATATCAATCGTATCAAGCTGGTGCATGGTGATACCGGACAAACCCCTTATTCATCGGGTACCTACGCTTCGCGTTCGCTGGTCATGTCAGGCGGTGCCGTATCCAAGGCGTGCAAGCAGTTGCTGCCGCGTGTGAAGAAGATCGGTGCGCATTTGTTGGGTGTGACGGCAGACGAAGTCACGTTGGAAGACGGTTACGCATGCGCAGGTGACAAGCGCGTTGCCATCGCCGACATTACCAATGCCTGGTATATCAATCCGCAGAAGTTGCCTGCAGATGTGGACGCCGAAGGGCTGGAAGTCAGCGTGGGTTATCGACCCAAAGTAGACACCGGCAGCTTCACCTATTGCAGCCAGGCCGCCGTGGTGGCGGTCGATCCAGCCACCGGCGCGGTTGAGATTCTGGACTACGTAGTGGTCGAAGATTGCGGCACGATTGTGAACCCGTTGGTGGTCGAAGGCCAAACCATTGGGGGTATTGCTCAAGGCATTGGTACCGCGTTCTACGAAGAGATGCCCTATGACGAACAGGGTCAGCCGCTGGCTTCAACCCTGGCTGACTACATCATGCCGGGTGCCACTGAAGTGCCCAATATCCGTATTGATCACTTCGAAACGCCGTCGCCGCATACGGAGTTCGGCGCCAAAGGGATGGGTGAAGGCGGGGCCATTGCGCCGCCCGCCGTCTTGTTTGGTGCGGTCAACGATGCATTGCGGGCATATGGTGTTGAGTTCGCCCATACGCCGTTGACGCCGCATCATGTGTTGGATGCACTGGAACAAAGTAAAGAAAAAGAGTCGATTTCTCGTCCCAACGTGACAGCAGGGGCTACGGTATGAAAGCAGCAAAATTTGATTACGTCCGCGTAAGCGAGGCCAAAGAGGCGTTGTCTCTATTGGAAGATTCTGATGGCAGCACGAAGGCCATGGGAGGCAGTCAGTCGTTAGGGCCTATGTTGAATTTGCGCCTGGCGCGTCCGCAGAAAGTGGTCGACGTTTCCGGCATTGCCGATTGGCGGACGGTGAGTAAAAACGGCGGCCGTATTCGTGTGGGTGCAGCCGTAACACATGCCGAGATCGAAGATGGCGTCTTTGCCGAGTTGCGCGGGCACATGCTGCAAGATGTGGCAGGTGTTATTGCGTATCGCGCTGTGCGAAATCGCGGCACGATAGCCGGCAGTATCGCTCACGCCGACCCGGCGGCCGATTGGGTGTTGGCAACCAGTGCATTGGGCGCCGAGCTTGAATTGACATCGGCCAAGGGTTCCCGTCGCAGCACCATGCCTGAATTCATGTTGGGTGCTTATGCAGTTGATCTGCAACCCGATGAATTGATCTCGGCCGTGTATGTCCCGGAAAAAACCGAGCAGACGCGTTGGGGTTATTACAAGTTCTGCCGTAAAACCGGTGAATTTGCCGAGGCCAGTTGCGCCGCGTATTTCGATCCCTCAACCCGTACAGCGCGTATTGTCGTTGGTGCGTTGGGTGGAGCGCCTCAATTGTTGCCGGACTTGTCGGCCAAAGTGGCACAAGAAGGGTTGGCGGCCGCAACGCCCGAAGCAATTGCAGAGGCGGTAAAAGACATTGCGCCCGAAAAAACAGCCGGTGATCGCCGTTTGTTCATGACGGTTATTGAACGCTGCCTGCGCCGGGCATTGGGTGAGTAAAGGAAGGAAGTTATGTCCCAGTTGAATATTGAAGTAAATGGCCGCAAGGTGTCGCGAGAGGTGCTCGCCCGCACTCACCTGGGTGATTTTTTGCGCGATGACTTGCGCCTGACCGGTACCAATTTAAGTTGTGAGCATGGAGTTTGCGGAGCGTGTACCGTATTGATTGACGGTAAGCCGGTTCGGTCCTGTATTACGTTTGCGGCGGCGTGCGAAGGGCGCCAGATTACAACGATCGAGGGTTACGATACCGATCCCATCATGTTGAAACTGCGTGATGCGTTTAATACCAATCACGCGTTGCAATGCGGTTTCTGTACTCCCGGTATGCTTGCAACGTCGCGTGACATTGTGTTGCGTTTGCCTGATGCCGACGAAGAGCGTGTACGTATCGAATTATCCGGCAATATTTGCCGATGCACCGGTTATCAGGGCATTACAGCTTCAGTGTTGTCCGTGTTGAAGCACTTCCGCGATGAGCCAAACGAGCAAGTAGATGCGATGCGTCGAGCCGCGGCGCAAGGCAAGGCTGCGTTGCCTCCTGAAACCGACGCTCCCAAAACATTCAGTGGCTTCGAGGCAAAAAGTATTCAGCGTGAAGCCAAGGCTGTGGCTAACGGCGCCGACGCGGCACCGGCCGGGTCGGGCGCGGCCTCCGGCGCAGCGACATCTGCGCCAGGTAAAGGAACCAGCGTCAAGAGTGGGTTCAATGTCGATTTCCCCGCCGTAAAAGTTTGGGAATTCATGTCCGACCTGAAGGCGGTGGCTGCGTGTTTGCCGGGCGCCGTGATTGAGTCGCAGGAAGGCAACGAAGTGAAAGGGCGCATTGCCATTAAATTCGGCCCCATGAATGCGGCCTTCAAGGGCGCGGCAACGCTGGAGCGCGATGAATCCAATATGTCGGCGGTCTTGCGCGGTGCCGGTCAAGACTCTCTGAGTCAGTCCCGCGCCAAGGGGGATGTCGGCTATCGCGTTACGTCGGTTGCCGATGATCGTGCACGTGTTGATGTGGATTTGCTGTATTCCCTGCAGGGCCCGCTGGCACAGTTTTCCCGTTCCGGTCTGGTACAGGATTTCGTGAAGCGAATGATTGCTGATTTTGGGCGCAATGTGTCGTTGCGTCTAAGCCAGCCTGAAGGTAGCGATGCACCATTGCCACAGGCTGAGTTCAGCCCCTTCAAAATGTTTATGGGCGTGCTTTGGGCACGTATTAAACGTTTGTTTGGGGGCGGAAAAGAAGAGTAGTACCCGACGAGCAGTAACCCGTAGCAGGTCTGTCTTAACCAAATATGAGGTTCACAATGAAAAAATTATTAGCAAAGTCTTGGGTTCGTACTTTAACTGGGGTTGCCGCGTGTATGTTTGCTGCAACGGCGGTGCAGGCTGAGCCGTTCAAAGTCCGGCTCGACTGGACTCCTTGGGGTAATCATGCCGCTTTCCACTTGGCCGATCAGAAAGGTTGGTATGAAGAGGCAGGTCTTGATATTTATTTCGAAGACGGTAATGGTTCTGTTACGACGGTTCAAATTATTGGCTCCAGCGACAACTTCGATGCCGGCCATGCGGCTTTGGCTCCCATGATGATTGCACGCGATAAGGGTCTTCCCGTGAAGGCGGTTGCGCCTTTTGTGCGTCGTAACGATATTGGGGTGCTGGTGCCGAAAGATTCCGGCATGAAAGGTCCGGCCGACCTGAAAGGCAAGAAGTTGGTGTACACCGCAGGGTCTTTGGAAGCGCCTTTTATGGAAGGCTTTCTGGCTGCCGGTGGCTTAACGCGTGATGATGTTGAGTTGTTGAACGTTGAAGCAGCAGGCAAGGTCACCACTTATGCGGTTGATCGCGCTGACGCGGTGGTGTCCACGATTCCTTTTGTGTTGCCTTTCGTTCAAAAACAACGCCCCTCGAATTCGATTCCGTTTGCCGATTATGGTTTGAATATGCCCAGTTTTGGCATTTTGGCCAGCGAGGCGAAATTGAAAACCCGTGGTGAAGACATTTCCAAGTTTGCCAGTGTCACTGCGCGTGCTTGGGAATATATTATGAATGGCCATGAGGACGAGGGGGTTGAGGCTATTCTGGCTGCCCGTCCGCAGGCACGCCTGGATAAAGCCGTATTGCGTGGCCAAATCGACGCCTTGAAGCCTTATTTCGGCAAGCCGGTGGAAGGTTTTCGCATGGGTCAGCCCATTCCCGCTGAATGGGAAGAGGCCGTGCAAACGCTGACCAAGGTTGGCTTGATTGAAAAGGGCCTGCCCGCAACTGATTTCTACGTTACCGATATGGTTAAACCCGGTCAGTACGATGGGATGATCAAAAAATGAGTTTGTCTGCTGTCAGTGCACGTAAAGTGCAGAAACAGTATTCCGGAGAGCGCGGGGTGCTCGCGCTCGATGGAATCAGCATAGAAATTCCTTCCGGTCAGTTCGTTAGTATTTTGGGACCCAGCGGTTGTGGGAAAAGTACGTTCTTGCGTTGTGTGGCCGGCCTCGAGGATATTACGGCTGGTGACCTTGACGTGAACGGCAAACCGGTGGTGGGGCGTCCACCCGACGGTATTGGTATGGTGTTTCAGCGTGATGCCTTGCTTGAGTGGCGCACCATTCGCAAAAATCTTTTGCTGCCCATTGAGTTTGCCAAAAAGCGTGTAAGCGAGTATCAGGACAAGGTTGACCACTTGCTTGAACTGACCGGACTGCAGGATTTCGGGAGCAGCTACCCGCGAGAGCTTTCGGGCGGCATGCGTCAGCGTGCCGCCATATGCCGGGCATTAGTTGACGACCCTACGTTGTTACTCATGGATGAGCCTTTTGGTGCGCTTGACGCTTTTACGCGTGACCAAATGAATTTTGAGCTGCAGCGCATCTGGATGGAAACACAGAACACGATTCTGTTCGTCACACACGGTATTTCCGAAGCGGTTTTTTTGGGGGATATCGTCATGGTGTTGTCGCCTCGCCCGGGTCGTCTCATGGAAGTCATTGAAGTGGATTTGCCCCGCCCTCGACCGTTGTCGGTGCGTGAAACCCCCGAATTCGGCAAGTATGTATCCCATATCCGCGAGTTGTTCGACAAGATGGATTTAAACGGCGATAAGAGGGCGTGATGATTGGAACGAATAATCTGAAAGCGGGTGCGGCAGGCTTATTCTCCCTGGTGGTCGTTCTGATCGTGTGGGAAGTGATTTGCCGTGTTTTTGAAGTGCGCGAAATCATGTTGCCTTTGCCAACGGATATTCTCGCCGAGCTATACAACGAAGCGGCCTGGTATGCCGAGCAAACCCTGTATACGCTCTGGATTACCGTGTTGGGTTTTATTTTTGCGGTTCTGGGCGGCGTCCTTATTGCCGTTGCCTTGGTGAGTTCGCGCTTGTTTGAACGTTTTTTATATCCCCTTATCATTGGTTTCAACAGTGTGCCCAAAGTGGCGCTGGCCCCGCTTTTTGTCGTGTGGATGGGGACGGGCGCCGAGCCGAAAGTGGCCATTGCATTTCTCATTGCCGTTTTTGCCATTATTGTTGACACCGTACATGGTTTGCGTTCCGTGCCCCAAGACGTCACCGACCTTGGTCGTGTTTTGAAAGGTTCCTCCTGGGATTTCTTTTTCAAGGTGAAGTTGCCCTGCGCCTTGCCTTCGGTTGTGGCCGGCATGAAAGTGGCGATGTCGCTGGCGCTGGTGGGTGCCATTGTGGGTGAGTTTGTGTCGTCGCAAAAGGGTTTGGGCTACGTCATTATGAGTGCGCAAGGGGTTTTCGACACAGTACGCGTGTTTGCCGCTCTGTTCATTCTGGGCGTAATGGGTGTTGTGCTATACGGCGCGCTGGTGTGGCTGGAACGCCGGGCCACCCCATGGCGCCAGATTCACGAAGATTAAGTTCACGAAAATCAAGTTGTACGCGAGTTGTTCAAGGAGTAGTTATGCGCGGTTTGCTCGCCCTTTCCCGTTTTCTCGACGGGGTTAACACGTTTGTGGGCCGGTCGGTGTCCTGGGTCATCCTGATAGTGGTGATTGTCAGTGCAACGAATGCGGTGTTTCGAAAAGCCTTCGATATGAGTTCGAATGCATGGCTGGAGTTGCAGTGGTATATGTTCGGAGCCATTTTTCTGTTGGCATCGGGCTACACCCTGTTAAAAAACGGCCATGTGCGTGTCGATATTATTAATGCACGCTTGTCGGAGCGAACCCAGGTCAAAATCGACATTTTCGGCATTCTGGTGTTGTTTTTGCCCGTGTGCATTTACATATTGTTGCTGTCCGTCCCCCAGGCAGTGGATTCCTACCTGCTGCACGAGACATCGTCCAATGCAGGCGGCCTCATTCGTTGGCCGGTAAAAGCGCTGATTCCCTTGGGGTTCCTGTTGTTGTCGGCAGCCGGCGTGTCTCATTTGATTAAGTGTGTGGGCTTTCTGGCCGGGCAATGCCCGAATCCAAATCGACCGGAAGGGTCGAAAACCGCTGAAGAGCGATTGGCTGACGAAATTGCAGCCAATGCACAGGCTAAAACAAAATAACAGACTGAGGATTGTTGATGATTGAGTTTCTAATTGCCAACATGGCCCCGGTCATGTTTGCTTCCCTGATTCTTTTGCTGCTTCTGGGGTTTCCGGTTGCATTCACGTTGGCGGGCCACGGTTTGCTATTTGGTTTGCTGGGTGTCGAGCTGGGGCTTTTCGAACCGGCATTCTTCCAGGCGTTGCCCCAGCGAATTTTTGGGATTATTTCCAACGATACCTTGCTTGCGATTCCGTTTTTTACCTTTATGGGGCTCATTCTTGAACGCTCCGGTATGGCGGAGGACTTGCTTGAAACCATTGGTCAATTGTTTGGCCCCTTGCGCGGCGGCCTGGCCATTGCGGTCGTTGTGGTGGGTGCGTTGCTGGGGGCAACGACGGGCGTCGTGTCGGCATCGGTCATTTCCATGGGTTTGATCTCGTTGCCGATTATGTTGCGCTATGGGTACGATCGTTCCCTGGCCACTGGGGTTATTGCGGCTTCAGGCACGTTATCGCAAATTATTCCACCGTCGATTGTGCTGATTGTGCTGGCCGACCAATTGGGTCGTTCAATTGGTGATATGTATCGCGGCGCAATGGTACCGGCCATCATGACGGTGAGTCTTTACATTGCCTATATTCTGATTCTTGCCTTGATAAAGCCGAAACGCGCACCAGCTATTCCCAAAGAAGGGCGTACCTTTATCGAGCCGAACGGCAGTCATGGTGTGCCGTCGCTGCTGGTGTTGTTGGTGGTTTCCACTGTGGCGTCTTATTTTGCGTGCCAGGTGGTGTTGTCGGAGACGGCCCCCATTGATGAGACCGTTGTGGTGGGTACGCTTATTGGCGGCGCAGTGGCCTTTGTGATCGCCGCCCTGAACAATCTATTGAAACTGGGCTGGTTATCGCAAATTGCCGAACGTGTCACATTTGTCATGATTCCCCCGTTGGCACTGATTTTCCTTGTGCTAGGTACCATCTTTTTGGGTGTGGCCACCCCCACAGAAGGCGGTGCCATGGGCGCGGTAGGGGCCATTGTTATGGCCTTGTTGCGCAAACGTTTAAGCTGGAGCCTGCTGAAGCAGGCCATGGAAACAACCACCAAGCTGGCGGCATTCGTTATTTTCATCCTGGTGGGTTCCACGGTATTTGCTTTAACGTTCCGTGGCGTTAACGGTGACTTATGGGTTGAACACTTGCTGGTTGGTTTGCCGGGCGGTGAAATCGGTTTCCTGGTTATTGTGAGCATTTTTGTGTTCGTCATGGCCTTCTTCCTCGACTTTTTCGAGCTGGCGTTTATTATTGTGCCGCTGCTCGGGCCGGCCGCCGAAGCAATTGGTATTGATTTGATCTGGTTTGGTGTCTTGCTGGCGCTGAATATGCAAACGTCGTTCATGCACCCCCCATTCGGGTTTGCACTGTTTTATCTGCGTTCGGTTGCGCCCAAGGAAGATTATCAAGACAAGCTTACCGGCCAAACTATCAAGAAAGTCACCACCGGCCAGATATACTGGGGTTCGATACCGTTTATTTGTATTCAGTTACTTATGGTGGCGCTGGTTATGATGTTCCCGTCTACTGTGATGCATTACAAAGGCGGTGTGTCGAATGTTGACCTTGAGTCGGTTGAAATTGAGATTGAGGGTGCGAACTATGGCACTGGCGGCGGAGCTTACGGCAGCGCACCGGTATTCCAGTAGTGGACGTGGGTTAGTGCGGTACTGGCCGTCAGGTTACCGATACAGGGGGAAGTGTGCCGCTTAAGGATGCACTTCTGGCCCTGGTGGTAATTGTTGCCTGGGGCTTGAACTTTGTTGTTATAAAAGTAGGGCTTCAAGAAATCCCCCCTTTTTTGCTGGGCGCTTTGCGTTTCCTGCTGGTGGCGATTTTTATTCCGTTTTTCAAGCGGCCTGCCATGCCCTGGCGGTCGCTTTTTTATTTCGGATTTACGATCGGCTTTCTCCAGTTTGGCTTGTTGTTTTCGGCCATGGCGATGGGTGTTTCGGCCGCCATGGCATCGGTTATTTTGAACGCTCAGGCGTTTTTTACCGTGCTGATTGCGGCTGCTGTATTGGGCGAGTCGGTTGGGCGCCACAATGTTATCGGGATGATTGTCGCCGCTTTCGGCTTGATGCTGATTGCCTTGGGTGAAACATCCGGCCACGTTACGCTAATTGGCTTTTTTCTGACTGTCCTGGCTTCGTTAAGCTGGGCGGTGGCGAATATTGTGGTGAAAACCGTGGGCAAGGTGGACATGCTTAGTTTGGTGATCTGGGGCACCATCGTGTCTCCGTTGCCGTTTGCCGTCTTGTCGTATTTTGTCGAGGGTCCGGAACTTATTTTGTACAGTTTGCAGAATATGGGCCTGAAAGGTTACGGTGCGCTGATTTATCTGGCCCTTATTTCAACCACCCTGGGCTTTGGTTTATGGAGCTGGTTACTTAGCCGGCATCCGGCTAATCGCGTGGCGCCGCTTAGCCTGCTCGTGCCTTTCGTGGGGCTAACGTCTGCTACGCTTTTGCTCGACGAACATTTAACCGTATTGCAATGGATTGGGGGCCTAGTCATTCTGGGCGGGCTGGCGTTGAACGTGTTCGGCCCCCAGCTATTAGCAACGTTGCGGCGCAGAACGTAATACGTCATTCATTTTCGTTGCCCGGTTGAAAGGATAACGGCCAGACCCATAGCGGTGCGTTAAAATTCACGCTTATTCTTTATCTGGTGCCGTGACGGCGCTGCTAAGCCTGTTTCTTTCTTCATTTTTCGGGAAGCCCTATGGAATTTGATCGTGCCGGCGTGAATACGCTGATGGAAATTACTGCCCGTCCTGACCTTATTTTCACCAAAGGGCAAGGTTCCTGGCTTGAAGACCATACAGGTAAGCGCTACCTTGATTTTCTGCAAGGGTGGGCGGTGAACTGCCTGGGGCATTGTCCGGAGCCTTTGGTCAAGGCGCTTCAGCAGCAGGCCGCTGAACTGATTAACCCGTCCCCCGCTTTTTACAATCAGCCTTCCATTGATTTGGCAAAGCGCATTACCGGCGCTTCATGTTTCGATCGCGTGTTTTTCGCCAATAGCGGCGGCGAAGCAAATGAGGGTGCCATTAAGCTGGCCCGTAAATGGGGGCGCTTGAATAAACCCGGTGCTTACAAAATAATCACGTTCAATCATGGATTTCATGGGCGTACGTTGGCCACCATGTCGGCGTCCGGCAAGCCGGGCTGGGACACGATGTTTGCCCCTCAGGTCGATGGCTTTCCGAAAGCGGAATTGAATGATCTGGATTCGGTGCGGTCCCTTATCGACGACCAGACTGTGGCTGTGATGCTGGAGCCGGTTCAGGGCGAGGCCGGCGTTATACCCGCTAGCGTGCAGTTCATGAAGGATTTGCGCGAACTCACGCGTCAGCACGATATGCTTCTTATTGTGGATGAAGTGCAAACCGGTATGGGTCGTACGGGCAAACTTTTTGCGTACCAGCATTTTGATATCGAACCGGACATCATGACGCTTGCAAAAGGTATTGGGGGCGGTGTTCCGCTGGCGGCTCTGTGCGCGCGTGAGGCGGTTTCCTGCTTTGAGCACGGAGACCAGGGCGGCACTTATAACGGGAACCCGCTGATGGCCGCTGCGGGCATTGCAGTGTTCGACACGGTGTCCGCGCCCGGTTTTCTTGAAGCCGCGAACGCTCGCGCAGAACAGCTTTCCAACGGCCTGATGGCCTTATCGGAAAAATGGGGCATGCAGGGCGAGCGGGGTCTTGGTTTGCTGCGGGCACTGCGTTTGGGTAAAGGAGACGGGCCGGCCATTGTGGCGGCGGCCCGCGATCGTGCACCGGAAGGCTTGTTATTGAATGCGCCGCGCCCGGAGCTGTTGCGGTTTATGCCGGCACTGAATATTGAGGCGGATGAAATCGACTTGATGCTGTCATGGCTTGATGAGCTTGTCGGGTTGATCCGCAAGTGATCTTACGTGTTTGATGCCATGCATCAACGAATTAACCAGCGCCATCTGATTCTGTTTGTTGAAATTGTCCGCAAGGGCAGTTTGGCAAAGGCGGCTGACGAATTGGCAATTACCCATTCGGCAGCGTCCAAAAGCTTGCGTCAGCTTGAAGAGGACGTGGGGGATCGTTTGCTGGAGCGTAATCGCGCAGGCGTAACCTTGACGCCCTCAGGCGAAATTTTTTATCGTTATGCCAGCGCCAGCTTAACCGCCTTGCGGCAAGGAATCGACATGATCGCGCAAAGCGATCAGCATGCGCGCCGTGCGGTTTTGTTGGGCGCGTTGCCTAACGTTGCCGTTAATATTTTGCCTGAGGCCGTGGCGCGGTTCAAAGCCCGGCATCCGGATATTCAGGTAAGAATCGTCACGCAAACCAATCGCCAGTTACTGATGCAATTGCGTTTGGCGGAAATTGATTTTGTTGTGGGCCGGTTCGCGGAAATCGATGAGATGAGAGGTCTGCACTTCGAACGCTTGTATTACGAAACCATGGCATTGGCGGCACGTCCGGATCATCCGGTGTTTCGGATTGCAGGCGGGGTGACCCTGGAGCAAATTACCGAGTATCCCTTGGTGATGCCTCCGCTGGGGACGGTTATACGCCCTGAAATCGATCGTTTTTTTCTAAGCCGTGGCATTGCAGACCTGCCTAATGTGATTGAGACATTGTCTGTGGAGTTCGGCCGCGCCTTCGTGTCGATTTCAGATGCTTTGTGGATTTTTCCCCGCGGCGTCTTGCAGGCCGATCTGGATGCCGGGGTGCTGCGAGAAGTGCCGGTTGACTTGGCCGGTACCGAAGGCGCGGTGGGTATTACCACACGTTCCGAGCCTGGGCTGAGTCGCGTCAGTGAAGAAATGCTGCAGCTTGTGCGCGAACTATGTCTACGTCGTGCTCGCAACTTACATGACAAAAAATTCATCTAAATAGTAAAAATATCACTTTTATTGCTCTATTACTCGCATAAACTTACCACTAAGACAACTTGAGTGAATCGTTCACCCTGTTGAAATAATGAAAATGGTAGGAGACATGATGAGTCAATTTTTTTCAAAAATAGGCACGGCTTGTGCTTTGGTTTCACTTTTTGCGTTCAGTGCGGCCTCCCACGCTCAAACCTTAAGCATCGGCACAAACCCGCAAGGGTCTGTGGCGTATGCTTCGGGCGCCGCGATTGCCGACGTTGTGGGTGATGCCCTCGATCTTTCGTTCACCGTTGTTCCGCAGGGTGGGCCCACGGCCATTATTCCCGCCATGAGTGCCGGTGAGTTCGACTTCGCGTTTGCCAATATTGTGGCTGCGGTAACGGCGAAAGACGGTAAAGGGCCCTATAAAGGGCGTAAATATGATTCCATTCGTGTTGCCGCTGTCGTTTACCCGCTCGAAATGGGTGTTTTCGTGCGTAAAGACGCCAAGATCGACACTTTTCAGGCCCTGAAAGGGAAGCGCGTGGCTTCGGCGTTTAAGTCGCAGGCGAATGTGGCGGCCTTCATGACGGCATCGCTGGCTGCCGCCGGTTTAAGTTACGACGATGTCACTCCGGTGCCGGTACAGAACGGGGTGCAGTCGGTGAATGAACTGGTTGACGGCGGGTTGGATGCAACCACGTTCAGCGTCAGCGCGGGCATCATACAACAAGCCGATGCGGTGGTGGGTATTCGGGTTCTCTCGTTGCCGAACGATGAGGCTGCACAGGCCGCCCTCGATAACTACACACCGGGGGCTATGATTGCCACTGCGCCTGCCGGTAGCTATCCAGGCATTCTTGAGCCAACCAACATCATTCGGGTGCCTTTTGTGGTGTTAACCGACAGCCGTGTCGATGACGAAACCGTTTACAAAGTGGTCAAAGCCATTGCGGAAAATGGTCAAAAGCTTGCGGCTTCCGCCGGTGAGTTCAAGGCGCTGGATCCCAAGTTAATGGGTCAAAGCGCGCTACCGGTTCCGTATCACCCCGGCGCGATCAAGTATTACACGGAGCAGGGCACCTGGAATTAAGCCAGTGTGCCGTCTGGTTGCCCCCTTTTGGCATGGAAAAAGGGCGGCGACCGCTTTGGAGCCGTATTAATGAAAACTAAAATCGTCAGTGCCCTTGGGTTCGTTCTCGTTCTGCTCGCCATTTTGTGGGCAATCAATTTTCAGCGCGTTATGGGTTTGAACCTCTATAAAGGCCAATACCTTTACGTTCTTATTGCCCTTGCGACTGCAGTGGTGTTTATCACTCATCCGCTGTTTCCAAATCGGCCCAAACTTTCCTGGCTCATCGATACACCGCTTGCGCTGGCGGGGATTCTGGCTTCGCTGTTTATTTCGTTTGATTTTGAAGTATTGATTGATCAGGCGAATTTGTATGACTTCAACTGGTTTGGCCAGTTTCTTGGCGCCGTGGTTATTGTGGTGTTGATTGAGGGTGTCAGGCGTTCAGCCGGGCTTTCGCTGGCGTTGATCATTATTGCGTCAATTTTGCTGGCCTATTTTGCAACGAGCTTGCCCGATGCGATTTCCGGACGGCCGTTCCGGCTTGATTCCTTTCTATACAAAATGGCGTACCTTGAAGGGAATATCCTGGGTGCGCCGCTGGTGATTGTCGGCAGCGTCGTCATTACCTTTGTGTTCATGGGGGCTGTGCTGCAGGCAACCGGAGGAGGCCAGTTTTTCTCAAACTTGTCAGCGGCGCTGTTTGGCGGTTCACGCGGCGGGTCAGCCAAAATTGCGGTGACGGCATCCGGTTTGTTTGGTGCCATTTCCGGGTCGGCTGTCGCCAATGTCATTTCCACCGGCATGATCACCATTCCCATGTCCCGCAAGGCGGGATACAAAGCGGAGACGGCGGCCGGCCTGGAGGCCGTGGCGTCAACCGGCGGGCAGTTGGTGCCGCCCGTTATGGGCGCGGCGGCATTTCTAATGGCCGCCACCTTGAAGGTAGAGTATTCCGTGGTTGTGCTGGCCGCGCTTATCCCATCATTTTTGTATTACCTGGCGCTGTATTTGCAGGTTGACCTTATCGCCGCACGCGACGGCATCAAAGGGTTACCCAAACAAGAGCGGCCGAACCCGCTTTCAGAGCTGCGTTACGGATGGCTGTTTGTCATGCCGTTCGTGGTGCTTATTTTGGGGCTATTCAGTTTTGCCTGGCGCCCCGAGTATGCGGCTTTAATTGCAACGGCCAGCCTGTTCTTGGCTTTGTGTGTGTTTGGTGTACGCGGAAAGCGGCCTTCAATCGCCCATCTTTCCGCTGCGGTACGCGACACCGCTGTTGCATCAGTGGGTATCATTTTGATCGCGGCAGGTGCCGGCATTGTTATCGGTGCGCTGAATACATCGGGCATTCTTTTCAAAATTACCGAAGCCATTGTCGACATAGGTGGCGGTAACCTGGTGGGGCTGTTGGTGTTGGCCGCGCTGATATGTATTGTGCTGGGCATGGGTATGCCGACGGTGGGCGTGTATGCGTTGCTGTCAACGTTGGTGGCCGCACCCTTGGTTGCGTTGGGCATTGACCCGATTGCGGCGCACTTGTTTGTGCTTTATTTCGGCATGATGTCAATGATTACGCCACCGGTTGCCATTGC
Source organism: Neopusillimonas maritima (assembly GCF_003576595.1). Lineage (GTDB taxonomy): Bacteria > Pseudomonadota > Gammaproteobacteria > Burkholderiales > Burkholderiaceae_B > Neopusillimonas > Neopusillimonas maritima. The sequence goes on along the minus strand of NZ_NQOU01000004.1, from coordinate 211,256 downwards.
CTCATTTGCCGCTGCGGGGCTGGCGGGAACCCCACCCATGAAAACGGCGCTTGAAGCAAGCAGGTTGGCCTGGTCGGCGTACATTTTGCCGTTTATTTTTGTCGCCAACCCCGCCTTGATACTGAATGGCTCATCTCTTGACATTGTTTTGGCGGTGACGCGTGCGACCGCGGGTGTGTGGCTGGTTACTGCATGTGTTGTCGGTTATCTCGGTCAGCCGCTTCTTCTTTTACGACGTGCTTTGTACTTGTTCCTGGGTGTTGCGCTGCTGCTGCCTAAAACGGTTTACCCGGAAAGCTTTGCTTCAGTCATCGCAGTGGTGACCTTGTGTTTCGCCATCGCAGTGTTGCTCCTGGAGCATTTTGTTTACAAGCCGAAAACGGTATTCAACTCATGACACAAAAGAAAAAACCTAACTTTATTTTGATAATGACCGATCAGCATCGTGCTGATCATCTGGGATGTTACGGGCACCCCGTGCTGCGCACGCCGCATATCGACAGCCTGGCCGAACAGGGCGCCTTGTTCGACGAGTTTTATGTGGCGAGTCCGGTTTGCATGCCGAACCGCGCCAGTTTAATGACCGGCCGCATGCCTTCCGTTCATGGTGTGCGGGCCAACGGCATCCCGTTATCCATGCAGCAGGTTACGTTTGTTGAGTTGTTGCGCGAAGCGGGCTATGCCACCGGGCTGGTTGGAAAAAGCCATTTGCAGAACTTTGTGGGTGCACCGGTGGTGCTCGAGCAGTCGGCCCCGCCCGAGAACTACCATATGCCGCCCGAAAACTTAAGCCAGGCGGTTCGGGAACATTTGACGGCTGAGTGTTATCGCAACGAAGAGCCTGATTTTTGGTCAAAGGAAAACCCGCGGGTACAAACGCCGTTTTACGGGTTTGACCATGTTGACCTGGTAACAGGGCACGGCGACGGCGTTGGCGGCGATTTCAAGCAATGGCTACTGGAACGTGAGCCCGAGGCGGCGAGTTTATTGGGCCCGGACAACCAGTTGCCTCACGACTATGTGTGCCCGCAGGCGGTTCGAACTGCTCTGCCCGAGGCGTTGTATCCTACCAGCTATATTGCTGAACGTGCCGAAGCTTTTATAAAGCAACAAGCCGCCGAGCAACCGTTTTTTCTGATGGTGTCTTTCCCCGACCCGCATCATCCGTTTAATCCTCCTGGTCGGTACTGGGATATGTATCGACCCGAAGACATGCAGGTGCCTGAGGCTTTTGAAAATGAAGACTGGGTGCCGCCTCCCCATGTGGAGGCCTTGTATAAGGTGCGCGATTCCGGGAATGCCTTGTTGAACGGCATGAATACCATTGGTGTGTCCAAGCAAGAAGCCTTGGAGGCAAGAGCCCTCACGTGCGGAATGATTTCCATGATCGACGATGCCGTGGGCCGCCTGCTGAAGGCGCTTGATGACGCGGGTGAACGCGAAAACACAGTGATCCTGTTTACGTCGGATCACGGAGATCATTTGGGTGATCATCGTTTGCTTTTGAAAGGCGCTGAGCAGTATCGCGATATTTTGCGGGTGCCGTTTATATGGAGTGACCCTGCAAATAAAAGCAAAGGCCTGCGCACACATGCATTGGGGTCGACCATTGATATTCCGTCTACGATTCTGGATCGTGCGGAAATTGTGCCGTTCGCGGGCATGCAGGGGCGTTCTTTATTATCTGTTGCGCAAGGGGAAAAGCACAAAGAGCGGGACACGGTTTTTATTCAATATGACCATCAGCGTACGCACCCCGGGCTTGGCGGCCCGCCGCGTGTTCACACGATTTTCGATGGCCGATGGCGATTAAGTGTGTTTCATGGGGTTGAGTGGGGAGAGCTCTACGACCTGCAGGCTGATCCCGGTGAGTTTACAAATGAATGGCACAACCCAGAACATCTTGAGGTGCGGTGTCGGTTAATGGAGAAACTGGCCAGGGCGGAAATTGAGCATATTGATCGTGTGCCGCTACCCACCAGTCTTGCCTAGGTTCAGGGGTATGGAGGTGCCATCGTGGCAAGCGTGATCAAGCAATCTGTGCTGCAAGCGTATCGCCAGGCCGAGTACACAATTTACTCCACGCCCCCTTGTGTCTTGAAAATAGGTCAGGCCAGCACTTGTCTTCTCCAAATTTACGCGCAGTACGGTGTAGATTGCGCCGCCTTTATGACTGCCTTCAATCCATTGGGCCGGCAGTTTTCGTTGGCCGAAAACGCGGGCTTTCAGGAACGACTGCTTGATCAATTGCAGCGGTGTGGCAAGCCCGTTCTGCACGCTGGTGGAATTGATCCCGACCATGTCTGGCCGGTTGAGGATAGTGTGTTAGTGCCGGGTTTGAGTTTGGCCCAGGCACGTGAGCTGGGCCGCGAATATGATCAGAATGCCATTGTATGGTGCGGCCCCGATGCCGTTGCGCAATTAGTGCTTTTGCGTTAACCCCATATCGGCGCGCGGTGATGGCGCCATGGGTGGGCCTGCTCTATTTGTGCAGCCAGTGCCAGTAAGACATCTTCACGTCCATAAGCCGCTGTAAATTGTGCGCCAATCGGCAAACCACTTGAGGAAAACCCCATTGGTACCGACATGGCTGGCGCTTGAGGGGAGGTTGTTTTCCAGCATGCGTGACTCAACTTGCGTGGGTACACCCGGTAAATTCGATATAGCGCAGCCTCAAGCACCTCTTGCGGGCTGACGGTTTTGGCGGCGATTAATTCGGCCAGCCCTAAAGCGTCGTAGTTAGCGTACTCTTTGAAGGCTGTGCCCATCGAATTGTTTCCCTTTTGTGTTTCAGGCCTTCTTCACCTCGAGCCGCCACTGGTGCAGCAAAGGCTCGGTATAGCCGTTGGGCTGTTCCAGCCCTTTGAATACCAAGTCGCACGCGGCCTTGAAAGCGGCCGATGTGTCGAAATTTCCGGCCATCGGTTTGTAGTAAGGGTCTGCTTCGTTTTGCTTATCGACCACGGCAGCCATACGTTTCATGGTTTCCATGACCTGATCCTTGGTGACAATACCATGGCGCAACCAGTTTGCAATATGCTGACTGGAAATACGCAGGGTGGCGCGGTCTTCCATTAGCCCCACATTGTGGATGTCGGGTACTTTCGAGCACCCCACGCCCTGGTCGATCCAGCGTACGACGTAACCCAGAATGCCCTGGGCGTTGTTGTCGAGCTCTTGCTGCTTTTCTTCGTTCGACCAATTCGTGTTGGTGGCCACGGGTACCGACAGGATTTTGTCGAGCAGGGTGGGGTCGTTCTTCCCTTCCATGCCCGACTGAATATCGTGCACGCTAACTTGGTGATAGTGCAATGCGTGCAGTGTGGCGGCAGTGGGTGAAGGGACCCAGGCCGTATTACCGCCGGCTTTCAATTGGCCAATTTTCTGTACCAGCATGTCGGCCATTTTGTCGGGCATGGCCCACATGCCCTTGCCGATTTGTGCCCGGCCGCGCAAACCGCATTCTAGTCCTACCTGAACGTTGTTGTGCTCGTAAGCGTTAATCCAGTCGGTTGGCTTCATTTCGCCTTTGCGGATCATCGGGCCGGCTTCCATTGACGTATGGATTTCGTCGCCGGTGCGGTCAAGAAAGCCGGTATTAATGAACGCAACCCGTTCGTTGGCGGCGGCAATGCAGGCTTTTAGGTTCACGCTGGTGCGGCGCTCTTCATCCATAATGCCCATTTTCAGGGTGTTGGGCGCCATGCCCAGCAGTTTTTCAACGCGGCCGAACAGTTCGCTTGAAAACGCCACTTCGTCGGGGCCGTGCATTTTAGGCTTCACGATATACACCGAGCCCTTGCGTGAATTGCCCTTGCGTTTCAGGTCGTGCACGGCAATCAGCGACGTGACTACCGCGTCCATAATGCCTTCGGGCACCTCGTTGCCGTCTTTATCCAGAATGGCCGGGTTGGTCATGAGGTGGCCTACGTTACGTACCAGCATCATGGAACGCGCGGCCAGCGTTTGCGTGTTGCCTTGCAAGTCGGTGTATTCACGGTCGGGATTCAGGGCGCGTGTAAAGGTTTTATCGCCTTTGGCGACCTCTTCGGTTAGATTGCCCTGCATCAGGCCCAGCCAGTTGCGATAGGCCAGTACCTTGTCTTCGGCATCCACCGTTGCCACCGAGTCTTCGCAGTCCATAATGGTGGTGAGTGCGGACTCCATCAGGATGTCTTTCACCCCGGCTTTGTCTTGTTTGCCAATGGGGTTGTTTTTGTCGATTTGAATTTCGAAGTGCAGGCCGTTATGGCGGAATACCAGCGCCTCGGGTGCAGACGCGTTACCTCGGTAGCCCAACAGGGATGATGCGTCTTTCAACGTGGTGTTTTCGCCGTTTTCAAGGGTTACCTGCAGTTGGCCGTTGTTCACCTGGTAGGCGGTGGCATTGGCGTGCGACCCCGGCGACAGTGGAATGGTTTCATCCAGAAAGCGGCGACCGTATTCAATGACCTTGTCGCCGCGCACGGGGTTGTAGCCGCCCGAGCGGGTTGCGCCGTTATCTTCGGAAATAGCGTCGGTGCCGTACAGGGCGTCGTACAGGCTGCCCCAACGGGCGTTGGCCGCATTCAATGCGTAACGGGCGTTGGTAATGGGCACCACCAGTTGCGGCCCGGCCTGTTCGCTGAACTCCGCGTCGATATTGGTGGTGTTCACCTTCACATTAGCCGGGGCGTCTTTCAAATAGCCAATTTCTTTCAGGAATGCCTTGTATGCGGCCATATCTTTGATGGGGCCGGGGTTTTTCCGGTACCAGGCGTCCATTTCTGCCTGGATTCGATCGCGCTCGGCCAACAAGGCGCGGTTCTTCGGTGCCAGGTCGTGCACAATGGCGTTGAATCCCTTCCAGAAGTCGTCGGACGAAACGTCGGTGCCGGGCAGCGCTTCCTGCTCGATGAATTGGTGCAGTAAATTGGCAACGTGCAGTTGCTCGCATTGTGTTCGTTGTGTCATTTTTTATCCTTTGTGTTGCAGGTGCACATGACCGTTGAGTCATGCTCCGGTTTGTGTTCACATGCATAGTATGGACTGTCCGCTGCAGTCGCTCAACCAGTTGAAAGTTGAATAAGCTTGAACTTATAGTTCAAGGTTTTCAGCATATTTAATCGTTAAACCTTCAAAGTGGAGTGGAACGCTATGGCCAAGTCTTCAGATCTTATCGGCGCGTCGGCCGCAATTGAAACCTTGCAGGGCTGGTCTGCCGTGGAAGGGCGCGATGCAATTCAAAAAACGTTCAAATTCGATGATTTCAATGCCGCTTTCGGATTCATGACCCGGGTGGCCATGCAGGCCGAGCAGGCCGGTCATCATCCTGAATGGTTCAACGTATACAATCGCGTCACCGTGACACTGGCCACGCACGATGCAGGTGGGGTCACGGCCAAAGATACGGCGCTGGCGTCGTTTATGGACCAGATTGCACAGGAGTAGGTATGTCGGATTCACCGGGTGGCAGTGCGATATCACCGTTGGGCTTGCCCCAGCTCATTCCATTCACCGCATTTCATGATGCCCACGCAGCTTACGAGCGTTTGGTGGAAATTTACGAGCGCAACACGGCTTTTATTCGCGAGGCGTTCGATTATTATGCCGCCGGCAAGTTGCCTGAGGGGCAACGGGTGCGCGCCTACTACCCGGCCATTCGCATCAAGGTATCAACATATCAAGGGGTGGATAGCCGTTTGTCATATGGCTATGTGGTTGAGCCCGGTACCTACATGACCACGATCACCCAGCCGCGCTTGTTTGAACGTTATCTACGCGAACAAATTCATTTGTTGATTCGCAACCATGGCGTCGGTGTGGAAGTGGGGGAGTCAGACACCTCCATTCCGTTGCACTTTGCTTTCCCCGAAGGCCATTATGTGGAAGGTATTTATGCCGACTCGGTGGGGGGCGAATTGCGCGACCACTTCGATGTGCCCGATTTGGCGGTCACAGACGATGCCATTGTGAATGGCACTTGGCGCGGGCGGCGGGGCGACCCCGAACCACTGGCGCCGTTTACCGCCCCTCGCATTGATTACTCCCTGCATCGCTTGCAGCACTACACGGCCACACGGCCCGAGTATTTTCAAAGTTATGTGTTGTTTACCAACTACCAGTTTTATATAGACGAATTTTGCCAATGGGCTAAAGGTATGCTGGCGCGTGAAGAGGGTGATTACACCGCACTGATCGAGCCCGGCAACGTGGTAACCCTGGCGGGAAAAGGCCGGCAGCCCACCGGCGAGCGCCCGGCGCGTATGCCACAAATGCCGTCTTATCATTTGCTGCGCAAAAACAATACAGGCATTACGCTTATTAACATTGGCGTGGGCCCTTCCAACGCCAAAACCATTACCGACCACGTGGCGGTTTTACGGTCTTCCGCCTGGATAATGCTGGGGCATTGTGCGGGCCTGCGCACAACCCAGCGCCTGGGTGATTACGTGCTGGCCCATGGCTATGTACGCCAAGACCATGTGCTGGACGAAGACTTGCCGATTTGGGTACCGGTGCCGCCGCTGGCTGAAATTCAAGTGGCGCTGGAAGGTGCTGTGGCCGAAGTTGCCGGGCTATCGGGCTGGGAGCTCAAGCGCATTATGCGAACCGGCACGGTAGCCACAACCGATAACCGTAACTGGGAGCTGCGCGACCAGAACGAGCCGGTATTGAAGTTGTCGCAATCGCGTGCCATTGCGCTCGACATGGAGTCAGCCACCATTGCGGCGAATGGGTTTCGTTTTCGGGTGCCTTACGGCACTTTGTTGTGTGTCTCCGATAAACCGCTGCATGGCGAGCTGAAACTGCCGGGTATGGCCAGCGAGTTTTATCGTCGCCAAGTGGGGCAGCATCTGCAAATTGGCATTCAGGCGCTGGAAAGCTTGCGCGACATGCCGCCCGAAAGGCTGCATTCACGTAAATTGCGCAGTTTTATCGAGACGGCGTTCAAATAAAGTTGCTTTCCGGCCGGCGTTGTCTGATTTGTAAGCGCCTGGCTAGGCAGGTGCTTTGCTGGCTTTCTCTGCCTTTTTTGTTTTTTTAGCTGCTTTTTTCTTTAAAGCCAGCATGGTGCCCCGGCATTCCGGGGTGCCGCACAGGCATTTGTATTCATTGCGCCGCTTTTTGGTAATGCGACCATCCAGCACTAACCCATAATCGTAGGTAAGCTCTTCGCCTTTTTTAATATCGCGCAGCGCCACGATATAAACTTTTGTGCCTTTTTGGTTTTCCTGCGCTTCGCAATTGGGGCCGCACGAATGGTTAAACCATTTGGCGTCGTTCCCTTTTTGGCCACCGTCAATCACCTTGCCACAGCTTAGAGAAAAGAAAAAAGTGTGGAAGGGATCGTCGGGGTTGGTGGGGTGCAGTTCGTCGGCTTTTTCATGCGTAATGCGCTTGCCTTCGTATTCCAGAATGTTTGTGCCTTCGGGAATTTTGCGGGCGGCAAAAATGCCATTGCCATGCGTTTTTGATTTTTTGACGACATGCCAGACGGGTTTGGAAGCACTCATAGTGTGTGGGGTGGAATTCGCAATGGGTAACGTAGAGGTACGGGGTAAGCCGCAACAACAGGGCGGCTATGCCTGAGCCGCTGACGCGATCTTACACGGTTTCCCGATTTAGTACGGTGGCCAGATAGCGGCCCGTATAACTGTTCTCGTTGGCGGCGATGTCTTCCGGCGTACCTTGCGCCACAATTTGGCCGCCGCCGTCGCCCCCTTCGGGCCCCATGTCAACAACCCAGTCAGCTGTTTTGATGACGTCGAGATTGTGTTCAATCACAATGACTGTGTTGCCTGCGTCGACCAGTTGTTGCAACACTTTAAGCAACAGAGCAATGTCGTGAAAATGCAGGCCGGTGGTGGGTTCGTCGAGAATATAAAGGGTTTTGCCCGTACTGCGGCGCGACAGTTCCAGCGAGAGTTTCACGCGTTGCGCTTCGCCCCCTGAAAGCGTGGTGGCGCTTTGGCCCAGCCTGATATACGACAATCCTACATCCATTAAGGTGTTGAGCTTGCGGGCAATAGAGGGAACGGCTTCGAAATAATCCAGGGCCTGGGCCACGGTGAGGTTCAACACTTCGCTGATGTTTCTGCCGCGGTAGCGAATATCCAGCGTTTCGCGGTTGTAGCGTTTTCCTTCACAGGTGTCGCAGGGCACATACATGTCGGGCAGAAAGTGCATTTCCACTTTCACGACGCCATCGCCTTGGCAGGCTTCGCAACGCCCCCCTTTCACATTGAACGAGAAACGGCCGGGGTCGTAACCGCGTGCGCGGGCCTCTGGAACGCCGGCAAACAGTTCGCGAATTGGAGTGAACATGCCGGTGTAGGTTGCCGGGTTACTACGCGGCGTGCGGCCGATGGGGCTTTGGTCGACGTTAATGATTTTGTCGAAATGGGAAAGACCCTCCAGTGACGCATGGGGTGCGGGCTCGGCCTGGGCCCGGTGCAGGGCGCCGGCCACCGCCACCGCGAGCGTGTCGTTAATTAGCGTGGATTTGCCCGAACCCGACACGCCGGTAATACACACCAGCCGACCGGCGGGAATGCTCAGGTCAACCGACTTCAGGTTGTTGCCGGTGCAACCTTTCAAAACCAGTTGGGCCAATTCGTCGGTAACCGGACGACGCTCCGGCATGGCAATGCTCAGGGCGCCGGTCAGGTATTGGGCGGTCAGTGAGTCGGTATTTCCCAGCAGTTTGACAGGTGTTCCCTGCGCGACGATGCGCCCGCCCTGTTCACCGGCACCCGGGCCCATATCCACCACAAAATCGGCGCTGCGGATCATGTCTTCATCGTGCTCGACCACAATCACACTATTGCCCAGGTCGCGCAGATGTTGCAGAGTTTGAATCAGGCGGTCGTTATCGCGTTGGTGCAAACCAATGGAAGGTTCGTCCAGCACATACATTACACCCGTTAAGCCCGAGCCAATCTGGCTGGCCAAGCGAATGCGCTGGGCCTCGCCCCCGGAAATGGTGTCGGCGCTGCGGTCGAGCGAAAGATAGGTGAGCCCGACATTGTTCAAAAAGGTCAGGCGTGCCTCAATCTCACGAATAATGCGTTCGGCAATTTCTTTCTTGGCGCCATGTAATTCGAGTTGCTGGAACCAAATTAGGCAATCTTTTAATGAAAGCGCTTCCACTTCGTAAATGGCACGCCCCACCCGCTCCTGTGGACCTGGTTCGTTGCCAATGAGCACGTTGCGCGCCTCTGCACGTAAACGGGATCCGTGGCAATCGGGGCAACTGCGCGTATGACGCGACTTGGCCAGTTCTTCGCGCACCACCGACGAATCGGTTTCGCGCCAGCGGCGCTCCAGGTTGGGAATCACACCTTCAAAAGTGTGTTTTTTGACCGTGCTGCGGCCTTTTTCATTCAGGTAAATAAAGGGGATTTCCTCGTCGCCGGAACCGTATAAGATGCGTTCGCGTGTCTTTTCATCCAGCGATTCAAATGGGGCGTCGATATCGAATTCGTAGTGGGCCGCCAGGCTGGTAAGCAAGGCGTGCGTGAAAGCGTTGCGGCGGTCCCAGCCGGCAATGGCGCCGCCCGCCAGGCTTAATTCCGGAAAGGCCACCACGCGTTTGGGATCGAAAAAATCCACATGGCCCAAGCCGTCGCAACGTGGGCAGGCTCCCACCGGGTTGTTGAAACTGAAAAGACGAGGCTCCAGTTCCGTTAGGCTGTAGCTGCATACCGGGCAAGCGTAGCGACTGGAAAACGCCACTTCTTCCTCGGTGTCCATATTCAGTGCCACGACTCGGCCATCGGTAATTGAAAGCGCCGTTTCAAAACTTTCGGCCAAACGTTGGCGGCTTTCCGGTTTTACACGCAAGCGGTCGATGACGACGTCGATGCTATGTTTTTCAGTTTTCTTAAGGGGTTCGAGGCGGTCGATTTCCACCATTTCGCCATCGACACGCAAGCGCACAAACCCTTGCGCCTGCAAGCTTGCGCATTCGTCTTCAAAACTGCCTTTGCGAGCCCGCGCCAGCGGGGCCAAAATGGCCAACCGCGTACCTGCAGCCCAGTCCATGACCTTGTCGACCATTTGGCTCACACTTTGCGCCTGTAACGGTAACCCATGGTCGGGGCAGAAGGGGGTGCCCACTCGCGCGTACAATAGGCGCAGGTAATCATGAATTTCTGTAATGGTGCCAACCGTAGAACGCGGGTTGTGGCCTGCGGCTTTTTGTTCAATGGAAATGGCCGGCGACAAGCCCTCAATCAAGTCAACATCGGGTTTGTCCATTAATTGCAGAAATTGCCGTGCGTAGGCCGACAAGCTTTCCACATAGCGTCGTTGGCCTTCTGCATATAAGGTGTCGAACGCCAGCGAAGACTTGCCCGAGCCCGACAGGCCGGTAATCACCACCAGTTTGTGGCGGGGCAGGTCGAGCGAGATGTTTTTGAGGTTGTGCGTGCGGGCACCGCGGATGCGAATGGCGTCCATGTTTTCAGTAGAAAGTCTTTCAAAAGGCTAACTTGCTACTATAACGCGCTGCGCTCTTTTGAGCACGGTCTGTATTGCTTTTGATTGTGTGAACTGAATTTGTTTTCAAAGAAACGTTATGAGTAACTCCGGCGTCGGCGCCGTTAATGAAACCCGGGTCAAGCTCAAGCTAACGCCTGTCGAACGTAAAGCCAGTTTCTCGTTGGCTTTGCTGTTTGCGTCGCGCATGCTGGGTTTGTTCTTGTTAACCCCCGTTTTCGCGGTGGCGGCACTGTCGATTCCTGGCGGGAACGACGCCACCAAAGTAGGGCTGGCTTTGGGCGCCTATGGGCTCACGCAAGCCATTATGCAAATACCGCTGGGTATGGCGTCCGATCGCTTTGGCCGTCGTTCTGTTGTGGTGGCCGGTATGGTGCTGTTCATTGCCGGCGGGGTCATCTGCGCGATGGCTTCCGACATTAACTGGATTATTGCCGGTCGCATTTTGCAGGGCCTGGGGGCGGTGTCGGCCGCGATTACCGCCTGGGTGGCCGATGCTACACGGCCCGAAGTGCGGACCCGCGCCATGGCCATGGTGGGGGCGTCCATTGGTTTGTCGTTCGCCGTGTCGCTGGTTTTGTCGCCGGTGGTGGTGGGCCAGTTTGGTTTGTCGGGCCTGTTTTGGGTCATTAGCCTGCTGGGTTTTGTGTGCCTGCTTGTGGCCGCTTTTGTGGTGCCTTCCGCGCCCCGGGCGGCGCCGCCTTTGGTTCGGGTCAAGCCTGTTGATGTGCTGCGCCATGCCGATTTATTGCGTTTGAATCTGGGTGTGTTTTGCCTGCACTTTATTCTGATGGCCTTGTTTATTGTAGTGCCCACCGTGCTTGCCGGCCTGGGTGGCTATGGGTCGGCGCAATTGTGGCAGGTGTATTTGCCGGTTATTCTGCTGTCTTTTGTTTTCATGGTGCCGGCAGTTTTCTATACTGAAACCCGTAAGGCGCATAAAGCCGCGCTGCAATGGTCGGTCTTAGGCTTGGCGGTAACCCTGTTGCTGATGCCCTGGGCCAGCGAGCAGTTGTTGTTCATGGTGGCGGCATTGGTGGGTTTCTTTATCGCGTTTAATGTGCTTGAAGCGCTACAGCCTTCATTGGTATCCCGTGTGGCACCGCCCGATTTCAAAGGATTGGCGCTGGGCTTTTACAATATGTCGCAGGCCTTGGGCGTGTTTATCGGCGCGTCGCTGGGTGGCTTGGTCATTACATACGCAGGAGCATCTTATGTGTTCCTGGTGTGCGCGGTACTGGCGCTGATTTGGTATGGGGTGGCACGTGGCATGCAGCCCTTGAAAGATGCCTGAGCGGGATAAAAATATGCCTTGGTAGTTCTTCGGGCCGATTGATTTTCCGGCTTTGAATTGAACGATAATGAATGTGAACGAATTTTATTGATTGGGGGTGAACAAATGGCTTCAGTAAACAAAGTAATTCTGGTGGGCAACCTGGGGCGCGACCCCGAAGTACGTTACAGCCCCGATGGCGTGGCAATTTGCAATATTTCGCTGGCTACCACTTCGCAATGGAAAGACCGCAATTCGGGTGAAAAACGCGAAGAAACGGAATGGCACCGTGTGGTGTTCTACAACCGTCTGGCTGAAATTGCCGGCGAATATCTTAAAAAAGGCCGAGCCGTCTACGTTGAAGGCCGCATCAAAACCCGCAAGTTTCAAGACAAAGAAACCGGCGCCGATCGTTACAGCACTGAAATTGTGGCCGAACAAATGCAAATGCTGGGCGGCCGCGACGGCGGTGATTCCAGTAGCGATTTTGGTGGTGAAAGCAGCCCGCGTGCGCAGCGCCCCGCACAGCAACAGCCACGTCCGGCAGCACCTCAAGCGGCACCGGCAGCGAATTTGGCCGATATGGACGACGATATTCCGTTCTAGGGATTGCCAAATACGGAAACGTAAACGAAGGCCCGAAAAACAGTGTTTTATCGGGCCTTTTTGTCGTCTGATGAAGAGAGTGCCGTTGGCATAAAAAGGGGCTGGAAAACAAGGCTTTATATTTTATGTAACTTGTTTTCGCCTTGAGCGTCGCGCCAGCATGTTCAGGCCTTCGATAGCTGCAGAGAAGGCCATTGCCGCATAGATATAGCCTTTGGGAACGTGGACACCAAAGCCTTCGGCAATCAAAGTCATACCAATCATCATTAAAAAGCCCAAAGCCAGCATCACGATGGTTGGGTTGTTTTGAATGAACCGGGCCAAAGGATTGGCGGCCAGAAGCATGACGGTTACGGCCACTATCACGGCAATGACCATGATAGGTATATGTTCTGTCATCCCGACGGCAGTGATAATACTGTCGATTGAGAAGACCAGGTCCAACAGCAAGATTTGGCTAATTGCAGAAGTGAAGGTCATGACCGCGGCATTCTTGGCCGGCTTTCCTTCGAACATGTCGCCTTCCGGCTCCCGGTCAACGTTATGATGGATTTCTTTGGTGGCCTTCCAGAGTAAGAAAAGGCCGCCGGCAATCAGAATCATGTCTTTCCACGAGAAACCTTTGCCGAAAAGCTCAACCACTGGCTCGGTGAGCTGTACGATCCAGGCTACCGTGCCCAAAAGGCCCAGCCGTAAGATCAGCGCCAGACCTATACCGATCCGTCGCGCTCTGGCCTGTTGGTGCTTGGGAAGCTTATTTGTAAGAATAGAAATAAAAATAAGGTTATCAATACCGAGCACAACTTCCATTGTGATCAAGGTAGCCAACGCCACCCAGACAGTAGGGTCAACAGCGAGCTGAATCAGATAGTCCATGTGGTATCTCTTGTCTATTTGAAAATTATCCAGCCATTCTATCGCGTCAACTCAATATTTTGAGTAGTTGTAGAAGTGGTGTTAGCGGCATCGTGCGGTGCGAAGCCCCTTGAGCAAAGCGCTTTCTAACCATTATTCATCATCAAGCTTTGTTCCTGCGTATGCGCATGTTCGCGAAATAAAAATTCGGCGCGGTCGCCCTGGCCGGCTTCAATGGCATCCACAATGGCGTGGTGCTGCCGATGTGCATAAAACAGGAAGTCGAACATGCGCTCTTTATTGGTGTTTGAAAAGGCAACGCTTAAGGGTGCAGTGAACGGCACCACATTGCAGCGTTCGGTCAGGTTTTCAAGAAGCGGCATGTTGGCCGCTTCCGTTATCAGCGCATGGAACCGTGCATTCATTTGTGCATAACGCAGTTCGTCGTCGTCTTGCAGTTGCCGTTGCGTGAATAAAGCATCGCCTTCGGCCAGGCAGGCTTTAAGGGCCGACAGCACGGTGGCCGATACACCTTTTTCTGCGACATGACGGGCTGCGAAGCCTTCAAGCAGGGCGCGAACACGCACCGCTTCAATGCTGTTCTGGGTGGTGAAAGCGCGAACGGAATAGCCTCGTTTACCCGCGGACACCAGCAATCCTTCTTGCGCTAAAGCAGGCAGAGCCTGGCGAACTGGCGTGCGGGAAACGCCCAGACGGGTTGCCAGCTCGGCCTCGGTTACGCGCTCGCCGGGGGCCAACTCGCCGCTAAGCACCATTTCCCGTAGTTGAACAACAACGGTTGAGTGAGTGTTCATGATCCGTTATCAATAAAGAAAAGCAGTGGTTTAAGGGGGTAGTTGAATTATTATATGGAATCCAATTTGGGATCCCAAATTAGCATTAATACCAGATTATCAAAAAATAATTGCTAATTTTGGATCCCAAAAGTAGAATGGATTTTTAGGAAAAACTCTCTTTCGGCAGGAACGGTCATGGCGAAGATTATTGGTTGTATTGGTACGTCGCACGTACCTACTATTGGCGTTGCTTACGACAAGGGCAAGCAGGAAGATCCTGCCTGGAAACCCTTGTTCGATGGCTATAAACCCGTTGCCAAATGGCTTGAAGACAACAAGGCCGACGTCTTGGTGTTTATCTACAACGATCACGCCACCACGTTTTTCTTCGATATGTATCCCACGTTCACCCTGGGTGTGGGTGAAAGGTTTCCTATTGCCGACGAGGGCGCAGGTTTGCGCAATTTGCCGCACATTCGCGGCAATGTCGATTTGCAGGCGCATATTGCCGAATCGCTGGTGAACGATGAGTTCGACCTCACTATTACCCAAAACAAACCGATTGACCACGGTTGCGCGTCGCCGCTGCCTCTTATGTGGCCACACGAGCCCGACTGGCCCGGTGTGGTGGTACCCATTGCGGTGAATGTGTTGCAGTATCCGCTGCCTACACCGCGCCGCTGCTACAAGCTGGGCAAGGCATTGCGTCGTGCGATTGAGTCTTATCCGGAGGATTTGCGGGTTGTCGTCGTGGGAACCGGCGGTTTGTCACATCAAATTCATGGGGAGCGTACGGGCTTTAACAATGAAGAGTGGGATCAGGAGTTCCTGGCACTTTTGCAGCACAACCCTGAAAAACTCACAGAGTTAACCCACGCCGATTATGTTCGCCTGGGCGGGGCGGAAAGTGTGGAGCAAATTATGTGGCTGGCTATGCGCGGGGCCATGCCCGAAAAAATTCGCAAGATTCATCAAAACTATTATCTGGCCACCACCACGGCCATGACAGTCGTGGTGTACGAGGGTGAAGAAGAAACCACTTCGTCTGCGGTTGGGTCGAATCAAAGCGTTATGGCTTAAGGGGGCGAGTCATGAATCCACAACTAAAAGGCATTGAAAACATCGAAGGCACGTATGCGTTCGACATTCGCACCTGCAACCGTCGTTTGAATATTAATCGGTTCTTCTGGCACATGATCAAAGCGGAATGGCGTGAACGCTACCTGCAAGACCCCGATGCTTTAATGACTGAAGCGGGTTTAACCGACGAAGAAAAAACGTTGATTCGGAATGAGGATTGGCTTGGGTTGGTTCAGCACGGTGTGAACTTCTTTGTGTTGGAAAAGTTTGCGCGTGTGGTGAAAAAAACCAATTTAGAAGTCTATGCCATGATGCGTGGCCAGTCTTTTGAAGACTTCATGAAAACGCGGCGGGTGCCAAATGCACGTTAACGCTTTAACTGGTCTACAAACGTGGGCCAGTTAAAGCGTTCTTCTTTGTTATACCGCATACCTTTTTGTTTTACCTGGTCGGCAGTTGCCTGGTGGGTTTGCGCGGCGGCTAGAGCCATTGTGGGTTGTATTTGGGCTTCGGAAAGGGTGTGCGCCACTTCTCGCATTTCAGCGGCCCGACGTTCACCGTGTTCGGCGATACGGCTAATCAGATAGTGCGGTAGTTGGTCGGCCCACCCCATGTTCGGGTAGGTTTCGTCCAGCGAAGCCAGCACCTCCTTTTCAGCGTTATAGGCTCGCGCCGCAGCCAGGCATTCCATTGTTAAGGCTTCCATGCCTTTAATTATGACGCTTCGGCACATTTTTATTGCCGAGGCAATACCGATTTCTTCCGACACCGCACGGGTCCGCATGCCCAAGGTATTCAGTGCCTTTGACAAGGAATGTGCATGATCGCCGCCCAACAACATGGGAACCTGAAGCCCATAGGGTGGAATTGGCGCCATCACGGCCGCTTCAACATAGTGGGCTCCGTTCGCCTGCACGGCTTGTTGGTCGTGGCGCTTGGTAGCAGGCGATACCGAGTTGATATCCAGAAAGAATTGGTGCGGGCCGAGGCGTGGCCCGATGTGCTCAGCGACCTGGGCGGCGGAACCGGCGGTGACCGCCGAGATAATCAGGTCGGCATTCTCTATTGCTTTCTCGGGGGTGTAGACCAAGGTGACCCCCGTAGGCGTGGCTTTTTCGGCCGACGCCAAACGCAGATCAGCTGCGCAGAATTTAATATCATATGCGCGAACACTTAAACCTGCAGCCGCCAATCCGCGGCCGAGGAGGGTGCCGGCTTCGCCAAACCCAATTAAACCGACGTGTTTGATGACAATGCAGTTTGTGTCGGAATCCATGGCTTTTGCAATGGTGGCTCAATGAGCGGTTACTCAGCCCCAAGGCCAATCAGTTCAGCCAGTTGATCGGGCTCGCGCAACAGATGTCGGCTTGGACCTTCCCAACGAATCATGCCGCGATCCAGCACAATGGCGCGCTCGGTTAATTCAAGCGCCAGCTCGGCATGTTGCTCAACCAAAATGATTCCCATACGTGAGTTTTGGCGCAGTTTACGGAAAGCATCAACCAGTCCGTCGACAATAATGGGTGCCAATCCTTCAAAAGGCTCGTCGAGCAACAGAACACGGGGGTTACCGATAAGGGCGCGGCCAATAGCCAGCATTTGTTGTTCGCCGCCCGAAAGCTGGTTGCCCATATTGCGCCGGCGTTCGGCCAAACGTGGAAATAGCTCGTAAATGCGGGCGGCATCCCACTCCCCCGGCTGTTGGGCGACACGCAGGTTCTCATGGACGGTAAGCGAGGGAAAAATTTCCCTTTCCTGGGGGACGAGCCCCAGGCCCGAGGTTGCACGTTCGTGGCTGGGCACTTTGCCGATGTCTTTACCTAAATACTGAAGGGTGCCGGAGTGCTGTGTGGTCAGACCCATAAGGGTGTTAAGCAGCGTGGATTTGCCCACACCGTTACGACCCAGAATGCTCAATGCTTCGCCTTCCTGCAAGCTTAAAGAGAGTCCTTCAATCACCACGGTTTCGCCGTATCCGGCATGTAAATCATTGACTTTCAATAGCTCAGCCATGGTGGCGTTCTCCCAGGTAAACGGCGCGAACACGCGGATCGCTTCGCACTTCTTTAACCGTCCCTTCGACGAGCACAGCGCCTTCAACCAGTACGGTAATGCGTTGCGCGAACCGGAAGACCAGGTCCATGTCGTGTTCAATGACCAGCACCGCGACGTCTTGTGGCAGGCGTTCGAGCAGGTCGAACAAACGCGCGCCTTCCGTTGAGGGGACGCCGGCGACCGGTTCGTCGAGCAGAAGTACGCTGGGCTTCAGTGCCAATGCCAGGGCGATCTCGATCAGCCGCCTTTGACCGTATGCGAGGTCGGTTACCGTTTTGTGCGCCAATGCCAGCAAACCGAGTGAGTACAGCAGTTGCGCGGCCTCATCCATCAGTTCTGCCGACTGGGTGATGCTGCCGAACAGACGTGCATCGCGCCCTTCGCGGGCGGTTAAAGCCAAGCCAATATTTTCGCCGACGGTAAGGTGGTTGAATAGGGAATTGATTTGGAATGTGCGCGCGAGGCCCATTTTTACGCGCTTCTCGGGTGACAAGCGGGTGATGTCGGTGCCGTTAAGCAGAATGTGTCCTTTGGATGGGTGTAGCAAACCGGTAATTTGATGGACCAGCGTGCTTTTGCCTGCACCGTTGGGTCCGATCAGGGCATGGCGTGCCCCTTTTTCCAGCTTTAAGCTCACATTCTGTGTGACCTGGAGTTGCCCGAACGCTTTGCTTAATCCTTGAAGCTCAAGTGCAGCTGTCATTTTGCGCTCCTTTTGCCGACGGTGCGGGATACCAGTCCGGCCAGGCCGTCGGGGGCGTAACGCACGATCAGAATCAAGACAATGCCCAGAACCGCTAACCAGTTGGTTGGGTCGATTGCCGCCGCGCGATCCGATAGCAGCACAAACAGAATGGCCCCGAAAATGGCGCCGTACAAGCGGCCGGGCCCGCCCAGGGCAAGCATCACCAGCACGTTGGCCGACAACGTAAAGGCCAGGGAATCAAGGCCGACGATGCGGTTGATTTGTGCCGACAAGGCCCCGGCAATGCCGGCGATAGCCGCTGAAATGGTGTAAAGCAGCCAAAGCCGGCGCTCAACCGGTACGCCCAGCATGCGCATGCGGATTTGGTTTTCCCGAATACCTTGCGCGGTTTGGCCAATAGACGCGTTCACCAATTTTTTCAACAGTGCGTAAACGAGTAGCAATACAACGCAGGCGTAAACAAAACCCGTAAAACCAAAAATGTCGAATTGGAACAGGCCCAGCACGGGGTCGACATCGTAGCCGGTGAGGCCGTCGTCGCCGTTTGTAATCGATTTGGCTACGTTGGCCAGTTCATACAATAAGCTGGCTACCGCCAGGGTAAGCATCAATTGCGTTAAGCCCTGGGTGCGCAGTACGGCAAACCCCGAGAGCAAGCCCGCCAATCCGGCGGCGATGGCACCAACCAGCAAGCCACTGATGGGCTCTGAGGAAACATGAAGTGCGTAAAGCGCCGCTGCATAGGCGCCGACGCCGAAGAATGCCGCGTGCCCTAACGATTCCACTCCGCCATACCCTTGAGCCAGGTCGAGCGACAGCGCAAAAATCGCCATAATGACCACCATGGCCGCCAGCGCTAAATAGTATTCGCCGAAAATCAAGGTAAGAATGGCGGCGGCGACCAGCGCGACATCGGCCAGGTTGTATCGTTGGCGGCGGAATGCGCCGACCACCAGGTTTCTGTTCGATTGAGTGTTCATGATGTCGTTTGCAATTCCGGGTTAGCCGGCACGGCCGACAAGGCCGCGCGGACGGGCCAGCAGGATGGCCAGGACGGCAAGATAAATAATGAATCCACCCAGTGCGGGGATGTAATAGCGCCCCATGGTGTCAATAAAACCCAGCAGGAGTGCTGAATACAGGGAGCCTTTCAAGCTGCCCAGGCCGCCCACTGCCACAACGATGAGTACCAGAACAAGGTATTTCAAGCCGTAGTAGGGTTCGAGCGGTAACATTTGTGTGCCAACGGCGCCACCCAATGCAGCCAGGCCGCAGCCGATGGCGAATGTTACGGAAAACACAAGCGGCACGTTAATGCCGACGCAGCGTGCCATGCGAGGGTTATCAACGGCCGCGCGCAAGCGCGCGCCGAAAGTGGTGTACTCAAGACATAGCCATAACGCTGCTGCAACCGCCACGCTTGTACCCAACACGAACAAGCGATAAGTGGAAATGCTCATGTCGCCGAACGACAACTGGCCAATCAACGAAGGGGGTAGCGTAATGGTTTGTATCTGGGGGCCGGCAAGGTTTTTAACCAGCGCGGTAATGACGAAAGTCATGCCGATGGTCATGAGCAGTTGCCCCAGTGGGTTCGACTTATAGACCCATTGATACAGGGTGCGCTCCATGGCCAGGCTGATAGCCATGGTGGCGACGACACTTAACGGCAGTGCCGCAAAAAAATGCATGCCGGTTGTTTGCATTAACCAC
This sequence comes from Neopusillimonas maritima, assembly GCF_003576595.1. Lineage (GTDB taxonomy): Bacteria > Pseudomonadota > Gammaproteobacteria > Burkholderiales > Burkholderiaceae_B > Neopusillimonas > Neopusillimonas maritima. Next base: position 191,689 of record NZ_NQOU01000004.1, on the reverse strand, counting down.
AGCGCAATGAATCCACCAATCATGGCAAACGCGGAGTGGGTTAGGTTGACAACGCGCATCACGCCAAGCGTAATGGTGAGCCCCACCGAGATAAGGAAGAGCATCATCCCGTATGAAACGCCATCGATCGTTAGGATAAGGAAAGTGGAAAGCGCGTTTGGCATGGAGCGACTCGTTGGACTGGGCGTCGGGGGGAAAGCGGTAGGCAGGCTGCGACCCCAGTTTTTCGGGGCCGCAGTTACGGCATGGTTTATTTCTTTTGCATTGCATGCCAGGGTTCTACGACATTTTCGTAGGTGAAGATGGGAACGTTACCCATTAAGCCGCCTTCAACCGGTTTGACTTCGCGAATGTAGATGTTTTGCGTGATTTCACGTGTTTCAGGGTCGATTGAAACAGGGCCGCGAGGGCTTTCCCAGCTATAGCCTTTAATGGCGGCCATGGCCGCTTCGCCGTCTCTCTTGCCGTCGGTTGCCTTGATCATTTCAGCAATAACGTGCATGGCATCGTAAGCACCCATCGAGGCCAGGCTGGGGATGGCGTCGGGGCCGAACTGAGCTTTATAGCGTTTGACGAAGTCTTTGTTTTTGGGGGTATCGAGGTAAGGCGAGTAGTTCAGTGCTGTGATGATGCCCGCTGCCGACTTGCCAATGGCGGGCAGGTCGGATTCCTGGGTTTCAGCACCGGCATACAGCGTAATGCCTTCGTCGCCCAGGCCACGTGCCTGGAATGCCTTGATGAAACCTGCAGACATCGGCCCGACCGGCATGAACATGAACACGTGTTTAACACCGGAGTCGGCGACGCGTTGCAAGTACGTTGAGAAGTCGGTGGTACCCAGTGGCACTTTGATGTTTTCCAGAATCTTGCCGCCTTGCTCGGTAAAAGCGGTGTCGAACGCGTTGGCAATATCGGTGCCGGGCGCGTAGTCGGCCGTGACAGAGACGGCTTCACGGGCGCCTTGTTCGTAAGCCCATTTCATGAGCGGCACACAGTACGCCCAGGAGGTGTAGCCGACCCGGACAAAATACGGGGTTTTGTCGGTAATGCTGGAAGTCGCGCCGTTAATGAATACGTAAGGCGTTTTGGTTTGGTCAACGACATCGGCGGTACCCATAACCGTGGGGGTAAATACGCCGCCGGTTAGGTATTGAACCTTGTCGCGAATAACAAGTTCTTGAGCCAACTGACGGGCGCGCTGCGGGTTCACACCCCCTTCATCGCGCTTCTCGATGACAATGGTGTGGTCACCGACTTTTCCGCCGGTTTCGGCCATGAACATTTCCACGCCACGGTCATACTCCTGGCCCCACCATGAGTAGGTACCGGAATACTGGCTTAATAGGCCAACCTTGATTTCATCGGCCTGCACGGCGGAAGCAAACAATGAGCCGACAACGGCCAGTGCTGCGGTACCGATGGTTAATCGTTTACCAAGAAAAGAGGGCATGAAACATCTCCGAATGTAGTTATTAATATCAATGACTTCCAAATTACTTTGGAGCGGTTTATATCCTTGCATCAGATGGCTTGAATAACCAGTGCTAATCATTACCTTACCTAGTCGTTATAGTTATATTGAAATAATTTAATCAGGTTTCCGTACTTTTAAGCGTATCGTGGCCGGTTTGGCGCAACCGCATCAGGGGACGGTAGAATGCAGCCTTTGAAGCAAAGCAGTGGTTTGACTGGGAGCACGGGCAAAATGCACGTCGACAAGATTGAATACGATCAAAACGGCTATGGACTCGATATCTTGCGGGCGGAAGTGAATTACCGGCCGGCCTGGGGTGAACGAAGCGCAGTATTTCGGGAAAAGGCGCGTTGCCTGCTGGACGTGTCATACGGGCATGGTAGCCGTGGCACGCTCGACTGCTTTCTTGCCGACAACGGCTTACACGCCCCGACATTGATTTTTATTCATGGCGGTTATTGGCATAAGGGCGATAAATCGTTTTATAGCTACGTGGCCGAACCATTTGTGGCGCGCGGCGTGTCGTGCATTACCATCAATTATGATTTTTGCCCGAATGTGCGCATGACCGACATCGTGCAGCAAGTGAGGGTGGCGATGGCCTGGATCTGGCGCAATGCTGAGGCGCTGGGCGTATCGCGCAAGTTGTTTGTATCCGGCCATTCGGCGGGTGGGCATTTAACCGCCATGATGATGGCCACCGATTGGGCATCGTACGACTCTAACCTGCCTTCCAGTTTGTTTCTTGGGGGGGTTCCGGTTTCGGGCTTGCATGATTTGCGGCCGCTGGTCGATATTCCGTTAAATGATGTATTGCGTATGGATGCAGAAGAAGCAACGGCGATCAGCCCGGTGAATCTGCCGCTACGCAGCAATGCGCCGCAACTGGTGGTGTGCGGTCAGGCGGAGTCGGACGCTTTCAATGCGCAGTCCGACTTATATGTGTCAACGTTTGAAAGCCCCGATCGTCGGCTGGAGCGTTACGCTGTTCCGGGGGCGAATCATTTCGATGTCATGAATGCCTTTGCCGATCCTGAACATCCGTTTTTTCAGAAAATGCTGGCTTTGATCACGGCTCGGGGCTGATGCGGATAACCGGTTTGATGGTGGTGCCGGCATGCATGTCTGCCATGGCCTGGTTAATGTCGGCAAAGTCATAAAAGCGAATGAGTTTGTCGAACGGAAAGCGGCCTTGCTTGAACAGTTCTATAAGCTTCGGAATAAAGATTTCGGGCACGCTGTCACCTTGGTGGATGCCTCGTACCGAGCGACCGCCGCGCACTAGGTCAAGAATATTGGCGTGAATGTCAGCCCCAGAAACAGTATTCACCAAACCGCATACACCAAAGGCGGCCAGTGCTGCCACCGCTTGCTTAATTAGGCCGTCATGGCCGGTGGTGTCGAGGATGGCATTGAATCCCTGTGGGGCAATGGCTTGTAGTTGGCTCAGCAGGTCGCCGTCGGTGCTCTTTAACGTGTGGGTTGCGCCTAATTGTTCGGCTAATGCCAGCCGATTCGCCTGCAGGTCAACCGCCACAATGGTGGCGGCACCCGCCACATGGGCGGCCATAACACCGGCCAACCCAACAGAGCCGCTACCCAGCACGGCGACGCGATCGCCTGCACCTACTTTAAGTGAGTTAATCATCGCCCCTGCGCCCGTTTGAATACCGCAGCCTAGCGGGCCAAGCAATGATAATGGCAACGTGCGGTCAACCGGAACGACATTACGCTCTGTGCAGATGCTATAGCCGGCAAACGACGACTGGCCGAAAAAATGACTGTGAATCACTTCGCCGTTGCAGCTTAGTGCGGTGGAGCCATCGGCGCGCGCGCCGGAAAAAGCGTGTCGACGCAGGAACTGGCAGTAGGCTGCATGGCCTTGGGTGCAATTGGGACACGCGCCGCATGAGTCGAATGTAATCACCACGTGATCACCTGGCTGCACTTTCTTTACCGATTTTCCAACACGCTCTACCACCCCCGCGCCCTCATGGCCCAGCACAATAGGCTTGGGCACACGGTCGGGCGCGTTGCGCATGTGCAAGTCGCTGTGGCAAATGCCGGTTGCCACAATGCGAACCAGCACTTCGTTGTCGCGCGGGTCTTCAAGCTCAAGCGTTTCAAGTGAAAAGGGTTGCCCGGTAATGCGACTCACCGCAGCCGTAATGGTTGTGCTCATAATCTTGTTTAAGTTTCTCAAATGGGTTATATGCTAGTGCAGTATTGTTATAAAACGCGTGCAATGTATAGCACGGTGCTAATTCAAAAGGAGGCAAAATGGCTGATACTTTTCCGAAATTTCGTGCGGCGGCAGTGCATGCGGCATCGGTATTCCTGAACCGGGAAGCGTCAATTGAAAAGGCATGTCGCTTAATTGAGGAGTCGGCCGAGCAGGGCGCGGACTTGGTGGCATTTCCCGAAACCTTTGTGCCTGGTTATCCGTTCTGGATCTGGACGCATACGCCTACGCGGGGTGCGCCACTGTATTACGAGCTTTTCACAAATAGTGTTGAAGTAGGTACCGAAGCCACCGACCGCATCGGCGCGGCGGCCCGACGTGCCGGTGTGTATGTGGTGCTGGGCGTATCGGAACGCGATGGCGGTACGCTGTACAACACCCAACTGTATTTCGATCGCACCGGTGCCATTATGGGGCGGCATCGCAAACTGCAGCCCACGCACGTTGAGCGCACTATCTGGGGCCGCGGGGATGGCTCCGATCTTCCCGTATTCGATACGGATATTGGCCGAATGGGTGGGTTGATTTGTTGGGAACACACCATGGATCTTGCGCGTTATGCGCTCATTAGCCAGCGCCAGCAAATTCATATCGGGTGCTGGCCCGGTATTTCGGCGCTCACGCACGATCCCAATTCCGGTTTCTTTAACAACGTAGTGGAAACGGCGGCACGCTACCATGCCTGGGCGGGGCAATGCTTTGTGGTGAATGCCAGTTCGCGGATTGATGATGAGGTGCTCAAGCGGCTTGACTTGGTTGACCAGCCGGACATGATTCGCACGGGCGGTGGCTGGAGCGCGATTGTGTCGCCAACCGGACGTATGTTGGCCGGGCCGAATACCGATGACGAAACCATCCTGGTTGCCGATGTGGACTTATCTGAAATAGTGTTCCTGAAGTATGCATGCGATTCGGCGGGGCATTATTCGCGACCCGACATGTTGCGATTGGCTACTAACTTAACGCCGCAGCCGGTTACGCAACCGTTTGGAGTACAGGGCTCTGCATGGACCGAGGTAGCGGTTGTGAAAACTGAGATGAACAAAATCGAGGAGGATGCCACATAAGATTGTTCGCATAGCGCATAAATGTTCCGAAATCGTTGACACTAAAAAGTGGCGAAACATACACTTTGAACCTGTTAGCGCCCCCTGAAGCACGAGCTATACGATAGAAGCACTACAAGAATAGACACTATTTGAGGGCGATTAGCGGTATTGAACTTAATAAATTGAGGAGACACATTTATGCGACGCAAATTTTCATTACGTTTGCTAGCAGCAGTTGCACTGACTTGCACGTCTGTTGGGGCGTATGCTGCCGACGACGTGAAAGTCGGGCTGATGTTGCCATATTCCGGGACGTTCGCCGAGTTGGGTCAAAATATTACTAATGGTTTTAAGCTGGCGATTGATCAGAAGGGTGGAAAAATCGCAGGCCGGACCATCGAGTATGTTGAGTTGGACGATGAGTCGGCTCCTGCGAAGGCAAACGAGAACGCCAATAAATTGATCCGTCGCGACAATGTCGATGTACTTGTGGGTACGGTGCATTCTGGTGTTGCGTTAACGATGGCGCGCGTGGCCAAGAACACGGGTGCGCTAATGATTATTCCCAATGCTGGCGCAAACGAGTTAACCGGCGCCTTATGTTCACCAAACATCTTCAGAGCTTCTTTCTCTAATTGGCAAGCTGGCTATGCTGTTGGTGCATTAATGGCTCAAAAACATAAAACCGCTGTTTCTTTGGCGTGGAATTACGCAGCCGGAGACGAGCAAACAGCGGGCTTCAAGGAAGCCTTCGAGGCGGGTGGCGGTAAGGTGCTGAAGCATCTGTCTCTTCCTTTCCCCAATACTGAGTTCCAGCCATTGCTCACGGAAATTGCAACACTTCAACCCGATGCTGTTTATGCATTTGTGGCAGGCGCTGCTCAGGTGAAATTAACAAAAGACTACGAAGCATCGGGCTTGAAAGACAAGATCCCTTTATATGGTGCATTCCTCACAGAGGGTACGCTCGAGGCGCAAGGAAGTTCTGCACAGGGGATGCTGACGGCATTGCATTACGCCGATGGATTGGATAACCCCAAAAATCAGGCCTTTATCGAGGCATACAAGAAGGCCCATGGCGAAACCCCTGATGTGTTTGCGGTACAGGGTTATGATTCTGCGCAGTTGTTCATCGCGGGCCTTGAGGCAGTCAACGGGGATACCTCCAAGAAAGAAGACATGATTCGCGCGATGGAAAACGCTAAGCTTGATAGTCCTCGCGGGCCCCTGTCATTTTCCAAATCACATAACCCTGTCATGAATATGTATATTCGTGAAGCACGTGGTGATCAGAATGTCATGGTGGGTATTGCTGTGGAAGCGCTGGCTGACCCTTCCCCTGATTGCAAACGGTAACATCTTAACGGCTACTCCTTGACAAGCGGTCGTCTTAAAACGGCGGTCGTTTGTCTTTTTGTTTGCTTGAAACACCCGATTAAAAATCGAAGAATCTATTATGGATATATTGTTAGGGTCACTATTAATCCAGGCATTGAACGCAATTCAGTATGGATTGCTTTTGTTTCTAATAGCAAGTGGCCTTACGCTTATATTTGGTGTGATGGGCGTTATTAATATTGCGCATGGCAGTTTCTATATGATGGGTGCATATTTTGCGTTCACCATAACTGGCCTTACAGGAAATTTTTTCGTCGCAGTAATATTGGGGGCAATTTTAAGCGTCATCATTGGCGCCCTTCTGGAGTGGGCATTATTTAAGCACCTTTATAAAAGAGATCACCTTGAGCAGGTTCTCTTGAGCTATGGCTTGATTTTGATATTTGAAGAGCTGCGCAGCATTTTCGTCGGTGACGAAGTTCACTCCATTGATGTCCCCGCTTGGCTGAATTTCTCCATACCGCTCGGAGACATTATGTCTTACCCGTTCTATCGCCTGTTTATGTCCGGGGTGTGCGTTTTGGTCGCCATTGGTATGTATATATTAATTAACCGAACGCGCATCGGGTCGATGATTCGAGCGGGGGCGACAAATAGTGGTATGGCTGAAGTTCTGGGAGTCAATATCAGCATGGTCAATCGTCTCGTGTTTTCTCTCGGGGTAGGGCTTGCCGCGTTCGCGGGCATGATCAACGCGCCGGCCTCGGCGGTTGCGCCAGGGATGGGCATGGAAGTGTTGATTGTAAGTTTTGTCGTGGTTGTGATAGGGGGAATCGGTTCTGTTTGGGGTGCCTTGTTTGCGGCTATGGTCATTGCATTTGCAGACACTTTTGGCAGCGTGTTTTTCCCGAGTGTAGCGGGGATGCTGACCTACATAATTATGGCCATGGTTTTATTGTGGCGACCTGACGGAATTTTTAAGCGGTGAGACTGATGGTAGAAAGCAAAAATAAATATGTGCTTTTGGCGGTGATGTTTATCGCTTTATTGTTGTTCCCGACGCTTGGGTTTGATTTCTACAATGACATGGTGTCCCGAATCGTGATACTAGCGTTATTTGCAGTCAGCCTGGATTTGCTGGTGGGGTACGCGGGTTTAATCAGCTTTGGGCATGCGGCATGGTTTGGAGTAGGCGCATATGCGTTTGCGCTCCTTTCCACTCATTATCAAGTTACCGACAGTTTTTGGATCACGTTGCCCGTTGCGCTGATCGCCGCAGCAGTACTTTCCTTTATCGTTGGCTTGTTTGTTTTAAGGACCAAGGGCATTTATTTCATCATGGTGACTTTGGCATTTGCGCAAGTGTTTTATTTTCTTGTGCATGATGTTCCAGCCATTGGTGGAAGTACGGATGGTTTGAATCTCTATGCGCGGCCTACGTTGGAAATAGGTAATTGGGTTTTGCTGGATTTGGAAAACCCTCTGACCATGTATTACTTCATTTTGGCAGCGCTGTTTTTCTCTGTTGTTTTATTGTGGTTTTTCTTGAGGTCACCTTTAGGGCGCGCGGTGCAGGGTATAAAAATAAATGAGCATCGAATGCTGTCAATTGGTTTTCCTGTTTTTCGTTATAAGTTGATTGTTTTTGTCATTGCAAGCGTTTTTGCTTCTTTGGCTGGTTACTTGTTTGCTGCCCAAAGTTACGGTGTTAATCCGGAGCTTTTGTCCTGGCATAAATCGGCAGATGTCCTGCTTATGTTGATATTTGGTGGTATGGGTCAATTTGTTGGCGGCATAGTGGGGGCGTTCGCCTTCATTTTGCTTAAAGACGTTTTCATGACATATACCGATTGGTGGCAACTGTGGCTTGGCATAACGATTGTATTATTTGTTTTGTTCTTGCCGGGTGGATTGGCTTCGTTACCCAGCCGGTTTAAAGCACTTGTTGGGAAAGCGTAATGAACGATGTGTTGCTAAGAGCAGAAAATGTATCCAAGCATTTTGGGGGTCTGGTTGCGAACGACAATGTGTCGTTGTCTGTTTATAAAGGTAAAACGCATGCGATTCTCGGCCCGAATGGTGCTGGAAAATCGACCCTGATCAATATGTTGTCCGGCGACTTAACCTGCTCAAGTGGCTCGGTGTTTTTGGGTAATCTCGATGTGACACATTTGCAACCAAATGAGCGTTCTCTGCTGGGAATTGGTCGCAGCTATCAGAAAACCAATATCTTTCCGACGTTTACGGTGCTGGAGAATTGTCGTTTGGCCGCGCAATCTCGTGAGCCCCGCTTAGGCGCCGTTTTTTCTAGCGCGAGCAATTATGAGCCCTATAAGAATCTTGCTGAGAAAGCGATTTGGGAAACAGGATTAGAGGGTTATGAAAGCCGGGTTGCCAGTGCATTATCTCATGGTGAGCAAAGGCAGCTTGAGTTAGCGATTGTTCTTGCGACGCAACCGAGCGTTTTGTTGCTCGATGAGCCGCTCGCAGGAATGGGTTCGGAAGAGTCTTTTCAAATGATCGATCTGCTTAAAAAGCTTGTAAAGACACATGGTATTTTGCTGGTGGAGCATGATATGGATGCCGTATTTGCCATTGCAGACATTATTACGGTGATGGTAAATGGATCTGTCCTGATGACGGACACGCCCGATCGGGTACGTGCCAGCGCCGAGGTTCAGCAAGCTTATTTCGGACACTAAAGGTTGATGCAATATGTCAGAAGCATTAGTGAGTGCTCATGGAATTCATTCATATTATGGCCAGAGCCATATTTTGCACGGGATAGACTTCACGATCTCGCGTGGTGAAACCGTTGGGCTGATGGGCCGCAACGGTATGGGTAAATCCACGTTGATAAAAAGTTTGGTTGGTGTGGTGCGGCCGCGGGAGGGAGAGGTTTTTGTTAAGGGTAGGTCAGGCAAGAGTATGCCTACCTATAAGGTAGCATGCATGGGGATAGCCTACGTTCCTGAAGGGCGTGGTATCTTTCCCAACTTGTCGGTGAAAGAGAATCTATTGCTCGGAGCGCGTCCGGGATCAGATGGGCGTCTTGACTGGACTTATGACAGGGTTCTAGACTCTTTTCCGCGATTAAGGGAGCGGCTGAGTAATGGTGGCGCTCAGTTATCGGGGGGGGAGCAACAAATGCTGAGTATTGGGCGAGCCTTGATGACTAACCCGGATTTGTTAATTCTGGATGAAGCTACTGAAGGATTGGCGCCCTTAATTGCCAAGGAAATTTGGCGGATCATAGCAGCTATTCGAGAGTCTGGTATCGCGACGATAATCGTTGACAAGAATTTTGAGGCGATTACAGAAATCAGTACACGAAACCTGATTATGGTCAAAGGTATGATTGTTTTTGAGGGTTCAAGTTCAGAGTTATTGTCTGACGCCGACAGGCTTAAAACCCTTCTTGGTGTGTAAGATACTTATTAGATCAACGATGCAACCATCCACCGTGCTCTTTCAAGTTCGGGCAGCAGGTTTTCGATCATGTTCTCAAGGCTTCGTCTTGACGTCGAGCTGACGATGCTGATTGATCCAATGGTTTGGCCTTTTTGGTCTCTAACCGGTACAGCAAGTGATCGGACACCCAGCTCCAGTTCCTCATCACTGATCGCGTAGCCGACTCTTCGTACTTCATTCAAGTATGACATTAACGTGGGGATGTCGATGCGCGTATTGGGCGTGAGCTTCTGACGAGGCTTTCGCTCGAGGCGGGTTTTTGCTTCGTCGGGGTCAAGGTCTGCTAGCAATACCCTACCAGTTGCCGCACAGTAGGCAGGCAGTCTCGAACCAAGTCCCAATCCGTTTGAAAGGCTTCTGCGGGTTGCTGCTCTTGCCACGAACACGGCGTCGGAACCATCCAGAACGGCAAAGGAGCTCGACTCATTCGTCCGTTCGCTAATTGCTTCAAGTGTGGGCTGAATTGTGCGTGCTAAAGCGGTTGATGTTAAATAAGCATGGCCGAGCCTAAGTACCCGGGGTGCAAGACGGAACAGCTTGTCGTCGCATTCCACATAACCTAATTTTTGTAGGGTTAATAGAGACCTTCTGGCCGAGGCACGTGAATGGCCAGTAATCTCGGCAGCTTCACTCAACGTAAGGGGCGTGTTTTTAATACCGAAAGCCTCGATGATTGAAAGGCCTTTTTCGAGCCCGGCGACGTACTCTTTATCTTCATTTGATCTGTCTTTTGGGAGATGGGTATCTTGTTGGGTGTTTACGTCGTTGTGATGAGTTGACTTAGCCACGTCCTCGCCTTTATTCGCTATGCGCACAAAATGATCGATTTCTTTGACGGCAAGTATATCCTTCCCTAAACTTGTGCGCAATAAATAGGCAATGGTAGTGCGAATGCTTAACGCAAAGTGCTGCGGAAGTTATTCAGCTAGGAGGAGACGAACGCATGGTTAGTTTGGCCACTTTTACAAAGGATACAGTACCCGTTACTGATTTTGATCCATACGCGGAGGAGGTTCTGATTGATCCTTATCCTTATTATGAGCAGCTTCGAGAAGCTGGGCCCGTTGTGTTGCTGGAGCGCTACGGTGCTTATGCGCTAGGCCGACACGATGAGGTGCATGCAGTCTTGTCTGATGCGCATACATTTTGCTCCGGCGCAGGGGTGGGGCTAACTAACTTCAATACTGAAAAGCCATGGCGCAAACCGAGCATTATCTTGGAGGCTGATCCACCTCATCACGCAAGAACGCGTAAGGTTGTGGCCAGAGTATTATCGCCAGCGTCGATTGGAAGATTGCGCGAAACGTTCGAGGCTGAAGCTGACGCTTTGGTAGACAAGATTATTCAAATGGGACATTTCGACGCCGCAAAAGATTTTAGTGAAGCTTACCCGCTCAAAGTATTTGCAGATGCGGTTGGATTACCTGCCGAGGGAAGGGAGAATTTACTGCCTTATGGTGATATGGTGTTCAACGGATTTGGCCCTATGAATGAGCGCTTCACTTCTCGCTTGGCTAAAGCTGAAGAGTCGGTGAAGTGGATCAACAATGTATGCCAAAGAGAAAATCTGACTCCCAATGGTTTGGGTTCTGACCTTTATAAAGCGGCGGATGCGGGAGAAATAACCCATGAAGAAGCAGGAATGCTGGTACGCACGCTGCTTTCTGCAGGGCTTGATACCACCGTATTTACGCTTTGCAATGCAATGCTTTGTTTCGCCAAGTATCCCGACCAATACGAAGTTCTCAGAGAAAACCCGCAGTTGGCTCGGCAGGCGATTGAGGAAGTCATTCGGTTCGAGCCGACTTTTCATTCATTTTATCGGACAACCACCAAGCCGGTAGAGGTGGCGGGCATAGAAATGGATGCGAACCAGAAAATTTGCGTGTTTGTTGGCTCTGCAAATAGGGATCCCCGGCGCTGGACAGACCCCGATAAGTTCGATGTGTCAAGAAAAGCAACGGGTCACATCGGGTTTGGAACTGGTATCCATGGGTGTGCGGGCCAAATGATGGCGCGATTAGAGGGCGATATCCTTCTGCGTGCGTTCGCGAAAAAAGTACGTTCAATCGAACTGATGGGCGAACCCGTGCGACATTACAACAACACCGTCCGAGGATTCAAGCAAATCCCGGCACGTGTAGTAGCGCTATAGAGCAGCACCATTTCTTATTACTGATTCAGCAAGAAGAGAGATATGACAAAAGTAACTTATGTTCAACCCGATGGTAGCCGAGACGTTATTGAGGTTGCACCGGGGGTCACCGTTATGCAAGCCGCAGTTTCCAATTCAGTTGACGGCATTGTGGCGGAGTGTGGTGGCTCTGCAATGTGTGCGACCTGTCACGTTTTTGTCGATCCGGCATCGACACATTTGGTGCCGCCGATCGCGGATGTTGAAGTGGAAATGATCGAAAGTGCCGCGAGTGAGCGCAAAGAGACTAGTCGTCTGTCCTGTCAACTTGTTATGTCAGGCGATATAGATGAGTTCGTTGTGCATATACCGTCTCATCAGGTTTAACCATTCGATCAAAGAGCATTAATTTGAGTTAAGAAAATGAAAGAAAGTTCAAAAGTAGTGATTGTTACGGGCGGTGCAAGTGGTATTGGGTTCAAATTCGCGCAAAGTTTGTCGTCAGAGGGCCACAAGATCGTTATTGCAGACTTGAACGGAAGTGAAGAGGCGGCAAACAGTCTTATTGATCAGGGCAGCGATGCGCTTGGTGTAAAGGTCGATGTTGTCAATAGCGATGATGTTAACAATATGGTTAAGCAGTCGTTGGTGAAATTCGGGCGAATCGATGCGTTAGTAAACAATGCAGGGCTCTTTACCAATTTGACCTTGCGTCCATTCGAGGAGATCTCAAATGAGGAATGGATGAGGGTGATGGAGGTCAATACTCTGGGTCCGTTCATATGCGCTAAAGCAGTGGCTCCATCCATGCGTGAGAACAGTTGGGGGAGGATCGTTAATATTGCGTCCACTGTCCCCATTAAAGGGCCTCCTAATATGTCGCATTATGTTGCGAGCAAGGGTGCGGTCATTGCCTTTACCCGTTCGCTGGCCCGCGAGCTGGGTGGTGCAGGTATTACTGTCAATGCAATTGCGCCAGGTTTTACGCTGTCTGATGGTGTGTTGAAAAACGACCTGCATTCGCAAATGGGTGACGTAACGCGCAAGCTTTCGCGTTCGATTCAACGAGATCAAGTTCCTGAGGACTTGACGGGCGCACTCAACTTCCTGATCTCGGATGCCGCTGGATTCATTACCGGACAGACTTTGGCAGTCGACGGTGGCTCTGTGTTCCTTTAAAACCAGGGATTAAATATGTACACAGAACTTTCGTTGTATATCGATGGCCATTTTATTGGTGCTGATCAAAGGGATTGCCTGGACGTCGTGAATCCGGCTACTGAGGAGGTGATCGGAAAGTTGCCAACGGCGACGGCTAAGGATCTGGATTTGGCACTTGGTGCAGCACATAAGGCATATCAGTCGTGGCGTCGTTCCTCTCCTCTCGAGCGGTCAAAAATATTGCGCAAGGTGGCCGAATTAACACGTGAACGGGTCGATGAAATAGCGCGCAATATAACCCTTGATATGGGTAAGCCTTTGGCAGAAGCACGGATAGAGATTTTGAACTGTGCAGAACAAGCTGAATGGCATGCTGAGGAATGCCGGCGGATATATGGGCGCACTATTCCGCCAAGGGTTGAGGGGGTCAGGCAGTTCGTGACGAAAGAGCCCGTAGGGGTTTGTGTTGCTTTCACTCCATGGAACTTTCCCTACAACCAAGCGATACGCAAAATGGTTGCTGCCTTGGGGGCAGGTTGCACTCTGGTTCTAAAAGGGCCGGAAGATGCGCCTAGTGCGGTTGTTGCGCTTGCGCAGATATTTGAAGATGCTGGCCTGCCGCCAGGTTGTCTCAATATTGTGTGGGGTAACCCACCGGAAGTGTCACAGCATTTGCTTACTTCGCCAATCGTTCGGAAGGTTTCGTTCACTGGGTCGGTTCCTGTGGGTAAACACTTGGCGTCGTTGGCCGGTGCACACATGAAACGGATCACCATGGAGTTGGGAGGTCATTCACCGGTTGTCGTATTCGACGATGCAGATATTGACGCTGCAGTTGCACTGTTGGTGAGTTTGAAAATGCGAAATGCTGGTCAAGTATGTATTGCGCCTAGTCGTTTTTACATTCAAAAGCCGGTTTATCAAAGTTTTATTGATAAATTTTGCAGTGCAATAGCGGATTTGCGCGTTGGTGATGGACTGGACCCAGCCACAAAGATGGGGCCGTTGGCGCATCGGCGTCGTGTCGAAGCAATGCAGCATTTGGTCGACGACGCGACAAAACGTGGTGCACAGGTTGTCGCAGCTCAGCCCGCAAATTTTGAGAAAGGCTATTTTTTCAGCCCTACGGTTTTAGCTGATGTAAGTGATGATGCTGACATTATGGTCAATGAACCATTTGGCCCCGTTGTTCCGATTACGCATTTTGACACGATTGACGACGTGCTCAGGCGAGCAAATAGCCTTCCGTATGGTTTGGCGTCATACGTTTTCACAAAATCTTTAAAACGAGCCAGTTTTATGTCGACAAACCTTGAGGCGGGCATGGTCAACGTTAATCACTTTGGTATAGCGTTGGCAGAAACACCTTTGGGCGGCGTCAAAGATAGTGGCATTGGTAGCGAAGGTGGGACAGAAACTTTCGATGGCTACGTTGTTACCAAGTTTGTCACTGAGGCATGTTGATAAATTGTTGAGCAGAGTCGTAAATGAACAAATTAGAGTTTGAAAACAATCATACGAGCCTGAAGTGGGATGAAGATACGTCTCACATTCCTTACTGGGTATATCAGCATCCCGAGATCTTGAGGCAAGAACAGGAAAAGATTTATCAGGGGCCTACCTGGGGGTATTTGTGTCTTGAGGCTGAGATTCCCAATGCTGGTGATTACATCACTACTTTTGTAGGTGAAATGCCGGTTGTGGTTACGAGGGACCAGGATGGCGAAATTTATGCCTTTGAAAATAGATGTGCTCATCGAGGAGCGCTTATAGCGATCACTGATAGTGGGAACGCGTCTGAATTGACATGTGTTTACCATGCCTGGAGTTATGACTTATCCGGTAGCCTCAAAGGAATCGCTTTTCAGAATGGGGTTGGCGGAAAAGGTGGAATGCCTGCAGACTTTCAGAAAGAACACTATGATCCGCGCAAACTGCGTGTTGCCACTGTTTGCGGAATTGTGTTTGGTAGTCTGGATGAAGATGTACCTTCAATTGAGGATTATCTGGGTGAGGAAATTCTGGGTCGAATCGAACGAGTGTTGCATAAGCCGATTCGTGTATTGGGAAAATTTAAACAAATGCTTCCCAACAATTGGAAGCTGTACTTTGAAAATGTAAAAGATACTTACCATGCGAGCTTGTTGCATGTGTTTTTCACGACATTCAAAATCAATCGTTTATCTCAACGAGGTGGGGTTATCGTTAGTGATACCGGCGCTCATCACGTAAGTTACTCGGTCATTGATAAAAAGAGTTCCGAAAGTGAGGAATATCAGAAAGAAAAGCTTAGATCAGATAAAGATGATTATCGGTTAGCGGACCCCAGCTTGCTTGAAGGTGTGGATGAGTTCGGTGATGGCGTCACCTTGCAGATATTGTCGGTATTTCCAGGGTTTGTTTTGCAGCAAATTCAAAATAGCATCGCGGTTCGGCAAATTCTTCCAAAAGGCGTTGAGTCAACCGAGCTGAACTGGACATACATCGGTTTTGAAGACGATAGTGCCGAACTAGAAGAAATGCGGCTAAAGCAGTCCAATTTGATTGGTGCTTCAGGGTTTGTATCGATGGAGGATGGAGCGGTTGGCGGTTTCGTTCAAAGAGGCATTCAATGTGCCTCCGACCAATATAGCGTCGTGCAAATGGGGGGGGTCAATATTGAAAGCGCAGATTATCGTGCGACGGAAACATCGGTGCGAGGGTTCTGGCACGCTTATAGAAGTCATATGGGGCTTTAACGCATGAGTGAATCTATTTTTGAAGAAATTAACAAGTTTAATACCGCTTATGCCGCATGCATAGACGGTGACCGGCTTGAGGCGTGGCCAAACTTTTTTATTGATCATTGCCTGTACAAGGTGACCACCGTTGAAAATTATGAGGCTGGTCGGCCCGCCGGGTTGATATACGCCAATAGTAAAGGGATGCTCAGCGACCGCATTAGTGCCCTTAGAGAGGCGAACATATACGAAAGCCATCGCTACCGCCATTTAATCGGCATGCCGCTTATCGAAGACGGTCAGGAAGTGATCGCTTGCGAAACCGCGTTTTTTGTAAGTCGCATCATGCGGGGTGGCGAAATCAGCATGTTCGCAACCGGGAAATATGTTGATGAGTTAGTCCGAACAGCTTCGGGGATTCGACTCAAGAAGCGTGTAGTGGTTTGCGACAGTATTAGCATTGATACTTTGCTGGCCATCCCTTTGTAAGATGTTTGTGCAAGGAATAAGCAAGGCTCATGACTAAAGTGATCGTTGATGGTACGGATATTGTTTTTGAGTGCGAGAGCGGTCAAACAATTCTCGAATCGGCCAAGCGGGCTGGATACGCGTTACCTTATTCGTGCCGTAATGGCGTGTGCGGGAGTTGCAAAGGTGTTGTTAAAGAAGGCAGCATTGCGTTTGACAGGGAGCCGGGTGCTCTGACTGACGAAGAGAGATCGAATGGCTGGACTTTATTTTGTCAGGCCCGGGCTGAAACCGATTTAACAATTCAAGTGACATCCATTGACCGTATGGATCCCGATGCGGTCAAGAAAGTCCGCGCCAAACTTTACAAACTTGATCGAGTTACTGACGACGTCAGTATTCTGAGTTTGCGCTTTCCCGCGGGTGTTAGGGTGAAATTTAAAGCGGGGCAGTACCTTAATATCCAACTACAAGAAGGCGGTTTTCGAAGTTACTCGATGGCAAGCCCTTCGCATCAAACGGATTCTGTTCAATTGCATGTAAGACACGTTCCCGGAGGGGCGTTCTCTTCTTATCTTGAGGAAACGGCGTGCGTTGGTGATTACCTTAGTATAGAGCTTCCTCTTGGCAGTTTCTATCTTCGAGAGATTAGCAAGCCGTTGTTGTTTGTTGTAAGCGGAACCGGGTTTGCACCAGTTAAGTCAATCATCGAAACGCTTATGAAATCGGGCTTCCCCTCAGTACCCGTGTATTTATATTGGGGTGGGCGCCGAAAGGTGGATATCTATTTGGCCAGCCTCGCGCAAAAGTGGGCGAGCCGCTTTCCTAATTTTACGTTTGTTCCCGTGCTGTCTGAAGAGAAAAATGGTGTCGACCGCGAAGGTTTGGTGCACAACGCGGTTATGGACGATTTTGCAAGCCTGGAGAGCGTTGATGTATATGTATGTGGCGTTCCGGCAATGGTTAATGCGGCTCGAAAGGATTTCATGCAGCTCAGGGATCTACCCGGCAACAGTTTTTATTGCGATGCTTTTGTCATGTCGTCGGAATTATGAGCGCTACACAAGTACATATCAATGAGCTGAGTCAGTTAAATGCTCGCTACGTCGCCAGCCTCGATGAGGATAATCTCGAGATATGGCCACGTTTTTTTACTGAGCAATGTCTGTACAAAATTACGACAGCTGAAAATTATCAAAAGCAAAGGCCTGCAGTTCTTATTTATGCCGATAGCCGAAATATGTTGCATGATCGTGTGAATGCCCTGCGGGAGGCCAACATATATGAGCGCCATCGCTACAGGCATATCGTTGGAACACCATTGATTAATAGTGTTGGCGAAAGAACCATCCAAGCGGAAACGCCATTTCTGGTTACCCGAACGATGCGTACGGGTGAAATGAGCTTGTTTGCATCAGGTAAGTACGTTGACCAGTTATTGATACAAGGCAGCGAACTGGCCATTGAAAAACGCCAGGTGGTTTGCGACAGTATTGCGATTGACACCCTGTTGGCGATTCCCCTGTAACCATGAGACGTAGATGAACCCTTGTATTGCGATTGCGATTGGCGACCCCAACGGGATTGGGCCTGAAATTGCGGTGAAAGCCGCTTTGTCGCTGCAAGGGCGGGGTGCGCAGCCTGTGTTGGTTGGGGATGCGCATGTGATTGCGCATTACCTGACGCAATACGATAAGGATTGCGCGCTTCTAAGTTTCTCCCAATGGTGCAAAGGGGAGGCTTCAACTGAGAGGTGTCTGGTTTATGAGCCGGTGCAGGCTTTGTCTGCCGCCTGTTTTAAGCCCGGCGAGGTTTCGGCTGCAGCCGGCGAGGCAACCGTTGCATACGTGTGTAAAGCGGTTGAACTGGCCCAAAGCGGCCGGGTTGAAGCCGTTATTGGTTGCCCTCATTCTGAAACCGCCGTTCATCAGGCCGGTATTGCGTTTTCCGGTTATCCGGGGCTAATTGCCCGCTTAACCGGTACCCCCGCCGATAAAGTCTTTCTTATGCTGGTCGCGGGTGGGTTACGTATTGCCCATGTCACTCTGCATGAAAGTGTACAGTCTGCCCTGGCCAGAATGACACCGGAACTGTTTGAAAGTGCGGCTGTTGCGGCAATCGAGGCAACAAAAGGTTTGGGTGTGCAAGCGCCGCATCTGGCTGTTATGGGAATTAACCCTCATGCCGGCGAGGGGGGCTTGTTTGGCCGGGAAGATGAGTGTATTGCGGTACCCATGGTGCAACGTTTAATTGACCAAGGTTATGTCGTTAGCGGGCCGGTGGGTGCCGATGTTTTGCTTGCGCATCGCCGTCACGATGTGTACCTGGCTCCGTTTCATGATCAGGGCCATATTCCAATCAAACTGTTGAGCCCTTTGCGTGCCAGTGCGCTTACTATTGGCACACCTGTGCGCTTTTCCAGTGTTGGTCATGGTTCTGCTCATGATATTGCAGGCAAGGGCATCGCCGATCCGGCTTCAGTGATTGAAACCTTCGCTTTATTAAGTGCGAACGGCGCTGCTTAATCCAGGCGGCTTTATTCAGGAGACACATCGCATGACCCGCGTTCCCTTCGATCTCAAAACGCTTGGGGATTATGTTTCAAGCGCAACGCAGCTTTTCGATGTGGCCCATCCGGAACAACAGCCGGCTTGGGTGGCGCGTTTGGGTATGCACTTGCCTGACATGCAGCGAATCAGCTCGGCGGCTTGTTTTTATGATGCCGACCCGATTGGTTTGCCGACATCGGCACGCGCCGGCGTGTGCGCGACCGCCACGTTGGGCGTTGAGTCGTTGGCGCAGCGTGCGTTCGGCCTCGACGCATCGTCTTTCAGCGCCGTCAATAATGTTGAACAAGGCTTGGCGCAGATTCAGTCGCGTCCCGAATTGAATGCTTTTCAGCATATTGCGGCGGAGTCGGCTTACGAAAAAGCCCGTTTGGTTGACGCGTTTCGTTCGCGATCGCAACAGGAGGGTGTCTTGGCCGGGGTGACGCTGGCGATTAAAGATTGCTTTGAAGTGCAGGGTATGCCGATGACGTCGGGAACGCGGGCAATACCGGCGTTTACCCCGGATAGCAGCGCACCGTGTGTTACGCGTCTGGAGGCGGCAGGGGCGATTGTGCTGGGGATGACAACCATGCATGAACTTGCCTATGGCGCGACAACCGATAATCCGCATGTTGGCCGGGTGGGTCATCCTGCCGACCCAGAGCGGGTCCCCGGCGGTTCCAGCGGGGGGTCGGCGGTGGCGGTGGCAACCGGCATGGCGGATGCGGCTTTGGGCACCGACACCGCCGGTTCAGTGCGTATGCCGGCTGCCTTGTGCGGCATTGTTGGATTCAAACCCAGTTATGGTTTGATTTCGTGCGATGGCATGTTGCCGTTGGGATGGTCGCTTGACCATGTCGGCGTTTTTGCAAAAACAGTGGAACAAGCGGCTGTACTCACCGACATTATGACGGGGTCTGCGTGCACGGCACCGCGGCTGGCGCAACCGTTGGCGTTGCCGAATGTGCAGGTTGTGATTCCCGAGAACTTTTTTTTCGATATTCTCGATCCGGGCGTGGCCAAGGCCTTTAACAATGTAGTTGAACAGTTACGTAATGAAGGTGTGGATGTATTGCGCGCCACTGTGCCCGAGCTTGATTTGGCGCCCACACTTCAGTTCATGACGCTGTGTGCCGAGGCAGGTCAGTTGCACCTTGATCGGGCGCTTTTGCATCCCGAGGGTTTGGGCGAGGAAGTGCGAACACGCCTTGAGGCCGGTCAATTTATCAGGGCGGTTGATTACATTAAGGCGCAGCGCTTACGTAACCAGTTACGCCAGTCTTTAACGACATTACTGGATGGCCCCCGTGTATTGCTCACGCCAACCGTGCCGGTGGGGGCGCCCAAACTGGCGCGCCATATCGACGTTGGGGGTACGTCATTGCCGATTCACCCGGCGTTAACGCGGCTAACCATGCCTTTTAACTTAACAGGAATGCCCGCTATTTCAATTCCCTGCGGTACCGATGCCGACGGCTTTCCGGTTGGCTTGCAAATAGCGGCACCGTGCGGCGATGATGCGTTTCTATTGCAAGTGGCGCACGGCTTTGCCGGCATACTGGAGCGCCAGGCCTGTTGATAAGACTTGAAAGCCGTTCCTGATTGTGTAACGCTTTGGTCGCTACCTAAAACGATATCAGGAGACCCCGTATGGCTGGCCAGGCACCATTGGAACGAGCAGACGCATTACGTCGCTATATTGCTGCCGCATCAGAGTTTTATCAACTGCATCATAGCGACCGGTTGGATGATTGGTGTGCGCGTATTGAGCGTAACCTTTCTGATAACGACAAGCTCGCGGCATTGTCTTGCCGCGCCAGCGACCCTTTTGGTTTACCCCAGGCCGGTGCAAGGTCTGACTTGTTTCGGGCGCGTGTTGCGGGTGGCACTCAAGCAGATGAGTTGATCAAGAAAGGTCGTTTGGCGGCACATGTGGCCCGCATTAAAGAGGGCCGGCTGGATCCGGTTGAGCATGTTCAGGCTTGCCTCGACCGTATCAAGGCGCGGTCTGACTTGAATGCGTTTTTGTTTGTTGATCATGAGGGGGCGCTGACCAAAGCGCAAGAATTACAGCGGCAGATTCAAGCCGGTCGGCATTGTGGCCCGATGGCGGGTGTTGTGGTGGCGGTGAAAGATTGCATTCCGGTGGCGGGTTTGCCGATGCGGGCCGGCTCTGAGTCTCTGGCATCGGTTGTGCCGCAAGAAAGTGCGCCTTGTGTTGTCGCCCTTGAATCTGCCGGAGCGATTGTTATTGGCATGACCAATCTGCATGAACTTTGTTATGGCGGAGTGTCTGACAACCCGCATTACGGTTCGGTGGGACATCCACAGGATTCGACCCGTTCGCCGGGTGGCTCCAGCGGAGGTTCGGCCGTGGCTTTGGCAACGGGGATGGCGGATATTGCCTTGGGCACGGATACCGCCGGCTCGGCGCGCATGCCGGCGGCGATGTGCGGCGTGGTGGGTTACAAAGGCTCTTACGACCTCGTTTCGCGCGAAGACTTAGTGCCATTGGCGTGGTCCCTAGACCACGTGGGGGTGTTCGCTCATACAACGGTTGATGCCGCCTGGGTCACGGCGATAATGTCAGGGCACGACGCACAGTCGTATTGGCAACCTTTGCAATTTGGCAGTGCTTCTCAGCTGAGGCTGTTTTGCCCCACCAATTACAGTTTTGATCTGATCGAGCCGAGTGTGCTGACCGCGTTCGAGTCAGCGCTGGCGCGTCTTGAGTCGGCGGGCGTGAAAATTGAACGTGGTGTGTTGCCGGCGCTCGATATGTCACCCACTTTGCAGCATTTCACGATGGCGTCGGAAGCCACACAGGCACACGAAGAGTTGGGCTTGCAGCAGGCGCATGTCATGGGTCGGGAAGTGCGCACCCGTCTTGAAGCGGGCCAGTTTATTCGTGCTATTGATTATATTAAGGCGCAGCGTTTGCGCCGCGTGCTGGCCGAGGCACTTGAGGCTCCTTTACTGAATGGGGCGGATGCCATTGTGACCCCCACCACCGTAACCGGTGCGTGTGATCCGCAGGCGGTGCTGGAAAGTCATGGGAAATCCATACCGCTGCGATCGGTTTTGACGCGTTTGACACTGCCGTTCAATTTAACCGGGGTGCCGGCAATTTCCTTACCTTGCGGGCGCGATGCCGAGGGCTTTCCGGTGGGGTTGCAGCTGGCCGGGTTAAAAGGGGGCGATGCATTGCTTTTGCAGGCGGCGCACCAATGCGAAACAGTGCTCCAGGTGTAAGTCTGGGTGTATAGTTGTTTTGATAGGAAAACCAATGGGAAAAGAAGCAAAATGAGAAAGTGGTTATTGGCCGTGTTGCCCTTTGTTGCCGGGCTGGTGTTCAGCGCACCTGCGTATGCCGACACCGCGTTGAAAGCTGCCGTTAACAGCGACCAGCGCCTGGAAAAGAACACCGCGCGTGATGCTTGGCGCAACCCATACGAAACGCTGATGTTCTTCGGTATTCAACCCAATATGACAGTGGTGGAGTTAACCCCCGGCGGCGGCTGGTATACCGAAATTCTGGCGCCGTATTTGCGCGACAAAGGTCAATATATTGCAGGGGTTTATAACCCTGAATCAAGCCGCGCGAATTATCGGCGCTATGCGGCTGTTTTCCAGGAAAAACTCGCAAGTAAGCCAGCCCTTTTCGATCGAGCCAAGGTCACGGTTTTCGAGCCGCCCGAGCAGCTTCAGTATGCCAAGCCCGGTTCTGCCGATATGGTATTGACGTTTCGCAATTTGCATAACTGGATGAGTTATGGCGAGCCGGTCATGCGTGATATTTTCCGCAGTGCCTATACCGCTTTGAAACCCGGCGGTGTTTTCGGCGTGGTTGAGCACCGTTTGCCTGAAGATCGTGAGCAAGACGCCACGGCAAGTTCGGGCTACATGCATGAGTCGTATGTCATCAAAATGGCTGAAAGCGTGGGTTTTCGTCTGGCTGAAAAGTCCGAGGTAAATGCGAATCCAAAAGATACGGCCGATCACCCTGGCGGTGTTTGGGCCTTGCCCCCCAGTTTGCGCAATAAAGAAGCGAATCGCGACAAATACCTGGCCATTGGCGAGAGCGACCGCATGACGCTGAAGTTTGTTAAGCCGTAAAAAATGTATTGGTAGCAGGTGAAAGCATGGAGAATCTGGATCTGGTTGTTTTGCGCGCATTGCGTGATTGGCGCCAATCGGGCAAGCGGGCGTTGCTGGCAACGGTTGTGCGCACCTGGGGGTCATCACCCCGCCCGGTTGGATCCATTATGGCCATGTGCGAAGACGGCTCAGTGGTGGGGTCTGTGTCGGGTGGTTGCATTGAAGACGATCTGGTTTTCCGGTTTTCGCAAGCATATGCAGGCAATCCTGAGCAAGAGGAAATGCCGCACGGGCCGCCCCGTTTTCTGAAATATGGCATTAAGGCCGATGAAGCTCACCGGTTTGGCTTGCCGTGCGGAGGAACCCTTGAGCTTCTGCTTGAGTTCGACGCCGACGCCCAGGCGCTGACCACATTAATCACGCAACTGGAAACCGGGCATTTAATGCGTCGTCAAGTTGAGTTGGCAACGGGGCAAGTGCATATAGCGCCCGCCGAGTTGCCGCAAGCTTTGTTAATTGATGATGCTGTGCTGGTCAATACTTTTGGCCCGGCTTACCGCATGTTGCTGATTGGCGCGGGCCAACTGACGGAATATCTTGCCACCATGGCTTTGTTCAATGGGTTTGATGTGACGGTATGCGATCCGCGCGAGGAGTATCGTGGGAGTTGGTCGGTGCCGGGGGTTAAAGTGGTGTCTGACATGCCCGACGATGTCGTTACGGCGTTCAAGGCCGATCGGCGCTCGTGCATTATTGCCTTAACGCACGACCCGAAGCTGGACGATCTGGCCTTGCTGGAAGCATTGGAGACCGAGGCGTTCTACATTGGGGCGATCGGCTCGCGTAGCAATAATACGGCGCGCCGTCAGCGCATGATTGAGCATTTCGATCAAACCGAAGCGTCGTTGCAGCGTTTGCGCGGCCCTATCGGCATTTTTATCGGTAGCAAAACACCCTCTGAAATTGCAGTGAGCATTATGGCGGAAGTGTTGGCGGTTAAAAACGGTGTGACCCTGCCGCGCGATATGGAAGTGGCCTGGGCAAAGGATAAAGCGGGCATTGCTGCGTCGGGCGCCGATATCATGTGTTCAATCTAAGGCATCACGTGCAAAATTCCCTGCACTGAACGTTACAAATAATTACATACTTTAATCAGAAAAGTTAAAAAGGTGGGAAAAACCCACATTGCGCCACGCATTTATTTCCCTTAGTATTTTTTTGTCTTTAGTGCTCACTACAATTATTTTCGGTAGCCGCTACATTTAAGGTGGCCCGAAACTGTTGTACGACGCGGCCTGCGATGGTTGTGTGCATTAATGAAGTCAGTTGTGTAGTGCTGTATTACATGCCTAACCGGCTCATGAAGAGCTATCGGGAGATAAGTGATGAAGTTATTCAAACAAATGACTGTTGCCGCAGCGATGACAGTCGGGTTAGCGGCCTACTCAGGCCACGCCGCCGCAGAGAAAGACACCATTCTTATTGGTGAAATCAACAGCTATAAAACGTTGCCGGCCAACTTGGAGCCCTATAAAAAAGGGTGGGAGCTGGCGCAAGAGCAGGTCAATGCAAAAGGCGGCGTGTTGGGTAAGAAGCTGGAAACCATTTTTCGCGACGACAACGCCAATGCCGGCGATGCTGTGCGAATTGCCGAGGAACTGATTTCACGGGATAACGTCGATATTCTGGCCGGCGTGACGCTATCGCACGTTGGTTTGGCCGTAACCGACTTTGCCAAGCAGCGTGAACGTTTCTTCCTGGCTTCGGGCCCGTTAAGTGACAAAGTGGTGTGGGATAACGGCAACCGTTACACCTACCGCTTGCGTGCAGGTACTCACGCATTGGCCGCGTCCGTTGCGCCTGCTGCGGCAGCTGCAAACAAGAAGCGCTGGGCGCTCATTTACCCTAACTATGAATACGGTCAGGCCGCTGTCGCGTCATTCAAGGCTGAGCTAAAGCGTTTGCAACCCGATGTCGAGTTCGTTGCTGAACAGGCGCCGCCTTTTGGTCGCCTTGATCCAGGACCGGCTGTACAGGCACTGGCTGATGCCAAGCCCGATGCAATTTTCAACGTATTGTTCGGGCCTGACCTCACCAAGTTTGCGCGCGAAGGCAAAACACGGGGTTTGTTCGAAGGACGCACTGTTGTGAGCTTGCTGACGGGCGAGCCTGAATACCTCGACCCACTGCGTGCTGATGCGCCGGACGGCTGGATTGTCACCGGCTATCCCTATACATCAATTGATACGCCGGAGCATGATGCGTTCATCAAGGCCTACGAAGAAAAGTACGATGACTATCCGCGCTTGAATTCGGTGATTGGTTATTCCACGGTTATGGCGCTGGCTGCAGGTATTGAAAAAGCCGGCTCAACCGACACGGAAGCGCTGATCAAGGCTTTCAAGGGACTGGAGTTCGTGACACCGTTTGGCCCGGTTAAGTTCCGTGAACTTGATAACCAGTCGACCATGGGAATTCACGTAGGCAAGTTGGCAGTGGAAAATAACCGCGGCGTGATGCCTGAAGGCGAATACATTCCGGGTGAAGAGTTGCAGCCGCCCGACGACGTTGTCAAGCAATTGCGTAAAGACGGCTAAAAGACCGTCCTAGATGCGGGGGCGCCTTTCAAGCCGGTGTCCCCGCCCATTTGATCTAACCAGCAGCAGGTTCCCATGGATTTCTCAGGATTTTTGGTTCAGCTACTGAACGGCCTGGCAGGCGCGTCGTCGCTTTTTCTGGTCGCCGCAGGGTTGTCATTGATTTTTGGTGTTACCCGCATCGTTAACTTCGCACACGGCTCATTTTATATGGTCGGTATATATGTTGCGTATTCGTTGGTGATGCATTTGGAAGATTCGCTGGGCTTTTGGCCGGCCATTGTTTTGGCGGCGATCCTGGTGGGCGTCTTTGGCGCACTGATTGAAATTTTCCTGTTACGTCGTATTTATCACGCGCCGGAATTGTTCCAGTTGCTGGCCACGTTTGCCGTTGCCTTAATGGTGCGCGATGCCGTTTTATGGTTCTGGGGGCCGGAAGAACTGCTTGGCCCGCGTGCGCCGGGCCTGGAAGGCGCCGTTGAAATTTTGGGCCGGCAGTTTCCCGAATATGACTTGTTCCTGATTGCCGTGGGCCCCGTGTTCCTGGGTTTGTTGTGGTTATTGTTAACACGCACAAAATGGGGCACGCTGGTACGCGCAGCAACGCAAGATCGCTCTATGGTCAGTGCGTTAGGGGTGAACCAAGCCTGGTTGTTTACGGCGGTATTTGCCTTGGGCGCTGCTTTGGCTGCACTGGGCGGCGCTTTGCAACTGCCGCGTGAGCCGGCCAACCTTGAAATGGATATCCATATTATTGGCGCCGCTTTTGTCATCGTGGTGGTGGGTGGCATGGGTTCCATCACCGGTGCTTACATTGCTGCGTTATTAATTGCCGAGCTTAAAGCTATCTGTATGTGGCTGGGTTTGGTCGAAATATTCGGCTTCGAGATTTCATTCTCGAAGCTAACGCTGGTGGTTGAATTCCTGGTGATGGCGGTCGTGTTGATCATCCGACCATGGGGTTTGCTGGGCAGGGCGCCTTCCGCAGGGCATAATGCCAATGCGGGGGAGATGCCGTTGATTCCAGCCAGTAAAGCTTTCAAAATCGGCGCGGCTATTTTGGTATTGTTCCTGGTTGCAACGCCTGAAATTTTCTCGGATTTCCCGTACCTCACCGTACTGCTGAATGACATTCTCATAGCAAGCCTTTTCGCCACCAGTTTGTATTTCATTATGGGTCCGGGCGGCATGCACTCGTTCGGCCATGCGGCTTACTTTGGTTTGGGGGCTTACGGTGCGGCGTTGCTGGTTAAAACGTTGGGCGTCCCCATGGAACTTGCACTGGTCTTAGGGCCGGTTGTTGCCGGCATTGGCGCGCTTATTTTCGGCTGGTTCGCAGTTCGCCTAAGTGGCGTGTACCTGGCCATGTTGACACTGGCCGTCGCCCAGATTGTGTGGGCGGTTGTGTTCCAGTGGGATGACTTTACCGGCGGCAGTAACGGCTTAACCGGTGTGTGGCCGTCGGAATGGTTGTCGGATAAAACCACTTATTACTACCTGACATTGGGGCTCACCCTGGTGGGGATATTGTGGTTGCGACGTGTGTTGTTCTCGCCGTTTGGTTACGCCATGCGGGCCGGTCGAGACTCGCCGCTGCGTGCCGATGCAATTGGCATCAATGTGAAGCGAATTCACTGGTACGGCTTTGTTT
This sequence comes from Neopusillimonas maritima, assembly GCF_003576595.1. GTDB lineage: Bacteria > Pseudomonadota > Gammaproteobacteria > Burkholderiales > Burkholderiaceae_B > Neopusillimonas > Neopusillimonas maritima. The sequence goes on along the minus strand of NZ_NQOU01000004.1, from coordinate 164,737 downwards.
ACGGCGGTATTGTGGCGGGTCTGGCAGGGTCACTGTTTGCCTTTTCGAAAGGAAGTATTGCGCCCGAGACACTTTATGTAAACCGCTCGATCGACGGCCTGGTCATGGTGTTGCTGGGTGGTATGCAGAACTTGATGGGGCCGATTGTGGGCGCGGTGTCGTTTACGTGGCTGCATGATACGGTGGCGCGCAACACCGATTTCTGGCGCGCCATGTTGGGCGGCATTATCCTGATTCTGGTGCTGCTGTTCCCGCTGGGTATTGCCGGAACCATTAAACAAGTGGTTGAGCATTTCAGTCGTAAGCCGGCTGGGTCAGCGCAAGCCGGGAGGGCATCATGAGTTTGTTATCAGTAACCGGTTTAGGTAAATCGTTCGGCGGGGTAAAAGCCGTTGATGGTATTAATTTCGAATTGCATTCAGGCGAGTTGCTGGCTTTAATCGGGCCCAACGGTGCAGGCAAGTCCACCACTTTCAATATGGTGAATGGGCAGTTGAAAGCAGATCGGGGTTCCATCAAGCTCAATGGTAAAGAGCTCATTGGTATGCCGCCGCGAGATATCTGGCGCATGGGTGTGGGCCGTACATTTCAGATCGCCGCCACCTTTTCTTCGTTTACCGTGGTCGAGAACGTGCAGCTTGCGTTGCTGTCGTCAGATAACCTCTTGCTTGCCACCTGGCGGCGCGCTACCGGCCACAAGCGGCAGGAAGCCATGGATTTGTTGGCGCAGGTGGGTATGGCCGAACAAGCCGATCGACCTTGCAGCGAACTGGCCTATGGTGACGTCAAGCGGGTGGAGTTGGCGATTGCCATTGCCAATGATCCGAAGTTATTGCTTATGGACGAGCCAACAGCGGGCATGGCCCCCAAAGAGCGTAACGACCTTATGGCCCTGACCAAGCAGTTGGTCATCGATCGCGATATGGCCGTGCTTTTCACGGAGCACAGCATGGATGTGGTTTTTGCCTATGCAGATCGCATGATCGTGTTGGCGCGGGGAAGGCTCATTGCCGAAGGCAAGCCGGACGAAATTCGTGACCATCCCAAGGTACAGGAAGTCTACTTCGGCACCGGGAAAACGTTTGAAAAGAAAACATTGCAAAAGGAGTCGGCTGAATGAGCGGCGCGCAAATATTGTTAGAGGCCAAGCGCCTGGAGGCCTGGTATGGCGCGGCTCAAATTCTGTTCGGGTTTGATTTGCATGTGAATCGCGGCGAGGTGGTTGCCCTGATGGGGCGCAATGGAGCCGGCAAATCCACTACGCTTAAAACCATTATGGGGATGCTTGATAAGCGGCGTGGCGACATTCGCTTTCTGGGGCACGATATCTCGAAAACCGAACCGTACCATGCCGCGCGCCTGGGGTTGGCTTTCGTGCCCGAAGACCGCCGCATCTTCACTGACCTGACGGTGATGGAGAATTTGTCGGTAGGGCGTCAGCCCCCCAGAAGCTGGAGTGACGGGAGCGCCGCACCCGAGTGGACCCATGAGCAACTGTTCAAGCTGTTTCCCAATTTGGGCGAAATGCCGCATCGCCCCGGTGGGCGAATGAGCGGTGGCGAACAGCAAATGCTAACGGTCGCCCGTGCGCTAATGGGCAATCCCTTTCTTGTTCTGCTTGATGAGCCCTCCGAAGGGGTTGCTCCGGTGATTGTTGAGCAGATGGTGCAGATGATTATGGAGCTTAAAGAGCGCGGCGTCAGTATTTTGCTTTCTGAGCAGAACATGCATTTTGCCGAGTTGGTGTCCGATCGTGCCTATGTTCTTGAAAAAGGGCAGATGGTCTACCAGGCTTCCATGCAGGAGCTGGCCGACAACGAAGAGGTGCGCCGCGCATACCTAACCGTTTGATAGCAAAAAGTCGTCGCGCAGCCAGCCGGTCAGACTCCAACGGGGTTTGCGCCCCGGCAAGACCTCATGCCAGACCAAATCACTGCGGAAGACAACAAGCCTGCCCGGCGCCGGAATAAGCCGGGTGGCTTGTTCAATCGGGGTGTTTTCGGGTCCATACAGGCACAACTCTCCGCCGTCGTCGGCCGTCCAGTTTTCGTTCAGGTATAAAACGACTGAGATCTTTCGGTGTGGGTTGTTACGATGCTGATCCAGGTGTTTTTTATAGCCAAAGCCTGGTTCGTAATGGGCAAAGTGAAACTCCTGGCTGCGTAAACCCAGAAAGTAAGTCGCATTCAGTGTGTTCTGCAGGTGGGTGGCGAAAGCCAGAAAATCCTGTATGGCCGCCTGTGGCATGTGTGCGTCAAGCCAGCATATCTGGTCGCCCCGTATTACCGGGTCGGCCTTTTTTGTGGCCAGATGGCCGATATGGGCGGCGTGGAAAAGACCACGCTTCCAAAACAGGCCCGCAATGTCCAGTAACTGGGCCCGCAATGAGTCGCAAATGAGTGTGTCGCAATAGGCCCAGCCCTGTGTTTCCAGGTCGTTTAGAAAGCCTTCGGGAAGTGTATCCAAAGTGATGCGCCTAAAGTCAGAAGTTTAAGCGATCTTGTTGGTGCGGCGGAATATTTCAAGAGTAAAATATTTTTAGAACAATAACGATTCGACGCCCAAGGAGGTTAAATGGCAAATGCAGGAACGTTAAAGGTATGTGTTGCCGGTGCGGGCGCGATTGGTTGTACGGTTGCTGCACGGCTGGCCATGGCCGGAGTCTCTGTAAATGTGTTGGCGCGTGGCGCCGCCTTAAAGGCAATTACCGCAAATGGGATTACGCTTGCCGATCTTGAAGGCGAACACCTCGCTCCGGTGCGGGCTAGCAGCCGGGCAGGCGAGTTTGGCGTGCAAGATATTATTTTTGTTTGTACGAAAGCGCAGTCGTTGGCCCGAATTCTGCCCGACTTGCAGCCTATTATCGGGCCGGATACCGTGGTGGTTCCTATGGTGAATGGCGTACCGTGGTGGTACTTTCACGGTATCGGGGGGCAATTCGATGGCCGCACGGTGCAGGCGCTCGATTCAAGCGGCGAACTGGCGAAGATGGTTCCGCTCAAGCATGTGGTGGGATGTGTGGTGTTTATTACTTCGGAAGTGACGGCACCCGGGGTGGTGAAGTCGTCCACACCGCATCTGCTGATTTTTGGTGAACCGAACAATACGTATTCAGCACGACTTGATCGAATAAAAACAGTGTTCGAGGCCAGTGGGATTGAAGCGCGGGTAACCGACCAAATTCGCGACCCGCTGTGGGCCAAAATGATTGCCAATTTAACGTCCAACCCACTGTCTGTGGTGGCGCGAGCCACACTGCAGGATATTTACACTGATCCTGGTTTAAAGCGTATTGCGATCAAGATCCTGCACGAGGGGTTAACGGTGGCTGCTGCGTATGGGGCCCGAATTCAGTATGACCCTCATACGTTCATGGAGCTGGCGGCCGGCATGGGTGCGGTGCGAACGTCCATGCTGCAGGATTTCGACAAGGGCATCACACTTGAACTGGCGGCGATTGGCGATGCGTTTATGGAGTTGGCAGACCTGATGGATATTGCCATGCCGGTTACGCGCGATATTGTGTCGATGGCGCGGTTTTTAGGGCAACAGCGTGAAATAGAGGTGGTAAACGCATGACAAGCATGAAACAAACCATTGATTGCACCGACCAAGAGTGGGACCGGCGCGAAAAGCTTGCCTATTGTTATCGGTTGGTGGATTTTTTTGGATGGACGGAAACGATCTTCAATCATATTTCCTTGCGTCTGCCGGACCATCATTACCTGGTGAATCCCTTCGGGCTAAATTACAGTGAAGTCACCCCGGCGAATCTTTTGAAAGTCGATCTTGAAGGCAATAAGGCGGTTCCTTCAGAGTTCGATGCAAATCCCGCCGGTTTTGCCCTTCACAGTGCAGTGCATGGTGCCCGCGAAGATATTCAGTGCTTGATTCATACGCACACGACCCCTATTTCAGCTGTAGCGCAAAAGCAAGCCGGCTTTGATCACAATAACTTTTATGGTGCGCAGTTGTTCGGTCGTGTGGCGTATCACGATTTTGAAGGGATTACGCTTTTCGACGATGAAAAGGCGCGTATGCTAAGCAGCCTTGGAAGCAAGCATGTGCTGGTTCTGCGCAATCACGGGGTGGCGGTGGGCGAACGTTCCGTTGAAACGGCATTCTTCTTGCTTTGGACAGTGCAACGCGCGGCCGAAATTCAGTGTCAGGCGGCGTCGATGCAGGGTGAGGAAACGGTGTTGGCGAATGAGGTGCGTCAACGGTGCGCCGACCTAACCGCTATGTTGATTCGTGAAGGTGCTTTCGCCGACCGTTTTTTTAACGCAATGGTGCGTAAAATGCATGAAGAAAAAGGCGCCTCGTGGTAGCGCCCTTAATAATGGGATGGCTGGGTACTTGAATGACAACCGGTGAAGTAATTGTTCTTGCCCTGCTGGGCGCGGGTTTGATTTGTTCCATTACACTTTTTGTGTGGCTTGTGCGCATGCTGCGCAAAGACCGTTCGAACAAATAACCCGCGCGCCCTTCAGCGATTAGCTGAAAGAATTCGGCAGCAGGAACATGAAGGCGGCAATGAACGTCGGCACCAGTGCCGACAGCAACAACTTCAAGGGCGAAATGGCGCCATCGGGAAAGGTGCCTTTCAAAATGGCAAAGCCGGCCGGGTTGGGGGCGTTGGCAATCACCGTTAAGCCACCGCCGGTTACCGCGCCCGCCACCAGCATATAGCGCCACAGGTCGCTGGTGCCTTCCACCAAAGAACCCAGATACGTCAGTGCGGCGTTGTCGGTAAGGGCCGTTAAAGCCGTTGCACCCCAGAACAGTATGGTGGGCGAAAGGCCGCCCAGCAGGTCTTGCAGCCACCATTTTTGCATGCCACCCAGAACAACCAGGCCGGCCAGGAAGAAGCCAACCATTAAGCCTTCTTTAATGAGCAACTGGTTCTGGAAACGCTTGTACGCTTCGGCATAGCCGATAAACAGCATCAGCAGGCCCAGGAACATGGCTGGGTGGTGAGCAGTAAGAACAATGGCTACCAGGAAGGCCAGGTGAATGGCCATGACGATAAGTGGCGCACGAGGGCGACGGTTGGAGCCTTCGTCGTCTTCGTTAACGCCACGGCCTGTGCCGATTTCCTTGCTAACCAGGTACTTGCGCACAATCAGGGTAAGCAGGGTGGCGTTGATAAAGACTGCAATAATGGCACGCCAGCCGAAGTGGGTGCTCATGTAGGCGGTATCCCAGCCGAAAGTGGACGCCACCATGAGTACGGGAGGGGCTGCATAAGCGGTTAGCACCCCGCCAATGGAAATGTTAACGAACAACACACCGAGCGTCATGTACTTGAAACCGGACTGCCCAGAGCGACGGAAGTAAGCGTCGCGCAACAATAGGGCGGCCAAGGTCATGGCGGCGGGCTCGGTAATGAATGAGCCGGCCAGTGGCACGATCGACATGGTGACGAAGAACATGGCCACTTCCATACGCATGGGCAGGAGTCGGGCAATGTATCGAACGGATACACCGACTAAATCAAGGATCGGTTTACTGGCCGCCACCACCATAATGGCAAAGACGAAAGCCGGCTCGGTGAAGTTTCGCGAGTCGATATAGCTGACGGCATCGGATGCGCCGACACTGACAATCATGAAGACAACTAACGCGAATGCCCATACGCCGAATACGGCTTCGACCTCGGCCAACATATGCCAAAGGCCTGAATGGGGTCCGTTTTTGTTTGCCAGCCGGGCGAAAACCGGAACTGAAAAGGTATGGATAATGGCAACGGCAAAAAGAAAGGTTGCCAGTGCTTCGATAAAACTGGGCATGAATCGAACCTTTTTGTTAGGCGCCAGGCGTGTTGGCCTGGCCGCCGGTTTTATGATGAATTAAATGCTAAAGCAGTGTGCCTGCGAGCGACGCCGCAATGATTAACACGCCGACCACCATATTCGACCTGAACAACATGAAATTATGGTCGGGGCGTGAAATACTGAAAACATACATTTGCCAGGCAAAGTGTGCGCCAATAACCGCCATGATCACAAAATAGGGCCAGGATAAATTCAGCGCAAAACCACTGTAAATCCACAGCGCCAGCGTGACGGCGTAAATACCGCTGATCCATAGTTTACCGTGTTCTGCGAACCGCATGGCGGCCGACTTCACGCCGAGTTTCAGGTCGTCATGGACGTCGACATAAGCGTAAATGGTGTCGTAACCCACTTGCCATAGAACCGCACCCACCCAAAGGGCAATGCCTGCCGGGGGGATCGTGTTTTGGGTGTCGGACCACGCCATTAACATACCCCAGTTAAAGCCAATGCCCAGCACAACTTGCGGCCAATAAGTGAACCGCTTGCACAGCGGGTAGATAATCACGATGGGGACGAGTGCCAGCGCCAGCCACCGGCTGTATTCGTTAATAGCCAGCAATAAAAGGGCGCACACCACCAATTGGGCAACTAAAAAAACAAGCGCTTGCTTAAGGGTGATCTGGCCGCTGGTTAGGGGCCGGAAACGGGTGCGCTCCACCATTTTGTCGATGTCGCGATCGAAAATATCATTAATGGTGCAACCAACGCCGCGCATGAGCAGCGCGCCCAGCGAGAAAATAAACAGCCGGAAGAGGGTGGGCCAGCCATCGGCGGCCTGTACCAAGGCGGCCAGGCAAGGCAGCAGGGTTAGCCAAGTTCCTACTGGCCGGTCGAGGCGGCACAGGCGCGCATACGGCCCCCAGGAAGCAGGCAAATAGTGCGCGACCCAGTCGTCGTGACGCATGTCCGACAGGTCGGGCAGGCCCGGATCACGTCCGGTTTTCACGCTGCTTTGCTGACCGCGCTTTCAGCGATAAGGCGGCCCAGAATTTCGATGCCTTCCCGAATCCGTTCTTTTGAGACGGTGACAAAACTTAAGCGTAAGGTGTTGCGCACAGGTTCGGCGCCGGCATAGAACGGTTCACCCGGCACAAATGCAACATGTTTCTTGATGGCGCGGCTAAGCAGTTCGTAGGCGTCGATGTGTTCGGGCAGCGTTACCCAAATGAACATCCCGCCTTCGGGGCGTGTCCACTTGGCCGATGCAGGGAAAAACTCTTGCATGGCTTCCAGCATATAGCCGCATTGTTCTTTGTAAATTTCACGCACCGCCGGCAAATGAAAGTTCAGGAAACCTTCGTGGATTGTTTCGTAAACCGCCATTTGGGTTAGCGTGGCCGTATGCAGGTCGGTGGCCTGTTTAATTTGCACCAGTTTGGCAATAATGGCTTCCGGCGCCACGATATAGCCCAGACGCAGGCCCGGCGCCAGTACTTTCGAAAAGCTGCCCAGCCGGATCACGGTAGCCCCAACTTCCCGCCCCAGGCCTAATAACCCGGGCAGTGGTTCGCCGGCGTAACGCAGGTCGCCGTATGGGTCGTCTTCAATAATGGGCAGGTTTGCTTCGGCACAGCGCTTCACGAGTGCTTTGCGACGCTCCAGGTTCAAAGTGCGCCCTGTTGGGTTCTGGAAGTTCGGCAGGGCGTAGATGAAGCGGGCATGTGCAACGCGATCGTCTGTCAGGCCTTCCGGAATGAGGCCTTTGTCGTCGGTTGGGACCGCAACGTAGTTTGGTTCGTAAAGCGAAAACGATTGCAGCGCGCCAAGATAGCTGGGCGCCTCGACCAATACTTTGCTGCCGGGGTCGATAAAGAGCTTTCCAAGCAGGTCGAGCGCCTGTTGCGAGCCGGAGACGATCAGAACCTGGTCGACATTGACATCGTGAGCCCCCACACGCTTCAAATCTTGCGCCACCCATTCGCGCAGCGGGCGATAGCCTTCCGTGGGCCCATATTGCAGCGCGGCCTTTCCGTTATGGTTCAACACCTTTTCATAAGCGGCGTAAATTATGTCGATAGGAAAGCCCTTAGGGGCGGGCAGCCCGCCGGCAAAAGAAATAATTTCCGGTCGCTCAGTGACTTTAAGAATTTCACGAATCGTTGAGCTGGTAATTTTTTGCGCGCGTTGTGAAAACGTATAGGGTTGGGGGTTCAGGCTCGTCATCCCGCTGTTCCTAAAAAAAAGGATTTGAACCCCTTAGGATACTGCAACTTTTGTTTGGTTGCTTGCAATTGGCGCTTTAAACCCCATCTAGGTCGAGACACGTTTTATTTGTAACGGGTCGAACAGGAGCAAATCGGCAAAAACCGCTAAAATCTGTCGGTTTGGCTGGCTCAGTCGTCAATTCTTGTTTCTTAGGGGTGTTCTCGTGCCTATTTATGCTTATCGGTGCACAGACTGCGGTCACGCGCAAGATGTGTTGCAGAAAATGTCTGACTCTCCGTTAACCGATTGTCCTGCCTGCGGCAAATCAACTTATGCCAAGCAGGTCACCGCTGCCGGTTTTCAATTGAAAGGGTCGGGCTGGTACGTAACGGATTTCCGCAATAACGGAACCAAGCCCGCAAGTGCTGCGGCGGCATCCGAGAGCTCGGGTTCGGGCTCATCGGCGTCTGGCACATCAACTTCAACCCCGGCGGCTTGATTTTCTTTACTCGCTTGCCACCAGGCGCCCGAGATAGGCAAGGTTATGCGCGGCTTTAAACGTTATTTCGTCACCGGGTTGCTGATTTGGATCCCGCTTGTTATCACGATCTGGGTTTTGGCGCTGGTCTTTACAACGCTGGAAAGCGTGGTGCCCGCGTTTCTGACGTCTCAGTCGTTGTTCGGTTATGCCATCCCGGGCTTTCAACTGTTATTGGTTATTGTTGTTGTGTTTTTAACGGGGCTGGCCGGCGCCAATTTTATCGGCCAGGCCCTGGTCGGACGCTGGGAATGGTTGCTGGGTCGGATCCCTTTGGTGCGTTCCATTTATAATTCGGTCAAACAGGTTAGTGATACTGTTTTATCGCCCAGCGGGCAAGCCTTCCGTGAAGCTGTCCTGGTCCAGTACCCCCGTCAGGGCGCCTGGACCATTGCTTTTTTAACCGGTGCGCCCGGTGGTGAGGTGGCCGATAAGCTTGGTCCGGGGTATGTGAGTGTTTATGTGCCAACCACCCCTAATCCCACATCAGGTTTTTTTCTGATGCTGCCGCGTGACGATGTTCATGTACTTAACATGAGCGTCGACACGGCGCTTAAGTATATTGTGTCCATGGGTGTGGTTGCACCCGGGGGCAGCGTGCCGTCCGACACCGAAAACAAGAAGTCTTGATTAAACCAAAACGAATTAATACGGAGTATTCCCACATGCGTACTTGCTACACCGGCGAGGTTGGTCGCGATCAACTGGACCAAACCGTCACCTTGTTTGGCTGGGTGCATCGTCGTCGCGATCATGGTGGCGTAATTTTTATCGACTTGCGTGACCGCGCAGGGCTGGCCCAGGTTGTGGTGGATCCCGATAACGTAGAGGCGTTCGCGACCGCTGAGCGCATTCGTAATGAATATTGCCTGAAGCTTACCGGTCTAGTACGTTTGCGCCCTGAAGGCACCACCAATGCCGATCTGGCCTCGGGCGACGTTGAGATTTTGTGTCGTGATATTGAAATCCTGAATGCCTCGGTTACACCGCCGTTTCAGCTGGACGATGAAAATCTTTCAGAGACCACCCGACTCACTCACCGTGTACTCGATTTGCGTCGCCCGCAAATGCAGCGCAACCTAATGCTTCGCTATCGCGTTTCAATGGCAGTGCGCCGCTATCTGGATGACCTGGGTTTTGTGGATATTGAAACTCCGATGTTGACTAAAAGCACACCGGAAGGGGCGCGCGATTACCTGGTTCCTTCGCGCGTGAATGCGGGCGAGTTTTTTGCTTTGCCGCAGTCGCCCCAGCTGTTCAAGCAGATGTTAATGGTGTCCGGGTTTGACCGTTATTACCAAATTACCAAATGCTTTCGCGACGAAGACTTGCGCGCAGACCGGCAGCCGGAGTTCACCCAGATCGACTGCGAAACCTCTTTCCTGAATGAAGAGCAAATTCGCGAGATATTCGAAGGTTTGATGCGTCATGTCTTCAAGACAGTGCAAGACGTTGATTTGCCTGAATCCTTCCCCACTATGACCTGGGCCGAGGCGATGCGCCGTTTCGGTTCCGACAAGCCAGACCTGCGGGTTAAGCTGGAGTTCACCGATATCTCCGACATTATGAAAGAGGTTGAGTTCAAGGTTTTCTCCGCTCCTGCGAACGATGAGGCCTGCCGTGTCGTGGCCATGCGGGTGCGGGGTGGTGGCAGCCTGCCTCGCAGTGAGATCGATGCTTACACACGATTCGTGGGCATCTATGGCGCCAAGGGCTTGGCTTACATCAAGGTTAACGATGCGGCCGCGATTCCCGAAGGCTTGCAGTCGCCTATCGTGAAAAATATTCATCAGCAGGCGCTAACGGCGCTTATTGAGCGCACCGGCGCCCAATCGGGTGATCTGATCTTCTTCGGTGCAGATAAAACCAAAGTGGTGAACGATGCAATGGGTGCTTTGCGCGTGAAAATCGGTCACAGTGATTTCGGTAAAGAGAACGGTTTGTTCGAAAGTGGATGGAAGCCGCTTTGGGTGGTTGATTTTCCCATGTTCGAGTACGACACTGAAGAGGGCCGCTATTTCGCCGCCCACCATCCGTTTACCAGCCCGAAAGACGGTCACGAAGAACTCTTGGAATCCGAACCTGGTGCGGCGCTGGCCAAAGCGTACGATATGGTACTTAATGGTTGGGAAGTGGGCGGGGGTTCCGTGCGTATTCACCGTGCCGACGTGCAAAGCAAGGTGTTCCGTGCTTTGAATATCGGCCCGGAAGAAGCGCAGGAAAAATTTGGCTTCCTGCTCGACGCCCTGCAATACGGCGCGCCCCCGCATGGTGGGGTGGCGTTCGGTCTGGATCGGCTGGTCACCATGATGACCGGCTCCGAATCAATTCGCGACGTTATTGCCTTCCCTAAAACCCAACGTGCGCAATGCCTCCTTACCCAGGCACCGTCGCCGGTTGATGAAAAGCAACTGCGCGAATTGCATATTCGTTTGCGTAAGGTGGAAAGCCCTTCATAAGGGTGTAACGTGATGTCGTAAATCGCAAAGGGGTTGGCCGTGTCCGTACTTAGAGTTGTCAGTTACAACATTCATAAGGGGCGTTCGGCCATGGGAGCCCGCGAGTCATTGTCGCAGTTGCGGCTAGGGCTTTACGGCTTGCGCCCCGATCTGTTGTTCCTGCAGGAAGTTCAAGGCCGCAATCAGCGTCAATCCACACTCGATGCGCAACACGAGTCGTTGGCAGCCGCGTTAAACATGCAGGTATGTTACGGCTGCAACGCGGTTCGTAAACATACCGATCATGGGAATGCGCTGCTGTCGCGTTTTCCGGTATTGAATTATGAAAACGAAGATGTCTCGGATCACCGTTTGGAGCAACGCGGTTTGCTGCACGCAATTTTGTCTATTAACGATCAAGATGTGCATTGCTTCGTTGTTCATCTGGGTTTGTTCGCGGGAGGGCGCTCGCGTCAGACTCAGGCGTTGGTTGACCGGATTAAACGTCTTGTTCCTGCACACGCCCCTTTACTTATCGCCGGTGACTTCAATGACTGGAACAATCGTCTGGCACCGATGTTCGTTAAACAATTAAACCTTTATGAAGTGTTTTCGGTGGCGCCTCATGCCGCTCAAACGGGGCCGCTTACTTTGCCTGAGTCCTTTCGTAACCTGGGCCAATCGTTTCGCATGTTCGGCAGCCATAATCCGTTACCGCGCAAATCCCGTGAATTGGGTGTAAACGGCCTGGCCCGCATGACTCCGCCGCCGCGCACTTTTCCTGCTGTTTTTCCCTGGTTTCGTCTCGACCGTATTTATCAGCGCGGGTTCGCGGTGCGCCACGCCCGTGTTCTGCATGGCAAGCCCTGGACGCAGCTGTCGGATCATGCCCCTATCCTGACGGAACTGGAATTACCCTGAAGGGCAAGGAGGCGCTATGCGATTGCGTTCAGGAGCCCGGCATTATGCTGATTTCGCCCTTTGGCGTGAGGGCAATGAAATTGCTTTATTGCAGAACGGTCAGGCCTATTTCCCGGCTTTATGCGAGGAAATTGATCAAGCCTGCTATAGCGTTCATCTTGAAACCTATATCTTCAATCTTGATGAAACGGGTTATGGTGTTTTACGCCATTTGTCTCAGGCCTGTGAGCGAGGCGTAAAAGTGCGTGTTGTGGTTGATGGTTTTGGCAGCTTTGAGCATATTCCCGAGTTACAGCGCCGATTTTCGGCAATGGGTGCTCAATTTCGCGTTTACCGGCCCGAACCGCGCGGAATAGGTTCGTATCGTTTCAGTTTGCGCCGATTGCGGCGTTTGCATCGCAAAGTGGTGGTTATCGACCAGGAGCTTGCCTTCGTAGGCGGCATTAATGTGCACGATGATTTGGTTGATGTGCCTATCGATGGTTATGGCCCGAAACCGCGTTTTGATTTTGCGGTACGGGTTCAAGGCCCTGTGGTGAATGATTTGCGCGATGCCCAAGTTGCACTATGGGCCAAAATGGCTTGGCGCCAACGCGAGAACTGGGCCTCTTTTTACAAGCGTTTGCGTTCCTGGCGCCGTAGAAGGGGCGGCGTTTCAGATCGTGCCAAAAAGGGGGCGGGTTCATTGCGCGCGGCGGTACTCTTTCGGGACAACGTGCGTTATCGCAAGTTAATTGAACATGCCTATATCAGCGCCATTAATCGTGCGACGCAGTATGTGTTGATTGCCAATTCCTATTTTTTACCGAGCAGGGCTTTGAAAAAGGCTTTGCAAGACGCCGCAGCCCGGCGCGTTTGCGTGCGTTTGCTTTTGCAGGGGCGCTCCGAGTACGCGTTGCAGTTTCGCGCCTGCCGGAGCATGTATGGCACTTTGCTGGCACAAGGTATCGAAATCTATGAGTACTTGCCAAGTTATCTGCATGCCAAAGTTGCAGTGATCGACGACCGGGCGATGGTTGGTTCGGCCAATATGGATCCATTCAGTTTGTTATTGGCCAGGGAGGCCAACGTCTATATTGATGACAAGGATTTTGCCCGCGATTTGCGGCTTCGTTTGGAAGCGGAGATAAAGTCAAGCAGCCAACACGTTACACCCCTTGTGTGGGAGAAAGTATCATGGTGGACTCGCTGGCTTGACGCCGGGGCTCACGCTTTGTTACGAATGGGTGTGGCTTTAACCGGGCGTTCAGCCGAATATTAACGCTGTATCGTTGTTTCAATACATTCATTTCAAGGCTTCTAAATTCATGCACGATTTATCTGCTTTTCCTATTACCCAGAAGTGGCCGGCGCAGCATCCCGACCTGATTCAGTTGTATTCTCTGCCCACACCGAATGGTGCCAAGGCGTCCATTATGCTTGAAGAGCTGGGTTTGCCTTACGAACCGCATCTGGTTCGGTTTCAGGAGAATGACCAATTGTCGCCTGAGTTCTTGTCGCTGAACCCCAATAACAAAATTCCGGCCATGATCGATCCGGACGGCCCCGACGGAAAGCCGCTGGCTTTGTTTGAGTCGGGTGCGATTTTGCTGTATCTGGCCGATAAAACGGGTAAGTTGATTCCGCAAGACCCGGCCGGGCGCTATCACGCCATTCAATGGTTGATGTTCCAAATGGGCGGTATCGGCCCCATGTTTGGTCAAGTGGGGTTCTTTCACAAGTTTGCCGGAAAAGAGTACGAAGACAAGCGGCCACGCGATCGCTATGTCAGCGAGTCACGTCGTTTGCTGAATGTTTTGAATCAGCGTTTAACCGGGCGTCCGTGGGTAATGGGTGAAGATTATTCTTTAGTCGATATTGCCATCTTCCCGTGGGTTCGCAGCGCAGTTCATTTTTATGAGGCAAGTGAGCTGCTTGGTATGGCTGATTTTCCTGAGGTCTCTCGGGCATTGAGGGCATTCGAGGCGCGCCCTGCGGTGCAGGCGGGGCTGAACAGCCCGAAACGCGATTAGTCTTCCTGTGCGAGTTGCTGCGCTAGTTCAGTGACGCGTCGGCGGCGTCTGGGTGAGCTTTCGTGCGTTGCACTCATGCTTGACCAATCCGGGTTGGCGCGGGCTTCTTGCAGTGGATCGGGCAATTGTTTGTTTTGTACGATAGCGTGTTCATTCATCTTGATTTCTATCGGTTGAGTTGCCGCGTGCCCGCGCCGTTCCAGTGCGCCAAGCAATGTTAATTGCCGTGCAGCCAGCACGCGCAAGACCTGGTCGTTCAGGCTGATTTCGCGGTAACCGCGTAAACGCTCCAACAGGCGCCGGCCATATCGCTCGGCCCCTTGCCATAAACCGCCTGCGGCGGCGCCGGCCAGCGTTCCGGCGCCCAGGCTTAATCCGCCCGTAACCAGGTCTACCGTAAAGCCGGCTGCAGCCCCTGTTGCGGCACCCAGGCCGACCTCGACACCCGCATCTTTAAGGGCCTGGGGGCTGAATAAGTCCATGCCCCATTTTTCCCCTTCCAGTGGTAAGGCCTGATCTAGGTAGTCTTCGCTGCGAAAGTTGAACCGTTGAAGCAATAGCGCGACGCATTGCTGTTCGCGTTGCCGGATGGTGTCCCGCAATTGTTGGGTGGTCACGTCGATTTCTTTCTTATCGGGGGACGCTGTTAGCCGGAAAGCGGCGGCGTCGATCAGCAGGTCGGCGATGAGCATTAATGCATCTTCATGGCGCTTTTTCTTTTGCTCCGCGACACTGGCTTTTATTTTTTTCAACAAACTGGAAAATGAATCCAGCAAGAGGGCAAGCTTGTCGTATAACTGGTCTTCGCCGTTCAGTGCCGGTGCCACCGTGTCGAACTCAACGATTGCGTGCAGGTTCAAGCGTGACAAGGCCTGGCGCCACTCATGGGTGCGCTGTCCGGGAGCATGTATGAAATTAAGCACGGGCAGCAGTGGGCGACCGCACTGCGCCAAAATAGCCAATTCTTCCTTGTGCTTGCTTAAAACGGGGTCGCGCGCATCTATAACGTATAAGCCTGCCTGGCAGGTTAGCAGCCCCTGCAATACGCGTGCCTCCTGTTCAAAGCGCTGCACTCCTTCAGTCGATTGAAGGAAGCGTTGAATCCTCTCCGGCCCGTCAATACGCGTTGCCGGTGGGCTGATTTGGTCGATGAGTGCACCGAGTTCCATTGCTTCTTCAAGCCCCGGCGTATCCAGAAGCTGAATTGCAATATCCGGCGTAATCTGCAAGCTAACCGTTTCCACGTGCCGTGTTGTGCCCGGTCGATTGTCAACCTGCCCAAAATTTGGGTCACGCGTCAGCGTTCGCAGTAACGACGTTTTGCCTGTATTGGTGTGCCCGACAACGGCCAGCTTGAGCGGAATGATTGAATTAGCTTGCATGATTGGGCTGCTTGGCTTGGGTGCCGAGCAATGTTTGCAGGTTGGGGCTTATGTGTATTGAATTGGCGGGAAGGTGTTCTATCTGTTCCTGCCAGACCCAGTCGCGATTGTTTTCGGGTTGACTGGGTTGCACGACAACATACAGGTTTGAGCCGGCTGCGGCTAACTGTTGCAGGAAATGCAAAGTGCCACGGTCGGGTGTTTGGCTGGCATCACACACGGTAATGATCTGTTCAGGCCGGCGTGCTTCTAACGTTTGCAAAACCTGGTTGCGCTGCTCGCGTGAGTCGACACGCCCCAAATCGCTTCCTGTTTGCCCTAAAGCGATGGGCGGCCAGGGGGTGTCAACGGTTAACTCCAGGCCCAATATGGCAAAGGGTTTGGTGTGGTCAAAAGAGGCGGCGGCGGTGGTCGGCTTCGTGGGCGAGAGCGTTTGCGGGGCAGGGCGGTCGATGCCGATCACCTGGCTTTCCGGCATAAGATGTGGGCGCAGGTTTATATAACCGGGTAAGGTGGTGTCAATCGGCGTGAGCCGAATACTGCGCTGCGCCCACCGCATGCAGATCAACATAAGAGCGGCACGCGGAATAAAGCCATAAACCAAAACGCAACCGATTAACCAGCTTGACCACACGATGCCGGCATCGGCAAGCGGGGAGGGCGAGCCGATGCTGGTCTCAATAAGGGTTGAGTCGGGCGTTGCAAAGCCCAATAATGAGGGAAGCCACCCCAGTATTTGGGTGAATTGCAAAAAAACGCCCGACCCCAGCAAGGTGGTTTCCCATTGGAATTGATACTGCCTCGCGGAAAGCAGGACAAGCAGCGTAAGGATGACGGCAACCATCAGGCTTGCCCAAATGGCATGGCTCACCACGCTTAGGGTGGGTTTAAGTGCCCCGGTGCGATTCAGTGTGCTGGTCAACCCCTGCACCAGCAGGCGGTTGTCTGCCTGTTTATTCAGCTTGCGCGTCAGGGCCAGCCATACTTTGCCCAAGCCGGGTGGTCCGGCGGTATCCACTTGTAGTGAAATAACCCAAAGCACCAGGGTGACAAGGTGCAGGCCAAGCAAGGTCAGCAAGGCAACCAAGAGGTTCACCGGTTGCTGCCCGCTGCCCAGCGCGCTGACGGCAGCTGAAACGCCGCCCAAAATGCCCAGTAACAGCAGCCCGGAAAGCACCCAGCGGGCTTGTGAGGCAATGACGTTGGCCTTGGGTGTGAACGAGAGCTTTTCGGCCAACGCATTTGCGCGAATACTCAGGCGCGCTTCCAGTGTTTTGCCTTGGGTGATTGCTTGTCGGGTTTCCTGTGCATCTTCACAGCGGCCGTTCTTGATTTCATAAAGACGAACCGCTTCGGTTAGCCAGGCGGTTTGAAGTGATCGCGTAAAACCCATGTGTATTTAATTCGCGTGCAGGCAATGATAGGCATATTAGGCGGTGTGCCTGATTGCGTCCAGTCGGCGTCGAGTGTGCGCGCCATTTGTTTGATATGTCAACATGTTGTGATTGCAACTTGTTGGTGATTCAACTAGTTGACATACCAACTAGTTGAATTTAGACTGATCTTCAAGTGGCAGAAAAGTGGCGTTGTTATGCGCACTTCCTGTGCACGAAAATTAATAAATCAGGAGACAAAATGAAGAAAGCGCTTCGTTTGGGCGCCATCGCATTGATGGCCGCCTCTATCACCGGTTTTGCTCACGCCGATACGGTTAAAGTGGGTATTATTGGCCCTTTCTCGGGTCCGTTTGCACACTATGGCAAGTTATTCAAAGATGGTGCCGAGTCTTATTTGAAACAGCAAGGGGGCAAGTTTGCCGGCCACGATATCGAAATCATTTATCGTGACAGCGGTGGGCCGAATCCCAGTGGTGTAAAAACCGCCGCCCAGGAATTGATCGTGAGCGATCGTGTCGATTATCTCGGCGGTATCGTGTTTACGCCCAATGCCATGGCGGTTGCGCCTTTGGTGCAGGAATCAAAAACGCCCACGGTCATTTTTAATGCGGCTACGTCGTCCATTACCCCGAAATCCGATTATCTCGTCAGAACTTCCTACACCTTGTGGCAGGTGACTGTGCCTATTGCACGTTGGGCGCACGAGCAAGGTATTAAGAAAGTGGTCACAGCCGTAAGCGATTATGCGCCGGGTGTCGATGGGGAGACCGCATTCAAGGAAGAGTTCACCCGTTTGGGCGGCGAGGTGGTTGAAAGCATTCGCATGCCGCTTAATACCAATGACTTCAGTCCGTTTGCGCAGCGTATCAAGGCATCGGGTGCCGAAGCGGTTTATGTCTTTCTTCCTGGCGGCCCACCCAGTTTGGGTTTCGTGAATGCCTATAACGAGAACGGTTTGCGTGAAGCGGGAATCGAGTTCCTTGGCACTGCGGAAATGGATGAGTTCGATTTGCAGAAGTTCGGCGATGCCGCACTGGGTTTGAAGACCGCGTTTCACTATTCGGCCGCGCACGACTCAGACGCCAATCGTGAATTCAAAAAGGCCATGAAAGCACAGGCGGCCGATGCACTGGAAAACTATGCGTCCGTGGGTGCCTACGATGGCATGCACATCATTCACAAGATGGTTGAAGCGACTGACGGCAAGAAAGACGGTGACAAGGCCATTGAAGCGATTAAAGGCTATGAGTGGGAAAGCCCTCGCGGCCCTGCCAAGATCGATCCCGAAACCCGCCATATCACTCAGAACGTCTATTTGCGCGAAGTTGAGCGCGATGGCGACATTCTTGTGAATACCGAGATCGAAAATTTCGGCATGCAGCCCGACCACGGTCTGAAAAAGTAATAACAATGTAGAAACAAGGGGTTCGGGCGTGCAGCTCTTCAGTAATATTCTGATAGACGGCATTGTCTACGGGATGGTGCTTTTCATCATCTCAGTAGGCTTGTCCGTCACGATGGGCCTGATGCGGTTCATCAATCTTGCGCATGGGGCTTTTGCCATGGCCGGTGGTTACGTTGCTGCCTGGCTGGTGCGTGAGGAAGGTTATCCGTTTTTGGCTGCCTTGGTGCTGGCCGTTCTGGCTGCTGTCGTTTTGGCTGCACTGCTTGAAACCTTTGTTTTCCGGTTTCTGTACAAACGTACTGAGCTGGAGCAGGTGCTGTTTACGATCGGTTTTACGTTTGCGGCTATTGCCCTGGCCAACTTGTTGGCCGGGCCTTACATTCAGCTAATTCCATTGCCCGAGTGGCTTGATGGTTCCATGTCTTTGGGTGATCGGACCTTGCCCACGCAACGTGTGTTTGTCATCTTAATGGGGTTGGTCGTTGTTCTTTTGTTGTGGCTCATCATCGCCAAGACTCGATTCGGTATCTGGCTCAGGGCTTCAGTTGATAACGCACCCATGTCGTCCTCTCTGGGCATCAATATTCGTTTGGTTCAATGCGCCACCTTCGCTTTCGGGGCCGGTCTGGCCGCGCTTGGGGGGGCGCTGGGGGCGGAGCTGATGCCGCTGGAGCCCTATTATCCCTTGAAGTATTTGGTGCTGATGTTGGTCGTGGTATCGGTAGGGGGGCTTGGCAGCGTGTCTGGAACCCTGATTGCGGCGCTTGTGCTGGGGGTTATTGATACCGCGGGAAGGTATCTGGCTTCCGACTTCGGTACGTTTTTCTTTTATGTCGCCATGATTCTGCTTTTAGCCTGGCGCCCTGAAGGTATTTTGCGGAGACACTGATGCCTATTGCTTCATATTCCTTAGGTGCCGGTGCAAACAGGGCACGCTTTGCCTGGCTGGGCTATGTCCTGGCACTGGTAGTGATGTTCGCGCTGTATTGGTTTTTACCAGGCAGCCTTCTCATGTTGACCCATATCGCCATTATGGCCATTTTGGTCATGTCGCTGGACTTGGTAACGGGTTACGCCGGTTTGCCGACATTAGGCCATGCCGCCATGTTCGGCATGGGGGCTTACAGTGCGGGTCTGTTCGCCAAACATTTTTCGCCCGATCCATTGCTTGGCTTGCTGGTGGGGGCCGGTTCGGGTGCGCTGATTGCCTTTATATCCGGTCTTTTCCTGGTGCGTTACCAAGGGTTGGCGTTTCTGATGTTAACGATTGCCGTTACGTTAATTCTGCAAAGCCTTGCCAATAGCTTTCAAGGGATAACGGGCGGTGATAACGGCTTAACGGGCTACGACATTTCACCGCTTCTTGGGCAGTTCAACTTCGATATGTTCGGTGTGACCGGTTACTGGTACAGCATGATCGCAATGCTGGTTTGCTATGCCGTACTGCGCCGGATTATGCGCTCGCCATTTGGTTTGTGTTGTGTTGGTATTCGCGAGAACCGCGAGCGTATGGCGGCAAACGGCACCCGGATCTATCCGCATTTGGTGCGTCTGTATGTGATTGCCGGCTTTTTTGCCGGTGTGGCCGGTGCGCTGTCCGCCCAGGTGACACAAGTGGTGAGCCTTGACAGCCTTGGCTTTGAACTGTCAGCAGAGGCTTTGGTCATGTTGGTACTGGGCGGATTGGGTACCTTGAACGGCGCCATTATTGGTACGACTTTATATTCAGTTATTCACCACTACGCCGCCACGGCGAACCCGTTCCATTGGCTGTTTGTGATTGGTGGCTTGCTCATGTTGGTCGTATTCCTGCCCAAAGGGATCTTGAACCGTTTTATGAATCGCATTGGCCGTAACGTGCTTTCTTTGATCGGGAGGGGCACATGACTGTGCTGCAGGTTGAGCATTTAAACAAAGCTTTTGGCGGGCTGACGGTTACCGATGACGTGACCTTTGCGCTGAGCGCCGGTGAGCGCATGGCGATTATCGGCCCTAACGGCGCCGGTAAAACAACGCTGGTTAATCAAATTGGCGGGGTATTGCGTTCCGATAGCGGCCGCATTCATTTAAACGGCGTCAACGTCACTGAGTGGCCCAGCCATCGCCGGGTGGGTCACGGCCTGATTCGTACCTTTCAGATTTCGCGCCTGGCGCCGGACATCCCCGCGCTGGACCAGGTGGCGCTGGCCATTCATCAGCGCGATGGGTCTATTGGGCATATGTGGCGCAACAAGAATGCCTACACGGCGGTTATTGAGGAGGCCGAGCACATTTTGGCCGACTTGCAATTGTCGCGTGTTGCCCGGCACTCGCCTGCCGAGATGGCGTACGGTGATCAACGCCTGGTTGAGATTGCATTGGCGCTGGCCTTGAAGCCGAAAGTACTTTTGCTTGATGAACCGATGGCCGGTGTGCCGCGCTCCGAGGCGCAACTGGTTCTGGATGCATTGGATAAATTGCCGGCGGATTTGGCGGTTGTCATTATTGAGCATGATATGGATTTGGTTTTTCGCTTTGCCCAACGAATTTTGGTGCTTGCAAACGGCGCAGTGCTGGCCGACGGGACGCCCGATGAAATTCGACGTAACGAAGTGGTGCGACAGGTGTATCTTGGAAGCGAGGCGCAAGTATGAGTATGCTCCTGGAGGTTAAAGCGCTGGAAGCCGGATACGGTCCGCTGACTGTTTTGCACGAAGTGTCGTTTTCCGTTGCGCCAGGCGAGCGGGTGTGTTTGTTGGGCCGCAATGGTGTGGGCAAATCCACCACGTTGAAAAGCGTGATGAATTTGACTCAATATCGCGCGGGTTCGGTGTACTGGCAGGGGCATGATATTACGCGCCTTAGCACGGTTGAACGTGCCCGAAGGGGTATTGGTTATGTACCGCAAACACGAGACGTTTTTCCCTCTCTTACGGTAGAGGAAAACCTGATTGCAGGTTTACGTAACCGGCCGCGTTCAGAGGTGCAAAAAGCGTATGAGTTGTTTCCCCGTCTTTATGAGCGTCGCAACAATGGCGGTCAGGCCTTGTCGGGCGGCGAGCAACAAATGCTGTCGGTGGCGCGAACTTTACTGGGCGAGCCGCAATTGTTATTGCTCGATGAACCTTTGGAAGGGCTGGCGCCCATTATTTGTGAAGAATTGATGCATGCTTTCGACAAGCTCAGTCGGGAGCAGCATGTGGCGATTGTTTTAGTAGAGCAAAAAGTACAAGAGGCGCTGAAGTTTGCGCAGCGTGCCCTGGTGCTGGATCACGGGGCGGTTGTTCATGAAAGCGGCACAGCCGAGCTTATAAATAACCCCACCATTCTCGACCGCTACATTGCGGTTGCGGAATAGATGCAGCCCATTCTGACAGGAGACAAAATGACTACCTCAACTTCAACCACAACACCACCGGACTCCGTTCCGCGCCTGGATATTGACCCATTCGGCGACGATTTCCTTACCATGCCCTATCCGTATCACGAGCAAATGCGTGAAGCAGGCGAGGCTGTGTGGCTGGACAGCTACGGCTTATGGGCGTTCACGCGTTACGAACAGGTAAAAGCCGGGCTCAGTGATTGGGAAAACTTTATTTCATCCGCCGGGGTGGGGCTGGCCAACTTCCGCGTGGAAAAACCGTTTCGCCCGCCCAGCCTGATTCTGGAGGCAGACCCACCTGATCACACCAAGGCGCGGGCCATTCTCTCGCGTATCCTGTCGCCCAAGGTCGTGCAGCAGATTCGCGGCGACTTTCAAGAGAAGGCGGAAGCATTGATCGACCGCTTGTTGGAGCAAGGGGAAATCGATGCGGTGAACGATTTGGCCAAAGTGTATCCCTTGCGAGTCTTTCCGGATGCGCTTGGCCTGGCCGACGACGAGCGCGAAATTTTATTGTTGTACGGCGACATGGTGTTCAACTCGTTCGGGCCGCGTAATCATATTTTTCAGCGTGCAGTTGAAAAGTATGAGCCCGTGCGCGAGTGGATTATGAACAAATGCCGGCGTGAAGAACTGCGCCCCGGCGGGTTCGGAGATCAAATTTACCAAGCAGCCGACGCAGGTGAGATTACGTTGGAAGAAGCGCCGATGCTGGTACGTTCCTTCTTGTCGGCAGGCGTTGACACTACGGTGAACGGTATCGGTAATGCAATATATTGTTTTGCTCAGTTTCCGGAGCAATACGATAAACTGGCGGCCGAACCCAAACGTGCACGGCCTGCATTTGAAGAAACGCTGCGCTTTGAGTCTTCGGTTCAAACGTTTTTCCGCACCGTGAATCGCGATGTTGAGTTTGCCGGTGCGCCCATGAAAGAGAATGACAAGGTCTTGTTCTTTTTGGCGGCGGCGAATCGCGATCCACGCAAATGGGAAAATCCCGATGTGTTCGACATCGACCGCAAGGCAACCGGGCACATGGCGTTCGGAACCGGTATCCATGGTTGTGTGGGGCAAGCCATTGCGCGCCTCGAGGGCGAGTTGATTCTCACTGCGCTGGCCAACAAGGTAAAGCGAATTGAACAAATTGGCGAGCCTACGCGTCGTTTGAACAATACATTGCGCGCGCTGGACTCTTTGCCGGTGCGGCTGGTTCCACGTTGATTTTTGAAAGGTAGAAAAGTGGCTGTTGTTAAATACATTAGTGCTGAAGGCACGGTAACGGAATTGGATGTGTCACCGGGCGTGAACCTGATGCAAGCCGCCGTAAACGGCGGTGTGGATGGTATTGTTGGGGAGTGCGGTGGGTCGGCTATGTGTGCGACCTGTCATGTTTATGTCGACGAAAAAGACGTCGGCAAGTTCGACCCCAAATCGGCGCCGGAAGAGGAAATGCTGGAGTGCACCACCAGCCCGGTTCAGGAAACCAGCCGTTTAAGCTGTCAATTGTTCGTAACAGATGACGGTGATGAAATCACGGTATATTTGCCTGAATCGCAACAATAGATTCAGCAAGGAAGGGAATGGTCTTGGTCAAACAGAAGGAAGCGCGCCCGGCGGCCGACAACGCCGGCCCGCGAGCTCAAGGTATCGAGCTGGAAACCTACCACCCTGCTTACTTTACTTTCATCGCCACCAAGTTGGCGTCCGGCGCGGCGGCGGTTTACCGTCGCCACTTCGGTGTGGGGATCGAAATATGGCGTGTTCTGGTCATGCTCGCGCTTGAAGAAAAAGTGTCGGTTAACATGGTGTGCAAGCTGATCGGTATGGATAAGGGTTCCGTGAGCCGTTGTTTTAAAAGCATGCATGAAAAGGGGTTGATTACGTTTTCGCACGACCCGAAAGATGGGCGCGTGCGTTACGCGACCCTCACCGAACTGGGTTGGCAAAAGCATAATCAAATCAAGGCCATTGCGTTAGAGCGGCAACGCGCTTTTATAGGGTGTCTTTCGCAGCAAGAGGCCGATGCCTTAACCCATATGCTTTTGCGCTTGCATGCCAATTTGCCGGAAGTGGAAAGGGCGACCCAACGTTATTTGCGTGAGCATCATATAGGCGAACGTGAAGCTGATAATGAAAGGAAAAAGTTGTGAAGAAAATTGTTGTGGCCGGAGGTGGACACGCCGCGGCGCAGTTCTGCGCGTCGGTATTGGAGACCAAGCAAGCGGTTGAGATTACGCTGATCACGGAAGAGACACATTTGCCGTATCAGCGTCCGCCTTTGTCGAAAACCTATATCAAGGAAGCTGAGCCACAACCCGCATGGTTGCGGCCTGCCAGTTTCTACGCCGATAACCAGATCAATATTCACATGAATAGCTGCGTTACGGCGATTCATCGTGAGGAAAAGTCGATCTCGGTGAATTCAGGCGATACGTTTTCCTACGATGTGTTGGTCTTGGCTATCGGTACGCGGGCGCGGGCGCACGACCTTTTCGATAAAAACCGCTATTCAAATGTGTTTACCTTGCGCAATATCGACGATGCCAACGGTTTGCGTGCGCAAATAGGCGATGCACGCAATGTATTGGTGATCGGCGGTGGGTTCATTGGGCTGGAAATTGCCGCCACTTCGCGTGCCATGGGTAAGAATGTCAGTGTGCTGGAGGCGGCGCCCCGGCTACTGGGCCGTTCGGTTTCGGTTGAGGTCTCAGAGTACCTTTTGCACAAACACCGTAGTGAAGGGGTTGAGATTTTGCTCGACGCCAAGGTCGATAAGGTCGATGAGAAAGACGGACGAATCACTGCGGCATGGGTGGGGGATACGCGCTATGACGCCGATGTGGTCGTGGTGGGTATCGGTGCCGTACCCAACGTTGAATTAGCCCAGGAAGCGGGTTTGGAGTGCGACAACGGTATTCTGGTCAATCGTTTCATGCAAACATCCGATGAGTCGATTTATGCCATTGGCGATTGCACCAACTTCCCCTACCAGGCGCTGAATTGCCACCTGCGTCTGGAGTCGGTTCAGAATGCCAATGACCAGGCGCGTTGTGCTGCACGCGCTATTTTTGATGATCCAGTGCCTTATACCGCCTTGCCCTGGTTTTGGTCCGACCAGGGGGGGGTACGAATTCAAATTGCCGGGGTCCCCCATGCTTCGCATGTGCGGTTGGTGCGTGGCAACCCTGCCGACGATAAGTTTTCTGTACTGTATTTCGACGACAATAAACTGACTTGTACCGAGTCGGTAAATATGCCGGCCGATCATATGGCGGCCCGGAAGCTGATTTCATCGGCGATTGAGGTTGAACCTGAGCAAGCGGCCGACCCGCAGGTGGCGCTTAAGAGTCTGAGTCAGGCGAGCTAACGTATTTGGCGCGCCCGGCCCCCATACCAAAAAAGCATGAGCCGCTCACAAGGATCAGGTAGAACACGGCAACGGCGTCCCACCCACCTGTAAGCTCGTGCAAAAGCCCGACAATCACCGGCCCGATGGCGGCCACGATGTAGCCCACACCCTGTGCCATGCCGGAAAGCGACGCTGCCAACTGAGGGGTGGGTGCCCGCAACACGAGTAGCGACAGGGCAATGCTGAACATGCCGCCCAGCCCCAGCCCCAAAACAGTGGCCCATAGCCACATTAGGCTCATCGACCCGTAAATGGTGGTCATGAGCCCGAACACAGCCATTGACAGCATGACGGCAATCGTAGCGCGTTGGTCTTTACCACGTGTGGCAATCCAGGGTGCAGTGAGCGACGTAATAAGTTGCACACCCAGCGTAATAGACAAGATGAAACCGGCAGCCAGGGCCGTCATGCCGCGTTCAATGAGCATCACCGGCAGCCAGCCGAATACACAGTAAGCGATTGAAGACTGGATGCCCATAAACAGTGAGACCTGCCAAGCCAGCCAGCATTTGCGAAGCCGGGGCGACGCTGAGCGGGCCCGCGATGTATTCGGTTTTTGTCCTTTTGTGTAGGGTACCCACATGAAGATGGAGACGATCAGCGGCAGTGTCCAAAAGCCCAGCGCCCAACGCCAATCGCTTCCCGGCACATTTTCAAGCGGTACCGTGAATGCGGCGGCAATCGTAGCGCCCAAACAGAGCGCGGTGGAATAAAACCCCATCATCATGCCGGCTTTATCGGGAAAGTTTTTCTTGATAATGGCGGGCAGCACCACCATGACAACGCTGGTGCCGGCGCCGGCGATCAGTGTGCCGGAGTAGAGGCCGAAGGTGCCGAACAGGCTGCGTAGCACCAAACCGAACGCGAAAATGATGCAACCTACAAGAATGAGATGTTCGGCCGACGTATAGCGCAACATTTTGGGCGCAAGTGGTGCAAATGCGCCGTAGCAAAGAATGGGTAGGGTAAGAAGCAAACCCACCGCGGAGCCCGACAGCGACAGGTTGGCCTGAATGGATTCGATGACCGGCCCCACCGCAATAGAGGCCGTGCGCAGGTTGGCTGCGATAAAAACAATAACAAAAACCAGGAAAAGCTTTGATTTCAGGCTTCCGTTGCCGGCGGCAGGGGGGCTGGAAGCGGCGGTTTCCCGGCGGGTTGAAGCATTTGAAGAGTTCTGCATGACAACCAGCTACAAAAACTTTGTCTCAATTTATTCAATGTGCCACATTATGCGCCTTTGTGGCGCGATTGCCAAAGTTTGTTGTAGCGTTTATTCAAAATGAAGACATTGTGATTTAATGTGGCGTCTATTGATGCCCGTTCATTTATCTACCGTTTATGATGACTCCCACCGTCGCGCCCGCAAGCGGCGCTTCAAACCGATTGGCTTATCTGGTCGTAATTGCCGGCGTCGTGGCCGGCTTACATGTTTGGAAGCTGCCTCCATCCTTGCCTGTGTTGCAGGCACAATTGGGCCTGACGCTGGTGGAGTCGGGTTTTTTGCTTTCCATGGTGCAAACAGCGGGTATGTTTCTGGGCCTGATTGTCGGTTTGTTTGCCGAAAAAATAGGTTTGCGCCGCTGTGTCTTGATTGGCTTAACACTGTTGTCGATTGGTTCGTTTTTGGCACCCACCATTGATATGCGCACTGCCGTACTGGGTTTTCGCGTGATGGAAGGGGTGGGCTTTCTAATGGTAACCATGCCGGCTCCGGCATTGATTCGACGCCTGGTAGACACGGCGTTTTTAAGCCGTATTCTGGGAGTTTGGGGTGGCTATGTGCCTATTGCGACAGTCATTGCCTTGTTGGGCGGCTCGCTGATTCTAAGCTTAAGCGGATGGCGCGCCTTGTGGTGGATCTTGTCGATATTGACGGCGGCCGTCGCTTATATAGTGTGGCGCAAGATTCCACCCGACCCCGCCCCAGAGGCACAGAAACAAAGTTCGAAACCGGGCACGCCGCTAGAAAAGAAACCTTCGTTTTTCGCTCTGGCGATGGAAACCCTGAGCTCTTTGAATGTCTGGTTTCTGGGTTTATGTTTCGCGGTGTATTCCGGTCAATGGATGGCCATTGTTGCCTTCATGCCTACCATTTATGTGGAAGCGGGGTTTTCCGGCTTTATGGCGGGTGCCATGACAACCGTCATTGCTGCGGGCAATGCCGTGGGCAGTTTCTCGGCGGGACGTTTGTTGCACCGTGGATGGAAGCCCCACTGGTTGAATAACTTTGCTTTCGTGGCCATGGGTGTGTGTGCCTTCCTGGCTTTTGCTTTTCCGATCCCCACTGCGTTGCAATTGGCGCTGATTGTTTTGTTTTCGGCGACAGGCGGCCTGATTCCCGCCACTTTGTATTACATGGTGATGGAGTTGGCCCCTTCGCGTCGTACGTTGGCGCCGACCATGGGCTGGATGCAGCAAGGAATGGCAATGGGGCAGTTTTCCGGGCCGCCGTTGGTTGCGTGGGTGGCCACGCTGGCCGGCGGATGGTCGATGGCCTGGACAATTCCCGCCGTCTGTTCGCTTATTGGTCTGGCAATTTCCACCCGCCTCGGGCGCCAGTTTCTGGTGCGTATGCAGGGGCGCTAGTTCAACTGCTCAACCGGCAAATTCTGTACGCCATTCACAAACGTATCCACTATTAATGCAGAAAGATCTGCCGGTTTAATGGAGCCTGAAGGTTTGTACCAAACGTGGATCCAGTTGGTCATGCCAAAATACATCATGGCCAGCGCAGTGACCTTTTTGCGGGTCATTTCCACATCGGGGCGCAAGGCTTGAATCAATATTACCGCCCGGTTGATAATGCGTTCCTGAATAACAATAACCGACCGCATTGCAGGACGATTCAAATAGCGCATTTGCGTGAGCAGCACGGTTACCTCCTCCGGAACGCGAATGTATTCGCTGACCAGGGTTTGCGTGAACGCGCGCAGTTTTTTTTCGGCGCTTTGCTCTTGCTCAACCGCCGCTTCAACCTTCCAGGCCAGGTCTTCAATTTTCCAGCTGATCAGGCTATGCAGGATGGCGTGTTTTGAACGGTGATAATGATAAAGCGACGATTTTTTCATGCCGCATTGTTCCGCGATGTCTTCCAGCAGGGTTTCGCTATAACCCTTGCGGGCAAATAGAACCGCCGCCGCTTTCAGAATATCTTTCTTGCGGTCTTCATAATCCAGTGCTCGGGTGCGCGCCATAATGTTGTGCCTGTTAGATTAGGAAGTCGTTTTCTGGTTGCGATTGTGCCATGCCTGGCGTAAGTCGTTGTCAGCGCGTTCGATACTTGGGCGGGTCAATGCGTGCTTAAGGTAATCGCGAAGGTTGGGTATTCCTTCGCTTAGAACATCGGGCTGTTTAAGTGCACGCAGTGCGTTGCTGACGGTTGTTAAATGAGTCCATGAGGCCGCGTCGGCGTGGGTGAAGTTGTTGCCGCCAATCCATGGGCTAAACAATGCGCGCCGGCCTAATATACGCAAGCCATGCGAAACTTCCTGAAGCACCTCATCGGCCAGGTTTTGCTGGAATGGGCGACCCCAAAAAGCGGCGGGGTAAAGTCTGCGGGCGGGCAGTTCAATGTACAACTCAATCGTTTGAGTCAGTTCCCGGCAACGTGCTTTTTCCGTCGCGGAAGAAGGGTAGCATGAGTGGTCCGGTGTCGTGTCCTCAAGGTATTCGACGATTGCCTGCGACTCGTAAATGAAGCCGTCTGCGGTTTCCAGGAACGGAATTTTTCCGCTTGGGCTGCCCTTGTCGGGCCATTGTTCGCCAGGCAAATGCAGTACTTCCGTGAAGGGGCGCTCCAATTCGATCAAAGCAATTTTCACCTTGTTGTAGTAGTTGCTTAGGGGGGTGCCGAAAAGGCGTGCGGGTTCGTGCATTATTTCTCCCTAGTTGCAAACCAGGCAGTCGCCCGCCGAGGCCTTGCATTCATACAGCCGCTTTACCGAGAGGGAACGCTTTTTCAATACACCCGATTGATTAATGTAGCCTTTGTCGGTGATTTCATTGTCATCAATGCTGGGTGGCGAATCGAGCAACAAGGCGCGACAGATTCGGGTGCTGCTGCCCGGGTAGTTTTGGTTGTGTCGCTCTATGCCTTGCGCCAGTTGTTCAAGTAACGGCGGGTAGGTTGTAAGCGCTGGGTCGGTGGCATCTTTCAGTTCCGGGAAACGTTTGCGGATTTGATGCGCATTCAGGAAAAGGAGGGCGCCCAGTTGTTCGGCGTTGTGTCCGGTTAGAACCGCGTCGGAAACAAAGGGGTGAAGCTGGGGCAATAAATGCCCGCGAACGGTGGCCACCGACACCCAGGTCCCGCTGGTCAGCTTGAAGTTTTCCGACATGCGTCCGGCATACACCAGGCCTTGGGTAGGGTCGTTTGGGTTCACCCATTGCACTGCGTCCCCGGTTTTCAAGAACCCCTCTTCGTCGAAACTTTTTTCGTTGGCCTGCAGGTCATTGAAGTAACCGGGCGTGATGTTGGGTCCGCGAAAACGAATCTCGTATCGATCCTCGTTTGGAATCAGCTTGGCTTCGACCCCTGGCGCCGGCAAGCCCAGCGTGCCCAGTATTTGGGGCGGCCACCATATGAGTGTGGCGGGCATGGTTGTTTCGGTTGAGCCCAGCGAAGCGGAAATAGGGATACGTTTACCGGTTGCCTGCGCGCTGAGTTGCTCGAGTTTCAGCAATGTTTGAGTGGAAAGCGCCGCCCCGCCGTAAACGATAATTTGCAGATTGGTAAAAATATCTTTTGCGGCCTCGGGATTTTCTTCTATGGCCGCAACCAGCATATCAAGCCCCCGCGGTACGTTCACCATGACATTCGGTTTAATCTCGCGAAGGTGTCGAATGGTTCGGTCGATGAGCTTGGGTACAGGCCTGCCGTCGTCCAGGTACAGCGTGCCGCCATGGCGCAGTACCATGGCTAACGCGCCGTGTGCGCCGGCCGTGTGGTTCCATGGGAGCCAGTCGAGCATAATGGGCGGTTGTGTTTTCAGGAAAGGCCAGACTTGGTCCCACAGTACGCCCGAGGCAATGATATTGCGTTGCGTCATGATGACCGCTTTTGGGCTGCCTGTGGATCCTGATGTCAGCAACAGCCGTGCAATCGTGTCGTGGTTAACCTTATTGAAGGCTTCATCAACCTTGATTGTCGGCGTCGTTGCGAATGCGTCATTTAATTGTGCGGCTTGGGTAATTGGGCCGGGGCGATGGCACAAAACTTTGGCGTGGGGCGCGTGCTTTTGCGCGACCTGAATAGCCGTTTGAAAACGTTCACCCTCTTCAGCGTAAATAAGCGCGGGGACAAAGCGCTGTGTGAGGTCGGCAATTTTGCCGCAGGTTTTTGACATTAAGCTGTAAGCGGCCGACAAAGGCATGACCGGAATGCCAACCTGCATGGCGGCAAATTGCAAGAGCGCCTGATTAATACTGTTTTCGCTTAAGATAAAAATCGGCTGTTCAGCGGGCAAAGACTGATTCAATAACCATTGCGATAACGCATTCACTTTAGCCAGCGCTTGCGCGTAGCTTAATGTGTGCCAATTGCCCTCGTCGGCTGCCGGCTCGGCCAGAAAGACCTGCTCAGGCCGGTTCCGGGCGTGCAAGCGCAAATACTCTCCAATCTGCTGAACCGGCAGGGGGCCCAGGGGCTGCCGGTTGATCAGCAGCTGGGTGCCGTCTTCGCGGGCGGTCAGTGCGATACTAACCGGGGCGAACTCAAGCTTTCGGAAGGGGGCATCAGGGCGTTGATTCTGAATTGCAATCAGCGTGTCTAACTCTTCACTGCTCATTTGTATTGCCCGTTTCGGTTTGAAAGTTAAGGAGTATTTTGCTGCCTTTTTCGGCGCAGGAAAAGCGGGACCATATTGGTTTGAAGTCGTGTGCCGGCATGCTTTCATAGGGCAATGGCGTTAACACGCCGTTTGCCATTAACTGAAACATGTCGGCCATTTGGCGGGTGAACGATGGTGTCTCTTGAAAGAGCAGGCCGCCGCAATAAACGCCTGCCAAAGATGCACCTTTAAGCAGCAACAAGTTGGTTGAAATTTTTGGTATGTCGCCGGCGGCAAAGCCCACAATCAATAGTCGGCCGCGCCAGGCCAGGTTGCGCACCGCCGCTTCGGTGTAGAAATCACCAACAGGGTCGACGACGATGTCGGCACCGTGGCGACCCAGTACCGTTCGGATTCCCGCTTTCAACGCTGTTTTATCGATTATTGTTGCCGTAGTGGGGTGGGTGAGGTCTTTGATTGCCAATTGGTTTGTGTCGTGGCGTTCAACGGTCACGACACGGGCGCCGAAATGTTCTGCAATTTGAATACAGGCTTTGCCTACCGCGCCGTTCGCGCCCAACACTAATACGCGCTCCCCCGCTTTCAATTGGGCACGATCGACCAGGCCGTGATATGCGGTTAAATGTGAATTGATTGAGGCCACGGCATGTGCCTGGCTTAACCCGGGCGGTATGTGAACCAATCGATGGGCCGGGGCGGTCAGCTGCGATGCCCAGGCCCCAACCACGCCGCTTGAAACGACTTGATCGCCGGGTTTGAATTGCGTTACGTTTGCACCGGCTTCCAGCACCACTCCTGCGGCATCGAGTCCTGGGACAAAGGGGATGTCGGGTTTGTCTTGGTAGCGACCCTGAACCAAAAGGTGGTCTGTGAAATTGAACGCTGCATAATGCACTTGCAGACGCACGTCGTTTTCACTCAGCGGTGCCGCTGCGGGCAGAGCCACTGTTTGGATGTGTGGAGGCGCGCCGTATGCATTGCATAGAAGCGCAAATAGCTTGGATGCGTGAGTCATGGTGTTGGCTTGGGAGGGGGATCCGGCCTGAGGCGGCCGGATCCGAAACTGCAGAAAACGGATGGAGGGTTGGTGCTTATTTAACCAGTTGGAATTCGCCGTTCTCAATGGTAAGCAGCTCAACGCCACGCTCGTCAAAGCCGCTGTGGTCTTCCGGTGTCATGTTGTAAACACCTTGAGTGCCGGCCAGGTCTTTGACTTTTTCCAGCTCGTCGCGCAAGGCAACACGGAATGCCTCAGAGCCTGGTTCGCCTTTCTTCAATGCGGCGGGCACGGCTCGTTCGAGCAGCAAGCCGGCATCGTACATGTTGCCACCGAAGGTTGCCGGGACTTCACCGTATTTGTCTTTGTATGCGTTGATGTACTCAAGCGCGACCTTCTTGGCGGGGTTGCTGTCGGGGGCGTCTTCAGGTGCCAGCATCAGGCTGCCGCCCAGAATCGTACCTTCAACTTTTTTACCGCCGAGTTTGATGAACTCTTTCAAAGCCGCGCCGTGAGTTTGATAGAAAGTACCCTTGTAGCCCATGTCGGTGAGAGTTGCCTGCGGTAATACGGCCGGGCCGCCGGGCGCAGCAATAAGCACGGCATCGGGTTTGGCCGATAGCACTTTCAGAGCCTGGCCTGTTACCGATGTATCGGGGCGCTTGAAGCGCTCGTTGGCGACGATTTCAATACCGTATTTTTTGGCGTAGTCTTGCGCAACTTTGTACCAGGTCTCCCCGAAAGTATCGCCGGTACCAATGAAGCCAACGGTTTTCTTGCCTGTTTCCTTCATGTGCTTGAAGAGCTTGTCGGCAACCAGGCCGTCGTTCTGGGTGGTCTTGAAAACCCAGCGGCGTTTGTCATCCATGGGAAGCACAATTGCAATTGTGCCTACCGGCGCCAGGGTGGGGACTTTTGCTTCGGCGATGAAGTCGAGAACCGCCATTGCGTTGGGTGAGCTTGAGGGGCCTACCAAAGCGTCAATGTTTTCTTCCGAAATCAGTTTTTTGATGAGTGTGACGGTATTGCTGGGGTCACTGGCGTCGTCGAATGTGATGTACTCCACTTTTTCGCCCGCAATTTCGGTTGGCATTAAAGCGACCGTGTTCTTTTGCGGAATACCAATTAATGAAACCGGCCCGGTTGCCGACGAAATAACACCGATTTTGATGTCGGCCTGGGCAGAGGCGGCGAAAGCAAGCCCGGCTGCCAAAGCCAGAAGTTTGGAACGCAGTTGCATGGAGTGTCTCCTTGTTTTGGATAACGTTATCAGGTTTTACAACAACACTTTAAATATAAAGTCTTATACGGAATCGTGCATGGCGCTAGCATACTCCCCTTTCCAGTACACGAGGGGGGCGCCGTCGCGATGGGAAAAGTCGTTCACAATACCTAGCACAATGTCGTGATCACCCGCCTCGACCAAGGCGTGAGTGGAGCACACGAATGTGGCCAGGGCACCGGGGATAACCGGCAGGCCGCTGTCGGACCATTCACAGGCCAAACAATGAAAGCGGTGCTCGATGGGGCCGGTCATTTGCTGGGCAATATGGCGTTGCTCTTTCGCCAGAATGTTGATAACAAAACGCTTTGTCTGGCAAATGGTGTTATGTGCCGTGGAGCCGCGTATGACATTCCAGCTAATCATGGGAGGAGCCATGGAGACGCTAGCGAACGAGTTGATGGTGAGCCCGTAGGGTTCGTTCTCTTCATTCAGTGTAGTGACAACGGCGATACCGGTAGCGAATCGCCCGAATGCGTGACGCAACTCCGGTTTGGCTTCAATCATCACGTTCACCCTCCTTGTAGAGCAGGCCTCGGCCCAGGCGATCGATGCAGATTTCAGATGTCCAGGGCAGCATGAGCGCGCCGCAGCGGCTGTCGCGATACATGCGTTCCAGCGGAAAGGTTTTAAGCATGGCTTGACCGCCGCATACGCGCACTGCCGCTGAGCAAATTTCAGCACAATATTCCATAACAGTATACTGACACGCGTAGGCGCGCATGCGTTCTTCACGCGAGGGGCTGCGCTTGAATTCCGAGGTGGCCCGGTGGAACAAAGCCCACGCCTGTTGCAGCTTAATGTACATTTCGGCGATGCTGTATTGTTTGGTGGGGTACATGCGCCGTTTAACGTTAACGCCGGCGACTTCACCACGCAAATAGGCAACGGCGAAATCGTACGCTGCCTGAGCGAGCCCCATGTAAGTGGGGGTGAGCGTCATGAACATATGCGGATATTTTGAGGCCGCTTTTATGTATACGCCGCGCGGCATCAGTTGTGCGGTATCGGGCACAAACACATCTTTGAAAATCAAGGTACGGGATACGGTTCCGCGCATGCCCATTGGGTCCCAGTCGCCCACCACCGATACGCCGGGCGCATCGGCCGGAATGGCCATGAACATGGTGTCGGCTAACGTGGCGCCAGGAATATCTTCAGTACAGAGCACGCCGTAGTAGTCTGCAGAGCCGGATAACGATGCAAAAATCTTCTTGCCGTTAATGATCCAGCCGTCGCCTGAACGTGTGGTGATGGTGCCGAAGGGGTGTTTGCCTGCCGCGGCCCCACTGCCTTCCGAAAAAGGTTGTGAATAGATTTTGCCTTCGAGCATGTTGTTGTAGTGAATGGTGCGATTGTGCTCGTGGCTTTCACGTTGTTCGGATGTGAGTTCCAGTGCATCCACCATGTCGGCGGTCCAAAGCGAATTGGCATTATGCATGTTGAACGTGTTGGCCGTGCTGGCGCAATAGTATGAAATGCGCGTCGCCACCAAAGCATATGTTCGGTAGTCGGCACCCAGTCCCCCCAGGCGTTTGGGCACGCACAGGGCCAGGAACCCCATGTTTTTCAGGTCGTTGTAATTCTCGGTAGGGAAGCTGGCTTCAAGGTCGTGTTTGAATGCGCGTTCCGCCCATTTCACGCCGTACTCATCTACTTTGGCGATCAGTTCTTTTTGCTGCCCGGTAAGGGGGGCGCCGTTGAACAGGGCATTGCTGTCGGCGGAGTGGGCGTATTCATTCAGGTAGCTGCTGTCCATAAAGGGATCCTGTTGCGTGTTTTGCTTATGCCGCGTTGCGGCATGTTGAGGTACATATAGAGGCCAGAAAATCGGTCACGACACGGTTGAATGCGTCGGGCGACTCCAGATTGGCCATGTGCTTGGTTTGCAGGAATTGGTGCAGGCTTGCGTTGGGCAGTCGGTTTGCCATGCGCTGCATGCCTTTAGGAGGCGCCTGGTCGTCCAGTTCTCCGGCCAGCAGCAGTGTGGGAACCGTGATGTTGCCCAGTTCTGTTTTGCGGTCGAACGTGACCAGTAGACGCATGTAATCGATATAACGCTCGCGCTCGATAGCGCGTGCCGATAATGTGGCAAGGTTGCGCATTGCAGGTGATGTTCCTGGCCCCAGAAAGTGGTCGAGCAGTACCGGCGCGGCCTGGGCAAAGCTCTCGAATTGCGACAAAGGCTCGGTGCGTTGGCGAAGAAATGTCTCTTTCCATTCCGGGTCGGCGCTGCCGAAACCTGCGCTGGTTGATGAGAGTATCAGGCTGGCTACGCGGCAGGGGAAATGATGATAGAACTCTTGTGCCACCATGCCGCCGATTGAATGGCCCAGAATGTGTGCCTTGTTGATGCTTAAAGTGTCCAGCATGTTGGCCAGCGCAGCCGCCAGGTTGCTCCAACTTAAAGCGGGCAATATGGGCGACTGGCCATAGCCGGGCATTGTCCAGGCAATAACCTGGCGCGATGGGCCAAATGCATCTAATTGCGGCAGCCAGACACTAGCAGTGGACCCCATGCCGTGAAGCAGGATTAATGGCGTTCGATTGTGGCCCGATGCCAGCCAGGTAGGCACGGTATTTACTGGAAGACGTCGCATAGCTTGCCTTCATCAACAATCACCACGCCGTCCAATTCAACGGTGCAATTGCGCATGGGCAGGTCGAAATGACCCAGTGTGTGTCGCCCCGCCACATCATTTGCGCCGGTTGAATACAAGAAGTTGCCCGCGAACGCGCGCAGTTCGGTGCCATTCGTATCGTTTTTGTCGAACATCTGCAGGGCATCCCAGCGTGCCTGTGGGTTCATTCCCCAACCTACGTGGCTTACTGCGTAGGCATCGCGGTCTTGCCAGGCCTGCATGTAACTGCGCATCAGTTCGGCATCAAGACCGGTGCCTTCAATGCGGGTGATGTAATCGTTTTCGATATGCAGGGTAACCGGCGTCTCCAGGTAACGTTTGAAAGTAAGGTTAACGTCGCCGATGTTCAGTACCAGCTTTCCATTTACCGACCCACGGGACGGAAATGCAAGGCAAAGGCCGCCCGGCCAATGCTGGACAAGACCAGGACGGTCGGCGCCGCCCCATACGCCGCCGACTTTGGCGCCCTCCAGGTTGATGTCGAGCGCCGTTCCGGCAGCCGAAGACACTCGCATGTATTTGCTTTTTGCCAGCATGCGTACGCCGTTTTTAACGGGTTTGGTCAGGTCCAGCGTGGTGGTGAGGCGTTCGAGTATTTCCGGGTGCTCGTTGCTGACCATTAGTACACGTGCGCCGGATTCAAGAATATGGGGTAACTCAGGTGAATGCAATAAGCCCTCTACCGTGAGATCGACAACCAACCCCTGCCCCGATAGCGCGTTGATTACCGGCGGCATGTTTTGAACGACATGCGAGGCGCCTGTGGAGCGAACGGGCACGGGTGTGGTAACGGGCAGAGAAGGTACCGTGATTTGTACGGGAA
The DNA here is from genome assembly GCF_003576595.1 of Neopusillimonas maritima. Taxonomy (GTDB): domain Bacteria; phylum Pseudomonadota; class Gammaproteobacteria; order Burkholderiales; family Burkholderiaceae_B; genus Neopusillimonas; species Neopusillimonas maritima. Next base: position 128,356 of record NZ_NQOU01000004.1, on the reverse strand, counting down.
CCGCACCCATGCGCGCCAACGCAAGCTCAGCCAGTTGTACGTTGATGCTTCGGCTTTCCGTTTCGCACAGCAAGCGAACGATTTCGCCGGGCTCGACTTTGCATTTGCGGAAAACAGTTTCGAATGCCTGGATCCACTTCTCTTGGACTTTCATATTAAATCCTGTCAGGTACGATTTAAATAATAAATCGACTAACTAGTCGAATATTAAATATGAATTATCCTTGCGTCAAGCTGTTCCGACGAAAAAAAACAGGCGCACAAGCACCTGTTTCAGAGTTGGTTGACGGCTATTGCACTATTTCAACGCATTTGGAATCCACAGGGAAATGTCGGGTACGTAGGAAATGACAAGTAACGAAACCAGGTAAACCAAAATAAAGGGAATAACGCCACGTACGACTTTTCCTACTGAAACATTGAATATGCTGGTACTGACAAACAGGTTCAAACCAAACGGCGGGGTAAACATGCCAATGGCCAGGTTAACCGTCATGATGATGCCGAAATGAATCATGTCGATTCCGGCGGCAACGGCGATGGGCAGCAGCAAAGGAACCAGCACCACGATGGCTGAGTTGGGGTCCATGAACATACCGGCAATCAACAGAATCAGGTTGAGCATCAGCAAAATCATGAATGGGCTCATGTTCCAGCCGGTGAGCGCTCCAACCATGGTGTCGGGGATGTTTTCAATGACGAGAACCACCGAAAAGACCGACGCGGCGGCGACAATAGTGAAGATTTTTCCGGTAAGCAGCGCAGCTTCAACCGCCACTTCCCACACGCCTTTGAACGACAGGTCGCGATAAATGCAAGTGGTAACGATTAATGCATAGACGCTTAACACCATTGAGGCTTCGGTCGGCGTGAAAAATCCGGAATAGATGCCGCCAAAGATGATAACGGGTGCGCCCAGCGTCCAGGCTGCACTTTTGGTTTCCCGCCAAACGGCTGCGGCGTCCCATTTTCCGGCTTCCGATGTGATGGAGTGGCGAAGGGCATACCAGATGCAGTACAACGTAATCAGGATGCCGATTAATATGGCTGGGCCGATGCCCGCAAGAAACAAGTCGCCCACTGAAACGGAGGCGACCGCCCCATAAAGAATCATGGTGATGCTGGGCGGCACAATGACTGCAATCGCGCCCATTGAGGTAATCAGGCCCAGCGAAAAATTCTCGCCGTAACCGCTTTGCCTTAAGCCTGGATAAAGTACCTTACCGATACCGGCCACCGTGGCGGTGCTTGACCCCGATATCGCCCCGAAAACTTCGCTCGCTACAATCGTCGTGACGGGTACGCCCCCGGGAACGCGGCCGAGCAAAACGGTTACCCAGTTAATGAGCCGGTTCGACATGCCGCCTCGCACCATCAGTTCGGCAGCAAAAATAAAACCCGGCACGGCCAGTAACGCATAGACATTCAGGCTGCTGAACATGCGTGAAGCCAGCATGTCGGGTGGAATGCCTGCGCCCGTTAACGTTAACAGGGCAAAGCCTGCAGACAGAAAAACCAGCCACAAAGGAAAGCCCAATATCAGCAGCAGGATAACAAGAAGGGTGGCGCCGACGGAGATCATTTTTGAATGCCTTGTTGTATGTTGATAATGTCGGTGGCGGAATCGGGTTCGTTTGTACGATTGCCGAGAATATCGACCCCCCACAACAGATAGGCAAGCGCGGTCAACCCCAAGCCCACAGGAATGGCTGCGTAGGCCAGCCAAACGGGTATGTAGCCGCTCAGGCTCATATCGTTAAAGCGATATGCCGTATATGAAAAACCCCAGCCCATGTAGGCGAAGTAACCGATAAGGACAACGCCCAATAGTGCGGAAGCGATGTTGATGAGTTTGCGGACGGGGCGGGACACATGCGCGTAGAAGACGTCGATGCTGATATGTTCGTTGCGGCGGGCCAGAACCGCGGCGCTTAGAAAAACCGACCATACAACCAGGTAGCGCGAAACTTCTTCAACCCATGGATAGGGCATGAGCCCAACCTCACGCAACGCAACTGAGATAAAGACGGAAAAAATCATCAGCAAGAAACTTAGGCCGGCCAGAAACTTAAGCACGGCAAAGCATGCGCGGTCGATGCGCGAGAATAGGCCTGGTGATGACGGCGGTGCCGAGTTGTCGGATGGGGTCACGATAATGTCCGAAATGAAGAAGTGGGTTCAATAATGTCGCTCGCCGGTGCACGCGAGTCAAGAACGCCCCCAAACCTGATCAGGAGAGGGGGCGCTATTATGCCAAAACGTTACTTGGCCAGTTTCTTGATATCTTCTTCAAGCAGTTTGAGCATTTCCGCTTTGGCGGGGTTCTTCGCCACCTCGGCCCACACACCTTCTTTGTTCAGTTTTTGAAGGGCGGCGCGGTCGGCGTCAGTTAACTCAATAACGGTGAACTTGTCATTTGAAGCCAACAGGTTAAGCGCTTCGTTTTGCTCGTCAACGTACTCCTGAGTTCCCAGTGCCTCGGTTTCTTTGCCGGCTTCATCAACCGCTTTCTTCAGGTCGTCGGGTAAAGAGTCGTACCAGGCTTTACTAACCGCAATGTATTGCGTAAGCACGATGTGGTTGGTTAGCAGGACGTTAGGTGCTTGCTCATGATATTTCAACCGCACTGTTACGGCGGCGGGTAAGTCGAAGCCGTCCAGCACGCCTTGCTGAATTGAGGTGTAGACCTCGGGCAAGGACATATGAATGGCGCGTGCACCCCAATCATTGACGGTTTGGGTGTGCTCTTGGCCACCAATGGTACGAATCCGTTTATCCTGCAGATTCTCCATTACGCTTTTACTCTTGTCGTACTCGCGCAGATAGATTTGGTTGGGTCCCAACCCAAACAAAGACACCACATGGAAGCCGCGTTCGTCGGCAAGCTCCTTGATCTTGTCGCCGGCCTGGCCTTCCATGATATTGGTGATGTTTTCGATTTGCTCTTCCGCATTCTTGCCGGGGAAAAGCCATGGCAGTGTCAGTACACCGGCCTGGGCTACAAACTGGCTCAGGTAACCGCTGGGGTTGATGTTGCCTTGAATGGAGCCCAGTCGCAGGCCGCGCATCACTTCGTCGTTACTGCCCAGCGAACCACCTGAATAAAGCTTGCCTTTGATTTTGCCGCCCGATTTTTTCTCGACCAGGTCGATAAAAATCTGGCCGCTGCGCTCTTGCGCGTCATTTGACGTAATATTGCCAACCCGCATTTCGTAGGTTTCTTCCGCTGCGTGTGCGGTCATGGCCATGGGCGCTGCCAGGCAGGCGCTTAACAGCAATTTAGATAAAAGCTTTGTCTTCATTGTCTCATCCTGATTTGGTTATAAAGGGGTTACCGCCATCGTTGCGATAACCTGATGGCACGATGCCTAAGCTACTTTGTTGGAAGATTGTGTTGCCGGACTAAGTGTGTAACCTTCGTAGCCGTCCTGCGCGACTTTCAAAATACGTTGGTAATAATTGCCAACCCCGCCAACATACGGCATGAACACAACGGGTTTGCCGGGTGTGTTTGAACCATAAAACCACGTGTCTTTGGAGTAGGCGTAAAGCGTTCGGTTGGCGGCTTCTGTTACATGCTCCGTCCAGGTGTCCTGAGCCTCGACAGAGGCTTCAATGGTGGCGATATTATGGGCCTCCATGTATTTTGCGCAATCGGTTACCCATTCCACGTGTTGCTCAATGGATGTCACCATATTGCTGAACACCGACGGGCTGCCGGGGCCGGCGATGATGAACATATTGGGAAAACCGTTCACGGTCATGCCCAGGTAAGTGCGCGGGCCCGCCGCCCACTCGTCTTTAAGCCGGCGGCCGTTACGTCCCACCGGATTGATACGATTCATCGCGCCGGTCATGGCGTCGAAGCCGGTGGCAAAAATAATCATATCCAGTTCGTACTCCGTGCCGTCTTGCAGCAATACGCCTTTCGGGGTGATGCGGTCGATGGCGTTCTTGCGCACATTAACCAGCGACACGTTGTCGCGGTTAAACGTTTCGTAGTATTGCGTTCCTGAACATAAACGTTTTGTGCCGATGTAAAGCTCTCCAGGGGGGCATAGTGCTTCCGCCGTTTCCGGATCTTTCACAATACTGCGGATTTTGTTGCGCACAAACTCCGCCGCCTCATGATTCACTTCGGGGTCGGTCAGAATATCCTTGAAGGCGCGCATCATGTAAAGGCCACCCAGGTCCCAGCGTCGTTCCAGTTCGGCCCGGCGTTCTTCGTTGCTAACCTCTTTACCCGATTGGTGGTTGCTGACCTGGTTGTGGCCGAAGCCCGACTGGCGCGCAAACTTGCGGCGTTCAGGGTAGGTGGCTTTCCATTCTTTTTCCACATCCGGCTTCATGGGGTGGTTTTGCGCCGGCATGGTGTAGTTGGGTGTGCGCTGGAATACATATAAATGTTGCGCGTCTTGCGCAACAATGGGAATAAGCTGAGTCGCAGACGAGCCAGTCCCAATGACGCCTACCCGTTTTCCACTGACATCCACACCTTCTTTTGGCCAATCGCCTGTATGGAACCATTGCTTCTCAAAGGTTTCCAGGCCTTTCATATTGGGAACCTGGTGCACCGACAAAACGCCGGTGGCCATCACTGCATACTTGGCTGAGAACGTTTCGCCTTGCTCGGTTGTAATAAGCCAGCGGTTCGACTCTTCGTTGAATGTGGCCCCCGTGACGCGGGTATTCAACTGTATATCTTTTGCCAGGTCGAAGCGGTCCACGACATGGTTGATATACGCCAGGATTTCAGGTTGGCTTGCGTAGCGTTCCGACCAGTTCCATTCCTGTTGCAGCTCGTTTGAGAACGAAAAGGAATAATCAAGCGATTCAATATCGCATCGGGCGCCGGGATAGCGATTGTGATACCACGTTCCTCCAACACCGTCGCCCGCTTCCAGGACACGTACAGACATGCCCATTTGGCGGAACTTATAGACGGCGTATACGCCGCCGAACCCGGCCCCGACAACAATGGCGTCGAACTGCCGGACAGCGGAATCCTGCTGTTTTTCCTGCATCTAAGAGTCTCCTCTGCCTACCGCGACGGACAGGCAGTTACTTCTATAATAATTTGCTTGAATAGTACTGATAACTGCAACAAATAGTACGGTTAACTGACGATTTAGATTAACGCAGGTATGAGAGGGCGTCAACTACGTGTTTTCCTTGATAACGCCCTTGGTATTAAGGTTACGACTTGGGCGTATTCCAGGAATCTTGTGCTTCGATACCGTTCGGTGTGAAGGTTTCGATGATGGTTTCATACGTAAAGGAGACGTCTTCCATGTGTCCCATGCTTTTGTTGACTGGGTCCAGGCAATTGGGCACATACTTATGCATCGACGTGATGACCGCGTTTTTGATTTCAACGGTGTAATAAAGCTCTTCTTTGCCCTGCGGAGAAATGCGGTAGTACTCAAGCTTGGCATCGGTAAGTTGCTCGCCCGATGTCAAAGCCTGAAACAGTTTGGGCGAAGCCTTGTCAATTTCTTTGGTAATGGTTAACGGCCCATGAATGCGGCGCCCGGTGGGAAGGCCGGTTTGAATGGATTTGGGGATTTCAATGGTGTGGTCGACCCCCTGAACCAGAATGGTTCCTTCGTGGCCTTTAATCGTACAACCCCCTTCAATTTTTCCTTGAGTCTGACCACTGAGCGTCAGGTAGCCTGGCATCGGCATGTTGCGTGTACTCCTAATGTCTATAAAAAAGATTAATGAAAACGTAAGGTCAAAAAAGTAATTGGCTGTTTAACGCTATCGCGAAAAACGACTCGCTGCGGGAAAGTCGATGCGGGCAAGTTGCTGCAAAGTTTCTTGTTGCAGTCGCTGGTAGTTTTCGCGCCGCGGCGTGTCATCGAAAACAGCGGAGTTTGACAACGCTTGTTTGCAGGCTTTCAAAACGGTTTGCAAAGCATTGCCGGCAAGTATTGGCTCCCACTGAAATAAGTTCATTGTTTTGCAGTCTTGGAAAATGGGTTGGGCTAACGGCATGGGGTCGGCGCTACCGTTTGCACTCATGAATAAATCCAACAGGGCAATACGGGCGCGGAACTGGTCGCGTCCGCTAAAGGTTGATTGAAGCAGATCTTGATAAAGCTGCATTGCCTGGTCATGTTGTCCGTTGCTTGTGGCAGCGCGCGCCTCTTGCTGTGTTTTTTCGAATGGGTCGGTCGCCGTCGCGCCACTATTAAGCGCACGACAGTCGCGGAGCCACTGCTGAGTTTCATCGCTTGCGAAAGGTGTACCGTCGGAAAACGTCAGGTGTTCCAGTCCAGGTAGCCGCTCGGTGAAGGTGAGCGTGTTCTTGATGACAGCCTGCCGCATTCGGGCGCCTTGTTCGCCCATCATTTCATAGCCGCGCGCCGATTGGTAATCCAGGTCGAGCCAGAACGGGAACGTTAGAATGCGCGACTCACAAAATTCGATTATGCCATCGGCATTGCCTGCGCCGCATATGGTTTGAAAAGCGTCCATGATGGGGGCGGGCGGTGGATTTAAAGAGGTGGCACCGCTTACCGCAGGCGGTGCCGACAATAAAGCGGCACGTGCGGCAAAGCGATTGATTTCGATAATGAGAGGTTGGAAGCGGTCGATGTTGATCAGCGCGGCACTGATATGGCCCAAAGCGTCTGCAATGGGGTGCAACGCATGCACGATATCATCGAGCGTTGACAACTGGTCGGGCAGGGCGGGGGTGGAAGCATGCGGCGCGGTGGCGGGATGTTGAGAAGCGGTTGCCGGAGCCGCGCCCGCGTTGCTTGCGTTGTCTGACGGTGTATTGTCTGCTGGGTTCGTTTCAACGGTTGGCGTGCCGTTCGCCTTATTGTCGGCGCCCGCTTCGGGTATGACGTCTAGCCTTTTGATTTGCTGAACGAAGGTGAGCAATGGAGGGGCATCCGGATCGCGCTCCGCTAGAGCGCCATCCATACGGGTCGCTGCATCCACCATTTTTGCGTGTAGAGCGGAATCAATAGCCGGTAGTTCGTTGTTTTCCAACCAGTTGGATGCACGCTCGGTCCACCACGACAAGGCATTGCGTCGTCCTCTTAGACGCTTAACCGGGGGAAAGGCGGTTTCCCAAAATGTCTCGATGAGACCTGCCTGCAGTTCGAGTCCGGCCTGAAGCCCTTGCAAGCCATGACGCTCCATCCACGCGGCACTCACCCAGGCAGCCAGCATGAAGTCTTTTGTTTGGCTGCTTAACAAGTTTGTGCCTTGTTGTTCAACCAGCGCCCAGTCGATCGGAGAAGCCCCGGACAGGCTGGTCATCTTCTCTATTTCAGCGGCAATGGCTTCATAGCTTTCGGTAGCGCGCGCTTCTTCGCCCGCCGGAGCGCTTTCTGAAATCGGTGTCAGCAGCGGCGTAACATCAATATTCATGACAGCAGTGAAATGACGTGAACTTCTTCCAGTTGCCCTTCAGGTAAAGCACCGACAGCCAGGTAGCTGGGTTTGCCTTCAATGCGCACGTAATAACTTTGTTCCGGCCCAAGGGTGTTTTGCAAGCCCCACGCCTCAAACGCAAGGCTACCGATATCGAACTTGAGGCCTTGTAATTCGTATTCGTTCACGCTGCGCTCCGGTAGTGAGCCGGCCGGCCCTGTGGCATGGAAACTGATGCTTGCCTCGTTGCCCGAAACACCTACTAACGCACCAGATGATGTCTCATTTGGTGCGGGATGAACTTCCAGCCACACGCCTAAGCGCTCTTGCGCATAAAGCCCAAGGCGGGCAGGCCATTTGGGTGCAACGGGTGCGTGAGCACGAGCTACCGCTTTGGCAGGCCAGCGGGCATCGGCCGGCGTAAGCCAGTCGGTTAATAGTCCCGCTCGCTCCGGCGCATTGCCGGGAAGGGGCTCGCCCGAGACCAGTGCCAGACCGTTGACCGCCTTGCGTTGCAGTGCTTGCAATGACAGCCGGAATAGGGCGAGATCACGCCGTTTTTTTTCGCTACTCAACTCTTGCGCGGAGCCAATCAAAATGACAATCGCCGCATTCGCCTCGGCCGCTTCCTGCGCACTGGTCATCCAGGCGTTTTCGTTGTCGGTCGGCCAGCGTTGCCCTTTGGGCGTAAGCCCATACTGGGCCAACTGCATGGCCGCCGCCTGGGCCGGCGCATCGTTCGCCCCCAGGTTAATAATCCAGGCGCATTTATCTGTCATGATTTCCTCAAGAGAACGTGGCGGTAAACTCGCCCTGTTCATTTACTTCCAATCGTGCTTTCGAGAGCGCGTTGGCTTCCGACATATGTTTAAGCAGCGTGTTGGACAGCATGGGCATGATATTACCCCGCAGAATGAAGTCGATATTGCGCGCACCCGTTTCCACTTCCGTACAACGGGCGGTAATGGTGTCAACCACGGCATCCGGGATTTCAAGTTTGATTTTATTGTTGCGTTGCATGCGGTCCGCCAACTTGCCAAGTTTCAGGCTCACAATGCCGCGAAGGGCGTCGTCTTTCAGCGTGACAAACGGCACGACTGTCATGCGAGCCAGCAGCGCGGGTTTGAAATGGTTCGACAGAATTGGTCGAATGGCTGCCTGAACCGCAGACATCGGCGGCGGTTCATCGCCTGCGCAGAGTTCGGTAATGACATCAAGCGCCAGGTTCGAGGTTAAAAATACAACCGTATTGCGGAAGTTGATTTCGCGCCCCTCGCCATCCGACAGCACGCCCTTGTCGAATACCTGATAAAAGAGGTTGACGACGTCGAGATGGGCTTTTTCCACTTCGTCGAGCAACACAACGGAGTAGGGCCGCTGGCGCACGGCCTCGGTAAGAATGCCGCCTTCGCCGAACCCCACATAGCCTGGTGGCGATCCGATAAGCCGGCTGACGGTGTGCTTTTCCTGAAACTCCGACATGTTGATGTTGACCAGCGAGTGCTCGCCACCAAACATCGTGTCGGCGACTGATAGCGCTGTTTCCGTTTTGCCCGTACCCGAAGGGCCGACCAACAGAAAAATTCCCATAGGTTGATTGGGGTCCTGCAGCCCCGACCGCGCTGATTTAAGCACCTCGGAAATCGTTTCGAGCGCGTAATCCTGCCCTTTGATACGTTCGCCCAGGGTGCTTTCCAATGTAAGCGCTGCCGTGGCTTGGTCGCGCATCATTTTGCCCAGCGGTACGCCGGTGCGGTCGGAGACAACCTTGGCGATGGTGTCGGGAGAGACGTCGACAAAGATCAGTTTTTCATTGGCTTGGAGTTGGGCGAACTGTTGCTCGGCTTTAATTAGTTGTTGCTCAAGATCGTCGTTGACATCGGTTGTGTCGGCTCGCTGCAAGCGCAGATCAAGCACTTTGCGGGCGGCGTCAAACTGTTCATTGAAGCGGGCTTGTAAAGTATCGAGTTCACTTTGAACCGCTGTCATTTCATCGTCGATTTCTTTTAGCCGATCTGGATTGATTTCAACGTGGTTCTCAACGTCGCGCAGCAACCCGTTTTTCTCGCGTTCCAGCATTTGCAACTGGCGTTCGCGATCTTCAATGAAGTCCGGCTTTGAAGAAAGGTTAACTTTGATTCTCGCGCACGCGGTATCGAGCAAGTCAATTGCCTTGTCGGGAAGCTGGCGCCCGGTGATGTATCGGTTCGACAGCTCAGCGGCCGCGACCAGTGCGTCGTCTCGAATCAGTACTTTATGAACTTGTTCGTAGCGGTCTTTCAGCCCGCGCAGAATTTGTACCGCCATGTTGACGGTTGGCTCGTCTAGTTTGACCAGTTCGAAACGGCGTGCAAGGGCGGCGTCTTTCTCGAAGTATTTTTTGTATTCGCTCCAGGTGGTTGCGGCAATGGTGCGCAACTCGCCCCGGGCCAGCGCCGGTTTCAATAGGTTGGCTGCGTCGCTGGTACCGGCCGACCCGCCCGCACCAATTAGGGTGTGGGCTTCGTCGATAAACAGAATGATGGGTTTGGTTGATGCCTTGATTTCGTTGATGACACCGCGCAAACGGTTTTCAAATTCGCCTTTAACGCCGGCACCGGCTTCCAGTGCGCCCATATCCAGGCCCAGAATGGTGACGCCTTGCAGGATTTCCGGGACGTCGCCCTCGGTAACGCGCAACGCCAGCCCTTCAATGACGGCGGTTTTCCCCACGCCGGGGTCGCCGACACAAATGGGGTTGTTTTTGCGGCGGCGGGCAAGGATGTCGACCATCTGGCGAATTTCGGCATCGCGACCGAAAACCGGGTCTATTTTGCCGTTTGCGGCCTTTGTCGTGAAGTCTTCGCAAAAGCGTTCAATGGCCGATCCCGACCGGGCTGCATCAGTGCTTCCTGCCGCGCTTTGACCGCCCCCCATTCCCACGGCCTCTGCGTTTTCTTTCGATGCGCTGGCGACCTGGCCCAATAATTCGATGATTTTGTTTTTATCAAGGTCGGCCAGCAGCGAAGCATAGGTTCCGCTGGCGTAAAACGAGGACCGGGCAACGAAGGCGGCGAATAAGGCGCCTGAACGGATCGTGCCTTCATACAAATCGACAGAGGCAATAAGCCATGCATCAGAGAACAGGTCGGGCAATAAAGCAGAGAACTGCGGGCGACCACTGTTACCGCTTTTGAAGCTTTCAATCACTTGCTCCAGCGCACGTTGTGCGCGGCCTGGATCAATGCCGGCTTGTTTGAGTATTAAGTGAACGTCGGTTCGCGGATCTTCGATAAGACGAACCAGCATGTGCTCGATCGTGATTTCGTAATGGGTGCGATTCAGACAAATTCCTGCGGCATTTTCAAGCGCGTCGCGGCACGTCGGGTTAAGACGGTCGACCAGTGATTTGAACTCGACAATTTGCATGGGGTGTTCCGGATAAGTAACTGCGTGTTGACGGAAGAAAGACCGCCTCGTAACGCCTATGCTCCGGTGGCGGCTGTTTTATTCTGAGAATTGGTATAGCCGGCCTAAAAATAAAAAGCCGTTCGAACACCCTTTGTTCGAACGGCTTTTTGAAGGCCTTAGGATTTAGGTTGGTTCCAGGAATCCTCGGCTTCGATACCATCGGGCGTGAATGTTTCAATGATGGTTTCGTAAGTGAAGGAAACGGCCTCCATATGTCCCATAGACTTGTTCGCCGGGTCGAGGCACATGGGAACAAATTTGTGCATCGAGGTAATAATGGCGTTCTTGATTTCAACCGTGTAGTAAAGCTCTTCTTTACCTTGCGGTGAAATACGGTAGTACTCAAGTTTGGCGTCGTTAAGCTGCTCGCCCGAGGTAAGGGCCTGAAAAAGCTTGGGTGACGATTTGTCGATTTCCTTGGTAATGGTAAGCGGACCATGAATGCGCTTGCCGGTGGGTAAGCCGGTTTGGATCGACTTGGGAATTTCAATTGTGTGGTCGACGGCCTGTACAAGAATGGTGTTCTCGTGGCCTTGAATGGTGCAACTACCTTCAATCTTTCCTTGCGTCTGACCAGTAAGTGTCAGATAACCTGGCATGGGCATTTTCGGTCTCCTTTATGCCTGTTGAACGAGCGATTGATACAAGTTTGCTTCAACTTTATTTTTTGTCCAGTTTGCCAACCAACGACAGCGTGAACGATGCCCCCATATATTTGAAATGAGGGCGAACCAGCATTGATACGCGATACCAGCCTGGGTCTCCTTCAACGTCTTCAACGCTGATTTGTGCTGTGCGTAAAGGACGACGGCTGCGTACTTCAGGCCCAGGGGCATCCATGTCTGCCACGTATTGCCGGATCCAGTTGTTGAGTTCACCTTCAAGGTCGGCGCGCTCTTTCCAGGTCCCGATGTTTTCACGTTGCAAAACCTTGATGTAATGGGCAAGGCGGCTAACCACAAAAATGTATGGTAGCTGCGTGCCCAGTTTGTAATTCGTTTCGGCTTCTTTCCCTTCTTTTGTATTCCCGAAGAATTTGGGCTTCTGGCAAGAGTTGGCAGAGAAAAATGCCGCGTTGTCGCTGTTCTTGCGCATGGCCAGACCAATAAAGCCTTGCTCAGCCAATTCAAATTCCCGGCGTTCCGAAATGAGCACTTCGGTAGGAATCTTGGTTTGAATTTCGCCCATGGCTTCGTAGTTGTAAATGGGCAAGTCGCCTACGGTGCCGCCGCCTTGCGGGCCAATAATGTTGGCGCACCAGCGGTAGTCGGCAAAGCTGGCGGTAAGGCGTGAGGCAAAGGCAAAGGCCGCATTGCCCCATAAGAAAGCGTCGCTGCCGGCTGACACATCTTCTTCGTAGTTGAATTTCTTTGAAGGAGTGGTGTCGTTACCGTACGGGGTACGCAGCAGGAAGTGTGGCAGTACCAACCCCACGTTGCGTGCGTCTTCACTTTCGCGAAAGCCGTTCCATTTGGTGTATTGCGGCATTTCAAAGATAGACGACAGGTCTTTCAGGTCGGGCAGTTTCGAGAAATCTTCGAGGCCGAAGAACTGCGCGCCGGCGGCAGCGATGAAAGGGGCATGGCTCATGGAGGCAACGCTGGCGCAGTATTGCAACAGTTTCACGTCGGATGATCCGGGGCCGAATTCATAGTTGGCAATAATGGCGCCGAAAGGCTGGCCGCCAAACTGGCCGAATTCTGCGGTATAGCAATTCTTGTACAGGCCCGACTTGGTGACTTCCGGCGAGTCTTCGAAATCGCTGAGCAGATCGTCTTTGTTGACGTTCATGATCTGAATCTTGATGTTCTCGCGGAAGTTGGTGCGATCGATCAGGAACTTCAGTGAGCGCCACGAGGACTCGAGGCGCTGGAAGTCGGCGTGGTGGAGAATTTCATCGACCTGGGCGCAGAGCTTTTTGTCGAGCTCGGCAATCATGTCGTCGGCCAGTGAGGCCGTGATGCGGTCGGTTGTGCGGGAAGGATCAAGCAGGGAGGAAATAAAGGTTTGAATGCCCTGTTTGGTGATGGCGTAGGATTCGTCGCCGGGCCTTACCTTGGTGGTTTCCAGTAGCTGATCGATAAGGGAGCCGCCTTCCGAAGGGGCGGCAGCATTGTCTTGTTTCGCTTGTTCTTCACTCATGTTGTGTATCCCCTGCCTTACGTTTATTTGTCTTCAATGCCGAGTTCTTTCAGCAAGCGGGCGCGGGTTTCGTCATCTTGAACCAGCGCTTGCAACTTCTTGCGAAAGTCGGGAATGTTGCCCAATGGCCCTTTCAGTGCCTTGAGCGCGCCTCGCAGCTCGACGATATTGCGTAGTTCGGGGACTTTTTCCACGATGCTGTCGGGCTGGAAGTCGGCCAGTGATTCGAATTTCAGGTTAACCGGCAGGTTGTCTTCCGAGCCTGGTTCAAGCCGGTTCGGTACCGAAAGATCCAACGACAGATTTTGTGCTTTCAGTACGTCGTTGTAGTTGTCTTTATCAACATTGATCGGTGCCCGGTCTTCAACGCTACGATCGTCTTCGCGTTGCGTGAAGTCGCCTAGAATCAAGAGTTTGAGGGGCAGCTCGACTTCGACTTGAGCGTCTCCGGTAGCCGGTTTATAAGTAATGTTTACACGCTCTTTAGGAGCGACGGATCCCTCGCCTGCCATAATTTAGTCTCCTGACTGATTCCGTTTTTGTTTAAGACGGGATAAAGTTGTAAGAAGTTCCGAGAAAAGCTAAAAGATTTTGTCCGACTGTGACAGACCTTGTCAATCAGTGTTTCCCATAAAAGCCTGATAAATAAAGGCACTCCAACATGAACCTTATGGCTGCACCGGCATGGTGCAGCCATAAGATGTATTTTCGCCGCAGTTATGTAAGGCTTGCGCGACGTTGGTGTTTATTGTGCCGTTTGTTTATAACCGGCGTTTTGCGATGACGAAGCCGGTTGCGTATTGCTGTTCGCGGGAAGCTTGAGCAATGTCCCGGTAATAATCAGATTGGTGTCGGAGATGTTGTTCAGGTCTTTCAACGCCTCAACGGTTGTACCGAATTCTTTTGCCAATGAATATAGGGTTTCACCTTCTTTTACGCGGTGCTCACGTGTTACTTGCGGCGCGGTGGGCTTCGTTTCAGGCCGGCTTTTGGCTTTAGCCGCTTCTTCTGCTTCAGCCAGCGCTTGAATATGAGCGGGTTCGGGCGGTGGTGGTGGCTGGTTGATAATTTGTTGGGCGCGCTCTTTGATGAATAACGGCAGTGGGGTGGTGGGCTTTTCAATGACATCGCCCATCCAGCATTGGCCAACCCGTTGCGGCACTTTCACGCTGAGTTTGGACGGCGTCGCGCTAAGCGACGGTGTGCCTGTTTCGGCCAGGTAGTCCAGGTGCGCGGCCATTTCCAATAAGGCCTCCTGGCCCACCAGGTCGTATCGAACGTTAATGGTTTTGACGTCCAGCGCATCCAGTTGTTCTTTTGCCTGGGGGAAGTCTTCCGGCGTAAAGATGCGTTCGCCGTCAACGAACTCTTCCACAAAGCGGGCCATGCCCATGGGGCCGGGGTAGCGGCGATTCAAAGACAGATTGTCGATACGTATTTGAAGCGTGACGTCTCCACAATGATCGGGTGACCAGTCGAAGCTGTTGGTCACCGCCATGTTGAAGTTATCCAGCGTAATTTGTTCCTGCGAGCATTGAATCGATAGATTCACTGCGTAGGGCTTGGCTTTGGCGCTGGGATTCACGCCCACGGGCAGAGAGGTAATAAGCAAGTTTGCGGTTTTGCCGATAGAGGCTTCTGCCAACTGCTTTTTGACGACAGACTCTACCTGCGTGCTGACCGACTGATTCAGGAATGGAATGAAACCAGGGTCGAACGGAAAGGTGTAGCCATTTTTAGTTGCCGTGGTGAAGCCGTTGGCTTGTTGCTGCAAGAAAGGTTTGGCCGATTTGTCGGCGAAAGTCCAGACTGATCCTTTGTCACCAAAAAGTTGTTCAGTCGTCTCTTGCGTGCTGACTGCCATTTGGGTTTTCCACAGCACTTCTTTTTCCCAGTCGTTTTGTACGCTGCAGGAACCTTGCTCCAGAATGTAGCGGGTCAGTAATTGCAGCGGGCCGCCTACAAGATGCCAGATTACCTGATCGTCGGGTTTGTCAAAGCCCGATGTTTTTCGGAAAGCCTCAAGATTGTCGCGCACATTCTGCAATGCTGATGCTTTCACGTCGGGTTGAACGCCGAAGGCGAAATAGTTGGCCGCCAGTTGATACGCCGCGCCTTCACCGCCCAGCGCATCCGATACCACTTGATCGAAGGCGTGCGCATATGCAGAGAAGTTCTGCACGCCTTGAATCGATTGCGGAAATGCCGACATGGGGGCAAAAGTTTGATTGGAGACTGATTCTTTAATGACACGTTCGCCGACACTATTCAATGTGTTGAGCATGCCTTGCGCTTTGCCCAAAGTGCCGGGTGCGGTAGCGGCGCGTCGCATGTCGTTGAATTCACGTGCGAACAGTAACCAGCCAGGCAAGTTGTCGGCAGGTACATCGGCAAATTCACTTTTTAATCGGTCGAACAGCATGTAATAGGGGCTGGCGTTGGTATCAACGCGCCCCAGCATTTCGCGCCATGCCGGCTCATTGCCAAGCAATTGCTCGCCGTTGTTAAAGGCCCATGCGAAGCTTTGCCACGTGTTGAAGCGCTCGGCCAAATACCAGGTTTCAAATGCACCGCGCCGAACTTTGAACCCGGATGGGTCGTCTACCGCCTGGCCCAGTTCGTCCAGGAATGTTTGCAAGCGTTGCTCACCTTGTTTGGTTAGGGCGGGCTCAATCATGCCCCGGTTCGGGCCTTGTGTGCCTGGCAGCCAGAACTCTCGCAACGTAACAGGCTGCAGGTTGGGAAGTGCATTCGCCCAAGGCAGTAACCACTCCAGTTGCGGAGATTGCACCAGAATTTTGTTGAGAACCTGTCGGTTATTTGCCAGACGCTGACGCAGAAATGGATCGTCGATTGGCGTCCAGGCGGTGTATGCCACCTGCATCTGGTTGGTTGCATCGATGACTTTGGGTGGGAGGTCGGGAAGGAATTCCTGAATAACATTGGTGGGCACCTGGGGCATGGCCAGCAATTGCTGATAGTCGGCACCTTGAATACGGGCTTGCGACAAATTCATGGTGCGAACCAGCGCCAGAACGGCATCGGCATACTGCGGGTTGTTCTGATCGGCCAATGCCTCATTCGACAGGAAGCTGTTAGGGTCGTATGTACCCAGAAAATTTTGGTAGCCTTTAACGTAAGTATTCTTGATGTCTTCTTCAAGTTGCGTGATGTCGGGGCTGAATTCCAGCCAACGTGTTTGCCACTCCTCTTCACGGTCTTGAATTAAATCGATTACTGACAAGATGCGGTGCAGGTCCTCCAGTCGACTGGCGTCGCTGCCTGTTTGAGACAGAACGTTTTTTGGATAAACGTTTTTGATGTCGATCAGGCTGGCGCGTGTTTGGTAGTAAGAAAGCAAAATGAAGGCAAGGATAGCCGTGCAGATGGAAATCCAGAACACAATGGCCAGGTTGCGGGTGACCAGGCGCCAGCGATCTACGATAACGGTAGGCAGGAACGACCAACGATCAGCCGGCAAGACGCGCTCAAAGAAATCATGCAGGAACAATCCTTTGTCGCTGGGTGTTTTTTCTGTGTTCGATGTGTTTACGATGTGCGCAAGGGAACTGGGTATATGCGTGCCGGTTTGGCGCGCACTGCTGAAGAATAGCCCGCGAATGAGCGGCTGCTCCAGGTAGGGATTGTTGCCGGCGCACGCCTGCATGAAGTGCTGAAGTCCGGAGCGCAGACGTTCAATTTCACTGGGAAACAAAAGCAGGTTGGGGCTAAGGTCGACCCCTTTCACCGCCATGTCGAGTCTAAGCAGTTTCAGGCGTTCCGAAATGTGCTCGAACGCCTGATTCAAGAACTTCTGTTCGGCCAGGTCACCCTCTTCCATTGGGCCGGTATAGCCCATGGCCTGGTTCAGTGCGTCTGCCGGCAGTACCTGCGCCCAGTCTTCAAAACCACAGATCTGATCGCATTTGGTGACCAGAACAAAAATGGGGAAACGTTTGTCGAATAAGCGAATCAGTTGATCGATACGTTCGCGAATGGCGTGACCTCGTCGCTCAAGCGCATCTTCACTGGCCATCAGTTGTTCTGCATCAACGGCCAGCACCAAGCCGTTCAGGCCTTCTTTCATGCGGTACTTGGCCAGCAGCTCCAGCATGCGTTCCCATTCGGCCTGATCTTCTGGCGTACCGTCGGGAGATACATAGCGTCCGGCGGTGTCGATGACGACGGCACGGTTGAAGAACCACCAATCGCAGTTCAGTGTTTGGGTAATGGGTTCGAATTGATTAATGCTTTTGTTCAGCGAGCTAAGGCGCGAGCGTGTGATGGCCGATGTTTTCCCAACACCCGATTCCCCCACAACCATAAACCAGGGCAGAGCATAGATAGGATTGCCAAAGCGTCGTAGCGACGAGCTTTTCAGCGTGGCGATACCCTGTTTCCATTTATTGGTAAGTTCGCTGAGTGCGCTGGGTTTGTCGGAAGCTTTGCGGCCCGCGTTTTCCGAGGCGGCCAGCTTGACGCGCGATCGCGACAAATACCACAGCCGCCGCAAAAGCCGGATACCGAAATAAATGCCCAGCACACCAAAGAAAATGGCCAGACCACCCCAGTACGGCCACGATAAATAAAGCATGACGGCCCAACTGACGATGGCCAGCACAATAAGAACGATAAGCCACAGAATGATGGAAAGCAGCGTTCTCATAAGTTGGCCGCCTCACGGAAGTTCTGAACGGCATAGGTCAGTTCAGTATGCAGAATAAAGGCAACGACCAACACGATAACGGGGGGCAGGATAAATATGAGGGCGCGACGCAATGAGATTTTCCTGGTAAATGCAGGTTTTCTTTGTTTTGCCGGCCTCGCGTTGCCGGCCATTGTGTAGGCTTTGGGAAACAAAGCTGTTTTCTCGGCGGCTTTATAACGGTCGTCGGCCTTTTGCAGCAGTTTGTATTGCTCCACCCGAATATTGGCAAGCTCAGCGGAATTGGGTGAAATGCTGTAACGCCCCATGAAGCCCAGGCAAAGGCAAAGCAGGTATACCTCGCGTACAGCGGCTTCTCCAGGGGGAAGCTTTTCGAGCCGTTCAAAAAACTCCCGGCCCGCCAACCCGGTTTTGAAATAGCGTCTTTGTAAAAGATGGCGTTGCCATGCGTGTTCCGAGCCCCATTGGTGGCGACGCGAAATATGTTCGTCGGCCCAGGCCAGCACAGGGAACAGGGCCTCCTGAAAGGCGTTCAGTTCGACACCCTCTTGCAGGGCCTGGCTTTGTGCCTGTTGAATCAGGCTGTCAATTTGCCCGGCCAACGCTTCGGGCGTATCGGTGGCGGCCGTGTCGAAACTTTTTACCAGCGCGGTGAGTGGAATGAAGTAGTCGCACAGTTTCATCTTAGCCTCGGAGCACGATAAGCTGGACATGCAGATCGGCCGGCGCATCGGGCCAGAAAAGTCCAAGCTCCGCAGTTTGTTCAACCGTTTCCCATTCCGCACTCATTTGTTCGATACGGTAGTAACGCGCATTGGCGCGTTTGGGCAGGCCTTGCGGAGGCGTGGCCACCTCTATGAGATCAATGCCTGGTAGCGCGTGATCAATCATGGTGGGTAAGGATTGCGGGGCGGCAAGACGCGCAAGCCGCAGGAAGTCTTCGCTGGAGTAATCGTTTTTTGAGGCGGTTTGGGTCACCAGGTAGAAACGGTTACGGGCGGCGAAATAGTCGCGCGGAACGCTGGCGATCAAATAATCCTCATGGGGTTCCAGGGTGACACGGAATTCCGGCCCTACCGAGATCTCGGCGAGCAACTGGTTAATTACGCGGCGCGCCGTGCTGAAGCAACTAAACAACTTAAGATGGTCGTATGGGGGTAGCCCTTCGTCCTGGCTGTCGCGCCGCCGGCCGGCGGCGTCGAACGAATCGGTGAAGGTGCTCATTTCGCCAACGCATGTGCGCAGGAAGCCATACACTTCCCACGGGTGTACCTGGGCGGTTTCGGTGTAGTGTGCAATTTGCGGCACCGCCCGATTCAATGACTGCAACGATTGCATCAGCATAAAATATTCCGGATCAAGCTCTTCTCGCTGAATGTCGCGTGGCGCTTTATATTCTGCAAGCTGGCGCATTCTGCCCGACATGTCGTCGCGAATATCACGCAGCAAATCCTGCAATACATGAGAGCCCGTTAGAGCATAGCAGGGGGGGACGCTGTCGGCGGTGAGTTTCACCACATCGTTATCTCTTGCAAGGCTGCCGATCGGGATCAGATCGTAATCGTCGAGTGATGCTACTTCCGGGCCGAAGAAAATACGCACAACATGCATCATGACAGGCACGGTGGCGACCGGGCCATCGGTATACAGATCGCGCATGGCCTCGCCGTCTGTTTGCGAAGCATAGCGCGTTGGCGCCGACGCGGCCTGATCGAATGAGTCGACCTGCGTGACGTTAGGCGCACTCTGAGAGAGCTTTCGCAATCCCAGAAAAACATCCAGCGGCTGGTCACTGTCGGTCCAGACTTTATCGAAAGAACGTGGCCCGATAATGGCGTTGCCCGGATACTCTACATAGGTGTTGTCACGGAAAACCAGGCGAGCGCTGCGAATTTCAACAGAGCGGGCGGAAAGTGACTCAGGGGCAAATTCTATTTTCCCGGCACCCCAGAAGTGCGGCGTGACCATTTCATAAAGTGGTTTTTTCAGGAAGTGTTGATTCAGTTCTTGCCGTTGAAAATGCTGAGGTTGAAGAAACAATCCCTGATGCCAGTAGGTGCCGGTCCTGAAGTCCATGAAGCGTTCCTTTATTGCCTTAGTTTGCGCGCAGCGCCGGCTGCATCGTCTGCTTGTTGGAGTGTTTTTTCGTCAAGCTTGATCTCTGGATCGCCCTGTTCCAGAGGAATGGTTTCAACATCGGGTTTTTTGTCGGGGTCGAACGTAAGGCTTTGCGCGTTTGTTATTTGCTGACGCCCCAGATAAAGTCGTAATGCCAAATTAGCCGGTTCCGCTTTGTAGGTCGTGGAAACAAGCCCTTCGGTTTGAATGTTCAGCGGTATGCGAAACAGGCGGGCGGCCCGGGTGGGATCGAAGTCGTAATAGCCGGCCACGACGCCGATAAATTTTGCGTTTTGAACGCGGTCTATATTCAAGATAGTGCGTTTGTCCGGGCTGACGACGTAGCGATCCATATGCAAAATCTCTTTTCCTGGGTCTCCGCTGGCCAGCATGTCGACAAGTGTTTTTTTATCGCTCAGTAATTTCAGAAACGGTTTGGAGTCTTCCAACTGCATAATGCCCAGCACCAGTGTGTGAGACTGATTGAAATAAGCATTGATATCGGCGCTTGCCATAAGTTCAATTTGGATGCCGTCGCGTTTGTAGTCCCAGCTTACTTCAGCTTTGGCTTCTTTTTGTGTGTTTCCCCCCATGGCCGAATTCACGCTGGAACACCCCTGAGTCATGATCAGAAGGCTGGCAAGCATGAGTGTCAGTAATTGACGTCTTGGCATGAGGACCTAAGAGTTGCAAATTGAAGAAATAAAAAAATACACTATGTAAATTGAACCAACACCTTACCCTAACCGGCAGGATTATAGCCCATGGACCCATCGCAGCCGTCTTTTTCCTTGCCAGGTTTTCCAAAAAAATCATTGCACTGGCGCATTTTCCCAACGCTATTTCTAGGTATCGGCATGGCGTTTTTTCAACCGCAGGCCCATGCGTCAAATGCAAGTTTGTTTCGCAATATGTCGACACCACCTGAAGACACCGTAGCGGTACTGACGGTAACCCAGGAAGTGATAGAGAAAGCAGAAAAGACGGACGTGTGCTGGCAAACTATTGTCAGCGACCGCGAACGCGCCCAGAGACAATACGAAAGCCAATCCTGGCTTGTCAAGTATTGGCAGCCGATATTGGGTGGTTTGTTGGGTGGTGCGGTAGGGTATAAGTTCACGCGAAACTACGGGCCCAAAAGTGAGAAGCTTTGGTTTTACCCAACCATTTTGGCCGGCGTGGCGGTGGGGGCTGTCGCCGGCCCGGGCATGGTTGCGGGCGCCTATGGGGGTGGAATTCTGGCGCAGCATTTCTGGCCGACCAAGCTGCCGTTAACCATTATGTTGTCGATGATTGGCGGTATTCTGGGCGATGGTTTAATGAAATTATTGTTTCCCGACAGCCCGCCGAAAGAGTTGCTGCAAAAGCCGCAGCCAGGGCAGTACTTGGCGAACCAGCAGTTTTATCTGGAGACCACCTGTGTGCCGACAACGCGTGTCACGTACACCGAGAAACCTTATCGGGTCACGTATCAGTTCAAAGGGGAAAAGCGTAGTGCGTTGTTTGATTACTACCCGGGCGAGCGTATTAGGTTGAATAGCGACGGACGCCCGGCAAATGAAAAGCCGAAGGCGGGGCCTCCGGCTGTACGCGTGTCAGAAAGGAAATAACCTAGTTTGCGTTCACCTTAACCTGGCTGGGCTCCAGCAGTGCCCCGAATGTGTTGCCTTTGTTTGATTTGGCCGAGTCCATTTGCCGTACAACCGGGTTCCCCTGGAACTTGACTTTGAAGCTGGCGGTAACGAACTCACATTCCCCCATCATTGAGCCCGACACAATACCGCCTTCAACACCGGTGTTGTCTCCCATGCTCATTGATATTTTTGAAGCCTTGGTAAGTGCGGGGCAGCCACTGACCAGTACTTTCAGGCTGGTGGGGTTGGCTAGTGTCGTCATTGCCGTGTTCACATAAGGAATAGGAATAGGGGGCCCGGGCGGGGCAGGGGTTTTACATACATCGGGCATGCACATGGCTTGCCCGGCTTGAATGGTTGCAACAAACATATGTTCTCCTAGCCCAAATCTATTTTCTGGCCGTCTATCTTTACAAAGCCTTTTGCCGTGTGGGTAACATGGCCCGCTTCAATGTGGTGGTGATCGTCGACCGAAACACGAACACGACCGGCACGGGTTTCGTCCAGCCCGTCGATTTTGCGGAAACTTTCTTTAAGGCGCTGGATCAGCCGCCCGACCTGCGACGAAAAGGTTTTTGCGGTAAATGAGGCATTGACCGCACATGATTCAAAGGTGTCGAACCAACCTTGCCAGTGCTTAACCTTAACGGTTGAGCTTACCGAATTGATATCGAGCGTGCCGCTGTTTAATTGGAGGTGGGACGCACTGTTCAGGTACAGGCTTTGGGTTTGCAGCTCGACTCCGGCCTGATTTGTGTGAAGTTGTGCGCCACCCGGCAAGTTCAAACTGCCGCTGTCCGGATCGTTGCGCTGCAGAATGGCCAGGATAAAGCCGGTGTCATGGCCGGCCGCATGCGACACCAGTACGGTGTCACCCGCTTCCGGCGTTAAAAGACAACTGGCTGCAAGCCTTGCCTTTAAGATTTCGGGATGACTCAGTAAAAAGTGTTCGCCCGATATTCCGGTAACGGTTGCGGTGCCCAGGCTGTGTGCCGAAGTTTCCGGCGTGGGCGTGAGGCGATGAACGGTTGCAGACATGATTGTTTTCCGGTTGGCCAGGGGTTACGCAGGAGGTTGCCAATTTTCTGCTTTCTCTCGGATTGGGTCGGTACGGAAGGTGTCATTGAAGTTGGCGCCGTCCCAAATTGTTTTCTCTTCCGAAAGTTTATGCAGGTTGCATAATTTGATGGTGGCATTTCTAAAGCTGGCTTCGTCTATCGAGGCATGTGAAAAATCACACAGTTCAAGTTGCGCACCATCCCAGATCGATTGTTGGGCTTGCACACCCACCATGGGCGTGACATGCCAGGAACTGTTGCCTGCACGGGCCTGCACCAGTTTGGCATGCGAGAAATCACAAATTTCAAAAGCGCTGCCGGTAAGGTCGGCGGCCGTGAGGTCGGCGGCGGCAAAGCTGGTGTTTTCCGCTTTGATGTTGCTGAGATTCGCCCCTTTCATTATCGACATGGAAAACTGTGTTTGCG
Source organism: Neopusillimonas maritima (assembly GCF_003576595.1). Taxonomy (GTDB): domain Bacteria; phylum Pseudomonadota; class Gammaproteobacteria; order Burkholderiales; family Burkholderiaceae_B; genus Neopusillimonas; species Neopusillimonas maritima. Next base: position 105,473 of record NZ_NQOU01000004.1, on the reverse strand, counting down.
ACATTGAGGCGCCCGAGAAGTTGGCGCCTTGCAGGTTAGCCTCAATAAAGAGTGTCAGCGTCAGGTCGCACTCGGGAAACTGCTGGCCCGACAAATTCGCGTTCATGAGCATGGCCTGGCTCAAGTTGTTCTTTCCGAACACAACGGCACTCAAGTCGGATTCCATCACCATCCAGCGGCTTAAGTCGCTTTCTTTGAAGCTCGTTCCGCTCAGGGAGCACGCATTCATTCGGGCCGTACTTAAATCGGCCTTTTCAAAGACGGCGTTGTCCAGAATGCAGTTGTCGAACAGGCTGGCCGAACAATCGGACTCGGCCAGGTTGGCCTGGCTCAAATCGGATTTAATCACCGATGTAGTGGTTAGGTTTGCTTTGCTGAGGCTTGCGCCGGCTGCGTTCGTGTTGTTAATTGTGGCGCCGATAAATTGCGCTTCATTCAGGATAGCACCGCTTAAATCGCAATCGTCGAATTGTGCCTGGGAAAAGTCGGCACCGGAAAGGTCGGCTCCCCGAAAATTTACTTTATGAAATTTAATGGTTTGAAAGCCGGTTCCGGCCAACGATGCACCAGACAAATCGGCGTCTTCCAAAACACCGTTAACAATAAGAGACTGAGGAGATGAAGCCATATAAGATACCTTCAAGCGGTTATGGGGTCGCTAACACGGTGTTGTCGAGATTGGCGTTATTGAAGCGGGCGCCGGCGATTTTTGTGTCGACAAAGGTGGCGTTGTACAGATTGCTATTGTCTAGATTCACTGCTTGCAGGTTTGCGTGAATAAACGAGGCCTGCATCAGGTTCGATGCGCTAAGGTCGGCCTGCTCCAGGTCGGAGCGATCGAAGCACGCGGAACGCAGGTCTGATCTTGCAAGCCTGGCATGGGTGACGATGCAATCGGACAAATCCATTTTGCTCGCTTTGATATTCAGCATAGATGCTTCATTCAGGTTGGCGCCTGCCCATGCAGCCGCTTCAAGAGTGGCCTGGTCGAGTATCGCTTTTTGAAATGAGGTTCCCGGGCTTGCCTGACTGCCACTTAGGTCAGTCTGCGCCAGATTGGCGCCGGCCAGGTTAGCTTGGGAAAAATTGGCTTTGCGCGCAATCGCACCCTGCAGATTAACGCGTTGAACCGATGCGCCGGAAAGATTTGCACCCTCAAGCAGTGCAGCAGGCAACTGGGCATTGTCGAGGTTGGCTTGGTCCAGTTGGGCTCCCGTCGCAATCAGCCGTTCGGCCCGAATCCCTTGCAACCACGCATGGGATAGCGTGGCGGCCTGCAGGCTGGTGCTGGAAAGATCGGCGCCCGAAAAATTCGCTTCAGTGCAGTCGCTGCCGTCAAGATTTGCGCCGCGCAACGTGCTGCCGACGAAACTGCTTTTCCCGAGGCTGGCTTTCACCAGTTGGCAGCCGGACAAATCGGCTGCATCGAAGCGGGTGCCGGTTGCAAACACGCCGTTTAAACACGCGCCTTGTAACTTTGCGCCCGCCAGATTTGCGCCCGCCAGCACCGAGCCGGAGAAATCCATGCCGCTTAAATCCAGGCCGGCCAGGTTGGCGTGTGTCAGGTCGAGATTGAGACAAGGGTATCCATTGGCCTGTGCGCTGACGACGAGTTGCCGGTTGCGAGCGGCAGCCGCGGCGTCGTGCAGTGGAGCCGTTTCATTGCCTTGCGGCGGAGTTGTAGGGGCGTGGGCTGCAGGCTTGGGATAGGGTGTTAAGGCTTCTTTCAAGGCAGGTTGGGGGTCGGCTTTCTCGGTCGCGGTCTCGGGCTCCGTGCCTTCCTCTTCCTGGATGACCTTTATCAACCCTTCTATTTCGTTAAAAAAGCCTGTAAGAGATTTACTGCGCTGTGTCATGGCCTGAGCGAACTGGCGGGTTTGCGGATTCGCTTCCAGCATCTCCAGTAATTGATCTTCGCGAATACCTGCCTTCTTTAAAGAGCTTTGAAAGTAATCGCGTTGTTCGCGGACTTTTTGCAGCAAATCCTCGCTGGAGGTTGACTCAAGCGAAGCCTTGAATTCCGGGGAAGTGACGTCGGGGACGTCTTTGAATACTTCGGGTGCCATCCCTTTCAGGCAGTTGTTCAAATACAGGTCGACCGGCAAAGGGAGTTCGCCGGGGTCTTCAAACTCTGCATAAAACGCGTTGATATCGCGCCCATCTGGGTCGGACACCGCGATACTGGCACGAAACGTTAAAACCCCCAGTCGCTCTTCAGGCAATAGCCAAACCGTGTCGACATGCACTTTCAGTTCGCGGAACTGTGCACTGCCATCCGGGTCGGACTGGTGTACGAAGAAACGTGGCCGACTGCGGGGCAATCGACCCTGCAATACGCCATGCTCCGGGTGCATGTTTTGTATTTCGATTGTTTCACCCCCCGCCCAAAAACCGTCGAGATGCTGGTCTTGTGATGCGGCCATAAAGTAGCGCGCATCGGTGTCGATAGGAAGATGAGGCCAGCGTGTGTTACGCCAGTGCTCGTCTTGTTTGCCTAGGTGGCGCGCACGTTGGGGGTAAGCACTGGGTAGCGGGCCGAATCCCGCGGGCGGCGGTTTGTCGTTAGCCGACAGCATGAGGTGGTCGGGTAATTCAATATTGGGCAACTCGGTGATGCCCCCCTTGCTGCTATAACCTTTGCCGCTTGGGTTGGCGTCGTAACCTTCACCGCCAAATGCATTGGCCAGGGTAATGGGCATGTGATCGAAGGGGGCGGGGGCTGATATGCCGCCGGTGGCGCTGAGTTGGCGGGGGCCAAATACGGCCAGTCTTTTATTCAGGGCTCCAATTGAAATGCGGGCCGAGACCGGCTGTTGCGTGGTGTCGGCCGGGGGGTAACAGCAGCCGGCGGCAAGAAACTCGGCTTTTGGTTTGGGCCAGCCTTCATCAAGCGTTTCGTCTTTCTGCAATACCTTTGCGGCATGTTCCCAAAGAGATGAGAATTCGATCTCTTGTTCTGCGCCCGGCGCGTTAAGAATGAAGGGTACCAGTACGCCGAACGACATGGCGTATTGATCGGGCACCGGACTATAAACACGATGAACCAGCTCGGTGCGGCCCGGCTTGATTATTTTGAGTCCGGGCAGGGTTTCATGCATGGGCATTTTATTCGGCATTCAATTGCTCGGTAATGGCGTCGACTCGGTTGCGTGTTGTCATGAGGATGCGGTTCAAACGGCTGGTGGTGTTTTTAACCACTTTGAATTTGTCGTCTAGGGCGGTGTCCGTGAGTTTTCTGGCTTCCATTTGGGTTTTTAGTGCGCCGACGTCAGTTACTGCCTTTTGAATGCCGCTAAAAGTTAAGCCAGGTGGGCCGGGGTTCAAAACGGTAACGGCATCGCCAAGGGCGAAACCGGTTGCATCGATACGCACTTTCGAGTCACCGAAGCTTAAAACGACGCCCGTAGCGTTGATGGTGATATTGTTGCCGCCCGTGCCAATGCTGCTTTCGTCTGCTGTCAAGCGCATTACTGAGCCGGTCGGCCCCCCAGCCAGGGCACTGATGGTGCCATCTCCAACAGACAGACTGTTTTCGTCATTGAACTTGGCCTGGACGCCGGTGTCGATCAGGTTCAACGCGGGGCCTGCGGCCGTGGTGGAGTTGGCTGTGGTGACGTTCAGGAAATGTTGCTGTGCATTAACCGTATGAGACGAGAAGCCTGCATTTGTGAGCAGGTCGGCTTGAATGCCTGAACCATAGATGCGGGTCACGCCATCAGCAGACACTTCCAGCCGCGATCCACCTACGCCGGCATCGCCCGCGTTTCGCGTAAAGCCAAGAATCGACGTGCCGCCGTTCGGTTTGCTGTAGCCCAGGTCGGTGTCGGATGAGCTAAGCTGAACGCTGTTTTCGCTGATAAATACGCCGGATGTCGGGCTGATGGGCGCCATCTTGCGCGTACCCAAAAAGACCCCGCCAATGGCGTCCATGGTAAGCACCCCGGCGGGTGAGTCGTTTTCCCCCAATTTGCGCCATTTGGCATACTTCAACAGAAGAAGCGGTGCAATGGTGGCGGCAATGGACGCAATTGATGTGAGTTGACCCAATGCGATATCGAGCTCGGGTACTTTAACTTCTTCTTCGTGCGGGGTAATGATTTTATGAGCCGTGGCATACGTGACGGCGGCAAGCATGGCCAGTGTTTGAATTGTCAGCAGGGTGAACGTCGCAGTGCGAAGTGTTTTCGCATACGCTACTTGTTCCACACTGGCGCCCACTGTGCCAATGTATGAGTCCATGTAATAGAACTCACCTTCTTTGGCGCTTTCAACCGTGGCGGTTTTGGTGAGCTCGAATTCCGCCGCCAGTTTAGCCTCGAATTTGGAGCCGATGAACGTTTCTGATTGCAGCGCCAATGCAAAATCATTCTTTACGCCAACCGTAACCTCGGTTCTCACGCCGTAAATCACTTCCAGGTCGGACGCGGTGATCAGTTCGGTTTTGCCGGCGCCAAACCAGCTTAACGACTGACCTTCACTAACGTTCGCAATTCCTGTCATGTTTGAGTCCTGTTGGTTGTGAGGTTCTGAAATTAATGGGTTTGCTTCAGCTTATGTTTTTCAAGACGTCAGCCGGGTTGGGGGTGCCCAGGGAGACATCGGCCCCGATGAGTGGGAATGTACCGATATAGACGCATGAACCTTTCGCAGGTGAGAAAAGAGAAACCACCTCGCTACCCGGCTTGTCGACCATGTTCAGTACATTTCCCCGGGATGTGCGTACACCGTTGCACGCCGCATTGGCGTCGCGTACCACATTGGGGTTTTCTGAGTTCGGGACGGCCCCCACAATAATGGGCTGGTCGGGGTCGCCGCCCACAAAGCTGATAAGTACCTCGGTGCCTTTCAGTAATGGGAAGTGCATGCCGTTATTCTTGCCGGCATACGGCGTGGCCATGCGCAGCCACGAAGACCCTTTGTTGGCCGATTTGGATGAGTAGTCGTAAAGCAATTGCACCTTGTATTGACCGTATTCATTCAGTTCGGCGTGATCGCCTTCACCCTCGGCATCAATCACGGCGTTAAGAATGCCTGCAATAACCGGCTTCGGCGTGGTGCGCTCCGGTCGAAACTGTTGTGACGCTTCAAGTGCCGTGAATTGACATTCGTATAAGGCGCCTTGCTCATTGTCGTTGTAAGCGGTGTTTTGGCCGGCCAGAATAACGCCCGTTTGAGACCCTTGATGTTGAACCGAGGTGACCCAGTATTTGCCGTTGTAACTGTCGCGGTAATGGTGTGTGACCTCAAGGAAGTAACCGCTGCGCACCCCAGCCGCGGGGGCGCTACCGTGGTATGTGGTGCCTTTGCAAGCCAGCTCTTCAGACCGGATTTTAGCCAGTCGTTCAGCGTCGGGCTCGGTTCGGAGGTTGTCGCCGTAATACATGTAGTGGCCGTTCTTTCCGCCGGACACGGCTTGTTCCGATTTCAGGTTGTCGCCCAGGCTGGCTTTGCGAAAGTTGAAATCCTGAACCAGCACTTTGCCGGGGATGTGGGTTTTGCGACAGGTGAATGCGGTAACGCAGGTGTCTTGCCGGTCGGTTTGTACGTTCTCTGGCGGTGTATAACGCAAAGAAATGGTTTTCTCAGGTTGGGCCTCTTTGTAGTCGACCATGTTTAGTACCTCACCTACAGAGGCATTGTCGTCGTGGTCGAAAAAATAATAGATCCCTTCGTGCTCCATCCAGCGTGAAATGAAATTGAAGTCTGTTTCCTGATATTGGCAGATGAAGCTGCGCTGCCTGTAATCGCTCTCATTTTTAAGCGTCAGTTTGATATCCGGCCCTTTCAGGCCGTTGCGATCCAGGATTGAACGGATAATGTCCGGTATCCGGTTTTCGTTCAAATAAACGTCATTCAGAAACGTGAGACCCAGATTCCATAAGCGGGGTACCAGCGTGGCGCGATAAAAATAGTAGTCGTCGACCTGACCCTCCTGTTCAAACCGCGCAATCATGCCATGGTACGGCGTTGAACTGGCGTGGTCGCGAGCCCAGATATGCAGCGTGGCCGTGGCGTTCAGTACGTTGTCCAGGTCCACGTTACCTTCAGTCGACACCAAAACAATATCGAACTCAAAGAGGGCGGATACCGACTCATTGCCGGTGAAACGAACAACGTCGAATGTGGGAAGGTCTTTACGGCTGAGTTCGAATGTGAACAGTAGCTCTTTTTCTGCGTTGCTAGCCATGGGGAAGATCCTTTAGTGCGGGGCGCAGGGAGTTACAACACGACTTGTGCGTGTGCTTCATGGGGCGATTGTGTATCGACCAGCCAGGTGTCGTGGCCCAATGCCGCCCAATTCTTGTTCGGTGCACCCAACTGAATGGGTTGAACTGCACCGCGGCGTAATTGAAGGTCAAGACGTACATTCAGCGGATCGAGTAAATAATAACGGATAATGAAGGCCAGCTTGTTGAATTCTTCCTGGCCCGGGAGTAACCCCAGAAAAGTGGTTTGGTCGATGTCATGGATACGTATGGTTAGGTTGTTGCTGCGGCTGCGTACAATCGCGCCCACATGGCTGTCGTGGCCCAGGGTACATGCCTGTGAGCCCAGTTGTAAGCGTTGGTCGGCTGGAATGGCCTGCCACATCTCGTCTTGCTGAACGACCTCTACGTTTGATTTTGGATAGAGTGCCGCGATAATGGTGCGCAAACCCATCGCCGAGCGCGGATACTGGCTGAATAGCCCTGCAAACCGCAGTAAATGACTGAAACCCGGCTTGTTAAGGAAGCGCAAGGGCTCGTTAATACCTACGAAGGTATGGAATATTTCAAGCAGCCGGTGATCGTTGAATTCTTTGATGCGAACGTGGGCGCGCGATTTGAGCCAGGCCCGGAAAAACAGCGGGTAAATGGTTTGGCTGATAATGTCGAGGAAGTCACGATTGCTGTGTCGACCTTCGTGGTGCTCGTCGAGAAGTTGCTCGGAGTAAAAATTGGGTAAAGGCGACGTCACGCCGTACAAACCCAGAAAATTTGCCGTTAAGCGGTAAGTTCCGGGTGCGGTTTCCCTGATGTCGTTAAGGTCTGTGCCTGGAAAGTGTAATGAAAGGCTGGGGCGTATTTTGACATCGGCTTCCGGCCGGCCTTCCTGCAAGGCGGTAAGGCGTAATAAGCGGTAGGCCTGAAAAAACGAGAATCGTTCACTTTGCTGCAGTAAACGACCCTTTATAGCAAGGGCTTTTGTCCCATCCTGATCGGCCATTTAAACTCCGTTCCCGTATTTTTATCTCGAATTTCGAATCGTGTGTAAGAGTTGATGCCTGCATAGCATGACAGGAATCGGTCGAGCACACTGCCCCATAAGTACAACGCCCCTGTGCTTGCCCAGTTTTTCTCCTCGCAAGTCAGTACAACGTGCTGGCCTTGCATCATGGCGCCTCGTACCAGACGGGTTTCACGTGTGACTTGCAGCTCGGCCAAACCATCAATTTGGCGGTCGTTGGCACTGCGTGTCGCCCGATCATGGGTGCAGGTAGAGTTATAGAGTCGCAAAATACCTTTTAAGTTCTCGACGCCGGACAAAGAAAGTAAATTTAGCGTGGTGTGACTGATGACATCCCACAGCAGCTTTTCTCCGCTGGGCGGGTCGATGGAGGCGGTCACCGGTGTGATGTTGCGAAAGGTAAAGCGTTCGGGCGAGGTGCTGGTTGGTTTTGAAATATCGCCCAGTTTGAGTGATTCCGGCAGATACCGGTTTGTGCAGGTTAGGCTGACCGACAGCGTTTCATTTTCAGGGTTGTCGTTCTGGTCGTAAACGACGGACAAATAGGTGTCGATGGTTTCACCCACCAGCGAGGGCCGCATGGATGTGCGATAGCTGGCCTGGCTGCGGTCTTTATCGTGCGTTAAGAGAGAAAAGGGCACGTAATCTTTGTTGCGCGCATTGCCCTGCACATATCCGGTGACGGTATCAATAGAGTAGATCTGGAATTGCCGTTTATGCGCGCCACTGGGCAAGACAAGATACTCTGATGTTTCATGATTCAGGTTGATCGGTTCGGCTTCATGCTCGAACAGGTTTACAACCGGGGCAACGTTCAAGGCAAAGTCGCGTGCCGCCAGGTTGGGCAAGGGAACAGGTGATTTATGAAAGACAAATTCGATTCGGAATTTGTCTCCTTGCAAGGTGCCGCGACCTTTTGAAATGTCGGCGATTTCAAAGAACAAAAACTTTTGGGGGAAAAACAATAATTCCTGTAGCCAACCGAATGCGGGGAAAGCGTTATCTGGATAGGGCAACAGAGGCTCATCGAACGCCGGGAAATGTACTTTTGGTGAAAGCACCACACTTTGGCCGTGTGCATCAAGCAGGCGAATTGATTTAAGTTGCGTGCCGAGCAACATGAACAGGTTTGTTGCAGACGAGTGTTCTTGTGCCAGGAACAGACGCAGCCGGGGCGGCAAGAGCATGCCGTCTGATTCCTCAGATGTTTTGAACTGCAGCCAAAGTACCTGATTGCCATCGGAAAGCTGGTCTGATAGAACGGTTTCGAGCGTGATGGGATGGGCATGAATATCGGCGGTGGTACGAAACTTGCATGAAATGCCGTCGATTGGTGCCGCGCCGATTTCGGTTCCGATTGGGATAACCGCCGGCTCCGAGAGTTGTGTTTTCGGTGTGAATGAAATGAGTGACGCTGCCGGCAGGGGGCGCAGAAACTGCGGTACCAGAACGCTGGCCAGCTCCTGGACGATTTCAGGGAATTCATCGTCGAGCTTTTGCAGCGTAAGGCCATTCAGGAAGGCGACCCCCTCCAGTAGGCGCTCGACGTCGGGGTCGGTTGTGACTGCGCCCAACATGGGGGCGACAGCCGGGTTCGTTTGTGCGAACTCCAAAGAATTGGCTCGCAAGCGTGCGAGCTCAGTTGCGTAGAACCGGTTGAAGCTTGTAGCCATGAATATAGTGGACGGTGCGCCGAAGAGTCACTAATATTGCATGATCCCGCTTGCGGGTGTCAAGGATAAGCAAGGTGCAAGGATAGCTTCATGTATAAGATAAGCCTTTTGGAACGACTTTCGGCACTTGAGGAGCCGCTGCTTGTGGCCGGGCGTTCGGTTGATCGCCAATTGCGTGACTCTATTGTGGGCCATTTGCGCAAGTTGCTGAATACGCGTGCCGGCTCTGTTCCCATCGATCCAAATTACGGCATGCCCGACATGAGCAATATTGCCGGCTCATTTGCGTTGGGCACAACCGAGTCGTTGTCGGAGTCGATTATTCGTCAAGTTGTCCGTTATGAAAAAAGGCTGTTGAATCCGAAGATTACGGTTGAAGAAGAAAAGCGGGAAGTCATTACATTACGCTTTGAGCTTAGCGGGCAGGTCGCCTCGGCACAAGAGGGTGACGATGTTTTGCAACCGTTCGCCATGATTATCCGCGTTAATTCGTCGGGTCAGGTTTTTGTGGAACCCAAGGTTGATCGTTGAATATTGTGCACGGTGAAGTTAATCAGCCCTTTCGGCCAAAGGCGGAAAGGGCTGATTGTTTAACGAGGCCGGCTTATGCCGCTGACAGCGACAGCATAAGGGCCCCTATCCATCCAGGCGGATGAATGGCCCCGGCGTTATGCATCGAAGCGATCGGCGTTCATGACTTTGGTCCATGTGGCGATAAAGTCTTTCACGAACTTCTCTTTGCTGTCGTCCTGGGCATAGACTTCTGCATAGGCGCGCAATATTGAGTTTGATCCGAACACCAAATCAATGCGGGTGGCGGTCCACTTTGCTTCACCTGTTTTTCGGTCACATACCTCATACAGGTTGGCGCCTTTGGGTTTCCAGCTGTAGGCCATGTCCGTCAAGTTAACGAAGAAGTCGTTGGTTAACGCGCCTTCACGATCAGTGAATACGCCGTGCTTGGTGCCACCGTGGTTGGTCCCCAGCGCACGCATGCCGCCCACAAGTGCCGTCATTTCGCAGGCGGTCAGGCCCATAAGCTGTGCACGATCAAGCAACATTTCCTCGGGTTTGACAGCGTAGTCTTTCTTGAGCCAGTTACGGAAACCATCGGCGACGGGTTCCAGGGGCTCAAAAGATTCCACGTCGGTCATTTCCTGAGTTGCATCGCCGCGACCCGGTGTAAACGGAACGGTTATGTTGAACCCCGCCGCTTTAGCCGCTTGCTCAACCCCCATATTGCCGGCCAGTACGATGACGTCGGCGACGCTGGCGCCCGTATCCGCTGCAATCTTTTCGTAAGCCGTCAAGGCTTTGGCCAGGCGTGCCGGTTCGTTCCCTTCCCAGTCTTTTTGGGGGGCCAAACGAATACGGGCACCGTTGGCACCGCCCCGGAAGTCGGAGCCGCGGAAAGTGCGGGCGCTATCCCAAGCTGTGGCGATCATTTCACTTTGGCTCAGGCCGCAGTTCTTAATGGCTTCTTTGACCGCATCAATGTTGTAATCGGTGCGACCTTCTGGAATGGGGTCTTGCCAGATCAAGTCTTCCTGAGGAACGTCCGGGCCGATATAGCGCGACTTTGGCCCCATATCGCGGTGAATCAGTTTGAACCAGGCGCGAGCAAATACATCGTTAAAGTATTCAGGGTCTTTATAGAACCGCTCCGAGATTTTGCGGAACTCCGGGTCCATTTTCAACGCCATGTCGGCGTCGGTCATAATGGGCATTTTACGAATGGAAGGGTCTTCCACATCCACCGGCATATCCTCTTCCTTGATATTCACCGGCTCCCATTGCCACGCGCCCGCAGGACTTTTCTTTGACTCCCACTCGTGGTTCAACAGCATATGAAAGTAACCGTTGTCCCATTTCGTTGGATGGGTCGTCCAGGCGCCTTCCAGGCCGCTGGTAATGGCGTCGCGTCCAATTCCTCGAGGGTTATGGTTAGTCCAACCCATGCCTTGGTCTTCGAGATCGGCAGCTTCAGGAGCGGGACCTAACTTGGCCGCGTCGCCATTGCCGTGGCATTTGCCCACTGTATGGCCCCCTGCTGTCAGGGCGACCGTTTCCTCGTCGTTCATGGCCATACGCTCGAACGTAACACGCACATCGTGTGCCGTTTTCAGGGGGTCGGGGTTGCCGTCAACGCCTTCGGGGTTGACATAAATAAGCCCCATCATGACGGCAGCCAACGGATTTTCCAGGTCGCGCTCGCCGGAGTAGCGGCTGCCTTCGCTGCCGCTGGGCGCCAGCCATTCTTTTTCCGAGCCCCAGTAAATGTCTTTTTCGGGGTGCCAAATGTCTTCGCGCCCAAATGCGAAGCCGAATGTTTTCAGGCCCATCGATTCATATGCAATATTGCCGGCCAAAATGATGAGGTCGGCCCAGCTGATTTTATTGCCGTACTTCTTCTTGATAGGCCAGAGCAAGCGGCGCGCTTTGTCGAGGCTGGCGTTATCAGGCCAGGAGCTTAGGGGAGCGAAGCGTTGATTGCCCGTGCCGCCGCCCCCACGGCCGTCTGCCACGCGATAAGTGCCCGCCGCGTGCCAGGAAAGGCGAATCATCAGGCCGCCATAATGGCCCCAGTCGGCCGGCCACCAATCCTGGCTGTCGGTCATCAGGGCGGTTACGTCTTTTTTCAGGGCGTCGAAATCGAGTTTTTTCAGTTCTTCACGGTAGTTGAAGTTCGGACCCAGCGGATTGGTTTTGGCATCATGCTGGTGCAGAATATCCAGGTTCAGTGCTTTGGGCCACCAGTCCATATTGGATTTCTCGGCTGAGGTCAGGCTGCCGTGCATAACCGGGCATTTACCTGCTGAAATGTTTTCCATCGCTGACTCCTTTGAATAGTGAGTTGACTGGTTGTCGACAGGAATGGGGGTGCGCTGTATAGGCCACCCCTACTTGGGCCAGTTTACGTGACTTTAATTATGGATTCTTAATTTTGTCTGAAAACGCGGGTCAAATTGTTGACCCGCGTCAAAGTAAAAAGTAACGGTTGGTTAAATTGTCGACGATCAGGTTGTCGCGCTTAGCAAACCTTCGGATTCAATGAATTGAATAATTTCTTCGATTCCCTTCCCTTTTCCCACACTGCCCATTACAAAGGGTCGGTTGCCACGCATGCGTTGGGTGTCTTGTTCCATTACTTCCAACGAGGCGCCCACCAATGGGGCCAAGTCTGTTTTGTTAATAATCAACAGATCCGATTTGGTAATGCCCGGGCCGCCTTTACGGGGGATTTTTTCACCGGCCGAAACATCAATAACGTATAAGGTGAGGTCGGACAGTTCCGGGCTGAAAGTGGCCGCCAGGTTATCGCCGCCCGACTCGATGAATACAATATCGGAATCGGGAAACTGATGCAGCATGCGGTCGATGGCTTCCAGGTTAATGGAAGCATCTTCACGAATCGCGGTGTGGGGGCAACCGCCGGTTTCAACCCCCATGATGCGCTCGGCCGGCAAGGCGCCGGAAAGCGTAAGCAGGCGCTGGTCTTCCTTGGTGTAGATATCGTTTGTAATCGCCACGATGTCGTAACGGGCGGACATTTTTTTACACAGCATTTCAAGTAAAGTGGTTTTGCCCGAGCCAACCGGCCCGCCTACACCGATGCGTAAGGGGGGCAGAGGTTTGCTGCGTTTTCCTGTTGGGTTTGCGTGTTCGGGTGCATTCATTCTGGTGTTCCTCGCTAGCAGGGTGATCTAAGAAATGTGCGCCGCGCGTGTTGTTGCTATGAGCGAAATAAGCGCGAATATTGGGTTTCGTGACGAGCGGCCACAATGGCGAATTGCGGGGCAAAGTTATACAGGCGCAGCGGCGTTTGTGCGGCTTGGTTGTGAGCCTGTTCGCAGACCTGGGCCAACGTTTCCCGTAACTGTTGAATAAGTCGTTGCCCACTCATCTGCCCCAGCGGCACGCTTTTCATGGCCGCCATGATCTGGTTTTCAAGCCAGGAAAAAAGGTAAGCGGTCAGGCCCGCTTGCGCGCTGATTCCTTTCGCTTCGATAAGCCCGGCGTGCACGCAGGGAAGACAGGCGGGGTCGAGTGACCTCATTAAATTTATGCGCTGTGGCGAACACCATTGCAGCGATTCGGCCACTTGCAACAAAGACCACCCCATTTGCTGTGTTTCCTGTCGCATCTCCTGGGTTTCGCGTGACGCCATAAACCAGTCGTTTAGTTGCTGAATAGTGCTTTCGTCGTCGTTTTGGAATGCGTTGTATAAGCCCATCCACAGCGGCGCTTCACCATAGCCCAGTACTTGCTCAAGTTGATCGGCAATCCACTGGCCGGCTGTGCTTTCATCGTGAACCAAACCCAGTTCTATTGCCGACTCAAGACCTTGCGAATAGCTGTATCCACCAATAGGCAGTGAAGGTGAAGTAAGTTGCAATAGTGCGGCCAACTGTTCAGGTGGAGGTGTCATGATGGTGGTGATGGTTGGCAGGGTTTTCGTGCGCGTGATCATCTCCGTGCGCATGATAGGCTGCTTGTGCCAGCGCATAATCTTCGTCGAACGTTTCATCATGCCCGTGCTTATGGCCTCCACCATAGGCACCGGTTTCAGGGGAAAAGGGTGCCTGCACTTGTTTGGTGGAAACCCCAGGGATTCGACTGAGCATGGTTTCCAGGACCGGGTCGTATTCCAGTTTCAGGTGGTCTGCCTGTATTTCCAACGCTACATGCCGGTTGCCTAGATGGTAGGCGGCGCGCATGAGGTTCAAGCTTGTGTTCGCGCAAACGCGCAGTACGTGTTCCTGTGCGGCTTTGATCAGAATGTATTGGCCTTGCTTGTTGCTGAGCAAGTCACCGTCGTTGAGTAGGGTGCCTTGTGGAAGGACAATGCCAATATCGGTGCCGTTTTCAAGTGTGGCTTTCTGGCGGCTACGTCGTCGCAATTGCAGTGGCAAAGTTAACGTTAACGCGTTGGCGGGCGGTTTTTCCGGTAGGGTGTCGCGAAGTAGTATTCGATCGAAAATATACATGGTGTGTGTTTCCTGTGTGGCCCTAAGGCATGTGGTCGTGGTGTATTGAGCAACGATTCGTTTAGCATGCGGTCAGAACAAGAAATAACGTTGCGCCATCGGCAAGGTTTTGGCCGGCTCGCAGGTTAGCCATTCACCATCGGCCATCACCTGATACGTTTGGGGATCCACTGTAATGTCGGGCATCCAGTTATTCAGAATCATGTCTTGCTTGCCAATGGTGCGGCAGCCGGATACCGCCTCCAGTGGTTTGTTCAGGCCCAGGTCCTTTAGCTCAGGACTAACCAAAGCGCTTTGCGAAACAAAGGTCAGCGAGGTTTTCAACGCGTGTCCGAAGCTGCCGAACATGGGGCGAAAATGAACGGGTTGCGGGGTTGAGATGGATGCGCCAGGGTCTCCCATATAAGCGCCGGCAATCATGCCGCCTTTCAGTATCAAACTGGGCTTCACGCCAAAGAAGGCTGGGCGCCACAACACAATATCGGCGAGCTTTCCCGGCTCAAGCGAACCCACTTTGTGCGAGATGCCTTGCGCAATTGCCGGGTTAATTGTGTATTTGGCGACATAGCGTTTAATTCGGTTGTTATCGGCATACGACGTATCGCCTTGTAGTGCACCGCGCTGGATTTTCATCTTGTCGGCCGTTTGCCAAGTGCGGCAGATGACTTCGCCTACGCGCCCCATGGCCTGCGAGTCCGAACTCATAATCGAGAACGCGCCCAGGTCGTGCAAGACATCTTCCGCCGCGATGGTTTCGCGCCGGATGCGGCTTTCTGCAAACGCAATGTCTTCCGCAATCGATGGATCAAGATGATGGCACACCATAAGCATGTCGAGATGCTCGTCTATGGTGTTTACCGTGAATGGCATGGTGGGGTTGGTTGATGACGGCAAAATATTGGGCATGCCTGCCGCGCGAATAATGTCGGGTGCATGGCCACCACCTGCGCCTTCGGTATGGTAAGCGTGAATGGTACGGCCTTTGAAAGCGCGGAAGGTGTCTTCAACGAACCCGGCCTCATTCAGGGTGTCGCTATGAATGGCAACCTGAACATCCATTGCTTCGGCGACATCCAGGCAGTTTGAAATGGCTGCCGGCGTCGTGCCCCAGTCTTCATGCAGTTTCAGCCCCATCGCTCCACCCTTTATTTGCTCGATGAGTGGTTCAGGCTGGCTGCTGTTTCCTTTGCCCAGGAAACCCAGGTTCATCGGGAAGGCATCGGCAGCTGCCAGCATGGCACGGATATGCCAGGGGCCGGGCGTACAGGTGGTAGCCAATGTGCCGGTGGCCGGGCCGGTGCCGCCGCCAATCATTGTGGTAACACCACTGGCCAGCGCTTCTTCAATTTGCTGTGGGCAAATGAAATGAATGTGCGCATCGATACCACCGGCGGTGGCAATCATGCCTTCCCCGGCAATGATCTCGGTGCCTGGGCCAATCACGATTGTCACACCCGGTTGAATGTCCGGGTTGCCGGCTTTGCCAATGGCATGAATATGGCCGTTTTTAAGGCCGATGTCGGCTTTAACAATACCGGTGACGGCATCAATGATTAGTGCGTTGGTAATAACCGTGTCAGCACAATCGGCGCTGATACGCTGACTTTGTCCCATGCCGTCGCGAATGACTTTGCCACCGCCGAATTTTACCTCTTCGCCGAATACGGTGAAGTCGTGCTCGACTTCCGCAAGCAGTGTGGTATCGGCCAAACGAACGCGGTCACCCTTTCCATTGCGCGTTGTCGGGCCGAACATTTCTGTGTAGGCCTGTCTATTTATCGTGGGCATTACAGCGCTCCCATTACCTGGTTGTTGAAGCCATAGACGTGCCGGGATCCGGCCAAGGCTACCAGCTTCACAGTGCGTCGTTGACCGGGTTCGAAGCGCACGGCGGTACCGGCTGCGATATTCAAACGAAAACCATAGGCTGCTTTGCGGTCGAACTGCAAAGCGGCGTTCGTTTCGGCGAAATGAAAGTGCGATCCGACCTGTATCGGTCTGTCGCCGGTGTTGATGACATCGACCTGGCAAGTTTCACGGTCAATGTTGATCGGAATATCGTCTTCGGCCGCAAGAGTTTCTCCGGGGATCATGTTGTATCTCCTCGTTAGGCTAAACCTAATAGCGTCACGCCGTATGCGGCGACCAATGCGCCTCCGGTACGGATGGCCCAACTGGCGTGCGGGCGCAATGTTTGGCCCGCATAGGTGCCGGTAAGCAGAAGGGCTAATGTGCCAATTAGAAAGCCACCGATGTATCCCATCGCTTGCGCTTGGGCGGGCATTTCGTGGCCGTGTGCAAAGCCATGAAACAGGGCAAAGAAAGCGGTTATGCCAAACGCGATCCAATTGGGCAAGCGAACGGCTGTTGCAGCCAGCAAACCGAAGACCAGCAATGAAAGCAGAATTAAAGGTTCCACGGCTGGCAGGTGCGTTCCTTGCATGCTAAGCACACTACCGATAAACATGGCTGCCACGAAGGCCATTAAGGTGCTTGCCTGTTGCAGGCGGCTTCCCATGGTAAGCGCTACCCATAAGCCAACCGTTACCATGGCCAGTAAATGGTCGGTACCCGTGAAAGGGTGAATCAACCCCATGTAAAACGCATTGTGCGTCAGATCGTTCGCATGGCCTGGGTGTGCGAGCACCCAGACGGGCGCAAAGATTGAAACTGTTGCGAAGATGAAATGCCGCTTCGTCGTGCGGGGCTTGTTGATTGAAGTCTGGTTTGCTTGTTGCATGCGAACTCCTTGGCGTGCTTACACAATGGGGTTGTGCACCGTAATCAGTTTGGTGCCGTCAGGAAACGTGGCTTCAACCTGCACTTCAGTCAGCATTTCAGGAATGCCTTCCATCACATCGTCGCGTGTTAGAAGTGTGGTGCCGTAGTGCATCAGGTCGCTTACGGTACGGCCGTCTCGAGCGCCTTCCATCAGGCTTGCTGAAATTAAAGCCATGGCTTCCGGGTAGTTCAGCTTAAGTTTGCGTGCCTTTCGTCGTTCCGCCAGTAATGCGGCAGTAAAGATAAGTAGCTTGTCTTTTTCACGGGGGGTCAGTTCCATTGTCTGCTCCGGTTGGATTTATTAAGTGGCCCATAAACGAACAGGCGTTGCCGGCACGTTCAGGATCAGGGGGCGCAATTGCGACCATAATTCGACGAGTAATGCGCGAACTTCTTGCGCGTGTTTGCCCAGCACACGAACAAGGGAAAGTGCCTGGTTATTGGGTCTTGGAATTTGGGTAAAGCCGGCGCGAAGTGAGTCGTGCCATGGCAACGACAGACTGATTTCTTCGCAGGTGAGGTCAGCTAACTTTGGGCCGAAAGCCCATAACGTTGCGGTAACCGGAAAGTCGTCCATACCGCTTTGGCAGAAGCGTAAAGGGTGCCGCGCGTATAAATGGCCCGTATCAATCCACAGTAAGCGGTCGTCAAGCGTCAGGCGCAAGTCCATGGTTAGTTGGCCGCGCTGCCAATGTTCATTGGCACACACACTGCCTAGCTGAACAATCTCCCATCCGATCATACGAGCACCGCTTTGCAGTGCGATGGTTGTCTGTGTTGTCGCGTCAGCGTCTTCGAAGATGATGTTCTCCTGAGGAAGCCAGTCAAGTTTGGCATTCTCTTGAACTTTGAGTGTGACGTGTTGTGCTGAAGTTTTGCCGTTTGCCTTGTACCAACGCGTTGCGCCGGGGGTGTTGATAACGGCATGTGCGTGTGCATGAACCTGAATGTCGATGGTTAAATGATCCCCGCCTGCAATGCCGGAAGGAGGATGCAGGATCGACGCATGACAGGTATGCCTGTTTTCGGGATACAGCGCTTTTTGCACCATTAAAGGGCCTTCGTGCCTCTTATGGCTCAGTACCGTCTTATCGGCATAACCCGATTTAAATTCAAGTTCCAGGCGAGCAAGCCAGTTTTGCATAATGGATACGACTATCGCGTTTTTTCATTGTGATTGCGCAGTGCGGCGCAGGTGCGTTTGAATTTCTTATATTGTTTTCCTAGCAAGTTCTGTGCCAAAGTTTGGCGAGAAGTGAACTCACAATAATGGGCATGGTCGAATGCTGTGCACGATCTGTTGTCGTTGGGTTTGTTTGGTGCAAGCTGTTTAGTTATGGGTCTGATTTTGTGAGCGAATTGCACCATTTTCGGGCATCTATTGCATTAAGGTGCGTGTTCGCACCGTGATTGTGCAGTTATTCATTTTGGCTTTTTATTGTTAAAAAGGATTCTTATGAAAAACCGACTGGCTTTTCTTGCCACTCTTCTTGTTGCTTCAATGGCGCATGCGAATGATGCGTCTCTTACCGTTTATCAAGATCCCAACTGTGGTTGCTGCACGGGTTGGGCAAAACACATGAGGGAGTCCGGTTTCGAGGTGAAGCAAATAAAAACGCGCGATATGCTTTCCGTGAAGGAAAAGCTGGGCGTACCGGTAAAACTGGGTTCATGCCACACGGCGGTTATGGACGAAACGGGCCAGGTGGTTGAAGGGCACGTGCCGGCTAATGTGGTACGTAAACTGCTGGCCAACCCGGCGATGAAGGGAGTGGCGGCCCCCGGTATGCCAACGAATGCGCCGGGTATGGGAGAGCTAAACGGTAATTTGGTCACGGTTGACTTCCAGGGGCGCCCGTTTTCGCGTGACTAATCTACATAATTGGTTTCGTACCCCAGGCAGGGTTTATCCATGGTTGGTTTTTAAGTTTGTTCGATAAAAAATCTATGAGTGCACGCACTTTTGGAAGCAAGAAACGACGTGTCGGGTAAACCGCATATATATCAAGTGTTGGGCACTGATATTCAGGTAATAGGGGAACCAGCTCCCCTTTGCCTAGAGCTTCTGCCACTAAAAAAGAAGGTTGCAGAACGATGCCGTTTCCCGCAATTGCGGCAGCAGCGCAGGTGTCCCCGTTGTTCGACCAGAGACGAGGCTGTACCCTCACTACGGCGGGGCCATCCGGGCCGGTAAATGACCATTGGTCTCCGGTTGTAAACAGACTGTAGCTTAAGGTCTGATGCTGGGAGAGATCGGCAGGCTGCTGTGGTTCACCATGTTTTGCAAGATAGGCGGGCGATGCACACAAAATTAATGTTGTGCTGGCCAGTTTGCGCGAAACTAGTGAGGAGTCAGGTAAACGCGCAATTCGCACAGCCAAATCGAATCCCTCTTCCACAATGTCGGTAACGCGATCAGTGAGTTGGATGTCCAGTGTGACGTTAGGATGGGTGGCTATGAACTCACCCCATAAAGGAGTCAAGTGTTTTATTCCAAAACTCACCGGGATACTGACTTTTAATAGTCCAATAGCGACATCGCTTTGCGTGACAATTTCCGCTTCCGACTCTTCAATCCGAGACAAAATTTCACGACAGCGTGCCAGGAAAATTTCACCTTCTTGAGTTAATGAAAGTCGTCGGGTTGTGCGATGAATAAGTCTGACGCCCAAACGATGTTCCATTGCGGAGACATAGCGCGATACGGCGGCTTTTGAGAAACCAAGTTGGTTTGCCGCAGCCACAAAACTTCCCGCTTCGGTTACGTGAACAAAAACACGCATTTCCTGGAATTTATCCATTGTCTCTTTTTATTAAACAATCTATTTCAAAAACCACAGTTTATATATTATTAATGAATCAGTATAGTGAGCCTCAACGTGACATTTAAGTCATTTTCTACATTTACGAGGCCAGTATGTCAGTCACTTCAGATATTCAAAACACGTTTAGCCGGCGGCTTTTGCAAACCGAACAGCGTTGGGCGCCACTTGTGTTGCGCGTGGTAGCCGGTGTTATTTTTTTCGCACATGGTGCACAAAAGCTATTTGGCTGGTTCGGTGGGTACGGCCTAACAGGCACCGGGCAATTTATGGACTCTTTAGGTTTGTCGCCGGGTTACGCAATGGCGTTGCTTGCGGGAAGTGCTGAGTTCTTTGGTGGGTTGGCGCTGATAATTGGACTGCTGGTAAGGCCGGCATCGGTGATTTTGGCAGTAACGATGGTGGTTGCTATTTTGAGCGTTCACCTTGGAAACGGTTTGTTTATGTCGAACAATGGTTATGAATTTGCGCTAGCTTTGTTAGCAATGGCCGTGTCGTTATCGTTTTCCGGCGCGGGCAAGCTGGGTCTAGATGGTATTTTATCTGGATCAAGATAATCGTAGCGGGGCGGATTAATCTCATTGCGCATGTTCAAGGACGGCTCTGAGCTTGTGGGCAAGTGCTTGGCGCGTATAAGGCTTGCCTAGCAATGCAATGCCTGGATCAAGCCGTCCATGATGCACAATCGCGTTTTCCGTGTATCCCGAGGTATATAGGACGCGCAACCTTGGGTAGCGGGCAAGGGCGGTATCGGCCAACTGCCGTCCATTGAGACCGCCGGGCATAATGATGTCGGTGAACAACAACGCTATTTCCGGATGTTGCTGGAGTTTGATCAGCGCATCGGGACCGTTCGTGGTTTCAATCACCCGGTAACCCAAGCCGGTCAGTAAGCTCACTACATGCGTGCGAACCAGCTCATCATCCTCCACCACTAGGATGGTTTCAGTGCCTCTGGGTGCGACAGTGTGGTGTTGCTCAAAGACGCGGGGTGTTTCGCGGGTTTGCGAGCGTGGAAAATACAGCTTTACCGTCGTTCCTTCGCCAGGCTCAGAATAAATCTTAGCTTGGCCGCCGGATTGCTTCAGGAAGCCATACACCATAGACAACCCAAGTCCAGTGCCTTTACCGGGTGGTTTTGTGGTGAAAAAAGGCTCAAAAACTTGGTTTAGAACATCGGCACTGATGCCATGGCCGGTGTCTGATACGGACAAAACAACGTACTTGCCTGTCGGTAAGTCGAATGCGGCAGCGCGGCTCTTCTCTTCCAGTGACACGTTGTCGGTTTCAACCGTGAGCCTGCCACCTTGCGGCATGGCGTCACGGGCGTTAATAATTAGATTCAATAATGCAGATTCCAGTTGATGCGGGTCTGCTTCGCAAGCCCATAGTTCGTCTGTCAGGATGAACCTAAGGTCTATGGTTTCGCTCAGGGTGCGGCGAAATAGGTTTTCCATTTCGCTGACTAACTGGTTTAAATTCAGCAGTTTGGGCTCAAGCGCCTGGCGTCGAGCAAAGGCCAGCAAACGTTGCGTCAATTCCGCGCCCCGTTTGGCGGCACTGACTGTCATGGCCGCCAAGCCACTTAACTCCTCGTTGTCTTCTACTAACTCGTGTATCAACTCGGTATTACCCAGTATGACCGTAAGCAGATTGTTGAAATCATGAGCAACGCCGCCGGTTAGTTGACCAATGGCATCCATTTTTTGGGCTTGTGCGAGTAGTTGGGTCAGTTCGCGCTGTTCAGTAATATCCATCATGCTGCCCAGCATGCGAGTGGCTTTACCGTTTTGGTTTCGCAGTACGAAACCGCGATCGACCACGTGGTGCACTTTGCCGTTGGCATTCAGGAAGCGGTATTCCGAAACCCAGGTGCTGCCTTTTCCTTCTTGTACGACATGAATACTGTTTACCACGCGCTTAAGGTCGTCGGGATGAATGCGGTTTGACCACGATGTAGAGTCCGGTTCCAGCTCAGCCAGCTTGTGACCAAACACGGTTTCTATGTTCTCGTTCCACCATACCTGATCAGTATCCAGGTTCCAGTCCCAAATGACGTCGTGGGTGGCCCGGGCGATAAGCTTGAACCGTTCTTCAGTAGTTCGGGCTTCCGATTGCAGCCGCACACGGTCGGTGACGTCTCGGGCACAAACCAGTTCAGCCTTTCGGCCCCTGAACTCAAGAACTTCGGAAGTAATGTCCACTAGCAGTTGTTCGCCGGCTTTATTCAGATGCGTCCATACGCCTGCAGAGTCAATACCTTCGGAGATGAGGGCAATATTCTGCTCTAATGCCTCGACGTCTTTTGTTGGACGAATGTCTTTGATCGTCATGGCCAGGAATTCGCCGCGCGTGTAGCCGTAACGCCGGACAGCTGCTTGGTTCACTTCCAGGAAGTGGAGCGTTTCCAAATCATAGACCCACATCGGGTCGGGGTGCCGTTCGAACAGCAGGCTCAAATCTTTCATGATGCTTTTTGATGTCCAATTTGGCGTGGGCTAATTTAACAGGTGTTTTTCACCTCTTGTTAAAAGAAGCGAGGCTTGTATGCGAATCATTCTAGCGGATGTAGGTAAAAAAGTATGGCGATGTAATTAAGAGCATTTGGGATAGTCGTTAATTCGGCACTTAATTAAGCAATCTTACAAAGATGTGTTTTTTTCAATAAAAAAAATGGCCCTCATTTCTGAGGACCATTTTGCTGCGGAAATCCGCATAAATACTTGGTGCCGGCTAACGGATTCGAACTGTTGACCTTCGCATTACAAGTGCGCTGCTCTACCAACTGAGCTAAGCCGGCTAAAGACAGATATTCTACTATTTTTTTTGAGCGCTTGCTTGGCTAGAACTTAGGAAATTCGCCGTCGCCGCCGGCCAGCCAATTACGGCCTCGGCGATACAGGTCGTCAACCTCCGGCCCCGTTAGCATGGGCATGTCCATTTTCACGTTGTAGCCAATGCGCGTTTGGATATAAGCCAAATGGCGATAACCGGCAGGCATCTTGGCCAGGGCGTCTTGGTCGAGCTTTAAAACTGCAGCAGGATCCAGCGGGTCGATGCGATCTTTTTCATAGATGGGTTGGCGATGCAATACCTTCCATTCCCCTTCATGCTTTACCATGAAGTCGTAGAAGCGGCCTGTACACACCACATCGCACAATACACCTTCTACATCGCCGCGCTGGGAAATCGTCATTTTCGTTTGCGAAATTGCGCGGTCGCCGTTGATGTCGACAGCCGAGCCACCCAAAAAGTGCAAAATACTTACGCCTTTTTTCCAGCCTTCCTGGGTTACGCGAATGAAGTCTTTATAGTGACCCTGGAACCAGGTGGCCATCATGACGCCGTCTGGGTGCCAGACGGAGGCGAAGCGTTCCCAGTCGCCGGCATCGCGCCATACGGCCCAACGTTCAACGGTTTGACGAATAAGAAGCTCTTCCTGCAAGCTGTTGCTCATTGTGTCTCCAGTTTCTGTGTTTTTGGTTGTGTTACTTGACGATGGTTAAACGTGGCCGCTTAGGATCGTCATCCGGACCGTCGTCTTTGTGATCAGTGACAGGTGTTGCTTTTGTTTCACCTGTAGAGTCAACAGTTTCCTCGACGCTGCCGGGGTAAGGGGCCGAAGGTTCTACTTCGAACCCCATGCCGGCCCCGGTTTCCCGTGAATAAATGGCGGCAACTGCAGAAACCGGAACAAAAATATGTTCCGTTACCCCGCTGAAGCGTGCCTGAAATTCAATATATTCGTTACCCAATACCAGCGCATTGGTGGCCAATGTGCCGATGTTCAAGGTAATTTGACCGTCGTGAATATGCGCTTTGGGCACAACTGTATTGGCGTCGACTGAGACGACAATTTGTGGCGTATAGCCGTTGTCGGTGCACCATTCGTGTAGTGCGCGGATTAAATAGGGTTTGGTCGACGTTTCAGGCATAACTTTTTAACGACGCATAACCTTTTCCGACGGGGTCAGTGCTTCTATGTACGCAGGTCGCGAAAAGATGCGTTCAGCATATTTCTGGATCGGGGCGGCGTTCTTGGGTAATTCTATACCGTAATGATCGAGGCGCCATAATAATGGGGCGATGGCGACGTCGAGCATCGAAAACTCTTCGCCCAGCATGAACTTGTTCTTGATGAGCAAGGGTGCCAGTTGCGAAAGCCGCTCGCGAATATTCTGACGCGCATTCTCCAGGACTTTTTCGTCGGCGGGAGCACGGTTTTCCAGCGTTGAAACATGGATGAACAATTCTTTTTCGAAATTGAACAAGAACAAACGAGTGCGTGCGCGCATGACCGGGTCGGCCGGCATGAGCTGGGGGTGCGGAAAGCGTTCATCAATGTATTCGTTGATGATGTTGGATTCGTATAGAACCAGATCGCGTTCAACCAGAATAGGCACCTGGCCGTAAGGATTCATGACCGAAATATCTTCGGGTTTGTTGTAGAGATCGATGTCACGGATTTCGAAGTCCATGCCTTTTTCGAACAGCACGAAGCGGCAGCGTTGTGAAAAAGGACAAGTCGTTCCGGAGTAAAGCACCATCATGGCGAGGATTCCCCTCTAAAAAAATACGAGCTTAAAAAGACTGCTCAGAAAAGGGAAATAGGCGTACCCAATTCAGTTACGCCTATTTTCCCATTAAGCCGGCTAAAGCGCCGGGTGGCAAACCGCGTTTGCCGTGTTTACTTCACATGCTTCCAGTAGGCTGCGTTCAAACGCCAGGCCACGACCAGGAACAGACCGAGGAACAGGAGGACCCAGACCCCGATTTTCTTGCGTAAAAGCTGGTCGGGTTCGGCCATCCAGCCCAGGAAGTTAGCCAGGTCGGCGACGTCGTTGTCGTATTGAGCCTGTTGTACGGCACTGGGTGCTTCGAAGATGTGATCAACCACTTCTCCGCCCAGATAGTTCTCAACCGGTTTCGATTCGGTTTCAGAGAAGCCTTGGGCGTCGTAGCGGGTTGTTTTGTGTTCCCAACTTGTCTTGCCGTCTTCCGTCACCTGGTGGATCTCGGTTTTGATGTATTCGATGGGGCCTTGACGTTCCCATAATACATTAGGCATTGCCACACTTGGAAATACAGCATTATTCCAACCGGATAGTTTTGATGTGTCACGGTAGAACGTGCGCAGGAAGGTGTAAACGTAGTCAACACCTGACGGCCCCAGGTTGGTGGATTTTGCGCGGGCGATAACCGACAGGTCGGGCGGGTAGGCGCCAAACCAGGCAGTGCCGTCGGATTTTCGCATGGCGACGTTCATAAGGTCGCCCACCTTGTCGCTGGTAAAGAGCAGGTTTTTCTTGATTTCGTCGTCGGTGAGCCCAATGTCGTTCAATTTGTTGTACCGCATGGAGCTTGCACTATGGCAATTCAAGCAATAATTGACGAAGAGTTTGGCCCCATTCTGCAACGAGGCCATGTTGTTGATTCGATCGGGCGCATGGTCGAGCTCATACGAGCTTCCGGCAGCAACGGCGACGGAACAGGTAAGAGTAAGAGCCAAGGCACCAAGCAGCTTTTTAATCATAATCTTTCCGTGAGTGTAGGCTTAGTGAGCGTTGAACGTAATGCGATCCGGCACGGGCTTGAACGTGCCAAGACGGCTCCACACAGGCATCAGCAGGAAAAAGCCCAGGTAAATCAGTGTGCCGATCTGGCTCATGATATTGAAAACCGGACTGGGGGCTTGCGTGCCCAGATAACCCAACACCAGAAAGTTGACGATGAAAATACCGTACAAGTATTTATGCCATGTGGGACGATAGCGGATTGAGCGCACCGGCGAGTGATCCAGCCAGGGCAGGAAGAACAGGATTACCACTGCGCCACCCATGGCGACCACACCCCAGAATTTCGCGTCGATGGTGCGAAGTAGAACCGCAACCAAAAGCAGAATGACGGGGACGGCAATACGCCAGATGCCGCGCAGGTTGCCTTTCAGGAACAAGGCGATGGCACCCAATACCGATGCGCCGGCCAAAACCCAGGTGAAGTCATCGGTAATGGCACGCAGCATGGAATAGAAAGGCGTGAAATACCAAACTGGTGCAATGTGCGCCGGCGTTTTCAGGGGGTCGGCTGGAATGAAATTGTTGTATTCCAGGAAATACCCGCCCATTTCCGGTGCGAAAAATACGATAAAGGCGAACACAATGAGGAACCCGGCAACGCCCATAATGTCATGGACGGAGTAGTACGGGTGGAACGGGATGCCGTCGAGCGGGCGACCTTTGCTGTCTTTAGGCCCTTCCTTGATTTCGACGCCGTCCGGGTTGTTCGAGCCCACTTCATGCAACGCGATGATGTGTGCAACGACCAGGCCGATCAGTACCAGAGGTACCGCAATTACGTGGAAAGCGAAGAAGCGGTTCAGGGTGGCGTCGGAAACCACGTAGTCGCCGCGGATCCAGATAGCCAGTTCAGGGCCGATAAACGGAATGGCCGAGAACAGATTCACGATAACCTGGGCGCCCCAGTAAGACATTTGCCCCCAGGGCAACAGGTAGCCCATGAAGGCTTCAGCCATGAGGCACAGGAAAATGGCAACGCCGAAGATCCAGACGAGTTCCCGGGGCTTGCGATAGGAGCCGTAGAAAAGGCCGCGCAGCATGTGCAGATAAACCACCACAAAAAACATGGAGGCACCGGTGGAGTGCATGTAGCGGATGAGCCAGCCGTAGGGCACTTCACGCATGATGAACTCAACCGAGTTGAAAGCCAGCGCGGCATCGGGTTTGTAATTCATGACCAGGAAAATGCCGGTCACAATTTGTATAACCAGCACGAGTAGCGCGAGGGACCCAAAGAAATACCAGAAATTGAAGTTCTTGGGCGCATAGTATTCCGACATGTGCTCTTTGAAGAGTTTCGTAAGCGGGAAACGCTTATCGATCCATCCTAAAAGCCCTGTCGTTTCGACGGTTTTGTCACCAGCCATGGAAACGGTTCCTTTAATCTAACTGTGGCGTCTGTATTGTGTGTGGAATAAAGCTTTAAGCCTTGTTGTCGTCATCGACACCGATGATGACACTGCTGCCGTCGGCCGAAAATTGGTACGGCGGCACTTCCAGGTTATCGGGCGCCGGTTTGTTCTTGTAAACACGGCCGGCCAGGTCGAATGTGGAACCATGGCAGGGGCAGAAGAAACCGCCTTCCCAGTCGGCAGGCAACCCTGGACCCGGTTCCGCAGCCAACTCAGGCGTAGGTGAACAGCCCAAATGCGTGCAGATACCAACGGCAACGAAAAGCTCAGGCTTGCGCGAGCGGTACTCGTTTTGCGCGTACGGCGGGGTGAAGCCGGGGCGTTCCGAGTTGGGGTCGGCCAGTTGGCTGTCGTTATCTTTAAGCTCTTGGATCTGCTGTTCAGTGCGATGAAGAATCCAGACTGGTTTGCCGCGCCATTCAACAGTTCGCATTTCGCCCGGCTTGATAGACGAGACGTTGACTTCAACGGGTGCGCCCGCCGCACGGGCTTTTTCTGAGGGTGCAAAGCTGCCTACAAAAGGTACAGCAGTGGCGACACCGGCAATACCCCCTGCGGCACAGGCGGTGGTCACCCAAAGACGGCGCGACGGATCAGGCGGAAGGTTGCTTAAATCAACCGTTTCAGCCCCGTCGTGCTGTGACTTATCCTGACTCATTCTTGTATCCTTAATTCATGCCTTTCATAAGGCAATAAATTCAACGTTTTTACCGTATTGAATATTCTACCAACCGCGTATTATAGCGTTAGCCCGATGTCGGGTGAATTCCTGGGAGAGAATAATGAGTAATGGGAAAGGGTTTATTGCCGAGTTCAAGGCATTTGCGGTGCGGGGAAACATGATTGACTTGGCCGTTGGGGTCATCATTGGCGCCGCATTCGGGAAGATTATCGATTCGCTGGTCAAAGACGTCATCATGCCGGTCATTAGTCTTATCCTGGGTGGCAAAGTCGATTTCGCGAACATGTTCTGGGTGTTGAGCGAGCCGCAAGGGTACGCCGGGCCAAGAACTTACGACGCGCTGGCGGAAGCGGGGGCGAACTTACTGGCCTGGGGTAACTTCATTACCATTCTGATCAACTTCGTTTTGTTGGCGCTGGTTGTGTTCATGTTGGTCAAAATGACCAACAAGGCACGCGCTGCAATGAACAAGCCGGAGGAAAAGGCGCCGGCTGCACCGGCTCCTCCTCCGGAAGACGTGGCGTTATTGCGTGAAATCCGTGACTTGCTGAAGAAATAAATGGGTTCCGGAAATTAAATGGGGTTGTCCAGGTCAACGAACTCTACCCGGACGCCCCATTTTTTCTGAATGGCCTCGCCCAAGGCGCGAACACCGTATCTTTCGGTTGCATGGTGGCCGGCGGCCATAAATGAAACACCGGTTTCGTTGGCAATATGGAAGTTGGGTTCAGATGCCTCACCCGTAATGAATAGATCGGCACCGTGCTCAATTGCCGCGTCAACGAAGTTTTGTGCACCACCCGTGCACCAGGCTATGCGGTTGGGCTTATGGCTGGGGTCGCCGATCACCAGAGGCTTTCGGCTCAAGGCTTTTTCTGTGTCGTCGGCCAGCACCTTCAGGGTTCGGCCTTTGGGGCATTGACCCAGCCAAACCAGGTTTTCCGGGCCGCAGGTAAGGGGGGCGCCTTCTGTGTCGCGCAAGGGCTCCAGCCCAAGTTGAAGACCCAGCTGCGCATTGTTGCCGTACTCAGGGTGGGCGTCCAGCGGCAGGTGAAACCCGAAAATGTTCAGATCGTGTGCCAACGCGAGTGCCAGACGCCGTTTTTTGGCGCCTTTCACCACGGGGTTCTCATTTTTCCAGAACCAACCGTGATGAACAATGACGGCATCCGCCTTTCGTCGGATGGCTTCCTGAAGCAGGGCCTCGGAGGCAGTGACACCGGTAATAATATGGCTGATTTGCTTTTTGCCTTCCACTTGGAGGCCGTTAGGGCAATAATCTTTGAATCGTTGGACCTGTAACGTGGCGTCGAGCCATTGGGCCAGGTCTTGAGTGTTGATTGTTTTCATCTGATTTTGAATTTATGCGTCGATTTTGGTTGCTGTTTGCCCAGACCGTTACAGTGTGCCTGGGGATTCTCTTCATTATCAATACATTACGACCCGACTGGCTGCGCGTCGGCGACACAGCTCAGCGTCAAGGGTCAGTATCCAGTGCTGTGCCGATTGCAAGCTATGCTGACGCCGTGCAGCGGGCGTCGCCGTCGGTTGTGAATATTTATACCAGCAAACGTGTACTCGAACCGGTTCTGCCCCTGCTCGACGATCCTGAGCTTGCCCGTTTGTTTGGTGATTTGCCCGGTTTTTCCCGCAGTCGCCGTGCGACAACGCTGGGGTCAGGTGTGATTGTCAGCCGGGATGGCTATATTCTTACTAATTATCATGTAATAGAGTCGGCGGATGCGATCGAGGTGGCATTGGCTGATGGGCGCGTTAGCAACGCCCGGCTTATTGGTGCCGACCCTGAAACTGATCTGGCTGTGCTCAAAATTGAAGAAGAGGCGTTGCCGCCTATTGTCTGGGCTGATACCGGTGCGGCCCGGGTGGGTGATGTTGTGTTGGCAATTGGTAATCCGTTTGGTGTTGGGCAAACCATTACAATCGGCATCGTGTCGGCGCTTGGCCGTAATCGGCTGGGCATTAATATGTATGAGAATTTTATTCAAACTGATGCCGCCATTAATCCGGGAAATTCGGGCGGTGCGCTGATCGATACGCAGGGCCGTCTGATTGGTATCAATACCGCCATATACTCGGAAACTGGAGGGTCTTTGGGTATCGGGTTTGCGATTCCGGCCGGTATTGTCCAAAAAGTGTTTGAAGATATTGTGAAGCAGGGCTTTGTCACGCGGGGTTGGATCGGCGTTGAGCCGCAAGATATTACTCCGGACCTGGCTCAGGCCTTTGGTTTGGCGGCGCAAGAGGGAGTGATCGTGGCGCGCATTGTGCCGCAAAGTCCGGCGGCTGAAGCGGGTTTGCGGGTGGGGGATATCATTCGTGAGATTAATGATGAGACAGTGTCAAATACAGCCGGGTTTCTAAGCCAAATTGCCCGGGTCGAGCCGGGGACGCAGGCGATGTTACGGATACTCAGGGGCGGAAAGGCCCGGCGTATCGAGTTGCAAGTGGCACAGCGCCCCGTGAGCCGATGATAGCCACCTGCGTTGCGTCACAATAAGGTGGCTCGCATAATGAAGCTTGTAAAAACGGAAAGACAAGAATGAACAGATTAAGCCCTGAAACGCTGCTGCAGTTGCCTGAGTCAGTTGATAAGCCGGCCTATGAGCGCAACTGTGTGCCGATTCGCATCGTGCACTTGGGGGTGGGCGCATTTTTTCGTAGCCACCTTGCGGTTTACACCGATGAGGTTATGAAGCAAGGTGATACCCAGTGGGGCATTATGGGGGTGAGCCTGCGCAGCCCCGGAATCGATCGTGCGCTCACGCCGCAAAATGGCCTTTATTCCGTGCTGGAGCTTGCAGCCGAACAAAGCCGCTTGCGGGTGGTGGGCAGCGTGGTTGAAGTGGTGAGCTTGCCCGACGAGCCTGATCGCGTCTTGCGAACCTTGATTCAGCCGCAAATTGCCATTGTTTCCATGACGCTGACAGACAAAGGCTATGGTTACGATGCGTGCGAAGATTGTTTGAAAACCAATGATCCTGACATTGCCCGCGACCTTCAAAATCCAAGGCAGCCCCGTTCGGCAATCGGGGTGCTGGCTTGGGCGGTGGCCCAGCGAAAACGCCTGGGTTACAAACCGTTTACTTTAATGAGTTGCGACAACATTCCGGCGAACGGCAAGGT
Source organism: Neopusillimonas maritima (assembly GCF_003576595.1). Taxonomy (GTDB): domain Bacteria; phylum Pseudomonadota; class Gammaproteobacteria; order Burkholderiales; family Burkholderiaceae_B; genus Neopusillimonas; species Neopusillimonas maritima. The sequence continues at coordinate 75,168 of NZ_NQOU01000004.1, read as the reverse complement.
GTTGCAACGTGTGCTTGAACAATATATTCAGGAAGTGCAGGGCTCACTGGGTGATAAAGAATTGCTACGATATTTTCTCGATCAATACGCCTGCCCTTGTACGCTTGTCGACCGCTTAACGCCGCCTGTGCAGGAAAAGGACATCGATCGGGTTGAGCAAACGTTGGGAGTGCACGATGCCGCTCCGGTTGTGACCGAGCCTTATTCCTTGTTTGTGATGCAAGACTGGTTCAGCAACGACAGGCCGGCCTGGGAAACAGTAGGCGCAGTGGCAACCGCGCATGTGTCGTCTTATGAAAAACTGCGTTATCGCTTGTTGGATGCCAGTTATTTGGCCATTGGGTATTTGGGTTACTTCGAAGGGTTTGCCACTTTGTATCAGGCGCATCAGAACCCGGTAATCCGGCAGTTTGTGGCAGAACTGATGGATGATGCGGCAGCGACTTTGGGCAAACGCCCTGAGTACGATTGGCGTGTTTTTAAAGAAGAGTGGATACGCCGTTTCGATAATCCTGAATTAAGGGTTGGTACCGCGCAATTAAGAATCGAGACGTCGCATATTCTTCTCTATGCCATTGTTCCGGCTGTGGCGGAGCGTTTACGCCATGGCTTGAGCATCGACCGGCATGCCAAAGTACTGGCTTTGTGGATACGCTGGTTGATGCGCGCATCAGAAGCCGGGGCCGAACCGCTTGATGATTTGCGCGCGGGGCTGTTGCTTGAGCGGGTAAATGCGGCGGGGGGCGCGCATGCCGATCCGTATGCGGTTGTTGAAAACATTCTTTCGTTCGAAGCCTTATTCGGGGCCAGGCTGTCGAAAGATGCCGAGTTCAAACGAGCGGTAACCGCCGCATTGCAGCAATCCATGGTTGCGTCATGACCAAACGAATTCTCATTGTGCGTACGTCGTCATTGGGTGACCTAGTGCATATGTTGCCGGCGATTTCCGATATCGCGGCGCACGTGCCCGGCGCTCAAATTGACTGGTTGGTCGAGGAGAGCTTTGCGGAAATTCCGGCTTGGCACCCCGCTGTTCATGAGGTTATTCCTGTTGCGCACCGGCGCTGGCGAAAGAGCTGGTGGTCGGCGCAAACACGCACCGAGCGTGCAGCGTTGCGCAAGAATCTGGGGGCACGTCAGTACGACATTGTGCTCGATATGCAGGCCTTGATGAAGTCGGTTTGGCTGGTACGCCAAACTCACGGTACGCGTCACGGCTTGAATCGAAAATCAGCGCGCGAGCCGCTTGCCTCATTTTTCTACGATGTTAAGCATTCCGTCGAGTTCTGGCAGCCGGCGGTCATTCGTCAGCGTAAGTTGGCCGCTTCGGTGTTTGGTTACACCTTGTCGGGCGAACCCGATTTCGGGCTTAAGCAATTTACTGAAGATAAAAATATCGAACCCTATGCGGTAATCATGCCTTCGGCCAGCCGTGACGACAAACTGTGGCCGACAGACGATTGGCACACGGTTTTTGAGTTTTTAACGGAGCAAGGGCTGACATTGCAGCTTCTGGCGGGAAACCCGGCTGAAACCGCGCGTGCGCAGGCCTTGGTGGACGGCATGCCCAATGCGCAGGTGCTGCCAAGGATGTCGCTTACGGAAATTGCACAGCGGCTCGCGCAGGCCAGGGTGATGGTGGGGCTCGATAGTGGGCTTACCCATTTGTCGGCTGGTCTGGGCCGCCCGACAATTGGTATTTATAAAGCCTCAACGCCTGTGCGCACCCCGCTTCAAGGGAGTGGTTATACGGCCAGTTTGGGCGAGCGCGGACACGCGCCTTCGGCACAAACAGTGCTGAGCGCGCTCCGGCAGGCATTGGCATCGGAGTTGGTTTGAATCGTTTTTTATACAACGTTGGTATTTATTTGCTTTCGCCCTTGTTGTTGGGGTGGATGGGGTGGCGGGCTCATCGCGTGGGGGGGCATTGGGGAGTAATGTCGGGGCCGCGTTTTGGCCGTTACGATGAACCGGCAAGCCTGCATCATCCTGTTTGGGTACATGCAGTAAGCTTGGGTGAAGTGCGCGCGGCACAACCGTTTATTGACGCCCTGCTGGCACAGGGCGATCAGGTTTTATTAACTCACATGACGGTTACGGGGCGTGCGGAAGGGGCAAGAATGTTTGCTCATGCGCTTGAGGACGGGCGTATGCAGCAGGCCTGGTTGCCCTATGATTTCCCCGGCAGTGTCCGTCGTTTCCTGGCACATTACCAACCCTGTGTCGGTGTTCTCATCGAACGCGAGGTATGGCCGAATATCATCGCTCAGGCTCGACGCATGCGAATACCGCTTTTGCTGGCCAGTGCGCGTTTTTCCGATAATTCGTTGCGTCAAACGATCAGGCTGGGAAGCGTTATGCGTGAAGCGTATCAAAGTTTGCAAGTCGTTTATGCGCAAACCTTGCAGGATGCGCAGCGTCTTGAGCAGGCCGGAGTGGTGGGTGTTCGCGTTTCGGGTAATTTTAAGTTCGATGTTTCTTTGCCGCGCGAGTATATAGAGCGTGGCCGGGCTTTTGCCCAAGCCCTTTCGCGCAAGATGGTCACCATTGCCAGTACCCGCGAGGGCGAAGATGAGTTATTCATTGACGCGATTCAAAAACAGATCCGGCGCGCGCAGTCACAAGGGGTTTCGCTGGAAGAGCGGGTGCTGTTTTGCCTGGTTCCACGACACCCGCAACGCTTTGACGACGTGGCAAAAAAACTGGAAAGTGCCGGGTTGTCGTACATGCGTCGTTCCGAGTTTGTTCAAACGGGGGAAACGGGGGCTGTGAATGCGCGCATCATTACTCAAGGGCGCCAGTTGGTCCTTTTGGGTGACAGCCTTGGTGAAATGCCTCGCTATTATGCAGCCAGCCATGTCGCTATCATTGCCGGCAGTTTTCTGCCCTTTGGGGGGCAAAACCTTATTGAGGCTTGTGCAACCGGGGTGCCGGTGTTGGTGGGGCCACATACGGAAAACTTCAGTCAGGCGGTATTTGATGCGATTCAGGAAGGGGCGGCACTGCGTGTACCGACCGCTGATGCCGCAATTCAGCAGGCTTTAACGCTACTCGATGAGCCTCAACGGCTGGCCCGCATGACGCAGGCCGGCACACAGTGGGTGAGCAAACATACGGGGGCCGTGGCGCGTGTGTTAACCGGTTTGAATGAGTTAAAAGCGGAACGTAAGAGACCTAGCTAAGGCCGTGGTATTTGCGGCCGATTTCCATGGTTGCCTTGAAAAAACCGTCCTTGCTGCCGCAATCGTAGCGCGTGCCGGTATATTCCACACCGAACACCGGCCGCTCCGACATTAAGCTGGCAATACCGTCGGTTAACTGAATCTCACCGCCTACGCCCGCCTGCGTGCGACGTAAGTGTTCAAAAATTTCCGGCTCGAGCACATAACGCCCCACAACTGCCAGGTTCGACGGAGCCGCTTCCGGCTTGGGTTTTTCCACGATATTTTCCACACGGGTGGTGCGGTCATCTACGCGGGGGCCGGCAATAATTCCGTACTTTTGTGTGTCTGACGGTTCAATGGATTGAATTGCCAGGATGCTGCCGTTGTGCTGGTGTGCTGCTTCAACAAGCTGATGAGTGGCGTAGGTGTCCGAGTCAATGAGGTCGTCGGCCAGCAGAACAACAAAAGGTTCGTTGCCGACAATAGGCGCGGCACACAGTACGGCATGACCCAGACCCAAAGGCGCCGGTTGCCGTGTGTAGATGCAGTTTACGTACGATGGAATGATGTTACGTACAGCATCGAGCAGGGTTTGCTTGTTTTTGGCAGCCAAGTCCGCTTCGAGCTCTGGTGCACTGTCGAAATGGTCTTCAATCGCCCGTTTGTTGCGCCCTGTAATGAAAATAAGATCGGTAATGCCGGAAGCGACAGCCTCCTCAACGGCATATTGAATCAAGGGTTTGTCGACAATGGGCAGCATTTCTTTAGGCATGGCCTTGGTAGCGGGTAAGAATCGAGTGCCCATGCCCGCCACGGGAAACACGGCCTTGCGTATAGGTTTCATATGCTGGAAAAGACTAATTTAAATTTTTGGATTGTTGTAATTGTAGCGCCAGCGCGGCCAGCCCATCCAGCGCGGGGGTGGGCAACCATTCTATTGGTGTGGTGGGCAGGTCGAGCCGGCCTTGTGTGAAATGCAAGAGACGAATGACTTCTTCTTTTACAAGCGGCCATCCGCCGCCGGTAGCAAATACTTGTGGCGCAAGCCCGTAATATTCCAATGCGGCCAGCCATTGGCGCAGCACAGCACCGGCTTGCGCCGCCGCGATGCCGCTGGCAATGGATTGATGGGTGTGGGTGGGGTAAATGGTAGTGTTGCTGTTGGCGTCCGGTAAATGAGCGGTATTTTCAGCCAGCGCAGTACGCATCAATGCCGGTCCGGGAAGGATCAGGCCGCCGGGAAACTGGTAGTGCAGGTTGTCGGCCTGGGTTTCGTCGCCGGCTTTTTTAACAACCAACGTGTCAATTGTGGTGGCCGTGCCGAAGCCGGCAAGTATCAGGGGGCAGGGTGTCGTATCAGCATGTTCCAATTTGGGGTGGGGGCGCTGCGCAAGCCCGAGTAGTGCAAGCCAGCGGTCGGAGCCCAATAGTTCCGGATTGGCATAGGCGTTGGTGACATTAAGCGTTTGGGGTTCGCCGGTAACCCACTCAGTTGAGCAGTTGTGTTTTGAAAGTATTTTTTCTATAGCAGCAGCAACGGTGGGGCCTGCCACATTGACGCCCAGGGCCGACGTCGGCGGCAAAGGAAGTGTGCCCACCCAGTGGGCCAGTTGGTCGAGATCGGCATGTTGAAATGCAACGACGGTGAGTTCACGTTCGCATGTGTCGGGGTTGACCCAACCCGCTTTGATTCGCGTGTTTCCCGCATCAATCAGAATAATCATGGCAGTCTCCCGGAATTGTTGCTGTTATGCCTGATTCGACGCACCACGGGGCCGGATGGATATTTCGCCTAATGACAACGCGGTTTCACCATTGGGGCCGTGTACGAGCAATTGTCCCATGATGTTAATCCCTTTGGCGATGCCCGCATGTAACAACCTGTCATTGTGAATAACATTAATGTGTTGGCCCAACAAACCGTCAACTTTTGCATAGCGCTCGGGAAGCGTGTGAAAGCCATTACGTGTAATTTCGCTATATATGTTGCGCCAGTTTTGTGCGATATCGATAACAAGATCTGAGAGGCTGGCTTTTTGGGCCTGGAGGTCTTGCGCGCAGACGCTCGACCAGTCGGCCACGGCGCGATTCAACGACTGGCTCAATGCACGGGCATCTTCAATATTCAGGCCGATTCCAACAATCACCACATGATGGTCGTCTGAATTTTTTGCGGTGCCTGCACGCGTTACTTCGGTAAGAATGCCGGCGAGTTTTGCCTGGTCCCACCAGATATCGTTGGGCCATTTCAAGGTTAAGCGGTGCTGGTTTGCGGGGTCGATCCGGCTTCGAAGAGCTTCAGCCACAGCAATACCGGCAAGCGGCGATAGCGTGGGCAACTGTCGGGTTGGCGTAAATATGTCGTAGGCGCAGGAAAACATGAGGTTCGCACCCGCGCGATTCTGCCAGGTTCGCCCGGACCGGCCCCGCCCCGCGCGCTGGAAATGTGCGCCGTGCAACCAGGGGCGGGCCAGAGTTTGTTGAGTTGTTCTGGCCTGGTTAAGCAGGTCGGCATTGGTTGAGTCGGTGTGTTCGCACCACGTAACCTTGCGGAAAGCGGGCAGGGCCTGTGTCAAGGCCTGTTGCAGTTGGTCAGGCGAAGGAAGTGCAAGGTTTGACATGGGTCGTGATTAAAAAAGCGTCAGGATTCAGGTTAAGCTTTAGGGTGCTGGAGATAAGGATAGTTTAAAGCGCAAAATAGATTGGTATGAAAATGGCTGAACACAAGGAAATAAAAGCATTTGATGGTCAGGCGGGGCCGATTGAGTGTGTTATCGAGTGGCCGGAAGCCTCGGTTGAGGGCTGGGCGCTGGTATTGCATCCGCACCCGCTGCATGGCGGCACCCGCGACAACAAAGTCGTTACCACTATTGGGCGCGCTTGTTTGCAGCGTAATCTTGTCACCCTGCGGCCGAATTTTCGTGGAGTGGGTGACTCTGCCGGAGAGTTCGACAACGGCAAGGGCGAAACCAAAGACATGCAAATGCTGGTTGAGCAATTCGTCCAGGCTTATCCCGACCTGGCGGCAAAGCCATGGATCCTGGCGGGGTTCTCGTTTGGAACCGCGGTTGCCGCCCAGTTGCAGGCAAACCTGGAGGATGCTGTAGAGAGCGGGTCGGTGGTTTGTGCCACGCCCAATGCGTTGATTCTGGTGGGGGCTGCCGTAGGGCGTTTTCAGTTTCGTGATATTTCCCTGCCTGAAAATACTTTGATGGTCCATGGCGAGGTTGATGAGGTTGTGCCCTTTTCTGAGGCCATGGATTTTGCCCGGCGGCATGAGCAGCCGGTAACGGTCATTCCGGATGCGTCACATTTTTTTCACGGCAAGCTGGTTTCTTTGAAGTCATTGGTTCAGCAACGTCTTGCCACACTTTAGGGTGGCTGACAGGGCAGGTTCGAAGCCTATAATGAACTTTTTTCGGCTTACAGTTCCAAACGGTTGTTATCACGTTAGGCGGGTTAATTAAATTATGTTGAAGTTGTCTTCTCTTTACCGAACAAGTTCGCGTTTTCTGGCACAGGGTTGTTTGGGGTTCGCATTGGCCTTAGGCAGTGGCTATGCCCATGCGCAAAGCATCACTGATATTACAGTGGCGGAATTATCTACGGTGCCGTTGCCCGATCTGGCTGCCAAAGCCTGGCTGTCGCTGGATATGAACAGCGGTCAGGTCATCGCGGCAAAAGACATCAACACCGAGGTAGAGCCTGCGTCGCTTACGAAACTTATGGCGGCGTACGTTATTTTCAAGGCTATTGAAGATGGTCGCTTGTCTATGGACCAGGAAGTGCCTGTGTCGGAAAAAGCCTGGAAAACTGAAGGTTCGCGCATGTTCATCAATGTGAACACGAGCGTGAAAGTCAGTGACCTGCTTCAGGGTTTTATCGTGCAATCGGGTAACGATGCCACAGTGGCGCTTGCCGAGGCAGTGGCCGGAAGTGAAAGTGCTTTTGTTGCGCTCATGAATGAGGAAGCCCAGCGCCAGGGCCTTAACGACACCTACTATACGAATTCGCCAGGCCTGCCGCATCCCGACCACAAAACAACGGTAAAGGATTTGGCTCTTCTGGCTCAGAACCTTATTAATGATTTTCCGCAACATTTGCACTATTACAGCCAGAAGGAATATACCTACAATGACATTCGTCAGCGCAATCGTAATCGTTTGCTATGGATTGATGAAACCGTTGACGGCCTGAAAACCGGGCATACTTCGTCGGCTGGTTATTGCCTGATTACGACAGCCTTGCGTGACGGGCGCCGTGTCGTGACGGTGCTGGTCGGCGCTAATAGTGATGCGGCGCGCACGGAAAACAGCTTGAAATTGCTGAACTGGAGTTTCCAGAATTTTGAAACAGTCAAACTGCTCGATCAGGACAAACCCGTTGTGGATGCGCGCGTTTGGCAAGGTTTGGCTGAAACAGTGGGTCTTGGCCAGTCACAGCCGGTATGGCTTACTGTGCCTCGTGGGAAGGCAGCCGATATCGAATCTGTCGCTGAATATACTCAGCCACTTATTGCACCGTTGGAAGCGGGCCAGCAGGTGGGCACTGTAACTCTAATGCTAGACGACCTGGCGCTGCGCCAAGAGCCGTTGCGGGTATTGGCCGATGTCGAGCAGGCTGGGTTTATGTCCCGCATGATCGACAAGGTCAAGCTGATGTTGCAATAGCGCATATTACTTTTTCTTCTGGCTGTGGCGTTCATGATTTCAGGCGTTGATAACGACAGTATTGTTTATTTGAATGGCGAATTTCTTCGCCTGGCCGACGCCAAAGTTTCGGTGCTTGATCGGGGCTTTGTCTTCGGCGACGGCATCTACGAAGTGGTGCCGGTTTACAAAGGCGTGCCTTTTCGCATGCACCAACACATTGCCCGGTTGCAGCGTAGTTTGCAGTCGGTACGTATTCATCTTGAATACACTGAGGCGCAATGGCAGGCTCTGGTCGAAGGGGTGCTCGCACGGGTGGACGATTCGGCGTCGAATTTAATGGTGTACTTGCAAGTGACCCGTGGGGTGGCAAAAAGAGATCATGCTTTCCCTGCGGCTGTTGAGCCCACGGTGTTCTGTATGGCATCGCCTTTTGCGCGCCCGGGCAAGGCGCAGCGCGAGGAAGGGCTTGCCGCCATATCTGTTCCCGATACGCGTTGGCTGTTGTGTCATATCAAATCTATTTCACTTCTGGGCAATGTGCTTGCCAAGCAAGCGGCAGTTGATGCCGGGGTCGATGAAGTGCTGCAATTCCGCGAGGGTTATCTAACGGAAGGTTCGTCGTGCAATATTTGGGTGGTTAAAAATGGTGTGCTCATGGCGCCTGAAGCGAACCATCTTATTCTTGAAGGTATTCGTTACCGATTTTTGGCGGAGTTGGCGCGTAACGCAGGCATTCCATTTGAGGCGCGTCCTGTTTCAGCTGAAGAGGTAAACGACGCCGATGAACTCATGTTAACGTCGGCAACCAAAGAAGTGTTGCCAATCGTGCGTTACAACGGTAATCCGGTTGGCACGGGTAAGCCCGGCCCGGTCTATGCGTTACTGCGGGCAAGTTACGATCGTGTGATAGAGAGTCTTTAACATGGCCATGCCCCCAATTCCTCCCGAGCAATCTTTAATTGAGTACCCTTGCGACTTCCCGATTAAGGTAATGGGTAAGGCTCATCCGGAGTTCGCGCAGGTGCTTACAGAAGTGGTGCTGCAGTTCGATACGACATTTGATCCCGCAACGGTTGAAATGCGGCCAAGTCGCAGTGGGAACTATTTGGGTCTGACGTTTACAGTAACGGCAACCTCGCGCGAACAGCTCGACGACCTCTATCGTGCGCTTCATGGTCATCCTATGGTGTCGATTGTGCTGTGATCAATGTCAGGTGGTTGCCGCGTCCCGCATCTTATACAACAGTCTGGCAAGACATGCGGGCGTTTACCGAAGCACGCACATCCACAACACGTGATGAAATCTGGCTGGTTGAACATGAGCCTGTATACACTTTAGGGCTGGCGGGTAAAACGGAACATGTGTTGAACCCAGGGGCGATTCCCATTGTTAGAACCGACCGTGGCGGGCAGGTTACTTATCACGGTCCCGGCCAGGTGGTGGCCTATTGTTTGTTCGATCTCCGTCGCTATGGCCTGTATGTTAAAGAATACGTAAATCGGCTGGAAGAAGTTGTTATTAACCTGTTGCAGGATGGTTACGGCCTGGACGGGGCGTGTCGCAAGGTAGGTGCGCCGGGTGTGTACGTACCAATCGATGAAACGCCTGAGGCCGTGTCACCGGGGTTAAACGATGGTCGCACAACGAAACAACTGGCGAAAATCGCGGCTCTGGGCATTAAAGTACGTAACGGTTGCACCTATCATGGCGTTGCTCTGAATGTAGAAATGGATTTGACCCCCTTTCTGGGTATTAATCCGTGCGGCTATGAAGGCTTGGTAACGGTTGATTTGGCCGGCTGTGGCGTGCATACCACTGTTTCAGAGGCAGGTAATTTGCTGGCCCGGTATTTGCTGCAGGCTTTTCCTGCGCGTGAAACAAGTTGAGCCCCTTTTGTTGTCAAGGGGAATTGGCCTTTCCGGCTGATGGGGCAGTAGAATAGGGTTTTTACCAATACAACCGGCACACGGCAACGTGTTGCGAGACAGAAAGGATGAAGTCCATGACTGATTCAGCTGTGGGTCAGGCCGCCTCAGGCTACGACCCAACACAGAAGCAGAAATCTCAAGCCAAAACGTCGCGGATTCCAATCAAGATCGTGCCCGCTGAACGGTTGAAGAAGCCCGACTGGATTCGGGTTAAGGCTGCCGCACCTGGTTCTCGCTTTTACGATATCAAGCGCATTTTGCGTGAGCATAATTTGCATACGGTTTGCGAAGAGGCGTCGTGTCCCAACATAGGTGAGTGTTTTGGTAAAGGCACGGCTACTTTCATGATTATGGGCGACAAGTGCACGCGTCGTTGCCCTTTCTGTGATGTGGGGCATGGACGCCCCGATCCGCTGGATGAAAAAGAACCGGAAAATCTGGCGCGCACCATTGCCGATCTTAAGTTGTCGTATGTGGTGATTACTTCGGTAGACCGTGACGATTTACGCGATGGTGGGGCGGCGCACTTTGTGGAGTGCATTCGTCAAGTACGGGCGCTGTCTCCAAAGACACAAATCGAAATTTTGGTGCCTGATTTTCGTGCGCGGCTGGAGCGCGCCTTGGGTATCTTGAACGCTTGTCCTCCCGATGTGATGAATCACAATCTGGAAACGGTGCCCAGACTATATAAACAGGCTCGTCCGGGCTCCGATTACCACCACTCCCTTAAATTGCTTGCAGAGTTCAAGGCGCTGCATCCCGACGTGCCCACAAAATCGGGCTTGATGCTGGGTTTGGGCGAAACAGATGAAGAAATTCTGGAAGTCATGCGTGACATGCGTGAGCACAATGTCGATATGCTGACGATTGGCCAGTATTTGCAGCCCTCTGAGCACCACTTGCCGGTGGTTCGGTATCCGCATCCCGATATTTATGCCATGCTTGAAAAAGAAGCATATGCCATGGGCTTTACCCATGCTGCGGTCGGCCCAATGGTGCGATCTTCTTATCACGCTGATGAGCAGGCGCATGCTGCAGGCGTTTAATTCAATATTGTCGGCAGTTAGGTAATTTAAGCGTCGTGGCAAATTTAAAAAGCCATCCCGGACAACAATGAACTGACCCCATAAAGTTGGACGGTCAGTTCACAATCGGGATGGCTTTTTATTTAGGCCTTTGCCGTTTCAGCTTGGGGTGTTTTTGAGTCTTCTATCTCCAGCAATTTCAACAAATTTCGGCGAACCTTCACTGATGCGATGTCGTTAGACATCAGTACAGGGTCAAGGTCGAAGAACTCCTCGCCATTCATTTCCTCCTGAACGCCCTGAATGATAGGGCCGTCTTCCAGTTCGAAGGCGTCGCGCATGGCTTTGAGCTTCATTGCATTGAAGTCGGCGTCGTCTTCCAGGTGGTTGCGTCGTGTTGCGAAGAAGTAGTGGGTGCTGTCTTCGGTTTCAGGCGTACAGGTATGCAGGTCGTATGCGCCAATCCCTTGTTCAAAAGGTGTGTCACCTTGCGCTCCACCGACGGAAAGTTGGATGTTGGCAGGCGGCATCCACTCAACGGTGAAAAAGTGTCGCGCTTCAGCCTGGGGGTCGGGCAGGAAGTGAGACAGGACAAAGATCGGGGGGGTTTGTTTCCACTCCCAGCGTGCAAATACTGAGCGTTCTGTTTCTTTTACCTCGGGAATGATCGGTGATAACTGTCCGCGAGTGGAGATGGCGTCGCCGTGGACATGATCGATATGGCTGAGGTCCATCACGTTATCGATCATCAGTTGGTAGTTGGCATTCATGTGCATGTGGGTATAGCCGATGCCGGTGGGCGGGCCGTTATCCAGGGGGCTGTAGTCGGGCAGTTGCGTCGGGTCGGCTGGTTCGTCGCCCATCCAGATCCAGATAAAACCGTATTTCTCCTGCAAAGGGTACGTGGGAACCTTGGCCGCTTTCGGTATATTGCCCGAGCCGTGCGGGTTGTGCGTGCATTGGCCGGTACAGTCGAACTTCAAGGCGTGGTAATGGCATACGATTTGGTCGCCGTCGCGTTTGCCCAGGTGCAGAGGAGCGAAGCGGTGCGGGCAGCGGTCGCGCATGGCGACCGGGTCACCATTCTGTTTGCGGTAAAGCAATACATTCGTGCCTAATAACTTGCGATGAAACAGGTCTTCCGGGCCAACTTCGCTGGACAAGGCAGCGACGTACCAGGCATTTTTCAGGTAACGCATAAGACTCCTCCGGGTATGGTACATGCCATACGGTTTATTCAATTAATAAGCGCAAAAAAAACGCATGACAACGGTCATGCGCAAATTCTATGCATAAAATTAATTTTTATGTATCAGGGTTTTTGCTATGCTTTTATCTGGCGATGGCCATTTCCTGGTCGGTCTCATGCATGGCAAGGACGCTTTCCATTACGCTTTGCTCAGTGCCCCGAATGTGTTTTTTCAGTAGTGAGACGGCAGCGCGTTTATCGCGCTTCAGAACCGCTTTCATGATGAGTTGATGTTCCTGATTCTTTTTGCGGTGTGCTTTGCGAAAACGTGCGGAATAGCGCCGATATCTTTCCGCATTGTCGAAAAGCTGTTCGATAAGATTCAGTAGCAAAGGCGATGAGCAGCCGGAATAAATGGCCAGGTGGAATGCGCGGTGGCGTTCCGACCATGACTCATCCAGCGCAATAGGCCCGTCGCTGAGTCTTTGTTCCGCCAACCGAAGGCTGTGCGATGCGGCCACGATGCGTTCTTCCCATTCATCATCTCCGCTCTCCATGGCGTCTTTCAATGCTTCTGTTTCGATTAGAAGGCGCACGCGGGTAAGGTCTTTCAGGCCGTCAATTGACAGCGGAGCAACGCGAAAACCACGATTTTCTATAGAGCGAACCAGGCCTTGTTCGGCCAGTCGTGCCAGTGCTTCGCGCACCGGACTGCTACTGAATCCGTAGCGGGAACTGAGCTCATCGACGCGCAGGCGCTCTTCCGGCGGGAATTCGCACTGCACAATGGCCTTGCGTAATGTGCGGTACGCCTGCTCGGTGAGAGGGTAATTTGCAATGTTGTCTGAAGCCATGGCTGATCTCGGCATATCGTTTTGGCGTTGTTGACGAATCTGAATTGTAGATCAAGCGTCTTCATTTGGTGATGAGGCGGCGGGTATACCCTTGTTAGTAAAAACCCTTGTGCTCAAAAGTATGTTTTATGCATAGAAATTATGTTTAAATAGTTTTTGTCATGAAAAGATAACTTTAATCTAAGTCTTGTAAATCGCTTAGCAAACATATCGCCTGGAAAAGAAGGGCGCAGTAACAAGGAGACGAGATGTCCATTCCAAAGACAATGAAAGCAGCCCGCATGCACGACGTGGGCTCCCCCATGAAAATCGAGGAAGTGCCGGTGCCTGAGGTGCGCTCCAACGACGTGCTGGTGAAAGTTCATTCATGCGGCATTGTGCCTAACCTGGGTAATGTGTTGAAGAATTGGACAACCTGGTTTCCAGAGCGCCCATTGCCTCCACTGCCGGCTATTTTCGGCCTCGATCCGGCGGGCGAAATTGTGGCGGTTGGCTCGCAGGTGCACTATTGGCAACCCGGTGATCGCGTTTACGTGAATCCCGGTCGTCACTGCGGCGGGTGCCGCGCATGTCGCGACGGTCGTCATGAGCATTGTGAGTACTACACCTTCAACGGCTACTTTGGGTTCAGCGAAAAGTCTTTGAAGATTTTCGATGACTACCCTTATGGCGGCTTGTGTCAGTACATGACCGCGCCTCAATATTCGCTGGTCTCCCTTCCCGATAGCGTGTCGTACGATCAGGCTGCGCGTTTGGGCTATTTGGGTACGGCTTACGCCGGTTTGCGTAAAGCGCAAATTCGGCCCGGCCAAACCGTCATGGTGAGCGGTGCAAGCGGGACGCTGGGGCTGGGCGCTATTTTGCTGGCCTTGGGTATGGGGGCGACGCGTATCCTGGGTGTGGCGCGCAATAAAGAGTTATTGGCCCGCGTTAAAGCGCTGGCGCCCGAGCGCATCGAGGTCAAGTCGATAAATGATAACGAGTCGGTTGAAGACTGGGTCCAGCGCATGACGGCAAATGAAGGGCTGGATTTGTACGTCGATTGCATCGGGCCGGGCGGTGGTCACGACATTTTGTTGTCGGCAATGCGCGTGCTCAAGCGCGGCGGCAAAGCCGTTGATATCGGCGCCATTGCAGGCGATGTGCCGGTCGACTTGCATACCGTCATGGACTTGCAGCAAACGGTTATTGGTTCGTGCTGGTTCACTGCGGCCGAAGGTCAGGATATGGCTGATATGGCGGGTGCGGGAACATTGAATATGTCTGTATTCGAGCATGTGGCCAGTCCTCTCGAGCAAATTAACGAGGCGATTTCCGGTATTGAAAATCGCAGCGGCGGCTTTAGTAATTTTGTGATTCACCCTTAACGGTTGTCCGGAAGCGACCGCTTTTATTTCCCCTGCAACCCTTGCTGCCGGATATTCATGGCAGCGGGGAGCAGATTACGCAGTATTCAAACAACAGGAAGGAGACAAGTATGGGAAATCGATTCAGCCGGCGTGACTTTGTGAAAGTGGCAGGGGTGTCTGCCGCTGCAATGGCCACGCCAACCATTTCGTTTGCGCAGGCAGATCGTGACACTTTGCGATTTGGTTGGGCAATTTCAAAAACCGGCCCGTTTACTGCTGGGGCCAGTTCCACTCAAATCCCCAATTATCGTTTGTGGGTAGATGACGTAAACAAGGCCGGCGGCCTGATGGTAGACGGTAAAAAGAAGCTGATCGAGGTTTTCGAATACGATGACCGCAGTCAGCCCGAAGAAGCGGTTCGCGCTATCGATCGTTTGGTTAACCAGGATAAAGTCGACTTTTTGCTGCCTCCTTGGGGAACCGGCATGAACATGGCTGTTGCACCTGTGTTTTTCCGTAATAAGTTTCCCATGATTGCGCCCACCTTCATTACTGAGCGCATGCCCGAACTCGTTAAGCGCTGGGATAATGTTTTTGCTTTGTTGCAGCCCAATGCCCCCTATGGGACGGCAATTGTCGACGTGCTTCAGGAAATGCGCAAGGCAGGCAAAATCAATAATCGCGTAGCGATTGTGAACGTAACCGACCAAGGTGGAATTGAACTGGTTAAGGCGGCACGTGACGCTTTCGCGAATACCGATTTTGAAATCGTACACGAAGCCGGTTATCCCATTGGCACTCAGGATCTCACGCCAATTATCACTGCCGCCCAGCAAAGCAATCCCGACGTATTCCTTGCATTCAGCTATCCGCCCGACTCAATGGGGCTCACTGAAGCAGCTAGGGTGCGTGGCTTTAATCCGAAGGTGTTCTACATCGGTGTGGGTTCGGCGCTGCCCATTTATCGCAAGCGCTTCGCTGCTGCAACGGAAGGTATCATGGGCCCAGGCGGCTGGAACCCTGAAACTCCGGAGTTGCAAGCCTATCTTGAGCGCTTTCAGGCCCTGAATGGAGGGCTGCCCGACCAATGGGTCAGCTATCTGTGTTATTCGGGTCTGCAGGCTTTGGGCCAGGCTATCGAGACCGTGGGAACGGTTGATCGCCCTGCAATTATCAAAGTGCTTCAGCAGGAAACCTTCGACACGATTTCAGGTCCCTTGCGCTTTGAAAACAATATTGCACGCGATGCATGGCTGGTTGGTCAGTGGCAAGGCGATACGTTCTGGGGCGTTGCGCCCAAAGACCGGGAAGGTGCCAAGCCTATTATCGACAAGCCGAACTGGAGCTAATCCGGAGTTAGTATGCCCTTAATTGATGCTTTATTATTTGGGCTAACCTTGGGAGGAGCCTACGCCTTGCTGGCGCTAGGCTTCAACCTGCAATACGGCGTGGCGCGAATTCTGAATCTTGCCTATGGTGAGATGCTGATTCTTGCTGCGCTGGTTGCGATGGTTATGTTTACCCAGTTGGGAATCTCACCGCTTATTTCCACTATTTTATTGGGAACGCTGGCCGCGATACTTGGCGCGTTTCTCTACCGTTATGCGCTGGTGCCGCTGGTAAAGCGAAGCCGCAGCCAGGAAGAGCTTGAAGGCGACAGTATTCTTGCAACTTTTGGTTTGCTGTTCTTCCTTCAGGGAGTCATGCTCGCGCTGTTTGGCGGCAACTATCTAAGCTACTCATTCTTGTCGGTAGCCGTCGATGTGCTGGGTACAACAGTTTCGGCGAACCGCCTTATTGCGCTTTTAGCCGCCATTCTGTTTGCCTTGGGGCTTTATTGGACTCTGTTGCGAACGCGTGTAGGTACTGCTTTGCGCGCTGTTGCGGTGAACCCCGGCGCTGCGCCGTTGGTAGGTGTGAATGTCATCCGGATCGCCATGTTGGGCTTTGCCCTGGGTACCGGGATGGTGGCGGCAGCGGGTGTTTTGCTAAGCATGTTTTCGACGTTCAGTGCGACGATGGGTGTGGTGTACACCATGAAAGCGCTGATTGTCGTCATTATGGGTGGTGTGGGTAATTTTGTGGGCTGTGTTATTGCCGCATTAATGCTGGGACTCATTGAAAGCTTTGTGTCGGCTTATGTTGATTCAGGCTTAACCCTGGCTGCCAACTACGCTATTTTCCTGCTGGTACTGATTTTCCGTCCTGCCGGTTTGTTCGGGAGGGCGGTATCGTGAAACAGTTGAATCCATTATCCATAGTCTTGTTTGTCGTTGTCTTTGGTGCGCTGGCCGTCGTTCCCCAATTTACCAACGACTACATTGTTTCCCTGCTGATTGGCTTGCTAATGTATGCCAACCTGGCCACTGCCTGGGGGGTGTTTTGTGGCACAACCCGGCGTGTATCACTCGCGACGGCAGCTTTTGTCGGGGTGGGGTGCTATACCGTCGCCTTGTTTTCAGAAACACTGCCCTGGCCGCTGGTGCTTTTGTTGTCGGCTGTGTTCGGCGGGATCCTGGCTTTGTTGATTGGTTTATGTACCTTGCGTTTGTCGGGTATGTATTTCGTCATTTTTACTTTCGGTGTGGCGGAAATGATTCGCCAACTGGTGAATTGGTATGAATCCAACATTAGCGGGTCTGTGGGGCGTTATATCTTTCTCGACGTGACGTCGGCTGAAATCTATTGGCAGCTTCTGATTCTGTTTGCCCTGGTGTTGATTCTCGGTGCCTGGCTTTCGCGTTCGCGGCTCGGTTTCGCCCTGCGCTTAATCGGCGAAGACCAGGTTGCCGCCGGCAATTGTGGCATTAATACGGTCAAGGTTCGGTTGCTGGTATTTGTGGGCACCTCAATGATTATGTCGGTGGTGGGTGCGATTATTGCGCCGCGTTGGGCCTATATTGAACCCTCGATCGCCTTTAATGCGCTGGTGTCATTCCAGGTATTGGTCATGGCCTTGTTGGGTGGGATTGCGCTGTATTTCGGACCGGTAATCGGCGTCGTTCCGCTCATTCTGGCTTTTGAAGTATTGACCAAATATTTTCCGGATCATTTCAGCATGGTGCTGGGGGCGATCTTTCTACTTATTGTGTACTGGTTGCCAGGCGGCATTCTGGGCTTGTTGCGGCGATGGGGGGCGATTCGTGGCTGATGCATTACTCCAGGTAAAAGGCCTTGAGCGTCGGTTCGGCGGATTAAGAGCCGTTGACGGCTTGTCGCTCGAGGTTCAGGCCGGTGAAATCTTAGGGTTGCTGGGGCCAAACGGTTCCGGCAAAACAACCGCAATCAATTTGATCAGTGGCGTACTTGAACCTAACGCAGGCTCCATTAAAGTGAATGGGCACGAAGTGGCGGGCATGCCGTCGTATCGCATTTCGTCATACGGGATCAGTCGTACCTATCAACTGGTGCGGTTGTTTAGCGGCATGACCGTGCGACAAAACGTGGTGGCGGGCATGGCGTTTGTTCACGATCATGAATTTGGTTCGCGGGCCGACGAAAAGGCCGACGCCTTATTGGCCAAAGTAGGGCTTGCAGGCCAGGGCGATACCCTGGCTGGTGACCTTACCTATATGAATCAGAAGAAGGTCGAGCTCGCCCGGGCCTTGGCCAGCCGGCCCAAGTTGCTGTTGCTCGATGAGTGGCTGGCAGGATTAAACCCAACTGAGCTTATTGATGCCATGAAACTGGTTGCTTCAATCAGGGAAGAGAATATTTCTATTGTCATGGTAGAGCACGTAATTGAAGCGGTTCGTTCTTTATGTGACCGCTGTGTCGTAATGAGCGCAGGCATGCCGATTGCTTCGGGTACACCGGCCGAAGTGCTGGCCGATCCGGAAGTGATCCGAGCCTATCTTGGAGAAGACGAGGATGCTTGAAGTTAAGGCATTAAGTGCCTGGTATGGCATGCATAAAGCGTTGGATGATGTTTCCCTGAATGTACAGCGCGGTGAGGTTGTGACCGTGTTGGGTGCAAATGGCGCGGGGAAATCTACATTGCTGAAGGCGCTGGCTGGGCTGATCCCTGTATCGGCAGAAGCGCAAATCAATCTGAACGGACGATCTGTGTGTTCGCTGCGCGACTTCGAGCGCGTTGAGGCGGGCGTCGCGCTCGTGCCTGAGGGGCGGGGGATTTTTGGTGAGTTAACGGTACGTGAAAACCTGTTTATGGGGGCTTACCCAAAGCGGGCACGCGTTGGTGAAACCGAAAACCTGGAACGCATTTTGTCGTTGTTTCCTCGTTTGAGCGAGCGCCTCTCGCAAACGGCAAGAACAATGAGTGGCGGTGAGCAGCAAATGGTAGCGATTGGCCGTGCGCTGATGTCGAGCCCCGAGGTTCTATTGTTGGATGAGCCTTCGTTGGGCTTGTCTCCGCTTATGGTTTCCGAGCTGTTCAAAACACTGGCGCGTGTTTGTGAAACAGGGGTCACCATTCTGATGGTCGAGCAGAATGCAAAGCGAAGCTTGAAATTGTCTGATCGAGGATACTTGATTGAACAGGGGCGGATTGTCGGGACAGGAGCGGCGCAGGATCTTTTGAATGACGAGTCGGTGAAGAAGGCTTATTTGGGGGGGTAGCACGCCGGTTGGCTTATCGCCTGGAAGCACAAGGCCCCTGCAGTGACTTGCCGTCCAGCGGCAAACAACCGACAGGGGCCTGCGATTCTTGCTGTTCGAACTTATTTCCGGCGTTCGGCGCCGATCAGTACAAACAGCATGGTGGCGGCGTTAGTGCCTTTATTGCGCCAGCCGTGACGTGCGCCATTTTGAATGACGACATCGTGTTTTTGCAGATGCAGCTCCTCACCCGTACCCAGGTCAAGCCATACTTCACCGTCCAGAACGACGGCGTAGTCGACGGTATCGGTCGTGTGCATGGCGGGATCGTCCATTTCGAATGTTTGAGCCAGCCCGGGTGTTTTTTGAGCGACTTCGGCACCGAATGCCGCACCGTCGAACGAAGGATCGCCCATTAAAGCGTCGGGTGGAAAGGTGACGATCATTAAGCGGGTGCCGCCGACCGGGGGCAGGAAGTTCGTGGTGGGTTGTACCGGATCGGCCGCCAGTTCGGCGTTGCCCACTTTCGGCTGCGAGGGCGTTGCCCATAAAAGCGTGTTCGCAAAGGCCGGATGGTTGTCGAAAGTACGAACTGTTTTCGTGTCGCTAACTACGCTTGGTTTGCCGTTTTTATTGGCAATGACCACGCGACGGATCGGTTGGGGTGAGGTGGCTTGAGTCATATGTGTCTCCTTCTGAATTTTGTGCGTAATTTTAATAATTATGTATATTATTCTACGGAAGAGCAATAGGAATAACCCCAGATAATGCTTTCTCCGCGATGATCAGAAACTGTCTTTATGGTTAATACTTATGCATAAAATATTCATTTATGCATTAAAATAAGTCATGCCGGTGGTGTTCAATCGGCGTTTTCCGCTCCATCTAATTCGGAACCTATAGCCATGTCTCTTATCGATATCCGCAAGCAAAGCTTGAATATTGAAACCATCTATCACGAGGGCGGTCCACGGTCGGCGCATCCAATCCGGGTGGCAACGGCTTGTGCCGTTATTCGTAACCCTTATGCAGGTACCTATCAGGAAGATTTGATGCCTTTTATGGCGGCCTTGCGCGAGTTAGGTAAAACGCTGTCTGCCGAGCTGGTAAACACGCTCGGAGCCGACAACATCGAAGTGTATGGCAAAGGCGCGATTGTGGGCGTGAATGGTGAGCTTGAGCACGGCGCAGTATGGCATGAGGCCGGCGGTTGGGCTTTGCGTGCGGCGTTGGGTGAACCTAAGGCGATGGTGCCTTCAGCCAAGGCCGTGGCGGCTGCCGGCTATCGTTTGATCGTACCGTTGCACTATATTCACGCCTCGTATGTGCGCAGTCACTACACCATTGGTGAGGCGGGCATTCAAGATGCGCCGCGCCCTAACGAAATTCTGTTTGCGCTGCTTGCGGGTACGGGCGGTCGCATTCACGCGCGTCTGGGTGGCCTGACCAAAGAGGCCGTGAGCGTTCATGACGGGCAAAGGTAGTTTTTGTTCACACAGGTTCAATTGGTCACGACCCCTGGAGCTGAAAGGTAAGTAAGATGAAGCACTACGATGTCATTATTGCGGGCTATGGGCCAACCGGTGCCACGCTGGCGAATTTGCTGGTTGCCCGGGGGCTTCAAGTTGCTGTCTTCGATAAGTTGCCCGACTTATATCCTTTGCCTCGGGCGATTGGAATAGACCACGAGGGTTTGCGCATCATGCAGGAAGTTGGGGTTGCCGACGAGCTGCAGGATGTTATAGCGCCTTATCGTCCCAGCGAGTATCGTGGCGTTGATGGCCAACCCATCCTGCGTCTTGATGCCGCGCCTGCCCCGCACCGCCTGGGCTGGGCGCCTAATTATGTTTTTAATCAGCCCGCGCTGGAACGTGCTCTGCGTAATCGCTTGTCCAAGCAAGACGCCGCGCATATTTTCCTTGAGGCTGAGGTGACCGATAACGGTCAGGATGCCGATTCGGTCTGGGTAGACGTCAAGCTGAAAGATGAAACTGAAGTGACTCGGTTCAGTTGCGCCTATCTGATTGCTTGCGATGGTGGCGCCAGCCCCATCCGCAAGCGTCTGGGTATCGAGCTGGAAGATCTGGGTTTTGATGAGGCATGGCTGGTTATTGACGCAATCGTTAACGACGAGAAGTTGGCGCAGTTGCCCGATACCCAGGTTCAGTATTGTGAGCCCGACCGTCCCTGCACCTTTGTGGTGGGGCCGGGGAACCATCGGCGTTGGGAAGTGATGTTGCTGGCCGGCGAGCAGAATTCGGGGGATTATCCCGAAGAGGTGTTGTGGCCCATGTTATCCCGCTGGTTGAAGCCGGGTGAGGGTCGCTTGTGGCGCCATGCCGCGTATCGTTTTCATGGGCTCGTTGCCCGCCAATGGCGCAAAGGGCGTATTTTGCTTGCCGGTGACGCGGCGCATATGACCCCTCCGTTTATGGCCCAAGGAATGGTTCAGGGCATGCGCGATGCGCTTAATCTTGCCTGGAAGCTGGAGTTGGTATTAAAAAAAGTCGGAAGTGATGCCCTTCTTGACTCTTACGAACAGGAGCGTCATCCGCATGTGGTTGCCACAACGCGCGCGGCAATGGAGCTGGGTCGAATTATTTGTGAAAGAGACGCCGACAAAGCCCGCCGTCGCGACGCAGACCTGCGCGCGAAGCAGGGTGGCGTCGTTAAAACAACGATTCGTCAGAACATGATTCCAGGTTTGACGTCCGGCTTGATCGACACAACTGCGCCAGGCGCAGGAACGTTGTTTCCCCAGCCGCATGTCACTGTTCATGAGCCGGGTGAGCCGCGTTCAGGTTGGCTGGATCAGTTTGTTCAGGGCAGTGCTTGTTTGTTATCGGTCGGCGTGGTTTCCGAAGCAGAGTCGGATCGGTTGCACGACCTTGCGCAACGAATCAATGCAACGCTGGTATGCATCGACGCCGAAGACAATAGGGCGTCGGCGCGTTCAGGCATTTGTGTAACGGAAGAGGGGGCGGTAATGGCGCCCTGGCTTGAGTCTTTGAATTGCCGCTACGTCATTTCACGGCCCGATCATTATGTGTATGGGGCCGCGCCCGACTTGGCGGCACTGGAAAATCTTGTTAATCGTTATGTGCGCGGTTTGGACGGTGAAGGCGTGAAGCGACAGGCGAATTAGCCTTCTTTGCCTGGGTTGCGCCACATCTCTTCTTTTTCGTTAAGTGTGCGGGCCAACACGAAGCATAAATCGGAAAGCCGGTTCAAGTATTGCTTTACGGGTTCCGAAACTGCTTCATGTTCGCTTAGGGCGATAACATTACGCTCGGCGCGACGACACACGGTGCGAGCGAGATGAGCCAAGGCCGTGGCACGGGTTCCTCCGGGCAACACAAACTCTTTCAATGGTGCCAGCATGGCATTGAATTTCTTCAACGCTTGATCCAATCGGGCAATTTGCTCTGTTTGTATGGCAGCGTAGCCGGGAAGACAAAGCTCAGCGCCAACACTAAACAAATCGTTCTGAATTTGGCCAAGCAGCGTGTCGATTTCTTCAGGCAGCGGCTCGGTCCGCCATAAACCAATCATGCTGTTCAGCTCGTCGACATCGCCCATGGCCTGAACGCGTGGCGCATGTTTGTTGATACGGGTGCCGTCACCCAATGCGGTGGTGCCATCGTCGCCAGTGCGTGTCGCGATAACTGACAGTCTGTTTGCCATGGTGAATGCTCAGTGTTGGTATGATGTAATTGAGTGAATTGTAATTTCTCTAATAAAAGCAGGGGTAGCACAATGGTTTGGTCGCGCAGAAAAGCGATTTCCGGTTTGGTGGCAATGGCAGGCATGTTAACGGCATTTTCATTTGCGCCGGTTCAGGCTCAGCAGGCAACCGCCTCCGGGAAAGTGCGTCGGGTGAATCCGTCGGACGGTAAAATTACCATCATGCATGGTGAAATCGTCGAGCTTAAGCTTCCCGCCATGACGCTGGTTTATCGCGTGGAACCGCAACTCATCCAGGAAATTCAGCCCGGCGATCAAGTCACGTTTACGGTGGTCCGCCAGAACGGCGATTACGTCATTATTGAAATTCGCAAGGGCTGATTACTGTATTGCTTTTTACAGTACGTAGCGGGCAAGGTCTTCTTTGCCGGCAACGTCTTCCAGTTGGTTGTTTACATACGTCGTATCAATAACAACCGTTTTTCCGCCATTGGATGTTGCCTCGTACGACAATTCCTCCAGCAGTTTTTCCATTACCGTATGCAAACGTCGTGCGCCAATATTTTCAGTGCGTTCGTTTACTTCATAAGCCAGTTGGGCAAGGCGCTGAATACCGTCGTCGGTGAATTCCAGATTCACTTCTTCAGTTGCCATGAGCGCTCGATATTGCTTGGTCAGTGAAGCGTCAGTGTCACACAGGATTCGCACGAAATCCTGAGCCGTTAGCGAATCGAGCTCTACACGGATCGGAAACCGGCCCTGCAACTCTGGGATCAGGTCGGATGGCCGGGCCAAGTGAAACGCTCCCGATGCAATGAACAGAATGTGATCGGTTTTCACCACGCCGTATTTGGTATTCACGCTGGTGCCCTCCACCAATGGCAGAAGGTCACGTTGAACCCCTTGGCGCGAAACATCACCGCTGGTTTGCTCCTGTCGGGTGGTGATTTTGTCGATTTCATCCAGGAATACAATGCCGTTTTGTTCCGCGTTGGTAATGGCGGTGCTGCGCAGATCTTCTTCATTGACGCGCCGGGCCGCTTCCTCCTCGGTAATGAGGCGGAAGGCCTCCTTAACCGTCATTTTCCGGGTCTTTTTCTTTTCCCGTCCCATGCCCGCGAACATGCCTTTAAGCTGCTCGGTCATCTCTTCCATGCCCGGCGGCGCCATGATTTCCATTTGCGGCATGGGTTGTTCAACTTCAATCTCGATTTCAGTCTCGTCGAGCTGACCTTCCCGCAGACGTTTACGGAACGTTTGCCGCGCCGCGTTTTCTTCACGTTGGGGTTGTCCGTGCGCATCACGAGGTGGGGGTATCAGGACATCAAGAATGCGGTCTTCCGCCGCATCTTCAGCCTGGGTTTTGACCCGTTTCATTTCAAGCTCACGGGTTTGTTTGATGGAGATGTCGACCAGGTCTCGAATAATGGTGTCGACATCGCGCCCAACATAGCCCACTTCAGTGAACTTGGTGGCTTCAATTTTGATAAAAGGGGCGTTGGCCAGCTTGGCCAGGCGTCGCGCAATTTCGGTTTTGCCGACCCCGGTGGGGCCGATCATGAGAATATTCTTCGGCACGATCTCGTTACGCAGCGGCTGAGGGACCTGCTGGCGGCGCCAGCGGTTACGCAAGGCGACGGCTACGGATCGTTTCGCTTTCTTCTGGCCAACAATGTGCTTGTCGAGTTCGGAGACAATTTCCCCGGGGGTCATGTTCAGGGCGGACATAAATTTGCTTTTCAGTTACAGGGTTTCAATAACGTGATTCTGGTTCGTGTAAATGCACAGGTCGCCGGCAATACCCAATGATTTCTTTACGATTTCCTCGGCGGAAAGGTCGGTATTCTGCAATAGAGCCAATGCAGCCGATTGCGCGTAAGCGCCACCGGAGCCGATGGCGGCTAAACCGTACTCAGGTTCAAGCACATCGCCGTTGCCGCTGAGAATCAGAGAGTGTTCTTTATCGGCCACAATCAGCATGGCTTCAAGCCGACGTAAAACCCGATCCGTGCGCCAGTCGCGAGTTAGTTCGACAGCCGCGCGTAACAAATGACCTTGATGCTTTTCCAGTTTCCCTTCAAATCGTTCCTGTAGGGTAAAAGCATCGGCTGTGGCA
Source organism: Neopusillimonas maritima (assembly GCF_003576595.1). Lineage (GTDB taxonomy): Bacteria > Pseudomonadota > Gammaproteobacteria > Burkholderiales > Burkholderiaceae_B > Neopusillimonas > Neopusillimonas maritima. Next base: position 50,649 of record NZ_NQOU01000004.1, on the reverse strand, counting down.
CCGGCAAAACCGGCCAGTACTTTGTCGTGAAACAAACGGCGGATTTTTCGGGCCGTTCCTTTAAATACGATATTGCCCAGGGTTACCTGACCATCGCCGCCGATGGCCACCTGGTCGCCGCGCCGAACGCAGACAATGGTAGTAGCGTGAAATTGTTCCATATTCCTTCCTTTGAAGGCTTTATTTGGGGCTGAAAGGGAAACTTTCAAGCCCTCTTTCAAGGGTCGGGCGCTAGGGAAATAAAAAACGGCACTGTGTTTTTCGACACAATGCCGTTTTGTGTGGCTAACCCACCTGGCTGGCTACTTAGTCGCCATACAGTTTTTGCCGCATTTCACGCCGCTCTTGTGCTTCCAGCGAGAGGGTTGCGGTTGGCCGTGCAAGCAGACGGGGAATGCCAATGGGCTCGCCCGTTTCCTCGCACCACCCATATGTGCCACTGTCAATCATCGTGAGCGATTGCTGAACTTTCTTCAATAGCTTGCGTTCACGGTCGCGTGTACGCAATTCCAGCGCATGCTCTTCTTCAATGGTGGCGCGATCGGCGGGGTCGGGAACAAACTGGGTTTCACGCAGGTGTTCGGTTGTAACACCGGCGTTTGTCAGGATGTCTTGCTCAAGCTGTTTGAGCCGATCACGGAAAAAGGCCAGTTGTGCCTCGTTCATATAGTCGGACTCGGGCATGGCTAACAGTTCTTTTTCGGTGAGCGGCTTGGCTTGCGCTTCTTCTTTGGTGTTGCCTGATTTGGTGGCCATGATGTACCCCTAAAAATAGACGTCTTGTGCTTAATAATAAGTGTTAAGCAAGACAATTATCCAGGCCCTGACGGAAAATGTCTTCGGGCAATTTTCGACCAATAAAAACCATTTTGGTTCCACGTTTCTCATTGGCTTGCCAGGCTTTGCCCGGCTCGGCACCCATCATCATGTGAACCCCTTGGAACAGCATGCGACGGTTAATGCCTTTTATATACAGAATTCCTTTGTAGCGCAGAAGATCGGGCCCATAAACCTGCACGATGCCCCCCAAAAATTCTTCCAGCTTTTCCGGGTCGAACGCGTCATTTGAACGATATACAAACGCCCCGATTTCATCACTGTGATGCGCGTGATGGTGATCATGGTGATGCCCGTGATGATGGTCGTGCCCATGGTCGTGATCGTGTGCCGCATCGGGGTGGGTGTCCGCCAGGAACGCCGGGTCGATATCCAGGATCGTGTTCAGGTTAAAGCCGCTGATGTCGAGCAAGTCTTTAATGTCGGCTTCGCCGAAATGCACCGTTGTGATGGGAGCGCGAGGGTTCATGTGCACAATACGTGAACGCAGTGCTTGAAACTCGTCGTCGCTCACCAGGTCTTTCTTGGAAACCAGGATGCGGTCGGCAAAGCCCACTTGCTTCTGGGCTTCTTCCTGTTCGTTCAGCGTTTCCATGCCGTGTTTGGCGTCGACAATGGTAATGACGGAGTCGAGCCGATAGTATTCGGCGATGTCGTCATCCATGAAAAACGTCTGGCATACCGGGCCCGGGTTGGCCATGCCGGTTGTTTCAATCACAATCCGGTCGAAAGCGATGTCGCCGGCTTTACGCTTGGCGCGCAGTTCACCAAGGGCACGTTGCAAATCGCCGCGAATGGTGCAACACACGCAACCATTGCTCAATTCGATGATTTGCTCGTCACTTTCCTGAACCAGCAATTCGTTATCAATGCTTTCCGGTCCGAACTCATTTTCAATAACGGCAATGCGCTGCCCATGGTTTTCCGACAGCAAGCGCTTAAGCAGGGTGGTTTTACCGGCGCCAAGAAAGCCAGTAAGGATGGTGACGGGCACCATATTGTCAATTTTCAAACCGGTGGTCATAACAGCTCACAACGCACAGCCCTAAGAGGGAAAAAATAGATTCCCGAATCATTTGGGGATGCATAAAAAAATATCAACGTGCGATTACAGCACAGGCGGGCGCCAAGAGCAAACGGTTTGCTTAGTTGTTGTATTTCAAGCGTTTTTTGGTTCGGGTTAGTACTGACTCATGCCAAGGGTGTTTCATGTTGCCCACTACTGTGTCGTTGCTGATGGCAGCGATTGCATAAAGCCCGCAACTCGGTTTCGTGGTGTTCCAGAACAAAGCCCGCACTGGCCACTTTGCGTGCCAGTTTCTTGTGAAGCTCAGGGTCGCTGAATTCTGCAACTGCGCCACATTGGGTGCAGATGACCAGGATGTCGTGAGGATCGCCGGCTGCATCCATGCAGGCTGCCCATGCGTTGACGGCGTCAAGTCGGTGAATAAGCCCCTCTTCAATTAAGAAGTCGAGCGCGCGGTAGACGGTGGGAGGGGCGGCGCCGGGCTGGAATTCCCGGATTTCTTCCAGAAGTTCGTAAGCTTTCACACTACGCTGTCGCCGCAACAAAATTTCCAGCACTTTGCGTCGAATAGGCGTTAGCCGGCGTCCTCGCTGGCTGCAAAGCTTTTCCGCAGTTTTTAGTTGTTTGGCGATGCCCGAGGACAGTTCGCTGGCTTGACGAGGCATAGTGTATCCGTGTGCCGTATGTTATAACATTACCCTAGCAACGTTGTAGATTCAACTTCTCATTATCCTCAATTATGTCTGTTTTTGCCCGATCTGTGCGTCAACGTCAACCATATCGCGGCTCCATCGTTCTGTTTTCAGCTTGGGCTCGTGCATGGCGCACTGCAATCGTGGTCGCTTTTTTATGGGCGGTGACGGGCTGGGCCATGCAGTGGTGGTAGGTCGCGGCTTATGAACCAGGCGATGATTGAGCTTGATGAGGTTTCGTTGGGTTGGCGCGATCGTGTTGCGCTTCGCGATGTGTCCGGCCGTTTTGTGCAAGGGTCTTTAACGGCTGTTGTCGGGCCGAATGGGGCGGGTAAGTCAACCCTTGTTAAGGCGCTGATGGGGCAATTAAGCCCGCTAAGCGGCGAGATCCGTTTTGCGCCCGACGCCCAAAACAACGTGGCCTGTTTGCCGCAGCTTGGTGAGCTTGATCGAAGTTTTCCGATTAGTGTGTATGACCTGGTCGCCATGGGGGCGTGGCGTCGTACCGGGTGGTGGAAGGGTTTTGGCATATCTGAGCACGAACGTGTTTTGCAGGCACTTGATACGGTCGGTTTGGCAGATTTCAGCCGGCGCATTATTGGTACGCTTTCCGGTGGGCAGCTTCAGCGCGCATTGTTTGCACGGTTAATGCTTCATAACGCAAGCGTGCTGATTCTCGACGAACCGTTCGCCGCCGTCGATCGCCACACAACGGAAGATCTGCTGGAGCTGTTACTGAGCTGGCACAACGAGGGGCGTACGGTGATTGTCGTATTGCATGATCTTGATTGTGTCCGTAACTTGTTTCCAGAAACCCTTTTGTTGGCGGGACAGGTCGTCGGTTGGGGGCCAACCGGGCAGGTGTTAACCACCGAGAATTTGCACCTGGCGCGCCACTTGTGTGCAGGAGACTACCTGTGAGCGGAATCGATTTCCTGTTCGCGCCGTTCACAGAGTTCGCCTTTATGCGGCGCGCGCTGGCGGGCTCAGTTTCATTGGCATTTGCGGCCGGCCCGCTTGGTGTTGTTCTGGTGCTGCGACGTATGAGTCTGATGGGCGACGCGATGGCACATGCCATTTTGCCGGGCGTGGCGGTTGGTTTCCTAACGGCGGGGTTGTCGTTATGGGCGATGGCGCTTGGCGGGTTGGTAACCGGGTTGCTGGTGGCTGTATTGGCCGGGTTTGTGTCGCGTCTTACGCCATTGCGTGAAGATGCCAGCTTTGCGGCCTTTTATTTGGTTTCCCTTGGCTTGGGTGTGTTGCTGGTGTCGTTGCGGGGCTCCAATATGGATCTGATCCATGTTTTGTTTGGAACGGTATTGGGTTTGAACGACGCGTCTCTTTTGTTGGTGACATCAACGGCTTCGGTGACGCTATTTGTGTTGGCGCTGATTTTGCGTCCTTTGGTTGCGGAATGTCTTGATCCTGCATTTATGCGGGCCGAGAAAGGGCACGGGTCCATCAGCCATATGGTGTTTTTGGTTCTGTTGGTTATGACGCTGGTGGCGGGTTTTCAGGTTTTAGGCACACTCATGGTGGTAGGCATCATGATGCTGCCCGCTGCTTCCGCCCGGTTTTGGGTACGCTCAGTTGTGCGGCAGATGGCCATGGCTGCATTCATTGGTGTTGCGGCTTCGTACTTGGGATTGTTGTTTTCTTATTACCTTAATGTGCCTGCCTCGGCAGCCATTATTCTTACGGCGGGCATTTTGTATTTTGCTTCAGTTGTGGCGGGGCCTCAAGGTGGATTGATTCAGGTTGTACGCCAATATCGCGCGCGGCGTTATCTTTCACAAATAGCGAAATAATGTGGGTAAAGCGGAGTAGAGCATGAGGTTAGGCGGTATTTTCCTGCGTTCGGCAGCAGTCAAGCGTTTATGCGTCGCTACGATGCTCATGTTTTTCGCCGGCGCACTTGCAGCGGCGCCGGTGCGCGTGGTGGCGACGTTTTCTGTGTTGGGCGACATGGTCTCTGTTATTGGGGGGGAAAACGTCGAAGTGGTCACCCTGGTTGGCCCCGAGACGGACTCACATGGATTCGAGCCTACCGCACGCGAAAACCGAATGCTTGCCCAGGCTCAAGTCCTGGTATCGAACGGGTTGGGCTTCGAGGGTTGGTTGCCGCGCCTGGTAAAGGCCTCCGGTTTCGATGGCCTGGAAATTGTGGCGTCCAAGGGGGTGGAGCCGCGCCAGCTTGCTTCGCATGATGATGATCATAACCACGACGGTCATGATCATGGCGATGAAGGTGATGTCGACCCTCATGCCTGGCAAGACTTAGCCAATGGTATGCAGTATGCACGGAATATCGCCAACGGCCTGGCGCGAATTGATCCCGCGCATCGCGCCAAGTACCAGGAGCGTGCCCGGGTATATGTGGAAGAAATGCAAAAGCTGCATGACGAAATCAAAGGGCAACTAGAGGCAGTTCCCGAGCAGCGGCGTCGCGTTGTTACGGCGCATGATGCTTTTGGATATTTCGGTCAGGCCTATGGCGTGACCTTTATTCCTATTGCGGGTATCTCTTCCGATGCCGAGCCGTCGGCCCGGGAAATGGCCGATATCATCCGGCTGATCAGGGAAAGCAAAGGTGTGGCTTTGTTCGATGAAAACGCGACCGGCGCTTCACGCATTCTGGAGCAGATTGCCCGTGATACCGGGCTGAAAGTGGGAGGAGTACTTTACTCCGACACACTGGCGTCGGTCGATCAACCGGCGGGTACGTACTTGGGTATGTTCAAGTGGAATGCAGGCCGCGTGCTGTTTTCGATTAAACCTTGAGTGTCAGGCGCGGGCCGACGCTGCTACTTGTTTTTGCGCGTGGCTCGCGGGTGGGCCTGGTCGTAAGCTTTAGCCAGGTGTTGGAAGTCGAGACGCGTGTAAATTTGGGTTGTGGAAATATTGGCGTGTCCTAATAGTTCCTGTACAGCCCTTAAGTCTTGTGCCGACTGCAGCATATGGCTGGCAAAACTATGGCGTAGGCTGTGCGGGTGAACGTTTACCGGCAGGCCCAGCCGATGCGCCAGTTTGTTCAATTGCAACTGAACGACACGCGGGCTAATGCGTTTGCCTCGCTCCCCAAGGAAAAGAGCGGCCTGGGTGTCGGTATCGGGTTCGCTTGGTTGCAATGTGTGGCGCACTTCAAGCCATTGTTGTACTGCGCGGACCGCGTGGCGTCCCAACGGTACCTGGCGTGTTTTCCCGCCTTTTCCGGTAATCGTTGCCTGGGCGCTGGGAAGGTCAATCCAACTGATGGAAGTGTATTGATCGGTGCGATGGTAACGCCAGTCGAGGCTAACCAGTTCCGCGAGGCGCAAACCACTGGAATACAGAATTTCAAACATGGCTTGATCACGATGCTCGATGTTGGACTCCGGCGGGGGCAACCCGGGCCGGTCGAGCAAGGCTTGTGTTTGTTCAACGGAAAGCGCTTTGGGCAATGGGCGGGCTGCCTTAGGGGCACGAACGCCTTTTGCCGGGTTTTCGTTTAAGCCGGCCTGTGGAGCCCACCATTGATAAAAGCCGCGCCACGCGGCAAGTGCGCGGGCCAGGCTGCGAGGTTGATGGCCCTGGCTGCGTAGGCGGGCGATAGTGCGCCGAATGTGATCTTCACGCAGGTTTTCCAGCGTGGTGTCTGGATTCAGTGTAATCAGCTGTGCCAGATCGTGTTCGTAGGCCTGCAATGTATGGCGCGAATACCGACGATTCGTTTCCAGGTGAATCAGCCATTGACGCACAGGTTCGGGCAGTGCGTTCATGGCGTTCATCCTATTTCAAACGCGAAAGCGCGGACGAGGCCAGCGAGCTTAATATTTCCAGGAATGCCGTGCCCATGTCGGGCTGGAATCGGTCTTTGTCTTCTGCACCCAAAACCAGCAAGCCAAACACACCTGAATCGTCTTTCATGGGGACCACCGCCAGTGATTGCGCGGGTGCGCTCAGCCAGGCCAGAACAGGCTGGTCGATAACCGGCCCGCAGTAGGGTGCGTTCAGGGCGTTTGCATATTGTTTTATTTCTTCCGTAATACCGTCGGTGAAATGCGTGTCGTTGCACTGTGAAAGCCCCCACACTTTCAGCGTGGTGTTGGGTAGTTCGAACAACGACGACAGGTGTTCGACAATTAACTGAGGCAGGCGCTCAGCTTGTGGTTCGGCCAGCATCCGGCAGCACCAGCTTGTAAGGGTGCGACTGATTTTTTCGTTGCCCGATGCGTTGTTGATTAAACCCGACAGGCGCCATTCAAGGTCTTTGGTTTTGGCGCGAAGCGTAAGAATTTGGCGCTCACCCAAAGAAATTGCCCGTGTTTCATGTGGGTGCGGAACCCGTAACTCAGAGAATACTTCTGCGTGCTCCTGGAAAAAATCAGGGTTGCTTGCCAGAAAACGGGCGATTTCTTCGGGGGTGAAGGTGGAGGCGCTCATGTGCCAATTATCCTTGTTCAGTCGTGTTGCGTAAGCTTATCAATGTCCACCCGCCCGGTAAACACAGTTGTTGCGGGGCCGGTCATATAAAGGTCGGGATTCGCCCAGTCGATTGTTAGCGTGCCGCCCCGGGTATGCACTGTTACCGGGTTGTCGAGCAGGCCGCGGCGTATGCCTGCCACCGCTGCTGCGCAGGCACCCGTGCCACATGACAAGGTTTCACCTGCACCCCGTTCATACACGCGCAGCTTGATGGTGTGGCGGTCGACCACTTCCATAAAACCAGCGTTAACACGCTGGGCAAAGCGAGGATGCGACTCAATTAACGGGCCCAGTTCAGCTACGGGCGCGGTGGCGATGTTTTCCACAACCTGAACAGCGTGTGGGTTCGAGATGGCAACCAGTGAAATACGAACGGGAGAGGCACAGGCCGTTAACGGTAACTGCCAGACCGTGTCTTCACCTTGTGTTTCATTGCTTAAGGCCGAAGTATCGAAGTGGACATCTGCAGGGGTGAAGCGCGTTTGGCCCATGTTCACGATAACTTCGCCGTTGTCGGTTTCAGTTAATACAATCAGGCCGGTTTGTATTTCGGCTTTTAAGGGGTTTCGTTTTGAAAGCCCTTGCTCGTGGATGAAGCGGACAAAGCATCGCGCGCCGTTGCCGCAGTGCTCCACTTCACTGCCGTCGGAGTTGAATACCCGGTAACGAAAGTCGGCGTCGGGGTGTGATGGGGTATCGACCAACAGGATCTGGTCGGCGCCAATGCCGAAATGACGATCTGCCAGCGCACGGGCGCGTTGTGGTGTCATCTCGATTGGCTGGCGTATGCCGTCCAGGACAATGAAGTCATTGCCTGCGCCGTGCATTTTGGTGAATGTCCAGATCGTCATGGTGTTCACTAGTAAGGTTTGGGGCCGTCGTTGGGGCGTGTTTTGAAGCGTCGATGTACCCAATAGTACTGCGCGGGGTCTTCCCGCACCCAGTCTTCAATGAGCCGATTGATGCGCGCGGTGGCCGCGCTAAGGTCGTCGTCGCCGGGGAAGTCGGGCACGGGAGGCAGAATACGGACATTGTAGACCCCGGTTGCCAGGTCAAGATTACTGATAATGGGCAATACTGCGGCATCCCAGGATTGTGCGATTTGGGCGGTACTGGGCAGTGTCGCTGCAGGCACGCCGAAAAAGGGCACAAATACGGCGCCCTTCGGGCCGAAATCCATGTCGGGCAGGTAATAAATGGGAATGCCCTGACGTAACAGTCGTATCAACCCGCGAATGCCGTCTTTGCGGCTGATCAGGAATGATTCGTTGAAGCGCGCGCGACCTTCCCGCATGAGTGCGTCGACATCATGATCGCTCGAAGGGGTGTAAAACGTGGCTGTGCGCTTGCTGTGCATTGTCAGCCTTGAGCCGGCGGCATCAAGCCCGACAAAGTGCGGGGCCAGAACCAATATCTTGCGGTTGGCCTGTAGCAGCGCATCGAAGTGTTCCAGCCCGCTTATTTTGACTGTTCGCGCAACGCGGTCGGGCGCACCAAACCAGATAAGGCCTCGGTCAATAATGGATTGCGCCAATAAATAGAAATGTCGATGCAGCAGCGCCTCGCGTTCTTTAATTGAAAGATTTGGGAAACACAGCCGCAAATTGGTACGCACAATATGTGCGCGTGATCGCATGAGCCGGGGGGTGAGCCACCCAAGAATACGTCCCCATCGCAAACGTGTTCGGGTTGGGCAGCGGCCAAAATACTCAAAAACGGCGCGAAGAAGTGTGGATTTACTAAGAGTCATGTGTTGCATTGTTGGGCTGAGGAGGCGCGCCGGCCGGAGTTTTGTAACGGTTGTAGCTCCAAAGATACTGTTCGGGGAAGCGTCGGATCAGTGTCTCCATGGCCTGGTTGATAAGCGTTGCCTGCGCGAGTGCATCGGTAGGGAAGGGATCGGGCAGGCGAACGTAATGGATGCGCCAACCTTTACCTTGAGGCAGGCGTTCGCCTGCCGTCATGATGACAGCTACGCCGGTTTGTGCCGCGAGTTTCCCGGCTAAAGTCATCGTGTAGGCGTGGCGCCCAAAAAAGGGAGCCCATACACCTTCGCCTTCCCCCGGCGCCTGGTCGGGCAGCATTCCTACCGCTTCGCCTTTTCTAAGCGCCTTAACGAATTCTTTCACCCCTTGTCGGTTGGCGGGCACCGCACGCAAGCCGGGTGCATTACGCGCGCTTTCCATAATGGGAGCCAGAATGGGTTTGCGGGGTGGGCGGAACATGACCGTAATAGGTCCATGCCGGGTTAAATAACGCGCGGTAATTTCAAAGCATCCCAAATGGGGTGTGAGATAAAGTACGCCGCGCCCCTCTGCCAGCGCGGCCTCTACAACGTGGTTGTCGTCACTTACTACCATAGCCAGGCTTTCTTCATTCTTCAGCCAAACTTTCGGCAACTCCATGATCATCGCACCGGCTTGTGCGGCCGATTCCAGGGCGAATGCGGGGTTGGTGTAGCCGGCTTGCCTTGCGTTGTCTTGTAGACGCTCGCGATATTTGTCGGGAAAGCGATACACCATTCGCCCGCCTACGCGCCCCAGGGCGTGTAAAACTGATAATGGTAAAAACGACAATAAACGAAACAGAAAAAGCAGCATGGCGGCTTATAAGCGCAAATTATGAGCATAAACAGTACAACTTGTTATTTTCGCTTAAAATAAAAAATGTCGCCGAGTTAACCGACAACTTGCGGGGCGACAGCCGCTGGTTAATTTTTTAACCGAAGGCGCAATATTCCGCTAAAGCGTCGCGCCCAGATCGCAACTGCACAGGCAGGTATCAGAGGTGCAACGCAATGTTCAACCTCAGTGCCGAAGTACACGGCCTTAATTTATAAGGATGTCTGCTGTGTCCAGTAACGATTTTCTTTTTACCTCTGAATCTGTTTCCGAAGGCCACCCCGACAAGGTTGCCGACCAAATCTCCGACTCCATTCTCGATGCTATTTTCGAGCAGGATCCTTTCGCGCGTGTTGCGGCGGAAACGCTGTGCAATACCGGGCTGGTGGTATTGGCTGGGGAAATTACTACAACTGCGAATGTCGATTACATCCAGGTGGCCCGCGATACCATCAAGCGTATCGGCTACGACAACACCGATTACGGTATCGACTACAAAGGTTGTGCTGTTTTGGTGGCGTACGACAAGCAGTCACCGGATATCGCCCAAGGGGTCGACCGTAACCCCGAGCAAAACATGGATCAAGGCGCCGGCGACCAGGGCTTAATGTTTGGTTACGCCTGCGACGAAACCCCCGACCTCATGCCTGCCCCCATTTGGTATGCCCACCGTTTGGTTCAGCGTCAAAGCGAACTGCGCAAAGACGGCCGTTTGCCCTGGCTGCGTCCCGACGCCAAGTCACAGGTTACCTTCCGCTACGTCGATGGGAAGCCTGTTGAGGTTGACACTGTGGTGCTGTCGACCCAGCATGCGCCTGAAATTTCCCAGGCCGATATTCGTGAAGCCGTGATTGAGGAAATCGTTAAACCCATCATTCCTGAAGGTCTGCTTACCGATAAAACCAAGTTCATGATTAACCCCACCGGTATTTTCGTGATTGGCGGCCCGCAGGGTGATTGCGGCTTAACCGGTCGGAAAATTATTGTTGACACTTATGGTGGCGCCTGCCCGCATGGTGGTGGGGCATTCTCGGGCAAAGACCCGTCCAAGGTCGATCGTTCGGCGGCGTATGCGGCACGTTATGTGGCCAAGAATGTGGTGGCTGCCGGATTGGCGCGCGAGTGTCAGGTACAGATCAGTTATGCCATCGGCGTGGCCGAGCCGATTAACATCACCATCCATACCAACGGCACCGGCGTGATTCCCGACGACAAAATTGCGTTGTTGGTGCGCGAGCATTTCGACCTGCGTCCCAAGGGTATTATCAACATGCTTAACCTGCTGCGCCCCATTTACAGCAAAACGGCTGCCTATGGTCATTTCGGTCGTCCTGAACCGGAATTCACGTGGGAAGCCACCGACAAGGTTGATGTGCTCAAGAAAGCGCATTAATCAAAAGGTACTTTGTGTCTGATTCTGTCCGTAACCCCGACAACAACAGTCGCCTGACGCCTACCGACTCGCCTTGCGTAGCGGTGTGCTCGACGCTGTACGACGATATTTGTCGCGGGTGCGGCAGAACAGCCATGGAAGTGGCCAATTGGGTGTTTTTATCCGAAGAAGAAAAGCGCGCTGTTTGGGTGCGCATTAAGGCCCAGGGATATCCGCGGCGAAAATCTTGACCTTCAGGCGGTGATACGTCGGTCCGATCTGGAAATTTGCCGCAACTACGTTACAATACTGGCTTCCCTGAGGGGCGCTGCGACGGGTTTTCCCGCTAGGCTCAGGGTCATCCACTTCTTTTTAGTACAACGGCGCTCATCATCACCTGCACGGCAGGCGACGATGGGCAAAAGCGTTGTTCATCTCGTTGGCTTAAGCAGGTTTAGGGGTTTTACCACCATGAACACTGTTGCTGACAATTCCGTACAAGACTACATCGTTGCCGATATCGGGCTGGCCGAATGGGGCCGCCGTGAAATCGCCATTGCCGAAACTGAAATGCCGGGCCTCATGGCCACGCGTGAAGAGTATGCCGCCGCGCAACCGCTGAAAGGTGCGCGCATTGCCGGCAGCCTGCACATGACCATTCAAACCGCCGTTCTTATTGAAACGTTGGTTGCGTTGGGTGCTGAAGTGCGTTGGGCATCGTGCAATATTTACTCCACGCAAGACCACGCTGCGGCTGCTATTGCTGCTGCAGGCAACCCCGTTTTTGCCATCAAGGGTGAAACGCTGGAAGACTACTGGCAATACACCCACAAAATTTTCGACTGGCCCGGTGAGCAAGCCAACATGATTCTTGATGACGGCGGCGATGCCACATTGCTCTTGCACCTTGGCGCAAAGGCCGAGAAAGACCTCTCCGTGCTGAATAACCCCGGCAGCGAAGAAGAACGGGTTCTGTTTGCCGCCATTAAGGCCCAATTGCAAAAGGACGCCAACTGGTATTCCACACGTTTGGCGCAAATTAAAGGCGTTACAGAAGAAACCACCACCGGCGTGAACCGTTTGTATCAAATGGCCAAGAAGGGCGACCTCGCTTTTCCCGCCATCAATGTGAACGACTCCGTAACCAAGTCCAAGTTCGACAACCTGTATGGTTGCCGTGAGTCATTGGTCGACGGTATCAAGCGTGCCACCGACGTGATGGTTGCCGGCAAGGTGGCCGTTGTTGTGGGCTTCGGCGACGTGGGCAAAGGTTGTGCACAGGCATTGGCGGCCTTGCGTGCCCAGGTCTGGGTAACGGAAGTTGACCCCATTTGCGCGCTGCAGGCGTCTATGGAAGGCTACAAAGTGGTCACCATGGAAGAGGCATGCGATAAAGCCGATATGTTTGTTACCGCCACCGGTAATTACCATGTCATCACGCGTCAGCACATGGAGCGTATGAAAGACCAGGCGATCGTTTGCAATATTGGTCACTTCGACAACGAAATCGACGTCGCCGGTATTGAAGATCTCGAGTGGGAGGAAATCAAACCTCAGGTTGATCACGTGATTTTCCCCGACGGCAAACGCATTATTTTGCTGGCCCAAGGGCGTTTGGTGAATTTGGGTTGTGCAACGGGGCACCCCTCGTTTGTCATGTCGGCCTCGTTCACCAACCAAACTATTGCGCAGATCGAGCTGTTCACTCGTGGTGAGGCCTACCAAAACGGCCAGGTTTATGTTCTGCCCAAGCATCTCGACGAAAAAGTGGCCCGTTTGCACTTGAAAAAACTGGGTGTCAATCTTACGCAGTTATCCCCGGAGCAGGCCGATTACATTAACGTGTCGGTCGACGGTCCTTACAAGCCCGATCACTATCGTTATTAAGCGTTGAATCGGTTGTTCAAGCATTAAAGGTTTTTTCACCTTGCCAACAGGAGGCAGACCATGGAGTTGTTGCTCATCTGGGTTTTAAATGCGGTTGCATTGTTAATCGTGGCTTATATTTTGCCGGGTATTACGGTTGCATCGTTTTGGTCGGCACTCATTGCCGCTTTGGTACTGGGTTTGCTCAATACTTTGGTCAAGCCGCTGTTGGTTTTGCTTACGTTGCCGATCACAGTGGTTACGCTAGGTTTGTTCCTGTTGGTCTTGAATGCGCTGGTGTTCTGGTTCGCGGGCTCCATTTTGCGCGGGTTCCAGGTTAACGGGTTCTGGTGGGCTTTGTTGGGGGCACTGATTTACAGCATTATCTCGGGTTTCTTGTCGGGGCTGATTTCAAAATGAGTTCTTCACGGGCTTTAAGCCTAGAGTTTTTCCCCCCGCGCGATGAAAACGCGCGGGGCAAACTAACTGCAGCAGCCAAAGAGCTGGAAGTATTAAACCCCGCCTACGTTAGTGTTACGTTTGGTGCCGGCGGCTCAACTCGCGAAGGTACGGCCGATGCGGTCGACCTGCTGCAGAAATTGGGCTATGAAGCGGCACCGCATTTATCTTGTATCGGTGCAAGCCGCGCTGTATTGGGCGACATACTCCAGTATTACAAAGACCAAGGAGTACGCCGCCTGGTGGCGTTGCGGGGCGACCTGCCCTCCGGTATGGGGATGAACAAAGGCGAGCTGCATTACGCCGTTGATCTGGTTCGGTTTATTCGTGAGCAAACGGGTGACTGGTTCCATATTGAAGTAGCGGCTTATCCTGAAGTCCACCCCCAGGCCAAAGGTGCGCAGGCAGACTTGAATCATTTCGTTGAGAAAGTTCGTGCCGGTGCCGATAGCGCCATTACCCAGTACTTTTTTAATGCGGATGCGTACTACGATTTCGTTGATCGTGCGCGTGAAAAGGGCGTGGGTGTGCCGATCGTGCCTGGAATCATGCCCATTACCAACCATAATCAGTTGGTTCGGTTCTCTGACATGTGCGGCGCGGAAGTGCCGCGCTGGATTCGTCAGCGTCTCTCCGATTACGGCGATGACCTCGCCTCGATTCGGGCGTTCGGGGCAGAGGTCGTGACCCGTTTATGCCAGGATCTGCTTGATCAGGGTGCTCCGGGGTTGCATTTTTATACGTTGAATAATGCCGGTGCTACGCTGGCCATTGCGCGCCGGCTTACTTAAGCGCCCAACCTTTGTCCGTCAGGATTGCATTAAGCGGGTAGTCGTGGTTCAGGGGCGTATGTTGCACGCCCATTCGTTCCAGGTCGCCGCACGCCCATGCTACGCCCATGGCGTATGGGCTGTGGCCCGCTTTCTTTAAATGGGCGAGTGTGCGGTCGTAGTAACCTTTACCATAGCCTATGCGGTCTCCTTTGCGGGTATAGCCCAGAGTTGGAACCAATACGACGTCGGGTGTGGGGGCGACAGGCCCCTGGGGTTCGGAGATTCCAAATGCGCCGGTTTGCATCGGTGTATCGGGCGTCCAGATACGAAATTCCAAGGGCTGGTCAGGCCCGGTTACCACGGGTAACGATACGGAGATTCCTTCTTCCTCCACCCACTGGTATAACAGCGGCTGAAGCTGAGGTTCTTCAGGCATCGACCAAAAAGCCGCGACGTTCTGGTAGGTCGGTTCGCCCCGCTCTTCCTGTTCGGCGCGAGTGGTGGCCAGCCAGGTATAGAGCCTGCCCCGAATCAACAATCCTCCGCGACGAGTTTCAATGGGGTCTTGCGCTGCGCGAGCGGCTTTGAGACGATCGCGAATAGCGTCGGGATTATTCTCTATACTGTCAGTCATGTTGGAAATTCTGCAAGGTTGAAACAAAGATGGTGTTCAAGCAGTGTCAACGGTATCAGAAATTATGGTGGCGTGCCGGTCTTGGTTTGCTTCTGGCCGGTGTGCTTGGCTCTGCTGGTTTGGAACCGGCGGCGGCACAGGAAGATGTCGAGGTCATCAACATTACGATCCGGCCGGACCCTTCTCTTCAGGCTGTGATCCAGGCTCGCGAAGCGATGCAGAGAAAGCGTTGGGATGAGCTTGAGGCGTTGGTGCCGCAGGCTTCGCAGGCGCCGCTTCTGGGTTCTTATGCGGAGTATTGGTTATTGCGCCGCGACCTCACCAATCCGGCAACGCCGGTACCAACCCAGCGTCTTGAGCGCTTCATGACCACCAACGAAGACGCCTATCTTGCCGACCGTATTCGCTCCGATTGGATTGTTGCGGCGGCCCGGTCGGGCGACTATGCAAAAGCAGTCGAATTGGCCCCTGTGGTTGCCAGTAATTCTCAGGTGGATTGTGCCGTTTTGTTGTCGCGACATATGCTGGGTGAACGGGTTAACGGCCAAGTGGCGGTTGATCTTTTTGAACCCGTGAGTCTTTGCTGGATGATGCTCGATGAGCTGGTCGATAAAAACATTGTCGGTTGGAAGCAGCTTGAAACCATGCTTAGGGCGACGCTGGAAACCAGTAAAACCGGTAATGCACGGCGTTTGGCGGCACTGATGTTCGATGCGGGTCAGATGAAGTCGTATGCCGCGTTCATGAAGAACCCACGGCAATGGCTGGCCGGGCAACAAGCGCCAAAAACAACGGCCGATATCGCGTTGGTCACGTTGGCTTTATCACGCCTCGCGCGTAACGACCGCGAGGTTGAAACCGCTTATATTCAGAATAACTGGGCTTCCAGTATTCCCAAGGCCGATCTTGAATGGGTGTGGGGGCAATTCGGGCTGATTGCTGCCTTGAATGTTGAGCCCAATGCGGTTCAATGGTATCGGCGTTCAGGCAATATCCCCAAAACCGATTACAACCATGCCTGGGAGGTACGGTCTGAATTGCGTCAGGCCCCGATCGACTGGGTTCAGGTAAGTCGCGCGATTCAGAAAATGACGCCGCGTCAGCAAGCCGAACCCGTATGGGTGTACTGGTATGGTCGTTCGTTGGCCGCACAAGGCAACGAAGCCGCCGCGCGGCAATACTATCAGTCTATCCAGAACGATTACAGCTTTTATGGGCAATTGGCAAATGAAGAGCTGGGCCAACCTATTCCCATTCCGCCGGCTCCTGCTCCCGTGACGCCTCAGGAATTGGCTGAAGCGCGAGCGAATCCCGGCTTGCAACGGGGTATCAAGTTGTTCGATTTAGGTTGGCGTGCCGAGGCTGTGCCCGAGTGGAACTTCACACTCCGGGGCATGACAGACCGTCAGTTATTGGCGGCAGCCGAACTGGCGCGCGAAGAGCAAATTTTCGATCGCGTGGTGAATACGTCATTACGTACATCCAGTATTGCTGATTTCTCCCAGCGTTTTGTGGCACCGTTTGAAGGTCGTGTCAGTGCTAAGGCGCGTGAAATCAACCTTGACCCAGCCTGGGTGTATGGCTTGATTCGTCAGGAGTCTCGCTTTATTACTGACGCCCGTTCGCGTGTAGGCGCATCGGGCTTGATGCAGCTTATGCCTGCCACAGCTCGGTGGGTCGCCCGCAAAATTGGTATGTCAGATTTCAACCCGTCTATGGTGAATGATTTTGATGTCAACACCATTTTGGGTACCCAGTATTTGAAAATGGTGCTTGACGATCTGGATGGCAGTCAGGTTCTGGCCACTGCGGGCTATAACGCGGGGCCGGGTCGCTCGAAACAATGGCGTGCAAAGCTGTTGGGTCCGGTGGAGGGCGCTGTGTTCACGGAAACAATACCGTTCACAGAAACGCGGTTGTACGTAAAGCATGTTTTGTCGAACGCTGTTTACTATGCCATGTTGTTTTCCGGCCAACCTCAATCGTTGAAAGCGCGGCTCGATACCATTAGCCCGAACCGCTCGCGACGTACGAATTTGCCCTAATGGTTCATCCCGTGCCCACGTTGCCTGTTGTTGCACCTGACCCTTTAATCAGCGATTTACAAGCGTATATCGTTGGAGGGGCGGTGCGGGATGCCTTACTGGGTTTGCCCGCTGGGGATCGTGACTGGGTCGTGGTGGGCGCCACGCCCGAGCAAATGGTGCAAAAAGGCTTTATTCCCGTCGGTGATGACTTCCCCGTTTTCCTGCATCCGAAAACGAAAGAGGAGTATGCATTAGCCCGAACCGAGCGCAAGTCGGGGCGGGGTTATAAGGGTTTCACTTTCTATACCGGCCAAGACGTGACCCTGGAAGAAGATTTGTATCGTCGCGACCTGACGATCAACGCAATTGCGCAAACCCCCGACGGTCAATTAGTTGATCCTTTGAATGGGTTGGCAGACATTGAAGCGCGTGTTTTGCGCCATATCGGTGAGGCATTTTGTGAGGACCCTGTGCGCTTGCTGCGTTTGGCACGTTTTGCGGCTCGCTTCACGCATTTTTCCATTGCGCCGGAAACGTTAAACCTGGCGCGTCGGCTTGTGACCGATGGTGAGGTTGACGCATTGGTTCCGGAACGGGTTTGGCGCGAGGTTAGCCGCGGGCTGATCAGTGAAGCGCCGTATCGCATGTTCGACGTTCTGGCTGAAACAGGGGCTTTGCAACGTGTTATGCCCGGTTTGAATTTCGATGGGGCGGCACGCCGAAGTCTGCAATGCGCTGCGCGCCGCCATTTACCTTTGGCCAGCTGCGCGGCGTTATTTTGTTTTTCTTCCAGTAATCCAGACACGGTTTTACGGGCCGTCAAGGCACCATCGCACTGTGTGGATTATGCGCGGTTGCTGCCTGTTGTGGGGGCGCAGATGGGAGCGGCCCAAACCGCCGACGATTATCTGGCGCTTATTGAGCAATGCGATGGCTTGCGCAAGCCCGAGCGCTTTCTTGACTTGGTTGCAGCGGCTTGCTGCTTAGGTAATCAGTTTTCCGGCGTTGAAGAATCCCTGAGTCAAACCTGGGCGGTGCGCCTGGACGCAGTAAGGGCGGTCGATGGGGGCTCGATTGCCAAACGGCATCAAGGCAAACCGCAGGCAATTAAAGACGCTGTGAGGCAGGCAAGGTTGGCGGCGCTTGCCGGCATGTAGGTGCCTAAAGCCATGGTGCGTGGCGCCATCGTCTCTCGCATGCACAGCTCACAGGCGATGGCGTCTGTCGCCGCGCTCAAAGCCTATTAGCGGCGGATCGATATCCCGGCCCAATACCATTACTTTGAATAATTCCCCCATTTCGGCTTCCGATAATAGCGTTTGTGCCGATGCCATCAGGCGTGCCTGGTCGACTGCGTCGGTTTTTGTGGCTTGTGCCAGTTGCTCAACGAATCCCGAGTTGATCAGGAATCGGGCTTGCGAGGTATAGCCCAGCACATCAAGTCTGGCCTTAATTGCCGCATCCGCTATCGCTGTGAAGTCGACATGGGCGGTGATGTCTTGCAAGCCTGTATAGACCAGTGGTTCGGCATGGGTGTGGTGGCGAAAATGGCACATCAGGGTGCCCTGGGCCCGTTGTGGGTGGTAGTACTCGTGGCGCGGAAAACCATAGTCGACGATGATGGCGGCGCCTTTTTGCAGCCATTGGCCCAGCGAATCAACCCAGGCTTCCGCGCGTAAATTAATTTCAGAGGTGTACCCCGGTAACGGTGTCATGCGTGAGCGCACAGTTTCAGTCAGTTCTGTTGATGCGGGGCGCTCAGCCCATGAAAAGGGTGTGCCCATGGTCACCCCTTTTTCCATGAGTTGTCCGTTTTCATTCCAGCGGAATACCGAGACGGGCATGGCATCGAGTACCTCGTTCGCCACCACGCAGCCTTCGAAATGCCGGGGAAGATTGTCGCGCCATTGAACGTCGGCTTCAAGCCCATTAAGCCTCTCGCCCTGACGTTCACGCAGTTCGGCAGACACTTCAATAATGGTGTATTGCGGCTCTATGCCCATATCCCGTAGTGCGGCGATAATGCTGGAGGCCAGGGCGCCGGAACCGGCACCAAATTCAAGGATATGGTTTGAGCCTGATAGTTGGAGCACCTGGGCAATTTGTTGCGCCAGTGCGTGTCCATAGACAGGGGTGAGTTCAGGTGCGGTAGTGAAATCGCCCGGCGTATCGGGGTTGGGAAATTTCTGGCTGCCTGCAACGTAATAGCCCAAACCCGGGGCGTAGAGCGCCAAGTCCATATACGTTTCAAAAGGCATGAAGCGGTCGGGTTGCCGGCACAGTTTTTCCTGAATGGCTGCAACGACGTTTTGGTAGTGGGTTGCCGAATTGACGTCGAGCGCAGGCAGGCCGGCCGGTGGGGGAATCGTCGGGACTTCGGAGTCAGGCATCATGGGGTTGGGTGTTCGGGTTGACGGGTTTTTGCCATGTTTCAGTCGATGCAAGGAAACACACATCGTCATGAAAAACCCCGCCAACAGGCCCAGTATGGCGCCAACGACAAAGTTGTCGAAAATAAGCCATAAGGGTACTGCCAGCAGCAAGGAAGTGAGCAGGGGTTTATTGGCGAGTTCTTTCATGCCCCGCCATTTTATCCCGCTCACGAACCTTAAAGCTTTTAAGCTGCTTCCTCAGCCAGCGCCTCACGGCCAATTCTCAGTTCACGTGCCATTTGGGCCACATGGCGCCCCTGGAATCGGGCGCCGTCCAATTCATTATCACTGGGCTGACGCGAACCATCACCATTGGCAATGGTTGATGCGCCGTAAGGGGTACCGCCGGTAATCTGAGTGTTGTCGGTTTGACCCTGGAACGAATAAGGGAGGCCGACTACGCTCATGCCATGGTGCAGCAATACGGTGTGAAAGGTTAACAAGGTGCTTTCCTGGCCACCATGTTGTGTTGCGGTTGAGGTAAATACACTGCCTATTTTGCCAACCAGCTTACCCTGCGCCCACAAGCCACCGGTTTGATCCAGAAAGTTTTTCATTTGTGCGGCCATGTTACCGAAGCGCGTTGGTGTGCCGAAGATAATGGCGTCGTAGTCGGCCAGTTCCTCAGGCCGCGCAATGGGCGCAGCCTGTTCAAGTTTGTAGTGGCCCGCTTTGGCAACGTCTTCGGGGACAAGCTCAGGCACGCGTTTGATATCGACCTGGGTATCTTTTACGGCGCGGGCGCCTTCGGCGACGGCTTGCGCCATGGTTTCAATATGGCCATAGGTTGAATAATATAAAACAAGTACTTTTGACATGGTGTTGACTCCTTTAGAGAACAGTTAAGTTTTAGAATTGGGTTCGGTAGGGCCTAGGCGGGGCACAATGTTTAAGGCAAATCAAATAGCAGAATTTCAGCGTCGTGCCCTTCTGTCAGCAACAGCATCGATTCATCCATTACCTTTAAGCCGTCACCGGTTTTCAGTTCGTGGTTGTTCACTTTGATGCTTCCCTGGGCAACATGCACGTATGTTTGGCGCCCAAATGGAGGTGCGTACTCAATGTGTTCATCGCCATTGAGCAGGGTCGCGTAAATACGTGCGTCTTGATGCAGAAAGAGGGCATCGTCGTTAGGGTCTCCAGATGCCAGCAGTTTCAATTGGCCACGCTTTTGTGCATCTTGTATGTGGCGTTCCTGGTAGGAGGGCGTCACGTTCTGTTGATCGGGCAGTATCCAGATTTGCAGAAAATGTACTGGGTCGTTTTGCGAAGGATTGAATTCGCTATGTTGAACGCCGGTACCTGCGCTCATTAACTGCACGTCGCCCGGCTTCAGGGTTGAACCTGACCCCATCGAGTCGCGGTGTTGGAGCGCGCCTTCCAGCACATAGGAAAGAATTTCCATGTCGCGATGCCCGTGGGTACCAAATCCTTGGCCCGGTTGCACGGTATCGTCGTTAATCACACGCAGGGCGCTCCAGCCCATGTGGGCCGGATCGTGGTAATGACCGAAAGAGAAAGAGTGATAACTGTTGAGCCAGTCTAGTTGAACGTGCCCGCGCTCGTTGGCATGGCGTACTTCGATCATGATGTGCTCTTGTTTAAGTTAAGTTAAGATTCATTCTATATTCGATAAATTTGATAAAAAAGCGCTAAAATTTGATGATTAAAATCGAATAAATAGATATATCCTGCTTGAAAAGAATGGACTACTTAAAAACAACCCTGGAGCAATGGCGCGCACTGGCGGCGGTAGTGGAGCACGGCGGCTTTGCCCAAGCAGCTCAGGCGCTGCATCGAAGCCAGTCTTCCATTAGTTATCTGGTGGGCAAGTTGCAGTCGCAAATCGACTTGCCTTTACTGGAGGTGGAGGGGCGTAAGGCACACCTTACCGATGCGGGGCATACGCTGCTCACGCATGCCCAGGAGCTGTTAAGCGACGCCTATGAGCTGGAAGAATTGGCGCGTCGAATGGGGGCGGGTTGGGAGGCTGAGTTGCGCCTTGTGGTTGATGTCGCCTTCCCCAAAGCCGTGTTGGTACAGGCGCTGAAGCGTTTCTCTCAAGAGGCGCCGTTTACCCGGCTGAAACTCAGCGAGGTTGTGTTGTCGGGGGCGGAGGAAGCGTTGCTTGAGCAGGAGGCCGATATGATGATTGGGGCTTATATTCCTCACGGACATTTGGGGCAAGTCTTGCTTAACGTGCCGTTTATCGCGGTTGCACACCGCGACCACCCCCTTATTCAATTAGGTCGTCCTGTCGGTGAGGACGACCTGAAGCGACATATGCACATCGTGGTGAGGGATTCGGGCACGCAGAACCCCCGTAACGAGGGCTGGTTGGGCTCGACACAACGCTGGACGGTCAGTAGTCTTGAGGCGTCGGTGTCTTTGGTGGCTGGGGGCTTGGGGTTTGCGTGGTTACCTCAACACTTGGTTGAGCCGTATTTAACTCAGGGTGTGTTGGTGCCAATCCCCGTTGAATTAGGCCAGATACGGCACACACCGTTGTACCTGGTTTTTGGGAAGGGGGCGCAAACCGGGCCCGCTGCGAGTTGCCTGGCGGGAATACTGCAGGAATTAGGTCAGCAAGAGCGCTAGAATGGCGCCATTGAAACGAGATGAAGAGCATTATGAAAACGATTGAGTCTATTCTTCAGGCACGCTACAGTTGCCGGGCCTATCAGGCGCAACAGGTACCACAGGAAACCATTCAGGAAATTCTTGATCAGGCGCAGCGTTCCGCGTCATGGTGCAACGTGCAGCCATGGGAAATATTGCTGTTGGGGGGGGAGGCAACGCGCCGATTTGGCGATGCTTATTACGAACATGTTCAATCGCACCCGGCGAATCCTGATTTTCCCTGGCCCGAACGTTACGAAGGCGTGTATCAGCAGCGTCGTCGCGAATGCGGTTACGCTTTATACAACACTTTGGAAATCAAAAAAGAAGACCGTGAAGCCACTCAGCGCCAAATGCTGGAGAACTACCGGTTTTTTGGCGCGCCGCACCTCGCACTAATAACAACACCGAAAAAATTGGGTGTATACGGGGCGGTTGATTGCGGTATTTACGTCGCCAATTTTATGGCGCTGGTGCAAAGCCACCGCCTTGCTTGTATTGCACAAGCAGCCGTAGCATCGCATCCCGACTTTGTGCGTGATTATTTCAACTTGCCGGAAGATCGCTTGCTGGTGTGTGGCATTGCCTTTGGTTACGAGGATGCCACCCAGAAAATCAATCAATATCGAACCACGCGCGACTCAATCGACCACGTGGTTCGATGGGAAGGATTTAATTAAGCAAACTGCGCGTGGCGTGGCGCAGGGCGACGGCCCTGCGGCTTGGCGGCGTGTGTTTTGGCGCCGAAACCAGGGCGTGCGGGGCGTGTGCTGGGGCGACCCGCCGGTTTGGCGTACGAAGTTTGGTTTGCACCGTCGGGCTTGCCGGGTCGGCCACGTCCGCTACCGCTTTTCTCGAACGGGCTGTTGCCATAGGCTTTTTTGGTGAAACCCTCTTTGGCTTTACCAGGCGCGCCGCCAGGCTTACGCTTACCGGCAAATTTGCCTGCGCGTTTCGGGCTGCTTGAAGTCGTTTTCTTGGGCTCCAAACCGGTAATGGTTTCAGCTGGAATGGGCTGCCCGATAAAGTTTTCAATGCGGCGAATTTTGTAGCGCTCGGCATGCGTAGCCAACGTATACGCCAAACCGCTATTGCCTGCGCGGCCGGTACGGCCAATGCGGTGGGTATAGTCTTCCGGCTGCATGGGCAGGTCGTAGTTAATGGCATGGCTGATGCCTTGTACGTCGATGCCGCGGGCGGCAACGTCGGTGGCAACCAGAATACGCAGTTTCTGACGTTGCAGCAGGCCAAGTGTGCGGGTGCGCTGGCGCTGATTCATGTCGCCATGCAAGGCGGCAGCGGTGTAGCCCTGGTCTGACAGTTTTTCAGCCAAGTCGTCTGCGCCACGTTTGGTTGCCGTAAATACAATGGCCTGGTTCAGGCGACTGTCGCGCAACAAGTGGTCAAGCAACTGCATTTTGTGCTTGTTATCGTCGGCGTACAGTAGGCTTTGTGTAATGTTGGCGTGCTTTTCTTTCTGGCCCGACACTTCAATGCGAACGGGTTCGCGCATCATTTTGGCGGCGAGCGTTGCAATGGAGCCATCCAGCGTTGCCGAGAACAGCAATGTCTGGCGTTGCTTGGGCGCAGCAGCCACAATGGCTTCAATGTCTTCAATAAAGCCCATGTCCAGCATGCGGTCCGCTTCATCCAGTACCAGTGTATGAATGTTCGACAAGTTGATACGGCGTGCGCGCAAATGGTCGATCAGGCGGCCGGGTGTGGCCACCAGTACGTCGACACGTCGCGAGAGTGCTTTGATTTGGGCACCGTAAGGCATGCCGCCAACCACAACCGCCGTATGCAGGCCTTTAATGCCGGCACCATAGCTTTTTGTTGCTTCGGCTACTTGCATGGCCAGTTCACGTGTGGGGGTCAACACCAGCACCTGAACGTTTTGCCCCTTTTTGTTTTCTGCCGCCGCCCGTGCAATACGGTTCAAAGCAGGCAGCATGAATGCCGCTGTTTTACCGCTGCCGGTTTGTGCCGATACCATTAAGTCGAGGCCTTCCAAGGCTTTTGGAATGGACGCTGACTGAACGGGGGTGGGGGCGCTGAATCCGGCGCTTTGCAAGGCAGACAGCAGTACGGGTTCGAGACCCAGGGTTTCGAAAGACATGAGATATCCTTTGCCAATGAAGGCATTGTCAGGGAACGGGGGAGTTATCCGGACCCGGTTGATTGAACATCGTGCCGACCAATCAACCTAAAGGACATCGTTATGTGCTAACGAGAAAACGACCAGGCTTGGGGGGTCAGGAATCGATGGCGTTGAGCATGGGTGATTCTGGATTGAGCCAACTGCTAGGATGCGGCAAGGCCGCACAAAAATGCCAACGCTTAAAAATGCAGTGGCCGCAGTATAGACGCGGAACACGACCTAGGGATAGTACTAATTTGTAACAGTCGTTAGGGTGACACACTGTTTACGTTACCAGTGGATAAGTGTTTGTCCTTGTTCTGTTAACCAGTGGTTCGCTGATACAAAATGGTTGCAACCCAAAAATGGCACAGGCGGGCGCCGTGCAGAGAGTGGGGAAGGGTGGTTGGCTTTTAGTATCAGGTTGTTGGGCGCTTCAGGCACGCAGCCGGCTTTTTGTTGTGCGTGATTTCCCCAAAGCATAAACACTTTGGGCTGGGGCAGCGCGCCGGCAAAGCGGATGATTGAATCGGTAATCGTTTCCCAGCCTTTGCGCGCATGGGAGGCGGGTTTGCCTTGTTCAACGGTTAATACGGTATTAAGCAACAGAACCCCTTGTTGCGCCCAGTGGGATAGGTCGTGCGAGGGCGACCGTAAAGCGTCCGGCATACTTCGATGCAGCTCGCCAAATATATTGCGCAAACTGGGCGGGCAGGGTGTGGTGTCGGGAACCGAGAATGCCAGACCTTGTGCCTGATTCGGCCCGTGGTAGGGGTCTTGCCCCAAAATCACAACCCGGATGTTTTCCGGGTGGACCAGTTGCAACGCTTTGAATATGTTTTTTGGAAAAATCGTGGCACCGTTCTGAAGCCGTTGAGTCAGAAACGCGTCTAACGCTTCCAGGCGGTGCCTTTCCGGTTCCAGAACACGTTGCCACTCAACCGGGAGCGCCTGAAATTGATCAAGCAAGCCCCCAATGTATTGGTTGTCGTATTGAGCGGGTAAAGAATGAGGCATCAGGTGGGTTTTAAATTGTTTTGCGCACAGGGTGTCAGAAAAAGAGCTCCTCCAGGGCCTGGCCCGGCTCTTCAGCCCGCATGAATCGCTCGCCTACCAAAAAGGCATTCACGTTATGGCTGCGCATAAGCTCAACGTCTTCGCGGGTGTGAATGGCACTTTCCGTCACAACCAAACGATCTGCGGGAATGAGCGGCAGCATATCGATGGTGTTTTGCAGAGACACTTCGAAAGTACGCAGATTCCGGTTGTTGATGCCAAGCAGCTTCGATTGCATTTGCAGGGCAATTTCCAGCTCATCGCGATCATGCACTTCAACCAGCACATCCATGCCCAGTTCCAGTGCCAGGCTTTCCAGTTCAAATAATTGCGTCCGACTCAAAGCCGCCACAATCAATAGAATGCAGTCCGCGCCGAGTGCGCGGGAATGGGCGATCTGGTAGGGGTCGATCATGAAGTCTTTGCGCAGGATGGGTAGCGAGCATGCCGCCCGCGCCTGGCGCAGGTAATCGTATGAACCCTGGAAATACTGCACATCGGTGAGTACGGACAGGCAGGCGGCGCCGTGTGCCGCATATGAGCTCGCAATATTGGCAGGGTTGAAGTCTTCCCGAATCACACCTTTTGAGGGTGACGCTTTTTTTACCTCGGCAATGACCGCAGGCTTACCTTGTTCGATTTTGCTTTCCAAGGCATTGATGAAGCCACGCAGATCTTTGCGGCTTTGTGCTTCGCGCAAGACCTCGGCTTCACTGCGCATTTGGCGCGCCGTAGCGACTTCGGTCTTTTTGGTTTCCAGTATTTTTTTAAGGATGTCACTCATGACTTGAATTTCCGGGTATACGCGGCGAATGTTTCCAGTTGTTCGCGCGCGGCGCCGCTGGCAATGAGTTCAAATGCCAGTTTGACGCCTTCTTTCATTGTTTGGGTGCGGTTGGCGGCATAAATGGCCAAACCTGCATTGAGCGCAACGATATCACGAGCCGGGCCTTCGACATTATCCAGAGCTTCCCTTACCAGGGCTGCGGATTCTTCCCGGTTATTGACTTTAAGCGAACGGTTTGACGACATCGTGACATTAAAGTCTTCCGGGTGAATTTCATATTCATTGATTTCACCGTCTTTGAGCTCGCCAATGAGCGTGGGCGCGCCCAGCGAGACTTCGTCCATGCCGTCTTTGCCGTGTACGATCAGAACGTGCTTGGATCCGAGGCGTTCCAATACCCGTACCTGAATGCCGACCAGGTCGCCGTGAAATACGCCCATCAACTGGTTGCCCGCTCCGGCGGGGTTGGTGAGCGGCCCGAGTATATTAAATATGGTTTTGATGCCGAGCTCTTTGCGGATGGGGGCCACATACTTCATGGCGCCATGGTGAGCCGGCGCGAACATGAAGCCCATGCCCGTTTCGGCAATACACTCTGCAATTTGTTCGGGCGTGAGTTCAATGTTCACACCGAGTGCCTCAACTACGTCGACACTGCCCGACGATGACGAGGCACTGCGACCACCATGTTTGGCAACTTTAGCGCCTGAGGCGGCGGCAACGAACATGGCAGCCGTGGAGATGTTGAAGGTGTTGCTGCCGTCTCCGCCGGTGCCGGCCATGTCCAGAAGCTCATCCGGGTTGGGTGTTTCCACTTTTGTGGCAAATTCGCGCATGACTTGCGCGGCTGCGGTAATTTCACCAATGGTCTCTTTCTTCACGCGCAGGCCCATGATCAGGGCGGTGGCCATTTGTGGCGACATTTCACCACGCATCAGGGTACGCATAAGCTGCAACATTTCATCGTGGAAAATTTCGCGGTGTTCTACGCAACGGGCCAAGGCTTCTGTAGGGGTAATGTGTGTCATTTTGCTTTCCTTTTTCTATATTTTAAGAAATCGTTCAAGCAGGGCGTGGCCATGCTCGCTCAGGATGGATTCGGGATGGAACTGTACGCCGAAGATCGGGTCGGTTTTGTGACGAATACCCATGATTTCACCATCGTCGGTTTGCGCGGTTATTTCCAGGCAGTCGGGCAGGGTGCTGCGATTGATCGCCAGAGAGTGGTAACGCGTGACGGTAAAAGGAGACGGTAACCCTGTGAAAATGTCTTCGCCCTTATGTTGAATGGGTGAAGTTTTACCGTGCATAAGGGTTTGGGCCCGCACAATATCGCCGCCGAAAGCCGCCCCGATTGCCTGGTGTCCCAGACAAACACCCAGAATCGGTACTTTCCCGGCCAGCGCCTGAATCAGTTCAATTGAAACGCCGGCTTGATCCGGCGCACAAGGGCCGGGCGAGATGCACAAGCGATCCGGCTGCAGTGCCAGCAGTTCAGGTAGGGTGAGTTGGTCATTACGAACAACGTGAACCTCTTCCCCCAGTTCGCCAAAGTAATGCACCAGGTTGTAGGTGAATGAGTCGTAGTTATCAAGCATAAGAAGCATTTTGTGTCTCCGGCGACGGGGCTTAAATGGGTTCGTCCAAACCGAACTGGACTTTTTCGGCGGCGCGAATCAGCGCGCGTGCCTTCGCTTCGGTTTCCTGCCATTCTTTTTCCGGGTCCGAATCAGCCACAATGCCGGCTGCTGCCTGAACATACAGCATGCCGTTTTTAATAATGCCCGTGCGTATCGCAATGGCCACGTCCATTTCACCGCTATAGCTCAGGTAACCTGCCGCACCACCATAAATACCGCGGCGAACGGGTTCCAGTTCATCAATAATCTCCATCGCGCGCACTTTGGGGGCGCCGGTTAGCGTGCCGGCCGGGAAGGTCGCCCGCAAAACGTCCATATTGCTTAGACCTGGCTTAAGTTGGCCCGATACGTTTGACACCAGGTGTTGCACATGAGAGTAACGCTCAATAGCCATGGTTTCGGTTACTTCAACCGTACCGGTTTTAGCGACGCGTCCGACATCGTTACGAGCCAGATCAATCAGCATCACGTGTTCAGCCCGCTCTTTCGGGTCTGCCTGCAGTTCTTCGGCCAGTCGCGTATCTTCAGTGGGTGTAGCGCCGCGGGGCCGCGTGCCGGCCAGCGGGCGGATTGTCACTTTAGTAGTCTCATTTGCACCTTCGCGAACCGTTTCCTGACGCACCAGAATTTCAGGCGAAGCGCCCACGACGTGAAAATCGTCGAAATTCCAGTAGTACATGTAGGGCGAGGGATTGAGCGAGCGCAGGGCGCGATACAGCGAAAGCGGTGAGTCGCGAAACGGTTTGGAGATGGCCTGGCCGATTTGTACTTGCATGACGTCACCGGCCTCAATGTATTCTTTCGCTTTACGTACGGCAGCCAGGTAGTCTTCTTTTTCGAAATCCCGGTAGGTATCGGTTTGCAGACTGGCGTATGCGTAAGGAATGACCACTGGCGTGCGCAGTTTTTGTCTGAGTGCTTTAAGACGCCGTTTGGCCTGAATGTAACTTTCGGGTTGCGCGGTGTCGGCATACACCAGCAAATAGGTTTTCCCGGCCAGGTTGTCCACAATAACCAGTTCGTCGATATGCAGCAGCATCAGGTCGGGCGTACCTTCGCCCTGCCCGGAAGGGAAGGGCTTAACAGCCGGCCCCAGTTTTGATTCCACGTGGCGTACGGTGTCGTAGCCGAAGTAGCCGGCCAAACCGCCCGCAAAACGCGGCATGCCTGGCCGCAGCGCCACTTTGAAACGATTTTGGTAGCTTTCGACAAATGCCAGCGGGTCGCCCTCATGGGTTTCAACCACCTTGCCATGTTTCAGGACTTCAGTTTTGTTGCCGGTGGCCCGAATCACCGTGTGCGCCGGTAAGCCAATGAACGAGTAACGACCGAAGCGCTCACCACTCACGACCGACTCCAGCAGGCAGCTGTTGCGCCCACCCTCCGGCGAGTTGTGGGCCAGTTTCAGATAGATGCTTAAGGGCGTGTCCAGGTCGGCATAGGTTTCGGCAATGAGCGGTATGCGGTTGAAACCTTGAGCTGCAAGTGCGTTGAATTCTATTTCTGTCATGGTGTTCTCGGTTGGTGTTACTGGAAAACACGTAGCGGACAGAAACCAAAAAGCCCGGCTACGTGTGTAGATCCGGGCTGGATTCAAACTGACTTTTAGCGCGAAAGCTGCTTTTTAATTTCGCGCCAGGAGACGATTCACCGCGACCCGGAACACAAACGCCACCAGCGCCAATAGGCGCCGACGATTGTGTAAAGGGACTGTGAACGGTTCATAAAAACTTTGAGTACGACTTTCAAACAGGAGACCCAGGCATAAGCACTGAAGATCACCGGGTTAATGGCGCGTGGCCCAACAGGCCGCTGCCTCAATGGACGAAACTATATCACTGACTTTCAGATTTTGCACATTTTGTCCGTTGTTATATCCGTAAGGAACGGCCAAAACGTCGATTCCTGCCGCATTCGCTGCTTCAGTGTCATGGGCGGAATCTCCTATTAGCAGGGTATTTTCGGGGGTGACACCCAATAAGTTGCATGCATGCAACAGTGGCATGGGGTGCGGTTTTTTTTGGCTGCAAGTGTCGCCGCACACAACGTGCTCGAAGTAGTTGTGCAGCCCACAGGCCTGTAATAGGGGCAGGGTGAATTCGCTGGGCTTGTTGGTGACCACTGCCATTTTTATTTGATGGTGCCGAAACAGGTTGAGCCCTGTAATTACACCGTCGTAAACGGTTGATTTCTCACCGTTAACCCGATGGTAGTGCTGATTGAACAAATGCAGGCCTTGTTGGATTGTGGCGTGGTCCGGCTTTTGATTCAGTTGCGTTGATAATGCTTTTTTAACCAGGTTCTCAGTGCCTTTGCCCACGTAGCGCGCAATGACATCTTGCGGCAAAGGGCGCAGACCCATTTGAGTGCGCATGGCGTTGGTGGCATCCGCCAGGTCGGGTATGGTGTTAACCAATGTGCCGTCAAGGTCGATCAGGGCGGCGTGATAGGTCATGGTTGCGTCAATTCCGCATTGTTTTCACCTTTGGCAATTTCTTGGCGCATGGTGTCAATGACATTTTTGTAATCGGTTTGGCCGAAAATGGCTGAACCCGCTACAAAAGTATCGGCGCCGGCAGCGCGTATTTGGGCGATATTGTCCACTTTCACGCCGCCGTCCACTTCAAGCAAAATAGGTTGTCCGCCCAGTTGTGTCCATTGGTCGATTTTGTGCCGTGCCTGTTTTAGTTTTGCCAGCGTTGTGGGAATAAAGCTTTGCCCTCCGAAGCCTGGGTTTACAGACATCAACAGAATGATGTCGAGTTTTTCCATAACGTAATCCATCCAGTCCAGGGGTGTGGCGGGGTTGAAAACCAAACCTGCCTTGCAGCCGTGGTCTTTAATCAGTGCCAGGCTGCGGTCGGGATGGCGTGAGGCTTCGGGATGAAAGGTGATGATGTCGGCGCCTGCCTTGGCAAATTGCGGGATAATGTCGTCAACCGGCTCAACCATCAAGTGAACATCGATGGGGGCGGATGTGTGTGGTCGAATCGCCTGGCAAACCATCGGCCCGATGGTAAGGTTGGGAACATAATGGTTGTCCATAACGTCAAAGTGAATCCAGTCGGCGCCGGCCTCAACGACATTGCGAACTTCTTCACCCAGGCGCGCAAAATCGGCAGATAGCAGGCTGGGAGCAATACGGGTGGTGTTGGATGTAGACATTTATAACCGTCCTGAAGCGACCCACTGAAATTTCGGGCCAGAATATGACATTATTGCGGATGACATTAGTATTTCAATTCCACGGAAAGGCTTTATGAAACCATATGATCTGAGTATCACGGTAACCCCTCAGTATCTGCCGGAGCAGTCTAAACCTGATCAGCAGCATTACGTTTTCGCTTATACCGTACGCATTACCAATAATGGTGAACATGCCGCCCAGGTAATCAGCCGACATTGGATTATTACCGATGGCCGGCAGAATGTGCAGGAAGTGCGGGGGTTGGGCGTGGTTGGGCAACAACCGCTCTTGGCCCCGGGCGAAACGTTCGAATACACCAGTGGTTGCCCCTTGCCCACACCGCATGGAACCATGAAGGGCTCGTATCATTGCGTGGGTGACAACGGTATTCCGTTTGAGGCCGAAATTGCCGAATTCGTGTTGGCCATGCCGCGCACACTGCATTGAGATTGTACTGATGACCGCATTTTCCTGCTCTGGAGCTTCCGTGAACCGGCTACTGCCCGTATTTTTGTTGTCGATTTTTTTGGCCGCCTGTACCACTACCGAGCCTGAGCCGCCACCATCGGTTGCGCCGGCCGAGCCGGTTGAGGATATTTCGGTGCGGCCATTGCAGGTACCCGAACTGACGTCATTGCCGGAAACGCCGGCCCGTTCCCTTGCCGGAAAGTTTCAGGCCGTTGAATGGGGAGCGTTGCCAGGCTGGCAGGACGACAATCTGAATCAGGTGTGGAAGGCGTTCGTTAATAACTGCAAAGGCTTAATGCGCCCCGTCTCGGGGTCATTAACTATGCCGGCGCGTGCTACCCCTCGCGTCTGGCAACCCGTCTGTGCCGAGGTGTTGATGTCCGGCCTGCCCGAAGAGGGCTCTACCGACACTGCGGCAATTCGCGCGTTTCTGCAACGGCACTTGCAACCCTGGCGTTTGCTTACAGGCACCGGTGAGCTTGCGCGCAACACAGTCACGGGTTACTACGAACCTCTTATTTATGCATCCCGTGAACGCACCGGCGAATATCAGTGGCCGTTATACGCGTCGCCAGACGATTTGCTTACGATTGACCTGGGTGCGGTTTACCCGGAACTTGCGGGAAAAAGAATTCGCGGCAAGCTCGACGGCCAACGGGTGGTCCCATACGACACACGGGCGCAAATCGCGCAGTCCGATGATCCTCCGCCGGTCATTGTTTGGGCAAACGACCCGGTCGAAGCGTTTTTCCTGCAAATACAGGGTTCAGGTCGGGCGCAATTACCTAATGGTGAAACCATTCGTTTAGCATACGACAACCACAACGGTCGCCCGTATGCTTCTATCGGGAAATGGCTTGCCGACCAGGGAGAGCTTCCCCTGGCGCAGGCTTCCATGCAAAATATCAAGGCATGGGCGAAACGCAACCCTCAACGTGTTCAGGAAATGTTGAATGCGAATGAGGCCATGGTGTTTTTCCGCGAGGAAGCCGTTCTCGACCCTGAGTTGGGGCCCAAAGGGGCGTACGGCATTGCGCTGATCGGGGGGCGGTCAATTGCGGTCGATACCTCTTTTGTACCCCTGGGGGCTCCAGTGTATCTGGCCACTACTTATCCTGCGTCGCCAACCCCATTGCGCCGTCTGGTGTTTGCGCAAGACACCGGCGCGGCCATTAAGGGTGCGGCGCGGGTTGACTATTACTGGGGTTTTGGCGATGACGCCGGTGCACAAGCCGGCAGAATGAAACAAAAAGGCGAGGTTTGGGTGCTTTGGCCACGACAAGCGGGTGCACCCTCGGCACGATGAAAAAGACGGATATCGCGGTTTGCGGAACCGGTATTGTGGGTTTGGCTACGGCCCTGGGGCTGACGCGCGCCGGATTTCGTACTGTTCTGGTTGGCCCGCAGCGTGTTATTGCACCGGCCCGGCCCCATTGTTTTGGTGCCCGGGTTTATGCCATTTCGCCCGCCAGCCGGCGTTTTCTGGAGTCGCTGGGTGTTTGGTCGCTGCTTGATGCTTCCCGGGTTACGCCGGTGGAAGCCATGCAGGTTTTCGGCGACGCCAGTGGGCGTCTTGAGCTGAATGCCTGGCAGGATGCACAGGACGTTATGGCCTGGATTGTTGAGTCAGACGAAATAGAGCGTGCGCTTACACAAGCGGTGCGGGTGTTCGGGGTTGAATGGCTAAATGATCGCTTTGTTGCTTTTGATGCGCCAGGCAGAATTTGTACTGAATCCGGGTCACTTATCGAGGTAGATTTAGTAGTGGGGGCTGAAGGGGCGCGCTCGGCCGTTCGTGACGCGGCACACATAAAATCCTCTTCGCGTGCTTATGATGAAATGGGGGTGGTTACCCATTTGCATGTCGAGCGACCTCATCAGAATACGGCTCTGCAGTGGTTTACTGCAGAAGGCGTGATTGCATTTTTGCCTACGCCGAACACGCAGGCAGGCGCGCAAGTTTCATTGGTTTGGTCTATGCCCAAAAAAGCGGCTGAGCCTTTGTTGGCCATGGCAGAAGACCAGGCGCGCAATTGGCTGAATACCCATTTGGCCGGGCTCAACCATGAGTTGGGCCAGGTTCGGGTGGCGGCGCCGGTACTGGGTTTTCCCCTTTTTCTTGAATCCAGCGATGTGATTGCGCCCGGCGTGGCATTAGTGGGCGATGCCGCGCATCGGGTCCACCCTTTGGCGGGGCAGGGTTTGAACCTTGGCTTGGGCGACGTCGCTGCATTATTGAACGTTTTACGCGAAAAACCGTCATATCAGCGTGCCGGCGATGTGCGGTTATTGGCGCGTTATCGTCGCGCACGTGCGGAGCCTGTTTTCATGATGCGTTTTGTCACCGATGGTTTGCATCGTTTGTTTTCGTCCCGTTTTCCACCGGTCGTGATAGCAAGAAATGCCGGGCTATCAATAGTAAATACCGTGCCGATGCTTAAGCGTCAACTTATTAAAGGCGCTTCGCGCCATTAAGGTGCGCCGTTGCCGAGGCCAAGTTTTTCAAGGAGATTTCATGCTGTTGAATTGGGTGCGCAAAGTGCTTCTCGCTGCTGTATGCAGTGTTTTGTTTGCAGGCGCAAGCGTTGCGCAATCGTTGGAGCAACAAGAATACCCTCCGGATCAGCAGGTGCAAGAAACCGCCCGTGCTGAAGGGGCAGGGCAAAACACCTCAAATTCATTGGCTGCTTCTCAACAGGAACCGCTTGAGCCTATGGTTCAGCCTGATCAGGTCAAAAAGCGGTTCGAGGATC
The DNA here is from genome assembly GCF_003576595.1 of Neopusillimonas maritima. Taxonomy (GTDB): domain Bacteria; phylum Pseudomonadota; class Gammaproteobacteria; order Burkholderiales; family Burkholderiaceae_B; genus Neopusillimonas; species Neopusillimonas maritima. Next base: position 16,795 of record NZ_NQOU01000004.1, on the reverse strand, counting down.
GTTTTCCCGGCGTCGAAATCGTGGCTGTTCGTCATACGCCATTCAATGACTTGTACGAAGTGCAGGTTGGCAATGATTTGGTTTATAGCGATGCCGAAGTGCGTTTTGTCATGCAAGGGTCGCTAATCGATGCCGTCGACCGTATCGATTTAACGGCCAAACGCCTGCACAGTTTGAACCAGGTCAATTTCGACGAATTGCCGCTCGATAAAGCCATTAAACAAGTCACTGGGGACGGCAGTCGGGTCATGGTGGCATTTGAAGATCCGAATTGCGGTTATTGTCGTCGCTTGCATCAAACGCTAACCCAAATCGATAACGTGACGGTTTACACGTTATTGTTCCCGATTCTTTCGCCTGACTCACATGAAAAAGCGCGCGATATCTGGTGTGCGGAAGATCCTGCTGCTGCGTGGCGTCAGTGGATGCTCAATGGTGTCAAGCCTGTACAGCGTGAATGTGAGACACCAGTAGCGGAAATTACCGCCCTTGCGCGCAAGTTGCGTATCACGGGTACACCGGCTTTATTCTTCCCTGATAACACGCGCGTAAATGGTGCCATGCCGTTGGAAAATTTGCGGGCAAAGCTTGAAAGCCAGGATGAGGCGGGGAGTCAGAGCGCACAAGCGCAGTAGTGCGGTCGCGCGCGTGGGGCGTGCGGATTAAAGGCGTTCTTCCGGCGGCCCCTGAACGGAAGTGGCGAACAGGTTGAAAATGAGTTGTCGCAGCCATTGGTTGCCCGGGTCACGATGATACCGGGCATGCCAGAACAGGTTGATTTCCACTTTTGGCAAATCAATCGGATGCGCAACATAACTTAAGCTTAAGGGGCTTGCATACCGCAAAGCATAGAGTTCTGGAACGGTGGCAATCATGTCTGAGGTTTGCACAATGTGGCCGACAGCCACAAAGTGTGGAACAAGCAGACGGATGCGACGTTTGCCCGTTCCGCTCTCGATTATTTCGTCGGCCCGGTCGTGTCCTGTTCCTTCCGAAACAACGCGCACGTGTTCCGAAGCGAAAAACTCGCGACGGGTAATCGCGCCTTTATCTAACGCATGTCCTTTGCGAAACATACAAACATAACGTTGCAGGAAAAGTCGTTGTTGATGAAATCCGGTAATCAATTGAGGAAGAAGGCCGATGGCCAAGTCCACTTGCCCGGCCTCCATGGCTTCTCGCAGGCTGCCGCGATGGTCACGAACAGTGCTAAGGGTAACGTCAGGTGCAATTTCGTCCAATGCGGCCATCAAGCGGGGAAGGAACTCAATTTCACCCAGATCGCTCATGCCGATAATGAATTTACGCCGGCTTTCGTAGGGGCGAAATTCGGACTGTTGATTCAGTGTTTCATACAAAAGCTCAAGCGCGTGGTTTACAGGTTCTGCCATGGCACTGGCGTACGGCGTGGGCATCATGCCTTTCGGGGTGCGAATAAACAAGTCGTCTTGGGTCAGTTGGCGCAAACGCTTCAGCGAATGGCTGACTGCGGGCTGGCTCAGCCCCAAGCGTTCCGCCGCAGCCGATACACTGCGTTCCACGAGAAGTTCCCGGAACACCAAAAGTAGATTCAAATCAACGTCTTTGAGTTCCACTATTCACCCTATGAATATTCATAATTAATTAAATTCTATAGGTAAATGGTAATGCCTTCTTTATACTTTTTGGTTCACGCTGATTTAATGCTGCTGCCAATCGAGAACAATGGTATTTGCAGCCAAGGAGAAAACAATGAATCAGGTTCCTGAAGTGTTTCCCAAAAATCCTAAATGGGAAGGAGAAGGTAAAAGCCGTATTCCTTTTTGGGCCTACACCGATTCGGACATTTACAAGCGCGAGTTGGAGCGTTTGTTCTACAAAAACCATTGGTGCTACGTAGGGCTGGAAGCCGAAGTCCCGAATCCCGGCGATTTCAAGCGCACCGTCATTGGAGAGCGCTCCGTCATCATGACGCGTGATCTCGATGGTGAAATCAATGTTATTGAAAACGTCTGTGCACACCGCGGTATGCAGTTCTGTAGAAAGCGTCATGGCAACGCAAAAGAAATGGTATGCCCGTATCACCAGTGGAACTACAGTTTGAAAGGTGATTTGCAAGGCGTGCCGTTTTTGCGTGGGGTAAAGCGCGACGGGCAGGTGCAAGGCGGTATGCCCAAAGAGTTTAAAACCAAAGAACACAGCCTGAACAAGCTTAAAGTGGCCACGCGCGGTGGTGTTGTCTTTGCGTCTTTCGACCACGACATCGAAAGCTTTGAAGATTTTCTCGGGCCCGAAATTCTTCATTATTTCGACCGTCTTTTTAATGGCCGGCAGCTGAAGATATTAGGTTATAACCGCCAGCGTATTCCAGGCAACTGGAAGCTGATGCAGGAAAACATTAAAGATCCTTACCACCCAGGTTTGCTACATACCTGGTTTATTACTTATGGCTTGTGGCGGGCCGATAACAAATCCGCCTTGCGCATGGATGATCAGCGTCGTCATGCGGCAATGATTTCCACGCGTGGAAATGCGCAAACAAAAAATGAGGTAACCACGGGTATTACCAGTTTTAAAGAGTCGATGGAAATCAACGACAAGCGCTTGCTCGATATCGTGCATGAAGACTGGTGGGGTGAGCCCACGGCGGTCATGATGACGATCTTCCCCAGCGTGATTTTCCAGCAGCAGGTGAACAGTGTTTCCACTCGCCATATTCAGCCCGATGGGCATGGGTCTTTCGATTTCGTATGGACGCATTTCGGCTTCGAGGATGACACGCCTGAAATGACGCAACGCCGTTTGATTCAGGCCAATTTATTTGGTCCGGCTGGTTTTGTCTCTGCCGATGACGGCGAAGTGATCGAGTTCTCGCAATCGGGGTTCGAGCAAAAACCCTACCATCGCGCGCTTGCAGAGCTTGGTGGTTACGAGGCCGAAAACACCGAACATATGGTGACGGAAACCCTTATTCGGGGTATGTATGAATACTGGCGCAAAGTCATGGAGATTTAATCATGGACCTGCAAACGTTTATTGCTTTGAACAAACTCTATGCCGATTACGCCGCGACCATTGACGCCGAAGATTGGGATGGCTGGACGGAGTATTTCGTTGACGACTGTGAGTATAAAGTGCAGCCACGCGAAAACTTCGAGCGCGGCTTTCCGCTCGCAACGATGTGGTTTATTAGTAAAGGCATGTTGAAAGATCGGGCTTTCGGTATTTCGGAGACCTTGTTTCACGATCCTTATTATCAGCGCCATGTCGTCGGTGCTCCCCGCATTCTTAGTGCGGAAAACGGTGAAATTCAGTCAGAGGCGAACTATGCCGTATTTCGTACGAAATTGAACGGCGAGTCCACTGTCTTTAATGTGGGTCGCTACATTGATCGAATCGTACAAACCGATGAAGGCTTGAAATTCAAGTCACGCTTTTGTATTTACGATTCCGAAATGATTGCTAACTCTTTAATTTATCCAGTTTGAGGTTTGTATGGCAGATAACAATTGGGTCGACGTTCTTGATTCCGGGGCGTTACCTGAAGACGACGTGATTGGCGTGGAGGTTCAAGGCCGCGATATTGCAATCTATGAATGCGAAGGCGAGTATTTCGCAACCGATAACATCTGTACTCATGGGCATGCCCGCTTGTGTGACGGCTTTCTGGAAGATGGTGAAATCGAGTGTCCTTTGCATCAAGGTCGCTTTGATATTCGCACGGGAAAAGCCCTTTGTGAGCCTCTTACAGAGGATATCCGGTCTTATCCCGTTAAGGTGGAACAAGGCCGGGTATGGCTTCAGCTTGAACAATAAGTATTAATAAGATTAATAGACTTGGCCCTCGGTATTCTTCTACACTGGGGCCGCATAAATTAATCACCAAATAAACGGTCGTTGTATCTGAACTTATTAAAACAACGCAGCGGCCCACCAAAGGACGAGACAAAATGTTGAGTGCAATGCTGGTGTTTTCCCAGTTGCTCAACGGCCTGCAATATGGCGTTTTGCTATTTTTGCTTGCGGCCGGTTTGACGCTGGTTTTCGGCATCATGAGCTTTGTGAATCTGGCTCATGGGGCTTTGTACATGATGGGCGCTTATTTCGCCGCCCTGACTTTCAAGCATACCGAATCTTTAACGTTGGCATTCGCGGCGGCGGTGTTTGGCAGTATCCTGCTGGGCATTGTGCTTGAGCGTCTGGCGGTGTCCAAATTGTATTCGCGTGATCACCTGGACCATGTGCTGGTAACGTTTGGGCTTGTGCTGTTCTTTAATGAAGTTGTTCAGATCCTTTGGGGCACGCAACCCTACTTCCTGCCGGTGCCAAGTTGGCTCGACAGCACCATCAGTATTTTTGGGGTGACTTACCCTGCTTATCGTTTCGCCATTATTGTGGTGGGGTTGCTTGTTGCGGTGGGTGCCCATGCCTTAATTCATCGCACCCGTCTGGGCATGCTCATTCGGGCCGGTTCGGTCAATCCACGTATGGTGGGAGCCCTGGGCGTCAATATCAAGTTTTTGAATGCCTTGTTATTTGCGTTGGGTGCCGGTTTGGCCGGGCTGGCCGGCGTCATGGCTAGTCCGATTCTGGCCATTCAGTCGGGCATGGGTGATCACGTGCTTATTACCACTTTGGTTGTGATTGTCATTGGAGGTATCGGCTCGGTCAGTGGCGCGTTTTATGCCGCTTTAATTGTCGGGGTGGTCGATACCATGGGAAGGGCCTTCCTGCCGCTTATATTCAGAGGCTTCATGGAGCGAGATCTGGCTAATGCGGCAGGCCCGGCAGTGGCTTCCATGCTGATTTACGTGTTGATGGCGGTGGTGCTGGCCATGCGTCCTCACGGTTTGTTTGCACCAAACAGGGGCTGAGGCATGACCAATACATTCAAGCTTAATTTCAACCGGCTGTTGCCATTCATTATTTTTGCCGGTTTGGTGGTGGTGCCTTTTTGGGGCTATGCCACCGACAGTAGTTTTTATGTGGCGTTTTTTGCGCGCGTCATGATTTATGCGATCGCCGCTGTAGCCTTGAACCTGGCGTTGGGATACGGTGGGTTGATTAGTTTGGGGCATGCGCTGTTCATGGGTTTGGGCGCTTATAGCGTTGCAATTCCTGCGTTCTACGGCATCGATAACGGCTGGTTGCAATTGCTTATTTGTGTCAGCAGTTGTGCCGTTATTGGCTACATAACCGGCGCGATCAGTTTGCGCACGACCGGTATCGGTTTCATCATGATTACCCTGGCTTTTGCCCAAATGGGGTATTTCCTATTTGTGAGCTTGAAAGTGTACGGCGGCGATGATGGAACCAGTATCGCCAATACCAGCCAAATGCTGGGCTTGAACCTGGGAGACATTTACACGGTTTATGTGGTTGCGTTTTTGGTGCTTATTTTCTCGGTTTGGTGGATGGCGCGGTTACGTGCCTCTCCGTTTGGCATGGTCATTCGGGGTGCTCGACAAAACGCGCGTAGGGTCAATGCAATCGGGTTCCCCGCCCGCCGCTATCTTATCGGGGCGTATGTTTTGTCCGCAGTGCTCTGCGGTATTGCCGGGTTCTTGCTGGCCAATCTGAACGCCTTTGCCTCACCTTCTTTGATGTCATGGATTATTTCCGGCGATCTCGTGGTCATGCTGGTCTTGGGCGGTATGGGTAGTGTTTTAGGGCCGTTATATGGTGCGTTTGCGTTCCTGGGGCTGGAAGAGATCTTGAAAATGATCACTACGCACTGGCTGGCGTTGTTCGGTTTGGCCATTGTGTTTATTGGCTTAATGGGCAAAAAGGGTATTGTTGGATTCATGGATAACCTGACCTCCTGGTGCCGGCCTGAGGCCAGAAAGGACGGTACGGCTAGCGCAACTGAAAAGGAGGCGTCATGACAACGATAGCCATGCAGACTCAAGGTCTGGTTAAGCGTTTTGGCGGCTTGCTGGTAACGGATTCCGTTTCGCTCGATTTGCGGCAAGGTGAATTGCATGCCGTGATCGGTCCGAATGGAGCGGGTAAAACCACATTAATTAATCAGTTAACCGGTGAGCTCTTTTCCGACCAGGGCGAAATTATGTTTGGCGGCCGGCCGATTACTTCGTTGCCGATATCCGAGCGGGCGCGGCTGGGGTTGTTGCGCTCGTATCAGATTACTTCTATTTTTGAAGAGTTTTCCGTTCTTGAAAATGTGGTTCTGGCGGCAATGGGCGCCAAAGAGCACGGCTTTTATTTTTGGAAGCCGTTATTAAGCTGGGGCCGACATGTACAAACCGCAAATGACGCGTTGAAGATCACCAATTTGGTTGACCGGGCGCAGGCTTGTGCCGCCGAGTTAGCCTATGGTGAGCGGCGCCAGCTTGAGTTGGCCATGGCGTTGGCTGCAAAGCCCCAGGTTTTGTTGCTGGACGAACCTATGGCGGGGATGAGTCCGCAAGAATCCGCCGATGTCATTGAGATGCTGAAAAGGCTCAAGAAAACGCATTCTATTTTGCTGATCGAGCATGACATGGATGCGGTTTTTGCCTTGGCGGACCGCATTACTGTGCTGGTTTACGGCAAAGTGCTGCGCACCGGCACACCCGATGAGATTCGAAATGATCCCGAAGTGAAGTCAGTTTATTTGGGCGATGAAATTACAGAGCAGGCGGCAACATGAGTCGTTTATTATCAGTACAAGACATACAGGCTTCTTATGGACACGCTCAGGCTCTATTCGGGGTCTCGTTCGATGTCGACGCAGGTGAGGTTGTAACGCTGTTGGGGCGCAACGGTATGGGGCGTTCAACCGCCATCAAGTGCTTGTTCGGCTTGCTCCCGGTATCGGCCGGGTCAATTGCTTTCAGAGATCAGCCCGTACACGCGTTGCCCTCATACAGTATTGCCCGATTGGGCCTGGGTTTGGTGCCCGAAGGGCGTCAAGTGTTTCCCAATTTGTCGGTTGAAGAGAACTTGGTCGCAACAGCCCGTGCGCCGGTTGATGCTGTGATCGAGCCTTGGACGCTTAAACGTATATATGGTTTTTTCCCTCGGCTCGAAGAACGTAAATCGAACCTGGGTAGTCAGTTGTCGGGCGGAGAGCAGCAAATGCTGGCAATAGGTCGCGCCCTGATGACCAACCCGCGTCTTTTGGTGCTGGACGAGGCGACCGAAGGGCTGGCGCCTATTGTTCGTGCCGAAATCTGGCAGGCGTTGACCGCGCTCAAGAAAGAGGGCGTGTCGCAAATTGTGGTGGATAAAAACGTCAGTGCCCTAACTACATTCTCCGATCGACACTATATTCTGGAGAAAGGCCGGGTTGTGTGGAGCGGCACGAATGCCGATTTGAAGCAAAACCCCGACATCGTGCATCAATACATGGGGGTTTAAAGTCTCGATGAAAGACCTGAATCTGCTCTACGTTTTTGAAGCGATGTGGCGCGACAGGTCTGTGACTCAAGCCGCCGACAACCTGGGTGTTACCCAGGCGGCGGTTAGTAGTGCTCTGAAGCGTTTGCGGCTTGAGTACGGCGACAAGCTTTTTACTCAGGTAGGGCGACGTATGGAGCCGACTCCTTACGCCGTAGAGCTTGCCCAGCCCCTAATGGGGGCGTTGGCAATGGTGCGCAAGGCGTCGAATGTCCATACCCCATTCGATCCTACCGCAGCACGTCGTCAATTCACGATTCGTACACGGGATATCGGTGAGGTCGTGTACTTCCCTCGTATTCTGCAAGAAGTGACCAAAGTTGCTCCTGGCGTGCGAATCCGCACTACATTCCAACCGATTGACGACACGCTGAGCGGTTTGGCTACGGGGCGTATTGACCTGGCCTTGGGTTTCTTGCCGTCTCTTGAAACAGCCATCCACCGAAAAGTATTGTTTAAACAATATTATGTTTGCGTCATGCGCAAGGGTCATCCGCTGGCTAAAAAGAAGCTCACTCACGACCTGTTTCGACGGCAGCACCATTTATTGGTGGAGTATTCCGGTAGCGGCCATCTGGTGATTGAGAAGGCTTTGATTGAGGCGGGCGCGCGCAACAACATTAAATTAAGACTGCCTCAATACCTGTCTGCGCCCCATTTTATTATTTCGTCGGATATGGTGTGGTGTGCGCCGGTACTTTTGGCGGAAACGCTGGCGCAGCATTACGACTTGGTGATCAAGCCGGTGCCGCTGGAGTTGCCTACTTTTGAGATTGCACTTTATTGGCATGATCGGTTTCATCGTGATCCGGCCAATAAATGGTTACGTGAGTTAATCGCGCAAATTTATGGGGCGACATTGGCGGGAAACTAAGCCTCGCAGTGCTTTCCCCAGGTGTAATGAGTCCGCTGCAATAATTTCTGCAAGGCTCGACCGCCCAATGTATAAATGGTGTTTATACATCATCATCAATCCGACGCTATAGCTTTGGCTCACCCTACTCTCTAGAATAAGCATTAAAGCAAAATACCAAGGAGACAAAGTGGCCAATTTACCCGAAGCAGTTGGGTTAATCGGTATTGGTCAGGTGGGTTTGCCGATGGCAACAAACCTGATTAAGTCCGGCGTTCGCGTCGTGGGCTATCGTCGTTCCGACACCCAGGCGTTTGTCGAGGCGGGTGGCGTGCTTGCTTCTTCACCTGTGCAGGTGGTTGAGCAAACAGATGTTGTTTTGTTATGCCTGCCCAATGAACCGGCTGCGTCGCAAATTCTGGAGGGTGAGGGTGGCATATTAAATAGCCTGTCGGCCTCTAAAACCCTGATAGAAACGGGAACCTATAGCAAAGATTTCAAGCTGTCCCAAGCCCAGAAAGTACAAGGTAAAGGTGCGCGTTATCTAGAGGCGGAAATCAGCGGCTCTCCTCCCATGATCGCAGCCCGTAAAGCGTCGTTTTACGTTGGGGGTGACGAGTCTTTGTTCCGCGAGTGTGAGCCGTTGCTGCGTGCTATTACTGATCAGTGTTTTTATCTCGGCCCACTGGGGTCGGCGGTTTCGATGAAATTGATTGCCAACTATCTCCTGGCCATTCATACATTGTCCGCAGCGGAAGCGATGAACATGGGGAAACGGGCTGGGTTCGACCCACATCTTGTCGCTAAAGTGATTCAAGCGGGGGCAGGGGCTTCCGCGATGTTTGGCGTACGCGCCCCTTTAATGGCAGATCGACGGTTCGACCCTGCGCCCGGACCCTTTGTGACCCTCGAGAAGTATCTGGATCTGGGGCAAAAAATGGCGGATGACCTGGGGTGTGCCACACCGTTGTTTTCTGCCGCTGTGCCTTATTTTAAGCGCGCGTTTGACGAGGGCGTCCAGCATGAGGATATTGCTGCCGTCCTTAAGTTTCTTGAGGCGGATTCGCGGGACCAGAAAGTGGGGGGAAAATGATTGTCGAGAAAAGAACGTATTGGATTCGGCCGGGCAGCATGGGTGAATTTTTGCGCTTGTACGAATCCGAGGGTTTGCCACTGCAAGGGCCGACGCTTGGAAACCTGCTTGGTTACTTTATGACCGAGGTGGGGGAATTGAATCGTGTTATTCAACTATGGGGCTACGCTTCATTCGAAGATCGACAAACGCGTAAAGCTGCATTGGCCGGCCGTCCCGAGTGGAGGAGTTTTTTGGGTAAGGCGGGACCACTGGTAGAGCGTCAGCATAGCGAGTTACTTACGCCTGCACCTTTTTCTCCCATTAAATAATTAACAGGAGCCGTCATGATTCGGTCGTTGCATCACGTTGGTATTGTTGTTCCCGATCTCGAGATAGGGCGCGCGTTCTATGAACTCTTTGGTCTGGAGTCGCGCTCGGTGGGAAATGATCTGGTTTTTCGTTGCCGGGGGCGGGCGCAGGATCAGGTTCGTTTGATTCATGGCCCCAAGAAGAAGTTGGGCTATGCGTCGTTCGGCACGAATGGGGAGGGCATGACCAACATCATGCAGAACCTGCACCAAGCGGGTGTACCTTTGAAGGACCCGCCTTTTGACATTGGTTATGAAGGGATATGGTTTCAAGATCCACATAACGACTGGGTGCATATTCATGTTGTCGAGCCTGCGTCAACCTCGCCCGAGCTGCCGCCTGAAATCAACGCACATGGCCGTTATCGCCGTGTCGGTCAGCGTGCCTGTGATTTAACCACTCATGGGAAGAAGGCGCGGCCGTTGCGTTTGGGGCACTTAATCAAGTTTAGTCCCGATGTGGAAAAATCCACGGCGTTTTACACCCAACTTCTGGGCATGAAGGTGTCGGATCAGGCGCTCGATATTCTTGCGTTTTTGCGAGGGTCGGCAGGCGGCGATCATCATATGCTTGCGTTTGCAAAAAGCTCGCACACGGGTTTGCATCACTTAAGTTTTGAAGTGTCCGATTTCGATGAAATCGCCATTGGCGCGCAAACGCTTTTGCGCGCCGGCTATAAAGACGGGTTTGGTCCTGGGCGGCACATCGGGGGGTCAAACTATTTCCATTACATTCGCGACCCCTGGGGCAGCTTGGCCGAGTATTTCTGGGATATCGACGTCATTCCCGAAGACGCCGACTGGCAACCTTTAAACGTTCCGCCAGACCAGCTTACCGCTGTTTGGGCGGCGTCCCCCCCGCCTGAGGACTTCGTTTTGAATTTTGAAGAGCCCGATTGATATGTTTACACCCGAGACCCAACGCCTGATTGAGGGCATGTTGAACAAGCCTTTGTTCGTCGTTTTCAGAAAGCCGGCCGACCTGTCCAAGTTTGCTTCTGTACTGGAGGCTCATTTGAAATGGGCCGTGCAATCTGAAAAACGCGGCGAAATATTCGCCTCGGGCCCTTTTGTACAAGAGGGGGGCGTGCCGGGTGCAGCGGGTGGTATGTCAATACTTCGGGCTGCGTCTGAAGAAGAGGCGCACGCTATTTTGTCGGGCGATCCCTTCATTAAAGAAGGCGTTTATACCGTCGAAGTGAAGAAGTGGATGCTGATGGAAGGTGGTGTATCAGTCACGCTTCATTTCTCCGACCAAAAACATTTACTGCGTTAACTGTTAGGAAATTCCGTCATGAAATATCAGGTGTTCACCTACCGTGAACGCCAGGGTGGTGCTCGCCCCGGTGTTTTGATTCAAGCGCGTTTGTACGATCTTAGGGGCGTAATGGGCGGGGCCCATCCCGAGTGGCGCAGTGTGGATGATTTGCTCACTGATTGGTCGGAAGCGCATCCGTTTCTACGCGAACTGGCAGATGATGTTAGCAAGAAGCCGGAGCTTGCAGAAGATGCCTTGCTGGTCGCGGATGATATTGAGTTTTTGCCGCCCTTAACGCGTTGTGGTGTGATTTACGCCGCAGGCGCTAATTATCGGGATCACGTCGAAGCGATGGGTAAGGCCATGAATATGAAATTGAACCTGGATCCGAAGGCCGACGGCCTTCCTCCCTGGCATTTCATCAAGGCAGGGCAGGCTGCTTTGTCGGGCCACAAAGAGCATGTCGCGTTTCCAGCTCACAGCAATATGCTCGATTGGGAAGCGGAGTTGGCAGTGGTGATCGGGCGAAAGGCGTCGAATGTATCGGTGGAATCGGCCTTGGATTATGTTGCCGGGTATAGCTGTGCCAACGATATGTCCGCACGCGACAACCTGAAGCGTGATCAGGTTGATGTCAGTTCGCCGTTTAGATTCGATTGGATTGGTCACAAATGCTTTAAAGGTGCATGCCCTTTGGGGCCATATTTAACGCCGGCTGAATTTGCCGGTGACCCCGAAAATTTGGGGATCAAGCTTTGGCTCAACGACGAACTGCGGCAAAACTCCAGCACCTCAAATCATTTGTACACCGTGGCAGATCAAATTGCGTACTTAAGTGCCAGGCTGGATTTGTTGCCTGGCGACATTCTTTTAACCGGCACCCCGGCCGGCGTTGGGATGGAATCGGGGGTGTTCTTGAAACGCGGGGATGTGATGCGGGTTTGGATTGAGAGTTTGGGGGAGCTGGAAACCCGGTTGGTTTGATGGCGGTTCATTGACTTAAACATAAGGAAGGAGACAAACATGTTGCTTGAGAAAATATTGAAGAAATCAGTCCTGTCGTTGGCATTGGTTTGTGCCGTGCCAGGCATGGCAATGGCGGATATCAAAATTGGCTTTCTGGGTACGTTGTCCGGGCCGTCTGCCGCGAACGGGCGTGATCAATTAGACGGTTTTCGCCTTGCGTTGGACCAATTGGACGGGAAGTTGGGTGGGGTCAAAACGGAAATCGTGGCGGAAGATGATCAAATGAAACCGTCTGTTGCGTTAACCGGCGTTTCGCGACTGTTGGAGCGAGAGGACGTTGATGCGGTGGTTGGCTTGACGTTTACGCACGTATTAATGGCGTTGCAGCCTAAAATCGCTGAAACTGATGTGCCGTTTATCGGCACGATTTCGGGTCCCTCCCCCACTGCCGGGGCACTATGCAAACCTAATTTGTTCATCATGTCGTGGCAAAGCGATGCGCCGGCTGAAGCAATGGGTAAGTACATGCAGGATAAAGGCGTGAAAACCATCAGCACGCTAACCCCTAATTTCGTCGGCGGAAAAGACAAGATCAGTGGCCTGCGCAACACCTATAAAGGCGAAATTATTGACGAGATTTATACGCCCTTGAGCCAGCTCGACTTTTCGGCTGAACTTACCCAAGTGGCATTGAGCGATCCTGAAGGCGTTTTCATGTTCTACCCGGGCGGGCTTGGTGTCACCTTTATGCGTCAGTACAAGCAGGCAGGGCTTGCCGGCAAATTGCCTCTTTATACGGCTAACTCAATTGAGGGCGAAGACGTCGACGCAATGGGTGAGGCAGTGATTGGTGCTTATGCAGCAGACACCTGGACCCCCGGCATTTCCAGCGAGTATTCCAAGCAGTTCGTGAATGCATATCGCGAAAAATACAACCGTACGCCATCAGCTTATGCCGCATTCAGTTACGATGCCATGATGAAGCTGAATGCCGCTGTAGAGGCGCTGAAGGGTGATGTCTCGGATAAAAAAGCGTTTGTGAAAGCAATTAAAACGGCGGATTTCGAGTCAGTGCGAGGCGATTTCAAGTTCGGCAACAATAATTATCCGGTTCAGGACTACCATATCTTCGAAATGGTGGAAGGTGAAAACGGCAAGCCCGATTGGAAGCTGGTTCAGGAAAATGTGCTGAAAGACCATGTGGATAGCTATGCGGCTCAATGCACGATGAGCTGATTACCTCCAAGTAAAGGGTTGCGCAACGCCCCGCGCAGAGTGATTCGGTTCACGCTCTTGTCGAAGGAGTGGGCAATGGCAACGCTGTTTGGTATTTCACCTGCTTAAGTGCAAAGCTTGATTTAATGTTCGACACGCCAGGTATCTTGGACAACTCATCAATAATAAATCGTTCAAGTGCCTGGATATCCGGAACCACCACCCTGAGCAAATAATCAGAGTCTCCGGTCATCAGATAGCACTCCATTACCTCTGGGTAGTTGCGAATTGCATTTTGGAATCGCTCAAGCGACTTCTCGATTTGCTGCTCCAGACGAATCTCAATAAACACACTAACGTTCAACCCAATCTGCAGCGGGTCTAGCAGGGTGACGTACTGTGAGATTACCCCGGCTTCCTCAAGTGCCTTGACTCTGGCCAGGCAGGGCGACGCGGAAAGGTTGACACGAGTTGCCAGCTCAGAATTCGTTAAACGCGCATTGGCCTGGATTTCTTGAAGAATTTTCAAGTCTATTGAATCTAGTCTTTTTTTCCGCATAAATTATTTTTTTTCAGATTGATTTCAAAATAATATTCCGTATAACCATCTTTTTCTAAATGATAACAGCAGCACATTTTGTGGGTGCCTCACTATACTGATCTGATCGTTCAGGAGGTAAAAATGGTTAATAGCAGTGGGAACTTGCGCTTGAAAATGGCGCAGTCCGATGACGTTGATCCCGAGGAAACGCAAGAATGGCTGGAGGCGCTGGAGGGCGTTCTGGGGGCTGCCGGAAGTGATCGTGCGCTATTCCTTTTAAGTCAGCTAGACGATTTCGTGAAAGCGCATGGCATTAAACCGAACTCGTTACCGTACTCTGCCTATCGAAACACCATTTCTTTGGATAACGAAGGAGTCTATCCCGGCAATCTTGAGCTAGAAGAGAGAATTAGTTCCATAAACCGCTGGAATGCCTTGGTGATGGTGGTCAGGGCAAATAAAGCTTATGGCGAACTTGGAGGCCATATAGCCAGTTATGCATCCGTCGCGGAAATTTTCGAAATGGGATTCAACCATTTTTTTCAAGCGCGAACTGAAGCAAATGGGGGGGATCTGGTTTTTTATCAGCCGCACTCTGCGCCGGGAGTTTATGCGCGCGCGTTTCTGGAAGGGCGTTTAAGTGAGCATGACTTAAGTTTCTATCGACGAGAGTCTGGAGGCGGAGGGCTTTCCTCTTATCCGCATCCGTGGTTAATGCCTGATTTCTGGCAGTTTCCCACGGGCTCAATGGGCATTGGCCCTATCAATGCAATTTATCAGGCACGTTTCATGCGTTACCTCGAGAACCGGGGCCTTGCGCAAACTCATGATCGTCGTGTTTGGGGTGTGTTTGGTGATGGGGAAATGGATGAGCCGGAGTCAATCGCAGGGCTAACGTTAGCTGCCCGAGAACAGCTGGATAACTTAACGTTTATTATTAACTGCAATCTGCAACGGCTGGATGGGCCTGTGCGTGGAAATGGGCAAATCATTCAGGAGCTAGAGGCATTGTTTACTGGCGCAGGCTGGAATGTCATTAAGGTGATCTGGAGCTCAGATTGGGACCCCCTGTTCGCGCGCGATGCCAGTCATGCGCTGTTGCGCCGGTTCGCCCAGACAGTCGACGGCCAGTATCAAACGTTAGGCGCGAAAGACGGAGCCTACAACTCACTGGAGTTTTTCCAAAAAGACCCCGAGGTTCAGCGATTGGTTTCGCACATGTCCGATAAGGATATTGATGGTTTGCGGCGAGGTGGCCATGACTTTCGTAAGTTGCATGCCGCATTTTTTGCTGCGAAATCGCATGTTGGCCAGCCCACCGTGATTCTGGCGAAAACCAAAAAAGGTTATGGAATGGGCGGTGCCGGAGAGTCGCGCATGACAGCTCATCAGGCGAAGAAGCTGGATTTCGATGCTTTGAAAGCATTTCGTGATCGTTTCTCATTGCCTTTGTCTGACCATGAGGTAGAGGCCCTCCACTTTCTTAAACCGTCGCAAAATAGCCCTGAAATGCGCTATATGCGTGAGCGACGTGAAGCCTTGGGCGGGGCTGTTCCTTCTCGCATCACGCGGTCAAATGAAGCGCTGACCATACCTGTGATTGATAGCTATGCAAAATTTGCGCGCGAAGCCAATGGGAAGGAAATGTCTACAACAATGGCGTTTGCCCGCATGCTAAGTGGTCTGTTGAAAGACGCCGGCATTGGTGAGCGGGTTGTGCCCATTGTTGCGGACGAGGCGCGTACATTTGGAATGGCGAACTTATTCAGGCAAATCGGGATCTACAGCCCTGATGGTCAACTGTATGAGCCGGAGGATGCTGGGTCCATGCTGACCTACCGTGAGGCTAAAGACGGACAGCTCTTGGAGGAAGGGATTACTGAAGCCGGGGCGTTGTCTTCTTGGGTTGCGGCCGCAACGTCGTATAGCGTGCATGGCAAGGCCATGCTGCCTTTCTATATCTATTACTCCATTTTCGGGTTTCAAAGGGTGGGCGATTTGATTTGGGCTGCCGCTGACCAACGGGCGCGTGGTTTCCTGCTTGGCGCGACCTCGGGTCGTACAACGCTTAGTGGTGAAGGGTTGCAGCACCAAGACGGCAGCAGTCATGTCATCGCCGCCATGGTGCCCAATTGTCGATCGTATGACCCGGCCTTTGCGGGTGAACTGGCGGTCATTCTGGACCATGGCATGCGTCGTATGATTGAGGAGCAGGTTGATGAGTTTTATTACATCACCCTGACGAATGAGAGTTACGCGCAGCCGTCCATGCCCGAGGGTATTGAGAAGCAGATTGTTCAAGGCATGTATTGTTATCGACGTGAGGTGTGCGACGCAGGGGGCGCGGCTGCATCGGTTCGTTTGCTTGGGTCGGGTGCGATCTTTCGTGAGGTGGAGGCTGCTGCAGAATTACTTAAAACGGATTGGGGAATTTCCTCAGAGGTTTGGAGTGTGACAAGCTTTACTGAGCTGGCCAAAGAGGCGCGAGAAGTTGATCGCTGGAATCGGTTGAATCCGCAGGCATCAGTACGGGAAAGTTACGTCTCAGCGTGCTTGTCTGGAAGTGCCCCCGTTATTGCCGCCACCGATTATGTGCGTGCCTGGCCACAGTTGATAGCCGAGTATGTTGACGCTCGGTTTATTTCTTTGGGTACAGACGGGTTTGGTCGAAGCGACACGCGTGTGGCATTGCGTGACTTCTTCGAAGTTAATCGTTACCACGTTGTATTGGCCGCGATAGATGGTTTGGCGCGAGACGGTGTCGTATCCAGAGCTCTATTGGGCGAAGTAATCAGCAAATACGGAATCCAGTACAACCGAGCCCCATCCTGGTTGAGTTAGTCTAGTCATCAACTGGGGTGCCTGAGGAAATGAAAGGCAGGGTCAACAATAGAAAGAAGAGTGAGTCGGTCAGGGTTAGGTCAACAATATTTATTAAATTTCCTTCACTTCATTTGACACGGTGTAAAAACTGCTTCATAATCTCGTTTCTTAGCTGCTTGAACAGCGCTTCACACGGCAAGTTAGATGTTTTTAGCTTGGTTGTGGGGCAGTTGGGTAGGGTTGGCGAAATTGCTCTTTAACAACGAAACAACCGATAAGTGTGGGCACTTAAGCTACGTTGCTAAGTAGTGGTGCATCA
>NZ_NQOU01000003.1 GCF_003576595.1 Neopusillimonas maritima | reverse complement strand
GCGCCGATGATAGTGGATGTACATCTGTGAAAGTAGGTCATCGTCAGGCTCTTATACCAAAACGCCCCAACATCAAAACATGTTGGGGCGTTTTACTTTGGAAGAACGAAAAAACGGTAAAATTGCCTGAATAAACCGCAAACTTATAAATCCAGGAGGTACTTCATGTCGGATGCGTTACAACCAGAAGAGAATAACGGGGTGTCGTTGCGTACGCTTACTCACATCGTTTATGGGCTTTTTGCCTTGGGTTTGATTAGTGCGGGTTTTCTGGGTGTTGCCTCGATAGCAGCAATTGTTCTTGCGTATCTGAAGCGAAGTGATGCAGCGGGTACTTTATATGCCAGTCACTTCGATTGGATCATACGTACTTTTTGGTGGGGCTTGTTGTGGCTCGTGCTTAGCGCAATGGCAACGTGGATTTTTATTGGGTGGTTAACAGGGTTGGTTGCCATTGTTTGGGTGGTATACCGCATCGCCAAAGGCTGGTTGGCGTTATTGTCGGGCGCAGCGCCAAGCCCCGAACTTTAAGCAAAGTACAGAGCAACAAAAAAGCTGCCATTGGCAGCTTTTTTGTTGTGTCTTTGTTTCACTTTAAATGGTTGCTAACCAGTTTGGTTAATTCGAACATAGACACCTGCTCTTTGCCAAATAAGGGGCGCAGTTTGTCGTCGGCATTGATATTGCGACGGTTTTTTGGATCTTGCAGGTCGTGCTTCTTAATGTAATCCCAAATTTTCTTGGTAACTTCCGTGCGGGGAACCGCTTCAGGACCAATGATTGCCGCTAAGGTGGGGCTTGGAGTAAGGGGCTTCATAAACGCGGCATTGGGTTTACGGGTCGTTTTTGTAGTCGTTGCCATATGTGGTTCGCTCCAGTGAAATTAAAAATCTTGTTTTCCCTGAGTACTGCGAATATGAAATACCCGGGCAAACTGTCTTGTACTCTATTTTTCCAGAATCTGCATCGGTGCAAATATGAGTTGCGTTTGCGCAGTGGCGCTTCACCGCATAAGAACTGCGTACCGTCTGCGATTGAAAAGGAAACACGTTAACATATTGCGATTAACTTTATTCTCAAACCGGCTGTATAAACTTTGTGACTTTTTCTATGGATATTTCAATAAACAGCTTAACCCTCACTCAGCCGGATGATTGGCATTTGCATTTACGCGACGGAGACATTCTGCGGTCTGTACTTCGAGGTTCCGTGGGGCAATTTGGACGGGCTATCGTTATGCCGAACTTAACGCCACCGGTTGTCAAGGTTGAACAAGCGGCTGCGTATCGCAAGCGAATTCTGCAAGCATTGAATGACACTGCCGGGGAGACACAAGAATTTGAACCATTAATGACACTGTATCTTACAGACGATACCCCGCCTGACGAGATTTATAAAGCGGCGGAAAGCGGGATTATTTACGGTGTTAAGTTGTATCCGGCGGGCGCAACGACAAACTCCGCTGCCGGGGTGACGGATTTGCTGGGTCGTTGTTTATCAACGTTAGAGGCGATGCAAAAAGTTGGGATGCCATTATTGATGCATGGCGAAGTTACAGACCCAAAAATTGATATTTTTGATCGAGAGGCTGTTTTTATCGATCGCGTAATGATCCCGCTCAGGGATGCTCTGCCCGAGCTGAAGGTGGTGTTTGAACATTTGACGACACGTCAGGGCGCAGAGTACGTGCGGGACGCCGCCGGGCCAATAGCGGCCACAATTACCCCCCATCATTTGCTATATAACCGCAATGCTTTGTTTAATGGAGGAATCCGTCCTCATATGTATTGCTTGCCGGTCTTGAAACGTGAAATTCATCGGCAAGCTTTGCTTGAGGCGGCAACAGGAGGAAGTGGCCGGTTTTTCCTTGGCACTGATAGCGCGCCGCATCTTAGGGGAATGAAAGAGAGCGCGTGTGGCTGCGCAGGCTGCTATACGGCTC
Organism: Neopusillimonas maritima; assembly: GCF_003576595.1. Lineage (GTDB taxonomy): Bacteria > Pseudomonadota > Gammaproteobacteria > Burkholderiales > Burkholderiaceae_B > Neopusillimonas > Neopusillimonas maritima. Next base: position 391,252 of record NZ_NQOU01000003.1, on the reverse strand, counting down.
CATACGCAATGGCGCTTTATGCGACCGCATTTGAATCGGTGGGCAAGCTTGATCAACTTGAGGCCTTTGCCAGTTTGAATGGCCCCAGGTTTTATGGCCTTCCGGTAAACAAGCGAAAAATCACGTTGGAACGTGCTTCTTACACGATTCCCGATGCCCTTAGTGTGGGCGATGATGAGTTGGTGCCGTTGGCAGCTGGTGAAACTTTACCCTGGCGTTTTGCTGACGCAGCATACACCTGATTTGGCGTTTGTTACTGTGTGCCGGTTTTTTTCGATTCCAGCTCCTCCCAGCGTTCGAACAGTCGGTTTAACTGATCGTCGATTTCAGTAATTTCGTTATTGATGCCGATGGCAATGTCCGGCGTATTCTCATAGGTTTTGGGGTCACTTAAAGTGTTCCCCAGTTCCGCTTGGCGCGCTTCAAGTTTGGCGATTTTTTCCGGGATACCTTCGAGTTCTTTTTCTTCCCAGGCAGTGAATCGACTGGCGCGATTTGCGGCTGGTTTCTTCCCGGGCGTTTTGTCTTCCCGAGCGTGAGGGCTCACGTCGTCAGCAGCTTGCGTTTGCGACTTGACGGCTGATTGTGATGAATTCTTTGATGAGCTAACGTTGCTTTGCACCAACCAATCGTCGTATCCCCCGGCATATTCCTGCCAATGGCCCTCCGGCTCACTGACGATTGTCTGCGTGACGACATTGTTTAGAAAAACACGGTCGTGGCTGACCAGAAGCACAGTACCGGGGTAGTCCTGCAGAAGTTCTTCCAGAAGTTCGAGCGTTTCGATGTCGAGGTCGTTGGTGGGTTCGTCGAGAACCAGAACGTTTGACGGGGTTGCGAAAAGTCGTGCCAGTACCAGCCGTGCCCGCTCGCCGCCCGAAAGGCTGCTAACCGGTGATCGTGCGCGAGCCGGGGGAAACAGGAAGTCTTCCAGATACGACATGATGTGCTTGCGTTGATCCCCAATTTCAACCCATTCGCTTCCCGGGCTAATGGTGTCGGCCACAGTTGCGGTTTCGTCGAGTTGTCCCCGCATTTGATCGAAGTAAGCGATGCTCAGGTTTGTGCCTGATTTCACGCTGCCTTGATCGGGTTCGAGTTCACCCAAAAGAATGCGCAGCAATGTTGTTTTACCCGCACCATTTGGCCCAATGATGCCAATTCGGTCTTTGCGTAAAATGACCGTGGACAGGTTGTTGATTAAAGTGCGCCCGTGGTAGCCGTGAGTAACGTGTTCAAGTTCAGCCACTATTTTTCCGGAGCGCTGGCCTTCGGAAATGGCCAGGTTAACGTTTCCAGTGCGTTCACGGCGGGCCGCACGTTCCCGTCGCAGTTGTTCGAGTCGTCGCACACGTCCTTCGTTACGTGTACGGCGGGCTTCAATGCCTTTCCTGATCCATACCTCTTCCTGCGCCAACAGCTTGTCGAACTTGGCATTCTGTTGCATTTCGGCTTCAAGCCATTCCGCTTTACGTTCTTGCCATTGGGTGAAATTGCCCGGAAAGCTAATGAGTTTGCCTCGATCGAGTTCGACAATGCGCGTTGTTACGGTGTCAAGAAATCGGCGGTCGTGCGTTATTAGCACAATGCTGAAGGCGGCACGTTTCAAGCGTTGCTCCAGCCAGGTAATGCCTTCGAAGTCCAGGTGATTGGTAGGCTCATCTAAAAGCAACAAGTCGGGTTCAAGTGTCATGGCTCGGGCTAGAGCGATGCGCTTTCTGGTCCCGCCCGAAAGGCCGTCTATGAAGGCTGACTCTTGCAAGCCTAGTTCGCTGATCAGCGCCTTGGCGCGCGCAGGACGCGCCCAATCTTCGTCTCGTTCAAATTCACCACAGATTTCATCTAATACGGTTTTATGTTCGCCAAGTTCGGGTTCTTGTTCAACGGTTGCAATCCTTAATCCGCCGAGGCGCTGAATTTCGCCGTCATCGGGCTGGGTGCGACCATCGAGGAGTTTCAGCAAGGAAGATTTGCCGGCGCCGTTTCTGCCGATAAGGCCAATACGTTCTCCTTGATGAATGGTGAGTTCAGCATGGTCAAGTAGTGCATGATGGCCGTAAGCGAGTTGCAGATTGGCGAGTGTAATGAGTGTTGCTGTCATGGGTAGGGTGATACGGTATGCTGGTGTCGCATTGTTCACGTTGTTGTAATGCGCACAGGTTTTTAACGATATAAACACTATTGTCGCAGGTTGCGAGGCTTTATTCAGTATTACAATGGGGGTGCGGGGCAGATCGGGTAGTCGCGGTAATTTTTTATCGAGGAAGGTCCGGACTCCACAGGGCAGGGTAGCGGCTAACAGCCGTCCGGTAACGATAGCCGCTTCGGCGGTTGTAATAACCGAGGAACAGGGCCACAGAGACGAGTCTGTTACGTGGGCGTGTTTCGGCGCGCACTGACACGGTGAATCCGTGTGGCGTACCTTGTATTGCAAGGTACAACGTAGCAGGGTGAAACGCGGTAACCTCTATCCGGAGCAACACCAAATAGGCATGCGCATGGCCTTTGCGGCCATACGGGCGGCCCGTCCGTGCATGCGGGTAGGTGGCTAGAGTTGGTTAGTAATAGCCAACCCAGAGGAATGATTGCCCATCGATATTCTCGATGTACAGAATCCGGCCTATAGATCTGTTCCGCACCTTTTTCGCGTGTTCATACGCCCTTTTGTCTCTTTCTCTTATTTTAAGCGCCGGCAAAAATTGTTTCGGCGCTTTTTTCGTGCGGTTCCCCCTTCGTGCGATCCCCCTGGATTTGATGGTTTTCCCAGCGTGTGGCGAATGAACCTGCACGCAAGCCTCACTATTTTTTTGTTGTAACGCGCTGGCGCGCCGAAGTGGGTCTGCTATTGAATAAAGCACTTCCAGTTGTTTTTGCAACATATTGATTTATTGACACAAATTTTTTTAAAAGTTTGGTTAGTTCGTTTGTAAGTACTTGTTGTCATTGAAAAAAATGCGATTTAGCGCTTGACCCGGTTTAACTGATGCCTTAGAGTGGGGAAAAGTAGGAAAAAGTGCAAAAAAGTGGGGTAAAAAGTGTTTCAAGGTTGCAGCGCACTCACGCTCGATGCGAAAGGGAGGGTCACCATACCCACCCGGCATCGTGACGCGCTGACATCGGCCGATCAGGGGCGTTTAACCCTTACGCGGCATCCTGACGGTTGTTTGCTGGTTTATCCCCGCTCCGTCTGGGAAGATCGACGCGAGCAAATTGCACGATTCCCCATGTCTGCGCGTCCTTTGCAGCGCCTATTGCTGGGTAATGCACTCGATGTCGATATGGACGGTTCGGGACGTATTCTCGTGTCGCCTGAATTACGTCAGGCGGCCGGACTGGCTCGGGAGGTCATGCTGTTGGGGATGGGGAGTCACTTCGAATTGTGGGATGCCGCCGAGTGGGCGCGCCGGGAAGCGGAAGACTTGTCCAAGGGCATGTCGGATGCACTCGAGAATTTTTCGTTCTGAGTGCGATGATGGAAAAATCCCACCTCCCCGTGCTTCTTGAACCCACGGTTAATGCCCTCGTTGATCCGTCTTTTGGCGTTAGGGTTCGTCGCAAATCTGTTCCCGAGGCGTCAGAGCCAAATTTGAATGGAGTGTTTGTCGACGGCACATTTGGTCGTGGTGGGCATAGCCGCTTGCTCTTGTCGAAATTAGGCCCGAAGGCCACTTTGGTGGTTTTTGATAAGGATCCTCAGGCCATTTCCGCGGCGTATGCGCTGCAAGCGCAAGATGCCCGCGTCAAGGTTATGCACCAAGGGTTTGCCGGAATGGCGCAGGCCTTGGCTGATTTGGGTGTTGAGCATATCGATGGGGTGATGCTTGATTTGGGGGTGTCATCTCCGCAAATCGATGAGGCTCAACGAGGTTTTTCTTTTATGCGCGATGGTCCGCTCGACATGCGCATGGACACCAGCAGGGGTTTAACCGCTGCGCAATGGCTGGCGCAAGCCAGTGTTGATGAAATTAGGGAGGTCATAGCGAAATATGGCGAAGAACGGTTTGCTCTCCAGATTGCAAAGGCGGTTATTGCTCGCCGCGAATCCAGGCCGCTGTGCACAACGCTCGACCTCGCCGAGCTCGTCGCCAGTGTCGTCCGCACGCGCGAAAAGGGCCAACATCCGGCCACTCGCACCTTTCAGGCTATACGGATTTACATCAATGAAGAGCTCGAGGAGCTCGCGCGCGCCCTCGAGGCAGTTTTAACGCTGTTGAATCCCGGAGGGCGCCTGGCCGTGATCAGCTTTCATTCTCTGGAAGATCGGATGGTGAAGCAGTGCATCGCGGCCGCTTCACGTCCGGCGGAAGCGACGGCCCGGCTGCCCATCCCCGAGAAAGATATGCCCAAGCCACTGTTGCGCTCGTTGGGTAAGGTATTGCCGGGGCAAGCAGACGTCGAGGCAAACTCTCGTGCCCGTTCAGCGGTGTTGCGTGCGGCGGAACGCACTTCGACGCCGCTGCCGTCAGGGGGTGGGGCCTCTTTCGTGCGGGGGCTCCCGTTGGGAGCGGTTTCCGGTAAACCAGCAAAAACGGGCAGGAGGCAGCGATGAGCCGTCTATGCCTGGTTTTTGCGTGCGTCCTAATGTTGTCGGCGTTGTCACTTGTAACGGCGCGTTATCAGTCGCGTTTGTTATTTGTTTCCTCAGAGCGTATGGCGGCCAAGACTCAGGAGCTGGACGTCGAGTGGCGTCGATTGCAGCTTGAGCGGGCTGAGTTGGCGCGTAATGCGCGTGTCGATCAGATTGCGCGTCAAGAATTGAAAATGGTGGTGCCAACGCCCGCCCAGACCGTTTACATGAAAAATGGGCAAATCGTGTCGGGTCCGGCGGCAGTGATGCAAGGGGGGGAGCAATGAAGCGTTTTCGTTTCCATGATAGCCCCGTACTTAACATTCAAATGCCGTTATGGCGTTCACGTCTTGTATTGGTGTTGATGCTGCTCGGGTTCCTGGCAATTGTGGCAAAAGCGTTGTACTTGCAGGGGTTGTCAAACGATTTTCTGCAGCAGCAAGGGGAGCTGCGTTACGAGAAAACATTGGTACTGCCCGCAACCAGAGGCAAAATATTCGACCGTACCGGTCAAGTGGTTTTGGCTTCCAGTGTGCCGGCCCGCGCTATCTGGACGGTGCCCGAGGATGCGCAAAAAGCAACGCCTGAACAGTTGGGTGAATTGGCGCGTTTGCTAGAGATGTCGCTTGAGGATATTCGTGCCCGGCTCGTGAACCTAAGCCGCAATTTCGTTTATATCAAGCGGCAGGTTTCGGTTGAGACGGCGCAGAAAATCGCCAAGTTGAAGATACCTGGTATCCATCAGCAAGCAGAGGTGCGTCGCTTCTACCCCGAAGGTGGAATGACGGCCCATATAGTCGGTTTCACCAATATTGAAGATCGTGGTATTGAGGGTGTTGAGCTGGCATTTGATCATTTGTTGTCGGGAGAACCCGGTACCCGGCGTGTTATTCGAGACCGTTTGGGTCGCGTGGTTGAGGATGTGCAGGCGGCCATCCCGCCGGTTCATGGTAAAGATTTGTACCTGTCGATTGACGCGGGTGTGCAGTACGATTTGTTCTCCGCCTTGGAGAATGCACGGATCAAAAATAAGGCTGCCGCGGCTGCAGGCGTCGTTATTGATGTGAAAACCGGGGAAATTCTGGCATTGGCCAATTTGCCCACCTACGATCCCAACGAGGGCGCCAATCGACAGGGTAAAGCCCTGCGAAACAGGGCGATGGTCGATACTTTCGAACCCGGATCAATCATGAAGCCGTTTACAGTGGCATTGGCTTTGGATCTCGGTCGGGTGCGGCCCGATACTAAGTTCGACACGGGTAACGGTAAGTACCGCTATCAGGGCGCTGTGATTTCTGACGTATCGCGTAATGGCGTTGTCGATGTCGGCGGAATTCTGCGTCGTTCAAGCAATATAGGTATGACCATGATTTCCGAGCGCCTGACGTCGCAGGAAATGTGGACAAAGTTTACTGAGCTTGGTTTTGGGCGTGCGCCTAATGCCAATTTTCCTGGTGTTGCGGAAGGGCGTTTGCGTCCTTGGGAGCGTTGGCGTCCCATTGAGCGTGCAACCATGGCGTACGGCTATGGTTTGTCGGCTTCCTTACTTCAGGTCGCACATGCTTACACTGCGTTTGCGCGTGATGGTGATATGGTTTCCCTGACGCTGGTACGTCGTCAGGGAAAGCCCACAAGTGTGCAGGTTTTCTCTCCTAAGGTAGCATCGACTGTGCGTGCAATGCTTGATGAGGCAGCGGGCCGTGACGGCGCGACATTGGCCCAAGTTCAAGCGTATCGCGTTGCGGGAAAAAGTGGAACAGCCAGAAAGTTGGTGAACGGGAAGTACAGCACGAAACAATATCGCAGCTCCTTTGTCGGATTCGCTCCTGTTTCGGATCCGAGGATTGTCGTGGCAATTTCCATTGATGAGCCCCATGCGGGCGTGTACTACGGTGGTCGCGTGGCGGCACCGGTATTTTCTGAAGTGGTCGCCAGCAGCTTGCGTCGTTTGGGGGTTCAGCCCGATGCGCCACTGGAGCCAGTATTAGCGGCCGGGCCGGATGACGGGGTGCCACGATGACTGCAAATCAAGTCTTGAATTGGTTAAAAGAGCACGTCGATCCTCAGTCTGACTTGTGCCTTGATTCACGCCAGGTAAGCTCTGGCGATGTGTTCTTTGCTTGCCCGGGTTATGAGGGTGATGGTCGAGACTATATCGCGCAAGCGGTGGCTAAGGGTGCGTCGGCTGTTGTGACTGAGCCCTTGTCGGGTATCGGTGTCGCTGCTTCGATATCGGTGCCGGTGCTTGAGGTTGAGTCGCTGCGACAGTTATTGGGGCAGGTTGCACACGAATGGTACGGCCGTGTCTCAATGATGATGTCGGTTATTGCAATTACGGGCACGAACGGTAAAACGTCAACTGTGCATTGGATTGCTCAAGCTTTGAACGATGCGGGGATTCCATGCGGGACAATCGGAACGCTTGGGGTTGCCTTGCCGGACGGTACGTTACTTGAAGGACGGTTAACTACGCCTGATGTGTTGTCAGTGCATCAGGCGTTGGCGACGATTTATCGCTCCGGTGCGCGATCGGTGGCGCTTGAGGCGTCGTCGATTGGTCTTGATCAAGGTCGTCTCGACGGCGTGGAGATTACGATCGCCGGGTTCACAAATCTTAGCCACGATCATCTTGATTACCATGGCTCGTTGGATAAATATGAAACGGCAAAACTAACACTGTTTAATAGACAGTCTGTCCGGCAGGTCGTAACAAACTTCGACGATGTCGTAGGTCGAAAGGTGCCTGCTGCCGCCCACCGTGGCATTCAGGTGCTTGGCTATTCCACGGGTGTATATGAAGGAGCCGCGGTACGTGCGGGCGAGATTCATGCCGGATCACATGGGTTGGTTTTTAATTTGGAATTGCCTGATGGAGCGGCCCAAATTGTGACACGCCTGGTTGGTCAGCATACCGTGTCGAATTTGTTGTTGGTCGCAGGGGTGCTGCATTTTCTGGGCTGGTCGGTTGTAAAAGTTGGGCGTGCATTGGGGCAACTGACTTCGGTACCTGGGCGGATGGACGTCGTTGAATCTATTGGCGGCAGTGTTGAGCCTGTCAGGCAGCCGATGGTTGTTGTGGATTACGCACATACGCCGGATGCGTTGGAGCGCGCGTTAGAAGCGCTTCGCGGTTTGGCCGAGGCGCGCGGTGGTCGTTTGCATTGTGTGTTTGGTTGTGGCGGTAACCGAGACCGCGGCAAGCGTGAAATGATGGGAGAAATTGCCGGGCGTTTGGCCGATAGGGTTGTCTTGACCAGCGATAATCCTCGCGGTGAGTCCCCGCAAGCGATTCTTGAAGATATTGTGGTTGGCTTGTCTGGCCTGGATTATCAAATTGTTGTGGATCGCTCGGAAGCGATTCTGCAAACAGTATGGTCTGCTGCAGCGGAAGACGTGGTGCTTCTTGCTGGGAAAGGTCATGAAACGTATCAAGAGATTCATGGCGAAAGATTGCCTTTTGATGATCGTGAGTGGGCTCGAGCAGCACTCTTATTGGTGACTGAGCCGACGTTAAGCACGGATACCCGTACGCTGGCAAGCGATCAAGTATTTATTGCGTTGAAAGGCGATCGGTTCGATGGACATCACTATCTAGACACCGCACTTGAGGCAAATGCGATTGCAGCCATTGTTGAAAGCCGTGTTAAGTCATGTGCGCTAACGCAAATTGCGTTGGGCGATACGCGCCAGGCTTTGCAAACGCTGGGGCGTGTCTGGCGCAAGCGTTTCGATATACCGCTCGTGGCCGTCACCGGTAGCAATGGCAAAACCACTACTAAAGAGATGATTGCCTCTATCTTTCGGGCCTGGCAGGGCGACAAAATGCTCTCTACTGAGGGCAATTTCAATAACGATTTGGGCGTGCCGCTAACGCTTTTGCGTTTGCGTCACCAGCATCGTATCGCCGTGCTGGAGTTAGGGATGAACCATCCAGGGGAAATCCGCTTGTTGGCCGGTATGGCGTCGCCAACTGTTGGCTTGGTAAACAACGCTCAACGAGAACACCAAGAATTCATGCATACGGTTGAAGCGGTGGCCCGCGAGAACGGATCAGTACTGCAGATGCTGTCGCCGGAGGGCGTGGCGGTGTTTCCCGGAGATGATGAGTATACGGAGCTTTGGAAAAAGTTATCGGATGCACGTCGATGCGTTTTATTTGGCTCGGCAGAAGGCATGGATGTAGGGGCTGAATATATTCAGGCAAAGCCCAGTCAAACAGTTTTCGAGCTGAAAACCCCTGTTGGGGAGTCGCTTGTGTGCTTGAATGCGGCAGGGTTACATAACTTGCGCAACGCACTGGCCGCGACAGCGTGCGCAGTGGCTGCAGGAGTGCCGTTTGACGCGATTGTGGGGGGGCTGGAGCGGTTTAACCCCGTTGCGGGCCGTATGCAGTTTTACCCGCAACAGGATGGTTATCAACTGATCGATGATACTTATAACGCGAACCCCGACTCTGTGCGGGCGGCAATTGAAGTGCTGGCCGAGTTGGCGGGGCGCAAAGTGCTTGTGTTGGGCGCTATGGCTGAGGTTGGCGAGCAAGGGCCTCAAATGCATGCCGAAGTGGGTCGTTATGCACGTGAGCAAGGTATTGATGTTTTGCTCACACTCGGTGCCGCAGCCAAAGACTGCGCTGTCGCGTTTGGCGATGGGGCGCACTCTTTTGCTGATATTGATGCGTTGCTCTCGGCGTTAAGCAATTTGACGCCGGCCCATGTTTTAGTAAAAGGTTCGCGCAGCAGCAAGATGGAGCGCGTTGTTCATGCCATGAAACAAAAACAATCATTGAATGGGGGGGCACACCATGTTGCTTGAATTGGCGCGGTGGTTGTCTGAAGAGCATGTTCGTGCTTTTGCTGTTTTTGAATATATTACGTTGCGCGCCGTGCTGGCATGCGCAACAGCATTACTGATTGGATTAGTCGCGGGGCCGGCCGTTATTCGCAGATTGACGGCATTGAAAATCGGCCAGGCCGTGCGTAGCTATGGTCCTCAAACTCACTTGGTAAAAACAGGTACGCCCACAATGGGTGGAGCGCTGATTCTTATCTCTATCGCCGTCAGCACATTGTTATGGGCTGATTGGACCAATCGTTTCGTTTGGGTTGTGCTGCTGGTTACTTTTGGTTTTGGCTGGATTGGTTGGGTCGATGATTATCGGAAAGTCGTGCATCGTGATCCGGAAGGCATGAAATCGCGTCACAAATTTTTCTGGCAGGCGTTAATTGGTATTGTGGCTGCGGTTTATTTGGCATTTGCAGTGTCTGCACCGGCTAACGCCGACCTATGGCCGTTATTTACCAACTGGGTTTCAAGCGGTTTTACGATGGCCTTGCCGGAAAGGGCCGACTTGATTGTGCCGTTTTTCAAGAGTGTCAGTTACCCCTTGGGCGTATTTGGATTTGTTGCGCTGACCTGGTTTGTCATTGTGGGTTCCAGCAACGCCGTTAACCTGACTGACGGCCTGGATGGTTTGGCCATTATGCCAACCGTCATGGTGGGCAGCGCATTGGGGATTTTTGCTTACGTTGTCGGCAGGGTCGATTATTCCAAGTATCTTTTATTTCCCTATATTCCCGGGGCTTCCGAGCTTATGGTGTTATGCGCCGCGATCGCGGGTGCGGGGCTGGCCTTTTTATGGTTCAACACCTATCCCGCTCAGGTCTTTATGGGCGACGTGGGGGCGTTGGCTTTGGGTGGCGCGTTGGGAACCATTGCCGTGATTGTGCGACAGGAAATTGTGCTGTTCATCATGGGCGGCGTTTTCGTCGTGGAAACCTTGTCGGTCATGATGCAGGTGGCGTACTTCAAGTACACGAAGCGGCGTTATGGCGAAGGACGACGAATATTTCGTATGGCGCCTTTGCACCATCATTTTGAAGTGGGTGGTTGGAAAGAAACACAGGTGGTCGTTCGCTTTTGGATTATCAGCATGATGTTAGTGCTGGTGGGATTGGCAACCTTGAAACTACGGTGAGCAGTTTGGTGGAATATCGCTTCCCTTCTTTGTTAACTGATCGCACGGTTCTGATTCTGGGACTGGGTGAAACCGGCTTGGCCGCAGCACTATGGTGCGCGCGCGCGGGTGTGCCGTTGCGGGTCGTAGATACGCGCGACGATCCACCCGGCTGGAGCCGACTGAAGGAAGCAGTAGATGCATCAAACATAGAGTTTTGCTTCGGAGCGAATGCTTTAAGTCAAGCTAGTCTGGATTTGGTCGCCAGTGTTGTGATCAGTCCTGGCTTGGAACCGGGTTCACCGGGCGTGGCGGAGTTCCTTGCCAAGGTGCATCAGCAGGACATTGAAGTCATTAGTGAAATTGAGCTGTTTGCGCGCGCCTTGCGTGATATGAGTGAACAGGGTTATGCGCCTCGGGTACTGGCCGTCACAGGGACAAACGGGAAAACAACGGTTACCGCGATGACGCGCCATTTGATGCAGGGGTGCGGATTGTCGGCGGTAGCCGCCGGTAATATCAGTCCTGCCGCTCTTGCTGCGTTAACGGCAGCCCTGGATGCTGGAGAGTTGCCCGAAGTGTGGGTATTGGAGCTGTCCAGTTTTCAGTTGGTTTCAACCCATAGTTTGCGTCCCGATGCAGCAGTGGTTTTGAATATTTCGCAAGATCATCTGGATTGGCACGGTTCAATTCAGGCGTATACACAGGCGAAGGCCAGGCTTTTGCAGTGGGCCGATATAGCTGTTGTTAATCGCGATGATGACACCGTGAGCAAAATGGTAGACGAACTCGGCGCATTATCGGTACGCAGTTTTGGTTCAGGTCGCCCTCGTTTTATTGGTGACCTGGGGCTGGATGTTGAGCAGGGCGTGAGTTGGTTGTTGGCTGCCGAGCCAGATGATTTTGATATCCCTCAATCTGTGCGTCGTCGTAAGGAAACCGAGAAGCCGGTACGAAAATCGGGTCGCGTTGTGCAGCTTATGCCCAGTGATGCGTTGCGTGTGCGTGGGCGCCACAATGCGATGAATGCGCTTGCGGCGCTGTTACTGGCCCGCGCGGTAGATCTGCCTTGGGCCCCACTGTTGCATGCGGTACGTGATTATGCCGGTGAGCCTAATCGCACAGAGTTTGTTCGTTCGATTGCCGGTGTTGATTTCATTAACGACAGCAAGGGAACTAACGTTGGTGCAACTGTGGCGGCGCTTGAAGGCTTGGGGCAGCCGGTTGTATTGATTGCCGGTGGCTTGGGTAAAGGGCAAGACTTCTCTTTGCTGGCGAAGGCGGTTTCCCGTCATGCAGTGGGTGTGGTGTTAATTGGTCACGATGCCGGACTCATTCAAGCGTCGCTCAAGGGCATGGATATGCCCGTTGAGCGCGCACCGGATATGGACTCAGCAGTGACCCGTGCAATGTCTATGGCCAGACCGGGGCAGGCAGTCGTGCTGTCGCCTGCGTGTGCAAGTATGGATATGTTCAGGAATTATGCGCATCGTGCCCAGGCGTTCATTGATGCAGTGAATTCACTGGCGCTGGATCACGGGGAGGTGGCATGAGTTTATTTGCGGAACTGACCAGTGGCATCAATGCGGTTAAGCCGGGGCGCACCCGTTTGCCGTTGTTGGACATGAGTGTGTTGATTGTTGCCGTGTCTTTGGTGCTGTTCGGTTTGTTGATGGTTTATTCCGCTTCTATTGCTTTGGCGGATGGACCGCGTTACGCAAACTACGGGCGGTATTATTTTGTGTTCCGGCATGCCACTTTTATTACGTTGGGCCTTATCGCGGCGATTTTCGCTTTTAGCATTCCAATGCGTGTATGGGAGAAATTGGCGGTACCGTTATTTCTCCTTTGCCTGTTGCTTCTTGTCATTGTATTGATTCCGGGGATTGGCCGTGAAGTCAATGGCGCGCGTCGCTGGTTACCCCTTGGGCCGGTGAATTTTCAGCCTTCCGAAATGATGAAACTTGCGATTTGTCTTTATGCCGCCGCGTATACGGTACGCAAGCGGGAGCATATGCAAAGTTTTTCCAGAGGCTTTTTGCCTATGGCGTTCGCGTTGGCTGCTGTCGGCAGCGCTGTGCTGCTTGAACCCGATTTGGGCGCATTCATTGTTATTGTTGCGATCGCGGTTGGCTTGTTGTTTATCGGGGGGTTGAACGGGCGCCTGTTTTCAGCGTTGATTGGAATTTTGCTTACCAGTTTTGTGTTGTTGATCTGGTTGGCCCCCTGGCGTCGCGAACGTTTGTTTGCGTATTTGGATCCTTGGAACCCAGACAATATTTACGGTAGTGCGTATCAACTTTCGCATTCCTTGATTGCGCTGGGGCGTGGCGAGTGGTTTGGTGTCGGTCTCGGCGCCAGTGTTGAAAAATTGCACTATTTGCCTGAGGCGCATACCGACTTCATCGTTGCGGTGATCGGTGAGGAATTGGGGTTTGTCGGTGTGGTGGCGGTTGTCGCCGCGTTTCTCCTGTTGATATGGCGGGCCTTCGATATTGGGCGCCAGGCCTTCGCGATGGAGCGGGTATTTAACGGTTTGGTTGCTCAAGGTGTGGCTTTATGGTTTGGCATTCAGGCCTTTATCAATATTGGTGTGTGCGTGGGTTTATTACCCACCAAAGGCCTGACGTTACCCCTGGTTAGCTATGGCGGATCGGGCATTGTGATGAATATGGCGGCGGTCGCTTTGTTGCTGCGTGTCGATTTCGAGAACCGCAACATGATGAGGGGGAAACGGACATGAATACCAAAACCCTTTTGGTCATGGCAGGTGGTACCGGCGGCCATATCATGCCGGGTTTGGCTGTTGCCGAAGAAATGCAAAGCCGTGGCTGGCGTGTTGTCTGGCTGGGGCACCCAGAAAAAATGGAAGGGCGTTTGGTTGCCGCGCGCGGTCTCCCCATGGAGCCGTTGCGTTTCTCGGGCTTGCGTGGAAAAGGCGTGGGAGCATTGTTGGCGCTGCCGTTTCGTTTGCTTCGTGCCTGCTTTCAGGCACGCAAAGCTTTGCATAGAGTTCAGCCTGACGTTGTGTTGGGCATGGGCGGATATGTTGCTTTCCCCGGTGGGCTGATGGCCCGATTGGCGGGTATTCCGCTGTTGGTCCATGAGCAGAACGCGATTGCCGGCACGGCGAATCGCTGGCTTGCTCGTATGGCACGTAAAGTGCTGGTGGGGTTTCCGGGGGCGTTGCCGGGTGCATTGATGGTAGGCAACCCGGTCCGCTCGGAAGTCATCAGCAAGTTGCCGGCGCAACAACGGTATGGTCAGAGACAAGGGCCTTTGCGTCTTTTGGTTCTTGGGGGAAGTTTGGGCGCACGTCCGTTGAATCAGGTCGTGCCTGTCGCGCTGGCACTTTTGTCGCCGCAAGCGCGGCCTGTTGTGACGCATCAATCAGGTGAGCAGCATTTGGATAGTGTTCGGCACAGTTATGAAACGCATGGAATAAGAGCAAATTGTGTCGCGTTTATTGAAGATATGGGAGAGGCTTTGGCGCAAGCTGATGTGTTGATTTGTCGTGCCGGTGCGATGACGGTGGCGGAAGTTGCTGCGGCCGGCGTAGCAGCTTTGTTTGTTCCTTTACCTCATGCCATTGATGATCATCAAACCGCTAATGCGCGTTATCTAAGCGATTGTCACGGCGGGTGGCTGCAACCGCAAGGGGCTTTCACTCCGGAGTGGCTCGCAAAATGGCTGGGTGAGCAAACACGCGATGGGCTGGCTATTGTGGCCGGTCATGCGCATGAACATGCATTTTTGAACGCGGCGCAAATGATTGCCGATGCATGCGAGAGTGCCGTCAGGAGGTCCGCATGAAGCATCGAATTCAAAGTATTCATTTTGTGGGGATCGGTGGCTCTGGAATGAGCGGTATTGCCGAGGTTCTTTTGAATCTTGGATATGCCATTAGCGGTTCGGATATTCAGGAGTCGGCAGTTACGCGACGTTTAGCGTCTTTAGGGGCGCGTGTCATGATTGGCCATGATGCCGCCAATATCAAAGGTGTGGGCGCGTTGGTCACTTCAACGGCGGTTACATCCGACAATCCCGAGGTCTTGGCAGCCCGGGCTGCGCGAATTCCGGTTGTTCCGCGCGCCTTGATGCTGGCTGAACTGATGCGGTTGAAACGTGGCATTGCTGTTGCAGGGACACATGGAAAAACAACGACCACCAGTTTGGTCGCCAGCGTGTTGGCGGCAGGTGATCTTGACCCCACCTTCGTGATTGGGGGGCGGTTAACGTCTGCGGGCGCAAACGCGCGTTTGGGGCAGGGCGACTACATCGTTGTTGAGGCCGATGAATCTGATGCATCGTTCCTTAATTTGTTACCCGTGATGGCAATCATTACCAATATTGACGTCGACCACATGGATACCTATGGTCACGATGTGGCCCGACTGAAAAGTGCATTCATTGAATTTACACATCGTTTGCCGTTCTACGGCAGTGCCGTCGTGTGTAGTGATGATGCATATGTAAAGGAAATTATTCCTTTCATCTCGCGCCCGGTAACAACGTATGGTTTTAATGAAGAAGCGTTGATTCGTGCAATTAACGTGAAGCCGCGCGAGGCCAGGATGTCATTTGATGTGATGCGACGTACTTCGTCGGGCGAGTTGCCTGTGTTGTCGGTTACCTTGAATTTGCCCGGGCGCCACAATGTACAGAACGCCTTGGCGGCTATCGCGGTCGCGACTGAGCTGGGTGTGGAAGATGCCGCGATCGTTTCGGCGCTCGCGGAATTTAACGGCGTTGGGCGGCGTTTTACTCAAGTTGGGAATTTCCCGGTATCTGCAGCGCACGGCGGTGGGGAATTTACCCTGATCGACGACTATGGTCATCACCCGGTTGAGATGCAGGCCACGCTTGAGGCGGCCAGAGGAGCCTGGCCGAATCGTCGCATCGTTCTTGCATTTCAGCCGCATCGATATACTCGCACGCGAGACTGTTTCGAGGATTTTGTAAAAGTATTAAGCCGTGCCGATGCCGTATTGCTAACCGAGGTTTATGCCGCAGGCGAGCCGGCATTGGTTGCTGCCGATGGTCGCGCCTTAACGCGCGCGGTGCGTGTTGCCGGCAAAGTTGAGCCTGTATTTGTAGAGAACGTTGCCGATATGCCTCAGGCTATTTTGGATTTTGTTGAAGATGGTGACGTCGTGATTGTGATGGGGGCGGGATCAATCAGCAAGGTGCCGTCCAGAGTGGGGGAGTTGGTGTGAGTCCGGATTATGGTCGTGTAGGTGTTTTGTACGGTGGTACCTCTGCCGAGCGCGAGGTTTCTCTGATGTCGGGTAAAGGCGTTTATGAAGCTTTACGCAGCCGTGGAGTGGACGCGCATTTGTTTGATACCGGGGAACGTAGCCTTACTGAATTGGTGCAGTCGGGTTTCGACCGTGTTTTTATTGCGTTGCATGGGCGTTACGGTGAAGACGGAACAGTGCAGGGCTTGTTGGAACTCATGGGGGTGCCCTATACCGGAAGTGGAACGATGGCTTCCAGCCTGGCCATGAACAAAATCATGACCAAGCGCATTTGGTTGAATGCCGGTCTACCGACACCAGGTTATGCCGTAGTGCAGTCAGAGGAAGAGCTGGATGAAGCGTTGCAGCACGTTGGGATGCCGTTAATTGTGAAGCCTCCGCATGAAGGTTCGACGCTTGGTATTACCAAGGTGACGGAAGAAGGCGAGTTGCTGGCGGCCTATCGTTTGGCCGCTCGTTTTGATGCCGAAGTGCTGCTTGAGACCTTTGTGGATGGGCGTGAATTGACCGTGCCGGTGTTAGGTAAAGGCCGTGAGGTCAGAGCATTGCCGGCAATTGAAATTATCGCTCCGGGTGGCAATTACGATTATGAACATAAATACCTTTCAAATGACACGCGTTATGTGTGTCCGGCGGAGGTGGGTAAAGACTTGACTGTGCAATTGATTCATTTAGCCGAACAGGCCTATATCGAGCTGGGTTGCGAAGGCTGGGGGCGCGCCGATTTCATGCTTGATAAACATGGCCAGCCTTGGTTGCTTGAAATGAATACTTCACCAGGAATGACAAGTCATTCTTTGGTGCCGATGGGGGCTGCAGCGGCAGGAATGGATTATGCCGATTTGTGTCTGGCGATTCTCGATACGGCGTCGTGCAAAGTGCAGGCGTCGGATCCCATGAGTCTATAAAAGGAGAGATGGTGAACGAGGCCCGGGTAATCAACTTCTTGGCGAACATGCTGGCACTGCTGGCAGTAGTTGCCATGATTGCCGGGTTTGTTATCTGGTTAGTCCAGCGCCCTTATTTTTCCATCACCCAGATCAAGATTGAACCTATGGAGTCTCAGAGTTTGAGTTACGTTTCGGCCCCAACCGTTCAGGCAACCATTGCGGGACGGCTGGCAGGTAATTTCTTCACCATTGACCTTGATAAGGCACGCAGCGTTTTTGAGGCAGTGCCATGGGTACGGCATGCCAGTGTGCGGCGGGTGTGGCCCAATACCTTGCAGGTTCGATTTGAAGAGCAACAACCATTGGCAATTTGGAACGATGGCCAAATGATTAATACCTGGGGCGAAGCGTTCAGCGCTAATCAGGGTGAGTTACCCGACAACGCCCGTTTACCCCGATTCTCCGGTCCGGATGATGCAGAGCGTTTGGTGGTGCAACGCTATGCCGAATTATTACGTTGGTTTGCGCCGTTGGGACTCACTGTTGATCAGATTGAACTAAGCCCGCGTTACGCATGGTCTGTGAAGCTGTCGGATGGCTTGCATTTGAATTTAGGTCGCGATCCAGCGGCTGATGTGGCTGATCCGCATGGCCGCTCCGGTGCGGTTTCTTTTGCATCCCGAATTGAAAGATTTGTTCGAAATTGGCCGGCGTTGGCCGCGCGCCTGCAGGGGCAGGTGGCCAGTGCCGATTTACGTTATCCCGACGGCTTTGCCATTACTTTGGCGCCGGTTACTCAATCATCTGGTGAATAAAAATTATGACTCGTGACATCAAGGACTTGATCGTTGCCCTGGATATCGGTACCAGCAAAGTCGTTGCAGTGGTAGCCGAAATTTTGCCTGAGGGCCGTTTTGAAGTAATCGGGCTGGGTCAACACGAATCACAGGGCATGCGTAAAGGCGTGGTGGTCAATATCGAAGCAACGGTTAATTCTATTCAGCGGGCACTCGAAGAGGCCGAACTGATGGCCGACTGCAAGATTCGAGAGGTTTATACAGGTATTGCGGGCAGCCACATCACCAGTTTTAACTCGAGTGGGATGGTTGCCGTTAAAGACAAAGAAGTGACGCCAACCGATGTGGCGCGTGTCATTGAAACCGCTAAAGCCGTCAATATTCCAACGGATCAACAGGTTTTGCATGTTTTAACCCAGGAGTTCATCGTCGACTCCCAGGAAGATATTCGAGAGCCCATTGGAATGAGTGGTTTGCGTCTCGAAGTTCGCGTACACATCGTGACGGGCGCAGTCAGCGCTGCGCAAAACATCGTGAAGTGCGTCAGGCGTTGTGGGCTTGAAGTGCAGGATCTGATTTTGCAGCCTTTGGCTTCCAGCATGGCTTGCTTGACCTCCGACGAAAAAGAGTTAGGTGTCGTGCTGGTTGATATCGGTGGTGGCACGACGGATATCGCCATCTATACAGGCGGGGCCATACGCCATACGGCTGTTATTCCTATCGCCGGTGATCAAATTACCAGCGATATTGCCGCCATGCTGCGTACGCCGACACCAGATGCTGAAGAAATCAAGCTGCGTTACGGGATCGCCAAGCAAATTCTGGTGAATCCGGATGAGCAGATTGAAGTGCCGGGATTGGGAGATCGGCCCAATCGTCAGGTTAAGCGCCAGGCGTTGGGTGCGGTTATCGAGCCCCGCGTGGAAGAGCTGTTTACGTTTGTACAGCAAGTGGTGCGGGAGTCGGGTTATGAAGATCTATTGGCATCGGGTGTGGTGCTGACCGGCGGAACGGCGCTGTTGCCGGGCATTGTCGAGCTGGCTGAAGACGTCTTTCTGAAGCCGGTACGCATTGCGGTTCCATCTTACGAAGGCAGTTTGGTCGATGTGATGCGTAATCCGCGCTTTTCTACGGTTATGGGGTTGTTGACAGAGGCGCGGGTACAACGCGCCAGGGGAAAGAAAGTGGCGCAACAGAAAGGTAGCGTAAAGACCATTCTTGCCCGAATGAAAGAATGGTTTATGAATTAGGCCTGAGGTACAGGCCTGACGGGTGCGGGGTGGTTGCAAACCGGGTCCGGGAAGGCGTTTCAAGTCAGGTGCGAGCCAAATGTTGGCATCTTTTTTGAAGCGATTTCCAAATAGGTAGTTTGGGGACTTTTAAATTTTGCTTAATAACTGTTAATTCAGATTTGTGAGGGAGTCAACATTATGAATTTCGAAATGCTCGATACCAATAATAGCGGAACGGTCATCAAGGTCGTTGGCGTAGGGGGTGCAGGCGGTAATGCTGTTGCACACATGATTCGTTCAGGGATTAGCGGCGTGGAGTTTATCTGCGCCAATACCGATGCCCAGGCATTGGCCGCTACCGAAGCGCCTGTGCAAATTCGTTTGGGCCGCACCGGCCTGGGGGCCGGTGCCAAGCCGGATCAGGGGCGTGCGGCTGCCGAAACAGCGCGTGAAGAAATTCGCGCGGCATTGAACGGCGCCAATATGGTATTCATTACTGCCGGTATGGGCGGCGGTACAGGTACCGGTGCAGGTCCTGTTGTTGCCGAGGTGGCCAAAGAACTGGGTATTCTCACTGTGGGTGTCGTCACCAAGCCATTCTCGTTTGAAGGCTCGCGTCGTCTGAAAATGGCCGAGGAAGGGATTGCAGAGCTGGCCAAGCACGTTCATTCGCTGATCGTCGTTCTGAATGAAAATTTGTACGACCTCATGGACGAGGATGCGACGCAGGAAGACTGCTTCAAGTCGGCTGACGATGTGTTACATAATGCTTGCGCAGGTATTGCCGAGATCATCAATGTCGAAGGCAATGTGAACGTCGACTTCGAAGACGTCAAGACGATTATGGGTGAACAAGGTCAGGCCATGATGGGTACGGCTATTTCGTCTGGCGCAAATCGCGCGCGCGAAGCGGCCGAGCAGGCAATTGCTTGCCCATTGCTTGAGGGTGTCGACCTGAACGGCGCACGCGGCATTCTGGTAAATATCACTGCCAGCCGTACGCTTAAAATGCGTGAAACTCGCGAGATCATGGAAACGATCCGAGGCTATGCCGCCGAAGATGCAACTGTTATTTACGGAACGGCTTACGATGAGTCCATGGGTGAGAGCCTGCGTGTTACGGTTGTGGCTACCGGCCTGGGCCGTGCGAACAGCCGTCCACAACTGGTTCAAAACAACCAGGAAGCGCGCAGGACCGGTACGGATGACGCGCCGTTTACGAATGCCGGTCATGACATGCAGAGCGCGGAAGTTCCAACAGTTATCCGCAACCCTCGAAGCCAGGCGTCGGCGCAAGTTCGTGCACTGGAAACGGCCGGTATGGATCACTTCGATATTCCGGCATTCTTGCGTAAACAAGCCGATTAAAACAAGGCTTGAAGGTAGACTCTCACACGCCAGCGTGACTCTTTTCAGTTTTTCGAAATGAGTCACGCGGTTGGCCGGGTCGGCTCTCCCCGGGGTCGGCTCGGTCAGCACGTTTGTAAAACACGTTGAAACCTTTTTTTCAGCTTGTCGCTTGAAAAAATTGGGGAAACTACCCATATCAAGTTACAATAGTAAGAATATTCCGCCTGAAAAGGCATTTTCTTTATTGTTCAACAGTTTATGTTACGTCAACGCACCCTGAAAAACGCCATTAGTACCAAAGGCGTGGGTTTGCATTCCGGCCGTCGGGTTGAAATCACCTTACGCCCGGCAGAACCCAACACGGGCATCGTCTTCCACCGGGTTGACCTGCCCGAAGTGGTCGATTTTCCCGCCCAGGCTCATCTGGTGGGCGGTACGCGCATGGCGTCAGTTCTGCAAAAGGGAACAGCTCGCGTTTCCACTGTTGAACATCTTATGTCCGCGCTTGCGGGCTTGGGCATCGATAATCTGCACATAGACCTCACAGCAGAGGAAGTGCCTATTATGGACGGTAGTGCGGGAACATTTGTTTATTTGCTGCGTTCAGCGGGTATTCAAGAGCAGCCTGCCGCCAAGAAGTTTTTACGCGTTCTTAAACCGGTGGAAGTTCGGGAAGGTGAAGGGGGCGACGAGAAATGGGCACGGCTCGAGCCATATGATGGTTTCGCCCTGTCTTTTGCCATCGATTTCCATCATCCTGCAATCGATGCAACGGCGAATTTTGCTGAAATTGATTTTGCCAATGACTCATACGTCAAGTCTATCGCGCGGGCACGCACCTTTGGTTTTGTGAACGAGTTTGAGGCATTGCTGGCTGCAGGGCTTGCTCGCGGAGGCAGTCTCGATAACGCCATTGTCATGGATGAGTTCCGTGTGTTGAACTCCGATGGCTTGCGTTACGAAGACGAATTTGTGAAGCATAAAATTCTTGACGCCATTGGCGATTTATACCTTATTGGTAAGCCGTTGGTGGCGCGGTACGTTGCTTGTAAATCGGGTCATGGTCTGAATAACCAGCTTGCCAGGGCATTGTTGGCTGATGAAACAGCATGGGAACTGGTCAGTTATGAATCGGCTGTGACAGCCCCCAAAGCTTATACCCGCGAGTGGAAACTGGCATAGCTCTGGCTTTTCTACGTTAAGCAGTGTTACGTTAGGGAAGCTCGGTGTCGCTCAATCAGGCGCTTCAGGGATTCAGCCAGAGGGCCGGGTGGGGTGTTACTATATAACTCTTCGAAAGAGGTCAAAGCCTGCTCATCAAGCGGAATGACCTCTTTTTTGCGTGACAAATTTGTTGCGTTTTGGTTTAAACCGGCTTGAACCTTGACTTGTAATTGGTTAATGTTCCAGCCGTGTTGACCCAGTCGTTGAACGATTCTGGGAGCAAGTTGTCTGAGTTTTGCAGCATGAGCCGCGCTGGGAACCGCCAGTGTAAGGTCTTGATGGTCGACTCGGGCTACTCGGCAGGCCATGGCGAGGTTGCCAGGTAGCGCCTGAGAAATAATATGCTCCATTTCAATCATTCTCCGGGCGGTAGCCAGGACGTCGGCGCTTTGCCGACTTTGGCCGAGCCAATCGATGGCCGACAAGCTTTGCTTGTTTTCTTTCGAAGGGGAATGGCTGCGTGCGAAACGGGACATAGTTGGTAAAGGGATAAGTAGTGCGAATAATTTTGTTAAACGAGCGATCGGGCGGCTTGGCCCGCCTGGCTGAGCGTGGCATTAGCGTGTGGCTGATTGTGCCGGTGTTGGCGGGCTTGGTGGTTTTGTCCGCTTTGGGTGGTGCCTGGGCTTATGGTCAGCATATTATGTCGAATCTTCCCACACTTGTCAGCCTTGACGTTCGGCAGACTGAAAAAGACCGTTTGGAGCTGGAGTCGCAAATGCTTAAGGCCAGCCTGCACCAACTTGGTGAGAAAGTAGGGCAGTTGCAGGCACGTCTTATTGAAATGGATGGCGTCAGCAAGCGTCTGGCTGAAGTGGCGGGCGTGAACTATACCAACCCGGAAGTACAGGAAACGCTGAATGGCAGCACGGTTGTGAGCGATGACAAGCCGCAGGCCATGGTGTTTGATTCAGCGGAAGAGTTAGGGCGCGAACTTGATACGATGGCCCAACGGCTCGACCGACAGCGCGATGGGCTGGCGATGCTTGACATGGTCATGACGCGACGCGCGGGCCTGGAAGCAAGTCTTCCTTCGTTGTCTCCGGTTGACTTCCCTTACATGACGTCATCTTATGGTTGGCGTCGTCACCCCATCTCGGGGCGTAACAAAATGCACGAAGGGCTTGATTTTGCCGCACCCCATGGCGCACCGATTCATGCCGCGTCGGGTGGAATGGTGGTGTTCGCCGGCTATCGGACCGGTTATGGCAAAACCGTCGAGATCCAGCACAGTCACAATCTCGTAACCGTTTATGCGCATGCCTCAAGCTTGCAGGTTAAAAGGGGTGATCTGGTGGAAAAAGGGCAACTTATTGCCAATGTCGGTTCTACCGGCCAATCAACGGGGCCACATCTTCATTTCGAGGTTCGGGTCGCGGGTCAGCCTCTGGATCCGTCGCTTTTTTTGCCGGATCCCAACGAGCCTGAAGTCCGCTTGGCTGACGCTTCAGATGATCTGCAAGCTGATAGTGCCGAGGTACGTTAAACTGTATTGTTTTCCTGCGGTTTAACCGCCAACTTAGACAATAAATCTATGGTTTCCCTGCTCAAAAAGCTTATTGGTAGTCGCAACGATCGAATCCTCAGGCAGT
Organism: Neopusillimonas maritima; assembly: GCF_003576595.1. Classification (GTDB taxonomy): domain Bacteria; phylum Pseudomonadota; class Gammaproteobacteria; order Burkholderiales; family Burkholderiaceae_B; genus Neopusillimonas; species Neopusillimonas maritima. The sequence goes on along the minus strand of NZ_NQOU01000003.1, from coordinate 368,389 downwards.
ACCGCAAACAGGTCGGGCAAATTAATGCGCTTGAGCCGTCTCTTGAAGCGGTTTCCGACGAAGACCTGAAAAACAAAACCGTTCAGTTTCGAGAGCAGTTGGCTTCGGGTTCAACGCTCGACCAACTGTTACCAGAGGCATTTGCCGTTGTCCGCGAGGCCAGCAAACGCGTATTTGGTATGCGGCATTTTGATGTGCAACTTATGGGTGCGATTGCCTTGCACCACGGAAAAATTGCCGAGATGCGCACCGGGGAAGGTAAAACGCTAATGGCAACATTAGCCGTGTACTTGAACGCTCTTGCGTCTAAGGGTGTGCATGTTGTGACGGTGAACGATTACCTTGCGCGTCGCGATGCGGAATGGATGGGGCAGTTGTATAACTTCCTCGGTTTGAGTGTGGGCGTCGTCGTCCCTCAGCAGGATCCTCAAGAAAAAGTGGACGCGTATCGTGCCGACATCACATACGGGACTAACAACGAGTTTGGTTTCGATTATTTGCGCGACAATATGGAGTATCGCGCGGAAGACCGTCGTCAACGAAGTTTGTCCTTCGCTATTGTCGACGAAGTTGACTCTATTCTTATCGACGAAGCGCGCACACCGTTGATTATTTCGGGGCAGGCCGAAGATCATACCGAAGTTTATGTTCGAATGAATGCCGTGCCTCCCATGCTCACACGCATGGCGTCGGAGCCCAAACCGCATGAGCCGGAGCCGGAAGGTGATTTTTGGGTTGATGAAAAAGGTCAGCAAGTACACTTGTCCGAGTCCGGCATGGAGCAGGCCGAGGAAATCCTTTCGCGTTTGGGTCTTTTGCCTGAAGGCGAGTCGTTATACGATCCGCGTCACATCACGCTCATTCATCATCTTATGGTGGCACTGCGTGCTCATAATCTGTTTTTTCGTGATCAGCACTACGTTGTTACCGACAACGAGGTGGTGATTGTTGACGAATTCACAGGGCGTCTGATGGTAGGGCGTCGTTGGTCCGATGGTTTGCATCAGGCGGTGGAAGCCAAAGAAGGCGTGACGATTCAGAACGAGAATCAAACGTTGGCGTCTATTACCTTCCAGAACTATTTCCGTATGTATGACAAGTTGGCGGGGATGACGGGGACGGCCGACACGGAAGCCTATGAATTCCAGGAAATTTACGGGTTGGAAACGGTTATTATTCCAACCAATAAGCCGATGATTCGTGTTGATCAGAACGATCAGGTTTTCAAAACCGATAACGAGAAGTACAACGCTATTCTGGCTGACATGAAAGATTGCCAGGAGCGTGGTCAGCCCGTTTTGGTAGGTACGACGAGTATCGAAAATTCCGAGCGTTTGTCCTCGATGCTCAAGCGCGAAAAACTGGCGCATGAAGTGTTGAACGCAAAGCAACATGCGCGTGAAGCGGAAATTGTGGCTGAAGCCGGTAAGCCTGGTCGTATCACGATTGCAACCAATATGGCCGGTCGTGGTACTGACATTGTGTTGGGCGGAAGTGTCGAAAAGCAAATTGCCCTTGTCCGTGCCGATGCCGACTTAAGCGCGCAAGAAAAAGAGGCGCGCATCCAGCAAATTCGCGATGAATGGGCTCCTGCAAATGAGGCGGTTAAGGCTGCCGGCGGTTTGCGTATTATAGGTACCGAGCGCCACGAGTCACGCCGTATCGACAATCAATTGCGCGGTCGTGCAGGGCGTCAGGGCGACCCGGGTTCAACTCGTTTCTATTTGTCGTTGGAAGATTCGCTCATGCGCATTTTCGCGGGTGATCGCGTTCGCGCCATTATGGAGCGTTTGCGTTTGCCCGAGGGTGAGCCTATTGAAGCCAAAATGGTATCCCGGTCAATTGAATCCGCCCAACGCAAGGTAGAAGCGCGGAACTTCGATATTCGCAAACAACTGTTGCAGTTCGATGACGTTGCCAATGATCAGCGCAAGGTTTTGTATGCGCAGCGAAATGAGGTTTTAGAGGCACAAGATGTCGGTGAAATGGTGCTGAACCTGCTTAGCGCCACGATCACGGAAGTTTTTCATGCCTATATCCCTGCGGAATCGATGGAAGAGCAGTGGGACGTTGCCGGTCTGCAATCGGTATTGGAGTCCGACTGGGGCATCGAGGTGGCGCTGGTGGATTGGGCGGAGAAAGAGCCTAATTTAACTGATGAAGACCTGTTGGAGCGCGTTTTGGCGGAGGCCAACCGTGTTTACAGTACTAAGGTTGAATTGGTTGGCCGTGATAACTGGGCTCCTTTTGAGCGGTCGGTGTTGCTGCAGTCAATTGATACGCATTGGCGTAACCATCTTTCGTCTCTTGATCATCTGCGTCAGGGCATTCACTTGCGTGGTTATGCGCAGAAAGACCCGAAGCAGGAGTACAAGCGTGAAGCGTTTGAGCTTTTCTCTGGGATGCTTGATCGCGTTCGTACGGATGTCGTTAGGGTGCTACTCACTGTACGGATTCAAACACCGGAACAAGTTGCTCAAACCGAGCCTGAAAGTGTGGAAGGTGTTACCTATCACCATTCTGATTATGATGCCGCGTTAAGTGGTGAGGATCCCGGCATTGCGGAAGAGCCGTTGGGTGCAACGCAGCCGGCGTCTGGTGGGGCGGCATCTGCTGGTGCGGTTCCCAAGGTCGGGCGTAATGAACCTTGCCCATGTGGCAGTGGGAAGAAGTACAAACATTGTCATGGGCGGATAGCCTGAACCGATATTGTTGTTAGTTGAATTGAAAAAGCCTGGTTTTTAACCAGGCTTTTTCAATTGTGGCAGTGACGGCTGGTTGCATTACAACAGGAAAATCGAAGCAAGCCCTAAAAACAAGAAAAATCCAAGGGAGTCGGTAACGAACGTAAGAAGCACCGACGATCCCATGGCGGGGTCTTTGCCGAAATGGTCGCGTAACACGGGTATAAGAACGCCGAGTGCCGCACCCATTAACATGTTTCCAATCATGGCGACCATCATAACCAGCGCGATGGCCCATGATTGTGAAATCGCCCAGGCGAATGCGGCAGCAACAAGGCTGCCACAAAAACCGACCATTAAAGTGATTTTTATTTCACGCTTTACGAGGTTCCAGGTGCTGGCACCACTGACACGACCCACGGCAATGGCCCTGATAACCATGGTCATGGTTTGATTGCCCGAGTTGCCGGCAATCCCGGCAACAATAGACATAAGAAATGCCAGAATCACAATTTGGCTAACGGTATCTTCGAAGCGTGATGCGATGAAGGCCGCGGTTGAAGCTGTGGCCAGATTCACGAGCAGCCAGGGAGCACGGTTGCGCAAGGCGGTCAGGGCAGGGGCAAAAATGTCTTCTTCTTGCAGGCCCGCACGTGACAGGGCTTGTTCTTGTGAGTCTTCCTGAATCACGTCGACGACTTCAGCAATCGTGACGCGGCCAATCAGGCGACCATGATCGTCAATTACCGGTGCTGAAACCAGGTCATAACGTTCAAAGGCGCCGGCGGCATCGGCGTCAGAATCCAAGGGGCTGAGTGTGAGGAAGTCGGTTTGCATGACTTGCGCCACGTCGATTTCCGGTTCACTGACCAAAAGCTTGGAGACGGGCAATACACCTTGAAGTTTGTCTTGGCGATCGACAACGAAGATTTGGTCGGTATGATCAGGTAGTTCCTGTAATCGGCGCAGGTAGCGCAAAACCACCTCCAGCGACACGTCCTCACGAACTCGAACCATTTCGAAGTCCATGATTGCGCCCACAGTACCTTCCGGGTATCCCATGGCCTCAATCAACTGCGCACGCTCTTCGTCGGTCAGGCCTTTTTGCACTTCAGCAATGACGTCGGGGGGCAGGTCAGGAACCAGATCGGCGATTTCGTCTGCATCCATCGTTCCCGTCGCTGCGACGAGATCTTGCAGATCCATTGTTTTAATCAGCGACTCACGAGCCCAATCATCGACTTCCAGCAGAACGTCAGCGTCGAATTCGGGGTTGACCAATTGCCAGACCGCTTGGCGCTCGTTAACCGGTAGTGATTCCAGGATAAAGGCAATGTCTGATGGGTGCAGACTATTTACAATGGACTTGATTTCGTTTTCATGACGGCGCTGCAACATGCCTTCCAGCAGGTTGGATTCATCGTCATCATTTTCTTGACGATGAGCGAGCGCTTCCGCCACTTCCTCGCGTTTCAGGATGGCCTGCAGTTTTTGCAATGCAAGTTGGGCGTCTTCCGGGTCAAGGCGGCGGGGAATGACAATGGGTTCCGCAGGCGTTACAGCGTGCTCTTCGGGGGGATGCTGCATAATCAGTTATTCCCGATTAAGTTTTGGCCAGCCAACGCTTTGCCAGTTCCACCCAGTAGCTGGCACCAATTGGCAGAAGATTATCGTTGAAGTCGTAACTGCCGTTGTGCAGTGTGCACGGGCCCAGTCCGTGTCCTTTGGAGCGGTGGTCACCGTCGCCGTTTCCAAGCCATACATAACACCCGGGTTTGGCTTTAAGCATAAAGGCAAAGTCTTCCGCCCCCATGGACGGCCGGATGGTTTGATCGACGTTTTCGGGCCCGACAATTGATTTTGCAACCTCCACGCAAAGGGCCGCTTCATTTGCGTGATTGATTGTGGGTGGGTATTTTCGCGAGAAAACAAAGTTGGACTGACAGTCGAAGGCTTGGGCGGTCAGGTCGGTGATTTCAGCCATGCGCCTTTCGATTAGGTCCAACGCCTCTTCCGAGAGTGTCCGAACCGTGCCCCGGAGTTCGGCGTTATCCGGAATAACGTTGTCGGCCGTTCCACTGTGAATTTGGGTGATGCTAAGCACAGCAGGGTCGAGTGGATCGAGGTTGCGCGTAATGGTGGTTTGTAACGATTGGGCCAGTTGTACGGCAGCCATGATTGGGTCGTGCCCCAAGTTGGGCATTGCTGCGTGGGCGCCTTTGCCTTCCAGTGTGATCTTGAAAAGATTGCTCCCACCCATAATGGGGCCTGGAACAATACCGAAAGTACCCGCCGGCATGCCGGGCCAGTTATGCAGCCCAAACACGGCCTGCATGGGAAACTTTTCAAAAAGGCCGTCGTCTATCATGCGCTTCGCACCACTGAAGCCCTCTTCGGCAGGCTGGAAAATAACATATACGGTGCCGTCGAAATCGCGGTTTTCAGCCAGGTAGCGTGCGGCAGTCAATAACATCGCGGTGTGGCCGTCGTGTCCGCACGCGTGCATTTTGCCTTCATGTTTGCTGGCATGTTCGAATGTATTCGTTTCCTGCATGGGAAGTGCGTCCATGTCGGCACGTAATCCCACTGCCTTTCCGTTCTCGTTGCGACCCTTAATGGTACCCACAATGCCGGTAATACCAAGGCCGCGATGCACAGGGATACCCCATGACTCAAGGTTTTTGGCGACAACATCGGATGTTCGCACTTCTTCGTAGGCCAGCTCCGGGTGCGCATGAATGTCCCGGCGTAAAGCCGTCATTTCATCCTTCCAGGCAATAAGCGGTTCGATTAATTTCATGATAAGGACTCGTTTGAATGCGCACAAGCATATCTATGTTAAATGGGCGGCAGCCATAGTGTGAAGCGCCGGCGCCAGGTTCTTGTTGGCGGCATAAACATAACCGCCTATCGGCCAGGGTTCTTGATGATGCAGGTCTTCCGCAACGCCACCAGCCTCTCGCACCAGTAATGTGCCCGCAGCGACATCCCACGAGGCCAAACCCATTTCCCAGTAGCCGTCAAAGCGACCGCATGCCGTCCAGGCCAAATCGAGTGCTGCAGAACCGAAACGCCGCACGCCGCGGCTTGTGTGTATCGCGTCATGCAACGTCGGCATATAGTTGTCGGCGAAGCTAAAGTCTCGAAATGGAAGCCCGGTGGCCAGTAGTGCCTCAGCCAGCGACTCTGTTTGCGAACACTGGATGCGATGATCGTTCAGCCAGGCGCCGGTGTTGTATAACGCCGAAAATATTTCCTCTTGGTTGGGGTCGTAAACGACAGCAACAACGGGGGTGTCGTGTTCAAGCGGTGCACCGTTCACGATCGCACCGCGATGGGCGACCAGTGCAATGGACACGGCATAATGCGGCACTCCGTGCAGGAAATTGGTGGTGCCGTCCAGCGGATCAATGTACCATGTTGCGGTTTCCCGGGTCGTGCCGCCTGACTCTTCCGCGATAATGCCAAACGTGTTGGTACTTGAGTTCAGGACGTCGATAATGGCGGCTTCAGCCTCGTGGTCTGCCTGCGAAACCAGGTCGTTTCGCGCTTTTTTGTCAATCAGCAGGTCGGCGCGACGGTGTGCGTACGATTGCAACACAGCCGCGCCCGCGCGTGCGGCTCGTACCGCGAGTTCAAGATTTTCACTAAGATGCAAAGCGGTTTTATTCATTGGCTGGGCAGATTTAGATAAGAACCAATAGTTTACGCAACATTGTGCACTGCGTCTTTGACAGAATGATGGAATCTGAGCATTTGTACGGAACAGCATCCGTGGCGGCGTCGCCCGAGGATTGGGTCAAAGTAACGGCTCGCCTTGCCTGTGATGAACGACTGCATAGTATGACGGTTTGCGATACGTCGTTTGGTGATGGTATGCGCTTTCTTTCGCTATGGTCTTTTTGGCGCTCCCATCGTGCGCCCGGTGCCAAGCTACAGATCATTGCATTTTCTTCACCGCAGTCTTGGGCAGCTTTGAAAAAGGGTGGGGCTGATGATCAAGTTCCTCAGTCGCTTCGGGGTCTGGAGGCGCAACTGGAGGCGCAATGGCCGGATGCTTTGCCGGGAGTACACAAGCTTAGTTTTGAAGGCGGCACAGTAACGCTAACGCTGATTTTTCACCCTTTGTCGGTGGCTTTGCGTCAAATGGACGCGATTGTCGACGTGTTCTGGTTGTCAGATTCAGCCGCTTTTCTGGGTGAGGCAGGGGGTGCCTCACCAGCTGGCAAATTAGTGCGTGTTGCCGGTGCACGTGCCGAGGTTGTAGGTTTGGTTGACAATAATGCGCAACGGTTGCAGGGTGTATTGCAACAGTCGGGCTTCGAGATTCAAGGGGCTAGAAATGCGTTTAAGGGATTTGTGCGGGCGCGATTGCGTGACGGCTTATGCCACACCCGGCGGTCTTCTTTTGTTGGTGCCGATGTTCTGGTGGTTGGGGCCGGTGTGGCCGGTGCGGCCATCGCCTGGGGGCTGGCGCAACGTGGGCATCATGTGCAAGTTTTCGATCCCATGTTGAAGTTAAGTAAAGCAGGGGCGCATGCGGGGCATTTTGCGGCGGCGGTATCACCGTATCTTTCCAAAGATGATGATTATCGTGCGCGGTTGAGTCGTGTCGGCGTCGCGCGCGCCTGGGCGAACTGGTCGCAATTGGAGGAGCCCGCTCGTCCGATACGATGCGGAACACTCGGCTTGCCCACGCAGGATCGTGACATAGCGTCGTGGCAGGAAGTGCTTTGGAGTCTGGGCTTTCCAAATGATTGGGCTGGTTGGTTGAAGCCTGAAGCAGCATCGCAGAAAGCGGGCGAGTTTCTGGAGTTTGGAGGCTGCTATCGGGCGTCTGGTTTATTAGTTAAACCGAACCGACTTTTGCCGGCATTGTTGAGTCACCCAGGGATTTCCTGTGTTGAGGAAACCGTTACCGAGGTCACGCGGTTTCGCGAGGGGGGGTGTGGCTTGAAGACAGAAAGCGGCTCAAACTATGAAGCGTCGGTTGTGGTTCTGGCCAACGCGCGCAATATAGGATCATTGCTCTGCCGGCTTACAGAGCCGGGAGACTTTCCGAAGCTGGAGCGTCTGCAGGCGGTGCCAGGGCAGGTCAGTTACTTCGATGCTGCCGGCTTTAATGGCGGACCAGCGTGCGTGCTTGACGCTTCGGCTTACTGGTTGCCGCAAGTTGAGGGGTTACTCACCGCCGGGGGGACATACGATTTGGAGCAGACGCGCGCGGAAGTGACTCGCCAGGGGCAACGGGAAATTGCTCGTAAACTGAGTTACTTCTTGCCGGCGCACCGGCAGACTCTATCGAATTCCGACTCTGCTGTCGGCGGATGGGCCGGCTGGCGCGCAGTGGTAACGGGACGGCTTCCCGTAATCGGGCCGTTATATCAGCAGCACGATATTTGGCTGGCTACTGCTTACGGGTCAAGGGGGTTGACCTGGGCGGCCTTGGCCGCCGATTTGATCGGGGCGAAGCTCAATGATGAACCTGCTATTGTGGAACGAGAGCTATCTGCAGCGCTATTGCCCAGATAGCCGAACTGGCTCTGAATTCAGTTAATTATTATGTTTTTTGCTTCGCGATTTTATTTTATGGCGTAAATCCGTCAAAATATGCTCTTTTGGACGCTTTCAGGCGATTGATGCCCAAGGATTCGTTGTGTCGACTAAGTCTGACTCTGATAACGTGAAATCAATGATGCTTTCGCGGTTCCTAAATGCAAAATCGACAACAGTCGATTTTGAACTGGAAAATACGGAACACGTGTTTCGTGTTGAAGCGCACGCGCCGGGGGTTTTCCGCATGCGTTGCGGGCCTGCCGCTTCCATGAACGCTGACAAACTCACATCTCGAGCCCGGCAACACGCCGAGATGTTGCTTGTCAGACAGGAGCCGGTGGGTGAGTTGTCGGTGAGTTCCCTCATGCCGGAAGAAGGGGATGGGTGGCGTATTGAGCAGGGCGATATGGTGTTGGATATCATGCGTTCGCCTTTGTCATGGTCCTTATATAAAGGCGATGACTATGTGCTGGGTACTGCGGATGATGCGGGTCTTAGAGTTCATGACGCCGGTCAGGGGCTGCGCTGGGATGCTTGCCTGGAGCTTGCCGATGAAGAGGTTCTATGCGGATTGGGTGAAACATTGGGGTCGCTCGACCGACGCGGTGAACGTATCACTAGTGATCACGCAGCAGAACGGGCCTTGCCTTTGCTCTGGAGCCCAACCGGCTGGGGTGTTTATGTCAATACGCTGGGGCGCATTGTTTATGACTTGGGCGGCACCACTCCAAATCATTGCCAAGTTTCCATAGAGGATCGAGGTTTTGATATCTTTCTTTTTGTGGGGGATCCGGCCGAAATCTTGAATCAATATACCGCACTGACGGGACGCGCCGGTCAACCGGGGCTATGGCCGATGGGTGTATGGCTCGACCAGGCACCAGGGCAATCTACTGAATCGCTTCATTCGCTTGCGCAAAGCCTGCGCTCAGGAGGCTTCTCATTCGATGTTGTTCGTCTTACCGGTACAGCGGCGTATGCGTTTCAAGACGACAAACCCGCATTCGAATGGGATCCGCAACGTGCCGCGGATGCACGCAGCCTGAGCAGTGTGTTTGAGTCGGTGAACGTGCAACTGGTTGCTCCCACCTTTCCAGGTGTTTTTACTGGCACCGTATTGTTCGAGGAATGGGAAGATCGGGGCTGGTTACTGATAAATGATGATAGCGGCGAAGCCCATGTGTTTCCGGGTGATGAGTTAAGTGGGGGGCGTTCATACGGTTTATTGGACTTAACCAATAAAGACGTTTACAAGCTCTGGTCCGAACGCCAGAGGCAGATGTTCGATGAAGGTATTGCTGCGCCTATGTGCAATGCGCAATACGATATCCCAGACGGCATTACCGCTCGGGGTGGGGAGTGCGGCTCGGTCTTGCGTGTGGTTTACCCAATGCTGGCGCGTAATGCATTGTTTGATGCTTTTGCCGGCCATAAAACCCCGCAGGAAGGTATTGTGCTGAGCAGTGATTTATTTCCTGCAGTGCAACGTTATGCGTGGCAAATGGGCCCCGATGTTGGTAACGACTGGTCGGGCCTCACGCATTCGTTACGAACGGCATTGGCCCTGGGAGCAAGTGCCGTGCCGGTGCAAATGCACACATTGGGGAATGCTGCGCAGCCGGTGCGTGAGATGACCCCTGAACTTTATATTCGTTGGTTATCTTGCCTGGTTTTCTCGGGTAACTTCAGTTTTCAGGCCGTACCCGCCTTGTTGCCGACGGCCTTCGATCAAAAGACGCAAGCGCTGGTGCAACATTGGTTGCAGTGGCGTTATCGTTTAATTCCCTACACGCTTGGCATCATCGAGGATGCGGTTCGCACAGGGTTGCCTGTTCAACGCTCCATGTTGCTTGCCTTTCCAGACGACCCTGCAGCTCATGGTTGGGACACGCAGTATATGTTTGGTCCAGCTTTACTCGTCGCACCTTTTACTCAGCCAGGTGGGAAGGTAAAGGTTTATTTGCCGGAAGGTTCCGGATGGTGGGATTTAAATACCGGATGGCGTTATGAGGGTGGGACGGTTCTGGAGGTTGAGTTTGGATTGGATGCTCTGCCGGTATTCGGGCGCGAGGGTCATATGTTGTGTTTGGGGCCGTATGCACCCCGTACGTCCGAATTCAACTCGGCGCGTTTGCTGGACGAGGTCTGGTTGTTTGGCATGCCGGAGCATAGTCCTGCGGCAATGCGCAATAAAATCCGCGTGATGCAGATGCAAGGGTCCAGCTACATCAAAGGTTTGGAAGGGTTGAAAATACTGCCTTCCGAAGGTTTGGAGGTTAAACGTCGTGGCGCTGAGGTGCGCATTTCACGCATGCGATAAGGTTGAAATGGTATGGTCCGACTTCAGCGTATTAATTTTTTCAAAGTCGTTTGACACTTAAATAAAATTACTTCATAATCTTGTTCTTCGGTCGGGCTGATAGCTCAGTTGGTAGAGCACCGGACTTTTAATCCGTTGGTCCTGGGTTCGAGTCCCAGTCAGCCCACCAAACCTAATTAAATTGCCCTTAAGGCCGCGTTTCAAAGCGCGGCCTTTTGTGTTTTTGGGCTTTATCGAACTTATGTCACCTGATAGTATGAGCCGGTTCCCGTTTTTGCCAGGAGGCAAAATATGAAGCGGTGTTTGTGTCTTTATTTGCTTGCACTTCAATGCTGGGCCGGTTCAGCCTTTGCTGCTGATGCTCTTCAAAAAAACAAGAATGAGAGCAATAGCGTAAAAGTTGAAACACTGATGAAAACAACGCAATCGTGGGATGGCGTTGATTATGGGCCTTATCCAACCGGGCGCCCTGAGATTTCGATTCTTAAAATTGACATTCCTCCAAACACAACCTTGCCATGGCATACGCATCCAATGCCGAATGCCGCCTATGTTGTACGTGGCAGCTTAACCGTTGAGACGCAATCGGGCCAAAAGTTATTGTTGTCGGAGGGTGACACTCTGCCTGAAACCGTTGATACAGTTCACCGCGGAACAAGTGGTTCGCAAGCCGTTGAGCTCATTGTTTTTTATGCCGGGGTGAAAGGCCAGTCGTTAAATGGCCCGGGTCATTGAATCAGCGCCGACCCGGGCCCGCTGTTAGCGAGGCACACGAATGGTACGGGTGGCCGCAATCGATTCATCCGCTCCCGGACGAATACGAATCGTCACCTGTGTTGCTGTGAATCCATCCGGCAGTTCAACATTGCCTGACAGCTGTGAGTAGTATCCGATATTGACATCGCCAACCGGGATATCCAAAGTGGTGGCTCGACCATTCGGGTAGCGTCCTGCAACCGCAAAATCCATGACGCCGTTAAAGGTGGGTGCCTCGGGGTTGTCTTGCATAACGAGCAGTTTGTAATTTAATTGGCCCTGAGCATTGGTGAAGTCAGCCGCCCGAATTCCCGGAGAGGTGCCTCGGGGGTCGGGTGCAACCGCGCCCGCCAACAGCAGAACGTCGTCCTTGAGGCTCTCTGCCGCCTCTTGCGCCGTTGTGGCGCGCTCGGTCTGTTCAACCAGCGCTGCCTGGCTTTCTTTTAGTTCGTGCGTAGTCCGGTTCAGTTGCGATTGCAGACGTTGTTTGTCAAGGTTGGCGCTGTTCAGGTCTTGGCGCAGTTGTTCGGCTTGCTCGACTGTGAGCAGGGTGGGTCCGTAACTTGTTTGCACGAATAATACGCCGCCCGCACCCAGAACAATGCCGGTCAGCATCAGGATTAACCAGCGCGGTATCCGCCGTTTCTTGCGGGTTGCGCCATAAGGGGTGGGTTTGAAGGTGTTGCGATTTGATGAGCCAAATAATGCCATTGCTTGAGTCCTGAGTGTTGCGCAGGTCGTGAGATCAGAATAGTGTGCGCCGGAAGCGATTAAAACTGGAGTTTGCGTTCCAGTACGTGGAGACGATCGGGTGTGCCGACGTCGATCCAGTAACCATTGTAATGCGCTCCGATCACCTCGTGCTTGTCCATGGCTTTACACAGAACAGGCGCAAGACGAGCGGGCTCATTGCTGGGGATACTGGAAAACATAGCGGGTTGATATACACCAATTCCTGAAAATGTAAGCTTACGATCAGTACGACACCCATTGCTGTGACGAAGTTCATCAGTTGTATCAAGATAAAAATCGCCGTTGGGATGGTGGTCGGGGTTGTCAACCAAAAGCAGCCACGCGTTTTTTTCTTGTTCTTGCAGCGTGTGGGCATGTTTTGCGGCATGACGCGGCAACCAATCGCACCACACGTCACCGTTCATAACTAAAAATGGCTGCTCTCCAAGCAGTGGCAGGGCCTTGGCAATGCCGCCGGCCGTTTCCAGGGCATGTTCTTCGGGGGAGTATTCCAGTGTTGCGCCGAATGCCGATCCGTTGCCCAATGCGGCTTCAATCTTTTTACCCAACCAAGCATGGTTAACAACAATTTCGGTAATGCCCGCTTCTACCAGCCGCTCAATATGCCAGACAATCAGGGGCTTTCCTGCTACGGGCAACAGGGGTTTGGGCGTATGGTCGGTTAGAGGTCGCATACGTTCACCGCGCCCCGCTGCCAGAATCATTGCCCGCATTACAGCGACAATCCCATCACGCGGGTTTTGCCTTCAAGGCGGTCGAGAAGCCGTAGAAGTGCCTTGAATTCGCCGTATCGGTCGGCGACCTGCCGCACATAGGTCATGACCCGAGGGATGTGGTCGAGGTAATGGTGTTTGCCGTCGCGTAAAGAAAGTCGGGCGAATACGCCGAGAATGCGTAAGTTACGTTGCAGGCTCATCCATTCATAAGCGCGATGGAAGTCTGCGAAATCTTTGTCGACAGGCAACCCAAGTTTGAGTGCTTCCTCCCAGTAACGTATGGCCCAGTCCAACTGCTGTGGTTCTTCCCAACTGGTTCTTGCGTCCATAACAAGCGAGGCAATGTCGTAGGTGATCGGGCCGGCCAAGGCATCCTGGTAATCAATAATGCCTGGGTTCGCTCCGAATCGGGGTTCGGTGCAGAGCATCAGGTTAGGCGAGTGAAAATCGCGATGAACCAGTACTTTTTCAGCGCGAACGTTATCGTTCACGAGCGCTTGGAAAAGGTTGTTAAGGTCGTCTTTTTCTTGTCCGGTAAGCGTCGCGTTGCAATGACGTTCTACATACCACTCCGGGAATAGGGATAGTTCCGTGAGCATGCGAGGCTTGTCGTAAAAGGGTAGGCCGGAGGTTTGCGCTGTTTGCATGGTAGCCAGCGCCGATAACGCCTCTTTGTAGCGTGCCTGCAAGACGGCGTCGGGCAGACCGGTTTGGATTGCCTGGAAATAAGTTTGAGGCCCCAGGTCGGATAAAAGCAGGAAGCCGTGCTGAAGGTTTTGGGCCAAAATGGTGGGAACATTCAAACCGACGTCGCGCAGCAAAGCCGTTACGTGTAAAAATGGTTCGCAATTTTCCTGCGTGGGTGGCGCATCCATAACAATTAGGGTGCGATCATGCGCTTTTACCCGGAAATAACGTCGAAAGCTGGCGTCGCTGGAGGCGGGTTCCAGTGTTTCAAGTGCAATACCCATTGAGGGCGTTGTGCGTTGGAGCCATTCCTTTAACTGAGTCAGGCGATGGTCGGGAGGTTGCTGCGTGCTGTGTTGAGTCATGTTCGGTAAGAAAAAATAAGCAAAAGTTCTTTTGTAACGGCAAACTGGAGGTTTGGTCAGGTTCTCCTATAATACCGGGTTGCTGTTTCTTTCGTTGCGGCCACAGTGCCAAAATAATAACTGTTTCGTGGGGTTGATTTCTCGTGCGTTTTGTCTGTTGGTCGGTGTTTCTGGCGGTAAGTGTTTTGTCTGCGGCAAAGGCCAGTGGGCAGCAGTTTGCCGAACCGGTCCCGTCGATGCGCATCTCGGAAATACCGGCAGCCGATCAGGGGTTGCGCGAGTCCAGCCGGTTGAATGTTCATGGCGGAGTACCGGAAAGCGAGCTATCGGCGTTTACGATTTCTGACAAATTAGAGAACGATACCGACGATAAAATTATTCTTACCGGCAATGCCGAGGTTCGGCGCAACGACGCGGTGGTCAAAGGTCAACGTATCGATTACCAACGTGGAACCGGGCAGGTTGACGTTTGGGGTGATGGTTACCTGATGCGCGACGGTAACGTTGTAAAAGGCCCGGAAATTCACTACAACCTCGATAGTGAAACAGGGGAAATCACAAATGCTGATTTCTGGTTGGGTGCCGGCGGTGGTTCGGGGACGTCGGCCTTAACGCAGGTTTTTAGTCGGTCGCAAATGCGCATGACCGATATGGAATACGCCGCATGCCCATGCCCCGATCCGGCTTGGTATATATCGGCTCCCCGCGTTGATTTTGACTTCGACGAGAACGAAGGCGTGGCTCGTAACGGGGTGCTGTTTTTCAAAGGCGTGCCGATTCTGGCATCACCTTATTTGTCGTTTCCTATCCGCAAAGAGCGCAAATCTGGTTTCCTGATCCCCAGTTATGGAGGGTCAAGTAATTCAGGCTACGAGTTCGCCTTACCGTATTATTTTAATTTGGCGCCCAATTACGATTTAACGTTAACACCGCGCTACATGTCCAAAAGGGGTTTGCAACTTGGGGCTGAGTACCGCTATTTAGGGCGGTCCTACAGCGGTATGCTGGCAGGCACTTATCTTCCCAACGACAAGCAAACGCAAGAAAAGCGTTGGATGTATACCTGGCGTCATGAGCATCGTTTCGGGCATGGGTTTTATGCTTCGGCCGACATTAACGCGGTGTCTGATGACAATTATTTTCGTGATTTTTCAACCATTGGCGTAAACCAGGCTTCCATCGACTATCTGCCGCGCGTTTTAACAGTGGGCTGGGCCGGGAGCCCTTATTGGCAGGCCTCAGTCCAACATTACACTTATCAAACAATTCAGGATACGACAGCCGGCGCGTCGTATCGTTATCCGCAATTCAACAAAGAGCCGGAGCTCTTTGTTCGCGGCGCCCGTTACGATTGGAATGGTTTTGATCTGGTGTCGTTGAACTATGCAACCAAGTTTGTGATGCCCCGGTATAAAGGTGGGGGTTATCCGGGCTTGGTGGATGGCCAACGTTTAAGGCCCGACGGTACGCGCATGACGTCGTACAACGCCATTTCCTTTCCCGTCGTCAAGCCGGGTTGGTACGTTACACCTAAAGCCGCGCTCCACATGAGCCAGTACAACACCAACTGGTATCCTGGTCAATTCCCGCAGTTTTCGGGCCGGCCGGGGTCGGAGTCGCGCGTGGTGCCTTTGTTTTCGATTGATTCGGGCCTCATGTTCGAACGAGACACCCATTTCTTTGGTAACCCTTCTGTTCAAACATTAGAGCCGCGCCTCTATTATTTAAGAGTCCCCTATCGCGACCAAGACAATCTGCCTGTTTATGATACGGGTATTGCAACGTTCAATTTTGCCCAAGCCTTCGATGAAAACTATTTCAGCGGCGGCTGGGACAGAATTGCCGACGCCAACCAGTTAACCGTGGGTCTTACCACGCGGTGGCTGGATGCCGATACGGGTTTCGAAAGGCTGTCGTTATCGGCCGCCCAGAGAATCTACTTCGATGACCGGCGTGTTACGTTACCTGGCGGTGCTCCCCGTACGGATAAAAAATCGGATTACCTGGTGGGAGTGAATGCGGCCCTCACTGATAAGCTCAATGTGCGTTTTGATGCGCAATTCAACCCCGAATCGAACGACCGCAATAGAATGACGGCGGGTTTGCGCTGGAATCCCAAACGGTTGGCCACGTTGTCCGCCTCCTATCGATACGAGCGTGATCCAAGACAGGTATCCAACCCAGATTATGTTTATGGTCCCAACGACCCTAATTTAACCAAAGAGCAAGTTAGTGTCTCGGGCCAGTGGCCGCTCACCTCTAAAATTTCACTCATGGGCCGAATCGATTACGCTATTGATGAAAAGCGCACCACCCAATCCATTATGGGGCTGGAGTATCAGGGTGACTGTTGCTGGGCAGCTCGCGTTGTATTCCAGCGTTATGCCGTATCGCTCGGAGACAAGAATACGGCTTTGTTCCTGCAGTTGGAGTTGAATGGTCTTGGTTCGCTGGGTACCGATCCACTTGGGTTCCTGGGGCGTAATATACGTGGGTATCAGTCGGCTACGCCGCCCATCCCCGACACAACCACTTTCGAGAGGTATGAATAATGTTTGTTTTGTCCGTAAAACGCCGGCTTGCGGTATTTGCAATGCCAGTTCTGGGTCTGCTGGCTGTAATGGGTGTTGTTCATGCACAGCCAAATGGCTCCGCGTCGGCAGCCGGACAAGCGGCGCAATCGCCCACGCGTTTTGTCGACGGGATTGCTGCTGTTGTCAATAAACAAGTCATTACTTTGTACCAACTTGAGCAGGAGCTGAAGGCGGCTAAAGCACAACTTGCCATGCAAAACATCCAGGCACCCGATGACGATACGCTTCGGCGCCAGGTTTTGCAGCGCATGATTACCGAAGAGTTAATTCGGCAAGAGGCCAGGCGTTTGAATGTTGGCGTGAATGATGCCCAGCTTGATCAGGCAGTTGCCAACATCGCTCAGCGCAACAATATGTCCGAGGCACAATTGCGGGCGGAGATCGAAAAATCGGGTGTTACCTGGGAATACTACCGCCAGTCGTTGCGTCAGGAAATTCTTACCGATTTGGTGCGTCAACGTGAAGTTGATAGCCGAATTATGATTTCCGACGGCGAAGTGGATGCGTTTTTGCGCAGTCAAAGTGTGACGGGTGGATTTGTGGGGGGCGGGCAGCCAACCGCTGGTGCACCGGCGGGTCAAGCGCCGGCTCAAGCTTCGCCCATGCAACCTTTGGGCCTGGCGCAGATTCTTATTCAGGTTCCCGAGTCGGCGTCGCCTTCACAAGTTGAAGAGTATCGGCGCGAAGCTCAAGATGCGTTGGCTCGGATTCAAGCCGGTGCGGATTTTGCCGCCGTTGCCGCCGCAGTGTCTGACGGCCCGGACGCGCTGGAAGGCGGCGATATGGGGGTTCGGCCCGCGCAGGGCTGGCCCGACTTGTTTTTGCAGGCGGTTCAGGGTTTATCTACGAATGAGGTTAGTGACATTATTCGCAGTGGTAACGGATTTCATATTCTGAAAGTAACAACCCGGGGTCCAGGGCCTCAGCAATCGGCTCAGCAACAAGTACCGCCACCGCCCGAAGTTGATTCGCGCGCAAATGAAATGGCCGCTGTATTTCAATCAGAAGGCCCGATGATGGTGACGCAAACGCGTGCACGCCATATTCTGATAAAAACCGATCAGGCAACCTCCGATGAGCGTGCCCGCACCCGTCTTGAGGATATTCGGCAACGGGTTTTGGCAGGCGAGGATTTCGGTGATCTGGCGCGTCGTTATTCAGAAGATGCGTCGGCCCCACTGGGTGGTGATCTGGGTTGGCTCTCGCCGGGTGAAACTGTGCCGCCATTTGAGCAGGCAATGGATAACTTACAGCCTGGTGAAATCAGTGAGCCTGTAAGAACGCCTTTTGGCTGGCATCTGATTACGGTCCAGGAGCGTCGAACTGAGGATATGAAAGAAGAGTTCAAGCGGATGCGCGCGCGCGAGGTGTTGTTTGAGCGTCAGGTGGGTCCTGCTTTTGATGATTGGCTCGGGCGGGTTCGTGCACAGGCGTATATCGATAATCGCCTTGATCCACGTGGGAACCAGCTAAATCGGAATTAAATGGGTATACACCAGGCTCGCAAGCGATTCGGCCAGAATTTTCTGGTTGACCTTTCGGTAATCGATCAAATTGTTCGTGTCATTGATCCCAATGCCCTTGACAGGGTGTTGGAAATCGGGCCTGGGCAGGCGGCATTAACGGCCCCGCTGTTAGCGCGTTTGAACCACTTGACCGTTATCGAGATCGATCGCGATCTGGCCCAGCGGCTCAGAAACCGGTTTCCGGACACTCAGTTAACGGTTCTTGAGGCCGATGTCTTAAATGTCGATTTTTCGCCGCTAGGGTCTTCTTTAAGGGTGGTCGGTAACCTTCCCTATAATATTTCGAGCCCTTTGCTTTTCAAGCTGATCGATTATGCCGATCAAATTAAAGATCAGCATTTTATGCTGCAAAAAGAGGTTGTCGATCGTATGGTTGCAGTGCCGGGAGACCCTCACTACAGTCGTTTGTCGGTGATGCTTCAGGCGCGCTACGCTATGACGCGTTTGTTTGATGTTCCGCCCACTGCGTTCGAGCCGCCGCCGAAGGTGGTTTCAGCAATTGTAAGAATGGTGCCGCTGCCGCACGATCGTTTGCGCCCTCAAGACGAAGGCATGTTTTCGGCATTGGTTGCACGGGCTTTTGGTCAGCGCAGAAAAATGCTGCGGCGCAGTTTGGGTGACTGGGCACCGCTGGTTGACTGGGGTTTTGTGGGTATCGCTGAAACAGCGCGGCCGGAAGCATTGTCGGTTGCGCAGTTTATTGCTTTGGCCGATTACCTATTGCCTCAGGTGAAGAACCAATAGCAAACGGCGATGGCAGCAGTGATGCCGGCGAAATCGGCAATAAGTGCGCATGGCACGGCGTGGCGTGCTCGCTGGACTCCCACAGCGCCAAAATAAACAGCAAGTACATAAAAGGTTGTTTCGGTGCTGCCTTGAACGGTGGCTGCCAACAGGCCTGCAAAACTATCTACGCCATGATGCTGCATTGTTTCCAGCATCATGGCCCGTGCGGCGCTTCCCGAGAACGGTTTGGTCAGCGCTGTTGGCAGGGCGTCTATAAAGCGCGTATCCATACCAAAACCGGCAACAATCCATCGTAATAGCTCAAGCAGCGCGTCAAGCGCACCGGACGCACGCAATGCACCAATTGCGCACAGCATGGCAACCAAATAAGGCAGCAGACTCTTTGCGATTTCAAACCCTTCTTTGGCACCTTCAACAAAGTGCTCGTAGACAGGAACCTTGCGTATGAAGCCAACGATCAGAAAAAGGATGATCAGGCCGAAAAGAATCAGGTTTCCGAGCAAGGAGGAAAGCGCACTCAGTGCCGTGGCCGATAAGCCCGCCAACAGTGCCATGAAACTGCCCAGGAGTACGGCGGCTGCGCCTAACCACAGCATCACAACCGGGTCGGTGAGTTTAATGCGCTGCACCAGCGCTACAGCCAACAAACCTGCCAGCGATGAGGCCGTTGTTGCCAGTAGAATGGGTAGAAATACCAGCGTGGGGTCGGGGGCACCCTGTTGAGCACGGTACATGAATATCGTGACCGGTAGCAGTGTCAGTGACGAGGTATTCAGGACCAAAAACAAAATTTGTGCGTTGCTGGCGGTATTCGGTGTGGGGTTAAGACTTTGCAATTCGCGCATGGCGCGCAAGCCGATTGGGGTGGCGGCATTGTCTAGCCCCAGCCCATTTGCTGCGAAGTTGAGTGTAATTAAACCCAAAGCGGGATGATTTCGGGGCACCTCCGGCATGAGTCTTTGAAAAAGCGGACTTAGCCATCTTGAGAGCGTGTTGATAAGCCCTGCGGATTCGGCGATGCGTAAAAACCCAAGCCATAATGTTAGGGTGCCGAACAGCAAAATCATGATGCTGACCGACAATTCGGCCATTTGGAACAGGCTTTGCACAATACGACCGAATACGTCGGGATCGGAAAGCACTAACCATTGATAGAGGCCCGCACAAGCCGCAATCAGAAAGAAGGCTAGCCAAAGAGCGTTCAGCATCGTTGGGTAAGCGGTTGTGCTGCTTTAGTCGGCGCGGCCTTTACGCTGAATCAGCTCGATTTTGTAGCCGTCTGGGTCTTCGACGAACGCAATAACCGTGGTGCTGTGCTTCATGGGGCCCGCATCCCGCACGACATTACCACCCTTATTGCGAATGGTCTCACAGGCCGCGTAAGCATCTTCTACTTCCAGGGCGATATGGCCGTAACCGTTTCCAAGGTCGTATTGGTCGGTATCCCAGTTGTATGTCAGTTCGATAACAGCGCCGTCCGCTTCGTCTTGATAGCCGACAAAAGCGAGGGTGAATTTTCCACCTGGGTAATCTTGTTTACGCAGCAGACGCATCCCTAAAACTTCCGTGTAAAAGGCCAGGGAACGGTCAAGGTTGCCAACGCGCAACATGGTGTGCAGTATTCGCATTCAGAAGTCTCCTTGAAGCAAAGGTAAGGATGCAGGATCTTGACCCCGCAGGATATCACGGGCGCGCTCGAAACCGGGGCACAAGCGACCTACCTCACGCCAAAAAGAAGCGCTGTGGTCCATATGACGCAGGTGGGCCAGTTCATGTGCGATCACGTAATCGATGACGTCGGGTTCAAAATGAATCAGACGCCAGTTCAACATGATATTCCGGTCGGAATTGCATGAGCCCCAACGGGTTGTTGCGTTTGAAAGGCGCCAGCGGTTAATGGAAAGGTCCGGGTGATGATGGGTGAAAAAACGAATGCGTAGGTCAAACCATTCTTTTGCCCGCGCTTGCAGCCACATGTGTGTACTGTCACGGACACGGCGGTGATCCGCGTTAGCGGGTAAACCAATGAGCAATGCATCATCAGGCTTTGGCGCTTGCGTGTTGCCGCGAAAGCGGGTTTGTGTTTCCAGACCCAGTCGTAAAACAATTAAATTTCCCAGATAGGGAATTCTTCCCCCGTCGTGCCATTGCGTGTCGGCTAAGGCCAGTTTCTTTCTGCGTTCCTGATGGTGGCGGATTTTAGCCAGAATCCAGGTGGCTTTATCGTCGATTGCCGCGTTGATCTGTTTCAAACTGACCCAACGGGGTGCAGTAACACGCAAGCCATCTTCGTTAACTTGCAGGCCGATGCTTTTTCTGCGTGACCGCAGTAACACGAAGCCAATTGTTTGCAGTGAGGTTGCTGTTTCTCGCCATTGCGCGCCATCGGGTAATGAAGGGGGCGGCGGCGTTGGGATCGGGCCGCTGTTGTGCGCGTTTTCGGTTCGCAATGCAGGGGAGGGGGCGGGAGGCTTCTCGGGCTTCCCAGAGGGTGATGCGTATTCGAACAGTGCTAATTGTTCATTTGGTGCCATAGCGTTCCGGGTTCAGAATGCGCATTTCCGATTCGATCCATTTTTGCACAAGCTGGTTAACCTCGGCCGCGTTATGGCCGGTGCTTTCGATAGGAGGGCCAATTGACACGGTAATGTGACCGGGTTTTTTGATAAATGCGTTGCGAGGCCAGCACTCACCTGAATTAAGCGCTATTGGCACGACCGGTGCGCCAGTGCGAACAGCCAGCATGGCGCCGCCGGTTTTGAAGCGGGCGGTTTTGCCGGGTGCGACACGGGTGCCCTCTGGGAAGAGCACCGGCCAGCGACCTTCATTAAGTCTTTTTTGCCCGATTTCCACGACTTGTTCAAAGGCGTCGCGCCCCTTGCTGCGGTTGATTGGAATCATGCCCAGCAAAGCCAGCCCCCAACCAAAAAATGGAACGCGATGAAGCTCTTTTTTGTACACAAAACAGGCTTGCCGCGGCAGGTAGGCAGGTAGGAATAAAGTTTCCCAAGCGGATTGATGTTTGGCAAGAATGACCGCCGGGCCGTTCGGCAGGTTCTCCCACCCTTTGATTTGCCATTTGATACCGAGAATGATGCGTGCCCCCCAAATAGCCACGCGGGGCCAGCCCATGGTAAGCCGATAACGTTGATGCAAGGGCAGAAACGACCAAGCCAGGCAGGCAAAAGCATAAGGGATAACGGTAATGGTAAGGAACGCCATGTAAAGCGCAGAGCGTATCCAGGCCATGTTCAGGCCTCCAGCCAAGCGTCGACAACGTCGGCTAGGGTATCGCGCACTTGCGTTCCGCTGGGCAGGTCACCGTTAGCCCATGTTTTTTTGCCGTTACCCGTCATGACCAGCCAAGGGGCGCACCCCGCCGCACTGGCGGCCTGCAGGTCGCGCCAGGAGTCACCCACTGCGGGCACCTGGTCTAATTTTGTATCGTAACGACGTGCTATATCGTGAAATAGGCCGGGGCGAGGTTTGCGGCATTCGCAACCGTCGTCGGGACCGTGAGGACAGATAAAAATGGCGTCGACATGGCCGCCAAGCTGGGCAAGCTCATGGCGCAATTTTGCATGAATGGCATTCAGCGTTTCAACGCTGAACAGGCCTCGCGCCAGACCCGACTGGTTACTTGCAATAACGACACGCCAACCGGCATGCGAAAGACGTGAAATGGCTTCGAGGCTGCCGGGAATGGGGACCCATTCGTCGGGACTTTTAATGTATGCCTCGCTGTCGAAGTTAATGACGCCGTCGCGATCGAGAATGGCAAGTTTCACTGCGCTAACCTGGAAATATCCGCTACTTGATTCATGAGTTGTTTGAGCCGGCCCAGCAGGGCCAGACGGTTGTCCCGCAGGGCGGGGTCGGGTGCCATGACCATGACGTCGTTGAAAAATTGGTCGACGGCATCCCGCACGCCCGACAAAGTCATTAGATTACCGCGAAAATCGCCGTCTTTGAACTGCTGATGCGCGCGTGGCTCAAGCTCGTCAATGAGTTTTTCCAGCGCTTGCTCTGCCGGCTCTTCAAGTAACTGCGGGTCAACGGTTTGCAGGTTCGCATTTGCCTTTTTAAGCAAATTGACAATGCGTTTATTTGCAGAGGCGAGGCTTTGCGCTTGGGGTAGTGCGGCAAAAGCAGTGCAGGCCTGGATGCGCGCGTGCACTTCATTCAATGGCGGTTCAAGCTCAAGCACTGCATCGATAACCGTTCGGTCAAACTCCGACATTAGAAGGTTGCGATAACGTTCATAAATAAAGTGGCCTACCTCGGCGACAACATTTTCGCTAACAGGAGTATCGCGAAAGGTGCTTCGCGCGAATTCAAGTAACCCTGTAATGGTGAGTTTATTGGGCTGGCCGGGTTTTAAATATTCGCCCGCGGCAAGCTGCTCGAAAGCACTGATGAGCCCAAGCGCTGCTCGGCGAAGGCCATACGGGTCGCGTTCCCCACTGGGTACAAGGCCGATCCCCCAGATACCGATCAGTGTTTCAGCGCGTTCAGCAATAAAAAGCGCAACGGCAGCTTCATTACTGGTATTTACAGAGCTTTCAAGACGAATCTGGTATTGGCTGGTAATGGCATTAACCACAGGCGCAGGTTCGTTGTCGGCTTGCGCGTAGTAGCCGCCCATAATGCCTTGCAGCTCAGGGAATTCGCCCACCATATTTGAGTTCAGGTCTGCTTTTGCGAGCAGGGCGGCGCGGTCGGCATCGTTCGTGTTGGCGCCGATTTTCTCGGCGACATGGCGCGCTATGGCACGAACGCGTTCAATACGCTCACGCTGAGAGCCCAGTTTGTTGTGATAAACGCGACTTGCCAACCCTTCAACGCGGCTTGCCAGCGAGGTTTTGCGATCGGTGTCGTAGAAGAATTGGGCGTCGGCCAGGCGGGGTCTGACCACGCGTTCGTTACCTTCCACGATGTTGGAAGGGTCTGCCACTTCCATATTGCTTACGATGAGGAATTGATGCGTAAGCTTGCCGGAAGCCGGATCAAACAAAGGAAAGTACTTTTGATTCAACCGCATGGTAAGGATAAGGCACTCTGCCGGAACATCCAGGAAAGCCGGGTCGAACTGGCCTGTGTAAACCGTGGGGTGCTCCACCAGTGCGGTTACTTCATCGAGTAACGCCCAGGTTTCCGGATCATTACCAATTGTGTGACCCAATGCGTTTGCGTGCGTTTCAAGCTGTTTTCTGATTGTGTCACGACGCACTTCGAAGGAGGGAATAATGCGTCCTTCCTCAGTGAGTTGGGTTTCGTATGTATCAGCCGATTGAATTCCGATTGATTGCTGCCCCATGAAACGGTGTCCGCTGGAGGTGCGGCCCGCCTCAAGCCCGAGCAGGGTTACCGGAACAATATCTGCGCCAAGCAGCGCCACCAGCTGGTGTGCCGGGCGTACAAACTTTACGCTGGTTTCGCCGTCGGCCAGTTGGTATCGCATGACTTTGGGAATGGGCAGGTTTGCAACTGCCTCTTCCAATGCCTTTTGCAGGCCTTGTGCTAGTGGCGCACCCTGGGCGGTGCCTTTGGCGTATAGGTAGTCTTGCTTGCCGTCAGACTCGGTATGCAGGTTCTCGGGTTGCAGATGGCTCCAACCTTTCGCATCAAGCTTTTTCTTTAAAGCCGCTGTTGCCTGACCGTTTTCGTCCAACCCGATTTTCACCGGCATGAGCTTTTCTGCAAATGGCTGGTCAGGGGCTTGTTTCAGAACGTGGCTAAGCGTTACCGCGAGGCGTCGTGGTGTGGCGAAATAGGTTGTTGTGCAGCCTTCGGCCAGCAAGTGCTGTTGTGCCAATCCGGTCGTGATTCCATCGGCGAAGGCTTTGCCAAGCTTGCTGAGTGCTTTCGGAGGAAGCTCTTCAGTAACCAGTTCAACCAACAGGGGGTGTTGCGTCTCTTGTGTGGCAGCGTGATTCATCAAACTGCCTCCGATTGTTTAGCTAACATGGGGAAACCCAGCTTTTCTCGTGATTCATAGTAGGCATGTGCAACGGCACGCGACAAATTACGAATGCGGGCAATATAGCCGGCACGTTCGGTTACGCTGATTGCGCCGCGCGCATCGAGCATGTTGAATGTATGAGCCGCTTTGAGCGTTTGTTCATAAGCGGGCAACGCCAGTGGAACCTGAATGAGCTTTTCAGCTTCCGCTTCATAGTCGTTGAAGTGGCGAAACAAGGCTTCGGTTGACGCATATTCGAAGTTGTAGGTGGATTGCTCAACCTCGTTTTGATGGAATACGTCGCGATACAGTACTTTTCGGCCTTGCGCATCTTGCGTCCAGACAAGGTCGTACACACTTTCAACACCTTGCAGATACATGGCCAGACGTTCCAGGCCATAGGTAATCTCGCCCGTTGTGGGCGTGCAATCGAGGCCGCCCACCTGCTGAAAATAAGTGAATTGCGTCACTTCCATACCATTGAGCCAGACTTCCCAGCCCAGGCCCCATGCCCCCAGCGTTGGGTTTTCCCAGTCGTCTTCAACGAAACGGATGTCGTGTTCTTCAGGTTGAATACCGAGTGCCCGCAAGGAGTTGATATATAGCTCGAGGATATCGGGCGGGGCCGGTTTCAGGACTACCTGATACTGATAATAATGTTGAAGTCGGTTTGGGTTTTCGCCGTAACGCCCGTCTTTAGGGCGCCGCGAGGGCTGAACATAGGCGGCACGCCAAGGTTCCGGCCCGATGGCACGTAGGAAGGTGGCAGTGTGAGACGTACCCGCCCCCACTTCCATATCGTAGGGTTGAAGCAGGACACAGCCTTGCTGGTCCCAGTAGTTTTGAAGTGTCAGGATAATTTGCTGAAACGTGAGCATGAGTAAGCGCTTTAACGCGAAATGGCCGCAAAGTGTGAGATTTTAACGTGCTTCGTTAAAAAGCTTTATTTGCCGGTTAAGGGTCGATTTCTATTCGAACGCCGAATCGACGTATGATAACGGGTTACCAGTTATTTTTTACTTTACCTTTCAAGGTGTCAGGAGCTTTTTACATGTCGGATCTCGTGAAGATTGAGGTGGTTGACCGCGTTATGGTGATATCCATCAACCGTCCCGAAGCCCGCAATGCAATCAATTTTGAAACTGCTGTTGAAATGGCGAAAGCATTCGACGCGCTGGATGCCAACGACGATGTTGTTATTGGCGTGTTAACCGGTGCCGGCGGCACGTTTTCATCGGGGATGGATCTGAAGGCATTTGCCAAGACGGGGCAGCGCCCTTTAGTGCCAGGGCGAGGCCTGGGTGGTTTGTGTGAAAAGAGCCCTGAAAAACCGCTGATTGCCGCAGTGGAAGGTTATGCATTGGCAGGGGGGTGCGAGCTTGCCTTGGCGTGCGACCTGATTGTGGCCGCCAATGACGCGAAGTTTGGCTTACCCGAGACAAAGCGTGGGTTGGTGCCCAGTTCAGGCGGCATGCTGCGTTTGCCCCAGCGCATTCCGCACCATATTGCCATGGAAGTCATCTTGACCGGCGAAATGGTGTCGGCCGAACGCGCGTATCACTTCGGCATGGTGAATCGCTTGGCCGAATCGGGCAAGGCGGTTGAGGCGGCGCAGGAATTGGGGGCCATGATTGCCGAAAATGGTCCGTTGGCCGTACGTACCGCAAAGAAAATTATTCTGGAGTCGAAAGATTGGCGCCAGGCCGATATGTTTGACTTGCAACGGCCTCGCGTGGCCCATATTTTCGCCTCGGCCGACGCTAAAGAAGGCGCCACGGCTTTTGCTGAAAAGCGCAAGCCGGTGTGGCAAGGCAAATAATAGTCATTCCATTTCTTATCCGGACTTTTCATTATGACGACCATTATCAAAGAAGCCGATTTGATCCAGTCGATTGCCGACGCGGTTCAGTTCATCAGTTTTTATCATCCTGCCGATTACATTCAGCATCTTGCCCGTGCATATGAGCGCGAGCAGAATCCTGCGGCAAAAGATGCCATCGCCCAGATTCTGACCAACTCCCGCATGTGCGCGGAAGGGCATCGCCCCATTTGCCAGGATACGGGGATTGTGAACGTGTTCCTGAAAATTGGCATGAACGTACGTATTGATGCCAAACGCAGTTTGCAGGATGTGTGCGACGAAGGAGTGCGCCAGGGCTATCTGAATCCCGACAATCCGTTGCGGGCGTCGGTTTTGAACGATCCTTTGTTTACCCGCAAAAATACGCGCGACAACACGCCCTGTATTGTGAATGTCGAGCTGGTTGAAGGCGACAAAGTCGATGTTCAGGTGGCTGCCAAAGGGGGCGGTTCCGAGAACAAATCGAAGTTTGTCATGCTGAACCCAAGCGACTCTTTGGTGGATTGGGTGCTGAAAACCGTGCCGCAAATGGGCGCGGGTTGGTGTCCGCCGGGTATGTTGGGTATCGGCGTTGGGGGAACAGCAGAGAAAGCCATGCTCATGGCCAAGCAGTCGCTCATGGACGATATCGACATGTATGACTTGTTGGCGCGTGGCCCACAGAACAAGGTGGAAGAGTTACGTATCGAGCTTTATGAGAAAGTGAATGCGCTGGGTATCGGCGCGCAGGGCTTGGGCGGGCTAACCACCGTACTCGACGTTAAAATCAATACTTTCCCCACCCATGCGGCCTCCAAACCCGTTGCGATGATTCCCAACTGTGCTGCGACCCGGCACGTGCACTTCGAGCTCGACGGCTCCGGCCCTGCCGAACTGGCCCCGCCAGACCTGTCGTTGTGGCCCGATGTTAACTGGGCGCCCGACTACAACAAGTCAACTCAAGTGAATCTCGACACACTCACCAAGGAAGAGGTCGCTTCCTGGAAGCCTGGGCAAACCTTGTTGTTGTCCGGCAAGATGCTTACCGGCCGCGATGCTGCCCATAAGCGTATTCAGGAAATGCTGGAAAAAGGTGAGCCGTTACCGGTCGATTTCAAGAACCGGGTTATTTATTATGTCGGCCCCGTGGATCCGGTACGTGAAGAGGTGGTGGGCCCGGCCGGCCCCACCACGGCAACGCGCATGGACAAATTCACCGATATGATGCTTGAGAAAACCGGTTTGATTGCCATGATTGGCAAAGCCGAGCGTGGCCCAGTGGCTATTGAGGCTATCAGCAAGCATAAGTCGGCTTATTTAATGGCGGTGGGCGGTTCCGCGTATCTGGTTTCCAAAGCGATACGTGGCGCACGGGTTGCCGGCTTTGAAGACTTGGGCATGGAAGCTATTTATGAGTTCGAGGTGAAGGATATGCCGGTTACTGTGGCGGTGGATGCAAACGGTACCTCGGTGCATCAAACCGGCCCTAAAGAGTGGCAGGCGCGCATTGCCGAAATAGCCATTTTGCCTGCCTGATACAAGGCAGTTGAAAGCGCTTTACGACAGTCGTTCGATTTCCTGGTGGCGGCATGCTTTAAGCAGCGCCGCCAGGCTACCTTGATCCAAGGCGAGCTCAGGCTCCAGGTCGTGCAGGGGCTGCAGTACGAATGCCCGTAAATGCATGCGGGGGTGGGGCACAGTGAGTATGTCTGTGTTCAATTTGACTCCCTCGTACAGCAGCAGGTCGAGGTCGAGTGTTCGTGGGGCATTCCGATAAGGCCGTTGACGGCCGTAAGCTTGTTCCATTTCCTGTAATAGCCCAAGCAAAGCAACCGGTTCAAGGCTCGTGCGCAGGCTCGCGACCGCATTAACGTAGTCAGGTCCTTGGGAGTCAACTGGCTTGCTTTTGTATAGCGGAGAAAGCTGGAAGGCGCTAATAAGAGGGTGCTCCGCCAGTTGCAGCGCCGCTTGCTTTAAAGTTTCCAACGATGGCCCCAGGTTTGCCCCAAGGCCTATAAAAGCACGTTTCATGAAGGGTCAGTGTTGTTCCGGCGGTGCTTTTCGACGCGGACGCCGGCGGCGTCTGGTAGATGATTTGCCTGTTCCTGGTCGGTCGCTGCGTTTTTCGCGTTGGCGCTCTTCAATCATGGTGCTGCGCTTGTCGCTGTCGGCGTTGGCCAGGTCCATCCACCATTGCGCATCAACGCTGTCGACTTCATGGGCTTCGGCACGTAATTGCAGGAAGTCGACGGCTGCGCGCAGCCGGGGGTGTTCCAGCAGGCGCCAGATTGTGCGGGGAGTTGCCCGTTCAAAACGGGGCTGTATGAACCAGATTTCACGCATGTCGGCTTGAAAACGACGTTGAATAGCCAGGTTGGAAGCCTGATTGTTAATGACTGTGTCGGCGGCCTCAACCAGGGCCTGTACACGAGGCAGCCCTTCTTTCTGGTTGATGTCCCATTGATTATTTACCAGTTTCCATAACAGAGCGGCAAACAGAAAGCCGGGGCTGATGGTTTTTCCGGTTCGCACTCGCGCGTCGGTGCGATCGAGCGCCAGTTCCAGAAAGCGGAAATGATCGGGGTTATTGAAAAGAGTATCAATGAAAGGCAGCAGGTGTTGATGCAACCCAAGCGTTTCCAATTGCTTTAGGCAGTCGATCGCGTGGCCGCACGTTAAAAGTTTGATGACTTCATCGAACAGCCGCGAACTGGGCACATTGGAAATGAGGTGAGCCATGGGTTTGATCGGGGCTAATGTTGCCGGGTCGATCGTTGCATTCAATTTGGCAGCGAAGCGCACAGCGCGAAGCATGCGCACCGGATCTTCACGGTAGCGCGTTTCAGGGTTGCCAATGATGCGTACCGTTCTTTTTTTCAGGTCGGCGACACCGCGGTGGTAGTCTATGACTTCTTCGCGAACCGGGTCGTAGTAGAGCGCGTTAAGGGTAAAGTCGCGGCGCACGGCGTCTTCTTCATTGGTGCCGAATTGATTGTCGCGCAAGATACGCCCATGTTCATCGGTTTCATGGCCATTTGAAGCGGGAGCGCGGAACGTGGAGGTTTCAATGATCTCCTGGCCGAAAACAACGTGAACGAGTTGAAAGCGTCGCCCAATAATGCGGGCTCTGCGAAAGAGGGGCCGGATTTGAGCCGGCGTGGCATTGGTTGCTATGTCGAAATCCTTTGGTTCCAGCCCGACGATAAGATCGCGAACGGCGCCGCCAACGATATAGGCTTCAAATCCTGCCTGCTGCAGAACTTCACATACTTTGACGGCATGTCGGGACACGTGACGCCGGTCGATACCGTGTTTTTCACGGGTAAAGCGTTCGGGCCCGCGCCCGCCGCCGCTTAACAGGCGTCCAACGAATGTTTTTATTGTTTCAGTGAGCATGGGCGTTATTTTAGGACTTTGCGTCCTGCATGTCCTTGAAAATATCCAGAATGCGCCATCCCCGGGTCTGGGCTATTTCTTTTAGCGCAGGGCTGGGGTTGGTTGCGATGGGGTGTGTGACAACTTCCAACAGGGGTAAGTCGTTGGGGGAGTCGCTGTAGAAATAGGAGGTTTCGAAGCCGGACAGGTCGAGCCCCTGCTGCTGCAGCCAGTTGTTGACGCGAACCACTTTGCCTTCTTTGAAACTGGGGACGCCCGCAATGCGGCCAGTGTAACGGCCTTGAGCATATTCGGGTACGGTGGCGATCAGGTGCGGGATGCCGAATGCACGGGCAATCGGCTCAGTGACAAACTGATTTGTTGCCGTTACGATGGCGCATAAGTCGCCTTGTTGCAGGTGCTGGTTCACCAGCTCGAGCGCAACCGGGCGAATATGGGGGCGAATGACTTCATGCATGAATTGTTCATGCCAGTGGGCGAGATCATGGGTGTTTGCCCGTGCCAGCAGGCCCAGCATGAACTCGGCCGCCTGTTCGGCGGTGAGATCGCCCGCGTTGTATCGCTCCATGAGATCTTCGTTGCGGCGGCGGGCTTCCTCAGGGTTGCCCGCGCGCCCCGTGCGCGCCAGATAGTCGGCCCACTGGTAGTCGCTGTCCAGTGGTAAGAGCGTATGGTCTAAATCAAAAAGGGCAAGTCGTTTGGGTTCAGTCATGTTGCTGTCGTGCGAGCAAAGGTTCGCGTTGCGCCAAAAATTCGCGTAAAAGCGGCAGCGTAATGCCGCGCTGTTTTTCCAGCGAATAATGGTCCAGGTTGTTAATCAGTGTAATAAGCCGGCTCATGTCACGAGTGTAATGTGTTAGCAGCCAATTCACGACTTCGGGTGCCAGTTGCAAACCGCGTTCGCGTGCCTGGTTATTCAGTGCTTGTGCCCGGTCTTGGTCAGATAAATGCTCCAGCCGAAAGACCAGATCCCAACCCAGACGGGTGCGCAGATCTTCCCGGATCGGCATGGCCTGGGGTGAAAATGATCCTGAAACAATGAGTGCAAAAGCGTTGGGGCTGGCAGCCGATGCACGCCATAGATTGTACAGGGCGAATAGTTGCCCTTGTGTCTCGTCGTCCAGATGATTCACATCGTCGACCGCCACGAGTTTCGGAAAGGTAATTTCGTCATTCAAAATACGCTCGAGAAGCGATTGAGCGTTGCTCGGATGTACATAAATGGCATCGGTGATTGCCCCGCACCGGGCTTGTAATAGATGGCTTCGGCCGGCGCCGTCGGGACCCCAAAGGTAAACCGCCCGGCCGTTGCCGCAGTGCTTGATTGCGTCTACGGCGGCTGCATTTCGCCCCACAATGAAATTGTCGAGAGTAGGCGGTGGCGCCGGAATCAGTTCAAGAATCAGTTGTTGCGTCATTGAGCGTAAAAATGGCGGCGGTAAAAAGCGTAAAATGCGCATGACGGGTCAATACCCAAGACGCAATTCTTACATATCCCACGGTTTTTCTCATGACAAACAAAGTTTCCCATTCCCTGACATATCGTGATGCAGGCGTCGATATCGATGCAGGCGACGCACTGGTTGATCGGATTAAGCCTTTGGCGGCTAGTACGATGCGCCCTGGTGTCATGGCAGGTATTGGAGGGTTTGGCGCGTTATTCGAGGTGCCTAAGCACCTGAAAGAACCCGTGCTGGTTTCGGGTACCGATGGCGTGGGTACCAAGCTGCGACTTGCTTTTGAGTGGAATCGACACGATACGGTCGGCATCGACCTGGTGGCCATGAGCGTGAATGATATTTTGGTTCAGGGGGCCGAGCCGCTTTATTTTCTGGACTATTTTGCCTGCGGCAAATTATCGGTTGATACCGCTGCGGCGGTGGTTGGGGGTATTGCACGTGGTTGTGAACTGGCCGGCTGTGCCCTGATAGGGGGGGAAACCGCCGAAATGCCTGGTATGTATCCGGATGGCGAATACGATTTGGCGGGCTTTGCAGTTGGTGCAGTGGAAAAATCGGAAATTATCGATGGCAAGTCGATCCAGCCGGGTGATGTCGTTTTGGGGCTTGCATCCAGTGGCGCCCATTCCAATGGCTACTCTTTGCTGCGCAAGATTATTGAAACCACGGGTGCCAAACCAACCGATGATTTCCACGGCCGGCCTTTGGTCGATGTTGTGATGGCGCCTACGCGTATTTATGTGAAATCTGCGCTTGCAGCCATCAAACAGCATGCGTCCGCAGTAAAAGGGTTGGCACATATTACCGGCGGCGGCCTGTTGGATAATGTTCCGCGTATTTTGCAAGCGGGTTTGGCTGCGCGGTTGTATCGCGAGGCATGGGAAATGCCTGCGCTGTTCCGTTGGCTGCAGGAAGGCGGTCGGGTTGCCGACGAAGAAATGTATCGTGTTTTCAACTGTGGTATCGGCATGGTTGTCGTGGTTGCGGCCGATCAGGCTCATGCTGTTGCAGCGACGCTTAACGAGAACGGTGAACAGGTTTTCCGTTTGGGCGAAATCGTTGAACGCGCACCGGAAGAAGCGCAAACCGTTGTTGTTTAACGGGGTGGTGCGTTCCAGTATTGTGGGACGATATCCCGTATCTGGTCGGCAGTGTTAAGCGAAAGGCAGTCAACAATATGCCGATCGGGCTGGGCGCGCAACCACGTAAGTTGACGTTTGGCCAACTGCCGTGTGGCGGCGATCGCCTGTTCAATCGCCGTTGGCAGGTCAACCTCTCCTTTCAGGTAAGCCCAGATTTGTCGATAGCCCACGCATCGTATCGATGGCATCGACTCACTCAGGTCGCCCCGGTTGAACAGGGCTTCCACTTCCGCCACCAGGCCATTCTCGACCATAGCGTGATAGCGCGTTGCAATACGCTCATGCAACACTGCCCTGTCGGACGGCTCAAGGCTGATGGTGACGTAGTGCCAAGGTTTTTCCTGGTTCGGGCGTTGTTCTGCTAACAATTGCGACATGGGTTTGCCGGTAATGCGGTGAATCTCCAGGGCGCGTTGGATTCTTTGGCTGTCGTTGGGGGCCAAACGCTGCGCGGTAAGGGGGTCAACATGCTGTAATTGGGCATGCATGGCGGGCCAGCCTGATGCCGCTGCTTCGTTTTCCAGTTCGCGTCGTATGCCGGGGTTGGCAGACGGGAGGTTATTCAGGCCTTCGCGCAAGGCTTTGTAATACATCATCGTTCCGCCGCATAGCAAGGGAATGCGATTACGTGAATGAATGTCCTCAATTAGCCTCAACGTGTCGGTACAGAACTCTGCTGCGGAATACGTTTCCGATGGGTCGCGGATATCAAGCAGATGATGAGGTACGGTGCGTCGCTCCGCGGGGCTGGGTTTGGCCGTGCCGATGTCCATCTGTCGATAAATGGTGGCTGAGTCGACATTGATTATTTCAATGGGCCAATATTGGGCTAGCGCCAATGTTGCGGCACTCTTCCCGGAGGCGGTGGGGCCGGCCAGGCACACGATGAAACGGTGATGACTCATTGGCCGCGCATGAAAAGTTTGTCGATTTCCGGCAGGCTCCAGTACAACCATGTGGGACGCCCATGGTTGCATTGATCTGCACGTTCAGTTTGTTCCATTTTACGCAGCAATGCATTCATCTCGTCGAGGGTCAAACGCCGATTGGCTCTTACCGACCCATGGCAAGCCATGGTGGAAAGCAGCTGGTTTCTTTGCTCGAGCAATTGACGCGAGCTGCCGACTTGGGCCAAATCGCGTAAAACATTTTTTGCCAGCGCTTCAATGTCGCCTTTGGCCAGCAGGCCCGGCACCGATCGGACAACCAGGTTGTTTGGGCCCCCGGGGCGCAGCGTCAGGCCAAGTTCGGACAACTGCTCGTCAAACTCTTCGGCCAGGGCGATTTCTTTTTCACTGGCTTGAAAAACGACGGGAACAAGCAGTTCCTGCCGGGGCAGGTCACGCGCATCAAGGGCGTGTTTGAGCTGCTCGTATACCACGCGTTCGTGCGCCGCGTGCATGTCAACGATAATCAGGCCGGTTTGTGTTTGCGCCAATATATAAATGCCATGCAGTTGCGCGATCGCCATACCAAGTGGGTGGGTTTCGGACGTTTGTATTGCCGGTTCAGAAGAATAAGGTGTTTGGGCCGAGGGAGGCGTTGCGCCGGTACTGGGGAGTGGCTCATAAAGCCTTTGCCAGGAAGCGGGATTAGGTGGGCTGCCGTGGCGAGGGGGCAAGCCTAGACTATGCTGGGCCGGGGCATATCGTTGTGTCACGGCAGCTTGCTGCGTTCCGGCAATGTCGTGGGAATGGGGTGCCGGCGCCCCGTGCTGCGATGATTCGGGGAAAGTCGATGAATCCGTTGGGCGTGTTTGGGCCAGTACCTGGTCCAGGGTACGCGCAACAAATTGATGGACTGCGCCACTTTCCCGGAACCGTACTTCACTTTTTGCCGGGTGAACATTGACATCGACTGCACTGGGGGCAATATCCAGAAACAAGACAAAGCCGGGTTGACGGTCGCCATGCAATACATCTGAGTATGCCTGGCGCACCGCGTGCGAAACGGTTCTATCGCGCACGAAGCGATTATTCACGTAAAGATACTGCTTGTCGGCACGTGGCCGCGCAAAGGTGGGCTTGGTGATTAAACCGCGTAAGTTGATGACCCCATGCTGTTGGTCCACATGTAACCCTTGTGCAACTATTTCTGTTCCCAGAACATCCAGAATCCGTTGCGGTAAGTCTGATGAGCGCCAGTTTCTTTGAGGTTTGTCGTTGTGAAAGAGACGAAAGCTGACAGCCGGATGTGCCAGTGCAATCCGTTCCAGCGCCTCAACACAGTGGCCGTATTCCGTTGCTTCAGTACGTAAAAACTTACGTCGGGCTGGGACTGTCTCGAACAGCTGACGAACATCCACGCTGGTGCCTTGCCCGCCGGAAGCGGCGATAGGTTCCGACGCGTTTGCCTGGAGTTGCCAGGCATGGGGCGCGTCGGGCGTGCGTGATGTGATGGTAAGACGTGCCACTGAGGCAATTGATGCCAAGGCTTCGCCGCGAAAACCCATTGATGCGACTTCTTCGAGCTCTTCGAGACTGCGAATTTTGCTGGTGGCGTGACGCGTAAGCGCCAAAGGCAATTCATTTTGAGGAATGCCCGAGCCATTGTCACTGACCAGAATGCGACGGATGCCGCCACCTTCAAGGCGAATTTCAATGCCGGTAGCGCCGGCATCAATGGCATTCTCCAGAAGTTCCTTGAGGACCGACGACGGCCGCTCAATAACCTCGCCGGCGGCGATTTGGCTAATGAGCGGATCGGGAAGGGGGGTAATTGAACGGCGCTGCAGCATACTAGGGCAAATTATGCCCTACGTGCCAGCCCCGGGCTAGTGGAAAAATAATCATTAATGCCGGTTAGCATGGCTCGTGCCAGTTTTTCCTGATGCGAGGCGCTACGTAACAACCGTTCTTCATGAGGATTGCTGATAAAAGCAGTTTCCACCAGAATGGATGGAATATCGGGGGCTTTGAGGACTGCAAAGCCCGCCCGCTCTACATGTTTTTTGTGCAAACGGTTTATTTTTCCGATTTCCCCAAGTACACGGCCACCCACTTTAACGGAGTCATTGATTTGGGCCGCAGTCGACATATCGAGCAGCACTTTCATGACATGTTGGTTGTTGGTATTGACATTGATGCCGCCAATCAGGTCGGCCTCGTTCTGGCTTTTCGCCAACCAACGTGCTGCCGCACTTGATGCCCCTTTTTGCGACAGTACGAAGACGGATGAGCCCCGGGCGGAGGGTTTAATCCAGGCATCCGCATGAATGGACACAAACAGATCCGCTTTGATGCGTCGTGCTTTTTGAACCCGCACTTGCAATGGGACAAAATAATCACGGTCGCGGGTCAGGTAGGCCTGCATGCCGGGTTGTGCATCAATGAGTTTTTTCAAGCGTTTGGCGATCCCCAGCACGATATTTTTTTCATATGTGCCTGAAGGACCGACGGCGCCGGGATCTTCGCCACCGTGTCCCGGGTCCAATGCAACCAAAATCGGCCGGTTGGGTTTGCTGGGGATTGGGTCCCGGGGGCTGGGCTCAGGCCGGATTTCCGGCATGGGTTTCTTTTGGGCGATAGGCGGTAACTGTTGGCCCTCAACCGAAGGAATGGGCGCATCGCTGCCTTGTGCGAGGTTTTCCAGCACCTCGGCCAGCGGGTCATTATCGTCTTGGGATTTGGCCAGCGCCATTAAAGGGTCTTGCGCTACGCGCGGGTACAGATCAAGAACCAGGCGATATTTGTATTCACCTATTGGCTTGAGCGTAAAGACTTGTGGCGCAATGGGTTGTTTCAGGTCCATGACCAGCCGAACGACATTGGGGCGATTCTGGCCCACCCGCACACTCGCGATATAGGGGTCGTTTGGTTTGATTTTTGAAACCAGCTCGTTGATGGTCTGACTCATTGTCAGACCTTCGATATCGACAACCAGCCGGTGGGGACCTTCCAGCGTAAAGTGTTCTGCTTTAAGCTCGCTATCCATCTCCAGCGTAACGCGTGTGTACTCGTCGGCCGGCCAGGTACGTACGGCAAGAATCGTGGCGGCTTTTGCAACCCGCGGTATGACGGGCAATAAAAATAAGGTGGTGGCCGCCGCTACGAATCGCCGGCGGGCGAATCTTTCGGGCTTGATGCTGGGCCCGGGGGGGTGATTTTGCTCAGCCATGATTGTCCTTTATTGCTATAGGCGGTAATTCTCGCGTTGCGTCCGTGGTCGGCGTATTCCAGGCTTATCTCGACGTCAGGAGGGGGTAAAAGGCCACCGGCTTGTTCAGGCCATTCAATTAAAACGACGGCATTTTCCTGAAGAATGTCGCGAAACCCGGCGTCAATCCATTCTCTTGGGTCGCTAAATCTATAAAAATCAAGATGATAGAAGTATAAGTTAGAAACTTTATAAGATTCAAGTAAAGCATAGCTTGGACTTTTAATTCGTCCGGTAACGCCGCAAGCCCTTAAAAACGCCCGTACGAAGCAGGTTTTGCCTGCGCCAAGGTCTCCACGCAAGTAAATGTGACCACCCGTTATCGGGGTTTTTTGAGTGGGATCTGGTTTCGTCAAGAGGGGGGCAAATTGTCTTGCCAATGCTTCAGTTTCGTCTTCGTCGTTCAAAAAAATGCTAATTTCGTTTAAAACTCGTTTATCTTCCATCTTCTTTTGTCCTGAGAATGGGGTGCGGATAATGGCTGGATGTGAGCGAATCGGCTATGAGGCTTCAGTTTGTGAGTTTCTTGATCTGTCCGGGGCTTTATAGTTATTGCATTTCGGCTTGGTTGCTCGCGTGGCCTCAATCGACAAAACTATCGTTAATACTAAGAAAAAAAAACAACATATTATTCAAAAAACCTTGCGCGCAGACGTTTGGGCAACTTGTTACAATGCGTGGGCGCGACGCCCCTGTAGTTAAATGGATATAACGTTCCCCTCCTAAGGGAATATTACAGGTTCGATTCCTGTCGGGGGCGCCAGTCTGTCAAATCAAGTGCTGATTCTCAACACTGCTGATTCTCAACACCGTTATCAATTGAGGCGAACATGTCCAAGGCAATCCGAATTTTCGACAATGGCGGGCCCGAAGTGATGCAGTTTGTCGATGTGGATGTTCCTGCTCCCGCTGCGGGTGAGATCACGCTTCGTCATGAAAGTATCGGGTTGAATTTTATCGACGTTTATTACCGAACCGGCCTGTACAAGCAATCCTTGCCGGCAGGCCTGGGTATGGAGGCGGCCGGTGTTGTTCAGGCTGTGGGCGAAGGCGTAACACATGTTGCGGTGGGTGATCGTGTTGCCTACGCTTGCCTGCCCCCCGGAGCCTATGCGGAACGGCGCACAATGCCGGCTGAACAGGTTCTTAAACTACCCGCTTCGATTGAGTTCGATACGGCAGCCGCGATGATGCTTCAAGGCTTAACTGTGCAGTACCTGTTTCGCCAAACGTTTGTGCTCCAGGGCGGTGAAACGATATTGTTTCATGCCGCCGCCGGGGGGGTCGGGTTGATTGCCTGTCAGTGGGCTCGCGCTCTGGGCGTGACCATGATCGGGACGGTTGGGTCGGACGAAAAAGCCGAGCTGGCCCGCATGCATGGCTGCACTCACACGATTAATTACAAAACCGAAAATATTGTTGAAAGGGTCAAAGAGATCACCGACGGGAAGGGCGTTCCGGTTGTGTACGATTCGGTGGGCACGGACACGTTCTACGACTCTCTCAATTGTCTCGCGCCTTTGGGAATGATGGTCAGCTTTGGCAATGCATCAGGGCCGGTACCGCCGTTCAGCCTTAGCGAACTGGCTTCCCGAGGCTCATTGTTCGTTACACGGCCTACTTTGTTTTCATACGCCAGAACACGTGAGCGGCTGGAGCACATGGCCGCTGATTTATTCGATGTGCTGGAATCCGGAAAGGTCGCGCCAATGATTAGTGCACGCTATGCGCTGTCAGATGTTGCGTCGGCCCATGCAGACCTGGAAAGCCGCGCGACGACCGGCTCGATTCTCCTGAAACCCTGATTGGCGCAAAGAGAGATGATGGCGGATATGCATATGCGCGCTGCGCAGGAAAACCCTTTCAAGCATTGGCTTGGGCAAAACCGGATCACACTCGGTTTCTGGAATGCGCTCGCTAACCCGATGTTGGCGGAAATTGTGGCAGAGCATCCTGGGTTCGAGTGGATGTTGTTCGACACGGAGCACGCACCGAATGACATTCAGTCGCTCATTGCCCAACTGCAGGCCATACGTTTTTCGGGCAAACCTGCAGTAGGGCGTCCGGTTCAGAACCATCCTGCCGAGATCAAGCGTTTGCTGGATATCGGTTTCCGCAATTTGTTGATTCCTAACGTTCAAACGGTTGAAGAGGCGAAACAGGCCGTAGCGGCAACGCGTTATCCACCCGACGGCACCCGTGGCGTCTCGGCTTATCACCGTAATAACGGTTATGGGCGGGTGACAGATTATTTTCAGTTTATTAATCAGTCTATTGGGGTGGTTGTTCAAATTGAGTCCGCCCAAGCCGTTGAGCGGATGGAGCAGATAGGCGGCGTTGAAGGTGTGGACGCGCTGTTTGTCGGCCCTGGCGATCTGGCAGCCGATCTGGGGTACCTTGGGCAGATCAGGCATCCTGAAGTGCAGGCTGTTTTGCAAGAAATTGGCCGGCGAGCAAGGAATGCGGGTATTGCGTTAGGTATCACCTCGCATGGTATTGACGACGTGGAACGTTACGTTAATTGGGGTTATCGCTTCTTCACCATGAGTAGTGATGTGGTCTTGTTTCGACAGGCTGTGGCACAGCTTTCGGATCTTGCAACGGAATTTGGTGCCAGGGCAAAAGATTAGAAATGCTTGTGTTTGTAACTAATTCGTTGCAAAATCGGACCGACGCGTAGGTGGCGCCAGCCACATAGGGCCGCCGGGGTTGCGCTTCCATTCTAATTTTAAAGGGGAAGCATCATGTGTGTACGTTGTGACATTTCAGAAACTCCGCAGCGGTTTGAATCCGAACGCACGACCAATGTTGAAAAAAGTGTGTCCCGCAGGTCAGCGTTATTGGCGATGGCCGGATTGGCCGCCGCGCCTTTTGTGTCCCCTCATGCCCTGGCCGCTTCCGACCCACCTCGGCCCGAGAATCAATTAACACCCGATGCGGCGCTTGATCGCTTGATGCGAGGCAACGAGCGTTATGTGAGCGGCAAAACGACAACCAAAGACTTCGCTTCAACACGCGCTGCATTGGCGCAAGGCCAAAATCCTTATGCATGTTTGTTAAGTTGCGCCGACTCTCGCGTTGGCCCTGAATTTTGCTTCGATGAGTCTCGCGGAGATTTGTTTGTAACGCGCGTTGCCGGCAATTACGTCACGATGGATATTCTGGCAAGTCTGGAGTATGGGGTGGGAGTCTTGAAGGCGCCGCTGATCATGGTGCTGGGTCATACGCAATGCGGTGCCATAGGCGCTGCAATCGACGCGTACGATAATCACACTGATTACCCGGGGCATATTCAAAGCATTACAACTGAGTTGGCGCCGGCAGTGGCGGCGGCCAAGGCAAAGAAGCCCGATCCAGCAGCGTTAATGCGCGATGTGACGATCCAGAACATTCGCATGAATATGGCCAGGCTGGCTTCTTCCACGCCCATGTTAAGGCGCGCCGTAGAGGCGGGGCAATTGAAAGTGGTAGGCGGGTTGTATCAATTGAAAACCGGCCGGGTCGAGTTGATTACCTGATTTATTGGTTTTTAAAAGGGAGGGAGTATGCTGGCTGTGCGAGTATCAAAAGTTGTTTTGGTTGCCGCAATGGCGCTATTTGCAACACTGGTGGCGTTCGGTAACATAACCGACTACGGCAGTAACTTTGCTTTTGTTCAGCATGTCCTAATGATGGATACTATTTTTCCCAATGCCACGATTCATTACCGGGCTATTGAGTCCCCCTTTCTGCACCATGCCGCGTATATTTTGATTATTGCGGCCGAGTCGCTCGTTGCTATTCTTTGCTGGGTGGGCGCTTATCGATTACTGCTTAAGGCGCGTGCACCCGCAACTGACTTTAACCGCGCCAAACCCATTGCAGTTTGGGGGCTGTTGCTTGGCTTTCTGGTTTGGCAGGTAGGGTTCATGTCGATTGGCGGTGAGTGGTTTGGTATGTGGATGTCCGACCAATGGAATGGTGTTCCCGACGCGTTTCGCTTTTTCGTGACGATTCTGCTGGTATTGATCTACCTGGTTCAAACCGATCGCGATGAGGCCTGACGCAGCGGCATCTTTACAGGCCGGCATCCCGGCAATCTTCCTGAGACAATTCAATCTCGATGGTCGTGTGTGAAAGGTTGAATTGCTCCAGTGCGATTTTCAGGTCTGCTTTGATATTTTGATAATCGGAAATTGATGTGTCGTTTTGAACAACAACATGGGCGGTCAGTACGTGTTTTTCCCCATCGAGCGACCAAAGGTGAAGGTGGTGCACAGCCTGTGTGCCGGGCAAGCCAAGCAGAGTCTGGCGAACATCGTGCAGCAGTTGCGTATCCGGCACCGCTTGAAAAAACAGTTTCGCGGTTGACCACAGCATTCGGGCAACGTTGAACAGAATGAATAAGGTAAAGGCAATCGATAGCAGCGGGTCGAGAATGGGCCAATGGAAAAAATGCAACACGATTGAAAGTATCAACACCGCGCACCAACCCAGTACATCTTCAATTAAATGCCAGTTGAGTACCCGTTCGTTCAGCGTGTTGCCTTTACTGAGGCGGTAGGCGGCATATCCATTTACGCAAACGCCCAGTATTGCCAGCAAGAACATGCCTTCTGTAACCGGCATAATAGGGTTGTTCAGGCGGTTGAAGGCTTCGCTCAGTACCCAGGCCGATCCAGCAAGCAAAATGAGACCGTTTAAAGCGGCGCCGAGCAAGGACAGTCGCCGATATCCATAGGTGAATGTATAGTTTGCTGATCTTCGTCCCAGGCGTTGCAAAACCCATGCCGTACCAATCGACAAACTATCGCCCAGGTCGTGAACGGCATCCGCCATAATTGCAGTGCTTTGGGTGAGCATGCCGCCAATGAATTCAATAATGGAAAAGAGCAAATTCAGAAAAAAAGCCAGCGCGATACGTTTTTCTGATGACTGCTCGGGTGCGTGATGGTGGTGGTGATGGCCGTGCATAAGTTGCTTTCTATAAGGAATAACCGGCGTTGACGCGATTGCGCCCCGTTTCTTTTGCTTTATACAACGCCTCGTCTGCTTGTTTAAGCGCGGTGTCGATGGATTCGTTTGAGTCGGGGGACCAGTGTGTAACACCTAAAGAAAGCGTTAAACGACGGCATCCGGGAATGTTGTCCTGATTTGCGACGAATGCTCTTAA
Organism: Neopusillimonas maritima; assembly: GCF_003576595.1. Lineage (GTDB taxonomy): Bacteria > Pseudomonadota > Gammaproteobacteria > Burkholderiales > Burkholderiaceae_B > Neopusillimonas > Neopusillimonas maritima. The sequence goes on along the minus strand of NZ_NQOU01000003.1, from coordinate 326,578 downwards.
CCTTTCGGCGGCCTGTATTGTCTGGTCAAGGGTAACGTCGGGTAAAAGCATCAAGAACTCTTCGCCACCGTTACGACACAGGATGTCCTCTTGCCTGGAGTGTTTTTTCATAACGTCGGCGAGATACTTAAGTACTTGATCGCCGGTGTTATGGCCGTACGTGTCGTTCACTTGTTTGAAATGGTCGATATCAATTGCGATCAGACCACAGGCATGTTCGTTTTGCTCAAGCATATTAATTGCATCCGCCAAGCCTCGCCTGTTTAGCAAGCCAGTTAGGGGATCTGTTTGTGCGGTTTCGTTGAGCTTGTCAATTTGGTGGTGGAACGAGGCCTGACTTTGCATTAAGGCGCGCTTTAGCTGGCGCGCTTCGAAATACCATGACCGGATTGAGTGCAACGAATGGTTTGGGTCGGTGGTGTGCAGCTCACGTGCGCGAATCGCCAGTTCTGTTAAGGGTTTGGCGATCAGCCTTGACACCCACCAGGCGAGAATCAGGATTGTTAATGCGGGAAAACTCGTATCAAGAATTAAGTCGAGCATGTTTGAAGTCAAGGGTTCCGTGATGTGCCCCGTGGGGCTTTGTGCTACAACCCCCCAGCCTGTGGCCGCAACGGGAGCGTATCCCGCAAGCATGTCTCGACCTTGACTGTTGATGACGCGCTGGGAACCTGTAAGCCCATGCAATACCAGGTCAATCACTTTGTTTTCGCCCACAATACTTCCCAGACGTTCGCGTGCCGGGTGATAGAGCAAACGCCGTTGTTCATCAACAGCGTATACGTATGACGTGTCGCTGTAATAGTGGTGCCCCAAAATGCCATCCAAACTATTTGCTTGCCCCAGATAAATCGCGCCACTTACAAAGCCCAGATAGTTGCCCTGGGGGTCGAAAATGGGTTGCGATATTGCGATGGTGAGTTGGCCGTTGTGGTTGTGGTATGGCGGACTAATGGTGGGCGCCTTGCGGTTTAGGGCAAGTTTTACACCCGTGCTATTCAAAGGGATGCCGGCTACGTCCGAACGGCCGGTAGAGCCGGCTTTAAGATTACCCGTGTTGTCGATGACGCCTGTTGCGCTGAAATCGTTGGTTTGGCGATAGAGTCGCTCAACCTCTTCGGTTTGTGTTTGGCGATTAAATTGTTGTCCGAGTCTCTTGGCGCTGACATTCAACTGTTGTAATGCATTTGCCAGGAAGCGGTCCGTGCTTTGCGCGATTTTGGTGGCGTAGGCATGATTGAGTTCAAGCCGGCTCTCCAGCAGAATGACCTGCTGGCGTTGATAGCTGGCAATAAAGGTGTTAATCATCATGACCAAACCGGTAACGATCGTCAGGAAAACAATCAGTCGACCAAGATTGAGGATGGGCAGTTTGAGCTTGAGTGGATTTTTCTTCATAGTGGGTTCAGGGCTTAAACAGCCCCGATCGGGTTTACGCCCTTGGGTGATGTTGGGCGTGGAGAGATTTCAATCTTTCTCTGGCAACATGCGTATAGATTTGCGTTGTTGAAATGTCGGCATGCCCAAGCAACATTTGAACAACGCGCAGATCGGCACCATGGTTCAATAAGTGGGTTGCAAAAGCATGCCGTAAAACGTGGGGCGACAGTGGGGTGTGAATATCGGCCAGAGCGGCATATTTTTTTATGATGAGCCAGAAAGCCTGGCGTGTCATGGCCCCGCCACGCTGGGTAACGAACAAGGCATCACTTCTTTTTGCACCAAGCAAGGCAGGCCTCGATTGTGTGCAGTAATCGTTGAGCCAGTGTTGCGCTTCTTCTCCCAAGGGAACCAGTCGATCTTTTCCGCCTTTGCCCATCACAACCCTTACAACGCCTGCATTAAGGTCGATTTCAAGCAGTTTTAAATTAACCAGTTCGCTCACCCGCAATCCTGTTGCATAAAGTGTTTCCAGCATGGCGCGATCACGTAAGCCTAGATCGCTCTGCGTGTTCGGGGCTTCGAGAAGCGCCTCCACTTGTTCCATCGTGAGCGTTTTTGGGAAGCGCGACGGCTGCTTTGCAGACTTCAGGTTCAGGCAAGGATCAATGCTAATCCGTTGTTGGCGCCGGGCCCAAAGATAATATTTTTTTAACGCGGCAAGGCGTCGGTTTGCGGTTGTTGCACGCGAGTTGGGGTGAAGATGGGCAAACCAGGCTTGAATATCTGCCGTTTGGGCATGGTCAATGTCGTACTTGCGGGTTTCTTCCAACCAGTGCGCAAAGGCGGTAATATCGCGGCGATAAGCCGCCAACGTGTTGTCGGCCAAGCCGTCTTCAAGCCAGATGGCATCAAGAAATGCGTGAATGGCATGATTCGATATCAGGCTCGGGTGGGCTGTTTTTTTCGATACGACCATATTGTCCTGCTTGTTTCGGTGTCTGAAGTGCGGCACAGTACACTCAACGTTTATGGTTAATGGCATGGCAATGAGCACCACTGTAACGGAATCCACTCACTTTGACCCCATTTCGTATGAGGGATTGCTAACATTCGATAGCCGAACTACGACAGTGCTGACTGTTAACAACCGTTATGCTAGGCGAATTGTCAGTGATTTGTCGTCGTTATTGGGGGTGTCACGACAGGTTGTAGCTTTGCCGGCTATTTTGCCATGGTCGTCGTGGGTTCGACAGATGTCAGATCAAAGGGCATTTGCGCCCGAGGCGAATATGCCTTCGTATGTGCTTGATCATTTTGGGGCCGGCCTTGTCTGGAAGCAGGCCATCGAACATGTCGAGCGTGATGCGCCACTTCTGGATGTTCAATCGGCGGTGCGTCTGGCAATTGAGGCGGATCGATTGATAGACGAGTGGGCGTTAAGCGTGCCCACGTTGCACGAAACACCCGACTATCAACGGTTTCGGGCCTGGCGTGAGCGATACCGGGCTTTGTTAATGGATCTTGGCGCAGAGGATGCGAACCTGGCTTTTGAAGGTGTATGCGAAGCATTTGAGTCTGGACGTTTGCCCTGTGCGGGGCAAATCGTGCTGGCCGGGTTTAGTGAGATCAGCCCAAGAATGGCGCGCTTGCTTGATTGCCTGGTTGCAGCGGGTTGCCATATTTATCGTTTGAAAAATGATCGTGTGCCTGCTCAGAACCGCACTCGTGTCTTGGCCGGTGATGCGATTGAGGAATGGGAAGCGGCCGTACGTTGGGCGCACGAGCGGTTGCGGCATTCTCCCGAGCAACGCGTAGCGATTGTGAACCCAAATTTGGAGCAGGATGCCGTGCTGGCGCATCGTCTGTTGGCACGAACACTTCAGGAGCCTGGTGAGTCGGCTCCCCTGGCTTTTAATATCGCTGTGGCCCGTCCGTTGATGGAGTGGCCTTTGGTTCGGGCCGCAATCCATTGGTTGGATGTTATTGGGGCCGTTTTGCGTGATCGTGCCGTTTCTCCTTCTGTCGCGGGGGCGGCGCTATTGGCCGGTGGTTGCGCTGCGCACGCGCAGGAAGCAGGAAAGAGGGCAGCTCTTGACGCTGTCTGGCGCCGCAATCGCGTGGTGAATATCAGTTTGCCCGAGTTTTCTCAATATTTGGCTGATGTGACACCTGTGTTGCATGAGTCGTGGGTGGCCACCATGCACCTTTGCGAGCAGGCGCCCAGCCGTCAGGGGGCGGTAGCGTGGGCTCAAACAATAAGGGAGTGGCTAACCGCGCTGGGTTTTCCAGGGGTGGAGACGCTCGATAGTGACACTTTTCAATCGTTGGAAGCCTTCGATCGCGTATTAACGCAATTTGCGCGTCAGGCTGCATTGTTGGGTTCTATTGGTGTAACGGAAGCCATCGCCATTCTGCGCCGATTGTTACGTGAAACGCTTTTCCAACCGCAACGTGACCCCACATCCAGGCTTGACGTCCTCGGCTTGCTTGAGGCTGAGGGCGGCCATTGGGATGCCCTATGGGTAATGGGGCTAACCGATAATGTGTTGCCGGCGGCACCTCGGCCCAATCCTTTAATACCGGCCGCTGTTTTGAAAGCGGCGCAAGCGCCACGAGCAACGCCCGAGAGGGAGTTACAGTGGGCGCAAGGGCTTTTTGAGGATTTGGTTTGCTGCGCGCCTGATGTGGTCGTGAGCCACGCTTTGCATGAAGGTGAAAGCGAGTTGCGCCCCAGTCCATTTATTGCAGGTTGGCCCATGCGGGCTCTAGTGCCGTCGGCGACGGCTGAAACCAATGAATCTGCTTCAGGTTCCCCCGTCGAAATGGATGTGTTGATCGACAATCAAGGGCCTGCGTTATTGCCGCAAGAGCGAGTTAGGGGCGGGGTACAGGTGCTGGATGATCATGCGCGCAATCCTTTATGGGCTTTTGTGAAGTATCGGTTACATGCGCGTCAGTTAAGCGACTATGCCGAACCGGGGGAGTCGAATGCCCGTGGCATATTTTTACACGGTGTCATGGAGCGGGTATGGCGGCATTTGCAAAGCCAGGACAAATTGCACGAGTCGGTTGAGCAAGGCCGGGTGAGCGCAATAGTACGTCTTTGCGCGGATGAAGCGGCGCAGCTTGCTTTGCCGGATTACAGTGAACGTTTGCGCCAATTAGAGGTGACGCGCGCCTGCACAGTGGTGGAACAGTGGCTGGAGGTCGAACAAAAACGGCCGCCGTTCTCGGTTTACGAGTTGGAGCGCCGACATGTATGGCAATACAAACATCTTGAGCTGGGTATGCAAATCGATCGCATTGATCTGTTGGCTGATGGTCGATGGCTGGTAATTGACTATAAATCGGGCAATGGCTCTGTTGATCCCAGGTCTTCGTGGACCCGTTCGCGCCCGGTCGATTTGCAACTTCCCTTGTATGCGGCAGTCTTGCAGCAAGAGTATGCGCAGTCTCAAGCGGAAAGCGTTGCCGCACTGGTATTGGCAAAGTTGCATGCACGCGGCAATGAAACAAGGGGCTTGGCCGACATCGACTGCTTTCCTGGGGTGGCGGCGGTGGAAAAGTGGACGTGGCCTGAAGCAACGGACAAAACGTGGGAACAGGTTTTGGTCGATTGGCGCCGGGCTATTTCGATGCTTGCTGATGAGTTTGTTTCCGGTGTAGCGGACAACCGTGTTTGGTCGGAACAGGATTTGCAGTATTGCGATGTCAAACCGTTCTTGCGACGTTTTGAGGGAGGGGTGTGATGGCTTCGCAAATGACTGATGCACTGGTGCGCCAACGCGCTTTGAATCCTGAAGAATCATTTTTGGTTCAGGCACCGGCCGGTTCAGGTAAAACCGAGCTTTTAACTGACCGGATATTGGCTTTGCTGGGGGTGGTTGAGCGGCCGGAAGAAATTGTGGCGATTACGTTTACGCGTAAAGCAGCGGCGGAAATGCATGCCCGCGTTCTGGGTAAACTTCAGGCCGCATCGGGGCCCGAACCGCAAGCGGAACATGCCCACTTAAGTTGGCGGCTGGCCCGTCAGGCAATGTCCCGGAATGACGAAAAGGGCTGGAAGCTTTTACAGTACCCCGCCCGGCTCAGTATTCGTACGATTGATGCGTTTTGCGCCTCGCTTGTTCGATCCATGCCTTGGATGAGCGAACTGGGCGGAATGCCTTCATTGTGTGACGATGCCGGTGCGCATTATGAGGCCGCGGCGCGCAACACACTCGAGTTGATTGATGACTATGAGCCCGTTGCCCAATTGGTTGCGCATCTTGATGTTGATTTGCGAGCCGCCAGGAGTTTGATTGCACGCATGCTGGCAACGCGCGACCAGTGGCTACCCTTGTTTGAGTCGGGTGCGGATCCAGCACTTTTGCAAGCGCATTTGCGTGAGGCAATTGAAGAAGACCTTGCTTATTTGCAGCAAAGCATGCCCGTTGGTTGGGCAACCCAATTGGCAGGCCCACTGGCCGAAGCCTCCAGAAACAGGGTTGAGCAAGGGGAGCAGGCGTTTGAGGTGTTGGCAACATGGGATGGGGCACCTTTTGGCGCCAATATCGGTTCTTTGCCTCAGTGGCAGGCGTTGGCTGATTTCCTGCTGACCAATAAGGAAGAGTTGCGAAAACGTTTGGATAAGCGCCAGGGTTTCCCGCCGGGGAGCACTGCCAAGACCCTTTTACAGGGATGGCTCGATGCGTTTGACAATAGTAGTCCCTGGGTGAGTGCATTAGCCGACATTCGGCAGGCGCCTTTGGGGTATACGCATCATCACCTCACGACGCTCCTGACCCTGTTCGATGTTCTACGGCTGGCTCACGCGCAGTTGCTTGTGCAGTTTTCTCAGCACAGCGAGGTGGATTTTATTGAAATTTCGCAGCGCGCACTGCATGCTTTGGGGCATCCCGATGCGCCCTCTGACCTGCTTTTAACGCTGGATGCGTCTATTTCCCATTTGCTCGTTGATGAATTTCAGGATACTAGTGAAACGCAGATCCGTTTGCTACAAAAACTGACCTCGGGATGGCAGCCGGGCGAGGGTCGAACGCTGTTTCTGGTAGGTGATCCAATGCAATCGATTTACCGATTTCGCAAGGCGGAAGTCGGTTGGTTCTTGCGAGTTCAACGTGAAGGCCTGGGTGATATCCCGCTTGTTTCTTTGCAATTGAACACGAATTTTCGGTCTCAGGAAACGGTGGTGGAATGGGTGAACCAGGTATTCAAACCTTTGCTTCCCCAGGTTGCCCACGCCGGTTTGGGCGCAATTCCTTATACCGAGTCGTCGGCTTTTCATGCGCAGTTGGACGGCCTGGGGGTGCATGTGCATGCGGTCGTTACGGGGGGCAAAGGCGGAACGCCCTCTATAGGTACAACATCTGCGGCGCAGAAAACATTATCGCTGGTTCAGGAAGCGCTGGCGCGCAGACCGGAAAGCGGACATCCTGTGGCGATTCTGGTGCGAGCGCGGGCGCATCTTCAAGATGTCGTTAACGAGCTATACCGGCATGGTGTCCCGTGTCGTGCCGTGGAGCTTGTCTCTCTGAAATCACGTCCGGTTGTGAATGATCTGGTTCAGTTGGCCCGGGCGCTGGCTCACTCCGGCGACCGTTTGGCTTGGTTATCGATTTTGCGTTCGCCGGTTTGTGGCTTGCGGCTCGATACGCTACATGCTTTGTTTGGAGAATATCCTCATAAGGCAGTACCCGATATTCTGTCTTCCTGCTTTGATGACGGTTTTCTTGACGGGCGCGGTATCAAGGGAGAGGAGGCCCTGCGTGTACGTCACGCATGCGCAGTTCTGTTGGATCAACGAAACCGTTCGGGCCGCATGCCTTTCGCTGCGTGGCTGGAAGCATGTTGGCGGCGGCTCGGAGGCGAAAAAGTTTATTCCCAGGTAGCGGATCGTGCAGATGCACAAAGCCTTTTGCAACTGGTAGAACGTTTGGCACCTTACGGTGGCTTGAACCCCGTTGAATTGGAACAACAGATTGAACGGCTTTATGCGGCCCCACGAAGTACCGAAGGCGCTGCAGTGGAGGTGATGACGATTCATAAGTCCAAAGGTTTGCAGTTCGACACCGTTATCCTGATGGGATTACATCAGGGAATCAGGCGGGATGAAACGCCGTTGATGCGTGTCGAGATGGCTGAAGGGCGTGTCTTGTTGGGTCCGATTCAGCAGCGTACCGCGGGTAGTGTTGATTCGTTGGCAGAGTATCTGGGACGCAGGGAAAGAAAGCGCGCCGATTACGAAATTGACCGATTGTTATATGTTGCTGTAACGCGTGCCCGTGAGGCTTTGCATTTGATCGTCGATGTGGATGTTGATGATGAAGGGGCTGTAAAACCCCCGACACCAAATAGTTTGTTGGGGCGCCTGTGGCCCGCTATTGAGGCCGCCACGGTATCGCAGGTTCAAACTGAAAATCATTCTTCAGAGCGCGCTGATGCGAACGTCGAATCGTCGCGTAATGGGGCCCCGCCTTCTGATAATTGGTCTGCACTCGCGCGCTTGCCTAGGGCATCCCTTACCCCTGCACGGCCGGCAATTGCACCTGTTTCCGCCTCGTTGCAATTTGGCGCTCGTGACGCCTGGATTCAGGCGAATCAAGATGAGGCCATTGCGGGTATTGTTGCTCACGGCTGGCTGGAGCAAATTGGGAAACAGGGAGAGCAGGTGTGGCGCGACCTATCCGAAGCCGGGCGAGAACAGGTTGTTCAGCGTCAGTTATTACGTGCCGGCTTGTTTGATCATCGGGTAACCGAGGCAATACGGGTTGTATGCGAAACAATTGAGTGCACATTGTGTAGCGAACGGGGGCGCTGGTTACTTGGTTTGGCCGATGCGTATCGTGAGTGGGCGTTGCTTGACACGGACGGTCGTGTTTCAGTGATTGATTTGGCCGTTCATAATGAAGCGGGGTGGTTGGTGGTGGATTACAAAACAGGTTGCCCCGCGCCCGGGGAATCTACTCAAGGATTCGTTGCACGAATGCAGTCACGGTACACCGACCAAATGGCGCGTTACCGGCAGTCGGTAGCTGCGCTTGATGGTCGTCCGGTACAAACGGCGCTCTACTTTCCACGCGCTGATATCTGGATTTCCGATAGTGAATCGGATTCCTGTTAAACTTTGGCTTGGCGGGCCCCTTCGCATGGTTCGGCGGCAAACCTGGTCAGGTCGGGAACGAAGCAGCCATAGTCGTTTAGAACCAGTGCCGAAGTCAGGCTCGCCTTCTTCATTAAAGAATACTTCATGACGTATTTGGTACTGGCGCGCAAATGGCGGCCCCGCTCGTTTGACACTCTTGTTGGCCAGGATCATGTGGTCCGGGCGCTGACGCACGCGCTTGACACGCAACGCCTGCATCATGCCTGGTTATTTACGGGCACCCGTGGTGTCGGTAAAACCACACTATCGCGTATTTTGGCCAAATCGCTGAATTGTGAGAAAGGCATCACGTCATCGCCGTGTGGGCAGTGTCAGGCATGTACTGAAATTGATGCCGGGCGTTTTGTGGATTATGTTGAGCTTGATGCTGCGTCGAATCGTGGTGTCGAGGAAATGACGCAGCTGCTTGAGCAAGCGGTATATGCGCCCGGCGCGGGTCGTTTCAAGGTTTACATGATCGACGAGGTTCACATGTTAAGCGGCCATGCGTTCAACGCCATGCTGAAAACGCTTGAAGAGCCGCCTCCTCATGTCAAGTTTATTCTGGCAACGACCGATCCCCAAAAAATTCCGGTTACGGTGTTGTCGCGGTGTTTGCAATTCAACCTGAAACAAATGACCGCCGAAGGTATTGTGGGGCATTTACAGGCAATTCTTGACGAAGAGGCTATCGAGTTTGAAATCCCGGCGTTGCGCCTGCTCGCTCAGGCTGCTTCGGGCTCAATGCGTGATGCGCTTTCGTTAACTGACCAGGCTATCGCTTACAGCGCGGGCCGTGTGTCGGCCGAAGATGTGCGTGGCATGCTGGGCACCATCGACCAGCGCTATCTGGTTCGATTGCTTGATGGTTTGACGGCCCGAGACGGCGCGGCAGTCGTACAAATTGCCGATGAGCTTGCCATTCGTGGTTTATCGTATAGCGGTGCTCTGGCTGATTTTTCGACTCTGTTGTCGCGCGTGGCAATCGAGCAACGTGTGCCCGGTGTTACGCCGGAAGACGATCCTGCGTGTAACGATATCAAGGCGCTTGCTCAAAAGCTGTCGCCTGATGTCGTACAGCTTTTTTATACAGTGGCGGTCCATAGTCGTTCTGAACTTGCGTTGTCGCCCGACGAGTACGCCGGGTTTGTGATGGCGTGCCTGCGCATGCTGGCTTTGCTGTCAGGCGGGGCGCCTGAACCTCCTTCGGGACCAACGAATACCAAACGTACTCAACCTGATTCAAAACCTGCACCGGTGGCCCGAACCGACCCAAATACCCGTGCGCAAACCACTACAACGACGCAGAGTCGGGATCCTGAGCCGGCTGCCGAGACAGCAGCGGAAGTCGAGGTGCAGGGGGAAGATCACGGCCAGGCAGAGGAGCCCAGTCAGGCAGAGGATCTCAGCAACCCAGACGATGTGCCTGCCTGGGAAGAGATTACAACTGAGCCCGAGCCGACTTTTGCCGATGAAATCGATACTCAATCGCAAGAGACATCAGATATCGACGCCGGTGATGACCCAGAACCCCATGCGGAGTCTTTGTCGGAAGATGATTTCATGTTGCCGGTATCCGATTTCGACGAGCCGGCAAACTATCACGAACCCATCAGCGGCAATCGGCCTGTTTCGCCGACGTTAAAGAAAATGACGGCCAAAGACTGGCCGGAACTGGCTGCGGGTCTGGCGGCAACCGGTGTCGCTGCGGAGCTGGCGCGCCAAAGTGAATGGCTGGGCGTGGACAATAGTGAAATTATTCTCCGGGTCGCGGTCAGAACCTTGGCTGAAAGTCCCGGTAAAGCACGTCTTTGTACATTGCTGTCGGAACATTTCGGGCAAGTGGTAACACTGCGCGTTGAGTTTGGCGTAACGGGTTCCGATACCGCTCATGCCGTCCAGCAGGCAGAGCGTCAAAAGCGTCAGCATGAGGCCGAAGCGGCGGCGCAAAGTGACCCGCTTGTACTTGATTTATTGCGTGAATTTGATGCCAGAATCTTGCCTGGGTCAATTGTTCCGCTAAATGACAAAGCAGCGTGATTTTGTAAAGGTTGGGTTTGTCTTTGTCAGTATGATTGTTTTGTCGAATATTTTTCCAGGGAATGAATAGACATGATGAAAAACCAGATGGCAGGCTTGATGCGTCAGGCCCAGCAAATGCAGGACAATATGAAAAAGGCTCAGGAAGAGCTGGCAAATATTGTGGTGGAAGGTGCAGCCGGCGGTGGCCTGGTTAAAGTTTCCATGAGTTGCCGTCATGACGTAAAGCGGATCACCATTGATCCCAGCTTGCTTGAAGACGATAAAGAAATGCTGGAAGACCTGGTCGCAGCGGCGTTCAACGACGCCTTGCGCAAAGCGGAAACTGCGTCACAGGAAAAAATGGCTTCGGTGACAGCGGGTATGCCCTTGCCTCCGGGAATGAAGCTGCCGTTCTAATGGATGCTCAGCTGCCCGAACCAGAGCCGCTAAAAACTTTGGTGGATGCGTTGAAGCGCTTGCCTGGGGTTGGCGTTCGTTCGGCTCGCCGGATGGCTTACCATTTGCTTCAGCATGACAAAAGTGGCGCGCTAACGATTGCCGACGCACTCGCGCACGCTGTTTCCAATTTGCGCCATTGCCTCCGATGCAACAACTTTACCGAAGCGGAAGTTTGTTCGGTTTGTGCGGGGACGCGTCGTGACCCGACGCTGCTGTGTGTGGTGGAAACGCCGGCAGACCAGAACATGCTTGAGTCGAGCCACGGCTATCGTGGCTTGTATTACGTGTTAATGGGTCGGCTTGCGCCGCTCGAGGGCGTGGGGCCGGTGGAGCTGCAGTTCGAGCGTTTGCTGACACGCGCAACGGATGGGGTAGTGACAGAAGTCATTTTGGCCACAAATTTCACCCCGGAAGGTGAGACGACGGCCCATTACCTCACGGAGTTGCTGCGCGCCCGCGGCTTAGCAGTATCGCGCCTGGCGCGCGGGGTACCAGCCGGTAGTGAGCTTGAGTATGTGGACGCCAGTACATTGGCCTGGGCGCTGATCGAGCGGCGCGATGCCTGAGTACATTTATCCGGCCTTCGCCTGCTCAAGCAGTTGGTCCAACTGAACGGCATCGGCAACAAAAACACGAATCCCTTCAGCCAGCTTTTCGGTGGCCATAGCACTGTCATTCAGCAGGTAGCGAAATGAAATTTCGTCGCAAGGCAGTGTTTCAGTAGCGTTTTTCTGTGCTGACTCAGGACTCAACTGCCGGGTGATGGGCGCTTCCGACGCCGACAGTGTTTGCAGCAGTTCCGGGCTAATGGTTAACAGATCGCAACCGGCCAGCGCAATAATTTGGCCGACATTGCGAAAGCTGGCACCCATGACTTCAGTTTTAATACTGCGGGCTTTGAAGTAGTTATATATGGCGGTAACCGACTGCACCCCGGGGTCATTTACGCCAGTATTCGCCTGTTCATCCCATTTATCGGCGGCTGACTTCTTGTACCAGTCGTAGATTCGCCCTACAAACGGAGAAATGAGTTTCACGTTCGCATCGGCGCAGGCAACCGCCTGGGGCAGGCAGAACAGCAGGGTTAAGTTACAACTGACTCCTTCCGCCTGCAGAACGCGTGCGGCCTGGATACCTTCCCATGTCGATGCAATTTTTATCAATACACGTTCTCGCTCGATGCCTGCTGCCTCATACAGGCCGATGATGCCGCGGGCACGCTCAATGGTTTTTGTTGTGTCAAATGACAGGCGCGCGTCAACCTCGGTTGACACGCGTCCGGGAATGATACGCAGGATTTCCTGCCCGAAGGCAACCAGCAAGTGGTCGGCGAGTTCCGTCAGGTGAGCACCGGCATGATCTTTAACAACCTTGTCGAGCAACGGGCGGTATCGTTCTTTTCGTACCGCTTTAAGAATCAGTGAGGGATTGGTTGTGGCGTCGGTTGGACGATGTTCACGCATAACATCGAAGTCGCCCGTGTCGGCGACAACGGTGGTGTACTGACGCAAAGATTCAAGTTGATTAGGCATAAGACAGCTTTTTGGTGACGGTAAGTTTGTTTTGATTTTAGCGGTATCTGAAAACGCTTGCTTCTCACGGTATAATCCCAAGGTTTACTTACTGAAAAATTTCAATCGGGGTTCACACTGTGCTGCCATCTCTTCTTCCAGAGGGGACATCCTCTTTGTCTCCAGCAATCTTGGCATTGGCGGACGGAACCATCTTCAAGGGTGTCTCTATCGGCGCCGATGGACATACTGTCGCCGAGATTGTCTTCAATACATCCATGACCGGGTATCAGGAAATTCTGACCGATCCCAGTTACAACGGTCAAATCGTCACACTTACTTATCCCCACATTGGCAATACCGGCGTTAATCCGGAAGACGTTGAGTCCGCCCGTGTGCATTCCGCCGGGCTGGTTATTCGTGACTGCTCTTTGCGCGTTTCAAACTTCCGCTCAACGCAGTCGCTGCCCGAATATTTGCGCGAGCAGGGCGTGGTGGCGATTTCGGGTGTCGATACCCGTAAACTTACGCGAATTTTGCGTGAGAGCGGTGCGCAGGGCGCCTGCATTATGGTGGGCGATGATGCGCAACAGGCTGTTAAGCTCGCCAAGGCTTTTGCCGGCATGGCCGGACAAGATCTGGCGAAGGTCGTGTCTACTCAAAAACGTTATGAGTGGACTGAAAGCGTTTGGGAACTTGGGCAAGGCCATACTCAGAACAACGACGGCAAGTATCACGTTGTAGCGTACGATTTCGGCGTAAAGTCGAACATCCTGCGTCTCATGAAGCAGCGTGGTTGCCGCATTACTGTGGTGCCGGCTCAAACGCCTGTTGAAGAGGCGCTATCACTCAATCCCGACGGCCTTTTCCTGGCCAACGGCCCGGGTGATCCAGAGCCATGTGATTACGCCGTTGCGACGGCACGCGCCGCGATCCAGAAAAAAATTCCGTTGTTTGGTATTTGTCTGGGCCATCAAATCATGGGCCTGGCCGTGGGGGCCAAAACGCTGAAAATGAAAACGGGGCATCATGGTGCGAATCATCCAGTACAAGACCTGAGCTCCGGGCGCGTGTTCATTACCAGTCAGAATCACGGGTTTGCAGTTGACGCCGATAGCCTGCCTGAAAACACACGAGTAACCCATATTTCGCTGTTCGACGGCACATTGCAAGGTTTCGAGTTAACCGACGCACCTGCGTTTTGTTTTCAGGGTCATCCCGAAGCCAGCCCCGGGCCACACGACATTGTGGTGCTTTTCGACAAATTCATTAGCCTTATGGCTGCACGGAACTAATTCAGCATCATGCCAAAGCGTACAGATATTAAAAGCATTCTTATTATTGGTGCGGGCCCAATTGTTATTGGGCAAGCCTGCGAATTTGACTACTCCGGCGCCCAGGCCTGCAAATCGCTGAAAGCCGAGGGCTATCGCACTATTCTGGTCAATAGTAATCCGGCGACCATCATGACGGATCCGGAAACCGCCGACGTTACTTACGTTGAACCCATTACATGGCAAGCGGTTGAAAAGATTATTGAAGTTGAGAAGCCCGATGCGCTTTTGCCTACGATGGGTGGACAAACGGCGCTTAATTGCGCGCTTGATCTCGAGCGTTTCGGTGTGTTGGAAAAGCATGGCGTTGAGTTGATCGGTGCGAATGCGGCCGCAATCGATAAAGCGGAAGACAGGCTGAAATTTAAAGATGCCATGACCAAAATTGGTCTTGAGTCTGCCAAGTCCGGGCTTGCGCATTCAATGGACGAGGCATGGGATGTCCAGCGTCAAATCTCTGAAGTCTCGGGTGGAGCAGGGTTTCCAGTGGTGATTCGCCCCAGCTTCACGTTGGGCGGTTCAGGTGGCGGTATTGCCTATAACACTGAAGAGTTCGAAACCATTTGTCGTCGTGGTCTGGAAGCCTCACCTACCAATGAACTTTTAATCGAAGAGTCGTTGCTGGGCTGGAAAGAGTACGAAATGGAAGTGGTGCGCGACCGCGCCGACAACTGCATTATCGTGTGCTCAATCGAGAACCTGGACCCGATGGGCGTGCACACGGGCGACTCCATTACGGTGGCCCCGGCGCAAACCTTAACCGACAAGGAATATCAGATCATGCGTGATGCATCGATCGCGGTATTGCGTGAAATCGGTGTTGATACAGGTGGGTCGAATGTTCAGTTTGCCCTGAATCCGCACAATGGCCGCATGATTGTCATTGAAATGAACCCGCGTGTTTCGCGCTCATCGGCTTTGGCGTCGAAAGCTACCGGCTTTCCGATTGCGAAAGTGGCTGCGCGTCTGGCGGTGGGTTATACGCTCGACGAGTTGCGCAATGAAATTACCGGTGGTGCAACGCCTGCCTCATTCGAGCCCACAATCGATTACGTGGTAACCAAAGTCCCGCGTTTTGCGTTCGAGAAATTTCCTCAGGCCGATTCCCGCTTAACCACACAAATGAAGTCGGTTGGCGAAGTCATGGCAATGGGTCGCACGTTCCAGGAGTCATTCCAGAAAGCCTTGAGAGGCCTTGAGGTTGGGGTTGACGGCTTGAATCAGAAAACGACTGACCGTGAAAAAATTCAGGTTGAGTTGGGTGAGCCTGGGCCGGAGCGTATCTGGTATGTGGGCGATGCTTTTGCACAGGGTTTTACGCTCGACGAAGTACACAACCTAACCAAGATCGACCCATGGTTTCTGGCTCAAATCAAGGAAATTGTCGACATTGAGCTGGCGCTTGAACAGCGCACGCTGGCCGATCTTGATCACGACACGATGCGCGAATTGAAACGTCGCGGGTTTTCCGACCGTCGTCTGGCTTTTTTGCTTGATACCTCTGAGGGTGAAGTGCGTAAAGTGCGCCATCAACTTGGGGTTCGTCCGGTATATAAGCGGGTTGACACCTGCGCGGCGGAATTCGAAACCAAAACCGCTTACATGTATTCCACTTATGAAGAGGAATGCGAATCGGCTCCTACTGATAAACAGAAAATTATTGTTCTGGGCGGTGGTCCGAACCGTATTGGTCAGGGAATTGAGTTCGACTACTGTTGCGTTCACGCCGCTCTGGCATTACGTGATGATGGTTATGAAACCATTATGGTCAATTGCAATCCGGAAACGGTTTCCACCGATTACGATACGTCCGACAGGCTCTATTTCGAGCCACTCACGCTTGAGGACGTATTGGAAATCGTGCACAAGGAAAAGCCGATTGGCATGATTGTGCAATATGGCGGGCAAACCCCGTTAAAACTGGCGCGTGCCCTTGAAGCAAACGGCGTACCCATTATCGGGACCAGCCCGGAATCAATCGACATTGCGGAAGACCGGGAGCGTTTCCAGAAATTGCTCAGCAAGCTTGGTTTGCGGCAACCTCCGAACAGAACTGCCCGTACAGAGGGCGAGGCAATGGCCTTGGCAGCCGAAATTGGCTACCCGTTGGTCGTGCGGCCCAGCTATGTGCTGGGTGGCCGCGCCATGGAAATTGTGCACGAACCCGCCGATCTGGAACGCTATATGCGTGAAGCGGTGAAAGTTAGCAACGATTCCCCGGTTTTGCTTGATCACTTCCTGAACAATGCAACCGAAGTCGACGTCGATTGCATTTCCGACGGCGAAAAGGTGTTTATCGGGGGCGTAATGGAGCACATTGAACAAGCCGGTGTCCACTCAGGAGATTCGGCTTGCAGTTTGCCGCCTTATTCCTTGTCGGAACAGGAAATCGAGGAAATCAAGCGTCAAACAGGGCTGATGGCCCGTGCCTTGAATGTGAAAGGGTTGATGAATGTCCAGTTTGCCCTTCAAGACAACGAAGTTTATGTTCTTGAAGTGAATCCGCGCGCTTCTCGAACGGTTCCTTATGTTTCCAAGGTTACTGGGCTGCAGTTGGCGAAAATCTCAGCCCGCGTGATGGCAGGCCGTTCTCTGGCCGATTTGGGTGTTACCAAAGAGGTGGTGCCTCAGTATTTTTCGGTTAAAGAAGCCGTATTCCCGTTTGTTAAGTTCCCCGGCGTAGACACGATTCTCGGGCCGGAAATGAAGTCCACGGGCGAAGTAATGGGTGTAGGAGAAAGCTTCGGTGAAGCGTTTGTGAAGTCGCAAATGGCTGCCGGTGTCACTTTGCCGAAATCCGGTGTGGCGTTCATCAGCGTGAAGGCGCAAGACAAGCCCAAGGCGGTTGAGGTCGCGCGTGGTTTGGCAGATCTCGGGTTCAGCGTTGTGGCAACCCGAGGCACCGCGTCAGCGATCGAGGCGGCCGGTATTCCGGTTCAAGTTGTCAACAAGGTGGCAGAAGGGCGCCCGAACATTGTCGACATGGTCAAGAATAATGAAATTGCCTTGGTCATCAACACGGTGGAAGAGCGTCGTAACGCCATTGCAGACTCACGTCATATTCGTACGGTCGCGCTGGCCTCCAGGGTGACGTTCTTTACAACTATTGCCGGTGCACGTGCCGCTGTTGAAGGCTTGCAATATCTGCGTCAGGGTGACGGCCTGAAAGTTTATTCGTTGCAACACTTGCATAAAACCCTGGTTGTATAGTGACCGAGGGCGGGCAAGGTTAATGAAGCGCGTATTCATTACCGGGGCGAGCAGCGGCATTGGTGCCGCGCTCGCCCGTTTTTATGCCGCTCAAGGATGTGAGTTGGGTTTGGTTGGCCGTCGAGCCGATGCGCTTCAAAAGGTGATTGACTCGGTTCAGGGCGAATACCATCAAACCTATGTGCTTGATGTAAACAATCGCGATGCCTTGCATGAGGCCGCGCATGCTTTTCAGTCAATTGGGCCGGTTGATGTCGTGATCGCGTCGGCGGGTATCAGTGTTGGAACGCTGACCGAGGCCGAGGAGGATTTCGAAATCTTTCAGCGCATCATGCAGACCAATGTGATGGCCACCGTGGCGACATTCGAGCCATTTATTGCCGGCATGAAAGCCAGATCAGACGGCCGATTGGTGGCGGTGGGCAGTGTTGCCGGCGTTCGGGGTTTGCCGGGTGCAGGCGCTTACAGTGCATCAAAGGCCGCCGTGCGCAATTATTGTGAAAGTTTGCGGGTAGAGCTCACCAACACCGGGATAAAGGTCATTACGTTGGCTCCCGGATTTATTGATACTCCCATGACGGCGCATAATCCCTACCATATGCCGTTTTTAATGCCGGTTGATGCGTTTGCCGAGCGCGCGGCCAAAGCGATTGAGCGGGGCGACGGTTATCGCGTTATACCCTGGCAAATGGCGTGGGTGGGGCGAATGCTTGGTTTAGTACCGAATTTCCTTTATGACCGGGCGGCCCAGAAGCGAAAGCGCAAGCCGCGGGCATCTGAATAGTTGCGGTTGTGCGGACACACCCTTAAACTCACGCCCAACTGTAAATCAATTTCAATATTAACGACACTTTAAAAAGGCATTTCAATGTCAGATTCTTATTTCCCAGCCTGGCGTAAAGTCAGCCCGGATGCTCAGGGAGGGGTGGTTCAGCCCAACGAATACATGTCGTGGCCTCAGAATGTGGCGATGGGCGCACAGCACGTGGTGGCCATGTTTGGTTCCACGATTCTTGCGCCGCTTTTAATGGGGTTTGATCCCAATGTCGCGATTCTTATGTCCGGTATCGGGACCCTTATCTTCTTTTTCTTTGTGGGCGGGCGTGTCCCCAGTTATTTAGGATCCAGTTTTGCATTTATTGGTGGGGTCATTGCGGTAACCGGCTATGCCGGCGCCGGGCCCAATGCCAATATCGGCGTGGCGCTGGGGGCAATTATTGCCTGCGGGGTCGTGTATACGGTTATTGGCCTGATTGTTTGGTGGGTCAACGCGCGTTCCGGCGACGGCGCCAATTGGATCGACAATTGGATGCCGCCGGTTGTTACCGGCTCCATTGTGGCCGTCATTGGTTTGAACCTGGCGCCTATTGCCGTAAAAGGGGCAATGGGCGGTACCACTTTCGAAGCGCTCATGGCGCTGCTAACCGTTTTATGCGTGGGCGGCGTAGCGGTCTATACCCGCGGGGTTACGCAACGGTTGCTTATTCTGGTTGGCCTGCTTTTGGCTTGTTTTCTGTATTGGGTTTTGGCTAACGGCATGGGTTTCGGTACCCCAATGGATTTCAGCGGTGTAGCAAGCGCGGCGTGGTTCGGCCTGCCCACATTCTCCAGCCCGGTTTTCGAAGTTGGCGCCATGAGCGTCATTGCCCCGGTTGCCATCATTCTTGTGGCCGAAAATTTGGGGCATATCAAGGCCGTCAGCGCGATGACCGGCCAGAATCTCGATAAATATCTGGGTCGGGCATTCGTTGGGGACGGGGTTGCCACCATGGTGTCGGGCGCCGTTGGGGGAACAGGCGTGACAACCTATGCCGAGAATATTGGTGTCATGACCGTGACCCGTATTTACGCGTCATTGGTTTTTGTTATTGCGGCTTTAATCGCTATTTTTCTTGGCTTTTCACCCAAGTTTGGTGCGTTGATCCAATTAATTCCAGGGCCGGTCCTGGGTGGCATGTCAATTGTGGTTTTTGGGCTCATTGCCATTGCGGGTGCTCGTATCTGGGTGGTTAATCAGGTTGACTTCACCAATAATCGTAATTTGATTGTGGCATCGGTTACGTTGGTACTGGGCGCCGGTAATTTTGGGCTTCAGTTGGGTGCGTTCCGCCTGGACGGCATCGGTACGGCTACATTCGGCGCGATTATTCTGTATGCGCTGTTACGAATTGGCAGTCGTGGAAAATCGCTATAACCATTAGTTTTAATTCGTTTAACCTAATGACTTGCTTTTTATCTGAACTTTGCCGACAATAACCCCAGATCCCCGGTTCTTCGATCCGGGGATTTGCTTTGTCTCCACAACATTGTTGTGATCAATCCGGCGCTCCTCTCGGGGCGTCTTTTTACTTTATTCAGGAAGCATTATGTCTGCGATTCCGTTGACAGTAAGCGGTGTTGAGCGCTTACAACAAGAATTACATCGATTGAAAACCGTGGAACGGCCCGAGGTAATTAATGCCATTGCCGAAGCACGTGCTCAAGGCGATTTGTCGGAGAACGCCGAGTACGATGCTGCGCGTGAACGGCAGGCGTTTGTGGAAGGTCGTATCAAAGAGTTGGAAGGAACCTTGTCGAATGCGCAAGTTATTGACCCCTCGACACTTGATAGCGAGGGCAAGGCGGTATTCGGCGCAACTGTGGAAATCGAGGACCTGGAATCAGGGAAACGGGTCCGCTATCAGATTGTGGGTGATATTGAGGCGGATATCCGCGAAAATCGCATCTCTATTTCCAGTCCGGTCGCTCGTGCAATAATTGGTCGTTCGGAAGGCGATGTTGTTGAGGTTCAGGCGCCCTCGGGTGTGCGTGAGTACGAAGTCTTGTCGATCAGCTACGTCTGATTAGTCAGTCCGGCGTTACTCATGCGTCAGGCAAGCGCCTGAAGGCGCAATTTTGTTGCAGGCCCGCACCGAAAGCGTGACGGGCTTTTGTTTTTAGAAGGCTGCAATACAAGGCTTAACGGCTTCTGGTGCTCAGGCGCCGCCGGGCACCGGCTTTCAAAGACAGCGCGCTGCCGGATCGTTTGGGAATGCCATGTGAGCCGGCAACTTTACGCATACCGGGTTTTTGCAGGCCTTCCATTGACATTGCTCTTCGCGCTTGCGGAGCGGCTTCTTCAAGACGCTCTGTTTTACGGGCTGCACGCTTTGCGATTTCGCCTTTGCGGGTGCGGGTGATGCCCGATGCGGCCAGTTTTTTGGGTGTGTGAGGTTCCGATGCCCTGCGCACGGCGCGGGTCTGTAAATCGGCAGCTTGAGCGGCCAATTCCGACTCATTGGGGCGATACAGAATTAATGTTTTGCCCAAATGGTGGACGGGTGCACACGATAAGGTTTCACATAAAGTGTCAAGCATTTCCTGACGGGAGTCGCGGTCTTCACCGGCAGCTTTTACTTTAATAAGCTGGTGCGCGGTAAGATTACGGTCGATTTCCTTGATGACAGCCTCGGTGAGGCCCTTGTCGCCAAGTAAAACGACGGGGCGCAAAGGGTGGGCGCGGGCGCGAAGTGCGCTGCGTTCTTGCGAAGTAAGTTCTAATTTCGGCATAAAGAGATTGTAAGGGAATGGCGAAGAAAAAATTCTCGAAAAACTGGGTTCACCAGCATATTAACGACCCTTTTGTGAAAATGGCGCAACAAAAGGGCTATCGCGCACGCGCGGCATACAAATTAACCGAAATACTGGACACCGAAAAACTGTTGCGTAAGGGTGACGTTGTGGTTGACCTGGGTGCAACACCGGGCAGTTGGTCGCAGGTTGTACGCGAGCGATTGCTTGGAGCCGGTGGGCGAGTCGATGGGCGTATTATCGCATTAGATCTATTACCCATGGAGCCCATTGCCGGGGTGGAGTTTATTCAGGGAGACTTTCGTGAGGAAAGTGTGCTTGGTCAGCTTGAGGAAATGCTGGGAGGTTCGAAGGTTGACCTTGTTATTTCCGACATGGCCCCCAACTTATCGGGTGTAGGGGCGGCAGATTCCGCACGTATCCAGCATGTTTGTGAGTTGGCGCTTGAATTTTCGATGAATCATCTAAAGCCTGATGGGACGCTTATTGTGAAGGCGTTTCACGGCAGTGGGTTTTCTCAAATCGTCCAGATGTTCAAACAACACTTTGTACGTGTGGTAGAGCGCAAACCCAAGGCGTCGCGCGATAAGTCTTCAGAAACTTTTCTTGTCGGACAGCGTCTTAAGTCTACGGGTATCAGGGTTTTCCCATAAAACCGTCGGACAGGTTAGAATGGCTTATCAGCGGTTGGTCAGATTTCTGTCAGTTTTGTCTGGCCGGGTATTTTCAGGAGGTTGGCGTTGAACAACTCGTTTTCCAAAGTCGCAATCTGGATGGTGATTGCACTGGTGCTGTTTACGGTTTTTAAGCAGTTCGATGGTCGTGTGACCACGTCTGAAACCGTCACATATACCCAGTTCATGGATGACGCCCGGGCTGGGCGTATTTCCAAGGTGGATATCCAGGGGGACACGCTACACGTGACGCCTGAATCCGGTCGTCCTTACACATTAACCTCCCCGGGTGATCTCTGGATGGTGCCGGAGCTGGTCAAGTCGGGTGTGCAGGTTTCCGGCAAAGCCCGGGAAGAGCCCTCGTTCCTTGCCAGTGTGTTTATCTCCTGGTTCCCCATGCTGTTGTTAATCGCGGTATGGATTTTCTTCATGCGCCAAATGCAAGGTGGCGGCAAGGGTGGTGCGTTCAGTTTCGGTAAATCACGTGCCCGCATGATGGACGAAAACACCAACAATATTACGTTTGCCGATGTGGCGGGCTGCGACGAAGCCAAGGAAGACGTTAAAGAATTGGTTGATTTCCTGCGCGACCCAACCAAGTTTCAGCGTCTGGGCGGGCGTATTCCACGCGGCGTTCTGCTTGTCGGGTCGCCGGGTACCGGTAAAACTTTGTTGGCCAAGGCAATTGCCGGCGAGGCGAAAGTACCGTTTTTCAGTATTTCCGGTTCGGATTTCGTTGAGATGTTCGTTGGCGTGGGCGCCGCACGCGTTCGCGACATGTTCGAAAACGCCAAGAAGCAGGCCCCTTGCATTATTTTCATTGATGAAATCGATGCCGTGGGTCGTCAACGCGGTGCAGGTTTGGGCGGCGGTAACGACGAGCGCGAACAAACCTTGAACCAATTGCTGGTTGAAATGGACGGCTTTGAGACCGGGCAGGGTGTTTTGGTTATTGCCGCCACTAACCGTCCCGATGTGCTCGACCCGGCGTTATTGCGTCCCGGCCGTTTCGACCGTCAGGTTGTAGTGGGCCTGCCGGATATTCGTGGCCGTGAACAAATTTTGAAAGTGCACATGCGTAAAGTACCGCTTTCAACCAACGTCGACGCCCATGTGCTGGCGCGCGGCACACCCGGGTTTTCCGGTGCGGATTTGGCTAACCTGGTGAATGAGGCTGCGCTATTTGCGGCACGGCGAAGTGGTCGAACCGTTGACATGCAAGACTTCGAGAAAGCCAAAGACAAGATCATTATGGGCGCTGAACGTCGCGGTCTTGTCATGCCGGAAGAAGAGCGGCGTAATACGGCTTATCACGAGTCCGGCCATGCGCTGGTGGCGCGTTCGTTACCCAAAACAGATCCGGTCCATAAAGTTACTATCATTCCACACGGTCGTGCATTGGGCGTCACCATGCAGTTGCCTGAAGGTGATCGCTATAGTATGGACAAGGAGCGTCTGCTGAATACCATTGCGGTGTTGTTCGGGGGGCGTATTGCTGAAGAAGTGTTCATGAATCAAATGACGACGGGCGCATCGAACGACTTCGAGCGGGCAACGGCCATCGCACGCGACATCGTGACACGTTACGGCATGACTGAATCTCTTGGGCCTATGGTGTACGCCGAGAATGAAGGTGAAGTCTTTTTGGGGCGCAGCGTAACGAAAACAACGCATGTGTCTGAGTCCACCATGCAAAAGGTTGATCAGGAAATTCGTAATATCATTGATCAGCAGTACACGGTTGCGCGCGACATTATCGAAGGTAACCGCGACAAAATGGAAGCCATGACCAAAGCACTGCTGGAGTGGGAAACCATCGATGCCGATCAAATCGACGACATTATGTCTGGTCGTCCGCCTCGGCCTCCCAAAGGTTTGGATGAGTCCTCCGACGATTCGTCTTCAGGCAGTACGCCTTCCGAGGGGGTGTCGGCCTCTGATAATAAAGAAGGTGGCTCCGATACGGCAACCAATCCTGCTTAGACCTTATTTTTTGTCTTACGAATGAATTCAACATTGTTGTGCGGGCGCTTTGAACTAACGTTCAAGCGCCCGCTTGTTATGGGTATCCTGAACATCACGCCGGATTCTTTTTCGGATGGTTCATTACATTTCCAAACAGACAGGGCCATTGCCCATGCGCGTCGCCTGATCGATGAAGGGGCCGATATTATTGACATCGGAGCCGAATCCACCCGCCCTGGGGCGCAACCCGTCGATGTGGAACAAGAGCTTCAACGCCTATTGCCTGTCATTGAAGCGCTCAGGCCGCATAATGTGCCGATTTCCGTTGACACGTTCAAGCCGCTTGTCATGCAACGCGCTTTGCAAGCCGGGGCAGACATGATCAACGATATTTATGGGTTCCGGCAGCCGGGTGCGATTGAGGTCGTAACCGATTCCAATTGTGGTTTGTGCGTCATGCACATGCAGGGCGAGCCACGAACGATGCAAAGCGCGCCCCGTTACGATGACGTTGTGGCGGATATCCGTACTTTCCTGGTGGAGCGGGTAGAGGCATTGCAGACCGCAGGCGTGAGCCCCTCCAGAGTGGTGATTGACCCTGGATTTGGGTTTGGTAAAACAGCCGCGCAAAACTATGCGTTGTTACGCAGGGTTGCTGAATTGCAGTTTGGCGATTATCCATTGGTGGTGGCCTTATCCCGCAAATCGATGATCGGGCATGTTACCGGTCGTGAGGCGCGTGATCGTCTGGGGGGCAGTGTGGCCGGTGCCTTGGCGGGTATTGCCAGAGGTGCGAAAATAGTACGGGTACACGATGTTGCGCT
Organism: Neopusillimonas maritima; assembly: GCF_003576595.1. Taxonomy (GTDB): domain Bacteria; phylum Pseudomonadota; class Gammaproteobacteria; order Burkholderiales; family Burkholderiaceae_B; genus Neopusillimonas; species Neopusillimonas maritima. The sequence goes on along the minus strand of NZ_NQOU01000003.1, from coordinate 302,482 downwards.
TACGCTGGATGCCATTAAGGTGTGGCAGGCGGTAGAAAATGGAATAGAAGAATGAGTCAAAGAAAATACTTTGGTACGGACGGCGTTCGTGGTGTTGTGGGTGGGGCAACGATTAATCCCTATTTCGCGTTGAAGCTGGGTTTTGCCGCCGGACAGGTGTTGACGCGTCATCATACGCATGGTCGAGGGCGGCCAACCGTTATTATCGGTAAAGATACTCGTATCTCCGGGTATATGCTTGAATCTGCACTTGAAGCTGGGTTATCGGCTGCCGGGGTCGATGTCCTTTTGGCTGGGCCGGTTCCAACCCCCGCAGTTGCTTATCTGACACGTGCTTTGCGCCTGACGGCCGGTATCGTTATTAGCGCGTCGCATAATCCTTATCATGACAACGGCATCAAGTTTTTTTCAGCCTATGGCATGAAGTTGCCCGACGCAATTGAGTCTGAGATCGAGGCGGCCATCGACGGTGAGCTTGGGTGTGTCAGTTCGGAATCGTTGGGTCGAGCCCGACGCGTCGAGGACGCTGCAGGACGCTATATTGAATTTTGCAAAAGCACGTTTCCCAATCATCTCGACTTGTCGGGCTTGCGTTTGGTTGTCGACGCAGCCCACGGAGCGGCCTATCATATTGCGCCGCACGTGTTTCGTGAACTCGGTGCCGAAGTAGTGGAAATCGGTTGCCAACCCGATGGATTCAATATTAATGAGGGTGTGGGCGCATTGCATCCCGAAAATCTGGCTTGCACCGTGCGTGAAGAAGGGGCCGACCTGGGCATTGCACTAGACGGAGACGCCGATCGTTTACAAATGGTTGATGCCAACGGTCGCGTCTACAACGGTGATGAGTTGCTTTATGTTTTGGTGAAAGGTCGTTTGGCTAACGGTCCAGTGGCGGGCGTTGTGGGTACGCTCATGACAAACCTGGGTTTTGAGAAGCAAATGCAGGCATTGGGTGTCGGTTTTGCGCGCGCCAACGTCGGTGATCGTTATGTGCTTGAACTGATGCAGCAAAAGGGTTGGCTTTACGGGGGTGAAAGTTCCGGCCATCTGCTCAGCCTCGACTGTCACACTACGGGAGATGGCATTATTGCCGCTCTGCAGGTATTAACGGCGATACGCAAAACTGGCCTGGATTTGCCCGAATTGGTGGCCGGCTTGTATATGTACCCGCAAAAAATGGTGAATGTGGGGCTTGAGCCGGGTATTGACTGGGAAAAACACGCCGGCTTGCTAGCGGCGCGTGCGCGAGTCGAGGAGAAGTTGGGTGAGCGCGGGCGGGTTTTGATCAGGGCCTCCGGAACCGAGCCGAAGTTGCGTTTAATGGTTGAGGCTGAGGAGGCTGACTTGGCCGAGCAATGTGTGCGAGAATTGGTTGCAGTGAATTTAACAAAGCAGTAACGTAAATATCAAAGTGCTGAAATATTAGGCGTACATAATCCGTGGTGTGTTTGTGGAGTGATATCTATGCTAGAGCTTGTGCGTGTGAACGCAACTGTCGATACCGCTGCCGTATGGCCTAAATCACCCGTAGAGGGCTTGGTTATGGGTCTGGCCCGCACCAATGAAGAGCTGGAGGCGATTCAGCGGCTTAGGTACAAGGTATTTACCGAAGAAATGAACGCAGTGTTTCCCGACGCGGTCGACGGTCTCGATGCAGATCGTTATGACCCCTGGTGCGAACACGTCATGGTGAAAGAAATCAATACAGGCCGTGTGGTTGGTACATATCGGTTTCTTCCGCCCACCAATGTTGCCAAGGCGGGTGGCTACTACTCTGAATCAGAGTTTGATATTTCAACGCTCGCGTCTTTACGGTCCGATATGGCAGAGGTGGGGCGCTCTTGCATCCACGCCGACTATCGGAACGGATCGGTCATCATGTTGTTGTGGTCGGGTATCGCCACTCTGATGAAACAACAGGGGCTACGCTATATGTTGGGTTGTGCCAGCGTGAGTTTACGCGACGATGGCGTTACTGCAGCGGAAGTGTGGCGTACAGCCTGCAAAATGTTAAATGAACGCCCAGAGGTGCCCAGGGTTGTGCCACGCCATTGTTATCCGGTTGAGCGATTGAACAGTTCTCTGCCGGCGCGTATTCCACCGCTCATCAAAGGTTATCTGAAGCTGGGAGCCACGATTTGCGGCGAGCCGGCCTGGGATCCCGATTTTAATACGGCCGACTTTCCTGTTTTGCTCGATATGAACCGGCTTGATGAACGATATCGCAAACATTTTGGGCTCGATTAGTATATTGCGTGCTGCAGCTTTGAGTTGCAGGGTTTAAGTTTGCCGGAGCTTACTGAGCCGCTAAAATAATTTTAAATCCGGTTTTTTCCCATTCATTTACTTCATTCTGTAAAGAATATTCGGTGAGCGGATGCGCCTTAAGCCAGGCGGCATTAATCGTAATGGTTAATGCGCGGCCTTTAACCATCAGGCTTAACGGTATCCGGCCCAGATTCTCCCGGGGCCGCATTAATAATGCAGATAGCCTCATGCAAAGCAGAGCAACCCATTGACCCCAAGTAGGGCGATAGGTTTTCAGTTTTCTAAGTTTCCCTGAGTGCCCTAACGTAAACCAGGAAATAATAGCCTGTTCATCTGTGGAAAAGCCCGGCATGTCTGCATGTTTGAGGATATAAGCACCGTGTTTGTGATAGTCCTCTGCAGTAATGGACATTCCCAGTTCGTGCAGGTCTGCCGCCCAACCCAGCCATTTTTGCAAATCCTCTTTTTCTTCTTTGTTAACCGGAATCGCATTGAATAAATGGAGCGCACAGGCCCTGACCCGTGTGGCCTGACCTTGGTCGATATGATAGCGACGCATAAACTGGCGAACGGTTTCGTCGCGTTTGTCGTGTTTTGATTCGCGCCCCAGAAGATCGTACAGTACCCCCACCCGCAAGGCGCCTTCGCCCTGCATCATGGTCTCAATTCCCAGTTCGTAAAATGCCGCCAGCATAATGGCCAGCCCGCCGGGCAGAACAGCTGCGCGGGACTCTTTCAAGCCAGGTAGCTCTTCTACAATAACCTGGCGATCTTCCACCAATTTTCGGCGCAGTTTTTCCAGGCCGTCGAGAGTAATACCTTGCCGTGACATGTGTGAGTCGGTTAATACGGCAAACAAACCTTTCGCAGTGCCCGACGAGCCGTAGGCCTCTTGCCAGCCCATTTTCCGAAATCGTTTGGCCACGCCTTCGAATTCGCGTCGTGCGGCCAGCACGGCTTTGTCCATCCGTTCGCCCGACACGATGCCGTCGGGAAAATATTTTTGTGTGTAACTCACGCAGCCCATGAGCAATGAAGACAATTGCATGGGTTCAAAGCTTTTTCCAATAATGACTTCGGTTGAACCCCCGCCGATGTCGATAACCAGGCGTTTATTGTCGGAAGGCGGCAGCTCGTTCGCGACGCCCGAGAAAATAAGCCGCGCTTCCTCTTGCCCTGAAATCACTTCAATGGGAAAACCCAATGCTTCTTCGGCGCGCGGCAATATTTCATCAACATTGCGGGCAACCCGGAAGGTGCTGGTGGCCACGGCGCGCACACGATCAGGATCAAACCCTTTCAGTCGTTCCCCGTAGCGCCGCAGAATGGTAAGGGCGCGTTCTATGGATGCATTGTCGAGTCGATTGTCGGGCCCCAAGCCGGCGGCCAGACGTACCGACTCTTTCAGTCGGTCAACGGCGTAAATATGCGCGATATTGTCTTGTTGCACGACGCGGCCTATAGAGAGCCGGAAGCTGTTTGAACCGAGATCGACGGCCGCAAGTAAGTGATCCATAAACCCGAGTTTTGGTTATTTAAGCGTAAATTATAAATAGTGTTGCGATAGTTGCGTTCTAAATTACCGGTGAATCGCTTGAATGTCTACGAGGCGGTTGTCATAATCGTGTCAAATAGATGTCGTATAAGTGACATCATCGTCTTTTTTTATCCGGAAACCGTATGCCGTCGATCGTTCCTGCGTCACCGATGCAGCCTGCGCTGCTTAATCGTGAATTGTCCTTACTTAAGTTCAATGAGCGCGTGTTGGCGATGGCTGAGTATGATTCGACCCCTTTGCTGGAACGTCTGCGTTATGTTTGCATTGTCAGTTCGAATCTCGATGAGTTTTTTGAAATTCGGATTTCGAGCCTTAAAGAGCAACTGGCCCGCAACGCGCATATGGTTGGGCCCGACGGTTACACGCCGGGCGAAGCGTTTGATCGCGTTCAGCTTGCCACGCGGCAGTTGGTTGAAAAGCAATATAGTCTCTTAACCAATCAAATTCTTCCGAAGCTGGCTAAAGAAGGGATAGGCCTGACCGATCCGTTGCGCTGGACCGAAGAGCAGCGGCTGTGGGCCCATGAGATTTTTATGCGCGACGTGATGCCGCTGCTTACGCCTATTGGGCTCGACCCGGCACACCCTTTTCCGCGTGTGTTCAACAAAAGTTTGAATTTTATTGTTGCGCTGTCGGGTGAAGATGCGTTTGGTCGACCAGGCCATATTGCCATTGTGCAGGCGCCGCGCGCGCTGCCCCGCGTGATTAGAATGCCGCCGGAAGTGGCGGGTATACCGCATGGTTTCATTTTGCTTTCAACCCTGATCAGTGAGTTCGTGGGAGAGCTATTCCCCGGGCTTGAGGTTAGCGGTTGTTACCAGTGGCGCGTAACGCGTAACAGCGATCTTTTTGTCGATGAGGAAGAAATTACCAACTTGCGCCTTGCGCTTCAAGGGGAGTTGTCGCAGCGCAATTTCGGGGCTGCGGTTCGTCTTGAGGTTGATCATGTCATACCGCAAAAGCTGGTGGCGTTCCTGCAGCAAGAGTTTTTGCTTGAGCCTCACGACACTTATAAAGTGAATGGGCCGGTTAATTTATCCCGCCTCATGCAGGTATGTAACCTGGTCGATCGCCCTGAATTGTTTTTTCCCGACTATCGTCCAAGGGTGCCGTCGCCTTTTGCCGATATTTCCCACCATCCTTCGGTAATTTTCGACATTATCGGGAAAAAAGACTACTTGCTGCACCACCCTTATCAATCTTTTCAGCCCGTTCTGGATTTTTTGGTGGCGGCGGCGCGCGACCCGGATGTTGTCGCCATCAAACAAACTATTTACCGAACGGGGGAGGACTCCGAATTGATGGCGGTTCTTCTGGCCGCCGCCAAGGCGGGGAAGGAAGTGACGGTTGTTGTCGAACTCATGGCGCGCTTCGATGAGCAGACCAATATTAACTGGGCATCCCGTTTGGAAGAGGTTGGGGCGCACGTGAGTTATGGGGTGGTAGGCCACAAGACGCACGCCAAAATGGCGCTCGTACTGCGCCGGGAAAAGGGTCATATAAGGCGCTACGGACACTTGGGTACCGGCAATTACCATATGCGCACGACGCGCTTGTATACCGATTTCGGGTTGCTGACTGCAAACCCGCGGATGTGCGAAGACATGGATAAAGTCTTTTCATTGTTAACCGGGTTGGGGTCGCGTCGCCCGTTGCAGTTGCTTTTACAGTCGCCCTTTACATTGCATGACACTGTCATTGCCCTGATTCAACGCGAAGCAGAGCACGCTAAAGCCGGTCGAAAAGCCAGTATTAAGGCGAAAATGAATTCGTTGCTGGAGCGTCAGGTGATTGATGCGCTTTACCAGGCAAGCCAGGCCGGCGTGAAGGTGGATTTGGTTGTTCGGGGGGCGTGTGCATTGCGCGCCGGCGTGCCGGGGTTGTCGGAAAATATCCGATTACGGTCTATTGTGGGGCGTTTTCTCGAACATTCACGGGTATTTTATTTTTACGATAATGGTGTCGAGCATGTTTATTTGTCCTCCGCCGACTGGATGGACCGCAATTTTTTCCGCCGGGTTGAGGTGGGGTTCCCGGTGCTTGATAAGGTCTTGAAAAAACGCGTTATTAGCGAATCGTTCAGTTGGGCCATGCGTGATAACCAACTGGCATGGCGGGCGCTTCCGAATGGCGCATACCAAAAGGTCAAGGGGCGGGGGCGCGCGGTAAATATGCAGAAAAAACTCATGGAATTGCTCGACAAGTAAAAAACCGCCCGTCTGTCACGAACATGTCATATTGGCTGTTTAGCATGTTGTTTATGCAGGGTGTGCCTGTGTAAATTGTTAAACAGTTCAAGAGGACTACTCGATGTTTAAACGTGTTCTAAAACAAGTTTCTTTTGGTATCGCCATTGGCGCTGCCTCTTTGGCCGCTCAGGCAGCCGATATCACAGGCGCCGGCGCTTCTTTCCCCTATCCAATCTATGCCAAGTGGGCAGCCAAGTATCAGGAAGTGACGGGCAACCGTGTGAATTACCAGTCGATTGGCTCGGGTGGCGGTCAGCAACAGATTATTGCCAAAACGGTTGACTTCGGTGCTTCCGACGACCCGATGAAGGCAGAGCTGCTCAAAGAGCACAATCTTTTCCAGTTTCCCGCCATTATTGGCGGTACGGTTCCAGTGATCAACGTGGAAGGGATTGAGCCAGGTCAATTAAAGCTCACGCCCGAAGTCTTGGCGAACATTTTCCTGGGCAAAATCACAAAGTGGGATGACGAGGCGATCAAAGCGATTAACCCCGATGTGAAACTGCCGTCTGCGTCGATTATTGTGGTTCACCGCTCCGACGGCTCCGGCACCACGTTCGGCTGGACAAACTACCTGTCGAAAGTTTCCCCACAGTGGAAAGAGACGGTTGGTGAAGGTAAAGCCGTTAAATGGCCTACCGGCCAGGGTGGTAAAGGTAACGAAGGCGTTGCCGCTTATGTTCGCCAGTTGAAGAACTCAATTGGGTACGTCGAGTATGCCTACGCGAAACAAAACGGTTTGTCTTGGACTGCTTTGCAGAACCGTGACGGCAAATATGTACAGCCTTCGCAAGAAGCGTTTGCAGCGGCCGCAGCCAATGCAGACTGGAAAAGTGCGCCCGGCATGGGGGTTGTTTTAACTAACGAACCGGGTGCAGATTCCTGGCCCGTTACGTCGGCTTCTTTCATTCTGATGCACAAGGTACAGGCCAATCCTGAAACCGCGGCGGAAGTATTGAAGTTCTTCAACTGGGCATTTGCTGAAGGTGCAGGAATGGCCAAAGAGCTTGATTATGTGCCTCTGCCCAAAGCAGTAACCGATCAAATTGCCCAGGCATGGAAAACCGAAATTAAAGCTGAAGACGGTTCGACGATTTGGAAGTAAACGGCATTAACTGGTTAACGGCTGCTGCTGTCAAGATGCAAACAGCCTGACCAGTGAAGACGATGCGGCCCAAAGCCGCATCGTCTTGTTATGTAAAATTCGGCGTACACTGCAAAAATTCTGGCTCGCAACCCGGCATACTCAATATGAAAACGCTTTCATCCGGCTTAATGGACCTGTTGTTTAAGAACCTGACGCGAACGTTTGCGTTTTTAGTGTTCATTTTGCTTGCGGCCATTATGGTGTCGCTTATTTATGGGAGCCGACAGTCTATTTCCGAATACGGTTTCAGCTTCCTCTGGACGAATGACTGGAACCCTGTTGAGGATAGCTACGGCGCGCTGGTTCCCATTGTCGGTACATTGTTAACCTCGGTGATCGCGCTCATTATTGCCGTACCAATTTCGTTCGGCATTGCCATGTTCTTAACGGAACTGGCGCCTAATTGGCTAAAACGACCCTTAGGGACGGCAATTGAAATGCTGGCTGCGATCCCTTCCATTATTTACGGGATGTGGGGTCTGTTTGTTTTCGTGCCGATATTCCAGTCTTATGTGCAACCCGGACTTATTGCCTTTTTCGAGCCTATTCCGGTTCTAGGGCAGTTGTTTGCCGGGCCGCCGTTTGGTATTGGCGTGTTCACCGCAGGCCTGATTCTTTCGATCATGATTATTCCTTTCATCTCGGCTGTGATGCGAGATGTATTTGAATTGGTTCCCCCTTTGTTGAAAGAGTCTGCGTATGGATTGGGCGGCACTACGTGGGAAGTGGTGTGGAAAGTTATTTTGCCCTATACCAAACATGGGGTTGTGGGTGGAATTATGCTGGGGCTGGGGCGCGCTTTGGGTGAAACCATGGCGGTGACATTTGTGATTGGTAATTCTTTCAATTTGCCGGAGTCATTGTTTGCGCCGTCCAACTCAATTGCATCGGCACTGGCCAACGAATTTAATGAGGCAGGGGGGATGCAAAAGTCTGCCCTGCTTGAACTAGGGTTGATTTTGTTCCTGATCACCACCGTCGTGCTGGCGTTTTCCAAATTGTTGTTGTCGCGTCTTGGCAGAAATGACGGTGTGGCGCACTAACTCTCCATTCACGCAATAACGCAAACAAAATTCGCTATGTTCAATACTGATTCAACCGTAACGCTGCAGAATCCGGTCTTCAAAAGGCGGCGGCTTGTAAATAAGCTGATGTTGGCGTTGGCGCTGAGCGCGCTTGCGTTTGGTTTGTTTTGGCTGTTCTGGATTATTTACACCTTAATCGTGAAAGGCGGCGGCGCGTTGTCGTTGACTTTATTAACACAGCCTACTCCCCCGCCTGGTGCGGCAGGCGGGTTGCTGAACGCCATTATCGGCAGCGTATTAATGGCGTTTTTCGGCACGCTTATTGGTACACCTATTGGTATTTTGGCCGGTACTTATCTTGCTGAATACGGTAAAACCGGTTGGTTGGCGCCGGCCACTCGTTTTCTAAATGATGTGTTGCTTTCTGCGCCTTCAATTGTGATTGGTTTGTTCATTTATGCCATTTATGTTGCGCAAGTTGGGCATTATTCGGGTTGGGCAGGTGCATGCGCCTTGGCCATTCTTGTGATTCCGGTTGTTGTGCGGTCAACTGACAATATGTTGAGTCTGGTGCCTAACAGTCTGCGTGAAGCCGCTGCGGCCTTGGGTTGCCCGCAGTGGAAAATTATTACTTTGATCAGCTATCGCGCAGCCCGGTCGGGCATGATTACGGGCATTCTGTTGGCAATTGCGCGTATTTCCGGTGAAACAGCGCCGCTGCTGTTTACTGCGCTGAATAATCAATTTATGTCTCTGAATATGAACGCGCCGATGGCCAATTTGCCGGTTGTGATTTTTCAATATGCAGCCAGCCCATTTCAAGATTGGAACGACCTTGCATGGGCCGGAGCGGTTTTGATCACGCTCTTGGTCTTGGGTATCAATATTCTTGCGCGCGTACTTTTCCGGAAAAAATAACTCATGCAAACACAGAACCCTTCAGCTAATCGAATCAAGCTTGATGTTAAGAATTTAAGCTTTTATTACGGTGATTTTCAGGCAATTCGCGACGTTAACCTTTCCATTATGGAAAATAAGGTCACAGCTTTTATTGGCCCATCGGGTTGCGGAAAGTCAACGTTATTGCGCACTTTCAATCGCATGTTTGAGCTATACCCAGGGCAGCGCGCTGAAGGCGAGATTAATCTGGATGGCGAAAACATTCTGACGTCGACCATGGATATTTCGCTAATACGTGCCAAAATCGGGATGGTTTTCCAGAAACCCACGCCATTTCCCATGAGTATCTTCGATAATATTGCTTTCGGTGTTCGTTTATTCGAAAAGCTGAGCAAAGGTGAAATGGAAGAGCGCGTTGAGTGGGCATTGACTAAAGCGGCATTGTGGCCGGAAGTGAAAGATAAACTGCACCAAAGTGGGAATGGGTTGTCGGGCGGGCAGCAACAGCGTTTGTGTATTGCTCGCGGTGTTGCGATTAAGCCTGAAATTTTATTGCTTGACGAACCTTGCTCTGCGCTCGACCCTATTTCCACGGCCAAAATCGAAGAGCTTATTAGTGAGTTGAAGGCGGACTATACTGTGGTGATTGTTACGCACAATATGCAGCAGGCTGCACGCTGCTCCGATTACACTGCCTATATGTATTTGGGCGAGCTGATGGAGTTTGGCGACACAGACAGCATTTTCGTGAAGCCCCAGCGCAAGGAAACGGAAGACTATATTACCGGGCGTTTCGGGTGAAGTCGCGAGCCGCCTGTCATGGCGCTAACCAGTAGAATCATAAAGACAACAAGAAATTTGTACGAACGCTTCATTAGGTTTGTTCACCAGAAAAAAGCCCCGCTTATTGCGGGGCTAAGGTGATGCAGTGGTTATTTTCGATCGACTAGTTTTATTATGGGTAATCGAAAAATTGTGATTTCAAGATCGGTCCGATCGTTAATTTAACGATTTTGCCCCCGGAATGCCCAGCCTGTGAACCGTTTTTCAACGATGGCGGTAACGGCATACAGGACAATGCCCAGGAAAGCCAGTACCAGCAAGCAGGCAAAAACAATTTGCACCTGAAAAGCCGCCTGTGCGTCGAGCATGAGCTTACCGAGACCTTTGTTTGCCCCAACTGTTTCCGATACCACTGCCCCGACAAACGCAAGCGTAATAGCCACTTTGAGTGAGCCGAAAAAGTAGGGCAATGCACCCGGGATGCTTACTTTCTTCATGATGTCCATTTTTGAAGCGCCCAGTGCGCGCAAAACGTCTTCGAGTTCCGGGCTGGTGGTTGCCAGGCCGGTAGCAACGTTGACCACGATGGGGAAAAATGAAATGAGGAAAGCGGTAATAATGGCGGGTAGTTCACCCAAACCGAACCACAGGATTAGAATAGGCACGACGGCCACTTTTGGGACCGAGTTGAACCCGACCAGAACCGGGTAGATTGCCGTATAAAGGTTTTTATTCCACCCGACGACAATACCCAGCAGCAAGCCGCCGCCTGTTGCCAATAAGAAGCCCACCAGGGTTGTCCAGAGTGTTACCCAGGAATTGTCGGCGATGGGGGCGCGATATTGCCATAACGCAATGAAAATATCGGATGGTGCGGGCAAAATAGTGAGTGGAATATTCCATCCTCTACATACAATTTCCCAGATCACGAACAGGGCGATTGTGAAGAGGGTGGGCGGCACGGTGTTGCGGAAGAGATCTTCACGTCGCATTAGTGTTTCCCTCCGATCATGGATCGTAACTCATGGACAATATCTTGAAATTCCTGTGTATAGGTCACCTCGAGGTCGCGCGGACGAGGGAGGGCTATTTCACATTTCTTTACGATTTTGCCCGGGCGGTTCGACATGACATAAACCGTGTCGGCCAGGAACACTGCTTCGCGAAGGTCGTGGGTTACCAGCATGACCGTGACTTTGCGGTCTTGCTGGATGTCGCGCAGTGCGCACCAGAGCTCTTCTCGGGTAAACGCATCAAGTGCACCGAATGGTTCATCGAGCATGAGGATATCAGGCTCGTGAATAAGCGCCCGGCAAATAGACGCACGCTGCTGCATCCCCCCCGAAAGTTCCCATGGGAACTTTTCGGTAAAACCCGTTAACCCAACCGAGTTCAGCAAATTGACTGCTTTTTCTTTGAATTCGGCGCGTTTCGATGAGATTTGATTGCGGTAAGGTCGTACAATTTCAAGCGGCAATAGAATGTTGTCGACACAATTACGCCAGGGCAACAGATTGCTTGCCTGGAAGGCCATTCCCACCGATTTGAGTGGGCCATCTACAGGCTTTCCTTCGACTGTGAGTTTGCCGGTTAAGGGTGGGTGCAAGCCTGAAATAAGCTTCATTAATGAGCTTTTCCCACAGCCCGAGGGCCCAACAACTGCAATGAATTCCCCTTTCCTGATTGATAAAGTGACATCTTCAATGGCTTTGACGGCTTCACTGCCTTTGCCATAAGCCATTGAGATGTTTTCAAGTTCGACCAGTGCTTCGGTCATGCACATCTCCTTCCTGATACTTGTTATTTAGTGTTGTTTTCGCTTTACTTGACCATGCGCTCTTCTTTGGGAGGAAGGTATTCGGCTGTAAATATTTCTTCAGTAGTGGGTTTGTTGGTGTAGTCGAATGTCAGGCCGATTTGGTCGATGGCTTTATCCATACGGGCTTTATCAATAGCACCCAATCCATTCGCTTTAACGTCGGGCGTAACGAAGTTGCGTTCGAGTGCCATTTTCAGGCGTTGAAGCTCGACGTCGCGGTTGGCGATGGCGTTGCGTTTCATGAGTGAATCAATTGAGGCTTCAGGGTCGTTAATGGTGTCTTGAATACCTTTGATGGTTGCGCGTAAAAAGCCTTTCACCGCTTCGGGGTTGTTTTTGGCAAACTCCGGATTGGCCATGATGGCGTTTCCGTAAAGGTCGACTCCATAGTCGGCCAGCAACATGACTACGATATCTTCGTCTTTTACGCCGTTAGCCTTCAGATTCATGAAAGACGAAAACCAAAAACCCGTGATGGCGTCGACGCGCCCTTGTGCCAGCATGGGTTCGCGCACGGGGAAGCCGATATTTTCAATTTGTACCTTCGAGGCGTCGATGCCGTTGGCATCGACAAAAATCGGCCATTGTGCATAGGCTCCATCAGGGGCGGGGGCGCCGAGTATTTTCCCTTCAAGGTCTTTGGGTTTGTTAATGCCTTTGTCTTTCAGCGTAACGATGGAAAACGCCGGTGCGTCGTAAACCATCATGACGGCTTTAACGGGTGGGTTTTGGGGGTTGTCGCGATATTTGATAAGAGAATTGATATCGGCAAAACCCATTTGATAAGTGTCGGTTGCAACGCGGTTGATTGGCTCAACCGAGCTGGCACCCGGGTCGATGGTGACGTTCAGGCCTTCGGCTTCATAATAGCCTTTGTCAATTGCCACAAAAAATGGTGTGGCCGGCCCTTCAAATCGCCAATCGAGGGCGAAACGGATATCGGTTTCCGCGAACGCAGCGCTGGAGCTCAGGGCAATGAGTGCAGATGCAATAAAACGGCTTAAACGCATACTTCTCTCCGGTAGTTAACGAATTGATTGTTTTGATTCAGTTCAATAGTATTCAAAACTATGACGCAATGCTTCTTGGTAGTTTCCCCCATTTCTGTTGAAGCCCTTTAAAAATGCGGGTTTCAGAGTGAAATTTTTTAAGCATAAATAATTTTTCGCCGTTCTTGAACTAATCTGTCTGACAGCTTGGAATGAAGTCTGTCAGACAAAATGTGCAATGCAACATATTTTCCAAGGCAAGGGGATGAAAGAGAACGCAAAAAGGGCTCGTATGAATGAAAATCATACGAGCCCTTTTTACTGAATAATGGTCGGGGCGGCGGGATTCGAACTCGCGACCCTCTGGTCCCAAACCAGATGCGCTACCAGGCTGCGCTACGCCCCGAAAAGAATGCGATTATGACACATTCTGTATGGCTTGTCATTTCGAAGACGAGTGCCTATTCATAAGCGACCCTGGCTTGCAAATGGGGAAGCGTGTATTCCTGGTGTCGATAGGCCCAGTCGGGCCAAAGCACATGTGCCAGCGCTTCTTGTGCCAACGTGTGCTGAACCGTTTCGGCAGTGTAGGTATCGGGCGCGTGATAGGTAAACTGACGAATGGGTCGGTGCGGTTCCAGAACCAGAAGCTGATCACCTTTCAGGTAGCCATAATTGTCTGAAAATTGCATCATGGCGCGTCCGCCGCCCGTTGGTTTCGTCAAATCATGTCCTATCATCGGGTGTTCAGACGAAATGCCTGCCAACGATAGCAGGGTGGGGGCAAGGTCGATTTGGCTGATAATGCGTGCGTCGTTGCACGGTTGAACGTCGCAGCCCAGTATCAAGGCAGGAATGTGAAAGTGTTTCAATGGAATTAATTGTTCGCCGCCCACTCTGGCGTCGTGGTCGGCCACAATCAGGAACAGGGTGTTATCCCAATAGGTGCTTTCTTTTGCCCGTTCGAAAAACGCACCAAGCGCCCAATCGGAATAGCGAACCGTGTTTTCAACCGTAGCAGGGTCTCCCTGAACGTCGATTCGACCCGCAGGGTATTCCCAAGGTGAGTGATTACTGACTGTGAAAGCCAAGGTGAGGCTGGGCTGATCTGAGGGCGTGTTGAGCAAACTGTGCACTTTGTTAAACATATCTTCATCGGAAGCGCCCCAAGTACCGATAAAAGCGGGGTTATTGAAGCTTTCACGCTCGTGCAATGAATCGAAGCCGTTGCCCAGGAAGAAGCTTTTCATGTTGTCGAAATGCGCTTCCCCCCCATAAACGAAACGTGAGTGATAGCCGTATTGTTTGAGTAACTGTGCAAGCGTAAAGAAGCGGCTTTGTGCTCCCGGCAGGCGCAACGCTGCGTCGGATAATGTTGGGGGAAAGCCGGCCGAGATTGCCTCAAGTCCGCGTACGGACCGTGTACCGGTGGCATAAGCTCGTGTGAAGTTCCAGGCCGTACCGGCAAGCTGGTCGATATTTGGAGTGAGTTTTTGCCCGCCAAGGTTGGCGACATACTGCGCACCCAGGCTTTCCTCCACAATAATGACAATATTTTTGAGCCGGCTTGGTTCCGGTCGGTCGGCGATTTGTTTGTGCAGGGTAGGGATGGAGCGGGTTAATGTTTCACCGTCAATATGCGCACTTTCTCGAACGATATCTAATATTTCGCTGGGGTCGAGATTGCCGTAGACATCGGCTGCCGAACGCTCATTTTTTTTGCTGTAAATGGCATAAATTACGTTATACAAAGAGTTTAACGGCAGTGTGTTTAAGAGGCTGTCTCCGCAGTAGGCGACGGTTGATGGGTTAATGGGGCGGTGGCGCAGAGTCCCTCGAATAGCTAGAAAAATAATGCAGGCCGATACCAGTGTGAGTAGCGCTGCCTGCCACACAGGCAGAGGTAGGTCGGGGGTTGCATGGCCAAACAGCAGGTGCCCCACCCAACCAAGCACGCCCAAAAGGGCAAGCGCACAGATAATAACGGCTTTGTAGCCTTTCCAAAGCATGCCGAATACTTCTTTGGGATGCTCCAGGTACTCAACAAATAAACGGTTCGGGCGCGAGTCGTATTCGGTAATGAACTGGGGGGTTGCTAACTCAAGAAACCCCAGTAAAAGCCAGGCCAATTGGAACCACCATTCGGCGATATGCAGCGCGAATGGTGTGTCGCCCAGCCAGAATGACGCTAACAGGGGTATGCCGGCCAGAATGGCAATTTGGTGGGCGTCGATACGCAAACCACCAATCAGTATCGGCAGTAAGCCACCTGCTTTCTGAACGCGTCGCCATTGCCAGCCCGCCAATAAAAGCCTACTGACCGTCAGTAGCATGAAGCTGGCCAGAATAAATACGAGTGTGAGTTGAAGCATAGGAAGGGTGCGGCTATTTTTTAACGTGGCGTAATATATAGTAGGAACACGTGTTCGTGAAGGGCCACCTTAACACTAGTGAGTGGTTTTGTAATCGATAGTTTTTTAGGTTGAAAAATGGCTGATAAGAATGATCCGCAATCGTCTGCCGACACGTTGGTCGCGCGTTATGATTTTTCCGAGCAAGTGGGGCATTTGCTCCGACGTGCCTATCAGCGCCATATTGCGCTTTTTCAACAAACCATACCGGACACGCAGTTAACAGCTGCACAGTTTGTGGTGCTGTGTGCAGTGAAAGATTCGGGCGCGTGCTCGCTTAGCGAAATTGTAAAACGCACGGCTATCGATCAGGCAACGGTGCGCGGCGTTATTGATCGTTTGAAGGCGCGTAAGTTGATTGCCGTTCGTCACGATGATGTAGACCGTCGAAAAGTGCTGGTTTCACTGACCCCCGTTGGCATGGATTTGGTGGGAACCATGGTGCCGTTTGCGTTTGAGATTACCGAAAAAACATTTAATGGATTCAATCCTGCTGAGAGGCTCGCGTTGGTTTACCTTTTAAACAAGATGTGTGAAACCGACGGTGACGACGACTGACTTTGAATCGATTTTTGCAGGAAATTTCTATTTTTTTTGAGTGTACACGCTCTATTTGTTTGTTTAATTTATTGAGTGCTCACTCTATTGTTACTAGGTGTTTTAGGGGTTAAGGTGCTTTTCTTACAGGTGCTTATCCCTAAATGTGAACTTTTATAAATCAAGGGTTTATCCCTAGTGCCTACTGTCTTTACGCAGTAAATTTCGATGTGTACACTTTAAAAGCGTGCTTGATTCTAGCAACGGCACGGTTTAGGTGTATTTCGTTATTTCTTACCAAAACGTGCGTAAAACAGGAAATCTAATATGAAAGGCATGAAATTTTATTCTTCACTTATGGCGTTAACCTTGGGCGCGGCGGTGTCAACTGCAGCAGCCGCCGAGGACGTCATTAAAATTGGCGAACTGAATAGTTATAAAGCGCAACCCGCGTTCTTGGGTCCCTACAAAAATGGTATGGAACTCGCAATTGAGCAAATTAACGAGTCGGGCGGCTTGAACGGCAAGAAAGTCGAGTTGGTCATTAAGGACGATAACGCAACGACTGGTGACGCTGTTCGCGTTGCGGAAGAACTTATCTCCCGAGACCAGGTTGATGTACTTACGGGTACTTTTCTTTCGCATATTGGTTTGGCGGTTACCGACTTCGCCAAGCAAAAGGAAACCTTCTTTTTGGCTGCTGAGCCGCTAACCGACAAAATTGTCTGGGAAAACGGCAACCGCTACACGTTCCGTTTGCGTCCTTCAACTTATATGCAAGTTGCCGCATTGATTCCCGAAGCCGTAAAAATGAACAAAAAGCGTTGGGGGCTTGTGTATCCCAACTATGAATACGGCCAGTCTGCCGCTGCAACTTTTAAGAAACTCTTGAAAGAAGCGCAGCCCGATGTTGAGTTTGTGGCTGAGCAGGCTGCGCCATTGGGTAAGGTCGATGCCGGAAGCGTTGTTCAAGCGTTATCTGATGCAAACGTCGAGGCTGTATTCAATGTGCTGTTTGCAGCCGATTTGGCCAAGTTCGTCCGAGCCGGCTCTCAGCGTAATTTTTTCGACGACAAGCCGGTTGTCAGCTTGCTAACGGGCGAGCCCGAGTATCTTGACCCGTTGGGTAGTGAAACACCTGAAGGCTGGGTGGTAACGGGTTACCCATGGTATGCAATCGACACGCCCGAGCACAAGGCTTTCCTTGACGCTTATCAGGCTAAGTTCGATGACTACCCCCGCCTGGGAAGCGTAGTGGGCTATTCCGCCATTATGTCTTTGGCTGAGGGGATCAAAAAAGCGGGCTCAACCGAAACGGAAGATATGATTAAAGCCTTCCGCGGTCTAGAACTGATGTCACCCTTTGGTTCCATTGAATATCGTGTGGCTGATCACCAGTCCACCATGGGTGCCTATGTTGGCAAGCTTGCCAAGAAGGACGGCAAAGGCATTATGACTGACATCGTTTATGTAGACGGTAAAGACGTGTTGCCACCTGCCGCTGAGGTAAAGAAATTACGTCCGGCTTCGGCTTCCGAGTAACGTCATGAAGTGCACCTCTGTCACTCTTTTGGGTGGCAGAGGTTTTAATTTTTGGATATCAGTCAAATGGACTTGTCGGGTTTTATTGTTCAGATTCTGAACGGTTTTGCGGAAGCATCGTCGCTGTTTTTGGTTGCAGCCGGTCTCTCGCTGATTTTTGGTGTCACGCGCATCGTTAACTTTGCTCACGGCTCCTTGTATATGCTGGGTATCTATGTGGCCTACAGCATTGTGCAAGAGCTGGGAAACAGCGCGTTTGGTTTCTGGTTCAGTTTATTGCTTGCCGCGCTGGCAATCGGCGTATTGGGCGCGTTGGTTGAAATTGTCCTGTTGAGGCGGATTTATCGCGCTCCGGAATTGTTTCAGCTGTTGGCAACGTTTGCTTTGGTGCTGATCTTCCGTGACGCAGCACTGTTTATTTGGGGCCCGCAAGACTTGCTTGGCCCGATTGCGCCCGGGCTTGATGGTTCCATCAAGATTCTGGGTCATTATTTTCCCAAATATGATCTTGTACTGATTCTGATCGGCCCTGTTGTTTTAGGTTTATTGTGGTTGTTGCTTACGCGTACGCGCTGGGGTACTTTGGTGCGTGCGGCCACCCAAGACCGCGAGATGTTAGGTGCTTTAGGTGTGAACCAGGCCTGGTTGTTCACTGCCGTATTCGCGTTGGGTGCGTTTCTGGCCGCGTTGGGGGGGGCAGTTCAGATTCCGCGGTTACCCGCCAATTTAACGCTGGATTTGGGCGTAATCGGCGATGCCTTTGTCATTGTGGTTGTCGGCGGTATGGGTTCAATCCCGGGTGCGTACGTTGCCGCCCTGATTATTGCCGAACTGAAGGCCATGTGTATTGCGCTTGGAACGGTTTCTCTTTTTGGAATCGAGTTCGATTTTCCACGTCTTACGCTGGTAGTGGAATTTATATTCATGGCCTTGGTTTTGGTGTTCCGTCCATGGGGCTTGTTCGGTAAAGAAGCTTCCGTGAGTCGTAATTCCGCGCCTATCGAGGCGCCTTATCGGCCTGCAACCGCCCCATTCAAATGGTTTATTGCTGTGGTTATTGCGGCCGTTGCTGCATTGCCCTTGATGTCGGAGTGGCTGCCTTATGCACCGGTGCTGGCGCTGGATATTATGGTGGCTGCGCTGTTTGCTCTTAGCCTGCACTTCATTATGGGGCCCGGTGGGATGCATTCATTTGGTCATGCCGCTTATTATGGTTTGGGGGCTTATGGTGCCGCGCTATTGTTGAAGTCGGCGGCGTTTTCAATGGGTTTGTCGATGGCCATCGCACCTATCATCGCTGGTTTTGGTGCTTTGATTTTCGGTTGGTTCTGCGTTCGGTTGGCCGGGGTTTATCTGGCTATGCTTACGCTGGCATTCGGGCAGATTGTCTGGTCGGTTATTTATCAATGGGACAGTTTTACCGGTGGCTCCAACGGCATGATCGGTATTTGGCCGGCCGAATGGCTGTCAGGTGATGCGTATTATTACTTTGCGTTCGCGATTGTCATCATTTCCGCCATTGTGTTGCGCCGTTTGTTGTTCTCTCCGTTTGGGTATGCCTTACGTGCAGCCCGTGATTCCGGGTTGCGGGCTGATGCATTGGGTATCAATGTAAAGCGGGTGCAACTTGTCGCATTCGTTATAGCGGGTATTTTTGCCGGCCTGGCAGGGGTGCTGTATGTCTTTTCAAAAGGCAGTGCATCGCCGGAAATTATTTGGGTGGGTAAATCAGTAGATGGCCTGGTCATGGTCCTGCTGGGCGGTATTCAAACGCTCATCGGCCCCATTGTCGGCGCGGCGACCTTCCAGTTCCTGCAGGATTATTTCATGGGTATCACCGACTATTGGTTGGCTTTGTTCGGTGGCGTCATTCTCCTAATTGTGTTGGTATTCCCGCAAGGGGTCGCCGGATATTTCAAGGAGTTTTTTGATTATCGAGCAGCCAAGCGCAACCAGGCGCTGGCCGCTTCCAAGGAGTAACCGCCATGAGTTTATTAGTAGTAAAAGATCTGAAGAAAGCCTTTGGCGGTAATATTGCGGTCGATGGAGTGAGCTTCGAGTTAAAAGCGGGCGAGTTGCTTGCCCTTATCGGGCCGAATGGTGCCGGCAAAACAACCACCTTCAATATGGTGAATGGTCAACTGCCTGCTACGGCCGGATCCATTCAATTGAATGGTCGGGAATTGGTCGGGCGTCCGCCACGGCAAATTGCCCATATGGGCGTGGGGCGCACCTTTCAGATTGCGGCAACCTTTGCATCGTTAACCGTTATTGAGAACGTGCAATTGGCCATTTTGGCGCATGAGCGAAAAATCTATTCGTTCTGGAAACCGGCAGCGTCCTACTACCGTGACAAAGCCATGTCGTTGCTTGAGCAGGTTGGCATGGACAGCCAGGCTGAACGGCCCTGCAGCGAACTTGCCTATGGTGACGTAAAGCGGGTTGAGCTGGCCATTGGCCTGGCGAATGATCCGGTGCTGTTGCTCATGGACGAACCCACTGCAGGTATGGCGCCCAAAGAGCGTAATGAGCTTATGGCGCTAACCAAGAAGTTGGTTATTGATCGAAATATGGCAGTTTTATTCACCGAACACAGTATGGATGTCGTGTTTGCCTACGCCGATCGCATGATTGTGCTGGCTCGCGGCCGTTTGATTGCCGAAGGTAGTGCCGAAGATATTCGTAATCACCCCAAGGTGCAGGAAGTGTATTTCGGCACGGGTAAAACTTTTGAAAAGAAACAATCGGATGCAACAGCATGAGTAAGGTAGATTTCAATCCCGATGAGCCGCTTTTGACGGTCTCGAAACTGAATGCCTGGTATGGCGCCGCGCATATTTTGTTTGATGTCGACTTGAACGTTCGTCGCGGCGAGGTGGTGGCCCTAATGGGTCGAAACGGGGCGGGCAAATCAACAACGCTTAAATCCATTATGGGTTTAATTGAAAAATCCAAAGGTGATGTTCACTTCATGGGGAGCAAAATCTCCGGGCGTCAGTCGTTCGAGATTGCCCGTCGCGGTGTCGGTTTCGTGCCGGAAGACCGGCGCGTTTTCAGTGACCTCACCGTTACCGAAAATCTTGAGGTGGGGCGTCAGCCGGCCCGAACCTGGCCGGATGGTAAGCCTGCATTCCGTTGGACACCCGAAGATTTGTACAAACTTTTTCCCAATCTGGGCGGCATGCAGGATCGCCCGGGCGGGCAGATGAGTGGCGGTGAGCAGCAAATGCTTACGGTGGCACGTACGCTAATGGGTAACCCATACCTGGTTTTGCTGGATGAGCCGTCGGAAGGGGTTGCACCACTTATCGTGGAACAAATGGCCAATATGATTATTGCGCTGAAGGAGCATGGTGTCAGCGTATTGCTTTGCGAGCAAAACATTCATTTTGCCGAATTGGTGTCCGACCGGGTGTATGTACTTGAAAAAGGCCAGATCCGCTATGCTGCCACCATGGCGGAACTGGCCGAGAACGAAGAGATTCGCCGAAGCTATCTTACGGTCTGATTTCGTATTGTCTCAATTTTCTCATCAAGCCCCTGCCAAGGGGCTTTTTCAGGTGCAAAGCGCGCACGCATGTACTCCAGCAGATCTTTCATTTGCTGATTGTTGAGGCTGTCTTTGAAACCGGGCATGTCACCCAAACCGAGTTGAGTGGGATCGGCGATACCGTGCATCATTACCTGAATGACGTTGTCGGGATGGTCGCTATGCAGGTTGGTGTTCAGGGCCAGCGACGGGCGTGAACCAAACAATGGCGGCCCTTCGCGCGCATCATGGCAAACTGCGCAGGCTCCCTCAAAGAGGCTTTCTCCGGGCATGGTCATGACTGCACTGTTGTTTCTGCTGATTTCTTCGAGTTTTGCGGCGGTTAAGGCCGCCGGTTCGCTTTCAGATGAGCCGGGATTCAAGCTGCTTAGATAGTGTGCGATGGCACGTACATCCGATTCGGGTAATTGTGCCAGGCCTTCAACAACCGGTGCCATTGGGCCCGAGGCGACACCATGTAACGATGAAAACCCTGTACGCAGGTAGTCATAGAGGGAGGCTTCCGTCCAGGCAATGGGGGCCTTAGATAACTCATTCAATGGAGGCGCCTCCCAACCATCGGCAAATCCACCGGCCAAATAGTTTTTCTCCCCCGATTTTTCTGCACCAAGTGCATTGCGTGGGGTGTGACAGGCCGCGCAATGCCCCGCGCCTTGAACCAAATAGGCCCCGCGGTTCCAAAGCGTTGTTTTCGTTGGATCAGGCTCGAAACGCGCATTCTCGTGAAAGAGTGTGTTCCAGCCTGCCATTAAAGGGCGAGCGTTATATGGGAACGTCAATTCGGTTTTCGGCGGGGTGTGTTTAACCGCCGGCTGCGTCATTAAATACGCATAAAGCGACTGCATGTCTGTGTCGCTTATTTTGGCGAAGGCCGTATAAGGGAACACTGGATAAAGGTGCCGTCCGTCGCGATGGATGCCTTCTCGCATGGCACGTTCGAATGCTTCGTACGACCATGAGCCAATTCCGGTTTCGGGGTCGGGTGTGATATTGGTGCTATAGACAACGCCAAACGGCGTTTCCAGTGCTCGTCCGCCCGTGTTTTCCAGGCCGTCTTCCGCAGTATGGCAAACCATACAATCACCTGCAATAGCTACCAAGCGGCCACGGTTAATGGCTTCCTCTGAATAGATGCGAGTGTCTACGGCAACCGGAGCGATTGCGCTGCGCCATGGCATCGCGCTTACAACCAACCCGGCCGCTGTTGCGGCAATCCCGCCAAGCAATCCATAAGTCCATTTCTTATAAGCAGGCGGTGTCGGCTTCTGTGCAAGGGCTTGCTGTAATTGACGGCTATCAAAGGGGGTGTCCCTTAATCGCACACCCGTTGCGTCGTGGATTGCGTTGGCAATGGCCGCAGCGGCCGGCCAACGTGCTTTCTCATTCCATGCAATGTGAGTGGATATCGCATTTTCGTTTTGTTGGGGGACGATATCAATATTGGGCCTGGCCACTTGAAAGTCAGGCTTCTCTTTGTCGTTTCCCCATTGATCAAAAGAGTCGGGCGGCTTCAATAAGCCTTGTGCAAATTGCCGGAGCGATGACTCGATCTCGGGTGTGGCCTGCCGGCTATTGAGTTCTTCGGTGCTATGGCCAACAGTTAATCGGGTAATGTCGACCAAGCCTTCTTTATCGACTGAAACTTCAGCAATCCATGCGGACCATATTTGCTGGGGGGGGTCTTGTTCGTTATCGATAACGTGGCCGTAGGCAAAACCCTGGCCCGTTCCCGCTTTTGACGGCCGATTATTCCATTGGGCACGCGATGCCACCGACTCGATCAGGTTTCTACCGGTAAGATCATGCGTCAGTTGATTGAGTCGTGCCTGAACCGGGTCCAGTTTTTGTGCTTTGCATGTTTCGTCGAAAAATGATTCCCGGGCAAAAATTTGTGCGGCTCCCACCTGCTCGGAGGGGTAGGTTGAAATAGGGGTTGTGGGATTTTCGAACGTAAGGCGAATAGGCGTACCGTAGGCGTCGTTGTTCTGCACCGCGGTAGCCGGCGAGGTATGGGTAAACCCGCATAGAAGCGCAGCCACCGAAGGGCGGCGCGCAGGGTATTGCGATAGTTTTTCGGTCAGGCTGTTTTTATCACCGTCGACGGTAATACGAATTAATGTGGCCGGGTGCGCCGGTTGAGCCACTTTTACGGCGCGGCCCGTAGCATGTATACAGAGTAAGGCGGCATCGACGGCGGCGTCATAACTTTCTGTAGGGTATTGTCCGTTTGGAAGAATCTGTATTTGTTCAGGGGTAAGCGAAAGCAGGGCGCTGATTTCATGCCGAAGTGATTCCGGCTGCGTTGTGCGGCACCATACCTTTAGTGTGGCCTCGTCGAACAGCGCAATGGCCCAGCTTGCTGCTTGTGTGTCGGTTTGATACTGATAAGAGCGCGCACTTTGCGTTACCGGCGCGCCAGGCAGTGATTTGGGCGTATCCGTAACGGGACGGCTCCATTGCACATGAATTTGCGATTTGGCGTGTTGTGCCTGCCCGGGCTGCGATGCAACTACCCCGATAAAGCTTTGGCGGATAACAATGGCGACGACGCCCGGCACATGACGCGCCCCATCAGCGTGAACTTCAACAGGGGCTGGGCCCGTGTAGTGTCGGCCGTCCCATAAGAGCTGATCGGGTCGCAGAACGACGCCGTGCAAGAGCCGTGCGGCACTGGGCGGGGCAAGGTTTTGTTTGTCCGTTTCGATTGATGACGGACGTGATGATGGAGCCGGGACTGTCATTGTTCTGATTGGGCTGCTTGGCGTGCCGCTGCCATAATTTCAACATGGGTGCCGCAGCGGCAAAGATTATATTTAAGTTCTTGTCGAATTTGCTGCTCGGTTGGGTGCGGATTACGGTTCAAGAGAGCCTGAATCGTCATGATCATGCCGTTCAGGCAGTAGCCGCACTGAGCCGCCTGCTGGTCGATAAACGCTTGTTGAACGCGGCCTGGGGATGCTGAACTCCCCAGGCCTTCAAGCGTTGTGATGTCATGTCCTGCCACGCTGCGCAGGGGTAAAACACAGGATCGGGCGGCGACCCCGTCGATTAAAACGGTGCAGGCACCACATTCACCCAGACCGCAGCCGAATTTCGGGCCGTTCAGCTCGAGGTCGTTACGCAAAATGTAAAGCAGGGGTGTATCGGCATCTGCTTCAATTTGATGGCTTTGGCCATTGACACTTAATTCGGTAATCTGGGTTGTTTTGCTCATTGTTTCTCAGATTCAACCAATGGAACTTCGAATACATCGTATCCAAAGCACCAGTCGGGATTTTCGTTGGTTTTCAACCAAGTGTTGTTATGGGATACCAATTGCACTTTACTGGCGCGCTCAGCGCGATTGGCTTCGTATAGGTTAAACACCGCTTCGTAGTCTGTAAAGCCCAATTCCTGGAAGCAACGCGTTAACATTGCGGCATCTTCAATTGCCATGGCAGCTCCCTGCGCCATATGGGGTTTCATCGGATGGCATGCGTCACCCAGAAGAACCAAACGTCCGCGGCTCCATATCGGCAGAGGATCGCGTTCCAGCAACGGCCAGCGTGTCACTTCTTGTGTCCCTTCAATCAAAGCTTGTACGCTTGAGTGCCATCCTTTGAATGTTTCGCGCATCTCATCTTTGGTGCACGGCTCCCAGCTCTTGTTCATGTCCCATGATTCAACCGGGACACCGGTTACATAATAGATTTCGTCCTTCTTGCTGGTAACGAAGTACACCATCATGTGGCGATCACCGTCCCACCATTTGCAACACATATCAAAGGGAAGGGTACCGCTGTCGACGGGCGTTGGGAAAACGGCACGATGGGCGACATAGCCGGTGTAGATTGGTAGCTCTTCACCCAGCAGGCTTTCCCGCACTTTAGAGTTGATGCCGTCGGCACCAATAACGAAGTCGGCCTCTTCAACCGTGCCGTCGGTAAATTTCATGACGACTTTGTCGCCCCGGTCTTCAATTTCACTTAATTTCTTATTGAACTCCAGTACGCCATCGGGCAGGGCGTCAGTCATGAGCTTATGGAAGTCGCCGCGGTGGACTGTTAGATAACTGGCGCCGTAATGGGAAACGGCGTAGTCCCCTAGTGGGATTTGAGCCATTACGTCGCCTGTAATCCCATCGCGGCTGTACCAGTAATCGGGGTGAGCGCCAGTGCGATTAAGTTCATCTTCAATGCCCAGCTTTCGCATAACTTTCATGACATTCGGGCCCAAGTGAATGCCTGCGCCCATGCGGGCAAACGCGGGTGCCTGTTCATACACTTTTACGTTGAAACCTGCTTTGGCCATAAGGCCTGCACCGGCTGTGCCCCCCAGGCCGGCACCAATAAATGCGATACGAGGATTGTTTTTCATGATGAGACTCCCGAAGGAAAAAGAAGAAAGGTTAAATATGCTTTAAATAAAGTGTATACGCTTTATTTTTTTGGGTAAAGGAAATCGTTATTGGTGTTTCTACCTAGTCTTTTTTGAATTTTAGTGGTCAACTTTTATTATTAATAAGCATTTGAATTTAAATGTAATTGTTAATATTTATTGAATTTTAATAAAGGGGTTTTATGTCATTTTTCACGGTATGGATTATTTTTTCATAATATGGTGCATACATTGCATAAATTCGCTTTAGGTGCTGCCGTATATCCGGTACACTGTGGAATGTGCCCGTTTCCAGTCATAAGGATGTGAAATGCGTTTCGTTGACCCGAAAGCCGATCGCGAGGCCTTATTTTCAAGGCCCGGAACATTGCTCGTTGTCAGGCCGCCTGCGCCACCGCCTACACCTGCTCCCGGGCAACCGGGTATTAAGTCCGATTATCTACAACCGCATCCCGATCTTTTTGTGGCTGTGCTCGACTCCGGGCAAGTGCTGGCGTTCAACGGCCACGTCGACCTGGGAACCGGTATTCGCACGGCTTTGGCGCAAATTGTGGCCGAGGAGCTTTGTGTTCCTTTTGAGAGCGTCACGATGGTGCTCGGGCACACCGAGGCGACGCCGAACCAAGGTCCAACGATTGCAAGCGCCAGTATTCAGATTTCGGCTGTTCCGTTGCGCAACTCGGCGGCTCAGGCGCGCGAATATCTTATTGAAAAGGCCGCAGCGCATTTCGGCCTGGCCGGCTCGGAAGGCGTACAAATTCGCAACGCTAGTGTTACTGCGCCCGACGGCCGTAGTGTTAATTTTGGCTCTTTGCTGTCCGATCAAACGGTTCAGCTCGAATATCAGGCTGAAGTTCCGTTGAAGGACAGTCGACAATATGAAATTGTCGGAAAATCGCAACCGCGTGTTGATATCCCAGCCAAAGCAACAGGGCAACTTAGTTTTGTTCACGACGTTCGGGTGCCGGGCATGTGGCACGCCCGGGTTATCCGGCCTCCTTACAGCGGTCGCGATGGGGGTGATTTTATCGGCCACAGCTTACTGTCGGTAGATGAGACATCGGTCGCCGGTATTGCCGACGACATTAAGGTGGTTGTAAAGGGAGATTTTGTTGCGGTGGCGGCCAGGCGTGAAGAACACGCCATTAAAGCCATGCGCAGTTTGAAATTGTGCTGGCGACCGGTACCGAACCTGCAACCGCTCGATAACCTTGAAAAGGCGCTGCGTCATCACGAATACAATGAGCGTCCTTTGCTTAACGAAGACGAAACGCAACCCGGCGTTGAGCCCGGGGTATCGCTCAAGCGCAGCTATGTGTGGCCCTATCAAATGCATGCGTCGGTTGGCCCATCGTGTGCCGTGGCACACTATACGAACAACGGGCTGACTGTTTGGTCGGGTACACAGAATCCGCATATGTTGCGGGTAGAGCTTGCTCAGTTGGCCGAGCTCAGTGAAGGTGCGATTGACATCGTGCGTTATGAAGCCTCGGGTTGTTATGGTCGTAATTGTGCCGACGATGTGTGTGCCGATGCGGCGCTGATTTCAAAGGAAATCGGTCATCCGGTTCGGGTTCAACTGACACGTGAGCAAGAGCACGCGTGGGAACCAAAAGGAGCGGCTCAATTAATAGATATCGAAGGCAGCCTGGATACCCAGGGGCGCTTGTTGGCATACAACTTCGTTACGCGTTATCCCTCTAACGATGCGCCCAGTCTGGCGTTGATACTTACAGGCGTTAGAAGCAATCAGCCTCGAACACTGCAAATGGGCGATCGTACTTCGGTGCCGCCTTACGTTTATCCGCGTATGAACATTGCATCTCACGATATGGCACCCATTGTGCGGGCGGCGTGGTTAAGAGGCGTTTCGGCAATGCCGAACTCCTTCGCCCACGATTCATTTATCGATGAGTTGGCGCACGAGGCGGGCGCCGACCCGGTGGAGTTTCGTTTGCAGTATTTGCGTGAAGCCCGTGCGCGTGATGTTTTGGCGGAAACTGCGCATAAGGCAGGCTGGCAAACCGGCGCGACGGGCTCGCGTGGTATGGCCGATGAGCATGGTATTTTGCGGGGCAGGGGTGTTGCCTACGCGCGTTATGTGCACAGCAAATTTCCGGGCTTCGGAGCGGCATGGAGCGCCTGGGTGGTCGATGTGGCCGTTAATGTTGAAACGGGTAAAGTCAGTGTCGAGCGTCTCGTGGTGGGGCAGGACACAGGCATGATGGTGAATCCCGTTGGTGTCCGTCATCAAATTCACGGTAATGTGATTCAATCATTAAGCCGTGTTCTTAAAGAGGCGGTGAAGTTCAATGATCAAGGCGTGGTCGACCACGAGTGGGGGGCTTACCCCATTATGAATTTCATGGACATACCGCCCATTGAAATTGTGCTGATGGATCGGCAAAACGAGCCCCCAATGGGCGCGGGTGAGTCGTCTTCCGTGCCAAGTGGTGCTGCGATTGCAAATGCCTTGTTCGATGCTACAGGGGTTCGGTATCGCGAGGTGCCGTTTACGCCGGGGCGTATTCTTGCGGGGCTGGCTACGGCACAGAGTCGTGCGCCATCCGCTGAACCCGCTTAGTTTATTGCCTTGTCGCGGCCTGCACTGATACCCATCAGGGTACCAGTGCAAGGCCGAAACGTATCTGCGGTTCGCTTTTTTGGCGATAGTTCAACAGGGTTTGCCCATAGCCCTGGAAGTACTGGATATGGGCATATCCATTCATGTTTAAAAAGGTACGCTTCAGCGGCCAGGCTACTTCCAACTGTGTTGTGGCACGCCCCTGTTTTCCTTGTTTATATAAACCAGTAACGACCCAACTGTTTGGTTGTGCCCATCTTAGTTTCCAGTCGACGTAGCCTAGATAGTCGGCGTAGTCGGGGTTCTCGTTTTTATTGAAATAGGTTTTGAAGCGTGGCTGAAAGCTAAGTTGGCTGCCGTCGTTGAAGCGATAGTTAAATTCCGGTTGAATGAATGCCTCATTCAACGAGCGGGAGTCTGCACCGCTTTTACCATTTGAGCGATGCGATATGCCGCTTGCCAAACCTGCCGCCCAATGCGTGCTGTCCGACTCCCATAGCAATGGATTGTGCCAAAATACCGCTGGGTTATAGGTTGTATCAACAAAAGGTTTCGAACGACCTGCCAAATCCCAAAGCGATGTTTGCGTGTAACCCAGATAAAAGTGGTTATGCCACCGGCTCGATGCGTTGGGTTCCGGGCTGAACAGGCGATATTTAAAGCTGATTTGAAAACGGGCATTTGCGCCGTCCCGGCCGCCAACATCGAAATAAACCGGCTCGTAGCTGGAGATGGCATTGCGGAATGCGTCAAAAGCGGAAGTGGGTGCAGGTTGCAAGCTTTGATTCGGAACGGTATTTGCCGTATTGGCCTGCACAGGTGTCGGCGGCAACTCGTTATTCTCCGAGCTTGCATGGTCGGTGTTTATATTTAGTGCAAGCAAACCGGCATAGCCTTCAATGCTGATGGTTGTGGCACCAGAGCTTAAATCTGCCGGTAAATGCAACGTTCGCTTAACTGTTTGGAAAGTGCCGGGTTGCAAGATATAGGTTTGTTCCGGGTTGTCCAGCACGGCATGGGCGGCGTACGTGCCGCCATTGGAGTGCCACACAGCACGAACAGCGTGTTCCGGCTGCCATTGCAAAGGTTGGTTCGAGGCGTTAAGCCGGGTTTCTTCAAGTGTGATTGTCTGGCCCGGCATTGCCGACTGCTGAGCAATGGAATACACGACACGATGTGTCGGCGGTGTTTCGGCCCGGCTGTGCGCGCCCATGGCAAACGTGATGATGACAAACAGCACTGTGATGCCGGAGCGGCATAAATCGTCGAGTTTCATGGCAAATGACAAATAAATGATGCAGGCATACTTTATAATGCCTGCCTGATGTAATTTGAAGCGTCGTTAGCTCAGCTGGATAGAGCACGGGCCTTCTAAGCCTGAGGTCGGGGGTTCGAGACCCTCACGACGCGCCATTTTCAAAAAGCACAGTTCGAAATTGCTTTATGGTTGTCGCTTTATAACGCAATTTCGTCCGGCGTCTTTCGCGTCATAAAGTGCGCGGTCAGCCGCCCTGAACCACTGTTGCGGCAGGTCTGCTGCTTGCGGAGTTGCGCAACAATAGCCAATGCTGATGGTTAATTCAATGGGGTTGGCTTCGAACGAGATGGCGGTTTTTTCCACCCTGTCGCGTAGGTTTTCCAGCCTGCCTTCAACCTGTTCGCTGTGGGTAATTGTTGCAAAAATTACAAATTCCTCACCACCAAAACGTACGATTTCGCTGTCGAAATCACTGAAATGTGATTTCAGAATGTTTGCCAATTGCATAAGGCATGCATCACCGGCCTCATGACCCCATTGGTCGTTAACACGTTTAAAGTGGTCGGCGTCGATCATGGCCACCAGGTAAGGGCTATTGGCGTTTCGGCACGCGTCGAAACGGGCCTCGAACATTTGTTCAAAATAGGTTCGATTGCCTACGCCGGTAAGCTGGTCGGTGGTACTGATTTCGGCAAGTTTGTGGTTGGCGCGGGCCAATTCCCGATTAAGCCGTCGAAGTTTGCGATTCCAGTATATAAGCAATGCGAAAACAATAAACGCGCCGACCAGAAGTTTCCACAAAAGTGCGTAATCCACTTTTTCTTCCAGCGATATGGAACGCCAGCGCCTTTCCATATCGTTACGCTCCGCCGCACTAAGGGTGGCGAGCGTTTTTTCCAGAATTGATACAAGGACCGTATTTTTTTCGTGAATGGCAATGGCAAGAGACGTGTCCATAGGAATACGACCCACCACGCGTATGTCATTGATTTCCAGCTCTTGCAGCAAGAAGTTGGTGCTTGCCAGTGTGCCGATATAGCCGTAGAGCTCTCCTGCTTGTACCTTTTGAATGGCCACTTTCTCGTTGCGATGAGCTTGCAGGTTCAGGCCGGGATGCGATAGGCTTAAATCATTAGCCCACGCAGTATGGTTTGAAACGCCGATCCTTTTGCCATGCAGTTCGGTAATTGAATTGAAAAATGGGGTTTCTATGCGCCCTAAAACAACCGTGGGTAAGGTGTAGTACGCCTCGGTGAGCGTAATGTTTGGGTTGCTTTCCAGGGTGTTGCTGGCGGGTACAGCAGGTAAAAGGTCGCACCGGCCGCCTGCAAGTGCTTGCAAGGCTTCAGGCCAGCTTTCTGTTGGATGGTGTTCGAACTGAACAGATAACCGTTTGGCAAGGTGGCCCAGCAAACCTGCGGCCATCCCTTGATGTTTTCCGTCTTCCGATATTCCCTGCAACGGCATCCAGTCGGTATGCGCGCAAAACGTCAACCTATAGTTCCGACTTTCCAGATACGCCTGTTCAGTTTTGGTAAATGTGAGGGGGCTATTCGATGCCGGATTATTCATTGCGGCACCTAACCAACGGTTTTCGATCACACGCATTTCCGCGGGCGCAATCGCGTTTAACGCTTTGTTGAAAACGGGTACCATTGGCTCAAGGGCGGGACGAAAGGCGAAACGCAGGTCTTCACGAACGGTTTCGCCGTTGAGCATAAGTTCGCCCGCGATATGCAAGTTGTACAAGCCCATTTCCCGAACCCAATGGTTTCCATTGTCGAGCGCAGTCAGTACAAGATCGACCTGGCCGTTTTGCAGGGCAATAAACATAGAAGCCTGGTCACTAAACGCAACGGCATTAGTACCAATAGTCTGTTGCAATGCCTTCTCGTAGAAGATACCCCCGCCGTAGCCGACTTTTAGGCCTTCCAGATCGGCCGCCGACTCAAGCCGTATATCGGGCGAGCGACTGAACCCAACGACCGATACATGGTGATAGGGTGTGGTGAAATGGGCAAAGCTGCGACGCGCAGGCAGGTCGGAAATATTCGCCATGACATCGATTTCGCCCCTTTGAAACAGTTCGATCAGGTTGTGCCATTGGTCGACAACCGGTACCACGCGAACGCCGGTTAGGTCTGCCACTCTGGACAGCACATCGACAGTCAGCCCCTGGACCTTACCCTCATTGTCGAACGACAACGGTGCGTAGTCGCGCATCAGCCCGACGCGCAGCGGCTCTTGTTGGCGAATGGTGGCTTTATCGGATGGTGAAAGTTCGAACTGCTTTGATACTAAAGGACGTCCCCCAAATTCCTGCCATCGTATCCGGAGCTTTTCAAGCCATTCCGGTTTGATTTGCGCCAAAGCTTGATCCAGTTTGGCCTGTAAATCGGGACGGTCTGGTGCAACCGCAAGTCGAAAATCTTCTTCGTCTTGTCCGTTTAGAGGTGCTGATGACGCCACCTCCAAACTGGCAAAACCTTTTTGCCGGGCGAAGTAGTTCAACGTAATTTCCGGCCCGATAATGGCATCAATCCAACCAAACGATAACGCCTGCACCATTTCAGATTGCAGACTGTATTCGGCCGTGTTTAAACCGGCATCACGTAAAACGGAGGCGTAATAAATGTCTTTCAGTGAACCCACCCGGTATGGCTTTAAATCGTCAAGTGAACGGATGGGGGGCAATGGACGGCGTTTATCGTGCATGACGACCGTTTGGCGGATATGGTAGGGGCGCGTGAACAACATATTCTGGGCACGATCTTCGCGCCATGACGCCTCATCAACGACGTCGATTTCACCACGCTGAAATGCAGCGAAAATGTCCGACCAACTGCCCACACGATACTCAAATTTCAGTCCGCTTATCCGGCTGACTTCATTCAGAACATCAATTGAAAATCCTTCGGTACCATTGGCGCTGAAGTTGGAGTACGGTTCATTGTCGGCAACGACGCCAACTGAAATGGGTTCTTGGCTGGTACTAGAGGTGTTGGCGAGGGTGGTTGACGTGAACAGGCTTATCAGAATGACGAGCGCACATAAGGCCGGCCAGCTTTGAAACAAAAGGACAACCGGCATTCTTACTCGCTGAATAGGGTTTCGGGAAGTTGTTTGACTGCCTCGTAGGTCATACTAATATGTTCGGCCAGCAATTTGCAGGCCACCCCGCTATCGTGCGCCAATGTGGCGTCGAGAATAGCACGATGCTCCCCGTGCAAGTCGCGGGGAATGGGTTTGCGTGTAATAACCAGTCGCCGGTAGCGTTCAGCCTGCTGATACAGAATACCTAAGAAATGGCGTATCCACGGCGAGCGACAGCCGCTGATTAAGGCTTGATGATACTCACGATTGCGGTCTTCCCATTCGTCGAAATCATCGGGAGGGGAACTGGCTAACCGCTGCTCTATGCGGTCAAGGCGGTGAAAGGCAGCAACAACGCGCCCCTCCCAAACGTCGTCACCAAATTCAATCGACTGACGCAAGGCTTCGCATTCAAGCAAAATGCGGGTCCGAGTGATATCGTGAAAGTCTTCGATTGAAATGGGCTTAACGTGAAAGCCCCGCTGCCCGCGGGCCACCACCAGTGCGTCCGATACCAGCAAAGCCAGTGCTTCGCGTAAGGTGCCGGCACCAACACCGTACTCATCTTTCAAATGTTCTACCCGTAATTTCGCCCCAGGCGCCAGTCGTCCTTCAATGATGTCGCGACGCAGACGCTGATAAGCGGCGCTAACCAGTGTTTTGGGTGAAGTGGCATTGCCTGATGCGTCATCAGGTGGCGCGGCGGACGAGTCAGACGAAGGGCGCTCGAGCATGAAAATCCCTTAGGAGAAAGAGGCGGACGTGGTTACCGCAAATTACCGCGCAAGTTTATCTTATTTTTCCGGGAAAGGCATTAATCAGTATAATTTTACAAAAATCTCGATAAAAATATTTGACTTCGATATTTTCAGAGGCTACTCTTTTGTGATTGAAGTAAAAC
The DNA here is from genome assembly GCF_003576595.1 of Neopusillimonas maritima. Lineage (GTDB taxonomy): Bacteria > Pseudomonadota > Gammaproteobacteria > Burkholderiales > Burkholderiaceae_B > Neopusillimonas > Neopusillimonas maritima. Next base: position 269,488 of record NZ_NQOU01000003.1, on the reverse strand, counting down.
GCCGGCGCCTAAATTTAGGCGCTAATAGGCAATTAAATTGCGGGTAAAGGGAACAACGTCGTGATTCATTTGCATGATATTCGCTATGTCAGGCTTGGGACGTCCGATATGGATGCAGCCGTTAAATATTCAACGGAGTTGTTAGGCTTGGAAGTGGCCAGTCGTGAAAACAAATCCGTGTATTTTCGTTCCGATAGTCGGGATCACACGCTTTGTTATTTTGAGGGTGACCCGGCTGATCATACGGTGGCTTTCGAAGTGGACACCTTGGAAGAGTTGCAGTCGGCGGCCCAATTCCTTGAGGGCAGGGGCTTTCAGGTGCATCTGGGTTCCGCGACTGAATGTGAGCAGCGTCGTGTGCGCGAGTTCATCAACTTTAAAGATCCGTCGGGCAACAGTGTCGATTTGGTGTACGAGCCGCATCATAGCGGCCGTCGTTATTTCCCCACCCGCGATGCGGGCATTACCGGCTTTAGTCACATTGGCTTGCGAACGGTGAATGCCCGTCGCGATGAGCGCTTCTGGACCGGGTTAATGGGGGCCCGTGTGAGTGACCGAATCGGTGATGCGCCATTGCTGCGCATTGATGAAGTGCATCACAAAATCGCTTTGTTTCCGTCTACTTACCCGGGCGTACAACATATCAATCATCAAGTAGAAAGCATCGACGATGTCATGCGGGCCTATTACATATTGAAAGAAAGAAATATTCCGATCCGTTTTGGCCCGGGCCGTCACCCTACTTCCGGCGCGATGTTTTTGTATTTTGAAGGGCCTCATGGGATGGTGTATGAATATTCAACCGGTGTCAGGTTGATCCAGCCCGAAGATGAGGACACTTATCGGCCACGGAATTTTCCGTTTACTCCGGAATCATTTTGCATGTGGGGTTCGCGCCCCGATATCCCGGAGTTCAAATGAGCGTGGCGGGAACAGCGAAACCCACTGCGCAGCAACAACGCTCGGTTCGTGTGGCGGCGCGCGCGCTGGCACGTGCCGGGTTGGTGCACGCCTATGGCCATTGCAGTTTGCGGCTCGATGAGCAGCATTTTCTGGTGTGCACGGCCAAGCCAATGGGGCTGATTACCAGCAAGGATTTGGGGCGCGTCGTGCCTGTTCATGGTGATTTGCCTAACGGTGTGCTGGGCGAGGTGCGGATTCACCAGCAAATTTATCGGCGCAGGAAGGATGTCGGCGGCATTGTTCGCAGTATGCCGCGCGACGTAATGACACTTTCGGCAGCCGGCCTCACGCCCATGCCACGACACGGCATAGGGACGTATTTTTCGCCCGGCGTACCGCTGTGGAACGATATTCAACTTATTCGAACCGACAAGCAGGCGCAGGGGGTGGCGGATCAGCTCGACGTGCATCCTGCCGTTGTCATGCGGGGTAATGGAGCTGTGGTGGCTGGTAAAGATCTGGCCATGGCCGTCGCGTTAACGTGGTATCTGGAAGATGCCGCACGAGTGGAACTGCAATTAAGGGCAGCCGGCCTGGCGTCGCTTGACGGCGTTGTGAGTCCGGGCCAGGCGAAACTGCGTGCCACCTCGGCAGGGCGGATTTTCGAACGTATGTGGGCGTATCTGGCGGCGGATGACCCGGAGTGGTCTGAAGATTTGGCAACAGAAGTTATTTAATTGGATCAGCAAACAAGGAGTTTATCGATGCATGAAATAAAGAATTTCATTAATGGGCAGTGGGTCTCAACATCCAAAACGTTTGAAGACATCAACCCGGTAAACGGCAAAGTGATTGCCCATGTGCATGAAGCCGGACGCAGTGAGGTGGATGCTGCGGTAAAGGCGGCGCGTACCGCTTTGCGCGGGCCGTGGAGCCAAATGAAACTGGAAGAGCGTAGCTCAATGCTGGTGGCTATCGCAGATGAAATCAATCGTCGTTTTGACACGTTTCTGGAAGCCGAGATTGCCGATACAGGCAAGCCATATTCGCTGGCGAGCCACCTGGATATTCCCCGTGGCGCGGCCAATTTCAAGGCGTTCGCGGATTTAATGCGCAATGCGCCGACAGAGTGTTTCCCAATGCGCACGCCCGATAACGGTCACGCCGTTAATTATGGCGTACGTGCGCCTCGCGGCGTGATTGGTGTTATTTGCCCCTGGAACTTGCCGTTATTGCTGATGACCTGGAAAGTAGGCCCGGCATTGGCGTGTGGCAACACCGTCGTGGTGAAACCATCGGAGGAAACACCTGCGACCGCCACATTATTGGGTGAGGTTATGAATGCCGTGGGTGTGCCTGAAGGTGTTTACAACGTTATCCACGGGTTTGGCCCCGACTCCGCCGGTCAGTTTTTAACTGAACACCCGGGCGTGGACGGCATTACATTTACCGGTGAAACCCGTACGGGTGAAGCCATTATGAAAGCCGCCGCCAATGGTGTGCGCCCCGTTTCATTTGAGTTGGGCGGCAAGAATCCTGGTATCGTTTTTGCTGATGCCGACTTCGACAAGGCGGTGGCCGGCATTGCCCGTTCTTCATTCGAAAATACCGGGCAAGTGTGCCTTGGCACCGAGCGCGTATATGTCGAGCGGCCCATTTTCGAGCGTTTTGTGCAGGCGCTTAAAGCACGCGCTGAAGCGTTTCAAATGGGTAACCCCACCGATAAGGGCATGAATTTCGGTCCGCTCGTCTCGAAAGAACACCGTGAAAAAGTCTTGTCTTATTACAAGAAGGCGGCTGACGACGGCGCAACAATTGTCACCGGTGGTGGCGTACCAGATTTGCCGGGCGATTTGGCCAATGGGTCCTGGGTTCAACCCACTATCTGGACGGGCTTGCCGGAAACTTCCGCTGTGATTCGGGAAGAGGTCTTTGGCCCTTGCTGCCACATCGCGCCATTTGATGCTGAAGAAGAAGTGATCAACATGGCCAACGATACGCCTTACGGCTTGGCGGCCACCGTTTGGACGCAGGACGTAAGCCGGGCCCACCGCATGGGTGCTGCACTCGAGGTTGGGCTTTGCTGGGTGAACTCGTGGTTCCTGCGCGATTTGCGTACGGCGTTCGGCGGCGCCAAACAATCGGGTATTGGCCGTGAGGGTGGTGTCCATTCGTTCGAGTTCTATACCGAGCCGCGCAACGTTTGCATCAAGCTGTAAGCGCTGTTGCGCATGCACGGCTCCGTTGTTATGGATTATATTGTTGGGTTGAAATGACAATGAACTCTAAAACAACGGAGACCCGTGTATGTCAAGTTTTAACGGAATTGCCCAAGGGCGTGTTCAGTGTCCTGAAGCGCTATGTGAAAAGGGTTACAACCTGCGGGCAGCCTTTTCCGATTTTCCCAATGTCTTGAAAGGTTGGCAAAATACAACCAAGGCTGTTATTCAAAAGCATCAGCCGGAGCAAGACATAGCCTACGGCGACCGGCCGCTGCAGAATCTCGATTTTTATAAGGCGGTCGGTGACCGCGCACCTTTGCTGATTTTCGTTCACGGTGGTTATTGGCAAAGCGGTGACAAATCCGACGTCGGTTTTATTGCCGCACCTTACGTGGAGGCCGGCATCAGCGTTGCGGTGATCAACTATTCGTTGGCCCCGGACGCACCCATTGAACAAATGGTGTCCGAAGTACGTGATTCGGTAAAATGGCTGCACGCCCGCGCCGACCGTTTCGCCATTGACCCTAACCGCATTTCCCTGATGGGGCATTCCGCCGGTGGGCATTTGGTCAGCATGATGGTTACGCATGATGATGACAACCGCGGTATGCCGCCGATTCGGCATGTGTTCCCCATTAGTGGGGTGTTTGATCTGCCGCCACTTATCCCCTCAACTGTTAACGGCGCATTGTCGCTCGACAAGCAGCGCGCAGAAGCTTTAAGCCCAGCCGTGCGCCCCGCACCGCTCGGTGCACAAGTGCACACCATTATTGGTGAGCATGAGACAGGGCAATTTCATTTGCAGTCGGCCGCTTTGATGCAGCGCTGGGGTGCTTGCGTGACCAATCATCACGTGGTGCCTGATACCCATCATTTCACTGTGCTGGACGTGTTGGGTGATCCGAAGTCACCGTTTGCCCAGGAAGTGGTTCAAATTATCAATGCCCGCTAACGGGGGTAACGTGTCATCTGAAACGTTTCAGCCCGACTGGGTGCACCGTAGCCTGCAAAGTGTTTGGCATCCTTGCACGCAAATGCAGCATCACGAGCACATTCCGCTTGTATCGCTGGCGCGCGGGCAGGGCGCCTGGTTGTTCGACCATGAAGGGCGGCGGTTGCTTGATGCGGTCAGCTCATGGTGGGTGAATCTTTTCGGCCATGCCAATCCGCGCATTAATCATGCGTTAAAACAGCAACTCGACCAACTTGAACATGCCATGCTGGCGGGTTTCACACACGAGCCGGTTGTGCTTTTGTCAGAGCGGCTTGGTGCGCTTACCGGAAACCATTTGGGCCATTGCTTTTATGCCTCCGACGGTGCCTCGGCGGTTGAGATTGCACTCAAGATGAGCTTTCATTTCTGGCGTAATTCAGGTCATCCGGAAAAGTGCGAATTTGTATGCTTGCGGGGTAGTTATCACGGTGAAACACTGGGGGCGTTGGCGGTAACCGATGTGGCCCTGTTTCGTGATGCTTATGGTCCCTTGTTGGGGCAGGCGCACGTGGTGATGTCGCCCGATGCCCGGCAAAATGTGCCCGAAGGCAACGTTGTGCAGGCTGCCCTGAATGAAGTAGAGGCGTTATTTCAGCAGCGAGCCGACAGGATTGCGTCTATTATTGTCGAACCGCTGGTGCAATGCGCCACCGGCATGGCCATGTATGAACCGTCTTATCTGGCGGGTCTGCGTAAGCTGTGTGATCGCTATCACGTGCATTTAATTGCCGATGAAATCGCGGTAGGCTGTGGTCGTACGGGAACGTTTTTCGCCTGCGAGCAGGCAGAGATTTGGCCCGACTATATCTGCCTGTCCAAAGGCATTAGCGGGGGCTATTTACCGTTGTCGCTGGTGATGACAACGAACGAGATCTACAGCGCGTTTTATAGCGATGAATTAACGCGGGGCTTTTTGCATTCACATTCGTATACGGGAAATCCGCTTGCATGTCGCGCAGCGCTTGCAACGCTTGATATATTCGAGCAGGACAATGTTTTGCAGGGCAATCTGGTTAAAGCCGATCAGCTCAGTCAGGCGCTCGCACCGGTTAAAGCGCATCCTCGGGTGAAGCATTTCCGCCGGCAGGGAATGATTTGGGCCTTCGATGTCGAGTTCAACGATCCGGTGGCGGCTTCGCAGTTTTCACGGCAGTTTTTCTCGGTAGCCCTGTTGAACGGTTTATTGATCAGGCCGATAGGTACAACGGTGTATCTTATGCCGCCGTATATCCTAAGTGATACGGAAATTGCGTTTTTGGCAAATGGCGTACATGCCGTTTTGCATCAGGTATTAAGTTAAAGATAATGGATCTGTCGACCCGTATTGCACAGCGCCTGGCGGCATTGGATCAGCAAGGCTTGCGCCGCCGGTTGCGGCAGGTCGAGACGGCCTGCGGCCCCAAAGTTCGTGTGAATGAACGCGACATGTTGGCGTTTTGCAGCAATGATTATCTTGGGCTGGCTTCGCATCCCGAGATCATTGCAGCGTTGCAAGAGGGCGCGCAGCGGTACGGGGCGGGAAGTGGCGCATCTCATTTAATCAGTGGTCATTCGCACGCGCATGCCCTGCTCGAGGCGCGTCTGGCGCAACTGTACTCACGTTATTTCGATTCTCCCCGTGCCTTGTATTTGTCTACCGGCTATATGGCGAACCTTGCCGTGATGACTTCTTTGGCACGACTGGAACACGAAACGGTCTTTTTCTCCGAGCGTTTAAACCATGCGTCGATTATCGATGGTTTAAAGCTCGCGCGTGCCAAAACATGTATTTATGAGCACGCTGACGTTACCCATCTGGGCCGGCTGTTGTCCGAAACGCCGGCGGCGATGCGGGTGGTTGTAACAGACAGCGTGTTCAGCATGGACGGCAATCTTGCACCTCTGCGGGAGCTGGCGGAGTTATGTGGGCAATACGATGCGATTTTGGTCGTTGACGATGCACATGGGTTTGGTGTGTTGGGTGAGCACGGGCTGGGGGTGCTTGAAGTCTTGTCTTTGCAGTACGTCAACTTGATTTATATGGGAACGTTGGGCAAGGCCGCCGGGGTATCCGGGGCGTTTGTGGTGGCAAACGAGCAACTTGTTGAATGGATTGTGCAACAAGCGCGTTCCTATATTTATACAACTGCGGCGGCCCCGGCTTTGGCGCATGCGTTGCAAACCAGTCTAGATCTGATCACGGGAACGCAGGGGCGGCAGCGAAGGGCGTCTCTGGCGGCGCATCAGGCCACTCTTAAACAATATTTGCATTTGCAGAAGTGGCAGGCGCCGGAATCCGATACGGCGATTCAGCCCGTTATTATCGGGGGGAATGAATTGGCGTTTCAAGTGGGCTCGTTTCTTTGGAATCAGGGCCTGTGGGTGCCCGCTATTCGGCCTCCCACTGTTCCTGCCGATACTGCACGTTTGCGGATCACCCTTTCAGCTGCGCATACGCGTAACGAGGTCACTCGCCTGGCCCGTGCGGTGGTTCAAGCTGAACAAGAATATGCAACGTAGGGGTAGTTGATTGTGTCTATTTCAAAACACGCTTTCTTTGTAACGGGAACGGACACCGAAATTGGTAAAACGCTGGTTTCGTCGGCCTTGTTGTATTCCTTTGTGCAGGCCGGGCTGCGGGTTGCCGCCATGAAGCCGGTTGCCGCAGGCGTGACATTACACAACGGTGTTCGCGTTAACGAAGATATTGAGTTGCTGCGCGCGCAAGCGAATGTGGCCCTTCCTGAAAATGAAATGACGCCATACCTGTGGGATGAGCCTATTGCCCCCCATATTGCTGCGCAAAAAAATGGTGTTGTCATGCGTGTCGATGTGATCCAGCAGGCTTATAAAGTTGCCGCGCAAAGGGCCGATACGATCATTGTGGAAGGGGTCGGCGGTTTTTGCGTGCCGCTTTCGTCTGAAGCAAACATGGCTGATGTGGTGGTGGCGTTGGGTTTGCCGGTTGTGATGGTGGTTGGATTGCGATTGGGCTGCATTAGTCATGCCTTGTTAACAGCCGAAGCGATTCGCTCGCGCGGCCTGATGCTTGCCGGCTGGGTGGCCAATACCGTTGATCCGGCGATGCCTTATCGCGACGAAAATATTCAAACCTTGCGTGACGCGTTAGCTGCGCCGTGTCTTGGCTGTATCCCGCGTTTTAACGAACCCAGCGCGAAATTGGCGGCCGGTTATCTGGATATAGGTTGCCTAAAGATAGGGTGACGCCAGCCAGATAATTTTATTGCGCAGCTTTTTCACGAAGGGGATGGCTTGAAGCTGATCAAGCGTTAGCCGTTGTGCGTGGCTAATTTCATGGTCGATTTGCGCGGATATCTGTTGGGCGAGGTTGCGATCGTACATTTCAACATCAAGCTCGAAATTTAACCGAAGACTGCGCGGGTCGATATTGGATGATCCAATATAAGACCAGGCATTATCGACCGTGATAAGTTTCGAATGGTTGAACGTGTCCTGATTGAGCCAGACACGGCACCCACTTTTAATCACCTGATCGATCTGGGCCATCATGGCATAACTGACCAGACGCAAATTGTTTTCGCCCGGTAAAACGATATCGACCTGAATACCCCTCCGCGCGGCCGTGGCAATGGCGCCCAGCAAAGTAATGTCGGGCAGGAAATAGGGCGATTGAATACGAATATGGCTTTGGGCGACGGCAAACGCCCCAAGCAGCATGCTGTGATTGCTGCCAATGTTGCGGTCGGGGCCCGAACGGATGCCGCGCGCCGGCACTGAGCCGTTCGTGGTAGCCCATTGTTTGCTGCACCATTCGTCAACCGGCAGTATCTCCCGGGTGGTGAAACGCCAATCGTGCGCGAAAACAGCCATTAACTGGGCCACAATGGGGCCCTCAAAACAAAAATGTGTGTCACGGGTGGCCTTGCTACCGGCAATGGCCTTCACAAACCCTGCGCGAATATTCATGCCGCCGGTGAAGCCAATTTCGCCATCCGCCACCAGAATTTTGCGGTGACTGCGCAAATTGGCATAAGGCATCCGCATGCCCAGCGGGTTGGTCATGAACAGTGCACAAGGAATTTTCTTTTTGCGCAACGTGCGAATCATAGGCGGGCGCGAGTATTTGGAACCTACCGCATCAATAAGCACCCGGATTTGTACCCCGCGATTTTGCGCCCGTTCCAGCGCTTCAGCCAGCTTGATACCTTCACTATCGTGATCGAAGATGTAGCTTTGCAGCACAATACTGTGTCGCGCCTGCTCAATGGCCTTAAGCATCGCCGGGTAGGTTTCGTCTCCGCTTTGCAGCATAGTGGCCCGATTCCCAATTAAAAGTGGAAAGTGGCCGATTGTGTCGCCAAGGATTTTAAGCGATTCGAACTGCGGGGCGGAATACTGCGAGACGCTTGTGATGGTTTGGGTGGTTGAGGCACCATACTCTTTCAGCGCGGCATCGCGTTGCTGGGAAATCTGGTCTTTTCGCACCCGGTTGATGCCCGCAATAATATAGAACAATGCGCCAAAAAACGGGGAAAGAAGAATAACGCCGACCCAACCAATGGCGGCGCGAACATCGGTTTTCGTCATGGCGGCATGAACGGCCGCAACTGCACCAATACACAGGCTGGTAAGAAATGCAATATGGGGCCAGTATGCAGAGAGCAGGGTATCAATAGCAGTCATTAATCTTGTGTATCGCCTGAGATTTCGGGTGTGCGCTGCAAAAGCGGGTTTGAACTTTCCGTGCTGCACAGGCGAAGTATATATAAGTTGGCAATATAGGTTCGAATTTCGTGTTAGAATCTCGATTCTTCGCAGCACGCATTTTGTGTTTTGCGACAGCAGTAAAACCAATGGTGACCGTAGCTCAGTTGGTAGAGTCCCGGATTGTGATTCCGGTTGTCGTGGGTTCGAGCCCCATCGGTCACCCCAGATTTTAAGCGGGTTTCGGGAGTTTTTCCGAAACCCGTTTTGGTGACATGACACCAATTTGGTGACATGGCCTATTCTAAGGCCTGTACTTTCACTACTCTTCGCCGATCATAAACCCGTTTTGTCGTTGCCGGATTTGCATGGGTTTCTGGGTTTCTCTCGGCCTCAACCATGTGAGTAACGTAGTAAGCCCGTAAGTCGTGAAATGTGAATCTTTCACGGCTCTTGTCTTCTTTGAGCCACTTGTGCATTATTTTTGCCCACATCGATTTGAAACCTTGCTCGGTGTAAGGCTGACCTCTGCGATTTGCAAACACGTAGATTGATTTCAATGGGTTTTTGCCCGGACGTTTTATTTCTTCGATATCTCGAAGTAATGACTCCAAGGCCGGGCTCATGGGAATTAAGCCTTTTCTGGTGGCTTGGCTAGCTGTTGATTTAGCGTAGTTGAAGTTAATACCGTCGGGGCCGATGGCATCTTTTCGTAACGACAGAAATTCCGCACGGCGCCGACCAGTTAACGCTGCGAACTTTGCCATACACCCGATTAGTTCAGACCCGGCGCCGCGCGCCTTCGCAATCTTCATGAATGACTTGATTTCATCTGATTCAGGCAGGCGCGAACGCGGTCTTTCAGTATTGCGTCGCACTTCCCTGCAGGGATTTTTCAATGCAAGGCCTTGCTCTATTCCTTCTTGAAAACACGAGGATAGAAACGCGATCTCTCGATTAGCTTGAACAGGCGCCTCTTTGCGCTCCATGCGCAAATATCGGGCTATATGGGGTGGAGTGACATCGTCAACCTGCATTTCACCAAAGACACGCAAAATTTGCTTGCTGTGTCGCAGGTAGTCTTCTTGAGTCCGTTTCCCTTTCTCATAGAACGTTGTGCTCTGTAGGTACGTTTCCACCATCTCTTGAACAGTACCAGTGGTAGGTGCGCGGCGTTCCATTTCGAGAACTTTAAGAATTGCTTCGGCTCGATCATGACCGAGATTAATGTATTTGCGATCATATGTTAGATACCGATAGGTATAACCACCCTTGACGCGCTTTCTGGCATCCATTCGGGGTAATAAGCCCAGTTGCTTATTCTTAGTACGTCTCGCAATCATGGCTTTGTCCAGTTTGGCTCAGCCTTTCTTCTGACTGTGTTGTTGTTCATACCTAGAAGGCGCTGGTCGCGGTATTGACGCAGTACCCGTGGCCATCCATCGGCACCACCGACGACATAAGGCCATTTGTGCCGATCGAGCCAGCGTAATACAGCTGATTTAATTTTATATCCGGTCAGATCTTCGAGTTCTGGGGGGGTTAGATAGGCAGACATAACTTACACTCGATCACAAATGGCTATTGAGCAACAACTATGAGTCGCTCGGCTTTTGTAAGGTGACTATACGTAGCTCTTTAATCGGTGCTCGTACAGATCCAAGGGCCGATAGCAACGGATTAATTTCTGTTTCTGCGAACATGAGTGCTCGTAGATCGCTTCGCGTGATTCGCTTAATTAGGCGCTCAAGTAGACTAGCTTGCTCGGCAGTTTTGAAGATGACATAGACTTGGACGCACTGCTCGTCAGAAATGCCACTTTTATGGGTGGGTACACTATTCACGGGATGATTACCTTGTTAATCAGTGCGAAATACTTAGGGTACGCCGCGCTCAGGGGGTAATGTTGTCGTTGGGAAGTCAGGAATTTGATCACCAGCCGCACCGTTCCAGGACCACCAGTTACCGGGGCCATAAGTTTGGTCATAGTGGGCGATTTTTTCCTTTTTACGAGTCTGATACGCTTCAGTGGCCATACCCCATACTTCCATAGGTACGGGCGCTCCGCGATCCTTGAGCCAGAAGTCTGGAAACACGGCCTCATCGCTATCAAAGCGAAGTGGCTTTTCAAACTTACGGTTTTCAGCCACTAGTTTTTCTGCAACCAGCGACTCAAAGCCAGAATCTACTGGTATCCAGTCTTTAGTCATCCCCATTAATGCCATATCAATGACATCGGCTTGTAGGTGAGCGCCGCTTCGTTTGGGCGGATCGGTTTGAATAACCGCTATGATTGGATTAGCGGCAATCCAAGCATTCATTTCTCGCGAAAATCGGTGTAGTACCGTTGCGCGTAGTTCTTCAGACAAGATTAGGTGGGGAATACCATGAAAACCGGAAATCGGTACCGTGTCGGCGTTTTCTATTCCTTCTTTATATTTTGCAAGTGGTGCAATGACAACCAGTCGACGTCGCTCGTCTGCGGCAGCATGTGCTTTAGCCTGATTCAATCTAGGTTGACTGCCTTCGGCCACAGGTGTGCCGATGAGCAAGTTCTGTGACAGTTTTACCCTACCGGCATAAGTACTCATTGCTATACGCATCAAATGATGATGCACCACGCCCAGTGTGCGCTTGCCCTGCATGGCAGGTGTCCAAGTGTTAAGTCCAGCTTGCGTCCAAAGATAATGAAGTAGACCCAACAAAGTCATGCTGGATTGGCCGGAGCGCGTACTTTTTGATGTTGCCGGCCCATTCGGTGTTACGTCGCTTTCGTCGAGGGCTTTGGTAAGGCGTTGTTGCAAACCGACTTTTAGCTTGATTTTGACGTTGCCGTCGTCCAGTTCTTCGACAACACCGCGCTTGTAGGCACCAAGGCCGGAGGCGTTTGGATCGACGCCGAAGAATATGCAGTCTTCAGCATGCTCAGGTCCAGTGTCTGGAAAGCGGGCAAGGTGAAAGTGATCCGAATTAGATCGGCTGTGAACGGAAAGTCGCTTTTCGCCTTCGCCTAAACACTGGCAGCGCACGACAGCTTTACCGTGAGCCATCATCAGAACCTTTTTCCAGGCCTGGCTAAATTGGGTTTCTGTCTGAAAGGCTGGGCTGTATGTTTGGGTTTGTTCACCCAAGCTAATTTGGACTGGGTAAATACGTTGGTCTTTCATTGCTGCTCGCTTTTACGTTTGAACTGTTGGGCGAACTCCCAGACTTGCTCTCTTACCTGCTCAGACAAAGCTTGATCCTTGCTAAAGTCACCTGAGGCAAGCGGTGTGGATGTATACGTGGTTATTTTTTAATCGTGTAACCCTCAATGCCTGTATTTCGGTGCATTTCGCAAAAAGATGAGCAACTTATAGAAAGCGTTATCCACAGATTGTGGGGATAACTTGGGGTCAGTTACCCACGCCATGTTAGGCGCAGCCACATCAAACTGCCTGTCAAGGACATTGGTTACTACGTTGTGTGCCGCACCGCCGTAAAAACCGGGTCGGCGCCGGTACCCAACCTGAGCACGCCAGCCTTGGCCGCGCATCAAACGCGCTACCCGATGACGACTACATGTCTCGCCCAAGGCACGTAAATCATGATGAACTTTGCGGTATCCATAGACCCGCCCGCTCTCAAACCAGGAGGGTCTGACTAGTGTCAGCAGCCGTTGGTCTTCATGATGTCGTTGGCTATGGGGGTTGCGTAGCCAGGCGTAGTACCCGCTTACGTGAACCTCGAGTACCTGACAGAGCCGGCGCACGGCATAGTGAGTCGAAAGTTGCTGAATAAACGCGTACTTCAGCCGGACTGCTTGGCAAAGTACGCGGCGGCCTTTTTTAGGATGTCTCGCTCCTCGGTCAGACGTTTGACCTCAGCACGCAACCGACGCAATTCTGCGGCCTCGTTCGACTCTTGCTGACGTTGTTCGGCAGGCTTGCCATAGCGCTTGAGCCAGGCATACATGCTGTGGGTCGACACACCCAAACGTTGGGCCACATCGGCCACCGGCCGCTTGTATTCGGTCACCTGCTTGACCGCCTCAAGTTTGAATTCTTCCGTAAATCGGACCGTGCTCATAATCATCTCCTGGGTGAGTATTATGAGGCTAAAAAGTGTCTAGCAAACCCTGGCCGATTCAAGGTTCAGCAAGAAGGCTTAGCTCATTAAGCATTTAGCCAAGAAGCGTTCACTGAAATTGGGATCTTTTGTAAAGAGGCATTTTAAAACGCGACAATGGTTATCGGCTTGATGCTTCTCGATTGTTATTAGGAAAGCCAACAATTTATCTTCACGGGTGATACATTAAGTCAACTTGACGACGACCAAATATTTAGTTCTTGTCTAAGTGGCCGCGCTAATCTGTTGTGTGCTGATATGGGTGTGGATCTACTGTATTAAAGCGGATTTGAAAGACTGTAACTCCGTTAGTAGAAGTTGCTTTTATTTTTCCACCGTGGGCTTGAACAATTGACTTAACGATTGCCAGTCCCAATCCTGCCCCTTCACCATTGCGGCGTCGTGAGGGATCTGGGCGATAAAATCGCTTGAAAAGATGTCCCAGATGTTCGGGCGGAATAGTTGGTCCTGGGTTTGTGATACTCACAGTTACCCCGTCTTTATCCGTCTGTACAACGGCTTGTACGCTATTGCCAGCAGGAGTATATCGAACAGCATTTGAGATTAGATTTGAAAGCGCCCTTCGCAACATGGCCCGATCGGCGGTCACCGTAATTTCTTTGTTACCTGCCACCACAATAGCGACTTGCCGAGCTTCAGACCAAGCTTCAAAGAAGTCTGCTAGTTCCAGCAACTCGTTGACAAGGTATATGTCTGTGAGCTCAGGTTCGATGAGTTGATTGTCGGCCTTCGCCAAAAACAACATGTCACTGACCATCTTGGTCATGCGCTCATACTCTTCCAAGCCTGAGTAGAGTATCTCACGATATTCCGTTGCCGTTCTGGCTTTTGACAAAGCAACCTGCGTTTGGGTCATCAGATTCGTGATGGGGGTGCGCAACTCATGTGCGATGTCACCGCTAAAATTGGACAGACGTTGAAATCCATCTTCCAGACGATCAATCATGTTGTTGAATGCAGCTGCCAGAGGCATTAGTTCCGACGGTACGCCTTGAGTCTCCAAACGAAGATGTAGCTGTTCTGAGGTGATGGCGTTGATCTGGCGACTGATTCGGCGAATGGGGGCATGGCCTTGATGAACAGCAAGCCATGTGGTCACGATGGCGATAAGGCACGCAAGAATTGTTAGCCATCGCAGATACGCGTGAAAACTTTCCAGATAGTGCAGATGAAAGTCGATCTCGGTCGCAAGTGCGATCTTAAGTGGACTCTGGATTTGGCTTGTGGGTGAGATAGCTTCAAAAACAGCGCTTCGATACGTTTGACCGTTGCTTGTCCAAAGACTAACCGTATTGTCGTCGATCACGCGTGTGGGAGGAATGTCGGTGAGAAGCCGAGTAAGGTTCCCGCCGGGTGTAGCATAAATGACTGTTCCATTGGTGTCGGCTACGAGAAATTCGGCGTTGTGATGGCCTGAAATTGCGCTGGAGAAGCGGTTTTTCAAGAACTCAATGGATTCGCCGGCCGCAACAAGCTCAATTGTCGATTCAATTGATTTGCGCGCCGCGTTAAGCTCATCAACGTCTTGATCGACAAAATGATTATTTATTGAACGCTCTATCAGCCATCCAAAGCTAAGTAAAAGCAAGGATATGCCTGCCCCAATGGATATCGTCAGTCTTAGTGTAAGGGAAGGCGTGCCGTGTATCCAAAATTTCATGGATTCTGTTGCTCCGGTATGTCCAGCATGTAGCCCATACCGCGTACCGTGTGGATAAGTTTGGGTTCAAATGCATCATCAATCTTCGCCCTGAGACGACGAACGGCAACATCAATGACATTGGTGTCGCTATCAAAATTCATATCCCACACTTGCGAGGCGATGAGCGATCTTGGTAATACTTCACCTTGTCGGCGTACCAGAAGCTCTAGCAATGCAAATTCCTTGTTCGTGAGGTTAATGCGCACATTACCGCGTATGGCCCGTCGTCGGGGAATATCAAGTATAAGATTTGCAATCTGAATCTGTTCTTGCGCCAAGGTGGCGTTACCACGTCGCAGGAGAGTTCGTACTCGTGCCAGCAATTCGGAAAATACGAATGGCTTGACCAGGTAGTCGTCTGCACCGAGTTCCAATCCTTTCACGCGATCTTCGACGCTGTCTCGAGCGGTAAGGAACAGTACAGGTGTACTGGACTGGGCATCACGCAGGGCCTGAACAATGCGCCAGCCGTCCACATCAGGAAGCATTACATCTAGAACAATAAGATCATAGTGTTCCGTGAGCGCCCGGTGATGTCCGTCCAGGCCCGTATGGACTAAATCAACGAGAAAGCCTGACTCTACTAATCCTTGACGAAGATACTCGCCTGTTTTTAATTCGTCCTCAACAACTAATAATTTCATAACGTGTAATCCAAGCGGTTGCATGTCAGGTGACCGTTATCCCCGAGATATGAAGCCAACTGAATATAACTCTACTTTAACGTGGCGAACATGTCAGAAACATTGCGATTGTATGACTAGAGTATAATGAAACTAGCCATCTGAAAATCATTACTTAAATGTAATTCCAACGTCATGTCGTCGACAGGTGTAGGGCATTACAGTAAGCGAAAGGCCTATATATTTGGATCCCGTTTTTGGAGGCCGCGTATTTTGTGGACGGAGGTTGTCATGAAGTGTTCGATGAAAACTATGCTGAAAGTTGGTTTTGGAGTGCTGCTCTCGCTCGGTGCTTTGTACCTTGCTTTTCCGGCATTCCGGGAGGTGCTTTTAGCAATCGCACCATTTCTGTTGTTTCTTATTTGTCCCTTATCGATGTTTTTAATGATGAAAGGCATGAGTTCCCAAGATCACAAAACAACGGGTCAAACGACATCGGCTCGCCCGGGTGACACTCCAAAGCGTGTTGTTGATGAACCAATTGAAAGCAACTGATAAAAGACAGGGGCCATTTCAAAAGTCGTTCGGGTTTTCTGACAGCAGTTCAATTTGCATTACACAAATGTAATTCAAGCGTCACTCTGGTGACAGCTGCATACCGCTAAAGTTTAATTCTCAACTTTAGCTCAGCGGTTTACCCGCCGTAGCGTTTTTCATCAATTTTTTCAGAAGGATATTTTCACGTGAGACGTTCGTTATCAACAATCTCTCCGCGTATGCCACGGCGCCGGTTCGTTCAGGGCCTCGCTGCCGGCGGTGTCATGTTGGGTTTATCGCCGTTTGCGCATGCCGCGGGTGCCATTTCAGAGCGTACACGCACAGGAGCGGCCCCGGTGCTTACTGGCACAGAGTTCAACTTGGAAGTGGGGCAATCGCCTGTGAATTTTACGGGTAATCCGCGAATGGCAGTCACGATCAATGGCTCTCTTCCTGCTCCTACTTTGCGCTGGCGCGAAGGCGATACGGTGACTATCCGGGTCAAAAATACCCTGAAAGAAGATACGTCGATTCACTGGCATGGCATTATTTTGCCTTATCAGATGGATGGTGTGCCTGGCATCAGCTTTCCGGGCATTGCGCCGGGCGAGACTTTTGTTTACCAGTTTAAGCTCGAGCAAAGTGGCACCTACTGGTATCACTCCCATTCCGGTATGCAGGAAGCCCAGGGAATGTACGGCGCTATTATCGTTGAGCCGCGAGATACCGACCCTATTCGTGTTGATCGTGATTATATTATTCAGCTTTCTGACTGGACAGACGAAAGCCCGATGCGGGTTCTTTCGAAGTTAAAAGCCCAGGGCGACTATTACAACTATAACAAGCCAACGGTTGTGGATTTCTTTCGTGATGTTTCCGAAATGGGAATGAGCGCGGCGCTGGACAAACGCCAGATGTGGAACGAAATGCGTATGAACCCGACAGACCTGGCTGATCTGTCGGCAGATGTATTAACGTACTTGATGAATGGAACGACACCAGCTGGCAACTGGACGGGGTTGTTCCGGCCAGGCGAACGCGTACGCTTGCGTTTTGTGAATGGTGCGGCCAACACGTTTTACGATGTCCGGATTCCCGGCTTGAAAATGACGGTGGTGCAAGCCGATGGCCAGAACGTTGAGCCGGTTACCGTGGACGAATTCCGGTTTGGGCCCGGACAAACCTACGATGTAGTAGTGCAACCCAAAGACGACGCTTACACGGTGTTTGCCCAGTCGATGGATCGCACCGGCTATGCCCGGGGAACGCTGGCGGTTCGTGAGGGCTTGCAGGCGCCGATTCCGGCACTTGATCCGGCACAATGGCTGACCATGACTGACATGATGGGCGATATGGGAGGCATGGATCATGGTGCGATGGATCATGGTGCGATGGATCATGGCAGTATGGGCCAAGTCCCAATGGGTCATGGTGAAATGAATCATGCCTCTTCCAGTTCCAAACCATCGGGAATGGATCATGGTGCGATGGGACATGGCTCGTCTTCTGCCGGACCAAGCAAGACCGTGCGTCATGCGCGCACCGAGTACGGCGCCAGCATTGATATGCGGGTGGACACACCACGTATGAATCTGGACGATCCTGGCATTGGCTTGAGAAACAACGGTCGTAAGGTCTTAACCCTGGCCGATTTGCATACGGTTGGCGGCCCTATGGATCCGCGCGGTGCTGAGCGGGAAATTGAACTGCATCTGACCGGCAATATGGAACGCTACAGCTGGTCGTTCGACGGCCTGGAGTTTGGGCAGTCAACGCCTGTGCATTTTCGTTATGGTGAGCGGGTTCGGGTGATTCTTCACAACGACACCATGATGACACATCCCATGCATTTACACGGCGTATGGAGTGAGCTAGAAACTCCCGATGGCAACTTCCAGGCACGCTTGCACACGATTCCTGTGCAACCTGCCCAACGTATCAGTTTTTTGGTAACGGCTGACGCATTGGGCCGTTGGGCCTGGCATTGTCATCTTATGTTCCACATGGATATGGGTATGTTCCGTGAAGTGGTGATTGCATGACTACAACAAAACAACGAAAGGATACTTTGATAATGAAAACAGGACTCAAGAAAATAGTCTTTGGCCTGGTTGTCGTGTTGGTCTTGCCTTTCGCTGCGCAAGGACAAACTCAAGACTCCCATGCCGGCCACAGTTCGTCGTCTCAGGCTGATACGACGCGCGATCCGGCAACCGAAATGACGCCAATGGATCATGGTGACATGAAAATGCAGGGCGGTTCGCCTCCCGCTGATGCACGGGATCCAAATGCCTACTCCGGGGGCTTTAAGCGCAACGAGGGTCAGTATGCGCTGGATCCGCGCTACCGCTTGAAGATGTCAGATGAACACTTGTTCGCCAGCTTGTGGATGGATAACCTGGAATATGTCAGAGCGCGTGGACAGGAATGGGGCGCCTACGAGGGACAGGCCTGGATAGGCAGTACATTCAACCGGCTTGTACTTAAAGGTGAAGGTGAGTTTAAAGATGGAAAAATACAGGAATCACGTACAGAGGTGCTGTGGGGCCACGCAATAAGTACATTTTGGGATACCCAAATGGGCGGCAGGTTCGATTACGGTCGGGGCGAGCCTTCTCGACAATGGTTGGCTCTTGGCGTTCAGGGGCTTGCTCCCTATTGGTTTGAGCTCGATGCAACAGCTTATTTGGGTTCTGAAGGCAGGACGGCCTTGCGCTTCAGCGCGGAGTACAACTTGCTTTTAACGCAGAAGCTGTACCTTCAGCCAGCTATGGAAGTGAATTTTTATGGCAAGGATGACCCAGAACGAGATATTGGACGGGGGTTTTCGGATGGCACAGTGGGTTTGCGGTTGAAGTACGAGATAACCCGTCAGTTTGTGCCTTATATAGGGGTGGAATGGTCAAGCAAATTTGGGAAAACAGCCGACATAGCTGAAGAAGCTGGTGGTGCCAAGCAAGAAACGCGTTTTGTCGCCGGTGTTGGTTTCTGGTTCTGATGTTAATTCAATGAGGATAGATAGCATGAAAAAGTACGTATTAGCGCTGGTTTTAAGTGTTGCACCTTTGTTGACATTGGCTGCAGGTGAGCATTCGGGCGGTCACACCATGGATGGTAATGACATGCCGGGGCACAGTATGGAAGGGCATGACATGTCAAGTATGTCGAGTGTCGGTAAACCGGGCGATCCGGGTAAGGTGGATCGCACGGTGGAGGTGGTCATGAATGATTCCATGCGTTTTGAGCCGGCTTTGATTGAAGTAAAAAAGGGCGAAACTATTCGTTTTTTTGTCAAGAACGCAGGAAAAATTCCTCACGAAATGGTGATTGGTTCAATAGATGATTTGAAGGCGCACGCTGAAGAAATGCGGAATATGTCTGATATGAAGCATGCCGAGCCCAACATGATTACTTTGAACGGTGGTCAACGAGGGGGGTTGGTATGGACTTTTGATCAGGCAGGCACTGTTGATTTTGCTTGCCTGATTCCCGGCCATATGGAGGCAGGCATGATGGGTAAAGTCGAAGTCAACTGACGGTAGGCGACTGGCGTGCTGAAAACCCGGCGTATTCCATTATTGTTTGTGATGTTGGTGGTCTTGCTGGTAATAGCTTTTTACTTGACTACTTTGGCGCGCAGTGATGGCTTTATCGATCCGTTCGCTGATCAGGGGCGACTTCTGCAGGGAAAGACGGTGTACACCGCAAATTGTGCTGCATGTCACGGGGCTAATCTGGAAGGTCAGGCGAACTGGAGGGAGCGGCTTGATAATGGCCGCTTGCCTGCCCCTCCCCATGACAAAACTGGGCATACGTGGCACCACCCTGACAGGCTGTTAGTCGATATGGTGAAACACGGATTGGTGCCTGGCCGTACCGCCCCGCCAGGCTATGAAAGTGACATGCCAGCCTATGGCGGGTTGTTGACAGACGAGGAAATAGTTGCGGTCATTGCATATATTAAGAGCACATGGCCGCCAAGAGTATTAGAGGCACAAAAAGAAGTCACGCTCAGAAACAGCAAGTGATTTGTGCCTCTGTGAAAAGATAAGGATATGCATGAAAAGATGGATTCTCCTTGCCGCAATACTGTCGGCAAATTCAGCGGTGAGTGCTGGGGTTGAGAGTATTACGGTTTATCAGAATCCGAACTGTGGGTGTTGTTCTGGATGGTCAGATTACATGAAGTCTTCGGGCTTCAATGTCACAACTATCAAGACTGCAGACGTCGCCTCACATAAGGTTCGGTTGGGTGTTCCAGAAAAGTTAAGTTCTTGTCATACCGCTATTCTGGCAACGTCGGGGCAAATTATTGAAGGGCATGTTCCAATTGCCGCCGTCAAAAAGCTTCTTGCCATGCCTGAAATAGAAGGGGTGTCTGCTCCGGGTATGCCTATCAATTCGCCGGGCATGGGAGCACTAGATGGAAATTTAGTAACAGTAGACTTTAAGGGACGGAAATTTTCTCGTGATTAAGCCTGCTGCTAGTCAAATGTCTTTATCCGCAGAGCTGGACGACAATGCTCATGAAGTTTTGGTGAGTGTCATCGTTCCGGTTTACAACGAGGCCCCGGTACTCGATGCATTTCATGCACGATTAAGCTCAACGCTAAATCAGTTAGAGGGAATGCAGAGCGAAGTTCTGTACATTGATGATGGCAGCACGGACGAGTCTTTTGCAAAATTAGAAGCCATTCATTCTCATGATGTACGTGTAGGGCTTGTGCGACTTAGTCGAAATTTTGGTAAAGAAAGTGCTCTGAGTGCCGGTCTGGATCTTGCAAGAGGGCAAGCAGTGGTGGTTATTGATGCTGATTTGCAAGACCCTCCTGAACTGATTATAGACATGATGAACGTCTGGCGAGAGGGGGCTGATGTTGTCAATATGCGGCGGATCAGCCGCGAGGGAGAAACGCTCTTCAAGCGGTTTACTGCTCATTTTTTTTATCGAGTAATGAATCGACTGAGTGATGTTCCGGTTGCCCAAGATGTAGGTGATTTCCGGCTATTAAGCCGACGTGCAGTTGATGCATTAAACACTTTGCCTGAGCGCTGCCGGTTTATGAAAGGGTTGTATGCGTGGATTGGTTTCCATCAAGTTACGTTGAACTATTTTCGTGAGCCGCGTCACGCAGGAATTACCAAGTGGAAATATTGGAAACTATGGAATTACGCTTTGGATGGCATCACCTCTTTTTCCACAGGACCTTTGAAAGTTTCAATGTATCTGGGCTTGGTTAGTTCTTTAGCGGCTTTCTTTAGCGGTGTCTACTTTATGGTTAAAGCCATAGTCTATGGCGATCCTGTGCCAGGATTTCCTACGCTGATTGTCGCCGTTTTGTTTTTGGGTGGGTTGCAACTCGTGGCAGTTGGCATTGTGGGTGAGTATGTCGGTCGTCTTTTCCATGAAACCAAGGCACGCCCCAAATATATCTTGGATCAGGTTAAGGCGCCACAAGAGCAGAAATAATCATTGTATTTCTGATGGACCACATCAGCTATTAAGCGCACTCATATTCACTACAAGAGCATGCTGCTACGTGGTTCTCGTGCGTTGAAGGGTTCCTTTTTGTATTAAAAATATATGAAAATTCTTATCACCAATTTTCACCGGGGCGATGGCGGAGGTCACACTACATACATTACTGCGTTGGTGATGGCCTTTAAAGAAAAGCACGATATAACCGTTATTGCCCCAAAGACCAGTCGTTTATATCAAACTCTTTCCGTATTTTCTGGCGTCCGTTTTATCGCTCACGATTTTAAAGGTGCCTTGTTAAAAACTTTAGGTGATGTTGTTAGTTTTCGTGCCTTACTTCGTAGAGAGAACTTTGATGTCGTGCATGTAAATGGTTCCGTTGATCACCGATTGTGTTTTTTGGCTGCTGTGACTCTTGGTTCGAGGCGCCCTGCCATCGTTTTTACAAAGCATAATGATAAAGAAATGAATAGTTTAGGTGTTTGGATAAGAGCTCGTTTTGGTACAACGAAAGTAATTTGTGTATGCGACAATAGCAAGCGTAAGTTGGGAAAAAGCCCATTCTCGCAATGTGACATAACTAGAATATATAACGGTGTTGATGTGGATAGATTTAGTCCTCCTAGCGCAGACGAAGTGGAACGTAATCGTGCTCATTGGATTGGCTCGACGCATTCAGGAAAGCTGGTTATAGGCAGTAATGCCGGGACGGCAGAATATAAGCGTTGGATGGACATGGTAGAGGCAGTAGCCATGTTGCCTCACAATTTACGTAGGCAAGTCGTTGTTATGGTCGCAGGTCTGTTACCCCCAAAGTCTGATTTGGCCAAAGTTCATCAGCTTGGTATGGGACAAAATGTAGTATTTACAGGTTTGTTGCAGGACGTTTACCCCTTTATTACTACTTTGGATATAGGTTTCGTACTCTCTTCTGGAGTGGAGACGATATCGTTTGCTTGTCGGGAAATGATGAGTACGGGTGTTCCGGTTATTGTTAGTAATTCTGGTGGGTTGGCAGAGAATGTCGAACATGGTGTAGATGGTTGGATTGTGCCTGTTAAAAGTCCAGAGGCCGTTTCATCTATTTTGAAGCGTGTGTTAATGAATCGATACAGTTTGATTCCGATGCGTCTTGCTGCTCGACATAGGGCTGTTTCAAGTTTTTCCCTACGTGATTTTGTATCAAATACAGAATCGGTGTATCTGGATGCCAGAAACGCAGCATTGAATGCTGCTGGGAACTAAATTGGGATGGTTCTGTCTTAGATGCGTAACCTCATTGTTGAGGCCATTTCTAGTACTTGATGTCAAGATGACTGCAACCTGCCGCCATATCTTTTCTGCTCTGATTTCACTACTTCTTATGGTGAGCGGGCCAACTTTGGCTATTTCGAAAGTCGCGAAAGAGCAAACGAGTTCCGCAGTGACAACAAATTGTGATTCCTTAAAGTCAACTCAAGCTAAAGGTGCCAGCTCATTCCTTGAAGCTGGAAATAATTGCATTGTCGTTGCGGATATGAGCTGTCCCGGCCCGAGCGGGACAAATAATTGCAATACCAGCTTCAATTTTGTTTTCTTGCCAGCAGGTTCTGGTAATTTGGCAAGTAGTAGTTCTTGCCTAAGAACCCGCATCCGCGCAATTTTTTACCAGGATCCGTTCTTGGTCTCTCTTTTACCCCCTCCGAAATATCGCTCCTGATTTTTAACTTGGATATTGCTCATCGTGCAAATTCCATTGAAGTTAATTTTTACAACAAGGCCCCGTGCTTTATACGAGCTATCACGGTACCTTAACTGGAGTGAATTAAATGAAAAACTCAAAAATCAAATTAGCTGCTACAGCGCTTTTCCTGGTTGGTTCGATCGGCACTTTCTCGGCCATTGCTCATGAGAGCGAAGGAAAAGGAATGATGTCATCGGAAAGCATGGAGGGAATGGGCAGCATGATGGGGATGATGAACATGATGTCTGACATGTCCCCCGAAGATCGGAAAGCCATGACCGAGGCTTGCATGAAAATGATGCAAAACTACGGTAGCGACACCAGCGCTGGCGCGGAGCATGAAGGTGCCGCTAACGCTAACTAACGACATTGGCAATAACCTGAACTAAAATCACTTGCCCGGGGAGGCTACGGCAACCCCGGGTTTGATAGCGACTATTACCGATCTAATTTGAGAATTATCATGAAGACGAAAAAGAATCCCTTGTATACAAGCGTAACCTCCATTCTTCTAGCTACCGCTTCCACCTTGGCGCAACCTGTCTTAGCGTCGTCCATACAAGGCTTCACCGATGCCGATGAGCGCGCAATCACCATCTACAAGAGCCCCAGTTGCGGTTGTTGCCAGTCGTGGGTGGAATATCTCGAAGCCAACGGATTTAAAACCAAAATCGTTAATACCAATAGTCTCTATGAGATTAAGCAGAAACATAGCGTTCCACGGGAAATGGCCTCCTGCCATACTGCGTTGATCAATGGTTTGGTCATTGAAGGGCATGTGCCAGCTAGTGATATTTTGGCTTATCTGGAAAATCCGCAGTTCAATATAGTCGGGCTTTCGGTGCCAGGTATGGTTCAGGGCACTCCGGGAATGGAAACGGGCAAAAAGGAAGACTATCAAGTCATCGCTTTTAGTGCCAACGGTCAGCAAAGCGTATTCCGCGAGTATAAGGATTACTGAGGTTGATCCGATGACAGCAATTATTTATCTTGTTGGCAGGGCAATCCGTCGCTTTGGTTTGCCCACGCTTGTGGCCATGCTGCCCGCACTGGTTTACGCCCAGCCTACGGTTGAAGATCAATTAGTGAAGGCACTGACTACGAACTCTTCAGGTGAACTTGTGGTGTTGCGAGACACAGGCTTGTTTACCATTAAAGGTGGGGCGTCGACCAGAATCCCGCTTCCGATGAACAATCCGCAAGCTCATGCTTCAACTTTGGCCAAAGGCGCGGACAGCAGTGTCTACCTTGGGGGGCCAGGCATGGGCGTCTGGCGATATGACAGCGCCGGTGAGCGCTGGCAGTCCCTCAATAAGACCTTGCCCAGTCTTGACGTTACGGCCATTGCGGCTCACGCGACCCAGCCGGCTACGCTCTACGCTTATTATCTGGATAAAGGTATGTTTCGATCCATCGACGGCGGGGACGAATGGGTAAAAGTTGACAATGGTCCCAGAGAGCCTGTGCAGGCATTCCTGCATTCGGACATGCCTGGCAGTATGGAGAGCGGCTGGCTTTTCGCCGGGACAACTCGTGGCGTTTCCCGTTCCATGGATTGCTTTTGCTTGTGGGGTGATGCCGGTGACCTGCGTGGTACGGTATCCGCCATCAGTTATGATCCGGCAGCTCCTGTAAATGTCTATGCAGTTATCGATGGCGCGATTTATCACAGCGCGGATGGCGGTCAGAACTGGACATCTCTTCAGGTACCTCAAACTGTGACGGCTGTTGTATTTTCGCCGATACTGGGGCTTGTGGTGGGTACGGCCACCGGGAACTTGCTTTTTCTGAATGCTGCTCGTGAGTGGGTGCGGATCGATGAATAAGTGGGTTGGTGCACTTGCGGTACTCTTTGTGCCGGTAGTTGCTATTGCCTCCGGCGAGCAGCCGGATAGCGCCGGCGCGCTTGACGAAATTCAGCAGGGTCGGCAAGTGTATGAGCAGTCCTGTGCCGTTTGCCATGGATGGCAGGGCGAAGGTGCCGCCGTTTGGCAACAGCCCGATGAAAAAGGCGAAATGCCGGCACCTCCTCATGATGAAACCGGCCATACCTGGCGCCATAGCGATGCTATGTTGTTTAAAATGATCGCAAAGGGTTGGCGACACCCTTTCAATGAGACTGATCGACTGACTATGCCGGCCTTTGAAGATGAGCTGACTGACCGGGAAATACGGGCGGTGATCGAGTACCTCAAAACCCTCTGGACGAACGAGCAGCGGGATTACCGAAATTGACGTTTTTATATTAATGGTAGTTTACTAACCTGAACTGTTGTACGTAAAATCTTCACTGCGATGAAAAAGCTGCTTCTTCTCTTCATACTGGCTCTGCTTCCGCTCCAGGCGTCTTGGGGCGTCGTGGGTTTATATTGTCAGTCCGGGCAGCCAGTGTGTTCAACACCATGTGACAGTGAAGGGCAACAAGCTTCAGACGATGTCTCCACGAGTGCAGATGGCAGCGCATTTGATGAAGGAAATGTCAAACATAACGTGCATTCATGTCACGTATATTGTGCCCCTTTTATTAGCGTGCAACACGCTAATACACCGCAAATTCCCTCTGATATAGCGCATCAATTTCTTGAGATGCGTCATTTTTCAGGCACCCTTGGCGAACGACCCGAGCGGCCTCAGTGGTTTAACGTGGCTTAAATGGCACATTACTGAGTCGTTCTCGCCAGCTATCTCATTTATAGCCGCAAGTTAAAGCGTTGAACTCTTACGGGGTGCGCGCTTGGTGCACGTCTCAATCACGAAAATAAGCTTGCTGCAACACTAAGTTTATTGCCAACTATTAATTGATTGATGGGGTTGTTGTGCATGTCATAACCCCAGCACATTTGCATGTGCGGCCGTTAGGTGGCAAGTGCGAGTAGTGGAGATTTCTGATGTTCATATTTTTAATATTCATGAGCGATGATGCTTGAAGGCGTCAACCTGCAGGCCATACGCGACGAGCGCAGTTTATTCAGTCATGTCAGTTTTCAGATTGGATCTGGCCAGTGTTTACATGTGCAAGGTGAGAATGGTAGTGGCAAAACTAGTCTTCTGCGCATGATTGCGGGGTTAATTCCACCCTCGGCCGGAATTGTGTCCTGGAATGGGCGATCCATACAGCAATCAGGCGGTGATTATCGTCGTGAGTTGCTCTATTGTGGCCACCTTTTGGGCCTTAAAGATGAGTTGAGCGCAATAGAAAATTTGATGTTCGCGGCTTCATTGGCAGACGACCCAGTTGAGGTTTGTGCTGTTCGCGACGCGTTGCGACGGAGCGGGCTGGCTGACAGGGAGGATCTTCCGGTGCGATTTTTATCGCAAGGGCAAAAGCGACGCGTTAGCCTGGTTCGTTTACTGCTTCAGCCACGTGCACTTTGGATTCTGGATGAGCCCCTGACAGCGCTGGATGCCAAGGCTGTTCGATGGCTTACTGGTGTGATAGACGCACACCTTGATTCTGGCGGCGTCGTGGTCATCACGAGTCATCAGGGAATGGCGCTAATGAACACGCCGCAGGTCATCCGGATAGGCGTATGAGCAAGATGTTTGGATTGATTGCGTTGAGTGGAGTTATACGTCGTGACTTAAAGATCGCCATGCGTCGTAAGGCGGATGCGTTCACACCGCTTGTTTTCTTTGTCATCGTGGTGAGCCTGTTTCCTTTAGGAGTTGGTCCGGAGCGAGATACGTTGCGACAAATTGCGCCAGGCGTTCTTTGGGTGGCAGCACTGTTAGCCGGTATGTTGTCGTTGAATCGGCTGTTTGAGCAGGATTACGCCGATGGCACTCTGGAGCAACTGTTTTTTTCGTCTGCTCCGTTGGGCATGCTGGTAGTAGGGAAAGTGTTTGCACATTGGCTGCTCTCTGGATTGCCCCTGGTGTTATTGGCACCGCTGTTAGGCTTGCAATACGACCTTTCGGCCTCGTCATTGACTGCATTGACTCTATCTTTGGTGATCGGCACGCCGGTGCTCAGTCTGGTGGGAGCGATCGGTGCCGGGTTGACCCTTGGTTTACGTGGTGGAGGGGTGTTGGTGGCGTTATTGGTGCTGCCTCTTTATGTGCCGGTCCTGGTCTTTGGTGCCGGCTCGGTGGGCGCCGTGAATGCTGGGTTGGAAGCAGCTTCACATCTGTCATTGCTGGCCGCGATATTGGTTCTGGCCGGCTTTTTTGCACCGTGGGCTACGACCGTGGCGCTGCGTATTGCATTGGAATAAGGGCAATTGAATGATTAATTGGTTTAAGTATGCTTCGCCCAGAATGTTCTATCCTCTGGCCGAAAAAATGATTCCTTGGTTCGCTGCGGGCGCGGTGTCATTGGCCGCCGCGGGGCTGTATGTTGGCTTTATTTTGGCTCCGACAGACGCGCAACAGGGTGAAGGTTATCGAATTATCTTTTTTCATGTGCCTGTCTCCTGGATGTCGATGTTCATATATTTGGTCATGGCTTTTTGGGCAGCGATAGGCCTGGCATTTAACAGTCGGCTGTCGGCCATGATGGCCTCGGCCTTGGCGCCCACTGGTGCTATGTTCACATTTCTTTCGCTTTGGACCGGCGCGCTCTGGGGAAAACCGATGTGGGGAACTTGGTGGGTGTGGGATGCGCGTTTAACTTCGGAACTGCTTTTATTTTTTCTCTATGCGGGGTTTCTGGCACTGCAGTCTGCGATTGATGAGCCGCGTCGAGCCGATAGAGCAGGAGCGGTGCTCGCGCTTGTCGGCGTTGTCAATATTCCGATTATTTATTTCTCAGTGCAGTGGTGGAACACCTTGCATCAAGGGGCATCGGTCTCTTTAACGCAAGCTCCTTCGATGGCAACGCTCATGCTCGTAGGCATGTTGCTTATGGCCTTTGCATCCTGGATGTATACGGTGGTTGTTGCTTTGATGCGGCTGCGTTGCATTGTGCTGGAAAGAGAACGGCATGCTGATTGGCTAATTGAATTGATTGAGGTGAGGCGATGAGTTGGAATAGTGCGGCTGATTTTTTTGCGATGGGTGGCTATGGGCTTTATGTATGGGGTTCAGTAGGCGTTACCGTCGCAGCTCTGAGCCTTGAGTTATTCGTGCTCGGTCAACGGCGCAAAAGCGCCTTGTCCCGGATAAAGCGTGCATCAACTACGGAAAGGAATGATGACAATGAAAAACAGACATAAGCGAATTGCGCTCATCGCGGGTGGTGTCGCTGCATTGGGCGTAGCTACGGTGCTAGTGCTTAATGCGTTTCAAAGCAACCTTGTGTTCTTTTTTACCCCAACTCAGGTTAGTGCGGGCGAAGCTCCCAAAGAGCATACGTTTCGCATTGGGGGAATGGTTCAAACAGGCAGTGTTCAGCGCCAAAACGACGGCCTTACTGTGAGTTTTATCGTCACCGACACCGTTAAGACCATACCCGTTACCTATACGGGAATTTTGCCCGATTTGTTCAGGGAAGGGAAAGGAGTTGTGGCCCAAGGCAGGCTTGAGCCAAGCGGGCATTTTCGTGCTCAGGAGGTTCTAGCCAAACACGACGAGAACTACATGCCGCCTGAGGCCCAGCATGCTTTGGACCAGGCCACCAAGAACACTTCATCTACGAGGCCATGACGACCATGATTCCTGAAATCGGCCATTTTTCTCTGATTCTGACATTGTTTGTGGCGCTGGCCCAGGGTGGTTTCGCGCTTGCCGGCGCCGCTAACGGCAATTTGCGGTGGATGGCTTTTGCCAGGCCGGCTGCGTGCATTCAATTTTTATTGATCATTATCAGCTTTGTCAGTCTGGCTTGGGCGTTTATTGCCAAAGACTTCTCGGTAGCATATGTCGCCCAGAACTCTAATTCGCAGTTACCCTTGTTTTATCGAATCGCAGCAGTCTGGGGAGGGCATGAAGGTTCGCTTTTATTGTGGATGCTAATGCAAACCGGCTGGGCGTGCGCGGTCAGTGTGTTCTCACGGCAGTTACCCGATGAGATGGTGGCGCGCATATTGGGAGTGTTGGGGCTGGTAGCGGCGGGGTTTCTGCTTTTCGTCTTGCTTACATCCAACCCTTTCGAACGGTTGGTACCGCCACCGATGGAGGGATTGGATTTAAATCCGTTGCTGCAGGACGTTGGATTGATCTTCCATCCTCCTCTGCTATATATGGGCTACGTAGGATTTTCAGTCGTGTTTGCGTTTGCGGTTGCTGCGCTTTTAACGGGGCAGTTGGACGCCGCCTGGGCCCGCTGGTCCAGGCCATGGGCCACGGCGGCGTGGCTATTCCTTACCTTGGGCATTGCCTTGGGAAGTTGGTGGGCCTATTACGAACTTGGTTGGGGCGGCTGGTGGTTCTGGGATCCGGTTGAAAATTCCTCCTTTATCCCTTGGCTGGTGGGTACGGCTTTAATTCATTCATTGGCCGTCACAGAAAAGCGGGGCAGTTTCAAAAGCTGGACGGTGTTACTTGCCATTAGCACCTTTTCCTTGTCCTTATTGGGCGCATTTCTCGTGCGTTCGGGTGTGCTGACATCAGTACACGCCTTTGCCACCGATCCACGCCGGGGTGTATTCATTCTGCTGCTCTTTACTGTGGTGGTGGGGACCTCCTTATTTTTGTTTGCCCTACGCGCCCCAAAGGTGGGGCTTGGTGGACGGTTCGATTTGCTCTCTCGTGAATCCTTGTTGCTTGTGAATAACGTATTGCTGGCCGTGGCGGCGGGTTCGATTATTCTTGGAACCTTGTATCCACTTTTTATTGATGCGTTGGGATTAGGCAAGCTTTCTGTGGGCCCGCCGTACTTTAATGCTGTCTTTGTGCCACTTATGGTGCCGGCACTGTTATTGATGGCGGTAGGGCCGGTTGCCAATTGGAAATCGGCCAAAATGAGGGCCATGCTCAAACGGTTGTACATACCGGCCGCTGTAGCATTAGTAATTGGCGTCGCGACGCCAATTGCGTTGGGTCGCTGGTCTTGGCCGGTGGCTTTGGGATTGGCATTGGCCACGTGGATTGCAACCGCTGTGGTGTTGGGTGTCTTAGAGCGTGTGCGGGCTACACGCGGTGGATTGTTTGCCCAGCCGCGCAGTTGGCTTGGCATGCATGTGGCGCATCTGGGCATTGCTGTCTTTGTGGCGGGAGTGACGCTCGTCGTGGGCTACGAAACTGAGCAAGATGTACGCATGGCACCCGGAGATATCGTGACTGCGGGCGGTTACGACCTGAAGTTTTTAGGGGTACGTAAAGCACCAGGGCCAAATTATATCGCCGACGTTGGGGACATCGAAATGTCACTCGATGGAGAAGTTTTGCGCTTGCTTCACCCTGAAAAACGAAGTTATGCCTCTTCGCCCATGCCGATGACGGAGGCGGCGATTGATGCCAACGGGTTACGTCATATATATGTCGCCTTGGGGGAACAGCTTGGCGAAAGGGCCTGGAGCATACGGGTTTATTACAAACCTTTCGTGGACTGGATCTGGGGTGGCTGCATACTGATGGCCCTGGGTGGGTTGTTAGCGATCAGTGATCGGCGTTATCGACTGAAAAGACGAGAGCGCCGTGTATCTGTACAGCTTCAGGGAGGCGCCTCATGACTCGTTTTTTATGGCCATTTGTGGGTTTCATTGTGTTGGTGGGCTTTCTTGCTGTGGGTCTTACATTGAAGCCCAGTGAAGTGCCTTCGCCATTAATTGATAAGCCTGCACCCAGCTTTACCCTGCCGTTATTGGCCTCGCCTGAACACACTTTTTCGCCGGAGCAGTTGAAAGGCAAAGTGTGGCTACTCAATGTTTGGGCATCGTGGTGCTACGCGTGCCTTGAAGAGCATCCTGTCATTATGGATCTAGCCAAGACGCATTCAGTTCCAATAGTAGGGCTCAACTATAAGGATGTGCGCAGTGAGGCGCTGGCATGGCTGGAACGCAATGGCGACGCTTATATGCTTTCTGTATCCGACACACAGGGGCGGGTGGGCATAGACTTTGGTGTCTATGGGGTACCAGAAACCTTTGTCATCGATAAGGCTGGTGTCATTCGTTATAAGCACATTGGCGCAGTTACGCCACGCGTTGCACGCGACACCATTTTGCCGTTGATTAGGGAGTTGCAGCAATGAGGCGTTTGTGGATGGTCTTACTATGTGCGGCGCTTGTGGTGCCGTCGTGGGCGACAAGCCCTGACCTAGAGAAACGCATGCTCGGCATTGCGTCTGAACTGCGATGTCTGGTGTGCCAAAACGAGTCGATCGCCGCCTCAAGAGCAGATTTGGCGGTCGATTTGCGTCAGCAGATTCGCGAGCAAATTGAAGCCGGCCAGAGTGATGCAGAAATTCGCGCATATATGGTCGAACGCTACGGCGATTTCGTGCTTTATCGCCCGCCTTTCAAAGCTACTACGTTTTTGCTATGGCTCGGCCCTGGGTTGTTTTTTCTTTTGGGTCTTCTCGTATTGATAGTTTCTCTGATCCGCCGTAAAGCGAGAGCGATGAACCCGGTATTGTCCGATGAAGAGCGTGCGCGAGCAGACGCACTCTTGAAGCAAATCACAAGTAATGGAAATCAGCCATGAGTCATACTTTTATCTTGTTCGCGGCACTCCTCGTGACTGGTGTAGTTCTTCCTCTTGGACTTGTACTCTGGCGAAGCCCACGGAACGATAGCAATCTTGAGCATCAGGCTGTCAATGCGACCGTACTGTGTGATCAATTACGGGAGCTGGAGCATGATCGCGTGAGCGGCACGCTCTCTGCGCGTGATCACGCTGAAGCCAGACAAGATATCCAACGACGGGTGCTCGATGAGGTGGAGCCTGCACGAACAGGCACCATGGCCCGGCAGGGCGGCAAGTATTCAGCCGTTGTTCTGTCTATTGCACTCCCTCTTGCTTCCGCATTGACATATCTGGCTTTGGGCAATCCTGCGACGATTGCCCCGGAGCCGATACAAAGCCCGGCGCGAGTTACACAGGCCGATGTGCAGTCCATGGTGGAATCGCTTGCAGCGCGACTCGAACGCAATCCGGACGATCCGGCTGGCTGGCTTATGCTGGCGCGTTCTTATCGATATTTTGAAAGATATGAGGAAGCGGCTCAAGCCTTTGGCAAGGCGACGACTGTGATTGAGGCAGACCCGTTGGCGTTGGCAGAATATGCAGAAACGCTGGCTAGAAGCTCTAGCGAAGGGTTTGAGGGTAAGCCTCAGCAATTGATTGAGAAAGCATTAAGTCTTGATCCCAATCAGCCTTTTGCGTTGACTTTAGCCGGCGCGGCAGCGCTTGAACGACGTGATTATCAGGAGGCTATCCAGTCCTGGCAAAAGTTGTTGGCTTTGCTTCCTGACGGCTCCGATGCCTCGCGCGCAGTGGCTGGCAGTATAGAGCGGGCGCGTCGCGAGCAAGGCCGCTTCGTACCTCAAGAGCGTTGAGTATTGGATTTTTATGATGAAGCAAATTTTTAGGAAAACCGGATGGATTGCACTTGGGCTAATAAGTGTCATCGCCATAGCCGCGGCTTTATATCGTTATCAGGATAATAACGCCTCGAATAATAACTTTGGCGGTGTGCTGAATGTTGCGATTGATATAGGTAATCAGCGCTTCATGCGGTGGCACACCCCGCGCGAATTGCCGGCCTTCTCTTTTCAGAACGAAGCAGGAAAAACAATCAGTCTGGCTGATTTTCGCGGTCGAGTTGTTTTACTCAATATCTGGGCTACATGGTGTCCGCCTTGCCGTGAGGAAATGCCGTCGCTTGATCGGTTGAATGCCAAGCGAGGGGGGCCGACATTCGAAGTGGTGGCGCTTTCTATTGATCGGGACCCGGCGTTGGTCAAGCCGTTCTATAAAGAGTTCAACATACAAACCCTGCACGGTTATTTTGATCCGACTACAAAGGTTGCCGATACTTTGCGAATTCCGGGGGTACCAACGACATTGCTGATTAATCATGAGGGTCGTGAAATAGGGCGGGCAATGGGCGCGGCTGCCTGGGACAGCCCGCAAGTCGACGCCTTGATTGATGCCGCACTGCTGCGCTCTAGCGCTAAAGATTAAGTTAATGAAGTTTTTGAGGAGGTGCGATGCTTGAGTTAAGTATTTTGGGGTTGCCGACGGCATTTTTTGCCGGTATTGCGTCATTCCTGTCGCCCTGTGTTTTACCGCTCGTTCCAGGCTATCTTTCTTATATTGCCGGTGGCTCAGTGGCTCCCACAGTATCTTCTGCGGAGGCGCGTATCGCCCGGTGGCGAATATTGGGATTGAGTGCGTGTTTTGTTCTGGGATTTTCTTTGGTTTTTCTCGTTCTTGGCGCCAGCATTACGGCGATTGGACGCCTGTTCTTGTCCTATCGCTATGAGCTCAATATTGTAGCGGGTGTCATTATTGTTATTTCCGGTCTATTGATTATGGGTGTGGTGCGGGCACCCTTATGGACGCAACGCTATTATCGCTTTGAGTCGAAGGCAAGTGGAGGTAACCCCTGGTCGGCAGGCGTGCTGGGTATAGCTTTTGGCTTTGGCTGGACCCCTTGTATCGGGCCGGTGTTAGGAGGCATTCTGGCATTGGGCGCCACGGCTCAGACATTAGATCAGGGAATGTTGCTACTAGGTGTATATGCGTTGGGGCTTGGTATTCCCTTTTTGTTGTCGGCTTACTTCATGACGCCGTTTGTGCGCCGATTAGGTGCGCTGAGACGGACAGGTCGCTACCTTCGGATCGTGACGGGCGTGATTATGGTACTGATGGGTATTGCAGTGGCCAGCGGGCAAATGGTTCGTTTTGCGATTTGGCTGCTTAGAACGTTCCCGGTTTTGGGGAACATTGGCTGATTACATCTATGTACAGACAAATATTGACATCCGCGAACGTCGTTTACTGTCTTGTGATGCATCTTTTTAGGAATCCATATCTTTGGTGATAGCCAATCCTCCATCAACGCCCCGATCAATTTTGATGCCAGTCTAGGCTGAATGAAATCCGGCTTAGTACCTATACGTACAACGCATTGAGGTGGGTCGGGGTTTAGACAGCGATAAAGTTTTTCTTTTGGTTCGTGAAACTTTATTTCACTGGCGTGCAGGACAATAGTTGAACAGAATTTTATTATAGGAAAAAAATATGATGTTTACTCGTCGTTCTTTTCTGACTGGTGCCGTACTTGCGGGAGGCTCACTTTTAGTTGGGTCAGCCATATGGCCATCGTCGGCAAATAGTGATCCGAGAAAATTGAAAATTCCTGAGTTGATCGATGCCCGCAATCAGAGACAATCAATTGCGTTAATCGCGCAGGCAGGTAAGACCTCCTTTTTTCCAGAGCGGGAAAGCGTGACGCTTGGCTACAACGGAAATTATCTTGGCCCGACACTGCGTGTTCATCGCGGCGATGACGTAGAGGTCGCCATTACAAACGCTCTTCGTGAAGACACAACGGTCCATTGGCATGGCTTGCTTGTTCCAGGAGAGCTTGACGGTGGACCCCACCAGCTAATACGTCCCAGGTCTACATGGCGACCGGTGCTCCCGATCAATCAGCCCGCAGCGACCCTCTGGTATCACTCGCATGTCCATGGTCGTACGGCGAAACAAGTGTATACCGGGTTGGCGGGGTTGCTTATCGTCACCGATGACGAGGAAAAGGCGCTTGGGTTGCCTTCGGAATACGGGGTTGACGATCTACCTTTAATATTGCAGGATCGGCAATTCGAAGATGGTGCTCTTGTATTCCCTCAGGGAATGATGGCGGCGATGCACGGTAGAAGAGGCGATACCCTCATGGTCAATGGAACCGTTAACCCGGTCACCCGTGTGCCGCGCAGACTGGTTCGTCTCCGCTTGGCAAATGGTTCCAACGCCAGGGAGTACGATCTTGCTTTTGCAGACGATCGGTTATTTCACTGGATTGCTTCTGAAGGCGGTCTGCTTGAAAAACCGGTCGAACTGCGATCTCTGAGACTTGCGCCGGGTGAACGAGCCGAAATACTCGTTGATTTCTCTGATGGTCGAGCCACCACTCTGGATACAGCGCCGGATAACAATGTTTCGATGATGATGCGAATGATGTCAGGTGTTGCCGGACTGGGTGGGGTCGGACGGGAGACAGTCGTCGGCTTCGAGCCTGAGGGCACGGAAGCCCTTGGGGCCAAGGTGCCAGAGAAGCTTTCCACCCATGAGCGTCTGGATGTATCGAAGGCGGTTCGGCGGCGGCGCTTTGTAATGAATATGGGCATGGGCGGCATGATGGGCAGAGGCATGGGAATGTTCGGTATCAATGGGCATGCATTCGATATGCAAAGAATCAATGAAAAAGTAAGGCTCGGTGATACAGAGATTTGGGATGTTTCGGGAAATATGATGACACATCCGTTTCACATTCATGGTGTTCATTTCGAAGTTTTGAGCCGGAACGGGTCGGACAAAGGTATTCGAGATCAAGGTCTTAGAGACACGGTCGTAGTCCGAGAGCCGGTGGAACTTCTGGTGAGGTTTTTGCAACCGGCGATATCATCCCCTTTCATGTACCACTGCCATATTCTTGAGCATGAGGATAACGGGATGATGGGCCAGTTCGTCGTTCGCTGATTTCTTTTAATTTTTTATTGGTCTTAAGTTTTTCTGCGCAAGCGCAACGCGTTGAATACAACCGATGCCGAGCTTAGGCTCATCGCCAGTGCCGCAAACATTGGGGAAAGCAGCATTCCCGTTATGGGGTAGAGCACTCCGGCCGCTATGGGTACGCCCAGCGCATTGTAGATAAAGGCGAAACCCAGGTTTTGTTTCATGTTAACAATGGTTTTTTCGGATAGACTCCGGGCAATGGCGATGCCGCGAAGGTCTCCTTTGACAAGGGTCACCTGAGCTGAGTTCATCGCGACGTCGGTGCCGGTTCCCATTGCAATACCCACATTGGCCTTGGCAAGCGCGGGCGCATCGTTGATACCGTCGCCTGCCATGGCCACGATGCGTCCCTGGCTTTGCAGGTCGGCCACCAGGTTCAGCTTGTCTTCGGGCTTTACCTCGCCATGTACTTCATCGATATCCAGTTCACTGGCAACCGCTTTTGCTGTGGCGAGGCCATCGCCCGTGGCCATGATAATTTGAATGTTCGCCTCTTGTAAGTTTTTCACGGCTTCTTGCGTGTTGGGTTTGATTGGGTCGGTGACGGAGAGCAAGCCTGCCAGGCTGTTATCAACAGCCAGAAACATTACGCTGGCTCCTTGTTCACGCAACGCATCAGCCGTTTGTTTCAGTGGGCTCGCATCTATACCCATCGCCTGCAGGAGTGTTGTATTGCCCAAAATGAGCCTGCGCCCTTCAACTGTGCCGCTCACTCCAATGCCGCTTTCGGAATCAAAATCTTGCACTGCAGCTAGAGACAAGCCTTGTTCTTTCGCGGCTGAAACAATGGCTGCGGCCAGTGGGTGTTCGCTGCCTTGATCCAGGCTGGCGGCAAGCCGCAGGACTTCCGTTGCTTCATAGTCATGCGTTCCAGCGGCATGATCGAATCCTGGCCGTCCTTCCGTTAAGGTGCCCGTTTTATCGATAATAAGTAAGCGTCATGTGAAGGCCGCCTAGTCGCGACGGCTGAATCAGTCCAAAGTGGTGCCCACCAAAAAGTAGTGGGGATCACAATGTCTACAAGTGAAGTGCGGGTTTCAAACCGCAAAGGTCGACCCAATTACCCGCGTGCCTACAAACGTGAGGTGGCGATGGCCGCCTGCGCACCGGATGTTTCGGTAGCGAAGGTGGCCCTGGCTCATGGGCTGAACGCCAATATGGTGTTCAAGTGGCGGCGGGAGCTGCGTGCTGGTTTGCTGGGCAGCACTGATGGCTGTGCACTGGTGCCGGTGACGTTGCCGCCGGCGCTGACCGGCGCAATCAAGGCCACCGATCAGCGCGAGCCGGAATCGGTCGAGAGCACGCTGGCGATGGCTAGCTGCATCGAGATCGAACTGAACGGAGCTCGGGTGCAGGTACGCGGCAAGGTGGATCCGACCCAGTTGCGTCTGGTCCTACGTTGCCTGATGCCGGTATGATCGCGCCACCCTTTGGTACACGCATCTGGCTTGCCGCAGGCGTGACCGACATGCGTCGCGGCATGAATGGACTGGCAGCACTCATTCAGACCACGCTGGCACACGATCCGTTCTCAGGTCATATTTTTATCTTCCGTGGCCGACGCGGCGATCTGGTCAAGCTGCTGTGGTGGAGCGGCGACGGGATGAACCTGTACGCCAAGCGTCTGGAGCGTGGTCGCTTCGTCTGGCCGCAAGCCCAAGATGGCAGTGTGCATTTGACGGGTGCGCAATTGTCGATGTTGCTCGAAGGCATCGATTGGCGCCGTCCAGAGCGCACGTGGCAGCCAACCAGGGCGGCCTAGGCATAGAATCAGTACAAAGTTATTTCCAGGGTAAGCGCCTTACTTTATACTGACGCACATGCTCGCCAACGCCTTACCCAACGACATTGATACGCTCAAGCGCATGCTAGTCTCGCGCGACGAGACCATTGCCAAGTTGGTGGCAGAAATTGCCCGATTAAAGCGCTGGCAATACGGGCGCTCCTCGGAGCGGGTGAGCGAATTGATGGATCAATTGCAGTTGGCGCTGGGCGATCTGCCCGAAACTGCCGACGAATCATTGCCCGTTGCTGGGTCGTCTGATGCTTTGCCGACGCAGCCGTCTAATAACGTCACCATCTTACGTCGCAAGCCGCGCGCCTTCCCCACGCACCTGCCACGCGAAACCATCGTTCATGCGCCCACTGCTTGCGGCTGTGCGCACTGTGGTGGCCAGTTGCGCACATTGGGTGAGGACGTCAGCGAAACGCTTGACTACGTGCCGGGCTACTTCAAGGTGCACCGACATGTGCGGCCCAAACTTGCCTGTCGCGCCTGCTCTCATATCGAGCAAGTGCCGGCGCCTTCGCGCCCGATTACGCGCGGCATGGCCGATGCCGGTTTGCTTGCGCAGGTCGTTGTGGCCAAGTATGCCGATCACACGCCCTTGTATCGGCAAGCGCAAATCTATCGTCGTGCCGGCGTTCAGTTGGAACGTGCAACGCTGGGCGCATGGGTGCGTGAGTCGAGCCGCTTACTGGAGCCTTTAAGCAATGCGTTGGGCCGTTACGTACGCCAAGCCGACAAGATCCACACAGACGATACGCCCGTGCCGGTTCTTGACCCGGGGCGGGGTAAAACCCGCACCGGGCGGCTGTGGACCTATGTGCGTGATGATCGACCGGCCGGCAGCCGCGCGCCGCCTGCGGTCTGGTATCAGTACTCGCCGGATCGCAAAAGCGAACGACCTCAGAAACATTTACAAGGCTTTAGCGGCATTCTGCAAGCCGACGCCTATAGTGGCTATGGTGCCCTGTACCGTGGCGGACAAATCGTGGAGGCTGGCTGCTGGGCGCACGCTCGGCGCAAATTCTACGACCTGTTCAAGCATGAGCCATCGCCCATCGCACAAGAGGCGTTAGCCCGCATTGGCGCCCTGTATGCCATTGAGCGGGACATCCGAGGCTGTGCGGTGCCGCTTCGCCAATCAGTGCGCCAACGACAGGCCGCGCCACTACTGACCAGTTTAAAGGAATGGCTGGAGCAAGTGCTCGTGACCGTCTCAGCGAAGTCTGAACTGGCTAAGGCAATTAAGTACACGCTGGGCCACTGGGCGGCACTGACCCGTTATTGCGACGATGGTCGCATTGAAATAGACAACAATACCGCCGAGCGTTCGATCCGCCCGTTGGTGCTTGGTCGACGCAATTACTTATTTGCCGGCGCCGATAGCGGCGGGCACAGTGCGGCGGTAATCTATAGCTTGATCAGCACGGCGCGGCTCAATGACGTGGAGCCCTTCGCCTATCTGCGCGCCGTGTTCGAGCGCATCGCTGATCATCCAATCAATCAAATCGAAAAACTGTTGCCGTGGCGTCTGGACCTGCAAAACGAAAACCTACCCAAGGCGGCATAAGTGCTTCTGATCATCGGCATATTGATGCGCTGGTCAAAGGCGCGGGCCATATCATGATTGGCGCAATCGAGCCGGTGCGCAATGCAGCGGTCGCTTATGATGGCAAACAAGCTGTGGCGATGTTACGTTACCGGCCCGATGAGTCTATAACTTCGATCCTAAAACGCCTTGATACCGCTATCGCCACTGCTCAAGCCAGCGGCGAGCGGGTCGATGAGTGGAATCAGCCCGACGCCAAGTGGACCTAAACTAATTTAGGCCGTCAAGACGGTCCTGAAATGACGCTTACGATAATAAGTGTGTCCACTTTACGCATGTTTTCAATGGCGGCAGCGTCTCGAAATAAAACCCCTTTTGTGGCGCCGCGTCCTGTGGCCACCATGATCGACATCGGCGTAGCGAGCCCCAGGGCGCAAGGGCAGGCAATAATAAGGACGGCAACAGCATTGATGAGACCGTACACCCACCCCGGTTCAGGGCCCCATAAGCCCCAGACAAAAAACGTTATGATCGCAATGCCGATAACCGCGAGCACGAAATACCCGGCGACAAGGTCGGCCATACGTTGCATTGGGGCGCGAGAGCGCTGTGCTTCGGCCACCATCTGCACAATTTGTGATAGCACTGTTGCTGAGCCAACTTTTTCGGCTTGAATGACAAGTGCGCCCGAGGTATTCATGGTGGCGCCGATGACCTTGTCTCCTGTTTTCTTTCTGACAGGCAGAGGTTCGCCTGTCAGCATGGATTCATCGACGAGACTGGTTCCATCCTGTACTACACCATCCACCGGCACTTTTTCCCCGGGTCGGACGCGAAGTCTGTCGCCTTCATGCACATGGTTAAGAGGGATGTCTTCTTCAGAGCCGTCTTCTGCGACACGTCTGGCTGTTTTTGGCGCCAGCCCAAGCAGCGCTTTAATGGCTGCAGAGGTTTGAGAACGTGCCCGCAGTTCGAGTATTTGTCCGAAAAGCGTCAGGGAGATGATCACCACGGCCGCTTCGAAGTACACCGAGACGCGGCCCATGCTAAGAAACGCCTCCGGAAATACGTGCGGAAAGACGGTGGCAATAACGCTGTAAACGAAGGCTGCACCGGTGCCTAACCCGATAAGCGTCCACATGTTTGGGCTGCGGTTTCGCACGGAATGCCAACCCCGTATGAAAAACGGTAGCCCCGCCCATAAAACGACAGGGGTTGATAGCACCAGTTCGACCCAGGTTTGTAAGCTCATATCGAGCCAGTTCAGTTGATGCCCGAACATGGCAAGAACCGTGACCACAATCGTCAATGGTAGCGTGATCCAAAAACGACGTGAAAAATCTTTAAGTTCGGGGTTTTCGTCCTCTAGTGTTGGAAGTAACGGCTCCAGACTCATGCCGCAGATTGGGCAATCGCCGGGCTGAGAGCGACGAATTTCAGGGTGCATCGGACAGGTGTAGATAATATCGCCGGTCGATTGTGCTGTTTCTTTAACTTGCGCCGCCGATTCCTGGCTATTAGGCGAAAGTGTCGACATTTGATGCTGTGACTGATGTTCACTGTGATGTTTGTGATCGGTCATGGTCGTTCCGGTTAGTACTATGTGGAACCTAGACAGTCAGATTAGCAAAATACCTGTTCTGTTTCTATGCTTGTGAAATTACATTTGTGTCATGTTTGATTAATCGTGTGTTCGGTACATTGTTTTTCGTTTAGCCTATGAAGATGGTTTCTTTTTGAATGGAGCGCGAAATGAAAGTTAAACGTGTTATACAGGCATCCGTTTTTGCCGCGTTAGTGTCGGTTGGCGGTATCAGCTTCGCTGCCGATCACGGCGTGATGCAAAAATCCGACGCACCGCATGGAATGCAAGGTGAAGGAGCGCAAGGCCCAATGATGGGTCAGTCTGGCATGATGGCTGGTATGAAAGGAATGATGATGGGAGATCAGTCAGGTATGGGCGGCATGCACCCCATGGCTGGTATGGGAGCAATGGGGGGCATGATGTCGGGCTGTCCGATGATGGGTCCTGCGGCGGCGGTACTCAGTCCGCAGCAACAGTTGCAGATGCAGGCTGAGATGATGCAGGCGATGGGTAAAATTATGGAAAAATACGCAGCTCAGATTGAGTCTGGCACTAATTACTAATTGATCGGCGAAGAGTGCGGGACGACATATTGGGCGCTAAATTGCTGCTTTGCGATATCAGATTCTTTAATTAGTATGGCACGAGCAGTCGGACAGCGCTCGTAAAATACCGCAAGAAGCAACTGAAACCGGCTGGTTGCATTGCCGACGCAAAGTGAGCAGGTGCAGTTTCAGCTGCGCTAGCTCTTCCAGCCGGGTCTGAACTGCGTCAATATGCTGATCTAAAAACACATTTACTTCCTCACAACCTGTATTGGGTGTGTCTCGGTACTTAAGCAGTGTGCTTACATCGCTTAAGGTCATGTCAAGCATGCGGCAGTGCCGAATAAACCTCAGCCTTTCGATGTGTCCTTCGTTGTATAACCGATAGTTGCCATCGCTACGCGTTGGTGCTGGTAGAACCCCCTCTTTTTCATAAAAGCGAATGGTTTGTATTGAGCAGTCGGTGCGTTTAGCGAGCTCGCCAATTTTGATGTTCATCACATTATTATAGGCTCAAACTCTATAGTTTGTATAAGGTTCGATGTGGCATGAGCAAATGCTTGACTCTATAGTGACTATAGGGTTTCCAATGGCATGGTTAAAGGAAAATTACTATGTCAAACACAGGAACAACGTACTACATCGCTACCATGGATTGTGCTGCGGAAGAATCCGACATCCGTCGTGCTTTGGAGCAGATCGAAGGCATACGAGGCTTGAATTTTCAGTTAAGTACGCGGCTATTGGTAATTGATGCCCCCGATGATGTGCTGCCACAGGCATTGACCGCGATTAGTAACGCAGGTTTTAACCCTAAGGAAGTATCGTCTGAGGATAACCATGAACTGCCCGGTGGGCGGCAGGCGGGTCATCGTTTTTCTAGAGGTATTGTCCGGTTGATTCTGGCGCTCGCTTTTGCCGTTGTAGCTGAAAGTCTGTCTTTTTTTGCCCCCGAAACACAAGTTTGGCAAATCAGCGGGATGATGATTGCTCTGATTGGTATCGGGCTAGCGGGGTTTGATACTTACACAAAAGGCTTCCTGGCTCTACGCCAGGCAAAGTTGAATATCAACGCCTTAATGAGTGTCGCGGTGACCGGGGCTTTTCTGATAGGTCAGTGGGCCGAGGCCGCCATGGTCATGGCGTTGTATGCGCTGGCTGAACTCATTGAGGCTCGCGCAGTGGATCGCGCCAGAAATGCGATCAAAGGTCTGTTGAATCTTGCGCCTGAAACTGCCGAGGTGCTTCAGGCGGACGGCAACTGGAGCGTCATACCGGCTAAGGATGTTGCTATCGGACAAATTGTTCGCCTCAGCCCTGGTCAGCGTGTCGCATTGGATGGCGTTGTAACGGCGGGTTCCAGCACGATTAACCAGGCTTCGGTAACCGGTGAGAGCATTCCCGTTGATAAAACGGTTGGCGACCAGGTGTATGCGGGAACAATTAATGAGTCAGGCTCCCTGGAGTTTGAGGTGACTGCAATCGCTAGCGAGTCCACTTTGTCACGAATCATTCATGCAGTGGAACAGGCTCAGAGCAGTCGTGCGCCCACCCAACGTTTCGTAGACAAGTTTGCCGCAATTTATACACCAACAGTATTCATCATTGCGCTCATCGTGGCGTTGGGTGGCCCGTTAGTGTTTGACTGGACATGGCTGGAGTCGGTTTACAAGGCGCTGGTTCTGTTGGTCATAGCCTGCCCATGCGCATTGGTTATTTCAACGCCGGTTACGGTTGTGAGTGGTTTAGCCGCTGCGGCGCGTCGGGGCATTCTGATCAAGGGTGGAACATACCTTGAAGAGGCACGCAAGCTTAAGGCGGTGGCATTCGACAAAACTGGAACCATTACGCAAGGTAAACCAAAACTGGTTACTTGGGAGTTGCTTTCGCCAACTATGACTAAAGAAGTGGCAGCAGGTATTGCCGTAAGCTTGGCCGGCCGGTCAGATCATCCCGTCTCGAAGGCGATTGCCAATGGGTTGAGCGTAACTTCAACTGAGATTAATGATTTCGCAGCGATTCCAGGTTGTGGTGTTGCGGGGGTTGTGGCTGGAATAGATTATGTGCTGGGAAACCATCGGTTAATGGCGGAACGGGGTCTGTCTGGCCCCGAATTAGAGGATCGTCTTGGCGTCTACGAAAGAGAAGGCCGAACTGTGACTTTACTTGCAACTAACGATTCGGTGCTGGCGCTTTTCGTGGTTGCAGATACCATCAAGCCTTCTTCCCAGTCGGCTATGTTGAGTCTTAAACAGCTGGGTGTTTCCCCGGTCATGCTAACGGGTGATAATCAAGCAACAGCTCAAAGTATTGGTCGCGAGGCGGGTATTGACGATGTGCGCGGTGGCATGCTGCCACAAGAGAAGCTGGATGCTGTTCAGGAAATGCAAGCCCAATATGGTTTGGCGGGCATGGCGGGTGATGGCATTAACGACGCGCCGGCGCTTGCTCAGGCAGATATTGGCTTTGCGATGGGGGCTGCCGGTACCGATATTGCCATGGAAGCGGCCGATGTGGTCATTATGAATGATGATCTACACCAAATTGCGTCTTCGGTGAAGTTGTCGCGAAAAACCCATAGGGTGCTATGGCAAAACATTTTGTTTGCACTCGGGATTAAAGCTGTATTTCTTTTTCTCGCAATCTTTTACGGGGCGACGATGTGGATGGCAGTATTTGCTGATATGGGAGCAAGCCTGCTGGTGGTGGCGAACGGGCTGCGCTTGTTGCGTCATTGAGGATTACGCATATTCGTACAGATGGACTTGAATCAGAATAAAAGAGTGCTCGTTTTATTTTTTGCAACTGTAATGTATTTGAATTTAATCAGAATTTTGTTCCTTGTTACTACATTTACTGTTTCAAACTTAGTTATTCGTTCTGCAACGGCGGCGGAGGTTCGAAGTTTTGCCACCGTTAAGGAGCATTATCAACTTAATGGAACAGGCCTTATCTGCAGCAGAACAAGTACCCAACAACGTCGTAAGTTGCTTTTTCGGGCACCATTGGATGGGTCTAATCTGGCGATAAGCTCAAAGTTTGGCCCACGTCGACACCCGGTTATGAAAACCCGAAAAGCCCATATGGGCATCGATTATGCAGTACCTAGGGGCACGCCTATTAAATCCACTGCAAATGGCAAAATTCAATTCGCGGGACGTCAAAAAGGTTACGGTAAAGTGATCAAAATTTCTCATATCGGCGGCTTTACCACAGTTTACGCGCATCAAAGTCGTTTTAAGCCTGGTCTCAAACGGGGGAGTTTTGTCATGAGAGGCGAGACAATCGGGTATGTTGGATCAACAGGTACGACAACGGGTAACAATCTGCACTACGAAGTGCGCGTAAACAACAAACCGGTTGATCCATTAATGGTAGACAAATCATGATTCGTTTCTATTTTTCACGGTTCAAAATTTGCGAAGGTATCGGGGTGGTAGATTGGTGTCCACCGGCACATGCGATTGTGATCGAGCGTCATACTTGCAGGGACAGCTAATGCTGTGGATCGTAACAAAGTATCTTGTGACGGCTGGTCTGGTTGTGCTAGTTTCCGAAGTCGCGAAACGAAGCGACCGGTTGGGTAGCCTGGTGGCTTCGTTGCCCTTGGTGACGTTGCTGACCTTGTTCTGGTTGTACTATCGAGGACCAGGGTAGCGAAAAAATTGCCAACCATGCTTACTACACGTTCTGGTACGTTATACCCACCTTGCCCATGTTTATTGCCTTTCCCTGGCTGCTGGGCAGGTTTGGGTTCTGGGGCGCCATCGTTGCGTCGGTGGTGTTGACTGTG
The DNA here is from genome assembly GCF_003576595.1 of Neopusillimonas maritima. Taxonomy (GTDB): domain Bacteria; phylum Pseudomonadota; class Gammaproteobacteria; order Burkholderiales; family Burkholderiaceae_B; genus Neopusillimonas; species Neopusillimonas maritima. Next base: position 224,690 of record NZ_NQOU01000003.1, on the reverse strand, counting down.
GTGTGTTTTGTACTGTTTGCCCGAGTTCTTGTGTTCTTTGACATTGATCTGCTGGCGTAAATCCGGATAATCAGTCCGGAGGTGGTGGACTCAGATTATTTAGCGCTTTTCCAGGAAGAGGAAGGTGTGGTTGCTTTCTGTTTCGACACGATAGCAAGCGTGCTCGACACTAGGAATTGTCGGTATCGTTTTGCTAAATAACTGCATGTGCCGGGCGGACTTGGGATCAAAAGACAGCCGTTCCGGGGTGTCGTTGTAACCGATAATCAACAGACCCTGGGTTTTTAGTATGGCATGGCATCCATAAAGAAGCGCGCCGAAGTCTTCAAGCGTGTCGATTCCAAACCCAATCAGCCCGTTGGCAATCACGACATCGAAGCGGTTGTTAGGATAGTAACGGGTCAGCTCGGTAGCGGAGCCTGTAGTGTGTGTCTTTCCGTTGCCGTAACGCTTGTTTCGGGGGTTTAAATCAATTGAATGAAATTTTCCCTGTATCAGTCTGGGATAGTGCCAGTTGTAGCGGTCAATACCAATAAAAAGAATGTTTCCTTCATGTCCGCACTGTTCATTGATGTAGGAGAACAGTTGATCCTCAAGAAAATGGCGGTCTGCAGTGGACATTTCAAACTTAATGCCCAGACGGGCTGCCAGCCATGGCGATGTGCTAAAGAGCAGGCGTTTTACGGCGCATCTTGCTTTGTTTTTCTCTGCCATCTAGCTTGCTCCTTTCTCGTGTCGTACGTCATCGAGAATGTATTTGGGCCGTTCCTTTACCTCATGGTATAGGCGTCCGACGTATTCTCCGACAATGCCGATGGCCACCAATTGCAGGCCTCCCAGGAACAAGATCGCAGTGATCAAGGTGGGGAATCCGGGAACCGAATCGCCAAGAATTAACGCCTTGAGCAAGAAGTAGGCTCCGCTGAAGAACGCGGTGAGAGCACTGATAAGCCCAAGGTACATAGCTACCTTCAATGGGCCGGTAGAAAAAGACGTGATGCCGTCCAGCGCGTAATTCCATAACCCCCAGTACTGCCATTTGGTGGTTCCGGAGTGCCGGGGTTCTCGGTGATAGTCCAGTATCACCTGATGAAATCCGATCCAGGCATACAGGCCTTTCATGAAGCGGCAACGCTCTGGCATGGCAGTCAATGCGTCAACGGCACGACGGCTCAGTAAACGAAAATCACCCACATCCTGCATGATTGATACATCGCTCAGCCGGTTCATCACGCGATAGAACAGGTGAGATGTGAATTTCTTGAGTGCTGATTCTCCTTCTCGGGTTATACGGCGCATGTTGACCACATCTGCACCTTGTCGCCACGCATGCACCATAGCGGGTATTAGTTCGGGAGGATCCTGTAGGTCAGCATCGATGACGATAACGGCTTGTCCCTTGGCAAGATCCAGACCTGCGCTCAGGGCACTTTCTTTGCCAAAATTCCGGCTCAGTCGGGCAATGCTAACGTTAGCGTCCTGATCATGTATTTTTTCTAACTTACGTGGCGTTGTGTCAGTGCTGCCATCATCGATATATAAAATTTCACTGGCTATTCCGTTCATTTGGCTCAGTGTTTGTTGTAGGCGGGAGTGAAACGCGTCAATGCCAGTTGCTTCGTTAAATACAGGCACCACAATACTTAAAAAAAGAGGGGCTGCCCTCAAGTCTTCTTCTTTGAGTGTGATTTTATGATTGCTCATAGTCGAAATACCTTTTCGAAGAGTCGTCATCGGTGAAGCGTACGCGCAAGTTTGTTTGAAACCACTTTTTGGTTTACTTGCCGGTGTGGTTTGCTGCGATGAGATTTGAGTCTGTTACAAGCGGTGTTTATTTGTGCGCAATCGTTGAACACAGATAGTCTTTGCTGATTTGACGTCCACGGAGGCGTCAAATCAGCTAATTCAATTTTTTAGATTGCGCCCAAAACCCCTAGTACTGAAACTGCTACTGTTTGCGAAGTCGCATGAACGTTGTGCAGTTAACCTCACACCTGTAGATGTGCGCAGATAAGGAAAGAGGTGGGGCCGTTAGCTTCGAGGAGGGCGTAGTGGCCCTTCCAGCGTAACAGAGGTGTAGTCTTTATAAAGGAAAAAGATTGGGGCGGCACTTTGCGGGTCGGCAAAGGTCAAGAGAGCTGAGGGCTCAAGCGCAGGAAGTTGTGAGCTGGAGTTGGGGTGGTGATGAGCAGGCGAATTAGAGTCGTCGTCAAAGTGCAAAGACTCATCGGTATGATGGTGATGACTAATTTCTTGAGTATGAACGATGGTGTGCGTTATTTGTTCGGCCTGTTCGCTAATCTGGTATGGGCTAGCCCACGAAAGCGCTTGCAAACTCATTAAAAGCGTTAAAAGGAGAGCACGGACTTTATTGTTCACGAATGCGATAAGCGGTTTGAAATTAGTGCGTACATAATACCATTTCGCACAGCAAAGAAAAATTTCTTAATTTACTCAGCCAATTTATTGGTAAAATTCCATCTCTTTCTTTGCAAGTTGATGATTTTGATACAGAGTCGTTGGATACCAATTTTGTTGGCGTTAGTGCTTGCGATGCAGTCGGCTTTCGCTATTGGTGATACCAATTTGCCTCACAACGCAGCGACTCATCATTACGCCCACGTTGGTTCGGTTGCGCATGACAATGTTATGGTCCATGCCGCTGCTTCGGATACAGAGCGCGCCAATTCACCTTTCGATGCGGTTTTGAGTTATCTGTCTGATCATGGGCATCAAAATCATATTCACTTGCATGTTGTTTTGGTAGAAAGCTTAATCAGTATTGTCGTCCCGGTCGGGAGGCAATCCTTGTCTAACGAACAAAGCTACCCTTCCTCTGTAGTACATCCATCCTTGTTTCGCCCTCCAATTGCCTAGTCTTACGAACACTTTATTCTGAGAATTTTTCTCGTATATAACTTCGCAGGAGAGGCAAAATGTTTTTTTGCAAGCTCGTTATGGCTGCTTGGCGTTCACAGTTGCGTTGCGCTTGTGGCTGTTTGTTGTGTTTCTTTATTGTCATTCCTAATGTTGTAGGTGCGCAGTCTAAAGAAGAAAGGTTAACGCTCCCCAGTGCGCTTTCCAGAGTAATAGAGCGAAACCCTAGTTTGAAGGTATTTAATTTTCGTTTAAAGGGGATAAAGGGACTCCGTGTGACGGCTGATCAAAGCCCCGCTTACGAGGCTGGTCTGCAGGTCGAGAATGCATTCGGTAGCGGAGCTTTTCACGGTCTTGAGCAGGCCGAATATACTTTGTCGTTGTCGTCTGTCATTGAACTTGGGGATAAACGTCGGGCACGAGTAAACGCAGTGAGCTCGCGCTACGCCTTAGTTGATGCCCAGCGTGAAGCCGAAACCCTGGACTTGTTAGGCAAGGTGACCCAGCGTTACGTTGTTGCGTTAGCGTTGCAAGAAAAGCTTGGTTTGGCTGAACAGGCTGTGGCGTTGAATGAGGCAACTCTGAACATTGCCGAGCGTCGTGTTAAACAAGGAGCCTCGCCCAATTCCGAGGTCTTGCGCGCAAGGGCGGCTCTGGCGCAAAGTAGGATATCTCAAGCGGCTTTGATCACAGAGTTTGATATTCAAAAGACGGAGCTGGCGTCTTTTTGGGGTGACACACAAGCAAATTTCAAAAGATTGGAGGGAAACCTCTTTCGGGTTGAGCCTGGCAAGTCGTTTGATTTGCTATACCAACGCGTTAGTCGCAGCCCTATGATTCGTGTTTACGCCAGCGAGAAGCGCATGCGTGATGCACAGGTTAAGTTAGCGCAAAGTGAATCTGAGACTGACATTCGATGGCAGTTAGGCGCCCGTCGTCATGAAGCGACCGGTGATACTGCATTAGTTGTAGGGCTATCGGTGCCGCTTTTTACTGAGCGACGAAACAGGGGTGAGGTACAGGCGGCCTTGGCAGCGAGAGATGAGGTGGCCTACCGCCGGCAAGCAGCTCTTTTAGAGTTACATACATTGCTGTTCGATGCTTATCAAACTCGCCAGCACAGTATCAGTGCGGTTGAACAGTTTCAGTCTTTAGTGATTCCCACACTCACTGAGGCGCTCACACTTACTCAAAAAGCCTACGAGAGTGGTCGTTATAGCTATTTGGAATGGGTTTCTGCACAGCGCGATTTGCTTGGTGCCCGTGAGGCTATGGTGGAAGCTGCTGCTAAGGCATTGCTTAATCAAGTGTTGATCGAAGAGCTTACTGCACAGCCTTTGATGCAGCCATAGGATATTGCCGTAACGAGAATATTGAACAGGATTATGAATTATGCGGATGATAAGAACGCTTTGTGCGGTTTTAACGGCGATTTATCTATTAAGTGGGAGCGTGTTGGCTGCTCAGGGCACGAAAAATGCGCATCAAGAGATTCAAAATGGTCTTCTAGAGACCAGGGGGCCGCATGGGGGGCTGTTATTACAGCAAGATGACGTGTCTGTTGAGTTACTGATCTTTGAGCAAGGGGTCCCACCGGAGTACCGCGCGTGGATCATGAAAAATAGTCAGCAAGTTATTGAGAACGCTAACCTTAAGGTTGAGTTAACCAGATTAGGCGGGCAGAAGGATATTTTCGACTTTACTTTTGATGGAGATTACTGGCTCGGTCAGGGCGTCGTTGCAGAGCCTCATTCCTTCGATGTTTCAGTAATGCTTAATTATAAAGGTCGGAACTATCATTGGCAGTGGGAATCTTACGAGGGCCGTACCCAAATTGCGACTGATACAGCGGAAAAAGCGGGAATTCAAACTGCCAAAGCAGGTCCGGGTGTAATTGAGCAAACCGTAAAGACCTATGGTTTGCTTACGACCGCCCTTGATAGGGTTTCACAGGTACGAGCCCGTTTCCCTGGTGTGGTGATTCGCGTGACGGCGAACCTGGGGGACCTGGTCAGCCAAGGCGATGCCGTGGCCGAGGTGGAATCCAATGAGAGCCTACAAACCTATGTGGTGCGGGCACCCATTGATGGCGTAATCACGGAGCGCCATATCAACGGCGGGGAGGTGACAGGGGAGACAGCCTTGTTCGCCATCACGGATCTGAGCACATTGTGGGCCGAGCTGCGGGTATTCCCTGGGCAGCGCCGTGAAGTTGCCGTAGGCCAAACAGTCAGAGTGACTGCCGATGGTATCGATCGGCAGGGTACTGTCCGCCACCTGCTTCCTGCAGGCGACGATACACCCTATATCTTAGCCCGAGTCGGGGTAGACAACAGTGACGGCCTGTTGACACCGGGATTGTTGGTGGCCGGGGATCTGGTGGTGGACACTGTTGAAGTACCTCTAGCGGTGGATAACCGGGCCCTACAGTCTTTTCGTGACTGGACAGTGGTTTTCATCCAGGTGGGAGATACCTATGAAATTCGCCCACTTGAGTTGGGCCGCAGCGACGGTGAGATAACAGAGGTACTGTCCGGGCTTCAGCCCGGTGACCGCTATGTGGTGGAAAACAGTTATCTGATCAAGGCCGATATCGAAAAATCCGGCGCAACCCACGACCACTGACAGGAGCCCCGCTATGATTAATGCAATCTTGCGCCTCTCGGTGGAGCGGCGTTATCTAATGTTATCCCTGATCCTCGTACTGATCGGAGTCGGAGTATGGAGCTTCCAGCGCCTGCCCATCGACGCAGTACCGGATATCACCAACGTCCAGGTGCAGATCAATACGGAGGCACCAGGTTACTCTCCCCTGGAGGCGGAGCAGCGCATCACCTTCCCGGTGGAAACTGCGTTGTACGGCCTGCCCGATCTGTCGTACACCCGCTCTATCTCCCGCTACGGCCTGTCTCAGGTCACCGTGGTGTTCGAAGAAGGCACCGACATCTACTTCGCCCGCAACCTGATCGACGAACGCCTGGGCGCTATCAAAAGTGTGCTTCCACCGGGGCTGGAGCCGGAGATGGGTCCCATTGCCACCGGCCTTGGCGAAATTTTCATGTATACGGTGGAGGCCCTGCCCGGAGCTACCACTCCTGATGGTAATCCCCTCGATGCAACCGGCCTGCGGGAGATCCAGGACTGGATCATCAAACCACAGTTGGCTCAGGTTCCTGGGGTTATCGAGATTAATACCATCGGTGGTTACGATAAGCAATACCATGTCACTCCTTCGCCGCAAAAATTGCTGCAGTTCGGGGTAAGCCTGGAGGCGTTGACCAATGCCCTGGAAGCAAATAATGCCAATCGCGGCGCCGGCTATATCGAGCGCAACGGCCAGCAATTGTTGGTGCGCTCGCAGGGCCAACTGGCTACTATTGCCGAGATCGAGCAAGTGGTGATCGTCAATCGCGGCGGCGCACCGGTGACAGTCAGCGACGTAGCCGAGGTGGCAATTGGCAAGGAGCTGCGCACCGGGGCCGCTACCCGCGACGGTGCGGAGACGGTGCTCGGCACCGCCATGATGCTGGTGGGTGAGAACTCTCGTGCCGTCGCCCAGGCGATAGCGGACAAGCTCGAGGCCATTCAGCCTTCATTGCCGGAGGGCGTGAAGGTAGAGACCGTGTACGATCGCACCAGCCTGGTGGACAAGGCCATCGCCACAGTGGAAAAAAATCTGCTTGAAGGCGCGCTGCTGGTGATCGTGGTGCTGTTCCTGTTACTGGGTAACCTGCGCGCCGCCCTGATCACGGCAGCGGTGATTCCTCTGTCTATGCTGGCTACCATCACCGGTATGGTGCAGTCGGGGGTGTCCGCCAATCTGATGAGCCTGGGGGCGCTGGACTTCGGCCTGATCGTAGACGGCGCCGTAATTATTGTGGAGAATTGCGTGCGGCGGCTCTCTCATGCCCAAAGGGCAGGTCAACTGGCGCTCAGGGAGCGGCTGCAACTGGTGTATGAGGCTACCAATGAAGTGATTCGTCCCAGTCTGTTCGGTGTCGCCATCATTACCGTCGTCTACCTACCGATTTTTTCTCTGACCGGCGTCGAGGGCAAAATGTTCCACCCCATGGCCGCCACCGTGGTGATGGCCCTGTTGTCGGCGATGGTGCTGTCCCTGACCGTAGTGCCCGCTGCCGTGGCCGTCTTCATGGGCGGTAAAGTCAGCGAGAAAGAAAGTCCGATCATTGGCTGTGCCAAATCCCTCTACAGGCCCGCGCTGCGGCTCGCCATGCGGTTTCGCTGGCTGGTGCTGGGCGGCGCGACCGCGTTGCTGGCCATCTGCATCTGGCTGGCAACCACGCTCGGGTCCGAGTTTATTCCGCAACTGGATGAAGGGGATGTCGCGCTTCACGCCCTGCGCATTCCGGGTACCGGGCTGGAGCAGTCCGTTGCGATGCAGGAACAGCTGGAGGATCGCCTGAAGGCATTTGCCGAAGTCGATAAGGTCTTCGCCAAGATCGGCACGCCGGAGGTGGCCACTGACCCCATGCCCCCCAGCGTGGCGGACAATTTCGTCATGCTCAAACCCCGAGATCAGTGGCCGAATCCCGACAAAACCAAGGATGAACTGGTGGCGGAAATGGCACAAGCAGTGGAAATGCTTCCCGGCAACAAGTATGAATTTACCCAGCCTATTGAGATGCGCTTCAATGAACTGATCTCCGGTGTGCGGGCCGACCTGGGCATCAAGGTGTTTGGCGATGATCTGGATCAGTTGCTGACATCGGCCAACGAGGTTCTTGAGGTCGTTGAATCCATCGATGGTGCGGCGGACGCCCGGGTTGAGCAGGTCACCGGGCTACCCATGCTGTCGGTGCACCCCAAGCGCATGGCCTTATCCCGCTACGGGTTGACCGTGGACAATCTGCAGAGCCTGGTAGCCGCAGGCGTGGGCGGGCAAAACGCCGGCCTGATCTACGAAGGTGATCGTCGCTTCCGGTTGGTGGTGCGTCTGCCCGAGATTATCCGCCGGGATGTGGACAGCCTGGCGGATTTGCCGGTGCCCCTGCCGAGCGGTGGCTATGTGCCGTTATCGGAAGTGGCTGAGCTGGAGCTGGCGCCCGCTCCCAACCAGATCAGCCGGGAAAACGGAAAGCGCCGGGTGGTGGTCACCGCCAACGTGCGCGACCGCGACCTTGGCGGTTTTGTGGATGAGGCCCGCCAACGCATCGCCAGCGAGGTGGATTTGCCTGACGGTTATTGGCTGGATTACGGCGGCACCTTCGAACAACTGCAATCCGCCAGCCAGCGGCTGGCCATCGTGGTACCGGTGACCCTGGCGCTCATTCTGGCGCTGCTGGTGATGGCCTTCGGTACCTTCAAAGACGCGCTGATCATCTTCACGGGAGTGCCTTTGGCTCTGACCGGCGGGGTGCTGTCGCTGTGGCTGCGGGACATGCCGCTATCTATCTCGGCGGGGGTGGGCTTTATCGCCCTGTCCGGCGTGGCGGTGCTCAACGGACTGGTGATGATCGCCTTTATCCGTGATCTGTGGCACGAGAAGGGTGACCTGATGACCGCCATTGTCGAGGGCTCCCTGGTTCGTCTGCGCCCGGTATTAATGACGGCACTGGTGGCCAGTCTCGGCTTCGTACCCATGGCCCTCAATACCGGCACCGGCGCCGAAGTGCAGCGACCGCTGGCTACGGTCGTCATTGGTGGGATTATTTCGTCTACTCTATTGACGTTATTCGTGCTGCCGGTTCTATATTCAATGGTACATGGCAGGAAGGCGTCAGTATAATTTAAAGAAAAGTAGGGTTGTAATCAATTTGAACCGGTTGCAACCCACATTTTTCGTTGTTATACTGCCTGAGGTATTCAACGGGAACTACAACGAGTAACAATCCGCATTATTTTGGGCGTTGAGTGTCGGAGGCATCGAACGTTAGATAAGATTTGGCCTAAAACAACATAGGTCCGTTCGGAATCATGCCGGTTGCTCGTGTGAGAGGTGCTTGTGGTAACATCCTCAAGGCTATGAGGAAGATTTTAGTGTTTAAGCGCTGGTTTATTGTCATGATGACACTACTAATTGCCACCCAATCGATGGTGGCAGTGGCGGATATGCACCAGCTTTCTCACGATAGCATCCAGCACTTGCGAACGCATCAGCTTACAGATGCGAGCAACGATAACAGCCTCTTCAAGCAAACACCTGAAAAATCAGACCAGGCGGCTTACGATTGTCATCGTTCTTGCCATGGTCACAGTTATATGGCGTTGATTAGCGCGCCGCTGAGTTTAACTCTCAGGCTGGGAGCGGGCTTGATTGATTATCAAGCCAGTCTGACATCTATTACGCTCATCCCTCCTTTTCGCCCTCCTATCGGTCGATTACACGCATAAGTATGTTTTTGGAAGCTGTTACTCCTTAGTGACGGCAGATAAAGGCGTTCATTAATCGCGGTGATTCCCTATTGCTCTAGAAGACGACGATATCTGAAAGGATACGGGCCTTTCTGAGCTTTTGGGGAGTCTTGGCTAATTAGGAATAGGGCGTGTAACCGAACGTGTACACGCTGGCTTTGGGAATCAACCATTATGATAAGTATTCATTGGCTCCAACGGGGCTTACTGAGTGTGTGCGTGTTATTTTCGCCTTTAGTAGCGTATGCACAAACGTCTGACTGGGATGACTGGTTGGCCACACAGATACTACAGCATCCCGATGTGCTTGCAGCCCGCGAGCAATGGCTCGGTTCTAACGCAACGGCGGACGCATTAGAGCAACCGCTCTACAACCCAAGCTTGTCGTCCGAAGTGGAGCGTAAGGGGCAGGAACGAAACTTCCGGGTTGGTGTGGAGCAAACAATAGACTGGTGGGACCAGCGAGGGGCAAGACAAGAGCAGGCGCGTTCGGAACGGATTGCCGCTGAGGCACTATTTCGTCAGAAATCGTTGGATAAAACCGCCGAAGCGCTTTCCGCGCTTGTTGAGTGGCGTGCGGCTGATCGCGCAGCCGACATTGCACAGGCTCAACAGAGTCAGCTAGACACGTTGTTTGATTTGGTGCAAAGGCGTGTTCAGGCTGGGGACTTGGGTGGCAGCGATGCCGAGCTTACGTTTCTATCTTTATCGCAACAACAGACTCAGCTAACTGAGATTGAGGTTGCCTTGCAAAAAGCTGAATCCCGTGTGGCGGAGTTGTTGCCAGATTGGACGCCCGAACGGGGTGGGGTTCCCGACGAGTTTTGGCCTGCTCAATCTGAAACGATTTCAGAGAAAACGTTATTGCAGCACCCTGCCGTTGCGACTGTGCGTGCTCGTTGGCAGTCTTTGAAGGATGAAGCGGAGGTAACGCGCCGTTCTAACAAGGCCGAGCCCACTGTAGGACTTAATGCAGGACGTGATGGGGGTCAAAGTGTGGTGGGCTTAACGTTATCGATTCCGTTGAATGTACGCAATAACTTCAGTGCCGAGAGTCGCGCTGCGGAACGGGAGGCATCGCGGGCGTATGCGCAGTTTCAGGCAGTTTATCGAAAGAAGCGTTTTGATTGGCAAGCAGCTCAGAAAGCTTGGCAGCGTTTTGATCAACAGTACCGACGTTGGCAGTCAGTGACCCAAAATCGAATAGAAAACAGTGCCGACTTGCTTAAGCGGCAATGGCGTAGCGGCGACCTTTCGACTACTGATTATTTATTGGCTTTGAATCAACGCGCCCAGAGTATGTTGGCAGGCATTGAGCTTGAAAAGCAAACCAAACAGGCGCTGATCGATGTGTTGCAAGAATCGGGGCGTTTGATGAATGAGATAACGCTGACTCAATAAGAACCGGATGATGAAGATGAATTTAAGATTGAACCAATTACTGATTGCTGTTTTAGCTGGAGGGCTGATGGGCGTTTCCGGCGTATATGGCCAGACGCACAATGAGTCAGCGCATGCGCATGAAGAATCGAAATCCGCAATAACGGGTAGCGAGCAGCATGGCTCCTCGGCCGGTCATGATAAAGACGAACATGACGAAGAAGGGCATGATGAGCAGGGCTCTCACGAACCGCATAAAGCGGAAGATGACAAAGTGGGCACCGAGCACGCCGAGGATGAGGGACATGCCGATCATGGTAACGAAGAGAGTGAGGGAGGACATAGTGAGTCCGCAAGTGCCGTCTTGAGTCCAGAACAAATGACGCTTGCGGGTGTTGAGGTTACAACCTTAACAGCAGAGCCTGTCGATTATCAGATTTACGCGCCCGGTGAGATTCTGTCAAACGGTTACACCACTTACAGGGTATCGCCCCGGGTGGCGTCCGTTGTGATGCGACGTCATGTTGCGTTGGGCGACCACGTCAAGAAGAATCAACCGTTGGTCACGCTTTTTAGCGAAAGCGTCGCGCAAGCGCAAGCGGAGTACCGTACGGCCTTACCAGAATGGCGAAGGGTACAGCAACTGGGTCGAAAAACCGTTGGGGAACAGCGCTACATTAGCGCAAAGGCAAATTTTGAAGCTACTCGTGCGACCTTACTGGCTTACGGCTTATCTAACTCGGATTTGGAGTCATTGGCGTCGCAACAGCCAAAGGCTTTGGGTGAGTACACGTTACGCGCTGAAATTGATGGTGCGGTGTTGTCTGATGATTTCGAACAGGGGCAACGGATTGAGGCAGGTGCACCGTTAATTACGTTAGCGGATGAGGGAAAATTATGGGTACAAGCCCACTTGCCCGCGGACTTGTCCTTGACACTGGGCGCCGGCACAACTGCCGAGGTTGTTGCCGGCGGTGTGCGTATTGACGCCACGGTGTCTCAGGAGGCTCATACGATCGATCCTGTGACGCGCACTCGCGTCGTGCGTCTTTTGGTCGACAACACGGCACATCGCCTGCACCCGGGGCAGTTTGCTGAAGTATTTTTCCGTTTTCGCACAAAAGAGCCTGTTCTGGCGGTTCCTGAGACCGCATTGATGCGAGGCGCTGATGGTGACTGGACTGTCTATGTTGAGGACCATCCGGGAGAGTTCTTGCCCAAGGAGGTTGACTTGGGGCGCGCACTTGGGCCATTGCGTGAGATCAAAGGGGTGAGGCCGGCTTCACGGGTTGTGACCAAAGGTGCATTTTTTGTTGCCTCGCAAATTGCCAAGGGCGGTTTCGACCCACATAACCATTAAGCAGAAGGAATCCCCATGTTTAATCGAATTATCGATTGGGCGGTCGCCAACCGTTTACTGGTGGTGATTGCACTTATCTCGTTGCTTGCTACTGCTACGTTTGTTATTCCCAAGTTGAATCTGGATGCCTTTCCAGATGTCACCAACGTTCAGGTATCAGTGAATACTGAAGCACCGGGGCTGGCAGCTGAAGAAGTAGAGCAGCTTATTACGTACCCCATTGAAGCGGTGATGTACGCACTACCAGATGTGGAAGAAGTGCGCTCTATTTCCAAAACAGGTTTATCTGGTGTCACTGTGGTGTTCAAAGAGGGCACCGACATTTACTTTGCAAGACAACTGGTTTTTGAGCGCCTTCAAGCTGCAAAAGAATTGATTCCTGAAGGGGTGGGTACGCCGGAAATGGGGCCTAATACTTCTGGGTTGGGCCAGGTCTATCAGTATTTATTGGTCGCAGAGCCTGATTCAGGCTTGGACGCAATGGCATTGCGCAGTCTTAATGATTGGGTGGTGAAGATGTTACTGATGCCGGTTGAGGGGGTCACCGATGTGCTTTCTTTCGGTGGCGAAGTGCGCCAGTATCAGGTTAATTTGAACCCTTCCAAATTGCTGGCTTACGATCTGACTCAAGACGATGTGATGGCGGCACTTGAGCGCAATAATACCAACGTTGGTGGTTGGTATATGAATCGGGGGCAGGAGCAGTTGGTGATTAGAGGTTCGGGCTGGCTGGATCACGGCAAGCAAGGACTTGAGCAGATCCGTCAGGTACCGTTGAAAACGATAGATGGCACCACCGTTACCGTAGGCAATGTTGCCCGCGTGGGGCTGGGCAGTGAAATTCGCCAAGGTGCCGTATCTATGATGCGTAAGACAGCTGACGGTGATGTCGAGAATCTTGGAGAGGTCGTTTCGGGTATTGTGCTTAAGCGCATGGGAGCCAACACTAAGGCCACTATCGACGGCGTGAACGCACGAATCGAGCGTATTAACCAGGCTTTGCCCGATGGTGTGCGTTTTGAGGCATTTTACGATCAGGCGGATTTGATTACGCAAGCGGTGCAAACCGTAGTGAATGCGCTGTTATTGGCTTTCATTTTCATTGTTGTGATTCTGGCCTTGTTCTTGATGAACTTGCGTGCCACCGTCCTGGTTTTGATCTCCATTCCGATTTCAATTGGTATTGCATTGATGATCATGGCTTGGCTTGGGTTGTCAGCCAACTTGATGTCGCTTGGGGGGATTGCCGTTGCGATTGGTATGTTGGTTGACGGTTCCGTGGTAATGGTGGAGAACATGTTCAAGCACCTGACTCATCCCGATGCCGAGCACGATGCTCAACGGCAAGCGCGTGTAGGTCATGATGATCCAGATCCAACTGATGCAGCGCATGATCGCCAAGGGATTGCGTTGCGGTTGCAAGAGGCGGGTAAGGAAGTGGCCCGCCCCATCTTCTTTGCTACCGCAATTATTTTGGTGGTGTTCATGCCGCTTTTCAGCTTTCAGGGCGTTGAGGCCAAGCTGTTCCAACCAATGGCAATTAGCATCATGCTGGCGATGCTTTCTGCAATGTTGGTGGCACTCGTTATTGTCCCGGCGCTGGCAGCCTATTTATTCAGAAAAGGGGTTCGCCAACGCGAGAGTTTTGTCCTGAAACCACTGGATGCCTTTTATCGTAAAGGCTTACGCAGCGCAATGAGGCATAGTAAAGCGGTGGTTGGCGTTGCGTTAGTGCTGGTGGCCGCCGCCGCCCTAGTGGTGCCGCGGTTGGGTACGGAGTTTGTGCCGGAACTGGAAGAGGGTACGATCAATATTCGCGTTACTCTTGCACCGTCTTCCAGCTTGGATACAGCACTTGAGGTTGCCCCTAAGTTGGAGGCTATTCTCATGACGTTTCCGGAGGTGACTTACGCGCTTTCGCGCATCGGTAGGGCCGAAATTGGCGGGGATCCTGAGCCTGTCAATAACATCGAGATCTATATTGGTTTGAAACCTGTTCCCGAGTGGACAAGTGCTGATAATCGTTATGAACTACAGGCGCTGATGGAAAAGAAGTTGGAACAGCATCCGGGTTTGTTATTTAACTTTTCGCAACCTATTGCGACGCGTGTAGATGAGCTATTGTCCGGTGTAAAAGCGCAACTTGCAATCAAACTGTTTGGCCCGGATCTGGATACATTAGCCGAAAAAGGTCAGGAAATAGAAACAGTGACAAAGGAAATAGAAGGTACGCGAGATGTCGCTATGGAACAAATTGCAGGTGAGTCGCAACTTGTTGTGAAACCGGATCGTCGTGCTTTGTCGCGTTATGGCCTGGATGTGGGCGATGTGATGGAGTTGGTGCGAGAAGGGCTTGGTGGCGCCAGCGCAGGTCAGATTATTAATGGTAATGAACGCTACGATATTTATGTTCGTCTTGACGAACGTTTTCGCAAAGATCGGGAAGCCATTGCCGATTTGCGACTTCAGGCTCCGTCGGGTGCTTGGGTGCGTCTGGGTGATGTGTCAGAAGTGACTATTGCATCAGGGCCGCCACAGGTGCGTCGTGATGACGTGCAACGCCGCGTTGTCATTCAAGCGAATGTTCAGGGGCGTGATATGGGCAGTGTGGTTGCCGATATTCGTCAAGCGGTTGCACAGAAAGTCGACTTGCCGACAGGGTATTCTATTGAAATTGGCGGCCAGTTTGAAAACCAGCAGCGGGCGCAACAGCGCCTGTCAGTAGTGGTTCCTATTTCGCTGGGACTGATTGCTTTGTTGCTTTATTTTGCTTTTGCTTCGGTGGGTCAGGCAATGTTGATTCTTGTCAATGTGCCGCTGGCCGTTATTGGCGGTGTTTTTTCACTTTGGGTATCAGGTCAGTATTTGTCTGTACCTAGTTCAGTGGGCTTCATTACTCTGTTTGGAGTGGCCGTACTTAATGGTGTGGTGATGGTGGAAAGTATTAATCAGCGCATTAAGGATGGACTGACAGTGGCCGAGGCAGTGTTTGATGGTGCAACATCGAGGTTAAGACCTGTTTTGATGACGGCGATTACGTCTGCGCTCGGTTTGATTCCCATGTTGATGTCTAACGGTGTGGGTGCGGAAATTCAAAAGCCGCTAGCCACAGTGATTGTCGGAGGCTTAGTCACTGCTACGTTTTTGACACTGTTTGTATTGCCTGTTCTGTTTGCCTGGTTTTCAAAAGAAAAGTTAAAGGAAATGGCGTAGTTCGTGCGTTGACCGTGGCCAAAAATTAGGCAGTACGTCGACTACGACGAAGGCATAACTACAATCAATAAAGAGGGACTCATCAATATGCGCAAACTCGTTTATTTTGTTGAGTCCCATCTTGTTTGGTTTGTGATTTTTGTAGCGGGCACTGGATTGGCGTTTCCCGAATTCGGCCAGTTTCTTAAGCCTTCGGTCGGGTTATTGCTTGCGCTGTTGATGCTTGTCATCAGTTTGACCTTTGATGTGCATGCTGTGCGAATAGCCTTTCGTAAGCCATCACGACAGTTTTTGGCACTGGTTTTAGTTTATGGGCCAATGTCAGTTGCCGGCTGGGTAACGGGCCGTTTGTTTTTTGGAAATAGCCCGTTGGCAACGGGTTTAACATTAGTCGGTACTTTACCGACCGATGTGTCCTCGCCACTTTTGGTTTTGATGGCTCGGGGCAATGTTGCGCTGGCAGCCGTTTTTAACGCCGTTAACACAGCTCTGTCACCATTTGTTGTGCCATTTTTGTTTTTGTGGTTAACAGGTATCAATCTAGATGTGCCGCTTGGCTCGATCATTCTTGAATTGGCTTTGATTGTTTTGGTTCCGACCATCATTGGGGTCAGTTTACGCACGAAGTTCTCGGCTTTTTTTACCCAGTATGATTCAACGTATGCGGGGATGGGATCAATGCTCTATCTTTTGATATTGCTTGCTGTGGTAGGCCCGAATGCGCAAACTATTATTGGTTATGGTTGGTATGCGGTTGTAATTGCTGCAGCGGCCTTATGTTTAAACTTTATGGGCTATTTGGTGGGTATGACTGCTTGGCTCATTACTAAAGATCGCAAGGAGATAATTACCTATCTTTTCACAGTCAGTAAAAAAGAATTTAGCATTGCAGCCGCTTTTGTAGTTGCATCCGGCTTACCTTCAGAGATAGCAATTCCGGCCGCATTCTTTGCCGTGATTCAGATGATTACTTCACCGATCGCAGCTAAGATTCTTGCACGCAACGAAAATATGATTGACCAGGGCAATTAATTAGCCGAGCCACCTACCAATTCCGTCCCATTGCCAATTGACCTTGGAGCGAATGATTGACTCAGATTTCGGGTCGGTCTGTTGGAGTAGTGTTTGCTGTAGAACACTTCGCATGAAGTCTAGGCCTTGCGGAGCGATTTGCTCGCCATAGGCTTTGATTGTTGCGTGTGCTTGTTTAATATCGTTTTCATGCGGTTCCATGATCTGGTCGTACTTATCCATGTCGCCGTCGTATGAAGTAGGTTCTGGTTCAATGGCGACCAGGTATTCCAGGGCTTTTACGAATTGGTCATAGTTAATATTCATTGTTCTGGTTCTCCGATTGGGTGTGGCGCGGCCACATCGTTCAGGGATTAAAGAGATAATTCATCTGGAGTTGATTGAGTGACGCTGTGTTCGTGAGTGATTTCAGTCTGCCGTGACGATCTTGTCATGCCAATGTCCAGTGCGGCACCTTTTTCTTCTCGTCGATTAACAGCGAAAGGCAGCTTTGTCATGTTTTCGGTATAAATGCTGACTTTTTCTTTTGCTCTAGATATAGCGACATAAAATACGTCCGATTTGGCGGTCCGACTGTAAGTTTCTTGATTCAATATCACCCTTGTTGCGGTCAAACCTTGAGCGCTGTGGACCGTGCTGGCATAGGCATAGTCTAGATGTAAAGGGTTCTTTTGATCCGCGTCCAGCGTGATGCGTTTTGTGATCGAACCGTCATTAGCCACTTTGCCCAGGCTAATTGTCAGGGGCGTGACGGCAATTACGGAGTATCGTTCTCCATTTACCAGATCAAGCGCGGCGTTATTACGCGTAATACGTACCTTATCCCCGGCGCTCAGCTCTGATTGACGCAACTCATAAATCGATAGTTTTGTAGTACGGGATGGATTAAATTTGATCACCTCGCCAGTCTGTAGATGTGTCACTTCGACACGATTCAGGCTCGTATCAACTAAGCTAACTTTGTACTGGTTACCTGCTTTCAAACCATTGCCATAGTCCCGTTCGGGCTGAATAATCGAATCCTTCTTAAAATATCTGGCCGAACGACGCTGAGCCTGAGTGGTGTCAACACGCGTTAGCAGGTCATATTTGAATCCCTTTCCTTCAAATCCCAATCTGGCATGTACCAGGTCGTTTAATTCGTTGCGAGATTTGTTGGTTCCGGTAATGATGAGCGTTTCCTGCTGATCTTGGGCATCAAGCGTCACATATTGATCCGCCATTGCCGCGTAGCGTTCTGTGTCGTCCTGAATTTCATTCACTGCCTCGAGTTTGCTTTGCAGTATGTGCAGCGCCTCAGAGGCTTGACCTTTGGCAGCTAAGACTACGGCGTCACGAAGTAGAGGATTGGTTTGACGAACGATATCGCCCATTAATGCTGTGCTCATGCCTTCATCCTGCAGCTGATGCATTGGCCTGCCCGCTTCAATGGCTTTGGTTTGGTCTTTATCCCCCATCATGACAACGCGGGCACCAGCGTTTTCTGCCTTTTTTAGGATTTTTTCCATTTGACGAGCAGGAACAACGCCAGACTCATCGACAACCAAGACGGTTTTAGAGTCCAAGCGAAACCGTCCTTGTTTGGCTTCGAGCATAGAGGCAACCGTCACTGTTTCTACGCCCAAGCTACGTAGTTCTTTGACCTGGGCGCCGTAGGGCGCAACTGACTTCACCTTGTAATCAGCGGATTCTATCGCTGCCTTGACTTGCTTGAGCATGAATGATTTCCCCACTCCAGCAAGGCCTTGGACGCCAACAATGCTGTTGTTCGTGCTCAGCACCAGGTCGGCTGCGGATAATTGCCCTGGCCGTAGCCCCTTGCCGGCCATCTGTTCCTTGATGGCCTGCGGTGACAAAATTGGCGCTACTTTGCCTCGTCCTTCGCGCTCGATTTGAATAATGCGCTTTTCGCGTTCCCGGGCGGCTTGTGATGTATATCGCACCTCATCCAAAATGAGGCTACCCGTCGCTATGGCCCGGCGCACGTTTTGACGCGCTTGTGATAGCGGCGTGTCTTCTCGGACCAGGCGTTTAATCCACTGTTCCTGTGAAAGAGCAGTGCCAGTGTCCGCAACGTCGTTGGAGCGATAGACTGGTGCGCCTTTGATCAGGTGTCCTTTTGTGACAGCTTGTTCAATAGCTTGTTTGATGTGCGTATGGGATATGCCCGTACCCATACTGTGATTAAGGGCCAACACTTCCAGCACTGAGGCTCGGATCACCGACTCGCGTTCGCCATGGTGACGAATAGCCCAGGTGACGCAGTGATCGGCGATATTCTGCTGAAGCTGAGCACTGACTGCGTGCGGTTCAGGTTTGTAAGTGGTAGTGGGGTGATCCGGATTTAAGTCTTCCCCGTTTACCGGTGTACGCTGTGTTCCCGGAGGTGACTTGTCATGATCGTGCTTGGATAACTCAATGGGGCGTTTTGCCGCCATGAAGTCGATTCCCGTCTTTTGCGCTTCCTTTTCCCATTGTTGCTGTAGTGCTTCCCGACTAATTTCAGGACGTTTTGCACTTCGGGTAGCCAGGGTAATGGTCTGTTTGAGGTCATGTGACGCCGTTTGACGTGTTTTCCCCATGATGGCCAGTTCGGCTTCTACGGTCATACCCCGTTTGGAGAAAAGTTCAATTTGCTCGCGGCTGATGTGTGCCATTTCAAAGCCGTCCTTTTCGTACCGCAATGCATAGCTGGCCTTTTCAAGTTGAGCCGCCATTTCGCTTTTGTAGATCGTATCGAGTAGCTTCTTGTTCTTGTAGATCTGTTCGTTGGCTAAGGCCACCCAGGTACCGTCTGCCCGTTGCGTGACATTCATAATGATCGCGTGGGTATGCAACTGGGGATCGGCAGGGTCAGATCTGGATGGGCGAGCCGTTTCGTGCCTGAATTTGGCAGCCACGATGTTGGCCGTTTGTTCTGATCTGGTCATTCCATCGACTTTTTGACGAGCTCGTACCAGTTCATTTTCCAGATATTCAAGCGTTTTGCGTACGGCATAATCGTGGGCTTCAAGCACTGAACTGTCTTTCCCAACAAGGGCTTGAATACTGACAGACTCGGGCGCTGAGAATGTCAGATCCTCACCGGCCCGTGACTTTGCATCTTTACGGACCGATTTTGCCAGTTTCACGCCTGGCCCGAAATCGCCTTTCAGTGCCGCCGTAAATTGCTTCTGATTTACTTCGCCACTTAATCCCAACAACTGTGCACCTTGACCCTGCCATTGGGCGGAGCTTCCATCTCGACTGTAGTAGTCGTCTTTTTGGTCGGCGTAGTAATGGCCGGCCTTAGCTGCGTTGCTCCTGTGTAGGGTCTTGAGGGAGATCATTGCTACTCCAATGTGTCGTCACAACGCCATCTTCGTCCCAGGTGGTCGCAGCCGGGAGCGTTGATAGCGTTTTTTGCTCAACAAATGAGGGGTTACGGGTAATGAAAGAGAGTGGTTTGAGTACAAACTTGGCAATCGGTCGGTCTTCGGCAAACGCAACATAGCCGGTTAACTCGGGCAACGCTTGAATTTGTGCGGCGGTAACCACGG
Source organism: Neopusillimonas maritima (assembly GCF_003576595.1). GTDB lineage: Bacteria > Pseudomonadota > Gammaproteobacteria > Burkholderiales > Burkholderiaceae_B > Neopusillimonas > Neopusillimonas maritima. The sequence continues at coordinate 204,917 of NZ_NQOU01000003.1, read as the reverse complement.
CTTCCGTTTGCCGGACCAGGCGCTCACTTGTTCCGCGTGTGCCACCTGGATTGCGGGAGTCCGTGTACTCGGGACGGGCTACTTCATGCTCTCCTAGCGCGGTGGACATCTCTTTAGCCGTTTCAGCATCGGTTTTGGAGCCGCCCAGGACAACCAGGTTTCTAAAACTGGCCCGAAGGGTTTGGGACATGTGTTTGCCGTAGATTGCGTCCAGTTGCGAAACAGTCTGCAACCCGGCCACAACCCTGACGCCGTGTTTACGACCTTTGGTGAGCACATCCTCCAGAGAGGCCAGTTTCTCCAGCGAGGCGAGTTCGTCGATCAGCAGCCACCAGCGACGGCGGGCATTTTCAGGCATAGATAAAATCGAAGAGCAAAACACGTCTACCCAAGCCGAAAGCAGTGGCTTCATGGCAGTTTTCATGTCTTCGCGCCAGGTAATGTACAAACAGCCAGTGCCGTTTTCCATCCAGTCCCGGATACTGAAGTCCCCGGTGGGCATCGAACGATGTTCAGAAAGCTTGTTTGACAGCACGAATCGTGCCGAATCGAATGCACGCGTGGATTCGGAGGCACCGGAAAAGAGCGAAGCCGCTTCAGTGTTCTTGAGAAACACCTGTAATTCTTTGAAAGGAGCCTCGCAACACCAGTAGTTCACTTGGTTGATATCGTGAATATTGAGTTCAAACAGCTTGCGCGAAACGGCTCGAAGTAGGAGACGGCCAAAGCTGTTCCACTCTTCGGCGTTTGCGTCTGCGCCAAGGGGGACAACAGAGTATGACAAGCGTTTCCAGTTATATTCCGCCCGTATTTCATTGAAATACATCCACGCTTGGGTTCGCTCGTCATAGGGGTTCAAGATGACATCAGTCGGGCGGCCGAATTTGCTATAAAGATCGCCATTAGGGTCAACGACCACCATCCGATCGCCGCGTTTTAACGCCGAGAGCATCAGCTCGCGCAGTAAGACTGATTTGCCCGACCCTGTTGCCCCATTGATGAGCAGATGCAGGTTTTCAACCGAAGCGGGCATGGGCACGCCAGCAATCCTCACTTGCTGAGTGTTTTTTTCAGTGCACAAGCGCACCAGACGTTTGAAGGACACAACTTCCGTGCCACGAATGTGACGCTTGTAGCCGGCTCCATCAAAACCTTCGCTTTTGGAGATTTTCTTGAGTGAAAGCGCCAGGATAAAACTCAACACCAGTCCGATCGCCAACGCGACAAGTAGCGCAGTGTGAGAGGGGGTGGATCGCACCCAGTGAGAAAGCAGTATCCAGTTAATTGAGCCCTGTTTACGTGGCAACTTAGGTTAAATGGTTCTTCATTGTCACGGCTTGCGGTATTCTGTTTGCATTCTTTTTTGCAACGCGAGCGCCGTGGCACCATTTTTTAGATATCTGTTACTGGTTTTCATGTGTATGGGCCTGGCGGCATGCAGCCGCTTGCCCCCACCGGTGCATGAATCCGCCGAGACGGTTAAACCCAACGCGAGTAGCGTCAGTGCGCTTGCCCGTGCTTTGGCACCGCTGCAGCAAGCCAACGCGGGGCAGTCGGGTGTTGCTTTGTTACCGGGCGGGCGTGAGGCGCTGGCGGCGCGGCTGGGGCTCATTGATGCGGCGCAGCGCTCAATCGATGTTCAGTATTACATTTGGAATGACGATGTAGCGGGTTTGCTGATGTTCGATGCCCTAAAACGGGCGGCGGATAGAGGCGTGACGGTACGCTTGCTGCTGGACGACAACAACACAAAGGGTATGGATGCGCTGTTATGGGAGGTCGATCAGCATGAAAATATTCAGGTTCGTTTATTTAACCCTTTCGTGCACCGACATTTTCGTTTCTGGTCGTATCTAACCGACTTCAAACGCTTGAACCGGCGCATGCATAATAAGTCTTTAACCGTCGATAACGCGGCGTCTGTTTTGGGCGGGCGTAATATTGGTGATGCCTATTTTGAGCTTGGGCAGGAAACATTATTTGTTGATCTCGATGTCCTGGCCGTGGGGCCCGTGGCAAATGAAGTTACCGACGATTTCGATAGATACTGGTCCAGCGAATCTTCTTATCCGGTGTGGCAGGTTATGTCGGCGCCTGCGGAAAAGGTTTCGATTACCGAGCGTGCCAATGAAGTACGCCGCCTGAAAGTGGGACGCGCCTATCATGACTCGGTTTCTGAGCAGTCGTTGATTGATGCGATTCAAAGCGGTTCTTTAGTGTTTCACTGGGCGCCGGTTCATTTGGTTAGTGATGACCCCAAAAAAGCGTTAGGTTTGGCGCAGCCAGGGAAACTGGTAATTGATGCCTTGCCGCAGTTGTTAGGTACTCCACACGAGCGCCTGATGGTGGTGTCGCCGTATTTAGTGCCCACGTCGAACGGTACGCAGTTTTTTACGCAGTTGGCTGATCGGGGGGTAGAGGTTCGCATTCTTACCAACTCCCTGGCTGCAACCGATGTTGCCGTTGTTCACTCGGGTTACGCAAAATGGCGCAAAGCATTGTTAAAAGCGGGGGTGACCCTTTTCGAAATGAAACCCGCTTATTCGGTGGGACAAGTAAGCCGGCCGGCGTTTTCCGGCAGTTCTTCGGCCTCCAGCCTGCACGCCAAAACATTTGCCGTCGACTCTTCTCACCTTTTTGTAGGTTCTTTTAACTTTGACCCTCGTTCGGCTCGTCTGAACACCGAAATGGGCTTGGTCATCGAGAGTCCGGAAATGGTGAGTCAGGTGTGGGACAATGTACAAAATGCGTTGGCGCAGTCCAGTTATCAGGTGGCGCTTGATCCCGCCGGCAACTTGATTTGGCTCGATCATAGCAACGACCCACCGATAGCGTACAAATCAGAACCGGGAACAAATGTATTTTCCCGGTCGGCGGTTTGGCTGATGTCGAAACTTCCGCTCGATTGGCTGCTCTAACTGTTAAATAACTAGTAACCGTAAGGTAATCGTTAACAAAAGTAGATTGAATGACCCAATTATTTACCGTTCATCCGCAGAATCCGCAGCCGCGTCTGTTAAAACAGGCATGTCAACTTATTGACCAGGGTGGGTTGGTGGCAATTCCAACAGACTCCAGTTATGCCGTTGTTGCGCATCTGGATGACAAAGCCGCTGCCGATTCACTGCGCCGCATTCGTGGTCTTGATGCCCGTCATCATTTAACCGTTTTATGTCGCGACCTGGCTGAGATCGGGCATTTTGCGCGTGTTGATAACCGCCAATATCGTTTTCTGAAAATGGCCACGCCGGGCCCATGGACCTTCATTCTCGAGGCAACACGTGAGGTACCGCGTCGGGTTTCCCACCCTTCACGCAAAACCATTGGTATCCGTATTCCCAATAATCAGGTTGCGCTCGACCTTCTGGAAACCATGGGCTCGCCATTGATTTCCACAACCCTGATCCCCGAGGGAGAAGAACACCCTCTTAATGATGCCGACGAAATTGCCCAACGCTATGGGCATCAACTGGCAGCCGTCATCGATGGCGGCGCTTGTCCCTTTGAACCCACCACAGTAATTGACCTGACTGGAAGCGAACCCGAAATTGTCCGTCGCGGACAGGGGGATCTGGCCGCGCTGGGTCTGGATTGAGCCCCACGGAATCGTTTTCTTAGAAGTAGGTCAAGTATGGAATCCATTATTCAAACCATTACGGTTTACGCCTTGCCGGTGCTCTTCGGTATTACGTTGCACGAGGCGGCGCACGGCTATGTGGCTCGCATGTTCGGCGATCCAACGGCCTATCAAATGGGGCGCATCAGTTTGAACCCGGTGCGTCACATCGACCCTATAGGTACCATTGTTGTGCCGTTGGTTTTGTTGTTTAGCACCAAACTAATGGGTGGGGCGGGGTTGCTATTCGGCTGGGCCAAGCCGGTACCGGTCGACTGGTCGCGTTTACGTAACCCCAAAAGAGACATGTTGTGGGTAGCGCTGGCCGGGCCGGGCTCCAATATGGTCATGGCGATCTTGTGGGCCTTATCGCTGCGCTTTCTCATGGAGTTTGGGGCAACCCCAACCGATTTTTGGGTGCGGATGGCCATAGCGGGTATTCAGGTGAACCTCATTCTTATGGCGCTGAATCTGTTGCCCCTGCCACCGTTGGACGGTGGGCGGATTGTGTTCAGTTTGTTGCCTGGAAAGGCAGCGTACCAATATGCGCGTATTGAGCCCTATGGCTTGATGATTATTATCGTTTTAATGTTAACGGGCGTTCTTTGGACGCTTTTGCGGCCACTGCTTATGGTGGGCCAGGGTATTGTCAGGTGGTTTCTGTAGTAAAACTACCTTAACGATTAACGGTTTTGGCCTATATCCGTTAAACTTGCGAGTTAATGTTATTTAGGGCCTTCTCACCCCCTTTGGTGAGTTCTCGGAGAATTACCCCATCATGATAAGTACCGATTCTGTGATGCCTGAATTTCAGGGAAGTATGGTGGCGTTGGTTACGCCAATGCTCCCCGATGGCGCACTCGATTTCGACGCCTATCGCAAACTTATCGACTGGCATGTTCAGGAAGGCACGGATGCGCTTGTAGTGGTGGGCACATCCGGTGAATCACCGACAGTCAGCATGGATGAGCATGCCGAACTGATTCGCGTAGCCGTCGAACACGCTGCCGGACGCATTCCAATCATTGCCGGGGTGGGAGGCAACTCCACCAGTGAGGCGATCGAGTTGTCTGAGTATGCGTTTAAAGCGGGAGCCAAAGCAGGGCTGTCGGTTGCGCCTTATTACAACAAGCCGTCGCAAGAAGGGATGTACCAGCATTTCCGTACGATTGCCGAAAAAGTTGAGCTCCCCACCATTCTTTACAACGTGCCCGGCAGAACGGTGGCCGACATGTCGAACGACACCGTGTTGCGTCTGGCACACATTCCGGGGATTATCGGTTTGAAGGATGCCACCGGTGACATTGGTCGCGGTGCCTGGTTATTACACTACAAACCTGATAATTTTCAAGTTTTCAGCGGCGACGATGCAACGGCGGCGGCGCTGATTCTCATGGGGGGGAAGGGTAATGTATCGGTTACGGCCAATGTTGCTCCCAAGCTCATGCATCAGCTGTGCGCAGCGGCACTTAACGGCGATGTTCCTGCGGTACGCCGTTTGAATGGCCAGTTGGCTCAATTGAACAAAATTCTGTTTATCGAAGCGAACCCGATACCCGTGAAGTGGGCCCTGGCTGAAATGGGGTTCTGCCAGGCGGGTTATCGCTTGCCCTTAACTCCCTTGAACGAGCAGTATCACAACGTGGTGCGCCTCTCTTTGAAAGAAGCAGGTCTTATTTAAATGTCAAATATTCGCCTCTCCAAACGTTATTCCGGTCTGGCCATAGGGCTAGGCCTCGTGGTTTTATCCGGCTGCTCGCAAATCAATCAGTATTTGGGTGCCGAAGACGCCGTTGATTACAAAAGCTCTGTTGCGGGCGATCCGCTCAGCATTCCTCCCGACCTAACCCAGGCAAACCGCGATGCGCGCTATCGTGCTCCCGAGGGTTCGGCAACGTTTAGCCAGTATGCCCAGTCGCAACAGCAACAAGCCGCTGCAGGCGGTCGCGATGTCGTACTACCCAGTGTCGATGATGTTGAAATTCGTCGTGACGGCGATTTGCGTTGGCTGGTGGTCGACCGTCCGGCAGAGCAGGTGTATCCCGAGGTGGTCGAGTTCTGGGGCAACGAGGGGTTCACGATCCACATTCAAGATCCTCAAGCCGGGCTCATTGAAACCGATTGGGCCGAGAATCGCGCCAAATTGCCTCAAGGTTTGATTCAAGGCGCATTCAGCTTCATTTTCGAGCAAGTTGCCGACAGCGGTGAACGCGAACGATTCCGCACGCGCCTGGAGCGGGTGAATGGAAAAACCGAGGTTTATATCAGCCATCAGAAAATGGTGGAAACCGGTACGATTGACAATACCGGTTGGAAATGGATTGAAGGCAAGGAAGACCCCAGTCTGAATGCGGCAATGCTGGCGCGTCTTATGGTGTTCCTGGGCACCGATATGGAAGAGGCCCGTCGCAAGTTGCAGCAGGCCGAAGAGGTGAGTTTAACGCCGGTGGTTGATCAGGCCGCACCGGGAACTGCTCAACTTACTATTAACGAGTCGTTCGACCGTGCGTGGCGTCGTGTCGGTGTGGCAATTGATTCGGCTGGTTTCTATGTCGACGACCGTGACCGTTCCGCCGGTGAATACTATATTCGTTACCTTGATACCGACACGGGCGAGAAAATTGAGCAGCCTGGTTTCTTCGGTCGTTTGTTTGGAAGCAAAGGCACTGCCGAGGCAGCGCAGTATCGCATTAATGTAAGGGGCGAAGGTTCCGACTCGGTTGTTCGTGTGTTAACTGCCGACGGCCAGCCCGATAATTCCGATACCGCCAAGCGGATTATTACCGTGCTGGCTGAAGAAATGCGCTAAAAACAATGCCGGTTTACGGTTGGTAATGAAGCCAACCGTCTTCCAGCCAGGCTTGTAATGAGTCCCGTACGTCGGGGCTCATTTTTTTTAGTGCACTACAGTCTAACCGGCGTTGATCGGCTAGCATCTTGATTGGGGTGCTTGCTTTTATCGCAGCGACTTCACCGTTAATGAACGCATATGAGCCCCTGTACAGAAGGCGGGTGCACCGATCCAAAACCAGGGTGCCGGTTGCCGGTGGTTCATCGAATAAATCGATATCGCCGTCCAGATTGGTTTCAAAAGCGGCGGCTCTTGAGGGTTCGCTGAGCCATTGTCCCAGGAAACGTCCTGCCAGCGCTTCATTAAATTGAATTTTCTCGGCAACGGCCAGCGTTTCTTTAATAAGGGCATCGGGTATTTGGGCTGGAGCCGACGTAGCCGCCGCGCCTTTGTCCTTGTAGGTTCCATTCAGTTTGGGACCCGGTAAAGGAGGGTCTCCATACAGGCCACTGGTGTTCCCCAGCCGCGCCATAATCTGGTCACTTGCCGCTTCCAATAGCCCACAAGCCAGTGCTGCCTGGGTGGGCGCCCTGAAGCCAATGGACAGTGTCATGCAATTTCCTTCAGCGACACCATCGTGGGCAACATGCGGGGGCAAATAAAGCATGTCGCCCGGTTCCAGCACCCACGTTTGTTCCGGCTCGAAGTGTGACAGTATTTTCAATGGTAAATCAGGCTCAAGACTTAAATTCTTTTGCTGACTGATTTGCCAGCGTCGTTTGCCTACGCCTTGCAGGAGAAAAACGTCGTAGCTGTCGAAATGCGGCCCAACACCACCGCCGTCGCCCGCAATGCTGATCATGACGTCATCCAGCCGTGCGTCGGGAATGAAGCGGAACTGATGCATTAAAGCGGCCACCGCGTCGTCGTGGGCATCCACGTTCTGGGCCAGAACGGTCCAGTCAGGTCGCTTTTGCGAGGGCAGGCGATGCAGCGGCCCTTGTTTCATCTGCCAGCCGTTCTGGTCTTTCCAGATCAGCCGCGACTCCACCTCTTCGCGGCGCACGAGTTGGCGAATGTCGTTGATGGTGAGCGTTGGGCGGAAATTCGGCAAAGCCTGACGGATGAGCAGCGGCTTTCGTTGCCAGTAGTCGCGCATGAATTCGTGTGGCGTCAGGCCGCCCAGCAGCGCGCAGGGAGTATGGATATCAATCATGTGTTTTTCAGGAAATGTCTTGTCTGAGCCGATAAAGCGTTTCCAACGCCTCTTTGGGCGTCAGGTTGTCGGGGTCGATGCCGCTGAGGTTCTCATACAGCGTTAAGGCGGCATCAATCGATGGGTCGGTGGGGTCGGGTTCGGTGTTGCCGGCCGGGGCGCTGAACAAATCCAGTTGAGGCGTATGGCCGCTGTTCTTTTCCAACTGGGCCAGTGTTTTCCCGGCGTGACGAATCACGGCGGGCGGAATGCCGGCGCGTTGCGCAACCTGAATACCGTAACTGCGGCTTGCCGGCCCGGGTCGTACCTCGTGCAGGAAGACGATGCCCGTGCCGGATTCTGCGGCAGCCAAGTGGACATTATGCGCTGCAGGCAACGTATCGGCCAGCCGCGTCATTTCGAAGTAGTGTGTGGCAAATAGCGTAAGCGCGTGGTTGTGGGTTAACAAGCGGTGGGCAATCGCCCAGGCCAGGGCCAGCCCGTCGTACGTTGAGGTACCCCTGCCGATTTCGTCCATCAGCACCAGGCTGGCCGGCGTACTTGCCGCCAGAATGGCGGCCGCCTCAGTCATTTCCATCATGAAGGTGGAGCGCCCGCCAGCCAGGTCGTCTGCGGCACCGATGCGCGTGAATATCCTGTCGATTTGTCCGATACGGGCTGACTCGGCCGGCACGAAACTGCCTGTTCGTGCCAGTAGGGCAATCAGCGCGATCTGACGCATGTAGGTTGACTTGCCCCCCATGTTGGGGCCCGTAATCATCAGCATGCTTTGGTCGCTGTTCAACGTGCAATCGTTGGGTGTGAATTGCTCGATGCTGCGTTCCACCACAGGGTGGCGGCCTTGTTCAATTACGATTTCGTGATCGTCGGTGAGTATCGGGGCAACCCAATCATTGTTGCGGGCGTGTTCGGCCAACGCCGCTAACGCGTCGATTTGCGCCAGGGTGGAAGCGCACAAAGACAGGGCCTTCGTGCTACTGGACAACTCGTCTAGAAGTGCTTCGAATAATTGTTTTTCACGCGCCAGGCTGCGGTCTTTGGCCGACAACACTTTCTCTTCCCAGCTCTTCAATTCGGGCGTGATATAGCGTTCGGCATTCTTCAGTGTTTGGCGCCGCCGGTAATCGGCTGGTACCTTATCCGTTTGCCCCTTGCTGACTTCAATAAAAAAGCCGTGTACGCGGTTGTATTCCACTTTCAAATTGGCAATGCCGGTGCGCTCTCGTTCGCGCGCTTCAAGCTGCATTAAATAGTCGCCGCTGTCCGTGGCCAGGGTGCGCAGCGTGTCCAGCTCTTCATCGTAGCCATTGGCCAAGACACCACCATCCCTCACCAGCAGCGCCGGTTCCTGCGCGATGGCGTTGTGCAGCAGGTTGGGCAGGGCGCCGGGCAGCGTGAGGGCCTGTGCATGCATTTCAATGGCAGGGTCCGGGTTGAATCGCGTAGTGAGCATTTCAATGAGCCCGGGCAAGGTATCAAGCGCGTCTCGCAGGCTGGCCAGTTCGCGTGGCCGTACCGAGCGCAGTGCAATGCGTGTCGCAATGCGTTCTATGTCGGGCAGTGCGTTCAGTTGTTGGCGCAATGCGTCCAGCGCCGGCGATGCATTCCATGGATCTTCATTTTCATTCGGTAATAAAAAACACTGTACGAGGCGCTGGCGCTGAGCGACCTCTTCGTTGTCGCGCAACGGATGGTGGAGCCAATGTCGCAACAGGCGGCTACCCATGGGAGTTTGGCAATGGTCAAGAATCGAGAACAGGGTGGGCGATGCCTCACCGGCCAGCGTTTGCGTAATTTCCAGGTTTTTACGGGTCACCGGATCCAGCACAACGTATTGACTTGACCGGTCGGTGCGCAAGGTTTGAATGTGTGGCAATGCCTGACTTTGCGTGCGTTGAACGTAGTAAAGCAGGGCACCGGCCGCGCAGGTTCCGGCCGGCCAGTCCGACAGGTCGAAGCTGCTCAAAGAGTCGATGCTGAAGTGATTTTGCAGGGTATTGCGTGCATTGTCGCTGTCGAAATGCCAGTCGGGCAAGGTGCTGATCGCAACGCCTTCCAGCAGGTTAATCCGTTGGCTTTCGGGGCAAACCAGTTCGGCCGGGGCAATCCGATGCAATTCGGTGTCCAGCATGTCGGGCTCGCACTGGGTCACGCAAAAATTTCCGTTGGCCAGGTTCATCCAGGCGATACCCGCGGTTTCGGTGCGTCGCTGTCGCAATATCCAGGCGGCGGCGATGAGCCGGTCGCTTTTGGCGGGCAGCAGGGCTTCATCAGTAAGGGTTCCGGGCGTCACAATACGCACAATCTTGCGTTCGACAGGTCCTTTGCTTGCGGCGGGGTCGCCGATTTGCTCGCAAATGGCCACCGATTCGCCCAAGGCGACCAAACGTGCCAGATAGCCTTCCATTGAGTGGAAAGGAACTCCCGCCATGGGAATGGGTGCACCATTCGAGGTGCCGCGTTTGGTCAGGGTGAGATTCAGCAGCCGCGCCGCGCGCTCGGCATCTTCATAGAACATTTCATAAAAATCGCCCATGCGATAGAACAGAAGATGTTGTCCGGCTTCTTCTTTAAGACGCAGGTATTGCTGCATCATGGGGGTGTGCGAAGCGTGCTCAATATTGCTCATTCAATATCGCTATGTGTTGTGTTCAATAGGGTTGGCTGAATTGCGTTTCGCGCAAGAGGCCATTCTAAGCTACCCAGTCATTTATCGATGGTGTCGATTGATTTTTAATCGAAAACTTCATTTTTATTCATGAGGTGCGAACGGTAAACTGTTTTCACAATAGCTGCAGCTAAGTGGCTTTAGCGAAAAACGCATTATTCATTCAGGGAGACAGTGATGGCGTCACGGGAATTTAGCATTACGCAAGACGTTCTCGACAGAATGCATCCGGAAAACGAGCGGTTTGGCACAGTAATGGTTTCGTTGATTCGCCATTTGCATGATTTTATCCGCGACGTTCAACTAACTGAAGAAGAATGGATGGCCGCGATTCAGTTTCTTACTAAAACCGGGCAAATTACTACCGACAAACGGCAAGAGTTTATTCTGCTGTCGGATACTTTGGGTGTTTCTATTCTGGTTGACGCAATCAACCATCGCCTGCCCGAGGGTGCAACCGAACAAACCGTGTTGGGGCCGTATTACTGGGAGGGTGCACCGCGCTTGCCCATGGGGAGCGACATTGCAAAAGGGATTAAAGGAGAGCCTTGTTTTTTCTCCGGCCAGGTCACATCGTTAGATGGCTCGCCGATAGAAGGCGTTGAGCTTGATGTCTGGTCGGGTGATGGGGAAGGCAATTACGACATGCAGCTTGGCAGTGATGAAATGCTGTGCCGTGCCACGTTCACCACCGGGAACGATGGTAAGTACTGGTTCCGTTCCATCAAACCGTTTTATTATCCCGTCCCCGACGACGGCCCTGTTGGCGACATGTTGCGTGCCATGGGGCGCCACCCTAACCGCCCTGGGCATACGCATTTCATTGTGCGGGCGCCGGGGCATAAAACCATTGTTACGCATCTGTTCCCATCAGACTCGCCTTATCTTGATTCCGATACGGTTTTCGGCGTTAAAGAGGGCTTGATTGTCGATTTCGTGCGGCATGAGCCGGGTGTTGCGCCTACGGGTGAAAAGGTTGACGTTCCTTTCTATACCTGTGAGTACCACTTCCAGCTCGCCCCGCTTGACGTTGTCAACGCGTAGGTTTTATCCCTTGGAATACTCACATCAGGGTCTCTTATGAAAATTGGTAAGGAAACCACGCCGCGCACTGCCATTTGTGCGTCGAACCCAGACACCATCGTGGTTCGCGGTAAAAATCTTACAGAAGAGTTGGTTGGCCAGGTGACGTTCGGCGATTATTTCCATTTGCTCGTCACGGGAAAAATGCCGGACGCCACGCAGTCGGCGGTGTTGAACGCAACTCTGGTGGCCATTGCCGAGCATGGTTTGGTGCCCAGTGTGCAGGCCAGTCGCATGACATATGCTGCGGCGCCAGATGCGTTGCAAGGTGCGGTTGCGGCCGGAATCCTGGGGTGTGGCTCCGTGATTTTGGGGGCGTCGGAAAGTTGTGGCTATTTTCTGGAAGAAATTCGTCAACGTGCTGCCGGTAGCACCGACTATACCGAAGCCGCCAGGCAAGTTGTTGGGGAATATCGCCAGGCGCGTCGTCCGTTGCCAGGTTATGGGCACCCTTTGCATAAGAAACGCGATCCACGTGTGAGCGCGCTTTTCAACGTAGCCGCTCAGGCCGGAGCTGACACAACGTACATTGCGATAGCCGAGGCCGCTGAAAAAGTGATCCCCGATATCGTCGGCAAACACCTGATGCTAAACGTATCGGCAGCCATTCCCGCTGTATTGCTTGGAATTGGCTTTCCGTTGGTTGCCTTGAAAGGCGTGCCCATTCTTGCGCGCACGGCGGGCCTGATTGGTCATTTGGTCGAGGAGGCTGAAAAACCCATTGGTTTCGCGCTTTCTTATCAGGCAACACGTGAAGTGGTGTACGAAGGGGAAGCGCCTCCCGGCTTCGTTCCATCAGAGTAATCAGTACGCAGCTTTTCCCGATGCATCGCATTTAACAACGCATGGCCTTATTTGTATGGCCAGGGGCTTCTTTTATCTGGAGCTATCAAAATGAAGAAAGTTTTGGAAGGAATTCGTGTCCTGGATCAAGGAACGTTCATCACAGGGCCGGCCGCAGGAATGCTGTTGGCTGACATGGGTGCGGAAGTGATTAAAGTTGAGCAGCCCGGTAATGGCGATCCGTTCAGGGCGTTCAAGGGAGGGTTGTACAGCCCTCATTTCCAAACGTATAACCGCAATAAAAAAAGCATCACTTTGAACACGAAAGAGCCGGAAGATTTGGCAGTGCTTGATGAGTTGGTTCTTAGTGCTGATGTGTATATCCAGAATTTTCGACCCGGTGCGGCAGACCGCCTGAATGTGGGCGAATCGCGGTTGCGTGCGCTAAACCCAAAACTGGTGTACTGCGCAATAAGTGGGTTCGGTCAAACCGGGCCTGCTGCGAACCGGCCTGCCTACGACTCTGTTGCGCAGGCGGCAAGCGCGTTTTTGGGTTTGCTTATTAACCCCGAGAACCCCCGTGTTGTGGGGCCGGCGATTGCCGATGCAGTGACTGGTTTCTACGCGGCCATGGGTATCATGGGGGCGTTGTTCGACCGCAGTCGCACGGGTGAGGGTGCGTTAGTCGAGGTGTCGATGCTTGAGGCCATGTGCCATTTCAATTTGGATGCGTTCACGCATTATTACTCTGCCGGCGAGGTCATGGGTCCTTACAGTCGCCCGAGTGTTTCGCAGTCTTACGTAATGAAATGTGGCGATGGAAAATGGATTGCCTTACACATGTCGTCGCCCGAGAAGTTCTGGCAGGGGCTGGCACGCGCTATTCAGCGGGAGAACTTGTTCGATGATCCGCGGTTTTGCGATCGAAACGCACGTATTGAAAACCAGGAGGCGCTGATTCAGGTGTTATCGGATATCTTTGCGACGCAAGATCGTCCGGAGTGGTGTCGCCGATTGGAGGCGGAAGATGTGCCGCATGCACCCATGTATGACACCAGTGAGGCGCTGAATGACCCGCAGGCAAAGCACCTGGGAATTCTTGTGGAGGGGCGTCACGAGCAGATGGGAGTATTTCAAACGGTACGCACGCCTTTGACGTTTAACGGTCAACGTGAGCAAAGCGTTGTCCCTCCCCCGATTCTGGGCGAGCACAATGCACAGATTGTTGCACCGTTACGCGAACGTTTGGCTCAAAAGCCAAGCGGTTTATAGTTAAGTGGCCCCCAGCATCGCCCGCCGCAGATCATCATGGTCAATCGCACTTGCGTCATCGTAGTGGCGCGTGATTCGGCCATGCGCCAGAGCGTAAGCCCGTGAGGCAACGCTAATGGCCTGAAAAAAGCTTTGTTCAGCCATTAAGATAGTTAAGTTGGTGTTCTGTTGCAGGGTTTTAATGGTTTCGATCACCTGCCCAACAATAATGGGTGCCAAGCCAACAGACGGTTCATCAATCACAATGATTTTCGGCGAAGTCATCAGGCACCGGGCAATGGCAAGAATTTGTTGCTGGCCACCGCTCATACTGCCCGCCAACTGGCGACGCCGCTCTTTCAAGACGGGAAAGGTTGAATAACAGAAACTCAGGTTCTCTTCCAGACGGCGGCGCACTGTTGGGTTGCTTCCCGCCAGTTTGAGGTTGTCTTCGACTGTAAGGTTGGGGACCAGTCGTCGCCCTTCAGGCACAATCGACAAACCCTGTCGGACTATCTGGAAAGGTTCCAATTCGGTAAGTGAGGTTGTTTTGCCGTCCCACTCAAGCAAAATGCGGCCTTTTGTGGGCTTCACAAACCCCATAATGCAATTAAGCAGGGTGCTTTTCCCGTTACCGTTGGTCCCCAGCAATGCCACAAGTTCGGCTTCCTTAACCTCAAGAGAGACATCGTGTAAAACAGGTACGGCACCATAGCCTGCATGTAAGTTTTCAATGATGAGTCTGTTCACCGAAATACACCTTTTGAACGATTTCGTTATTTGCAATTTCGTTGGCGGTCCCCGCGGCAATTAATTGGCCGGTATCAAAACACACCACGCGTTGAGAGAATCGCATGACGGCGTGCATGATGTGCTCAATCATAATAATAGCGACACCCGACTCATTCAGCCTCATGAGAATGTCCAGTACTTCATCAATTTCGGTATCCGACAGGCCGGCCATGGCTTCGTCGGCAATTAGAACCTTTGGGTCACTGGCCAGCGCGCGGGCCAGTTCCAGCTTTCTGAGTTCAAGTTGCGACAAAGACCCCGATGGGTCTTGTGCGCGGTTGTGCAAACCGACTGATTGCAACAGTTCAAGCGCGCGCTGTTCTTTGTTGTGCACGTTATGCTTGTAGTCGAGTGGAACCAGCAGGTTTTCAAGCACTGACATACCAATAAAGGGCCGGGGAATCTGAAAGCTTCGGGCGATTCCCAGCCGCGCGCGCTCGTGGGGCAGAAGGTGGCTGATGTCCTTACCCATAAAGTGAACGGTACCGTTGTCTGGTTTCAATACACCTGTTATGCAGTTAATTAACGTTGTTTTGCCGGCGCCGTTTGGGCCGATGATGCCCAGCCTTTCGTTAGGGTTGAGGTCGAGATCAACCGGTCCGAGCGCTTTGAAAACGCCAAATGATTTTTCTATGTTTCGAAGTGACAGTGCCGTTGTCATTGTGCAGTTCCCGCAGATTTTCGTTTGGCCAGCCCAAGTAGCCCGTTCGGCGCTAACGCAACAAAAGCAATGAGTACGACGCCGACGAACAAAATGTTCAGCTCCGAGGAAATGGTGACGGTTGCGATTTGTTGTGCGGAGGCAAGAATGATTGCGCCGATGATGGGGCCCGCCCAGCTTCGCGTGCCGCCGATCAGGGGCATGGCAATGGCGTTCAGGCCGATAAGCAGGCTGAACGCGGTAACCGGCTCGACAAAGTTGGTGTAGAAGGGATAGGGTGCACCGGCGGCCGCAAGCATGGCGCCGCTGATACTGCATGCAACCAGCTTTAGTTTAAGCGTGGGGACGCCGGAACATTCGGCGGCGTCTTCGCTGGCCCGAACCGCGCGTAAGCCTCGACCGATCCAGGAGTGCTCAATCCAGCGAGCCAGAGCAACGCAGGCAACAGCGATGATCAATATGACGAAAAAGACATACTGCACCGGCCCGCCGGACCATTCCGGTGGGGCGGGCCCATAAACAGCCATGCCGCGCGCGCCACCCAAACCGGGTAAGTTATGGACAATGGTTTCAAGCACAATGACCAGTCCAAGCGTGGCAATGGCGAAATAAACGCCTTGAATTTGAAGTGTTAGGTAACCCATGGCAAGGCCCAGAATGGCCCCCAAAGCCGCAGCACCAATAATGCCGACCCAAAGCGGCAAACCAAATGCGTTGAAGAGAAAAGCCGATAAATAGACGCCACTGCCGAAAAAGGCGGCCGCACCGAAATTGATATAACCGGCGTAACCGCCAAGCACATTCCATCCGGTGGCGATAACGATGTACTGGACAATGACATAACCCGCAAAGAAGTAGAACGGATTCGTGACGATTGAAGGCGCGAAAAAGCCCGCAAGCAGAATCAGAATAGCGCCCAAGGCGAAAATGAGGTTGTTGCGTTTCATCGGGCAGCTCCAAAAAGACCCTGCGGACGCAGACCCAGCGCCAGAAGCAGAATGGCAAAAGCAACCCCCGGTGACCATGAGGGGGTTAAATAAGCGGAAACGAAAGATTCGGCGATGCCGATCATGATCGCGACAACCAATGTGCCGGGTATGGAACCCATGCCGGCCAGCACCACAATGGCAAATACACGCCCGATTTGAAAGCGGCCTGCAAAGGGCTCGACCGGCCCCATAATAATGAGGGCGGCGCCGCCGACAACCGCTGTGGCGGTGGCAATACCGAATGCATGGCGTTTGATCCAGGTGGGGTTAATACCCGATATCGATAAGGCGCGATCGTCGTGGGCGACCGCACGAATCGCCGTACCCGAATGAGTGCGGTTGAAATACAACCATAATGCGCTAATCATGATGGGCGCGAACAATGCGGGCACAAGGAGTCGATACGGCATAGTGATCGGCCCCAGAACCAGACTTGACCCAACATAGTCTGCATCAACTGATTTCAATTCCGAACCAAAAAACAAGGCGATTGCAATTTCAATAACCAGTGAAAGGCCGAAAAACAACGTAAGACTTTGCAGCACATTCGCTTGCCCCTTGCGTTCGAAGGTGTGCGAATAAAAACTGTAAAGCGCCATGCCCAGCACATAAAAAACGGGTAAACCGATGAGGGCGGCGGGAATGGGGCTGATGCCCCATTGGCCTACAAGATAAACAAAATAAGCACCCACAATGACCAGGGCCGGGTGAGCGACGTTGGGTATGTGCAAAATGCCGAAGGTGATGGCCAGCCCCAGGGCGATGGAGGCATAGATGCTACCCAGTACAACGCCGGTGGAAATTGCATTCAGGAAGATATCCAGGGATGAGGTCATACTACGCCACCTGGCCGGGCCGATCGCAAAAGCGAATGGCCCGGCTGAAAGGTTAGATTGAAGAAACGAGAAAAATTATGAAGCTTTACGTGCCGCGTTGTACGGTGTAATGAGATTGCCTGATTTCAGTTCCGCGGGATCGAGAATGACTTGTTTGCCAGGTTCTCGAAACTGGTTGATGTCGTTGCCTTTGACATTCTGGATCTGGATCATGAGTGTGCGGCGTTTTGTCCAGTCGCCGATGTCGTTGAATGCCACTTTGCCGACAATCGTGTCAATGGGGTTGGCATGAAGATATTGCGCCATTTTTTCAATATCAACGGATTCTGACCCTTTAACGCCGGCCTCAATAATTTGTCCTGCAACATAGTAGAAGGGCGGGATATAGAAACCGAGAGGATCCAGTTTTTGTTCAATTGCAATGGGTGTGTAGCGTTTGAAGAAGCTTTCAATGCCGGGTGATTGCAACGTGGGTTCTGGAACGAATGTGGTGATATTGACCAGACCGTTGAGATCTTCGCCCAGAGAACCCAGCAAAGATCCGTATTGCGGCCCAATCATTGAGCCGCCGAATATTTGTACGCTATCGTTGATGCCAATTTCCTTGACGCCCCGGATGATGGCGGCGCTGTCAGCCGGGTAGGAGCACACAAAGACGGCATCGGGGGCAACATTGTTGATATTACGCAAAATGGCCGAGAAGTCGCTTGTGTTTGGCGGATAGCTTTGGTTCATGACCACTTCCATGCCGTATTCTTTGGCTACCTGTGCGCCACCTTGCGCGGCGCTGGAGGAAAACTCCAGGTCGGAATTGATGATGGCGATACGCTTGGCGTTAATGGACTTGGCAATATCAAAGAAGCCGCGTGCCCAGCCCAGCATGGAGTCAGGCCCCCAAGGGCAGGCATGAAAATACTTGTTGGAGCGAGCACGATCGTTGCCGGCCAGTGCGAACATCCCCACCATGAACAGGTTGCGTTGCTTTATAAATGGCATAAGTGGCGCCGAAAGGTTGGCACCGTATGGAGAGATCAGTACATCGACTTTATCGACATCGACAAGTTTCGAATAAATGGCGGGTACATTTGACGCGCTGCTTTGGTCGTCGTAAATAACAAATTCGACTTTGCGTCCCAGTAATCCACCTGCGGCGTTGACGTCGTCGCGCCAAAGTTGATAACCGATTTCGCCGGCACGTGTACTGGCCAGTGGACCGGTAAGCGAGACGCTGGCACCAATTTTGATTGGCTTGTCGGCCGCGAATGCCTTGGTGGAAAGAATAGTGGGGGCAGCAAGGCCCAGTGTGCCCATGGCAGCCAGTTTATTGAATTGACGTCGTGTGGTCATAGGTGTCTCCTCCGGGATGCGTTTAATTTATTGATATGCCTTTGTCCGGCATTTTCATTACTGCATTTGACCTTTGTTCGAATCTCTGAAAACGTCAGCACGGATAGTGCGTCAAACAAGTTTACTTTCGGCCTTGCATGAATAAAAATGAAGTTTTCCATTCAATAACTATCGATGTTGTCGATGGAAGTGTTCTTTGTGTGATTTGTTGTGCGATGTATGCCGGGAGAGTTCAATGGAGTTAAGACATTTACGCTATTTCGTTGCGTTGGCAGAGCAACTCAGTTTTACTCAAGCAGCGGAAAAAGTCCATGTGACCCAGTCGACGCTGTCGCACCAAATCAAGCAGCTTGAAGACGAGTTGTCATGCAAGCTTTTCGAGCGGGTTGGAAAACGCGTAATCATGACCGAGCGTGGAGAGGCGTTCCTGGAGTATGCCCAGAGGGCTTTGCAGGAGGTCGAGGAGGGCGTTAAAACCCTGCGTGATACATCGGGCGAATTGGGGGGTGAGGTTCGTGTGGGCGCCACCCATACGTTCAATATGCGTATTTTGCCGCAAAGCCTGGCATTGTTCCTTGAGCGTCATCCCTCGGTTTGCGTCAAAGTCATGGAGTTTTCCGGCGATCAGGTAGCGGCCGAGTTGCAGGCGGGTCGCCTGGACTTCGGGATTACGTACCGGCCCGAAAAAATAAGTGGTTTGTTATTCGAACCCCTGTACAACGAAGAGATGCGCCTGGTTGTCGGCAAATCTCACCTGTTTGCCAACCGCCGCTTTGTGCGCATGGCGGAATTGCATGGTCAGCGAATTGTTTTGGTGCCGCCATCGTATGCCACCCGCGCGCTGTTGGAAGATTGTTTCTCGATGGCGAATGCGCAGCCGATTGTTGTTGCCGAAATGAATGCGATTGCACCCATGCTCGAGTTCGTGAATATGAGTAATGCGGCGGCGATTGTGTCTGAATATGCTGTGGGCTTGGATGACGCCCGCGTTATTCCATTACAAAGTCCTACACCCGTTCGTACCCCCGGTCTGATTTGGCTGCGTGGACATTTGCGCACGCCCGCCATGCGAACTTTGGCCGGGATTATTCGCGAGAGAGTAAGCGAGTTGAATTTGCGCCGCCTGCGCGGGAAGTAATCCGTTGTAGGCAGTCGTACCAAACTTCTGCATTCAACCCGCTTATCAAGTACCATTCTCAACTAACTTTCGTCACTTACTATTCAATGTCATGAGCCACGTGTCATCCGATCCACATCTTGCCGAGCTTTATGCGCAACCCGGCCACCTTTTGCGGCGAGCCCATCAAATATCCGCCTCAATTTTTCATGATGAATTGGGCGAAATGGTGACGCCGGTTCAGTACGCTATTTTGCGAACTTTGAAAGCGTTTCCCGGCATCGACCAGGTCTCATTGGCGGGATTGGTTGCCATGGATACGTCAACGGCTGCCAGCGTGGCCGGACGTCTGGCTGAAAAGAAACTACTCACCCGCGATCTGGATCCGAACAATCGTCGCCAACGTAAGTTGTTTCTGACTGAACAGGGTGAAGCCTTGCTGCAGCAAACCGTGGGTGGAATCGACCGCTTGCATAATCGTCTTTTCGATGGTTTCAGCCAACAGGAAGAGGCACAGTTCATGGCCCTTTTGCAAAAATTGGTTCACATTAATAACATGCAGAGCCGCGCCCCCTTTGTTCCTGCGAAAACGGCGCCGTCCAGGGGCGAAGTTGAAAAAGGGGTCGAAAAACTAGGGTAAACCCGCGTTGCATGTACGGGGCGAGAGCGTAAAATAATTTCAGATTCAGTGCACTGAACGTCTGGCAAAAAAACTTAGACGCTCTCTTACTTTATTACTCAGCGAGGCCGGTATGTTTATCAAAAACACGTGGTATGTTGCCTGTATGCCCAACGAAATCGATGGCAAGCCCCTGGGCCGTCAGATTTGCGGCGAACGGATTGCTTTTTACCGGGGCGTTGAAGGAAAAGTTGCCGCGGTGGAAGATTTTTGTCCTCATCGTGGTGCTGCGCTGTCCCTTGGGTTTGTTGAGAACGGTAACCTGGTCTGTGGCTACCATGGTCTGGTCATGGGGTGTGACGGTAAAACGGTTGCCATGCCAATGCAGCGCGTCGGTGGTTTCCCCTGTATTAAAAATTACCCCGTAGTTGAAAAATACGGATTCATTTGGGTATGGCCGGGCAACCCCGAGAAAGCAGATGAATCGCTTATTCCTCACCTGGATTGGGCGGTTAGTGATGAGTGGGCGTATGGTGGTGATATGTTCCATGTGAATTGTGACTATCGCCTCATGATTGACAACCTCATGGATCTCACACATGAAGCGTATGTTCATGCCGACAGCATCGGTCAGGAAGAAATCGATGAGTCCCCCCCGGATACCAACGTTGATGGCGACAAGGTTGTTACCAGCCGCTATATGAATGAAATTACGGCGCCTCCTTTCTGGAAAGCGGGCATGCGAGCCAATGGTATCGACGAATCCGCAGTGGTTGATCGGTGGCAGATTTCCCGTTTTTCACCTCCCAGTCATGTCCTTATCGACGTTGGTGTGGCGTTAACCGGAAAAGGGGGCATGGACGCAGACCCCAAAGATCGTGCGCGCGGCATTGTGGTTGGCTTTATTACGCCCGAAACTGAAAACAGTCATTGGTATTTCTGGGGTATGGCACGTAACTTCAAGGCCGATGACGCCGAACTGACGGAACGCACCAAAGTACGCCAGGGTGAAATCTTCACACAAGACCTGAGCGTGCTTGAAGCGCAGCAGCGAAATCTCGATGATCATCCCGAGCGTCGTCTGCTGATGCTCAATATTGATGCAGGTGGCGTACAATCTAGGCGTGTCATTGATCGTTTGGTCAAGGCAGAGCAGGAAGAAAACGCTACGGCTTCAGCCTGATGGTCACCCTTGGTGCGGGCTGGAGGTTTTTTCACGCCCGCACCCAGTGGGTCAAACCAACTTAGTAGATGATTGAATGAGTCAACTTTCCGTTAAAGTCGTCAATAAAACCCAGGAAGCTGAAGACATTGTCAGTCTTGAGCTGGCCAGCACCGATGGTAAAACCTTGCCTTCGTTCAGTGCGGGCGCTCACATCGACGTCAATGTTCCCGGCGGCCTGACCCGTCAATACTCCTTGCTGAATGATTCCGGTGAGCAGCATCGGTACGTCATCGGGGTACTGCGCGATCCCGAATCCCGCGGCGGTTCCACCGCAATTCACGATAAAGTGAATGTGGGCGATGTGTTGCAAATCAGTGAACCGAAAAATCATTTTCCGTTAGTGAAATCCCAACGTTCCGTGTTGTTTGCGGGCGGTATTGGTGTCACGCCCATTTTGTGCATGGCCAGGCGGTTAGGCGCCATTAATGCTGATTTTGAAATGCATTATTGCGCACGATCCCCCGAACGTATGGCGTTCAAAAGCGATATCGAGTCGTCGGCTTTTGCGGATCGGGTGCAGTTTCATTTCGACAACGGTGATGATGCGCAGAAGCTTAAACTTGAAGAAATCATTGCGCAGCCGCAAGCAGGAACGCATATTTATGTGTGCGGCCCAACCGGTTTTATCGACTATGTTGTTAATACCGCCAAAGCAAAAGGCTGGGCGACTGATCAGGTTCATCTCGAGTATTTTGGTGCCGCCGAGGTCGATACAAGCGGCGACGAGTCTTTCGAAGTGAAAATTGCCAGTACCGGGCAAACATTTACGGTGCCGGCCGATAAGTCGATTACTCAGGTACTCGATGAGAACGATGTTTTCGTTCCTGTTTCGTGTGAGGAAGGGGTTTGCGGTACTTGCTTGGTTCGCGTGCTCGAGGGTGAGCCTGAACATCGGGATTTATACCTTACCGATGCCGAACATGCGGCTAATGACCAAATGACGCCTTGCTGCTCACGGTCGAAATCTTCCGTATTGGTATTGGATTTATAAGGGGTTCCCCCAGCTTTTGCAGAAAAACGCCGCTTATGCGGCGTTTTTTTGGAACAATGTTGGGGTGGTGTCATTTTTTGAAATGAACTTAAGTGTTTTAAAACAAAAATCGGAGACAACAATGTCCTGGAATTTATCAAATTACGGCTTTGTGTCGTGTGCAACACGCTGGAGGCCGAAATGCTGGGCAATTTAATCGGTGTGGTGTTCGACGGCGTGGCCTTCGGGGCGCTGCTGTTTCTGATTAGTGTGGGTCTGTCGGTCACGATGGGTCTGATGAACTTTGTGAACCTGGCCCACGGGGCGTTCGCCATGCTGGGCGGTTATGTCAGCGTTGAACTGATGACGCGCCTGGGCGTGCCTTTTCTGGCTACGTTGCCCCTTGCGTTTCTGGCTGCGGCGCTGGCCGGTTTTATTCTGGAGCGCACCCTCTATCAGCGGCTGTATGAGGCCGACCCGCTTGACCAGGTTTTGTTCTCGATTGGTTTGGTGTTCATGGTGATTGCCACCTTCACCTTTTTCTGGGGGCCAACGATTCAACCGGTGAACCTGCCTGACTGGTTGCGTGGGCAATTCCGGGTGTTCGATATTGGCTTCGGGGTATATCGTTTGTTTCTGATCGGGGTGGTGGTTCTGGTTACGATCGCCCTGGGCCTGATTATCGAGCGCACGCGATTTGGTGCACAAATACGGGCGTCTGTCGATAATCAACAGGCTTCAAAAGGCTTGGGCATCAATGTGAACCGGGTTTTCAGCCTAACCTTCGCGCTGGGCTCGGGTCTGGCCGGCCTGGGTGGGGTGCTGGGGATCGATGTGCTGGGCCTGGACCCCACCTTCCCCCTGAAGTGGATGGTGTATTTTCTGATTGTGGTGGCGGTGGGCGGTGCCGGCACGATTCGCGGGCCGCTGGTGGCCGCGATTGTGCTGGGTATTTTTGACGTGGCGGGCAAATACTACGTACCGGAGATCGGGGCATTTGTGATCTATGTCCTCATGGTTATTCTGCTGCTGTTTTTCCCTAACGGTTTAATCACGAGGCGCGCATGAGTTTGCAATCACTATCCATTGTCGATCGTTTGCCCGCGCCGCGCGTGCCGAACGACCGTTGGCACAAACTTGAATACCTGTTCTGGATTCTGCCGTTTGTTGCTTATTTTCTGTTTCCGACCAATCTTGTCCTGATCAGTCAGATGATGATTCTGGCGCTGTTTGCTTTGTCGCTCGACCTGATTCTGGGCTATGCCGGTATTGTGTCGCTCGGTCATGCGGCGTTTTTCGGGTTGGGCGCCTATACATCGGGCTTGTTGTCCACGCACGGATGGGGCGAGCCGTTTAGCGCGTTGCTCATTGCCGCGGTGTTGGCCGCTATTTTGGGCTACATCACAAGTTTCCTGGTGGTGCGTGGGCATGAGCTGACCCAGCTTATGGTTACGCTGGGTATCGGTTTAATGTTGTACGAAGTGGCCAATAAAGCAACCGATTTCACCGGTGGGGCCGATGGTTTGTGGGGGATCGCCACCTGGCCGCTGTTTGGCATTTTTGAAATCGATCTATACGGTAAAACGGGCTATTTCTATAGTTTGGCGGTGTTGTTCATTATGTTTTTGTTCGCGCGTCGCCTGGTTAGCTCGACTTTTGGTTTAAGCCTGATTGGCATTCGGGAAGGG
The DNA here is from genome assembly GCF_003576595.1 of Neopusillimonas maritima. Taxonomy (GTDB): domain Bacteria; phylum Pseudomonadota; class Gammaproteobacteria; order Burkholderiales; family Burkholderiaceae_B; genus Neopusillimonas; species Neopusillimonas maritima. Next base: position 181,265 of record NZ_NQOU01000003.1, on the reverse strand, counting down.
GCCAAACGCATGCCGGCCATTGGCGCTAACGTCGACAAGCGCTTGGTGGCCATTTACACCATCAGTGCGGGGATGGCGGGCGTGGCGGGTGCGTTGCTGGCGCAAACCACGCAGTTTGTGGGGCTCGACTCACTCGGGTTTATTCGTTCGGCCGACCTGTTGATTATTCTGGTCTTGGGGGGCGCGGGCCGCCTTTATGGTGCCATGATTGGGGCGGTGGTGTTCATGTTTGCCCATCACTATATTTCCGACATTAATCCGGTTTATTGGCAATTCTGGATTGGCTTGCTGCTGGTGGTGATTGTGATGATGGGCAGCGGCGGGATTCTGGGTTCGGTTGACCGGGTGCTTGAACGTTGGCGCAACCGCGCTGCAGAAAAGGGGGCGTCATGAGCCAGGATACAACGCTACGTACCGAAGGCTTGACCAAAATCTGGGGGACGTTTCAGGCCAACAGCGATGTGACCTTGTCGTTCAAGCCGGGCGCGCGTCACGCGCTAATCGGCCCTAACGGTGCCGGTAAAACCACCTACATCAATATGCTCACCGGGGCATTGCAGCCCACGCGAGGCAAGGTGTTCCTGGGCGATCGCGACATTACCCATTTACCCCAACACGAACGGGTTAAGCTGGGCATGACGCGCACCTTCCAAATTAACACGCTGTTTGCCGGTTTAACCGTGCTGGAGTCGGTTGTGCTGGCGATCAGTGAGCGTGAGGGCTTGCATAAGCAATGGTACAAAACGGTTGAAAAGCAAACGGTGTTAATTGACGAGGCGGTGGCGTTGCTGGAGACGCTGCGCCTTGCGCCGGAAATGAATACTCGCACGCGCAATTTACCTTATGGTAAGCAGCGTCTGGTCGAGATTGCGTTAGCTTTGGCTACGCGCCCCAAAGTCTTGCTGCTGGACGAACCGGCGGCCGGCATCCCGCAAGCCGAAAGTCAGGAGCTTTTTGAAGTGATTTCCCAGCTCCCACGCGATGTCACGATTGTGTTTATTGAGCACGATATGAGCCTGGTGTTCCGATTCGCTGAACGCATTACTGTGTTGGTAGGCGGCAAGGTATTAACCGAAGGCAGCCCGGATGAAATCGCCGCAGACGATCGGGTGAAGGAAGTGTATTTGGGGGAGGCCGAGCATGAGTAACACATCGCAGGACATCCTGACAGTTGACCGCGTTTGCGCCGGGTATGGCGAAGCCGTCGTGCTGGAAGATATTTCCTTTTCATTGAAAGAGGGTGGCAGCCTGGCTTTGTTGGGGCGAAACGGGGTGGGTAAATCCACTTTGTTGCTGACCTTGTTGGGGTTAACGCAATTGCACAGCGGTTTCATTCATTGGGACGGGCGTGATGTATCTCGTGTTCCCACGCATCAGCGTGCCGCTGCCGGTATGGGTTGGGTGCCGCAAGAGCGTCATATGTACCCATCGTTAACCGTAGAAGAGCATTTAACGGTTGTTGCGCGTCCGGGCGAATGGGATGTGGCCAAGGTATATAAATTATTTCCCCGGCTGGAGGAACGCCGCGCCAATATGGGCAACCAGTTGTCCGGAGGTGAGCAGCAGATGTTGGCCATCGCACGCGCGCTGATGGTGAATCCGCGCCTGCTGCTGCTCGATGAACCGATGGAAGGGCTGGCACCGATTATTGTGCAGGAGCTGCTGGGCGTGATTCGGCGGCTGGTGCATGAAACCGGGCTAACGGTGATCGTGGTGGAACAGCACGCCCGTTTGGCATTAGGGCTTACTCAAGAGGCGATTGTTCTGGATCGCGGACAAATTGTGTATCAGTCAACCAGTCAGTCGCTGCTCGATGAACCTGAAACGCTCAATCGTTTGGTGGCGGTGGCCTAAGGCATCGTTGCTGTTTTCACGATAGGATAATTTGTGCGCGCTATTTGCAGATCATTGTTCTGTAATGATAATTTGATGTAGTTAAATAGTTTTCCATCGTGTTGTCCACAGTTTCAGTGGATAAGTTCGACCGAATAGGCTGATACGTTTTCAGTGTGATTAACAATTTATCGTAAAGGAAGTTATGACCGATTTACAGACGCTAATTGATTGGGTTGCCGCGGGCTTTACGGCAATGGCGTTCGACTTGGTAATCGCCTTGGTTATTCTGGTTGTTGGCTGGCTGATTTCCAGTTGGGTCGGGAATGTTGTGCGGCGCCTGGCCACCCGTTCAGTACGTATCGACCCGACCATTGTGCCGATTGCCTACACCGTGACTATCTGGGCGATTCGCGTTGTGGTATTGGTTGCGGTGCTGGCGCGGTTAGGCGTTCAAACGGCAAGTATTATTGCAGTACTCGGTGCGGCGGGTTTGGCCATTGCTTTGTCGTTGCAGGGGACATTGCAAAATATCGCCGCGGGTATCATGTTGTTGGCTTTGCGTCCGTTCCGGGCCGGTGACTTTGTGTCGGTTGTGGGAACGGTGGATGGTATGGTTGATGAGGTCGGGCTGTTTATGACCCGTTTCAAGCAGTACGACGGTACTTTTATTATGGTGCCCAACAGCAATATTTGGGGCAGCGCTATTTTAAATCTTAGCCGTCATCAAACGCGGCGGGCACAGGCATCGGTATTCATTCCTTATGGCGAGGATGTCAACCGCGCGATGGCCGAGTTGGTTAACATGGCCAAGCAACACGAGTTGTCGCTCGAGGATCCGGCCCCGATGGTGATGGTAACGGAATATCGCGACCATGCCATGGTGGTAACAGTTCGCGCCTGGGCGGAGGCTGGTAATTGGTTTGATCTGCAGAACGATATGAACAGACGTGCACAAGAGGTGTTGCGTGATGCGGGCGTTGAGCTTCCGCCATCACGCCCGGTTAAGTAATTGCACATGCCGCTTCGGCCTATGAGTTAGTTTTTTCGCAGTTGCCCGTTGGCGGCTTTGACCATTGCTGTGCAAACGCCGCGCATCATATCGACTTCGTCGTTGGTCATCTGGTTCCGACCAAACAGGTGATGCATGCGCGGGATCAGCTTTTTTGGATAAGCCGGGTTCAGAAACTGAATTTGAATCAAAGCCTCTTGCCAATGCTTTAGAAATGCGTTGATTTTGGCTTGTGAGGCCAATGCGTCGCCTGCTTCAGGGTCGGCTGGATGCGTTTCGCCATGATCGTTTTGAACATAGTTGATGCGCGCAGGCGAATCAATTTTTTCAGCTGCGCACGGCATGTTGCTGAGTGCATAACGTAATTCCCATGCGGCCAATTGCAGCGCTTGGGCAACATTCAATGAGCTGTATGCCGGGTTCGCGGGAATATGACAAATGCGCTGACATTGCGCGATGTGTTCATTAGTCAGGCCTGATCTCTCGGTACCCAATACAATGCCCACTCGCCCTTCGGGATGGGTGGACACATGGCTTTGGCTTAAGATAGCGGCTTCGCGAATATCACACACGGGTGGCCCCAGTACGCGCTCGCGGGCGGTCATGGCAAATGCCATGGTAAGGGGGGCAAGAGCGGCTTCCAGGTTGGGAACAAGGCAGGCTTGCTCAAGGACATCACCTGCGCCGCTGGCCAGTGCAATGGCATCGGGGTGGCGGGTGACGTTGTCGTGCTCTGGGTTAACCAGACACAGGTCGGTAAAGCCCATGGTTTTAATGGCGCGGGCGGCTGCACCCACATTTCCGGGGTGGCTGGGCTGTACCATAATAAAGCGTATACGGGAAAACAAGATGGTCATTTCGGTGATAGAAGCGAAGTCATTTAAAATAGCCAGCTAAAATGCGCTTGTAGCCAACACAGATTTGTTATTAAAAACGGAATTTTATGCACCCCATGCTTAACACCGCCATTAAGGCGGCACGCCGCGCCGGCGCAATTATCAACCGCGCCAGCCTGGACCTCGAGCGTTTGCACGTGGCACGTAAGGGGCCTAAAGATTATGTCACGGAAGTGGACAAAAGCGTTGAGGAGGCCGTTATCGACTTGCTGCGCACTGCCTACCCTGAACATGGTTTCTTGTGCGAAGAGTCGGGCCTGCACGAAGCGGGAAACACCGTTAACGGAGTCCCCGAATATCAATGGATTATCGACCCCCTCGACGGGACGAGCAATTTTATTCATGGTTACCCGGTCTATGCTGTTTCAATTGCTTTGGCGCATCAGGGGCAAGTCGTTCAGGCGGTTATTTACGACCCCAGTCGAAATGAGTTGTTTACCGCCAGTCGTGGCGGCGGTGCATTTTTAAATGACCGTCGCATTCGGGTATCGGGCTTAACGCGTTATCACGATGCCATGTTAAGCGCGTATGTTCCCGACTCCGGCGGTGGGGTGTCGCCCGACTCCCGCTGGGCCAACCTGTTATCGGGCTGCGCCAGCGTGCGTCGTATGGGTGCATCGGTGCTTGATCTTGCTTATGTGGCCAGTGGGCGCATCGACGGGTTTTGCGGCAAGAATCTCAAACGCTGGGACCTCGCCGCCGGCGGGCTGATGATTCTGGAGGCCGGCGGTCTGATAGGCGATTTTGACGGTGAGCAAAACTGGTATGAAACCGGCAGCGTTATTGCCGGCAGCCCAAAAATTTTCACGCAAATGCTGGCACATTTGAATGCCAAGTAAATTAATGCGGGGACGCAACTAATGGAAACATTTGGTTTCGACTGGCTGGGTGACCCCGCGGCTTGGGTCGGGTTAGCGACCTTGATCGTCCTGGAAGTGGTTCTGGGTATCGATAACCTGATTTTTATCGCCATTCTGGTCGATAAACTGCCTCCTCATCAGCAAGATCGTGCCCGGATCATGGGTTTGTCTTTGGCGTTGATCATGCGCCTGGCTTTGCTGACGCTCATGTCCTGGATGATCAAGCTGACCCAGCCGTTGTTTTCGTTAGGGCCTGTTGATTTTTCCGGCCGCGATCTCATTCTGATTCTGGGCGGCTTTTTTCTGCTGTTCAAGGGCACACTGGAGCTGCACGAGCGTATTGAGGGCCGTGCCCAACACGCATCCGGCGCACGCTTGCATGCCAGCTTCGGCCTGATCGTTACTCAAATTATTATTCTGGACGCCGTCTTTTCAATCGACGCTGTCATTACCGCAGTGGGGATGGTCGAGCAGTTGTCGGTAATGATGGTCGCAGTGGTGTTTGCCATTGGGGTTATGTTGTTTGCCTCCAAGCCGCTGACCAAATTTGTAAATGCGCATCCAACGGTCGTGGTGTTATGCCTGGGCTTTTTGCTCATGATTGGTTTCTCCCTGGTTATTGAAGGGTTCGGCTTTCATGTTCCTAAAGGGTATTTGTATGCGGCCATCGGGTTCTCGGTTCTTATTGAAGCCTTGAACCAGGTTGCCCGTCGCAATCGAAAAAAAGAAGAGCAGCACCGGCCCATGCGTGAGCGCACAGCAGAGGGCATTATGCGCATGCTGGGGCGTAAGCCGTTAATCGGGCCCGAGCAACCGCAAACAGACAAGGCTGCGCCGGCGGCCGCCCAGGTTTTTGGTGAGGAAGAGCGCAACATGGTCAGTGGCGTATTAACACTGGCTGATCGCAATATCCATTCCATCATGACGCCGCGCAACGATGTGTCGTGGATCAATCTTGATGATTCCCCCGACGATATCCGGCAGCAAATTATTAAAACGCCGCATAGCTTTTTCCCTGTGTGTCGGGGTTCTCTCGATGAGGTAATCGGTATCGGGCGGGCGAAAGAATTGCTTACCGATATTCTGACGTCGGGCAATGTAAAGTTGTCGCGCCTGCGTGATCCGCTGATTGTGCATGAGTCCATTGGTGCATTGCGACTCATGGAAACGCTTAAACGTTCGCGGGGGCAATTGGTTTTGGTTACCGACGAGTTCGGCACGATTGAAGGGGTGGTGACGCCTATCGATGTATTTGAGGCAATTGCCGGTGAATTTCCCGACGAAGACGAATCGCCCGATATTATTCAGGAAGATGAGAATCGCTGGAAGGTTGATGGTGCCGCCGATATTCACCATCTGGAACAAGTACTGGCAACCGATGGTTTGGTTAACGATGAAGAGGGTTATTCAACATTGGCCGGTTACTTATTGGGGCGCTTTGGCCATTTGCCGGCACCGGGCGATGCGTGCGAGCTTGAGCGACCGCATGCCAGGTTTACTTTTAAAGTATTGCGTCTTGAGGGGCGGCGGATTGCGACGGTTCTGGTCGAGCGATCTCCTGTTATGCCCGATAGCGATGCCGTATCCGAGGCTTCGTAGTGTAGTGAAGGAAGATAGGTCGTACATATGACGGAACACACGTGGTATCTGCTGAAGGCTTTGATTCTGGGGGTGGTGGAAGGGTTTACCGAATTCATACCGGTTTCCAGCACGGCGCATTTGTTATTAATTGGTGAATGGATCGGTTTCGATTCAGGTGATGCAAAAGTGTTCGAAGTCGTGATCCAGTTTGGCTCGATTTTGGCGGTCGTGTGGATTTTTCGTCATCGTATTTGGCAATTGATCTGGGGTACTTACCGACGTGAACGTACTGAAGTAGCGTTTGCCCGGAATCTGATCATTGCATTTTTGCCGGCGGCGATTATTGGGGCGCTGGCGATTCAATACATCAAAATGCTGTTTCATCACCCCGGTATTTTTGTTGTCACCCTGATACTGGGTGGGCTGATTATGTTGTGGGTTGAGCGCAAGCCGCAGTTTGCAAAATTTGCTGATTCAGGGTCGCGGTCTGACGGCGGCACGGACAAGCGTCGTTCAACCCAGGCGCTGGAAGAGATTTCGTGGAAGCAGGCGCTGGCGGTGGGGTGCGCCCAATGTATTGCAATGGTTCCGGGAACATCGCGTTCGGGGGCGACCATTATCGGTGGGATGCTGGCAGGTATCGAGCGTAAAACAGCCACCGAATTTTCGTTCTTTCTGGCAGTTCCAACCATGTTGGGCGCCACAGTTTACGATTTATACCGACACGGTTCGGCGTTGTCGGGCGAACAAACCAGTGCAATTTTAATTGGGTTCGTAGCCGCGTTCTTTAGCGCGCTGGTGTTGGTTAAAGCGCTGCTGTTATTTATCGCCAAACACACCTATCGCCCGTTTGCCTGGTATCGCATCGCCTTGGGCATTGTGGTTCTGATCTGGTTAAGCCTGGGTGGCTGATCAATAAAACTGATCGCCCAATAAATATCAGGGGCGCTCGAATATCGGAAAGTCGTGATTGGTTGTACTAACCAGCTTCAATGTATCGGCTGTAATGTGCAACCAGCCTCCTCGGGGGCTTTCGCTGTGGTCGTAGTCCCAGTCGGGTAAAACCACATGTCGCAGGACACCACTTTGACCCAGGTCGAATACGCGAACAGCCGGGCGGTGTGTGTGGCCGTGAACCAATGTTTTTATATCGTAGTTCATGAACATATCTTTCACTGCGACCGCGTTAACGTCCATAATTTCGGCGCGTTTCGTTTTATTGGCCTGCATGCTGCGTTGACGTGCCATGCGCGCGATACGTTCACGCAACGGCATACCCAACGAAAAGAATAATTTCTGAACGGTGTGGTTGCGCACGACGCTTCGAAAGCGTTGATAAGACTTGTCGTCTGTGCAAAGCTCATCGCCGTGCGTGAAAAGAATGGGTCCAAAATCGGTTTGAATAAAGGCCGGCTCAGGCAATAGTGTTGCGTGAATGCGGTTACACAATTGCCGGCCGATCAGGAAGTCGCGGTTACCCCGTGCAATATACAACTGCGTTTTTCTGCCGGTGTCGGCCAACTGATTCAATACGTTGGCTAGCCACTCGGAAGGGGTGTTCAGGGCGACATCGTCACCGACCCAGGCATCGAATAAATCACCGCCGATAATCAAGGCGTCGGCCTCGTTGCCGGCGCGCTGAAGAAAGGCGGAAAATTGCGCCCAGGTTTTGGGTGTGTCCGGCCCCAGATGAATATCTGAGGCCAACCAGACAGTGCCGGTTAGTTCAAGCTTATTCGACAACAACGGCTTTTTCAATGATGACATCTTCGACGGGTACGTCTTGATGGAAGCCTTTGTTCCCAGTGCTGACGTTTTTAATCTTGTCGACGACTTCCGTACCTTCGATGACTTCGCCAAACACGGCGTAGCCCCAGCCGTTGCTGGTAGGGGCGGTAAAGTTCAGGAAGTCGTTGTCTGAAACATTGATGAAAAACTGCGCTGTGGCTGAATGTGGGTCGCTGGTACGCGCCATTGCCAGCGTGTAGCGATTATTTTTCAGGCCATTATCAGCCTCGTTTTCAATAGGTGCGTGAGTGTCTTTTTGTTTCATTCCGGCTTCGAACCCACCGCCCTGAATCATGAAATTATTGATGACACGATGGAAAACTGTGCCGTCGTAGAAGCCTTCGCGTACGTACGTCAGGAAGTTTTCAACGGTTTTTGGGGCTTTTTCGGCGTTTAGCTGAATCAGCATTTCACCGTGATTGGTTTGTATGCGAACTTGAGGTTGGTTGCTCATGGACTCACCTTGTGTTGAGTGATTATTGGAATTGGCAGCTGTCGCGCTACTCAGAAACGTGGCAAACGCCATTAGGAACAAAAGAAAGAAAGCGTTGCGAAACAGGTTTTTTGTAAATTGCGTCATGGCGGCGAAAGCGGCAAAAAAACGATTAAAGACGGTTGTCATTTGATGCGGAAATGAATCGGGCCTGCGGATGCAGTTGGCCAAAGCCAATGTCGGCACTGATGCTTATTCCAGGATGCGTTGGATTTCTTGTGCTTTCTGGGCTGCATCTGCAATACCTGATTGCCTCGCCTGGGAGAAAGACTCGTAGGCTTGCATAAGCTGCACCTGGCCTAAATTGTATCGGGCCAAATCGTACTCGGGGAAGGCGGAAAGTGCCATTGAGAGCGCGTCCTGGGCCCGATCAAGCTGTTTTTGCTTAATGTAAATTGAAGCAAGGTTATTCCAAGGCTCAGGCAGCTCAGGGTAGGTGATGGTCATGTCGCGATAGATTTGTTCAGCCTCATTTTCGCGCCCGGTGGCAGCCAGGGCCCGCGCGTGAAGAAACATGAGTTGCACATCTTCGCCCAGCGCTTGCGATTCTGCGCGTTGGGCTTTGCGTTTCTGGATAATTTCCAATGCTTCTTGCGCTCGCCCCTGGTTAATCATTTGTTCAATGCGGTCGGTAATTTGAGAAGGCGTTAGCGGTAGCGAGGTGTCCACGCCCGGTGAGAGCGCTTCGAGGACGTTGGCCAGCCCCTGCCAGCCCTTATCGGCGGCAGGCGGGTCGTTAAAAAGTTTCTCATCTGCATTGTCCGTTGTTTGGGCGATGGCTTGCGATGGAACCGCAAATACGGGCAGTGCCAGAATGACAGATAAACAAATTCGACCAATAATTTGACGCACTGATGTGTCCTGTGAAAAAAAGGTATCCAGCCACAAAAGCCGGTTCCATGTGGAATTGCTATACTTATCGACCGCCATTTTAGCCTTGCTTGAAACTCAAACGCGAGCCATAGCGCAGATGCTGCACATTTATAACACCCTTTCCCGGCGTAAAGAGCCTTTCCAACCTGTAGAACCAGGCCGTGTCCGCATGTATGTATGCGGCATGACCGTGTACGACTACTGCCATCTGGGGCACGCCCGCATGCTGGTTAGTTTCGACGTTATTCAACGTTGGCTGCGCGTGTTAGGTTACGACGTACATTATGTGCGCAATATTACCGATATCGACGACAAGATCATTCGCAAAGCGGTGCAAACAGGACAGCGGCTGGGCGAGGTGACGTCTTACTACATAGATGCCATGCACGCCGACGAGGCGGCATTGGGCGTGCAGCCACCCGATTCCGAGCCTCTGGCGACGGAGCACGTGGGTGCCATGCTCGATATTATCGGTCGCCTTGAAGAAAAAGGCTTGGCATACCGCGCAAACAGTGGCGATGTGAATTACGCTGTACGAAGCTTTAAAGGGTATGGCAAGTTGTCGGGCAAGTCGCTTGATGATTTGCGGGCCGGTGAACGGGTTGCCGTTGATTCCGATAAACGGGATCCGCTTGATTTTGTGCTGTGGAAGTCGGCCAAACCAGATGAGCCGGAAGAGTCGAAGTGGTCGTCGCCCTATGGTCTGGGGCGCCCGGGGTGGCACATCGAGTGTTCGGCCATGAGTCGCGCTTTGCTGGGAATTCCACTGGATATTCACGGTGGTGGGCCCGACCTGAAATTTCCGCACCATGAAAACGAAATAGCCCAGTCCGAAGGGGCTTTCGGTACACAACTGGCCAATACCTGGATGCATTGCGGTCCGTTGATGGTGGATGCCGACAAAATGTCGAAGTCGCTGGGTAACTTCCGTACGATTCGCGACACCATCGCCGCGGCCAGCGCTATCCATGAGAGTGCTGCGCAGTATCAAGCCAATGCGCGCGAAGCTGAAATGTTGCGCTTTTTCATCGTGCGCAATCATTATCGTAGTATTCAGAATTACACCCCCGATAATCTGCGCGATGCCCAAAATGCGCTCGACCGGTTGTATCAAACGCTATTGAATGTTGCGCCGGAAGACGTTGAAATCGATTGGTCGGCACCCGAAGTGTCGGGTTTTCGCGATGCAATGAACGATGACTTCAACACGTCGGGTGCGGTAGCTGTTTTATTCGAACTGGCCGGCGAGGTGAATCGCACGGGTTCATCGCGCGTTGCGGGTTTGTTGAAGGCGTTGGGTGCGGTTCTGGGGCTGTTACAGGTGGATCCGGCGGTTTATTCGCGCTGCGCAAGCCGCTATATTGGCCAGTCTGAATCATTCGAAACGTTCGATGATTCGCGCATCGACGCGTTGGTTGAGGAACGTAGCGCAGCTAAAAAGGCGCGTGATTTTGCCCGCGCAGACATGATTCGCGAACAATTACGCCAGGCCGGGGTTGAGCTTGAGGATAAGCCGGGTGGTGTCACCCAGTGGCGGCGGGCATAGAATAGGTAGCTGAACAACTTTATGTCCAATCAATTGGAAGTCCCTGCACATAAACCGGAATTTTGGGATGAGGCATCGAAGCAATTAATGCGACGAGACCGAATTCTTCGTAAAATTATTCCGGCTTACCAAAGTGATAGTTTAAAGCCGCCTTTCCCGCCTTTCATGACATTGGCACGGGCCATCATTAGTCAGCAGGTGTCAACCAAGGCTGCTGATAGTATATGGGGCAGGTTCACGGGCTTATGCGGCCGCCGCCCTTCGCCGGCCGCCGTTTTGAAGCACGATCTCGATACATTGCGCAGTGTCGGGTTGTCTCGGCGTAAGGCGGAGTACGTATCCGATTTGGCCGTGCGGTTTGCTGAACGGAAAGTTCGCCCTGCCGCCTGGGCCGGGATGGATGATGAAGAGGTCATCGCTTCGTTGTGCACGATTCGGGGCATCGGACGCTGGACGGCTGAAATGTTTTTGATTTTCAATTTACAGCGACCCAACGTATTGCCGCTGGACGACGCTGGTTTGATTAAGGCAATTTCTTTACACTACTTTAGTGGTGAGCCTGTTTCGCGCTTTGAGGCCCGCGAGGTAGCGCAGGCGTGGGCACCCTGGCGTACGGTTGCAACATGGTATATGTGGCGCAGCCTTGATTCCGGTGCCCAGTCGCACTAAAGTCGTAAAACCAAACTGGAAAACAAAGTACTTATGCGAAATACCTTTCTCGAATTCGAACAGCCTCTGGCCGAGCTGGAGCACAAGATCGAGCAATTGCGCTACGTGCAGGCCGACTCGGCAGTGGATATTTCAGACGAAGTGGGGCGCCTGCAACAGAAAAGCCAGACGCTTGCAAAAAGTATCTACGCAAAACTGACACCTTGGCAAACCGCGCTGGTTGCCCGTCATCCGCAACGGCCGTACACGTTTGATTACATCCGCGAGCTTTTTACCGATTTTCACGAGTTGCACGGCGACCGCATGTACGCCGACGACCAGTCAATCGTAGGTGGTTTGGCGCGCTTCAATGGGACACCTTGTATGGTGATTGGCCACCAGAAAGGGCGCGACACCAAAGAGCGGTCAATGCGTAATTTTGGCATGCCGCGTCCGGAAGGCTATCGCAAAGCCATGCGTTTGATGCGCTTGGCGGAAAAATTCCGTTTGCCGGTATTTACGTTCGTGGATACACCGGGCGCTTATCCCGGGATCGGTGCTGAAGAGCGTGGTCAATCCGAGGCCATCGGGCATAACTTGTATGCAATGGCTGAGTTGCGTGTACCGATTATTACGACCATTATCGGGGAAGGCGGCTCGGGTGGCGCTTTGGCCATCGCGGTGGGCGATGCCGTCATGATGCTGCAGTACGCCACGTATGCCGTTATTTCTCCTGAAGGCTGTGCTTCCATTTTGTGGCGCAGTGCCGACAAGGCCCCCATAGCGGCTGAAGCTTTGGCTATTACGGCTCCCCGCTTGAAAGAGTTGGGCCTGGTCGATCAGGTGGTTGAAGAGCCGGTTGGCGGTGCCCATCGCGATCCGGTCGCCATGGCGCGCAGCCTTGGGCGTGCGCTGGCCGACGCGTATCGTCAGGTGGCCAACATGACGACCGAACAAATGCTTGAGCATCGTTTACAGCGGTTGATGTCGTATGGCCGCTACCAAGAGGCGCGCGCTTAATCCGTTGCGTGCCAGGGCACCATGTTTCCTGATCCAGGCCTGGTCGACCTCATAAAGAAAGCTGTAGCCCAGGCGCCGTCGTCGAAGAGGTCGCTGGGTGTGGCCGTCAGTGGTGGTGTCGACTCATCTATGTTGGCAGTACATGCTTGCTATTGGGCGCGTGCCCATGGCATAACATTGCACCTGTTTCACGTTCATCATGGGTTACACGATGCGGCCGATCAATGGCAGCACCGCGTGCACGATCTGGCGCACCAACTTCAAATGCCCTGTCACAGTATTCGCATCGGCATTGAATTAAAAGGCGGAAAGGGTATAGAGGCGGCGGCGCGCGAAGGTCGTTACCGCGCGCTCGCGCAGCTTGCCGACAAAGTGCAGGTTTCGCATTTATTGCTGGGCCATCATCAAAACGACCAGGCGGAAACGGTTTTATTACGGTTGTTGCGTGGTGCCGGCCCGCATGGCCTGGCTGCCATGTCGCCTGTGTCTACGCGGGGTGATTTATGTCTGATTCGCCCGTGGCTTGATGTGCCACGTAAAACCCTTGAGGCAGTGGCGGATGAATATGCTGCGCAAACCGGCTGGTATCCGGTTGCCGACCCCAGTAACCACCAAGATCACTATACCCGTAGCGCGTTGCGAGGCCGTTTAGTGCCGGAACTCGATGAGCGTTGGCCGGCTTGGCGGGCAAATGTCGTGCGCCATGCGCGGCAAAGCGCGCAAGCCCGTGAAATTCTTCAGGAAGTCGCGTTAAACGATTTCGACACACTGGAACCTTCGGCGGATAAAACCAGTTTTGCCCTGGCGCGGTGGCGCGCATTAAGCCCGGCCCGCCAATCGCATGTTTTACGTTATTGGCTTCAGTTTCATGGCTTGCCGATGCCTTCCGAGGCACGCTTGAATGAGCTCATCAAACAGCTGCGCAATCTGCACGCCTTGGGGCATGATCGCCATATGCGTTTGCGTCATGCAGGCCATATTATCAGTTGCGAAAAAGGTCGGGTATGCCTGCAGGGGGTCGGCAAAACCGGCTGCTGATGTTACAATTGATGGTTTTATTTGTCGGACATTAGCGACAACACACACACAATTCAGAGGAAAAGATGTCCCTGATAGTTCATAAATATGGCGGTACTTCGATGGGCTCGGTTGAGCGCATCCAGAACGTGGCCAAGCGGGTGGCCAAGTGGCATGCAGCGGGGCACCAGGTTGTAGTGGTGCCTTCCGCCATGTCGGGTGAAACGAATCGTTTGCTCGGCTTGGCCAAGGAAATTTCCCCGCAGCCGAATGAGCGCGAGCAAGACATGCTGGCTGCAACCGGCGAGCAAGCCAGTAGCGCACTGCTGGCGATGGCGTTAATGGCGCAGGGCGTTCCGGCCCGCAGTTATACCGGTTGGCAGGTTCCTGTGAAAACCGATGCCGCCTATACGAAAGCGCGTATTACCTCTATCGACGACACCCGCATTAAAGGCGACCTGTCCGAAGGTCGTGTAGTCGTCGTAACAGGTTTCCAAGGCATCAACGACGAAGGTCATATCACCACGTTGGGGCGGGGCGGCTCGGATACCTCGGCGGTGGCCATTGCCGCTGCCATTGGTGCTGAGGAATGTTTGATTTACACCGATGTCGATGGCGTTTATACCACCGACCCGCGTGTTGTACCCCAGGCCCGTCGGTTAAACGTTATTTCCTTTGAGGAAATGCTGGAAATGGCGTCGCTGGGTTCCAAGGTGCTGCAAATTCGTTCAGTTGAGTTTGCCGGTAAATACCGCATTCCAGTGCGTGTGTTGTCGTCGCTTACCGACCCCCTGATGCCGCTTGAAGAGGAAATGAATTCAGGCACTCTAATTACTTTTGAGGATGACCAGAAAATGGAAGCAGCCGTTGTTTCGGGCATTGCCTTCAGCCGTGATGAGGCCAAACTGACGCTATTGGCGGTTCCGGATAAGCCGGGCGTTGCCTACTCAATTCTTGGTCCTGTTGCCGCGGCCAATATCAACGTCGATGTAATCCTGCAGAACCAATCGGTTCATGGCACAACCGACTTTTCATTTACCGTAAACCGCAACGACTTCCCTCGTGCGCTTGAAGTGTTGAAGAACCAGGTCGCGCCTGCCGTTGGTGCACGCGAAGTTCAGGCCGACGAAAAAGTCTGCAAGGTATCGGTGGTGGGTATTGGTATGCGCAGCCACGTCGGTATTGCCAGCCTTATGTTCCGCACGCTAAGTGAAGAGGGCATTAATATTCAAATGATCAGTACCAGCGAGATCAAAACGTCGGTGGTGATCAGCGATAAATACATGGAATTGGCCGTGCGTGCTTTGCACAAAGCTTTTGGGCTCGACCAAGACGGCGATATTCCTGTGGTGGATGAAACTGACGAAACTTAAGTAGTTTCACCTCTAAGGCATGAATTAAGTGCGTATTCTTATGCTAGAATATTGAGCTTAACTGGAGATGTGGCCGAGTGGTTGAAGGTACTCCCCTGCTAAGGGAGCATACGGCTTATACCCGTATCGAGGGTTCGAATCCCTCCATCTCCGCCAATATTGAAAAGTCCTTGTAACTCAACGGGTTACGAGGATTTTTTTTGTTCGATTCTACCCAGGTTTTCTACCCAATCATGTGGCTATATTCTCCTATTCTAAAGCTCCCAGAGTGAACATGCGTTACGCAGGTGCGGCTTTGATGTAGTGGTGTCACTAAGGCTTCGCGTCGTCGTCGCTTCAAACTCTTAATTGCATCAGTTTCAGCCTTGGCTTGGACTGTAAAAGTCAGAACGATCTATTCTCTGATTCAGGGCCTGTTTTACAAGCCTTGTATATAGGGCTACAGCGCTTAGCGCCTAGTGGCTGTAGAGGGGTAGAAAATGCCATTTTTTGCAAATATCTAGCTACTAAAGCTTGTGTGTTCAAGGGTTGGCGTCAAAAATTGATGTCCAGCTCGTTCTCGTCATCTTCAGCACCTTTAGGCCAGGATTGATTTTTTGCATTTTTCCTTGGTAAACGAGGTAGAGGGACTACTGGGCTTGGCCTCTGAGCCTTGTTTAGCTCAGTTAGCCTCTTTAAATTGTGATCATCTCCTAGGTAAGAATTGAAATCATCCAGGGGGTTGTCACGGAGCCTTTTAGCGAAAAACCAAATCCTTTCTTCCCTCATAGGAAATCCATCTTTTTTAAGCTTTACATCATTCTTGCGAAGAAACTCGGCAACTTGCGGATAGGATTTGTAGTCAATCCGTCCATAACTGAAAGTCATTAAATAGATTTGTGGTTCAGCGTCTCTAAGGCGTTTCTTGCTCCTCTTGCTATCGATTGTCCTTGCAATGGTGATTTGGTAATGGGGGACAGTACGCAGAACTTCTCTCAAATCAGGTATGAGGTTACGTTTCCATTCTCCATCGGGGAAGTAGAATGAATATCGATATTTAACTACCCCACTTAGGAGTAGATTTAGTGCATATGGGAATTCAATATTTCCACCAACTAAGCTAACAGTGGATTCGGAATTTACTTGAAGAATTTCATTTATCGCCGCCAGAACGTTCTGGCATTTAATTTTTAAGAATCCGCAAAGGTAATTGCCCTTGCGGGTTTTTCTTTTGGTACGCTAGACCCTAACGCTTAAAGAGGTGGCCACATGGTTTTAGACGCATTATTAAAAACGCTGCATGTTCTGGCAGTGGTTCTATGGGTTGGCGGTATGGTGTTTGCGCATTTTTATTTGCGCCCGTCCTTGACTGAATTTGATCCGCCCACCCGGCTCGCGCTTATGTGCAGTGTCTTAAAACGGTTTTTTGGCCATGTACTTTGGGCTGCCTTGATTGTGTTGGCTACGGGGTTATGGATGATTGGCAGGGCAGCCAAAGTTATGGTGCAGGCAGGCATGGAGTTTAATATGCCCTTGGCCTGGACAATTATGGCTACGTTGGGCGTTGTCATGGTTGTTATCTTTTTTGTGATTCGTTTCAGGCTTTATCCGCCCATGGTTGAGGCTGTCTCCACGGCAGATTGGCCATCGGCTGCTGCGGCACTGTCTCGGGTACGCAAATGGGTTACCGTCAATATGGTCCTGGGTCTGGTTATTGTTGTCGTTGCGTCAATGTATTAACAGGTCACCGTTTTCCCGCCTCGGGAAATCCCCATCCCGTTTTTCGGCAAAATCCGCACTAACCCTTATTGTTGGTTAGATTCCAAATCCCTTACTGTTAACTCATTGTATGCATCTGCATATATTTTGCTAACAGGGAGTTGGAATGAAAGTAGCGGTTTTGGGGGGTGGTCATGGTTGTTATGCGGCTGCCGCAGACCTAAGCGAAGCTGGGCACGAGGTCAGTTTCTGGCGGCGGGATACCGCCGCGTTGCAACCCGTTATTGACAGTGGTTGCATTACTGTAAAAGACGAAGAGGGCCAGCGTGATATCAGAATCGCGCATGTATGCACGGATATTTCTGAGGCATTGAAAGGCGCGCAGCTCATCGTTATTCCCACCCCGGCTCTTGCTCAACTGGATATCGCCCATGCGATGGCGCCCCATTTAACCGATGGGCAGGTTGTGTACCTGCCGCCCGGCACGTTCGGCAGCTTCATTATGGCGGAAGCGGTGAAAGCGGCAGGTAACAAGGCCGAAGTAACCTGGGCGGAAACAGGCACATTGCCCTGGCTGGTTCGTAAACATGGTCCGAACACGGTTGCGATTACAACACGGGCAACGCGGCTGCCTACCGGTGTGTACCCAGCCGCTCGAACCGAGCATGGTTTAAGCGTCATTCGCGAGGCGTTCCCGGTGATCGAACCGTGTGAAGATGCGATGTCGGGGGCATTGATGAACGCAGGCCCTATTATTCATCCTCCACTTATCCTGATGAACGCAGCGCCTTTGCAGCATTTCGAAGCGTGGGACATTCATAACGAAGGAACGCAACCTGCGGTCCGGTCAGTAACCGACAAGCTCGATCTGGAGCGCATTGCCATTCGCGAAGCGCTGGGTTACGGCGCACCTCATTTCCCTTTGGCCGATCATTACAACAGTGACAAATGGATGTATGGGAATGTGCATAAAAAGTTGGTGAAAAGCGGCGATTGGCGTGAACATATCGACTTACACCACCATCGTTACATGACCGAAGACACGATGCTGGGTTTGTCATTTCAGGCTTCAGTGGGAGACTGGGCCAATATCGATGCGCCGATTAGCCAAGGGTTGCTGGCTATTGCCGGCGGCATTGTCGGGCAAGATCTGCGCAAAGGGCCGCGTTCGCTTGCAACGCTGGGTTTGGCAAGTCTGGGTAAAGATGATTTGCGTGAAATGCTGGTTACCGGAAAGCACTGAATATGGCAGCATCTATTATTGCAATTGGTGCGGGGCGCATGGGCAGGGGAATTGCCCTGGCCTATGCCATTCGTGGGCAAAGTGTCGCCGTTGTGGATTTCAAGCCGCGTGATGCAGGGCAATTTCAGGCCTTGTCTGAGGAGATCGACCAAGAACTGATTACGGCCTTGCAACAATTAGCCGATCTTGAATTATTTAGTGTAGATCAAGTCGCCTCAATTCGACGGCGTATTGATATTGTAGATTTGGCTCATTCCGGCGACGTATTGAAAACCGCCGGAATTATTTATGAAGGCGTGCCCGAAACGCTGGAGGCTAAACGCGATGCCTTGAAACGTATATGTGAGGGCGCGCCGGACACGGCCATTATTGCGTCCACGACCTCCACCATGCTTGCTTCGGAACTTGCCGGTATGGTGACGCACCCGCAGCGTTTCATGAATGCGCACTGGTTGAATCCCGCCTACGTTATTCCGTTGGTTGAAATCAGTGCACATGATCAAACCAGTGGTGAAGCTCTGGACGCATTGAAAGAGAGCCTCACAGGCATTGGCAAAGTGCCTGTACAGTGCGCTTGCTCGCCCGGTTTCATTGTGCCACGCCTGCAAACTTTAATTATGAACGAGGCGGCCCGTATGGTTGAAGAGGGCGTTGCATCGGTTGAAGAAATCGACCGCGCGACACGCTACGGTTTGGGTTTCCGTTTCGCCAGTATTGGTGTGCTGGAATTTATTGATTATGGTGGGAACGATATTCTTTACCATGCCAGCCACTATCTTTCCGACAACCTCGACGCATCCCGATATGCCGCTCCAGACATTATCAAACGATATATGCATGAAGGGAAAATTGGTTTGCGGTCGGCAAATGGTTTTTTGTCTTACGAGGGCGTCGACTTGAACGCGTACCGGCGTGATGTGCTGGCACGTACTTTGGGCATGCTACGGCATTTTGGTTTGGACCAAAGCATTCCTTCCACCACTGTTAAGGAAATAAGCGATGAAAACTAAAGTCAAAGCATTACTGGCCGCAACGGCAACAGCTACGTTGGCCGCCACTGTTTACGCGCCGGCCGTAGCGGCCGACGTGCCGGAGCTGCGGGTGGGCTGGACAATTCCTGCTGAAGAATCAAAGTATTTGATGATGAAGCGTCCGGAACTTTTCCCCGATTTAGGTAAAAAGTACACGATTAAATGGACGCAGTTTCAGGGAACGTCTCCGATGGTTCAGGCCATGCGCGCCGATGTACTTGATTGCGCAACGATGGCGCCTATGTCGATGGCGCAAGGTTATATTGAAAGCGGCTTGAAGCCTTACATCGTTGCACAACATGCGGCGGAAGAACCCGGTAGTTTTTCGGTGTATTGGGCGGTTAAGGAAGATAGTCCGATTAAATCGGCCCAAGATTTGAAAGGCAAGGTGATTGGTACAAATGCGTATGGCTCCGGCGTGTATTACCACATGCTGCTTTGGCTAAAAGAAAATGGACTTGATCCTGAAAAAGACGTGAAAATTGTTGAAACCGGCTTTCCTCCTTCTGCCGATGCCATTCGCTCAGGGCGTGTTGACGCCGGCCCCATGGTTCCGCCGTTCACGGTTTTGAATGAGGAAAAAGGCGGTTTGCGGCCTTTATTCAAACTGCTGGATGTACAAAATCCTAACGTGCAGATTTTTGAAGGTTGCAGCCAGGCTTATACCGATGCCAATCCTGAAGTGGTCAAGGCCTATGTTAAAGATTTGCAGAATGCCATGGCCAAGTTAAAGGAAAACCCTGCGTTGGCTGCGGAGGTGACTTCGGAAATTACCCGCGCACCGGCGGCAGTATTTTCCAAATATTTGCTGACACCAAAAGACTTCCATCGCGAACCGAATATGAAGCCTAATATCGATGCGATTCAGGAAACTTTCGACCTTTACCATGAAGCCGGTTTCTTGAAGGAATCGCTTGATATCAAAGAGTTCGTTCGTGACGATATTATTGCGCCGGTAAAGTAAATGATCAGTATTGAGCACCTGAATAAAACGTTTAAAACGGCACGCGGCAAGGCGCATCCGGCTTTGGTGGATATCGACTTGCAGATTCCCGCAGGTCAGTTTGTCTCGATTCTTGGGCCAAGCGGTTGCGGGAAAAGCACCTTGCTCTACATTGTGGGCGGCTTCGAGCAACCTACCGAGGGTGCAGTTAAGGTGGATGGCAAACGTATTGTTCAACCCGGCCCCGATCGCGGGCCGGTTTTTCAGGAATATGCGTTGTTCCCCTGGAAAACAGTGCTGGGAAATGTAGCTTACGGTTTGCGTGAACAGGGTGTACCCAAAGCGCAGGCCCAAGCACGCGCCTTGTCGTGGCTGGAGAAGGTCAACCTCGATAAATATGCCGGATTTTATCCGCGAGAGTTGTCTGGAGGCATGCGCCAGCGAGCCGCTATTGCACGCACGCTGGCTTATGAACCTGCGATTTTGCTTATGGACGAACCGTTCGGCGCATTGGACGCGCACACGCGCCTGGTGTTGCAGGCCGAGTTGTTATCGCTGTGGGAACAACTGCGCAATACCGTGTTGTTCGTCACCCACGCGGTTGATGAGGCGGTGTATTTGTCCGATAGGGTGGTGGTCTTAACCGGCAGTCCGGGCTCGGTTCGGGAAGTGATTGATATCGACTTGCCGCGGCCACGTGTACGTGCAGAGCTGCTGCTGAATCGCGATTACCAGAACTACATCGTTCATCTTGAAAACTTGCTTACCGAGAAGGAGCAAGTGTGAAGCAGGCCGCAGGTCGTTCGTTACGATGGTACGAGCATCCCGCTGTCGGCATCGTGCTGGCAATACTTTTTCTTGGCGTGCTGTGGTCGGCTGCATCACGGTTTTTGGGTTTCACGTCGTTTCCAGGCCCGATAGCGGCAGTGAAAGAGCTGCGTTTTTTAATTACCGACCCTGCTGCTTTGTGGGCAATTCTGCAGTCGGTTGGCCGAATGTTTGCAGGTTATGTGTGGGCGTTATTGGTGGCGATTCCCCTGGGTCTGGCAATGGGGCGCAGCCGAATCATTTATCAAATTTTCTACCCTTTGGTTTCATTGGCTTACCCGATGCCCAAGGCGGCGTTAATGCCTATTTTGATGCTTTGGTTCGGTTTGGGTAGCTTTTCCAAAATTTTCGTGATTGCCATGGGGGTGAGTTTGCCCGTGCTTTACCACAGTTACCAGGGAGCATGCCGTGTTGAGCGTAAATTGGTGTGGGTTGCGCAAGCGATGGGAATGGGGCCGGTGGCCCGCTTGTTCAAGGTGATTTTGCCGGCTGCGTTACCCGAAATCATGATTGGTTGCCGGGTTGGGGTGGTGATGGCCCTGATTGTGATGGTGTCGTCGGAAATGATTGCGCGCCAGGAAGGGGTGGGGAATTTATTATTCACATCCATGGACATGGCGCAGTATGCAACGGTTTATGCCGCCATCCTGGTGTTGGCGATACTGGGTTTTGTGCTTGATGCGCTCTTCGAGCGTGTTCGGCGATACTTAACCCGTTGGGCCGATTCAAACGAGGGGGGCGCATGACTCAAACCATGATGGGTTGGGGGCGTTTATGCATTTCTCCCTTGTTTGTGCTGGTCGTCTGGGAAGTTGTTTGTCGGGCGGGGCTGATTGAGCCGCAACTCTTGCCTGCGCCGTCCGATATTGTCGTTCGCTTGCTGGAGCAGGCAGCGAGCGCCGAGTTTTGGGGCAACTTTGGTATTACCTTGTACCGGCTGGCGATTGGATTAAGTCTGGCGGTTGTGTTGGGCGTGGTACTGGGGTTAGCGGCACAATTATCGCGCTTTAGTGCGGCATTGCTTGACGCCTTGGTGCGTTTGCTGGCGCCCATTCCCAAGATTGCCCTGTATCCGGCCCTTATCCTGATTTTCGGTTTCGAAAATGCGTCGAAAGTGGCGCTGATTGTTGCTGATGCCTTGTTCCCCGTTCTTATGGCAACGTGGTCGGCGGCACGTGCGGTCGATCGCAAATTGATTTGGTCTGCCCGAGCTGCGGGGACATCGAACCTTGCTTGTTTGTGGAAGGTGACACTACCGTCAATCGTTCCAACGGTTCTGGCTGGTGTGCGCGTCGCGGGTGTTATTGCTTGTGTGGTGGTTTTTCTGGCTGAAATGATTGCGTCCACCGACGGCTTGGGACACATGCTAACCGTTGCCGCCCGTGCTTATCGAACTTTGGATATGTTTGTGCCGTTGGTGTGGATTTGTATTGTAGGCTTGGCGTTAAACTGGCTGATTGGCACGCTACAACGGGTGGTCGACCGTAGCGGATAATCAGAATCGGGCAAAGAAAGTGAAACCCACGAAACAAGAACAAGACTTTACGCAAACATACCAGGGCCATGAAACGTTTATGCCCTATGTGCTTAATCGCACCACGGGTGCTGTTAATGCCGATTTCCAGGTTTTATTGCGTGAGCACGGCATGACGCTGCTGCACTGGCGTGTACTGGCGTTTTTGCGTGAAACCGATGGCTTGGGTATTAGTGCACTGGCCAATGCGGCAGGCGTGGATCAGGCGACCTTGTCGCGCGCGCTTACTGTGATGGAAAAGGCCGGCTATGTGCGCCGGGAACCCAGCGCAACCGACCAGCGTGTGTTGGAAATTCATTTGCTGTCGGCTGGAGAGCAGCAATTCCACAAGGTCTTGCCCCCGGCCTGGGCTATTTATGAGCGCTCAGTGAAGGGGTTAACGATTGAGGAACAACACGAGTTTCAGCGTTTGTTGAAGAAGATTTGGGGTAATTTTGCTTAAGTTTGTCTGTAGTTCTTGTCAACAACGCGACCTTTGAACACGGTTGCGCAGTGTGGGTTGAAACCGATAGCGTAGGCAAGATCCCCTGGACGATCTATGGCCCATAACGAAAAATCGGCCCAATAGCCAGGCTGTAAAGATCCTGTTTCGTGCTGTAAGCCTAGTGCTTGAGCCGCATGCCGGGTAACACCGGTGAGTGCTTCAAGCGGCGTCAGACGGAATAAGGTGCAGGCCATGTTCATTGTTAACAGAATCGAAGTTAACGGTGACGTACCGGGGTTACAGTCAGTGGATATTGCGATAGGAACACCGTGCTGTCGTAGTACTTCAATGGGCGGTAACCGTGTTTCACGCAAATAATAAAATGCGCCTGGCAGCAAAACCGCCACCGTACCCGCCTGGGCCATGGCACGAACACCGTTGCTTGAGAGGTACTCCAGGTGATCAGCGGAGAGCCCGTTATACTGGGCGGTTAGTGAGCTGCCGTCTTGGTCGGACAATTGTTCGGCATGCAGTTTCACCGGAAGCTTGTGTTTTTGTGCCGCGCGAAAAACACGTTCGGTTTGTGCGCGTGTGAATCCGATGTTTTCGCAGAACGCATCCACCGCATCAACCAATTCTTCGCCAACCAGCGTGTCGAGCATTTCCGAGCAGACCAAATCAATATAGTCGTCTGCCCGGCCTTTGTATTCGGGCGGTAAAGCGTGTGCACCCAGAAAGGTGGTTTTTACGCGCACAGGAAACAGGGTTGAAATTTTCCTTGCAACGCGTAGCATTTTCGATTCGGTGGCTATATCTAGCCCATACCCCGACTTGATTTCCAATGTTGTTACGCCCTCGTTTAGCAAGGCCTGGACACGAGGCAGACTGGACTTAAGCAATGCTTCCTCGGTGGCTTCCCGTGTTGCTTTAACAGTCGAGATGATGCCGCCACCCTGGCGCGCAATCTCCTCATATGGCACGCCGTTAAGCCTGGCTTCAAACTCATTGCTGCGGTTACCCGCGTAAACAATGTGGGTGTGACAGTCGATTAAACCCGGTGTGAGCCAACAGTTTTGCCCGTTATGTTCGCGTTGTACCTGAGCTTTTGACGGCAAATTTGCGTGCGGGCCCAGCCAGGCGATGCGGCCGTCTTTCACCGCAATTGCGCCATTTCGGATTTCCCCATAGCCCGTTCCTGGCGCAAGGGTAGCCAGATGAACGTTGGTCCATAGGTCATCCCATTGGGGTCTGGTGTCATCGGTCATATGAAGTCCTTGTTATGCTGGAATTAAGGGCTACGGTGTAGCTATTGTGTGCGTTTTGATTGTTTGCCTGCCCATTGAACCATTTGCTCAAGGAACGCCTTTAGCGCAGGGCGGACGCGTTCAGCGCGCGTATTATCGAAAGAATAAGGAAAGTCTTCTTGCATGTATGTTGCTTCCGATAATTCCAGTTGAACTGAGTGGATTTGTTGGTCGGGGCGACCATAATGTCGTGTAATGTGACCACCTTTGAAACGGCCGTTAACCGCCCATGTATAGCCGGACTCTTCAGCGATTTTTTGTAGCGCGTCTTGTAGGCCTGGGTTACATGATGTGCCGTTGGCGGTTCCAATGTTGAAATCCGGCAATACACCGTCGAAAAAGCGCGGCACGCGCGAGCAGATAGAGTGCGCATCCCATAGCAGCGCGATGCCATGCGTTTGTTTCAAGCGCGTTAACTCGGCGTTTAATTGTTCATGATAGGGCAGCCAGTAGTTTTGTACGCGCTGCAAAATTTCTTCCGGACCGGGTTCGGCGTGATTGATGTAAATTGGATCGCGGTGGAAGGTGTCAAGCGGACACAGGCCTGTCGTATCTTGTCCTGGGTACAAATTTGCATTGTCTCTTGGGCGGTTCAAATCGATAACGTATCGAGAGTGTGTTGCAATGATGACGGAGGCACCCATTTCGTGAAGAAAGTTGTACAACATCTCAAGATGCCAGTCTGTGTCGGGCAAACGCAGTGCAGCGTCAGTAAGGTTTTCGCGAATGGCGTCTGGAATATGCACACCCGTGTGTGGCATGGAAACCAGTAAAGGGGTGGTACCGCGATGAAATTTAAAAACAGGTTCAAGTGAACTCATGGTTTAACCTTGATCTTTGGGGCGTTTAAGCCAAAAGGGTTGTCATGGCACGTTGATAGGCTTGCAGAATTGCGATTTCTTGCGCATGGAAGCCATTTTGAACACGCCATTGTCCTGCAACCAGTACGGAATCAATTAATGCGCCACCGTGGCGCGAAAAAACAAAACTGTCGAGTATTTGATGGCCGCCTTTCCCTATCAGGTCGGGGTGTGACACGTTCAACGACAGGGCATCCGCTCGTTGCCCGGGTGCCAGTCCGGTGATGGGGCGTGCGCTGGCTTGTGCGCCGCCGGCTAAGGCGTGCGTATATAAATAATGGCCTACAGAATGCTGTGAATCAGAAGCCAGTATGTTTCGTTGGCGTCGTGCCAGCCGCTGTGAGTATTCATATAAACGTAGCTCTTCGGCAACATCGACCGTAATGTGGCTGTCGGACCCAATGCCCCAAGTTCCGTTTGCTTTCAAATATTCGGGTCCATTGAAAATGCCGTCGCCCAGGTTCGCCTCGGTAGAAGGGCATATGCCAACCACGGCACCGCTGTTTGCGACAGCGATGGTTTCTTGTTGAGTCATGTGAGTAGCGTGCACCAGGCACCAGCGCTTGTTAACGTCAAAATGATTCAACAGCCATTCAACTGGCCGTTGACCGTAATGGGCCAGGCAGTCTTCCACTTCTTTGGTTTGTTCCGCAATGTGGATGTGAATCGGTGCCAGCGGATTCCAGTGGGTTAAATTTTCAAGCAGTTCTCTAAGCGTGGGTTCGCAAACGGCACGCAGGGAATGGGGTGCGACGCCGTAGCGAAGACCCTCATGTTCCGGGAACTGTTTTGCCAGACGGTCCAATAGAGACAGTATCCAGTCGGGTGAATTGATGAATCGAGCTTGGCCGGCATGCGGCGGTGTTTGCCCAAAACCACTATATTCATACATGACTGGAAGTAATGTCAGGCCAATGCCAACTTGTTCGGCGGCTTCAATCAAACAGCTTGAGAGTGCTTCAACTGGGGCGTAGGGACGCCCATTTTGGTCATGATGAATGTAATGGAATTCGCAGGTTGATGTATAACCGGCCTTCAACATTTCCAGGTACAACTGGCTTGCAACCGCTTTAAGCAAGTCGGGATTCAGTTTTTGTGCGAATGCGTACATGAGTGTGCGCCAGCTCCAGAAACTGTCGTCGACTGATGAGCGATACTCTGTTAATCCGGCCATCGCACGTTGAAAGGCGTGCGAATGGAGATTGGGCATTCCAGGGAGCAACAGCTCAACAGATGGCGTGTTGGATGGATGGGTTTTATTTACAGCGACGGATGTCAGGATTCCTTTATCGTTCCACTGCAGATAGACATTGCTCGCCCAACCTGTTGGTAAAAGCGCAATTTTGGCAAAGACAGCGTTCATAAGGCTGAGGCTCCGTGTTGAACCTGGGCGATCAAAAGCGTACTGCCGGTGACTTCCGGCTTGAAAGACAAACGTATTAGCGACGGATCGAACCTTAGATAGTCATGCAATCCCAATTCCCAGACGTCTGTTGACTGTGCATTTTGGGTTTTAATGTGCCATCGGCCGTTCGGGCAAAACAGCCAATAGAGTGACTCCGGGTCACAGGAAATTTCGGCTGCTTCGCACTGGAATAGAACGCAGCCCGAGGCACGGCGACGATCCATCATGAGATTCAAGTCTTTCACACTCACGTGAGGCAGAGTCGCCCTGACTTTTTGCTCCCCTTGAAAGCGAAACGGACGGCACGGCTCAAGTGTGTGATGATGGCCATTATCAAATTGCAAAATGGCGCTTTCACCCTGGATAAGGGTAATGATTCGGTCAATATTGTTGAATTCTGAAAAGTCGGCATCTTCATCAATGTCGGCCACGCTGACGCGCCAAATGAAGTTATCCAGCTCAGCCGACTCGGGATAGATATCGAGTTCCCGAGTACGGCCGCGCCCGTTTTTCCACAGGTGGGCGGGGACTTGAGCCGCATTTACATGTTTCATGCCTGAATCATTGGCAGTTTGAGCCCATGTTTCTTAGCGCATGCTATGGCTGTTTCGTAGCCGGCGTCGGCATGGCGCATCACGCCTGAACCGCAATCGTTGATGAGTACCCGGGCAAGACGTTTCTCAGCGGCGTCTGTACCGTCTGCCACGATAACCATTCCCGCATGCTGTGAATAACCCATTCCCACCCCACCACCGTGATGAAAAGAAACCCAGCTGGCGCCGCCTGCGGTATTGAGCAGGGCGTTGAGTAACGGCCAATCGGATACGGCGTCCGTGCCGTCTCGCATGCTTTCAGTTTCACGGTTGGGGCTTGCCACCGAACCTGTATCCAGGTGATCTCGACCAATGACAATTGGCGCTTTAAGCTCGCCATTGCGCACCATTTCGTTGAATGCCAGGCCTGCCAGGTTGCGTTCACCCAGACCCAGCCAGCATATGCGCGACGGTAAACCCTGAAACGCAATGCGTTCTTTTGCCATGTCGAGCCACCGCGCGACAGATTTGTTTTCGGGGAACAATTCCTTGATCTTGGCATCGGTTTTATAGATGTCTTCAGGATCTCCCGAAAGGGCAACCCAACGAAACGGCCCTTTGCCTTCGCAGAATAAAGGGCGAATATAGGCTGGTACAAAACCGGGAAAATCAAAGGCGTTTTCGACGCCGGCATCATAAGCCACTTGTCGGATATTGTTGCCATAGTCAACCACGGGAATGCCCATGGCATGGAAGTCGAGCATGGCTTGTACATGTTCTGCGCAGGAGCGCGTGGCTTGCCGGGTGAGTTCGGTATGTTTAGCAGGATCTTTTTGGGCGGCCTTCCATTCTTCGACTGTCCAGCCTTTAGGCAAATATCCGTTAACGAGGTCATGCGCAGATGTTTGGTCGGTCACCAGGTCCGGCTTGATTTCCCCCGCTTTGGCACGGCGGGCCAGTTCAGGCAAAATTTCTGCGGCGTTACCAAGAAGCGCTATGGAAACCGCCTCATTTTTTCCGGTGTGGTGTTTCACCATGTCCAAAGCCTCATCAAGGTCTTTGGCCTGTTTGTCGACGTAGCGGGTTCTTAGCCGAAAGTCGATACTGCTTTGTTGGCATTCAATGTTCAGCGAAACGGCACCGGCCAACGTTGCCGCCAGGGGTTGGGCGCCGCCCATGCCACCCAGGCCGGCCGTTAGAATCCAGCGACCCTCCCAGTTACCTTTGTAATGCTGCCGGCCTGCCTCGACAAAGGTTTCGTATGTTCCTTGCACGATGCCTTGGCTACCAATGTAGATCCAGCTGCCCGCTGTCATTTGGCCATACATGAACAAGCCTTTTCGGTCGAGTTCGTTGAAATGCTCCCAGTTGGCCCATTTTGGTACCAGGTTGGAATTGGCAATGAGCACCCGCGGCGCGTCGGGGTGAGTTTTGAAAACACCGACCGGTTTACCGGATTGAATAAGCAGCGATTCGTCTTCTTCAAGGGACCTGAGCGATTCCAGAATTTGATCGAAGCAAGCCCAGTTGCGTGCTGCACGACCGATGCCGCCATAAACCACCAAGTGTGTTGGGTTTTCCGCGACTTCGGCGTCCAGATTGTTCTGGATCATACGGAACGCTGCTTCGGTGACCCAGTTCTTGCATGTTTTTTCGCTACCTCGCGGGGCACGAATAATGCGATTAGGATCAAAGCGAGGGTCGAGTTCTGTTTGTGAGTGGGTGAAAGTAGTCATTTCAAGCGTCCCTTCTGAATCGATAAAAACTGTTTTTTGGCCAATGAGCGTTGCTTAGTGCATGCCCAAATAGGCTGAAACCAGATCCGGGTCTTGGGCGGCGGCTTTGGCTGTACCCTGCCAGACAGTGCGACCGGACTCCAGGACACAGATATCGTCGGCAATATTTAGCACCCGGTCGGTGTTCTGCTCTACTAAAAGAATGGCTAATCCTTTGTTTTTAAGTGCCTCAAGCGCTTGGTAGCACAAATCAATAACTTTAGGCATCAGGCCCAGCGAGAGCTCGTCGATGAGAATGACTTTGGGCTGCGCCATCAGTGCTCGGCCAATGGCCAGCATTTGCTGTTCGCCGCCTGACAGATTGCCTGCCAATGAATGGAGGCGCTCACCCAAACGTGGGAACAGGCTAAGGACATAGTCGCGATCTTTTGTGAATTTGTCTTTTGGTTGCGTTAGCCCTCCCACTCGCAGGTTGTCTTCTACGCTGAGATCTTTGAACAGGCGTCGGCCTTCCGGGGAAATGGCCAAACCTTTTCTGACACGCTCATAAGGGGGCAGCCGGCTGATGTCCTCTTGATTAAAAAGAATTTGGCCGCTGTTTAACGTGACATGACCCGCCAGGCACATGAGGGTTGATGACTTGCCTGCGCCATTGGCGCCTAGCAAGCCGGTAATGGTACCGGGCTGCAGAGACAAAGAAATGCCGTGGACGGCTTCGAACGCACCATAGCCACAAGAGAGGTTTTTGACTTCAAGCATCGTAAGCATCTCCTGTTTGTATTGGCTGTGCAGAGGATTGTTCCATACCCAGATAGGCTGCACGGACGTTAGGTTGTTGCATCACTTCGCGCGGCAGTCCACTGGCTATTTTTCGTCCGTTGTCGAGTACGACCAACCGTTGGCAGATGCGTAATACTTCTGTGAGGTTGTGCTCAATTAATATGATGGTGACACCTTGCTGATTAATTTCCGCGATAGTGTCGGCCAATGTGCGTGCTTCGTTTGAATTAAGCCCTGCAAGGGGCTCGTCGAGCAACAGTAACGATGGCTCTAGCGCCAGGGCGCGTGCCATTTCCATACGCTTTAATACGCCCAAAGGCTGGATTCCGGGCATTTGGTTGGCTAAATGGGCTATGCCAACCCGCTCCAGCATATGCATTGCTGTTTTGCGCTCCTCCTGAATGGAGACATGCATGAGGGCTTTGAGGGGAGAGACTGTATGAGTGTTGCCGGCGGCCAGTGCCACGTTGTCAAGAATAGATATTTCACGGAAGGGGCGAACGAGTTGTTGCGACAGTGATAAACCCCGACGAATTCGCTGATGAGTAGCAAGATTGCTGATGTCTTGTCCGTTGAGTGTTACGCGGCCTGAGGTGGGCTTGACAACGCCGGTAATGCTGCGCATGACGGTGGTTTTTCCAGCGCCATTCGGACCGATTAAGCCTAACAGTTCACCGTTGTTAATACTGAATGTGACATGATCCACGGCAACCAGGCCGCCAAACTGGACGGTAATATCGTTGACTTCAAGAAGCGCATTGTCTGGGCTCATGACGCTCCTCCTTGAGCGGGGCGGCGCCAACGTGCTTTTGCCGAAGTCACTATGCCGGCAACGCCATTAGGAGAAAAACGCATCATTAGAAACAAGAGCCCTCCGTAAACCAGCAATTTGTAGTCGCCAATGATTTGAAACCAAGCGGGTAGTGCGGAGAGGACCGCTGCTCCGAAGATGACCCCCGGTACCGAACCGATCCCACCGAACACCACCATTGAAAGAACCGTGATCGACTCGATAAAGCCGAAGCTGTCGGGGCCGATATAGTTAAAGTGTTGCGCATAAAGACACCCCGCCAGACCTGCCAGGCTCGTTCCCATAGCGAAAGCGACAAGCTTGTAGCGCGGGACGTCGATACTTAAAACACGCATAGTGTCTTCATCTTCCGCAATACCGTTAAAAACACGTCCCATCCACGACCGTTTGATATAAATGCAGAACACGGCAACCAAGGCAGCCAGAAAAACGGCAAATAGCATGAATTGTGGTTTGGACATGCCAGAGGTGGGGAAGCCGGATAACCCCATTTCCCCGCCTAACCAGTCTTGTTTACGAACAAGGCCAACGAACAGAAATACGACTCCCATTGTGGTAATGGCAAGAAAGTCATGGCGCACGCGCAAGCTGGCCAAACCAACAATAAGGCCAATAATCCCCGCCAGGAGCATGGAGATGGGCAGAGTGATTAAAAATGGGACACCTGCGTTGAGCAGCATGACGGATGTATAAGCGCCAATACCCAGAAAGGCGGAATGTCCCAGGCTGATTTGCCCGCAAAAGCCGGTGATGAGGTTAAGCGAAAGGGCAAACAGTACACTGATTGCCATTGATGTAATTAAGGAAATTTCGTAAGCCATATTAGTTTCCTTAGCGTTTGGCAAACAGGCCCTGGGGGCGCAGCATTAGAACCAATATCAGGAAGGCGAATGCAATGGCATCGCGATCGATATAGTGACTGAGGTAAATAGAGCCGAACGCTTCCGTGACGCCCAAAACCAATGAAGCTAATAACGTACCCCGCACCGATCCCATTCCGCCTAGCACGATAATGGCCAACCCTTTATAAGATGGCACGCTACCCATGGTGGGTTCCACTAAATTGTTTAGCATGCCCATCCAAACGCCGGCAAAACCGGCTAATGCAGAACCGACGAAAAAATTCAAATCGCGTACGGTGCGGAGGCGGATTCCAAAAGATTCAGCCATTTGAGGGTCTGAGACGGTAGCCTGGCAGGCCACGCCAATACGTGTTTTGATTTGCAACAATCCTAATACCCCGATAATGGCCACGGTACTAATGGTTGCCAGAATTTCCGCCTGTGAGAACTGCAGGCCGCCAAAAAGCGCAACATGTTCTTGCAGTGGGGGAGAGTCATAAGATAGGCCCATCGCTCCGAAAAGAATCCGAAAGGCTTCTTCGAATGCAATGTAAAGACCGATGGATGCAATCAATGCGACATAGGGTGGCTGCTTTAGAATCGGTTCATAGCATAGGCGATACATGGCCACGCCGATCAGGCCGGCCAGCACCATGGCGGCGACAAATGCCAGTGGCAGGCTACCGGTGCTGTTGTATACCAGGACGCTGACATAGCCGCCTAACGTAAACAATGCGGCATGTGCAACGTGAAGTATTCGCAGTAAACCATAGACCAGCGTAAGGCCGAGTGCAATAAGTGCGTAAAGACTGCCCTGCACCAATCCTTGGGCGACAAGCTCGACAAAGAGCATGCTGACTCCGGTATCTAAAATAAAAAAGAAAGGGGCCCCACCCGATCGATGGGGCCGACCACTTTATTTGCTGTTTTTGGTTGGTGCCGCCAGCAATTCGGGGTCGTGAATAACGGAGTGTCGAGCCCAGTAGCCATCTTTAATCGTTTGCACTTGGACATCTTTGTTTACTTCATGCAGATCGTTGAACTGGAGCTTGCCGATCGGCATTTCATAGGTTCCCTTAGCAATGGCATCGCGTAAAGCAGCGCCACCTTTGCCCCCGGTCTCACGCAGGCCGTCCAGCAGGATGGCCGTCGCGCTGTAGGTCGAAGCGGCAACCATATCAGCACCGAAACCTGCTTCTTCACGAAATTCTTTCAGGAAAGCTTGTGTGACTTTGGATTCCGAGTCACGATCGAGTGAAGTAGTAACAAGTGTGCCCTCGGCAGCCGGGCCGGCGATTTCAATGAATTTGTCACTGTCGTAACCTTCCTGACCAATAATTGGAACGGTGATCCCGGCAGCGCGAATTTGAGAAACTAAAGGACCTGCATTGAAAAAATATCCTGAAGCGTAAATCACTTCAGGGTCGTCGCTTTTGATTTTTGCAATTAACGGCCCGAACTGGCGATCTTTGATGCCGTACTCATATTCATTAATGATATCCAAATTAAACTTCGGTGCGGCATCTTTAAAACCGTTTGCCAGAGCCTGGCCGAAATCATTGTTTAGCGTAACCAATACAACACGCTTTTTCCCCAGGTTGTCGACCAGTTTGGCGCCGGCCCGACCTTGCACCTCACCCATTGAAGAGACTCGGAACATATAGTCACCAGTGCGGGTGATGCTAGGGTCGATCGAGTAAGCAACGACGTAGGGAACCTGGGCATTTTGGAAAACCCCTGCAGCGGCGCGTGTGGCAGCCGAGTAGGACCCGGACACTGCGCCGACCACCTCATCTTTTTCAATCAGTTTTGTTGCCGCCGGAATGGCATCTTTGGCCGACGCTTGATCATCATAAATAACGAGCTCGATTTGTTCGCCGTTAATGCCTCCATTTGCGTTCGCCTTTTTGACTGCCAGCTTTGCGCCTGTAAGTGCCGAATTGCCGTCTGCCGCAGCAAAGCCCGTGAGCGGTACGTTTATACCGATTTTTATGTCGGCTAGAGCGGAGCCCGAGGCAAAAGCGGCGCAAATAGCAAAAGCTGCTGCAAACTTATGTGATAAGGCGTGATTTTTCATGCTGGTTTCCTTGGTTATAAAAAGTACTTGTGCTGCTTTTTTTTAATATCATAATATGTCTATACAACTTTGCAAAGAGAATTTGCACAGAAAATTGTTTCTGGTTAATCATTTGCCTTTTCCATGATGAGAGTGTCCCTTTGGGACGGAGTAATTTGTATGCCGCAAACTGCGCAGCCGCTTTACCAACAAATAAAAGACTATCTCTTGAAGGAGATTCAGGATGGTCGGTGGAAAGAGGGGGAGGTGATTCCCTCTGAGAACGCTTTGGCGCGCCAATTTGGTGCTTCCCGAATGACGGTTAACCGGGCCGTAAGGGAACTGACAGCGGAAAGTGTGCTGAAACGCATTCAAGGCTCCGGCACATATGTTGCCCCTCGTAAATATCAAGCCACGCTGGTGGCGATTAAAAATATTGCGGATGAGGTTCGGGGGCGCGGTCATCGGCACAGTAGTAAATTATTAAGACTTGAGCGCGGTGAGGCACGTGATGCACACATAATGCAATTTGAAGTCGAGCCCGGACATTTGTTATTTCATTCGATAATTGTGCATTTCGATAATCAGGTTCCCATTCAATACGAGGATCGTTGGGTTAACGCTAAGGTGGCGCCTGGTTACATGGATCTGGATTTCTCGGTATCGACACCAAATGAGTACTTAATGCGGGTCGCGCCCTTGCAGGGGGTTAAATACAGTATTGAGGCGGTGAATGCACCGTCAGAAATTGCCCGGTATTTGGCCGTTCCAGAAGACGAGGCATGTTTGGTGCTTTATCGAACGACCTACGCATTAGATCAGGTCGCATCAGTTGCCACAATGTGGTATCCCGGGAGTCGATATCAGTTTGAAGGCAGGATCTAAGGGGTGTAAGAATGGGACGACCCATGCAAGCTTGGTCAGAACGCGCTATAACATTGGCATCTTTTTGTAGATGACTATTCTCTTGGGAGTTGCAATGCAGTATCGCAAGCTAGGACAAACAAATGTTGAAGTGAGTGCAATCGGCCTGGGTACGATGACCTGGGGCGAGCAGAACAATGAAGCGCAGGCACACGAACAAATGGATTATGCGTTCGAACAGGGCGTGAACTTGTTCGACACGGCAGAGATGTATCCTGTCCCACCCAAAGCTGATACTCAGGGCAGCACCGAGCGCTATATTGGTACTTGGTTAAAGAAAACAGGCTTACGCGACAAAATTTTTCTGGCAACCAAAATTGCCGGGCCGTCGCGTCAGGCGGGGCGCCCCAGCCACATTCGCGGTGCGACTAACCAGTTCGACCGCCCCAACTTAACCGAGGCGCTGAACGATAGTTTGCAGCGTTTGCAAACAGATTACGTCGACTTGTATCAGTTGCATTGGCCTGATCGCAGCACCATTACCTTCGGCCGTCATACGTATCCTTGGGAGGATGAGCCCCATACCGTCCCCATTGAGGAAACCCTTGAGGTGCTCAGTGATTTTGTGAAACAAGGTAAGGTTCGCCATATTGGGGTGTCCAACGAAACCCCCTGGGGCGTGGCACGGTTCTTAAGTGCGGCTGAACGACTTGGTTTGGAACGCATCGTGTCCATTCAGAACCCCTATAACCTGCTGAATCGTACTTTTGAAGTGGGGCTGGCGGAATTTGCGCATCGCGACAAAGTGGGGCTATTGGCGTATTCTCCTTTGGGCTTTGGTACGCTAACCGGCAAGTATGAGGGTGGGGCACGCCCGGAAGGGGCCCGTATTACTCTGTTCGAGCGCTTTGTTCGCTACACCAATCCGCAAGCAGTTGCAGCGACCTCGGCGTACGTCGCGTTGGCCAAGAAGGCGGGCTTGACCCCGGCACAATTGGCGTTGGCTTTTGTAAATACGCGGCCGTTTACGGTGAGTAATTTGGTGGGTGCAACTTCGCTGGGGCAGCTCAAGGAAAATATTGATAGCTTGAGCGTGACCTTAACCGACGACGTGTTGGCCGAAATCGACGCAATCCACCTGAAATACCCTAACCCGGCGCCGTAACGTGTAACTCCATGAGTGAATTCGCTTTTGAATTGCGTGATGTGGTGCACGAACGCCAGAAACGGATCGTACTGCACAACATCACGCTGAAGTTGCGCGCGGGCCGGCCAACCTGTTTGATTGGTAGCAGCGGCAGCGGTAAAACCTCGTTTTT
The DNA here is from genome assembly GCF_003576595.1 of Neopusillimonas maritima. Taxonomy (GTDB): domain Bacteria; phylum Pseudomonadota; class Gammaproteobacteria; order Burkholderiales; family Burkholderiaceae_B; genus Neopusillimonas; species Neopusillimonas maritima. The sequence continues at coordinate 146,114 of NZ_NQOU01000003.1, read as the reverse complement.
GCGTTTGCTGAATCGTCTGGAAAGTCCGGTTTCCGGCGAGATTCTGTTTAAAGGCAGGCCGATTGAGCAGTACCCGGTTCGCCAACTTAGAACATGGGTGGGGTTTGCGTTTCAAGCACCAGCGATGTTCGAGGGTACGGTATCCCACAACCTGCTGACGGCGGCGCGTTTTGCCAATGGCAAAATCACTCAAGCTGATCACGATCGTGTAAATGAAGTGCTGATCCTGGCCGACTTGAATGAAAGCTACGCCGACCGCGAGGCAGATCAGCTCTCGGGCGGAGAGAAACAGCGCGTTGCCTTGGCGCGCACCTTAATGACTAAGCCCGAGGTGCTTTTGCTGGATGAACCGACATCGGCATTAGATCCCAAGTCAGGTGCGCGTCTGGTTGAGGCTTTGAAAAAATTGGTTCATTCAGGGGTGACGGTGATTATGGCGACTCATCGGCTGGAGGAGGGTGAAGCGCTGGGAGGAGACACCATTGTGTTCGAAGCGGGGCGCGTGGTTGAGCATCGCGATGCAACTTCCGGCAATGAAACCGGAGCCGTTCATGTCGAATGAAACTGCGCTGAGCTTGGACTGGTTCAATCTGGCACTGGCCGTTCCGCTTGTGATGGTTGCCATGGCCTTGTCGTGGTGGCAACGTTTGGGTTTGGGAAAAAGTCTGTTTATCGGCGCTGTGCGTGCAACCGTGCAGCTATTGCTTATTGGTCAGGTATTGGTGTGGTTGTTCACCACCAATAAATGGTATTTGGTGTTGGGTGTGTTGCTGGTAATGGTGATTGCCGCTACGTTTGCAGCCACGAATAGGCTCGAGCAAATTGGCTCGCGCATGTCGCTTCGGTTTTTGTGCGGGGGCGCAATTCTAATTGGTTCAGCAGTTACCATGGCCTACCTCGATTTGGTGGTCGTTAATATTGACCCTTGGTATGATCCGCGCTACTTAATTCCTATTTTTGGGATGATTGTCGGCAATGCCATGAATGGTGCCGCGCTGGCGGCCGAGCGGGTGCGTTCGGAATTTGAAAGCCGTCGAGAGGAGATCGAAGCTGGACTGGCGTTGGGCGCCAGCCCGGCACAGGCGTCAGCTCGTGCGGTTCGTTTGGCGATGACGGCGGCTTTGATTCCTACTATTAATGCTTTGGCGGTGGTGGGGATTGTGTCGTTGCCCGGCATGATGACGGGTCAAATTTTGGCGGGAGCCGACCCGACACAAGCTGTACATTATCAACTGATCGTTATGTTCATGCTCACATCAGCCACCGCGATTACGTCAGTGTTGGTAACCATTTGGTATCGCAAGCGCTTCTTTACGCGGGCGGAGCAGTTAATTGATCTCGATTAGCAGCAGATACAACTTGATTTCGACCTTGTTGTTTGGCTTGGTATAAGGTTGTGTCGGTTTTCGTTATGGTCTGAACTATGGAAGCGACGGCAACTGATGGAAGGACTGCCGGGTTATTATTCGCAGGGAAATTGGGTAAAGCGTTAAAAAGGAATGGTTATTTATAAAGCTTACGCACTACTGGCATTAGCAACGCTTTTCTGGGCGGCGAATTCAATTGCAGGCAAGTTCGCGGTGGGTCATGTCTCCCCCATGATCATTGTCACGATTCGCTGGGCCAGCGTGATGGTGGCGTTGTATCTATTTAAGAAAGATCAAATTGCAGCCGATTGGGCGGTGATTCGCCCGCGGCTGTCGTATTTGTTGATTCTGGGGGCGATTGGCTTTACCGGGTTTAGTGTTGCGTTGTTTTATGCACTTATCTATACCACCGCGGTTAACGCCAGTATCATGCAGGGCGGTACACCGCTATTTGTGTTTGCAGCCAGTTTCATCTTGTTCTCAAGCCGTATTGTTAAAGAACAGGCACTGGGATTTATTTTGTCATTCATCGGGGTAATTATTGTTGCCGTGCAGGGAGAGCCGGCCAATTTGTTTGCGCTTAATATTAATTTTGGCGACGCCCTGATGCTTCTTGCGATTCTTTCCTATGGTGTTTATACAGCCGCACTGCGCAGCAAACCCAGTATTCACTGGACAAGCCTGATGTTCGTGCTGTGTTTGGGCGCCACATTAGCCTCATTGCCTTTGTTGTTTATTGAGGCCGTACAAGGGGCTACCCAACTGCCTGATGCCCAAGGTTGGCTGGCGGTTGCCTATATTATTATTTTCCCATCTCTTTTGGGTCAGGTTTTCTTCATTCGAGCGGTGGAGTTGATTGGTGGGAACCGGGCCAGTCTGTTCATTAATCTGTTGCCGATTTGGGGCGCATTGCTGGCCGTAACGCTGGTTGGTGAAACATTTCATCTGTATCACGCAGCGGCGCTTGTGTTGATTTTTGCAGGTATTGGCTTGGCTGAGTATGGTGGGCGTAAGTTAAGCCGGCGCAAGGCTTAAGGCTTGCGCCGGCTGGGCTCAGCATTTGAAGCGTGGCAAGCGATTTACCTTTGGTGGTAAATTTGCGACCCTTTCTTTACAAATTCCATCGCTTTTTCTTGCATGCCCAGCTGCAAGGCTTCGGCTTCTTGCAAGCCATTTTGTTTGGCATATTCCCGTACGTCTTGCGTAATTTTCATACTGCAAAAATGCGGCCCGCACATTGAACAAAAGTGGGCAACTTTCATCGAGTCTTTCGGCAGAGTTTCGTCGTGAAAGTCTTTGGCAGTGTCGGGGTCAAGACCCAAATTGAATTGGTCTTCCCAACGAAACTCAAATCGCGCTTTGGACAGCACATTGTCGCGTATGGCGGCGCCCGGGTGGCCCTTGGCCAGGTCGGCCGCGTGTGCCGCAATTTTGTACGTGATGATGCCGTCTTTTACATCTTTTTTGTTGGGTAGACCCAAGTGTTCTTTGGGCGTAACGTAGCAAAGCATGGCCGTTCCGTACCAGCCGATCAGGGCGGCGCCGATGCCCGACGTAATGTGATCGTAGCCTGGCGCAATATCGGTTGTTAGCGGCCCCAACGTGTAAAAGGGCGCTTCATGACAATGCTTCAATTGCATGTCCATGTTTTCTTTGATGAGGTGCATGGGTACATGGCCGGGTCCTTCCACCATCACTTGCACATCGTGTTTCCAGGCCACTTGGGTTAATTCCCCCAGCGTTTGGAGTTCGGCAAATTGGGCTTCGTCATTGGCGTCGTACCCCGATCCTGGTCTTAACCCGTCGCCCAGGGAAAAGCTCACGTCATACGCTTTCATGATGTCGCAAATATCTTCGAAGTGTTCGTAAATAAAGCTTTCTTTATGGTGTGCCAGACACCATTTCGCCATAATCGACCCACCGCGCGACACAATGCCTGTTAAACGGTTGGCCGTCATGGGAATGAAGGGGAGTCTGACACCGGCATGAATCGTAAAGTAATCAACGCCTTGTTCGGCCTGCTCAATGAGTGTGTCTCGAAATATCTCCCAAGTCAGTTCCTCGGCTTTGCCGTCCACTTTCTCCAGTGCCTGATAAATAGGCACGGTGCCAATGGGTACCGGCGAGTTTCGGATGATCCATTCCCGGGTCTCATGGATGTTCTTGCCGGTCGACAAGTCCATTACGGTGTCGCCACCCCAGCGAATTGCCCAGGTCATTTTTTCAACTTCGTCACTGATGTTTGAGCTTAGGGCCGAATTGCCGATATTGGCATTAATCTTGACCAGGAAATTGCGGCCGATTGCCATGGGTTCGCTTTCCGGGTGATTGATGTTTGCCGGAATAATCGCCCGGCCCCTGGCTATTTCGTCGCGTACAAACTCGGGTGTGATCAGGTTCGGAATTGCGGCGCCGAATGACTGGCCCGGATGCTGATGCAGCAAGCGTGCCGCCATTTTTTCCCCGTCGGGACCCGTTGCGCGCAACATTTCGATGTAGCGTTCGCGCTGCAGGTTTTCACGGATCGCGACAAACTCCATTTCGGGCGTAATAATGCCGCGGCGCGCGTAATGCATTTGCGTTACGTTCTTACCTGCTTTGGCACGGCGCGGCTGGCGCTTCAATTCGAAACGCAACGCGTCAAGCGCGGCGTCTTTTTGCCGGGCCTGGCCGTACTTGCTGCTGGCGCCCTCCAGTTGTTCCGTGTCGTCGCGTTCCGCGATCCAACTGCCACGCATGGCAGCCAGACCCTTGCGGATGTCGATTTTCACCGACGGGTCGGTGTAGGGGCCGCTGGTGTCATAAACGGTCAGCGGCGGGTTCTTTTCACCACCGAACATGGTGGGTGTATCGCCTTGCGAGATTTCGCGAAATGGCACGCGAATATCGGGGCGCGAGCCTTGCTGATAAACCTTTCGTGAGCGGGGAAGAGGGGCGATGGCCGCGGCGTCGACTTCGGCGCGGGCTGCTGAAAAAGTGGAATTGGTACTCAAGATGTGCTCCAAAAAAATAACTATGGAGCCGATAGGGAAGAAACCCGCTGTATCGGGTGACGTGAGGCCAAACGATGCCAGCGAGTGCGCTCCCAGCATCGGCATTATCCGTACTGGTACGAAGGGACTTTCTCAACCCGCCAAAAAACCGGCGAGTACCCCTGCGTGAGTATCAGTGTAAAGGATATTGCCTGTGGTGTGCCTGCAGATGGTTAAATCAGGTGTGCAAAACGCGAGTGATCAGCGTTCTTTACCGGGCTTTTGAACGAAATAGCCGTCTACATAAAACCATTGATTGTTCTCACGTACGAATCGGCTGACTTCGTGCAATCGGTTTGCCTGTCCGTTCAAGCGCGAGCGCGCAATAAATTCCACGGTGGCATGAACGGCGTCTTGTTGCGCATGATTGCGCAGTTCAAGGCCCAGCCATTTCAAGCCTGGCGGGTTGGGTTCCAAATGGGGTGGACGTGTATCGGGGTGCCAGGTGTCCAGCAGGTAACCCAGTTCGTTCAGCACAAATGCGCTGTATCGCGATCGCATCAGCGTGGGCGCATCGGGCGCCATCAGGTGTTGCGTACCGTGATGCCAGCGCTTGCAACAAGCTTCGTAGGCGGCTCCGCTTTCGCAAGGGCACAGATTCGAAGGTGAAACGAGACGGCTTTTTTTCATAGAAGGAATATTTATCTGCGCAATTGATAGTATGGCAAGAGCAGAGGTACTCGATTATATTCTGGTGATCTCCTGGACATGGCGACATGATTCTTTAAACCAAGCGATTTCGGCTATTTCACAATGACGCAGATCAAATCAACACAAATTCAACTGATTGAAAAGAAATTCGACAAGCCTATTGGTGGCTCCGGTGTAACCGGAGTGGACATCATTGTTGCCACTTTACGCGATACGGATGGTGCGCAGGGCTTGGGGTTTTCCTACGTGATTGGCGGGGGTGGCGCGATCATTGCACAGCTTGCACAAGCACAAGCCGCCCGGTTTCTCGACGGCAAGCCATTGCAAGCGCCTGCCGTTCATTGGGCGCAGATCAGGAAGAGCTTCAATCGAACAGGCGATGGGCCGAACATGCTGGCGCTTGCCGCATTGGATGTGGCGTTGTGGGATTTGACGGCGCGACGCAATAACGAGCCGCTGGTGCGAACCCTGGGGGGAGACATTGGCTCAGTGCCGCTTTATGCCAGCGGTGGCTTCAGCCCCAAGGCTACGCCCGAACAAAGCGCAGAACTTGCAGCGAAGTACGTTGAGTCGGGGTATGTCGGCGTTAAGCCGCGCGTTAATGCCGATGACGGTGATGAGCAGGTTTTGCGCGCAGTGCGTGACGCTATTGGGCCTGATGCCCGGTTAATGGCCGACGCCAATGAAAAAGGAAATCTTGAATCCGCTTCCCGATTGCTGGCCCAGGCAATTGAATACACCCTGGATTTCATCGAGGAGCCACTGCCGTCGGATGATGTCTTGGGTTATCGGCGACTTGCCCGGCAAAAAAATGCAGTGAAAATTGCTGCTGGTGAGCACTATCAGGGTTTTGATCGTTTTGTGGTGGCGCTGGAGGATGAGATTGCGGGGGTGATTCAGCCCGACCTTGCGATGGCAGGCGGTTTAACGCCGTGTCTGGAAGTGGCGCACATGGCCGCGCTCAAAGGCGTAACGGTTGCGCCCCATTTCTTGCCAGGATTGTTCGTTCATTTGGCGGGAACTTTCAATGGCGTGCTTTTACTGGAGGAGTTCCCCATTGTTGAAGACGCATTCGAGGGGTGGCCCGACCGTGAAAACGACGGTACGCTCCGTGCCAGGCCGTGTCCTGGGCATGGTTTGTCGTTAAAGCAGTGAACGCTTGTAAAAGTCCACTAATTACTCAAGTGCCGTGCCGCTTACCTAGTTGGTCGCGCTCTTTAACGGGATCGCATTTTTACTCTTTTTGACTATGATTGGCCATTTCTCTATCGCATATGGTATCGATCGAACGTATTTCCTTGTAGCTCCAGAACTAAATAAGGAGCGACTTACTGTCGATGTTGAACAGCCAAAGAGTGTTGGGCTTCGGTTGCAGGACAATAAAGATCGATTCAAGTAAGAACGACAGTAGTCTGGACCATACACGTGATTAGGTATCAAATTGCAGAGTATCTTCCACTGCAAATGCGAGGATATTGGGTAGTAAGCAGTCAGACGCATTTCAAGGGCATCGAATGGGTAACATTCAGACCCGAGGCGGAGGTTCTGATCCAGTTAACTTGATCAATGCGCCAGTTCAGAACGTCGGTGGCTCGACTTTAGGCAGCGGTTTGGTCGGCGTGACTGGTGAGGTAGTACAACTGCCTGGGTATGAAAGCCCAAGGATTGCGGTTGAAACGCGTTCAGTCAATGCAGCATTCATGCCCGTTATAAATTTATAGTGGGCAAGAGCGCCGTATTTACAGAACGGGTTTCTTCTGAAGAGTTGCCGGAAACTATTTTGTTTGTATTTGATGGTTGCGTACCACTGGTATTTAGCGAGCTTCCAAGACCTCCTGCTGCAGTTTGATTTGAAATCGGCCAGACGCCGTGATAATGCTCCTGAAGGGCATGCCCTTGATACGTACCCAACAACCGCATTTGCAGTGCTATATGCTTAATTAATCATTGACACAATCACATTGGCGCTTCGGACCGCCGCAGTAACCACAAAAACTCTCACCGACCTGGTACGCAGCAGCAAGCCGGGCGTATGGGACATAGCCTTTTGTCAGGTGATTCCCACACATGCGACAAAAATTATGCCCCTGTTGCTTGTAGTTTTGACATTCGTTGCAGTGCTGATCATTTCCCATTTGCTTCTCCATATTGATTGTAATTACTCGACTCTCAGAGACGTTATTAATCGTTTACGGTGTCCACAATTATCCCAACTTGAAATTGTGCGAGCAATAAGTATTACCTGCATCGCGTTTATAAATTTATGACGGGCATAAAAGCTGCATTGATTGTCCGCGTTTCAACAGCAATTCGTGGACTTTCATACCCAGGTAGTTGTACTACCTCACCAGTCACGCCGACCAAACCGCCGCCTAAAGTCGAGCCACCGACGTTCTGAACTGGCGCATTGATCAAGTTAACTGGCTCAGAACCTCCGCTTCGGGTCTGAATGTTACCCATTCGATGCCCTTGAAATGCGTCTGACTGCTTACTACCCAATATCCTTGCATTTGCAGGGGGAGTGCCAGACCAGATGTTACATGATATAACCGAGACGTTTGCAATCGGCCAGCAGCGGACATTCGGTATCCGTCCGGTGAACCCGCATTGAGTTAGCCGCACCACCTAAGAGATGATCGTGTCCACGATATTTAAGTGGACACAATCATAGGCCAGAAGTGCGTGCAATTCACTGGTCAGTCCACTATGGCTTGAATTTACCCATCAAACGATAGCGGTCACCCGGATGATACAGCCGTGCCACAGAAGCCACTTCTTTACCGCTGAAAGTGCGTCGGTTAATTAGCAAACAGGGGGCACCTCGGCGTATTTCCAGTGCCTCCGCGACAACCTTCGACGCCAAAATAGCTTCAACAATCTGCTCTGCCTCGGTAAGCGGAGCATGTTCAAAAAGGTAATGCGAAGGCGTTGCCGTGCTCAGATCAAGACTCAAAAAATTCGGACAGACCGCTGGGTTAACAAAACGATGCTCCAACTGAATCGGCCGATGATTCTCAAAATGAATCAGCTCAGTACTAAACACATCGGCACCAGGCTTTAGTCGCAACGCTTCTGCTAAGCTGGCATCGCATTGAAATGAACGCAACGTTAAAACCTTCGCTTCATGCTGGTGCCCACGTTCCAGAATCTCTTCCTTAATATCTCGTATCTGCAAAAAAGAAGAGATGGGATAAAGCTCAATAACGAACGAGCCAACCCCCTGCTTACGCTCAATAAACCCCTCTGCTGTCAGTTCGCGTAACACCCGGTTCGCCGTCATTCTGGAAACGTTGTATTGCACCGTCAGCTCATGCTCAGACGGCACCCGCTGACCAGGCTTCCACTGTCCTGAAACAATGAACTTTCTAATTTCTTCTTTCATCTGCGCATAACGCGCTGTGGTTTTCAGATTGCTTGCCATATTGCTATCTCATGTGATTCAACGACACGAACCATAAACTGACTGGCCAAGATATACAGTGTTTTCCATGCTTGTAAACGATATTTTGATATGCTAATGTTCAATTGTCTATACAACCCAGCAAGTTAAAAGCCTTTATTTTCAATGGCTTTCAGGTGGCGCTTGGGAAAGAAAGGCAAAACAGCTAAATAAGCAACGGTTCGTTGCAGGTATTCTTAAGGAGAATCGATATGAAGTCCAGGCTGGCAAACAAACAGCGTCGCTCAGTACTAAAAGCTGCAGGTTTAGTAGGAATGTCGACGGTACTATCACCTTTAATCATTCGCGATGCATACGCTAAAACCAGCATCGAAGTGGTACTGACCACCGGCCTGAAACTTGCCAACTATGGGCCTATCTACGTTGCAGCACAACAAGGGCTTTTCGAAAAACACGGGCTAAGTATGGCCGTTGAAACTGGGGGCTCGGTTGCTGAACCCATTTCTATCGCCTTGTCAGGTCGCGGGCAATTTGCCGCTACCGGCTCTGGGATGGCGGTGAACTCGACCATCGAGGGTGGCCGCATGAAAGTCATTGCCAAGATGTGCGGCGCTTTGGGTATGTGGATTATCAGCAAACCAGGCACAAAATTCGATTCCCTTGCCGACTTCAAAGGCAAACGCGTCGCAAGCATGCGGTTCCCCTCCAACACGGTCACGTCGCCCACATTTGCCATGAAAAAATTCGCCAACATCGATGCGAAAGAAGCGGGTGTCGAGTTTGTCGAGGGCCCACCAGGATCCATTATTGGTGCGGTGCGTGACGGTCGCGCGGATGTGGGCGTTGTATTTGAATGGGATGCAAGTATTGCAACCGCGCAAAACGATTTGCAAATCAGCTATGCCTTCGCAGATCAAATGGGCCCAGTGCTACTGACATCTGTCATGGTCAAAGAAAGCTATGCCAAAGAAAATGCCGACACCGTTCAACGATTCTGCAATGCACTAGCCGAATCAATGAAACTCATTCGCGACGACAATAGCGTCTATGTAAAAGCAATGGCGAAAGAGTTTCCAAACTTGGAACAATCGGTTCTTGATGCGGGTTGCAAGCGCCTACTCTCTACCCCCGGGTTTGTACCTATCAACCCAATTATTACGAAACAAGAATGGGACACCATCATGGAGCACGACCAACTGGCGGGCACCGTTCGTAAGACGTTAAGCTTTGAAGAGATGGTTGATAATCAGTTCGCAGAAAAAGCAACCAAAGAATTCGGGCTGGAGGGGTAACATGTCGGCAACCGAATCAGTGAGCCATGCAGCACCAAGCGCCGCCACAAAACCATCAGGCCCAGCCTCCCGGTCGCGTATTCTTGTTTATCAAATTTTGTTTATTTGCGGGTTTTTTGCCGTCTGGGAACTGGCGGTTAGCATGGAGTGGGCTCCGGTTTATCTTTATGGTCAACCATCCGGGATCTACACAAAAACGATCACCCTGTTACAAGAAGGCGAACTACTGACTCATCTTGGCTTAACAGCTTTTGAAGCAATTACCGGCTTCATCATCGGTACGACGCTCGGTAGTTTATGTGGCTTGGCGCTTTGGCTCTCTGATACGGCTGCCCGAATTTTTCGTCCGATTATTGTTGCAATTAACGGCGTTCCAAAAATTGCGTTGGCTCCTTTGATTGTGGTCTGGTTTGGCGTGGGCATCGGCGCGAAAGTTGCCATTGCGGCAAGCTTAACTTTCATCGTGGCGCTCATCACGGTTTATCAAGGCACAAAGGAAATTGACATTGACCTCATCAAACTGATGCGCTCGTTAGGGGCCAGCAACCGCACGGTATGGAAAAAAGTCATTATCCCCGGGTCGGTGCCATGGATTATGTCAACGTTGCGACTAAATATTGGTTTTGCCATGATCGGTGCTGTAGTGGGTGAGTACATTTCAGCCAAACAGGGTATTGGTTATTTCATTTACAACGCTGGGGCAGTCTATGATTTGAACGCTGTCTTCGTCGGTATATTCGGTCTGATGTTTCTTGCGCTGCTGCTTGATTACATCCTGATCAAAGTTGAGGAGAAGTTCAAATGGTAAGCGCTGATCAGACCCCAGCCAATCAAGGGAATGCCTTGGTTGCCGACAAGGTCGGCATGGTTTTCAATCAAGGAACATCCAAAGAAGTCGTCGCATTTAACGAGATCAGTTTCGAGCTTCATGTTGGAGAAATACTGGCAATTGTGGGCCCTTCGGGGTGCGGCAAGTCCACGTTGTTCAACGTCATCGCAGGCCTATTAACCCCAACATCGGGGGCTGTTTATGTTGACGGTACCGTTGTCAGCGGCGCAGAGGGGCATGTGGGTTACATGCTCCAGAAAGATCTTCTACTGCCTTGGCGATCGGTTCTCGACAACGTCATGCTTGGCCTCGAAGTTCAGGGGCACGACACCCAAAAGGCTAAAAGTACGGCAATGGATTTGATTCGCACTTATGGTCTTGCGGGCTTTGAGAATGCCAAGCCAAAATCGCTGTCTGGTGGTATGCGTCAACGCGTTGCCTTCATGAGAACGCTAGCGCTTGACCCAAAAGTTGTGTTGCTCGACGAACCGTTCTCGGCGCTCGACTTTCAAACACGCCTGATATTACAAGCCGATGTTAAACGAATCATCCGCAGCCGCGGCAAATCGGCAATCTTGGTAACGCACGACATTGGTGAGGCCATTAGCATGGCTGATCGGGTATTAGTCTTGAGCAATCGTCCTGGCTCAGTCAAATCAATTCACACCATTGACCTCGGCCATGACGACGGCGACGAAGTCTCACTGCGCCGCTCACCCAAATTCAACGAATATTTCGACAACATATGGCATGATCTGGACATCCAGATCGCTGCCATGACCTAAGTCAATCGTTCCGATTGAAAACAAATGGGTGCGGCTCTCAAGAGCCGCACCCTTTCTTTTTTAACGATATGGTTGCTTTCGCCAGTGCAAGCCGACTTTTCTACACGACGGCACGTCGAACAATTTTGCCCGACAAAAACATTTCCATTACGTCGATTCGATCATTACCCCAAAACAACTGATCATCCACAATAAACGTTGGAGCACCGAATACACTGCGGGCAATCGCCTCTTGCGTATTCGTTTCAATAACACGTTTGAACATTTCACTGCCCGCTGCCTCAACAACCTTCGAACTTTCCAACCCCACTTCATTACCGATCTGACCAAGAACTTGCAAATCACTAATATCAAGGTTATCTGACCAATACGCTTTCATGACTGCTTTAACGAACTCAGGCGCACACCCCTGTTGTTGTGCATAGGCCGACGCCCTGAGCGCACGCGATGGCCTGAGCGGAAAATTAGGATGATAGGCAATGCGCACACCCATTAAATTAGCCCAATCTTGCATATCCTGCTTGAACCACCTCACAAAAGCGGGGTTGGCATCAAGCGGCCGACGACCATCAATTTGCTCGATCAAATTGGCTAAATGCAAAGGCTTCCAAACAACACTTCGCCCACATCTGGCCGCAACAGCCTCTATTCTTAAAGCGGCCAAATAACACCACGGGCTATGGTAATCAAAATAAAAATCAATCGTCCCTAACGCTGGCGATGGCTCTAAAGCAGGCTTGCTCAGATGAAATTTTTCTAAGTTAACCAACGCCCGCTCATGATAGCCCTCCATGATCACGCTTTCGCCTTGCATCGCAGTGACTTCGAAGCCAATTTTCCTGCCTTCAACTTTCACCACTTTACTTCGTCCGACCAGCTCGGTATCGGGGAAAGCTGGGGCAAGATGCCTGATCTCCACTTTCGTGCCCACGCTGGCATGGCCTGGTGGGAAATAGTCACGAATGGCCCGATGGCTAGTTTCTTCCAGCAAACTAATCACATAAGGCGTTGAAACGACGTTAACGCCATCGTTGCCAATCGCTTCAGCGGTGGCGGCTTTACCCGGCACGACACGATGTTCGGCCTCTAACCCAATTCGAATCTCTGTCATAGCAACTCCTCAAGCCCCGTTTCTTTAACCGCTTGTTGTAAGTCTCGCTTTTTAATTTTTCCGCTTGATGTAAGGGGCCATTCATTGACCTGATAGAACTTAACCGGATGCTTGAACTTGGCTATTTTGCCATGACAAAACGCCTGTAAATCGGCGGCCGTCGCACTTGACCGCAATTGAACCGCAGCCGCGACAACTTCACCATAATAGCGATCTGGCACGCCAAACACAGCAATCTCGACAACCGCAGGATGTTGTCGTAATAAATTCTCAATTTCCACCGGATAAATGTTTTCACCGCCCCGAATGATCATGTCTCGCAAACGGCCGCCAGCAATCGCAACCCTGCCATCTGCGCGCAAATAACCCAAGTCACCGCTTTGCATCCAACCATCTTTACTAATCGCCCTAGCCGTTTCTTCAGGTTGATTGTGATAGCCCAGCATCACCATTGGCCCCCGAATCTCAATTTGGCCTACAGTGTCAACGCCAACCGGCTCACCGTTATTAGGATCGGTAATACGCACCTCCATACCGGGCAGCGGTAGGCCTGCTGTTGCCCACCTAGCGGGGCTATCAGGACAATCAAGCGCAATCAGTGTGCTGGATTCCGTTTGCCCATAAACCTGCACCAAACCGGGCATCGGAAACTGTTCGGCGCACCGCTCAAGAATAGTCGGATCACAGTCGGCGCCACCGCAAGTACCAGTGCGCAAGGTGCTTAGATCGTAAGAGGCCCTGCTCGGATGATCAAGCATCGCCAGGTAAGAGGTTGGAACGCCCGTTAATGCCGTACAACGCTCCTGTTGGATAATTTGCAGCATTTTTTCAGCATCAAACGCGGGCACCCCCACGTAGGTAGCACCCGCCGAAAGGCAACCCATCACATTCATAATGCAGCCCGCGCAGTGGAACAACGGAATAATTGAGGTCCATTTGTCTTGCGGGCTCAAGCCTAACCTGACCGCTGTCGCATATGAGTTCATCATCATCCCCTCGTAGCACAACTGCGCGCCTTTGGGATTACCAGTTGTTCCAGACGTAAACTGAATGCTGGCAACCTCACGGGGCCCTAATGAACTTTCAGCCAGGGGAAGGAGGCTCGATTCAAGCAGTTCCTGATAGCTCAACACGCCCTGGTTAGTCAAATGATCGTCAAATGAATCAAATGAAATAACATGCTTTAAGCTAGGCAAATTAGCTCGCTGGCTCTGCACCATGTTCAAATACTTATTAGCGCGGAACTTTGTAGATAGAAGAATAGCAACCACATCACCACGTGCCAGCACGTACGAAACATCATTCTCGCGAAAATGCGTATTAATTGGCACCATTACCGCCCCGATCGCCGCCAAAGCAACCTGACTCACCAACCACTCGTAACGGTTTTCCGCCCATATCGCAACGGCGTCTCCCCTCTTTACCCCCAAACCCTGTAAAGCTGAACCCAACTTTTGCGACTCGACGAGCCATTGCGCAAAACTTAACCGTTTTCCAGGCAACGGGAACACCATGCCCTCGTCGTTGGGTCGTTCAGCGGCCCAATGATTTAGTGCTACATAAGGGTCTGAAAATAATTTTGGGCTTTGAACATTCATCATGGTGTTTGTAGTCATAGACATCCCGCTTAATTAGAGAAATTTTGAATAAGGGTGTTATGAGGAATCAAGGGTTCCAATTTTCTATTCAATTGTATTGAAAGTCACTTGACTTGTATATACAATCAAAAGGTGTTTTTCTGGAAAAGTGACTTTCTTTAAACGATCGTCCGCCACCAACGTGACCTAAAAGGGATGACAAACATCGTGAATACTATTACCTCCCCTCTCGCGACTCAAGATTCTCGTATCGATCCAAGCCGTGTCATTCGTGCACCGCGCGGCAGTGAAAAAACTTGCAAAAGCTGGGTAACCGAAGCTGCGTACCGCATGATTCAAAATAACCTTGATGCCGAGGTAGCAGAGAATCCGACACACCTGGTTGTTTATGGTGGTATTGGTCGCGCGGCGCGAAACTGGGCTTGTTTCGATCAAATTTTAGACTCTCTCAAAAACCTCGAGGATGATGAGTCATTACTCATTCAATCTGGCAAACCAGTAGGTATTTTTAAAACGCACCCCGATGCGCCCCGTGTATTGATAGCCAACTCCAACCTGGTTCCGAAGTGGGCAAATTGGGAACACTTCAACGAGCTCGACCGGAAAGGCCTTTTCATGTATGGCCAAATGACCGCTGGAAGCTGGATCTACATTGGTAGTCAAGGCATTGTTCAAGGCACTTATGAAACCTTCGTCGAAGCAGGCCGCCAACACTTTAATGGTGACTGGTCGGGGCGCTGGATTCTGACGGCTGGCTTAGGAGGTATGGGTGGTGCACAACCTTTAGCCGCCACTTTGGCTGGTGCCGTATCGCTTAACATCGAATGCCAACAAAGCAGCATCGACTTCCGTTTGCGTACACGCTATGTCGACAAACAAGCCAAAGACCTTGATGAAGCGTTAGCCATGGTGAAGCATCACACTGAACGCAAGGAGGCCGTTTCCATTGCGTTATTAGGCAATGCTGCAGACATTCTGCCAGAGCTTGTGCGTCGAGCAAAAGCGGGCGGAATCAAACCTGACCTGGTCACCGACCAAACTTCGGCTCATGACCTTGTGAATGGTTACCTGCCTAAAGGCTGGACAGTTGAACAATGGAAAGCCGCTCAGGCAGACCCCACTCAACATGCAGAATTAACGCGTCAGGCAACCCAATCATGCGCAGATCATGTACAAGCCATACTAGACTTCCACTCAATGGGTATTCCCGCAGTTGATTATGGCAATAACATCCGCCAAGTCGCTTTTGATGCCGGAGTAAAAAATGCGTTTGATTTTCCCGGCTTTGTGCCTGCCTACATTCGCCCACTTTTCTGTGAAGGCAAAGGTCCATTCCGTTGGGTAGCACTTTCAGGCGACCCAGAAGATATTTACAAAACCGACGCAAAAATCAAAGAACTTTTTCCGGAAAACAAATCGGTCGCACGCTGGCTCGACATGGCCAAAGAGCGTATTGCCTTTCAGGGCTTACCCTCCCGTATTTGCTGGTTGGGGTTGGGCGAACGCAACCTTGCGGGCCTTGCGTTCAATGAAATGGTTCGTAAAGGTGAGCTTAAAGCCCCTATTGTCATTGGCCGAGACCACCTTGACACAGGCTCGGTGGCTAGCCCGAACCGGGAAACGGAAAGTATGCGAGATGGCACTGACGCCGTTTCTGACTGGCCATTACTCAATGCTCTGCTCAACACCGCAGGTGGGGCCAGCTGGGTATCCTTCCATCACGGCGGCGGTGTAGGCATGGGCTATTCCCAGCACGCGGGCATGGTGATCGTTGCCGACGGCACCGATGCGGCAGAAAAACGATTAGCTCGGGTATTGATTAACGATTGCGGTTCAGGCGTAATGCGTCATGCTGATGCAGGCTACGAAACCGCAATTGCCTGCGCCAAAAAGCATGGCCTAAAACTGCCTATGATTTAAATATGAAACGCTTGAACGCCGATCAAATCGTTGCCAGCAAATGGAAGAACGGGCGTGGGTACACGAGGGAACTCGATATCTAGCCCGAATCTGCCACACTGGAAGACTTTGCATGGCGGGTTAGTGTGGCAGACATCGACGAAAACGCAGACTTTTCTGAGTTCAACGGTGTCGATCGCATTATTACGTTAATTCATGGCAACGACATAACGTTAAATTTCGATCATGGCCAACAACACCTGCTGAAACCCTTCGAGCCGTTCCCATTCAAGGGTGAGCACAAGTTGAAAGCCGTTTTGCATCAGGGTGGTGTCAGAGACTTGAACCTCATGATGAGCCGCAAGCATGTGTCTGGCTCTCTCATTAGCGTACGCGAAGCCACAGAAATAGCGTGTGACCCAACCTGTTTTTACTGGCTATTCTGCCCAACAGGGCATTGGCAAGTTAAAAGCGAAACCAATAAACAAAGCAGCGTTTGGGAACTGAATGCGCTCGACTACCTGCGTTTTGATTTGTCGTTAACCCAAGTATCGCTTAAGCCCGTTACCGCAGACAGCGCCGTATTGGTCGCAACCATTCAACCAGGAGCCCACACAGAATGAATGCTCTCTTTGCTCAAGTTGCACTTTTACCAAACGGGTGGGCGCACAATGTTCACATGCAATGGGATGCTGCCGGCATACTCACCAAGGTATCGGCGAACAATCACTCTGCACCCGAAAACCTGCCGTCCGTTGAGTTATTGATCCCCGGCATGCCAAACTTGCATTCGCACGCTTTCCAGCGAGCTATGGCAGGCTTAACAGAATATCGATCCTCAGCTGAAGACAGTTTCTGGAGTTGGCGAACGCTCATGTATGCCTTCGCGCGAAAGCTCAATCCTGAACTGCTGAAAGCTGTAGCAAGCCAGCTTTATCTCGAAATGTTGAAAGCGGGCTACACATCAACATGCGAGTTTCACTATATCCACCATGCACCAAACGGCCAGCCCTACGCCACACCGGAAGCGCTTTCCACCTGCCTTATTGAAGCGGCAAATGAGGTGGGGATGGGCCTGACCCTCTTACCCGTTATGTATGAATATAGTGGGTTTGGAAAAACACCCCCGCACGAAGGACAAAAGCGATTTATCAATGACCCGCATTGGATTATGTCATTGCTGGATCGTCTGCAAACTCAATTTCCACAACATGCGGGCTTGCGTTATGGTGTTGCCCCACACTCTTTGCGCGCGGTTTGTGAACCTACATTGCAAACGCTCGTTAATGCGTTAACAAAATGGAGTGCTCAAGCGCCCATTCATATCCATATTGCAGAACAAACAAAAGAAGTTGAAGATTGTTTAACGCACCTGAATCAACGACCCGTAGAATGGTTACTCAACCACTTCAATGTTAACGAGCGCTGGTGTCTGGTTCATGCCACACACATGACCCCACAGGAAACCCGCAACGTCGCAAAAAGCGGGGCCATTGTTGGTATTTGTCCAAGTACGGAAGCCAATCTGGGTGATGGCATTTTCAACGGCGTTGATTATTTGAATGCCAATGGCGCATGGGGCATCGGGTCCGACAGCCATATTACCGTTGATGTCGCTGAAGAACTGCGACTCTACGAATACTCGCAAAGGCTTTCGCGACGACAACGCAATGTTTTAGCGTCTAATTCAGAAAGCTCGGTAGGCCATTACCTTTATACGCAAGCCTTGGCTGGAGGTGCACAAGCCAGCGCGCGCCCAATCAGGGGTTTCGCCCCCGGGCAACGTGCCGACGCCTTGGTTTTAAATGCATCACACCCTGATTTATTCGGCAAACAAAAGAACCAGATTCTCGACAGCTTTGTGTTTTCAAGGCATGGCGATCCGTTGATTCAATCCGTTTTAGTCGGTGGTCAATGGCGTATTCAAAATGGTGCGCATCAGCAAGAAGCCAACATTGCCCAAGCCTACAGAACCGCCATGACTTCCCTTCTGGCTTAACACCAGTTTTCATCGAGCAAACTATGACCGCCTCAGAACCCCTATTTAAATTTCGCCGCGGCACCACGCCGCTATTAGTGTCCATGCCTCACACGGGAATCCATATTCCCAACGATATCCGTGAGAATATGAGCGAAGCCGCTTTGCGCTTACCAGACACTGACTGGCACCTTGAAACACTTTATGACTTTCTTGACGCGCTTGGTGCCTCGGTCATCGTGGCAACTCACTCGCGTTATGTGATCGACCTGAATCGCCCTAAAGACAATGCCAATTTGTATCCAGGGCAAGACACAACGGGCTTATGCCCTATCGACACTTTCCACCGCGATCCAGTTTATTTAAATGGCTACCAACCCGACAGCCATGAGATTTCCCGTAGAGTTCAAGCCTATTGGACCCCCTACCACGAGCAACTCAATGCTGAACTAGATCGCCTAAAGCAAGCACACGGGGTCGCCCCGTTATGGGATGCCCATTCCATTTGTTCGCGCGTTCCGCGGTTCTTTGAAGGCTCATTACCCGACCTCAACATCGGTACCGCAAACGGCAGTTCGTGCAACCTGGAACTGCAAAATGCGCTACAAGCTATCGCCCAAAAATCGGGTTATACCTGGGCGGTAAATGGCCGCTTTAAAGGTGGGCACATCACGCGTAAATATGGGCAACCCTCACAAAACATTCATGCTGTGCAGCTCGAACTGTCCGAAGCGACCTACATGCAAGAAACCCACCCCTACCCCTTCGATGAAACTTTGGCGCAAAAAGTAAGGCCAACACTCAAAGCATTTTTGACAGAAATGTTGAATTGGGCTGATAAGCTTAAATAAATCATTAAGACCCACCCTATCCAACGCGCAGCAGAAGGCACCCTTATGACAAGCAACGTACAACCAGAATGGGACGATCTCTGGATCAATGTTCACTTGGCCACCTTAGTTTCCGGTGAAGGCTATGGAGAGATTCGCAACGGCGCGATCGCAACAAAAAACGGGCGAATCGTTTGGCTGGGCAAACAAAGTGAACTACTTGAAAAAGTACAAGTAAAACGTCAACACGATGGCCAAGGATGCTGGCTTACGCCGGGTCTTATTGACTGTCATACGCACATTGTCTACGCAGGGAATCGCAGTAATGAATTTGAAGCACGGCTCAATGGCGTACCTTACGAGGAAATTGCGCGTCAAGGTGGTGGTATTGTGTCCACAGTACACGCCACACGCAAGGCCACCGAAACAGAACTCTTTGAGGCGAGTCTTCCGCGCGTACAAGCACTATTGAATGAAGGTGTCACCACGTTAGAGATTAAATCAGGCTACGGGCTGGATACTGAGACTGAAGCAAAAATGCTCAGTGTTGCTCGACGAATCGGAATGCAATGCCCAGTCCGCGTAAAAACAACCTTTCTCGGTGCCCATGCTGTTCCACCCGAATTCAAAGGGCGTACCGACGACTACATTAACTTGGTCGCCCACGATATGCTTGACGCCCTGGTTGCAGAAGGACTGGTTGATGCGGTTGATGCTTTTTGCGAAGGGATTGGTTTTACACGTGAACAAACCGAACGCGTATTTCGGGCAGCCAAGCAACACAACCTGCCCGTGAAACTACATGCCGAACAACTGTCTGACCAAGATGGCAGTGCTTTGGTTGCCCAATACCAAGGGCTCTCTGCCGACCACCTCGAATACCTCTCCGAGCAAGGCATTCATGCCATGGCCAAGAGCGGCACCGTTGCTGTGCTGCTGCCAGGTGCTTTTTATTATCTAAGGGAGACCCGCTTACCCCCTATGGATAAATTACGTGAGCATGGCGTTCCAATTGCACTGGCAACCGACTGCAACCCCGGTACATCACCACTAACGTCGTTGCTGCTCACCATGAACATGGCATGTACACTGTTCCGGATGACTCCCCTGGAAGCCCTAACCGGGGTTACGCGAACGGCCGCGCAAGCCCTGGGCTTACATCAGGAAACAGGTACGCTGCAAATTGGGCACTCAGCCGATTTCGCCCTTTGGCGCATCGACCGTCCTGGCGACCTTGCCTACGCAATTGGCTTCAACCCTCGCGTCGCAACGGTGTTTAAAGGCCAAATCATATAGTTCACACGCAAAAAAAAAACCGTTGACTTAGGGATAGCCCATTAAAAGTCAGCGGTTTTTAACTTGGCGGAGATGGAGGGGTAATCCCCCCTACATGGACGCTCCCTGTTTGCCAAGCTTTCAACACATGAAGTCTTGAGGTCAAGATTGCACCCGTACATTCGGACTTTCATCGAGCTTTTGAACTCTGTCCCTGATGGAATGTGCTGGTTGGTGCCCCAATCAGTAAAACGCGCTTGAAACGCAGGGGGGATTCCGGGCTTTGCCAACCACGGTCTGACCTGTTGACCATCAACGTTAATTGCTTTAGCAATCGGTGAGGCTAACTTTAATCAACTCCTTGTTTTTCTGGCCCGGGCTGATTACGTCCAAGCGTAATCAGCCCGGTACTCCCTGTCATGTGCCAATAGGGCCCAGACGATGCGTGCATTTCTATTGGCCAATGCAACCGTCGCCACATTTTTATGACGTCTGGCTAGAAGACGACTTAGCCAAGAGCTTGTAGTGGATAGTTTTGATTTGATTTTGTATGAACCCCTGACTGCCAAGGGGCCGGGTAAACCGGATATAGGCAGAGGCGGATTACTGGGTGAGTGCCGCCGTTTCAGCAAAACCCCCAGAGGTGGCGCGGTGAATAAAGCTCTTTTAGTGATTGAGGGCTTTATTAAATCGGTGGCCACCACTAATTAAATGAGGGCGATATGAAAATAGGACGACTACGACACCGCTTGGAGTTGCAAGAACAGCAAGAAATACAAGACCCCAACACAGGGGCGATTACCAAAGAGTGGGTGGCGCTACGTGAAGTATGGGCAAGTGTCGAGGGTGTGAACGGCAGGGAATTTCTGGCGGCCAGCGCTGAACAATCTGCAACCACATGGCGTATTACTTTGCACTACCAAACCGTTTCCCCAAAATGGCGAATCGTTTGGGATGGCGTGGTGTTTAACATTAAAGCCATTTTGCCCAACAACAACCGAAGCCACCGTTTTAATGTGTGAATCGGGAGTGAATGAAGGATGATTACTCTAGAGCAAGCCAAATTACATTTGCGTGTTGACCATGACGACGAAGATGCAGCCATTACCGCAATGATTGATGCAGCAACGGCGGCAGCACTGGATTACTTGAACATGGACGAATTGCCCAACCCGGTGCCGGCACCCGTACAGGCGGCTATATTGCTTCAGGTGGGTGATTTGTATGCGAATCGTGAGCGACAGGGTGAGCGACCACTATATGCCAACACAACCTATGAGCGCCTGCTAAACCCGTATCGAGTAATGGCGGTTTAATTGTGACACGATAAAACGGTAGGGCTGTTTACCCCTGACGTTCCAAAACGGACAAGGGGTTACAACCTTGTGAGCTGTAACCCCTTGATTTATCTGGCGCGGCTGGCAGGATTCGAACCCACGACCCCTTGGTTCGTAGCCAAGTACTCTATCCAACTGAGCTACAGCCGCGTAAAGAAGCAGAACTATAACACATAAATTTTTGGTTGTCATTTTTCATTGTTCAGTTGACAGCCAAATGCGGGAAGTTGAATATAACAGCCCATTGAGTGGTTCATTTTTGCAACAGGAGGCCGGGTTTGGCTGATTTGAACAAAATTACGTGTTTCGAAGACTTTCATCGGCTGGCCCGGCGCCGAATGCCGCGTATGTTTTACGATTATGCGGCCTCCGGGTCCTGGACGGAATCGACATTGCGCGCGAATGAGCAGGATTTACAGGAATGGCTGTTTCGTCAGCGTGTGGCGGTGGATATCGAGCACCGTTCTATTCGCACACGTATGCTGGGCGAAGACGTTGCCATGCCTGTCGCTATTGCACCAACCGGCCTTACGGGAATGATGCATGCCAATGGCGAGATGCATGGGGCAATGGCAGCCAAGAAGTTCGGGATACCGTTTACGTTGTCTACCATGAGTATTTGCTCGATTGAAGACGTGGCCCAGCATACACAAGCACCGTTCTGGTTTCAGCTCTACGTTATGCGCGACAAAACGTTTATGGAGAATCTGATTCGTCGTGCGCAGCAGGCGAACTGTTCAGCCCTGGTTGTCACGCTCGACCTTCAGGTGATGGGGCAGCGCCATCGCGATATCAAGAACGGGCTAAGCGCGCCGCCCAAGCCTACATTGGGTAATTTGCTTAATCTGGCCACAAAGCCCTATTGGTGCTGGCAGATGGCTCAAACACAAAAGCGTACGTTTCGCAATATTGTCGGTCATGCTCAGGGTGTGACCGATGTGTCCTCATTGGCGGCCTGGACGGCCGAGCAGTTTGACCCCCGCTTAAATTGGGATGACGTGAAACGCATCAAAGAGTTGTGGGGCGGCAAGCTGGTGCTTAAGGGTGTAATGGAGCCCGAGGATGCGCGTATGGCGGCTGAATCGGGCGCAGATGCGTTGGTGGTGTCGAATCATGGTGGGCGTCAGTTGGATGGCGCCCCGTCTTCAATTAAGGTGTTGCCCGACATTGTCAGCGCAGTGGGTAAAGATATTGAAGTCTGGATGGACGGCGGCATTCGTTCCGGGCAAGATGTGCTGCGGGCGGTTGCGTTGGGGGCGAAAGGAACGTTAATTGGCCGTTCTTTCCTGTATTCCCTGGGGGCTGCCGGCGAGGCTGGGGTAACGAAATGCCTGCAAATGTTGGCCAAAGAGTTGGATTTAACGATGGCTTTTTGCGGTCATAACGATATTAACAAGGTTGATGCCTCGATTTTGCGTCGGGCATGAAAAATCCCGGCGGGCGCCGGGATGATTTTTCGCTGAATGAACCGTGAATGCTTAATGGTGATCCAGGCTTTTGTCGGTAAACAGCCAGTCGCGCAGTTCTTTGTCGAACTTGGGGTCTTTGCGTCGAATCCACTCAAGCGTCATGGCCGCGTGCTCTTTTTCTTCGTCGCGGTTGTGTTCCAGAATGGATTTCAGCTCTGGGTCTTTACAGGCGTCGACGCGTTGGTTGTACCAGTCGACGGCTTCAAGTTCTTCCATGAGCGACACAATGGCGCGATGCATGTCGCGGGTTTCATCTGAAAGTTCTGATATGGGTTCGTGATAGCCTTCGTTTGACATCTGTAACTCCTTTGCGTGAAGTGTAAAAATAGCATAAATGCGGCGTTATAGTGGCGCGACATTTCCTTTGATTCTACTTTATTGACCCATTCCATGAATTTAGAACAAACAATGATTTTGGCCATTCTGGCTGTCACCGTGGGCATGTTTCTTTGGGGGAAGTGGCGTCATGATATGGTTGCCGCCGCCGCGTTGCTGGCTTGTGTGGCGGTGGGGCTTATTCAGCCGGTTGATGCTTTTCTGGGGTTTGGCCATAACGCGGTGGTTACGGTTGCTTGCGTCTTGATACTAAGCAGTGCTTTACAGTCGTCAGGCGCCGTCGATGTTCTGACCCGATTTATTCTGCCCTCGAAAGCGGGCCCCACATTAAGTATTGCAGCGCTCACGGCCTTGGCGGCTATTTTGTCGGGCTTTATGAATAATGTGGGGGCGCTGGCATTGCTAATGCCGGTTGCCATTCAAATTGCCGGCAGGCTTGATTTGCCGGCCGGGAAGGTACTTATGCCTCTGGCGTTCGGATCTATTCTGGGTGGAACCACAACTTTAATCGGTACACCGCCCAACCTGATTGTTTCGGGTTTTCGTGAATCGGCTGGGTTGGGTCTGTTCAGAATGTTCGACTTTACGCCGACCGGCGTTGCCGTTGCGTTGGTTGGGGTGGTATTTATTTCCTTGATTGGGTGGCGGCTGGTACCGGCACGCCAAAAAGCAGGTATCGAAGGGTTTGAGACGGAAGCTTACATGACCGAAGCCCGAGTGCCGGAAGATAGCAAGCTGGTGGGCCGCTCGCTTCGTGAGCTCGATGATGAAATGGACGAGCTCGACGCGCAAATTATAGGGTTGGTGCGTAATGAGGTACGCATGATGGCGCCCAGCGCAGCCCGGGTCATTCGCCCAAACGATATTCTGGTCATTGAAACCGATGCTGAGTCATTGGCGGACGTCCTTTCAACTTTTGGTCTTGAACTCGAAGAAGAAGAGGAGGCGCCAACATCTGATTCGGACAAAGAAACAAACGACGAAATCATATTGCAGGAATTAGCCATTATGCCGTCGTCCATTCTGGAAAACCGGTCGGCCAGCGACCTGCTGTTGCGTACACGCTATGGCATTAATTTGCTGGCGGTGTCGCGCCAGGGGCAACGCTTGATGTCCCGGCTTAGGGCGATCAAGTTACGACCGGGCGACCTTTTGCTTTTGCAGGGGCCGCCCGACGCTTTATCCAGTTTTGGTTCGAACATGGGCGCAGTGCCTCTGGCCGAACGCAAGGTGCGTATTCCCGATCAGCGCAATGTTATTTTGTCTGCCGGCATTATGTTGGGGGCTGTTTTGCTGGCAGCCTCTGGTTGGGTGTCGGCGGCGGTGGCGTTTGCCGCCGGCGTGTTGGCGTCTATGGCATTGCGAACCGTGAATTTAAGGTCGGTTTATGAACAGGTCGACTGGCCGGTAATTGTGTTGTTGGCGATGTTGCTGCCGGTGGCAGGTGTGATGCAGTCAACCGGAGCGGCGGGGTTGGTGGCCGGTTTCCTGCTCGACTATTTTGCGCAGGGTAATGCGGTGATCGCGTTAGTGGTTATTTTGTTAACCACCATGATACTGACCGACCTAATGAATAATGCCGCCACGGCGGCGGTGCTGGCTCCCATTGCATTGGGTGTGGCGAATCAGCTCGATGTGAACCCCGATACTTTCCTGATGGCGGTGGCGATTGGCGCGTCGTGCGCGTTTTTGACGCCTATCGGGCATCAGAATAATACGCTTATTTTAGGGCCGGGCGGATTTCGCTTCGGAGATTATTGGCGTATGGGCCTGCCGTTGGATCTGCTGGTTATCGCCACTGCGATACCCATGTTGCTCTGGGTGTGGCCGTTGAACGGGTAATGCGCAGACATGGACGCCGATAATGATACCGACACCGTCGAACACCCCAACGCTCCCAAGACCTGGTGGACAAAGACGGTTGCTTGGATTCCCGGCTTGGGTGTTGTGCGGCAGTATCCGATACATTGGCTTAAAGACGATATTATTGCCGGCATTGTATTAGTCACCATTCTGGTGCCGGTAGGTATTGCTTATTCAGTTGCCGCCGGTTTGCCGCCCGTCTATGGTTTGTACGCCACCATCATTCCGCTGTTTGCTTATGCCTTGTTTGGCCCCAGTCGTATTATGGTGCTGGGGCCTGATTCGGCTTTGGCAGCGGTGATTTTCGCGGTTGTCGTGCCTTTGTCGGGCGGCAGTCCCGAAAAAGCGGTTGCGCTGGCGGGGGTTATGGCCGTTGCGGCGGGGTTCACCTGCCTGCTGGCCGGACTCGCACGGCTGGGGTTTATTACCGATTTATTATCCAAGCCCATTCGTTATGGGTACATGAACGGGATTGCGTTGGTGGTTATCGTCAGTCAATTGCCGGTGCTGTTTGGTTTCACGGTGGATGGTGGTGGCACGCCGACCAGGGCCTGGGAATTTCTTCAGGCTTTGCTGAATGGCCAAACTCAATTTTGGTCTTTGCTGATCGGCGTGGCGGTGCTGGGCTTATTGCCGCAAGGCTTCCCGTCGTTTGCATTTCCTGTGATACCTGTTTCGGACGTCCTTCAGGTGGCTGTCGGGGGTGTGGTTGCGGCATTGCTCGCGGTGTCGGAAACCAGCGTTTTGTCACGGGCCTATGCCACCAAAACGGGTGATAAGGTGAGCGCCAACCGTGAAATGGTGGGCCTGGGGATGGCCAATCTGGCAACGGGATTTTTCCAGGGATTTCCCATCAGCAGTAGCGCATCACGTACGCCTGTTGCGCAAGCCGCAGGCGCGCGCTCGCAGTTGGCGAATGTGGTGGGCGCTTTGTTGGTTTTGGTTTTGTTGGTTTACGCACCTGAATTGCTGCATTATCTCCCGGATACCGTGTTGGCTGCCGTTGTCATTGCCTCGATGATCGGTTTAATGGAAATTCGCTCTGTGGGGCGAATTTATCGCATGCGACCGGCGGAGTTTTGGTTGTCGCTGGGATGTTCGGCCGGCATTGTGGTGTTGGGCCCGATACAGGGAATTGGCCTGGCGGTGCTGGTGGCGCTGATCTCGTTTCTTTGGGAAAGCTGGCGTCCGTATTCTGCTGTGCTGGTCAGGGTGGACAACTTAAAGGGCTATCATGATGTCAGCCGTTATCCGCATGGCAGACGAATACCTGGGTTGGTGCTGTTTCGTTGGGATGCGCCATTGTTTTTCGCCAATGCCGAGTTGTTCCAGGAGCGGGCCTTGGCTGCGGTGTCAAGTTATTTGAGGACACACAACATACCCTGGGTGGATTGGGAGCAAGCGCAGTAGCCGCGCGAGGAATCAGCAGGGGCACTGTGTGCCCCTGAAGTTCATAACATGGCTTGAAGCTGTTGACGTAATTGGTTTTTGCGGTAGCCGGGCAAGAACGAAGCAACCAGACTATTGTCTGCCAGTTTGGCCAGTTCCGCTTTGGAAAGTTTAAGCGACGTCGCGATGGCACGGTAGTTATCGCCTACGTAGCCGCCGAAATAGGCTGGGTCATCGGAGTTAACCGTCACGACCAAGCCCTGACGCAGCAACCGGGCAATGTTGTGGTCTTGCATATCGTCCACCACGCAAAGTTTGAGGTTCGACAGCGGGCAAACGGTTAGCGGAATTTGTTCACGAATCAAGCGTTTGACCAGATCGGGGTCTTCTTCGCTACGCACGCCATGGTCAATGCGGTCAACGTGCAATAGGTCCAGCGCATCGCGCACGTATTGTGGCGGGCCTTCTTCACCTGCGTGCGCCACCAAACGGAACCCCAGCTCTTTGCAACGGGTAAAGACACGTTGGAATTTATCCGGTGGGTTGCCTACTTCGGCGGAATCAAGACCAATGCCGACCCAGATATCCTTGTATTGCTCGCGCAGCGGCAAGGCGGCTTCCAGCGTTTCGAATGCGGACTCTTCCGACAAATGACGCAAAAAACTCATGAGTAAATAGCTGGTGAGACCGGCTTGTTGTTGCATTTCGCGTACGGCGCGGGCAATGCCTGCAAATACGGTTTCAATGGCAACACCACGTTCCGTATGGGTTTGTGGATCGAACATGATTTCGGTATGGCATACGCCGTCGGCTTGCGCACGCTTAAGGTAGGCCATGGTCATGTCGTAGAAATCACGCTCGGTAATGAGCACACTGGCACCTGCATAGTACAGATCCAGGAACGACTGAAGGTCTTTGAAGGCGTAGGCCCGGCGCAGCTCGCCTTCCGATGCGTAATTCAGTTTAATGTTATTGCGACGGGCCAACTCAAAAATGAGTTCCGGTTCCAAGGTGCCTTCAATATGCAAATGCAATTCGGCTTTCGGTAAAGCAACAATAAATTCATTTAATTTCGGATCAATCATTTTCTTTTCCAACTTTAATTCCGGTGCAATAAAGAGTATTCAAATTAAGTGCGTTTTGTTTGGCGGCCAGGTTGTGCTTTTTCGAAGTACGGCATTACAAATGACGCCATGCGGCAAACATTAACAAGGCCCAAGCCACAATGAAGGCTACGCCGCCCAGTGGGGTAATTGCCCCCAGCCATTTCACGCCGCTTAGCGCCAGAATGTAAAGGCTGCCACTGAACAGGATGATGCCGGCAAGCATCATCAGGCCCGACCAGCCCGGCAAGGGGCCGACAATTCGGGTGCTAAGTGCGGCAATAAGCAACAGGCCCAGCGCATGAATCAATTGGTACAGCACTGCGGTTTGCCATATGGCCAGCATGTCGGCTGAAAGGACGCGTTTCAGGCCGTGGGCACCGAACGCGCCTGCACCCACGCCAATCAACATCATGAGCGCACCTACTATAACAAGTTGTCTTTCCGTCATTTTTTGTCCTGCGGGTTTGCAGGCATGGCCTGCGCTGGTTCAATTTGTATATCATGTTAGCCGCAACCCGCTCAAGCGGGATCCGACCGGATGGCGGATTCAATCAATATGGGAAATGGTATTTGCGTGAAAAACAGGTTCCGGAACATGGTGGGAGTGTGGGTAATTGTTTGGGCTGCCGCTATTTTGGCCGGCTGCTCGCCGGAGCCCATAAATAGCCCCTACGAGGAAGGCGCATTGGCGCAAAACACGCTGTTTACGGCGTTTTCTCAGCGTTCTCCCAAGTATCTCGACCCTGCCAGTTCTTATTCCACCGATGAAACGCCTTTTACCTATTCCATTTATGAGCCGCTTTACGGTTACCACTATTTAAAGCGCCCCTATCAACTGATTCCCCGGACCGCCGAATCGGTGATCAGCCCCCGTTATTATGACGAAAATGGCAATGTCTTGCCCGATAATGCGCCGGGGGAAAATATTGCAGTGAGCGTGTACGACATTCCGATCAGGAAAGGTATTCAGTTCGCCCCTCATCCGGCTTTTGCCCGCAATAAGAACGGCAATTATCACTATTGGCCCTTGCAACCGGGCGCGCTAGCGAATAAATACGCCTTAACGGATTTCAGCGAAGTGGGCACGCGTGAATTAACGGCACATGATTACGTTTATGGTATTCGGCGGTTGGCCAGCCCCAGGGTGGTCTCGCCGGCGTTTGGGGTTTTGTCTTCTCATATTGAAGGCTTGCGCGAATATGCCCAAGAGCTGCAAGCTTTGGAGAAACAGTGGGAGGAACAAGGCAACAGCCCGGAATGGCTTGATTTGCGTGAATATGGGTTTAATGGCGTGCAGGCATTGGATGACCACACCTTGCGTATTCGTGTCAAAGGAAAATATCCGCAGTTCAAGTATTGGCTTGCCATGACCTTCACTGCGCCTGTCCCGTGGGAGGCCGATCGCTTTTACCATCAACCTGGTATGGCACAACGTAATTTGTCGTTGAATACGTGGCCTGCCGGCACCGGGCCTTATATGCTGGAAACATCAATTCAGAATCGACAGCATGTCATGGTGCGCAACCCGCATTTCAGGCCGTCTCCCTATCCTTGTGAGGGAGAGCCGCAAGACAAAGCGCAGGGGTTGCTGGTTGATTGCGGTAAGCCCACCCCGTTTATTGATCGCGTTGTATTTTCTTTGGAAAAGGAAAGCGTGCCTTTAATGGGCAAATTCTTGCAGGGTTATTACGATGTTCCCGAAGTTGACGGCGGCAGTTACGGCGTGGCCATGCAAGTGGCGGCGGGTGATTCAGCCGAGAAAGCTGAACTTTATGCCGACCGTGGGCTGCAGTTGTTATCTTCCACCGAACCGCAAATCACCTATCTTGGATTTAATTGGCTCGATCCTGTCGTGGGGCGCGGTGACACCCCCGAGCAGCAAGCGCGCAACCGCAAGTTGCGTCAGGCGATTAGTATTGCGTTCGACTGGGAGCAATTTGTATCTATTTTCCTGAACGACCAGGGGCAGGTGGCGCAGGGGCCGTTACCCCCAGGCGTACCGGGGTATCAGCCTTTGCCGGCTGGGCTGAACAAGCACGTTTATACCTGGAAGGATGATCGTGCGGTTCGGCGACCTATTGAGCAGGCCCGGGAGTTGCTTGCCCAGGCGGGCTATCCAAACGGGCGGGACGCAGATACCGGTGAACCTTTAATTTTGCACTTTGATTCGGCTGCCGGTATGGGGTCAAACGCCACGCTCGACTGGATGCGGCGGCAACTGAAGAAACTGAATGTCGAGCTGGAGATTCGAGCCACGGATTACAACCGTTTTCAAGACAAAATGCGTCAGGGCAACGCGCAAATGTTTATGTGGGGTTGGGTGGCCGACTACCCGGATGCGGAAAACTTTTTGTTCTTGTTGTACGGTGCGAATGCCAAAGCGAAAACCGGTGGTGAAAATGCAGCCAATTATCACAACCCTGAATATGACGACTTGTTTGAGCAATTGCGTTTCCTTGATGATGGGCCGCAAAAAGACCGTGTCGTAGCACGCATGGTTGAAATTGTGCAGCGCGATATGCCTTGGATGTTCGGGTTTTATCCGAAGTCCGGCGGGGCGTATCAGGCATGGGTGTCCAATGCCAAACCCACACAAATGGTTCGTAATACCCTGCAATATTTACGGGTGGATCCAGATCAGCGGGTTGCCGGCGTAAAAAAATGGAATGAGCCACGTTGGTGGCCGCTTTGGCTGCTTCTGGCGGTATTGCTAATAGGTGTCTGGCCGGCATGGCGGGTTATTCAACGTCGTGAACGTGCCACCGCGCTGGATCACATGAAAGGAAGGCGTGGCTTATGACTGCTTATATTGTTCGTCGTTTGTTTTACGGTGTTGCTGTGCTCATCGGCGTGAACTTGCTGACGTTCGTGCTGTTCTTTGCCGTTAACACGCCCGACGACATGGCGCGCATGGCCATTGGCGGTCAACGCGTAAGCCCAGATGCAATTGAACAATGGAAAGAAGAACGGGGCTATAACAAACCGTTGTTTTATAACGCGTCGGCTCAAGGCGTGCGGACACTGACGGACACCGTTTTTTATGAACGGTCGGCACCGTTGTTGCTATTCGATTTCGGCTTTTCCGACGGGGGCCGAGACATTGGCTATGAAATTCGCCAACGTATCGGCCCGAGCCTTGCGCTGGCGATTCCGAGTTTCGTGCTCGGTATGTTGGTTAGTGTGTCGTTCGCGTTGCTGCTGGTCTTTTTTCGTGCCACCAAACTGGATTTTGCCGGCGTGGTCGTGTGCGTTGTGCTCTTATCCATTTCCGGGTTGTTCTACATTATTGCCGGCCAGTGGTTGTTCGCCAAAGTGCTGCGCTGGGTGCCGTATTCGGGGTTTACCGACGGGTGGGATAGTTTACGGTTTCTGGTTTTGCCGGTCGTGGTGGCCGTTGTTTCCGGCTTGGGCAGCGAGTCGCGGTTTTATCGCACACTTTTTCTCGAGGAAATCGGTAAAGATTATGTGCGCACGGCCAGGGCTAAAGGTTTAGCTGAGCATATTGTGTTGTTCCGCCACGTGCTGCGCAATGCGATGCTGCCGATTCTCACGGGCACCGTGTCGGCTATTCCATTATTGTTTATGGGCAGCTTGATTGCCGAGTCGTTCTTCGGTATTCCGGGTTTGGGCAGTTATACCATCGACGCCATCAACGCCCAGGATTTCTCAATTGTGCGGGCTATGGTGTTCTTGGGCTCGGCGTTATATATCGTGGGGTTATTGTTGGCAGATATTTCTTATACGCTGGCTGATCCCCGCGTTCGATTCGAGTAGCGCCATGCCAAAATTTGTTTTTCTCTGGACGGATATTTTTGTATTGGCACTGGTGGCGGGGGTGGTGCTTTACGCGTTACATGTCAGACGTACCCCGGCTTTGCGCGCCGCCTGGGCTCAAGTAGGTCGTTCAGCATCGGCCATGTCAGCGGCAGTAGTGCTGTTTTTGTTCACGCTGGTGGCGGTATTGGATTCCGTGCACTATCGCCCTCGTTTGCCTGGTGGGGGCGCTGATAGCGGCCCGGTTTACGCACCGGTGCTGCGCTCGGCACTGGACGACATGATGACCTGGACCCAGCTGAGCCAACCTGAAGCCACTTATTCCGCGCCGCTGGCGATTCGTCAGTTCACCAAAGAAACGCAAATTATCAACGACGAACCGGTGCGGGATTATCCGCGCTTGAAGAACGCCGGCACGCAACTGAAAGAGGACGCATTACATTACCGCGACCTTGGGATGCGGGCGGCGCTGGGTGCACTGGTTGGGGCAGGCTTGAGTATTGTGCTGGCTGTGTTGCTAACGTTACTGCAGCGGCGTCACGCAAGTTCCATGCACGATGCGTTCATGCGCTGGTGGCGGCGCGATATCGATATCCCGGTTCGTGCCATGTGGCTTACCGCAACTGTGATTCTGTTGGTGGCTGGTGTTTTGGTTGCCTTGAGCATGGATTATCACGTATTGGGAACCGATCGCGTCGGTAACGACGTGATGAAGCAGGCGCTGAAAAGTGTGCGAACGGCATTGGTTATCGGGACGCTTACAACACTGGCCATGCTGCCGCCGGCTCTGTTGTTCGGCATCTCGGCCGGATATTTCAAAGGGCGGGTAGACGATGCCATTCAGTATTTGTATACCACGTTAACCTCTATCCCCGGTGTGTTGTTAATTGCCGCATGTGTGCTCATGATGCAGGTTTACATTGATACGCACCCGGAGGCGTTCCCCACCGTGACTGCGCGTGCCGATTTGCGTCTTTTTCTGCTGTGCCTGATTTTGGGTTTAACCGGTTGGGCTGGTTTGTGTCGTTTGCTGCGGGCCGAAGTTTTGAAACTTCGAGAGCTGGAGTATGTGCAGGCGGCGAGGGCGTTTGGGGTGGGGCATTGGCGCATCATGCGTCACCATTTGCTGCCGAATGTCATGCATATTGTCCTCATTACCATGGTTTTACAGTTTTCAGGTCTGGTGCTTTATGAGGCGGTCTTGTCGTACTTGGGTATTGGTGTGGATCCAAGCATGGCCTCGTTCGGCACCATGATTGATGCTTCCCGTACCGAGATGTCCCGTGACCCTATGATTTGGTGGAACTTGCTGGCAGCGTTTGTGTTTATGCTGGCGTTGGTGTTGGCGGCAAACATTTTTGCCGATGCGGTGCAAAAGGCCTTTGATCCGCGCATGCGCAATTTTCAGCCTATGCATGCCAAGCCTATGATGACAAAGGAGCGTTCATGAGTCAGGCGATGGCAACTTCCCGGCTTGATCAAAACGACTGGGTGCTCCAGATTGAAAAGTTGTCGGTGCAACTGCAAACGGAGGCGGGTGTTCATAATGCGGTTCATCTACTTGATTTGGCCCTGCGCCGGGGTGAAACGTTTGCTTTGGTGGGTGAATCAGGTTGTGGCAAAAGTATGACGGCAATGGCGTTGCTGCGCTTGCTGCCTGAGGCCGCTCGCATTAGTTCCGGTACGGTGAAGCTTGGCTCAACCGATCTGAATCAGTTGTCTGAGTCGCGCATGCGAGTTGTTCGAGGCGGGCAATTGGCCATGGTGTTTCAAGAGCCTGCCACCAGCTTGAATCCGGTCATGCCGGTGGGGCGCCAGATTGTTGAAACGTTGCTCGCGCACACATCCTATCGTGGGCAAGCCGCGCGCAAACGCGCTATTTACTGGATGAATCGTGTCGGGATTCACGAAGCGGAGAAACGGATTAACGATTATCCCTTTCAATTTTCGGGTGGGCAAAAGCAACGCATCATGATTGCCATTGCTTTGGCTGCCGAACCGGAAGTGTTGGTTGCTGATGAACCCACCACGGCACTTGATGTCACGGTGCAAGGACAAATTCTGCATTTGCTGGCGGATATACAACATGAAATGGGTCTGGCGATTTTGTTGATTACGCATGATCTGGCCATCGTGAAAAAAGTGGCGCGTTACGTGGCACTTATGAAACAGGGCGAGATTGTGGAAACCGGCTCGGTGGATTCCTTTTTTGATAATCCTCAACATGCTTATGCGCGGCAATTAATCAATGCTATTCCTGCGTATGAGAAACGGGGTCGCTCATTGGTGACCGGACAACGCGTTGTTGAGTCCGGGGACGGATCGAGCACCAGGAGTGCCGGCCCTCCCGTTCTGCAAGTGCGAAATTTGTCGGTCGCTTACCCTCAGCGTGGTGGTTTGTTGCGCCGTGTGCTTGCGTATAAACCCATCGTGGAAGACGTTTCTTTCGATCTCCACGCCGGGGAGACCCTGGCCTTGTTGGGCGAGTCGGGTTGCGGGAAAACGACGACTGCCAAGGCCCTGATGCGTTTGCTTGACCAACAGGCACGAATTCAAGGGGAAGTGCTGCTTGCCGGTAAGTCGCTTTTTAGTGCCAACCGGCGTCAATTACGCATATTGCGTCAATCGATGCAAATTGTTTTCCAGGATCCGTATGCGTCGCTGGACCCGCGCATGGTCGTAGGCGATATCCTTGAAGAGGGCGTGGCGGCATTGCGGCCTGAGCTTGATAAAACACAACGTGCAAATCGTATTCGCAATTTACTTGATCGCGTTGGTTTGCCGGCTAATACGGTGACGCGTTATCCACATGAGTTCTCGGGCGGTCAGCGGCAACGCATTGCCATTGCACGCGCCTTGGCTGTAGAGCCGAAGGTGCTGATTTGCGATGAGCCGACATCGGCGCTTGATGTCTCGGTTCAGGCGCAAATTCTTGAACTGCTGCAAACGTTGCAGAATGAACTTGAGATGGCATATTTGTTTATTACACACAATTTTGGTGTCGTGGAGTACTTATCCGATCGTATCGCCATTATGGACGGCGGCAAGCTGGTTGAAATGAATGACGCCGCATTGGTGCTGCAACAGCCCCAACATGCGCAAACCCAACGGTTGTTGGCTGCCGTGCCGCGCTTGTAAGCGGGTTTTCCACAACATAGCGCTCAGGTCGTGCGCCCGAAAGGGTGGACCTCGCTTATAATGGCGCTATATGACACTTAAAGTATTTGACCTTCAATGTGAACTCGGGCACGTATTCGAAGGCTGGTTTGGTTCCCAAGACGGCTTCGAATCGCAGAAAGAGCGCGGCTTATTATCGTGCCCCGTTTGCAATAGCGCCAACGTCAACAAAAAATTGACGGCAGCCCGTATTAATCGTGGCCGTAGCCAGGAAACAGGGCTGGAACAGGCTGCCAAGTTAGCCGGGGCCTCTGCGGCGGCTTCGGGTGAGCAGGCATTGGCCGCGCCGGCCATGGAGCAATTAGCCAAATTGCAGGCACAAGTTATGCAACAAGTGCGTGAAATTGTGCGTAATACTGAAAATGTGGGAGCGCGGTTTGCCGAAGAGGCGCTGCGCATGCATCACGGGGAAACCCAAGAGCGACCTATTCGGGGGACGGCAACGCAGGAAGAGCGTGTTGCTTTGGCCGAAGAAGGGGTAACTGTGTTACCCGTTCCCGACTATCTCGACGACGACCGCATGCAGTAACGTGCTGCTTACATTACGCGGCTGCGGTATTCGCTTGTGCGCGTATCAATTTCAATTTTGTCGCCAATATTGCAAAACAGGGGAACACTGATTTCCTTGCCGGTGTTGATCGTTGCCGGTTTCAATACCTTGCCCGATGTGTCTCCTTTCACAGCCGGTTCGGTGTAGGTGATTTCGCGCACAATGATAGTGGGCAGTTCAACCGAAATAGCGCGTCCTTCGTAGAATACAACCTCAACAGTCATGCCTTCTTCCAGATACTCAAGTGCGTCGCCCATACTGTCGGCTTCCACTTCGTACTGGTTGTATTCTTCATCCATGAATACGTACATGGGATCGGCGAAGTAGGAGTAGGTACATTCTTTTTTGTCGAGAATGACAACGTCGAATTTTTCGTCCGCTTTATAAACCGACTCGCTGCCGGAACCCGACAGCAAATTTTTGAACTTCAATTTGACGACCGCCGCATTGCGGCCCGACTTGTTGTATTCAGCTTTTTGTACAACCAATGGTTCGTTGCCCACCATAACAACGTTGCCTACGCGCAGTTCCTGTGCGGTTTTCATGTATTAAAACTCCGGGGATAGAAAATGGGGTCGTGTTTTGTTCGCTTGCCAAAAGAAAACATCGTACAGTTTTCGCCGGCACAACCCAAAGCCAATTATTTTAACGCGTTCCTGCATGAAGCGTAAAAAACTGGAGTAAGTTCGTGGCTAAATCGGCTTGTCGCGCCAAATCTGAAGCCCATTGCTGACAGGAATGGCACCAGGCTTGCCAGTGCTCAGGGCGGCTGACCAAGGCGCTGATGATATCCTCGCAACCGGCGGCGTCTGCATGGTTCCAAGCCATTTGCAATTGTTTAACGTGTTCATCAAAAGGACTCTTGTTCAACCAGGCGGATAATTTAAGCAGGTGTGCGTTACTTTCCTGTGGATAAATATGCCAGATAAACGGAGTACCTGCCCATATCGCACGCACGAGAGAGTCTTCCCCCCGTACGAAGTTCAGGTCACTGCCCCAAAGCAAGGTATCAAAGTGCACTTGAGGCACAAAGGGGATCTTGACCAGATGGACATAGGATGCAAGCTGCGACGCATGCGTGCCGTTTTCGTGTGGCTGCAGAATAACCGCTGGTTTCGAGTCGGTGTTTAGCGCGCGCACCAATGCGGTGGTTGGTGCGTTTGGGTAATTGAATAAAAACACCTGGCGCCCGCCGTGCAGAAGCATGTCGCATAGTTCAGCGGGAACGCCCAGCTCTTTCAGTTGAGACCATCGCAGATTGGGCGTTGCCCGCCAGTTGTCGCGACGCTCAAGGAGGTCCGGTTCGCGCAATAATCCCCCTGTTGCAGGCGCAAAGCCAGGGAAAAAGAAATATTTGCGCAAGCCGTTGGGCTGCAAAGACGGCATACCGTGACAGTCATTTACCCAATCTTCAGCGCTCAGGTACTCCAGATTGATCCATAAGCTGTTTTGCTCCAGCATTTTGGGCAAAAAGGGGGCGGGTAAATCGCAGCCAAAGGCCTCAATGACAACATCACCGGCTTGTTCCACCTGGTGAATGCGCTCCCAATGCCATAGGGTAATTTGGTTGGAGAGTGCCTGGTATCCTGAATGATCAATTCGAGGCTCCAGACGCTGAAATGCGGTCAGATTGTCGACCCATAACCTGACGCGATGGGGTGTTTTTTCTGTGAGGCTTCGAGCCAGGCGCCAGCACACTCCGATATCGCCGTAATTGTCGACAACCTGGCAAAACAAATCGATTAACAAAGAGGGGGTTGTTACGGCGACATGCGCCGGTACACCGGGCATGGCAAATTAATGAAAGTGGCGCGGCTCGAGATCAATTTCCTCGGGCAGTTCGGGATGCATCATTTCGCCCAGCGTATTGGGGAAGAAAGGCGCACCGCAATCATCGCATATTTCGCCCTGGGCAAGCCCATTCAGACGCTTGACTTCCTTAATTCCGACCTCAGCAAGCTGTTCGGCAATATGGTCCGGGATATCCGGCAAGCCTTCATTATTGAGGTTGGCTTCTTCTTTGCTGAGAATGGGCCAGACACAACCGTAAATAACCTGATTCGATTGGCGCGTGGTGAAGCCGACCCGATATTCTTCAATGATGCTTTCACCGCATCCGACAATGGTTGCACGAATATCCGACCCATTCAGATTAGCTGCGTTTTGCAGCCAGATGGCAGCTGCCTTGAGTGCCAATGGGCGAATGCGCCGGTCTGCTTCACGGCTGCTGACAAAAAACGCTTCCGGTTGCTGGTAGTCGATTGTGCAGCCGGCGAAAAGCCGATTAAAGCAAGGCTCAATCGACTGCTGCCAGTTTTGAAGGCTTTGCGCGCGCGATTGCACCGCAGGTGCTGATGGTGTTTGCCAATGAAATACGGGCTGCCCTTTGGGGACTGCAATGGCCGCAATGATAAATCGGGCGTCGGCCAGCATGCCTTCTGTATGCGCCAGCGGCGTGATTTCAATAGGCTTAACCTCGCCGGTGACCGCTTGCTTGCCCAATTGCTGGGTTAGGCGTGCCGTATCCTGGAACGATTGCGGCATTTGCTCGAAACTAATGACTTGCGGCAGCAACGCGACACAAGCCTGTGGCGCAGCAATATGCTCGCGGAATGCGGCTTCGATCAGGTCAAAATCTTTGCGTTGCAAAGGGGTCGGCAACGGCAATTGATAGCGGGTCCAGATAAGGATGGGTGCGCTGACCAGAAGAACGTCGTAATCGGCTTTCTCGTGAATTTCAGTTGATTCAGAGAATGTTTCGGCCAGCTCTACCAAAATCTCGTAGGCCTGCATTTTATTTGGAATAAGCTGATCGAGCGCCGTTTCCACATGCCGGTTTTTGCGGCTTTTGTAAAGCTTGCCTATCAGCTGCTTAAGCTGCTCTTCCCAGTAAAGGTCTTCCAGCCGGCTTCCCGACAATGTCAGGGCTTCTGTGAGTTCGAGCAGGCGGCGAACATCGACGGAAAGGCGGGATTGGGGCATTTTATTGGTCAAGGCCATGAGTGTTTCGGGGTAAAT
The DNA here is from genome assembly GCF_003576595.1 of Neopusillimonas maritima. GTDB lineage: Bacteria > Pseudomonadota > Gammaproteobacteria > Burkholderiales > Burkholderiaceae_B > Neopusillimonas > Neopusillimonas maritima. The sequence goes on along the minus strand of NZ_NQOU01000003.1, from coordinate 108,048 downwards.
AACAGTAATAGTGTAACGCGTGCCGAAAGTAAAAATCCCCCACCCGGTATACGGGCGGGGGAGTCTGTATTTAACCCTGGATAAAAGGATTAGATATTGACGGTTTTGGCTGTTTCGGTGAAGTCCTCGATTTGATCGAAGTTCATGTAGCGATAGATCTCGCCGCTATGTTGCGTGAGAATGCCCATGTCGGCCAAATACTCTTCCTTGGTAGGGATGCGGCCCAGACGTGAACAAATCGCAGCCAGCTCGGCCGACCCCAGGAACACGTTGGCATTTTTGCCCAAGCGGTTGGGGAAGTTTCGGGTACTGGTTGACATCACCGTTGCGCCTTCACGTACCTGTGCCTGATTACCCATGCATAGCGAGCAGCCCGGCATTTCCATGCGGGCACCGGCGGTGCCCAGAACACCATAGTGTCCTTCTTCGGTTAGTTGCTTTTGGTCCATTTTGGTGGGCGGCGCAACCCACAACTTAACGGGAATGTCGCGCTTGTTTTCAAGCAATTTGGACGCAGCACGGAAATGGCCGATGTTGGTCATGCAGCTACCAATAAACACTTCGTCAATCGGTGTGCCGGCTACATCGGACATGGTTTTAACGTCGTCTGGGTCGTTCGGGCAGGCCACGATGGGTTCGTGAATGTCGGCCAGATCGATTTCAATAACGGCGGCGTACTCTGCGTCGGCGTCGGGTTGCAGCAGCTCAGGGTTCTCAAGCCAGGCTTCCATGGCCTTAATGCGTCGGCCAATGGTGCGTTTGTCTTCATAACCGTTGGCAATCATCCACTTCAACATGGTGATGTTGCTGTTGATGTACTCGATAATGGGTTCTTTATCGAGGCGAACGGTACAACCGGCAGCGGAGCGCTCAGCTGAGGCGTCGGATAGTTCGAAGGCTTGTTCCACTTTCAGTTTCGGCAAGCCTTCAATTTCCAGGATGCGGCCCGAGAAAATGTTTTTCTTGCCTTTCTTTTCAACCGTAAGCAATCCTTCCTGAATGGCATAGTAGGGAATGGCGTTAACCAGATCGCGCAACGTTACGCCGGGCTGCATTTCGCCTTTGAAACGAACCAGCACCGATTCGGGCATGTCCAGCGGCATGACGCCGGTTGCAGCCGCAAAAGCCACAAGGCCGGAGCCGGCAGGGAAACTGATACCGATCGGGAAACGGGTATGTGAGTCGCCGCCGGTGCCTACCGTGTCGGGCAGTAGCATGCGATTCAGCCACGAGTGGATAATGCCGTCGCCCGGACGCAGGGAAATACCGCCGCGAGTGCTGATGAAGTCAGGCAGCTCGTGGTGGGTTTTGATATCAACCGGTTTGGGGTAAGCGGCTGTGTGGCAGAACGATTGCATGACCAAGTCGGCCGAGAAGCCCAGGCAGGCCAGATCCTTTAGCTCATCGCGCGTCATGGGACCGGTGGTGTCCTGGCTACCGACCGAGGTCATCTTGGGTTCGCAGTAAGTGCCGGGGCGAATACCCTGGCCTTCAGGTAAGCCACAGGCGCGCCCCACCATTTTCTGCGCCAGACTGAAGCCTTTGCCGCTGTCTTCAGGGTTGCTGGGCAAGCGGAATAAGGTGGAAGGGGGCAGGCCTAACGTTTCACGCGCTTTGGCCGTGAGACCGCGACCAATGATTAAGGGGATGCGGCCGCCGGCGCGCGCCTCGTCGAACAAGACTTCAGACTTAACCTGGAATTCGGCAATAACTTTACCGTCTTTCAGGGCCTTGCCTTCATAGGGACGCAGCTCAATGACATCGCCCATTTCCATTTCGGAAACGTCAAGCTCGATAGGCAGGGCGCCGGCATCTTCCATGGTGTTGTAGAAAATAGGGGCAATTTTGCTGCCCAGGCAGACGCCGCCAAAACGTTTGTTGGGCACGAACGGTATGTCTTGGCCGGTGTACCACAATACCGAGTTGGTGGCTGATTTGCGCGAAGAACCGGTCCCCACCACGTCGCCCACGTAGGCAATCAGATTACCTTTCTCTTTCAGTTCCTGAATGAGCTTGATCGGGCCGATTTTGCCGGGCTCGTCCGGTTCAATGCCATCGCGCGGGTTCTTCAGCATCGCAAGTGCGTGCAGGGGAATGTCGGGGCGGCTCCAGGCGTCGGGCGCAGGCGAGAGATCGTCGGTGTTCGTTTCGCCGCTTACTTTGAACACAGTTAGTGTGAGGCTCTCAGGCACTTCCGGGCGCTGTGTGAACCATTCACCGTCGGCCCAGCTTTGCAAAATTTCTTTCGCGTAGGCATTACCTTTTGCTGCTTTCTCTTGCACATCGTGGAAAGCGTCGAACATCAGGAGCGTGCTCTTAAGGCCTTTCGCGGCAATGGCGGCCAGCGCTTCGTTGTCGAGCAGGTCGATCAGTGGCTGAATGTTATAGCCGCCCAACATCGTGCCCAGCAGTTCAGTTGCCTTTTCAGGCGTAATCAAAGGGCATTTTTCGGTGCCGAAAGCAACGGCGGCCAAGTAAGATGCTTTAACCTTGGCGGCGTCGTCAACGCCTGCTGGTACACGATAGGTAATCAGCTCGACCAGGTTTTGTTCTTCACCGGCAGGCGGATTCTTCAGCAATTCGATGAGGTCTGCCGTTTGTTGAGCAGACAAAGGAAGAGGGGGGATGCCAAGCGCAGCGCGTTCAGCAATGTGTTGGCGGTAGTTATCCAGCATGTGACTTGCCCTTTGATCGAAGATGAGGGAAAAACATAATTGTAAGCTTTCGCCTGTATTCAGGCAAATGTCTTATATCTTATATAAGACATAAGTTCTATTCATTCTAAATTACGTACAGATCAACGTATTCGTGAACCGGCATGTGTTCCAGTTGTGTCTGATTCAACGACACGTCCAGAATGCGTTGTTGTTGCTTCTCGGGGAAGCGGCGTGCCAGGTTGGTACGGAATTTGGCCTCCAGTAACGGAATGCCGTCTTCACGACGACGCTTGTGGCCAATGGGATATTCGCACACCACTTCGTCAAGGGCGGTGCCGTCATTGAACTCGACCTTCAAGGCGTTGGCAATCGCCCGTTTTTCCGGGTTGTGATAGTCGGTTGTGAATGTGGTGTCCTCCACGCATACGATCTTGTCGCGCAGTTCGTCAATGCGTGGGTCGTGGGCAACACTGTCTTCGTAGTCGGCTGCGGTCAGGCGTCCGTATAGAAGCGGCACGGCAACCATGTACTGAATGCAGTGATCGCGGTCGGCCGGGTTGTTCAGAGGCCCTTTTTTGTCGATGATGCGAATGCAGGCTTCGTGTGTGCGGATGGTAATGCGCTTGATGTCATCAACCGACTTGCCGTTCTGCTTAAGCGTTTCATGAATCTGCATGGCGCATTCCACCGCTGTCTGCGAGTGGAATTCGGCCGGGAACGAGATTTTGAACAGCACGTTCTCCATGACATAGCTGCCGTAGGGGCGCTGGAACTTGAAGGGTTGCCCTTTGAAGAGGACGTCATAAAACCCCCAGGTTTTGGCCGACAACACCGAGGGGTAACCCATTTCGCCGGTTTGAGCGATAAGCGCCAGGCGAACCGCGCGGCTGGTGGCGTCGCCGGCGGCCCAGCTTTTGCGGCTGCCGGTATTGGGTGCATGACGATAAGTGCGCAGGCTCTGCCCATCGACCCAGGCCAGCGACAGCGCATTAATGATCTCGTCGCGGTTCAATCCCAACATGTGGGCTACAACGGCCGTAGAGGCCACCTTGACCAATACTACGTGATCGAGTCCGACCTTGTTGAATGAGTTTTCCAGCGCAATACAACCCTGAATTTCATGCGCCTTGATCATGGCGGTAAGAACATCGTGCATGGTCAGCGGTGCCTTGCCTGCGGCAACGGCGGTACGCGAGAGCCAGTCGGCGGTGGCCAGGATACCGCCCAGGTTGTCCGAGGGATGGCCCCATTCGGCGGCCAGCCACGTGTCATTGAAATCGAGCCAGCGAATCATTGTGCCGATGTTAAAGGCCGCCTGAACCGGGTCAAGCTGAAACTGCGTACCGGGCACTTTGGCACCGTGAGGGACTGTGGTGCCGGGCACAATGGGCCCCAGCAGTTTGGTGCATGCAGGGTATTCCAACGCTTCAAGGCCACAACCTAGCGTATCAATTAGGCAGTTGCGGGCCGTTTCGTAGGCCAGCTCACTTTGAATGGTGTAGTTCAGAACATAATCGGCAATGTCGCTTAAAACCTGGTCGGGTTGGGGGCGCACATTGGAGATATGAGTCGTGTCGGCAGACATATAAAGTAATCCTGATAAGTATTAACGCTTGCGGCGCGAAATGGGCACGAACTTGCGATTTTCCGGGCCTACATAATTGGCTGTGGGGCGAATGATCTTGTTGTCGATGCGTTGCTCGATAATGTGCGCGGCCCAGCCGGCTGTGCGCGCTAGTACGAATAACGGTGTAAACATGGCGGTGGGCACCCCCAGGGTGTGGTACGACACGGCCGAGAACCAGTCCAGGTTGGGGAACATTTTCTTGGCATCCCACATCACCGACTCGAGCCGCTCGGCAATCTCGAACATTTTGGTGTCACCGGTGCTTTGGGACAGTTTTTTCGCGACCTTTTTGATGACTTCGTTACGTGGGTCGGAGACGGTATACACCGGGTGTCCGAACCCAATGATGACTTCTTTGTTGGCAACCCGTTCACGAATATCGGCTTCGGCTTGTTCAGGGGTGTCGTAGCGCTTTTGTATATCGAAGGCCACCTCGTTGGCGCCGCCGTGTTTGGGGCCGCGCAAGGCACCAATGCCACCGGCAATGGCGGAATACATGTCGGATCCCGTTCCGGCAATCACGCGGCACGTGAAGGTGGAAGCGTTGAATTCGTGCTCGGCATACAAAATAAGCGAGGTGTGCATGGCGCGCACCCATTCCTTGCTGGGTTTTTCACCATGCAGCAGGTGCAGAAAATGACCGCCAATGCTGTCGTCGTCGGTCACGACATCGATCATTTCACCGCGGTGGCTATAGTGATACCAGTAAAGTAAGGCCGAGCTCAGGCAGGCCAGCAAACGGTCGGCGATATCGCGCGCGTCAGCCAGATTGTGGTCGTCTTTCTCGGGCAAGACACAGCCCAGGGCTGAGACGGCGGTTCGCATGACATCCATGGGGTGGCTGGCTGCCGGCAAGGCTTCCAGAACCTGTTGTACATGTAAGGGTAGCCCGCGCAAACGTTGCAGCTTGGCTTTGTAGGCTTGCAACTCGACTTTGGTGGGCAGGCTGCCGTGAATCAGCAAATAGGCGACTTCCTCGAATTCGCAGGTTTCCGCGATATCCAGAATGTCGTAGCCGCGGTAGTGCAAGTCGTTGCCGCTGCGACCCACGGTGCATAGCGCGGTGTTGCCGGCCACGACGCCCGATAGTGCAACGGATTTCTTGGGCTTGGGCCCGGCGGACGCAGGGGTGTTTTGATCAGGCGCTGCCGCGGCGTGGGCTGTTTGTTGAGTTGTGGCAGACTTGTTTTTGCGTATGCGTGATGTAGCCATGGTGTGTCTCCTGAGCGTTCTAAGGCGCGATGGTTGAAATGGCGTGGTGATAACGTGTTGTGTGGCGGGTTGTTATTTTGGTTCGTTTTGCCGTTGAAAAAGTTGATCAAGTCGGGACTCGTATTCGTGGTAGCCAATAGACTGGTAAAGCTCTTCACGGGTTTGCATCATGTCGACCACACTGCGTTGGTGGCCGTCGCGGCGGATAGCGGAGTAGACGGTTTGTGCCGCTTTATTCATGGCGCGAAATGCCGACAGCGGATACAGCACAATGCCAACACCCGCTTGCCCTAGTTCTTCGGAGGAAAACAACGGGGTTTGGCCAAATTCGGTAATGTTGGCCAACACCGGCACAGACAAAGCCTGGGTGAATCGGCGGTAGGTGTCAAGATCGTAGGCGGCTTCCACAAATACTGCATCGGCGCCGGCCTGGGCGCACGCCTGGGCGCGTTCAAGCGCTGCTTCGACGCCATGAACTGCAATGGCATCGGTGCGCGCGATAATAAAAAACTCAGGGTCGGTGCGTGCATCAACCGCCGCCTTTACCCGGTCAACCATTTCTTGTGTACTCACAATCTCTTTGCCGGGCCGGTGGCCGCAGCGCTTGGCGCCCACCTGGTCTTCAAGGTGGCAGGCCGCCGCGCCGAACTTGATCAGGCTTTTAATGGTGCGGGCGATATTAAACGCCGAAGGGCCGAAGCCGGTATCGATGTCGACCATGAGCGGCACTTCGCACACATCGGTAATGCGGCGCACGTCGGTTAATACGTCGTCTAGCGTATTAATGCCCAGATCGGGCATGCCCAGCGAGCCGGCCGCTACGCCACCGCCCGATAAATAAATGGCGCGAAACCCCGCTTGTTGAGCAAGCAGGGCATGGTTGGCGTTGATCGCGCCAATCACCTGAAGCGGTGTTTCTTGAGAAAGGGCGGTACGAAATCGGGTGCCGGCGGAAGGGGGGGTACGCATAAATTTAATCACCTGAAAAAAAGGCCTCATGACGAGGCCTTTAGTGTGAAGGTATTGCTACCTGGCGCAAAAGGCCTGCGATTAGTTCAACAGGTCTTTAACGCCGTCGCGCTCTTCAAGCAGTTCGTTCAAGGTTTTGTCCATGCGCTCGCGTGAGAACGAATCGATGTCCAGCCCTTCAACAATTTTGTACTTACCGTTTTCCGTGGTAACCGGGAAGCCGTACATGATGCCTTCGGGAATACCGTAGGAGCCATCTGAGGGGATGCCCATGGTGACCCACTTGCCGTTTGAGCCCAACACCCAGTCGCGCACGTGATCAATGGCGGCATTGGCGGCGGATGCGGCTGAAGACAGGCCACGTGCCTCGATGATGGCGGCGCCGCGCTTACCGACGGTAGGAATAAAGGTGTCGCGGTTCCAGGCGTCGTCATTGATGACTTCGGCAAGCTTGTCGCCGTTCGCTGTGGCAAAACGGATGTCGGGGTACATGGTGGGCGAGTGATTGCCCCACACGATCAGTTTTTCGATGTCGGCTACTTTCTTGCCGGACTTCTCGGCCAGCTGCGATAAGGCGCGGTTGTGGTCCAGGCGCAGCATGGCGGTGAAATTTTCAGCGGGCAGGTCGGGGGCCGACTTCATGGCAATGTAAGCATTGGTGTTGGCGGGGTTACCCACAACCAGAACCTTCACATTGCGCGAAGCAACGTCATTCAATGCTTTGCCTTGCTCGGTGAAAATTTTGGCGTTCATTTGCAGCAGGTCTTTGCGTTCCATGCCGGGGCCGCGAGGGCGTGAGCCAACCAGCAAAGCAACGTCGGCGTCTTTGAACGCTTCACGTGGGTCGCTGTGAGCTGTCATGCTTTCAAGCAACGGAAATGCGCAGTCGTCCAGTTCCATCATGACGCCTTTCAGCGCTTTTTGGGCTTTTTCATCTGGAATTTCCAGCAGTTGCAAAATAACCGGTTGGTCTTTACCCAGCATTTCGCCGGAAGCGATGCGGAACAAAAGAGCGTAACCAATTTGGCCGGCAGCGCCGGTTACGGCAACGCGCATGGCGGGTTTTGACATGAGCAAATCTCCGAAAAAGGTGAGAACAGAATTAAATGTGGTAACTCAACCCTGCAGTTTAAATCGTTTGAAGATTAGTGGAAATTACCCCTGCCGTCAACTATCTTATATCTTATATAAGACAAAAGAGTATTAGACAGAAAACGCGAAGCGTGCGAGAATGGCGGGCGTTTTCGAATCCGGTGCTAGGCACAGAATCCTGTTACAAGTATGGCTGATCATTCTTCCATCGACGATGCGGTTATGGCGGGTCGCGCGGCAAGTAGCGCGGCGTATAGCCCGTTGTATCAGCAAATCAAGGCACTGCTATTGCAGAGCCTTGATCAGGGTGAATGGAAGCCGGGTGAGGCGATTCCCAGCGAGTTCGAGCTGGCCGCGCGGTTTAATGTCAGCCAGGGAACCGTGCGTAAGGCTATTGATGAGCTGGCCGCCGATCATTTACTGATTCGCCGGCAGGGTAAAGGCACTTTTGTGGCGACGCACAACGAGGCAAAAGTGCGGTTTCGTTTTTTGCGGCTTACCCCCGACGACGGTAAAGTCAAGCCCTCAAGCAGTCGTATCATCGACTGCAGGCGCATCAAGGCGCCGGTTGATATTGCGCGATTATTGGATTTGCGTCCATCTGATACTGTGGTGAACGTGCGTCGTGTGCTGTCTTTTGAGCAAACACCCACTATTCTGGACGATATCTGGTTGCCTGCCGTTGTATTCAAAGGGCTAACGGCCGAATCGTTGACCCGTTATCGTGGCCCTTTGTACGCCCTTTTTGAGTCAGAGTATGGGGTGAGCATGGTGCGGGCCGAAGAGAAAATCAAGGCGGTTGCCGCCTCCGACGATCAGGCCGGGCTTTTGAATATTGTTTCAGGAAGTCCGGTGCTCCAGGTTGAGCGTGTGTCGTTCACTTACGGCGATCGTCCTATGGAATTAAGAAGGGGCTTATACCTTACCGACCGGTTTCATTACCGTAATACGTTAAGTTGATTTGTTACTGTATTTGATCCCGTTCCCGGAAATAAGCGAAAATACTAATAGCATTTTGCAATAAATTGTTTGTTTAACCTCGAGGCCATCATGTCCGATTCAGCTTCCAAGCCGCGTCCGCAGTACCGCAATCTAAGCGTGCCGCAGATTCTCAGCTACCATCTGCCTTTGGCAGGCAAGTCTTCTATTTTGCACCGCGTCAGCGGCGCATTGCTTTTTCTCTGTTTGCCGCTGGTTATTGTGCCGTTGTTCGCCCTTAGCGTGACGTCGCCCGAATCATTCGCGTCCATCCAAGGCTGGGTTTCCAACCCGTTGTTCAAGTTGGTGTTGCTGGTTCTTATTTGGGGTTATTTACACCATTTCTGTGCCGGCATTCGCTACTTGATTCTTGACCTGCATATTGGCATGGACAAGGTTTCCGCTCAGAAGAGCGCCGGCGTGGTGTTTGGTGTCAGTTTGGCACTTACATTGATCTTCGGTCTTAAATTGTTTGGAGTCTGGTAATGGCTACTCAGGAACGTATTGGTACTAAACGTTTGGTTGTGGGTGCCCATTACGGCACATTTGATTTCATCGTACAGCGTTGTACCGCCATCATCATGGCCGTTTACACGCTGGTTCTGTTTTTCGGGGTTCTGTTCACGTCGGGCATGAGCTTCGAAAGCTGGCAGAATTTGTTCACTTTCCAATTGGGTGCAATACCTGCAGGGCAGTTGCTGGCAACGTTGGCGTTTTTGTCACTGGCCTGGCACGCTTGGATTGGTGTTCGCGATATCTGGATGGACTACGTCACTTCCGCAGGCCTGCGCCTTTTCCTTCAGGTGCTGACTGTTTTGTGGCTGATTGGTTCTGTTGTTTATTTCGCTAAAGTTCTTTGGAGTCTATAAACCGTGACTGCTGTCAAAAAATCCTTACCTCGCCGCCAGTTCGATGTGGTGGTTGTAGGCGCCGGCGGGTCCGGCATGCGTTGCTCCTTGCAACTGGCGCAAGCGGGTTTATCGGTTGCGGTGTTGTCCAAGGTATTTCCTACTCGCTCTCATACGGTCGCAGCTCAGGGCGGCGTTAGCGCTTCGTTGGGCAACATGAGCGAAGACCACTGGTATTGGCACATGTACGATACCGTGAAAGGGTCCGACTGGCTGGGCGATCAAGACGCAATCGAGTTTATGTGCCGTGAGGCGCCTAATGCGGTTTACGAGCTTGAGCACTTTGGTATGCCGTTCGACCGTAACGCCGATGGCACTATTTACCAGCGTCCGTTCGGTGGCCACACGGCTAATTTCGGTGAAAAGCCTGTGCAGCGTGCCTGTGCGGCGGCCGACCGTACCGGTCATGCCATGTTGCACACGCTTTATCAGCGCAACGTGGCTGCACGTACTCAGTTTTTTGTAGAGTGGATGGCCCTCGATTTGTTGCGTAACGATGCCGGCGACGTGCTGGGCGTTACCGCGCTGGAGATGGAAACCGGTGATATCTACGTTCTGGAAGCCAAAACAACAGTGCTGGCCACAGGCGGAGCAGGTCGCATTTGGGCGGCTTCCACCAATGCGTTCATCAACACGGGTGACGGCCTGGGTATGGCCGCGCGTGCGGGTATTCCGTTGCAAGACATGGAGTTTTGGCAGTTCCACCCAACGGGTGTGGCCGGTGCCGGCGTGCTCATTACAGAAGGGGTGCGCGGTGAGGGCGGTATTCTGCTGAACAAAGACGGCGAGCGTTTCATGGAACGTTACGCGCCCACACTGAAAGATTTGGCGCCACGCGATTTTGTCTCCCGCTCCATGGACCAGGAAATCAAGGAAGGTCGTGGTTGTGGCCCCAATGGCGATCACGTATTACTGAAGCTCGATCACCTGGGGGCCGATGTTATCAACAAGCGTTTGCCTTCCATTCGTGAAATTGCCATCAAGTTTGGCAACGTCGACCCCATCAAAGAGCCGATCCCCGTCGTGCCGACCATTCACTACCAAATGGGCGGCATTCCTGCGAACTACCATGGCCAGGTGCTCGAAACGCACAATGGCGAGTCGAAGGTGGTTAACGGCTTGTATGCCATTGGTGAGTGCGCCGCCGTTTCGGTTCACGGCGCCAATCGTCTGGGTACGAACTCCTTGCTGGATCTTATTGTCTTTGGCCGTGCAGCGGGCAATCATATTGTGGATGCTCACCCTGAACGCCAACATGCACACGAGACCATTCCCGAGTCCAGTATCGATTACTCCCTTGACCGCGTGAATAAGCTGGAACGCCGCACCTCCGGAGAGAAATCGCAGGACGTCGGCAACGATATGCGCAATGCGATGCAGTTCCATTGCGGTGTATTCCGCACGCTTGAATTGCTGAACAAGGGTGTTGATGCCATTGAGGCGCTGGTGCCACGCGTTGACAACCTGTATTTTTCAGACAAGTCCAAAGTGTTCAATACAGCGCGTATCGAAGCATTGGAAGTTACCAACATGATTGAAGTGGCCAGGGCCACGATCAAGTCGGCGGCAAACCGTACGGAAAGCCGCGGTGCCCACGCCTTGAGCGATCACCCCGATCGTGATGATGAAAACTGGTTGCGTCACACCATGTGGTATTCCAACGGCGGCAAGCTCGATTACAAGCCGGTTCAAATGCAGCCGTTAACGGTTGAAAGCGTCCCACCCAAGGCACGGACCTTCTAAGCAGGAATTGAAATGAGCGAAAAACGTATCGTCAAGTTTGAAATTTATCGCTACGATCCCGACAAGGACGAGCGTCCGTACATGCAGAAACTCGAGGTTGAGCTGCAGCCAACCGACAAAATGCTGCTCGATGCCTTGGTGCGGATCAAGAATGATGTCGACGACAGTCTGGCTATTCGTCGTTCATGTCGTGAAGGGGTATGTGGTTCCGACGCAATGAACATCAATGGCCGTAATGGTTTGGCTTGTACCACTAACCTGCGCGAGTTGAAGCAGCCCATTGTGCTGCGACCACTGCCCGGGTTGCCGGTGGTGCGGGATCTGATCGTCGACATGACACATTTCTTCAATCAGTACCATTCGGTTAAGCCGTTCCTGATCAACGATCAGCCTCCTCCAGAGCGCGAACGCCTGCAAACGCCGGCGGCCCGTGAAGAGATCGATGGCTTATATGAGTGCATTCTTTGTGCCTGTTGTTCAACGTCTTGCCCGTCGTTCTGGTGGAACCCCGACAAGTTCGTTGGCCCGGCAGGTTTGTTGCAGGCCTACCGGTTTATTGCCGATTCACGTGATGAAGCAACGGCCGAACGTTTGGATAATCTTGAGGATCCTTATCGTTTGTTCCGTTGCCATACCATCATGAACTGTACGGAAGTCTGTCCGAAAGGGTTGAATCCGTCCAAGGCAATCGGAAAAATCAAAGAATTGCTGGTTCGTCGCAGCATTTAACGTGCTGTGAGTGTATGAGCAAAGAATTGACTGAACTTGAGCGTGCCCGCCTGCGTTGGCGGGCACGACGCGGTTTGTTGGAGAACGACCTGATCATCACGAAGTTTCTCGATCAGTACGAAACTCAACTAACCACTGCCGATGTCGCCGCGTTGACCTGTTTGTTCGATATGGGCGATAACGATTTGCTTGACGTATTGCTGGGCCGCAAGGAGCTGGAAGGGGTGTACAACACGCCTGATATCCAGCGTCTGGTAAAGCAAATGCGGGAGCTGTAAATTTTTGAGGAAAAGTAATGCAACTGTCAGATAAAAAAGCCACCCTATCGTTCTCAGACGATAGCGCATCGGTTGAGTTTCCGGTGTACCAGGGCACGATTGGGCCCGACGTTATTGACATTCGCAAGCTGTACGGCCAAACCGGAATGTTTACCTACGATCCGGGCTTCCTGGCAACGGCTTCGTGCGAATCGGCCATTACTTACATCGACGGCGACAAAGGCCAGTTGTTGTATCGTGGCTATCCTATTGAGCAGTTGGCTGAGAACTGCGACTTTATGGATGTCAGCTACCTGATCCTGAACGGCGAACTGCCTGATGACAAGCAGAAGCAAGATTTTGATAGCCTGGTAACGCACCACACCATGGTGCACGAGCAATTGCAGTTGTTCATGCGCGGGTTCCGTCGCGACGCTCACCCGATGGCAGTGCTTACAGGTTTGGTGGGTGCATTGTCGGCGTTCTATCACGACTCAACCGACATCACCAATCCACGTCATCGCGAAATTTCGGCAATTCGTCTTATTGCCAAAATGCCTACGCTGGTGGCCATGGCATACAAATACAATCAAGGCCAACCTTACATCTACCCGCGTAATGATCTTTCCTACACCGGAAATTTCCTGCGCATGATGTTTGCCACGCCTTGCGAAGACTATCAAGTAAATGAAGTGGTTGAACGTGCGCTTGACCGCATCTTCATTTTGCATGCCGATCATGAGCAAAACGCGTCCACCTCAACAGTGCGTTTGTGCGGGTCGTCCGGAACTAACCCGTTCGCGGCCATTGCTGCCGGCGTAGCCTGCTTGTGGGGCCCTGCTCACGGTGGAGCCAATGAAGCTTGCCTGCAAATGCTGGAGCAGCTTCAAGCTGAAGGTGGTGTGGCTAAAGTGGGCGAGTTTATGGAGAAAGTCAAAGACAAGTCTTCAGGCGTTCGTCTTATGGGCTTTGGTCATCGCGTATACAAGAATTACGACCCACGCGCCAAGTTAATGCAGGCAACATGCAAGGAAGTTTTGACAGCATTGGGCCTGGAAAACGACCCCTTGTTCAAACTGGCGATGGAGCTTGAGCGTATTGCGCTGGAAGATCCATACTTCGTTGACCGCAAACTCTATCCGAACGTTGACTTCTATTCGGGCATTGTTCAGCGTGCCATTGGTATTCCCACCCCATTGTTTACGGCTATTTTCGCTTTGGCTCGTACCGTGGGCTGGATCGCTCAGTGGGATGAAATGTTGTCCGACCCTGAGTACAAAATTGGCCGTCCGCGTCAGTTGTACACGGGTTCCGCGGTTCGCGACATTAAGCGTTAATTTTTATACATTGGTTGCTCCCGCCAGGTGTCTTTTAAGGCAGCCGGCGGGAGCTAAATGTTAAAAAAAAAGAGGCTGCCGAGATGATTCCGGCAGCCTCTTTTATTGCGCTCTGACAATCACGTGTTCGAAGCGTGTTTGGCTTGAGACTCTTGTTGGGCATCCACAACCGCCAGTGCGGTCATGTTCACAATACGTCGAACCGTGGCGCTTGTGGTCAGGATATGGACCGGACGTGCCGCCCCAAGTAAGACGGGCCCCATGGAGACGCCATTACTTCCGGTCATTTTCAACATGTTGTAGGTAATGTTGCCGGCATCCAGGTTCGGTGTGATCAATAGGTTTGCCGGGCCTTTCAGTGTTGAGTCGGGGTAGGCTTTATTGCGAATTTTTTCTGAAAGGGCGGCATCGGCATGCATTTCACCGTCTATTTCCAAATACGGTGCACGTTCATTAATGAGTTGCCGTGCTTTGGACATTTTGCGCGAAGACTCCGTTGGACGACTGCCGAAGTTGGAATGTGAGAGCAGGGCGATTTTCGGTACAACACCAAAACGCAGAATTTCCGCAGCCGCCTGAATTGTCATTTCGGCAATCTCTTCGGCTGAAGGATTTTCGTTTACGTGTGTGTCGCATATGAATAGCGTTTGATCGGGCAGCATGAGAACGTTCATGGCCCCATAAGTTTGTACGCCGGGCTTCAGGCCGATAACCTCGTCGATGTAACGTAGTTGGTTGTCAAAACGGCTGGATACACCGCAAATCAGGGCATCGGCGTCGCCGCGCTGGAGCAGCATGGCGCCGATGAGGGAGTTGTGCTTGCGTACCATTGCCTTGGCAATTTCAGGCGTCACGCCATTGCGCCCTTGAAGCTTGTAGTAGCCTGTCCAGGTTTCGTGGAAGCGCTCATCGTCTTCGGGATTCACAATTTCGATGTTCTCGCCCGGAATCAATCGCAGACCAAATTTGCGCACGCGCATGTCAATGACGGCCGGGCGACCGATTAGAATCGGTTTGGCAATGTTTTCGTCAAGCACAGTTTGTATTGCGCGCAATACGCGTTCGTCTTCACCGTCGGCGTAGATAACGCGCTTGGGCGCATTTTTGGCTTGCATGAACAAAGGTCGCATTAGCTGGCCGGTGTGGTACACCAGGCTCATAAGCTTTTGCCGATATGCCTCCATGTCTTCAATGGGGCGCCGGGCTACGCCCGAAACGGTCGCGGCTTCGGCTACTGCGGGCGCAATTTTGATAATAAGGCGCGGGTCGAATGGTTTCGGGATAATGTAGTCAGGCCCGAAGCTCAGTTCCTGCCCCGCATACGCCATTGCAACTTCGTCGTTTTGTTCTGCTTCCGCCAGTTCGGCGATGGCTTTAACACACGCCAGCTTCATCTCCTCGTTAATGACCGTCGCACCGACATCCATGGCGCCGCGGAAAATGAAGGGGAAGCACAACACGTTGTTCACTTGATTCGGGTAGTCGGAACGACCAGTTGCAATGACGCAATCCGGACGAACTTCTTTCGCAAGTTCAGGTCGTATTTCCGGTTCGGGGTTGGCCAGTGCCAGAATGAGCGGACGTTCCGCCATGCTTTTGACCATTTCCGCTTTCAGTACACCGGGTGCCGAGCAACCTAGAAACACGTCCGCGTCTGCGCAGACATCAGCCAGTGTGCGGGCATCGGTTTTTTGGGCGTAAGCGGCTTTGGTGGGTTCCATGTTTTCGTCACGGCCCTCCCAAATTACGCCGCGCGAATCAACCACGTAGGTGTTTTCTTTCTTTAGGCCCAAATGTACCAGCAGGTTCAAGCAGGCGATGGCTGCAGCACCGGCCCCCGAACACACCAGTTTCACCTCGTCCATTTTTTTGTTCACCACTTTCAGCCCATTCAGAATGGCGGCGGCTGAAATAATGGCGGTACCATGTTGGTCGTCGTGGAAGACGGGGATTTTCATGCGTTCGCGCAACTTCTTTTCAATATAGAAGCATTCCGGCGCTTTGATGTCTTCAAGGTTGACACCACCCAGTGTGGGCTCCATTGCAGCGATGATATCAACCAGCTTATCAGGATCGTTTTCAGCTAATTCGATATCGAAAACGTCGATACCGGCGAATTTTTTGAACAAACAACCTTTGCCTTCCATGACGGGTTTTGCCGCCAGCGGGCCAATATTACCCAAGCCCAGAACAGCCGTCCCGTTGGTCACTACACCGACCAGATTGGAGCGTGATGTGTACTTGGCCGCCGCTTCTTCTCCGCCCTCGTAAATGGCCATGCTGGCCACCGCAACCCCGGGCGAGTATGCCAAAGACAAGTCGTCTTGATTGGCCAATGTTTTGGTGGGTGTAACGGAAATTTTTCCGGGCTGGGGGTTGGCGTGGTAGTCGAGTGCCAGTTTAGAAAGGTCCGCCTTGGCGTCCATAAAATGATGCTCCTGAAACAATCTTAAAAATTAAAAGAAACGTAAAAAATACACCATATATAAAATGCATGCATCTCGAAATGCCCCAATTTGGCGCAGGTGTCAGTTAATTTCAACGTTGCGCCTGTAAATTCGCGGTCTTTCGGGGCAGGCTGTTACATTCCATTTTGTTTGTGGTTATACTTACTTGCAATACGGCACTTGAGGCGTCGTACGTTGCCTTCTGCCCCCCGCTATCCGCTATTCGGTCTGGCCGTGTCGCGGAAGGTTGTCCTGCATCATAACGAGTGAAGCACTCGATCGGTGAAGCGAATATATGTCATCACAACTTGAATCATTAAGTAATTCTTACCTGTTCGGCAGTAATGCCCCTTATGTAGAGGAACTCTACGAAGCTTATCTCGACAATCCCGGTTCGGTAGCAGAAGAGTGGCGAAATTATTTCGACCAGCTTCAGCATCTTCCTGCGCCTGACGGCAAGGAAGGTGTCCGCGATCAAGCGCATGCACCTATTCAGCAGTCGTTTGCCGAACGAGCCAAAAACAATGCCTTTGTGCGTCACTCGGCGCAGTCCGACCTGGCCTTTGCCGGCAAGCAGGTTTACGTTCAGTCGCTTATCGCGGCGTATCGCTCACTGGGCGCACGTATTGCCGATCTCGACCCACTGAAGCGCCAGGATCGCCCGAATATACCCGAGCTTGATCCGGCATTCTACGGTTTAACCGAGTCAGACCTTGACCAGGTTTATTCGGCCACGAACACGTATTTTACTAAATCCGAAACCATGACCTTGCGCGATATGCTCAAGGCATTGCGCGACACCTACTGTCGCTCAATTGGTGTCGAATTCATGCATATCTCCGATCCGGCAGCCAAGCGCTGGATTCAGGAACGCCTTGAGTCAACCCTGGGTGTGCCGGCGTACGCGCCCGAGCGCAAGCGTCATATTCTTAAGCAACTTACTGAAGCGGAAGGCCTGGAGCGGTATTTACATACCAAGTATGTCGGCCAGAAGCGTTTCTCTCTTGAAGGGGGGGAAAGCTTTATTGCCGCGATGGATGAAGTTGTGAACCATGCCGGTGAAAATGGCGTGCAGGAAATTGTCGTGGGCATGGCGCACCGTGGGCGTTTGAACCTGTTGGTGAACATCATGGGCAAAATGCCCGGCGACCTATTTGCCGAATTTGAAGGCAAATACAGCCAGGTGCTTATCGATGGCGACGTCAAATATCACAACGGTTTTTCAAGCGACTTGTCGACTCGTGGTGGCCCTGTTCACTTGTCGCTGGCGTTTAATCCTTCTCATTTGGAAATTGTTAACCCTGTTGTCGAGGGCAGCGTGCGCGCCCGTCAAGACCGTCGCAATGATGAAGAAGGCGATCAGGTCATGCCGGTACTGGTGCATGGTGACGCCGCCTTTGCCGGCCAGGGCGTTGTAATGGAAACGCTGAACCTGGCGCAAACGCGCGGTTATGGTACGGGCGGTACATTCCATATCGTGATTAACAACCAAATTGGTTTCACCACGTCCGACCCGCGCGACTCTCGTTCCACGCTTTACTGTACCGACGTTGTGAAAATGATTGAGGCCCCGGTGTTCCATGTGAACGGCGATGACCCCGAGGCAGTCGTTTACGTCACCGAGTTGGCGCTCGATTACCGCCGGCAGTTCAAGCACGACGTCGTTGTGGATATTGTGTGTTTCCGCAAACTGGGTCACAACGAACAAGACACGCCGTCGCTTACGCAACCGCTGATGTATAAAAGCATTGGTCAGCACCCCGGCACGCGCAAGTTTTACGCCGACAAACTGATTGCGCAAGGTGTGTTATCCGACAATGAGCCCGATGATATGGTCAAAGACTATCGTCAGCTCATGGAAGACGGGCAAAAAACAGTTGAGCCTGTTTTAACCGATTACAAGAACAAATATGCAACCGATTGGTCTCCATTCCTGAATGCTAAATGGACTGATCAAGCCGATACGGCAATTCCTCTGGCCGAGCTTACCCGTATTGGTGAGCGCATAACCACAGTGCCTGATAATTTCACTGTACACCCGCTGGTCAAGCGCTTGTTGGGTGAGCGCCAGAAAATGGCCCGGGGTGAGCAGCCCCTGGATTGGGGCATGGGCGAGCATCTGGCGTTTGCCACACTGGTTGCGTCGGGTTATCCCATTCGAATCACAGGTCAAGACTCAGGTCGCGGCACGTTTACCCATCGTCATGCTGTGTTGCACGACCAGAAACGTGAGCGCTGGAATGACGGTGCTTATATCCCGCTGCAAAATGTATCTGAAAACCAGGCGCTATTTTCAGTCATCGATTCGGTCTTGTCGGAAGAAGCTGTTCTGGCGTTCGAATATGGTTATGCATCGGCTGAGCCCAATACGCTAACTATTTGGGAAGCCCAGTTTGGCGATTTCGTGAACGGCGCCCAGGTGGTGATTGATCAATTCATTTCTTCGGGTGAAGCCAAGTGGGGTCGTCAATGCGGCCTGACACTCATGTTGCCGCATGGCTATGAAGGTCAAGGGCCCGAACACTCTTCGGCGCGTATCGAGCGTTTCCTGCAATTGTGTGCAGACAACAATATGCAGGTCATTCAGCCCACCAATGCGGCACAAATTTTCCATGTGTTGCGTCGTCAGATGATCCGGCCGTTCCGCAAACCGCTCATTTTGTTCACGCCCAAATCTTTGCTGCGCAACAAAGACGCCACTTCACCTCTAACTGATTTGGCTGAAAAGCATTTCATGCCGGTTATTGGCGAGACGCATGATGACATCAATCCAGAGCAGGTTAAACGTGTGCTGATTTGTTCGGGCAAGGTGTACTACGATTTAATGAATGCCCGCAAAGAGCGCGAACGTAATGACGTCGTCATTTTGCGTATTGAGCAGCTATATCCTTTTGCCCACAAGGCATTCCAGGCCGAATTGCAGAAATATCCCAACGCCAAAGAAATCATTTGGGTGCAGGACGAACCGCAAAATCAAGGGCCGTGGTTCTACATTCAGCATCACCTGTACGAGAACATGACCGACGGTCAGCGCCTGGGTTATGCAGGGCGCTCTGCTTCGGCCTCTCCGGCAGTGGGCTATCTGGCTAAACACGTTGAGCAACAGAAGGCGCTTATTGAGCAGGCGTTCGCCGATAAGTTCAAGGGCGTTGCCCAGTCCCGATAAACGCATATCTAACATTACGGAATCAAAATATTATGGCTATTACAGAAGTTCTCGTTCCCCAATTGTCGGAATCTGTTTCAGAGGCAACGTTGCTCGAGTGGAAGAAAAAACCCGGCGAGGCTGTGGAAGCCGACGAAATCCTGATCGAAGTAGAAACCGACAAGGTTGTGCTGGAAGTGCCGGCGCCCGCCTCCGGTGTCTTGTCCGAAATTGTTAAAGGCGACGGCAGCACCGTCGGTTCCGGCGAGGTGCTCGCGCGTATCGACAGTGAAGGCAAGGCCACTGCACCCAAGGAAGCGCCGGCAAAAGAGGCGGAATCTGCCAAGCAAGAGGCGGCGCCTGCTAAAGAGGAAAGTGCTCCGGCCGCTGCCGGCTCGAAGTCCTCCGCTGCATCCGCGGCGTCTCCGGCTGCCGGTAAAATTTTGGCTGAAAAAGGCATTGACCCTTCCGATGTCGATGGTTCAGGTCGTGGTGGCCGTGTTACCAAAGCCGATGCCATGAGTGCTGAAGCCGGTGCCAAGAAACAACAGGCGGCCGCGCCTGCACCGACCAGCCTGTCGCTTGACGGTCGTCCTGAGCAGCGCGTACCGATGAGCCGCCTGCGGGCTCGCGTGGCCGAGCGCCTGCTTCAGTCGCAGTCAGAAAACGCCATTCTGACTACTTTTAACGAAGTCAACATGCAGGGTGTGCTGGATATCCGCGCGCGCTACAAAGACAAGTTCGAAAAAGAGCATGGTGTAAAACTGGGCTTTACGTCTTTCTTCGTTAAGGCTGCGGTTGCCGCTTTGAAGAAGTACCCTATTGTTAATGCATCGGTAGATGGCAAAGACATCATCTATCATGGGTATTTCGACATTGGTATTGCGGTTGGTAGCCCACGTGGCCTGGTGGTGCCAATTTTGCGTAATGCCGACCAATTAACTATTGCTGAAATAGAGAAGCAAATTGCCGATTTCGGCGCACGTGCTCGCGATGGCAAGCTGGGGCTTGAAGAGCTTACTGGTGGAACATTCTCAATTTCCAATGGCGGTGTGTTTGGTTCAATGCTGTCTACGCCTATTATTAACCCGCCACAATCGGCTATTTTGGGTATCCATGCCACAAAAGATCGCCCGGTTGTTGAAAACGGCCAAATTGTTATTCGCCCCATGAATTACCTCGCACTGTCATACGATCACCGTATTATCGACGGGCGCGAAGCTGTGCTGGCGTTGGTAGCAATGAAAGAAGCGTTGGAAGATCCGCAGCGTTTGTTGCTCGACGTTTAATTTGTGGCTTACCAAACTTATTGGATAAACAATGGCTAAAAATTTTGATGTAGTAGTTATTGGGGCCGGCCCCGGCGGTTATATTGCGGCAATTCGTGCGGCACAACTTGGTATGTCGGTTGCATGTATCGATGACTGGAAAACGTCCGACGGCAAGCCCGCACCGGGTGGCACATGCACTAACGTAGGTTGTATTCCTTCAAAGGCCTTGCTGCAATCGTCAGAGCATTTTGAGCAAGCCAATCATCATTTCTCGGAACACGGTATCGACGTGAAGGGCGTAAGCTTGAAACTGGATACGATGCTGGGGCGCAAGGAAACGGTAGTCAAGCAGAATAACGAAGGGATTCTGTACTTGTTCAAAAAGAATAAAGTGACCTACTTCAATGGTACAGGCTCTTTCGTTGCCAAGGTCGATGGTGGCTGGTCTATCAAGGTATCGGGTGACAAGGAAGAGGATCTCGTCGCAAAAAATGTGGTGGTCGCAACGGGTTCGGCTCCGCGTGAATTGCCCGGCCTGCCGTTTGATGAAAAGAAAGTGCTTTCGAACGACGGCGCGTTGCGTATCGATGGGGTACCCAAGAAACTGGGTGTGATCGGTGCCGGTGTCATCGGTCTTGAGCTGGGCAGCGTTTGGCGCCGTTTGGGGGCCGAAGTGACTGTTCTGGAAGCCATGCCTGATTTTCTGCCAGTCACTGATCAGGCGGTTGCAAAAGAAGCGCTTAAGGTGTTTACCAAGCAAGGTCTGAACATTCAAACCGGCGTGAAAATCGGCGAAGTTAAAACGACAGCCAAGTCTATTACCATTCCCTATACCGATGCCAAAGGTCAAGAGCAGTCCATTTCGGTTGATCGTCTTGTTGTGTCAATTGGCCGTGTCCCGCATACTGAAGGCCTGGGTGTTGATACCGTCGGTTTGAAGCTCGATGAGCGCGGCTTTGTGGTGGTCGACGAAGATTGTCGCACCAATTTGCCCAATGTATGGGCGGTGGGTGACGTTGTTCGCGGCCCCATGCTGGCGCATAAAGCCGAAGAAGAAGGCGTGGCGGTGGCTGAACGCATGGCGGGTCAGCATGGTCATGTGAATTTCGATACGATTCCCAATGTTATTTACACCTCACCGGAAATTGCGTGGGTCGGTAAAACCGAGCAGCAATTGAAGAAAGAGGGTGTTCAGTACAATACCGGCTCCTTCCCGTTCATGGCCAATGGGCGCGCGCGCGCACTGGGTGACACCACTGGTTTTGTGAAAATTCTGGCCGATGCCAAATCCGACGAAGTGTTGGGTGTCCATATTATCGGGCCGTCGGCATCCGAACTGATTTCCGAGGCCGTTACCATCATGGAGTTCCGTGGCGCGGCTGAGGACATTGCGCGTATTTGTCACGCTCATCCAACTTTATCTGAGTCGATGAAGGAAGCCGCGTTGGCGGTTGATAAGCGCGCGCTTAATTTCTAATGTTATCGACGTTGTCGTAATGTGCTGCAAAAAGGGGCGGGTTCGCCCCTTTTTGCGTTAAAACTTTTCTTATGAATGTACGTGAATATTATCAGCAGGCGTTAGGCGAACGAGGGTTTAGCGCCGATCAGGCACAGGAAGCGGCAATTGATCGCCTGCAACAGTTTTATGACGACTGGGTCATATATAAGCAGGCACGTTCGTCTCCATTGCGCAAGCTGTTCCGTCGTCCTGACATCCCGCGTGGTGTATACATGTGGGGGGGCGTGGGTCGGGGGAAAAGCTTTCTTATGGACGCTTTTTACGCCACCGTGCCGCTTAAACGCAAGGGGCGACTGCATTTTCATGAGTTCATGCGAGGTGTTCATCGGCAGCTTGATGAAGTCAAGGGCCGACAAGATCCTTTAGACGAGGTTGCACGTCGTATTTCCAAGCGCTACCGCCTCATTTGCTTCGATGAGTTCCATGTGTCGGATGTGGCCGATGCCATGATTCTGTATCGTTTGTTGCTTAAGCTGTTCGAAAATGGAACATCGTTTGTCATGACGTCCAACTACGAGCCGTCCACCTTGTATCCGGATGGTTTGCATCGCGATCGTATTCTTCCTGCTATTAAATTGATTCAGGAACGGTTGGATGTTGTGAACGTGGACACGGGAGTTGATTACAGGCGCCGCGCATTAGAGCAGGTCAAAATGTATCTCACTCCATTGAATACCAAAACACGCGAGGCGCTGCAGGAGGCGTTCGACCGCTTGGCCGATACCGCTCCTCAGAAACCTGTACTCACGGTTGAGCATCGACAGCTTAAGGCCGTTGCACTTGCGGGGAGCGTTGTGTGGTTCGATTTCGACACGATGTGCGGTGGGCCCCGTTCGCAAAACGATTATCTGGAATTAGCCAGCCGTTTTCAAACCGTTATTTTGTCTGATGTGCCGCGTATGGATGCACGGCAGGCTTCGGAGGCCCGGCGCTTCACATGGTTGGTCGACGTTTTTTATGATCATAAAGTCAAGTTACTGATTTCCGCAGAGTGTGAGCCGGAAGCGCTTTACACTGAAGGGCCGATGTCCAATGAGTTTCATCGTACGGTATCGCGCTTGCTTGAGATGCAGTCGCGTGAGTATCTTGATGCCGAACGACGCGCAGCGGTAACGCTTTAGCGTGCGGTTGTGCACTCATTTTTATTGAATCATTTTTTATTTTTATCATGACAACTCGTGTTCTAACCGGTATTACAACAACAGGCACCCCGCATTTGGGTAACTATGCGGGCGCGATCCGTCCCGCCATTGAGTTAAGCCGCCAATCGGATGTCGATGCCTTCTTTTTCATGGCTGATTATCACGCGCTGATTAAGTGTGAAGATCCTGAAAGGGTGGCGCGCTCGCGGTTGGAAATTGCCGCAACCTGGATTGCGGCAGGGTTGGATCCCGAAAAAGTCACCTTTTATCGGCAGTCGGATATTCCGGAAACCACCGAGCTGTGCTGGATGTTGTCGTGCGTAACGCCTAAAGGACTGATGAATCGTGCCCATGCTTATAAAGCGTCAGTAGACCAGAACACCGAGAAAGGAGAGGACCCCGACGACGGTGTGACTATGGGTTTGTTTTCGTATCCGGTACTTATGGCCGCCGACATCCTTATTTTTAATGCGAATAAAGTACCCGTTGGGCGTGATCAAATTCAGCATCTTGAAATGGCTCGCGATATCGCACAACGTTTTAATCATTTATACGGTAAGGGCGAGGCGTTTTTTGTGTTGCCAGAGGCGCAGGTTGACGATGAGGTGGCAACCTTGCCGGGTTTGGATGGGCGCAAGATGTCCAAGAGCTACGACAATACTATCCCCTTGTTTGAAGGTGGGTCGAAAGCCTTGCGTGACGCAATTATGCGTATCGTGACTGATTCGCGTGAGCCGGGTGTGTCCAAGGATCCCGACAGCTCACATGTATTTGCCTTGTACCGCGCATTCGCGACGCCGGATCAAGCCAGTGCGTTTCGCCGTTCCCTTGAAGAAGGTCTTGGTTGGGGTGAAGCAAAAACGCAACTCTATGAGTTGCTGGAATCCATTATTGGGCCAATGCGCGAAAAATATAATCAATTAATGGCCGACCCGTCGAGCATCGAGTCTATTTTGCAGGCCGGCGCGTTGAAAGCACGCAAGCAGTCGGGCGATTTAATGACGCGTTTGCGCGAGGCAGTGGGGTTACGTGCACCTGCTTCGTCTGCCGGCGACGGCAAGAAAGATAAAGCAAAAATCCGTAGCGCGCGTTTCGTTAGTTTCAGGGAGAATGGAAAGTTCCATTTTCGCCTGCTGTCTGCACAAGGCGAAGAATTGCTTCTATCGGAAGCGTTTGATCAACCCAAAGACGCGGGCCAAGTCATGGCTGCTTTGAAGCAGCAGGGGCCGCGTGCCTTGGGGCAGTTTCAAGAGGGTATTTGGCAGCTGACGTGGCAAGGGCAAATTTTCTGTCGCTTGTCTGATGAGCAACTAAAAGCGGTAGCCGACGTTGTGCATCAGTTGAATCACGACGCCGAATAAGGCGGTGGGGAATCCTGCGGTTTCTTGTTACCTTATTATTTCTGCTTGAGCTTGGCGAACGCTGCCGCCATGGCGCTATTAGCCGGTTGCGCCTGGCCGCCGGCTTTGTTGGGAGCCGCCGCGCGTTTCTGACCGGATTGCATCGGTTTGCCGGTTGCCTTGGACGCCCCTGGAGCGTCACCCGGTACGTCATCAAGACGCATGCTTAAGCCAACGCGTTTACGGTTTAGATCAACTTCCATCACCTTCACCTGAACGGTTTGGCCCACACGCACGACATCGCGGGGGTCTTTCACAAAACGGTTCGACAGCGCCGAAATGTGCACCAGGCCGTCCTGGTGGACGCCAATATCAATAAACGCCCCGAAATTGGCGACATTGGTTACGACACCTTCAAGAACCATGCCTGGTTGAAGGTCGTTTAAAGTGTTCACGCCTTCTTTGAATTGCGCTGTTTTGAATTCGGGTCGTGGGTCACGGCCGGGCTTTTCCAGTTCCTGGAAAATATCTTTTACGGTAGGCAGCCCGAAGCGTTCGTCAGTGAATTCGCTTGGCGACAAGCCTTTAAGCCCTCCTTGTTGGCCAACAATTTGTTTTGCCTGGGCATTGATTTTCTTTAGAATGCGTTCGACGACCGGATAGGCTTCGGGGTGAACCGCCGAGGCGTCGAGCGGATTTTGGCCATCAGGAATACGCAAAAATCCGGCGGCTTGCTCGAAGGTCTTGTCACCAAAACGGGGTACTTTCAGCAGGGTCTTGCGGTCGGGGAAGGCACCGTTTTCATTACGCCATTCCACAATTTGGCGCGCCAAGCCGGCATTCAGGCCGGACACTCGGCTTAGCAAAGCGGCCGAAGCGGTGTTGACATCGACACCAACGGCGTTCACGCAGTCTTCAACCACCGCATCAAGCGATCGTGCCAGTTCCCGTTGGTTTACGTCGTGCTGGTATTGACCTACGCCAATGGCTTTAGGTTCAATCTTTACGAGCTCGGCTAAGGGATCTTGCAGGCGCCGCGCGATCGATACCGCGCCACGTAAACTGACATCCAGGTCGGGGAACTCAAGAGCGGCCAGTTCCGAAGCAGAATATACCGAGGCGCCTGCCTCGGAGACAATGACACGGGTCGGGTGAGACTCGGGCAGCAGGTCTTGCAGCTCGGCCGCCAATTGCTCTGTTTCGCGCGAAGCGGTGCCGTTGCCGATGGCGATCAGTTCAACGTGATGACGTTTTACCAGTGTTGCCAGCGTTGTTAATGCGCCTTTACGATCTCGTTTTGGTTCGAACGGATAAATGGTGGCTGTTTCCAGTAGTTTGCCCGTTGCGTCGATTACCGCTACTTTTACGCCGGTCCGAATACCGGGGTCCAGTCCGATGACGGATTTGGGGCCCGCAGGAGCGGCCAGCAGCAAATCTTTCAGGTTATTGGCGAAAACGTGAATGGCTTCTTGTTCGGCGCGCTCACGCAGTACCCCGATAAATTCAGTTTCAAAAGTGGTCAGCAACTTTACCCGCCACGACCAACGACATACTTCGCCCAGCCATTTGGCGCGAGCGGGCGCCTGGTTGTCGAAACGGGCTCCCAGATGCAGAAATTCGGCGATGCGAGTAATGCAGGGATGGGGCGTTTGTTCGTCCAGGTCGGGGTTCAAGCCGATACGCAAATCGAGTACACCCTGTTGGCGGCCACGCAATAACGCCAAAATACGATGCGAAGGCAGGCTTTTGAGCGTTTCATGAAAGTTGAACCAATCGCGAAAATTGGCGCCTTCCTGCTCTTTGCCGTCAATTACCTTCGCGTACAGCATGCCGTTCGATTCTATGTATGAACGCATATGAGCCAATAGGTCGGCATTCTCGGCAAAGCGCTCGGCCAGAATATCTCTCGCGCCGTCTAGCGCGGCCTTGTCGTCATTGATATTTGCTTCAGCGTTTAAATAAGCACTTGCCAATGCAGAGGGGTCGCTGTCTTTATCGTTCAGAATCGCGTCTGCCAGAGGTTCCAGCCCCGCTTCTATTGCTATTTGCGCGCGAGTGCGACGTTTCGGCTTGTAGGGCGCGTACAAGTCTTCCAGGCGCTGTTTTGTCGTGGCAGCCAAAAGGTCTTGTTTTAGCGCTTCTGTTAGCTTACCTTGCTGCTCGATCGATTCCAGAACCGTGTGACGGCGGTCTTCGAGTTCGCGTACATACAATAAGCGAACCTCCAACTGTCGTAGCTGACCGTCGTCCAAACCACCGGTTGCTTCCTTCCGATAACGGGCAATAAACGGAACGGTGGCGCCGCCATCCATGAGCTCGACAGCGGTGCGCACTTGGGCCGGGCGCACACTAAGCTCTTCAGCCAATAACGCAATAATGAAATCCGGGCCGGCACTCTGGTGCGTTTGGGTGGCGGGTGTTTTGTTTTCAGCAATTGTCGACATGTTTTGGATACGGCTTTATTAACTTCAAGCGGGGCATTTTGCCACATTGAGCGCAATTCAGTCTTTTTCGCCAGTTATGATTATGTCTTGACAGAGTAGAACAGGATTGCCTGATGTTGGACGACGCACTTGCTACCACCTTTGCCGACGATGGGCCGCTTGCTCGTTCGGTGTCCGGTTATCGTCCGCGTCAGGCGCAGTTGGCGTTGGCGCAGGCAATTGAGCAGGCGGTTCATGATCGTTCCGTTTTGATTGCGGAGGCAGGTACTGGTACGGGCAAAACATGGGCTTATCTCGTACCCGCCTTTTTAAGCGGCGCCAAAGTGTTGGTGTCAACCGGTACGCGTACATTGCAAGATCAGCTGTATAGGCGCGATTTGCCGCGTTTGCGAGAGGCGCTGGCTTTGCCGGTTGCGGCCGCGCTACTGAAAGGGCGCAGCAATTACGTGTGTCACTATCATCTCGAACGTCTGCAAGACGACGACCGTGCTTTGAAGTCGCGTCAAGAGGTCGCCCAGCTGAGGCATATACAAGTATTCGCAAGTCAAAGCCAAAGCGGCGACAAGGCCGAATTGACGCAAGTGCCCGATAACGCAGATATCTGGAACCGTGTGGTTTCAACGCGTGATAACTGCCTGGGCCAGACGTGTCCTCATTTGAAGTCGTGTTTTGTTTACAAGGCCAGACGACAAGCTCAGGAGGCAGACGTTATCGTTGTGAATCACGCGCTGTTCATGGCCGACTTGGCTTTGCGCGACGAAGGGATTACTGATTTGCTGCCCGAGGTGCAGTTAGTCGTGTTCGACGAAGCGCATCAGCTTCCCGACATCGCGACGCGGTTTCTGGGTAGTAGTGTGTCGTCGAATCAGTTGCTCGAGTTGGCACGTCAGGTTGAGGCGGTAGGGCTGGCTCAGGCGCGGGAGGCCACTGACTGGCCGCAATGGCATGTGAAAATTCAGCAGGCGACGCGTGAATTGCGTTTGCGTGTCGACCCGGTGGATCGTTTACCGGCCAAGAGAGCAACATACGAGTCCATGCCTTCTGCAGAGTCTGTGCACGAGGGTCTGACTCAATTACATGAGGTGCTTGCTGCGTGCAATGAACGACTTGCTGTTGTCGCTGAAAAACATCCTGATTTGCAGACCGTGCATCGAATCTGCACAGATTTGGCGGCACGTTTGTTCCAATGGGCTCGCGCGGCTGCGAATGCGGGGAGTGCTCAAGAACCAATAACGACACCGCTGGTTCGATGGGTTGAAACCAGCCCTCAGCATTTTCGCTTGCATAGCGCTCCGTTGTCAGTGGCACAATTGTTCTCGCGTTTTCGGCGCCCAGATCAATCATGGGTTTTTACGTCGGCCACTTTGTCGGTTAACGGCGATTTTTCTTATTTTCAGCGTCAGTTGGGTTTATACGACGCCGCCACTGAGCGCTGGGAGTCTCCATTCGATTACGCAACGCAGGGTATGTTGTTGGTGCCGTCCAGTTTGCCGTTACCTAATTCCCCCGCGTTTACTGAGCAGTTTGTTCAGCAACTGGTGCCCCTGATCGAAGCCTCGCCTGGTGGAGTGTTGGTGTTGTGTACAACTTTAAGGGCGGTAGATCGTATTACTGAGTTGCTGAAAGAAGCTTTCGACGAACGCGGTATTGATCGTCTGCTAATGCAGCAAGGAGTCGGTTCGCGACGTGGCTTGCTGGAGCGTTTTCAAGCGTCGAAGAATGCTGTGTTGGTGGGCAGTGCCAGTTTCTGGGAAGGGATTGATGTACCAGGTGAAGCACTTACTTTGGTGGCAATCGACAAATTGCCGTTTGCGCCGCCCGATGATCCTGTTTTGGAGGCCCGGCTTAATGCATGCCGTGAGGAGGGCGGGAATCCGTTCATGGAATATCAACTTCCGGAAGCAGCTGTCGCGTTGAAGCAAGGGGCGGGGCGTTTAATTCGTTCGGAGTCTGATTGGGGCGTGCTGATGGTGGCTGATCGCAGGCTGGTGGATAAGCCTTATGGAAAACTATTGTGGCGGGGTTTACCGCCGTTTGCCCGAACACGAGACCCTGAGCAGGTTCTTGTGTTCATGGCAAAACAACATTGCGCCGAAATCAATTGAAGCGCTAGAACCAGTAAAGAGGATTCCACCAACTGCCCTGTGAGGCGTCCAGGCCTTGTTCATAGTATTTGCTGTTTGGAAAGTTGGTGTCCAGTACACGTTTGGCGTCATCGCGCAGCTCGGGCATATTCAGCTTGTCGTATGCCATGTACATGATGTACAAGGCTTTCTCGGAGATGGGTACCCCTTTGAAGTCGGTAATGACGGTTTGTGCGCGATTAATGGCAGCCAGGTAAGCGCCACGTTCATAATAGTACTGGGCAACATGCACCTCATTTTCAGCCAGGGTGTTCACCAGCCACGTTACACGCTTTTCTGCGTCGGGGGTGTAGCGGCTGTCGGGGTAGCGGCGAATAAGTTCGGTGAAGGCTTCGTAAGACTCTCTCAGGCCTTTGGGGTCACGCTCGCTGGGGTCTTGCTGGGTGATAGAAGAAAATATCGCGCTGGGCGGAGTGAAGGTAATCAGCCCTTTCAGGTACAGCATATAGTCGGTACCGGGGTGGTTCGGGTACTGTTGCTGGAAGCGGTCGATTGCCGCCAGAGCCTGTTCGGGCTCGTCGTCCTTCCAGTTTACGTAGGCAAGGTCGATGAGCGCTTGTTGGGCGTAGCCCCCAAAAGGATAGCGTGCTTCCAGTGATTCAAGATGCGTTCGCGCGTCGGTCCAGTTTGAATCGCTCATTTCCATGCGTGCTTCGCGGTAAAGCCGTTCAGCGCTCCAACCGGCGGTAGGGTCGGCGTCGGGTTTGCTGAGCGATCCGCAGGCGGCGAGCAAGACGGAAAACGCGAACAGCGCGGCCAGCCGGAACAGTCGGGACATTCCCAGGGGTAAAGAAAACATCAGAGTAGAGCGAGTCACAAAAGCATCCTTGGTGTTAGCATTGCACGCAGATTATATGATTTGTCGATATGCCTGACACAGATATTACTAAAGATTATGCAATGCGTTGATTCCAGCCCCGAGGTTTTGACTTTCCGGCTACCCATTACGGCCGGCCCCGACAGGTTGGATAAGGTTTTGGCGCAACATATTCCGGAGCACTCCCGCAGTCGCCTGCAAAGTTGGGTTGAGGCGGGTCAGGTTTGGGTCAATGGTACCCCGGCTAAGGTGCGACAGAAAGTGGGGCCGGGGGATCATATCGAAGTTCATGTGCAACCGGCACCTGAACAGCAGGCATTTACGCCTGAAAATGTTGATTTCGAGGTGGTCGCGCAATCACCGGATTGGGTTGTTGTAAACAAGCCTGCCGGCCTGGTTACACACCCTGGCGCGGGCAACTGGAGCGGGACGCTGCTGAATGGTTTGCTCTTCCGTTTTCCCGAACTTGCGTCCGTGGCCCGGGCAGGCATTGTTCACCGGCTCGACAAAGATACGTCCGGCTTATTGGTTGTAGCACGCAATGAAACAACCCAAACACATCTTGTACGTCTTTTGCAGGCCAGATCAGTCAAACGCGTTTATGCTGCTTTGGTGCACGGAAATGTCATGA
The DNA here is from genome assembly GCF_003576595.1 of Neopusillimonas maritima. Lineage (GTDB taxonomy): Bacteria > Pseudomonadota > Gammaproteobacteria > Burkholderiales > Burkholderiaceae_B > Neopusillimonas > Neopusillimonas maritima. The sequence continues at coordinate 77,639 of NZ_NQOU01000003.1, read as the reverse complement.
AAAAAGGAACGGTTAATCGTCCGATCGGACGCGACCCCCATGTTCCGGTGAAGATGACTGTGGAGCGGCCCATTGCGCCTAAAGAGGCCATTACTCATTACGCACCTGTTGGGCGTGGACGCGATCTTGCCGGCCACGCTGTTTCGCATGTCCGGTGCGAGCTGGAGACCGGGCGTACGCATCAGATTCGTGTCCATATGGCGAGTATTCGTCATCCTCTTGTCGCAGATGTGTTGTACGGTGGGAGGTGTGTTGCGGGCGCGCAGCGACAAATGCTTCACGCACATGCCTTGAGCTTTATTGACCCTGCCTCTGATGCTTCGGTGTCGTTTGAGGCTCCTTTACCGCCCGACTTTAAGGCTGTGATGGAACAACTGTCGTGGGATGTGTAATAAGCAAGATGAAGTCAAACAAACCGAGGTTAGTAAGGTAAATGGTTGAAGAAATGAATGGGGGCCTGTTACGCATTACCGGCACGCCCTGGCCCGGTGTTCATTATTTCTGCTCGACCCGACAGGGCGGGGTGAGTGCGGAGCCCTACAGTAGTCTGAATCTGGCAACGCATGTTAACGATAACGTTGAGAAAGTGGCTCTAAACAGGGCGCGTTTTGAGGCTTTGCTGCCAGGGCCTCCTCAATGGCTGGAGCAGGTCCACGGAGTGGATGTGGCGGAGTTCAACAGCGACGCCCCGAGTCAGTGCAGGTCGTCTGTTGTATGTGCCGATGCCGCTGTGACAACCCGTTCACAATGCGTGCTTGCCATACTGACGGCCGACTGCCTGCCGGTGGTGCTGGCCGATGAGGCGGGTTCGGTTTTGGGGGTTGCGCATGCGGGTTGGCGTGGCCTGGCAACTGGTGTGTTGGAAAATACCATTGCGGCGATGCGAAAACATCTAAAGCCTCAAAGTGTTTTAAGAGCCTGGATTGGGCCTGGTATTTCGCAACCTGCTTTCGAGGTTGGCCCTGAAGTGCGTGCGGCTTTTGTCGACGCTGATGCGTCGACGTCGGTTTATTTTGTGCAGCGTTATGCCAAATATCCTGCCGTTGGGCAAAAATGGCTGGCAGATTTACCCGGGCTGGCGCGTCATCGCCTGTGGGCCGCGGGCGTGGCCAATATCGAATTAAGCGGTCACTGTACTTTTCGTGAATCGGCGCTTTTCTATTCTTATCGACGTACGCCGCATACCGGCCGAATGGCGACGGTGGCATGGTTAAACGGCGCTACCGACTAACCCGAATTGACACGTGCATCAATGGCGGTCACTATCCTTATGAAACCGGTACATCACAAAATGCAGGCAGGTCGTCGTAATGAATTCACCTCGTTTCCCCGATAATCTGGCCCAACTCCAGGGCGAATTCATGTCTGGCTGGCAAGATTTGCTGGCGCAGGCACAGTCAGGTGCTTTAACGGTTCCCAAAGATCGCCGCTTTAGCAGCTCAGCCTGGCAGGCGCATCCCAATTTTCTTTTTCTGGCGCACGCGCATTTACTGGCAACACAAACCATGCAACGCATGATTGATGCCGCCGACCTACCCGAAGATCAGCGTGAGCGTTTGAAATTTTCAGCCATGCAATGGCTTGATGCCGTGGCGCCATCGAATTATTTGGCGACAAACCCCGATGTACAGCAAACGCTGCTGGAGACAAAGGGGATGTCATTGCTTCAGGGAATGACGAATTTCCTTGAAGACATGAAAAAAGGGCGCATGTCGCAAACGGATGAAAGCCGTTTCGAGGTCGGTGTGAATCTGGCGGTTACACCCGGCCAGGTCGTATACGAAAATACATTGTTTCAGTTAATTCAATACGCGCCGCAAACCGCGCAGGTATATAAAACACCATTGCTCATGGTGCCGCCCTGCATCAACAAATACTATATTCTCGATCTTCAGCCCGATAATTCTTTTGTTCAGTATGCGGTCGAACAAGGCTTTACGGTGTTCATGATTTCGTGGCGTAATCCACAACCCGCCGACACTGATGGCATCGATAAAGCCACGTGGGCCGACTACCTGCAACACGGTGTATTGCAGGCTATTGATGTCGCGCGCGATATTTCCGGTGAAGAGAAAATCAACGCACTGGGCTTTTGCGTTGGGGGAACTTTGTTGGCCAGCGCTTTGGCCGTGGCGCGCGCGCGAGGCGAAAATCCGGTTAATAGCCTAAGCCTGCTCACGACTTTTCTGGATTTTGCCGATACGGGAATTCTGGATATTTTTGTCGACGACGCGCATGTGGCTTATCGCGAATTGCAGCTTGCGCAAGGCGGCCTAATGTCGGCGCGCGAGTTGGCGTCCACGTTTTCGTTTTTGCGCCCCAATGAATTGGTGTGGAACTATGTGGTCAGCAATTACCTGAAAGGGCAGTCACCACCCGCGTTCGATTTGCTTTACTGGAACGCCGACGGCACCAACTTGCCGGGCCCGTTCTTTGCCTGGTATTTGCGTCACACATATCTGGAAAACAGCCTGGTTCAACCCGGTAAGGTGACTGTCGACGGCACGCCGGTTGATTTGGGCAAAGTAGACATGCCCGTTTATTTATATGGATCGCGCGAGGATCATATTGTGCCCTGGCGATCGGCCTATGCCAGTGCCAAATGGTTGCCCAATACCCAGCGATTCGTGCTTGGCGCGTCTGGGCATATTGCAGGGGTCGTGAATCCGCCCGCCCGGCAAAAGCGCTCATACTGGACGGCCGATTTGCCCAAAAAGCCTGGCGACCCACAACAGTGGTTTGACCAGGCCAAGGAGCACCCCGGAAGCTGGTGGCCCGATTGGTCTGATTGGCTGGCAAACCATTCCGGGGTTAAAAAGCGCGCGACCAAACGCATGGGTAATGCCAGACATCATCCTGTGGAAGCCGCGCCGGGTCGTTACGTCCGGTTGCGGGCAGTGTAGGATTTCGAAAGTTAAAGCAGGGGATAAAAATGGCCGGAAAAATAGCGTATGTAACCGGGGGCATGGGTGGCATTGGAACTTCCATTTGCCAGCGTCTGGCGACAGAAGGATTCACTGTGGTGGCCGGTTGTGGTCCGAAACGTAACTATCAGCAGTGGCTCGAAGAGCAGGCCGCGCTGGGTTATCAGTTTCACATCTCAATGGGGAATGTGGCTGATTGGGACTCTACGGTTGATGCTTTCAATAAGGTTAAGACTGAACTCGGGCCTATCGACGTGCTTGTGAATAATGCCGGTATTACGCGTGATGGGCTATTTCGCAAAATGTCACGCGATGATTGGTACGCCGTCATGGACACCAATTTGAATAGCTTGTTTAATGTGACCAAGCAGGTTATTGAAGGCATGGTCGAGAGACAGTGGGGTCGCATCATCAATATTAGTTCCGTTAATGGGCAGAAAGGGCAGTTTGGGCAAACCAACTACTCTACCGCCAAGGCGGGTATTCATGGTTTCACCATGGCCTTGGCCCAAGAGGTCGCTGCCAAAGGCGTTACTGTGAATACGGTATCCCCGGGTTATATTGGTACAGATATGGTTCGGGCAATGCGCCCGGATGTTCTCGAGAAAATCGTTAATACGATTCCAGTGCGTCGCCTTGGCACACCAGAGGAAATTGGTTCCATCATTGCATGGATCGCGTCTGACGACGCGGGCTTTGCAACCGGTGCCGATTTTTCACTGAACGGCGGCCTGCACATGGGTTAAGTTCAATTCATAATGGACAACTATGGCAAGAGCAGCAAAATCAGCCGAATCGAAAAGCCGGTTAATTAAAAAATATCCCAATCGGCGGTTGTACGATACACGTAACAGTGCCTACATTACGTTGGCCGACGTCAAGCAACTTGTGCTCGACAACGAGTCTTTTACTGTGGTCGATGTCAAATCGGGTGAAGATCTCACCCGCAGTATTCTGCTGCAAATCATTCTTGAAGAGGAAACCGGCGGCATGCCGATGTTTTCCGCCGATGCGCTGGCGCAAATTATTCGTTTTTACGGCAACTCAATGCAGTCGGTAATGGGTGTTTTCCTGGAAAAGAACATTAAAGCCTTCATTGAAATCCAGGAAGGGATGGCCGAACAATCGAAAAATTTGTACGGTGGAGCCGCAGGGCCTGAAGCCTGGACGCAATTCATGAGTGTGCAAACGCCGGTGTTGCAAAACATGATGAGCCAGTACATCGATCAAAGTAAAAATTTATTCGTGCAAATGCAGGATCAGATGCAGGATCAAACCCGTAATTTGTTTTCCACGTTTCCGTTTAATCCTGCGGCGCCGCAAAACAAGAAAAATGATGACTCCTGAGTGGTCGCAAGCGGCTGGGCGCAGTAATTAGGTGCTCTTGCGAAAAGGGCTGTGAGTCGATAAAACCTGGGCGTAATGATCCACCGCCTGGGTTTCCTCGTCGAGGAATCGGGCAATGGCTTTTGCAAAGCCAGGTTCGCCAACCCAGTGTGCCGACCACGTTTTCACAGGCAACAGCCCTCGCGAAAGTTTGTGTTCGCCTTGTGCGCCGCCCTCGAAAACCTCAATGCCGTTCTCAATGCAATAAGCAATCGATTGCAAATAACAGGTTTCGAAGTGCAGGCCTGGAATAAATTCCATGCTACCCCAGTAGCGCCCATACATGCGGTTGGGCGTTTTCAGGTTAAGCGCGCAAGCAATTGGTTTATTGGCGCGTTCTGCAAGTACCAACATGACGCTGTTTGGCATCGCGTCGTGCAGTTGTTGGAAAAAATCGAAGCTCAGATAGGGCGGATTACCGTGCTCGTAATAGGTTTTTTCATAGCATTGATAAAAGAAAGACAGGTCGGCCAGGTTGATGTCTGATCCACTGAGCCATTTGAACGTAATGCCGGCATTCTGTACTTTCTTCTGATCCTGGCGAATTTTTTTTCGATGCTTTTGATTCATCGACGCCAAAAACTGTTCGAATGACGCGTAGTCTTGATTCAGCCAATGAAACTGTACTGTTTCACGGAGCATGTAGCCGGCCTCAAGCAATGCAGCCCGGTCATCGTCGTTTGGAAAGAGAATATGCACTGATGACAGGTTGTTTTGTTGTGCGATGGATTGTGCAGCGATAGCCAGTTTTACGCGGTCTTCGTGCGAAGTGGCCAGGAGCCTGGGTCCGGGAACGGGGGTAAATGGGATAGCGCTTAATAGTTTTGGGTAATACTCCAGGCCATGTTGCATGAATGCCCGCGCCCACGCGTAATCGAATACGTACTCGCCGCGCGAGTGCGACTTAACATACATTGGCATGGCGGCAGCCAATTCACCATGTCGTTCCAGTACAAGGAAGTGGGGCGCCCAGCCTGTTTGTTCGCAGGCACATTGTGTTTGAGTGAGTAATTGCAGAAACTCGAGCTGAAGCATGGGTTGATTCCCTGCTAATTTATTCCAGCTTTGACGATTCAGCTTTGTCAGGTCGCGAATTAAAGAGTATTGTTCAGACAATAGTTGGCTCGGTTGGCAAATAGTAAAAAAACGGGCCTATTTTAGAATGGCGCGCCGGCTTGCAGAGTGCCTGCCTCTTGTTTTTTGGGTGTAAGTGTAATGACGCGAATAAAGCTGCACGTTTTGGTTGCCCAGAGCGACGACCAGGCGCGCGCTGATCCGCTTTGGCAATGGTTTGAAAAAGATGACGCGCAGTCGGCCATCTTGTTGTCTTGCTCGGAGTCGTTGGTTGAAACAGCCAAGGGTGCCGCATGGCATTACCAGCGGCAGCTTTCGCTGAATGAGTATGTTTGCTTTTGCTGTAAGGCGCAAGGTCCGGTGTTGGCTCTTTTGCGCGACGTGTTTTTACAGGCGTTGCATCGTAAGATCAAGCCGTTTGCGGCTGTGGTTGTTCATACAACGGAGCCGCTGGATGCTATTTCTTTGGCACGAGCGCTGGTGCTGGACCCATTTTTGGCCGATAGATATGAATATAGTGAAACCGGCCAAACCCCTTCCGCTTGTGTGGGAGTAATGGGGGCTGCACTTGCCAAAGCGCGGGCGCTTGAGCGGCAGGGGCCTGGCACGCCTTCTGATTTATAAATTTTTATTGGTCATTAACCGAGCGTTGTTTTTTCCGGGAACGCTGCAAACAAAAAAGCCTGCTATTAAGCAGGCTTTAGTGCAGATTCTTGGTTGCGGGGGCAGGATTCGAACCTACGACCTTCGGGTTATGAGCCCGACGAGCTGCCAGACTGCTCCACCCCGCGTCTGGGAAAACATAATATTAACGTACTATTACGGTCATAGCAAGTCGCGTGGTAAATAGTGCACAATGTTTTATTGAATGTTGTGCACTTATTTCAATTACAGCGTAAAATTAAATTCATTCAAATACATGACAGATAACGAAATCATACGGGTGCTTGAAACGGCGCTATTGTGTGCCGATGCACCGTTGTCCACGACAGAGCTGCGAAAACTTTTTGCATCGGAGGAAGTCTCTCCCGATGACATCCGCAGGTTGTTGTCTCTGTTGCAGCTAGACTGGGCAGAAAAGGGTCTTGAACTGGTATCTCTTTCAAGTGGCTGGCGTTTTCAAAGCCGTCCTGAAATGCAGCGATACCTTGAACGCCTTAATCCCGAGAAGCCTCCTCGTTATTCCAGAGCGGTTCTGGAAACGCTTGCGATCATCGCTTGGCGTCAACCGGTCACCCGGGGCGACATCGAAGACATTCGTGGTGTAACAGTGTCGTCTCAGATAATCCGTACGCTCGAGGAGCGCAGTTGGATTGAAGTCTTGGGGCATCGTGATGCTCCCGGTCGCCCGGCTTTGTTTGGCACAACAAAACAGTTTCTGGATGATCTCGGTTTACGCTCGCTCGACGAGTTGCCTGCCGTTGAGTCGAACGAGGCGCTGGATGTCCTTGAAGGTCTTGATCTTGGTGAACAGGCGGATCAGGCGATGGAAAGGGCTGATGAAATCGAGACAGACACTTCAGAAGATTTATCACAAACAGGCGAAGCCGATTCGCCGACACGCAGTTCTGATTAAAACGGAGTTTGCTTTTTACTTATGAACGATTCCACCACCGAGATGCCCAAGCAGGGTATCGACGTCCAAAACGAAAATAAAGAAAACACGTCGAACGCGAAAGGGCGAGGGCGAAAGCTGCGTACCCCTTTTCGACGTCGTCGGGGCGATGCGGAAGTAACCGATCAAAATTCGACGGTTGAAGCGGGTGAGGCGCCTCCGAAAGCCGAGCAGAGCGCACCCCAGCAACCCAGGACTACAAATAAACGTACGCCCCGCAAGCCGCGTAAAAAGGTTGACGCTCCTGACGGAGACAGCGACAACGCGCTAGCTTATCTTGATACCGCACAGAAAACCGAGCAGCGTCTCAGCAAGTATTTGGGTAGCGATGCTATTGCGCCGAAGCTGCATAAGGTGCTGGCCGATGCCGGCATCGGGTCCCGCCGTGAAATGGAGGAACTGATTATCGCTGGTCGTGTTTCGGTTAACGGCGAACCGGCCCATATCGGCCAGCGCGTCAAGCCAAACGACCAGGTTCGGGTTAATGGCAAACCCATTACGCGCAGGAATCCGGCCAAGCCGCCGCGCGTCATTCTTTATCATAAACCTGCCGGTGAGATTGTCAGTCATGATGATCCCGCGGGTCGTGCCAATGTTTTTGCCCGATTGCCCAAAATGAAAGTGGGTAAATGGCTGTCTGTCGGGCGTCTCGACCTAAACACCGAGGGTCTGCTTATTTTGACGACGTCCGGTGACTTGGCTAATCGTTTGATGCATCCTCGTTATGGTGCTGAGCGGGAATATGCCGTGCGCGTATTGGGTGAACTGGATGAAGCTCAACAAAAGTCGCTGGTAAAGGGGATTCAGTTAGACGACGGTGAAGCAAAGTTTGGTTCGCTCGAGTTTCTTGGCGGTGAAGGCAGTAACCGTTGGTACCGCGTTATGCTAACCGAAGGCCGGAATCGTGAAGTGCGACGTATGTTTGAAGCGGTGGGTGTTACAGTCAGCCGCCTTATTCGTACGCGTTTTGGTGAAATTATCCTTCCCCGCAATTTACGCCGGGGTCGTTGGGAGGAGCTTGACGCAACGTTGGTGACTGCGTTGATGGTTAAGTTTGGCCTGATTCGCGATGGCGAAGAGCAGCCTCAAGGCCGTCGCGGACGTAGTTCGCAACAGCCTATTTCGCACGATAGCGCATTACCGCCAGGGTTTGGCACATTGGAACGCAATGGGTTAAGCGGAGCGAAAATCAGCCGGCGGGGTAAATTATCAGGAGGGCGCGCGGCGGTGGCAACGGGCGCGTCGTATCCTTCGGATCCCTACGGCACAGGCTTAACGTTATCCGGTGGGTTGCCCAATGGTCACCCTGAAGGTCCAGGGGGCAATAAAAATAAAAAACGTAAAGGGCGTAAGCAGCCCGCTGCGGCCGCAGGGCCGGCACCATCTCGCAAAGCGGCCCCTCGCAATGCGCGCCCAGGGGCACCCAAACCCGCTCGTCCCGGTCGTGGGAACAAGGGCGGGCGCGGGCCGGCGAAAGGAGATGATTGGCAGCCCAAAGGTGCATCGGCGCATGAGTCTCGTCTGGGCGTGCTGAAATAAAGTTTTTTTGTGTAAGCCTTCGTGAAAACAGGAATTTCTATGAAAATCTGTTAGAATGTAGGGCTTTACCAGCTATATAGTTTTCGGCCGCAACAGGCGAGCGTATAGCGACGCATTCTTGAATGCGTCTTATGGGTCTTGTGGGTTGGGCAAAATATCTGCTCGAACCTTTTGAAGGCGTAATAACAGTGGGCTGGTGTACAGCCCTTTTTTTTTGAATTTATGGCAGATCTGTTCGCATTAACGCAGGAAGTCTTGCATGGTACCGACTTGGAGCTCGTCGACATTGAACGTGCGCCCATGGGTTTGTTGCGTATCACGCTCGACCGACCGGGTGGTGTGCGAATAGAAGACTGCGAAATGGTTTCCAAGCAGCTGTCCCGCGTTTTCGAAGTTGAAAATATCGATTATCAACGTCTTGAGGTGGGGTCGCCGGGCGTTGATCGGCCGCTTCGCCAGGAACAGGATTTTTTTCGATTCGCCAACGAGCGAATCGAGATTCGGTTGCGCCAGCCGGTTAATAATCGCAAGGTTTTTTCCGGAGTTCTGCGTGTCGACGAGAATGCAGGTGGCTCTTCCCCGATGGCTTTTCGGCTCGAACTCGAGCCGAAATCAAAGAAAAGCCCGGCTGAGGAGCTTAGTTTTACGTTGGACGACATTGATCGTGCCAAACTGGATCCCGTACTTGATTTCAAGGGTAAAAAGCGATGAGTCGCGAAATTCTTCTGTTGGTTGACGCCTTGGCGCGTGAGAAAAACGTACCACGCGAAGTGGTTTTTGGTGCGCTTGAGAACGCGTTGGCTTCGGCCATGAAAAAGCGTTTCAAGGAAGACGCCGACATTCGTGTCTCGATTGATAGGGACACAGGTTCGCACGAGGGGTATCGGCGTTGGCTGGTTGTGCCCGACGAGGCCGGCCTTCAAGAGCCGGATCAACAGGAATTGTTTTCTGAGGCTCAGGAAATTGTGCCCGATATTGAAGTGGGCGAGTATATTGAAGAGCCGCTTGAGCCTGTGGAGTTCGGGCGTATTGGCGCACAAGCTGCCAAACAGGCAATTTTGCAGCGTATCCGTGATGCGGAGCGTGAGCAATTGCTGAATGATTTCCTCGAACGCGGCGAAACCATTATCTCCGGTACGGTCAAACGTATCGATAAAGGTGACGTCATTATCGAGGCCGGTAAAATCGAAGCGCGCCTGCCCCGCTCAGAAATGATCCCGAAAGAAAACATCCGTGTGGGCGATCGTATTCGTGCCTGGGTGCTGCGTGTCGATCATTCAGCACGCGGGCAGCAGGTCATCTTGTCGCGCACGGCGCCCGACTTCATTCGTCAGTTGTTCGAGAACGAAGTGCCTGAAATCGAGCAAGGTTTGCTTGAAATTAAAGCTGCCGCTCGCGATCCGGGTGTGCGGGCCAAGATTGCGGTGGTGGCCTACGATAAACGTATCGATCCAATCGGCACATGCGTGGGAATGCGCGGTTCTCGTGTAACCGCAGTTCGTAATGAACTGGGCGGTGAGCAAGTAGACATCGTTTTGTGGTCGGAAGACCCCGCCGAATTTGTCATTGGCGCGTTGGCACCGGCAACTGTTGAGTCGATCGTTGTCGATGAAGACAAACATGCCATGGACGTTGTGGTGGATGAAGAGAACCTGCCCAAGGCAATCGGGTCTCGAGGCCAAAATGTTCGTTTGGCCTCGGAACTGACGGGCTGGCAGATCAACATCATGACGCCGGAAGAAAGCCAAAGCCGCCTTGAGCAAGAGCGTACCGAGTTGCGTCAGATGTTTATGAGCAGGCTTGATGTTGATGAAGAGGTGGCCGATATCCTTATAGATGAAGGGTTTACCGGCCTTGAGGAAGTGGCGTATGTGCCGATCCAGGAATTGCTGGATATCGAGGCGTTCGACGAGGATACGGTCAATGAGTTGCGTTCCCGGGCTCGAAACGCCTTGCTTACCGAGGCAATTGCCCAGGAAGAGCGCGTGCAGCGTACCGAACCTGAGTTGCTTGAGCTGGAAGGGATGACCCCAGAGTTGGCTGCCCGTCTGGCTGAGCATGAAGTGTTTTCGCGTGATGATTTGGCGGAACTCGCTACCGATGAGTTGTCGGAAATGTGCGAACTTGATGAAAAAGAAGCCAGTGAATTGATCATGAAAGCGCGAGCGCATTGGTTCAGCGATGAAGCCTAGCTTTGTACGCTTCGTTTTTGAGCCCGTATGTATTGAATAAAGTTGTCGTATAAGAGAGAGTCGAATGTCGAGTAACACCGTCGCCCAGTTCGCCGTTGAACTGAAAATGCCCGCAGACGCACTGCTGGAGCAGTTACGCGCTGCAGGCGTTGATTTGAAATCGGTTGACGATAGTGTCACCGATGCAGACAAGGCGAAACTGCTCGATTCGTTGCGTCGCTCCAAAGGAGCCGGCGATGGAAAGAAAATTACGCTCACCAGACGTCAAACGTCAGAAATTCGTCAAGCTGATAGTTCCGGTCGTTCGCGCACCATTCAGGTTGAGGTTCGTAAGAAGCGGGTTTTTGTTAAGCGGGAACCTACTGACCTTGAAAGCGCACGTAAAGCTGCCGAAGCGCCTGGTTCAGAAGCTGATGCGACAACCGCAGGGAAAGATGACGATCAGAATGTGCAAACGACGGCGCCTGTAACCGATATTCCTGTGTCTCACGAGCAAACTGCAAATTCTGCGGCTGTCGAAAGTGCAGCATCTACGTCGGAAACGTCTGATGTGGACGCCACCGCTGCCAAAGGGCAGGAAAAGGACGCAGAGGAAGCAAAGTCGGTGTCTAGTCAGCCTGTTGCTGATGATCACACTCGTGACGATGATGCTGCCGGTACAGAAGAGGAAGCTGACGCTAAACCTAAAGACATCACTGAGCCGACGGTCGACACGGCTGAGACATCTGTTTCCGATCAGGTCACCGAAACAGGTCAGCAAGAGAGCGCCGGCGAGGCTAAAGAAGCCGAGGTGGTGGCAAAGGCTGAGGCTGTGGAGCCAACTGCTGAAGTGCCCGATGCGGACACAGAAGCGGCCCAAAAAGCGGTTGAGCGCCGGGCTAAATCTGAGAATGATAAGGTCGGCTCATCCGGGCCCGGTAAAAAAGTCGCCGCCAAGAAAGTGGCGGCCAAGGCGCCCGCGGGGAAACGCGCTGCTGCGCAAGACGATACCGATGCGCCCGATGAGGAACGTGACCGTGCCCGTAAGGCGGCTGAAGCTGAAGCCGCAGCACTGCGCCAAATGTTAAATCGTCCGCGTAAAGTGCTTAAGGCACCTGAAGACGAAGGTGGCATATCCGGTACTTTGCACAAGCCTGCAGGTAAAGCAGGCAAGAAAGACGGCAAAGCGGCCGACGGCAAGAAAGGTCGTGCAGGTGATGCCGGTTGGGTTGAAGAAGGCGGTGCTCGCAAGAAGCCCGCGGCTCGCGAAGCAGTTGCTGCGCCTCCGCCAGGCCGTGAGGGATGGCGTGCCGGCGGCAAGGCGGGCAAGGGCGGTCGCGGTCGTAATAGCCGTCAAGCTCAACCCGAGCGCAAAGAGCCGCAAGTCGTTGAGTTTATTGCACGTGAAATACATGTGCCTGAAACCATCACAGTGGGCGATCTGGCACATAAAATGGCAATTAAAGCGGCCGAGGTTATCAAGCATCTTATGAAGCTGGGCCAAATGGTGACCATCAATCAGGTTCTTGATCAGGAAACGGCCATGATTGTTGTTGAGGAATTGGGTCACACCGCTATTGCGGCGAAACTCGATGATCCCGAGGCTTTCCTTGTTTCGCCTGAGGTGGACGTGCAGGTCGAGTCCTTGCCGCGCGCACCTGTTGTCACGGTGATGGGTCACGTTGACCACGGTAAAACATCTTTGCTTGATCACATTCGACGCGCGAAGGTGGCCTCCGGTGAGGCAGGCGGTATTACGCAGCATATTGGTGCATACAGTGTCAAAACAGATCGTGGCATGGTTACCTTTCTTGACACCCCCGGTCACGAGGCATTTACGGCTATGCGTGCGCGTGGCGCCAAGGCGACTGATATTGTGATTTTGGTGGTGGCCGCCGACGACGGCGTGATGCCGCAAACCAAAGAAGCTGTTCATCATGCCAAGGCTGCCGGCGTTCCGTTGGTTGTTGCGGTGAACAAAATCGATAAACCGGAAGCTAATCCAGATCGTGTCAAGCAAGAGCTGATTTCGGAAGAAGTTGTGCCGGAAGAATATGGTGGTGATGTGCCCTTCGTACCGGTGTCGGCCAAAACAGGTCAAGGCATCGATGATCTGCTTGAACATGTGTTATTGCAGGCGGAGATCCTTGAGCTTAAGGCACCTATAGAGGCGCCTGCCAAGGGTATCGTCATTGAGGCGCGACTCGATAAGGGCCGAGGACCGGTTGCGACTGTATTGGTTCAAAGCGGCACATTAACCCGTGGCGATTCCATTTTGGCAGGAGCCAGCTATGGTCGGGTTCGCGCGATGTTGAATGAGAACGGTAAGCCGGTAAACACCGCAGGCCCGTCCATTCCAGTTGAAATTCAGGGCTTAACGGAAGTGCCGGCCGCCGGTGATGAAGTGATTGCGATGGCCGATGAACGCAAGGCACGTGAAATCGCCTTGTTCCGTCAGGGCAAGTTCCGTGATGTCAAGCTGGCACGTCAACAGGCAGCCAAGCTTGAATCCATGTTTGAAAACATGGGCGAAGGCAGCCAAACGTTAGCGCTTATCGTTAAAACCGACGTTCAAGGTTCGCAGGAAGCATTGGTGCAGTCATTGCTTAAACTTTCAACCGAAGAGGTTCGGGTTCAGGTTGTGCATGCTGCTGTGGGTGGTATCTCTGAAAGTGACGTGAACCTGGCGATCGCTTCGAATGCCGTCATTATCGGTTTCAATGTGCGCGCGGAACAAAGTGCGAAGAAGCTGGCTGAAAACAACGGCATCGATTTGCGCTACTACAACATCATTTACGACGCTATCGACGATGTTCGCAAAGCCATGTCGGGCATGCTTGCCCCTGAGCAGCGTGAAGAGGTGATCGGCTCGGTCGACATTCGCGAAGTGTTTACTATTTCCAAAGTCGGCAATATTGCCGGTTGTATGGTTACCGATGGTGTCGTTCGCCGCGACGCGCAAGTACGCTTGTTGCGCAACAATGTTGTCATCTGGACAGGTGCAATCGATTCCTTACGTCGCTTCAAAGATGACGTTAAAGAAGTTAAAGCCGGCTTTGATTGCGGTATTACTTTGAAGAGTAGTATTGATCTTGAGGTGGGCGATCAGCTTGAAGTATTTGAAATCAAGGAAGTCGCTCGGACGCTGTAAATATGGGACGTCACAAGTCAAAACCCGCCACCAGCCGCAACACGCGGTTGGCTGACCAGATACAAAAAGACCTTGCGATTCTGATCCAACGCGAGGTTGATGTATCGCGGGCGGGGCTTATTACGCTAACCGGCGTTGAGCTGTCTGCCGATTACGCTCATGCAAAGGTATACTTTACCGTGATGGGTGCCGAGCCTGAGGCGGCTAAAGCAGTGCTCGACGAAAAAGCGGGTTGGCTACATTCGCTGTTATTTAAAATGTTGCACATTCACACTGTGCCCACATTGCACTTTCATCATGATGATCAGCTTGCGCGGGGCCTGGCGCTCTCGCGGCTTATCGATCAGGCCAATGCGCCGCGGTCCCACGAAGCTGGGGCCGAGCCCGACGAACCCGACGAACGGTCCTGATTCGGGCTGTCGTATTTTCTTTAGAGTTATTAACGATGGCATCCCGACGCGGGCAGTTGCTCGATGGCGTATTGTTGCTTGATAAACCTCAGGGTTTGTCGAGTAATCACGCACTACAGCGGGCCAAGCGCACATTGGATGCGCGTAAAGCTGGACACACCGGTACGCTGGATCCTTTTGCAACCGGATTACTGGTTTGTTGTCTGGGTCGTGCCACCAAAATTGCCGGCAATATGCTTGCCGCCGATAAGGCATATGAAGCTACGTTGTTGTTCGGTGAAGAGACCGACTCCGGAGACTTGACCGGAAATATCGTTAGCCAGGCCGGATCGGACTTTCAAGAGGTTGAACGTGCCCGGTTTGAGGCCGCGCTGGAGACGTTTCGGGGAGAAATTTCGCAAATTCCCCCAATGTATTCGGCATTGAAGAAAGACGGGCGTCCGCTGTATGAGTACGCCCGAAAAGGGGTGGAAATAGAGCGTCCGCCACGTCAGGTCGTAATCCGTGAACTTGTAACCCGTGCATTTGACGGGCGCCAAGCCACCATTTATGTGCATTGCAGCAAGGGTACGTATATACGGACATTGGCACAGGACATTGGGCGTATGTTGGGTTGCGGCGCTCATCTAGTTGCATTACGACGCACCTGCGTCGGGCCGTTTCAGTTACAGGATGCGGTCGATTTGGATACTTTACAGGCAATGCCTACGCCCCAAACTGCGTTGATATTGCCGGAAAATTTACCCGAGGGCCTGCTGCCGTCGGGCACTAAACAGAAAGGATGAATTTATGAGCCGTGCGTTGCGTAATGTTGCCATTATTGCCCACGTTGATCACGGGAAGACGACTCTGGTTGACCAGCTATTGCGCCAGTCGGGTACTTTTCGTGATAACCAGCAAGTGTCTGAACGCGTGATGGATTCAGGCGATATTGAGCGTGAGCGAGGTATCACGATCTTGTCGAAGAACTGTGCGGTGGAATACGAAGGTACGCATATCAATATTGTTGATACCCCCGGTCACGCCGATTTTGGTGGGGAAGTTGAGCGGGTCTTGTCGATGGTGGATGGTGTGTTATTGCTGGTCGATGCCGTTGAAGGGCCGATGCCGCAAACACGTTTTGTGACTCGCAAAGCATTGGCACTGGGTCTTAAACCGATTGTGGTTGTCAATAAAATCGATCGTCCCGGCGCCCGTATTGATCACGTTATTAACGCTACGTTCGACTTGTTCGACAAATTAGGCGCAACCGAAGAGCAGCTCGATTTCCCCATTGTTTATGCATCGGGTCTGTCGGGTTATGCCGGGCTCGAGCCCGATGTGCGCGACGGCAATATGCGACCGCTGTTCGAAGCGATTCTGAAACATGTTCCAGAGCGTGACGACGATGCCGATGGCCCGTTACAGCTGCAGATTATTTCGATGGACTACAACAGTTATGTCGGCAAGATCGGCGTGGGTCGGGTTAATCGTGGTCGGGTGAGAGCAGCTCAAGATGTACTGGTTCAGTTTGGTCCTGAAGGTGCGCCCATCAAGGGGCGTATTAATCAAGTGCTGAAATTTCGAGGCCTGGAGCGTGAATTGGTTGACGAAGCTCAGGCCGGTGATATTGTGCTGATTAATGGCATTGAAGAAATCGGTATTGGTTGTACAGTCATGGATCCCGCCCAACCCGATCCATTGCCTTTGTTGCGCATCGACGAGCCGACGCTAACCATGAACTTTATGGTAAATAGTTCGCCCTTGGCCGGCCGCGAGGGGAAATACGTTACCAGCCGTCAGTTGCGCGATCGCCTTGAGCTGGAGTTGAAATCGAATGTTGCGTTGCGCATGGATCCAACCGACGACGATATGGTGTTCGAGGTACGTGGTCGAGGCGAATTACACTTGACGATTCTGCTGGAAAACATGCGCCGTGAAGGCTACGAGCTGGCTGTTTCACGCCCACAAGTCCTCATTAAAGAGGTTGATGGGCAGAAAATGGAGCCTTTTGAGCTGCTAACCGTAGACGTTGAGGAAGCGCATCAGGGCGGCGTTATGGAAGAGCTGGGGCGTCGAAAGGGTGATCTGCTTGACATGCAATCAGATGGCCGCGGACGTACCCGTTTGGAATATCGCATCCCCGCTCGCGGGCTTATTGGCTTCCAGGGCGAGTTTCTAACGCTGACCCGTGGTACCGGCTTGATGAGCCACAATTTCGACGAGTATGGCCCCATGCGTGAAGGGGGGGTTGGTGAACGACGCAACGGTGTATTGATCAGTCAGGATAACGGTAATGCCGTTGCCTACGCGTTGTGGAAGTTACAAGAGCGTGGCCGTATGTTCGTCAGTCCTGGTGAGGCGGTATATGAAGGCATGGTTATTGGCATTCATAGCCGGGACAACGATTTGGTGGTTAATCCCATCAAGGAAAAAAAGCTAACCAATATTCGTACGACCAGTAAAGATGAACATATCGATTTGGTGCCGCCTGTTAAGCTTACGCTTGAATATGCCGTTGAATTTATCGATGACGATGAGTTGGTTGAGGTGACGCCAAAATCGATTCGTTTGCGCAAGCGCTATTTGCAAGAGCATGAGCGCCGTCGCATGGCACGTGAAACCGTAACAAGCTAACTTAATGCATTGGGCCGACAAGAAGAAACAAGCCGGACCAAATTGAACCACACCCCAAAACTGAACATCGTTTCAAGTTTTGGGGTGTTTTTCATTGGGCAGGAAACACGCGGTTCGGTTTCCTGGCTGGGATCGGAGTGGGGACGTTATTCAGGAATAATTGCAGCATATCCCAATTGATCGGCCTGGCTTTGCATGAATGTCTGGATTGTATGCATGGCCTCGTCGATATCGTCTGTCATGGTCATCAGTTGCAGGTCGTTTGGCCCAATTAACTGGCGTGGTTCAAGCTCGTTGGCAATCCACTTCAGCAAGCCGGACCAATAATCGCTGCCTATTAAAATAATAGGGGCATGTGGAATTTTGCCGGTTTGGATTAAAGTAAGAACCTCAAATAGTTCATCTAGCGTACCAAAGCCGCCGGGCAAAGCGATAAACGCCGCACTGTGCATGAAAAAGGTTGCTTTACGTGAGTAAAAATACTCAAAATGCAGACTATGTGTTTGGTAGTCGTTGTTCTTGGTTTCTTTGGGTAGTTTAATATTCAGGCCGATGCTTTGCCCGCCCGACGTGTAAGCCCCTTTATTGGCGGCCTCCATAATGCCCGGACCACCACCGGCGATAACCGGCAGGCCGGCCTGTGCCAATTTGGTGCCCAATGCTTCGCCCATGGCGTAGTATGGTGAGTCTGGTTTAATACGGGCACTGCCAAAAACGCTTACGCCCCAGCCAATTTCCTGAAGCGTGTCGGCAGCGGTCTGCATCTCTGACATAATCACGGGGATCTGCCGGTTAACCGGCGTACGTACGACTTTATTACGACTCATGAAAAAAACCTTGTTACTTGTTGATGGTTCCAGTTATCTGTACCGGGCGTTTCACGCGCTGCCTGACCTTAGAAACGCCAAGGGTCAGCCAACCGGAGCCTTGTATGGTGTCATATCAATGTTACGGAGGCTGTCTCAGGATTACAAGGCAGATTACGCTGCCTGTATTTTTGATGCCAAAGGCAGTACGTTTCGCGACGAAATCTACCCTGAGTATAAAGGGCATCGGCCTTCCATGCCTGACGATTTAGCTTTACAGATCGAACCGATTCACGAAGCCGTGAAGGCCATGGGCTGGCACGTGTTAACGGTGTCGGGGGTTGAGGCCGACGATATCATTGGCACGTTGGCGCATCGTGCAACCGAGAAGGGGGTGCGCACGGTGGTGTCCACCGGCGACAAAGATTTGGCTCAATTGGTTAACGACCACGTCGAGCTTGTGAACACCATGAACGGCGGGAAACAGGATGTTCAGGGGGTGATCGACAAATTCGGGGTGCGCCCCGACCAAATCGTTGAATACCTGATGCTGACCGGCGATGCGGTTGATAACATTCCCGGCGTTGAAAAAGTGGGGCCGAAAACGGCTGCCAAGTGGCTTAACCAATATGGGTCAATCGAGGAAATTGTAAAACATGCCGATGAAATAAAAGGGGTGGCGGGCCAGAATTTGCGTAACGCGATTCCTAATTTCGATATGACGCGGCAATTATTAACGGTAAAGATAGACTGCGATATCCCTTTCCTGGCTGATGACTTCTCAGATTTGGTTCCGAAACAGCCCGATCACGAAAAATTGGTGCAGTTGTACGACGAATTCGGCTTCAGAACCTGGTTGCGCGAATTGACAGGGGATGAAGAGCGGGTGCCAAGCCAGGACAGTCGCGTGGCGGCCGACCCGCCTGCGGCGCCCGATAACGTCGAATACGATACGATTCTTGACTGGAAGGATTTTGATACCTGGTTGGGGCGAATTGAGTCTGCGCCGTTAGTGGCGCTGGATACGGAAACGACGTCGCTCGACCCGATGGCCGCGCGGTTGGTGGGAATGTCGATGTCAACGGCAGCGGGCACAGCATGCTACATACCTTTGCGCCATAGCGGCCCCGATCAGGTTGATCAACTGCCGTTTGACGAAGTCATGGATCGATTACGCCCGTGGCTGGAGAACAAGAAAGCGCCTAAGTTGTTGCATAACGCGAAGTATGATGCGCATGTGTTTATGAATGAAGGAATTCAACTGGCGGGTATTGTGCACGACAGCATGTTGCAAGCTTATGTTCTTGAATCCCATCGCCGTGTGAACATGCAGGAACTGGCCGAGCGTTGGCTGGGGCGCAAAGGAATCAGTTATGAAGATTTGTGCGGCAAGGGGGCCAAGCAAATTGGTTTTGAGCAGGTGGAAGTCGAAAAAGCGGCGTTCTATGGCGCAGAAGATGCCGACTTTACCTGGCAGCTTCACGAGGTGTTATCACCAAAAATAAAAGCGTCTTCCGACCTTGAGCGCATTTACGCGCTGGAGGTGGAAGCGTCGGCGGTGCTCACGACAATCGAGCGCAACGGCGTTCTAATCGATGCGAAATTGCTGGGTGAGCAAAGTGGTGAGATTGGGCGGAAAATGGCCGAATTCGAGGCAAAGGCGCATGAGTTGGCGGGGCAGCCGTTTAATTTGAACTCTCCCAAGCAACTGGGCGAAATTTTGTTCAACACGATGAAATTGCCCGTGGTTCGTAAAACTGCCGGTGGAGCTCCTTCTACCGACGAGGAAGTTTT
Organism: Neopusillimonas maritima; assembly: GCF_003576595.1. GTDB lineage: Bacteria > Pseudomonadota > Gammaproteobacteria > Burkholderiales > Burkholderiaceae_B > Neopusillimonas > Neopusillimonas maritima. The sequence continues at coordinate 58,153 of NZ_NQOU01000003.1, read as the reverse complement.
AACCCGGCTGGCGCACGACTACCCGTTGCCGCAGGTCATTCTGGAATACCGCGGCCTGGCCAAGCTTAAATCAACCTACACCGATAAACTGCCCAAGATGATTAACCTGGATACCGGCCGGGTGCATACGCGTTACTCTCAGGCGGCGGTCATTACAGGGCGTTTGGCATCATCCGACCCCAATCTGCAGAATATCCCGGTTCGTACACCGGAAGGGCGTCGGGTCCGCGCGGCGTTCATATCCAGAAGCGGGAAAATTGTGTCGGCCGACTATTCGCAAATTGAATTGAGGGTAATGGCGCATGTTTCCGGCGATAAAAGTTTGCAGAAAGCGTTTGCCGATGGCCTGGATATTCACCGTGCAACGGCTGCCGAAATTTTTGGCGTGGCACTCGATGAGGTTACATCGGAACAGCGGCGGTCAGCCAAGGCGATTAATTTTGGTTTGATTTACGGTATGGGCGAGTTTGGCCTGGCGAATGCACTGGGCATTACCCGCGACGCCGCACGCTCTTATATCGACCGCTACTTTACGCGATATCCTGGCGTAGCCCAGTATATGGAAGACACCAAGGCGCGAGCCCATGAACAGGGTTATGTTGAAACTGTGTTTGGCCGTCGCCTTTGGCTGCCGGATATAAAAGGGTCGAAAGGGCCGCGGCGGGCGGGCGCAGAGCGCGCAGCCATTAATGCGCCCATGCAAGGTACGGCGGCCGATCTTATTAAAATGGCCATGGTAGCTGTGCAGAAATGGATTTATGAACAGAAGCTTGAGACATTAATGGTGATGCAGGTGCATGATGAATTGGTGTTTGAAGTACCTGAAAAAGAAGTGGATACGGTAACCAAGTCGTTGCCGGATCTAATGTGTAATGTCGCTAAACTGGATGTTCCGCTGGTGGCTGAAGTAGGAGTCGGCTCCAATTGGGAACAGGCTCACTAAGGAGGATTTATGTCGTTTTCACCTATTACGGGTGCAGCACCTACTGTGATTCATACGTCAGCCGACGGTCTTGATCATGGTGCGTTCAAAATGCCAACGTTCGACGGCGAGATTTCTGCTTACTATGCGGCGCCCGCCGGTCAGAAGAATGCTCCCGTCTTATTGGTCGTACAAGAGGTGTTTGGTTTGCACGAGCATATTCAAGACGTGTGCCGCCGTTTTGCAAAAGAAGGCTATTTTGCGGTGGCGGTTGAGCTGTATGAGCGTCAGGGGGATGCTTCCAAATATACCGACGTACCGACATTGATTCAGGAAATTGTTTCGAAAGTGTCCGATGAACAGGTATTGGCTGATTTGGATGCCAGTGTTGCCTGGGCTAAACAGCAAGGCGCCGATACGAGCCGTTTAGGTATTACCGGTTTTTGCTGGGGCGGGCGTATTACCTGGATGTACGCTGAGCATAATGCAAATTGTAAAGCGGGCGTTGCGTGGTATGGAAAGCTGGCGGTCGGCCATGGGCCGTTGCAAAAGCGTAATCCCGTTGATGTTGCCAACACGCTTAAAGCGCCGGTATTGGGCCTTTATGGGGGGCAAGACGCCGGTATTCCCTTAGATGACGTACACCGGATGCAAGATGCATTGGCAAATGGAAATGATATGGCCAAGGCGTCGGAAGTTATTGTGTATCCGGAATCGAATCATGCGTTCTACGCAGATTATCGGCCAAGCTATAACGAAGTGGATGCCAAAGACGCCTGGTCTCGCGCGTTGAATTGGTTTAAACGGTATCTGGCGTAAATGAAAATGGGCCCCTACGCGGTGGTGGGGCCCATTTTCGTTGATAACGACAAAATACGTTAACGTTTTTGCAAGCAGCGTTGTTCCGTTAGCTTAACTGCGCATTTTGCAGCGCCCGAATACGTTGCTCGATAGGCGGATGGGTGGAAAACAGGGCACTAATTCCGCCGCCGCCGCCAGAGATGCCGGCCGCTTCAAATGATTCCGGCAGTTTACCGGGCTGCAGCCCTCCCAAGCGTGCCAATGCTTTCATCATGGGTTCGCGAGCTCCCATTAATTTGGCGCTGCCTGAGTCGGCCCGGTACTCGCGTTGACGTGAAAACCAGGCGACAATAATCGACGCCAGCAAGCCGAAGATGATTTCGCACACAATAACGACACCAAAATACCCCAGGCCCAGACCTCGTTCATTTTTAAGAATGACGCGGTCAACGAAATAACCCACTACTCGGGCCAGGAACACCACAAACGTATTCACAACGCCCTGGATCAGCGTAAGTGTGACCATGTCACCGTTTGCGACGTGGGCTACTTCATGCCCCAGTACAGCTGCGACCTCTTCTTCAGTCATGCTGCTGAGCAGCCCGGTCGAGACGGCAACCAGCGCATTGTTACGGAACGCACCAGTGGCAAACGCATTGGGTGGCCCGTCGTAGATCGCGACTTCCGGATGGCCGATACCGGCGCGGTCAGCCAGTTGATGAACGGTTTCCACCAGCCATGCTTCTTGGCGGCTGGATGGCGCCTGAGGGTCAATAACGCGGGCACCAGTGGAGCGTTTCGCCATCCATTTACTGATCAGTAAAGAAATGAAAGCGCCGCCAAAGCCAATGAATGCCGAGAAAATAAGTAGCTGAGTCAGGTTCAGCCCCTGTTCATCCAGATAGCGTCCAACGCCCAGAATGCTCATCGTGATGCTGAGCACAACCATAACGGCGATATTGGTCATTAGAAAAAGGAAAATACGTTTCATGCTCAGAGGTTCCTGCAAGATATGAATGCGCGAAGTTTGACACAAAATATGGGGTCAGGTTCATTGAATTCAAAGGTATTGAACGTGAAATCTGACAACCAGCTGAAGAAAAATAATCTTACAGGCGCAGTATAGTATTGTCTTTGCAATTTTTCCGGGAAGAGAATTCGCCAAATGCAGTCTTTGTGGATGATTCTGGCCTGCGCCATGTTTGCGTTAATGGGCGCCTGTATTAAGATTGCGGCCGATTTTGGGGCTTCCCTGGCACAAATCGTTCTGTTTCGCGGTATCCCTTCAGTACTGCTGTTATTAGGTTGGGCGATGCTGACACAACGTGTGATTCGCCCATCCAGCTGGAAACTTCATTTTCGGCGCAATATCTCGGGCGTCAGCGCCATGTGGTTGGGTTTTTATGCGTTATCGCATCTACCTCTGCCCACTGCCGTCAGTTTGAACTACACATCACCGCTGTTTATTACCGGTTGGATGTTGGCCTGGGGTGGCGCAAAACGAGACTATCTTCGCGCTGTTGCGGTTTGCATCGGTTTTGTCGGCGTGTTGGGTGTGTTGCGTCCCAGTATTGGCAACGACGAGTTTTTAGCCGCTATTACGGGTTTGGGTTCGGGCGCACTCGGCGCGATCGCCATGATGCAGGTAAGGCAGTTGGGGCGTGCGGGTGAGGCCGAATGGCGCACTGTCATGATCTTTTCGTCGTGTGTTTGCGCCTCCAGTGCGGTGGGCTTGTGGTTGCAGGGTTGGAATAGTCTGGGTCTGGAGGCTTGGTTGGCCTTAATGGGTCTGGGCTTGTCGGGTTTGATCGGGCAATTGGCCATGACGCGCGCTTTTGGCATGGGCAAAGCATTGTTGACGGCAGCGCTTCAATACACCACTATTATTTTTGCGGCCATTATCGGTATCGTTTTTTGGGGCGATTACCCCGATTTGATTGCCTGGGTCGGAATGGCGCTGATTATCGGTGCGGGTTTAATTTCCACTTGGCGTACGTACATGGAAAGTCGTCACCTCCGCCGGCAGGCCACAAAAACAGTAAAGATTTGAAAGGGGTAAAAGTGTATAAGTTATTGGTTAATGTCGATCAGTTGAAATCGTTGCTCGATGACGGCAATACTGTTGTATTTGATGTTCGGCATGATTTGGCCGATCACGGCGCAGGGCGCCGAGCTTATGAAGCGGGTCATATACCCGGCGCTTTTTTTCTTGATCATGAAGAAGATTTAAGTGCTCCCAAAACGGGTAAGAATGGTCGCCATCCATTACCGCCCTTAAGCGCATTTGCGGCATTAATGGGCGGTTACGGTGTCGGCAAAGACGTGCAGGTTGTGATTTACGACGGGGGCAATAGTATGTTTGCCGCGCATTTATGGTGGATGTTGCGTTGGATGGGGCATCAAGCCGTTAGCGTGCTGGATGGCGGGTGGCAGGCATGGCTGGAGCAAGGCGGTGCAGTTAGCACTGAGGTGCCCAAGCACCCAGGTGGGCAAACGCCTGAACAAATGGAAACGATATCGCAGCCGGCAATGCCGACGGTGAGTTGTGATGAGGTTTTGCTTAATATACAGGCGCCGCGATTTACGGTTCTTGATGCGCGCGCGGAAAACCGTTTCAGAGGCGAGATTGAGCCTATGGATCCGGTAGCGGGCCATATTCCTGGTGCTTTGAATCGTCCGAATACCTTGAATCTGGATGAAAAAGGGCGTTTCCGTTCGCCACAGGCCTTGCGCGAGTCTTTTATACAGGTGCTGGGTGGTACTAAACCCAACACAGTAGTTCACCAGTGTGGTTCTGGCATTACCGCCTGCCATAACCTGTTGGCTATGGAAATTGCGGGACTAGAAGGGTCTGCTCTTTATCCCGGTTCGTGGAGCGAGTGGTGCAGTGACAGCACTCGCCCCGTTGCGACAGGTAATTAGTTGTTTAAACTGAAGCTAAGCTTTCATCAGGCGGCGATACCACTCATGGAAATGCAACATGCCATCTTCCATGGGTGATTGATACGGGCCTGTTTCATTAGCCCCGCGCTCCATCAAGGCACGTCGGCCGGCATCCATGCGTTCGGCAATTTCATCGTCTTCAACAGCTGTTTCCATATACGCGGCCTGTTGCGCTTCGACGAAGTCGCGTTCGAATGCGGCGATTTCTTCGGGGTAATAAAACTCAACAATGTTCACGGTTTCCTGCGGGCTAACCGGGTGCAGGGTGGAAAGCACCAGCACGTGAGGATAGAGTTCGATCATGTGCGTGGGAAAATAGGTGACCCACACTGCACCGAAGTCGGGCGTTTCCCCTTCACGGAAACTGAGCAGATTATCGTGCCAGCGTTTATATGTTTGCGAACCGGGTTGCGCCAGTGCGTTGTGGACACCCACTCGCTGTAGGCTGTACCAGTCGCCAAATTCCCAGCTCAGGTCGTCACAGGTAACAAAGCGCCCGAGGCCCGGGTGGAAAGGCCCGACATGATAGTCTTCCAGGTAGACTTCAATAAAGGTTTTCCAGTTGTAGTTGCAGCGATGCACCTCAACGCGGTCAAGCACGTAGTCGGAGAAGTCGAATTCCGGACGGGAAAACAGTTGTGCCATGTCGGCTGCCGGGTCGCGTGGCCCTTCGAACAATAAGCCGTGGCAGTTTTGCAAGGGGAACGTCTGCAGGTTCATGCAGGGCGTTTCCGGGAACTGCGGCGCCCCCAGCAACTGGCCATTCTGGCTGTATGTCCAACGGTGAATCGGGCAAACAATATTGCCGCCGGTGTCTCTGAGATTGCCCTGTTTGGCCTGGTGGCCCTGGGGGTGTTGGGTGTCGAACCCCAGCATGATAGCCTGTCGGTGCCGGCAGATATTCGACATGAGTTCAACGCCGGCAGCCGACCGAACCAGTGCCCGCCCGTTCTTTTCGTGGGCAAGCGCGTACCAGTCGCCCCGTTCCGGGACAAGTTTTTCGTGGCCGACATAAATAGCGGAGTTGCCAAAAATGCGACTTTTTTCAAGTTCAAACGTTTTTTCGTCGAAATAGTTTCCGACGGGTAATTGAGATTGTGCCAGCGCGAACTGCGCTTCACGACCTATATCGGTCATGATTCCCCCCGCTTGGTTGATACCAGTTCAACAAAAAACCCGTGGCGGCGTGGACCGTAACGGGCACTGGTGCGAAGAAAAAAAATCGGACTGGCCGATGCGTTCAGTACAATGTAAGAGATTATTGTACCCTAGTTTTTATCTTATAAAACAAGGCCTCGGAGCGAGTTTCGTACGAACTTCATGCGATTTCGTACAATCGACAATGGCAAAAAGTATTGGAATATATGAATGGCTGAAAAGCAAAAGACCTCGTCCGACCTGAAATCAAAGGATACAGCGCCTTTGCCCGACGATTTTGAAACGGCACTGATGCAGCTTGAGACGCTGGTTGCGAAAATGGAAGACGGCGATATGCCGCTGGAACAATCGCTGGCAGCTTATGAGCGCGGCGTTGCATTGGCAAAGCGCTGCCAAAGTTTGTTGGATGCGGCCGAACAACAGGTCAAAGTGCTGCAGGGCAACCTGTTGAAACCGCTTGATGCTGACGCCACGCCGGATGAAAGTCAGTTATGACGAGCGGAACTCTACCTTTTGAGCAGTGGTTGGCGAGCATGGCGTCGCGCATCGAGCATGTACTGGATGAAGCCATGCCCGACGCAAACGACGAACCTGAGCATTTGCATGATGCTATGCGTTACGCCGTGCTTGGAGGCGGTAAGCGCGTGCGCGCCGCATTGGTGTACGCAGCCGGGGAAGCATCGGCGCATCATCAAGGCACCACCTTGTCGTCCGCCCAAGCCAAGGCACTCGATCTGGCGGCCGCTTCGGTCGAACTGATTCATGCTTATTCGTTGGTTCACGACGATTTGCCGTGTATGGACAACGATGATTTAAGGCGCGGCAGGCCCACTGTGCATCGTCAGTTCGACGAAGCTACGGCAATGCTGGCCGGAGATGCTTTGCAACCTCTGGCGTTTGAGTTGCTGGCGCGAATGCCGGTTGCGCCGGCACTCACGGTGCAGTCAATTGACGTTTTAGCGCGCGCAGCCGGCAGTCAGGGCATGGCGGGCGGGCAGGCAATTGATTGCGCTAGTGTCGGCCTGGCATTAAGTCAGTCTGCGCTGCAAACCATGCATGGCATGAAAACAGGTGCCATGTTGCAGGCTAGTGTACTGATGGGTGGCGTCGTGGTAGGCGCGGGGTCGGCCACGCGTGAAGGGTTGGAAGCGTATTCCGATGCTATCGGGTTGGCGTTTCAGGTCGCCGACGATATCCTTGATGTTACCGCTGATACGCAAACGCTGGGTAAGACAGCGGGCAAGGACCAGGCCCTTAACAAGCCCACGTACGTCTCTTTATTGGGCGTCGATGGGGCACGTGCTCTCCTGGCCCAATTGTGCGAGGCCGCCCATGAGGCGTTGCGACCATTAGGGTCCGCGGGCCAGCGTTTGGGTGAAATTGCAGACTACATTGTGGGGCGTCCGCATTAAGGTACCCCTTGAATAATGCAAGTCAACTAAAATAAGGCTTATGCCTGTGGCGTGAAACGCCTTTTTGAATTTTTGTATGCCGAATCCCAACCTAGAACAGATTAATTCGCCGGCCGATTTGCGAGCCCTTGATCGCCGTCAACTTGAACAGATCACTGATCAGTTGCGTGCGTTTATCCTCGAGTCCGTATCCAAAACGGGTGGCCATTTGTCGTCTAATCTGGGTACGGTCGAACTGACCGTTGCCTTGCATTATGTGTTTAATACACCCGACGACCGCTTGGTTTGGGACGTCGGGCATCAGTCTTATCCGCACAAAATTCTTACTGGTCGACGCGAGGCAATGGGAAGTTTGCGCCAACTGGGCGGGCTTTCGGGCTTTCCAAAGCGTAGTGAATCGGAGTTCGACGCCTTCGGCACGGCGCATTCTTCGACTTCAATTTCAGCCATTTTGGGCATGGCAGTCGCTTCGCGGAACCTGGGCAGAAGTGAGCGACAGCATATTGCTGTTATTGGTGACGGCGCAATGACGGCGGGCATGGCATTTGAAGCGTTGAATAACGCCGGTGTGACGCCCGACATTAATATGCTGGTGGTGCTGAACGATAACGATATGTCGATTTCGCCGCCTGTCGGTGCTTTGAATCGATATTTCGCGCGGCTGATGTCCGGTCAATTCTATGCTACTGCGAAGAATATGGGTCGTGCAGTTTTACAGCATGTGCCGCCGGTGCTCGAGCTGGCTCGCAGGGTGGAAGGGCATGCAAAGGGGCTGGTTTCTCCGGCAACGTTGTTCGAAGAGCTTGGATTCAATTACGTCGGGCCGATCGACGGACACGACCTCGATGCGTTATTGCCGACACTTGAGAATTTACGATCATTGGGCGGGTTGCAGTTTTTGCATGTCGTCACCCGTAAAGGGCAGGGGTACAAATTGGCGGAAGCCGATCCGGTGCTTTACCACGGCCCAGGCAAATTCGACCCTTCCATCGGGGTGCAAAAGCCTGCCACGCCGCCGAAGCAAACTTTCACTCAGGTGTTCGGTCAGTGGTTGTGCGATCGCGCTGAGCAGGATTCGCGACTCGTGGGTATTACGCCTGCCATGCGTGAGGGCAGTGGGATGGTTGAGTTTCATCGCCGGTTTCCTCGCCGTTATTTCGACGTTGGTATTGCCGAGCAGCATGCTGTTACCTTTGCGGCCGGTTTGGCCTGTGAGGGCCTGAAACCCGTTTTGGCTATTTATTCAACTTTCCTGCAGCGCGGGTACGATCAGCTGATCCACGATGTTGCCCTGCAGAATCTGGATGTCACCTTTGCGCTTGACCGTGCCGGCCTGGTGGGGGCCGATGGCGCGACGCATGCCGGAAACTACGATATTGCGTATTTGCGCTGCATTCCCAATATGGTCGTATCAACGCCCTCGAACGAGAACGAAGCACGCTTGTTGTTGAATACTTGTTATGAATATAACGGGCCGTCTTCGGTTCGTTACCCGCGGGGTGCAGGATGCGGCGCTGAGGTAGCGTCGGGATTCGATACTGTTGAGCTGGGTAAGGCAAATGTGTTGCGCGAAGGTCGGCGAATTGCCATATTGGGTTTCGGAACCCTCACAAACGCGGCACTTGTGGCGGGGCACGCCTTGAATGCGACGGTGGTTGATATGCGATTCGTCAAACCCCTTGATGCCGACTTGTTAAACGAATTGGTAGCAACGCACGACGCGTTCGTCACAGTTGAGGAAGGCGCGATTATGGGTGGGGCAGGTAGTGCTGTCACCGAATTTTTCGGTTCACAAGGGGTGTCTTGTCCAGTTTTGCAGTTAGGTTTGCCCGACGCGTTTATCGATCATGGCGACCAGGCAACGCTATTGAAGCAGCAAGGTTTAGATGCTTTTGGGATTGAAAATAGTATTCGTGCACGCTTTGCTGACTTGCTTTTTGTCCAGGACAAAGTCGTGTCACGTTAATTAGGCCTCATTCCCGGATAAATCGTGCGGGTTTTTGCCGATTTTTGGCGAACTGGTCCATAATGAAGGTCAGATTCACTAAACACACACCCGGTTTCGGGTCAATACAGGTTGAATTATGAACTCAATAACAGATTCCGTAGCGGTAATGCCTGATGTCCAAAGCTCGGCTGACACCCGACACATGCCTATTCAACGCGTGGGGGTACGTGGCGTTCGCCACCCCATGTTGGTTCAGGCTGCCGGTGCAGCGTTGCCTACAGTTGCCCAATGGGAGCTGACAGTTGCACTGCCGGCGGAAGAAAAAGGCACGCACATGTCGCGGTTCGTGGCTTTGCTTGAACAGTATCATTCCACGGCCATGACGCCGGCTGTGTTTTGCGAAATGGCGCAAGAGATGCTGCCATTGCTCAACGCAGAAAAAGGTGACATTTGTGCGCGTTTTCCCTACTTTATGAAAAAAGTAGCGCCGGTTTCTGAAGTTCAAAGCCTGATGGATTACGAAGTGACCTGGAAGGCGGTTGCCACTAGCGACGACGTCCAGTTTTATCTTACGGTTCAAGTCCCGGTCACCAGTTTATGTCCCTGTTCCAAGGCAATTTCTCAATATGGGGCTCATAATCAGCGCTCCCACGTTACGGTTGACGTTGTTTACGACGATATTGGCAATATTTGCGTAGACGATCTCATTCAGCGTGTCGAACAACAAGCGTCATGTGAGTTGTGGGGGTTGTTGAAGCGTGGTGATGAAAAATTCGTCACCGAGCGCGCCTATGAAAACCCGAAATTTGTTGAAGACTTGGTGCGCGATGTTGCCGTTCAATTACAGGCCTTGCCTGGCGTACAGCGTTTTCGTGTCGAGGCGGAAAACTTTGAGTCCATTCATAATCACTCCGCCTATGCTGTGGTAGAAGGCTGATTTTTCAAGTCTTTTGTCATTTTTATGCTATGATTAGCGGTTTCTTGCTCGATCGGCAAGGTTGCGCACTTGCGCTTCTTGCCGGCGGGCTGACCCTTTTACGGGCGCGTTGCCCGTAAAAGCCATCCACAAGGAGTAAATCGTATGCGTCACTACGAAGTAGTGTTTATTGTGCATCCCGATCAAAGCGAGCAAGTGCCCGCCATGATCGAGCGCTATCAGTCTTTGGTTACCGGTAACGGTGGCAAGCTTCACCGTCTGGAAGACTGGGGCCGTCGTCAGTTGGCCTATCCCATTCAGAAGTTGGTTAAGGCACATTATGTGTGCATGAATATCGAGTGCGATCAGCCCACGCTCGACGAACTCGAGCATTCGTTCCGTTACAACGATGCCGTTTTACGCCACATGGCCATCAAGACCAAGAATGCTGAAACCGAGCCTTCCGTCATGATGAAGTCGGTCGAGCGTGAAGAGGCTCGTAAAACAACCAGCGATACGTCTTCCGACGCATCGGCTGAGTAAACGGATCGCAGGTCAGGTTTCAGGGTGAACCACGTTTCCTTGCAGGGCAGTGTGATTGAAGTTGCTCCACTGCGTCATACCCCGGCGGGTGTGCCTGTTCTGGAAATGCAGCTGGAGCATCAATCGGTTGTGCATGAGGCGGGCAACGATCGCCAAATCAACATGTTGATTTCAGCTGTGGCTTTGGGTGATACGGCTTTAATGTTGCACGACACACCGTTGGGCACACATTTGCAGGCACAGGGGTTTTTGGCTCCCGCCCGAAAAGGTTCAACCAAGTTGGTGCTGCATATTCAGCAGGCATCAAGGCGGTATCCCGGCGATCGAACGGTTGTCGTCTGATCTGGTATTCATTTGGCGTATGGCCCGTTGGCCGGCGCCCCAACAAAATTGCGAGGGCGGATCGCCCGAACATTCAAGAGGCACATTATGGCTTACTTTAAGAAAGGCAAAGAAAAACGTAAATTTTCGCAGCAGAACCCGCTGTTCAAGCGTCGCAAGTTCTGCCGCTTTACCGTGGCGGGTACCGAACAGATCGATTACAAAGATCTCGACACGCTGCGTGACTTCATTCAGGAAAACGGCAAAATCATTCCTGCCCGTTTAACCGGTACCAAAGCGCACTACCAGCGTCAGCTCGACACGGCTATCAAACGTGCGCGCTTCCTGGCCTTGTTGCCTTATACCGATAACCACAAGTAATCCGAGGTCATCATTATGCAAGTTATTCTGCTCGAAAAAGTCAGTAACCTGGGTAACCTCGGTGATGTCGTTCGTGTCCGCGACGGCTACGCCCGCAATTACCTGATTCCCCAGAAAATCGCCCGTCGTGCAACGCAGATTGCGCTCAAAGAGTTTGAAGAGCGTCGCGCCGAGCTGGAAAAGCAGCAGGCCGAGCGCTTGGCTGCGGCCGAGGCTGTGGGCCAGAAGCTGAACGGCTATCAATTGAACATTGCGCAAAAAGCCGGTGTCGACGGCCGTTTGTTCGGTTCGGTTACCACCATGGACATTGCCGCTGCGTTGGTTGAGGCCGGCTTTGAGGGTGTTCAGAAGTCGCAGGTTCGCTTGCCAGACGGCGCCATCAAGGCAGTGGGCGAGTTCCCTGCTCAGGTCGTACTGCATGCCGACGTCGTTGCTGATATCACCATTAATGTTCAAGGTGAGATGGCTTAAGCAGCGCATACTGCCTATTTTGAAGCTCGTGGTAAATTTGCCTCTTGGGCAGTGCCGCGAGCTTCAATTAAAAGTCGGCGCAAGCCGGCTTTTTTATTTGGGTACATGAATTAATGGCAAATATGGAAACCTCCGGTTCGGTACTTGATCCTCAGTTGGAGGCTTTACGTGTGCCGCCGCACTCAATCGAAGCAGAACAATCCGTTCTGGGCGGTCTGTTGCTGGACAATGCGGCATTTGATCGTGTTACCGACCTTTTGGGCGATGATGATTTCTATCGTTACGACCATCGTCTTATCTGGCAGCACATCACGCGTCTGATCAGTCTGGCACGACCAGCCGACGTGGTTACGGTGCATGAGTCGCTTGCCAGTGCCGGTAAAGCGGAAGAGCTTGGCGGCCTAAGCTATTTGAATGCGTTGGCACACAACACGCCTTCGGCGGCCAATATCCGACGCTACGCAGAAATTGTTCGTGAACGATCGATGTTGCGCAAATTGGTGTCGGTAGCCGATGAAATATCCTCTGCGGCATTCAGTCCACAGGGGAAGGAAGCGCGGCAGTTGCTTGATGAAGCGGAAGCTCGTGTCTTTCAGATTGCGCAAGAAGGGTCGCGCGGCGTGTCCGGTTTCCAGGAAATCCAGCCGTTGCTTACGCAAGTCGTGGAGCGTATCGATGAGCTTTATCATCGTGAAGGAGACTCCGACGTTACCGGTGTGCCTACCGGGTTCGTCGACCTGGATCGCATGACCTCGGGTTTGCAGGCGGGAGACCTCATCATCGTTGCAGGGCGTCCTTCAATGGGTAAAACATCGTTTTCGATGAATATTGCTGAGCATGTTGCGATTGAGCAGGGTTTACCGGTAGCCGTGTTCTCCATGGAAATGGGGGCGGTACAGTTGGCCATGCGTATGGTCGGTTCCGTTGGTATGCTCGATCAACATCGCATGCGTACCGGCAAGCTTACGGCTGAAGACTGGCCTCGTCTTACGCATGCGGTGCAGCAGGTGCAGGAAGCGCAAATTTACATTGATGAAACCCCCGCATTGAGTGCAATGGAGGTGCGGGCCCGTTCACGCAGATTGGCCCGCCAATGCGGTCAACTGGGCTTAATCGTGATCGACTACATGCAGTTGATGTCGGCCAGCGGAAGTGGTGAAAACCGCGCAACCGAAATTTCGGAAATCAGCCGTTCCCTGAAAGGTTTGGCCAAAGAGCTTAATTGCCCGCTCATTGCGTTGTCGCAGTTGAACCGGAGCCTGGAGCAACGGCCGAATAAACGTCCGGTGATGAGTGACTTGCGTGAGTCGGGCGCGATCGAACAAGATGCCGATTTGATTCTCTTTATTTACCGTGACGAAGTCTATAACCCCGACTCTCCCGACAAAGGTACGGCTGAAATCATTGTGGGCAAACAACGTAACGGCCCAATTGGCACCACGCGCTTAACTTTCCAGGGTTCCAGCACGCGTTTCCTGAATTTTTCGGCGGCGTCAATGTAAGTTTGGCGGCGTCATGTTAACGGCCAAGTTGAAAGCCGCTTTGAGCGAGCTGGGGTCGGCCAACCCTTTACCGGCAATATCAAATGCGGTGCCATGATCAACACTGGTGCGAATGAAGGGGAGCCCTACAGTAACATTCACACCTTCGTCGACGCCCAGGTATTTCACGGGTATCAAGCCCTGGTCGTGATACTGGGCAACCACAATATCGAACTCACCGCGTCGTGCCCGCATAAAAATGGTATCGCCCGGGAAAGGGCCGCTGGCGTTAATATCTTCGCGCTGCGCCTGCTGAATTGCCGGCGTGATGATTTCTTTTTCTTCTTGGCCAAAACGCCCATTTTCGCCTGCATGCGGGTTAACGCCGGCAACGGCGATACGGGGGTGAGTAATTCCCGCGTGCCTGCAGGCGTGGTGCGCCAGCCGTATGGTTTGCAATTCCCGTTCTTGGGTCAGGCTGGAGCTGACCTGGTTGAGCGGTATGTGAATCGTGACCAAAATAACCCGTAATTCATGATTCGCCAGCATCATGGCAAAGTGCTCGGTTCCGGTGCGTTGCGCCAGAATTTCTGTATGCCCTGGAAAATCGGCGCCGCCTAACTGCATGGCCTTTTTGTGCAAGGGGGCCGTCACAATGGCTCTTAACTGCCCTGAGTTGGCGTCGTCAATAGCATGGCACAGATACTCATATGCACCCCGTCCGGCGTCAGCGTTTATTTGGCCGGCTTGTATGGACTCCGGTAGCGGCGCGATGCGAGAGATAACTTGAAGGTTGTGATTAGGTGAAAAAGACTCAATATCATCAAGCTCAATCACGGTAGGTGAGGGGTTGAGCCCAAGCTGCTTGATCGTTCGTTTCAGAACACCGGCATCACCGTATACCACTGCCGGTGCGGGCAGTGGTTGGCTGAATAGTTTGGCAATGATTTCAGGCCCGATGCCGGCCGCATCACCCATGGTGATACCGATCGGTTTGTCGTGAAGGCGGCCTTGTGCGTTCATTTATCGACCAAGCTGTTTAAAGCGCTTCACTGGCGTAGTCGGCCAGCCGTGAGCGTTCTCCCCGTTGCAGCGTGATATGGCCGGAGTGTGGCCAACCTTTGAAGCGATCAACCACATAGGTGAGGCCGGAGCTACCTTCGGTTAAGTAGGGCGTGTCAATTTGCGCAATATTACCTAAACAGATAATTTTGGTTCCAGGACCCGCACGGGTAACCAGGGTTTTCATTTGCTTGGGTGTCAGATTTTGTGCCTCATCAATGATGAGGAATTTGTTCAGGAAGGTACGCCCACGCATAAAATTCATTGACTTGACCTTGATGCGCGAACGGATGAGTTCCATGGTTGGATTTTTACTCCAATCCAGATTGTTGTCGGCATTGCCGGAGCCCAAATGAAGCACTTCCAGGTTATCTTCCAGCGCACCCATCCAAGGCAGCATCTTTTCTTCTTCCGTACCCGGGAGAAAACCGATATCGTCGCCAACCGGCACGGTAGCGCGGGTAATAATAATTTCCGTATAGCGCTTGGTTTCCAGAGTTTGGGTTAACCCGGCTGCCAGCGCCAGCAAGGTTTTGCCTGTACCAGCCTGGCCCAGCAATGACACGAAATCACACTCCGGGTTCATGAGCAGGTTCAGCGCAAAATTCTGTTCACGGTTGCGGGCCGTGACGCCCCATACGTTATTTTTGCCGTGGCTATAGTCGCGAATTGTGGCGAGTACCGCACTTTTTCCATTGACTTCTTTGACCTGGGCGTAGAGAGGTAGTTCGCCTTCGAAGTAAACGAACTCATTCACCATGAACTGCGAGCAAAGCGGCCCTTTTATGCGGTAGTAAGTTACGCCGCCTTGTTGCCATGACTCAACATCTTTGCCGTGTTTGGTCCAGAAGTTATCGGGTAACGGCATGACGCCTTCGTACAGCAGGTCGGAATCGTCGATGACGCGATCGTTGTAGTAGTCTTCCGCGCGCAAGCCCAGCGAGAGGGCTTTAAGACGCATGTTGATGTCTTTCGAAACCAACGTCACTTCGCGCTTTGGGTGGCGTGTTTGCAAAGCATGAACAACGCTTAATATGACGTTGTCGGCTTTGCCGATGGGCAGGGAAATGGGCAGCTCGGAACTTAATGCCGTCGTCTGAAAGTGCAGCGTGCCCAGCGCGTCGACATTGCCCAGCTTATCAAGCAGGACGCCTTTATCGAGTTTGCCTTGTTCACTTACCAGGCCATCCAGGTAACGGCTAACCTGCCGCGCGTTGCGCGCTACCTCCGACATCCCTTTCTTTTGGTGGTCGAGCTCTTCGAGAACCAGCATGGGCAGGAAAATGTCGTGCTCTT
Organism: Neopusillimonas maritima; assembly: GCF_003576595.1. Taxonomy (GTDB): domain Bacteria; phylum Pseudomonadota; class Gammaproteobacteria; order Burkholderiales; family Burkholderiaceae_B; genus Neopusillimonas; species Neopusillimonas maritima. Next base: position 42,498 of record NZ_NQOU01000003.1, on the reverse strand, counting down.
CGAACTTGAAAATGCAGTTCGAGTCGTGCAGTAGTACGTTTGTATCGAGTACGAAAAGTTTGCGCTGATTCTCTGGCAACCGCTTTTTGCGATTACCGTTACTGCTAACCACAGCCAGCTTGGGTCCGGTGGCGGACTGCTTCTCGGCCACGCGTTTTGCAGTAGCGGGCGCAGCAGGAGTTTTTTGCGTGCGGCGGGCTGCGGGTTGGGCTGCCTGGGCGGCCGGCTTATTCTCTGGTGCAGGTTTTGCTGCAGGTGTTTCGGTGGCGTTAACGACAGTTCCCATGCGGGAGGGCAACTTTGGCAGTGGCATAAGGGGAGTGGCTCCGGAGTAACTGCATGGTTAAATGCGAAAGTTCGCAACGACAAGCTGAGTATGAGCGATTTATGCGGCGTCTTTCACCGTTTGTAAAACTTGATCGACATGTCCGGGCACTTTCAGCCCACGCCATTCCTGAACAAGAATACCTTTAGGGTTAATCAGAAAGGTGCTGCGTTCGATTCCACGTACTTGTTTGCCGTACATATTCTTTAATTTCATGACTCCGAACAATTCGCACAGTGTTTCTTCGGGATCGGAAATGAGTGGGAAGGGTAGCGATTGCTTATCGATAAAATTCCCATGCGATTTGATAGAGTCGCGCGAAACACCGATGATCTGGCAATCGAGCGCCGCGAACTCATTGATTTGGTCGCGAAAGTTTTGCGCTTGCGTGGTGCAACCCGGTGTGTTGTCCTTCGGGTAAAAATAAAGCACAGTCCATTTGCCTTTCAGGCGTGCATTGTCGACCACGCCGTCGGTGCTTTCAGCGGAAAATTTGGGAATGGCTTTACCTAAAGTAACTTCGCTCATTTTTGCTCCAGTGGTAAAAGCGCCGCAACAACACGGCGCCCCTCGCTCATTAAAATGTTGTAGGTGCGTGCTGCGGCGTAGGTGCTCATGGTTTCCACACCAATGCCAATGTCAAGCAGCGGTTGGGTTATGTGTGACGGCAGAAAGTGTTGGGTTTGTCCCGTGCCGATAAGCAGTACTTCCGGTGCGTCATCAGCTTTGCTTAAGCCGGTGCGCCCGTCAAGAAAGTCGAGCGGATCCAGCTTGCGCTTTTCCACCCCGGCTATTTCCTGCAGCGAGGTGCCGTTGATGTCGGCAATACTGTGGACCTGCCAAGTATTAACCGGGCCTTCCGGGGCAAAATACACGGCATGTTCGTAGGACACCGCATTAATTTCGATGAAGCGCTCACCATAGGCCGTGACGGTATTCAGTGCCGGATTCGATTCAGCTTGCAGTTGCACAAAAAACTCCTTTGTTCACCAATGATCATATCGCAATCTGAAACCCGCAGTGCAAACGTGTTTCGCTTTTATTGCAGTATCCAATCGGCTAAACTATTAGGTTATTTGCCTTATCTGACCCCTTAAGAAAAAACAAGGATTCATCATGACGAATTTTCCTCGTATCGAGCGCCTGCCGCCCTATGTGTTCAACATTACCGGCGAGCTCAAAATGGCGGCGCGACGTCGTGGCGAGGATATTATCGATATGTCGATGGGTAACCCAGACGGCCCGACGCCCAAACACATTGTCGACAAGCTGGTCGAGGTTGCGTCGCGGCCCAATACACATGGCTATTCCGTTTCAAAAGGGATCCCGCGTTTGCGCAAGGCTATTTCCGACTGGTACGGGCGGCGCTACGACGTTCAAATCGACCCGGACACCGAAGCCATCGTGACCATTGGCTCCAAAGAAGGGTTGGCGCATTTGATGCTGGCCACGCTCGAACGCGGTGATACGGTACTTGTGCCAAATCCCAGTTATCCGATTCATATCTACGGCGCGGTGATCGCGGGGGCCAATATTCGTTCTGTTCCCATGACGCCGGGCCTCGATTTTTTCGAGGAAATTGAACGAGCGGTGAAAGAAAGTATTCCGAAGCCCAAAATGATGATTCTGGGGTTCCCCAGCAACCCAACAGCTCAGTGTGTCGAGCTGTCGTTTTTCGAGCGTATTGTTGCGCTGGCCAAAGAACACAACATATTGGTGGTGCATGATCTGGCCTATGCTGATATTACTTTCGACGGTTATGTTGCGCCTTCTATTTTGCAGGTCGAAGGCGCTCGCGACGTTGCCGTTGAGTTTTTCACCATGAGTAAAAGCTACAACATGGCCGGCTGGCGTGTGGGCTTTATGGTGGGCAATGCCGAACTGGTGAATGCGCTGGCGCGTATTAAGAGCTATCACGATTACGGCACTTTCACACCCATTCAGGTTGCTTCCATTGCGGCGCTGGAAGGGCCGCAAGACTGTGTGCACGAGGTGGTTGAGCAATATCGCAGTCGTCGTGATGTTCTGGCCAAAGGCTTGCATGACGCGGGGTGGATGGTCGATATTCCAAAAGCGTCAATGTATATTTGGGCGAAAATACCTGAAGCCTATCGTTCATCAGGGTCGCTGGAGTTTTCCAAGAAGCTGCTTGCCGAAGCCAAGGTGGCCGTCTCGCCGGGCGTTGGTTTTGGCGAGTATGGCGACGATTACGTGCGCTTCGCACTGATAGAAAACGAGCAACGCACCCGGCAGGCGGTGCGCGGCATTAAAGAAATGTTTCGTAAAGATGGGTTGATTAAATGAATTCTGTAAAAGTTGGTTTACTGGGGCTGGGTGTTGTTGGTGGTGGTACCTGGAAGGTTCTGGTTCAGAATGCAGAGGAAATCGCCCGTCGTGCCGGTCGCAAAATCGAAGTGGTGGCGGTAGCCGTTCGCAATGTCGAAAAAGCCCGGGCCCTGGTTGGCGATCAAGTCTATGTAACGCAAGATGGGCTCGAAATCGTGCGTCGTCCCGATATCGACATCGTGGTTGAGCTTGTAGGTGGAGAAACCGTTGCGCGTGAGTGGGTAATGGAAGCCATTGTTCAGGGCAAACACGTGGTGACAGCCAACAAAGCCTTGCTTGCCAAGCACGGCAATGAAATTTTCGACGCTGCGCATAAGAAAGGCACCATGGTGGCTTTCGAAGCTGCGGTGGCCGGCGGGATTCCTATTGTCAAGGCCATTCGTGAAGGCTTAACCGCCAACCGAATTCAATGGTTGGCCGGTATTATCAACGGCACCACGAACTATATTCTGTCGGAAATGCGGCTTAAGGGCCTGTCTTTCAACGAGGCACTGGCCGATGCTCAGCGCCTGGGCTACGCAGAAGCCGACCCCACGTTCGACATCGAAGGGGTTGACGCTGCGCACAAGCTTAGTTTGCTGGCTTCGCTCGCGTTTGGCATTCCCGTGCAATTCAGTAAGGTGCACACAGAGGGCATCACCACTTTGGCCAAGGAAGACATCGCGCATGCTGAGCGTCTGAGTTATCGCATCAAGCTTCTGGGTATTACGCGTCGCACCAGTCAGGGTATCGAATTACGTGTGCACCCCACCTTGATCCCGATCGAGCGCCTCCTGGCCAGCGTCGAAGGTGCGATGAATGCCGTGCAGGTCCAAGGCGATATCGTGGGGCCCACGTTGTATTACGGGCAAGGGGCGGGCGAAATGCCTACGGCGTCAGCCGTGGTAGCCGATCTGGTCGACGTAACGCGCTTGCAATTTGCTGATCCCGGCCATCAGGTACCGCATTTGGCGTTCCAGCCTGGGTCTATGGCTGATACGCCGGTACTCGACATGGCCGATGTGGTGTCGTCTTACTATTTGCGCATGCGCGTAGACGATCGTCCAGGTGTATTGGCTGAAGTGGCCCGTATTTTGGCAAATCATGAAATATCCATTGGTTCTATGTTTCAGGAGCCTCATGGTCCGGCCGATGCCGACATTATTTTCCTTTCTCACGAAGCGCGTGAGGGCAATATCGACCTTGCGCTTGAGGAAATCCAGAATCTGCCGTTTGTGCGTTCAAACGTTATTCGGTTAAGGGTGGAAAGCCTGCTATGAAATATCGCTCAACCCGGGGCGGCATGACGCCCCAACCGTTCTCCGACATTTTGCTTGAAGGTCTGGCGCCCGACGGCGGCCTGGCTTTGCCCGAGCAATTGCCGCAGGTATCGGCACAAACGCTTGAGTCTTGGCGGTCACTGTCATACTCCGAGTTGGCTGCCCAGGTTCTGGGTTTGTTTATCGATGATATTCCGCCGGCCGATTTGGCCAGGCTAACCGCAGCGGCCTATACCGTTGAGAATTTTGGGTCGGTTGATATCGTGCCGGTCAAGCCCCTTGATCACGGTGTGAGTTTATTGGGGTTGTCGCAGGGCCCAACATTGGCGTTCAAGGATATGGCCATGCAGTTTCTGGGCCAGGTTTTCGAGTATGTGCTTGAAAAGCGTGGAACCAGTCTGAATATCCTGGGCGCCACTTCGGGTGATACTGGGTCGGCTGCCGAATATGCTTTGCGTGGCAAAAAAGGGGTGGCCGTGTTCATGCTGTCGCCACATGGCCGAATGAGCGACTTTCAGCGCGCCCAAATGTATTCCCTGCAAGACGAAAACATCCACAATCTGGCTGTTAAGGGAGTGTTCGACGAGTGCCAGGATATCGTCAAAGCCTTATCGTCTGATCTCGACTTCAAGGCTCAGTACCGGTTGGGCGCCGTTAATTCCATTAATTGGGCCCGCATTGCCGCCCAGGTGGTTTATTACTTCTGGGGTTGGTTGCGCGTCACTACAGGCCCTGATCAGCCGGTATCGTTTGCCGTGCCTTCGGGCAATTTCGGTAATATTTTTTCCGGGCATCTGGCACGCCAAATGGGCTTGCCGATTCGGCGTTTGGTGTTGGCCACCAACGAAAACAATGTTTTGGAAGAGTTTTTCCGCACCGGGGTATATCGGCCCCGTTCAGCCGCGCAAACCCATGCCACTTCCAGCCCGTCCATGGATATCTCCCGGGCGTCCAATTTCGAACGTTTCGTGTTCGACCTTGTCGGACAAGACGGGGCACGCGTTGCGGCGCTATGGAAAGAGCTGGCTGAAAAGGGTTACTTTGACCTTAGCAATTTGAAATCGGAATTTGAGTCTCATTATGGCTTTGCCAGCGGGGTGAGCACTCATGCGGATCGACTTGCCACCATTAAATCGATTCATCAGGGTACCGGTGTTTTAATTGATCCTCACACAGCCGATGGGGTGAAAGTGGCTCGTGCCTTTGTCGAACCCGGTGTTCCTATGCTGGTGCTGGAAACCGCCTTGCCGGCCAAATTCAGTGAGACAATTCAAGAGGCCATCGGCCAACCCGCTCCGGCACCTGAACACTTGCGCAATCTTGGTTCGTTGCCGCAGAAAGTTGAGGTGATGGATTGCAGCGTTGAAGCGGTACGCCGATACATTCAGGATCACGCCAAAATTCATTAAGGATCGCCAAATGGCTACGCTCCTGACATTCAGCAATATTGTTGCGGTGGGTTTGGGGGCGGCCCTTGGCGCCGTAGTGCGCTGGTTGTTGGGGCTGTGGTTGAACCACGCGGGCGCGTTTATGCCTTGGGGTACATTAGCCGCCAACTTTATCGGCGCTTATGCTATTGGCTTGCTTCTTGGCGTGCTAATGCATTTTGCCGATTCACCCGAGTGGCTTCGTCTCTTTCTTATAACCGGCTTGTTGGGTGGTTTAACGACGTTTTCAACGTTTTCGGCGGAAACGGTCGGGCTTATTTCCCGGGGCGATTATTTTCCCGCGTTGGGCTACGCGCTGGTTAGCCTGTCAGGGTCGTTAACCCTAACCTTTCTGGGATTGTGGTCGGCCCAGCGCCTTTTCTAAAGACGGCTCTGAACTTGGCCGGCCAATAGCTGTTTGGCGGCGGCTAGCCCGCTTCTTACCGCGCCCTCCAGCACCGCCGGGTACCCTGTGTCCGTCCAGTCACCGGCCAGCCATAAACCGCGCCATGGTGTTTGGTTGGCAGGTCGTGAAAGATTCGGTGTGGCGGCAAAGGTTGCACGTTTTTCTATGACGAGTGTGTGGCCACGTATCGTCGGCATAGGGCAGGCATGGTCTGTTTCATTTGCGAGTTGATTCAGTAAATAATGAACTGCTTTCTCGCGGGGTAAGGACCCAAGTGCGCTTGCATCGCTTGTGACCATGGCCAGTAAATGAGGGTTACGGCTGCCTTTGATATGCGCATGGTTAAACAGCCATTGTCCGTAGGCGTGTCGCTTGGGGTCATCTTCCAACATCAGCATCGGACGGGCGGGAAGACTCTCCCAGGGCTGCGTCAGTTCAATCCACAGGGTTGCAATGGGCCTGTGTTCGAATGCCGACAGTTGAGTATGTAGCGCTGTGCCGTCATTGCACTTCGGTAAGTCAGCAAGTAGTTTTTTTGCCCTGTGAGCAGGGGTTGCCAGAATGACTGCAGCATGTTCATAACGATCATTCAGGCAAAATCCGTCTTTGCTGCGCGTCATTCGGCGTATGGGTGTGCTGAGATGAAGATTAAGTGAGCGACATACCTGGGTTGGCCACAACGATGCCAAAAGGTCGTTGGCAATCAGGACATCGGTTGCTCCTTTATCTGGGTTACCCAAGCTGTCTTTCAGCACATTGGCCATGATTTGGGCGTCTGCTTCATCGGGGTGGGTATTGAGTGCCGCCAGGCAAAGTGGGTGCCAAAAGTACTTGCACGCTGCGGGTGTTTGTTTTTGGTTGCGTAACCATTGGTTTAGGGTTGGCGTATCGGGTGAAATTTTCCAGTGCGTGCGCTCGAGTTGATACAACGCGCGAGCAAGATGATATTTGCTTTGCCACGATAAACCCAGCGCGTCCAGTAGGCCAAAAAGCATACCAGCGCGCCCGCCGGGAAACCGGGGCAGGCGCAAACGAAACGTGTTGTTTGGCGTGCCAAGGTATAAGGGCTCGCGATGAAAATGCTTAGCGGCATCGACTCCGCACGACTGCATCAATGCCAGGGTCGCGGTATAGGCGCCCAGAAGAATATGCTGACCGTTGTCGACTGGGTTGGATAAGTTCGGGCTTTGAACAGTCCGGGCGCGCCCGCCGGGTTGGTGCCCGGACTCGTAAACGGTGACCGCGCAACCGGCTTGTTTCAGGGTGTGAGCCGCGCTTAAACCAGCCCAGCCTGCACCGATAACTGCAACATTCATTTGTTTAGCTGATTTGCCAGGCGACGCCCGCCCGTGACCCAGGTTTTCCAGGCCAGCCACAGTTTACGGATGGGCGTAAGGGAAATGCGCTGATGTAGCACCTGCCATTGGTCGCGTTCAATTTCAAGCAGTAACGCATAGTAAATTGCCGCCATCGCCAGCCCCGGACGCTGATTGCGACGGTCTTCGTCCGGCAGTGCGGCCAATGCTTCCCGATAAAAAGTTTTTGCGCGCTCGGTTTGATCGCGCATCAGAGCATTGAAGCGATCCGAATATTCTCCATTCAGGATCTCGGCGGCTTTTACATCGTGCTTTTGCAATTCGTTAACCGGCAGGTAAATACGGCCGCGGCGGGCGTCGTCGCCTACATCGCGGATAATATTCGTTAACTGGAATGCGATGCCGAGCTTTTCAGCATACTCAAGGGTAGCCGGGTTGTTGTAGCCGAATACACCGACAGAAAGCTGGCCAACCACGCTGGCCGCGTGCCAACAGTATTTTTTAAGACCCGGCCAATCAAGATAACGGCTTTGGTCCAGATCCATTTCCATGCCTTCGATAACTGCGTGCATGCGTTCGGCAGTGAGCCGGCAGCGGTCGCGATGCGGCAACAGTGCTTGCATGACGGGGTGGTCGGCGCGATCTTGGAATAGCGCGGAAACCTGCTGGTGCCACCAAGCGAGTTTTTGGCGGGCAACCCCGGTGTCCGTGCAGTCATCAACCACGTCATCCACCTCGCGGCAGAACGCGTAGAGCGCTGTAATGGCGCGCCTTTTTTCGTTTGGCAAAAACAAAAATGAATAGTAAAAGCTTGAACCGCTTTGGGCGGCTTTGTTCTGGCAGTATTCGTCAGGACTCATGTATAAATAATGGTGTCAGGTAGAGGCCCGGCGGCTTATGGCGCGGCCAAGTAAAAGGATCCAGTCGCCCTTGTTCAGAGTAGGACGCCGGCTAAATACGTTGTAGTTTAATTGTTCCAGGCGCTCAAGTATGCGCAGGCCCCCCAGAATGACGAACTTTAGTTCCAGACCCAGGCGGCCCCCTACATTGTGCACCAGTGGGAAGCCGCTATTTAGCATGGAGCGAGCTTGTTGGGTGCGCTCTTGCATCAGCTCTTGCCAGGCCTCGTCGCAGCGACCTTCAGCAATGTGGGTTTCGGTGACGCCGCATGATTGCATGGCACTTTGCGGTAAATAGACACGTTCCTTACGCCAGTCGATCGCCACGTCTTGCCAGAAATTGGTGAGTTGCAAGCCGGTGCAAATTGCGTCGGAAAGGGAGCGGTTGGCAGGGTTATCGGCCTGGTACAGCTGCAACATCAGCCTGCCCACCGGATTGGCTGAGCGTGAACAATAGTCGAGTAACTCTTGATCGTCGGCGTAACGCGTTTTTTGAACATCCTGCGAAAATGCCGAAAGGAGATCAAAAAAAGGCTCAATAGACAGTTGATGAGTCTGAATTGTCTTTTTCAAGGGAAGAAAGATGCCGGCTAAAGGATCTGATGCGCTAAGGGGGCATGCGTCTTCCTGAATGGCGCTTAACTGCCGGCGGTAAGCGTTTAATTGAACCAGTCGTGTTTCTGCGTTTGCATTGCCCTCATCAGCGATATCGTCTGCGCTGCGCGCAAATCGGTAAATATTGATTACTGCGGGTCGCAAATGCCGTGGCACGAGCAAAGAAGCAACCGGAAAGTTTTCGTAGTGGTCGACCGGCATAATGTCGTTGACAAATTTTACAAGTGGCCGAGCGAACCGACCGGAGTTGGATTAGACTTTCGGTATTAGGGGGAAGTTATGCCACGTCCGATTACGGCAACGATATCTCTGCCGTCATTACGTCACAATTTAGGTGTGGTTACACACCAACTTAATAGTATCAGTAGTCAGAATAACCGCAAAAGACCTTTCGTGTGGGCGGTGATCAAGGCCAATGCTTATGGCCATGGGATTACCAATGCGGTTCATGCGTTCAGTCAGGCCGATGGCCTGGCGATGCTCGACCTTGATGAGGCCATTCAATGCCGTGAGTTGGGATGGCAGGGGCCTATTCTTATGCTTGAAGGCTTTTTTAAGCCAAGCGATATTCCCTTGTATGAACAATACAAGCTGGACGCGACGTTGCATTGCCGTGAGCAATTGCTTATGTTGGAGCATTCTGCGCCAGCGTACGCGTTAAATGCTTTTATTAAACTTGATACCGGGATGAATCGGTTGGGTTTCGAGCCGGCCGAGTTTGGGGCGGCATGGGCGCAGGCGCAGCAGTTGCGCAGCCGCGGCCGTTTGGCTCAACTTGGGAAAATGACCCATTTTGCGCGAGCTGATGAAGTCAGTGCTTACACCGGAGAACAGCTTGCGGAGTACCTACGCATGACGCAAGGTTTACCGGGGCCTGATAGTGTTTGCAACTCCGCAGCAACGCTTACGCCGTCTGTTTGGCAGGCTTTGCCGGATACAAACGCACAATGGGTGCGGCCCGGTATCTGTCTGTATGGTTCCACGCCGTTTGTAAGTCAAAGTGCCGATGCGCTGGGTTTAAAGCCGGCCATGACGCTTAGCTCAGAGCTCATCAGTGTACGCCGCGTCGAGTCGGGGGAAGGAGTAGGGTACGGTCAAATGTTCAGAGCGTCTAAACCAATGATGGTTGGTATTGTCGCTTGTGGTTACGCCGACGGTTATCCGCGCCATGCCACCACCGGCACCCCGGTTTGCGTTGCCGGTGTGCGAACCCGTTTGCTGGGTCGGGTGTCCATGGATATGCTGGCGGTTGATCTAACCAATATACCTGGTTCGGTTGTAGGAAGCCCGGTCGTTCTATGGGGCGAAAACGGGCCTTCGGTTGACGAGGTGGCACAAGCCGCCGGTACGATCGGTTACGAGCTATTATGCGCAGTGGCACCAAGGGTTGCCAGAATCGTTGTCGAAAGTAATTTGGAAAAGGACGGCCAGTGAAAGATAAATGTGTACTTGTTACGGGCGCGACACGAGGGATTGGTTGGGCTATTAGCCAGCGCCTGGCTGATCAGGGGTGTCATGTAGTGGGCTTGGCGCGCCATGTGAATGATATTGATTTTCCCGGTTACCTATATGCTTGCGATTTGTCGAACGCAGGTGAAACCGAAGAGGTTTTGCGCGTCATACGTGAAAAATATCCCATTGATGGCGTGGTAAACAACGTAGGCGGTATTCGGGCGGAGCCTTTGGGTGAAGTTGAGCTCGAGTCGTTGTACAGCGTTTATGATCTCATTGTGCGGGTGGCGGTTCAGGTTACACAGGCTTTCGTCGGCTCTATGAAGGCACGCCGTGAAGGGCGCATTATTAATATTTGCGGTACGGCAGCGCATGGTTCGGCCAATCAAACGAGTTTTGCCGCCGCCAAGAATGCGCTTATTGCCTGTACGAAAACCTGGGCGCTGGAACTGGCGGAATACGGAATTACCTCAAACGCAGTGTCTCCCGGCGCGGTGGAAACCCACACATTTCGAGAGCACAACCCGGTTGGCAGCGAGGCTGAAGCACGTGCGCTAAGTTCAGTGCCCCTGCGTCGCCTGGGGCAGCCGTCCGACGTCGCAGCGGCCGTGCAGTTTCTGCTGTCGGATGACGCCGGCTTTATCACCGGCCAGATTCTGGGTGTCGACGGGGGCAGCAGCGTGGCCGGGCGTTAATCGGGGCACGCATGGCAAAAACAAAACGTACCTATGTTTGCTCGGAGTGCGGCGGCACCTCATTGAAGTGGGAGGGTAAGTGCCCCCATTGCAACGCCTGGAACACCCTGGACGAAGTGGTTCAAACGCCGGCCGACGCACATCGGTTCGCTCCATTGGCCGGCGCCAGTCCGGTCCAGGCGCTGTCGGACATCGAGGCGCGTGAGTTGCCGCGTCAACCCACAGGCATTAACGAGTTTGATCGCGTGCTGGGTGGCGGCCTGGTGCCCGGCGGGGTGGTGCTTATCGGGGGCGATCCGGGAATCGGCAAGTCTACTTTGCTACTCCAAACCCTGGCCTCTTTGTCGCGCAATGTCCCGGTTTTGTATGTTACGGGCGAGGAGTCTGCGGAGCAGGTTGCTTTGCGTGCGCGCCGTCTCGAGCTGGAAACGGGAAAAGTGAATTTGCTGGCGGAAATTCGTCTCGACGCCATTATGACTACGTTAACCCAGGCGCGTCCGAAAGTTGCGGTCATCGACTCAATTCAAACGTTGTATTGTGCAGAGTTGTCGGCGGCGCCGGGGTCTGTATCGCAGGTGCGGGAATGTGCGGCGCAATTAACGCGCTTAGCCAAACAAACCGGTACAACACTGGTGCTCATTGGCCACGTTACCAAGGAAGGTGCGTTAGCGGGTCCGCGTGTGCTGGAACATATTGTTGATTCCGTGCTTTACTTCGAAGGCGACACGCATTCGGCTTATCGTTTGGTGAGGGCGTTCAAAAACCGCTTCGGTGCCGTGAACGAGCTGGGTGTGTTTGCCATGACCGACAAAGGCTTGAAAGGTGTCAGCAACCCGTCGGCGTTGTTCTTATCACGTCACAACGGGGCGGTTGCCGGTACTTGCATCATGGCCACCCAGGAAGGGTCGCGCCCGCTATTGGTTGAAATTCAGGCATTAGTAGATACAACCCATATCTCCAGTCCGCGACGTTTGAGCGTAGGTCTGGAAAGTACGCGGTTAGCCATGTTGCTGGCGGTTCTGCACCGGCATGCAGGGGTGGCTACGCACGACCAGGATGTGTTCGTCAATGCGGTGGGGGGAGTCAAAATCACCGAGCCTGCCGCCGATTTGCCGGTTTTGCTGGCGATTTTGTCCTCGTTGCGTAATCGACCGTTGCCCGACGGACTGGTGGTGTTTGGAGAGGTGGGGCTGGCGGGGGAAATCCGTCCGGCGCCTCGCGGGCAGGAACGTTTGCGTGAAGCAGCCAAGCTGGGGTTTGGCAAGGCGTTGATCCCTCGTGCCAATGCGCCGCGTCAACCCATCGAGGGTCTGGAAATTTGGGCGGTTGATCGCATTGATGAAGCAATTTCCCGGTTGCGGGAAACATAGAAAAGGTCAGAAGCATGGTGGGATTGCGTCGCGCCGGGTGGTTGTCCGGTTTTGGGCAGGGTTATCGATCGTTGATCAGAGATTGGCGTTCGGGGGAACTACGAATGATCGTCATGGCGCTGATTGTCGCCGTGGCGGCCATCAGTAGTGTGGGATTCCTTACTGATCGCGTGAGTCAGGCTCTGGGGCGCAATACCACTCAAATGCTCGGCGGAGATTTGGCACTGGAGGCCGACTCACCGATTTCCACACAAATAAAATCACAAGCCACCGATTTTGGGCTTCGTGTTGCCCAGACGGTGTCGTTTCCGTCAATGGCCAGTGCCCAAGCGGGGTTAAAGCTGGCTTCGGTGAAAGCGGTTTCGCCCGATTATCCTTTGGTGCCCGGGTTAACGTTGCGTACGAGTGCAAATGGCCCTTCAGAAATCGCTTCCGCGGCACCTGCGTCGGGCCAGGCTTGGGTCGATCCCCAAATTTTGGGTCTGCTGAATTTAAACATTGGCGATGAAGTCGGGCTTGGTAATCTGCAATTAACAATTGCCGGTGTCATTACCTACGAACCTGACCGCGGCGTGCAGTTTGTCAATGTGGCGCCTCGAATCATGATGAGTACGCTTGATCTTGATGCCAGCGGTTTGCTGGGTTTGGGTAGCCGTGCCCGTTATGGCTTGTTGGCGGCAGGCTCGCCATCTGACGTTGAGGCCTTTCAGGCGTGGTTGACACCCCGTCTTGAGCGGGGGCAACGCTTGAAAAGTATCGATGAGGCGCGCCCCGAAATTCGTAGTTCGCTTCAACGAGCGCAGCAATTCTTGTTGTTGGTTGCATTGCTTGCCGTCATGATCGCGGCGGTTGCGGTTGCATTGGCGACGAGGCGTTTTCAGCTTCGACATCAAAATGGGTTTGCCGTTATGCGTTGCCTGGGGGGTAGCGCAAGTCAGTTGCGTGGGTTGTTGTGCAGTGAGTTTGTGCTGCTTGCAGCATGTGCTTCTTCAATTGGTGTTGTCGTCGGTTACGCCGTTCATTTGCTATTGGTCATGACGATCGCGTCAGTATTCAACACGGTATTGCCGTCGGCTTCATGGGGGCCGGCTCTACAAGGCGCAATAGCGGGGCTGATTTTGCTTTTGGGTTTTGCACTGGCGCCGCTGTTCGAATTGGGGCGTGTGTCGCCCGCCCGGGTGCTGCGTGATCAAGCCCCCCGTTTTAGTTCCTATCGCAGTCTAGCGTACTTGTCGGGCTTGTCGGCGTTTGTAGGGCTAACGTATTGGGTGTCGGGTGATGCGCGCCTTACGTTCACGGTTGTAGGTGGTTTTCTTGCGGCACTTGTGCTTTTCGTGGCACTTTCCTGGCTAGGGCTATGGCTGCTGGAACGTTTGCGCCATTATGCCGGCGCTCCTTCTATACTGCGATTTGCCCTTGCAGGGCTGGCGCGTCGTCGTAGCTTAACGGTTGCACAGGTTAGTGCATTGTCGCTAGGCCTGATGGTCTTGTTGTTGCTGACTATTACACGCACTGATTTATTGCAAGGATGGCAAAATACCGTGCCGGCCGACGCACCGAATACTTTCCTTATCAACATTCAGCCTGATCAGGCTAATGACGTGCAGGCCATGCTGCGGGAACAGGGTTTGGTCAATGAGGCACTGGCCCCCATGATACGAGGGCGTTTGGTAGCAATCAACGGTTCGGCGGTTGGTCCGGATCAATTTGAAAGCGGTCGTGCGCGGCGTTTGTCTGAGCGTGAATTCAATTTATCGTATCGTGACAACTTGCCCGACAGTAATCGTATTGTCAGTGGGCAATGGCTTGATCCGGCCAAAGCCGAAGTGTCTCTGGAGGATGAGGTAGCACAAACGCTGGGCCTGAAAGTCGGAGATCAGTTGCAATTCGATATTGCCGGAGAACTGGTGAATGTTCGCGTTACCAGTCTGCGGGAAGTGAAGTGGGATTCATTTGATGTGAATTTCTTTGCGTTGATGTCGGAGTCCGTGTTGGCGGATAAGCCAGCGTCTTATCTGACTTCCTTTTATCTGCCTCCTGCCCGGGCCGGGTTGATGCAAGAGCTTGTGCAGGCTTTCCCGAACATTACGGTTTTTGACGTGGGCGTTATGTTGGCGCAAGTGCAGCGGATTCTCGATCAGGTTATTCGAGCCGTCCAGATTCTTTTTGTGTTTACCTTGCTGGCTGGTGTGTTGGTTTTGGCAACCGCGTTTTTCGCCACTCGCGAGGAGCGCCTTCATGAGGTGGCCGTTTTACGCATGTTAGGTGCCAATGCCGGGCAACTGCGTCGTTCGATGAGAATTGAGCTGTTGCTATTGGGTGGATTATCGGGTTTGCTGGCGGCTGCAGGGGCGGTGTCTGTCGCGGCCCTTTTGGCACACTACGTATTATCGATTGATTTTATTTTTTCCTGGTGGCCCTGGGCACTGGGGGTTGGCTTGGGTCTTTTGGCAACGTTGCTGGCGGGTTTGCTCGCCTTGCGTGGCATATTGAATACGCCGCCGTTGTCGTCATTGCGGGTATTGGCATGAGCGGGCGTTCAACGCCATGGATCGATATCTCTGTTGCTCGAGGGTGTTTGCGCTTTGCAACGAGTTTAATACCCAATGGTGAAGAAGGTGGCGCAGATCCCAATGTATTCAACGGTTTGCTTTTCGACCCAAACAATCCCCGTTTGCATGCTAAAGCGGTACAAAAAGGGGGGCGTCAATCTGCCTGGTTCGTTCAAGGGCCGTTCGGTTCGGCTGTTTTACGCCATTATCGGCGCGGCGGTTGGGTTGCCAAAATAAGTGCAGATCGCTATTTTTGGCAAGGGCCTCAAGCCACCCGTTCCATGGCGGAGTTCACAATGCTGCACGAAATGACGCGTCTTGGTCTGCCGGTGCCTGAGCCATTGGCGGCCGGTTACTGGCGCCGGAGCTTAAGCTATAGGGCCGCGCTGGTTGTGGCGCGAATTGAGAATGCCGCGCCTTTAGCGATGCAATTACAGCCCGAAAACGCCGTGCGAGTTGCGTCTGTTTTGAAACAATTTCATGATGCAAATGTTTGGCACGCCGATCTGAATGCCTTTAACATTCTGTTGGATCCAAGCGGAAAAGTATGGCTCATCGATTTTGATCGGGGGCGTTTTCGCTCAATGTCTGCGTCGTTGCGTCGACGGAACCTGCTTCGCTTGCGTCGCTCTTTGTTAAAGGTAGCCGGATCTCAGGGTGACATTTTTTGGCAGGCATTAAGCAACGCCTATTACGCCTAGCACCGGCGTCCTGAATGGCCGCCAAAAAAAAGCTATGATCACGCGTTTCAATTTCAAATTTCGCCGGGGTGAATACCAATGCGATTGAAAGGGCTGTTGTCGTTTGCCATGTTGTGCATGGGCTTGTGTGGCTTGTTACCCGCGCAAGCCCAGCAGCGCGTTGTAAACGTTTATAACTGGGCTGAATATACTGCACCCGATACCTTGCCGGGTTTTGAACGGGAAACCGGTATTCGCGTGCGATACGATGTTTACGATAGCAATGACGCGTTGCAAGCCAAATTGTTAACAGGTAAATCAGGTTACGACATTGTCGTGCCGTCTACGCACTATGCGGCCCGCCAATTGCAGGCGGGCTTGTTTCGCAAACTCGACAAATCGCAAATTCCCAACTGGAAGCATCTCGATCCAGACATCATGGCATTGCTGTCGGAAATTGATCCGGGCAACCAGTATCTGGTTCCATGGGGGTATGGCACCAACGGTTTAGGCGTGAATGTGACCCGTGTGCAAGAAGTGCTTGGGCCCGACGTGCAGCTTGACAGTTGGGATTTGTTGTTCGACCCCGAGAACGCGCGCAAGCTGCAATCGTGTGGTATTTCCATTCTGGATGAATCGGCTCAGGTGTTCCCGGCGGCGTTACATTACCTGGGGCTGGATCCGAACAGTGGCAGTACTGAAGATTTTCGCGCTGCGCTTGATCTGCTTAAGGGAATTCGCCCTTTTATTCGCCAATTCAGCTCATCGGGTTACATCGATGAGTTGGCAACCGGCGATCTTTGTCTGGTTTTTGGCTATTCGGGCGACATTATGATCGCCAGCCAACGCGCTAAAGAAGCCAACCGTCCATACGAAATTGCGTATTTCATTCCGCAAGGAGGGGCGCCGGCCTGGTTCGACACAATGGCAGTGCCTAAAGACGCACCGCATTTCGACGAAGCGATGGCGTTCATTAACTACATTGAAACACCGGAGGTACATGCGGCGATCACTAACGAACTGTTTTATCCCAATGCAAATAAAACCGCACGCGAATTCGTTGTGCCCGAGGTGGCCAACAATCCCATGATCTATCCGCCGCCCGAGGTCTCGCGTACCTTGTATGTTATTGAGCCCTTGCCATTAAAATCCAAACGTATTCAAACCCGTATGTGGGCCGAGCTTAAGTCCGGTCGCTGATCATGACAGATAATCGAAATACCAATGCAGTGTGGGCCGGCGATGCCGAAGAATTCGTTCGTGTAGAAGATATCGTCAAGATATTCGGCGATACCGTGGCCGTTCAATCGGTGAATTTGTCGGTACGGCGCCACGAAATATTTGCATTACTGGGTAGTTCCGGGTGTGGAAAGTCGACGCTGCTGCGCATGCTGGCGGGCTTCGAGGAGCCGTCTTCGGGCCGTATTTTCCTGGATAACGAAGACATCACATTGTTACCGCCTTACCGACGCCCGGTGAATATGATGTTTCAGTCTTATGCGTTGTTTCCTCACATGACAATCGAGGCTAATGTGGCGTTCGGTTTGAAGCAAGAGGGGGTGCCACGCCACGAGATTCACGAGCGCGTGTTTGACGCGCTCGATCTGGTGCAAATGGCGGGATATTCGCGCCGCAAACCCAATCAATTATCGGGTGGCCAGCAGCAGCGAGTTGCACTTGCACGCAGCCTGGTCAAGCGCCCAAAGCTTTTGTTGCTCGACGAGCCCATGTCGGCGCTTGATAAGCAAATCCGCCAGAAAACCCAGGTTGAGCTGGTGAAGATTCTGGAGCAAGTGGGGGTGACTTGCATTATGGTGACGCACGACCAGGAAGAGGCGATGACCATGGCATCCCGTTTGGCGGTCATGACCGAGGGCCAAATTGTTCAATGCGGTACGCCGCAAGAGGTATATGAGTTTCCCAATTCGCGTTTTGTCGCCGGTTTCATCGGCTCAACCAATATGTTCAATGGCACCATAGTGGTAGATGAGCCCGATCATGTGGTCATTGAAAGCGAACAGTTGAGCCGCCCGCTGGTTGTCGCACACGGGGTTAGCGAGCCCTTGGGTATGGATGTGCATATTTCTATTCGACCTGAGAATATTCGGGTGAATGTTGTGCAACCGGAAACGGAAGGAAACTGGGCGCATGGCCATGTGAATCATGTGGCCTGGATGGGCAGTTACGCGCGCTATCAAATTCGCCTGGACTCCGGTTTTATGGTGGAAGCGAACGTGCCGGGCGTCATGATGGTTCAGACTGAAGCGCCGGCTATTGATGACGAAGTGTATGTCAGTTGGTCCGATGACAGTGCGACGGTGTTGCCCTCATGAGCAAGTTTACTGACTGGTCCCGTCGGCTTTTATCCAGGCGAATGGCGATATTGCCGCCATTCATCTGGATGGGTCTGTTTTTGCTGGTACCGTTTTTATTGGTATTGAAAATCAGCTTTGCTGATTTGCGATTTGGTATTCCGCCCTATACCTCGTTTGCGCAAATCCAGGATCAAGCCATTACCTTAAGCTTGCACCTGAACACCTATGCGCTGTTGTTTACCGATAACCTTTATATCGCTACCTATCTGAACTCAATCAAGGTGGCGGCCATTACGACCTTATGGTGTGCCATTATTGGGTACCCCATGGCGTATTACATTGCCCGCTCACAACCCGCTTTGCGCAGTCTGCTGTTGGTGCTGGTCATTTTGCCGTTCTGGACATCATTGCTGTTGCGTGTTTATGCCTGGGTCGGGATTCTGCGCAACGATGGCCTGCTGAACAACTTTTTGATCTGGTTGGGCGTTATTAGTGAACCGCTGGAAATTTATCGAACCGACCTGGCGGTTTATATCGGCCTCGTTTATGCCTATTTACCGTTCTTTATTTTGCCGCTCTATGCCAACCTGGTAAAGCTGGATGTACGGTTGTTGGAAGCCGCTTACGACCTGGGGGCGAAACCCTGGAAAGCCTTTTTAAGCGTCACGCTGCCGCTGTCGTTACCGGGCGTGATTGCCGGTGGCATGCTGGTGTTTATTCCCACTGTGGGGGAGTACGTTATTCCAGAGCTACTGGGTGGCGCCGATACGCTCATGATGGGGCGCGTGATGTGGACGGAGTTCTTCAATAATACCGATTGGCCTATGGCAGCGGCCGTTACGGTGGTGATGGTCGCCATTCTGTTAATTCCGCTGGTTATTTTCCAGAAGAATCAAATGAGCCAGATGAATGGGGGTGAGCGCAAATGATTCAACCCAATCGTTGGTTCAGGGCATTGGCGTTGTTTGTGGGATACGGTTTCTTGTATGTGCCCATCGCCTGCCTGATGGTTTTCTCTTTTAACGATTCTTCATTAATGACAACCTGGTCAGGTTTTTCGTTGCGTTGGTATGTTGAGTTATTTAATGACCGCGCCTTACTTAGCGCTGCGTTGTTGTCGTTGCAAATTGCGGCGTTAACTGCCACTGCCGCAGTCATTATTGGCACCTGGGCGGGCTATGTTTTGGCTCGCATGGGGCGCTTTCGGGGCTTCACGCTGTATATAGGCATGCTGAGTGCTCCTTTGGTGATACCTGAGGTTGTGCTGGGTATTTCATTGCTGTTGCTGTTTGTGGAAATGAGTCAGCTTATTGGCTGGCCGCAAGGTAACGGCATGTTCACTATTTGGGTGGGGCATGTCACTTTGTGTGTGGCTTACGTGGCCGTGGTCGTGCAGTCGCGCATTCGAGATCTTGATCGTTCACTGGAAGAAGCGGCACTTGATCTGGGCGCCACGCCGTTGAAAGTGTTTTTCCTGATTACTGTGCCGTTGATTGCCCCGGCGTTGTTGGCGGCCTGGCTGTTAGCCTTCACCTTATCGCTCGATGATGTGGTCATCGCTTCATTCCTTTCTGGGCCGGGTTACACCACGCTGCCGCTGGAGGTGTTTTCGCGCGTTCGCCTGGGCTTGAAGCCTGAAATCAATGCGTTGGCGACGTTGTTTATTCTGATTGTTGGTCTATTCGTTATTGTGGCGAATCGCCTGCAATGGCGAGGGGAGTCTAAATGAGTGAATCCGTTGTTTTATACGGGCTGAAAAAATGCAGCACTTGTGTGAAAGCCATGAAATGGCTGGATGCCAATGACGTGCCGTACACTTTTATTGATTATCGTGAACAACCCGTTGACGCCGCGACTTTAAAAGACTGGGCTGGTCAGGCTAGTTGGGACAAACTCATTAACCGGGCCTCAATGACATGGCGAAATTTACCGGAAAGCCAGAAAAGTCCGGCCTCTCAAGAAGACTACCTGGCTCTTGTCGCCGATCATCCAACATTAGTGAAACGACCCGTTGCTGTTGGCCTGGCGCCGAATATTGTGCTGGGGTTTTCCGAGAAAAAGTACGCTGAGCTAAAGGGGTAAAGTTTGCTAACACAACAACAGTTAAAAGAAAATGTCGCAGTGGCAGCAATCGATTATGTGCTGCCGTATTTAAAGCCCGACACCATTATTGGTATTGGTTCGGGGTCAACCGCCGATTTGTTTATCGATCAACTTGCCCAGTTTAAAAGCCGTTTCAAAGGTACGGTTTCAAGCTCCGAACGCAGCACCACACGCCTGCAAAGCCACGGTATTGAAGTGTTCGATCTGAATGACATCAGCCATGTGCCGGTTTATATCGATGGTGCCGATGAAATTGACGCCGGCTTGCACATGATAAAAGGGGGCGGCGGAGCATTAACCCGAGAAAAAATCGTGGCCTCGGTTGCCGATCAGTTCGTATGTATTGCCGATGAGTCGAAATGTGTCGATTACCTGGGTGCTTTCCCCTTGCCCGTCGAAATCATTCCCATGGCCCGCGAAGCAGTGGCCCGACAAATGGCGGCACTTGGCGGCCGGCCAAAGTTGCGGGAAGGCTTTACCACCGACAACGGTTGCCAGATCCTCGACGTAGCGGGTTTGCGTATTACCGACCCGAAGGCCTTGGAGGCGCGGGTAAATAATATTCCAGGGGTGGTCACGTGTGGTTTGTTCGCCATAGCAGGCGCCGGCGTTGCATTAATTTCAACTCAAACGGGTGTAGAGCAGCGTAAACCCGCTTAGTCATAATCACGTCATAATTATCGGGTAAGGTAGCAGTACAATTTTTATCCGCGTTATTGAAACCAGAGGTTCAATCATGACCGAACACACCAACAAACAGTTTTCCGCCGAGCTCGAGAACGTTCGCTCTTCGTTCTTGCAAATGGGGGGCCTGGTTGAGGCCATGATTGGCGAGGCGATGAACGTACTGGTAAATAAAGAAGTAACGCTCGCCGATACGGTTCATGATCGCGAGAAAGAAGTAAACCGGTTGGAAGTCGAAATTGACGAGCGAATTGGGTTGCTTATTGCGCGCAATCAACCCACAGCCGTCGATTTGCGCCTGTTGCTGTCGGTTTCAAAAATGCTTACCGATATGGAGCGGTGCGGCGACGAGGCCGACAAAATCGCGAAAATGGCGCGCCGAATGCATGAGGCGGGTGGTCAGTACATTCCAGCGGTCGAGTTACGGCACATTTCCACTCAGGTTACCAACATGATTCGTAATGTACTTGATGCATTTGCCCGTGAAGACCCTATTCATGCGGCGACGGTGGTACGCAACGATAAAGAGGTCGATAAGGAATGGAAAGCCTCTTTACGTCATCTAATTACTTACATGATGGAAGACCCGCGCACGATTTCCCGCTCTATCGACCTTATTTTCATCGCCCGCTCTCTTGAGCGAATCGGTGATCACGCTAAAAATATGGCTGAACGTGTTATTTACATGGTGCACGGAGACGATGTACGACACATTGGCGTAAAAGCAACAGAGCGAGTGGCCCGCGGCGAGCCCTTGGTAAAACAAGGCGACTAGCCCCGGTCGGCGCTAATTTAGATACATTCCGTTTAGTAAAAAAAAAGGTCACGTGATGAACGTGACCTTTTTACTTTGGAGCGTTTCAATTACTGCGAAGGCGGCACAAAGCCTTGTGCTTCAACATCGACATCTTCGAAAAGAAACCTTTCCATTTGCTGCGCCAAATATTTGCGTGCCCGGATATCCGCGAGATTGAGCCGGTTTTCATTTACCAGGCGGGTTTGGGTTTGCACCCATTGCTCCCAAGCCTCTTTGGAAACGTTTTGCCAGATACGTACACCCAGTTCCCCGGGATAAGGGGGTGCGGGCAGCCCTTCGGCTTCGCGCTTTAGTTTTACACATTGAACCATACGTGTCATAGGTGCGCCTCTTACTGATTAATTTAGCAACATCCAACATTGTACCCAGTCGTGATGTGGTACGCATTCTAGAGTTTTTTGATGAATACCAGGCTGTTTCGCGAGCGGTTGTAATGTGCCTGACGCTCTCTTGGCAGGTCGGCAACGCCGCCTTGCACAAAGCCGCGTTTGATAAACCAATGAGACGTGCGCGTGGTAAGTACGAACAACCTGCGTGCTCCTGCAGCCCGGGCCTTGGATTCAGCGTGTCGCAACAGCATCTCGCCCTCACCTTCGCCCTGCCATTCAGGGTGCACGATTAAACAAGCCATTTCGGCCATGCGGTCGTCGGGGTAGGGAATCATGGCAACGCAACCGTAGATGACACCGTCGTGCTCCAATACGGTGAACTGTTCAACGTCGCGCTCGATAACGGCGCGGCCGCGTGGAACCAACGTGCCGTCGGCCTCCAGCGGATCGATTAAACGCACAATCGCCCCTACGTCATCCATGGTGGCGGCACGTAAGTCGTCCAGCGTGTCCTCCACAACCATGGTGCCCACGCCATCGTGCGTAAAGATTTCCAACAGCACGCTGCCATCAAGTGTGTAGGGCAGCAGATGTGCACGGGCGACGCCCCTTTTAACGGCACGGGAGGCGTGGCTGAGGAAGGTGGCGGTGTCTTCGTCGAGTGCGCCGCCGGCCAGCAGGGCGTCTGCATCTTCGCGCGCCAGTTCGGTATCGACACTGCCGTCTTCGTGTCGGATAGTGCGATTCTGAGTCAGGAAAATGAGTTTTTCCGCGCGCAGGGAAATGGCGACGCTGGTTGCCAGATCCTCCATGGCCAGATTGAAGGCTTCCCCCGTAGGCGAAAAGCCTAACGGCGACAACAAAACTATGGCCCCCTGGTTGAGAACGGAACGTAACGCGTCGGAATCCAGTTTTCGTACTGCACCAGTGTGTAAATAATCGACACCCTCGATGACCCCAATGGGGCGGGCGGTGACAAAATTACCTGAAATAACGCGAATCTGTGCATTCGACATCGGGGTGTTTGGAAGCCCCTGGCTGAATGCCGCTTCAATATCAAGCCGGATTTCGCCTGCAGCCTCTTTTGCGCATTCCAGCGCAGCGGCATTGGTTGGCTGGTTATTGCGTCCAAACCGGACATCAAGGCCCTTGAGTTTTAATTGTTCATTCACTTGCGGCCGGGATCCATGCACCAGCACCAGCCGCACCCCTAGCGCGGAGAGCAGGGATAAGTCTTGAATCAGATTATTCAGTGCGCCGTCGTTGACCAGTTCACCGCCAAAAGCCACGACAAAGGTTTTACCCCGGAAATTATGTACATAGGGCGCCACTTCGCGGAACCAGCGCACAAATTGTGCGGGGGCGAATTGGGCGGCATCTTGGGCGGAGAAGGTGTCTTCGGGTTCGGCCATAAGAAATAATATAGAAAGCAGTTTGTGTTGTATCAGGTCAAAATTATAATGACCGGTTGCGCTGTTATAAGAAATTTCATGCAGGACTTATCCGGTTTGTCGGGAAACAAAGACACTTTCAAGGGCCCAAGCCCTCGCACCTCCGCTAATCAGAATGGCATGGAGCTGCGTTCGCCACGCCCGTTGCCACCCATTCATTATCCTGAAGATCTGCCGGTTAGTGCTCGCCGCAAGGAAATCGCCGAAGCCATTCACGGCAATCAGGTTGTGATTGTATGCGGTGAGACGGGTTCGGGGAAAACCACGCAGTTACCCAAGTTGTGTTTGGAGTTGGGTCGTGGCGGTGAAAAGATCATCGGGCATACTCAGCCGCGCCGTCTGGCGGCGACGTCGGTTGCCAAGCGGGTGGCCCAAGAGCTGAATACTGAAATCGGTGATTGGGTGGGGTATCAGGTTCGATTTAATGATCGAAGCTCGCGCAATACTGCAATCAAACTCATGACCGACGGCATTTTGCTGGCGGAGTCCCAACGTGATCCCATGCTGCGTCGTTATGACACCATTATTATTGATGAGGCACATGAGCGCAGCTTGAATATTGATTTCCTGCTGGGTTTTTTAAAGCAACTCTTGCCGCGGCGACCTGATCTGAAGCTCATTATCACGTCGGCCACCATCGATGCAGCGCGGTTTTCGCGTCATTTCTCAACCGACGGCAAGCCAGCCCCTGTGGTGGAAGTGTCCGGCCGCTTGTATCCGGTTGATATCCTTTATCGTCCGGTTCGCGATCATGATGACGATTCTGCGGCGCGAGACGATGCGCGTTCGCGCCTTGGCTCCGACGAGGAACGTGATCTGATCGATGCCATTGTCGATGCAGTAGATGAGTGCGCTCGTTATGGTGACGGCGATGTATTGGTTTTTTTGCCGGGCGAGCGCGAAATTCGTGAATCGGCTGATGCGTTGCGTAAGCATCATGGTGGCCGTCTCGATGTATTGCCGCTGTTTGCACGTTTGTCCCAGGCTGAGCAAGAGCAAATTTTTCGCCCGCAAAGCAATCGGCGGCGCGTGGTGTTGGCCACCAACGTCGCGGAAACTTCACTTACCGTACCGGGCATCCGTTATGTGGTTGACAGTGGTTTGGCGCGTATCAAGCGTTATTCCTGGCGCAACAAAGTCGAGCAACTTCGCATCGAACCCATTAGTCAGGCATCGGCCAATCAACGGGCGGGGCGGTGTGGTCGGATCGGGCCGGGGGTGTGCCTCCGACTGTACGATGAAGAAAGTTTTCAACGACGCGCCGCGTTTACCGACCCTGAAATCCTCCGTTCTTCGTTGGCGTCCGTTATTTTGCGGATGAAGGCACTTAAGCTGGACGATATTGAAACTTTTCCGTTCGTTGAGGCGCCGACCGGCCGGGCGGTGGCTGATGGTTATCACCTGCTGCAAGAGCTTGGGGCGCTGGATGAGGCGAACCAGCTCACGCGCGTGGGTGCTGCATTGGCCCGTTTGCCCGTGGATCCGCGTATTGCCCGCATGGTGCTGGCCGCGCGCGACGAACAGTGTTTGGCCGAGATGCTGATTATTGCCGCTGCACTATCAGTTCAGGATCCGCGCGACCGTCCAATGGCTGAGCGAGATGCGGCGCAAAACGCACATCAGAAATTTGCAGACAGCAAGTCGGAGTTCCTGTCATACGTAAAGCTGTGGTCCTGGTATGAAGACAAAGTCCGGCATAAAGCATCGCAGAAAAAACTCGTGGCGTTGCTGCGTCAAAACTATTTATCGCCTTTGCGTTTGCGTGAATGGCATGACGTTCACAGTCAATTGGCTGCGTTAGTTGGCGAACAGGGGTGGCGTGTCAATCAAACTGAAGCGACATACGAACAATTGCATAAAGCCTTGTTGGCCGGTCTGCTTGGCAATATTGGGCTGAAAGCCGAAGAAGGGCAGCGCTATCTTGGCGCGCGGAATATTCGATTTTTGATTCATCCGGGTTCAACGCTGGGGCGTAAAGGGGGGCGTTGGATTGTCGCGGCCGAATTGGTGGAAACCTCGCAGCTTTTTGCGCGGTGCGTGGCGCGTATCGAGCCCGGCTGGATTGAGCGTGTCGGTGCGCATTTGGTGCGTCGAACCTGGTCTGATCCTCGCTGGGAGAAGAAAAGCGGGCAGGTGGTGGCCAATGAAAGGGGCACTGTTTACGGTTTAATGGTCTATAACGGCCGGAAAATGCACTACGGCAAAATTGAGCCTGTGCATGCGCGTGAAATTTTCATTCGTGAAGGGCTGGTGACAGGCGAATTGAATACCACCGTGCCGTTTGTCCGACAGAACCGCCAATTGACCGAGCGTATAGAAAAGCTTGAGCACCAGACGCGTCGCCCTGACATTCTGGTGGATGACAGCCTCATTTATGCTTTTTATGATCAGCAGATTCCGGCCGAAATATTTCAAACGGCGACACTGGAAAAGTGGTTCAAAGGGCTCAGCGATGACAAGCGCAAAGCCTTGTTGCTTACTCGCGACGATCTGATGCGTCATGAGGCAGCCGGTATTACCACTGATGTTTTTCCAAAAAAGGTGGAATGGGACGGTGTCGAAATGTCGCTTGATTACCACTTTGAACCGGGCTCGGTTCGCGATGGCGTTACGTTGACAGTACCGCTGTTTGCCTTGAACAAAATCGATGCTCAGCGTTGTGAGTGGCTTGTTCCCGGCATGCTGAAAGAAAAAGTGCAGTTATTGCTTAAATCACTGCCTCAGAAGTTGCGCCGACATTGCGTGCCGCTACCTGAGTATGCAACGCATTTTTACGAGCGCTGGTTCGAAAAGGCTCGCGACCCTGAAACAGGTCTGCTGGATGCCATTGCAGATGACATGTGGCAGAACGTGAAGGTGAGGCCGCAAAGAACCGACTTCAAATTGGAGACATTGCCGGCTCATATGCTGATGAATTTCAAGGTGGTCGACGAGCAAGGGCGCATGTTGTCCGGCGGGCGAAATCTTGATCAGCTTAAAGCGGAACATGGCCGCCAGGCGCAAGCGTCTTTTCAGAAGATGGCTGTGCGCGACGAGTCGGTGGCGCAGGCGCTTGCGCAGGAGAATATTACCGACTGGTCCTTCGGTGAGCTGCCTGAATTAATGGAGATTCGACGCAAGGGTGAGTCGGTGATTGGTTATCCTGCGCTCGTAGACAAGCAAACTCATTGCGATCTCGATGTGTTCGACGACCCGGCCAAAGCGCGTTCTCATCATCGGTTGGGGTTACGGCGGCTGTTTCGCCTGGCGTTGAAAGACCAGGTTAAGTTCTTGCAGAAGAACTTAACTGATCTTACGCGCATGAGCATGCTTTACATTAGTCTTGGCACACAAGATGAGCTGCGTGATCAGATCATTGACCTGGCAATTGAACAGGCATGTATGGTTGAACCGTGGCCCAGCTCGCGTGAGGCCTTCGAGCAGCGGCACGAGTCGGCGCGTTCGCGTTTAGGGTTGCTGGCGCAGGAAATTGCCCGCCTGACGGGGCTGGTTTTAATTGAGTGGTCGGCGGTGCAAAAAAAACTGGTCCAGGCTAAGCCGCATACAGAAGCTTATGCCGATTTGCAGAATCAGTTGTCTGTCCTGATGAGCAAATGGTTTGTGCGCGATACACCTTATGAAAAGCTGGTGCATTTCCCCCGTTATCTGAAGGCCGTGCAAATGCGGATCGACAAGCTTAAGTCCGATCCGCAGCGTGATCGGCAATTAATGGCTGATATGGCACCGCTGTTAACGCAATACCAGCGCGCCTTGAGTGCCTTGAAAGGTGCGCCTGATGCCCAATTGGCTGATTTCCGCTGGATGCTCGAGGAGTTGCGCGTTTCGTTGTTTGCACAGACATTGCGCACACCGATGCCGGTATCTGTAAAACGCTTACAAAAAGCCTGGTCGGCCATGCACCGATAACCGGGTCTGTGGGTACAATTCGTTCATGACAGAAACCGTTACGCCCCCCTCTTTCGTCCACTTGCGTGTTCACTCCGAGTTTTCGGTGGTTGACGGCATTGTGCAAATTCCTGAGCTTGTTGGAAAAGTGGCGGGCTTTGGCCAGCCGGCTGTTGCGCTGACCGATTTATGTAATGTATTTGGCCTGATCAAGTTCTATAAGGCGGCGCGTGCCAAGGGTGTTAAACCGATTGCCGGTTGCGATATCTGGATCGAAAACGAGGCTGATCGCGATAAGCCTCACCGGGCGTTATTGCTGGTTCGCAATCAGGCGGGCTATTTGGCGCTTTGTGAAATTCTTACGCGCGCCTGGCTTGAAAACCAATATGCAGGCCGTGCAGAAGTCCGGCGTGCGTGGTTAGACAATGTTGAGGGCTTGATTATGCTTTCCGGCGGGCGCGCAGGCGACGTCGGTCAAGCGCTGGAGGCGGGTCGCGATGCAGAGGCCCGGGTATTGGCACAATATTGGAGCCGACGTTTTCCCGATGCTTTTTATATCGAATTGCAACGCACTGGGGCGGACGGCGATGAGGCCTATGTCCAATCGGCATTGCAGCTTGCCGCAGAACTTGACTTGCCGGTCGTGGCGACTCATCCGGTACAGTTTATCGAGCCTCATCAGTATCGCGCTCACGAGGCGCGCGTTTGTATAGCAGAAGGCGAGCAGTTAGCCAATCCGCGGCGGCACCGACGCTTCACTGAAGAACAGTATTTGCTTTCCACAGAGGAAATGGCACGTCGGTTCGCCGACGTGCCTTGTGCGCTGCAAAATGCAGTTGAAATTGCGAAGCGTTGCAATCTAACGTTGGTGCTGGGGCAGCCTCGTTTGCCCGACTTCCCAACGCCTGAGGGGATGACGCTAAATGACTATCTGATCCAGTTGTCGGAAGAGGGTTTGGCACAACGCATGGCGTTTTTGTATCCCGACGCCACCGAACGAGAGCAGCGCTATCCAATATATCTCGAGCGCTTGCGCCTGGAATGTAAAACCATTATTGATATGGGTTTTCCAGGTTATTTCTTAATCGTTGCCGACTTTATTAACTGGGGTAAGCAAAATGGCGTACCCGTGGGGCCGGGCAGGGGGTCGGGCGCCGGTTCGCTGGTAGCCTATTCACTGGGGATCACCGATCTTGATCCTATTCGTTACGACTTGCTTTTTGAACGGTTTCTCAATCCCGAGCGGGTATCCATGCCCGACTTCGATATCGATTTTTGCCAGGACAACCGCGAAAGGGTGATTGATTACGTTAAGCAAAAGTATGGGCGCGAAGCCGTCAGCCAGATCGCCACATTCGGTACGCTGGGCGCGAAGGCGGTTGTCCGCGACGTGGGTCGTGTGCTTGAAATGCCCTATAGCTTGTGCGATGGTTTATCAAAGCTTATTCCCTTTAGTCCCGCCGATCCGTGGACGTTGGAACGCGCTTTGTCAAGCGAGCCGGCATTTAAAGAGCGGTACGATCAGGATGAAGAGGTTCGTGCGCTTATCGACCTGGCACGTCCTCTTGAAGGGTTAACACGCAATGTCGGCATGCACGCGGGGGGCGTACTCATTGCGCCCGGTAAATTAACCGACTTTTGTCCTCTTTACGCGCAGCCCGGTGAGGATGCCAGCGCTGTTTCGCAATTCGACAAAGACGATGTTGAAGCGGCCGGTTTGGTCAAATTCGATTTTCTGGGTTTGCGAAACTTAACAATTCTCGATTGGGCTGTACGTTACGTGCAGCGCTTTAATGAAGACAAGCGTGATTTCGACATCATGGCTTTGCCGCTGGATAACGAACCCACTTATCAGTTGCTCAGTGAGGGCAATACAACGGCGGTTTTCCAGCTCGAATCGCGTGGCATGAAAGAGTTGTTGCGCAGTTTAAAACCGAACACATTTGAAGACGTGATCGCCATGCTGGCGTTGTATCGGCCCGGCCCCCTGGAGTCAGGGATGGTGGTTGATTTCGTTAACCGCAAACATGGGCGTGCCGAGGTGGATTATTTTCATCCCGATTTGGAACCTGTGTTGAAAAGCACCTACGGCGTGATTGTGTACCAGGAACAAGTCATGCTGATCTCCCAGATTATCGGGGGATACACGCTGGGCGGCGCCGATATGCTGCGTCGGGCCATGGGTAAGAAGAAGCCCGAGGAAATGGCCAAACATCGCGAGATATTCCAGAAAGGGGCGGTTGAAAAAGGTTATGACGCGGATTTGGCCGTTAAGTTGTTCGACTTAATGGAGAAATTTGCGGGTTACGGTTTCAACAAGAGTCACTCTGCGGCTTACGCGCTGATCGCCTATCAAACAGCGTGGCTGAAACATTATCATCCGGCCGAGTTTTTAGCTGCAACGTTGTCGTCGGATATGGATGACACCGACAAGGTGCAGGTGTTTTGGAAAGACGCCTTGGCGAATGGGGTCACGGTTCAAGCCCCGGATGTCAACACGTCGAACTACCGTTTTGAACCGGTTCAGGATAACTGGACCGCGCAGTTAAAGCCGCCGCGCACCATTTGTTATGGATTGGGGGCGGTAAAAGGCACTGGGCAGGGTGCGGTAGAGGCAATTATCCGGGCGCGTGAGGAAGGGGGGCCTTTTACCAGTCTGTTTGACTTTTGTCGGCGTATCGACCGCCATGCCGTGAACCGGCGCACCATTGAGGCTTTGATCCGCGCGGGCGCTTTCGATACGATCTCAGCTAACCGGGCGGCGCTGCTGGCGACGGTGGGTAACGCCATAGAGGCGGCGGAGCAGGCGGAACGTAGTGCCAATCAAGTTTCTCTTTTCGATGACGACAGCAATGATATTGTCGAGGGTGAGTTGGCGAAGGTCCCACCCTGGGATTTGCAAACCCAACTAACAGAAGAAAAAGCGGCGTTGGGCTTCTTTTTCAGTGCGCACTTATTCGATGCCTGGCGCGATGAGGTGCGGCGTTTTGCGCCCAAACCGCTTGCGCGCCTAGAGCCGGCGCGCGGTCTGCAATGGTTTGCCGGGGTCTTGTCGGCGCTGCGGCCTCGTATGACGCGGCGTGGCAAGATGTTGTATGCCTTGCTGGACGACGGTTCAGCTCAAGTCGAGGTGGCGATCTTCAACGAGCTCTATGAACAACATCGCCATCGTTTGCGTGAAGACCAGCTTATTATCGTGCACGGCAAGGTTAGCCCGGATGAATATTCCGGCGGGTTGCGTGTTTCGGCTGACGCCCTATACGACTTGCAATTGGCGCGTGAGTCGCGTGCTCAGGCGCTGCGCATCACATTGAATGGTAACGCCGATGTTGAACGTTTAAAGAAAGTGTTGAATCCATTCAGGGCAGAGCCTGAGAATGGTGTGTTCGGTGTTGCGGTGGAGTTGCAATTGGTCAAGCATGATTTTTCGTGCCGTGTTCGCTTGGGTGAGTCCTGGCGTGTGCGTATGGCCGACGCGCTTTTTGATCAGTTAAATGGGTGGGTGTCACCCGACGCTGTGGAGATTGCCTACCAATGACCCGTTTACGCATCGCCTTTTCTGAGGCGACCACCAGCTTTGGGGGGCAAGAGCAATATATTTTCAAAGTCATGTGTGGGTTGCGGGAACGTGGACATGACGTTCAAGCGATTTGCCAGCCGCATGCAAAACTGGCGCAGCGCTTGCAGGATGACGGCTTTGTGGTTCATACCTTGTTAACTGATGGGTTTGTTAATTATGCAAAGGGCGTTAGGCGCTTCCGGCGTCTGTTCATTGAGCAGGGTTTCGATGTTGTGAACACCAACAGCCGTCGTGACACCATGCTGGTGGGGGTCGCGGCTCGTTTGGCTGGCGTACCTTTGGTGGTGCGTTCGCGTCATCTGGCCAAACGTGTAGGTTCTTTGCTGTCGTATACAGTGGTGCCGCATGCTGTTATTGCATGCAGCCAATACGTGCGCAACCATTTGATTGAACGGGGGGCCGCACCCGATAAGGTCAAAGTAGTGTATCCCGGTATCGACTTAAACAACTGGCCGACAGGTTCAACGCTTCGCAGTGAACTGAAGTTGGCGGAAAATGACGTCGTCATTGTTTCTGTCGCGGTCATGCGCGAACAAAAAGGCCATCGAGTGCTGCTGGAGGCGGTTGAGCCTTTGATCCGTGCCCGACCCAACGTACATCTGGTCCTGGTGGGATCAGGTTCGCCATTAATGGAAACTTTGCAAGACATCGTGCAGGAAAGGGGATTGGCACGGCGCGTTCATTTCCTGGGCACACGTCAAGACGTGCCGCAAATTCTGAATGGTTCGGATATTTTTGCCTTGGCCACGGAAACAGAAGCGACTGGAACGGTTTTTGCAGAAGCTCAGGCGAGTGGTTTGCCAGTTATTGGCACACGGGTAGGTGGCGTACCTGAAATGATGCTTGAAAACGAGACCGGCATTTTGTTTGCGCTGCGCGACGTCGCGGCATTAACCAGCGCTTTACAAAAATTGCTTGATAACCCCGCACTGCGACGACAAATGGGCGTGGCAGGCCGGCGCTTTGTCTATGAGGCTCATCGGTACGACTTATCGACAATGGCAAGTTCAACGGAGCACGCGTATTTAAACTGGCTGGGTCAGCGAAAAAGGAGGAGTTCTTCATAATGTTATTTGGCAACGCGTCCAGCATTCCGATTTTGATGTATCACCATGTGTCCCCTAGTGCGGGGCCTATTACCACTTCACCTTCTAATTTTGAAAATCAGTTGAAATGGTTGAAGTGGCATGGGTATCAATCCATTACCACCCAGCAGTATGTTGATTATTTAAATGGTCATCCCCTTGCAGCAAAGTCGGTGATGATTACGTTTGACGATGGCTATCTGGATAACTGGGTATGGGCCTATCCCATCCTTCAGAAATGGGGGTTTAATGCGGTGATTTTCCTGGTTACGTCCTGGGTTCACGATGGGCCGGTGAGGCCCTGCCAAGGCCGTGCAGGCCACTTGCCCGACACGCCCGATCACCACGAGTGTGAACGCCGTATTAACGCAGGACAAGGTGATGACGTCGTTTTGCGCTGGAGCGAGATTCACGAAATGGTGGAGTCGGGCACTTTTGAGTTTCACAGCCACACAGATACGCACACACGCTGGGACTTGGGTGACGATAAAGCCAACAAAAACCTGCACATGATGGAAGAACTTACTCGATCGCGCCAAACCCTGGCCGCCCGCCTGGGCTATGCCACAGAGCATTTATGCTGGCCTCAAGGTTATTTCGATGAAGATTACGTGCAACTGGCCAAACAAGCAGGGTATCGTTATTTGTATACCACGTTGGCGTTTGGGCAAAACAAGCCTTCCAGTAACCCTGAGTGTATTCATCGTTTCGCGGTGCGCAACACAACCGGCGAATCGGTGGGCCGTCGCATCTGGGTTGCGCGTAATCCGTTTGTGGCGCCACTGTTCAACGGTTGGAAACGGTGGAAACGATCAAGGCGGGAACGCGCATGACACTGTCGGTAATTATTATTACCAAGAACGAGTCGGCACATATCGCCGACTGCATCAAATCGGTTCAGTTTGCCGATGAAATTATCGTGCTTGATTCAGGAAGTACGGATAGTACGCGGGAAATTGCCGAATCACTTGGTGCGCGAGTGGAGGTAAGCGCCGATTGGCCGGGATTTGGCCCACAGAAGAACCGGGTGCTTAATATGGCCACCAAGGATTGGGTTTTGTCGATCGACGCCGATGAACGCATAACGCCGGAACTGGCACAAGAAATTCGTTCCACTATGCTTAACGCACGCTATGACGCATATAAAATTGCGCGGTTGTCGTGGTTCGGAGATCGATGGATCCGGCATTGTGGGTGGTGGCCGGATTATGTCGTAAGGCTGTTTCGTCGTGGCCAGGCGCAGTTTACTGAGGCTGCCGTGCATGAAAAAATTGTGTCGAGTACGTCTCCAGGTACTTTGCGAAGCCATTTTTTGCACTATCCCTACGCAAATATGGAAGTTTTGATTGACAAAGTAAATCGTTATTCGTCGGCAGCCGCCCAGATGATGTTTGAGAAAGGCCGTCGAACATCCGTGGCGGGTATTGCCGGCCATGCGTTCTGGACATTTGTACGAATCTATTTGATTCGCCGTGGTTTTCTCGACGGCAAAGAAGGTTTTATTCTTGCGGCGACCGCGGCGGCCGGCAGTTTTTTTCGATACAGCAAACTGCGCTATTTGCAGACAAAGCGCAAACCTCATTCATCATGAAGATTCTGTACACCAATATTCATCATGGCAATGGCGGTGGCCATGTAACGTACATTATGAATCTGTTGCATACGCTGGGAAATGACCATGAGTTATGGCTAGGGACACCGGC
Source organism: Neopusillimonas maritima (assembly GCF_003576595.1). Classification (GTDB taxonomy): domain Bacteria; phylum Pseudomonadota; class Gammaproteobacteria; order Burkholderiales; family Burkholderiaceae_B; genus Neopusillimonas; species Neopusillimonas maritima. Next base: position 9,204 of record NZ_NQOU01000003.1, on the reverse strand, counting down.
GCAGAGTCGTCTGTTTCGCTATGCTAGCAAGATTTCGGGTGTGAATGTAATCGATATGCGATTCACTTCGCGTCCCGCCGTTTTGTTTCGTGAAGTGTGCGCCTTGCGCCGGTTTCTGCGTGAGGAAAATTTTGATTTGGTGCATGTTAATGCATCGGCCGATCATCGTCATATGATGTTGGCCAGAATGGGGTTGCCGCGGCCTCCCAAAATTGTATGGACGCGTCACAACGATCGCAGAATAAACAGTTTGGGTCATCGACTTCGGGCGAACCTGGGCACTGATCATGTTATTGCCGTTAGTGACTACGTGGCGCGGGGCTTGGTTGCTTCTGCATATGGCTCGCTGCCCTGTACGACGATCCGGCATGGTATCGATACCCAGCATTACGCGCCTGTTGATGCGTCTCGGCGCGCAGCTTTGCGTCAACGTTGGTTTGGCGATCAACATGAGCGCTTGATTGTGATGGGTAGTGTGGGCGGGACGGATACCGAAAAAGGTTGGCTGGAGCTGGTGGAAGCCATTGCCATGTTGCCGGCCGACTTGCGCGACCGATTCCGTGTATTGGTCGCCGGCGATCCCCCCGACACACAACGTATGAGTCGGGTGATTGCGGCTGGAATGCAGAATGCCTGTGTTTTCCCGGGGCTGGTTGACGACATACGCGATGTACTGGGCGCATGTGATGTGGGTTTTGTACTGTCGCATTTCGAGGCGCTCTCGTATGCTTGCCGGGAAACGATGGCAATGGGGCTGCCAACCTTGATCACGGACACCGGTGGGTTACCCGAAAATTTAACCCACGGTGTGCAAGGCTGGATTTTGCCGGTGCGTGAGCCCCGAGCAATTGTGCCGATCCTGAATGCTTTGGCTGATAATCCGCAATTGCGGGTTGAAATGGGAAAGGCCGCTCGCCGCCACAGTGAGCAGTATTTCTCCCTGGAACCTTTCACGGCTCAAACCCTTCAGGTCTATAAAAATACGATCGCGTCGATATAATGCCTCGCATGATTCCAATTCTCATGTATCACCAAGTTGGTGTACCGTCGCCGCGCGGCACGCCTTACCGGGGGCTCACGGTACACCCGCGCGACTTTGCGCGCCAATGCGTCAGGCAAGGTGTTTGGTATTACTTTTGATGATGGGTATCGCAACGTTTTTGAGAACGCCTTGCCGGTTTTGAATCGTTTGGGGTTCACTTCAACCAATTATTTTGTTGTCAACCAGTTCGATGGGGGAAACGTGTGGGACGCTCAAAAAGGTGTGCCGCATTCGCCTTTGATGTCGGTCGACGAAATGCGCAACTGGGCGGCGGCAGGCCAGGAGGTTGGGTCTCATACACTTGATCATGTGCATTTGTCCGAAGTCTCGCCGGAAATTGCGTATCAACAGATCGCTCAATCGCGAACGGAGTTAGGGGCTTTGCTTAACACGGAAATAGGAGCATTTTGTTACCCCTACGGTTCCGAAACGCCGGGTGTTCGAGAGTGGGTGCGAAAAGCGGGCTACAGCAATGCAACGACAACCGTGCGAGGGCTGGTCAGACCCGACGATGATTTATTCGGGCTACCGCGTGTTACTGTAGCAAGGTCAACGAATATTTTTCGTTTTTTACAGAAGTGTCTCACGCGTTTGGAAGACAGGCGACTCAGTGGCTGAACATAAATTAAAAATCGCTTTTGTAGTTGATCGTTTCGGAGGACGCTTTGGCGGTGCCGAGGCGTATGGTGTCGAACTCATGCGCGAGCTGGCGCAGAGCCACGACGTAACGGTTTTTGCCCGCGAGTACGACAATGAGTCGGGCTTGCGCCTGCCTTTCGTACCTATCCGGACACGCAAGGGGTTTCCCAGTTGGTTGCGTGTGTTGTGGTTTGCTGCGCGCGCGCGCCGTCTAACACAGTCGGGTTTCGATATCGTTCATTCGCATATGAACGGATGGTGTGGCGATGTCGAGGTCGTTCACGTTACGCCGGTTCGGTATAACTGGCGCGTGCGTAAAATTTCCTTTATCAAGTGGCTATTGTCTTTTGCAAGCCCCAGGGTGCAAACGTATTTAGCGCTCGAACGTAAGCGGGTGCGTCAACGTGCCGGACACCGGGCCGTTGCCGTTTCAGGGTTGATTGCCGAACAGCTGAACAGTGCTTATGGCGGCGAAGTTGAGGCCTATCCGGTCATTGCTCCGGGTGTGGTTCCAGCGGCTCAGTTACCCGACGAACAAAGTCACGCTTTGCGAGAAAGCTTGGGGTGGGGGCAAGAGGATTATGTATGCCTTTTGGTGGCACGTAACCCTCAACGCAAGGATTTGAATACCGTTCTGCAAGCGCTTGTGCACTTGCCGACCAATGTGAAGTTGTTGGTTGTCGGAGGCAACGCCTCGACACGCGATTACATACGACGCAACGCGCCGTCAGTTGCAGAGCGCGTAAAAACCGTTGATGAAACGTCTGATGTAACGCCTTATTACAGCTGTGCTGACGCCTATGTTCATCCAACCTTGAATGACAGCTTTGGTATGGCGCCACTCGAGGCAATGTCTTACGAACTCCCCGTTATTTTAAGCCCGAGTCCATGGTGCGGGTTCGCGCAGTATGTAACGCCGAATATTGACGCTCTTGTGCTGTCGCATCCTGAAAACAACGAAGAATTGGCGGAGTTCATCCAACAACTTATGGCATCAAGCACATTGCACGAGCAGCTTGTAAGGGGGGGGCGGAAACTGGTCCAACGTCATAGTTGGTCTGAGGTGGCACGCCGCTATGAAGCTTTATATGCCGAAATTCTGCAAGAGCGTGACGGGCGGGTTGCATCCTCCAAATAACCCAGCCAGCGTAAAGCCTGCTCGCGGTTATCACCGCACATGTCTTCCGATGGCTGCAAATCGTGACAAACTTGTGGTCGAAGTGGGTCGTTGAAAATAGTGCAACGAAAAGCAGTGTCAAGATGAATGCATGGTTCTCCCGCGGGCTTTCCGTGTGGCATCCCTGGAATAGGGCTGGAAATGGACGGGGCGATGCAGCATGCGCCGCAATTTGAACGACACTTCATCGTTATACCCAGCCTCTCAGCCAATACACGACCAGGCCGGCATACTCTTTGATGATTGAGCGTGCCGCCTCAAAGGTGCGTCCGTCGGGGAGCCAGAAGCCAAAATCGGGGTCATCGGGTACCGTTATCTGCGGTGGTGAGGGTGCGGGGATGACGTTTACGCCCAGATTTTCAAATACTGCGGTGGCGCGTGGCATGTGCAGCGCCGAAGTGACCAATAAAATTTCTTTAAAATTTCGCTCTTGTATTAATTGGGCTGTGAGTACACCATTTTCCCGGGTTGTCAGGCTTTCAGGTTCTAAAATGAGGGCACTCTCTGGTACGCCTTGACGTTTCAGGGCATTGGCCATTGCCTGGGCCTCACTCACACCGCCGTCCAGAGCAGCGCCCGAAAGTATGATGAAGGGCGCCCGACCTGCCTTGAATAAACGGGATGCTGTATCGCTACGGGTTGTTACCTTATCGGGGTCATAAGGTTCAAACCAGTTCTCGCGCCCGCCGGCAGTATGGCCGCCCAGAACTACAATGGCGTCAACGTCCGGCAGTAGATCAGGCGGGGTGTAAGGATGGAATTGCTCCAGTCTGCCGCCGGCCCATAAAGAGGACGCCGGCAGTGACCAGAACAGGCCCCAGGCCAAACTGAACAGTGCGATCCCCCATGCCAATCGTCGCCATCTGAGCATGAAAAGAATGGCTGCGATAAAAAACAGCGTAATGCAAAGATTAAGCGGGATGATGAGATTGGCCAGAAAATTGGTCACATTCATGACGGTTGTGTACTTGGCGACTGACGGTTCAGAAATTGCAGTGCGTGTTCGAGCACGATATCCGTATCGGGCCATTGACCCATCTTGCCCAAGCAGACAGCTGATGGTGACCAGGGGCCGGTGTGTTTGGCATCGGTAACACCAAACAGCGTTATTTGTTGGGCGCCTGCTGCCGCTGCTAAATGCGACACGCCCGAATCATTGCAGATAACAAGAGCAGACATGCGCGTGAGTGTAGCAAAAGCCCCTAACCCCTGCGCGCTTAAACAACGCGCGGTCGGCGCATTGCGCAAAGCCTCTTCTTTTTCATTGGGTGGAGGGCACATGACAACGTTAAAGCCTTTTTCTTGCAGGATACGCGTAAGGGAGTCGAATCCAGGCCAAACTTTAACTTGTCCTTTGTGACGCCCCGTTGCTGTGGGGGCGATAAGAATAAAGCCACCCGGCTCAAGGCCGGCATTTGTAAGCAGTGTCTGGGCCGCAGCCTTGTGCTCGCAGGTGAGCGACAAGCCAAGCGTTGGGCCCGGTTTTTCAGAAGATAAAGGGTGATGCCACTTGCTTAAGGCCGATCGGGTTAGCATAAACCACGACTCCACGGCGTGGGGTTTGGGGACAGGTTTTGAAAACGGCCATTTTAATAACAGGCTGCGCCCGTCGTCGCGATAACCTGCGCATTGCAATCCTGCTAACCTGAAGACTAATGCACTGGACAATGAATCGGGTAACAGCAAACCCAGGGCATGGTCATGGCCATGTTGATGCCGGTGTTCGGCTACTCGTTTGCGATCCGTTTTCCATGCGCCGCTCATCGGGATGAAACCTTCAATGGGATAAGCTCGTAAGAGGTCTTCAGCCCAGGGGCGTGCACAGACTACGGTTGGTATGCCATTTTGTAATATTGCATTCAACGAAGGTAGAGCCATGCAAACATCGCCAATCCAGTTTGGAAGGCGTAGGTAAAGAGTAGGTTTAGGGTCTGTCATGGTCGTAGTGGGAGAAACATTACCGTCCTGCGTGTTCCAGTTGCTGTGGCGCAGTTAAAATGTTTTTTTTCAATTGTTGCATAGTATAAAAGCGAGTCATTTCTTGAGTTCAGTTTTCCCATCCGGTCCTGCACATGCCGACCCAGTGAAGTTCGACCTTTGGCGTCGCATTTATGTGCGGCTGGGCAAGTACTGGAAGGCGGTTGTTGTTGCCTTTATTCTCCTTTCAATCAGCGCGGCAACCCAGCCTACGCTGGCCATTATTATGAAGCCGTTGCTCGACGAAGGCTTCACAGGTCAGAAGCCATCATACATATGGTCTATTCCTGCATTGGTCGTCGGCCTTATGTTCCTGCGTGGGATATGTACCTTCGGCAGCTCTTACGTAACGGCCTGGATAACCAATAATCTGCTTTTGGGTATTCGGCGGGAAATGTTTCAGCGGCTGCTGGGGCTGCCCGACTCCGAGTTTCGCAACGGCGATACCGGCCGGTTGTTGAATCGCTTCACAATCGATGCGGGTAACGTATCCGGCCTTGCTACGGAAGTGATCACGGTTATTACGCGTGAAACGCTGATCGTGGTGTCATTGTTTGCCGTGTTGCTGTATATGTCTTGGCAGTTAACATTGATTGTGTTGCTGGTTTTGCCGCTCTCAGTCTATGTCTCACGCATTTTTATTCGTCGTCTGCGCCGCATAAATCGCGACACGATCAATATGAATGCGGAAATGACGCGGGTGGTTGGTGAGGCAATTGACGGTCAACGAGAGGTTAAGTTGTTCGATGGCTACGATCATGAGTCATCACGTTTCGAGTACGTTAGTGGCCGATTGCGCAGGTTCGCCATGCGGGCGGCATCCTCCGACGCCGCCATGTCACCCATCACCCAATTTTTTGTAGGTGTGTCGGTGGCCGCAGTCATTGCAGTTGCTTTGTATCAGGCGAATAACGAAGGCTTGACGGTGGGTAGTTTCGCGTCGTTTATGGCCGCATTGGGGCAGATTTTCGACCCCATTAAGCGGCTAACCAATATTGCCGGCGCGACACAACGAATGTTGGTATCCGCCGAAAGCGTATTTGGTCTGATCGATCAAACCCCGGAGTCTGATGAAGGAAAAGTTGAGCTTACTAAGGCAGTGACAGGTCGCATTGAGTATCGGAACGTGAGTCATCGTTTCGCCGATGCCCAAGTTGATACTTTAACCAATGTATCGTTGTCGGTAGAACCAGGGCAAACCGTTGCGTTGGTCGGTCGCTCCGGTAGCGGTAAAACAACGCTGGTGAATATGCTGCCCCGGTTTGTGATCCCTACCGAGGGGGAGATTTTTATTGATGGTCAGCCTATTGGTGCATGTTCTTTACGAAGTTTGCGCGCGCAGCTATCGCTTGTCAGCCAGAACGTGGTACTTTTTGATGGCACGATCGGTGAGAACGTCAGTTACGGCGCATTGCGTGAGGTTAATGAACAGGAAATCTGGGCGGCACTTGAGGCTGCTAATTTGCACGATTTCGTGCGTGGTTTGCCCGATGGCCTTCATAGCCGGGTTGGTGAGAATGCCAATCAGTTGTCAGGCGGGCAGCGTCAGCGTTTGGCAATTGCGCGAGCGCTTATTAAAGATGCACCAATCTTGATTCTTGATGAAGCTACTTCAGCATTGGATAATGAATCTGAACGGCAAGTGCAGGCGTCGCTGGAGCATTTGATGGCTGGACGAACCACCTTGGTCATTGCACACCGACTGTCAACCGTGCAGAAAGCCGATATGATTGTCGTGCTTGATGCAGGTGAAATAGTTGAACAAGGTCACCATGAAGCGCTGCTTGCCAAGGAAGGGCGCTACGCCATGTTGTACAACATGCAGTTTCGTGATGCGGCCTGACTCATAGTAAGCGGGTAGCGCGGGGAATTTGGCAAAAGATTTACAGCGGAAAAATGATGAAAAAATTTGTTGCTTTATTAGGTTTTCTTGCGTTGGCCGGTTGTGCCGCGGATAACAAGGGTTTTTCCTTCGATGTAATCGAAGATCCGCTTTATTTGCGTGCCGAGCGCAAGCTTGAGCAGGATTTTGTCCAAATTCAGCGCGCCGTTTTTAAGCATCAGGCTGCGTGCAACGCCGAGGTACAGTTCTCGCGCGACGAGCTGTATCCGGCCAACGCTCGCGTAACAAAGCCGTTTCGGCCCGGCGCAACGAACAGCAGTGAAATGGTGGTGTTGTCGCTGGCCAGAATGACCAGCGGGCTGACGCGTGGCCGTGTTTATAGTTATTACGCCACCACTAATAATCAGGTTCAGGAGATGTTTGATATCGTGCTGAATCCGGAAAAGTGTCCTGTTTCTGAATAGTGTTTCGTTGTCTTGAGTTAATAGCTAAATAAGCACTATGTCGTATTGTTCTTGTGAATATGCGGCTTCAACTTCCAAAGAAACAGGCTTGCCGATAAAGTCGCCCAGCATGGCCAAGTGGGCGCTTTCCTCTTCAAGAAACAGGTCAATCACCGCCTGCGAAGCCAGAACCCGAAATTCCTTTGGGTTGAACTGTCGGGATTCCCGCAGAATTTCTCGCAAAATTTCATAACACAGAGTGCGGGGTGTACGAACATGCCCCCTGGATTGGCAGGTTGGGCACGGCTCACACAATTGATGTGCTAATGAGTCGCGCGTGCGCTTGCGTGTCATTTCAACCAAACCTAATTGGCTGAAGCTGCTGACCGTCATACGCGTGCGGTCTTTGCTTAGCGCTTTGTTGAGTTCAGCCAATACCGATGCGCGGTGTTCGGAGTCATCCATATCAATAAAGTCGATAATGATAATGCCACCCAAATTGCGCAAACGTAATTGCCGCGCAATGGCAACGGCCGCTTCGAGGTTGGTTTTGAAAATCGTGTCGTCGAAGTTGCGTCCTCCGACATAGCCGCCGGTATTAACATCTACCGTTGTAAGCGCTTCTGTTTGGTCGATGATCAGATAGCCTCCAGACTTGAGGTCTACGCGTCGTGACAAGGCTTTTTCTATTTCTTCGTCGACATTGGCGGTATCGAAAAGTGGGCGCTCGCCGCTGTAGTGCGAAATGCGGTCTTTCACCGACGGGGTAAAGGTGTCCGCCCATTCATTCAAGCGCTGCGCCGTGGCACGTGAATCAACCAAGATGGAGCCGGTTTCGGGACTCACCATGTCTCGCAGCACACGCTGCTCGAGTGTTAAGTCGGCATAAAGCAAGGATGGAGCCGGTAAAGATTTCGCTTTGGTGGTAATCCGGGCCCACAGCACCCGCAAGTAGGATAAATCGGCGGCCAACTCGTCATCGTTTGCTCCTTCGGCCTGCGTGCGTACGATGAAACCGCCTTTTTCGTCGTCGGGCATTAACTGTACAACGCGTTCGCGCAGCGCCAGACGATCTTCTTCCCCTTCAATTTTTTGGGAAATGCCAACATGAGGTTCATGAGGCAAGTACACCAACATCCGCCCGGCAATACTGATTTGCGTAGATAACCTGGCCCCTTTGGTGCCCAGGGGGTCTTTAATGACTTGAACCATGAGGGATTGCCCTTCGAAAAGCAGTTTCTCGATAGGGGTCAGGGTTCCGCCGGCATTTCGTTCGGCGCGATTCTGGCGCAAATCGGCTACGTGAATGAAAGCGGCTCGTTCCAGACCGATATCGACAAATGCGCTTTGCATTCCGGGTAACACACGAACAACTTTCCCCAGGTACAAGTTGCCCACGTGTCCACGCTGAATGCTGCGCTCAATATGCAGCTCTTGAACAGCGCCTTGCTCGACGATGGCCACCCGGGTTTCAAAAGGGGTAACGTTAATGAGTATGTCTTCAGCCATTTTCAGCCATTGTGATTATTTTTGGGGAATGCGTTCAGTATGCCATGATCGTCGCACGCCGCAAGGTTAGTGGTTACCTATTGCCTGACGGCGCGCCCGTCATTTTCATTTAATGCGGTACCTATTTATCTAGCGCTGGTGTCAATTTAAATGCTAATTCGTTTGCAACTAAATGACAGTCATGCTACAGTTCGGTTCCCTTTGGAAACGGCCTCGGGATAACCCTTAATTTAGGGGTATATTTAAGAGGGCGATTTAAAAGGGACAGTCATTGACTCGGCGTGTGTTTTGCGGTGCAAGATGCGGGTGAGGTTGGTGAACTGGGCGGGGCCCTGAGGCGGGGTGGTGGTCAAGAGTGGTTGGAAATAAATTTCTTTTCTTCTCATTTGACACATCTTAAAAACTGCTTCATAATCTCGTTTCTTCGCTGCTTGAACAGCGCTTCACACGGCAAGTTAGGGTTTTTTAACTTGGTTGTGGGGCAGTTGGGTAGGGTGAGCGAAATTGCTCTTTAACAACGAAACAACCGATAAGTGTGGGCACTTAAGCTACGTTGCTAAGTAGTGGTGCATCA
>NZ_NQOU01000002.1 GCF_003576595.1 Neopusillimonas maritima | reverse complement strand
AAGAAGGTCTGCGCTTTGCGATTCGCGAAGGTGGTCGTACCGTGGGCGCCGGCGTCGTCGCTAAAATTCTTAAGTAATTTTTACTTAGTTTTAAAGGCAAGGGGCGTAAGCCCTTTGCCTACATCGTTCTTTAGGAATCTCCATGAAAAATCAGAAAATCCGCATCCGTTTGAAAGCTTTCGATTACAAATTGATCGATCAGTCTGCGGCTGAAATTGTTGAGACAGCCAAACGTACGGGCGCGGTTGTGCGGGGTCCTGTACCTCTGCCCACTCGTATTCGCCGTTACGATTTGCTCAGTTCGCCTCACGTGAACAAAACAGCACGTGACCAAATGGAAATTCGTACCCATCAGCGTTTGATGGATATTGTTGACCCAACCGACAAGACTGTCGATGCGCTTATGCGCCTTGATCTGCCTGCAGGTGTTGATGTTGAAATTGCACTGCAGTAAATAATTACCGTTTTGGACGCGTAATGGAACGCCATGCTGAATGCATGGCGTTTTGCTTTGCACCTTTTGATTTGGAAAGTGCGTTATGTCCCTGATTCAGGATGCCTGGTTTTATTGGGTGGCGGTACCGGCGGTATTGATTGTTGGCATTGGCAAAGGCGGGTTCGCCGGCGGGCTGGGTATGTTGGCCGTGCCGCTGATGTCGTTAACGGTGTCGCCGGTGCAGGCGGCCAGCATCATGTTGCCCATACTCTGTGTAATGGATATCACCGGCCTGAAGGCGTGGATTCGTTCCTGGGATCGCGAGTTGATGATCAAATTGATACCTGGCGCGATGGTGGGCACGCTAATCGGTTACCTCACATTTGAATATATTAGCGACGATGCGTTGAAGTTGATTCTGGGTGTAATGGCTGTTTTGTTCACTTTGAATCACTGGACGAAAGGTTTGCGGCCTGTCAGGCCGGCAAAAGAGGTACCGCCGCTGCGTGATCATATCTCGGGCGGCTTTTGGGGCATGTTGTCGGGGTTTACCAGCTTTCTTGCCCATGCGGGTGCCCCACCCATTATGATCTATTTGTTACCCAAGCGGCTTGACACCCGCATGCTGGTTGGCACGGTTACCATTTTCTTTGCCATCGTCAACTATGTGAAGTTGATCCCCTACGCCGTTTTGGGCCTGTTGGATGCGACGAATTTAGGAACTTCCCTGGTGCTGTCACCGCTGGCCGTTATTGGGGTTTTGCTTGGCGTATGGCTGCACGACAAGGTTAACCCGCAAGCGTTCTATCGCTTAATGTATACCTTTCTCTTTCTGACCGGTATCAAGCTGGCATGGGACGGCGTTTCAGGGGTGTTTATGCCCCTTTGATAACCCGGCCTGCGCTGTAGACGGTGTCAATAGCGCGATCATCAGCCAGTGTCATTTGAACGAATAAAAGCTCTTCAATCGAGTTGCAATATTGCGTGCGGAATTCCAGTAACGGCGTTGACGCCGGATTCAGAATGACCAAATCAGCCTCCATCCCAGCTTCAATTGATCCTATCTCGTTATCCAGATGCAGTGCCTGGGCCGCGCCGCGCGTGGCTAAATAAAAAGCCTTTGCGGCGGAAACCGAGTATCCGCTTAACTGACCAACCTTGTATGCCTCCCCCATAGATTTCAGCATACATAACGAGGTGCCGCCCCCAACGTCGGTTGCCAGGCCCGTGCGTACCGCCAGGCCGGCTGATTCGGGCTGGAGTGCGCGCTGAAAATTGAAGAAACCGCTACCCAGAAATGTATTCGATGTCGGGCAATGAATGACCGATGAGTCGGTTTCAGCTAAATGATTCCATTCCGTTTCTTCAAGGTAAATGGCATGGCCGAACAGGGCGCGGGGGCCGGTTAGCCCATAGTGAGCATAAACATCGATATAGTTGGCACGATCAGGAAATAATTCCTTTACCCATTCAATCTCGTCTTTATTCTCTGAAACATGGGTTTGCATGTAGGCTGAAGGGTAGGCTTTCCAGAGCGCGCCGGCCGCTTCCAGTTGAGCTTCCGTGCTGGTGGGCGCAAACCGGGGTGAAATCGCATAAGACAGCCGACCCTTTTCGTGCCATTTTTGCAGCAGGGTAAGGGAATCGTCGTATCCCGATTGCGCCGTATCCTGAAGCGCTTCGGGTGCGTTGCGGTCCATTAGCATTTTCCCGGCAATCATACGTAGTCGGCGTGCGTGGGCTTCCTTGAAAAAGGCCTCGACCGAGTTGGGGTGCACCGTGCAGTAAACGGCCGCAGTGGTGGTGCCGTTTCGGGCGAGCTCATCGAGGAATATGCGCGATACCTGCCCTGCGTATCCCAGGTCATCGTACCGTTGCTCGGCCACAAATGTATAAGTATTGAGCCAGTCGATTAGTTGTGCACCGTAGGCCCCGATAATAGGCAGCTGGGGGTAGTGAACATGCGTGTCGATGAAACCTGGAGTGATGAGGTGGTTGGGAAAAGATTTCACCTCGCAGCCTTCCAGCCGTGACGCGCCGTCTGAATAGGCTCCGGCGTACTCAATCGTTCCGTCGTTGATAATGATTAAACCATCGGATTCGTGAACCAATGCGTTTTCATCGCCCACGCTAAACGGGTTGTTGTTGAATGTGATGAACGGCCCTCGGATGGCAAAGCGTTCATTGCAGGCTTGTTGAGTACTCGGCATGCTGGGTGTAAATCCGTGGTTTTGCAGTTGTAGTTATAAATTTTGAAGAAATACGCGTTTCTTGGACAGAACTTTACATGAAATCAAACCGCCCGGTGAAGCGCGTGCTGTGAGGCATAACGTAAGTCTTTTCCAACAAAAGAAAAATACTTATCAAGGCGCTTGCTTAACTTGAGTTACTCATGCTATAGTACGAGGCTAACCAGAAAACGGCTTTGCCTATTTTTGGTATGAAACAAGAATTTTTGTGAATGGCGGTTTTATTCACGCAATTAGCCCCGACCAATCGCAGTCGGGAATGGAGAAAACAATGTCGAACTCGACACCTACGCCTGCCGCGCATCGGCTCGGGCTTGTAGGGCGCAAGGTCGGCATGACCCGTATCTTTACCGAGGAAGGTGAGTCCATCCCGGTAACTGTACTGGACGTGTCGAACAACCGTGTGACCCAAGTCAAGACCCCCGAATCCGATGGCTACGCAGCCGTGCAAGTTGCTTATGGTGCACGTCGTGCTTCCCGTGTTACCAAGCCTCTGGCAGGTCACTTCGCCAAGGCCGGCGTTGAAGCCGGTAACATCGTTAAAGAATTCCGTCTCGACCCTACAAAAGCCGCAGAATTTGCTGCCGGCTCAGTAGTGGCTGTAGAAAGCGTATTCGAAGCGGGCCAAAAAGTCGACGTTACCGGTACCACAATCGGTAAAGGCTTTGCGGGCAACATCAAGCGTCACCACTTCAGTTCTCAGCGTGCTTCGCACGGTAACTCCGTGTCGCACCGCGCACCTGGCTCAATCGGTCAGGCACAAGATCCGGGCCGCATTTTCCCCGGCAAGCGCATGGCTGGTCACTTGGGTGACGTTACCCGCACTATTCAGAATCTTGACATCGTTCGCGTCGACGCCGAACGTGGCTTGTTGATGGTCAAAGGCGCTGTGCCCGGCCACAAGAACGCCAACGTTATTGTGCGCCCCGCAATCAAGATGTCGGCTAAGAAAGGAGCGTAATAAATGGAACTCAAGCTCCTGAATGATCAAGGTCAATCAGCTTCCACCGTCGCTGCGCCCGACACCGTATTCGGTCGCGACTTCAACGAAGCGCTGGTCCACCAGGTTGTGGTGGCCTTCCAGGCTAACGCCCGCAGCGGCAACCGCGCCCAGAAAGACCGCGCTGAAGTCAAGCACAGCACCAAGAAGCCCTGGCGTCAAAAAGGTACGGGCCGCGCCCGCGCCGGTATGACTTCCTCGCCCATCTGGCGTGGAGGTGGCCGTGCATTCCCGAACTCGCCGGATGAAAACTTCAGCCACAAGGTCAACAAGAAAATGTATCGCGCCGGTATTCGTGCGATTCTTTCCCAGTTGGCTCGTGAAGGTCGTATCTCTGTTGTTGATTCGTTCCAGCTCGACACCCCAAAAACCAAGCAGGCAGCCGCCAAGCTTAAAGGTATGGGTCTCGAGTCGGTTCTCATCATCACTGATGCGCTGGACGAAAACGTTTATCTCGCTACGCGCAACCTGCCACACGTTGCGGTAGTTGAACCGCGTTATGCCGATCCGCTTTCGCTGATCCACTACAAGCAAGTGTTGATCACCAAGCCGGCTATCGCTCAACTCGAGGAGATGTTGGGATGAACGCCGAACGCTTAATGCAAATTATTCTGGCACCCGTGGTTACTGAAAAAGCCACCCAGGTTGCCGAGCAAAATCAGCAAGTCGCTTTCCGCGTCGCCGCTGACGCCACCAAGCCGGAAATCAAGGCTGCCGTTGAATTGCTCTTCAAGGTTGAAGTGGAATCTGTCCAGGTTCTGAACCAGAAGGGTAAGGAAAAGCGCTTTGGCCGTTTCATTGGTCGTCGTCGCAATGAGCGCAAGGCTTATGTCTCGCTCAAAGAAGGCCAGGAACTCGACTTTACGGAGGTGAACTAAATGGCACTCGTAAAAGTCAAGCCAACCTCGGCAGGCCGTCGCGGCATGATCAAGGTGGTGTCGCCCCAGTTGCACAAGGGTGGCCCATTCGAAGGTCTGCTGGAAAAGAAAAAGCGCGGTTCCGGCCGTAACAACAATGGTCACATCACGGTACGTCACCGTGGGGGTGGTCACAAGCAGCACTATCGCCTTGTCGACTTCCGTCGCAACAAAGACGGTATTGTCGCCAAAGTAGAGCGTCTGGAATACGACCCGAACCGCACTGCGCATATTGCGTTGCTGTGCTACGCCGATGGCGAGCGCCGCTACATTATTGCGCCCCGCGGCCTGGAAGTCGGTAGCACACTGTTGTCCGGTAAAGATGCACCTATTCGTGCCGGCAACGCTTTGCCTATCCGTAACATTCCCGTCGGTTCCACTATTCACTGCATCGAAATGCAACCCGGCAAAGGCGCGCAAATTGCCCGTTCCGCCGGTTCGTCAGCGGTTCTGCTGGCGCGCGAAGGGGTTTATGCCCAGGTTCGCCTGCGTTCCGGTGAGGTTCGTCGCGTTCATATCGACTGCCGCGCAACCATTGGTGAAGTGGGTAATGAAGAACACAGCTTGCGTCAAATCGGTAAAGCCGGTGCCATGCGTTGGCGCGGTATCCGCCCCACCGTTCGTGGTGTGGCAATGAACCCGATTGATCACCCGCATGGTGGTGGTGAGGGACGTACTGGCGAAGGCCGTGAGCCGGTTAGCCCATGGGGCACACCGTCGAAGGGTTATCGTACTCGTCGTAACAAGCGCACGGACAACATGATTGTCTCGCGTCGCAAGCGCAAGTAAGGGGCGAACTAAATGGCACGTTCTATCAAAAAAGGCCCATTTGTCGATGCGCATCTGCTCAAGAAAGTAGATGCCGCAGTCGAGGGCAAAGACAAGAAGCCGATCAAAACCTGGTCGCGCCGTTCCACCATCCTGCCCGAGTTCATTGGGCTGACGATTGCTGTGCACAATGGCCGCCAGCATGTTCCCGTTTACATCAACGAGAACATGGTCGGTCACAAGCTCGGCGAGTTCGCGCTGACCCGTACGTTCAAAGGGCATGCAGCGGACAAAAAGTCCAAGAGGTAAGTGATGGAAACTACAGCAAATATTCGTGGCGTTCGTATTTCTGCGCAAAAAGCACGTCTGGTTGCGGACATGATCCGTGGCAAGTCGGTGGCCCAGGCGCTCAATATTCTTACGTTTACGCCTAAAAAAGCCGCGGGCATCTTGAAGAAAGCCCTTGAGTCCGCGATCGCCAACGCCGAACACAATGACGGCGCCGATATCGATGAACTGAAAGTCACGACAATCTATGTCGATAAGGCTGAGTCATTGAAGCGTTTCTCGGCCCGTGCAAAAGGCCGCGGTAACCGCATCGAGAAACAGACTTGCCACATCGTGGTCAAGGTCGGCGCGTAAGGAGTCGCAATGGGACAGAAAGTACACCCAACCGGGTTCCGCCTCGCGGTCAATCGTAACTGGACTTCTCGTTGGTACGCCGACGACAAGGCTTTCGGCGGTATGCTTGCCGACGATATCCGCGTGCGCGAATACCTGAAGAAGAAATTGAAATCCGCTTCGGTCGGTCGAGTCGTTATCGAACGCCCCGCCAAGAATGCCCGTATTACCGTCTACTCGGCTCGCCCGGGTGTGGTAATTGGCAAGCGCGGCGAAGACATCGAGAACCTCAAGGCCGATTTGCAGCGCCTCATGGGCGTGCCTGTGCACGTGAACATCGAGGAAATCCGCAAGCCTGAAACAGACGCTCAACTCATTGCCGACTCCATCGCGCAACAGCTGGAAAAACGTATCCAGTTCCGTCGCGCCATGAAGCGGGCCATGCAAAATGCCATGCGCCTCGGTGCGCAAGGCGTGAAAATCATGAGCTCGGGCCGTTTGAACGGTATTGAAATTGCCCGTACCGAATGGTATCGCGAAGGCCGTGTGCCCCTGCACACCCTGCGCGCCAACATCGACTACGGCACTTCCGAAGCCGCGACAACATACGGCATCATCGGTATCAAGGTCTGGGTCTATAAGGGCGACATGTTGCCTAACGGCGAAATGCCTCCTGAAGCAGCCGCACCGCGCGATGAAGAACGTCGTTCACGTCGTCCTCGCGGCGAGCGTCCTGAGGGTCGTCGTCCGGCGCGTGGTCGCGGGCCTCGCAAGTCTGATGCTGCTACAGCAGCACCAGCTGAAGGAGAATAATTATGTTGCAACCGTCACGCAGGAAATACCGCAAAGAGCAGAAAGGCCGTAATACCGGTCTGGCTACGCGCGGTGCACAGGTGTCGTTTGGTGAGTTCGGCCTGAAAGCAACAGGCCGTGGCCGTTTAACGGCTCGCCAAATCGAAGCCGCTCGTCGTGCGATCAACCGTCGTATTAAACGTGGTGGCCGTATCTGGATTCGTGTATTCCCCGACAAACCCATTTCCCGCAAGCCTGCTGAAGTGCGTATGGGTAATGGTAAGGGTAATCCGGAATACTGGGTCGCTGAAATTCAACCCGGCAAGGTGATTTACGAAATGGAAGGTGTCAGCGAAGAGTTGGCGCGTGAAGCGTTCCGCCTGGCCGCGGCCAAGTTGCCGATTTCCACGACGTTCGTCAGCCGTCGTATCGGTGCTTAAGGAGAAACGTTATGAAAGCCAGCGAACTCCGTTCCAAGGAAAAAGATGAGCTCCAGACAGAGCTCGAGAGCCTGCTCAAGGCACAGTTTGGTCTGCGCATGCAGCGTGCTACTCAGCAACTCTCCAACACCAGTCAGTTGGGCAAAGTACGTCGCGACATCGCGCGTGTTCGTACCGTCATGACTGAGAAGGCAGGAAAGTAATATGAGCGAAACTCAAAACACCACAGCCAAGCGCCAGCGTACTCTGGTTGGCAAAGTTGTCAGCAACAAGATGGATAAAACCGTTGTCGTTCGCGTAGAGCGTCGCGTTAAGCATCCTGTTTATGGCAAGATTGTGATTCGTTCCGGCAAGTACAAAGCGCACGACGAAACCAATCAGTTCAACGAAGGCGATATCGTCGAAATTGCTGAAGGTCGTCCTATCAGCCGCGATAAAGCCTGGACGGTTACTCGTCTGATCGAGGCTGCACGCGTTATCTAAACGCGTTGTCGTCCCGTAAAAAGCCAGGACTGCATTTTTGCAGTGCCTGGCTTTTTTTATGTGCGTTCCGCGATAAGTACGCCCTCGGCCGCCGTCTCAATATGTTGCATGAGTTTTTCGCATAACGCCGACGGTTGGGCATCGCGGCGTAAGATAAAACCGATTTCCCGCTCAGTGCCGGGAAGGTCAACATTCAGCACCTTGACCGAGCCGGATGCAATCTCATAGGCCAGGTACTCAGGTGATACAGCCGAAATGGCGTCGCTGCTGTACAGCAAGCCGCGCAGCAAACCCAGGTCGCCGGCTTGAGCAACCACGCGGGGCGATTCAAGCTTCAAGCGTCGAAACACATCGTTCAGCAATTCTCGTGTGGGCGCACCGCGGTCGCGCAATACCCAGGGATAGTGAAGGAGCGTTGCCGGGTCAATGAAGTCGTGATGTGTCAGTGGGTGGTCGGCGCGTGCCACAACGACCAGACGGTCCCGCCCGATAACCCGAATTCGGAAGTCGCGATGAAAATAGTCGGCGCTTAGCCCGGTTAGAATGAAGTCAATCTCGCCCGACTGCACACCCGCGAACAGCACTTCGAAAGGCGCGTCTACCATTGAAACCTGCACATCGGGGTGCCGGCTGCTCAGTGTTGAAATGGCTTTGGGCAAGACCCGCGTGCGAAGTGAAGGGAGCGCCGCAAATTGGATTTTGCCGGCAATTTCCCCACGCAACTGGGCGATATCCGCTTCCAAATGGCGAAGTTCCGCCAAGACACGCCGCAGTCTGAAAATTAACAGTTCACCGGCTTCGGTAACGATCATCCCCTTGGCGGTGCGGCGAAACAGCGAGAGCCTCAATGTGTTTTCGGCATCGCGTAAAAGTGCGCTAACCGCGGGTTGGGTCAGCCCCACTACCGCTGCAACACTGGGCATGTGTTTCATTTCCCTGAGTTTCACCAGCGCATGAAGTTGTCGTTCGCCGACGACCATAGAAAAAATGGGTGCATTGGTGGAAACCGCATAAGGTGCGAGTTCGACGCGGGCAAAATCCAGTTCGGCGGCAACCCGCCGGGCGCGTTTGTAGGCGGTCTGGCCGAAATGGGTGGGCGCCATGCCGGTGGCCTGACGTTCAAATAACGGTGCCCGGAATCGTCGCTCCAGTAAAAGTATGGCGTTACCGACGGCGGCGGGGGTGCGTAATAGGCGATCGGCAGCCTGCGCGATGCTGCCTTCTTCCACCACGGCAATCAATGCGCGAAGGTGGCGCATACAGTTTTTTTCATGCATGAAGGCGTTTTATGATTGAGCGAAAACTAGATCAATAAGAAAAATTTGGGTCATGTGAAGCATAACTTGGTTCCAGTTTGCTCAACAAGTCCCTAAAATCGATTTTAGAAATTCTATAAACGCATTCAGGAGACAACCATGCGACCGTTTCTAAAAACGTTGGGCTGTGCCTTATTTTCTGCTGTTTTTCTTTATTCATCAGGAGCTTATGCGGATCCCGTAAAAATTCGCGTGGGTCATGGCTCGGCTGCAGAGGAGCCCCTTTGGACGATGAAGGCCGCTCCGGAAGTTACGCCGAACCAGGGCAAGTCATATGATCTTGAATATGCCCTCTTCCGTGGTACCGATAAACGTTTTCAGGCTTTTGAGGCGGGTGAGCTGGATATTGCCACGGGGTCGGCCCACAGCGTCATGATGGCGGCGGCGGCAGGGGTAAAGTTCAAGGTCATTGCGTCTCTCTCCCGCGAGGGCGGTGAGAACGGTTTTGCCACCCAGTACATGGTCATGGACGACTCAGACATCAAATCCATTGCCGATTTGAAAGACAAAACCATCGGCATTAACGGTGCGCGCTCGTCGGCCGAAATCTGGGCTCGCCTGGCATTAGCCAAGAACGGTTTGAACCCGATGCGTGATGTGAAATGGGTGGCATTGCCCTTTCCAAGCCAGGGCGAGGCGGTGCGGGCCGGCAAGCTCGATGTGGGCGCATTCCCTCAACCCTTTGCCGCGTTTGAAGAAGGCCGGGGTGGGATGCGTACGGTATTTACCTCTACCGACGGTATCGGCCAGCAGGAAGACTTGATGCTCTTGCTGGTGAAAGAAACGTTCCTTCAGGAACATCCTCAAGTGGTGCGTGATTTCTTAAGCGATCTGGTGGCGGCGACCGATTACTACGTTAACAGCCCCGAGCAAAGTCATCAAAAATTGATCGACGCCAAGTTCGTGAATATTCCGCTGGAGATGTCGCTGAACATGCGCAAGTATGAGCACCCCATGGACGCCAAGGTTGATCAGTCTTCCATGGAAAAAATGGTCGATACACTTCAGGAATTTGGCTACATTAACGGCGACCTCGACCTGAAAACCGTGGTCGACATGAGTTATTTGCCGGAGTAACGATGTCGGAGGGATATCTCAAGGCGCAGGGCGTTTCCAAGACCTTCATGCGCAACGGTCAGGCGATTGTTGCGCTGGAAGCATTTGATCTTTCCATTGCCGAAGGTGAGTTCGTCAGCATAGTGGGTCCGTCGGGGTGCGGGAAAAGCACGTTTCTGCACATGGTCGGTGGCTTTGAACCCCGCAGTGCGGGAACGATTACGTTGGCCGGTACGCCGGTTTCACGTCCCGGGCCCGACAGGGGCATGCTGTTTCAAGACTATGCGTTGTTCCCCTGGCGTACGGTGTTGGGCAATGTGACCTGGTCGCTTGAGGTGAAAGGCATACCGAAAGCGCAACGCGTTGACCTTGCGCGCAAGTATATCGACATGGTGGGTTTGTCGAAGTTCGAGAATGCTTACCCGGCTGAATTATCGGGCGGCATGCGACAACGCGTGGCGTTGGCCAGAACGCTGGTGTATGAGCCGCAAATGTTGCTGATGGATGAGCCGTTCGGGGCGCTTGATGCGCAAACCCGCGAATTGATGCAGGAAGAACTGACCGACATCTGGCAAGCGAACCGGCGTACCGTGCTGTTCGTGACTCACGATATTGAAGAAGCCCTGTACCTGAGTGATCGGGTTATTGTGTTTACTGCTCGTCCGGGGCGCATAAAAGCGGATATGCGTGTGAATTTACCGCGTCCGCGTAGCGCCTCAATTCGCAAAAGCCCCGAGTTTATCGAGTACTACACGCAAATATGGGATATGTTGCGCGATGAGGTGCTGCGCGCCAGAGAGGCGGCATGACATCCCGGCCCAATAACAACAACGCATTGCGTTGGGTGGCCGGATTGGCGCTGCCCGTGGCGTTATTGCTGGCCATGCAACTGACGTCGGGGCAGGAAGGCATGCCGCGATATGTGGTTGCACCCACCGACATCGGCGCAACGTTATGGCAATTGCTGGTAAGTGGCGAACTGGTCAGTGATGCGGTCGCGTCGGCATACCGGTCCTACAGCGGTTTCCTGCTGGGTGCGGCCTTTGGAGTGGGCCTGGGGCTGTTAAGTGCGGTGTGGCGCCAGGCCGAAGCATTCTTCGATCCTTTGGTTTCAACTTTGTACCCGGTGCCAAAAATTGCGTTGTTGCCGGTCATTATTACGTGGCTGGGGTTTGGTGATGTTTCCAAGGTAGTGCTGATTGCATTGGCCGTATTCTTTCCTACTTTTATCAACACGTTGTATGGCGCGCGTGCGACCCCGGTAAGCCTGGTTTGGGCCGCTCGCAATATGGGTGCCGGCCGATTCTATATTTTCCGGCGCGTGGTGTTGCCGGCGGCGTTGCCGCAAATATTCACCGGATTGCGCTCGGGGCTGGCATTGTCATTCGTTGTGTTGTTTGCCGCTGAAATGGTGGGGTCGAACGATGGGTTGGGCGACATGATTATTCGTGCCGAAGAAGCCATGCGCTACGACTGGATGTATGCCGCCATATTAACGATTGGATTACTGGGCTTTCTGAGCGACCGGGTTCTGCTTGTAATTCGACGCAAACTGTTGGCCAACAAGTATCCAGGGGAGGCGGCGCGATCATGAAGCAACGTCTTTACGCTACGGTACGCCGCATGTTGGCAACGTTGTACCCGTTGGTGGTGTTGGCTATTGTGTGGGAAATTTTGTCCCGCTCGGGTTGGGTCTCATCCAGGCTTATGCCGCCGCTGGAGAAAATCTTTTCGGCGTTTATTACCGGAGTTGCCAACGGCGAACTGATCTATCACGCAACCGTGTCGTTTTCACGGGCCATCAGCGGTTTTGGGCTCGCTATTGTGGTGGGTGTTTTGCTGGGGGTGCTCATGGCGCGGGTGCGTTGGTTCGAATGGATGTTTGAGCCTATTTTTTCGTTTGGTTATCCGGTACCGAAAATCGCACTCTATCCAGTCTTTATTTTGCTTCTGGGGTTTGGCTCTTCGTCAAAAATCGCCCTGATTGCGCTGGAGTGCACGTTTCCCATTGCGGTGAACACGTACTTTGGTATTCGTGCCGTGGCCCCCCGCTTTATCTGGAGCGCGCAAAACATGGGGGCCGGTCCGTCGCGCATTTTCTTCAAAGTTTTGTTGCCCGCTGCATTGCCTTCAATTATGTCGGGTATTCGGGTTGCCTTGCCGCTTTCCATGGTGATTGTGGTGATTACCGAAATGATTGGGGAAAGTTCGGGCCTGGGGTATTACATTTCTTACGCATCCGCCTCGTTTATGTATGCGTCGTCGTATGCCGGGGTGATTGCCGTTGCCATGATTGGTTTCGTTATGGACCGAACCTTGGTGATGATTCGGAATCGCATCCTTTTCTGGGAGCCCAGCGGCGCGGCGCAGGCTTCAAAACTTTCTTTTTAAGAGTCTGTCATGGTGCTTGAAGAACAACTGGATCAATTGGCCATTGCGTGTCGTGTATTGGAAATGGAGGGTCACGGCGATATGACATTAGGTCATTTGTCTTTGCGTGACCCCGAAGGACGTGGGTTTTGGTTAAAGCGCAATGCGCGCGGGTTGGGTGAAATTCTGACGCACAAGGATTTTGTGCTGGTGAGTTTCGACGGCGAGAAGCTGGCCGGGGAAGGCGGTTTACACTCCGAGTGGCCGATTCATTCGGAAATTTTGCGTTTGCGCCCCGATGTGCAGGTGGTTGCTCATACTCATCCGTTCTACGCCAGTGTTTTGTCGGCTTTTGATACCGAGTTGTTGCCGTTTACGCTGGATGCCGATTATTTCGACGCACTGCCCTGCCACAGTGACGACGTGGCGTTGCTGAAAACCAAAGACGACGGTATCGCCCTGGCGCGAACGTTAGGCGCGCATTTTGCCGTGCTGATGGCCAATCACGGCGTGACTTTCTGCGGTACGTCAATTGCCCATGCGGTGTGTGTGGGTGTATTCCTTGAAAAAGCCGCCCGCACGCATGTACAAGGGATGCAGATTCGCGCCGATGCCGGTTTTCCAGACGCTGAAATTCGAGAGCGCCGACGTCATCAGATTATGACCTCGGTGCACGTTGAGCATTCCTGGCACTACTTTGTACGCAAGTTGCAACGCGTTGAGCAAGTGAATGGTCTGGCCGGGCTTTACAGTTAACAGGATTTCAGATGGGTCTGATTGATACGCTACTTTCTTCGTTACCCGAGCGCGATCGCGATGTCATGTCGCAATCGGGCTACGGTGCCACCATGGGTTTGGGGCAACGGCCCGTATTACTGGTGGTGGACGCCACCTATGGTTTTTGTGGTGATCGGCCCGAGCCTGTTCTGGAGTCAATCAAGCGCTGGCCTAATTCATGCGGGGAAGAGGCCTGGCTGGCACTGGCGCAAATTGAACGTTTGTTGAACGTGTTTCGTGCGCAGCAGCGCCCCGTTTTTTATACCCGGGGTGCTTACCGTGACGATAAATGGGATATGGGGTCGTGGTTATGGAAGCATGCCCGTTCACGCCCTGAAGAGGCACCACCGCCGGTTTCCGCGCATCATCATGACGATATCGTTGAGGCGATTGCGCCGCGCGAAAGCGATATTGTCATCGGAAAACAAAAACCCTCGGCATTTTTCTCCACGCCGCTGCAATCCTATTTAACGTTGGTCGGCGCCGATTCACTGGTGGTGGCGGGCGGAAGCACGTCGGGTTGTGTTCGGGCAACCGTGGTCGACGGCTTCAGTGCGAATTATCGGATTGCCGTGGCCGCCGACGCCTGCTTCGATCGCCTGCAGTCCAGCCATGCTATGAGCTTGCTGGACATGCATGCGAAATACGCCGATGTGCTGGAAACCGATGCGTTGATTCAGCAGATTAAGTCGTTGCAGGGCTAACATAGTTGTGCGCCATGTGCGCAACCAATAATTGCGCAGCCGGCGATAACGAGGCCCGAGACCGGACACATAAATGCAATTGCCGTTTTGCCCAGGGCTCATCCAGTTCGAGTATGCGAATGTGCAGGGCCTTGGCCTGTGTTTGCGCAACGCGGCGCGGCAAGATGCCGGTGCCCAGATCCGCCTCCACCATTAAACACAGGGCGTCGTAACCGGAAACCTGAAAGCGGCAGCGCCAGGTGCGGTTCAGGGCCAGCGCGGAGCGGGTTAATTGCAGGTTCATCTGGCTGCCGTGCGGTAACCCCACATAAGGGAAGTCTAGAGTTTCTTCGAAACGGACCTTGCGCCGTTTGGCCAGCGGATGATGCCGCGACGTAATAATGGCCAGTTCGTCGGAGCGGTAGGGTAAATACGTTAAGTCTTTAATGGGTTCATCCATGACCAACACGCCGATGTCGGCCGTGTTCTCGGCTACCGCTTGCGCAATTTCCGTGCTCATGCGTTCGGCCAGGTCGATTTGAATGTGGGGGTAGCTTTTAAGAAAGGCGCCCAATTCTGCGGGTAGAAATTGGTTGATGGCCGATAGATTGGCGTGAATTCGGACATAGCCTTTTTCACCTGAACCATAATCCTGAATATGGGTTTCCAGTGCGCCCAGATCGTTAAGGATGCGGTGCGCACGATCAATTAACGCGCGGCCGGCCGGTGTCGCCTTCAAGCCTTTGTTGCTGCGTTCCACCAGTGCGACACCCATTTGCTCTTCAAGATCGCTAATGCGTCGGCTAATTGCGGCCGCAGCAATGTGTTCTTGCTCAGCCGCCGCACTAATGGTGCCGGCCTGAATGACGCGGATAAACAGTTTGAGCGATTTCGGATCCAAAGCCATAACAAAAAGCGATAATAAGGGGTCAATTTTGATGGTTTATAGATTCATCATCGCATAAAACGATGATGGTATCGAAAATAACCGCTTTACAGTCAAGGTCGGTTAACGGGAAGATGACGGAAAGCGTAAAGAATGAGGAAGCTATGACGCAGGATAAGCAGGAAACCCCCATGGCGCTGGAAGGCGTTAAGGTACTGGAACTTGGCGCGCTGATTGCCGGCCCGTATGCCAGTACGTTATTGGCGCAATTTGGCGCTGAGGTGATCAAAATTGAACCCCCGGAAACGGGTGACCCGTTGCGCACCTGGCGCAAGCTGCACAACGGCACGTCGTTATGGTGGTATTCGCAGAGTCGAAACAAGAAGTCGGTTACGCTGAATTTGAAAGATCCCGAGGCGCAGGAGATGGTGCGCAAGTTGGCGGCTGAGGCCGATATCGTGATTGAGAACTTTCGGCCCGGTACGTTGGAAAAATGGGGCTTGGGTTGGGAAACCTTGTCGGAATTGAATCCGTCTTTAATCATGGTGCGTATCTCAGGCTATGGGCAAACCGGCCCGTATAGTCAAAAACCGGGGTTCGCAGCGATTGCGGAATGCATGGGCGGGTTGCGCTATGTCACGGGCTACCCCGATCGTGCACCGGTACGCACCGGCGTGAGCCTTGGCGATACGCTGGCTTCGCTGTATGGGGTGGTGGGGGCGCTGATGGCGCTGTATCACATTAAAGCCAATAAAGGTCAGGGTCAGTTTATTGATGTGGCCTTATACGAAGCGGTGTTTGCCGTGATGGAAAGCCTGATTCCCGAATACGCCGCCACGGGCACCATACGCGAGCGAACCGGCGCGGCGCTGCCGGGTATCGTGCCGTCCAACACCTATTTGTGTAAAGACGGCAACTATGTGGCGATTGCCGGCAACGGCGACGGGATTTTCAAGCGGCTGATGAATGCCATTGGCCGGCCCGATTTGGCCGAGAACCCAGAGCTTGAACATAACGACGGCCGTGCGCGGCATACGGAAATGCTGGACGGCGTCATTGGCGACTGGGCTGCCGAAAATCAATTGCAGTATGTGCTGGACACATTGGATGCCGCATCGGTACCGTGCGGGCGTATTTATACCGCCAAAGATATCTATGAAGACGCGCATTATCAGGCGCGTGAAATGATTCAGCGTTTTGAAATGGCCGATGGCGCACCTATCGACTTGCCCGGCATTGTGCCCAAGCTCAGCCAAACCCCGGGCCGCACCCGTTGGCTGGGTCCGGAATTGGGGCAGCACACTCGCGAAGTGCTGGAATCCATTGGTGTGACGCCCGAACAGTACGAAAAAATGAAACAGGCCGGCCTGGCGTAATGGCTGCGGTGGGCCCGAAACAGGAAATGGATATGCAAGAACGACAACGTGTTTACATACAGGAAGTATCGGTACGTGACGGGTTTCAAATTGAGGCCAAGTTCGTCCCTACGGAACAGAAAATCGAACTCATCAACGCGTTAAGCCGCACTGGTTTGGCCAAAATTGAAGTCACCTCATTCACTTCGCCCAAAGCTATTCCCAACCTGGCGGATGCCGAGGCCGTGATGAGCCAAATCGACCGTATGCCCGGCGTGGTGTACGCGGCGCTGGTGCCCAATGTGCGTGGCTGCGAGCGCGCGCTGGCTTGCAATGTGGATGAAATCAATTTATTCATGTCGGCCAGCCGAACGCATAACCTGGCCAATATCCGCATGACGCCCGAGCAATCGCTGGAGCAGTTTCAGAAGGTGGCGGATTTTACCGGCGATAAGGCGATGTTGAATGCTTCGGTGTCAACGGCCTTTGGTTGCCCTTTTGAAGGTGAAGTGCCGGCCGACCGCGTGATGGATTTAATTCAGCGTTATGTTGATATGGGCATTCAGGGTGTGAGCCTGTGTGACACCACGGGCGTGGCCAACCCCACCCAGGTGCGCGAGTTGTGTGAGCGGGTACGCAAACGCTGGCCTTCTTTGCTGTTAACGCTGCATTTCCACGATACGCGTGCAATGGGCTTGCCCAACGTGATGGCTGCGCTCAGTGCCGGGGTGGATCGCTTCGACGCCTCG
The DNA here is from genome assembly GCF_003576595.1 of Neopusillimonas maritima. Taxonomy (GTDB): domain Bacteria; phylum Pseudomonadota; class Gammaproteobacteria; order Burkholderiales; family Burkholderiaceae_B; genus Neopusillimonas; species Neopusillimonas maritima. The sequence goes on along the minus strand of NZ_NQOU01000002.1, from coordinate 730,483 downwards.
TTGGGCGGCTTGGGCGGCTGCCCTTATGCGCCGGGCGCCAGCGGCAATGTTTGCACCGAAGACATGGTGCATATGTTGGAGGCCATGGGCTATGACACGGGTGTGGCGCTGGAGCCGTTGCTGGATATTGCACGCTTGTTGCCCGAGATTGTGGGGCATGAGGTACCGGGCCAGGTCATGAAGGCGGGGCCGTATACAAGGCGGTATCCAGTGCCGGAGTCGGTTAAGGGGATGTGAAAACGGGGTTAGCGCTTTAAAAGCCTGTTTGACCAGTCATTGAGAGCGGTCGCCCACAAACCGTCCACATCCCCAGCCGCATAACTTGCCGTGAAGTGGTTGCACCCCGGCAACTCAAGCGTTTCAACCGGAATGTCGTGCGCCTTCAGCGCGGCTTCCATTTCCTGGCCTTGGCGCTTTAAATGCGGGAAGTCTTCTTCTCCCCACGTGAGCAGGAAGGGCGGTAACCCCGATTTCAGATTTTTTATGGATGACGCGGCGGTGTCGGCGCCCACCTCGGGCGGCCCCAGGAAACGGGGCCGAATCGCCATCCCTGCATCTTCACCAAAATAATAAATGCCCGATATGGGCGCGCAGCCTTTTACTTGAGCGGAACACGCCATGCCGGGCACCGCCTCTTCAACAACGGCCAGAAGGGCGGCGTAATGTCCGCCCGCCGAATGACCGCTGACAAAAATTTTCTTGGGATCGCCGCCGTATTCGCTGATGTTTTTGCTGACCCAATCCAGCGCACGGGCGGCGTCTTGAAAGCCAACGGGGAACAAATGATTGGGTGCCAGACGATAGCCTGCTGAGGCAAACGTGATACCCAGTTTGTTCAGCGCGGGGGCGATGAAGTACATCCATTCTTTGTAGCCGTTAGTCCAGCCACCGCCGTGAAAGAAAAGCAGCACGCGGCCGTCGGGGTTTTCGGCAGGGAAAATGCCGATGCTTTGATAAGGATCTTCGCCGTAATTGACTTCAATGGGTTTCAGGCCCTTGGCCCGTTCAAGCAGATAGGCATGGTACTTAACCATGTTCTCGTTAAACGGTTCTTGTGCGGGGTAGCGTTCAATATCCATTATTTAACCTTTCTTTGCTTACACAAACCGATACCGATACACATGCCCCCGGGCTGCATCGGGGTCATCGTGTTTTACAACCTCGATTTTTCCTGCGTTCGGCGAAGGAAAGTGTGCCGGCATAACCGTGGTGCATTTGTGTGCCAGCTCGGCCATGGCATTTAAACGGGTGGCGCGTGACTTCAACGGATCGAGGCAAAACCGTGTGTTCCAGTGCGGGTAACAGCATTGCAAAGGGTGGTGGAAAAGGTCGGCTGTAATAAGGGTTGGCTCTGACACATCGTCAATTTCAACGCCCACATGCCCGGGCGTGTGCCCTGGCAAGGGAACCAATCGGATTCCAGGTACGATTTCGTGATCCATGTCGACCAAATCAGCCTGGCCGGCGTGGAACAGGGGCCATACTGAATCGCCAATGTAGTCGCCCGAGCGAACCAGCGCCGGGTGCCCCTCATTTTCTTTCCAGTAATCCCATTCCGGGGCGGTGAACAGATAGCGTGCATTGGGGAAAGTGGGTACCCATTCTTTGCCGTTGAAGCGTGTATTCCAGCCAACATGATCAACGTGCATGTGCGTTGATAAAACGATATCGATATCTTCAACGCCAAGGCCCAGACTTTCCAGCCCTTTCAGCCAGTTCCATTGTTGTTCGTGGAACTCTGATCGAACGCGTTGTTTGCAGTCGCCCACACAGGTGTCAATCAAGATTTTGTGGGTTTCTGTTTCCAGCAAAAACGACTGAATCGTAATGACCAGTTTGTCGGTCTCCGGATCGTAAAAATGCGGTACCAGCCAGTCGATGTTTCGGGCGATTATGTCTGGATCGGAATCGGGGAAAATCTCTGCAGGGCGAAGCAGTGGGTCGCTTGATTCAATGATGCGCGAGATCTTAACCTGGCCAAGTTGGGTGGTGGTTGTCTTCATCGTTTGAAATGCCGTTAGTTCTGCGGTTCAGCATACGAGAGTATGAGTTTACTGAAGAAGTCGAGATCCGCCTTTGATGTAATTTTCTTCTTTGTAAGATAAAAATTAATAGCATGTCCGTCGAAGGCCATTAATAGCAATGTTGCAATGGCCTGGATTCGTTCAGGGGCCAAATTCGACAAGCTGTTGCTCAACATCTGGCATAGTCTGTTTTCTACTGAAAGCCGTAGCGCCGGGCTGTAGCCTTCATTACTTGTTGCCGTTGATAGTGCCTGAATAAGGTTGTTGCTGAACCCCTTGTCTGCTGCGGGCAAGTCTCGCCACATTGTCGTCAAAATTCGCTGGAGTTTCTGTTCGTTCGTGCTCAAACGGTTTAAGGCTCTTTCCAGTTTGGCCATTCGTTCGTCCAGCCAGCCTTCATACAAGGTGAACAAAATTTCCAGTTTGGATGGAAAGTAAACGTAAATGTTGGCCGGTGAAGAGCCAGCCAACTTCGCGATCTGGGGTATTTTTGTACTGGAATACCCGTATTCCATGAAGCATTTATATGCGGCATCCAAGATTGCCTGCTTCATTTCCGGCTTTTTTACCTGAGCCACATCACCCCCTAAATATCTAATTTTTTTAATGTTACCTCATGGTAATCAAATTATCTTAAATAAGGAACGTTATTCGGTATTGACTTGCTTTTGGTATGTCAGTAAAGTCGTTCAAAGTGGGATGTTTTTCAGGTGGCCCATAGAAAAAGCAAGGAGATCAACATGTTGCAGGCAGACATCAGAACGCAATCGACGAATCCAGCGAAGCTTGCCGGGTTGTTCAAAAAGCAGTTCGAGCTATGCAAGGTTAAACCGGGAGAAACGATTGCAATTGTGAGCGACCTGGGCACCCGACGAGAATACATTGAGGCCTCATTCGCTGCAGCAGAAGAGCTTGGCGCCGATATTTATGAAATGTGCGTGAATGCCATCCCTACCTGGACCAGCGTGGGTGTGGAAACAGTGGGTAAATGCAAGGGCACGCTGGAGGCCTTGATGCAATGTGACATGGTCTTGATATTTCACGTGCCGCTGTTCAGTAGTTGGCTGAAGAAGGTAATGGATAACGGCGTTCGTATACAGATGATTATCGACGCCCCCGACGATCTATATGCTTTGCAGTCTCCGCCCGGTTTGAAAGAAGCGCTGCTGCACGCCCACAAACTGTACGAGAATACAAAGCAGGTGCGTGTAACCAGCAAGGCCGGAACCGACTTTACTTATGAGCGTGGCGAGTACCCCGTAATGAGCCAATACGGGTTTGCAGATGAACCCGGGCATTTCGATCACTGGGGTGCAGGCTTTCTTCATACGTTTCCCAATGAAGGTAGCGCAAATGGCACGCTGTATATACAGCCGGGCGATATTGTTATTTTGCCGTACAGCCGCTACATTCAGGACGAAATTATTGTCGAGGTTCGCGACGGGCATATCGTTTCCATCGAGGGTGGACTGGATGCCACTTTGATGCGCGAGTGGTTGGAAGACGGTAAGGATTTCCCCGAAGACCGCGACCCATTCGCTATTTCGCATTTGGGCTGGGGCTTGAATCCACAGGCTCGTTGGGACAGCATCGCGTTGTATGGTGATTCGCCCGAGCGAAACCGCGCGGCAACACGAGCGTTTCCGGGCAACTTCCTGTTTTCGACAGGCCCCAATACGCAGGGGGGGGGCACACGCAAAACGCGCGGCCATTACGACCTTCCCATGCGCGGGTGCACCATAGAGCTAGACGGTAACCGGATCATCGAAGACGGCAAGGTGCTTGATCCGAAAATGATTGTGCCACGGGAACGGCGTTAAACATCCCCGCACAAAAAGTGGAAGTGGCTGGGCAACACACCTTCAGTAAGCAATAAATGAAAACATCATCGGAGACAACTATGACGACACGACGCACGTTTTTGAATGTGGCTTTGAGTATTGGCCTGGCCGCAAGTATGTTTGGGGCGGCGGCTGCCGAGAAACCGCCTGTTCGTATTGGCTTTTCAATGTCGCAAACGGGGCCGTTTGCCAATGCGGCGCAAGACCAATATGCCGTTTATGAAATGTGGCGCGATGAGGTCAACGCGCGTGGGGGCATCGACGTTGCCGGTGAAAAGCGCTTGGTTGAGTTTGTCGAATACGACAATCAGTCCCGGCCGGAAATGTCGGTACGCATCTATGAAAAACTCATTACCGACGATAAGGTGGATTTGCTGATTGCGCCCTGGGGCACGCCGTTCCAGATTGCCCTTGCGCCGGTCGTGGAAAAGTATAAATTTCCGGTGGTTGGAAACACATCGGCCTCCGTCATGTTGCGTGAGGTGAAGCCCGGTTATATTTGGTTTCCCACCGCAGCCATACCCGATGTCATGGCGGTGGAACTGACCAAGCTGATGCAACAAAACAATGTTAAGTCGGTCGCCATCATGGCCAACGTGCTGTCGCTGACCAAAGAGCTGAAAACCTTTATTGAGCCCGAGCTTAAGAAGGCCGGAATAGAAATAAAGTTCAGTACAGAGTACCCGCCCAGTATTAAAGACATGACACCCATGTTGGCGCAAATCAAAGAGTTGAACCCCGATGCGGTGTTGGCGCTTTCCTATCCCGGCGATTCTGTTTTATATGGCAAGCAGGCTAAGGAAATAGGCATATCCAGTCCATTTCAATTCGTGGCGTTGGGCGCGTCGGCTGCTTTTTATCGTAAAGCCCTCGGTGATTCGGCCAATGGTTTTGTAACGATTGGCCACTGGGCACCGGATAACCCAGAATGGAAAAATGCGCGCAAGTTTTACGATAATTACGTTGCACGCTACAACCAGGAGCCCGACTATTTGAACGCTTCGCTGGCTTACTTGTCTTTGGAGATTCTGGAGCAAGCGGTTGCCAAAGTGGGTCTGGATAAAGAAAAGCTGCGCGAGACAATTGCCACCGACACGTTTGAAACCATTAATGGAAAGGTGAAGTTTGAAGGCGTGCAAAACGTTATTACCCCAACGGCATTCCTGCAAATTCAGGATGGGCACCTGAAGCTGATTTGGCCTGACTCAATTGCCACCAGCAAGTTCCAGCCAAAAGCGGCTATTAAATAATAAGCGCCCAACAAGAAAAAGGGCGGCCTAATGGGCCGCCCCTGGAACACTGACAGGGGTGTTGCATGAGTTTTGTGGATGTGTTTTTGTCGCAGCAGTTGCTGTTTGCCACGCTGGTAACAGGTGCTCTTTACGCGATTATCGCGTTAGGCCTGAATTTGGTTTATGGAACCATGCGCCTGCTTAATGTGGCGCACGGTGAGCTGGTGATGGTTGGGGCATACGTAGGCTATTGGCTGTTCAGCGTTTTTGGGCTGTCACCCTTGTTCTCCACCGTGGTTGTCGCGGCCTTCAGTGCCATCGTTGGTGTGTTGCTCTATAAGTTTCTGTTGCGAGACATGTTGGTGCGTGTCGACCGCAGGGAGCGGCTTGAAGCGAACTCTTTGTTGCTGTTTTTTGGGCTTTCGTTGTTAATTCAAAACATCGTGGCTTGGGTGGAAACGGCAACCCCTCGCGCTTATCAATACATGGATCATGTGTATCGGTTCGGCGACCTGGCCATGACGGGAAACCGAATTATTGCGCTTTTGGTTGCGTTGGCGATATGCATCGGGGTCACACTATTCCTGCGCTGGAGCGTTTTTGGTCTTGCTTTGCGGTCGGTGATAGAGCAGCCTGAGGCGGCTCGCATTGTGGGCGTGAATGTCGAGCAAGTGCATATTGTGAGTCTGACCTTGGGCTTTGCGTCGGCAGGTGTTGCAGGTGTGCTGTTAGGCATGATGGAGCAATTTTCTCCGTTTATCGGGTTCCCGTTGGCGATTGCGGCTTTTATCGTTGTGATTTTGGGTGGGCTGGGCAATATTCTGGGTGGATTTTTAGCCGCTTTATTATTGGGGGCCATCGAAACCTATGGTGTGGCCTTGACGTCCCCTAATTTACGTTCGGTCTTGCTGTATGGGGTGTTCGTGGCAACACTCATGTTTCTGCCGCAGGGTTTATTTGCCAAAAGGGTCAGTCGATGAATGTCACCCTGAAAGAAATAACGGTTTTTGTTTGTTTGATTCTGGCGTTCGCCGTTCTTCCCTTTGTTGCACAAGACTATGCAATTGGCGTGGGCTTGGCCATTCTGATGTGGTTGGCACTCACGCAAAGCTGGGCAGTGCTCTCTAGCATGACAGGCTACATATCGCTGGGCCAGGTGGTGTTTTACGGGATCGGCAGCTATGTGGTTGTGGTGACCTGGCAATGGATGCCGCTCTGGCTGGCTTTGATCATGGCCGGCGCTATTAGCGCGCTGTTCGCGTTAGTTGTGGGTTTACCGGTCATGCGGGTTCGTGGGCCCTATTTTGTCATTCTTACGTTTGGCTTGGCTGAGTTGGTGAAGTATTCCCTGATGGCCATTGAGGCCAAAATGGGCATTTCCAGCCGCCTTTTGTTTGGTACGCCGCCAATCGAAACCATTTACTGGATTGTATTAGTGCTGGCGGTGGCGTCGACCTTGTTGCTGGAAACGGTCCATCGCTCACCCTTCGGGCATGGTTTACGTTCGCTGCGCGAGAACGAAGAGGCGGCGGAAACACTTGGTGTGCCCGTAGCGCGATACAAGCTCATCGCGTTCATCTTGTCCGCTATTATTCCCGGCATGGTGGGTGGGGTAATGGCGCTGCGCTCAAGCTATTTCGAGGCGACCCAGGCGTTCGACCCAATGATTTCCATTACCGTGATCGTCATGGCGATTTTAGGCGGGGGCGATAACGCGCGCGGCCCCCTGTTCGGGGTGATTTTCCTGGTTATCCTGTCTGAACTGCTTTGGACGAACGCGCCACAGTTCTACATGATTATCCTGGGTATTTTGTTGATCGTGTTTGTGGTGAAGTTACCGAATGGCTTGCTCGGTTGGTATCGTAATTACAAGCATCGGGCTCAAGGAGAAGGCTCATGAGCTTAATCCAGCTGGAGGGCGTGAGTAAGAACTTTGGGGGCCTAAGGGCGCTGGCTGAAATATCCATGACGGTTGATGAAGGGAAAATCCTGGGCATTATGGGGGCCAATGGGGCTGGCAAGACCACGTTGTTCAACGTGATTGCAGGGTATCTGCCACCCACGACTGGAAATGTTCTTCTCGAGGGAAAGTCGTTGCTGGGGCTTCGCCCGGACCAGGTCTGTCGACGAGGCATTGCCCGTACATTCCAAATCGTCAAACCATTCCAAAACCTGACGGTCATGGAGAACCTGCTGACGGCGGCGATGTTCGGTTCGGTTCTGATCCGTAATCGTCAACAGGCTGTTGCGCATTGCCAGACCGTCTTGAAAGACTTGGGGATGTTGGGCCTGGCCGATACACCGGCCCATGCGCTTACCTTGTCCAAGCAAAAGAAACTGGAACTTGCCCGCGCGATCAGTACAGGTTGCAAGGTCGTCATGCTTGATGAGGTTATGGCGGGTCTGACCCCGCCCGAAGTCAGCGAGATGCTTGGCATTATTCGCGAACAACATCATTCCCGAAAGCTAACGATTTTAATCATTGAGCATGTGATGCGTGCCCTGATGCAATTGTCGGATCGAATCGTGGTGCTGCATCATGGAGAGCGAATTGCAATGGGAACGCCGCAGGAGATCGCGGACAATCCGCGTGTGCACGAGGTTTATTTCGGAGAACAGAAATGAGCACAGATATCCTGAGCCTGAAAGAGGTGGTGGGCGGCTATGGGGAAGTGCAAATTATCCATGGTGTTTCTCTGAACGTGCGCGCAGGAAGCGTGACGGCCTTACTGGGTGCAAACGGGGCCGGTAAAACCACGATTATGTTGATGTTGGCAGGAGTGTTGCCGGTAACGCAGGGCGAAGTGCTGTTCGATGGAAAAAGCATGGGTGCCCAACGTGGCCATCAGCGGGTAAACGCGGGAATGGTGCTGGTGCCTGAAGGGCGGCGCGTTTTTCCTAACTTGTCGGTTGAAGAGAACCTGCGCCTGGGCGGTATCGTGCCGGCTGCGCGCCCCACCTGGAAGCAGCGTATTGAAGAAATGTATGAATTGTTTCCTCGGTTACGAGAGCGTCGTAGTCAGGCGGCCGGCACGCTTTCCGGCGGTGAACAACAAATGCTGGCAATTGCGCGCGGCCTGATGGCGCGCCCCAAGTTATTGCTATTGGATGAACCCACGTTGGGTTTGGCGCCGATTATGGCGCAGTTGGTTTTCGACACAATACGTTCCCTGAACAGGAGCGGCCTTTCCATTCTGATTGCTGAGCAAGACACCCGCAACACATTGAATCTGGCCGATGAAGCTTACGTGGTGGAAAATGGGCGCATTACGCTCCACGGCAGCAGCGATAATCTGAAGAACGACCCTCGCGTGAAGGAGGCTTACCTGGGGTTGTAGTATCGTTGCAGTAAGCGTTTAAGGAGAACGACATGGCAGATCTTTTCGAGAACCCAATGGGTTTGATGGGGTTTGAATTCGTTGAGTTCGCCTCACCGGAACCGAATGTGCTGGAGCCGTTGTTTGAGAAGCTGGGCTTCACCAAAGTGGCCGTGCATCGTTCGAAAGATGTGGTGTTGTATCGCCAGGGCGGCATTAACTTCATTATTAACAAAGAGCCCAAAAGCCTGGCAGCCTACTTTGCCGCGGAACATGGTCCTTCGGCGTGCGGCATGGCTTTTCGGGTGAAAGACGCGCACAAGGCCTATAAACGGGCGCTCGAGCTGGGCGCCCAGGCCTTGGAAATTCCCACTGGCCCAATGGAATTGCGTCTGCCCGCCATTAAGGGGATTGGCGGCGCACCGCTTTATCTGATCGACCGCTTCACCGATGGCATGACCATTTACGACATTGACTTCGAGTTTATTGAAGGTGTGGCGCTTCACCCTGCCGGGCACGGCCTGAAAGTGATCGACCACTTAACGCATAACGTGTATCGGGGGCGCATGAGCTATTGGGCCGGATTCTACGAGCGTTTGTTTAATTTCAGGGAAATTCGCTATTTCGACATCAAAGGTGAATACACCGGCTTAACGTCGCGCGCCATGACGGCTCCCGATGGCAAGATCCGCATTCCGCTGAACGAAGAAGCCGGCGGTGGCGGGCAGATTGAAGAGTTCCTGATGCAGTTCAATGGGGAAGGCATCCAGCATATTGCCTTGCTTACCGACAACCTTATGGATACTGTCGACCGCTTGCGCAATGCCGGCGTTAGGTTGATGACGGCACCTCCCGCTACGTATTATGAAATGCTGAAAGAGCGCCTGCCGGGCCATGGGGAACCGGTTGAGGCGTTGCAGGCACGTGGCATTTTGCTCGACGGCTCAACGGAAAAGAATGATAAACGCCTGTTGCTGCAAATATTTTCAGAAACCGTGTTGGGGCCGGTGTTCTTCGAGTTTATTCAGCGTAAAGGCGATGAAGGCTTCGGCGAAGGGAATTTCAAGGCCCTGTTTGAATCGATTGAACGCGACCAGGTGCAGCGTGGGGTGGTGGGGAAGAAAAGCTGAGCGGAATAAGGCGTCATCGTGTATGGACGGCTCACGAAGAAATATAAAAAAACATATACCTCATACAAATATTTCATCGATAAACATATAACAAAGTACACAAATCCCGCCTCAACCGACGTATATTCAGGGTATGGGAATTCGGAGTAACCATCGACGTGGTCTTTCACCACTCCAGGTTTCCGATTCTGTTTCAAGGAGATAGCCATGAATAGTCCGGTTGCGAACAAAGCCGAGCGCGAGGCTTACTACGCGCGGATCGACAAGAAAGACATGACCCCGTTATGGGAGTCATTGCACAGTTTGGTGCCGCAGTCGCCCACCACGGAATGTGTGCCGCATTTATGGCGTTATGACGCGGTTCGATCCGACATTATGGAGTCGGGTGAACTGATTACCGCCGAGGAGGCGGTGCGGCGTGTGCTGATTCTTGAAAACCCCGGTTTGCGGGGCCAGGCTTCGATTACCCCCACACTGTATGCCGGCCTGCAACTGATTCTGCCTGGCGAAGTGGCGCCCAGCCACCGCCACGTGCAGTCGGCCTTGCGTTTTATTGTGGAAGGCAAAGGGGCTTACACGGCGGTGAATGGTGAGCGCACCACCATGCATCCCGGCGACTTCATTATTACGCCCACCTGGACCTGGCACGATCACGGTAACGCCGCCGTGGCCGATGGGGGAGAGCCGGTGGTGTGGCTCGACGGCCTGGATATTCCCTTCATTCGTATGATGGGCACGGGCTTTGCTGAAAACTATCCTGAGCCGGTACAGCCGATTGCACGGCCCGAAGGCGATAGTTATGCGCGTTACGGCTACAACATGTTGCCGGTGCACTACGAGGTAAACGGCAAGACCTCGCCGATTTTCAATTATCCCTACGAGCGCACCCGTGAGGCCTTGTATCAGTTACAGCGTAACGGCGAAATAGACGAATACGACGGCATCAAGTTGCGCTACGTGAATCCGGCGACAGGGGGCTTTGCCATGCCCACCATGGCCACCTTCATGCAGCTGTTGCCCAAGGGGTTTAAAGGGAAGGCGTATCGCACTACCGACGCCACCGTGTTCAGTGTCGTAGAGGGTACCGGCAAAGCGTATATTGGTGATAAGGTGTTTGAGTTCACGCCGCGTGATGTATTCGTTGTGCCTTCCTGGCACAAAGTGCATTTTGAAGTGCAGGAAGAGGCTGTTTTGTTCAGCTATTCCGACCGTCCGATTCAAGTTGCACTGGGTTTGTTGCGTGAGGAGCGCCTGTAAATCCTTTTTTAAGCGGAATACGCGCGGGTTGGTTTAACTAATTCAATTTTATTAATCGAAATAAAGAGAGACCCATTATGTCTTATGTTGTGAAAGCCCCTGAAGTTGTTGGCGTGCCGGTTGTCGGCACCACTGAGCAGTTCCCGGTTCGCCGCGTGTATTGCGTAGGTCGTAACTATGCCGCTCATGCCCGCGAAATGGGCTTCGACCCCGACCGTGAACCGCCCTTCTTTTTTTGCAAGCCTACCGATTCCGTAAAACCAGTGGCGTACGGCGACACCCTGGAAGTGCCTTATCCGTCGGAAACCGAGAACTATCATTACGAAATTGAATTGGTGGCGGCCATCGGCAAAGCCGGCTCCAATATTAGCGAAGCCGATGCGTTGTCGCACGTTTGGGGCTACGCGGTAGGTTTGGATATGACGCGTCGCGACCTGCAAATGAAAATGCGTGAAATGGGCCGTCCGTGGGAAATCGGTAAGGCTTTCGACGACAGTGCGCCTATTGGTCCCATGCATCCGGCCGGCACGGTAAACAATCTGGAACAAGCTGAAATTGCCTTGAAAGTAAACGGCGAGTTCAAGCAGAAAAGCACCATCGACAAGCTCATCTGGAATGTGGCCGAAACGGTGAGCTATTTGTCGCGTTACTTCCGGCTGGAAGAAGGCGATCTGATTTACACAGGCACGCCCGAAGGTGTGGGCCCGGTTGTAAAAGGTGACCTCATGGAAGGCAGCGTTGACGGCTTGGGAACCATTGCTGTAAAGGTGGTGTAAATATGGATTTCTACAGTTTTTTCAACAGTTCCACCTCCTACCGTATTCGCATTGTGCTGGCGTTGAAAAAAGTGGATTTCAACCTGAATCCGGTGAATATCCGGGTCATGGAGCACAAGGCGGAAGATTACGTTCGCAAGAATCCCGCCGCCAATGTGCCCTTGCTGGTTGACGATAACGGGTTCGAGCTGGGTCAATCGATGGCCATTGCCGATTATCTCGATGCGCGTTTTCCCGAGCCACGCCTGATTCCTGAAGATCTGGAAAAGCGGGCGCGCGTACTCGAGGTGGCGAATCTTATTTCCTGCGATATGCATCCGCTGAACAATTTGCGTGTTCTGCGCTATTTGGTGAAAGAGCTGGGCGTGAGCGAAGAGCAAAAGAACGCTTGGTATCACCACTGGATTGCCGAGGGGTTCAAGTCGCTGGAAGCCTTGTTGGAGCGTGCTGATTCAGGCAACTACTGCTTTGATAATCAGGTTTCGCTGGCGGATTGCTGCCTGGTGCCGCAGGTGGCCAATGCCGCGCGCATGAAGTGTGACCTCACACCGTATCCACGTGTGCTGAGAGTCTACGAGCATTGCACATCGCTGCCCGAATTCAAGGCAGCCGCGCCGGCCGTCCAGCCCGATTATCAACCGTAACCAAGCGGTTAATTGAAAGTACAGAGGTAAGGAAACCATGTCAAAACCAGCACAACAGAAAGTCATTATTGTGGGTGGTGGAATTGGTGGGTTGGCGGCAGCGTTGTCGCTCACCCGTCAGGGTATCGAAGTGTTGTTGCTTGAGCAGGCTGATGAAATTGGCGAAATTGGTGCCGGTATTCAGCTCGGCCCCAACGCGTTTGCCGCTCTCGACGCCTTGGGCGTGGGGCAGGTGGCGCGCGAGCGCGCCGTATTCACCGACCATATCACCATGATGGACGCCATTGACGCAACGGAAGTGGTGCGTGTGGAAACGGGCGAACGTTTCCGTGAAAAATTTGGCGGCCCCTATGCGGTCATTCACCGCGCTGATATTCACCTGTCGATTCTGGAGGCGGTACAAGACAACCCTCTTATCACGTTCAAAACGTCTACCCACGTTGAAGATGTCAAAATCAACAAAGACGGCGTAGAGGTGAAGGACACCCAAGGCCAGGTGTACAAAGCCGATGCCCTGATCGGCTGCGACGGCGTGAAGTCGGTAGTGCGTGCGAAAACGATTGGTGCGCAGCACCGCGTAACGGGTCATGTGGTGTACCGCGCTGTGGTTGACCGGGAAAACATGCCGGAAGACTTGTGCATTAACGCACCGGTACTGTGGGCCGGCCCGCGTTGCCATTTGGTGCATTACCCCTTGCGTGCCGGCGCTCAATACAACCTGGTGGTGACATTCCATAGCCGCGAGCAGGAAGAATGGGGTGTGCGGGAAGGCAGCAAGGAAGAAGTGTTGTCATACTTCGACGGTATTCATCCACGTCCTGCCCAAATGCTTGACCGCCCCACTTCGTGGCGTCGTTGGGCGACAGCCGACGCCGATCCAGTGGAGTCGTGGAGCATGGGCCGCTGTACCTTATTGGGCGATTCGGCTCATCCCATGACGCAATATATGGCGCAAGGTGCGTGTATGGCGCTGGAAGATGCCGTTACCCTGGGCGAGGCGGTGGCGCGCAGCGACGGCGATTTCGAAGCGGCGTTCAAATTGTATGAGTCGATTCGCGTACCGCGCACAGCGCGCGTGGTGTGGTCGACCCGTGAGATGGGGCTTATTTATCACGCCAAAGGCGTAGAACGCCAAGTGCGCAATCTGCTCTGGAAAGGGAAGTCACAAGAGCAGTTTTATACACAATTGGAATGGTTGTACGGCTGGAAAAAAGAGAATTGCCTCGAACCGCGATAACGCTGAGGCCCCGCGACCTTGTCTGACAAAGGCTTGGACAAGGGGGCTACTTGCAGGGAACTAGGGATAATTCCCAATATTAGTGCCCCTAGAAAAGCTTGAAGGTTAAAGCATTTCTGTATAAAGTAGAGAAAATTTCTAAAACTCTGCGGCAGCACGAAAATGTGGTGGGCCATCCTCAGGCGTCGTCCGGTGGCGTCAGGTTCACAGTGCTGTCGGTGTCACTGGAAGGTTCCCATGTTCTTGTTCATCGAGCAGGCTTTGAACGGCCTGCAATACAGTGCCCTGCTGTTCCTGCTGTCGGCGGGCCTGACGCTGATTTTCGGCATTATGAATGTCGTGAATCTGGCACATGGCTCGTTTTATATGGTGGGGGCGTTTAGTGCGGCGTCGGCGGTTGCCCTAACGGGCTCGTTTTTTGCCGGCGCACTTGCCGCCGTGGTCAGTGCGGGGGTATACGGCCTGATTGTTGAGCGTTTAATTATCAGCAAACTCTACCAGCGCGACCACCTCGATCAGGTTTTGGCGACACTGGGGGTCATTTTCTTTACCAATGCGCTGGTCACGTTGGTGTTTGGTCGCAGCCCTCCTTATATGGACATTCCGCCCATTTTCGCGGGTTCGGTTGAAGTTATTCCGGGGTTGAATTATCCCGTTATGCGTCTGGCGTTTATTGGGGCCGGCATTATTGTGGCACTGGGTTTGTGGTATCTCATTTCCCGTACCCGTGTCGGCATGCTGGTGCGGGCCGGGGCCGATGACAGCGACATTGTTGAAGCCTTGGGCATCAATATCCGTCGATTGTTTCTGTTGGTTTTCGGGCTGGGCGCGTTGCTGTGTGGTTTTGCCGGGGTGATGAGTGCCCCTTTGCTGGCCATTGAAATCGGCATGGGTGAGGGCATTCTCATTACTACTTTTGTCGTCATTATTGTGGGGGGTGTGGGGTCTGTGCGCGGGGCGCTGGTGGGCTCCTTGTTGGTGGGTTTAACCGACTCTTTGGGGCGGGCTTATATCCCCATCTGGATGTCACAAATTTTGCCGCCCACGGCGGCGGGGTCGGTGAGCGCCAGCCTGGTTTCGGCCAGTATCTACATTCTTATGGCCATCGTTCTGCTGCTCAAGCCGCGCGGCCTGCTTCCAGCTCAAAGGTAGTGAACAATGACTCGCAAATATATTGTTGTTGGATTAATTTTTGCCCTGCTCTTGCTGGTGCCGCCTATCGCGAATGTCACTGATGACAGCTTTTTGGTCAGCATGGTGACGCGGTTCGTTATTTACGCGTTGGCCGCGGTAAGCCTTGACCTGGTGTTGGGGTATGGTGCACTCATCAGTTTTGGCCATGCGGCGTTCTTCGGGCTGGGCGGTTATGTGGTTTCGATCATCGGCTTTCATATGGACATGGTCGACCCCTTGTTCGGCTTTATGGAAACCAATTCTGCGTTGATTATCTGGCCGTTGGCCATGCTGGTCACTGCGGGGCTGGGCCTGCTTATTGGTGTGCTTTCGCTGCGCACCAGCGGGGTGCAGTTCATTATGATTACGCTGGCTTTTGCTCAGATGCTGTACTTTGTGCTGGTGGGTCTGGTGCAGTATGGCGGCGACGACGGCATGTTGATTACCTACCGCAACGAACTGCCCTTTATCGACCTGGAAAACGATACGGTGTTTTATTACTTGTGTGTCTTTTTCCTTATTGTTTGGGTTTGGTTTTGCCGCCGTTTGGTGAATTCGCCCTTCGGGATGGTGTTGCGCGGTTTTAAACAGAACGAACGACGCAATGTGAACCTGGGCTATGCGCCCATGCGATACAAACTTACCGCCTTTGTTATTTCGGCTGCCGGTACCGGTCTGGCGGGGGCGCTCTGGGCGAATTATGCTTTGTACGCCAGCCCCGACATGGCCTCCTGGTTGAAATCGGGTGAGCTCATGGCCATGATTGTTCTGGGGGGGATGGGCAGTATCTTTGGGCCTATTATTGGGTCGGCCGTGTACATTGGGCTTGAGCAGGTTCTTGCCGCCTGGACGGAAAACTGGTTGTTGTTCCTTGGGCCTATTCTGATTCTCGTGGTGCTGTTCAGCCGCCGCGGTATTTTTGGCTGGCTGGTTGGAGGTCGCCACTATGACTGATAAAACACCCAAACTTGAATTGCGCGATTTATGTAAGTTGTTCGGTGCACTGACTGCAACCGACCACGTTAATCTCACGGTTCATTCCGACGAAATCCACGCACTGATCGGGCCGAACGGTGCGGGTAAAACCACGCTTATTTCCCAAATCAGCGGCGAACTGATGCCCGATTCGGGCCAAATTCTGCTTGATGGCAACGACATCACCCGGGTGCCGGCACACAACCGGGCTGCGGTGGGCTTGGCACGGTCTTTCCAAATCAGTCAGCTTTACAAAGAGTTCACGGTAGAAGACAACGTGGCCATGGCGGTGCAGGCGCATACAAGCAAACGCTTCAATATGTGGCTCGACGCCCGTAAAGATGCCGAATTGCGAAAGCCCGCCTACGAGGCGCTGCGCAAAGTGGGCTTGGAGCACCGTTCCAACGAATTGGTTTCGTCACTGGCGCATGGCGAAAAACGTCAGCTTGAATTGGCGATTGCGTTGTCATTGAATGCACCGGTGCTGTTGCTCGACGAGCCCATGGCTGGGCTGGGTGCGGAAGAGTCCAAACTCATGAAAGACATCCTGCTCGATCTGAAAGGTCAGTACGCCATGTTGCTGGTTGAGCACGATATGGACATCGTCTTCGCCGTGGCCGACCGGGTAACCGTGCTGGTTTATGGCCAAACCATTTTTACCGGCACCCCCGACGAGGTGCGTGAGCATCCGGAAGTGCGCGAAGCTTATCTGGGAAATTAATAATGCTGAAAGCTGAGAAGATCGAATCAGGTTACGCCGAAAGCAAGGTACTGTTTGGCCTCGACCTGGAAATCCCCGACAAGAGCGTGGCGTCGCTTATTGGGCGCAACGGCATGGGTAAAACCACCACGGTACGCACTTTGATGGGTATGCTGCCGCTGCAGGCCGGTTCCATTACGTTCGATGGGCAGGTGGTGAATGGTTTTCGCCCCCACAAAATGGCGCGTTTGGGGTGTGGCCTGGTCCCGGAAGGGCGTCATGTATTCCCGTCGCTGACGGTTTATGAAAATCTGTATGCCACAGCGCGCAACGACCACCAAGGGCCGTGGTCGCTTGACACGGTATATGAGCTGTTTCCCCGGTTGCATGAGCGCCGAAATCAGTCGGCCCGCACCTTGTCAGGTGGTGAGCAGCAAATGCTGGCCATTGGCCGCGCACTGATGACCAATCCGCGTTTATTGATTCTGGATGAGGCGACCGAAGGCCTTGCGCCGGTCATTCGTCAGGAAATTTGGGCGTGCCTGCGGCGATTGAAAGAGCAGGGTCAAACCATTTTACTGATTGACAAAAACCTGAAGGAAATGCACGACTTTGTCGATCGGCATTACATGATTGAAAAAGGCCGTATTGTATGGAGAGGCTCGTCCGACGAGCTGATGGCGCAACCTGAGTTGGTTGATCAGTACCTGGGTGTTTGATTAAGCGTAAGCCCAGCTGCGCACGCTTATATGTCATATGCTGACAAGCCTTCAGGTTTTGACTTGGCCCGTTGGCGCTAACGACACTTCAATTAGTTCTGCGGTTTTGCGGTAGTGTGCTTGCAGCAGTGCCACCGCGTTGGTGGTATCACGGCTAAGTGTGGCGTCTACCAGGTCGCGGTGCTCTTTGGAGACATCGCGCGGTGCATTGGTGCGAAACAGATTAACCAGCATGGGCCGGCGGTAACGTTCCGTTTGCACGTAAAGCGTCATGGAAAAGTCCAGCAGCCAACGTGAATCGCAGGCTGCAATTAAGGCCTGGTGCAGCGCCAAATGGCGCTGTTCCACTTGGTCGTAATGGGCCTCGAACGCGTCGTCGGACACGGGCTGGCGCGTAATCCACGATAGCGTGTGAAGGCAGCCCACAATATGGGCTTCCCATTCGGCGTTGCCGCGCTCAATTGAGCGACCCAAGGCGTCGCAATCGATCAGAATGCGGGTGCGCATGGAGTCGTGCATTTCCTTAAGCGACAAAGTCGCCACCCGAAAGCCCTTTAGCGCCTCAGACTCAACCAGCCGTTCACTGTGTAGCCGGTTCAGGGCTTCGCGCAGCGGGGAGAAACTTAGCTCGTAGCGTGCTTTCAGGAACTCAAGCCGTAGCGCACGCCCTGGCTCGAGCGTTCCTGAAATAATGTCACGCTTGATGGCGCGATAGGCTTGCTCGGCCAGTGTTGACGTTTTCTGTACGGCGGCAGCTTCAGGCGCGGCGATCTGATTCATGACTATTTCCGCTTATTTCGTCGGGTTCGTAGTCGAATGATTCCTGCGCCGGCGTATCGATGAACTGGGCCGATTGCTGCGGCAGGCGATTCACCCGCAAATCAAAAATATCGAAGCGGTTGTAATGCCCGACGATGTCGTGCATTTGCCGTGGCTGAATGCATTTCGACAAATCGATATCGGCATACACAATCCCCTCTTTGTCGATAAGCGGTTTACCAATAACGCGGCCGTCGGGGCCAATGACGCCGGAAAACGCGCTGTTCTTGCGACGCAGCATTTTTTCCGCCTGAGGGTGGGTGCTGCGGAAGGCTTGAATGATCTCATCGGACACAGTGGAGCACGACACCACGGTGTATACCTTGCCTTCAAATGAGTGCGCCATGGCGCGCACTTTGATGGCTTCCGACATATCGTAGTCGGGCGGCGCCACCGGCAAAGAAATATAACTGGCCACGTGTAGTAGTTCGCCTTGTGCCAGCAGGCTGAAGCGTGCCAGGGTGTTGGTGTTCTCACCGCAGGCCAGCCCCCCCAGTTTGCCGATGGCAGTGTCGTACACGCGTAAAGACGCGCCATCGCCATTGGCCCACGTGAGCTTCTCGGCCCATGTGGGAATCAGTTTGCGATGGCGGCCCAGAATTTTGCCGTCTGGCCCAATGAAAACCAGTGTGTTGTATATCGTGCCGATACCGTTGCGGTTGCGCTCGTTCACACCCACCACGACGTGAACGCCGTTGGCTTTGGCTGCTTGCGCAACGCGATGGATCTCAGGGCCGGGAATTTCAATGGCGCTGCGCGCCAGCTTCTCGAACCAGGGGCTACCTTCTACCGGCGACATAAACCAGTTCCAGTAAGGGTAACCTGCGATAAACACTTCCGGGAATGCGACCAGTTGCGCACCTTTGTTGGCCGCTTCTTTAATGAGGTGGCAAACTTTCTCTACGGTGGCGTCGGTATCCAGGAACACGGGGGCGGCTTGAACGGCCGCCACTTTGCATTGGGGCAGATTGAGCATAATTTACACCGCGACGATAGGGTTGCGAATGGAGCCGATACCTTCAACGTGGGCTTCAATAACGTCGCCCGGCCAGAGCCATTCTTGCGGATCACGGCCGGCGCCTACGCCTGACGGTGTACCGGTTGCAATGATGTCGCCCGGCTCCAGCGTAATACCCTGGCTAATGTCGGATACCAGTGTCTTCACGTTGAACAGCATGAACTTGGTGTTGGAGTCTTGCTTGGTTTCGCCGTTTTTCGTCAGCCACAGATTCAGCGCCTGTGGGTCGGGAATTTCGTCGGCGGTGACGATGCAAGGGCCGAATGGCGCGTAGGTGTCCATGCCTTTGGAGTAAATCCACTGGCCGGCGCGGCGATTGTCGCGTGCGCTAATGTCAACCATGACGCTATAGCCGAACACATAATTTAAGGCGTCTTCTTCGGAAACCCGCTTGGCGCGCGTGCCGATAATGGCGGCCAGTTCCACTTCCCAGTCCATTTGCTGCGTGATTTTTGCATTGTGCTCAACTGCATCGTCGGGGCCGATGACGCAAGTGGGTGGTTTCGAGAAAATGACGGGTTGCTTGGGCAGGTCGGCCGAAGTGTCGAGCGAACGGCTGGACTCTTCCACGTGCTCAACGTAGTTCAGACCAATACCGAAAATGTTTTTGCGTGGGCGAGGAATGGGTGCCAGCAGTTTTACGTTTTGCAGCGGCTGGGTAACACCTACCGGCCAGTCATCGCGAAAGCTGTTCAGCAACTCGGTGGTGGTTTCAATGGCGTTGGGGCCCAGATCAATGAAGTCGAGCATGTCGCAGGGCATGTCGTAGCCGGCAGCGTCGCCCAGCCATTGAATATCGACAACAAGGTTGTCAACCAGCGCGCCCAGGCGAGCTTCTTCCAGAACATTGCGACGATAGGTCACTAAACGCATGAATAATCCTTTTCTTAAGCTAAAAAATAATAGGAGACGGCACCTTCGGAAAAACGGCGCCGACCGGTTTCAGGTTTTCGAATCAATCAAGAATGGGCTGATGACCGCCATTTTCTTTCAGTGCTTCTTCGCGATACAGGCCCAGTGATTTCATCACGGGTAAATCGTTGAAGCAGAACAGGCAGGCATCTTCCGATTCGCTGGCATTGGCATGTTCGTGCAACATCCAGGACGGCACACAGAAAATATCGCGTTCCTGCCAGTCAAAACGTTTGCCATTAATAATGGAATAACCTTTGCCTTTGGCAACCTGGTAGATATAACTGCCCGTGTGGCGGTGTGCTTTGGTGTGTTCACCCGGGCGCAGCATTTGCATGCTGGCACCAATGGTTTGCATGACGGGGCCGCCTGTTTTCGGGTTCACGTAATTCATGAGGACGCCGTCGTACGGTGAGCCGTCGGTGACTTTGGCGTAATTGGACAGGGCCTCGTAGGTGGGAGCCCATTCGTACTTCAGTAGCGGCGAATAAGCATGGGTCCATTTGTCGTCGGCGGGTACCAGGCCCGTGCCGCCCCAGGTGGCAGTACTGTCGTCAACCGGGTGGGTGACCGCCTGCTGCAGATCAGGGTGCACCACATAGAAGTTGGCTTCCAGTGCGTTCATCAGGGGGATGTCCAGGCCGTCTTGCCATATGCAAGGGGTGCCGTCTTCACTTACGCCGTGTTCATGCCAGGTACCGTTTGGCGTGAGCACGAAATCATTCGCGCCCAGTGTCATTTTGTGGCCGTCGACAATCGTGTAAGCGCCGCTGCCTTCCATAATAAAACGCAGGGCACTGGCTGAGTGGGCGTGCGCCGAGGCCAACTCGCCGGGATGCATGACTTGCAGGCCGGAATAGAGCCAGCCGACTGCCGCGGCGACGTCCTGGCGCC
Organism: Neopusillimonas maritima; assembly: GCF_003576595.1. Taxonomy (GTDB): domain Bacteria; phylum Pseudomonadota; class Gammaproteobacteria; order Burkholderiales; family Burkholderiaceae_B; genus Neopusillimonas; species Neopusillimonas maritima. Next base: position 709,815 of record NZ_NQOU01000002.1, on the reverse strand, counting down.
CGGGGTTGTTCAGGTAGACAACGCGTCGGCCGGCTTTTTCAGGGGAAACCAGGTCGACGGAGCGCAAAACATGCTCACGCAAGTCGCGGTAGCGCCAAATAACGGGCTCCGATGACGATTGCGGAAACCAGGGTTCGATTTTATTGGCGACCGTCCAGAGGGCGGCTGTATTTAAGCGATCCAGTTCGTCATAATAGTGAAGCAGTTCAGGCGTGTCTTCAACATTGGCGCGTCCGAGAACGTCTTCCCGGAAGTTGTTATGTTCACGTGCGGCAGATTTCATGGGAGCCTCCAGCAAGAGGATTTTATAAAATATGAGTAATTTTCGAAGACTTTACCGTTTTTGATTCGCTGAGACAAGGGTTTTCTCTGCCATGGCAACCGACTGGACCGATCGCATCCGTTTGCGCAACCTGCGTTTTTTGCTCAGTTTGGCGCAAACGCGCAACCTCAGTCATTCCGCAACCGTGTTGAACACGACTCAGCCGGCTTTATCGAAATGGTTGCGCGATCTGGAAACGGATATTGGCTTGACGCTGTTCGAGCGCCACGCACGGGGACTGACGCCAACTGAACATGGTTGGGTGTTAATTGAGCATGCCCGTCGGGTTGAGGCGCAATTGAATCGGGCGGTGGATGACATGGCGTTGCTGCGTGAAGGGGGCGCAGGTCGCGTGGTAGTTGGTGCGTCGGGGGCGGCGGCCTCGGAAACGGCGCCGCGCGCGATTCTGGCAATGGCGCAGCAGATGCCCGAGCTGCGCATCGATCTGGTGGAAGGCACGATGGATCGCCTGCTCACGCAATTGGCGCAGGGCGATCTGGATCTGGTGATCGGCCGAACTGCGCAGAAAACCATTGATCACACACTGATTCGCTCCGAATTGCTGTATACCGAACCCGTGGTGTTGGTGGCGCGTCCGGGGCACCCGTTGTTCGGGCACGAAGAAATCGGCTGGGACGACGTGTTGCGTTATCGCTGGATCGTGTGGCCGCGTCAAACGCCGGTGCGTAACGCGCTTGAGGCGGCATTGGCGAATGCGGGGCGCGTACTGCCCTCTAACTACATAGAGTCAAATTCGGTCATTGCCAATGTAACGCTGCTGAACCATAGTGACATTATTGGAACGGCCTCGTACCGGACCACATTGATGCTGAACCGGATGAAGCTGCTGCGCATTTTGCCGGTCGATTTGAAAGGCTTTGGGTCTGTGTCTATGTATTGGCGCCGCGACGAAATTTTCCCCCGCTCGATCGAGTGCGCATTGGAGTGTATGCGGGAAGCGGCCCGCGAGTATGACGACACTTACGACGACACATTCGACTGAAGCAGTTCCAAAACAGTATCGATTGCCGCTTTCCGGTGGTCTTTTCGGATGACGGCATGCACGTGGGCCTGAAGGCTGGGGTGTGCAAGCGGGCTAAAGTGCAGCGTGTTCGGCTGGTAGTTGCGGGTGGACGATGGAACCACGGCAACCCCCAGCCCCGCGCTCACCAGGCTAAGCTGGGCCGGTACCTCTGCAACAGTGTGGGTAACTCGGGGTGTGAAGCCGTCGGCAATACACGCGTTGAACAATTTTTCCGCGAATCGTGACGTTTCGCGTCGCAGCATAATGAAGCGCTCATTGGCCAGTTGCGGCAGCTGAATCGCAGCGTGCTGAGCCAATGGGTGCTTTTTGGGCATGGCCACCAGTAGCGGATCGGGCCATAACAGGCGGCTGCACAGGAATTCGTCGTCGACCGACTGGCGCGAAATGCTGATGTCGATGCGCTGCTCACGCAAGGCGTCGATTTGGTCGTTGGGGGCCATTTCGTTCAACACCACGTCGATCTCGGGGTGTGATTGCGCCAGGTCGCTGATAAACTGGGGCAAGGGTCCCAGGAAATGGGACCCGGAAAGCCCGATTTCCACCCGGCCGGCCAGCCCGCTATGTATATTTTGCACACGCTGCACGGCGTCCTTCAGGCGGCTTTGTATAGTGCGCACATCTTGCAGGAAGGCGGCGCCGGCATCGGTGAGCTCTACTTTTCGGCTGTTGCGGTAAAACAGTTTCACGCCCAACTCTTCTTCCAGCTGTGCAATTTGGGCACTGAGCGGGGGCTGGGAAATGTGCAAACGTTCGGCGGCGCGGGTAAAGTTAAGTTCTTCTGCTAGCGCGGTGAAGTAGCGTAATTGGCGAAATTCCATGTGGGCGGTTAAGGTTCAAGTGCCGCGTTTATAGGTAAAACATGGTGCGCAAGACGAAATGAATATTGGTTTAATCGCCGGAAATCGGCGATGATGAAACAGACTTAACTCATTATATAAGGTGAACTTCCATGTCACGTAACTATCGTATCGGCCAAATTGTGCCCAGCTCCAACACCACAATGGAAACGGAAATTCCGCTCATGCTGCGTAGCCGTGAAGCGCATTTCCCCGAGCGTTTTACGTTTCATTCCAGCCGCATGCGGATGAAGAAGGTGACCAAAGAAGAACTCGAAGCCATGGATCGCGACTCCGATCGTTGCGCCCTCGAGTTGTCTGATGCACGTGTCGACGTACTTGGTTATGCCTGCCTGGTGGCTATTATGAGCATGGGCCTGGGTTATCACCGCCAGTCGGAAAAGCGTTTGCATGAAGCCACCGTTGCAAACGGTGGGGCCGCTCCGGTTGTTTCCAGCGCAGGTGCATTGGTTGAGGGCCTGAAAGTGATGGGCGCGAAGAAAGTTTCTATTCTTACGCCTTATATGAAGCCGCTAACACAATTGGTGGTCGATTACATCGAAAACGAAGGAATAGAAGTGCACGATGCGGTTTCCCTGGAAATTCCCGACAACCTGGAAGTGGGTCGTCAGGATCCGTTGGCGCCGGCCGAGCATGTCAAGAAGGTGAACACCTCGGGCGTCGATGCGGTGGTGTTGTCGGCTTGCGTACAAATGCCGTCGTTCCAATCGGTGCAGCAAGTTGAAGACCGTCTGGGCCTGCCTGTGACTACCGCAGCGATCAGCACGGTGTATCAGATGCTGAAAGTGCTTGAACTGGAACGCAAAGTGCCAAACGCAGGCGCATTGTTGTCGGGCAAATATTAAACTTTGGGGTGCCCCTGATCCATTCCGGGGCCCCCGCCCAAACAGCGCTGCGCGTCTGGTCGCAGCGCTGTTTTAAATTCAGAAATAGTCCTTGCGTAATTTTCATTAACGGGTTATACTAGAAAACTTGCTGAATCAAATCGGCAAGAACTCGTTATTAGGCAAGATTTCAACCCAGGGTTCATTTTGAACCTGACGGGACCAAAACTGATTAGGTTTTTCGTCAATTGTTGGCAAAAACGTAATTAAGTTGGCACAGGAACAATCATGATACAAATGCAGACCACGCTGGACGTGGCCGATAACACGGGTGCACGCTCTGTCATGTGCATCAAGGTGTTGGGCGGCTCCAAGCGCCGTTATGCCGCTATTGGCGACGTTATCAAAGTCAGCGTCAAAGAAGCGGCTCCGCGCGGACGCGTCAAGAAAGGCGAAATTTATAACGCTGTGGTGGTTCGTACCGCCAAGGGCGTACGTCGTAAAGACGGCTCGTTGATCAAGTTTGGCGGCAACGCCGCAGTATTGCTCAATGCCAAGCTGGAACCCATCGGCACCCGCATCTTCGGTCCTGTTACGCGCGAATTGCGTACAGAGAAGTTCATGAAGATCGTGTCGCTGGCCCCAGAAGTGCTGTAAGGAGCGATCATGGAAAAAATTCGTAAAGGCGACGAAGTCATTGTTTTGACCGGTCGCGACAAAAAGCGTCGTGGCACCGTACTTCAGCGCATTGATGCCGATCACGTTCTGGTCGAAGGCATTAACGTCGTTAAGAAGCATGTCAAGCCTAACCCCATGGCGGGTTCCCAGGGCGGCATTATCGACAAAACCATGCCCATTCATATTTCGAATGTGGCTATTTACAACCCCGAAAGCGGCAAAGCCGATCGCGTTGGTGTAAAAGATGTCGATGGCCGCAAAGTTCGTGTTTTTCGTTCCAGCGGCGCAGTCGTTGGCGCTAAAGCGTAAGGGGCGACAAAATGGCTCGTTTACAAGAGTATTATCGCAATAAGGTCACTGCCGACCTGCAAGCCAAGTTTGGCTACAAAAGCGTGATGGAAGTGCCGCGTATCACCAAGATCACTCTGAATATGGGTGTATCTGAGGCCGTGGCCGACAAAAAAGTCATCGAACACGCCGTTTCCGACCTGTCGAAAATTGCTGGTCAGAAAGCCGTGATCACCAAAACACGCAAATCCATCGCGGGTTTCAAGATTCGCGACAACTACCCCATCGGCTGCATGGTCACGCTGCGTGGCCGCCGTATGTATGAATTCCTCGACCGTCTGGTTGCAGTTGCGTTGCCTCGTGTACGCGACTTCCGCGGTATTTCGGGTCGTGCATTCGATGGCCGGGGTAACTACAACGTCGGGGTTAAAGAGCAAATCATTTTCCCTGAAATTGAATATGACAAGATCGACGCGGTGCGCGGGCTGAACATCAGCATTACCACCACTGCCAAGACCGACGACGAAGCCAAGGCACTGCTTACCGCCTTCAGCTTCCCGTTTCGTAACTAAGGGGCGATGACGTGGCTAAACTTTCACTGATTAATCGCGACATTAAACGTGCCAAGCTGGCTGAAAAGTATGCTGCCAAGCGCGCTGCACTGAAGACGATCATCGACGATCAGTCCAAGTCAGACGAAGAGCGTTACCAGGCGCGTTTGCAATTGCAGAAACTTCCTCGTAATGCCAATCCCACACGTCAGCGTAATCGCTGTGTGGTTACTGGTCGTCCGCGTGGCGTTTACGCCAAGTTCGGGCTTACTCGTCACAAACTGCGCGAAATGGCGCTGCGTGGCGAAGTGCCTGGCATGACTAAAGCTAGCTGGTAGGAGAAAACACCATGAGCATGAGCGATCCCATCGCCGACATGTTGACTCGTGTGCGTAATGCGCAAATGGTCAACAAGACGTCGGTCAGCATGCCCTCCTCGAAGCTAAAGGCAGCTATTGCTGCCGTGCTGAAAGACGAAGGCTATATCGACAGTTTTGAAGTTACCGGTGATCAGGCCAAGCCTGTTCTCGAAATTGGTCTCAAGTATTATGCGGGCCGTCCGGTAATTGAACGTATTGAACGTGTCTCACGTCCAGGTCTGCGTATTTACAAAGGCCGCAACGCGATTCCCCAGGTCATGAACGGCCTGGGTGTGGCAATCGTATCCACTCCGCGTGGCGTGATGACCGACCGCAAGGCCCGTGCAACGGGTGTTGGCGGCGAAGTTCTCTGCTACGTAGCTTAAGGGGGTATTGATATGTCACGTATTGCCAAGTATCCCGTTACGCTGCCCAAGGGCGTCGAAATCACATTGAACCCCGACCAGATCATGGTTAAGGGTCCATTGGGCACCTTGTCGCAAGCGCTTACCGGCGACGTCAAAGTCGAGCAACAGGAAGGCAAATTAACGTTTGCAGTTGCCAACGACTCACGTCATGCCCTGGCGATGTCCGGCACGGTGCGCGCGCTGGTCAACAACATGGTTACCGGTGTCAGCAAGGGTTTTGAACGTAAACTGAATCTGGTTGGCGTGGGTTACCGCGCTCAGGTTCAGGGTAACGCGCTGAAATTGCAGTTGGGCTTTTCACACGATGTGCTTCATCCTATTCCAGAGGGCGTCAAAATTGAATGCCCTACCCAGACGGAAATCGTCGTGAAGGGTTCGGACAAGCAGGTTGTGGGTCAGGTTGCGGCTGAAATTCGTTCCTATCGTGAACCCGAGCCTTACAAAGGCAAAGGCGTTCGTTATAGTGACGAAACAGTCGTCCTCAAAGAAACCAAGAAGAAGTAAGCGCGCAGGCAAGGAAGAATTATGGATAAAAGAGTCTCCCGTTTGCGTCGTGCAATTGCGACCCGTCGGAAAATTTCCGAGCTGCGTGTTCATCGCCTCTCGGTTTTCCGCTCCAATTCGCACATTTACGCCAACATTATTTCGCCGGAAGGTGATCGCGTTCTGGTCAGCGCTTCAACCGTTGAGCCAGAAGTCCGCAAGGAAGTGGCAAGCGGCGGCAACGTGTCTGCTGCAACACTGGTGGGCAAGCGTGTAGCCGAGAAAGCCAAAGCAGCTGGCATCGAGCAGGTTGCTTTTGATCGCTCGGGCTTCCGTTATCATGGCCGCGTTAAGGCGCTGGCCGAAGCCGCGCGTGAAGCCGGCCTGAAGTTCTAAGCAAGGAATTGTCATATGGCTAAAGCACAAGGCAAGCATCCCGCCGACAAAGAAGACGACGGCTTGCGTGAAAAAATGATTGCGGTCAACCGTGTCAGCAAAGTGGTAAAGGGTGGTCGCACCATGAGCTTTGCAGCACTGACCGTGGTGGGTGACGGCGATGGTCGCATCGGAATGGGTAAAGGTAAAGCCCGTGAAGTGCCGGTTGCCGTTCAAAAAGCAATGGAACAGGCCCGCCGGGGTTTGGTAAAGGTTCCGCTGAAAAGCGGTACGCTGCACCATGCGGTGGTTGGTAAGCACGGTGCATCCACCGTTCTTATCTCGCCGGCTGCCGAAGGTACTGGTGTGATTGCAGGTGGTCCCATGCGCGCTATTTTCGAAGTAATGGGCGTTCGCAACGTTGTTGCGAAGAGCTTGGGTTCAAGCAATCCCTACAACCTGGTTCGTGCTACGCTGAACGGTTTGCGCGCCTGCTCGACACCCTCCGACATCGCTGCCAAGCGTGGCAAGTCGGTGGAAGAAATTCTGGGGTAAGTCATGACGACACAAAAGCAAATCAAAGTAACCCTCGTGCGTTCTGTTATTGGCACAAAGCAATCTCACCGTGCAACCGTGCGCGGTCTGGGTTTGCGTCGCGTCAACAGCAGTCGCGTGTTGGTCGACACCCCCGAGGTGCGCGGGATGATCCGTAAAGTGGATTACCTCGTGGCGGTCTCGGAAGTCTGAAAGGAATCGACATGTCTGTAACGCAATTGAATTCTCTGCAACCCGCTCCAGGTAGCAAGCGTCCGCGCCGTCGTGTTGGTCGTGGGATTGGCTCCGGTCTGGGCAAAACTGCAGGTCGCGGTCATAAAGGCCAGAAATCACGCTCCGGTGGTTTCCACAAAGTAGGTTTCGAGGGCGGTCAAATGCCGTTGTATCGTCGCCTGCCCAAGCGTGGCTTCACCTCTATGAGCCGTCATCTGCGTGCTGAAGTACGCTTGTCGGAAATTCAGGCTTTGCCGGTCGATGAGATCGACGTTCAAGCTCTGAAACAGGCAGGTGTAGTTGGCCACGGTGTACGTTTCGTGAAAGTGATCAAGTCAGGCGAACTGTCTCGTAAAGTCACGTTGAAAGGCGTGTCGGCTACGGCAGGTGCGCGTGCGGCAATCGAAGCAGCCGGCGGTTCGCTGGTTGAATAAGGGGTAACGGGTGGCTAAGGCTCAGGCACAGAGTAAGGCAGGTCCACGCTACGGCGATTTAAAGCGCCGTATCATTTTCCTGCTGCTGGCCCTGGTGGTTTACCGGCTCGGTACGCATATCCCCGCGCCCGGTATTAACCCCGACGCGCTGGCGGAAATGTTCCAGCAGAATCAAAGCGGCATCTTGGGCTTGTTCAACATGTTCTCGGGGGGCGCGCTAGAGCGATTCTCGGTCATGGCGCTGGGGATCATGCCGTACATTTCGGCTGCCATTATTATGCAGTTGATGTCCGTCGTGGTGCCTTCGCTTGAAGCGCTGAAGAAAGAAGGCGAGGCCGGTCGCCGCAAAATCACCCAGTACACGCGCTACGGCACGGTGTTTCTGGCGCTGATTCAGGCGGTGGGTATTTCGGTGGCGCTTGAATCGCAACCCGGCCTGGTAATTGATCCCGGTATGCTGTTTCGTTTCACTACGGTTGTCACCCTGGTAACGGGAACGATGTTCCTGATGTGGTTAGGCGAGCAAATTACCGAGCGCGGAATCGGCAATGGTATTTCCATCCTGATTTTCGCCGGTATTGTGGCGGGTCTGCCCAGTGCCTTGTCCGGCATGATGGATCTTGTCCGTACCGACGCAATGTCTATACTCTCGGCGTTGTTCATTCTGGTGCTGGTGGTGGCTGTGACGTATTTCGTCGTGTTCGTCGAGCGTGGCCAGCGTCGCATTACAGTGAACTATGCCAAGCGCCAGGTGGGCAATAAAATGTATGGGGGGCAAAGCTCGCATTTGCCGCTGAAGCTGAATATGGCCGGGGTTATTCCGCCCATTTTTGCCTCGTCCATCATTCTGTTGCCGGCCACTATTACCAGCTGGTTCTCCAGCAACCCCGATATGCGTTGGCTTAGTAACCTTGCCGGAGCATTGGCACCTCACCAGCCTTTGTATGTCACGTTGTTTTCAGCTTTAATTATTTTCTTCTGCTTTTTCTATACGGCGTTGGTATTCAACAGTCGTGAAACGGCAGATAACCTGAAGAAGAGTGGTGCTTTCGTTCCAGGTATTCGCCCGGGTGAACAGACCGCACGTTATATCGACAAGATTCTCATGCGTCTGACTCTGGTTGGCTCCATCTACATTACGGCGGTGTCTTTGCTGCCCGAATTCATGCAGATGCGCTGGAACGTGCCGTTTTATTTCGGTGGCACCTCGCTTTTGATTATTGTCGTGGTAACGATGGACTTCATGGCTCAGGCTCAGTCCTACATGATGTCTCAACAGTATGATTCGTTGCTTAAGAAGACGAACTTCAAAGGCGCGGGTCTGCCAATGCGGTAATTTGAAATGGCAAAAGATGACGTCATTCAGATGCAGGGCGAAGTATTAGAGAACCTGCCTAACGCAACATTCCGCGTCAAGCTGGAAAATGGCCATATCGTTTTGGGCCATATATCGGGCAAGATGCGTATGCATTACATCCGGATTCTGCCGGGTGACAAGGTCACAGTGGAACTCACGCCCTATGATCTGTCTCGCGCCAGAATTGTGTTCCGCTCGAAATAAGCGGCCCGGGTAAAGGAAACTAGGAGTCAACCATGAAAGTAATGGCATCGGTAAAAAGAATTTGCCGTCATTGTAAAGTTATCAAACGTCACGGCGTGGTACGTGTAATTTGCACCGATCCCCGTCATAAGCAGCGTCAAGGCTAATTGCCGACACGTAACGGATTAACAAGGAACAGTCATGGCCCGTATTGCTGGCATTAACATTCCGCCGCATCAGCACACTGTTATCGGTCTTACCGCCATTTTTGGCGTCGGCCCGACACGTGCTCGTCAAATTTGTGACGCAACCGGCATCGAACGTACAAAGAAAGTCAAGGATCTCACCGACGCTGAGCTCGAGAAAATTCGTGAGCAAGTGGGATCGTTCACGGTTGAGGGTGACCTGCGCCGTGAAGTTCAACTGTCTATCAAGCGTCTGATCGACCTGGGAACCTATCGCGGCCTGCGTCATAAGCGCGGTCTGCCGGTGCGTGGTCAGCGCACACGCACCAACGCGCGCACCCGTAAAGGTCCGCGTCGTGCAGCGGCTTCCCTGAAGAAATAATCTCGAGGACTAGAAGATGGCGAAAGCTTCCAACAGCGGCGCATCGCGCGTACGCAAGAAAATCAAGAAGGTTGTCTCGGACGGCATTGCGCACGTTCATGCATCCTTCAACAACACAATCATCACGATTACCGACCGTCAGGGCAATGCATTGTCTTGGGCGACATCGGGTGGCGCAGGCTTCAAAGGCTCGCGTAAATCCACACCGTTTGCCGCTCAGGTTGCTGCAGAATCGGCAGGTCGTACCGCGATTGAATACGGCATCAAGAATCTTGAAGTACGTATCAAAGGCCCCGGCCCCGGTCGCGAATCGTCCGTACGTGCGTTGAATGCACTGGGTATCAAGATCACCAGCATCTCCGATATCACACCCGTTCCGCACAATGGTTGCCGTCCGCCCAAGCGCCGTCGCATTTAAGAGGAAGCATCATGGCACGTTATATTGGACCAAAATGCAAGCTCTCGCGTCGCGAGGGTACCGATCTTTTCCTGAAGAGCGCCCGTCGCTCGCTGGATTCGAAGTGCAAACTCGAATCCAAGCCTGGTCAGCATGGCCGCACTTCCGGTGCGCGTACATCCGACTACGGTTTGCAGCTGCGCGAAAAGCAAAAGCTCAAGCGTATGTATGGCGTCCTGGAAAAGCAGTTCCGCAAGTACTTTGCTGAAGCCGAGCGTCGTCGCGGCAACACGGGTGAAACGCTCATTCAGTTGCTTGAGTCGCGTCTCGACAATGTTGTATATCGCATGGGCTTTGGCTCAACGCGCGCTGAAGCACGTCAGTTGGTGAGCCATCGCGCTATTCAGGTGAATGGTCAAACGGCCGACATCGCGTCGATGATCGTTAAAGCCGGTGATGTGGTTACCATTCGCGAGAAAGCCAAGGCGCAAGCACGTATTCGTGAAGCCCTGGATTTGGCTGCGGGTATTGGTTTCCCCCAATGGGTGGAAGTCGACGCAACCAAGCTAACCGGCACTTTCAAGCAAGCCCCCGACCGCGCTGATGTTGCTCGCGACATCAACGAGTCGATGGTTGTTGAATTGTATTCGCGTTAATTCGCGTCTGCGTTCTGCAGTGTCAGGCTTTGGCCCACTTTTCAGTCGAATCTGGAAAGTGGGCTTTGCAGTGAAAATTCCCGGCAGTTTTATATTGTCATTCTTGTCCGTCAGCCTTATCGGTGTAACGAGCCGAGGGTATTGAAAAGGAACATACATGTCGTCACAAGCTCTGTTGAAACCCCGATCCATCGAGGTTGAATCCCTTACCCCCAACCATGCAAAAGTAATCATGGAGCCGTTTGAACGCGGCTATGGTCATACGTTGGGTAATGCATTGCGTCGCATTCTGTTGTCTTCCATGACAGGTTATGCGCCAACCGAAGTTCAGATTACGGGTGTGGTTCACGAGTATTCCACGCTGCCCGGCGTGCGTGAAGACGTTGTCGACATTTTGTTGAATTTGAAAGGCGTCGTATTCAAGCTGCACAACCGTGAGGAAGTGACGCTTACTTTGCGCAAGCAAGGTGCAGGCGAAGTGAAGGCATCGGATATCGAGTTGCCTCACGACGTGGAAATCATCAACCCTGACCACATCATTGCCACCTTAACTGAAGACGGCAAGCTGGAAATGCAGATCAAGGTTGATCAGGGTCGCGGCTATGTGCCCGGCAACGTGCGTGCCCTTTCGGAAGACAACGCTCATACGATTGGCCGTATTATTCTCGATGCATCGTACAGCCCCATCCGCCGCGTAAGTTATGCGGTTGAAAGCGCGCGTGTTGAGCAACGTACCGACCTCGACAAGTTGGTGATGGACATCCAGACCAACGGGGTTATTTCGCCTGAAGAAGCAGTGCGCCAGGCGGCCCGTTTGCTCATGGATCAAATCTCGGTCTTCGCCGCGCTCGACGGCCCAGGCGATGTGGTAACCGAAGCAGTCGGCGGCACCCGTGGCGGCAGCAAAGAACCTATCGACCCTGTTCTGTTGCGACCTGTCGACGACCTTGAGCTGACCGTCCGTTCCGCCAACTGTCTGAAAGCCGAAAATATTTACTATATCGGCGATCTGATTCAGCGGACCGAGAACGAGTTGTTGAAAACACCGAACCTGGGTCGCAAGTCGTTGAATGAAATCAAGGAAGTGCTCGCCGCACGTGGCCTTACATTGGGTATGAAGCTCGATAACTGGCCACCACTGGGTCTTGAGCGTCCTTAACTGTTCGTTTTATTTCACCACCGGACCGCGGCGTAAGTCGATAGAAGATCCGGTTAACTATGCCGGCATGCCATGGCAATGCCGGTTTTTAAGATTCAAAGGAAATTATCATGCGTCACCGCAGTGGATTACGTAAACTGAACCGCACCAGTAGTCATCGTTTGGCTATGTTCCGCAACATGGCTGTTTCGTTGATTACACACGAAGCAATCAAAACCACCGTTCCCAAAGCCAAAGAGCTGCGTCGAGTTATTGAACCGTTGATCACCCTGGGTAAAGAACCCACGCTGGCCAACAAGCGTTTGGCTTTCGCACGTTTGCGCGATCGCGACGCAGTCGTGAAGTTGTTCGATGAGCTCGGACCGCGTTTCAAAGAGCGTAACGGTGGTTACACCCGCGTATTGAAAATGGGCTTCCGTCAGGGTGATAATGCACCTATGGCATTCATGGAGCTGGTTGATCGTCCCGCTGAAGAAGAAGCGCAAGACGACGCCGAATAAGCAAAACTGAATAACGGCGGCAGGTTTTTTGCCGCTGTTTGTCAGACATTTTTAGCCCCGTAAGGGGCTATTTTTATGGCTTTTTCCTTTCAAATGCTTGAAGGTTCAAGTTTTTTTGTAACAATTCGGGGAAACCCTGCCCGATTGCGCTTGTTCGCTTACATAAAACCCAATAAAGTTTCAGCATGACATCTGATTTGATCTGTCAATGTTCTATGTGTTTCTTAAGGGGAAGTTGAATGCTTAAAAAATTAGCTCTGGGGTGTATGGCTTCAGCCGTGATGGCATTAAGTACGAATGTCATGGCAAAAGACCCAGTTCGCATTGGTTTCATTACTACGCTTAGCACACCGGCCGGTTACCTGGGTGAAGACGCCCGCGACGGTTTTAATCTGGCGATTAAACAAGGTAACGGCACACTGGGTGGTGTGGCGGTTGAAACGATTGTTGAAGACGACGGCCTGAAGCCCGCCAACGGCAAGCAAATCGCCGACCGCCTCTTGGCCGACGACGTTAAATTGTTCACAGGCGTTATTTTTTCGAACGTGTTAACTGCTATTGCGCCGTCCATCGCTCAAGGCGATTCTTTCTATGTCAGCGTAAATGCAGGCCCGTCTCCTTTCGCGGGTAAGCGTTGTATGAAAAATTACTTTGTGGGTTCCTACGAGAACTCGGCACTGCATGCAGCCGGTGGCGCTGCCGCCAATGAGCTGGGTTACAAGCGGGTTGCCCTGGTTGCGCCCAATTACCAGGCTGGACGCGATGCGCTGGCAGGGTTCAAGCGTGAATACAAAGGCGAAGTGGTGGCTGAACTCTACACCAAGCTCGACCAGAACGACTTTTCGGTTGAAATGGCACGCTTGCGCGATCTGAAGCCTGACGCCATTTATGAGTTCCATCCAGGTGGTTTGGGCATTAACTTTGCCAAGCAGTATGCCGCTTCCGGTCTGGGTGAAACCATTCCCATGATTTTGCCGGTATTCTCGATGGATAACCGTATGTTGAAAGCAACGGGTGATTCCGCAGAAGGTTTGTACACAGTGGCCTTGTGGTCGCAGAACCTCGACGTACCTGCCAACAAGGCGTTTGTTGAGGCCTTCCAGAAAGAGTATGGCCGTATGCCCACCCACTACGCAGCCACTGCTTACGATACGGCAAACCTCATTGGTTCAGCTTTGAAAGCGGTAGACGGCGACATCAGCAAAACCGATGCATTCCGCGATGCGATGCGCAAGGCCGATTTCAATGCTGTTCGTGGCAACTTCAAGTTCGATACCAACCATCATCCAATTCAGGATTACTACCTGATGAAGCTCGAGCGTGATGGCAACGGTAATCTTACCCCCAACGTTGTGCGCAAAGTAATGGAAATGCAGGAAGACGTTTTCAAGTCTGAATGCGAAATGAACTAAAGACGGTATAACCAACAAGAACAGGCTTCGGCCTGACAGGTACGACAGACCTATTTGAACCCCCGCTTGCGGGGGTTTTTTCTATGGCTCGATTTGGTGTATTGCGCTTATTGCGCAAGGTAGCAAGTTAAATTGAACATTCTTGTGCCAGTGTTGCAACCAGTTCGGCAGCCGGTAGTTCTCGGGCCGTCAAAGCAGCTTGGCCCGCCCAATGAGCTGCAAACTCATGGTTCCCGCGATTTGCCGCCGCCGCATTGAGCTGCTTGGCTGCGTCGTAAGCGATGGGATATGCAGCGGGCTCTGGTGCAGTTGCCAATTCGGCGTGGTTGATGAATCGGTTGCGTATGCCTCGAGCGGGTCGTCCTGAAAATGCCGAGGTGAGGCATGTTGAAGCGGCGCGTTCACTCTTGAGGGCGGCTCGATAGCCTTCGTTGGCGGCCGATTCGGGGCACAGTATGAATGCCGTACCAAGTTGGGCGGCAGCGGCGCCCAAGGTTAAGGCGGCCTTGATCCCCTGACCATCCATAATGCCCCCGGCAGCGATGATAGGAAGATTGACGTTCTTGACGAGTAAGCGAACGAGCACGGATGTGCTTAACTTCTCATCAATTGCATCGGTACTGAAGAGACCGCGATGCCCTCCTGCCTCAATGCCTTGGGCAACGATCGCATCTATGCCGCGCGCTTGAATTCGACGTGCGTCCTCAAGGTTGGTTGCCGTTGCCAGTGTGCAAATACCCAGATTGCGTAGCGCTTTTATTTGTTCTGTAGAGGGTAAACCGAAATGGAAACTCACCACCGCCGGCCGAGTATCAAGCAGCATATTGAACACTTCATCGTCGCCAATAAAGCTTTTGTACATTTCGCTCAGTGACGTGGGTAAGCTCGCGCCGCACTCCATGAACAACGGCTTTAAATGTTCAAGCCAGGCAGCTTCCCTTTTTTTATCTCTTAAGGGAGGTTCGTGGCAGAAAACATTGACGTTGAAGGGGCGTGAAGTGAGCGCCTGGGTTTGCTCAATCATTTGCCTGGCCTGCAGCGCGCTGCTTGTGGCAATACCTAAAGATCCCAGGCCTCCCGCATTCGATACTGCCGCGGCCAACATAGGCGTGGCTACGCCGGCCATCGGTGCCTGAATGATGGGATGATGAATACCCAACCGGGTTGTGAATGGATTCAAGTTATTCATTTCAATTCAATATTAACAAGAGAGCAGAACCGTTGCATTAATACAAATGAGAATTGATGTCGTTTGTATTAACATATACAATCGCCCGTTGTGACAAAAATATGACGGGAGTTGTAATGCAACACGAGAAGCGATTTGCCGCCTGCGCGGCGCATTCCATGCCAGGGGCGCGTTTAAAGGCTGTGGCAGGCGTATTGGCCTTAGCGGGCTTATTGACTATGCCGGTACAGGCACAAACAAACGGTTCGGAAGGTGACGCCGCACAGGCGCCTGTGGCAACCCTTCCGCAGGTAACGGTACAGGGCATCAGGCTCGATACGTCGATCCAGCAACTGAATGAATCGGTGGATGGCGGCGCGTTGGGATCGAAAACCCAATTAGAGACCCCTTTTTCCACGACGGTTGTGACGGGTGAAGAGCTGGAGCGTCGCCAAGTGACGAAACTGGGAGACGTATTCACACTGGATGCGGCCGTATCAGACAATAGCGCGCAGGATGGCGCCTGGGCGAACTATCTTACCGTTCGCGGGCTTCAGCTCGATTGGCAGAATGGTTATCGCATCGATGGCAAGCCGTTTCTTAGCTATGTGACCGTGTTGCCATACGAGCAATTGGAGCGTGTTGAGCTGCTGAAAGGCGCCAGCGGCTTCATGTACGGGTTTGGGTCGCCGGGCGGTATCATTAACTACGTAACCAAACGCCCCACCGATGAACCGCTGCGCGAGGTGAGCCTGGGCTATCATTCCGACAGTATTTTCCGCGAGAGCGCGGATATTGGCGGACGGGCCGGTCATAATGACTGGTTCGGCTATCGGTTGAATGTCACGCACGAAGAGGGCGAAGGATTCAATAAAAGCAAATTAAACCGTAATGCCGTTTCGTTGGCGCTGGATGCGCGCATTACCGAAAAGCTTACGTGGGACATGCAGGCGCTGTATCAGCACCGTAAAACCAAAGATCCTGAACCAACGATTTATACCGGGCTTTATGCCGCAACCGATTTGCCCTCACCGGTGCGTAATAATGAAAAATTGGTGGGCGATGGTACGTATGTGGACAATGAGTTCCGCTACTTTGCCACGGGGCTCGAGTACCAGTTGGCACCCACTTGGAAAGTAAGAACCGATTTCAGCCACGCAACCACCCGTACACGCCGCGCCGAAGAGGTGATTTTTCTGCGTAACCAAGCGGGTGATTATGATGACTATCGTTCCGACTACGGAGAGTTCTACCAATTCAATTCGTGGCAGGCACAGGTGGAAGGCCGTTTCCAAACGGGCGCGGTCGGGCATGACCTGGTGGCGGGTATAGCGTATCAAGACCAGCATACCGATCTGGCCGCCAACGGTATTTATAAGCAAATCGGTACCGGAAATATTTGGAGTCAAAACAACAACGCGTTCTACACCTCGGGCACCATGGACAACGGTTTGGGCATGTATCGTGCCAACACCATTACGCAAAAATCAGTCTATGCCAGCGATACGTTGAAGTTTTCTCCTGAATGGTCGCTGTTGGCGGGCTTGCGGTATACAAATTACGAGCAGCGCACTTTTACGCCGGCCGGCGCCCAGAGCAGCGTTTATAAAAAGAATGGCGTGCTGACGCCCACTTTGGCCTTAATGTACAACTTCACACCTCGTACTATGGCCTACGTCAGTTACGTGGAATCGCTTGAGCCGGGAACCATTGTAGGCAGCACCTATGCCAATGCAGGAGCGTTGCTTGACCCGCTGAAGAGCCGTCAATATGAAATCGGTGTGAAAACCGAACAAGATGGCTGGTCTGCCACTGCCGCCGCGTTCCGCATCGAAAAAGCCGCGCAATACACCAACGCCTCGAACGAATTGGTGCAGGATGGTGAGTCTTTGTTCCAGGGCATCGAGCTGGGGGCATCGACCACTTTGGGTGACTGGTTCCTGGGTGGTACCGCGATGGCGCTGGATACCGAATACAAGAAAGGGGTGGCCAATATCGGTAAGCGGGTGGCGGGTGCGCCGCGCTTTATTGCGGCGGCACAGGTGGGTTATAACGTGCCCCAAGTGCCTGGGTTGCAGCTTTATGTTGATGCAAAATACACGTCCAGCACACCTTTGCGACCCAATAACGAGATTAGTGTGGATTCCTATACGCTGGTTAATATCGGTGCCAATTACGATACCCGGATCCATGGTTACGACACCACTTTCCGGTTGGCGGTGAACAATGTGTTCAACAAAAAATACTGGATGTATCAATATTCCGATTACATCAAGGCGGGTGACCCCACAACCGTTAGCCTAAGCGCAAGCATGCGATTCTAAAGCGCCTGCTGCCTTCGGTTAAACTGGTTCAGATTCTTTTTAAGCGAGTTACTATGTCTGAACTGGTTGTCATTCTAAGCAATGCGCCCGACTCATTGCTGGCCAAGCGCATTGCTCATATGCTGGTTGAAGAACAATTGGCCGCGTGTGTGAACCTTGGGCCGCCAAGCTTGTCTATGTATATGTGGCAGGGGCGGCTCGAGGGGGCGGAAGAGGTTCCCTTAACGATTAAAACCACGCGCGATATGGTCGCGCGGGTGATTGATCGGATTCGCGAGCTGCATCCTTACGAGGTGCCCGAAGCGCTGGTGTTACCTGTCGTTGGCGGGTTCCAGCCTTATGTGGATTGGGTGCGGGAGCAAGCGACCGGGCTTGCATCAGGGAACGAAGAATAATGCAGCAGATCAGTATGAGGTTTATGGTGGCTTTGGTGGCCGCCTTTTTTGTGTGGCTGGGGTTGTTGGGCTCCAGCCTGGCGCAATCGCCCGAAGACTTTCTCCCGCCCGACGAAGCTTTTTCGTTGTCAGTTGCCCAGCAAAACGGGCAAGTGCAGGTGCATTACCGCATCGCGCCTGAATACTATATGTATCGCGACCGCTTTCAGTTTGTGGTGGGAGAGCAAACGCTTGAACCTCAGTTACAAACCTTTCCGCCGGGCCTGGTGAAATATGACCCCACATTCGATCAGAATATGGAGGTGTATTACGGGCAGGTGACCGTTCTGCTCGACTTGCCCCAAGGCTTGCCCACCCCGGCCAAGTTAAGCATTACAAGCCAGGGCTGTGCCGATGCCGGTCTGTGCTATCCACCCCAAACTGAGCAATTGTCGTTACGCGCCCAGGGGGGGATGTATCAGATTAGTGGCGATGCGGTCGTCGATCAGGTGCCGCCGCCGCTGCAAACGGTTGTTGATCCCGGAAAGTCGGCTTCATCTGCAGGTGCGGTCGGCGGGACACAAGCAGGTAACGCGTCGAATGTCGGCTCCATCGGCCAGTTAAGCGATATTGGGTTGGCCGAGTATCTGGCTTCGGCCAATATCTGGACCATTGTCCTTGCCTGTTTTGTTCTGGGTATTTTGCTGACCTTTACCCCGTGTGTGTTGCCGATGGTGCCTATCCTGATGGCGGTGATAGCCGGTACGCACAAAGGCGATCAGAAGCCTGCGCGATGGCGCGGTTTGTCGTTGGCGGCAACTTATGTGCTGGGCGTTTCTTTACTCTATACCGCGATGGGTGTGGCAGCCGGGTTGGCCGGTGCCGGGTTGGCGGCCTGGTTGCAAAACCCGTGGGTCTTGTCGGTATTTGCCGCTTTGCTGGCCTTGCTGGCGTTGGCGATGTTCAATGCTTACAACGTTCAAACACCCTTGGCGCTGCAGAATGCGCTGGGTGCTTATTTACAGCGTATTCCGGGTGGCCACTACAGTGGCGCGTTTCTAATGGGCCTGGTTTCGGCGCTTATCGTTGGGCCGTGTGTGGCCGCGCCTTTGGCCGGCGTATTGCTGTTCATTTCGCAAACCGGTGATGCCGCCGTAGGGGCGGCCGCGTTGTTTGCTCTGGCGTGGGGCCAGGGCGTTTTATTGCTGGCCCTGGGGGCGGGTTCGGGCGCCTTGCTGCCCAAAGCCGGCCCCTGGATGGAAGGGGTCAAAATTTTGTTTGGGATTCTGCTTCTGGCCACAGCGTGGTGGATGCTTAATTCCGTGCTGCCCGATTGGCTGATGGTTTTGGGCTGGATCGTGTTGACGTTTTGGGCGGCAATCTTGCTGGGTGCTTTTCGTCAGGTTGCTTCAGGTCTGCTTGCGTATCTTGGCAAGGCGTTGGGGCTTTTACTGGCAGGCTGGGCACTGTTGATGATGGTGGGGATGGCCATGGGCACATACAGCGTACTTCAGCCATTAGGCGGCCCTGGCGGCGCAGGTATCGCTGCAAATGGCGGCACGGCGCGCGTGGGTGCGGTTCCCGACGTGAAGTCACAGTTTGTGAAAGTGCGTTCTGTACAAGAGCTGGATGCCATTCTGGCTGGTGCAAACCGCCCTGTGCTGCTGGATTTCTATGCCGATTGGTGTGTGTCTTGCATTGAAATGGAACGCTTTACCTTTACCGACCCGGCGGTTGCGCAGTCGATGAGCCAGTTCGTTTTGGTGCAGGCCGACGTAACCAAAAACACCGACGAAGACCGCGCATTACTTGAACGTTTCCGGTTGTTCGGCCCGCCCGGTATTATCTTTTTTGACGCCGCAGGCCGAGCACTGGATTCGCCGCGTGTGATTGGCTTTATGCGGGCGGAACCTTTTAACGACGCGTTGCAGCAAGTGCTAAGACAGCATGGAGCGCCGCCAACGCCCGCCGCAAACGTCTTAAGCAGTGCGTCCCCTGATGAAGCATCGTGGCTGACGCAGCAAGGCGTTAAGTAAGTAAGCTTTGCGCAATTGAAACCGTTTAAACGCGCGGTTCGCGGTACCCACGTTACAGGTTGCTTCCCATTTGAAATAACTCGCGGTGCTCTTTAATGGCAAAGCGGTCTGTCATGCCGGCAATATAGTCGGCAATGGCGCGGGCCTGTGCAAGGGGGGTAGCGCGCCGGTACTCCAGCGACAGCAAGCGGGGTTCGTTTTGGTAGGCGATGAAGAGCTCACGCACAATGCGGCGCGCTTTTGTTGTCATGCGAATCACGCGATGGTGCCGATACAGGTTTTCCAGCAAAAAGCGTTTCAGGGCGTCAGCCTGGGCCCGCATGGGGGCGGAAAAGGCCGCCAGCGGCGGGCATTGGCGGACATCGTTCGGGCTTTGGGGCTGATGCTGTTGAATGTTCTGTCGCGTGGTTTGCGTTAAGTCGATGATGAGCGTATTGATCATGGCGCGAATGGTTTCCGCAATGGCGCGCCGTCGTTCAAGATTGCGATGCCTGGCCATGACCTGCGCGTAATGAGTGGCGAAAATCTCCAGCATTTGCAATTGCTCGATGGAAATGAGTCCGGAACGCAGGCCGTCGTCGATATCATGGTTGTTGTAAGCAATTTCATCGGCCAGATTGGCAATTTGCGCTTCCAGTGTGGGTTGGCGTTTAAGCAGAAAGCGCTCACCCATTTCGCCCAGCTCCCGCGCGGCGCGCGGCGAGCAATGCTTCAGAATACCTTCGCGTGTTTCAAAACAAAGATTCAACCCGTTGAACGCAGCGTAGCGTTCTTCCAGTTCATCCACTACGCGCAGACTTTGCAGGTTGTGCTCGAAGCCGCCGGCGTCCGGCGCAAACTCACGCATGCAGGCGTTAAGTTCGTCTTGCCCGGCATGCCCGAACGGCGTGTGGCCCAGGTCGTGGGCCAACGAAATGGCCTCGATTAAATCTTCATGTAAACCCAAATTGCGTGCCAGGCTGCGCGCAATTTGCGCCACCTCGATACTGTGTGTGAGCCGTGTCCGGAACAAGTCGCCTTCATGGTTGATGAAAACCTGGGTTTTGTATTCCAGTAACCGGAAGGCGTTGCAATGAATAATGCGGTCGCGATCGCGTTGAAACTCGCTGCGCCCGGTGGGCGACGCTTCAAGGTGCCGGCGGCCGCGCGACTGTTCCGGTGTGGCGGCGTAGGGGGCCAAACCCGACATGCAGTCTCCTAAAGGGCCGGTACGGCGGTTTTATGCAGAACGTCGCGTACAACGTTCAGGGGTGCGGCCTGCACAACCGCTTTACCGATTTCGGGTAACAAGACAAAGCGAATCTGGCCTCCTTCCGCTTTTTTGTCGACCTGCATCAATTCAATCCATCGTTCTGTACCTAGATTGGGCGGTTTAACCGGGCAGCCGATGGCATGCACAAGATTGCGAATGCGTTCTACAGAAGCGGAGCCAAGCCCAACGGTGTGGGCCGACAGCGTTGCCGCCTGGATCATACCGCAACCCACTGCCTCGCCGTGCAGCCAGTCGCCGTAGCCTAACCCGGCTTCAATGGCATGGCCGAAGGTGTGGCCAAAATTCAGAATGGCGCGCAAGCCCGATTCGCGTTCGTCTTCGCCGACCACGTAGGCTTTGCATTCGCACGAACGCTGGATGGCATAGGAAATCGTTTCTTCATCGAGTGCCTTCAGGGCGCTTACCCGCGCCTCGCACCAGTTAAAGAATTCGGCATCGATAATGAGCCCGTACTTGATGACTTCGGCTAAACCCGCCGCCACTTCCCGTTCCGGCAATGTGTGAAGCACGTTGGTGTCGATCTCAACCGCGATGGGTTGGTAAAACGCGCCAATCATGTTCTTGCCCAGCGGGTGGTTAATGCCGGTTTTACCGCCAACCGATGAATCGACCTGGGCCAGCAAAGTGGTGGGTACTTGCAGAAACCGGACGCCGCGCATATAGCAGGCAGCGGCAAACCCCACCATATCGCCGATGACTCCGCCGCCCAGTGCCACCAGCAAACATTTGCGGTCGAAGCGGTTTTCCAGCAGGGCGTCGAAGATTGTTTGCAGGGTTTCCCAGTTTTTATGGGCCTCGCCATCGGGTAAGGTAATTTCAATAATGTGTTTGCCTGTGTGCACCAGGGATTCACGTGCCGCTTTCAAATACAGTGAGCCCACCGTAGGGTTGGTGACGATGGCGATGGCTGTTACGTTATCGGGCACGCTTTCGTGCAATTTGTGCAACCGGCCCGCGCCAATATGAATCGGGTAGCGTCCGCCGGGTGTATTAACTTGAACAGTGGTCATGAGAATAGGTTTGCAAAAGGTGAACCAAAGATTGCACCGCTTGGGCAATCGGCATACTGCCCGTGTCGAAGGTTAAGTGCGCAACCTCATTGTAAAGGGGGGTGCGAAGCGTGAGTAGCTCGTTCAGGCGCGCGCGCGGGTTCTGGGTTTGAATGAGGGGGCGATGCCGGTCTTTGGCAATACGGCGGTACAATTCATCTTCACGGGCGCGCAAATAAATCACAATGCCGTGCTTTTTCAGAGTGTGGCGATTTTCAGGTGCCAGCACCGCGCCGCCGCCGGTTGCCAGTACCAGGTTGTTTTGCGTGGCGTACTCGTTCAGCATAGCCGTTTCGCGTTTGCGGAACCCTTCCTCACCTTCAACCTCAAAGATATGGGAAATCGGAACCCCGCAGCGTGCCTCAATGACGAGGTCAAGGTCGATAAACTCGCGCCCAAGGGCTCGGGCCAAAGCCCTGCCGATTGTGGTTTTGCCCGCGCCCATCATGCCCACCAGAAAAATGGGGGTGTCGTATGGTAGCGACGGGTTGGCGATACTTGTATTGCCAGAACGTGAAGTGTCATTCATTCTAGTATTATCCCACTAGCCCAACCCCAATTGGATGCTGTGCTGCATTAAACTGTTACATAAACTTAATGCGCAAATCATAGTCTGATTCAACTTAGACTTAAAATCGCCGGTAATGAGCTCATCAAAAAATTCTTCAAAAACGTCGAATCCGCCAAACCACTGGTTTCGGCGTTTCTTTCTTAAAAGCGTTGTCTTCGTGGCGGGGCTGGGTCTGTGCGGGGCTCTGCTGGGGTCTTTAGCGTTGGCGCTAGCATGGCCGAATTTGCCTGATTTAACGGCGATGATCGACTATAAGCCCCGGATTCCGCTGCGTATTTATACGGCGGACAACGTGCTTATCGGTGAGTTCGGTGAAGAGCGTCGCAATGTGTTGCGCTTCGACGAAGTGCCCGATGTGATGAAATCAGCCATTCTGGCCGCTGAAGACGATCGCTTTTATCAGCATAGTGGTATCGATTGGATGGGTGTGGCGCGTGCGGTAGTGGCCAATATTTCGAATATGTCCAAGTCGCAGGGTGCCAGCACGATTACCATGCAGGTGGCGCGTAATTTCTATTTGTCGTCGGAAAAAACCTACACCCGTAAGTTTTACGAGTTACTGCTTACCTTCAAAATTGAAGCCACGCTGACCAAGAACGAAATTCTCGACCTGTACATGAACCAGATTTACCTGGGTCATCGGTCATACGGGTTTGCCGCCGCCGCCCGCACGTATTTCGGCAAGCAGTTGCAAGATATCACCTTGGCCGAGGCTGCCATGTTGGCGGGTATACCAAAAGCGCCGTCTCGTTTGAACCCCCGCTACAGTATGCCGCGGGCGAAAGATCGTCAAAAATACGTGTTGAACCGCATGTTGTCGTTAGGCTACATCACTGAACAAGAGTACCAAGACGCCATTAACCAACCCATTATTCTGAAATCGGCGCCTGGCACCCCGATGGGTGGTTACGCCATCCATGCCGAATACGTGGCCGAGCTGGCGCGGCGTCTGTTATTTACCGTTTACCAAGACGACGTTTATTCGCGTGGCTTGAATGTCTACACCACGGTGAACTCAAAAGAACAGCAAGCGGCTTACGAGGCTGTGCGCGCCGGTGTGCTTGATTACACGCGCCGGGCCCGTTATCCCGGCCCCGAAGAAACCATTGATCTGCCCGAGGGAATCGAGAACGACCCCGAGCGATTCAACGAGGTGATTGACCAAATCCAGGAGAAGTACCGTGATAGCGACGACCTTTTGGTTGGGGTCGTACTGTCGGCGGCGCCCGATAAGGTGGTGGTTGCCCGCTCACCTGAAAAAATTGTGGAAATTACCGACAAGTCGGCACTGAAAGTGGTGGCCCGGGGTTTGGTGAAGAACGCCAAGCCGCCCGAGAAAATCGAGCGCGGCTCAGTAGTTTATGTTCGGGATACGGGTGAATATTGGGAATTGCTGAACATGCCTTCGGTGGAAGCTGCATTCGTGGCAATGCGTCCGCAAGATGGCGCCATTCGTGCACTGGTGGGCGGTTTCGGCTTTGAAGAGCACTTTAACCGTGTTACCCAGGCGTGGCGCCAGCCGGGGTCGGCCTTCAAGCCGTTTATCTATGCCGCCGCACTCGAGCGAGGGTTGACGCCGGCAACACAGGTATCGGATGAGCGTTTTCGTTTAACCGCCGAGCAAACCGGCTCGCGGGCGTGGGAACCCAAGAACTACGGCAATGATTACGAGCCTATGCTAACCATGCGCCAGGGCTTGTATCGCTCCAAGAACATGGTGTCGATTCGCATTATGCAAGCAATTGGCCCGCAATATGCACAAGACTACATCACCCGTTTTGGCTTCGATCGTGCCCGCAATCCCGCCGTTTTGCCACTGGCATTGGGTGCAGGCGGCGTGACGCCTTTGCAGCTTGCCGGGGCGTATACCGTGTTTGCAAACGGCGGTTACCGGGTTCCTCCTTATCTTATCGACCGGGTCACTGATAGCGAAGGAAAAGTATTAATGCAGGCCCGGCCCGTGGTGGCCGGCGACACTTCGGCGCGGGTAATTGATCCGCGCACGGCATATGTGATGTATGACATGTTGCGTGGTGTGGCGCGTCAGGGCACGGCGGCGCGTTTGGCCCGCGATTTGGGGCGGGCCGATGTTGCCGGCAAAACCGGCACCACCAACGATTCTCATGACGCGTGGTTTGCCGGCTTTACGCCCGACTTGGTGGGTGTTGCGTGGATGGGCTTCGATCAGCCTCGCTCTTTAGGGTCGCGGGAAACGGGCGGCGGTGCATCGTTGCCTATTTGGCTCGATTACATGAGGCTTGCCCTAAAAGACATTCCTGTGGCCGAGCCAGGCCCAATGCCGGATGGCCTGATGCGTGAAAACGGTGAATTCTATTTTGCGGAGTTCCCACCGGGCCAGGCAGTGGCCCGGGTGGGGTTGCCTTCCCCCGAGGAAATGATGTTGAACGGGCAATTGCCCGAAGATATGCAACCGTTGGGCTCGGGAGGCGGCAATGACGGTATTGGCGCCCTGTTGAATCAATTAACCGGGGGTGGGGGTGATACTTCGCAAGACGCGGCGCAACCCGCACGCGTTCAGTTTTAGGCCCTAAACCGTTACTTTGATGGGTTTGCCGCTGATTTCCGAGCAAATTTGCGAAAGCGTGTCGGCCATGTCGGGGCCGCCTCGTGTATCCACCCATTTCTGCCCGTCGAAACGGTAGTGGAAACCGCCGGTACGCGCGGCCACCCACATTTCCTTCATGGGGGCCTGGCTGTTCACAACGACCTGAACATCATTGTTGAAGATGACGGTCAGAACATTGCCGTTGCGGTTGGCGTCAATGTCGAGATCGTAAAGCGCCGCCCAATCATCGGCCTGGCTTTCAAGGTGATCAAGAATGGCTTCACTGCGTGCAAGAAATTCTGATTCGTTCATAATGACTACCTATAATTTTTGGAGTGACTCATGCGAGCGTCGTTAAAACAGGCTCCCGCGTTAACATCGTTAACTCGCATTGTAGCCAGCATTGCATTGTTATGGGGCGTGGCCGCCTGTGGTTATAAAGGGCCGTTAACGCAACCGCCTCCGGCGCCGCCCGATTCCTCCCTGACCACTCCGCCGGCACCGCCCGATAACATGAGCGAAGGGCCGTCTACGCGTTAACCCTTGTGTTTTGCTTGCCCGGTTGGCCTGGTTCATTGCTATGATTAGGCCCGTTCCGAGGCATTATTACTTGTAAGTGACGTAATTTAAATGACCCCATTCCGTTTCAACGCATGACTGTTTCCCCTCATTTCAATTTTAAACAAGGCGTTTTGCATGCCGAGGGGGTGCCGCTTACCCTGCTGGCCGATGAATTCGGTACGCCTCTGTATGTTTATTCCCGTCAGGCACTCAACGACGCATGGCAGTCATACGCTGACGCGGCGGCGGGCCGCAATGTGTTGGTGTGCTTCGGAATGAAAGCTAATTCGAATCTGGCTGTGCTGAATGAGTTCCGCAAGCTGGGTGCCGGTTTCGATATCGTCTCCGGGGGCGAATTGGCACGCGTTATGGCAGTGGGGGCGGACCCTGCAAAAATTGTTTTTTCCGGCGTGGGTAAGCAAGCCTGGGAAATGCGGGCGGCTTTGGACGCCGGCGTAAAGTGCTTCAATGTCGAGTCTGAACCCGAACTGGAACGTCTGGCGCAAGTGGCTGCGGAAATGGGTAAAGTGGCGCCGGTATCGTTACGAGTGAATCCCGACGTGGATGCGCAAACGCATCCGTATATTTCCACGGGGTTGAAAGAGAACAAGTTCGGCATTGCCATTCAGGATGCCCCTGCCGTGTATGCGCGGGCGTCGGCCATGCCGAGTCTGAAGGTGGTGGGGCTTGACTGTCATATCGGCTCCCAGATAACCCAGGTGAGCCCGTATCTCGACGCGCTCGATAAATTACTGGTGCTGGTTCGAACATTGCAAAGCCAGGGCATTGCAATTGAACACCTCGATTTGGGTGGCGGTATTGGTATTCGTTATACCGATGAAACATTGCTGTCGCCGAGTGCCTTGCTGAATCAGGTTTACGCCCGTTTGCACCAAGAGCAATTAAGCGACCTGCAGATTGTGCTTGAGCCGGGCCGATCGTTGGTGGGCAACGCGGGGGTTTTGCTTACACGGGTTGAGTACCTTAAGCATACCGAAGCACGTAATTTCGCAATTGTTGACGCGGCCATGAATGATTTGCTGCGTCCTACGCTTTACGATGCCTGGCACGATGTGGAGCCGGTACAGCAACCCGCAGAGTCGGCGCAGGCGCAAACCTACGATGTGGTGGGGCCGATTTGTGAAAGTGGCGACTGGCTTGCCAAGGCGCGTACCTTGGCCTTGAAACAGGGTGATTTACTGGCGATTATGTCTGCCGGCGCCTATGCCTTTACGATGGCCAGTCAGTACAACACCCGGCCGCGCCCTGCTGAAGTGATGGTCGACGGCACTGCGTTCCATGTGGTGCGCCCGCGAGAAGCGCTGGCCGACTTGTTCGCTTCCGAGAGAACGCTATAGATGACGGCGTTTGACAACCTGGCAGGCTCAGAGTTGCTGTTCGCACTGGTCGTGTCGGCGTTGCTTGTTTTTGTTTTGGTGGTCAGTACCCGTTGGGCTGAGCGGCGCAGCCGCTTACGTTCCCAGGCTGAATTGCAGCGGGTATACAGTGTAGCCCCCATCGGCATGTTTTCACTTTCTCTTGAAGGCAAGCTCACCAATATTAATCATGTGTTGCGGGACATGCTCGATATTCCCGAGCTGAACGAGCATTATGGCTTGTGGGAAAACCATTTTGGCCGGCAAGCATGGATTCGCTTGGTGAATGCGCTTGAAATGGATGGTCAGGCCGAGCTTGAAATTCATAACCTGCGTCACGCACCTCATATTCCGCGTCGCTCTTATTTGGTTAAAGCGGTGCTTGAGGCCGATCGTATTGAAGGCTCTTTGCAAGATATCACCGGTCATGCCGATGCGATTTCCAAGTTGCGTTTGCAGGCCAACCGGGATCCCTTAACCGACGCCCTTAATTCCAAAGGGATCGATCTTCAACTGGCGGACAGTTTGCGACGGCTCGAAGAAGGTGAAACGTTCGTGCTGGGTTATCTGGAATTGAACTCCCTGAAAACGGTGAATAATCTTTACGGCAAATCGGCCGGTGACGATGTGCTGAAGCAAGTGTGCGAGCGCGCAAAACAGGTGCTGGGCATGGAAGGGCAATTGGGGCGACTAACGGGCTCCGAGTTCCTGATCTTTTTTGTGAATGTGGGTCTCGATAAGGCGCGCAAGCTGTGTCAGTCGATTCTGGATGACTTGCATAGTCAGCCTTGCCTGGTGGGAACAACCCCTTTTCGTTTCAAGGCGTCGATGGGTTTGGTGGGAATTGAACCTGCTCAAATTGATGCACACGACGCGGTATTGGTCGCCAAAAGAGCCGCGCGAGAAGCGCGTGAATCCGGTTTGAATCATGTTGTTGTGCATCAGCATAGCGCTGAGGCGTTGTCGGAACAAAGCCAGGAGCTGCGCTTGTTGCGTAAATTCAGCAGTGGTTTCGATGTCACCGGTTTCTCGGTTGTGATGCAGCCTATTATGTCGTTGAATGATCCATTCGGCTCACTGAATTTTGAGGTCTTGCTTCGCATGCATGATCCCAAAGGGGCGTTGGTACCTACCGGCAAAATCATTTCCGCCGCCGAAGAAAGCGGGATTATGCCGTTAATCGACCATTGGGTGGTCAGTACCACGCTGCAATGGCTGCATAATAATCAACATCGGCTTGAAAACACGGAGTTTGTCTGTGTGAACTTGAACGGCATGTCATTGAATGATGATTCATTTGTGGAGATGTTTTTTGCCCTGTTTAGTCGTTATGGTCATGTGGCGCGCAAATTGCTTATTGAAATTACGGAAAGCGTTGCCATAAAAGACATGGAGCGTACCCGAAGCTTTATTTCCCGGGCACAGGAAAAAGGCGCAAAAGTAGCGTTGGATGATTTCGGGGCAGGCTACACTTCGTTCGCCTACCTTAAGCAGTTGCCCGCCGACGCCTTGAAAATCGACGGCGCGTTCATCTGCAATATGAATGAGCATCCTACCGACGTGGCGATTGTGCGTGCCATTGTGACGTTGGCTAAAAGTCTGAACATGATCAGCATTGCTGAATGGGCCGAAGACCTGGCCACTTTGCGCACCTTGAAGGAACTGGGGGTCGATTACGTGCAGGGCTATGTTATTGCGCGTCCACAGTCGCCGGAATTAATCCCGTATGCGCTGAACAGCGCCGGGTTTATTGAAGATAAAAAAACGCGGCAGTATTTAAGCTATGGGCAGCCTGAAGCCCAAATTATTTAGCTTTACGCGTCAAGTTAAAGTCGCGCAATGACGTCGTCAGCGCCCAGCACATCCCCAAAATACAGCATCCACGCTTGCAGGGCGAACTCATGTTCCTGTGAGGTGAAGGCTGACAAGGCATCATGCACCATAATGCTGCGGTAATTCAACATCATGGCGTTACGGGCGGTGGATTCACAGCACACGTTTGTGGTGGTGCCGCCAATGAGCACGTTTTTGACGCCTTTATCCTGAAGGACCTCGTGCAGGTTTGATGAGTTGGGTGCCAGGGCGCTGTAATAGCGCTTCACCACGCGCGTGTCGGTTGGCGCGACGTCAAGTTCGGCAGCCAGCTCATAGCCCGGGTGGTCAACCGACATTTCCGTTAAACGGCGTTGGCTCAGTTCCGGTTTCAGCATGTCGTGATGAAAATGCGCCCAGAATGTGTCGGCATTATCGGCGCAGGTTTGCACCCAAATAACATGGCCACCCGCTTCACGCAGTGCGTTGGCCAGCTTGTTCACGGCAGGGAATGTGGCGGGTGCCGCTTTGCATTCGCCCATATAACCCGGTTGGGTGAAAAAGTTCTGCAAGTCTACAACCACAAAGGCCGTTTCTTCCGGTTTGAAGTGGTCGTAGGCGTGCAGTTTTCCCTGGCGGGCAATGACCCGGTCGGTGACCCATTTTGGGAATTCCATAAAAGCTCCTTCAGGGCCGTTTGAGCCAAGACGAGTCCTGCGCGTTCAGGTTATTCCGGCATCTGCGTCTTGAGCGGCCAATTTTTCAACAATACGACGTGCCGATATTGAGCCGCCATCTGCTCTGATACTGACCTCCGGTATAGCGCGATCATCGGTTTCAATTAATACTTGTTGCGCTTCGATCACTTCAACATCTTCCATGAACGTCTTAAGTATTTGGTCTTTTATGATCTCATCCAACTCTTCGTTCTCAAGATCAAAACAACGCGTGACTGTCCAGAAATAAAGTGTGTTTCGTTCGTCAACCGGTGTAAGGGAGTTCAAGGAAAACCAACGCATACCTTGTTCAAGATCGTCCACCCCAGTAGGGTAACCGCGCGCATCAATGGAGATATGCGCAGGCGCCTGAAAGCGAATGATTTGCCAGCGATCAATATTACCTTCGAAGCCGCGCACCCGTTTGAACAAGGGCGGTGGTGGGGTGTTCTCCATGATTCTTTTCACGTGGACTTCATGGCCATTCAGTTGGTATTCCATTGGTGTCTCAGCAACGGCGGAATTACCAATGGTTTTTCCGTGTACGTAAGTTTCATGCGTCAGGTCGAGCAAATTGTCGGTAAGAAGCTGATAGTTTGCTTTAACTGGGATACAGCCACCCAGCGCTTTCCAGCCTGGGCTATCGTTGTACTCAAACGCAGGAAGTAATGACTCGTCGGCCTCGTCGGGCTGGCCCATCCAGATCCAAATCCATTGCCATTTTTCCACGACTTTATAACGTCTTAAGCTCAATGCGCTGGGTACTTTTTCTTGCCCGGGAACCCGCACACAATTGCCTTGGCAGTCGAAGGTGATTCCATGGTACGCGCACTGGACATCATCACCCACCAGGTTACCTTTCGATAGTGACGCGCGCCGGTGGGGGCAGCGGTCGTGCAGCGCAACGACTTCCCCGGCTTGTGTGCGATAGAGCACAACCGGTTCGCCGGTAATCCATTTTTGCACAAGATGATGGCCGATTTCATCAGCCCAGGCGGCGGCATACCATCCATTCTTTATAAACATTGTTATCTCCTTCTCTAAAATTCTGTAAACAATGCGATTTCAATCAATTGTGTTGAACAGCTTTTATTCTTTTGGTTACGTTGAGATTCGGGTCGGTTCAAGTTAGCGGCATCCGGATAACGGGCTTGATTGCTACTCCCGACTCCATGTCTTCAACGGCCTGATTAATGTCGGCAAAATCGTAGAACCGAATGAGCCGGTCGAAGGGAAAGCGCCCTTGTTTGTATAGTTCGATCATCTGCGGGATAAAAATGTCCGGTACGCTGTCGCCTTGGTGAACGCCGCGGACCGTGCGTCCGCCCAATACCATTTGCAAAATATTAATGTGGGCATCGGCGCCTTTGGCTGTATTGATGAGGGCGCACACACCACGTGGTGTCATGTGGCCTACAGCCTCTTTAATAATGCCTAGGTGGCCAGTTGTGTCGACCACATAGTTCAGGCCCTGTGGGGCAATCTCACGAATGCGGGCAAAGGTGTCTTCTTCGGAGCCGTTAATGGTGTGTGTGGCTCCCAGCTCTTTTGCCAACGCCAACCGCGAGGCCTGGGTGTCGAGCGCAATAATGGTCGCCGCGCCGCACAAATGAGCGGCCATAACGGAAGCCATGCCCACTGATCCTACGCCCAGCACGCCAATTTTGCTTCCTGCGCGGACCTTCAAGGCGTTAATGACGGTTGAGGCACCGGTTTGAATGCCGCACCCCAACGGGCCCAGCAACTCAAGCGGTACCGATGAGTCAACAGGAATAACATTGCGTTCGGTGCAGATGCTGTAGGTGGCAAAAGAAGACTGGCCAAAGAAATGACTATGGATTTGTTCACTACCTTTACGTAATGATGTTGTGCCGTCGATGCGCTTGCCGGAAAATGCATGTCGGCCCAAGTATTGGCAATAAGCAGCGTCGCCCTGGATGCAGCTCAGGCAGTTGCCGCAAGAATCGAAGGTTATAACAACCGGATCGCCAGGCTTTACTTTTTTAACTGAATCACCCACCTTTTCAACAATTCCCGCGCCTTCATGCCCGAGCACGGTGGGCTTGGGCGTGAATCCGTCGGTATTGCGCATATTGACATCGGTGTGGCAGATACCCGTGGCGACGATCTTGACTAATACTTCATTTGGCCGCGGAGCCTCAAGCGCGAGTTTTTCAAGCGAAAATGGTTGCTGCGTTTCACGACAGACAGCGGCGGTGATTTCCATAGTCATGACGTTTTAGTTTCAAAATAAAAATGCTTGGTACGCATAAAATCGTACATGCCTTCGAGACCGTGCAGCTTTCCATATCCGCTGTCGCCATATCCACCCGTTTCGGCTTCGGCAAACAGGCGGTTGTGAGTATTGCACCAGACATTGCCAAAGTTCAGTTTCGAGGCCATGCGCCGGGCCAGGAAAAGGTCTTGTGTCCATACGCTGGACGCAAGGCTATAGCGTGTGGCGTTGGCGCGGTTGATGGCTTCGGCTTCGTCGTGGAAACGCTCCAGCACCAATAATGGACCAAACAGCTCATCTTGAATGAAAGGCGAGGCAAGGTCGTCGACTTCGATCAGGCTGGGCGTAATGAAGGCGCCGTTGGCCAGCTCGCCTTCGGGAATTTGGCCTTTTACAATGACGCGTGCTTCTTTTTCCGCACGCTCCACCAGCTTGGCTATGCGGTCGCGGTTGGCAGTATCAATGAGGCAGCCCATTTGTGAGGCAGCGTCATTGCCCGGCCCAACTTTAATGCTTTGCAAGGCCTGGGCCAATTGGGTTTTGAATGCGTCGTAAATGGCGTCGTGTACCAATACACGCGTAATGGCGGTGCATTGTTGCCCGGCCAGCACCGTTGCGCCTGCCACCACACCGCTAACGGTTTTGGCCATGTCGCAGTCGGGGAAGACCAGGGCGGGGGCTTTGCCCCCCAATTCCAGTGACAACCGCTTTAACGAAGGTGAGGTTGATTCGGCAATCAGTTTGCCCACGTGGGAAGAGCCCGTAAAGCTGATGACGTCGACATCCAGCGATTCGCACAGGTGCTGTGAAACGGCAATGCCGGACTCGATAACCGAGTTCACAATGCCGGCGGGGATGCGTTCGTCGTTGGTCAGGTACTCAAGAGCGAGGTTATGCGCGGTGCTGGTTTGAAAGGCGGGCTTGATAACAACGGAGCACCCTGCGGCTAACGCCGGCGCGAGCGATCGGACCAACAATAGCAAGGGCGCGTTCCAAGGCAGGATAATGGCGGCAACGCCGGCAGCTTCGCGATCGAGTATGGAGAACGCGCCGGGCTCGACCTCGAGATTGCGTCCGTACTGAGTGCGGGCCAACCCAGCATAGTACTTAAGCTCGGACACACTGCCCATCACTTCGCCCATGGCTTCGCGATGCAGTTTGCCATTTACAGTAACCAGCCAATCGGCTATTTCAGCTTTGCGCGCTTCCATACGGGCGGCAAAGTCAAAAAGTATGTCGGCACGCAAACGGGGGCTGTTTCGCCAGTTGGTTTCATCGAAGGCGCGTCGTGCAGCCGCGACCGCAGCCAGTGCTTCTGCTTCGGTGCCGTCGCAGTAGTCGTAGGCATGTTCATTGGTAGCTGGGTTGACGCCCTTTTTAATGTTGCCGGTACCTGATACGGCTGATGTCCATTTCCCGTCGATATAATGTTGCGCGAGTTTCATACTAAACGACCTCTTTACGTAAATCTTCTACTTTGAAACCCGCGACGCTTTTGTATTTGTTGGAAATCGAGGCGAGTTCATTCTGACTGATGTAGTCATCAAGGTTTTTGAAGGGCTTGCCGCCTGTGCGGTCGTGCACTTCTTTGAGAATTGTGTCAGGCGGAGCTACTCGATTCATGAGTACTACCTCAGTGGTAGCTTTGACCCGAATCCGATCGTATTCTGACAAGGCTTTTTCGGTTAAACCGTGCTGTCGAAGCTGTTCAGTCAGGCAGGGCGCATCGAGAATGGCTTGACCTGCACCATTGGAGCCTCGCGGCACCATGGGGTGCGCTGCGTCGCCCAGCAGGCTTATTCGACCAAAGCTCCAGCGTGGAAGGGGGTCTTGGTCGACCATGGGGTATTCCAGAATTTGCTCGGTCTGTTCAATCATGGCAGCCACGTCGAGCCAATCGAAATGCCAGTCGGAAAACGCGGGGAAAAAGGCCTCCAGTCGGCCTCTTCCATTCCAATCACGTTTGGCCGGGTATGGCGCTTCAATTTCGGCGACCCAATTAATCAACTGGTTACCTTGGTCGTCGATGTTGTTGCGAACAGGGTAAATAACCATTTTTCCAACTGACAACCAGCCTGCCCGTACCATACTGGCGCCGCTAAGGAACGGTTTCATGGGGGTTGTGCCACGCCACATATTTACACCTGAATAGCGCGGTGCGCCTTCATTTGGGTAAAGCTGTTTGCGGATGATCGAATGAATACCATCACAACCGATAACAATTGAGCCCTTTACATCGACCTTGGTTCCGTCGGGGTGCTCGAAGTGAACAATGACACCCTCATCGTTCTGTGTCGCCCCAGTGCAACGATGACCAAGATGAATGGCGTCGCGTCCGATGCGCTCATGTACGGTGTCGATCAGGATGTTTTGCAGGTCACCTCGATGGATCGAAAACTGCGGCCAGCTGTACCCGGCGTCGATACCTGAGGGCTCACTATACACGAATTGTCCGAATTTATTAAAAAAGACAGATTCTTTCGTTTTGATGGCGGCTTGGGATAATGCAGGCACTAGCCCGAGGCTATCGAGCACTTTGACTGAGTGGGGCAGGAGATTGACGCCCGCGCCTAAAGGTTTGATTTCCGGGACCGATTCAAACAGCGCGCATGAGAACCCTGCTTGATGCAAGTTAAGGGCGAGTGTGAGTCCACCGATTCCGGCACCCACAATGACGACATCATACTTTTTGTCCATTGTTCAATTTCCTAATCAAGTGGCGGGTGTTGCCGCTTCACGCTTTTTATGTAGAAAGTGCAGGCCTGTCAGAATGGCCATGAGTATGACGCCGACCACGTCAGTCCATCCTGCATCTGAGAAGGTATCTGCAGGAATTAACATGAGGAGTCCCGCGACCATAAACAAGATTCGATAACCACCATTGACGGCGGTCGAGAAATAGCCGACAACTGCAACTGTTCCCGCCAAAATGCCTATGGAGGCAGTGGTGACGGTCCACAGTACTGACGTCATCGTGCCCTCCATAAGTAAACTGGGCGAGAGGGCGAAAAGGAAAGGGACAATATAGGAGCACCATCCTACCCTGGTCGCGGCCCAACCGGCTTTGGAGCCGTCACACCCGGCAATATTGGCTGCAGCAAAGGCGGCAATTGCGACGGGGGGTGTCACCATGGACATCATTCCAAAGTACATGACGAACATGTGGGAAGCCATCGGTGAAATGCCCGCCTCGATCAGCGCTGGTGCGATGAGGGTGGCAAGCAGGATGTAGACCCCGACTGTGGGCATTCCCATACCCAGAATAATTGCTATAACGGCAGTCATGAGAAGGAGTATGAGAATACTATCGCCACTCACGGTCAAAAGTTGCAGGGTAAGCCCGAAAGCTAACCCAGTTAGATTTAACGTTCCAATTACCAAGCCCGCCGCTCCGGCAATGATAAGAATATCGATCGAGGCGCGTCCTGTATTAATGGCTGCCAATAGCAGTTCTTTAATTGGGGTGCGTTGCTTTTTATATCCGAACGCCAAGTTGAAAATAATCAATAGTGCTGAGGCTTGCAGTGCGGCATACTCTACTGCCACGCCGTAAAACATGATTCCCAGGACCAAGATGACGAAAGGGATAGGGAAATACCACCCATGTCGCAAAACTTCTTTCAGTGCCGGAAGGCGATCCATCGGTTCGCCTTTAATTCCTAGCTTAGCCGCGGCCAGGTCAACTTGAATGAAAAGTGCCAAGTAATATAGAAACGCAGGAATAAAAGCTGCTATCAGTACTGATGCGTAGGACACCTGCAGTAATTCGGCCATTAGAAAAGCCGTTGCGCCCATTACGGGAGGGGCGAGTTGCCCTCCTGTCGAGCCGACGGCTTCAATGGCGGCGGCGGTGTGACTTGGGAAGCCTGATCGCTTCATCATGGGAATGGTGACAACGCCGACAGCGGCGACGTTTGAGACGGCACTCCCGGAAATCATGCCAAAAAGCGCGGAGCCTGCAACGGAAATTTTTGCAGAGCCGCCTCTGTAGCGACCCATCATGGCCATTGCCAAATCGGCAAAAAATTGTGAACCGCCGGTTACAGCCAGTATTTGGCCCATAAGGGTAAAAGGGATAACAACAATGATTGCAATGGCCAGGGTTTGGCCCAAAACGGCATTTGTGTCCATCCCTAGATAAACCAGTAAGCGTGTGAAGTCGACCGGTCTGCTAACGAATGTGTCGGGTAGCAAATGCCCAGTTAGAGCATAGAGGAAGAGCACCAGAACGACGATAACCAGTGTTAAACCCGCTGTACGCCGAGTCGCCTCAATAATTAAACCGACAATTAAGGCACTAATAATAACGGCGTCCAACGGGCGGTAAATAACTTCATTTACCAGTGCGGGATAGCGTACCGCAATGTAAGTACACGCTATTAGCCCCGCTAGTCCCGCAATGGCATCAATCCAAGGCGTGGGGGCGTCGGGGGGGGAAGGCCGGGCACGGACGAGTAAAAAAGCCAGACCAAGGCCGAAGCCAAGAATCAGAGCCAGGAACTGTTCGTTATAGAACGTCCAACCCATATACAACGGCACCTTCAGGACCCAGCCGATCACTGTAAGTGTCAGCAAGGCTTGAAGAATGAGAGATGCCGTATTTCGCAAAGGTGCAGGAACACCTTGCTCAAGACGCCCGGACGCCGAGATTTTCATGATGCTTTTCCGCTTGAGGTGCAGGGTTATTTAACCAGCCCTACTTCTTTGAATAGACGCATTGAGCCGGCATGGAATTCAAGGGGCATGTCGGGCTTGTACATTTGTTTGACATTGAATCCACGGAAAGGTGCGAAAGAGTTGGCGAGTTCAGGCTGATTTTCATAAAGCGCCTTCATGGCTTTGTAGACGACTTCGTCAGGCGTGTTGGGGCTGGTTAACAATAAATTGTCGTAGGCCAGCACGGGTGTTGGCTCTGTGAAGCCGGGGAGGCCGGGGCGGGGCGCTTCATTGACTGAATAGCCGTAGGGATAAATTTTTCGCATCGCGGCCAATTGGGCTTCGCTGGTGCCCATGGGGAGCATGCGAAGACCGCCGACGGAAGCATCAACCTCGGTAACTTTGGCGGCACCCACCGCAAAATAGAATGCGTCAGCATTGCCGGCGATTAGTTCGTCGGCACCACGCACCACATTGGGGACTAGTACTTGGCGGATGTCGTCGGGACCTAAGCCACCTGTCGCTAGCAAACCGTCGAGTACGGTGTTAATCGAACCCATGGCAGTAAAGCCGTAAGTAACGCGTTTACCTTTCAGGTCGGCGAGGGAGTTGATGTCGGAGTCGGCACGTACAAACAGTGCGGTTTTCAGGGGGAATATAACGGAGGCAATTTGAAGGTTCTTAGCGGGTCGGCCCTCAAACGCTCTTTCGCCGTGTTTTGCTTCAGCGGACTCAAGGATGTTGGCAATACCAAAATCAAGCTCGCCCATATCAACGAGCGGAATTAAAACGCTTTCACCGCTATTGGGCTGTACACGAGCCTGCATTTTGGTTTGTTCGGCAATCACTTTGGCGATGGCCGAGCCGCTGGAGTAGCTCATGGTGCCTTGGCTCATGGTACCGACCCCTACATTCTGGGCGGCGGCAGTGCTGGTAAGGCCAACGGCAAGCGCCAGCCCGGCAAGAAATTTCAATTTCATTTTTGTCTCCTGGAGTGGAACTGATTTTATGTAGTGGCAATGTGAAATTTCATTGCCCTACATGCTGAAAACATAGGGGGTTAAAAATTTCTGAAACATGCTCATTTTTGACTCTAGCATATTTTTACCAAAAAAAAGAGTTGGGGAAAACGCACCCCCAACCCTTAAGGCTATTCGATTTGCGCAGCGCGCCGGACGCTGTTGATCATTGACGAGTTCATCAGAAAGGCCCGGTGTTTTTCCGGATCTGCGGCGGTTTCGCGCATTTCGTCCAGGCGCTGGGCGCGGATTTCAGGGTCGCGCTCTTCAAGCATTTTCTTGTTTCGGATGGTGATGGCCTGCACATATTCAACATTGGTGATGCGACGTTGGCGGTCATAAAGGTCCAACAGGTCGTTGTCCGCGTTTTCCTGCAAGACCTTGCCAAGTTTGTCGGCCAGGTTCATGGCGTCGTGAATACCGCTGTTCAGGCCCATGCCGCCCAGGGGGTTGTTCACGTGTGCGGCGTCGCCGGCCAGCATAATGCGACCCTGCCGGAATGTTTTGGCAACGCGCTGATGCACGCGATAGATGCTGCGATACGGAATGTCGTAGGTGCGGTCGGGCGATAAAAAGCCTTGGATTCGGCTTTGCACGTAGTCATCGGACAGCACGGTTTCTTCGTCTTGATCCGGCTGAATGGGGAACGCGATTCGATAAATGCCGGGGGGGCCATTGTGAGGCTGCACGAAAATGGCGGCCCATTCGTCGGGGTCGGCAATATAGGCGTTGCCGGTAAACCCGACACTTTTCAGATCGAACGTGGTGGCGAAAACCAAAAAGCGTTCGGGCCAGGTGAAACCTTCGAACTCGATGTCGGCTGTTTTGCGAACGATGCTGTGGGCACCGTCGGCTCCAATCAGGTAGCTGGCGCGTACCTCTTGTGTTGTGTCGCCCGATTTGATTTGTACCGTGACACCCTCTTTATCCTGGGTAAACCCA
Organism: Neopusillimonas maritima; assembly: GCF_003576595.1. Taxonomy (GTDB): domain Bacteria; phylum Pseudomonadota; class Gammaproteobacteria; order Burkholderiales; family Burkholderiaceae_B; genus Neopusillimonas; species Neopusillimonas maritima. Next base: position 671,493 of record NZ_NQOU01000002.1, on the reverse strand, counting down.
ACACATTCATGGCCGAACAATACCTGTGCGTTCGAGAATTTCTGCAAGGCCTGGTAAGCAAGCCGGGAGACCTTATGCTGTTCGCAATGAAGGCGGAATGGGTAAGGGGTTTCGTCGGCGATACGACCCAGGTCGAACTGGGCAACCAGCCCTTTCTTGCGGTCGCGAATTTGCCACTCCGGCACTTTAATGCCCAGTTGCAGCAAATCCTGTCCGATGGAAAGCGTATCGAGCATTTCAACGGTGGGCGGGTGGAACGTGCCTGCCCTGAGGTCGGTTGGAATATCGGTACAGGTTTCCAGTACTACGACGTTAATGCCTTTCTCGGCCAGCGATAACGCCGCTACTAATCCCACCGGCCCGCCGCCGGACACAATGACAGGGTTGTTGTCCATAAGTTGTTTATCCGTGAAAATAGGATCGGGGAGGGTCGCGAAAGATAATGCTGTCGCTGTGTCTCCAAACCTGCCTATAATTATTTCTATTATTTGCTCAAAAATGAGCATGTTTCATTTTATGGGTGTGTTTTAATTTTGGTCAAGCGTGATCGTGTATCAGGCCACCAATTCAACCTTTTTGAGTCATGGAAAACCAGGTTATTCACAGGAAAACGCGAGCGGCTCAGGCGAAAATGGGTTTGCGCGAGCGTGGCAAGCTTGAGCGCCGCCGCCGTATTCAGGCCGCGGCGCGGCGGGAGTTCATGGAAAAAGGCTACGACGTGGCCACAACACGCGATATTGCCGCCTTGGCCGAAGTGGGAATTGGCACGTTGTTCACGTATGCGAAAGACAAACGTGAATTGCTGATGATTGTGAACGATGATCTGGACGAGGTCAGTGAACAGGCCGAACAGGCCATCGATGCCAACAAATCTTTGCTGGAGCAGATAACGGCCTTTTTCAGGCCGCGTTACGACTACTGGGCGGCTCATCCTGCTTTGGGGCGGCCTATTGTGCGTGAAATTATGGACGTGGTGGGGGCAACCGATGAACCGGGCCCTGAAACCGCCCGTTTTTACGAGCGTCGGCCACGTATGGTGAAGGCATTGCAGCAAATCGTGAGCCGTGGGCAGACGTCGGGGCAGGCAACCAAAACGGCCCCGGCTTCGCTGATCGCCTCGTTGTTTTTAACGATTTATTTAACCGAAGTGCGGCGTTGGTTGAATCAGGAAAAGCCTGATGCGGTGGAAGGGCTGGCCCGGTTCAGGGAACTGGTGGACCTGGCCATACGGGGCGTGAGGCCCGATTAATCTTTCGTGTTGCGCGTGCTTCGTTTTACGTATCTGCAACGTATCCAAGGGGCAAGGCCGTTGTGTATTTTATTTGCTCCATTGCAAAGCTTGAGCTCACGTCGGACAGTTCGGCCATATGGATGAGTCGTTTGTAAATGCGGTCGTAACCCGCCACGTCGGGTACGACAACGCGCATTAAATAATCGGTGTCGCCCGACATCCGATACAGTTCAACGACTTCTGGAATCGTTGAGACCGCCGCATGAAATTGCGCCAGCCATTTGGCATCGTGCCGGCTGGTGCGTATTGCCACAAAAACCGTTACGCCAACGTTCAGTTTTGCGCCATCCAATAACGCCACACGAGCGCGAACAATACCCTGCTCTTCAAGCTTCTGTATGCGCCGCCAGCAGGCTGTTGCGCTTAGGCCGACTTGTTCGGCGATATCGTTAACTGCAAGCGCGCAATCGGATTGCAAAATCTCAAGGATATGACAATCGAATTTGTCCATATTGTCTCAAAAGAAAATTTATTCCAGTAAATTAAATATAATTGAAATATTATTTTATTCTGAGAGAATGCGGTAGGTAAAAATCAAAATCATTTCGTCAGGGTGTCATTATCATATTCAGTATGAAAACCTCGCATGACGATACGCTTCTTATTCATTCCGGCCGGGCACCGGCGCATTTTGGCGGTATGGTGAATACACCCCCCTGTCGTGCGTCGACCTTGTTGGTTGACTCCTATGCCGACTGGAAAGCAGCACGGGCCAATGCCAACCCGTACGGGCACTACGCCCGGTTCGGAACGGCAACCACGCGGTCTTTTGAGGCGCTCCTTGCAGAGCTGGAGGGGGCGTACGACGCGCAGGTTTTTCCTTCAGGTTTGGCCGCGTGTACGCATGCAATGCTGGCATTCCTGTCACCGGGTGACCATATTCTGATCACGGATAACGTTTATGGTCCGACTCGGGCATTTGCGGACCAGGTTTTGAGCAAAATGGGAGTGCAGGTTGAGTATTTTTGCCCCTTGGAAGGAGCAAATATCGCGAAGCGGTTCCGCAGCACAACCCGGGCTCTATATCTGGAGTCACCGGGTTCACAAACATTTGAAGTGGTCGATGTGCCTGCGTTGGCGCAGGTTGCCCATGCTTTCGGCGCCTGGGTGTTGATGGACAACACGTGGGCAACGCCGCTGTACTTTAAACCGTTTCAGCATGGTGTCGATGTGTCTATTCATGCGGCCACCAAGTATCTTGTTGGACATTCCGATGCCATATTAGGCGCGGTGACGACCAATCAACGAGCCTGGTCGCGGTTGCAGGCGCATGCGCAGGCTTTGGGTCAAACTGCGGGGCCCGATGATATTTATATGGCGACCCGGGGTTTGCGCACTTTATCCGTTCGGCTTCAACGCCATCAGGCAACGGCACTGATGCTGGCTGAACGCTTGCAAGCGCATTCCGCAGTCGAGGCGGTACTGCATCCCGCACTTTCGTCATCGTCGGGGCATGCATTCTGGAAACGCGATTTCCTGGGGGCTAGTGGGCTGTTCGGTGTAGTGCTTCAGCCAGTGCCTGCGGGGGCGCAGGCACTGGAGAAGTTTTTCGACCAACTGACTTTGTTTGGTATCGGCCTTTCATGGGGGGGCTATGAAAGCCTGGCTTTGCCGATTGATACGCCTTCCCGATCAGTCACGCCGTGGCCGTATCAAGGCCCATTGCTGCGGCTGCACGCCGGGTTGGAGGACCCGGAGGCCCTGTGGGCGGATCTAACGAACGCCTTGTCGGTTTACTGTGACACGAAAGCGTTGGCCCTTTAAAGCTCGCCGTAAGAGTGCAGCCCCGACAAGAACATGTTTACGCCCAGGAATGCAAAGCTGGTAATCACTAGGCCGACCAGCGCCCAGTAGGCCGCCATGGTGCCCCGCAAACCTTTCATCAGCCGCATATGCAGCCAGGCGGCGTAGTTTAGCCACACAATAAGCGCCCAGGTTTCTTTTGGATCCCACTGCCAATAAGCGCCCCAGGCATCGGCCGCCCATAGCGCGCCCAGAATGGTGGCAACGGTAAAGAATGCGAAGCCCACGGCAATAGCGCGATACATGATATCGTCGAGAATTTCCAACGATGGCAGGCGTTTGGCAATGGGGGCACGCAAGGCCAATATGGTGCCGACAATCAAGGCACCAATGCCGAAGTAAAGCATCCAGGTAGGAGACAGTTCTCGCGAACCAAACATGAACGGCTCGGCACAAAGAATGGCGCCCAGCAAAAACAAGGGAATCAACTTGCGCCGTGATTTCGTTTCACCATGCTCTTTGATTAAATAGGCAAACCCCACCATGGCGGCCAGCGAGAAGGTGCCGTAACCAATGAAATTAGCGGGCACGTGGATTTTCATCCACCAGCTTTTAAGCGCAGGTACCAAAGGCTGGATTTCAAAGGCATTGCGGGTGAAGGTATACCACAGCAGGAAAATAACCGCCGAGGTGACAACCAGCAGCACAAATCCGCCCAGCGCGCGGGTGGCGTAGCGACGCTCGTAATACAGGTAGAACAGGGCGGTAATCAGTGCGAAAAGAACGAAGACTTCGTACAGGTTGCTGACCGGAATGTGGCCGATATCAGGGCCTAAAAGATGGCCTTCGCGCCAGCGTACCAGCAAGCCGGTGGTGCCGGCGTACACTGCACCCCAGGTTAGCGCCGTGCCCAGCCATGCAGCGGTTTGGCTGATAATGCCGACCCAGTATGAGATCGTTGCCAGAACGAACAGGGCGCACATCCAGAGAATGGCCGACTGCGACGAGAACAAATATTTCAAGAGAAATACACTCTCGCCGCGGGTAATGTCGCCCTGATCCAGCCCCTGACCGGCACTGTACAGCCAGATTGCCAGCAAGGCGCTTAAGCCACTGGCAATCAGCAGGGTACGCAGGGGCCGCCAAAGCCAGCCCAGCCACACTGTGGCCGGCACAGCGCACACCAGAATGGCTTTTTCGTAGATATCCATGTATTGACTGAATGCCGACAGCGCGTAAGCGGCGCCGGCCGACAATACGATGAGAAACAGCAGGTCCGTCCAGTCGGGCCGGCCTCGTTCGCCTCGGCCGTCGCCGCTGGCGGCCATGGCCGCTTCCCAGGCAGGTGAATGGGTATGGGCATCAGACATGATGAACCTCGTTAAGTGGACAGTTGTTTAAACGCATTCTTAAAGCGCTCAAACTCTTGGGTGAAATCCAGCGTGCGCCGTTGTGATGTCATGGCGGCAAGCCATTGACTACCATTGTGTTTGGGTTGAACCCAAATCCAGATGCGGCGATCGCGAATATAAAACATTGAAAATATGCCGATAACCAGAAACAGACAGCCCAAATACACGGTGGTTTGCCCGGGGCTGCGTGCCACTTGGAAAACACTGGCTTGAACGTGGTCGAATTGAGTTAATGACATGACGATGGGCGCCGGGTAGTCGGGCAGGTTCGACAGAGCCAAAAGCGCTTGTTGCATCCATTGGTTGTGAGCGTTGCTTTGTGCTTCATTGTAGGTGAGTTCGGGCAATCCGCGTTGGGCACGATCCAAATCGTATAAAGCTGAAAGTGAAAGTTGGATCATGGGTACGGCAAAGCTCAGGAAACGACCTCGCTCTGCTTCGGGCACGGGTTCAAGAAGTTGGTTGAATCCACCTTTGGAGAAGGCCTCCAATGCACCGGCCGCTGCTTTTTCCAGCAATGCTTTTTGCGACTCATTGTTGGCGCTTTGGGCAGCGAACTGTTGGGCGGCCTGTTGGCGCAATTCAGGGTTGTTAAGGGCGGCGCGCAAATGAATGAAAGACTCAAGCGAGTTGTTGGCGTCAGCGGGAATCCGGATATAGCGGAATGTTTCGGCCGGACTGTTTCGTACGCCAACCAGAAAAACCGGCCCGCCGTCGAGTGCGATGGGCATCATGTAGTTGTGATATTCAAACGATTGCCCATCGCCGCCGGTGAGCCGGTATTGCACGCTGGGACCGACATTGCGCAGGTTCTCGTTTTTCAGTGTTGTTGCGCTGCCTGTAACTGCAGCGACATGGTCAAGCACGGCGCGTGGTTGCGGGTCGGCGTTAATTTCCAGATTCTCAACGTTAATAACACGCAGGTCGGTTACGTTTAGTTGATAGCGTTCCGGTTGTTCCGTACTGGCATTGAGCGTAATGTTGGTTGGGTCGCCCACCGTGGTATCCACATTGAATGCTTCAGTGTTGTTGCCTGAAAGCGGCCAGGCTTTAAGCTGAACGTCGCTGCCGCCGTCATCGAAACTGGATTGATACACCGTGACGCCTTTGTAGCGTAGCGGTTCATTCACTTCAATCACTTGTTCGAATGTTTCGCCGGTATCGGGGTCGGAAACCTCAACGTGGCTGGCAAAACGGCTGGGCATGCCGGTGGAATAGTATTCAATATCGAACTGCTTCAGCTTTAAGCTGAACGGCATGGGTTGAACCAGTACACCGTCGCCCACGGCAACGATGGCACTGCTGCTTTGGCTGCCTTCCGGAATCAGTAAGTTGGCGCGATAACTTGGATTGGCAACCGACAGCCAGCCCGATTCCGGCACGTCTTTAATAAGCATGTTCTCGGTAATGGGGGTTTTGCCGCCCAACCACACTTGCATACGAACCGGCAATTCACTGTCGAGAATCCCCCCTACGCAAATGACCACAATGGCTGCATGCGCAAAAATATAGCCCAAGCGGTTTGTGCTGCCTTTCTTGGCCGCCAGCAGTTGGCTGTCGCCGTCTTGGCGAACCTTCACCTTGTAGCCTTGTGTATTGAGCCATTGTGTTAGTTTCCGGCTGCTTTCCTCTGGGCTGTAGGGGGTGTCGGTTTCGAGTTTGTGATGGAAGGCGCGCAGGCTGCTGCCACGAACATATTCGCGGAACGAGCGCATGTCTTTCACCATTTTGGGCGTATTGCGCAGCAGGCACAGGCTGGTGGACACCACCAAAAACGCCATAATGGTTAAAAACCACCAGCTGTTGTATACGTGCCAAAGCGCAAAGACGTCGAACAAGGCATACCAGAACGGCCCGAATTGGTCGATATAGGTGCTTGAAGCCTGATTTTGCGGCAGCACCGTACCAATGACACTGGCGACACAGATGAACATCAACAGGCTGACGGCGAACCGCATGGAGCCCAGCAGTTCGAATAAATCGGCACGTTGACGAGATGCGGTATTAACGTTGTTCACGAAAGGGTCTTTGCAAAGAAAAGGGGGGCCGGTAATGGCGCCCCCCCTTATGACCAGCTTAGGCAGTATTGGTTCTGCGTTAAAGCGGTTCGTTTATTGTTATCGCAGGCCGGCAGCGTAATCGGCTACTGCGGAGATGTCGTTGTCGGACATGCGGTCGGCAATGTCGTGCATCATGGGGCTGTTGGCCCGGTCGTTGCTGCGGAACAGTTTTAGTTGTGCTTCAAGATAGCTTGGGTACTGCCCGGCCAAACGCGGGAACAGGGCCGGAATACCCGCCCCGTTGGGTGAGTGGCAGGCGGCACAAGCCGGCACGCCACGTTCGGCGATACCCGCACGCCAGATTTTTTGCCCGCGCTCCATGGTTTCAACATTAGTTGCGGTGGCGGCCGTTTCGTAATTCAGTTCCTGCAGCGCCAGGTAGTAAGACACATTCTTGATGTCTTCTTCCGTGAGCGGGTTGGCGATGGCCGTCATGGCGGAGGGATTGCCATCAGCACCGGCCCGGGTGGGTGGGTCGTTGCCTTCGGATTTGAAATCCCGCAATTGCTTGGCAATGTATTCATGCGACATGCCGGCCAGATTCGGATTGGCAGGAAGCGTGCTGTTGCCGCCGGGGCCGTGACAGGTGACACAGGCCAGAATGCCGCGGGAGGAATCACCATTGGTATAGAGCTGTTCGCCCTTGGCTGCGTCGGGTTTGGAGACGATAACGTCAGCGGCATAGCTGACGCCAAGAAGGGAAGAGCCCAGCAGCAGGCCGCTGGTAACTAGCATTTTGGAAAGCACACGCTTCATGAGGACCTCGATGGATCGCGTTTTGGAAAAATCCGCTACAGTTTCAAACCCGCAATTATACAATAGCGTGTAACTTTAACCGTAACAGGCCTATCCTTTGTCTATTTTGCATCGTGCCGCGTTCACAACGTCGGCTGCCCGGCTCGACCAACTTCCACCGCCTGGGGCGCCCGAAATCTGTTTTGCCGGGCGCTCTAATTGCGGTAAATCGTCGGCCATTAACGTGTTGGCGAACCAGCGCCGTCTGGCGTTTTCAAGTAAAACGCCGGGCCGTACCCGGCTTATTAACATGTTCGGCATTCCCGATCCGCTTGCCCCGGGCGAGCAGTTGGGCTATTTGGTTGACCTGCCCGGTTATGGCTATGCAGCTATTGGCAAGCAGGCGCGTGAAGAATGGGCCGAGGTGCTGGGCGCTTACCTGCGCGAACGTTCATCCATTGCGGGTGTCGTGCTGTTGTTGGACATTCGTCGCGGGCTGACTGACCTTGACCGGCGTTTGGCTGAATGGATTGCGCCCACCGGGCGCCCGGTGCTTGTGCTGTTAACCAAGGCCGATAAATTTCCGTATGGGCAGCGCATTAAAGCGGTTCATGCCATTCGTAAGCAACTGGCACAAGACATTGGCGCTCTGCACGTCATACCGTTTTCCGCCACGCACCGAATTGGTCTGGAGGAAGCGTCCGCTCATCTTGAAAACTGGATTTCTCCGAAGGTTGTGCCATGACATCTTTTATTGTGAATGCCGATTTCCCGGCGCATCGTCCCCGTCGTAATCGTCGCGACGATTTCACCCGCCGCCTGGTGCGCGAAAACGTTTTAACGGTGAGCGATTTAATTTACCCGGTATTCGTTATGGAAGGCGAAGGGGTGCGCGAGCCGGTGCCTTCCATGCCGGGCGTGGTGCGCTATTCGCCTGATACGGTGTTGGAAGCCGCGAAAGAATGTGCGGCATTGGGCATTCCCGTGATGGCGGTGTTCCCGGTTATTGATCCTTCCTTGAAAACACCCGACGGCATTGAGGCAGTAAACCCAAAAGGCCTGGTGCCACGTGTGGTGGCGCAATTGAAAGATGCCGTGCCGAATTTAGGTGTGCTCACCGACGTTGCTCTGGATCCGTACACCAGTCATGGTCAGGATGGCGTGATTGACGATGACGGCTATGTGTTGAATGAGCCTACGGTTGAAATCCTGACGCAACAGGCCCTGGTGCAAGCCAAGGCGGGGGTCGACATTGTGGCGCCCAGCGACATGATGGATGGCCGCGTGGGGGCGATTCGAACCGCCTTGGAGGCGGAAAAATTCATCTATACCCGCATCATGGCGTATTCGGCTAAATACGCCAGCGCGTTTTATGGCCCGTTTCGTGATGCCGTAGGGTCGGCGGCCAATCTGGGCAAGTCGAACAAAGCCACGTATCAGATGGACCCGGCCAACCGCAACGAGGCTTTGCGAGAAGTGGCGGCCGATATCCGTGAAGGGGCCGATATGGTGATGGTGAAACCGGGGATGCCCTACCTGGATGTCTTGCGCGACGTGAAGCAGGCTTTCGGTATGCCCACGTATGCCTATCAGGTGAGCGGTGAATACGCCATGATCAAGGCTGCTGCGGCTAATGGCTGGCTCGATCACGACAAGGTCATGATGGAAGCCTTGCTGGCATTCAAACGGGCTGGTGCCGACGGCATTCTCACGTACTTTGCCATCGATGCCGCCAGGATTCTGAAAGCCTAACGTGTTGAGTGCCGGGTTTAAGCGCCCGGCTAACCTTGCAGTACAGTCGGCGCAGGGTTGCGCGCCGACTGTTGTTTTAGAACGGCGCGTCGTCGTCTGATGAACTAACGGCCTTTTTGGTGGCTGTTTTTTTGGCGGCCGCTTTCTTGGCTGTGGTTTTTTTCGCCGCTGTTTTGCTTGTTGCCTTCTTCGCGGCCGTCTTTTTGGCAGCTGTTTTAGTGGCGGCTTTTGTCGCGGTTTTAGCAGCCGTTTTCTTGCCGGCGGCTTTTTTGGCCGCTCCACCCTTACCGGGTGCACGTGCTTCAAATTCGAAGCCCACTTTACCGTTAGCCTGTTTCACCAGGAACGCCTTGAATTTACGATTGGTGCGGCTGGAAACAAACCCGTCGAGCAAATCGGTTTTGCCTTCACTTAGCAACTTGCGCACCTGTTCGGGCGACACCTCCTGTTGCAGGATCATTTTGCCGGTACGGAAGTCGCAGGACTTTTCCGGGCCCACGGATTTTTCGCACACGTAATTCATGCCATGTTCGAACACCCGTGCCCCGCATTTGGGGCAGTCGCCCAAAGAAGTTTGGTCGGAGAAGTCGACTGGTTCTTTGTCGTCTTCATCGTTCTGGCCGAAATCGAACTCCAGTTTGTACTCATCAGTAATACGCAGCAAAGCGGCGAATGGACGCCCCATTTTGCTGATAAAGCCGGGTAGCGGGCCCAGTGTTTTGTCTTGCAGCAGCGTTTCAACTTCGTCAATTTCGAAGGTGCGCCCACCCGGGTGTTTGCCAATGGAAAAGTCGCATGCCGTGCAGGCATAGCGTCGATAGTTTTCTTTCACGACACCGCCGCATTTGGGGCAGGGTGTTTGTAGGGTGGCATAGTCGCCCGGAACGGTATCGCGTTCGTACTCTTTGGCCCGCTTCACAATGATTTGCGTCATTTGCGCAATTTCACGCATGAAGGCTTCGCGGTCCAGTTGACGCTGTTCGATCTGTTTCAGGCGTCGTTCCCAGTCGCCGGTAAGCTCCGGCGAGGTCAGCTCACTGACGCCAAGGCCGGAAAGGAGTGTCATGAGCTGGCGTGCTTTTGCACTGGGCACCATTTCCCTGCCTTCGCGCCGCAAATAGCCTTCGTTCAACAAGCCTTCAATAATGGCGGCGCGGGTTGCCGGCGTCCCCAGGCCGCGCTCAGACATGGCATCGCGCAACTCTTCGTCATCAACCAGTTTGCCGGCCCCTTCCATGGCTGAAAGCAGCGTGGCTTCGGTGAATCGGGCAGGTGGTTTGGTAACCAAACTCTTGGCCTCGATATCTTCGGTTTTAACAGATTCGTTATGTGCCACTGGAATCAGGTTCGTGTCGTCACCCTGAACCTGGCGTCCGTAGATGGCCATCCAGCCCGGTGAAACCAGTACCTTGCCTTCGGTTTTGAAGTGGTGCCCCTGAACTTGTGTAATACGTGTAGTGACCCGGAATTCCGCAGCCGGGAAGAATACCGCCAAGAAGCGTCGCGTTACCAATTCATATATTTTGCTTTCCGCATCGCTGAGTTCTTTGGGAACCTGCAGTGTGGGAATAATGGCAAAGTGGTCGGACACCTTCTTGTTATCGAAAATTCGTTTGTTCGGCTTGATCCAGCCCGATTCGCCCAGTTGCTTGGCAAAGGGTTGTATTGCCGCAGCTGCCCCATCGGGGGCGTCAGCCAAGGCTGCGACCGTTTGTTTTACGGTGGGTAGGTAGTCTTCCGGCAGGTAGCGTGAGTCGGTACGTGGATACGTTAGTGCTTTATGGCGCTCGTACAGTGTTTGCGCCAGTGACAGCGTGGCCTTTGCCGAGAAGCCAAAACGTGAGTTTGCCTCGCGTTGCAGCGACGTTAAGTCGAACAACGCAGGCGACATTTGCGTGGTGGGTTTGGACTCTTCGGTTACCGTACCCGGCTGCTCTCGGCAGGCCGAGACAATGGTTTTAGCGGCGGTTTCAGACCATAACCGCGAATCGCGTTTTTCCGGATCTTGTTCGTCTTTAATGAATTTTGGGTCGAACCAGCGCCCGGTGTAAAGCCCGGCGGCAGCTACGAAGGTGGCATGCACTTCCCAGTAGTCGCGTGATTTGAACTTGCGGATACGCTCTTCACGCTCCATCACGATGGCCAGTGTAGGAGTTTGCACCCGCCCTACAGGTGTTTTGAAAAAGCCGCCGTCTTTACTGTTGAACGCCGTCATGGCCCGGGTGCCGTTAATGCCCACCAGCCAGTCGGCTTCTGCGCGCGACCGGGCGGCTTCTTCCAGCGGTTTGAGGTCGTCGTCATCGCGAAGCGCATTGAAAGCATCGCGAATGGCCGTTTGCGTCATGGATTGCAGCCACAAACGCTGAATAGGCTTCTTTACTCCTGCATATTGAACGATGTAGCGAAAGATCAGTTCGCCTTCGCGCCCTGCGTCGCATGCATTAATAATGGCGCTGATGTCTTTACGCTTCAGCAACTTGACCAGCAGTTTCAACCGCTCCGCCGAACGCTTGTCGGTGGGGCCCAGCTCGAACTCGGGGGGGATGACCGGCAAATGGGTGAAAGTCCACTTTCCCCTTTTGGGGTCGTTCGGCGCAACCAGGCTCAATAAATGCCCGATACTGGACGCCAGCACGTAGTCGTCGCTTTCAAAGTAATCGCCCTCACGCTTGAAACCGCCCAGCGCGCGGGAAATGTCCAGGGCCACCGAGGGCTTCTCGGCAATAATCAGAGTTTTTGTCATCTATTCAGGTGAAAGACAGTAATACGAATGCGCTCAATATATCAAATGTTGAAAACGGGCTGCCCAAAGCGGTATGGCGTGTGCCCAAAACGCCTGCACCGTGGTGATGCCCGAAAGCGGTTCGAACCCCAGCCGCTGCCAGGCCCGGTTCAGCGTCGCAATGGGTTGGTCACAGCTAAAAGGTTGGGCGTGATTCTGCTTTGACAGTTTCTGCCCGAACTCGTCCAGCACCAAGGGTACATGCATGACGCGGGGGTAGGTATAGCCCAGCGCCTCGGCCAACTGGATCTGTCGCCCGGTTGAACTGAGCAGGTCGACTCCCCGCACGATATCGGTTACTCCCTGCCAGGCGTCGTCAATAACGACAACTAACTGGTAGGCCCATAACCCATCAGCGCGCTTGATAATGAAGTCACCTATGTCACGGCTGACATCTTGTTTTTGTGTACCGAGCCAACGGTCATGGAAGGACACGGGGCCGGCGTGGACGCGAAAACGCCAGGCACGCGCTGCCCGTCCTGCTGGAAGGCCGTTTCGACACGTGCCGGGGTACGGGCCTCGCCCAATTTCCTGACGCGTGCAGCCACAAGGGTAAACGAACTTGCGCTGAAGCAGGTACTGGAAAGTGGCTTCGTAGTCGGCCAGGCGTTGCGATTGCCAAATAGGCTCGCCATCCCATTGCATGCCCAGTGCGTCAAGTTGACCCATAATGACGCGATCGGCGTTGGGTACAACCCGAGGCGTATCGATATCTTCTATGCGCAGCAACCACCGCCCGTTTCTGGCGCGTGCATCCAGATAGCCGGCCATCGCCGCTACTAATGAGCCATCGTGTAAAGGGCCGCTGGGGCTGGGTGCAAAGCGGCCAACGTAGCCGCCTTGTTCAGACGTCCTCGTCAAGTGAATGCTCTGTGTTGCTAAGTTGATGAAGTAAAAATGCTTAGTGCGACAGCCGGGCGCTGTCGTGGGTTAACAACTCTTCAAGCACCAGGTGGTCCACCTCCACTTCCTGGCTCCAGAGCACCATAAGCGTGATGATTTTCAGTTTCTCGAGTGGAATAGGCGCTTCGGCCGTGGCTTCGGCCCGCTCGATAAGAATTTCGCGCAGCGCCGGCGGTAAAACGCCGGAGTTTTCCAGGAAGGTGATAAACCCGATAGCCTGTGTGCCCAAGGATTGATATTCGAGATCGGTGAAGACGCGCAGACTGTCGCCCTGCGACATTTCCGCCATTTGAACGCATTGTTCTGTTGTTTGGGCCAGCCCATAGAGCCAGCCCAGCGCTTCATCAATGTCTTCGTGCTCGAAGCCGGCCGCCGCAAGCTTGTGCGCAAGCACATCTGCTTCCGGACATGCTTCCGGCGTGTAGTAGTTCTCGAAGAGATAGACCAGGATGTCGAACATGATGAAAAAGTGGCAAAAAAAGAACCGTCAGGTGCAAACCACTGTACGCGGTTTTAATGGCGATCGCAACTCGGGTATTGTACGGTGACGCCGGTGTTGGATGGCAATTTGCTGCGTTAAATTTAAAAAGCACAATACACTATAAATAGGTATCGCCTTTGCGTGCGGACGATGCCAGTTGTTGAATAACGCCATAAGAGAGACACATGCTTAAATCATCGTGGGTAGACAAGGAAGGCAGAAAGGCGTCGTTACGCAGTGATGGATTGGCCGTATACGATAACGAGGGTGGCGCCGACGCCTCGAGTGAGAAAAGACCGGGCCGTCCAACCGTTAACCGGGATATTCGTAACCAGATTATCGATATTGCCGAAATGTATTTTGCTGAACGTGGCTATGCATTGACGTCGACCCGGGAAATTGCGGCGCAGGCGGGCGTTCGCCAATCGATGATTTCGTATTACTTCAAATCAAAGCGTAGTTTATTCGAGGCAGTCATCAAGAACAGGGGACAGGCGATCTCGGTTCAACGCATGCGTAACCTGGAAACGTTACTCAAAAAGTATGATGGGCAACCCCCCGTCGCGAATGTCATTCGTGCGTACTTATTGCCCTTGTTCAGCTTGTTACACAGTGGCCCGCGTGGCATTGCGTTTGTGCGTTTGCTAGCACGATTGCACAACGAGCCAGAAGAGTTGTCATTTCGATTGCGGCGCGAAGTTTACGATGATTCTGTTAAACATTATTTGGACGTACTGGAAATATTGCTACCCAATGTCAGCCCGGCGGATATTCATTGGCGCATGATGTTCTTAATTGGTATTTGCCTGTACGCGCTCTCAGGCCTGGGCCGATTAGAAGACTTATCAGATGGACGTTACACAGACGACAATATAGATGAAATGGTTGCCCGGTTAAGTACTTTTCTGGTGCATGGAATGCAAGCCCCATCAACACCTGGTTGGTAAAGCATGGGGTTATCCCGATCCCTAGGGAAAACACGAATCACAAATTGCCAAGCGTTGTGTCAAAGTAGGCTACCTGAAGTCGTCTGACAATGGTGGAAAGGCACGATTGAAAGAAGACAGAGTAGTTGAGTAACAAAAAGTTGTAGGCAGTTCTGTTTTTTTTTGGCCTTAAATTGGTCGTTCGACCGGTTTATTGTTTTGGCCTGCTAATTTGCTCTATTTAAGGAAGGGTGACGCTCGATGAAAAAGAACGCTTTATCACTACTGCTTGGGGGCCTGCTGATGACGGCGGTAGGCGCTGTTTCTGCGGCAGACGCAACCGATAACTGGGAGCTGAACGTAAAAGAACGTACGCCCCCGTTTTCTGAAAAAGGGGAATGGAAAGACGCGGTTTATAAACCGCTACCGAAATCCGATGTGTCGGAAAAATGGAATATCTGTGTGTTGTTTCCCCATACGAAAGATCCTTATTACATGGCGATGACATATGGCGCAGTAACCGAGGCAAAAGCTAAAGGGATTGCGCTGAATGTATTTGCCGCTGGCGGTTATACCGAGTTGCCAACCCAGATCTCGCAGCTTGAGGACTGTGTTAGCCGAGGTGCTGACGGCATTGCAATGGTGGCGATTTCTGCAACTGGCTTGAACCGCGCTATTGCGCGTGCGGCCGATCAGGGCGTACCAACGGCTATTACGGGTGGGGATGTCACTTCTGATCGCGTGGCGGCGCGTGCCCAGGGAAATTGGTTTGATGCTGGGCGCATGGTGGGTGAGTACCTAATGAAAAAACACCCTAAAGGTAGTGACTCAGTGAAGGTTGTTTGGTTGGGTGGCCCCGAGGCGCCTCGCTGGTCGAAGGATTCTGCCGATGGGTTTGTCGCGACCTTAAAAGATGTCGACAACATTGAAGTGGTGAAGGTTATTTGGGGCGAGCCAAGTAAAGCGGCACAAATTCCTTTAATTGAAGATGCATTGCTTGCATATCCGGATGTCGATTATATCGGCGGTATTGCGCCTGCGATCGAGGCCGGCATTCAGGTGTTGAAAGAAAAGGGCAAGACAGACATTGGTTTGTTGTCGTCTTACACAACACCGGTTGTGGAAGCGGGTTTGCGCGACGGTTCAGTTGAGGCGACTGCCACTGATTACACCGCTGCCCAGGCGCGTGTGGCAATCGACCAGCTCGTCAGACTTCTGGAAGAAAAGCCAGTGGCGCAAGATGTAGATACTGGTTTTGGCATTATCGACCAAGAGTCTGTGAAAACCCACAATCGGGCATTGTCGTTGGCCCCAGAAGGCTGGGAACCCTACTTTGAAGTTAAGTAAGGTGGTTAATGATGAGTTTGCAGGCCTTGGGTGCAGGAAGAAATCTAATGCCAAATGAAACCATCTGGTCTGAACCAGAGGCTGCCGGAGCGATTGCGGATGCGTTGCTTAGTGTTCGCAAAGTTAGTCGGCAGTTCCCTGGTGTACAGGCGCTCACCGAAATGGACTTGGATGTTCGTGCCGGTGAGGTGCATGTACTGTTCGGTGAAAACGGTGCCGGCAAGTCGACACTTATTAATATTATTTGTGGTGCCTTGCCGCCATCGTCAGGTCAGATATTTATCGATGGCAAACCCGTTACTTTCCGCTCTGTTCAGGATGCGCGTCATGCGGGGGTCTCTGTTGTGTATCAGGAGTTTAGTCTTGCCCCCGACATGACCGTTGAAGAAAATCTATTCCTTGCGAATGAAAAAAGGGGCTGGTCAGGGTTATTGCAAAAGAAAGCAATGCGCACAACAGCATTGCAGCATTTTCAACGACTTGGTTTTCATATCAGCCCTGATGCGTTAGTGGGCAGTTTGTCGCGTGCCGAGTGCCAAATGGTAGAAATTGCCAAGGCGGCACTAACCGAACCCCGCATTCTTATTCTTGATGAACCCACTGCCTCTTTGACGGAGGCGGAGACCACGCAACTGTTTGAACTCATTCGAGGTTTGAAGCGCTCGGGTGTGGGGGTGATCTACATTTCGCACCGAATTAGCGAAATTCAGCAAATTGGCGACCGCGTAACGGTAATGCGCGACGGCCGACATATTGCGACCGTGGGCGCTTCTGAAACAGACCGCAAGCAGCTTGTCGAACTCATGACAGGCCGTAGCTTCGGCGGGTTTTACCCCGAGATCCAGTTCAGCCCGACAGAAACGCTGTTAACGGTGTCCTCACTTTCAACGGTGAATGGAAAAGTGCGTGATGCCTCGCTTACCGTGCGGCGAGGCGAAATTGTTGGCCTAGCTGGTTTGGTTGGTTGCGGCAAGTCTGAGATAGGCCGGGCTTGTTTTGGGGTAGAGCCTCGTGCAGGTGGCGCCATTCAGCTAGGAGATATCGACTTAAGTCATGCTACACCCCGAGATTTCATTCAGTCGGGCGTCGCCTACGTTACCAACGATCGAATACATGAAGGCATGCTGCTATGCCGTAGTGTTCGCGAGAATATCTCATTGGCATCGTTAAAGTCGCCAACGCTTCTAAGAAGCGGGATGTTATCGCGCAAAGCAGAAAAGCGTGAGTCGTTCGACATGGCCAAGCGCATGTCTCTTGCGCCCTTGGATATCGAACGTACCGCCCAAGGTTTTTCTGGCGGGAACATGCAAAAAGCCCTCTTGGGGCGGTTTTTGGCGCGCGAACCGCAGTTACTCATTTTGGATGAGCCTACAGTTGGAATCGACGTTAACGCGAAAGCCGAAATTTACGCAGTGCTGGAGCAGTTGGTAAGCGCGGGTATGGCTGTTCTATTGATTAGCTCGGATCTGCCTGAAGTATTAAGCCTCTCGAACCGCGTTTATGTAGTGCGGGAAGGGTTAATTGTGGATGAGTTAACCGGAGACAAGCGGACTGAAGAGAACGCGTTATCCGGATTTTTTGTGAAGGAATGAGGGAATGAGTGGGGTTTCAACACAAACACAGGTCGCTCCGGCTTCGCAGGGTGTGAGCTGGCGCAGTATTGCTGCATCAATAGGCATGATGCCACTACTGCTGCTGGCGCTAATCGTTTTGTTCGGCTTGCTGGAGCCGCGGTTCGTATCCGAGGCCAATTTGTTTAACCTAACGCGGCAATCTACATACTTAATTATTGTTTGCGTTGCCCAGTTTTTGATACTGATTACAGGCGGAATCGACTTGTCGGTTGGCAGTAACGTCGCATTAGTCAGTGTGGTAACCGCAACCGTAATGAAATATATGCTGGGCATCGACCCGGAGGCCGTCAGCTGGGCCGTAACAGTTGCCATTGTGTCGGGTGTGCTAACAGGCGCCGGCGTTGGGTTGTTCAACGGCCTGGGGGTTGCCCTGTTTCGGGTAACACCGTTTGTGATGACATTGGGCAGTTTGTCTATTGCATCTGGGTTGGCGCTGTATATATCTGGTGGGTACAGTATTTCAGGCCTGCCGGAACAGTTTGGCAATGTGCTGGCTTACGACTCGGTTTATGGCATACCCGTACCGATTCTTTATGCTGCAGTTATTGTTGTTCTAACGTACGTCCTTC
This sequence comes from Neopusillimonas maritima, assembly GCF_003576595.1. Taxonomy (GTDB): domain Bacteria; phylum Pseudomonadota; class Gammaproteobacteria; order Burkholderiales; family Burkholderiaceae_B; genus Neopusillimonas; species Neopusillimonas maritima. The sequence continues at coordinate 653,858 of NZ_NQOU01000002.1, read as the reverse complement.
TAAGTTGGACGCGATTCGGCCGTTATTTTTACGCCATTGGCAGCAATTTTAAGGCGGCGCGGTTGTCTGGTGTTAGAACGTCGCTTAATCAGGTATTTGCGTATGTTGTCGCCGGCACAATTGTGGGCATTGGGGGGGTATTGCTAACTGCGCGCACTGAAAGTGGCGAGGCGACCCTGGGTGGAACCGATTTGATTCTGAACTCGATTGCAGCATGCTTGATCGCAGGCGTTTCGTTAACGGGCGGGCGCGGGTTACTGCGTAACGTGGTGATGGGTGCAATTTTTATTACCGCCCTATCCAACGGAATGAACCTGCTTCGTGTAAACAGTTATCTACAAACCATCATTATTGGCGCCGTTCTAGTTATTGCAATTGCAGTTGACCAAATGCGCGACAGCAACCGAAATCGTTAAGTTTTGAAAGCCAGGGGGTTATTTACGTCCTGCATGGCTAAAGCATTGAAAAGGAGTGACTAAAAAATGAGTACTGCAGAAAAAAAGAAATCTTTTCCAAGCCCCTTTGAACTTCCAACGCCTGAAGGGGCGGAAGGTTGGGAAGAGCTGTATCCCTATTATTGCTTGGTAAGCCCCGAACGTCAGGAGCTGGAGGAAGGCAAGTTCTGGTTTTTTGATGGTATGCACAACCCGGAACCACTGTACCCGTTCGACACCATCATGACGGAAAACTGGTGGGTCGCATTAAGCCAAATGACGAATCGGGTATGGGCTTTTCCGCCGGCTATTGGTGTAGACCAACGTGTCATTAATGGGTATCTGTATGTCGCGCCAAATATTTGTGATGACCCAGTTAAAGTGGCTGAGCGTCAAGTGTATTTCACGCGTCGCGCCGGTCATTACTATGAAAATTGGGATGAGATTTTCGATAACTGGAAAGTAAAGGCAAAAGACTGCATTGACCGATTAAAAGCAATTGAATTTACACCATTGCCCGAGTATGAAAAAGAAGAGTACGTTACCGGACACCGTGGGCTTTACTCAAGCCATGACTTGCTGTGTAAATACAACCGCTTAATTGAAAACATGCTTGAAATGGGCTCTTACCATTTCGAAATGTTGAACCTGGGCTACGGCGCTTATCTGACTTTCCGGGAATATTGCCAAAGCGCCTTCCCCGGCATTGCCGACCAGACAGTAACAGACATGGTAAGCGGGATCGACATTGTTTTGTTCCGTCCTGATGATGAGTTACGTCGCTTAGCCAAACTGGCTGTAGAGTTGGGTGTTGACAAGGTTATTACAGATAACACCAGCCCCGATAAAACCGTTGAGTTATTGAAGAAAACGAAAGAGGGTCAGCAGTGGGTCCAGTCGCTTGAAGACTCCAAGGACCCTTGGTTCTGGTATTCAACGGGTGTGGGCTACTGCCATGCAGATCCGGTTTGGATGACGGATATGCGTTTGCCATTTACCGCATTGCGAGGTTACATCGAGGCCGTGCGCCGGGGCGAGAAAGTAGACCGTCCGTTGGATGAAATTCTAGAGAAACGCGCACGGGTAACTGCCGAGTATCGTGAACTTCTACCCACAGAAGAGGATCGTGAGTCGTTCGATGGTCTGGTGAACTTGGCTCGCAAGGTGTTCCCCTTTGTTGAAGATCATAATTTCTATGTCGAGCATTGGCATCACTCCATATTTTGGCAAAAGGTTCGTGAACTTGGCGACTTGTTTGTGAGCAGTGGTTTCTTTGCAGATCGTGAAGATATTTTCTATCTGCATCGCCATGAAGTAAGTGATGCGCTATACGACCTGTTGATTGGTTGGGCCACTGGCACGCAACCGCGGGGTGAGGTTTATTGGAAGCCGGTTGTTGAGCGCCGTAAGGCTAAGCGTGATGCATTGGCCAAATGGGCTCCCCCACCTGCATTAGGTACTCCGCCGAAGTCTATTACCGAGCCGCTAACAATTATGTTGTTTGGTATTACTCAGGAGACCGTGGAAGAGTGGCTCAGCGTTGGCCAAGACTCATCGAATATTCTGAAAGGGGTAGCTGCATCGCCCGGCAAAGTTACGGGCCGTGCGCGCGTTATTACAGATCCCGAGCAGCTTTACGAAATTCAGAAGGGTGAAATTTTAATTTGTCGTATTACCGCACCAAGCTGGGCGCCCGTATTCCCAATGATTAGCGCGGCCGTTTCTGATGTGGGGGGCATGATGGCCCATACCGCGATTATTTCTCGCGAATATGGTTTACCGGCTGTTGTGGGTACAGGCTTTGCCTCGTCTACCTTTAAAACGGGCGATCTTGTTGAAGTAGATGGCAACTTCGGTACTGTAAAGCGTCTTGAGGAGGCCGTTTGATGTCTGATGTAAAACCCAACATTCTTTGGCTGGACGATCCGGCGGCAAAAGATAACCCATTGCTGGGCGGTAAGTTTTCCAGTCTTGCAACTTCAATGGCTGCCGGCTATTCCGTTCCACCTGGGTTCGGCATTACGACTCAGGCGTTTCGTGAATTTGTTAAAGGCGCTGGGCTGGAGGATGAAATCAGTCGTGTCAGAAAGATTGCAACCGAGATCGAACCTGCGCAACTGAAAGTTGAAACAGCTAAATTAATTGATCAGATCATGACGGCGCCGATGCCTCAAGATCTTCACGATCAAATTGCGCAGGCGTATGAAAAACTTGAAGAGCGCACAGGCGTGATTGACGTGCCTGTTGCCGTGCGGTCTAGCGGCGAGTCGGAAGACCTGGCCGGCGCAAGTTTTGCCGGGCAGTACGAAACATTCTTGTGGGTGTCCGATGTTAAGAACGTTATTCGATACACGCGACAATGTTGGGCCGGCATGTTCAGCGATACCGTACTGACTTACCGCCATGAAGGTAAGCAGGTTGCTGCGCTTTCTGATTTCGCGATTTGTGTTGGCATTCAGCAAATGGTTCAGGCCCGAGCCGCCGGGGTCATGTTCACTTTAGACCCCATTACCGGCGATCGCTCAAAAATTGTCATCGAATCTTGCTGGGGATTAGGTGAGGGGGTTGTGAAAGGTGACGTTACGCCAACGCAGTTTAAAGTCGACAAAGTGACGTTGCAATTGCTGAAAAGGGAGCCACACACGCAAACGCACGAATATCGGTTTGACCCGCAAACCGGGGAAGTGGGCTTTTGCGAAATCGAGACCGAGCGCCAGGATGCCATTTGTCTGCCCGACGAAACCGTTATCGAGTTGGCAAAGTTCGCCAAACAAGTCGAGAAAGACCGGGGTGCGCCCCAGGACATTGAGTGGGCAGTAGACGATAGGTTGCAAATCCGGGTTCTGCAGGTACGCCCTGAAACCGTTTGGAGCAGCAAGCCTGCCCAGCCGATTACGCGTGTGAAGTCACCGGTTGATTATGTGCTTAAACGCATGACCGGTGGCCAAAGCCTGATTGAGTCAGGGAGAGAGTAAGCGGTATGAAAGCCCCTGATTTTATTTATCACAGGGCTTCTTCTGTGCAAGAAGCAGTTCAGCTATTGGATGAGTACGACGGAAACGCTCGAATCCTCGCAGGCGGTCAAAGCTTAATTCCAATGCTGAACATGCGCCTTTGGCGCCCCTCTGCTTTGATTGATATTAATCGTATTGAAGGCCTGGATGCGGTTAACGCGCAAGGGCATGAAACGGTGTTAGGTGCGCGTGTTCGTTACAACGTTATCGAGCATTCGGCGTTAATTGCACAACGTTTGCCGCTTTTGACCAACATGATTCGTTATGTAGGTGACCGCCAGGTTCGCCATCGCGGCACCGTTGGGGGTAGTCTGGTTCAAGGCGACCCAACCGGTGAAATGCCTCTGGCCGCGTTAACGCTTGGCGCAAAAGTGAAGGTTGTCAGTGTTAAAGGCGAACGGGAAATTCCGTTGACGTCATTTTATGAGGGTTCCTACGCTACTGTGCTGGAACCGAATGAAATGGTGGTTTCAGTCATCTATCCAAAGCATCCGCCTTTCTATGCGTTTTGTGAGATGAACCGCCGACATAACGATTTTGCCGTTGTGTCTGTGGCGGTAGCGGGTGAAATTGATGAGCAAGGACACTGGCAGGACGTACGTATTGGTATGGGCGGTGTTAATGAGTCGCCTATGCTGGCAACCGACGCAGCCAGTCTTCTGAATGGCTCGCGGATGACCGATGAGGATATTGCTCAGGCGGCGCAGCTGGCGTGTACGCAAGCCGATCCGCCCGATGATATTCGTGCGTCTGGCGAATACCGGCTACACCTTTTGAACGCTTATGTACGAAAAGCGTTAGGCAATTTGCGTCGCGAAGCGTCAAGTGCGTTTTCCAAAAGTCCGGTTAATTGAATGAAAGATTGAGAGTTTTAGATGAAATTCAAACAGGAATTTACGGTAGCCGAGCGCTTGCCGATAGTGTGGGCGTTCTTTCAGAAAGCCGATGAGGTAGCCCAATGTATGCCGGGCATTGACAACATTCAAGTGCTGGATCCCGATCAACTTTCTGTTCGCATGACTCAAAAAGTAGGTCCAATTTCAGCCAGTTTTGACACCAACGTTCGTATTACCGAACGTCAGGCGCCTGCGCTTATTCAATTTACGCTAATAGGTAAAGCGGTGCGGGGTGCTGTGGGTAATTTTCGGGCTACGAATACCGTTACTTTGCATGAGAAGGCGGATCAAACGCACGTTGTAGTAGAGGGCGAAGCAGCTTTGGCCGGCGCTCTTGGTAGCGTTGGTCAACGTATTATCGCGAAACAAGCCGAAAAGTTAACGGCTCAGTTCGCTGAAAATCTCGCTCGGGTATTGTCAGGTAATGAGGCAGGTGCAAAGCCGAATGTTTCCGCTGGCCATATATCGAGCCAGCCAGGTGCGGTGGCAGGTAACGCTACCGGACAAGTTGCAGTTGCCGCAAAAGAGGCAGCCAACATTAACAGGGCACACGCTCAAAGTGGCGAGCCTGCCCCGGTTCGCTTTGATGATCCCTGGAACAAAATAGCTGCATCATTCAGCGTGGCTACTTTTATTGTGTCGCTATTTGTTCTTTACCATGTGGTAAGCCAAGGATAGGTCATGGTTCAAGAATCAAACGTTGTTGAAATACAAGTTCGGCTTAACGATACAGAGATAGTCGAGCCGGCCCCGGTTCGCATGCATGCGGCGGACTTCTTGCGCCAACGCTGTGGTGCAACAGGCGTGCATATTGGTTGCGAGCAAGGCGTGTGCGGGATGTGCACCATAATGGTTAACGGTGAGGCAGTGAAGTCTTGTTTGATGCTGGCCGTGCAACTTGATGAGTGCGAGGTGCAAACAGTTGAGTCGCTTGCTCAGGGCGATGAACTAAATGAGGTACAGCGCGCGTTCCGTGAGAACCATGGATTGCAGTGCGGTTTTTGTACGCCTGGTTTTTTGATGTTGGCAACACACCTAAAACAAAGTGGTCGACGTTTTTCAATGGCGCAGCTGCGTGATGAAGTAAGTGGTGTGATGTGCCGCTGTACCGGTTACGAGGGGCCGGTGCGTGCGATTGCCCAGTATCTTGGCGAGCAGATGGTAGGTGAGGAGTAAAGGGACTATGCTGGATCGCGTTAATTACGAACTGCAGCAAACCAATGCAGAGCCAGACGAAGCCCTGCAGCAATTGTCGAGCCGGGAAAAACAAATTGGCAAGCAGGTTCTGCGTGTTGAGGATTTAAGGCTTGTGCGCGGTGACGGGTGCTTTGTTGATGACGAAAAGCCTGCGCGACAGTTGGAAATGGCAGTGGCCCGTTGTCCATTTCCGCACGCACGGATCTTGTCCATTGATATTTCAGAGGCATTATTGTTGCCCGGGGTAAAGCATATTTTGTGCCCGCAAGATATTGTTGAGCAGTCGGAACCCTTAACTGTTTTAAGGCCTGTTCCGGGTGCCCCCGCCCTTCCTTATTACGCACTGGCGCAGGAGCGCGCCTTGCATGAAGGACAGCCAATTGTGAGTGTTGCGGCCACCAGCCGGGCGATTGCAGAGGATGCAATTGAACTCATTAATATTGAATACGAACCGTTGCCATGCATTACAGATACCGCCCGAACTATTGAGCCCGACGCGCCTGTACTGCATCCAGAATGTTTGAAAAGCAACATTCTGGCCGAGAATGTTGACCAGGCTGGTGAGGCATTCCAAAAGTTTGATAGTGCTGAAATTACGATAGAAGACACCTTTCGCGTTAACCGGGTAACACCGTTGCCAATGGAGACACGGGGCATACTTGTTAACTGGCGTCCAGGTGCGCGTCGGCTTACGCTGCGAATGTCAACCCAAACGCCCCATCTCGTTCGCAAACAACTCGCTGAAATTCTTCGTATGGAAGAAAGTTGTATTGACGTTACAGCGTCCGACGTGGGCGGTGGCTTTGGTATGAAGTTGGGTGCATACCCCGAAGATGTATTAGCGTCATTGCATGCAATGGCCGTTCGTCAACCCGTAAAGTGGATCGAGGATCGGTTGGAGCATTTTCGTTCCGCAACACATGGCCGCGAGTCTCTTCACAATTATAGAATTGGTGCGACCAAAGACGGAAAGTTTGTGTCGTTGGTAGACGACTACGTTACTGACTTAGGCGGGTGGAATTCGTCGTTTGGCTCATCACAACTTTCCAGTGTGACGTTCACAGGCCCCTACAAGGTAACGGATGCTTATGTTCGGCGGCGTGTTGCAATAACAAACAAAACACCCGTGGGCGCCTATCGTGGATATGGTCAGCCGGAGGTTAATTTTGCGCGAGAGGTACTGGTAGACCGTTTGGCGCGCAAGCTAAAAATAAATCCGGTTGAACTGCGTCGCAAAAATTTGCTGCAACCATCAGACTTGCCCTGGAAAACGCCAAGTGGCGCGGTTTATGACAGTGGAGATTATCCGCTCAGTCTTGATATGGCGGTAAAAGCAATCAACTACGATGCCCACGGCAAGCAGGCACCTAACATTCGCGCAGACGGACGCCGGGTTGGCGTAGGTTTCTCTGTGTTTATCGAGCGAACTGGTTACGCCAGTGCCCGTTTTCTAATGAAACGGGGCTCTAAATTTGGCGCGCATGAAAGCGTTACTTTACGCGCGAATCGCTCGGGATATATCGATTTGTACACCGGGGTCTCTTCTATTGGGCAAAGTGCTGAAACTGCCATGATCCAGGTATGTGCGGATGTGCTTAATGTGGATATTGATCGTATCCGTGTGCACGCAGGCGATACGGCCTCGACCCCATTGAACACAGGTGCTTTTGCGTCACGAACGATGATTGCGGCGGCCGGTGCAATTAAAGAGGCGGGCGAGGTGTTTCGAGACAAGACACTTAGAATTGCCGCCGCAGCGCTAGAGTGCCCGGCCTCGGAGCTCATGATTGAAGGGTCGCTAGTTAGACATCGGCAAGATGCGCAGCGATGCGTACCACTGTCTAATGTGTTCAACCGCGCCATTGTTGGGCAAGGTATTCCGGCTGATGAAAGCCCGGGTCTGGATGCGACGGCGCATTACGAACCACCGGAAGCCGCGTTTGCTTTTGGTACAGCGGCAGCGCAGGTAGCGGTTGATCCGGTTACGGGCGAGTATGAAATTGAGCGGTTTATTCTGGTTCATGATTGTGGCACGGTTGTAAACCCAATGCTGGTAGAAGGCCAGGTTCGTGGGGCGTTAATGCAAGGGTTCGGTGCGGCATTAAGCGAGGAACTTCGCTATGACGATGAAACGGGGCAGCTGTTGAATGGAACTATGATGGATTATTTCGCTCCAACCTCTGCAGATGCGCCACCAGTTGAACTTCTGCACACGGAAATTCCTTCCCCTGTAACGCCGTTTGGTGTGCGAGGCGTGGGTGAGGTGGGAACGATTGCACCGGCTGCAGCGGTAACAAATGCTATTTGTGATGCGTTGGCCGAGTTTAATGTTGAAATTTCAGCGTTGCCGCTTACGCCGGAAGCCGTGTGGCGTGCGATGCATTCGCCCCAATTTGAACAAACAACATCTTGAAGGACACCTCGAGTATGGAATCCCCGACAGTGATGTCAGCATCCCTTGAAGATCAATTCAGGGGGCGTTTTTACGACTCTACGCTTTCCAAGCTGGAACTGGCTGCAATCGACTGGCTTGATGGTTTTTATCAACTTGAGCATTTGCTGTCGACCCGGGCATGGACTATTCGGTTGGTACCAGGCGGTGCTTCGCCCGAATTGAAATTCGCGGCGTTAGTGCATGATGCCGAGCGATTTTTCCCGGGCGGGCCGTCGGGTACACCTGATACAGCGTTCGATGATCCTGATTATTTATTTGCGCACTCAATTCGTTCGGCCGATATTGTCGAGGCTTGGTTGCGTGAACAGCCCGACGTACCCGAGTCGTTTATTCGGCGTGTACGAGCGTTGGTAATGCGGCATGAAATTGGGGGCAACACAGAAGAGGATATCTTGCAGGCGGCCGATTCTTTGTCTTGGTTCGACACCCTGGATTGGCTTGCCTACGAGTGGGCCTTTAGCGGAAAACTTCCGTACGAGAAAGTATATGCGAAGCTGGATTGGATGTTAACGCGCATTCGTCCGACCATTGCAATGGAAAATGCGCTCGGAATTTATCGCGACGCTATGGCCTCTCTTGAGGGGCGTAACGCAGTTGCTGAAATGGACTTAAAAGATCGACGTCGAATTGCCGGTAGCAAGAAGGTGTTATTGGGTCTTTAGTAGTAGATATTTGAAGGGAGCCCTACAGACGCGAGCGGTGCTCGCGTCTGTTTTACTTTGCCCCTACATTAATCGGGTCAGGGTGGCGCTGTTGTTAAACCATCTCGAACGCCATGGCCACTGCTTCGCCGCCACCAATACATAGCGATGCAACACCACGCTTGCCGCCGGTTTTGCGCAGCGCCCCAATAAGCGTGGCCACCAGGCGTGCGCCTGAGGCCCCAATGGGGTGGCCTAACGCGGTGGCACCGCCGTGAATATTCACTTTATTGTGATCAAGGCTTAATTCTTTCATGGCGGCCATGGTGACAACGGCAAATGCTTCGTTAATTTCAAATAAATCCACATCTTTGGTTTCCCATCCCGCTTTGGCCAATAGTTTCTGCATGGCGCTGACGGGCGCGGTGGTGAACCACTCAGGTTCGTGTGAGTGCTGGGTGTGCGCAATAATGCGGGCAATGGGGGTGGCGCCCAGTTTTTTCGCTGTCGATTCGCGCATAAGGACCATAGCGGCTGCACCATCGGAAATCGAGGATGAGTTGGCAGCGGTAACGGTACCGTCTTTACGGAAGGCCGGCTTTAACGTGGGGATTTTCTCGGGCATGGCTTTCATGGGGGCTTCGTCGGTGTCTACGACGGTATCGCCTTTACGGCCCGCAATGGTAACGGGTGCGATTTCCCATTTGAAGCTGCCGTCTTCGGTGGCTTGACGGGCACGACGCAACGACTCCAGTGAGAAAGCGTCTTGTTCTTCACGTGTGAAGGAGTATTTGTCGGCGCAACTTTCGGCAAAAACACCCATGGCGGTGCCACGCTGGTAGGCGTCTTCCAGGCCGTCAAGCGCCATGTGGTCGTACACGGTGGAGTGGCCATAGCGGTAACCTTGGCGGCCGCGTAAAAGCAGGTAGGGGGCGTTGCTCATGCTTTCCTGGCCGCCCGCCACCACAACGTCGGCGCTGCCCGCAAGCAAAAGGTCGTGTCCGAACATGGCGGCTTTGAGGCCGGAGCCGCATACTTTATGAATGGTGGTACAGCCGACACTTTGGGGTAGCCCCGCGCCCAGCGCCGCCTGACGAGCCGGGGCCTGGCCCTGGCCGGCCTGAAGCACGTTACCCATAATGACTTCATTAACAGCCTTATTATCAATACCGGCGCGTTGCAGCGCCGCTTTAATGGCTACGGACCCCAGCTCGTGTGCGGCCAGGCCGGAAAGGCTGCCCATCATGCCGCCCATGGGGGTGCGGGCGACGGAAACAAGGACGATGGGATCGGACATGAGAAACTCCTATGCTGCAATGCAAACAAAACATCATTTATAGGCTATTCTAGCGAAATTCGCAAAATTTTAATGTGACAGCGTTATGGCCTAAACTGGGGGTTGCCTGGGTAGGAACCAGGCGTTGTACCGGAGAAGCCGCGATATGAACCCGAATGAATTAAAACTGCACTACCCGCTGGGTAAAACCATGCCTGAACCCGGCCATGCCATGAACATTGCCGATGGCGTGCGCTGGATACGTATGCCCTTGCCTTTTGCGCTGGATCACATCAATTTGTGGTTGCTGCGCGACCGCATCGACGGGCGCGAAGGCTGGACGATCGTCGATTGCGGGGTGTCACGTGAGCCCGTTAAGGCGTTGTGGGAAGAGCTGTTTAAAAATGCACTAGACGACCTGCCCGTTTTACGCGTGTTGGTAACCCATATGCATCCCGACCATGTGGGGTTGGCGCACTGGTTGTGCGAGCGCTGGGACGTTCCGCTTTGGATGAGCATGACCGACTTCGCCATTGCTCGCCTGTGGTCACGGCAGCCGCCTTCGGCACAAGGCGATGGCGGCAGTGGCGGAGGAACCGGAGGACATGTGGCGCTGCGTCATTTTATGCGCCATGGCCTTTCCGATCCGGAAACCCAGGACAAGATTCGCGAACGGGGCCGCTATTACCCCAGTTTGGTGCCCGACATGCCGGAGTCCTTCCACCGCATCATGAATGGCGACCACATTAATGTGGGCGGTCGGGAATGGGAAGTGATTGTGGGTTATGGCCATGCGCCCGAGCATGTGTCGCTTTACAGTGAAACCCAGCAAATCCTGATTTCGGGCGATATGGTGTTGCCGCGCATTTCCACAAACGTGAGTGTGTTCGACTTCGAGCCCGATTCCAATCCCCTACCGTTGTATTTGAATTCACTGCGAGATTTCGACCACTTGCCGGCCGATACCTTGGTGCTGCCCTCTCATGGCCGCCCGTTTACCGGGTTGCACGAACGTATTGCCCAGCAATTGGCGCACCATGCCGAGCGCCTTGAAGAGGTTTTGCAGGCCTGTTCCAAGCCGACAACGGCCGGTGAAATTGTGCCGCTGATGTTTCAGCGGGAATTGGACGCGCACCAGCTGACATTTGCCATGGGTGAGGCCTTGGCGCATTTGCATGCGCTATGGTACGAAGGCAAGCTAAAGCGTGAAGTGGGTGCCGACGACCTGATTCGCTTTGTGCGTGTTTAGCGCTCCGACAGCAGCAGTCGCAGCGCCAAACCGGCAAAAACCAATGCCGACAACCGGTTGATCAAGCGCTGGGTAAAGGCCGACTTTTGCAGGTGGGCGCTGAAAAAGCCCGAAAACAGGGCGATTGCGCTGAACACCAAAAAGGCGGCCAGCATAAAGAGTGCGCCCAGGCTAATGGTTTGCAGGGCAACCGAACCGCGCATCGGAGAGGTGAACTGCGGCAGGAAGGCCAGGAAAAAGAGCGACACCTTTGGGTTGGTTAGGTTCATAATGATGCCGCGCCGGTACAGCGCCCAGTGCGACAAGGCCGGGGGGCGGGTTTCCGGGGCGGTACTGACCGGTGCGCGAAATGCGCCCCAGGCCAGGTATAGCAGGTAGGCTGCACCGGCCAGCTTCAGCACCAAAAAGGCGGTTTCCGACGCGGCAAACACCGCTGCCAGCCCGACGGCGACGGCCACCGTGTGGCCAATCAGGCCCGTGCACAGGCCCAGGACAACCGCCATGCCGGCATTTTTACCCCACATGGCCGACTGCATTAAAACAAACAGGTTGTCGGGGCCGGGGCTGAGCGCCAGCAAAACGGCAATGCCGAAAAACGACAGGGCAACATCAACAGTAAGCATGACGGGGTGAAATCTGTGGTAGCGTTTAAACCCGTTGATCTTAATTCATTTTAGAGACTATGGCTGACCTGAAATCGTCGCGTTTGGAAACCCGGCTTATGCATGCGGGTATGGCACCATTCAACCCTGAAACCCGTTCCGCGCCGGTTGCTTTGCCCTCAATGCGAACCAGTACGGTGCGTTTTGCCGATCTGGCTGCACTTGATCAGGCACGCCGGCGTCAATTGCAAGGCGAACGTGGCGTAACGTATGGTCGAGCGGGTATGGACACCCATGCGGCCCTGGAAGACGTCGTGTGCTGCCTTGAAAACGCGCAGCGGGGCTTTCTGGCCCCTTCGGGGTTGTCGGCCATTACTTTGGCCATGCTGGCGCTGCTGAATGCAGAAGACCATGTACTGATTGCCGATTGCGCTTACGGCCCGGTTCGGTATCTTGATAAAACCGTGCTGCAACGAATGGGTATTTCAACCACTTACGCGCGCGCCACACCCGGCGACTTGAAGCCGCTGGTGCGTGAAAACACCCGCATGCTTTATATCGAATCACCGGGTTCGTTGTTGTTTGAAATGCTGGATATTCCCGCCCTGGCGCAGTTTGCACGTGATCATAACCTGCTGTTGGTCACCGATAATACCTGGGGGTCGGGGTATGCTTATCGCCCGCTTGATCTGGGTGCGGATGTATCGGTGATTGCCGGGACCAAGTACATTGGCGGCCATTCGGATTTAATGCTGGGCGCGGTGGTGGCCAATGACGACGAAATCATTCAGGCCTTGAATGTGAATCACTATGCCATGGGTTATTCGGTGAGCGCCGACGACGCCTGGCTGGCTTTGCGCGGTGCACGCACTTTGCCGATTCGGCTGCGCGAACATGCGCAAAATGCCTTGCGTATTTGCGCGCATTTGGCGGATTGGTCGCAAACAGTGCAAATCTATCATCCCGCCTGGCCTCAGGACGCGGGTCATGCATTGTGGCAGCGTGATTGCACCGGCTCGAATGGGATGCTGGCGGTGGAGTTGGCCATCACCGAAGCGCAGTCCCGGCGTTTTGTCGACGCGTTAACGCTGTTCGGTATCGGCTTTTCGTGGGGGGGCTTTGAAAGCCTGGTGCAATGGGTGGAGTTGCCGGCGCTGAAAGTGCATAGCTATTGGCCGGGGCGCTCCAACCCGATTGTGCGTTTGCATATCGGGCTGGAAGACCCCGCCGACTTAATCGCCGACCTGGATCAGGCGCTTTATTGTGCGCTTAAAACCTGATCAACCAGTTTCTGGGCTTGGGTAATGGTGCCCTGGTAACTGCCTGTCATGCTGGGTGAGGTGACGTATTTGCCGCCGATAGCCAGTGTGGGAGTGCCTTGAACATCGTATGCTTGTTCCAGTTCTTTGGCGCGTGCCACTTTTGACGTTACGCCAAAAGAGCGGGCGGCGGCACGGTAGTCGTCGGGTTTCACGCCTTGCGTTTCAATCCAGTCGGCAATCGCGGTCTCAGTAAAAATCCGCTTGCGTTCATCGTGAATGGCATCAAAAACCTTGGGGTGCAAATCAAGGCGGCCCAGAGCTTCAAGCGCGTAATACAAGCGCTGCAAGTCTTCCATGCTGGCGTTGAATGCAACCGGAACCTGGCGCACGACAACGGTGTCGGGCAAATCTTTTTTCCATTCGGCTACCATGGGTTCGATGGTGGCGCAATGCGGGCATGAATACGCGAAGAACTCCAGTACTTCAACTTTTCCCGGTGTGTCGGTGGGTTGAGGCTGGGCCAGTGTTTCGTATGTGCTTTGGGCCTGCGTCGATAACGGCAAGAGGGCGGCAAGCCCCAGTGCGGCCATGGATAAGGTTTTGGAAAGAAAAGCGTGAACAGACATCATGAGTACAGTCCTTTATAACTTTATTATCAGAAAATCAGGGGCGAACAACAGAAGATTCAATCTGGGCTTTTGACAACTCGGCGCGCGCCTGGTTCATTTCGTCAATTCCTTTGAACGGCCCGAGCCTGACCCGATAAAGCGTTGCGCCATTAACTTGGGCGCTTTGTATTTGGGTGGGTTGCCCCATAAGAATAATGCGTGCACGCATGGCTTCGGCGTCGGTTTCGGAGCGGAACGCGCCTGCCTGCAGATAATAGGTGGTTTGGGTACCGGGCGGTGCTGGGCGGGAGGCTGATGATGCACTTTGGGCGGGTGACGCTTGATTGGCGCCACCGGCTGACGAAGGCGCGCGTGCCGGGCTTGCTGCCTCGCGCGGGGTTTGGGTTTCGCTGCCGTTATTGCCTGACTGCGTGGGTGCGCCCAGGGTGGCAAGTAGTGCGCCGATATCGTCGGTAAGGCTGGGATTCTCTTCCGAACCGGGTAGGGCTTGGGGGGGTGTGATGGCGTCGCGGTTGGCAATGCCACCGGCGCCGCCATCGCCCATGAGTGCCCGATTCGGGTCGGGCGCATCACGCACATCGGGCAGCAGCACGTTGGGTGCGCTGCGACTGGCTTTGTCGGCAAACGGCATGGGCACCTGGGTGACGAAATACGCCACTGCTGCGGCGATAGCCAGCCCCAGAATCAGGCCGAATAACAGCGTGAAAAGCGTTCCGCCGGATCGGGAAGAGGACGATGTTTTTCGTTGCTTGGTAGCCATAATTTCTAATGCACGCCTTTACATTTTTTCCGGAGCCGAAACCCCTAGTAGCGCAAGGCCTTCCGCCAGTACTTGCCGGGTGGCCTGGGCAAGACGCAAGCGGGCGGTTTTAAGGGATTCGTCATCCACCCGCACACGTTCAGCGTTGTACCATGCGTGGAAGTCGGCCGCACAATCGCGTAACCAGAAAGCAATATGGTGTGGGGCCAGTTCCTGGGCCGCCAACGTGATGGTGGCGGGAAATTCCGCCAACCTTTGTAACAGAGCAAACTCGGTGGGCGCAACCAGGCGGCTGGTGTCTGCTGTGGCCAGTGTGTTGGGATTCACCCCTGATTGCGCCAGTACCGAGCAAATACGGGCATGGGCGTATTGAATGTAATACACCGGGTTTTCTTCGCTTTTTGATAAGGCCAAGTCAATATCGAATACGAATTCCGAGTCGGCGCGACGTTGGGCCAGGAAAAAGCGCACGGCGTCCTGGCCGACCCAGTCGACCAGGTCGCGTAGCGTAACGTAACTGCCTGCGCGCTTTGAGATTTTCACTTCCGCGCCCTGGCGAACGACCTTCACCATCTTGTGCAGAATGTATTCGGGAAATGCTTTGGGAATGTTCATGCCAAGGCCTTGCAGGCCGGCGCGAACCCGTGCAATGGTACCGTGGTGGTCGCTGCCTTGAATGTTGATGGCGCGGTGGTAGCCGCGTTCCCATTTGGCGACGTGGTAGGCCACATCGGGCACGAAATAGGTGTAGCCGCCTTCCGATTTGCGCATGACGCGATCTTTGTCGTCGCCGGTGCCCAGTTCGGTGGTACGCAACCACAGCGCGCCGTCTTTTTCGTAAGTATGGCCGTTTTCTATAAGCGTTTTTACGGCTGCCTCAACCCGCCCGGAAGTATACAAACTGCTTTCCAGGTAGAAGTTGTCGAACTTCAGGCCGAACGCCTGCAAGTCGAGGTCTTGTTCGCGGCGCAGGTAAGTTACGGCAAAGTGCCGGATATCCTCCAGGCTATCGATATTGCCGGTGGCAGTGACGGCGTCGCCGTCGGCGGCCTGCACAGTGCGTTTGGCAAGAAAATCGTTGGCAATATCCACAATGTAGTCGCCCCGGTAGCCATCGGCGGGGAAGTCGGCGGAGTCGGGTTCGATACCCCTGGCGCGCGCTTGCACGCTAATAGCCAGGTTGTCGATTTGGTTGCCCGCGTCGTTGTAGTAGAACTCGCGAATAACCTCGTAACCTTGAGCGGTTAAAAGACGGCACAAAGAGTCGCCCAGCGCGGCCTGGCGTGCATGGCCGACATGAAGCGGCCCGGTGGGGTTGGCTGAAACGAATTCAACCAGCACTTTTTCGTTGCGCGCGGGTTGCACGCCGTAGTGGTTACCTTCTTCCTGAATGGCAATCAGTACCGCCTGACGAGCGGCAGCGGTAAGACGAAAGTTAATGAAACCGGGTCCGGCCACTTCCGCCGATTCGATGATTTCCAGCACTTCGGCTTGCTTCAGCAGGGCGTCGATAATGCTCTGAGCCAGCTCGCGCGGGTTTTGTCGTGCCGGTTTGGCCAGTTGCATGGCAATATTGCTGGCCATATCGCCGTGTGCCGCCACCTTTGGGCGCTCAAGCGTTATGGCTGCATGATGATTTGGTACCAGGTTTGAAACGACCTGATCGATGTGGGAAATAAGTGCTTGTTGTTGCCCGGGCAGCATAGATAAGATGAAGAAACTTAAGAAAAATTTGAACAAAAAGCGGCAAAAAACCGCGAATGGTCAATGATAGCGTGAAACGTTCCCTGTTGTCGTGTCGGGTGCCTGCCAGCCCAGGGTATCGTAGAGCCAGGAAGCATAGCCTTGCATGTCGACCTGCCCCACTTCGTTGCCTGCCTGGCGCCGCCAGTTGGGCAGGCGCTGAATAAATGACTCAACCTGTTCACGTGTAACACGCCCCAGACGCGGGTCGTGATCCTGGTAGTTGTTGCGTTTTGTTCCGTCGGCGTTTTCAATGCGGCGATCACCGTTCTGAACGGAGCGCAGGGTGGGGTTGCGCGCATCATGCAAAATGGGGTTGGAAATGATTGCGTCATCGAGCGAGTCGCTGAACTGCAGGTTGGCTGCACGGGCCTGCCAAAGCATCCAGTTCAAACTTACGTCCGATAAGTCTCCGCGCGAGATACTTTGCCCGTTTTCATCAATCACAATGCCGCCGCCGATATCGGCGTGGGCGCCGACAAACGGCGCTTCAACCGAATTCAAAGCATGGTTTTGCCCCACGACCATGAGAGGGAAAAGCCAACGGTGCTCATGCAAGGCAATGGCATGGGCAACCCATTGCCAACTGTCGTCGATCGTCATATTGAATTCGTCGTTGCGGCTACCGCCGATGCCGAATTGGGCAACCGTGTCGAACAAGCCCAGAAAGCGCAAATCGACACAGGCGGAGACCAGGCCGCGTAAAGGGTCGTGAAATGAGAACTGGTTGTTCAGGGTGTACTGGCTGATCTGATTGGCGAAGTGGCGGGCCATGGCACTGCCGCGCGAATAGCCCAGAATGTCGATGGGGCGCATATCGTCGGGGCTTAGCGTTGCGTTGCCCAGGCCGGACAACAGATTCTGCCATTGTCGGTTGATAATGTCAGGTGCGCTATAGGCGGTCAGCGCGTCCCAATCGGTTTCGTATGGGTTGCCGGGCCCCGACTGGTAAAAAACCGGCCCGCCTTCATAACGCTGGGCCAGTTTCCATACATTGCTTTGTGTTTGCGCATTATTACGGGTACCGTCGAACGCGAATAGCATGAGTCCCAATGGGTCGATATACCGGCGTGGTTGTTGCCTGGCATAGCCTAATGCGTCGCCGCCCGGAAACGGCCCCAGTGGGTCGGGCTCCAGATAGTGGCCGGCCTGCGGGTCGTAGGTGCGATGCAGGTTGTCGTGCCAACCGGTATCGGGGTCGGCATGTTGGCCGGGCAGGCGCAGGTTGAGCGACAGGCGCTCAATTTTCACGTTGGCCTGGCCGGTAGGTGAGTAGGAGGCCAGCCACATGATTTCCTGATTGGCATCCGTCACCAGTCGGGGGGCGCCCAGGAGATCGCTTTGAATAAAGTAAAGCCGGCCTTGTGGATATCGGAGGCTGTATTGAATGAAGCCAACCGGGGTGTGGTGTACATAAAGGTACCGGCGCGACAATAGGGGCTGTAACGAGTGCGCATTGTTTGAACTTCGTTCGGCAACGCGTTGGCCGTCGAGATACCAGAAAGCCTGGGTCGGGGTTGTGTCGCGGCCCGAGCGGTATCGCTTTATAAGCCGGCCGAATGCGTCGTGTTGATAGTGAATATGATGGGTGGTCAATACGGTTTTCAGGCGTCGATCAGCGCCATACCGAACTGGGGTTTGGTTGATTTGCGTCGGCAGCCCCGAGGCGTCGCGTTGGATACGCGGGTGCTGTGTGCCGCCGGAGTGCTTGTGGGCCAAAAGCGCACCGCTGTCTTGCCAGGCATACCAGCGGGTTTGTCTGTGATGTAAATCGCTTGCCGTGTTGCCTGTCATGTGCAGGGCGCCGATCAGGCGTTGCTTTTGGTCGTGCTGATAGCGCCGGTGACGTATTTCGGCGCCGGCGATATCCTCTTCAACAACCTGTCCTTGGGCATTCAGCCGGTAAGTTTGTTGCCAAACCACCGGCCGACTCCCGTTTGCCGCGGCAGCCTGAAGGCTTTGGCGCGCAAACCCGGGGCCGATTGTGGTGGAGGCTTGAAGCCCGTTGCCGTAGCGATAACCGGCGGTTTGGTTGGGCACGGGTGGTGCTTGCACTACAACGTAACGGCGCCCTTGAGCACTCTCCCAAACAAGCCGTTGCAACTGCGTTCCGCGCCAGGTGTAATGCAAGTTGCCGCCTTCAGGCAGCGCGTGTCGAATACGTTGGTTTTGTTCGTTGTAGGCGAACCGGGATCGTAATATAAGCGCCGCTCCTTGGCCCGGGCGGGTTGATTCTTGCGAAATAAGGCGTCCCTGCAAATCGTATTCAAATTGCAAGGTTTCGTTCGGGTGACGCACGTGAGTTAAAAGATTTCCACGCCATTGCAACGCGGTGGTGACGCGTTTATTACCTGGGCTCGAGGAGATGATGTTTACCGGCCGCCCGGCACCGTCGTAGTGGTAGTGCCAAACATCGCCGTTGGCGAAAACGCGGCGGCTTGGCAAGCCGTTTGGTGTTCGGTTCAGTACGGTGTTGCCGGTCAACAATGAATACCACCGTTGCAGTTGTCCTTTTCGATTGAAATGCAGTTGCAGATTCGGCCATCCGGATTGGCGCGAATTTAATTGCCGTATTTGCCCTTGTGGCTTTCGGAAAATATGTAGTCCGTTGATTTGTTTGAGTTCGCCGTACCGTGTGTATTGTGCGCGGGTGCCGGGTGCCGCGCAGCCCGGGCAGGGGTCTCCGCTAACTGCATGAAGCCGCGGCCGACCATTAACCCAGCGAAAAAGAAAGCGAGTGTGATGGCCGTTGGCTTGTTGCACGTTGGTAACGCCTGTGCGTCTCGGTACAGCAACGCTTTCATATTGAAATGTTAGGTATTGCGTATGGGTTTTGGCTGGGCTCAAATGATGCAGGGCAAGCAATTTAACCCGCCCGTTATGGTCAAGTGTCCAGTGTCGCCACGGTTTGAAAAGCGTATTGGGCGCCTGTTTTTTGTCGATGCCGACCAAGCCGCCGGAATGAGGTGGTGAATGTAAAGCATAGTGATACCGGTGGGCGGTTCTATCGGGCAAAATAGCCTGGCGCAACCGCGGTATGCGTTGGTAACCGGCAAGCGTGTACAAGTAACGCAGGGTGCCGGTTGGCATTTGCATGGCGCTTAAACGTGGTTGGCCTTCCAGAAAGCGATATTGCAGTGTGATTTTTCGGCCGTTAAGAACAAGGGTGTGCGCCAGCCCGTACAATGCCTGCCCCTTTTCCAGGTGGCGCAGCACGTGAAGCTCGACGTGTGCATTGCGCAACCGAATCAGTTGGCCGTTAAGGTTGAACGCAAGAGTTTGGCCGCTTAAGCCTTGCCATGTCCAACCTTCGTTCGTTTGCTCGAGCTTGCCGTACGGGCTTGTGTACGCTGAATGGGTGTTCCGGCGGGTGAAATGCGTTCGGCTTGCGTCAGCATGCCGTATGGTGGCGTGATGGGACGATAGGCTCAAGCGCGTTTCCCAATCCATTGACCATGCCGGCCCAAGGATACTGCCGGGACCTTGGTTGTTCGCATGGTAGTGGCGCCGGAACGGCCCATCGCGCTCGAAGTGTATTTTGTGGCCCGTTGCCAAATGAACTGGGTTGCCTGCGCCTGAGTTTAATGAAGGTTCGGTATGAACGGCCGAGGTAAGGCCGCCCGGTAGGCAGGGGGCGTCGGTGCCCGGTCGCATGCATTGGCTTTGCGCCGTAACCCTGGGTGTAAAAACAGTGAGCGTCAAAAGAAGGGTCGTGATAGCTGCTGCAAAACGTGCGCCTTTCAACTGGGTGATGCCATGTGATGGTGTCTGCCTGCCTTTCATAGCCCTTGTCTGAGTGGTTCTGTGCAAGCCGTTATCTTGCCGCTTGGCAGGTTATGAAAGTTGGGGTAGTGTATGAATCTATCTATTGGGAGAAACCGAAATGCTAGTTGTCTTTCATGCCAAGCCGGCTGCCGAAGTGCTTATGTTCGGCAACCATGCGCTCGATGTATTACGCGCTGCCGGGCGCCATTACGATACGCTGCCGGAGCGCGGGGTGATTACGTCGGCGCAGCTTGACGATGCCATTGCCAATATCGAAAAAACCATGTCTTTTGAGCCAACGTCGTACCAGGATGACGATGGCGAGGAAAACGATACGAAAGAACATCCCATTTCCCAGCCGGTAAGCTTTCGCCAGCGGGCATTTCCCTTGTTGGCCATGATGCGTTTATGCCGCGAGCATAAGGCCGACATCACATGGGAACCGGCGCCTACCTGGTAATGCATAAAAATGGCCGCCCTGAGGCGGCCGAACCGGGTTGTGTTGTAACGCCAGGCCAGGCCTGGCTTAACGCTTTACGCCGCCGCTTTGGTTCGCGCGGCTTGTTCTTGCGCTGCGTGCCGGTTAACGGCACTTAAAATAGCCAGGAACGAGGCGGTAACAATATCAGCGTGAATACCCACGCCGAAGCCGGGCATCGATTCACCCACGCGAACCTCCACATAAGATGCCGCCCGGGTGTCGGTGCCGGTGCCAATGGCGTGTTCGTGGTAGCCCAGTATCGAAATGTCGGCTCCCAATGCGTTCACAAAGGCGGAAATGGCGCCGTCGCCCTGCCCTTTCAATTGCACCAGCTTGCCTTTGTGCTCAAGCTCGACCTCAATAGCGAAGTGTTCGCCGGTTTTGGCGCTGGGGTCGCCGGTGATGCGGTGGCGCACCAGTTTCCACGGGCGTTCCAAGTCAAGGTATTCCGAACGGAACAAATCGTGAACATCGCCCGCCGTGACTTCACGACCGGTTTCATCGGTAACGCGTTGAATGGCGCGGCTGAATTCAATTTGCAAGCGGCGCGGCAATACCAAGCCGTGTTCTTGTTCAAGCAAGTACGACACCCCGCCTTTGCCCGATTGGCTGTTCACGCGAATGACGGCGTCATAATTGCGGCCCACATCGGCCGGGTCGATGGGCAGGTAGGGCACTTCCCACAAGGCATCCGCGTCCTGAACGGCAAACCCTTTCTTGATGGCGTCTTGGTGCGAGCCCGAGAAGGCGGTGAAAACCAGGTCGCCCGCATAGGGGTGGCGCGGGTGAACCGGCAATTGATTGCAATATTCTACGCAGCGACGCACTTCGTCGATGTCGGAAAAGTCGAGGCCGGGGTGGATGCCCTGGGTGTACAAGTTCAAGGCCAACGTAACGAGGCACACATTACCGGTACGCTCGCCGTTGCCGAACAAGCAGCCTTCCACTCGATCGGCGCCGGCCATTACAGCTAATTCAGCAGCGGCAACGGCTGTGCCGCGGTCGTTGTGCGGATGCACGCTAACGACAATACTTTCGCGGTTCTTCAGGTTTTTGCTGATCCACTCAATTTGGTCGGCATACATATTCGGCGTGGTCGCCTCAATGGTGGCCGGCAAGTTCAGGATAATCGTGGACTCGGGCGTAGGCTGCCATGCTTCAACCACGGCATTACACACTTCAAGCGCGAATTCGGGTTCCGTGGTGCTGAAAACCTCGGGCGAATATTCGTAACGCCAGTAAGTTTCCGGGTGCTTGGCGGTGAATTCCTTCACCATGCGGGTACCCGCAACGGCCAAGTCGCGGACCTGGTCTTTTGTCATGCTGAAGACAATCTTTCGGAACGCCGGAGCACAAGCGTTGTACAAGTGCACAATGGCTTTCTTTGCGCCCGCAGCCGCTTCCACCGTACGCGCAATCAAGTCTTCGCGCGATTGGGTCAGCACAATAATGCTAACGTCGTCGGGAATGCGATCCTCCTCAACCAGCTTGCGGACAAAATCAAAATCGGTCTGCGAGGCCGATGGAAAACCAACTTCAATTTCCTTGAAACCGATTTTGATCAATTGTTCGAAAAAGCGCAGCTTGCGCTCGACACTCATGGGCTCGATGAGTGACTGGTTGCCATCGCGCAGATCGGTGCTCATCCAGATAGGGGGCGCCGTAATTTTTTTGCTGGGCCAGGTGCGTTCTGAAAAGTCACGTGTGAACGGTACAAACGGGCGGTATTTGTCAGATGGATTCGAGAGCATGGTACACCTACTGATTAACTGGTTATTTCTTTAATCAACAACCCGTTGCCTTCAAAGGGTCGATACAAAGCCGACGCGAAATTTTGAAGGGAAGCTTGATTGACCAAGCGGGTTGTATTTTGATTCGGGAAGAAAATTTGGCGTGGCACAAACGGCTGCCGGACTGCCACATAGCGCTAGGCCCGACAACCGATCGGTAGTAGCAGGGGTAGAGCCAGAGAGAAGAGAGGAGAAACCGTAGCCGCAACCGGGCTGCCGCGGTGAGCGCGACCCGAAATGCCAGCAGAGGAAAAAGTTACGGTATCCATACCCATAGTCGACCATATTTATGCCGAATTTGCAAGCTTTTTCAGGGCGGGTCGACAGGGGGGGACCCCAGTAATTGCACGTGTTCGCGTGAAATAGCGATTTTTTGGGCACGCCCGTTGCGCAGCTCCCGTGACGTTTGTTGCAAATCGCCAACAGTAATGGGTTCTCGCGGGTTGTCCCATACCCAACGCAGGACGTCTTTGGCGGGTTCCGACAATTGCGCAACCAGGGATTGCATCGTATTGGTTGTAACCACCTGTGCATTGACCCGTTTGCGCCCTGCACGCACAAAGTTAATTAGAAAATAGGCAATAATAAGCGTGCACAGCGCCACCAATGCCCACCAGAAATAGGGGTTGTAGCGATTCAAAAATTCAATGGTGGGGCCACCTAATACCTCGAGACCGGTATAGTCGACCGTGTGGCCGAATGCAACCACGCGTTGCAGCAGGTAGTACCACACAAGGGCAACGACCACGACGACAACCGTACAAATGATTTTGTGCGTTGCGGTGAGCTTCAACAGGGTGTTACGCAATGCAGAGAAATCGCGGCGCGTGGGCTGGTGGGTGGATTCTGTTTTCATGCGGGCTATTTTACCTATGCAATCGCGACAATCGATACAGTTACGCCAGCAGCAGCAATTGGCTTTAACGCCACAATTGCAGCAATCAATTCGGTTTTTGCAGCTATCGGCGCAAGAACTCGAGCTTGAGGTGGCGCAAGCGCTGACTGACAACCCGCTGCTGGAGCTTGAGGGGCAGTATGACACCGACACGTCCAGTGCGGAAGAGGGCCCGTTGTCGCAAGACGACGGCGGTGCGCAGCAAGACAATAATACGTATCTCGATGAAGCCGAGCATTATGGTGCCCAGCCGTCGATGGGGGAACGTTCCCAAGACGATGATTACGCACCGCGCGAGGCTGGGTCAGTGGAAACCTTGCGGGATCATCTGCTGGGGCAATTGAATGTGACGCGCGCCACTGATCGTGACAAGGTGTTGGTCACGCTGCTGGTCGACGAACTGGATGAAAATGGCTTGTTGCCGGTGTCGATTGATGATGTGGTGGGGTATATAAATGGTCATTTGGGCGTACCCGAACCCCAGGACACGCCCGGCGCAGATCAGGCGCCGCAGGCAGCCGTCGAAAACGATGATGAGGACGAGGACCCACACCTGGTCTCTCGCGAGGAAATGCTTGCCGCGCTGCGTTTACTGCAATCGTTTGATCCGCCGGGGGTGGGAGGGCAAAGCGTGGCGGAATGTTTGCAAATTCAGTTGCGACAAACGCAGAGCATCTACCCGATCGATGTTTTCGATTGCGCGATGCAAATGGTGGGCGAGCATCTTGATATGCTTGCTGCGGGTAATTTCACCCGTTTGCGAAACCAGCTGGGCGTGTCGCAAACTATTTTGCAGGCGGCGCACAAATGGGTTTTAAGCCTGAATCCCAAACCGGGCCGCGCCTGGGCGCAAAGTGTGGCCGATTATGTGCGGCCCGAAGTGATTGTGCGTAAAGTGGAAGAGCAATGGCACGCTCGTTTGAACCCCGCTGTTTTTCCGCGTTTAAGGGTGAACCCCGAATATGAACAATGGCTTCAGTCAAACAAGGCAGACGAAAGCACGTCGGCACTTCAGGTTCAGCTTCAGCAAGCGCATGGTTTGATGAAGAGTGTGGCTCAGCGCTTTGAAACGGTGCTTCGGGTGGCGGAGTTTATCGTGCGGCATCAACAGGCTTTTTTCGAGCAAGGGCCGCAAGCCATGCAGCCACTGGTTCTACGGGATATTGCCGACGCGCTCGAGATGCACGAATCAACCGTATCGCGCGCCACCCGTAACAAATACGCCCAAACGCCTTGGGGGGTGTTTGAGCTTAAGTATTTTCTGGGGACGTCATTGGGCGGCGCCGGCTTGGCGCCGGCGTCATCGGGCACTGCGGTGCGTGCCATGATTCGACAACTCATCAGTGCCGAATCCACTCAGAAGCCCTTGTCCGACAATAAAATTGCCCAGTTGCTGGCTGAAAAAGGGGTTGATGTAGCGCGTCGTACAGTGGCCAAGTACCGTGAAGCAGAAGGCATCGATGCCGCGTCTGTGCGTAAAGCGAAGGCGCGGTTAAAAAGGGCGTAATTTTTTGTGGCAGAACAGTTACAAAAAAAATGGGCAGGGGCTTGCGTTGAAGAAAAACATGGATGATAATTATTCTCATGTTTATTTGTATCTGTAACGCCATTACCGAGCGGCAAGTGCGCGAAGCGGTTGCCGGAGGCGCTCATACCATGTCCGATCTCCAGGCCCAGTTGGGTGTGGCGTCGTGCTGTGGGTGCTGCTCCGATACCGCATCCGAGTATCTGCCCGGTGGTCGCCAGGCTGCGTACCCCGCAGTGCACGATATGGTTGAAACCATCGAGGCAGCAGCGAACGACACCGCTCTACCCCCCGGCTTCACGGAAGTCGTGGCCCGACGCGCCTGAAAAAGGCGCTAAATTATGGTTCCTGCTAGTGCGAAAGTCGCACTGGCGTGGTAGGCTTGTTATCTAACGTTTTGCAAGCCAAGGAGAACCGTCATGAAGGGCGACGCCACCGTTATTCAGCACCTGAATAAACAACTCAAAAACGAACTCACCGCCATTAACCAGTACTTTCTGCATGCGCGCATGCTGAATCACTGGGGCTTCAACAAACTAGGCAAACACGAGTACGACGAGTCCATCGGTGAAATGAAGCACGCCGACAAACTCATCGAACGCATTTTCATGCTCGACGGTTTGCCGAATCTTCAAGACCTGCATAAGTTGCTTATCGGCGAAAACGTGCCGGAAGTGTTGTCGTGCGATCTAAAGCTCGAATCGGGCGCTCAGGAAACCATCAAAGACGGCATCGCCTATTGCGAGTCGGTGCGCGATTACGTGTCACGTGATTTGTTGCAGGAAATCCTCGACGACACCGAAGAACATATCGATTGGCTTGAAACTCAAATCGAACTGGTTGAAAAAGTAGGTGTTCAGAACTATTTGCAAAGCCAAATGGAAGAATAAGTTTTTCAACTGTAGCCATGTAAAAAGCTCTCTGATGTTGCTTCGGGGGGCTTTTTCATTTTTTTCCCGGCCAACCTTACGACTTCCAACCAACTTTACGAACAGAAATGCAGATTAATGCCGATTTCTCAGAACCCGCCTGCGTTTTGCCTGATGAATATGAATGGAGGTCGTCTCCTCAGCCGGGCGTTGAGCGCGTCATGCTTGACCGCATAGGTGAAGAAAAAGCACGCGCAACCAGTATTGTTCGGTATGCGCCTGAGTCTTACTTTCCAACCCATTCGCACCCTGGGGGCGAAGAAATCCTGGTACTGTCGGGTACGTTTTCTGAAAGAAACCTAACGCAAGACGACAGCTGCAAGCCGAAGAACGGTCTTAGTCCGGAAGATCATCGTAATTCGGAAGATACGTATCATTATTCGGCGGGGTGGTATTTGCGCAGTCCACCTGGCTCGTCGCACCGGCCCTTCAGTGGCGAGGGCGCGGTGATTTTCGTGAAACTTTGGCAAATGGGTGCCGATGAAACGCAAATGGTGCGCCTGAACACGAATGATCCTGCGAATTGGGTCAGTGAACCCCAGCGCGTATATTGCCAACTTTACATAGGCTCGCGGGAAAACGTGCAGCTAACGCGTTTGCATGCCGGCGCGTCGTTGTTCACAAAAGCGATTGAAGGCGCCGAGATACTGGTGCTGGAAGGCGGTCTGAATGACGCAAGCACGTTTTACCCCGCAGGCGCCTGGGTGCGGCTGCCTGCCGGCCGGTATCCTTCAATTGTGGCTGGCGAAACAGGGGCAAAATGCTACGTTAAAACCGGGCGCCTGGGCGGGCCCAACGCACAATAACGTTGCACTACTCAGCGGTTTCCAGTTGTTTTTGATGCTGGAGCCCACGGGGCCAGGCATACACTAGCGCTTTTAAAAGGGTGGCGAGTGGGATGGCGAAGAAAATGCCCCAAAACCCCCAGATTCCGCCAAAAAATAGCACCGCCACAATAATAGAAACGGGATGAATGTTGTTGGTTTCGGAAAATAAGATGGGCGCCAGTACGTTGCCATCAAGCGCCTGAATAATGCCGTATGCAATAAGTACATACATGAATTCGTTACTGAACCCAAAGTAAAATCCCGCTACTGCGGCCACTGGTATCGTGGCCACGGCCGCGCCAATGTAGGGTACCAGTACAGAAAATCCAACAACTACCGCCAGCAAGGCTGAGTAGGGCAAGCCAAAAAAGGTGAACGTAATAAAAGAAACAATGCCGACAATAATAATTTCAATAAATTTGCCGCGTATGTAGTTGGCAATTTGGTCGTCCATTTCGTTCCAGATACGCGTCATTAAGGTGCGCTTTTTTGGCAGCATGGACAGTACAAAATCTATTAGTTTGCGCCGGTCTTTCAGCAAGAAGAAAACCAGAATTGGCACCAGAACCAAATAAATAATCAAGGCCAGGACGTTACCCAAAGATGAGAGCGAAAGTGTTAGTGCACGTTGGCCGAACTGGGTTATTTCGCGCCCGGCTACGTATATCCACTCTTGAATTTGGTTGGGAGTAATAAGCTGCGGAAACCGGCTTTGCAGGTTGTCTAGTAAAAGCTGTCCGCTGGCAAATATGCGCGGCGTTTCTTGTACCAACCCAACTAACTGGTCCCAAATTAAGGGCAATAATATAAAAGCAAGGGTAAGCAATAACCCAATGAAGCCCACAAACACCAGAATAACGGCCAGCAGGTGTGGAACACGCCGTCTTTCAAGCCAACTTACAACGCCCTGCAGCAAAAAAGCAATAACCAGCGCGGTTAAGAAAGGCGCCAGAATATGCCCGAATAAAATGACCGTAGCAAAGCCCAGTACCAGCACAACCAACAGAATGACTGCCTCTTCGTCGGAAAAGTAGCGGTCAACCCAGTTTTTGAATATTGCTTTCAGGCCCATGATTTATTCTTTATGCCGTCGCCAATTGTGTGGGGGTGAGCTGGTATTTGAAGCTGGCCTGTTAGGAATTAAAAGTTTCGGGAAGGACATTCTTCTATTTGGCCCCAGGCGTTGTTTGGGGTGCAGTATTTGTTGCGCGCCGCCCATGTGCAACTGGGGCGGTCGAAAAAGCTTTCCAGGTTGCATTGCTGCAGTTCGTCTTGCAGCTGTGCTCGCCAGTTGGTCTGGCCGGTACCGGTGCTATTCATGGGTATTTCCGGTGGTGGCGGCGGGGGGTCGGGCATTTCCACCGGTTGCAACGGCATATTGCCGCTTTGCGTGCCCAGGTTCGACATCAGGTCGCCCACATCGCCAATGCCCGAAAGTCGGCCTTGCTCTATGGCGGCAATTTGTTCTGCTTCAACCATCGTAATAGGGTTTGTTGACACCGCAATTACTTCACTGGCCAAGGTCTCGCCCGCCGCTTTTTCTGCAATTTGCCAAGGCACAGGTTCTACGCCCTGCGGAATGGCCAGTTGTCCGTTCACCAGCGGCTGAGGAGGTTGTTGCGAGAATGGGCGCCCGTCGGCATCGAGCACTTCAACCGGCGCCAGTTCAGGCCGACCCGGTGCTGCGGCAGCGGTTGGCCCATGGGCAACCAGCCATTCGCCCAGGCGCAGGCCGCCCCAGGCTGAGGCGCCCGCCAGGACCAGCAGAATTGCGAACATGATTCGCCAGGACATTTAAACCCTCGGGTTATGAAACACGATTCCAAGTATAAAGCGTTGAGCGAAATACCGTGTGTCAGGTTGAGAAAACCTGACCGCCGTGTTCACGCATCGCGTGGAAGGTGACATCGGGGTAGAGCTCTTGAACGACACGCAATTGCGCGGGTGAGCTGGCCAGGAAGGCGGGCGCTTCGACCACATCATAGGCAATATTAGCGGCATTGCTGTCGAGAAACTTTTGCAAAGTTTTACTATCGGGCGCGGTGACCCAGCGAGCCAGGTTGTAGCGCGATGGCATCATTCGGGCGTCGACTCCGTATTCCGACTTCAATCGTTGTGCCACCACTTCGAACTGAAGTTGACCGATGGCGCCCAACAACAATGCGCCCCCTGCTGCGACGGGTCGGAATACCTGGATAGCGCCTTCTTCGCCCAGTTGCGTGAGCCCGGTACGCAATTGCTTGGTGCGCAAAGGGTCTTTGACCTCAACGGCCTGAAACAGTTCCGGCGCAAAGAACGGCAAGCCGGTAAATTGGAGCTTTTCCCCTTCGGTTAGCACATCGCCCAGGTGCAGCACCCCGTGGTTGGGAATGCCGATCACGTCGCCGGCAAATGCTTCTTCAACCAGTTCGCGCCGCTGTGATAAAAACGACACCACATTATTCAGTCGAATTTCCTTGCCGGTCCGGGCCACTTTCAGGCGCATGCCGCGATTGAAAACGCCCGAGCTGACACGCACAAAAGCCACGCGATCCCGGTGGGCCGGATCCATATTGGCCTGAACTTTGAAGACCACGCCGCTGAATTTGGTTTCATCAGGCTGAACCTTGCGTTCCAGTGCTTCGCGTGGGCCGGGTGGCGGGGCCAAGTCCACCAACGCATCCAGCACCTCCTGAACACCGAAATTATTAATCGCGGAGCCGAAAAAGACGGGGGTTTGACGCCCGCCCAGAAACGCCTCGTGGTCGAAAGGGGGCGCAGCGCCCGTGATCAGATCGATCTCGTCGCGTGCCTTGTCGAAATCCGTGCCGAAACGGGAGGCGATATCGGGGTTGTTAATACCGTCAATTAACTCGTCGTTCTCGGTACGGCGTTCTTCCCCTGCCCGGAAAACACGCATGCGGTCGCGTCGAATATCAAATACACCGCCGAAATGACGTCCCATACCCACCGGCCACGAGAACGGAATGGCATCCATCCCGAGATGGTCTTCAATTTCTGAAAGCAGGTTCAGCGGTTCCTGAACTTCGCGGTCGAACTTGTTGACGAAGGTGATAATGGGGGTGTTGCGTGCGCGACACACTTGTAACAATCGAATGGTCTGCGGCTCAACCCCGTTGGCGCCGTCAATAACCATTAATGCGGCGTCTACGGCGGTCAGCACACGGTAGGTGTCTTCAGAAAAGTCTTGGTGGCCCGGGGTGTCGAGCAAGTTGATGACGCAGTCGCGGTATTCCATCTGCATGACCGACGACGCCACGGAAATGCCGCGTTGTTTTTCGATGTCCATCCAATCGGAAGACGCATGACGTGAAGACTTTCGCCCCTTCACCGCCCCGGCAATTTGAATGGCACCCGCGAACAGCAAAAGCTTTTCAGTTAGTGTGGTTTTACCGGCATCGGGGTGGGAAATAATGGCGAAAGTGCGGCGGCGGGCGACTTCCTGTGGGATAGGCAAAGAGGACATTAACTCGTTAAGTAGGGAGGTTTTTAGATGGAAAAATAAGAAGTTGCGGTATATTAAGCAAAAAATTAACAGGCAATAATTCAACTCATGCGTTTCCGCTCAGGTAGCTCTTCACTATGCTGTACGGCGGCAAAAGTAAAAGCGGCGGTAACGCCGCTAATGGTACTGGCACTTGTATGGGTGTTCGGCAGTTCAATTTTTAATCTTGCATCAGCGCAAATACAAAACGCGACACGCACAGAACTGCTTCCGGGAATGTTTGCCTATCAGCCAAAGCCGATGCCAGCGTTGAACTGGATGCCTGATCCGCCTCATTATATAAATTTGCGCACGCAAGACCAACTCTCTGGCGTATTGGCTACGCTTGTTGCTCCTCAAGGTGGCCATGTCGTCCCGCTGGACGCAATTAACATTGTTGAGTCCGGAGGGGACCATGTCGACATTGCGAATGCTGCAATCAGCGTGGTTTCACCCCGGAACGTCACATCTTTTGGCTGGCTCGATATTTGGCAAAAGTACACACTCATGCTTGCCATATTGGCGGTGTTAATGGTGGCAACGATTGGCCTGGCTTTCGTGTTGATGTTGATTTACCGTCGTGAACGACGAGTTCGCAGGCAAAGTCGTGATAGCCAGCGACGGTTGGAAAGCATTATTGACGGCACCCAGGCCGGTACCTGGGAATGGAATCTTCAAACAGGTGAGCTGCGTTTGAATGAGCGTTGGGCGCAGATTGTCGGGTATCAACTGGCGGAACTCGAACCGATTTCGATTCAAACCTGGTTAAGGCTCGTTCATCCCGACGACGTGAATGTATCGGAAAAACTTTTGAAACAACATGTTGCCGATGAACATTCGCATTACGACTTTGAAGCGCGTATGTGGCACAAAGACGGTTACTGGGTTTGGGTTCACGACCGTGGGCGCCTGGCCACCCGAACACCCGACGGCAAGCCTGAATGGATGTTTGGTACGCATCTTGATATTACCGCCAGAAGGCGTGCCCAGGCCGAGCGCGACGCCTGGTTGACGCGTTTTCGGGAGTTGTCGGCGAATGTTCCCGGGGGCTTATATCAATATCGTCTAGACACTGAAGGCAACAGCTCATTCCCGTTTGCCAGTGATGGTATCCGCGATATTTATGGTTTTTCGGCTGATGAATTACTGGAAGATGCCTCGGCGGTCTTTCAGCGCATCCATCGAGACGACGTGCAAGGGGTCAGTACATCGATTCAACAGTCGGCACGCACTTTGGCGACCTGGCGCCATGCCTATCGGGTTTTGCATCCGTCTTACGGCGAACGATGGGTGGAGGGTACAGCAACGCCCAAGTTGCAGCCGGATGGCGCGATTTTGTGGCACGGTTATTTAACTGATATCACCGAGTTAAAAAGGGCACGCGACCAGTTGCGATTGGCTGCCAGCGTGTATGACGCGAGCCGCGAAGGCATTTGCATCACCGACCGGCGACATCGTTTTATTGACGTGAACCGTGCTTTTGTCGAATTAACCGGTTATGAACTCGACGATGTGAGAGGTGCATTCAGTGAATCAGTTTTTGTTGAGAAGCCCGATGCTGCGACGCCGTCGAATGCGATGATGGCAGGCCTTGAGCGAGAGGGGCGCTGGCGGGGTGAGCTATGGGCAAAACGCGATGCCGGTGGTTTTTTTCCGGTAGAGTTGTCGGAGGTCGAGGTGTATGACGAAAAGAATACCGTTGCACATCATGTCACGGTCTTTAGTGATATTTCCGAGCGCAAGAAATACGAGAAAGAGTTAAGTGAAATGGCGCATTTCGATTCGCTGACAGGGATTCCGAACCGGCGCCTTTTTGCGGAATGTCTGAAACATGCCCTCGATAGCGCGCGCGCTCAAGGTGAGCGGGTTGCCGTGTGCATGATGGATCTGGATCATTTCAAGCCTGTCAATGACAGGTATGGGCATGAAGCGGGCGATAAGGTGCTGATTGAGGTCGCCCGCCGGCTTGAGAGGGTGGTTAAGAGTGGGGATACCGTCGCGCGCCTGGGGGGCGACGAGTACGCGCTGGTTATTTGCCACTCCGAAGACGAATCGATTTTTGATCGCATCCTTGATGCTGTGCGTGAGCCGATTGTTTTGGCGCAGGGTCAGGCCTGCGTAAGTGGTAGTTTGGGCGTTGCCTATTTTGAGCCTGATCGTCCACAGGACGGCGACTTGCTCATGCGACAGGCAGATCAGGCCGCCTACGAGTCGAAATCTGCAGGCCGCGACCGTGTCACGGTGTATGAGCCGGAAAGCGTTGAGCATTAGCCAGACTGTAAGAATTGGGGGCGTAGCGTCGACTAACCAAAATGAATAAATACATACGCACGCCAAACCAATGAACTCAGACTCCCGAGCCGACCTAGCCGACCCGGTTTTTTTACGCGGCCTGCCCGATCAGCAGGCGCGCGTATTTACCATGCGCGAGTGTTTGGAGAACACTTGGTTTTTGGAAGGTGAAAAGCCATGTTGAATTGTCGGGGGGTGACCCAATTGCTATCGGAGTCATTGGATCGGGAACTATCATTGTCTGATCGTATGAATTTGAAGATTCATGTCATGATGTGTTCCGGGCGCCGAAATTTTGGCCGGCAAATGAAAGTATTACGCGAGGCCTCGAGTCGCTATGCCGACGGCGAAGTGCCCACCCAGGAAGAACAAAGCAGTAACGGAGAGCGCAATGCATGAAACCATCACGTTATTGAAGGCCACCGATTTCCCCGCTATTGAACGGCAAACCGTTGAGACCCTGCAGGTGAACCTGGGCTACAAATGCAATCAAAGTTGCGTACATTGCCATGTGAACGCAGGGCCGAACCGTTGGGAGATGATGGATGAGCAGACCCTGGATTTAATTCCACTGGTGCTGTCTGCACGGGGTATTAAAACGCTGGATTTAACCGGCGGCGCACCGGAACTGCACACGCAGTTTCGGCGTCTGGTGCGTGCGGCTTCACGCATAGGCGTAAAAGTGATTGATCGCTGTAATCTCACCATTTTGTTCGAGCCCGGGCAGGAAGATTTGGCCGCGTTTTTGGCCGAACATAATGTAGAAATCGTAGCCTCGCTGCCCTGTTACTCGCTTGAAAATGTCGACAAGCAACGGGGCGATGGCGTGTTTGAAAAAAGCATTGCCGCTTTGCAAAAACTGAATGCTTTGGGTTACGGGCGCCCCGATAGTGGCAAGGTGCTGAACCTGGTATATAACCCGCAGGGGCCGCAACTACCGCCGAGTCAGCAAGCGTTGGAAGCCGACTACAAGCGCGAACTGAATGCGCATTTCGGTATTGTGTTTAACAGCCTCTTCACATTAGCCAACATGCCCATTAAACGATTTGGATCCATGTTGATCTCAAAAGGCACTTTTCGCAATTACATGCAATTGCTGAAAGATAATTACCAGGCGCAGAACCTGGAAAGCGTTATGTGCCGCTCAACGGTCAGCGTGGATTGGCAAGGCTTTTTGTACGACTGCGATTTCAATCAGCAATTGTCGCTGCCTGTGCCGGGGGCGCAGCGCCATTTACGCGACATGCTTGAAACCGATTTGAACGGCAACGCTATTTGTGTGGCCGATCATTGTTACGGGTGTACGGCGGGCCAGGGAAGTAGCTGCGGCGGCGCGTTATAGAAACGAACAAAAGAAAACACTTTAAAAGCTGCTTTGGTATAGGGTGTGCCAGTTATACAAGTGACGTGCAGCGCGTGCGGCGCTCCGGACATAAAAGGCCGTATAAATGAAAAAGATCTCGTTGGCCCTTTTGCTTGTGGTGTTGGTTGTTGCGTTTTTTGCATTCGATCTGCAGCAACTGCTTACGTTGAGCAACCTGAAAGCAGGGATGGCGCAGTTTGAGGCGTGGCGTGCCGATCAACCCGTTTTGGTCGGAGCCATTTATTTCGCCGTTTACGTGGTGGTCACCGCATTGTCGTTGCCTGGTGCCGTCATCATGACGCTGGCCGGTGGCGCGTTATTTGGTTTGTTCTGGGGTGTGGTGCTGGTCTCGTTTGCCAGCACAATCGGGGCCACGTTAGCTTTCCTGGTGGCGCGTTATTTGCTTCGCGACGCGGTTCAGCAGCGTTTTGGCCGGCGCTTACAGGCCTTGAACAAAGGGGTTGAAAAGGAAGGTGCGTTTTATCTGTTTACCCTGCGGTTGGTTCCCGTCTTTCCCTTCTTTGTTATTAACTTGCTCATGGGGTTAACGCCTATGCGTGCCCGCACCTTTTATTGGGTGAGTCAGGTGGGGATGCTGGCCGGCACGTTGGTGTACGTGAATGCAGGCACGCAACTGGCGCAAGTAAATGCGCTGGGCGACATTATGTCGCCTTCGTTGTTGGGGTCATTTGCGTTGCTGGGTGTCTTTCCTTTGGTAACGAAGAAAATGCTTGCCTGGATAAGGCGGCGTAAGCAGCGTGTCCAGTACACACCGCCCAAGCATTATGACCGGAGTCTAATTGTTATTGGCGCCGGTGCGGGTGGCTTGGTCTCGGCTTATATCGCGGCAGCCGTGAAGGCAAAAGTCACACTCATTGAGGCCCATGAAATGGGCGGCGATTGCCTGAACTATGGTTGTGTTCCCAGCAAAGCGTTGATCAAAAGTGCGAAAGTCGCACATCAAATGCGACACGCCGATCAGTTCGGGTTGGAACCTGCGTCACCCGAGTTCTCGTTTCGCAAGGTCATGCAGCGGGTTCATCAGGTCATTCAAGCCGTGGCACCACACGACAGCATCGAGCGTTATACCGGGCTGGGTGTGGAAGTGATACAGGGCTATGGGCGCCTGCGCGACCCTTGGACAGTTGAAGTTGAATACCGCGATGGCAGCACCCAAACCCTCACCACCCGGTCGGTGATTCTGGCTACGGGCGCCCGGCCCATTGTGCCGCCTCTGCCGGGCATTGAAGACACCGGTTACGTTACCAGCGATACGTTGTGGTCGGCGTTTGCCGAAATGGATACGCCGCCGTCGCGGTTGGTGATTTTAGGCGGTGGGCCGATTGGCTGCGAGTTGGCACAAAGCTTTGCCCGTTTGGGTTCAACCGTTACCGTTGTGGAGATGGGCCAACGGCTTTTGACGCGCGAAGATACCGATGTGGCGCAACACATTGGTGCTGCGTTGCAGAATGAAGGCGTGCTGCTGATGACGAACACCAAAGCCGTGCGTTGTGAAAAGCAGGGCGAACAAAAAGTACTGGTGGTGCAGCGCAACGGCAACGAAGAAGCTGTGCCGTTCGATGCGCTGTTGTGCGCGGTGGGCCGCCAGGCCCGACTGGAAGGCTATGGCTTGGAAGCCCTGGGCATTGAAACCCACCGGGTGATTGCTACGAACGAATACCTGGAAACCTTGCACCCCAATATTTATGCCGTCGGCGATGTGGCCGGCCCATTTCAGTTTACCCATGCCGCCGCGCACCAGGCATGGTATGCCGCCGTGAACGCGTTGTTCGGGCATTTTAAGCGCTTCAAGGTCGATTACCGATTCATGCCCTGGACAACCTACACCGACCCCGAGGTGGCGCGTTTGGGTTTAAGTGAGCAAGATGCCAACGCGCAAGGTGTGTCCTACGAAGTGACGCATTTTCCCATGGCGGAACTGGATCGTGCCATTGTGGATGGTGCAACGGGCGGGTTCGTGAAAGTGTTAACCGTGCCGGGAAAGGATCGGATACTGGGCGTGACCATTGTGGGCGACCACGCAGGTGATTTACTGGCCGAGTTTGTGTTGGCCATGAAACAGGGGCTGGGGCTGAATAAAATTCTGGGTACGATTCATGCCTACCCCGGCTGGACCGAGGCGAACAAATACGCGGCCGGCGAATGGAAAAAGGCGCATGCGCCGCAAGGCGTGTTGCGCCTGCTGGAAAAGTATCACGCCTGGCGGTTGCGTCGTTCGTAATTTCGACAAACGGTTTAGGGTTCCGTGAATGCCATGCGCATGCCGTCGAGTATCGGGCTGGCCAGATAGGAAAACAATGATCGCTCGCCGGTAAGAATGGCGACGCTGACCGGCACGCCGGGCAGCAAGGGGTAGCGCAGATTGCGGTGTTCAAACGCCAGTGTGTCGGGCCGGATACGGACGCGATAGTAAGGCGTTTTTTGTTCATCCAGGACAGAGTCCGGGCTGATTTCGACGACCTGCCCTTCGATCGGCCGGTAACCCCGCGCAACGATCGACATCAATTGAATGCGGGCGGGTTGTTCGCTATGGACCATGCCCACATCCCCAACCGGTAGGCGTGCCTCGATCAGAACGGGTTCGTCGGCGGGCACCAGGGTCAATAACGTGCCCCCGGGCTGCAAGACACCTCCCTCAGTAACGATATTCAATGTCAGCACGATGCCTTCGATGGGCGCTCGTACAACAGAGCGCGCCTGGCTGTCTGTGAATTTGCGCTGGCGCTCTTGCAGTTCGGCCAGTTGGCGCTGAATTTCCGCCAGTTCATTTTGCAAGCCTTCCGTGTCGCCCGAGCCCAAGGCCTCCAATGCTGCACGTTCCTGTTGAAGGGCAGCCTCGACACGCTGTTGCGACGCCTCGATTTCAAGCAGGGAGCCGCGGGCCTGTTCCTCTTCTTTCAGCAGATTCAGGTGCTCGTAGCGATTGGCCAGGCCTTGTTTCATCAGGCGGTTACTGATGCCGATTTGTTCCTGTAGCAGTTTCAGGCGCTTTTGTGTGCTGGCACGACGGCTGCCCAGTTCTGTTTGTTCGGCCAGTCTTTGTTCGATTTTCTGGTTCTGTTCCTCATAAGACGAGCTTAGCCGGCTGCGTTGAGCCTGGAATAAGGCTTGCGCAATTGAGACCTGGTCTGGAAACTGCGTTGCCAGTGCTTCGGGTACGGAAAAGCTGTCTTGTTTGTTTAGCTGGGCGTTGATGCGTAGGCTGCGAATACGCAGCGCGCCCATGGCCGCTTCAAGTTCGCGCATTTCCGATTCTGTGGCAACACGCTCGATTTCGACCAGTGGCTGATCCTTTTCGACTCGCTGGCCTTCACGCACCATGATCTTGCGAACAATGCCTCCCTCCAGGTGCTGAACCATTTTTGTTTGCCCGGCATTAATCACTTCGCCGGTGGAGTGGCTGGCAATATCGACGGTGAAAAGCATCGACCATACAAGCAAAACCAGCATCAGCAGTCCGGTGATTCTGATGCTCAGGCGACTGGTCAGGATGTCGTCGCCGGGAAGGGCCGGGTCGTGACGATTATCGGGCACCAGCAGGCGGATTAAGTAACGCGTTAGCTTGTGCCGCTCCAGCCGGGCAATAAGCGGGTGAACTGCGGCGGCATCGTCATTGTTTTCCTGCAGCTTTTTCAGGTTTTCAATTGGATCACTCATGCATCGTCTCCGGCGGCGACAGACGTCACGATGTGCGGGGTGGGTTTGCTGTTCAGGTCGATACGTGTGTCGGCCGCTGATTGAATGAAACGCTCATTGCTCATCACGATCAGGGTGCGTCCTTCACGTGAAAGCCGGTTCAAGATCGCGGCGATGGCCTGGCAGCCTTCGGCATCCACGCCCTCCGACGGATCGTCCAGAATAACCAATGGGCCCTCGCTGACCAATGCCCTTACCAGAGCAAGTCGTCGTTTAATTCCAACCGGGATGGCATGGCCTCCCCCGCGAATTTTCATGTCCAGCCCCTCGGAACCCGACTCAACGTATCGTGCAACAGCGGTTTCCTGGCAAAGGGCCAGAAGGTGCTCATCGGTGGTTTCCGGTTTCAGGACGGTCAGGTTCTCTCTTAGCGTGCCGTCGAAGAACAGCGGCTCCTGCGGCAGGTAAACGATTTGCTGACGCCACCATGTCGGATCTGCCTGGCGTAAATCCATGCCGTCGATTTTGATTCTGCCGCGGGCCGGCTCCAGTAGTCCCGCCAGCAGTCTTGCAAACGTGGTTTTCCCGCTGCCATTGGCTCCGCTGACGACCACAACCTGACCGGGTTGAATGTCGCAAAAAAAATGTTCCATGGTGGGCACCGGCTGACCTTTGTAGGCAAAGCCCAGGTCCTCCAGCGTGACACCGCCCCGATACGTTTGAAGCTTCATGCCTTCACTGCGTTCTTTGGGGATGCTGCACAGTTGCTGCAGTAATTCCAGTGCTCTGTCGCCCCGGCCGATTTGTTCACTCAGGCCCAGTGCCCGGGTCATGGCGGCCAGCGCACGGCTTGCCAGGATGTTGGCGCCAATGAGCGTGCCGACGTCCAGGTTGCCTGTCATGACCTGGCGGGCGCCAAGCCCCATGATCAGGATACTCATGAGAATCGTGCCCGCATAGCTGGCATTCTGTATGACGCTTTGCAGTCGATTGGTATCGGCGCGTAACAATGCCAATTGTTCAATCTGCGCCTGCCACTTCAGTTTGAGCGGTTCGGCGACACCGAACACCCGAACCATTTCCCCGCCGGCGGTCAAGGTCTGCTGATGGCCCGCCAATTGAATGTTGGCCTTGCTTTGCGCCTGCATCGGCATACGCAGTTTCTGTTGGGCCAACA
Organism: Neopusillimonas maritima; assembly: GCF_003576595.1. GTDB lineage: Bacteria > Pseudomonadota > Gammaproteobacteria > Burkholderiales > Burkholderiaceae_B > Neopusillimonas > Neopusillimonas maritima. The sequence goes on along the minus strand of NZ_NQOU01000002.1, from coordinate 615,515 downwards.
GCGAAACGGCGGCAATGAACAGCATGAGCAGTAATGCAAAAAAGGCCAAAAAGGGGCTGATCAGAAACAAGACACACAAAAACACCAACGCAAAAGGGGCGTCGAGCATGGTCACCAGGTTCGGTGCGCTGAAACATTGCTGTACCGTTGTTTGCCCGCCAATGATTTCCCTCCTGGCCGGTGCAGGGAGCTGTTCCAGCAAGGAAAACTGGCCCCGTGCGGTTGCATCGAAAATGTCGCCCGACAAACGTTGGTCGGCCTGCATGCAGAGCCATTGTGCCAACTTGAGACGGGCGCCTCGCAGGAAAATTTCAAAACCAACGGCAATGAGGGCGCCAATGGTCAGGCTGATCAGGGTTGCGTCGACCCCCAGCGCCAGATAGCGGTTCAGTACCTGAATGCTGTAAAGCGAGCTCGCCAGCCCCAGCAGGTTGATTAACAGTGATGAAACCAGCAACTCGGTACGTAACGATTTGTGCAACGAAAAACGCGCTAGAAACTCTTTCATTGCTTGTTACGTACCTTGAGGCTGAACGACATCGTCGGGTAAAGCGGTGGCATCAGACTGGTTGGCCACTTCGGCCAGCGCCACCATTTGCGAACCGTCTTCCCCCGACCCGGTGTCGGCATCGTAATACAAACGTGTCACATCGCCATCGGAAATCAGGAAGAAGGCCGCGCCGGAATGATCGCCGTCGCTAATGGCCGCCTCGAGTTCATCGAGTTCACCATTGTCGCCGGTGTCGAACCGGAACTGCCCGGGGTTGAAACTGATTTTGTACAGGTCGGCGTCTGCCTGGCCCGCCAGCGCCGTTAACGTCGAGAAGACGTCGCCTGTCGATGCTTGCGATACGACGCTCAACGTGCCCAGGTTACCGAACTGGGCGGAATTGAACGTGAACAGGTCTGTTCCCGGCTGGAAATCGAGAATGGAGTCCATCCCCTCTGTGGGCGCATCGTAATAGAAGCGATCGGCCCCGCTGCCGCCCGACAACACATCGGCACCACTTCCGCCTGCCAGCAGGTCGTCTCCGGCTCCTCCGGAAAGAGAGTCGGACCCGTTGTATCCAAACAGGAAGTCATCGCCGCCCAAGCCTTGCAGGGTATCTTCGACGGCCGTTCCTTGCAGCACGTTGGCGTTCGCATCGGCGTTATCGTCGTTTACGATGGTTCCTGTTTTGCTCAGAATGGGGTTTGCGTGATCGGGAGTCCGGCTGATGATAATCCGGAAGCTCTCATTGGCTTCCACCCAGGCGTCACCGTCTACGTCAAAGCTGAAGCTGGTCGACGTAGCGTTTGCCGCGAATGTCACCATGCCGGAGGCAAAGCCGCCCACCAGATCGCTTTCGTCGATGCCCTGGCCGTTGCCGCTAATGACTTTCCAGTAGAAGGTTTCGATTTCCGCCGAGGGGTTGCGGGTGAGGTCGTAGCTGAGCGTTTGCGCTGTACCTTCGTTGCCTTCAACCACGCTATCCGGCCCGGCCAGGGCCAGACCCAGGTCATCGTCGGTAATGGTGCCCGACAAGACGGTATTGCCACCGGTCAAGGTGGGATGCGTAAAGGTGATGTTGAAAGACTCATTCCCTTCGCGCAGCGTATCGCCGGCAATGGGCAAGGTAAAGACCATCTCGGAAACACCTGCAGCCAATGTCACCGTTCCGGTGAGCGGCGTTTCGAAGTCGTCGCTGTTCACGCCGCCGGTAATCGCATATTGAATGACAATGGCCTGATCGTCGGGCCCGGCGCGCAAAATACGATAGCTCAGTGCTTCGGCGTCGCCCGGCTGTCCTTCAGGACGTTGACTGTCAAGTGCGATAATGGTCAAGGCAACATCGTCGCCGCGAACGGTCGCGCGGGCCGAGCCTTGCAACGGATTGATGCTGGTGCCGCCCGAGTTGCCGGACAACTGCACCAGGAACTGTTCATCGGCTTCACCGATGTCGTCGCCGTAGACTTCAATTTCAATCGTCTTGCTGGTTTCGCCTTCGGCGAAATTCAGCGTGCCTGATGGGAAAGTACCGCCCACGAAATCGTCGGCGTCAACGGGTTCGGCTCCGGTGCCCAATACCGACCAATCAATACTGGCCGCCAATTCAGTTTCACCCGAGCGGGTGACAGTGAACCGGAAGACGGTTGTGCTGCCGTTATTGCCCTCGTTCAATGTGGCATCAAGGGCGTTAACCGAAAATTGGCTGTCGTCGTTCAATATGGTTCCGCTTGCGCGGTCATTGATGATTCCGATGCCTTGTGGTGAAGACAGGACGACATCGAAGGTTTGGTCCGGCCCCAAGGTGTTGTCACCGGCAATCTGCACGATGACGTCCTTGAACGTTTCACCTTCATTGAAAGTGACGGTCCCGCCTGGGAAATTACCGCCGGCAAAGTCGGTGGCCTGGCCCGGGTAGCTGCCGGTACCTTCCACATGCCAGTCAACCGATACGGTCCCCGTGCTATCACCCAGTCGTTCGATGCGGTAGGTGAACGTGACGAGGTCTCCGGCCTGGCCTTCGTAGCGTGCAGCTTCTCCCACAGCCGAGACCACCAGGCCGGTATCGTCGTTGGTGATGGCAGTGTGCGCGCTTGGCTCAAGGATTGATGCGCCTTCCGGCTCCGACAGTACAACGGAGAAGGTTTCGTCGCGCTCGCCCTGGGCATCGCCAGTGATGTAAACCGTAATGGTTTTGCTGGTTTCGCCAACGCCGAATGCAACAACGCCGCTGGGATAGTAGCCGCCAAAGTCTTCCGCGTTGGCGCTGATGGCCCCGAAGGGAACGACCTGCCACAGCGCGCTGGACGTTCCGCTGAGGTCACCGCTACGTGTCACTGTGAACGTAAAGGCGGTTTCGTCTCCAGCCTGGCCTTCCAGTGTTGCCGAGGCGTCTGCCGCGATGAACAATACGGGGTCATCATTAATGACGGTTGCACCTACCTTGCCGTCGTTGACGCTTGTATTGATGGTCGAGCCGAAACTGGCATCACTGAGCCAGACTTCGAATGACTCATCGTATTCACCGAGTTCGTCGGCTTTAACCGAAACGGTGAACGTTTTGAATGTCTCACCATCGGCAAAGGTAACGATGCCCGAAGTGGCCGAAAACTCGTCGCCGGCAAGGGGGTGCGTACCGATGCCCGCGGCATTCCACTGAACCGATGCTTCACCGATCGATGTACCGCTGCGGTCGATACGGAAAGTGAAAAGGGTGATTCCCTCATCGCCTTCGGCCACCATCGCGTTAACGGCAGACAAGGTGAGGATGTCATCGTCGTCGCCGATATTGCCGGTAAGGTTGTTGTTCACGATATCGACGGCGGCGTCGACATCAGACAGGTGCAAGGTGAATTGCTCTGTCGACTCGGCAGCGCCATCGCCGTTGATATCAATATAGATATCCTTGCTGGTTTCTCCGGCAGCGAATGTAATCGTGCCTGATGGCAGTACACCCCCTGCGAAGTCGTCGGCCTGGGCCGAGCCCGCCAGAACCGCCCAGTTGAACGTGGTCGCCGCGCTGAGATCGCCTGTGCGGGTCACCGTATAGTGAAGACGCCCGCCGTTGTCGCCGTCGCCCTCGATGACCTCGGCCACAACGGCATTGACGGTCAGGTCGATATCGTCGTTGCGGATAATGCCATTGGCCGACGATGACTCTGGATCGATGGTACTGCCGGCGCCGGGGTTGAATAATTCAACAGTAAAGGCCTCATCGATTTCCACGCTGCGGTCACCGGAAACAGGCACCGTAAGAATGTATTCGGCCTGACCGTCGGCAAAAGTGATGGTGCCAACGGACTGGACGAAATCGGCATCGGTTGTGTCGCCATGGGCAATCCGCCACCCTACGGTGGATGTGCCTTCCAGGCTGCCTGTTCGTGTAATGGTAAAAGTCAGTGTGCCTGTGTCACCCGAACCCTCAGGGCCCTCGTTGCTTGTTGCGCTGATTGCCATGACGTCGTCGTCATTGCGGATGACGACGTCCAGCGTGTCATTCGCAAAAGTATGTGTCTGGCTATCGTCTGGCGGCGTTAGCGTGAGTGTGAATGACTTGTCGCTCTCCAGTATTGCATCACCGGCGACCCAGACGGTCAGGGTTTGTGAACTGACGCCTCGTTCGAAATGAATTGTGCCATTGGGGAATGCGCCGTCGAAGAAGTCGCTGACGTCTGCCGGGACATCGCCTGTACCGGTGACCTGCCAGTCCAGCGAGGTGGCGCTCAGGCTGCCCGTGCGCGAGACAGTGAACGTGTAGGCAATGGCACCGCTATCTCCCTCAGTGGGTGTGGAAAGGGCGGCAAGTGTCCATTCAATGTCGTCACTGACTACGGTGCCGGTTGCCGTGGGGGTGACGATGTCGGTGCCGGCTGAAGGATTGGCCAGACGGATAACCAGGGTCTCGTCTGCTTCAACGCTGCGATCGCCGATCACGGTAACGCTGATGGTCTGGCTAAGCTGCCCGGCCTCAAAGCTGAGGGTTCCTGAGGGCAGGACGCCGTCAAGAAAATCGTCGGCATTAACAGAGCCGGCAGCCAGGTCGACCGACCAGTCGATTGTGCCTGGAAGGTCGACGTTGCCACTACGGGTGACCGTGAAGGTGTAAACGGTCTGAGCGCCGTCGTGTCCTTCAATGTGTTGTGCGTCGGTCGCGGCAATGGCAACAGCTACGTCGTCATTGAGTATGACGGCATCGGCGCTTGCGGTATCGAAAACAACATCGTCATTGCTTGACAGCGTGACACGGAAGCCTTCGTCGTTTTCAGCCCGGTAGTCGCCGGTAACCGCAACGCGCACGATAGCCTGCGTTTCGCCTGCAGCGAACGAAACGGTGCCGCTGGTGTCGACAAAGTCGTTTGAATCAATGGGGTGTGCCCCGATGCCGGTAATGGCCCAGTTCAAAGTCTGTGCACCCGTAAGGTTACCGCTGCGCGTAACAACAAAATCAAAATACGTGGTGTCGCCGTCGGCGCCTTCGCTTGCATTTTCGGGGGCGGCAATCGAGAAAACAATGTCGTCGGCCTCGATCGTTGCGGTTGCGCTGGCGTTGTCTATGCTGGTGCCTTCAGACGGGTTGCTCAGGGTAACGGTAAAGTTTTCGTCGGGTTCGCCTTGCAGGTCTCCCGATACATATACCGTGAGTGTCACGGAGTCTTGCCCGGCCGGCAGTGTTAACGTGCCCGAGGGCAGTGCGCCACCGAAATCGAGTTCGTTGGCCGCATTGGCGCCTGAGCCGGTCACGGCCCAGTCAACGGTGCGCGTGTCGCTTAATGACCCGGTGCGTGTAATGGTGAAGGTAAAGGCAGTTTGATTGCTGTCGCCTTCGGCCTTGGTTGCCGAGGCAGCCGCAATCGAGATGGTGGCATCGTCATTCAGGATAATGCTGTCTGCCGCGCCTTCATTTTCCACAATCTGGCCCGCGCTGGGGTTACGCAGCGTAACGGTAAAGGTCTCGTCATTTTCCTGGACGTTGTCACCGGCGACAAGAATGGTAATGGTCTGGCTCGGTTGCCCTGCGTCGAATGTCAGTGTGCCGCTTGGCAGCCCGCCATTGCCCAGCGAGTCTGCGGTCAGGAAATCGAGCGCATTGGCTGCATCTGACGACAGGACCCAGTCAACGCTCCCCCCGGCACTGATATTGCCGGTACGGGTAACCGTGAAGGTGAAGGCGGTTGAGCCGGCGTGGCCTTCGGCCGCTTCTGTTTGGTTGGCGCTGATCCGGTAGCCGGCATCGTCGTTGACGATCAGGCCTTGTGCCGAATCGGTGGTAATGACATCACCGCTTGTGCCGCCTTCCAGCGAGATCTGAACCGTGTAATCTTCGTTCTGCTCTGCCTGACTGTCATTATTGGGCGTGATGGTAATGGTTTTGCTAAGCTGGCCCGGTTCGAATGTGACCGTTCCGGTTAGTAATTGTCCAGCAAAGTCATCGGCGTTGGCGCTGCCATTGAAAACCAGCGTCCAGCGCACGGTCTGGTATTGATCCGTGTCGTGCGAGCGGGTAATTGCAAAGGTATGTACGCCGTTTTCCTGGCCTTCGGCGGCGAGCGCTGCAATTGCAAAGCTGCTGTCGTCGTTCTTGACGACACCGGTGGCCGAGGTTTCAATCAAGTCGGTTACGTCGGAGCTGATATTGGTTAGGTTAATGTAAAACCGCTCCATATCCTCCGGCGTTACGTCGCCTTTCAGGGTAACGCTGATTGTTTTGATGGTGTCGTTGGCATTGAACGTAATCGTGCCGCTGGTGGGTCCAACAAAATCAGCTGCACTGGTGCTGTCGTTCACCAAAATCCAATTCATCGTCGACTGGCCGGTCGTGACGCCCGAACGCTGAACCGTGAATGTGATGGTTTGGTCGGCATCGGACTCCGTCAGGGCAGCACCATAAATTTGAATCCCGGTGTCGTCGTTAACGATCGTCAGGTTGGTGCTGTTGTATTCAATCTCTCGGGTGATGCCGGCATTGACTAAAACCTCCTCGTACAGGACAACGCGGAAGTTCTCGTTTTTTTCCACCGTGCGGTCGCCCGCAATCTGGAAGGAGATCTGGCCGGCTGTAACGCCTGGCTCAAACCGTAGAACACCACTTGGGAAAGTACCGCCGAAATCATCGGCCGTGGCGGCGTCTGTACCAATGCCTTCAATGCGCCAGTACAACCGTGTCTCGCCTGTGTACCCATTGCGGGAAACATTTAGGGTGTAGGTGGGATATTGCCCGTCGTCGCCTTCGTTCTGGCTGGTTGCGACGGGGCTCAGTGAATAATTTGTGCTTGCTTCAAGAATGCGCCCGTTGAGTTCCAGTTGTGTTTGCGAGCTGGCAACATAACCGGTGGAGCCGAACCGCACAGTTGAGCCGGTAACGTCGCTGGGTGCGTTAAGTTGCAGCTTGAAGCTCTCGATCGACGAGGCGTCGATACCGTCTTGCGCCAGAACATCGCTTAGGGAAATGTTGTAGTAGCTTTGCCCGCCGGCCAGTACGAAACTACCCGTCATTGTGCCGCTAGCAAAGTCGGCATTGGCGGTGGAAACATTGACGATCGTGTATTGGATCGTGATGTCGTGATCCAGCCGCCCATTGCGAACCATCGAGAACGACAATGGTTTGCCTTCATACGCTTCGATCGTGGGTAGCGGATTGCTGTTGAAACCATTAATCCAGAGCTGTACGTCGTCGTTGTTGTAGGTAACTGAAACGTTGTTTGCTGCAGGGTCGGCATTGGCGGGGCCATAACCATCGCTGTTGCCCACAACGTTGTAAGCCTCGGCGGCGCTGAGTACGCTGAAGTTCAGGTTGTTGATCTGTGTTTCAACCGCAGTGTCGCCCGTAAATGTGACGGTTACGGTTTTCTGGGTTTCGCCGGCGGCAAAGGACACTTCGCCGTACGTCAGGCCATTATTGGGTTTCGAGACATTAGTAGCGTCGCCGCCATATGAAAAGACTTCGGCGTCGAGGTTGACCAGGCCATAAACTTCATTGAGATTGGTGCCGGTCAGTTTCCAGACCACCGTCGTGGGGTAGTTCAGTGCGCCATCGTGATCATTCAGGTCTGTTCGGGTCAGGGTGAACGTGATGGTTTTGCTGGTACTGGTACCTTCGTAAAACTGTGCGGTATCCGAAGTAACGGAAATGAGCGGGTCAGGCTCATTGTCGTATACGGTGCCCACGGCCCCGCCGCTGCCGACGGTAGGCGTTTCAATGTCTTCGTGCTCAACTTCGCCGTCATCAAGGTTCTGTGGGTTGCTCAAAGACATGGAAAGCGATTCACGCCATGTCTCAGTCAGCGTATCGCTTAAGGTACGCAGCGTAATGGTGTGGCTGGTTTGCCCGTCGGTGAAGGTGAACGTGCCGGAGAAAGTGCGTTCCGTTGCGTTCCATTGCAGGTTGGCAATGTGGCCATTGTTTTCCAGAATCCAGTCAATGTCCAGGTCGGACGGATCAAGCTTGTACCAAGTGCCGGTGTCATTGTTGGTTTCGTTGCCGGTTTCGGTACCGGGAACCGTGATTACCCAATCAACAGAGTCGATACCACGTACATCGCCGCTTCGCTCAACGCTAAATACCAAGTCACCCGCTTCCTCTGCAGTTTCGTTGTACACATCGAAACGGGTGTCGTCGTTGGTTAAGGTAACGTAGTTGTTGGTGCCGACGACCGACGCGGCATCGGACTCGTCGATGCTGCTGCCGGGGCTGACATCCGACAAATACACGCGAAAGCTTTCGTTGAACTCGCCGAGGTTGTCGGTTGCTGTGCGAATCGTGATGGTTTTTGAGGTTTCGCCGTCGTTGAACTCGACCCTGCCGGAGGGCAGGCCGCTGTTTGTGTTCAGCGCATCCTGGCCGGGGTAAAAATCGTCGAGGTCGGTGGCGTAGTTAATGCCTGCAGCGGTTTGCACTTTCCATTCCACCCAGGCCGAGCCTGAAGTGGAAATAGTGCGATGAATGGTGAAAGTGTGTTCAATATAGTCACCCGCGCCCTGGTCGGCCGGCGTATCACCCTCTGCACGCTGGTTTCCGGTAACGGGCGTGCTATCCAGGTTGAAAATGGACTCATCACGCTGCACTTCCCCAATGAGCGTAATGGTGCTGGTGTCATGACTGTTGAGCTGTTGACCATACAAATAAGTGTTGCTGCTTCCATTGTTGGAAGTGTAAAGCTCATCGATGCCGCCACCGTTTGTGAAATCAACGCGGAACCATTCGTCGTCTTCAATGGTGTTGTCGCCGGCCACGGTGAAGGTAATGGTTTTCGATGTTTCGCCACTGGCAAAAACCACGCTGTTGCTTGTGATGCCGGAAAAGTCGGCGGCGTCGGTGCCGTATTCCCATTGCCCACTGTTGTAGTCGTATAGCGAGAAGCCGGTAACAGACCAATTCACTGTTGAGGTTTTGGCGGTATCGCCGGAACGGGTCAGTGTAATGGTGTAAGTGGTGGATTCCCCCGCTATTTTTTCCGCCTGCCGTGCCTGTGTCCATTCAATGGTCACCAGCGTGTCGTCGTTTGTTATGGTGCTTTCGAACTGGCTGTTGCTGCCCACTTCGCTACCGCTGCTTGGGTTGCGCAAGACAACCTGAAAAGTCTCGTTGGCTTCGACACTGCCCCGGTTAATGCCCTGGTAATTATCGAGTCCGGTATCGCCATAGGCGCGCACGGTAAAGGTCTTGGACGTTTCACCGGCGGCAAACGACAACGTGCCCGAAGGTAGCTGACGCGTGCTGCCCACGACAAAGTCATAGGCATTGGCCGGATTGCTGCCGGAACCACCCGGAACATACCACTCCACGGTGGATGCGCGGTCGGTGTTGCCGGTGCGCGTGACAGTATAGGTAAAAGTGGGGCCACTGAGTCCGCTATCGCCTTCGACTTGCGACAAGGTGCCCGAGGTGATGTTGTATTGGGCGTCGTCGTTACGCACGATACCGGTTGCGCTGCTGGTATCGATTTCCGAACCGGCTGACGCATTGGTCAGCATGATTTTCAGGTTTTCGTTGGACTCCAGTTTGCTATCGGACCTCACATAGACGGTAATGGTTTGGCTGGAGACCCCGTTGGCGAAAGTCAAGGTGCCGCCGGGATACCCGTCGTTATCGAAACTCACCCCGCTGGGCTGGCTGAAATAAAAATCGTCAGCCGAGACTGAAGTGGCGACACTGGGGTCAACACGCCAGTTAATCGTATTGGTCTGGCTGGTGTAGTCGGATCGCGTAACGGTAAACGTGAAAGCCGTGTAGCTGGCGTCACCTTCCGCTTTGTCGGCAGACAGCGCGGCAATCGAGAAGGCGGCATCGTCGTTGTTGACGGTCGTCGTGGCACTGCCTTGCCCACTGGCAATGGCGCTATTGGCCGACGGGCTGGCAAGCGAAACGGTGAGTACGGCGTCGTCTTCTACCTGGTTGTCGCCTTTGACTTGTATCGTGATGGTTTGCGTGGTTTGCCCGTTGGTAAAGCTGAGCGTACCACTGGTGGGCTGGCCGTCGACCAGGTCAAGTGCGCTGAATGACGGGTGGTTCTGCAGCGACCAATCAACCGTCTGGTCGTTGTGCAGGGCGCCGTTTCGTGTAACGGTAAAGGTAACGGTGGTTTGCCCGCCATCGTTGCTTTCCCAAGCGGTGACGGTGTCGGCGCTGATGCTGAACACGGCGTCATCATTCAGAATGGTGGTGGTCGCGCTGGCTGCCTCGGGGTTGACCAACCCGCCGCTGGGGTTCGAGAGAACAATCTCGAATGGCTCATCGCCTTCCAGACTAACGTCGCCTTTGACGCGTACCGTGAAGGTTTGCGTGTCGGGTCCGTTTGCGGTGAAGTTGACGGTGCCGCTGGGGAAATTGTTATTGCTGCCCAGTTGATCGCTGGTATCGAAATCCGAGGTGCTCAGGTTGCCGCTGGGATTGGTCAGCTTCCATTGCACAGAGCCGTTGGTGTCGACGCCAGTGCGTGTTATGGTGAACACGTAATCGGTGTATTCACCGCTGCTTCCTTCATACGCCGCGACCGGCGCACTAAGGCTGTAATAGGTATCATCGTTGGTGATGACAGTGGTTGCCTGGCCCTGCGAGGGGCTGATGGTGCCGGCGCTGGGGTTGTCCAGCGTCAGTGTCAGGCCTTCGTTGTCTTCCGCGATGGTGTCGCCAACGATCGTGACCGTAACCGTTTTCTCGGTTTGGCCTGCCTCGAACATCAAGGTCCCGGAGGGTAATCCGTTCAATGTGTCGCTGGCGTTGATTCCCGCGGTTGCGCTGACCGCATAGGCGACACTGGCTTCAGCAGATGTATTGCCGGTGCGGGTAATGGTGAAGGTTAAGGTTTTGGTACCGGAATTGCCCTCGATAATGGATTCCGGCGATGAAACCTGGAATTGCTGGTCGTCGTTCAGTATGGTGGCACTGGCGGTTGCGTCGATAATGTCCAGTGCGGTGTTGTTTTCCAATCGGGCGTTCGAGATTTCAACCGAGAAGGTCTCATCGTTTTCGACATCGAGGTCGCCATTGACGTAAATCGTCAGTGTTTTGCTGGCCTCTTGCGGTGCAAACGTCAGGGTGTCGCCAAGGGCTGAAAAATCGGCCGTGCTCAGGTTACCCGAAAGTGGGATAGACCAATCGACAAACGCGACGGCGTCAAGATTGCCGGCGCGCGTGACCGTAAATGTAAATGCCGTCGTGCCAGCCTGGCCTTCCGCCTGGCTGGTTGACACTGCGGCAATAGAAAAGCCCAGGTCATCGTTGGTAATAATGCCTTGTGCCGTGCCGTTGATGAGCTCGGTATTGGCAGGCGGGTTAACCAGTACAACCTGGAAGGCTTCATCCAGTTCGATGCTTCGATCGCCCTGTATCCGGACGGCGATATTGGCCGTTTCCTGCCCTTCAATGAAGGTCACCTGGCCTGAAGGAAAGCCATCGTTGTTGTTCAGGATGTCCTGATCACTGGCAAAGTCGGCCAGACTGGCCGGGCTGCCCGTTTCAGGCAGCATCACTTTCCAATCGATGGTGCTGGCTCCCAGCACGCCGGTGCGCGTAATCGTGAACGTGAATTCGGTGGTTGTGTTTTCCTGACCTTCGCTGTTCTGAACCGGTCCGGCATTGAGCGCCAGGCCGGTATCGTCGTTGCGAACGAGCGTGCCGGCGGATGCCTGTTCAATGTACGTGCTGTCTTGCGCCGGGTTGTTGCCTGGATTGGTAATCGTGACCGTGAGTGTTTCGTTGCTTTCCACCTGTGCGTCTGCCTTGAGCGTGAACTCAAGCGTTTTGGTCAGCTCATTGGCATCGAACTGGAGGTCACCGTTGAATGCGGTTGCATCGATAAAATCGCTGGCCTGCAGACCGGACGCTTCCCAGTGGATGATTGCCGGGGTGGTTGTATCGCCGCTGCGGGTAATGGTGAATCGCAGTACTTGCGTGCCATCGGCGCCTTCGGCCAACTCGGTCTGTTCGGCGGCAATCGCAAAGCTGATGTCATCGGCAATAATGCTTGCCTGTGCACTGTTTGTGGTGATGTCGCCGTGGTTGCTGGCATTGGACAAGGTGACCGTGAAAGCTTCTGTTGTCTCGATCTGGGTATCGCCCGAGACCGCAATTTCAATCACTTGTGTTTCAACGCCCGGCGCGAAGGTCAATGTTCCGGAAGGAAGTATGCCGCCAAAATCAGCGGCGTCGACGTCGCCGCTAATGGCCCAGTCGACAGTGGTGGTTTGGCTCAGCACACCGCTGCGGGTCACGGTGAAGCGATGAATGACGGTGCCGCTGTCTTGTTCGGCCAGATGACTGGAAGTGGTCATAATCGCCAGGCCGACATCGTCATTCACAATGGTGGCCTCGGCCGTGCCATTGGCCACTGATGAGCCTGTGGCCGGGTCGTACAGCTCGATACGCAGGTTTTCGTCCTGTTCCATTGCGTAGTCGCCCGCAATATCAAGGGTGACAAACTGTTCGGTTTGGCCGGCAGTGAAATTCAATATGCCGCTGGGCAACACGCCGCCCGCGAAATCGGCGCCGCTGACCGTATCGCCGCTGGTTGTGACGATCCGCCAGGAAACCTGGCCGGCGCCTGTGGTGTCGCCGGTGCGGCTCACAAGAAAACGAATCTCGGATGATTGACCCGCCGCGCCTTCGGCGACGCTGGCGGTGTCGACCGTAACCGAGAACGTGTGATCGTCGTTCAGGATCACTCCGCCGGCCTGGCCTGTTTCGATCGTGGCACCGGGGTTGGGGCTGCCTAACTGGATAATGAAGCTTTCATCGGCTTCCAGTGTCGAGTCTGGCGTAATGGGGATTCGAATGGTCTGCGTACTTTGGCCTGGGTTGAACGTAAGCGAACCGTTGGGCCACGTACCGCCAAAATCGTGAATGTCGACGGGGTTCGTGTTGCCGGGCAATAGGCTCCAGCCAATGACGTCGGTACCTGAAAGGTCGCCGGCGCGTTCAACGGTGTATTCAATAAAGTGCGTTTCAGCACTGCCTTCTGCAATGTGGGCGCCAGGCACCAGGTTGAAGGTGACATCGTCGTTTGTGATCTTGCCGTTGGTGCTGACGGTCACAATCTGGGTGCCGGCGCTTGGGTTGCTGAGAACAACGCGAAAGTCTTTGTCGGCCTCGAGCAGGCTGTTCGGATTAAGGTTCAGTACCACTGCCTGGCTTTGTACGCCGCGCGTGAACGTCAGCGTGCCGCTGAAGACTGTTCCGTCGGCGAAGTCTGCCGCAGTTGCCGGGTTGTTGCCTTCGAACACAATCTGCCAGTTGACGGTTGTGCTGGTTAAAAGATCCCTTGCGCGTTCAACGGCAAGGGTCAGCGTGCCCGGTGCGCCCGGGTCTCCTTCCGGGCCGCTCAGTGCAACGGCGTCTACTGTCAGTGTGACGTCATCATTGCGGATCACCCCGTTGGCCGTGTCTTGCGTAATGGTCAGGCCCGGCGTGGTCGAGGTAATGACAACCTGCAGGCCTTCGTCCTGTTCGCGGATGCTGTCTGGCAAGGGGCTGAAGCTGATCACAGCTTCCGATTGCCCTGCTTCAAACTGAATGACGCCCGACGGCAGCATGCCGCCGAAATCGGTGCCGTCGACGGGGTTGATGCCCCGACCCGTCACCTGCCATTGCACGGTTGCGGGAATGGAGAGTTCGCCTGTTCTGGTAATGGTGAATTGCAGCGGTTGCGAGGTGTCGTTACCTTCGCGAATGATCGCATTGGTTGCCGCCAAGCTGATCGACTGATCGTCGTTCACAATGGAAACATAGGCGGCACCCACATCAACTTGGGCGTTGTCGCTTACGGGTTGCAAAGTAAACGACCAGGTTTCTTCACCTTCGATGACATTGTCGCCGCTAAGTTGCACCTGAACGATACGCTCGGTTTGTCCGGCTGCAAAGTCAAGCGTGCCGTTCAAAGGCTGGCCGGTTGCAAAATCGATGGCGTCGGCGGGCAGTTCGCCATAGCCTTCGATGACAAAATCGATACTGCCGGCGACCGTGGTATTTCCGGTACGCGAAACAATAAACGTCTGAATGCCGTCCGAGCCGTTGCCCTCGAGGGTTGTGTTTTCAACGGCTTGCACGCTGTATACGGACTCGTCGGTTTCAATGACACCATAGGCCTCGCCATTGATAATCTGCATGCCCGTAGAGGGGTTCATCAGAATGACACCGTAGGTCTCGTCGATTTCGGCGATGTTGTCGCCTTTAACGTAAACGGTAACAGTATGCTGGTTGGTGCCATTTTCGACGAACGTAACCGTGCCGCTGGGCATGCCGTCGCTAAGATTCAGGCCATTCTGGCTAACGACGAAGTCGGTGCTATCGGCAGCATGGGTGCCCCATCGAACCAGGCGCCATTGCACTTCGCCGGCCTGCGTCATGTCGGCCGAGCGGCTAATCACGAATGTAATGGCGGTTTGCGTGTTTTCTGCACCTTCTGCAACCTCGGTTTGAATCCCGGAAAGGGTGACACCGAAGTCATCGTTTGTAATGGTGGTGCTGGCCTGGGCCGCATCAATTCGTGCATTGCCCTGGGGGTTGCTTAGCGTGACGACGGCGGTTTCATTTGCCTCGATGGTTCGATCGCCACGGATTTGCAACACGATATCCCGGCTGGTTTGCCCTGGTGCGAATTCAATGGTGCCTTGCAATGCGCCGTTGGCAAGATCGTCAAGGTCGATGCCGCTAATGGACCAATCCACTGAACTCGACCCATTTCCGTTGGTGCGGGAAACCGTGAAGCTGATCAGCGATATTTTTCCGGTATCGCCCTCGGCAACCTGGGTTTGGTTGGCATTAATCGAGACCCAGCCGTCGTCGTTGAGAATTGTGGTGGTGGCTGTGCCCTGGGTAATGGTGATATTCGGGCTGGGGTTGCCCAGCGTGACGGTCAGGATTTCATCGGGCTCTACCGTTTGATCGCCGCGGATCGGAATGCGAATGGTCTTGCTCAGTTCGCCTGCGCTGAAATTGAGGGTGCCTGATGGAATGGGGCCTTCGAAGTCGGTTTCATCGAGTCCCTGGGCTGTCCAGTCAACGGAGGCATTGCTGCGTCCATTCGTGCGGGTGACCACGAACTCCGCATAGGTGACTTCATCGGTGGTGCCTTCAAGCACCGACACGCCTGCTGCTTGAATCTGCAGTGTGCCGTCGTTGTCGTACACCGTTGTGGCCGCCTGGGCAGTGCCTAGCGTATGGCCATTAGTGGGGCTGCTTAATGTAACCGTGAGGGTTTGGTCGCCATTGACACGTGTGTTGCCGGCGATGGTAACGACAACCGTGGTTGAAAGCTGCCCGTCGGCAAATTGTGCCGTTCCTTGCGTCACACTGTTTTCCAGCAGCGAGGTATCGCTGCCCGTCAGGCTCCAATTGACCTGGGCACTGCCGTCGGCGCGGGTGCGCGTAATGATGAAGCTGAGCGTGGCGCGGCTGGTATCGGTTTCGACGATGGTGCTTTGAACCGGCGCAACCGAAATGACCGGTGCGGGTGGCACAGCAGGCGGAACGGGTTGCGGATTCGATGCGGGCGGTGTGGCAGCCGGTGGGGGCGCTGCGGGCGGCAGCGTATTGATGCCGCTGATGCCGGGGCTGGGCGGGTTCAGGGTAACGCCCTGGTTAACGCCGGAAATCAATGAGTCGTTAGCGGCGTCTGTCGATAGAAAAGCCAGTTCAGGCGGCGTGCCGGGCGGAATAATGCCGCTTCCGGTTGCATCCCCTGTTAACGCCGTGCTTTCCGGCGGCGCGCTGCCCCGTTGCGTATTGCGCGCGACTTCACCCGTTAACCCGGTGAGCTCGGGGCGAATGGTTGAGTTGAACGGGGCAGGGCCGGTTAGTACTGACCCCTGTTGGGCGGATAAGGTATTGTTTCCGTCGAACGAAGTAGTGGGTACAGGGATCGCAGTGAGTGGCGTAGTCGGCGCCGCTGACGGTGTGTTGGGACTAATTGACTGTATGTCGCCTTCGTCACTCGCATCAGCATCTGCATTGGCAAGAACGTTGTCATTCCGAGTCGCCAAGTTATTACTTGCAGACTCGGTGTTGTCCGAAGGAGTGTTCTCCGGCAGATCATTATTGAGCAATTGCATCAATGATGCAGTGCTGAACGCGTTCTGCGCAAGCAGAGTGCTGATTTGCGTTAATGCGTTCTGCGCCAGTTCGGTACTAATCCCCGCCTCTGTCAGAATTGTTTGCGCCAGATCCAGGGCCTGGCTTTGGGTGGTTATGTTGGTGGGCGCGTTACCGTTGAGGAAGTCGTTAATTGCTTGTGCGGCGCGCGTAACTGCGTCGGCCTGGGCGGGAGTAAGTTCAGCCATTGGGTAATGCAGTGCTTAAGAGTGACTCGGCAGGCACAACAATGCCCGGTTCGCGCAAAATTGAGGGTGATAAACGGCCCACGGCGCGTAAAAGCCGATAGGCGGCAATCACTTCGTCGATTCGGGCGATTGATGCATCGCTTTGTGCGTTGATTAATGAAACCTCGCCATTCAGGATGTCGAGCAGGGAGCGACGGCCCATTTCCCGTTCTTGACCGGCAAGCTCCAGGAAGCGGCTCGCAATCGTAGCCTGGCTGATCAGGTATTCAGAGCGGGCCTGTGAGGTACGCCACTCAGACCAGGCATTCAAAGCTTCCTCACGCGCCTGAACACGGACGTAATCGGTTTTCTGCTTGGCCGACACAATAGCCTGAGCGGCGGCCCGGTCGACGTGCACTGCACGCAGGCCGAAATCGAACTGCCATTCGAGATTGATCATTGCCTTCGAGTCGTCGCGACGACCGTAGGAACCGTCGTAATCGTGATGACGCGAACGACGCAAATCAAGTGTGACCCGCGGCATCCACTCATTCTTGCTCGAGACATTGCTTTCCGCCAAGACGACATTGGTTCGCTGGATGGCCGCCACCACATCGGGATTCTGGGAGGCGATGCTTTCAATAATTTGGTTTGGCGAGGAAGGCATGAGGGCAATGGGGATATGGATACCTTGCATGTCACTCAGGCTTTTGGGTGCGGTGCCAAAAACGGTTTCATATCGATTAAGGGCAACGCTGAGCATGCGCTCACTTGCAACACGCCGTGCTTCAGCTCCCGCCAATTGTGCTTTAGCCTGCAATACATCCGTCGCGTATCCGCGGCCTGCATCCATGCGTGCATTCTCCAGAGAGGTTTGTTCTTTAATCCGGTTTTCGGATGCCTGAGCGAAACTAAGTGCCTGCCAGGCCTGAATGAGTTGAAGTTGAGCCTCAATGGCTGCCAGTGTCAGGTTCTGGCGCTGTAGTTCGCGTTCAGCTTCTTCCTTTGTGACGACGGTTTGAGCCGCCTCGACACGCGCCGGCGTATAGCCGAAGTCGGTAATCAGTTGGCTGATTCCCGCACTCATTTCCGATGGGTCATAGTTGCCATTGGCGCCTTCTTCACGCTCCAGGTGTTGCCTGCCTATGGCCCCCCGCAAAGTCAATTTCGGGTAATACCCTGATTTCTCGACTTTTACTTGTTCTTTGGCCGTGGCGACATCTGCGTCAACCATTTGAATGAGTTGGTGTTCCTTTAGGACTCTATCAATCTCATCGGGTAAGTTTTGGCTGATAGAGCCGAAACTGATGCAGAGAAGAGGAGCAGTAAAAGCGGTGGCCCAAAAACGGGCACGTTTGCAGACAGTTTTCATTATTTTGGGCCCGGCGCAGGCTGGAGAGGCTAGTTTGATAAAGGGGTTTATTGTTCTTATTTTTATCTCTGCGCACAATAAAATTCTTATATTTTTTACGTTTTTGTTGCAACAATGAAACTGTCGGTGACTTTTCCAATCAAAAACTTATGTTTCGTCCAGCACTTTCCGTATTTTTGTGGCCAGCTCATGGCGTCGATAAGGTTTACCCAGCAAGTGCACCCCCGCATCCAGGCGACCGTGATGCACAATGGCGTTCTCGGTATAGCCCGAGGTGAACAATACTTTCAGGTTGGGTAAGGATTTCAAGGCTTCGTCGGCCAGTTGGCGCCCGTTCATGCCGCCCGGCATAATAATGTCGGTAAAAAGCAGGTCGAAATCATTACGGGCCTGCAATGAGGCCAGCGCCTCGATACCCGATGAAGCGCTTGAAACACGATAGCCCATGCCCATCAGCAGGTTGGTAACGTGTTCGCGTACCATGTCGTCGTCTTCCACAACCAGAATGTGTTCGTGACCGGTTTGCAGCTTTTTGGGTGCGGGTTGCTCCATATCGACTTGCCCTTCCTTGAACGCGCGGGGGAAATATAAACGTATGGTGGTGCCTTCACTGACTTCGGAATAAACTTTTATGTGACCGCCCGATTGTTTAACAAACCCATACACCATGGGTAGACCAAGCCCGTTGCCTTTGCCCACTGGCTTGGTGGTGAAAAAAGGCTCGAAAACCCGGCGTTTAACCGCTTCAGTCATGCCGCTGCCTGTATCGGACACGGAAATCATGACGTATTGTCCTGCATCGACACCGGGATGGGTGTCGGCGTAGGCGTCGTCCAGGCGTGCGTTGGCGGTTTCAATTGTGAGCTTGCCACCTTCCGGCATCGCATCGCGCGCGTTAATCGCCATGTTCAGTAGGGCTGACTCCAATTGGCTGGGGTCGACTTCCGCATTCCATAGGCCACCGCCACGCACCAGCTCAATGTCAATGTCTTCGCTCAGTGTGCGGCGCAGAAGGTGTTCCATGTCGCTCACCAGGCGGTTAATGTCGGTGAGCTTGGGTTCCAGCGCTTGTCGGCGCGCGAATGCCAGCAGGCGGTTGGTGAGCTCGGCACCCCGCTCTGCGGCGTTGGCAGTCATCTCGGCATAGATGCGCAGGTTTGGGTGGTCGTCCAGGCTTTCTTTTAGCAGCTCTGCATTACCCATAATCACGGTAAGCAGATTGTTGAAATCGTGTGCCACGCCGCCCGTGAGTTGCCCGACGGCTTCCATTTTCTGCGATTGATTCAGGCGCTCCGCCATTTCGCGCCGCTCGGTTACGTCGCGAAAATAAACGGCGATACTGTCGTAGGTGGGATAAATATTGGTTTCAAACCAGCATTCGAATTGTTCGGAATAGTGCGTGAATTCCATCGACTTTTGTTCAACCAGGGCTTTGTCGATTTGGCGGGCGATCTCGGCGTGTTTTGTACGCGGGAAAGCATCGAATAAAAACTGGCCCACAACGGCATCGCGCGAGCAGCGCAGCAGTTTTTCTGCCTGCGGATTCAGGTAAACAAAAATCAGGTCTTTGTCGAGCAGGTAAAAGGCGTCGCTCATGTTGTCCAGGGTTTGGGCCAAACGTTGGGCCAATGCCGAGGATTCTTCCTGGATTTTGACTTGGTCGGTGATGTCTTGAAAAGCGCCTTGGGCACCCACAATGTCGCCTTGTTCGTTTCGCAGGGGTTCACCAATCGCACGAACCCACGCCCGCTCGCCGCTAACGGCCTTGATAATCTGCAATACCTCATCGAATGGCCGCCCTTCTGTGATGCAGGCTGAAAACACTTTCTGAATACGCGCCCGATACTCCGGTGTATAAAAGGACATGGCCTCTTCCAGTGACGGACGCAGGGTTTCAGGGCGCTCGTGAATGCGGGCGGTTTGCTCCGACCAGCGCACAAAGTTTTCATGCAAATTCACGCGCCAGCCGCCCAGCTTGGCCGCCTTGTCGGCGATGCGTTGCATGCCGGCGGCGGCGTCCAGGCGCAGTTGAGTTTCCACTTCTTGTGTGACGTCGAGAATAATGCCGGTGAGAATGGGGTTGCCGCTTTCGCCGGTTTGGATTTCCGCCAACCCGCGGAAATGGACAACGGATTGGTCACGTGGCCGAACAAAGCGGTGGGCGAACGCCATGGGTCCTTCGGGATTGCGCTGATAGTCTTCCAGTAATTGCCGGGTGCGCGCCCGGTCGTCCGGATGGATCAGTTCATTGATTAAATAATCTACAGAATGGTCGATTTCGGCGGGCGATACGCCACACAGGGTGTAAAGGTTGTCGGACCAGTACATTTGCCCGCTGCGTAAATTAATGTTCCACACGGCCAAAGAAAGCAGTCGCTGTGCCAGGCGCAAATGGGCCTCTTGTGCTTGCAGCCGTTGGTTGGTGTCTTTCAGCTCTTGGGCACGTAACAAAATTTCCGTAGCTAACTGGGCTTCTCGACTTTCTTGCGCTAGTGGAGACAAGCTGCTGTTCGATCCGGCCATTTTGACGAAATCGGTTACGTCTTCCACGCGGTGAATAATATAGGTAACGTGTTCATCGCCCCCTTTTATCGGGCTGTTCACCACGCTCCAGAACCGCTCTTCGAATTCGATGCCATGGGCCCCTTCAACCGGTATGGGGTAACGCTGAACGCCCATGGTATCCGTCAGGCCGGTTTCCAGTACGCGGGTTAGGGAGCGTCGCAAGGTCGAGACGCCGTCGTCACTGGAGGGGTCGTTGGGGTCTTCGGGAAAAGCCTCGAACAGGGGTCGGCCTTTCAGTTCGTCGCGCCTGCGTTGCGTGACCTTAAGGTAGTCGTCGCTGGCAGCCACAATGGAGAAGTTTTCGGCGTCGACGACGAGAAACTTGCCGGGTAGGGCTTCAAAAAAGGTTTGCAGTTGCGCTGTCGCGGTAATATTGCGCGCCACTACTAAACGGGCGTCCCGCCCGTGGTATTGAATGGCTTGCGACACAATATCCACCAGCAGGGTTTTGCCGGCCCGGGTTAAATGGCGCCAGATATAGCCCCCAACGCGTCGGCCATCGATGCGTTTAATGGCTTCCAGCAACCGGGGTACGTCTTCGGCCGGCCGCAGGGCCGCGAGCGTCATCTCGAGGAATTCTTCGCGGCTATAACCGTATACTTCTAGTGCTGTGCGATTCACCGCCAAAAACTTCAGTGTTTTGGGGTCGTAAACAAACATGGCATCAGGGTGGTTTTCGAAGAAAAAACCCAGTTCGTCATGCATAGCGGCACCGAGAGTGATAACAGTGAAATGATTCTATCACCGGCCTTACAACTGTCACATCAGCATGTTCCCCATGGCGCCGGTGAGCGACATGGGGAGAGCGTGAAGCGGATTACGCCGGACGTCGTGCCGCCTGATGCGAGGCGGGACGCCCACTTGGTCGGCCTGGCCGATTACCGGATCGGCTTGGTTGCCCTTGTGCGCCGCGGGGTTGATGCCCTGGGCGGCGGCCCTGGGGGCGGGGCCCGCGCGCGGAGCGCACTTCTTCTGTGGCCGAGCCCGGTGCGACAGGTTTGGGCACCCAGCCTTCAATTTCCGTACGCTCAATGGGGCGGCGCATCATTTTTTCAATGGCGCTCAGGTATTTGATTTCGCTTTTGTCCACGAGCGACAAGGCCGACCCTGCGCTACCTGCGCGGCCGGTGCGGCCAATACGGTGAACATAATCTTCCGGGATGTTCGGAAGCTCGAAGTTCACCACATGGGGCAGTTCGTCGATATCAATGCCACGGGCGGCGATATCGGTGGCGACCAACACGGTGACTTTGCCGGTTTTAAAGCCGTCCAGGGCGCGTGTGCGTGCGTTCTGGCTTTTGTTGCCGTGAATGGCCGCCGCGCTCAGGCCGTCTTTGCTAAGCTTTTCAGCCAGGCGATTGGCGCCGTGCTTGGTGCGCGTAAAAACCAAGACCTGATGCCAGCCGCTTTCGCGAATCACGTGGCTGAGCAAATCGCGTTTCTGGGTTTGGTCGGTTAACACGACACGCTGGTTCACCAGTTCCGAGGCCGTATTGCGTGGGGTGACGGATACTTCCTTCGGGTTGTTCAGTACTTTATGCGCCAGCCCGCGAATTTCTTCCGAGAAGGTGGCCGAGAACAGCAGGTTTTGGCGTTGCTTGGGCAGCAAAGCCAGTATGCGGCGGATATCGTGGATAAAGCCCATGTCGAGCATACGGTCGGCTTCATCAAGCACGAGAATTTCAACGCCGGAAAGGTCGATTGTTTTCTGGCCGGCGTGATCCAGCAGGCGTCCGGGTGTGGCCACCAAAATATCAACCGGCTTTTTCAAGGCGCTGATTTGCGGGTTGATGTTGACGCCACCGAAAATAACCAGCGAACGTAACGCGGTGTGGCGGCCATACTCTTTCACTGAAGCTTCGACCTGGGCGGTGAGTTCGCGCGTGGGGGTAAGAATCAGGCAGCGCGGGCGCCCGGCAGCGCGCTTGGCCGGCGAGGCCAGCAAGCGATGCAAAATGGGCAAAGTGAAGCCTGCGGTTTTGCCGGTGCCGGTTTGGGCGGCCGCAAGCAGGTCGCCGCCTTGCATGACCAGGGGGATGGCCTGGACCTGAATAGGGGTGGGCGTGGTGTAGCCGGTATCGGAAACAGCACGCAAAAGGGGTTCAGCCAACCCGAGGTCGGCAAAAGAAACGGAATGAGACAAAAGTTGTGCTCCGGCGCCAGCCTGCCATAATTTAAATAGCACCAGTCTGGGCGGACGAGACAAGGCCAACAAGGCCATAATTGAATGAAGTGGCCTTTTAAGCAGGCCAACGCGCAAGCTGACTGGCTCGGCTTGCGGGGCATAGTGTAACCCACGCAGTATCATGGCAACATGATCTTTATTTTCAATTGTTGTTTTCCGGGAAGACTTTAAATGAAACGCATACTGTTCTGGTTGTTCGCGCCATTATTGGCTGTTGTGTTGTCGGGCTGCGGCTATAACGAAATTCAACGGCTTGATGAGCAGGTGAAAGCGTCCTGGTCGCAAATGCTGAACCAGTACGAGCGGCGTGCCGACCTGGTACCGCAATTGGTGTCGTCGGTTAATGCCTATATGGTGAATGAGCGAACCGTGTTAACGGAAGTGACCGAAGCCCGCAGCAGGGTGGCGAATTTGCAGATTAATGTCGACGACCTGAACGATCCGGCCTTGGTACAACGCTTCGAGCAGGCGCAGTCACAGTTGTCGTCGGCATTGTCGCGTTTGATTGCCGTTTCGGAAAACTACCCGCAACTGAAAAGCGATGGTTTGTTTCGCGATTTGATGACCCAGCTTGAAGGGACGGAAAACCGCATTGCCACCGAGCGCGGGCGTTATGTAAGGGCGGTTCAGGAATATAACGTGGCGATTCGCCAGTTCCCCACCGTGATCACGGCAAAACTGTTTGGCTATTCGGTTAAAGAAAATTACGGCATGGACCGGCAGGAAGAGCTCATGCGTCGACCTGAGGTGCGATTTGATACGCCGCAACAATCGGGGGCGCAATGATGGGGGTGACGGCTTTGTTGCGAATCTGGGCTGTCGCTTTGTCGGCGTTAATGTTCGCCGGCCCGGTGTTTGCACAAACCAGTGAAGAAGTGCCGGTTCCGCCGTTAGAAGCGCGGGTTACCGACACGACCGATACGCTCGACGCCCAAACTATCGAATCGCTGACTCAGTCGCTGGCCGCGCTGGAAGCTGAAAAAGGGGCACAAATTGCGGTGCTGATTATTCCCACAACCGGTAATGAGAGTATCGATCAGTATGCCGTGCGTGCGTTCGAGCAATGGAAATTGGGTCGTAGCCGTGTGGACGATGGCATTTTATTCGTTGTGGCCAAAGATGACCGGCGTATGCGTATTGAAGTGGGCTATGGTTTGGAAGGCGCCGTTCCCGACCTTTTGGCAGGCCGCATTATTCGCGAACAAGTGGCGCCCCGGTTTCAACAAGGGGATTTTGCCGGGGGCGTGACGGCGGGCGTTAACAGCCTCATCGGGCTGGTACAGGGCGAGGATTTACCGGCACCTGCTGAAGGCGCAGCGGGGCAAAACGGTCAGGATGAGGACTCTTGGTGGGATTTGGCTTTGTTTGGCCTGATTTTCGTGTTGGCCATGCCGCCGGTTATTGCCGGCGTTGCTGGTGGCGTACTGATATTTATGGCAAGTAGCAGCCTGGTATTTGCCGTGCTCGGCGGCATGGCCCTGTTCGTCATCAGTTTGGCCATTCGCGCGGCGCGCGGTGGTGGCGGTGGTGGTGGTCCCGGGGGCGGCTCGGGAGGGTCGCGGCGTGGGCGTTGGGGTCGTGCAGGCATGGCGGGTGGCCTGGGTGGTTGGGCTGCAGGCGGTATGCGTGGCGGCCGTTCCGGCGGGTTCGGCGGCGGTGGTGGCTTCGGTGGCGGCGGTGGCCGCAGTGGCGGGGGCGGAGCCTCGGGCGGATGGTAAAAAAAATCGCCCGTTCCAGCCTGGGCTGAAGCGGGCGAACATACCGGAGGCATCGCGGTATTTCAGGCCTTGGTATAGGCCGTTTTTACAATCGTGAAAAACTCCTGGGCGTAGCGGCCTTGCTCGCGAGGCCCGTAGCTGGAACCTTTACGGCCGCCGAACGGCACATGGTAATCGACCCCGGCAGTGGGTACATTCACCATGACCATGCCTGCTTGGATATGACGTTTGAAATGGCTGGCGTGTTTTAGCGAGGTGGTGCAAATACCCGAACTTAAGCCGAACTCCGTGTCGTTGGCCAAGGCCAGCGCATGGTCGTAGTCGTCGGCTTTGATCACGCTGGCCACCGGCCCGAAAATCTCTTCGCGAGACGAGCGCATATCGTTGGTGGCATTGGCCAATACAGCAGGGGTGAAGTAATAGCCGGGTGTGTCGCGTTCCACACGTTCACCGCCACACAGCAAGGCGGCACCTTCCTCCTGGCCAACGCGCACGTAATCCAGGTCTTGTTCCAGTTGCGACTCATCGGCCACAGGGCCAATTTGCGTGTCCGGGTTCAGTGCATCACCCACGCGCAAGGCTGCTGTGCGTTTGGCCAGTTCTTGGGTGAACGAGTCGTAAATGCCTTGTTCCACAATAATGCGGCTGCTGGCGGTGCAGCGCTGGCCGGTTGAATAGAATGCACCTTGAATGGCCACGTCGAGCGCGGTTTCCATATCGGCGTCATTCAGAACCACCAGCGGGTTTTTGCCGCCTAATTCCAGCTGTACCTTTTTCTGCCGTTCGGCCGCCTGGTTCAACAGGTTGCGCCCGGTACCCACCGAGCCGGTGAAGGTAATAGCGTTAATGCGGGGGTCTTCCACCATGGCGGCGCCCACAACCGAACCACGGCCCATTACTAAATTGAATACGCCTGCAGGTAGCCCGCTGCGGCTGATAATTTCGGCCAGCGCCCAGGCGGAACCCGGAACCAGATCGGCTGGTTTGAAGACAACGCAATTGCCGTAAGCCAGCGCCGGGGCGATTTTCCAGGCCGGAATAGCAACAGGAAAGTTCCACGGCGTAATAATGCCCACCACGCCCAGCGGCTCACGGGAAATTTCCACTTGCAGGCCGGGTCGCACAGAGGGGAGTGATTCGCCGCCCGTGCGCAGTACTTCACCGGCAAAAAACTTGAAAATTTGCCCCGCGCGGGCTGCTTCGCCAATGGCTTCAGGCAAGGTTTTGCCTTCTTCGCGCGCCAGCAGTTCGCCCAGTTCATTCTTGCGTGCCAGAATTTCCGAGCCGATGGCGTCGAGCGCGTCGAAACGCTGTTGCGGAGTGCTGAGTGACCAGGCGGGCCACGCATGTTGCGCCGCCTCGATGGCGGTTTCAACCTGCTCGGCCGAGGCGCGAACATATTCACCCACCACATCGTTCAGATTCGATGGGTTGAGATTTTTTTGAACGTTTGATGAGCCGACCCATTCGCCGGCAATCCAGTTTTTATGCATTGTGCGTCCTGTTTAACGTCGCGATCACTTGAAACGAGTGACACGCCGGTGTTCAGGGCCGACGTTTAGCGCTCGAGCAACTCGCGTTTATTGGGTTTGTCTTTCCACTCCTCGGCGTCTGGCAGCGAGCCGATACTGGAATCAATGACCTCCCATTCAGGTGCCAGTTCGGCATTGATGCGAATGAAATCGAGTTGATCCTGAGGCAGATCCTCTTCCGCAAAAATAGCTTCAACCGGGCACTCTGGCACACAGACGGCGCAATCGATGCACTCGTCGGGATCAATTACCAGAAAATTGGGGCCAATATGAAAACAGTCGACCGGACAGACATCGACACAATCAGTATAGCGGCACTTAATACAGGACTCGGTTACGACGTGCGTCATCTTTTAAACCTATGGTGTGAGTGAACACAAAAATTTTCCACATATTACGGCATAAATTTAATGTAGTAAATACCAAATTATTCGGAATTGACTACATTTATTTATGCCCCCAGAATGGCCTCAATCATAGTTTCTGAATGGCGCCATGGCAACAAGCAGCAGTAAAACTTCCCCGCGCACTCGGCGCAAAACCACGGCGCCGGTTGCCGTTGTCGGCCAGGCGCGCGCTCAGAAAACGCGCGACGCCATTTTGCGCGCCGCCACCCGTGTATTTTCCCGCCACGGCTTTGCGGGCGGCAAAATCGAGCAAATCTCGAGGTTGTCGCGCACGCACGACCGCATGATTTATTACTACTTCGGCAGTAAAGAGCGCTTGTTTGTTGAGGTGCTTGAAATTGCTTACGCCCGTATGAACGAGGCAGAGGCGGAACTGGAGTTCGACCTGAACGACCCGGAAAAGGCGTTGACCACCGTGGTGCATTTTGTTTGGCAGTACTACCTTGATCACCCGGAAATGATGACGCTGCTCAACAGCGAGAACTTGCAGCAGGGTAAGCATATTAAGAAATCCGCCCGGGTGTCCAAGTTGTCGTCACCGGCGGTCCAGGTGCTGGATCAGGTGTTGGTCGCCGGGGTCAAGAAAGGCTTGTTTCGTAATGACATCAGTGCACGCGACCTTTATATCGAGATTGCGGCGCTCGGCTATTTCTATTTGTCCAACCGTTTTACGCTTAGCGCGTTTCTGAATGTGGATTTGCGTTCGGCCGAAAACCTGGCGCACTGGAAAGCGTTCATTACCGACGTGACTTTGCGGTCGGTTAAGCAGACCAGTCAGACCGATGCGCGCAAGGCGTCACCTATCGATGCGGGGCAGTCGGCGTCAGTCGGCGCCCCCTCTTTCTGATTCATTCATTTGTTATTGCGCAGGATTTCCGTATGACTTCATCTTTTTCCGAACATCGTCAGTCTGATGAAATTATTGCTCTGGACGCCTCCCGTACGGCCGTGTTGGTAATTGACATGATTAATGATTTCTGTACGGCGGGCGGCGCCATGATGTTGCCCGGGGCTGACGTGCTCTATCCACCGCAGAATGCGGTGATGAGAGCCGCGCGGGAAGTGGATGTGCCGGTGGTGCATATCCAGGATAAGCACCGTCACGGTATGAAGTGCGATCGTGAGTTTTTGAAACGTACTCCGCACTGCATGGAAGGCGAATGGGGTTCGGCCATCGTGGATGAGCTAGAGCAAAAGCCGCAAGACCATTACGTAACCAAGCGCCGTTTTTCGGGCTTTTTCAATACCGACCTGGATTTGACGCTAAAGGATCTGGGCGTCGACACACTGGTTGTGATGGGCGTAGTGACTAATATCTGCGTGCGTTCAACTGTTCACGATGCTTTTTTCCTGGGGTATCGCGTGGTCGTGGTTGAAGACGGCGTTGCCGCAACCGGACCGCGAGAACAAGCTTCCTCTTTATATGACATCGCCACTCATTTCGGTGTTGTGTCGCGATCCGATTCCGTTATTCAGTCGTTAAAGCAAGGCAGTGAATTGCGTTTGGTGGAATGCCAATAAATGCGCTCAGGCGCGATCTACAAAAGTGAAGGAGCAACACATGAGTAACAAACACACCCTTACCCGTTCTTTCCTTGTTAGCCCTCGCCGGCGTTCCATGATGTTGGCCTCGGCCGGTTTAATGGGCGCAGGCCTGGTTGGTTTGCCGACATTGTCCCGTGCCGAAGAGGCCATTAAGGTTGGCATTTTGCAGCCGTTTTCCGGTGGCCTGGAAGCATTGGGAGCACAAGGAGGTCAGGCAACGCGCCTGGCGCTCGAGGAAGTGAATGAGTCGGGCGGCATTCTGGGCGGCCGCATGTTTGAGATGATTCGCGCCGATACCAAAACCGACCCCAAAACCGCGGTGGAGCGTACCAATGAGTTGATTCGCCGTTATCGCGTGAATGCCATCATCGGACCCGTGACGAGCGCCGAACGGGATGCGATTCAGCCACTGGTGGAACGCTACAAAACGCCCTTGCTCTATGCCACCGATTACGAAGGAGGCACATGCAGCCGCTACGTCACGCTGTACAGTTCGGTGCCTGACCAGTGGGTAAGCACTTTCATTCCGTACCTGGCCGAGAACGTGGGTAAGAATATGTTCCTGATTGGCAGCGACTACGTATGGCCGCGCAAAATCAACGAAGCCATTGGCAAAGTGGCGGCTGAGAAGGGGTCGAAAGTGGTGGCGGAAGAATACACGCCCTGGGGTGTGAAAGACTACACCAGCACCTTGCGCAAAATAGAGTCTTCGGGTGCCGATGTAGTGGTGATGTCGATTGTGGGCGCCGACGCGGTGACATTCATTAAACAGTTCGCCGCCGCGGGTCTGCAAGACAAAGTGAAAGTGGCTTTCTTCGGTTTCAGTGAAAACTATTTGGCCGGCCTAACGCCGAATGAGTCCGAAGGTATTTACACCGTATGTAACTTTACTGAAGCACTCGACAAGCCGGAAGCAAAAGCCTTGGTTAGGAAAGTGCGTGATCGTTTCGGTGAAGACGCCATCGTGAGTAACACGGTGGATGCGCACTACACCATGACCCAGTTTTACATTGAGGCGATCAAGAAAGCGAATTCGGCCGACAAGGAAGCCATTACCGATGCCATCGTAGGCCAGACTCTGATGTCAGGCAATGGCAAAGTCACCCTGCGCGAAAGTGATCGTCATGCTGACCTGAACATCCTCATTGCGCAAGCGCAGGGCGGCAAGATGCAGGTTCTGGAAGATATGGGGCTGATTAAAGCTTCACAGCAATGCGCAGCCTGAAAGTGATGTGTTGTCGGGTAACGAGGGGGCGGCATGCTGGAAGTTAAATCTGTGGTGAAGCGCTTTGGCGGTATCACCGTGCTGCATGGCCTCTCGTTGACCGTGCAGCCGGGTACCGTTAATTGCATTATTGGGCCGAACGGCTGTGGCAAAACGACGCTGTTCAACATTATTACCGGGAACTTGCGACCTGAAGAGGGGCAGGTGTTTTTGAACGGCACCGAGGTAACCGGCATGCCGGCGTATCTGGTGGCGCGCCGCGGGATTTCACGTAAATTTCAAATTCCGGGTGTTTACCCTGAACTCAGTGTGGTGGAAAACCTGATGATTCCGTTGGCCGGTCAGGGCGGCAAAGCGGGGGTGATGTCAACCTTGTTTTCCAGTCCCACCGAGCGATTGGCCGAACTGCTTGATCTGTGCGGCTTAACCGATAAAGCCACCGATAAAGTGGAAACCTTGGCGCATGGGGAAAAGCAGTGGTTGGAAATTGCCATGTTGCTGGCGTACGACGCCGACCTCATTATGCTCGACGAACCCACGGCAGGGATGTCCGTTCCCGAAACGCAGAAAACAGCGGAGTTGGTGCGTCGCTTGCAAACGGAGTACGGGAAAACCGTGTTGGTGATTGAACACGATATGAGCTTCGTGCGGGCGTTGGATTGCCGCTTGGTGGTGATGCTGCGTGGTCGGATTGTGCGTGAAGGGTCGTTGGACGATATTCAGAATGACCCCGAAGTCGTGGCGGCGTACCTTGGAGGAAGCGCGTAATGTTGAAGGTTGAAAACGTGATTGCGGGCTACTTGGCCGGCAGTCGGGTGCTCGATGGATTCTCCATGGAGATGAAAAAGGGCGAGGTCGTGGCATTGTTGGGCC
Organism: Neopusillimonas maritima; assembly: GCF_003576595.1. Classification (GTDB taxonomy): domain Bacteria; phylum Pseudomonadota; class Gammaproteobacteria; order Burkholderiales; family Burkholderiaceae_B; genus Neopusillimonas; species Neopusillimonas maritima. The sequence continues at coordinate 585,856 of NZ_NQOU01000002.1, read as the reverse complement.
GTAACGGTATGGGCAAAACCACTTTCTTGAAAGCCCTGATGGGCCACGTGGCCATTTCCCAAGGTTCCATGTTGTTCGACGGTCAGGAGTTGGCCGGCAAAAAACCGTATGAAATTGCGCGCATGGGAATGGGTTACGTACCTCAGGGGCGCGATATTTTTTCCGATTTCACCGTGGAAGAAAATTTGCGTATGGGTTTGCTGGGGCACCCAGGTAAGTCGAAGGAGATTCCCGACTGGGCCTTTGACCTGTTCCCCATTTTGCGTGAGCGCCGTACTCAGCGCGCGGGTAGTTTTTCCGGTGGGCAACAACAACAGTTGGCCATTGTGCGGGCCTTAATTGCCAAGCCCCAGCTGCTGCTTCTTGATGAGCCGTCGGAAGGGATTCAGCCTTCGATTGTGCAGGATATCGGCCGGGTATTAAGTGACATTGCCAAAGAGCAAGGCCTCACCATTTTGTTGGTTGAGCAAAATATGGAGCTGGTACTGGGCATGGCGCAACGTTGCCTGTTCATGGAAAACGGTCAGGTGGTTTATGAAACAGACGAAGTACAGGCGCTGAGGGATGACCCGGTGCCCATTCACAAGTACTTGGCGGTCTAGGTTTCTATGGAGCAATAAATGGAATTTGCAATTGAACTGGGCCTGGACACCCTGAGCTATTCCCTAAGCCTGCTGTTGGTGGCGTTGGGGCTGGTGGTGATTTTTGGCCTGATGAATGTCATTAATATGGCGCACGGTGAATTTTTTCTGTTGGGTGCTTACACCGTGTTGGCCGTTCAGGCGATGGAGATGCCTTACTGGTTGTCACTTATTCTGGCACCGCTTTTTCTGGCGGTCATCGGCATAGTGATTGAGCAGCTTGTGATCCGACATGTTTATCACCGCTTTATCGATACCATTTTGGCCACGTGGGGTTTGTCGATTGTCATCAAACAAGCCATTGTGATTGGTTTTGGGCCCACGTCACAAAGTATTGTGAACCCCATTCCCGAGCCTGTGAATATTTTGGGTGTGGTGTATCCGTCGATGCGCTTATTCATTATGGGCATGGCCTTGCTGGTGACCCTGGCCGTGTTCATTGTGTTTTATCGCACACACTTGGGCCTGGCGGTGCGAGGTGTGATTGCTAATCGTCCTATGGCGGCCTCGCTGGGTTTGAACACGCGCAGTATGGACCGCTGGACGTTCGCTTTCGGCGCTGCGTTGGCCGGTTTTGCGGGTGCGGTTATGGCTCCCATCATGAGTGTTGATCCGCAAATGGGCGGCGGCTTTCTGATCCCGGCGTTCCTGGCCATTATGGTGGGTGGGGTGGCGCATCTTATGGGGGTCGTGCTGGGTGTAGGCCTAATCGGCTCCACCAATACGGTGATTGCCTCTATTGATACCCAGGTGGCGGCGCAGGTGGCTGTGTTCATTCTGGCTATTGTCCTTATTCGCCTTTTCCCGGAAGGCCTCATTACCCGGAAGCGTTGATATGAATAAGCAAGGATTTTTAGGCGTTAATTTAACTGTGCTGGTGTGGGTGCTGTTGTTCTTGGCACCGCTGGCGCTGGACGAATGGACGGTGAGTCAGTTCGGCCAATATCTTACCTACGGCATTTTGGCCATGAGCCTGGCTTTTATTTGGGGCCAGGTGGGTATTTTGTGTTTCGGCCAGGCCATTTTCTTTGGTTTGGGTGCGTACCTCATGGCCTTAACCACATTGGAAAAATTTACGTGGTTTGGCGGTTCGCAAATCATGGGCTTGCTGCTGGCAACCGTAGGGCCGGCCATAGCAGCCTATATTCTCGGCAAATTGCTGTTTGTGGGTCGGGGTTTGTCGGGTGCGTTCTTTGCTATTGTGACCTTATGCGCAGCCGTGGTGGTTGAGATTGTGGCGCAGCGTATTGAGTTTATTGGCGGGTTCGACGGTTTGTTGGGTGTGCCGCCTCTATTTGCAGGCTGGCGTGATGGCGACATGATGACGACTAACGAGATGTTCTATGTGGTGCTCATTTCCGCCTTGCTGATTTATTTGGTGGCTTTGTTTGTCCAGCGCTCGCCGTTAGGGGCGGTGCTGGCGGGTATCCGCAACAATGAAGTGCGAACGGCGTCGTTTGGCTATAAAACAACCGACTTCAAAGTCCTGGCCTTTACGTTCTCGGGTGCCATGGCGGGTTACGCAGGGGCTTTGTTCACCGCGCAGTTTGGTTTTGTGTCGCCTGCCGTTATTGGGATGGCGTTGTCTACGGAAGTGCTGATTTGGGTGGCCGTGGGAGGCCGGGGCGTGCTGATGGCTGCCTTTCTGGGTGTGATTCTGGTGCGTTGGGTGGAAAGCCTTTTGTCCAGCGCACTAGGTGCGTACTGGCTACTGACGCTGGGCGTGCTGTTTATTGTCACGGTTGTCGTGATGCCTGAAGGCATATTTGGGCGTTTGTTCAAACCACCGTTGCCGCGTAAGTGGCGTAACCCGTTGCGCGGCGGCGACCGTTCAATAACAAGGAAAGCTAATGCATAAGATTCAATTGAACCCCGAATTGGTTGAGCGTAGCCGTGGTCATCGCGGTCGTGTTCAGGCTTTTCATCGAATTGACCCTAGCAAAACTGCCCACTTAATTATTGATATGCAGAATGGCTTTGTTGAGCCGGGCGGCGCCGTGGAAATTCCGCTGGCGCGCGAGATTGTGCCCAACATTAATAAGGTCAGCGCCGAGGTGCGCCGCGCAGGCGGCGTGAATGTGTTCTTGCGTTTTACCTACGATGAAACCGAAGCGACCCCGTGGACGGTTTGGTACAACGTGATTGCGTCGCCGGAATCCAAACGAGCGTCTGCCGAGGCTTTTTGGGAGGGTGCGCATGGTCATCAGTTATGGCCCGAGCTTGAGGTGCAAGACGACGATCTGATCGTCAACAAGACGCGTTTCAGTGGTTTTACGCCCGGTACAAGTGAGTTGGATCGCATATTGAAAGAGCGCGGTATCGAGACCGTGATTATTTCCGGCACCATGAGTAATTGCTGCTCGGAAAGTACCGCGCGTGATGCACAGCAAATGAACTACCAGGTGGTGTTTCTGGCGGACGCCAACGCCACGTTAACGGATGAAGAACACAACGCGACCCTGAACAACGTACAAACCTTGTTTGGTGACGTGTTGATGGCCGACGATGTACCGCATTTGTGGCCATAGGGTTAGCGTACGAAATTTGCACGTATACACTACAATTATTGTCGTCAAAAATCTTTTAAGCTATTATCAAATATAGTGTTTATAAAATATAAATGTAACTAACACGTGGTAAGTGGGTGGCGTGCACACAGCACAAGGAGTTGTCAGAAATGACTGAACACACAAAAATCGATCACAGCATGGATAACCTGGACGACACCACGTCCAGTACCTCGGGACCAACGGTATTGGAAAAATCCAAGCCGCGAAGCGAGAAAATGGCTTCAAACAAGGTAGAGTGCAACGCCTGTCCGGTGCTGTGCCAAATTACGGATGGCCGCACGGGTGCCTGTGATCGTTGGGGTAATGAAGACGGCAACTTGGTTCGTATCGACCCCGTTATCCTGATGCGCCGGCTCGACGATACGGGGCTGGCCACGCGCCACGAACCCGTTGCGGGCGACGCCCCCGAGGGCCTGGTGAATGCCCGCACGCGCGATGTTGAGGCGAATGCCGTTTCCGACCCGAACGATTTGTTCGTAAGCGGCATTGGTTCAGGTACCACCTACCCCGATTACAAACCTGCACCGTTCATTGTCTCGTCGAAGGCGAACGACGTGGATATGGTCACTGTGGTCACCGAAGGTATCTTCAGTTATTGCAGCTTCAAGGTCAAAATCGATACTGATCGTTATCTGGGCCCGGAGCAATCGAATATTCGTTTTAAAGGCGAAATTGTCGGCCACGTTACAACCGCGGAATATGGTTCGCAAATGTTGTCATTGGGTGGCGTGCACCACTTAACCGGTGGCAGCAAGAAAGAAGGCCGCATGACCTGCGACATGATGATGGCGCTGGGTAATAAAGAAGCGGTAGAGCTGTCGATCGACGGCGGTGCGCAACTGGTGGTTCAGGCCGGCAAAGCCCCCATTGTCGACGGCGTGGAAGAAAAGCGCATGCGGGTGGGCTGCGGTTCAGCGGCGATCGGCATTTTTGCCAAGCAATGGTTCGGTCACACCGACGAAGTGGTGGTGGTCGACGATCACATTACCGGGGTGCTCAGCGAGCACCAGGCCGGGCGTTGTCTGGATATTCCCCCTACCGGCATCAAAATGAAAGGGCGTAAATCCACACCGGGCCGTTACTTCCAGGTGGCCAACCCCGGTAACGGTTGGGGCGGTACCGACATTTCCGACCCGCTCGCCATTATTGAAGGCTTCAACCCCGACGTGGCCTGGCCGGGCTTGCGTATGTTGATTACGTCCACCACCGGCGAGCATGCTGAATACTACGAGCTTGACGACGACCTGAAACCGCAGCGTAAGCCCATGCCCGATGCATTGCAGAAAACAGTGGAGCGCATCGGTGAAAATTGCGAGCCCTCGCTGGCCAGCGTGCTGTTCCTGGCGGGTGCGGGTGGCTCTTTGCGTGCCGGGGTCACCGAAAACCCCATTTGGCTAACGAACTCCATTAAAACGTCGCTTGTGAACGTAACGTGTGGCGGCGCCCCCGCGTATATCTGGCCGGGTGGCGGCATTACCGTGATGGTCGATGTGCTTCGCATGCCCGACAACTCATTCGGTTATGTGCCGACACCGGCCATTGTGGCGCCGATCGAGTTTTCCATGAAGCTGGACGACTACACCCGTTTGGGTGGCCATGCCGACGCAGTGCGTTCGATTCAAGACGTTGTGGAAAAAGATCGCCACCGCATTATTGAATGGCACGACGAGAACAGCCCCTGGCCCCTGGGTCGTAAACCCATGCTGGCCTAAGCGGCCCGCGCTACGGGCATGACGCAGCACGCGCTTCAGGAACGCACGCGCAGCGCCCCTTCGGGGGCGTTGTGTGCAACGTTGCCCGATGGCCGCACGCATTTTCAGCATGGCCCGATTGATTTGATTATTGGGGTTGAAGGTGACCCCGACGCGGTTAATGCCGGGTTGGAGCGCGCCTGGGAACGGTTTTCCCAGATATTGCCTGAACTGGTGATCGAGTTGAAAGCCCTGCGCCGGCCTATTCCGAATACATTAGAACCACGCGCATCTTTTCATTCGGCAGTTGCCCAACGCATGTTTGCCGCCTGTTGGCGCCATCGAGCGCAATTCGTCACCCCCATGGCGGCGGTGGCGGGTTCGGTGGCCGATGAAGTGCTGGAAACTTTGTTGGGGCGGCCGGGTGCAATGGTGTCCGGGGCAGATGTGCGCCCTGACTTCCCACGCGCTTACGTAAATAACGGTGGCGATATCGCCTTGCATCTTGCGCCCGGCCGACACTACACCGTGGGCTTGCTTAGTAACCCCGAAGCGATTCATGTTGAAGGCGGCGGCTTGGCGGTAGACGGTCGTTTCACCATTACCCCTGAAATGGGCATTGGCGGGATTGCCACCAGCGGCTGGCGTGGGCGCAGCCAAAGCCTGGGTATTGCCGACAGCGTAACGGTATTTGCACCGCAAGCGGCACAGGCCGACGTGGCCGCCACGCTCATTGCCAACCAGGTGAATGTGTCGCATGATGCCATTGAGCGCGCACCCGCCAACACCTTAAAAGATGACGCAGATTTAGGTGATTTGCCCGTCACAGTGGCCGTAGGGCCATTGCCGCCCGTTGCCATAAAGCAGGCGCTGGATGCAGGTGAAACCGCTGCCCGCGTTATGTTCGAACAGGGCGCTATTTTGGGCGCAGTGTTGGTGTTGCAAGGGCAGGCCCGTTTCATATTGCCGCAAAACATTATTGAAAACGCATTGAACTGATTCTTTAAATTTCCAGGAAAGCAGGAAGGAACGTCATGTCAGACCTTATTGAAGTACGGAACATCCAAACCCAGGTTGAAACGATTTTTCATGAATTCGGGCCGGTGGCTGATAAGCCGTTAATTCGGGGGTCGGTGGCGGCCGTGTTGAAAAACCCCTATGCCGGGCGCTATGAGCCCGACATTGTGCCCATGATGGAAGCCTTGAACCCCGTGGGCCTGGAAATGGCCGAGCGCCTGGTGAAAGCCATGGAAGTCACGCCCGACGATATTGAAAGCTATGGCAAGGGTGCCATAGTGGGTAGTGCCGGCGAACTTGAACACGGTGCGCTCTGGCATGTGCCCGGTGGCTACGCCATGCGCGAACTGTTGGGCTGGAAGGGCGATCGTTCTTCCTACAAACAAGGTCAAAGTTCTGGGCAAAAAGGGTTAGAGATGGGGCGTGCGCTTTCCATTGTGCCTTCAACCAAGAAAGTGGGCGACCCCGGTACGCGTTTAGACGTGCCCCTTACCCACGTTACCGCCAGCTATGTGCGTGGCCATTTCGATGCCATGGAAGTGTGGGTGCCCGGCGCCCCGGCGCGCGACGAAATTGTGTTTGTTTTGGTGATGGCAACTGGTGGGCGCATTCACCAGCGCGTGGGCGGCTTAACACCCGACCAGATCAGCAAGTACGACGGTTTGCGCTAAGCGCGTTAAATAACACGGCGCTCGCAAGTAATCGTGCGTGTTGCCGAAGCGTTTCGCGTTAAAGCCGATTGGTTAAGAATGAGTAGATATTCTGCAAAAAGTAGTGTCAGAAAAGACCCGTAAGGAGAGTAAAAATGGCAGCAAAGATTCGCAAGATCGTCGTCACCGTTGACGAAACCCGTATCGAAATGGGCAAGCAAATAAACCCACCCACGCGTCGCGCGGTGGCGGTAGCGGTAATTGAAAACCCGTATGCCGGTAAATATGTTGAAAGCCTGGATGACCTGATTGCCGCGGGTGAAGAATTGGGCGGTTTGCTGGGCGAGAAGTGCGTACAGGCATTGGGTATTCAGCCCGGCCAGGCAGAAAGCTATGGTAAAGCTGCCATTGTGGGCGAAGCCGGCGAGCTGGAGCATGCGGCGGCGATTTTGCACCCCAAGCTGGGCGCACCCTTACGCAAAGCCATTGAAAAAGGCGCGGCGCTGGTACCGTCGTCCAAGAAAATGGGGGGTGTGGGTGCTGCAATCGACGTGCCCCTGGGCCATAAAGATGCGGCCTATGTGCGCACCCACTTCGACGCGGTAGAAGCCCGCGTATCCGACGCACCGCGCGCCAACGAAATTGTGGTGGCTGTGGCCGTCACTGATTCCGGCCGCCCCTTGCCACGCGTAGGCGGGCTTACCAAGGATGAAATCAAAGGCGAAGACGGTTTGCGTTAAATAATGTGCACCGCGCGCTTAATTAAAGGGCGCGGCATACAACAGGAGGAACAACATGGCAGCAGCAGCTCCCGAAGCCAAATCCGGCAAAGTAGTCATTAAAAATATTGGTTTGCTCTTGTCGGGTGACCTCGACAACCCCATTCTTGAAGCCGACACCATTGTGGTGAACGACGGCCGCATTGCGGCGGTGGGTAAATACAAAGATTGCGATGTGGAAGGTGCCGATCGCGTGATTGATTGCCGGGGTACTGCGTTGGCGCCCGGCCTAATCGACTCGCACGTTCACCCCGTAGCGGGCGACTGGACACCGCGCCAGGGTCAAATCGGTTGGATCGACTCAACCCTGAACGGTGGGGTGACCACCATGATTTCGGCCGGTGAAGTGCATTATCCCGGTCGCCCAAAAGATATTGTGGGCTTGAAAGCGTTGGCCATTACTTCGCAACGAGCCTTTGAAAATGCCCGCCCAGGTGGTGTGAAAGTCTTGGCCGGTGCGCCGGTGATTGAAAAGGGCATGGTCGAGTCCGACTTCAAAGACCTGGCCGACGCGGGTGTGAAGCTGTTGGGTGAAATTGGCCTGGGTAGCGTGAAGGCGGGTGACGAAGCCGCTGAAATGGTGAAATGGGCGCGCAAGTACGGCATTCAAAGCACCATTCACACCGGCGGCCCGTCCATTCCAGGTTCGGGTCTCATCGACAAAGACGTGGTGCTGGAAGCAGATGCCGACATTATCGGCCACATTAATGGCGGCCATACGGCGTTGCCCTATAAACATGTGTGTGAATTGTGTGAGCGTTCCACGCGCGGCATTGAAATTGTGCATAACGGTAATGAGCGCATTGCCATTCTGACTGCGCGTCATGCCCATGAACTGGGCTGTTTGCACCGTGTCATTCTGGGCACCGACGGCCCGGCCGGCTCGGGTGTGCAACCCTTGGGGATTCTGCGTATGATTGCACAGTTGTCCAGCCTGGCCGACATTCCCGCTGAAATTGCGTTCTGTTTTGCCACCGGCAATACGGCCCGCATGCGCGATCTGGACTGCGGCTTGATCGAGGTGGGGCGTGCGGCCGACTTCGTAATTATGGACCGTGCCCAGCACACACCGGCCGAGAACATTCTGGAAAGTGTTCAGTTGGGTGATATTCCAGGTATTGGCATGGTTATTATCGACGGTATTGTGCGTTGTCAGCGCAGCCGCAACACACCGCCGGCCACGGAGTTGCCGGTGATTGAAAAGTAAAAAGGGGTGAGGTAGATGTCAGGCGCGTTAAACGGGGTGGTTGTTCTTGATTTGTCCAGAATTCTGGCCGGCCCGTGGTCAACCCAGAACCTGGCCGACCTGGGGGCCGACGTTATTAAAGTCGAGCGCCCGGGCAAGGGCGACGACACCCGCGCCTGGGGCCCCCCCTTTGTGAATACGGCTGAAGGCGAACCCCGCGACGCTGCCTATTACTTCTGCGCCAACCGCGGTAAACGTTCCATTACGTTGGACTTCACCCAGCCCGAGGGCAAGAAAGTATTGCTCGAGTTGGTGGCAAAGGCCGATATTCTGGTTGAAAACTACAAGTTCGGCGGCCTGAAAAAGTATGGCCTGGATTACAACAGCCTGGCCAAGGTGAACCCGAGGCTGATTTACTGTTCCATTACGGGTTTTGGTCATACCGGCCCTTATGCCGAACGCCCCGGTTACGATGCTCTTATTCAGGCCATGGGTGGCTTAATGAGCATTACCGGCGAGCCCGACACCGTACCGGGTGGCGGCCCGCAAAAAGTGGGCGTGGCCGTGGTGGATATTCTGACGGGCCTGTATGCCACATCGGCCATTCTGGCGGCGCTTTATGCGCGTACACAAACCGGCCAGGGGCAGCACATCGACGTGGCGTTGCTCGACGTGCAAGTGGCCTCGCTGGCGAACCAGGCCAGCAATTACCTGTTAAGCGGCAAAGTGCCGGGACGGTTGGGCAGTGCGCACCCGTCTATCGTGCCGTACCAGCCATTTCAATGTGCCGACGGCTACGTTATGTTAGCCATTGGCAACGACACCCAATTCAAAGCCTTTTGCGAAACGGCCGGCTACGGCGGCTTGGCTGAAGATGAACGCTTCAGCACCAATGCCCAGCGCGTGGCGAATCGCGACCAACTCGTACCTTTGCTACAAGAACGCATGTTGCTGAAAACCATTGATCAATGGTGTCAGCTTGCCATTGAAAACGGTTTCCCCTGCGGGCCCATTAATACGATTGACCGCGTATTCGAAGACCCCCACGTGCAGGCACGCAATATGCGGGTGGAAGTGCCGTCGGAAACGTATGGGTCACTGAATTTAGTGGCCAGCCCCATGAAGTTCTCTGGCACCCCCATTGAATACACCACGCCCCCGCCGACGCTGGGGCAGCATACCGAACAGGTGCTGGGTGAGTTAGGGATTGATGCGCAGACGATTGAGTCGTTGAAAAAGGCCGGCGCGGTTTAGTATCGGTTTTAGCAATAAAATAGAAATATTGCTTTTGCCAATTAATTCATTTAAATTGCTTATAGCGATGTAAATGGATTGAACAATGAATACACTGCCTGGTTCTTTGCAACCTGTTCCTTTACGTACCGAACGTGAAATCAGCGTATTGTTGAATGGCTTGCGCAAGCAACAAAAAATTAGTCAAAAAGAGCTAGGCAAGCGGCTGGGGTTGCAACAGTCACGCGTGTCAGAACTATTGTCTAATCCAACCGCCATGCGGGTCGAGCAATTTATGCAAATACTGGCGATACTGGGCATGCAATTGCAGGTCCAGTCGCGTGATGCCGTATTCGCGGACCCTACTTTGCAAGAGTCCGGGGGTTCAGTTACGCGAAGCAAACCGCAATGGTAGGCGGTGAGTCTGCTTCTTCAACTGCAAGGCCGGGCAGGCCTTCGCAGCGTCGTCGGCTTTCCGTTTGGATGAACGGCGTGCGGGTAGGGTGGTGGGAAACCCGGCGGGGCGTGCAGCCAAGCTCCGACACCTTCGAGTATGACTCGGCGTGGCTGCATCACCCGGCTTTTCGCCCGGTGTCGCTTTCAATGCCGGTGGTAAACGGCATGCTGACACAAAATGGGCCGCACGTTAGGGCCTATTTCGACAACCTGTTGCCCGACAATATCAATATTCGTCGTCGTATCGGCCAGCGTTTTGGGGTAAGCCCCAGCGACTCTTTCGCCCTGTTACGTGAAGTGGGTCGCGATTGCATAGGTGCGCTGCAACTGCTTGAAGATGACGACGAAGCGGCCATGCCAGGGCCGCCGCAAGGCATAACCCTTTCAGAATATGCCTTGGCAGATTATTTCGACTCGGTGTTGTCAGGCGGGCCGTTATTGCATCAAGATAACCCCGACGATTTTCGCATTTCGTTGGCCGGTGCGCAGGAAAAAACGGCATTACTTTGGCACAAAGAGCAGTGGATGTTGCCGCGCGGTACCACGCCCACAACACACATTATCAAGTTTCCATTAGGGCAGGTGGGCGGAAACGCAGCGTTGACCGCGTTGCATTCTGTAGAGAATGAGTGGTTGTGCAGTCGAATATTGCATCATTTCGGTATACCTGTTGCCAACACCGCCATACAAGTTTTGGGTCATCGTAAGGTGTTAGTGGTTGAGCGGTTCGATCGTGATTGGCAAGGCAACGTTTTACTGCGCCTTCCGCAAGAGGATATGTGTCAGGCATTTGGTTTGCCCCCGCATATGAAATATGAAAGGGATGGCGGTCCGGGCATTAACCAAATAGCGCGCTTGTTGGAACAAGGTCATCATGCGCAGGCGGATTTGGCCACATTCTTCCGCGCCCAGGCGTTGTTTTATGCCTTAGCGGCAACCGATGGGCACGCGAAAAATTTCAGTGTGTACCTTGATCGCGGTGGTGCTTATTTTTTAACGCCGCTTTACGATGTTATTTCGTTGTTGCCGCTGGTTCAGTCGCCCGGTTTTCCCGATTTCCATTTGCGTCGGTTGAAGTTATCCATGGCATGGGCACAAGGTAAAAAACGCCACTACGACTTATTCAACATGCGCTTGCGCCATTTAACGGGTGGCGTTGACACAATTAACAAGTGGATAGACGAATTAAACGACAAAGCGTCAATTGCAATTGCCAAGGTTGAGCAGGACATTCATAACCATGCTCCCGACATGCCTGCGAGCTTATTTGAAAACATTGCGCTTACCTGCAAGGTGCGACTTCACGATTTGGTAACCCGGTATCGCACTTAAATTTTCAAATTTACGTTTTCAGGCCAGGCTTTAGCACAGACTGCATCAGCAAATCGCTAATGTACTTGGCCCAATGTTCCACTTCTTTCGGGTCCATTAAGTCGGCCGCCAGGAACGCCGAAAACGTGTAGCGGTTGGAAATATAAAAGTAGCCCAGCGCCGTCATGGCCATATACAAATGTTCGCAATCGACGTCGTTGCGAAACAAGCCTTTCTTTTGGCCTTCTTCAATGACATTGCGCAAAATCGAAATGGCCGGGCCTGCGTACTGGTCGGCGCTTTTCGACTTGGCAATGTGCTTTCCCTTATTCAGGTTTTCTGCATTCAGCAGTACGATGAGTTCGGGGTTTTCAATGTAGTAACGAAACGGAAACTGAATAATGGTGCGTAACGACTCAACCGGGTCGTTCATATCCAGGTCCAGATTCTTTTCCGCTTCGAAAATATCTTTATAAGCCTCTTCCAGTACCGCAACAAACAGTTTTTCCTTGCTGCCGAAGTAATAGTAAATAAGGCTGTCGTACGATTTGGCCGCTTTCGAGATTTTATCCACCCGCGCCCCGCCGTAGCCGTCGCGCGCAAAAATCTTTTTAGCCGCTTTCAGAATATTTTCCCGCGTGGTTTTAGATGACCGTGTGCGCCCCTTCTTGCGTGGTGTGCCGGCCTCTTCGGCGCTGGCCGCAAGGTTAATGGTTGAAGCCATAACGTCGTCGTCTTTGCGTGTCATGAATAAGTTGAAAGTTTAAGCCTGAAGGACCTAGTTTACAGCGTGAATCAACGTAATGAAAAAATATTTTGCCATGTTACGGCTATTCGGTATATGATTCATTTATGTAGTGAACACTAAATAAATAAACCAGCACTCACCGGAGATGCATCATGGCTGAATACGTATTGAACACCTGGTATCCCATTGCATGGTCACGCGACATTACCAATAGCCTTACCCAACGCCGTATTGTTGAAAAAGATGTGGTTATGTACCGCAATAGTCACGGCAAAGTGGTGGCGCAACTCGACATCTGCCCGCACCGTATGATGCCGCTTTCCATGGGCCGCCTGAAAGGCGATGCCATTCAATGCGGATACCATGGCATGGAGTTCGACTGCTCCGGTAAATGCGTGCGTATTCCGGGTCAGGAAAAGATTCCCGCCGGCGCCAAGGTCACCACCTACCCCGTGCACGAGCATATGGGTTTGGTGTGGATCTGGATGGGCGATGCTGAAAAGGCTGATACCTCGAAGGTATACAACCTCGAGCAATATCACGACCCGGCATGGGATGTGGTGGAAGGTGACGCCTTGCAGATCGACTGCAACTACCTGAATCTGTGCGACAACCTGTGCGACCCGTCGCACGTAAGCTTTGTGCACCTCACTACTTTGGGTAACGCCGCCAGCGAAGATGTGCCGGTGAACTCCGAACGCACTGAAGACGGCGTGCTGACCTGGCGCTGGGTGATCGACGCGCCGGCTATCCCTATTTTTCAGAAGTTCGGCGGTTTCACCACCAACGTAGACCGCTGGCACTACTACCACTACACCGCCCCCAGCATCGCGGTCATTGATTTCGGTACCGCTAAAACCGGCACCGGTGCGCCCGAAGGTAACCGCGACGACTGCGTGCAAATTTACGCCTGTCACTTCATGACCCCGGTCGACGAAAACACCACTATCGACCATTGGATGCACATTAAAAACTTCAAGGCCGACGCTAAAACCAATGCGGAAATGTCGGCATCGTTCCGCGAAGCGTTCAATGAAGATAAGGTGATTCTGGAAGCCATTCATAAGAACGAACGCGCCTACCCCGACTTCAAAACCACGATGCTGAATCTGGACGCATCGGTTGTACGCATGCGCCGCAAAGTAGACAGCATGATTGAAGAAGAAAAAGTCGGGCGTCAGACAGTGAAAGCAGCTTAAACACAGGGCAAATGAATGAAACCGATTGATGCCGATTTTCCTTTTCTGTTGGGCTGTAACGGCCGCGGCGCGCAACCCTCTTCCCTGAACAACCCTGTTTCGCTGGAAGAGGTCAGCATCGACGAACAATTCCGGTTGGTGAAAGAATCAGGCGTTTTCGATTATTTCGATCGGATTCCCTTGCGCAGCAATATCAATGAATACCGTCAGGCCATTGAAAAGCATCAGTTGCCCGTGCACACCGCCAGTTGGTTCTACATGCTGGGTCGCGACGAGGCGCTGCTTTCCGACAACCTGAAAATTTGCGCGGAAATTGGCGCCAAAGCGCACAACATCATGACCTTCACGCATCATGCCGACGGCCATGTGATTACCGACGCGGAAATTATTGATCATTACCTGCAGGTATACGACGAAGGCATGAGGCTGGGCGTTGAGCCGGTGTTTGAATTGCATGTGAACATGTGGACGGAAAGCTTCGCCCGCGTGACCCCCATTGCCAAAGCTATTCAGGCGCGCGGCGTACCGTTTCATTACAACATCGATTACAGCCACGTAGCCTTCAAAATCGGTAACCCTGAAGAGCTGGACATTTCTGAGTGCCGTGAAGCAGTGGAATCCGGCAAAATGAAGCTGGACCCCTTTGAACCCGGTTCGCTTCTGGAAGAGTGGTTAAACCTGAATATGGTGAAGTGGACGCAACTGCGCACGGTGGGGCCGAATCAGCCCAAAAACCTGTGGTGGAAAAACGAAGACGGCTCCTACGCGCGTGGCATTCAATACCCCATTACACGCCCGGCACCCGGTGAGTGGCACTCGCAATGGCATGCCTATTTGCTGGAGCCTTCCAAGGAAGCCATTCGCATGGCCATGCGCTATCACATTACCCATGAGAGCAGCCCGCTGCGCTATATCACCACCGAAATGATCAATCTGCCCGATTACGGTTTAGGTGCCAAGTACAACTTGTTTGAACAGAACGTGGAATGCGCCAAGTTTATTCGCCGCGCATGGAAAGAAGTGAAAGCCCTGCATGAGGCAGGGTTGGTGCAGTGGCCGTATTACGGTGAGTAGAGTAATAGGCTGCGGGTGTGCTTTACGTATTAAAGCACCGCATCCAGGCCCTTTCGCTCAAGCAGATTCAGCAGCTTAAGCGAAGGGCCGCTAGGGCGCTTTTCGCCAATTTCCCATTTCCGGACAGTTGAAGCGCTGGTGTTCAGAACCGAAGCAAGTACGGTTTGTGAAAGTTTCAGTTGTTCTCGTAGAGCGCGTATTTGTTCACTATTGTATTCCGGCACGGGCGTTAAACACAAAGCTTGAAACTTCTGTAGTTTGCGTTTGTCGATAAAGCCCAGGCGATGCAGGTCAGACGTAGTTTCATGAACGGCATCAAGAATGGCGCTTTTTGTTTTCCGCGTCATACATGATCTCCTGGATAGCGCCGTCTTCGACGGCGTCAATAATTTGGTGTTCGGTTAAAGACAATAGTTCAATAGCTAATGCTTGAAGCGCTTGAAGCTCTGTCGTAGTGACGTTGCTTCGTTTGTTCTTTTCAAAACCAAATACAAAAAAATAATATTGTTCAGATCGTGTTGCGATAAGAGTGCGAAAACCACCGCGTTTTCCTCTTCCAGGGGCGGGTAGTCTTTTCTTGAAAACACTCCCGCCAAGGTTCGCATCTGATAGTCCCAATATCATCTCGTCTATTGCCTGGGTAAGCGCTTTATCGTGAATACCCGCTTTCAGCGCCCAGCGGGAAAAGTGGCGGGTTTTGAATATTCGGACCATAAAATTATGTCACTTAGTGGCATATATATCAACTGATCCAATGTAGTTAAATTGAAATAGTTAGTGTTTGTTTAGGGCACTTTTTGTCCACTCGTAGAAACGCAAGATAGGAAAAATATTGCGTGAAATGGGGCTGAACGCGGTGCAAATTGTTGTCCCGCTTTAAAGTTTTCAGGCGTCATTTCTGTAGCTTGCCGCTGGTATATTCGAACGCCTCGTTTATCCTGTGCCACTTCACATAAGCTGATGAAATGACAACTCCCCCCATTCGCGCGCACCTGAACACGCAATACCGTCAGGCCGACAAAATCATGCTGCCGGTGTTATGGCTGCTGTTCATTATGGCGTTGGCACTGACGCCTTGGTACGCCACTTACATGCCGGCGTTATTGGTGGGCTTGCCGGCCGCCGCTATTCCCTCGCTGTTCATTTTTCTGCGCCCGGGCGCGCGCATTACGCGCTCGTTGCAGTCGGCCGAATTGCGGGCCATGGTGGACGGCCTGGCGGGCAATGAAGGGCAAATTAATTTGGCGCCTGCAAAACAGGCTCCGCGGTCTGCGGCCGCGCTGGCATTGCATAACGCGCTGAGCTGGGCTTGAACAAGGCGAGAAGGCTGTGATGAGCCGTTATACTTTCATCATCTAAACGGTTCTGATCACTATGTCTACAATTCTGGTTACCGGCGGCGCCGGTTTTATTGGCTCGGCTTTGGTGCGCTTCTTAATCAACCACACCGAACACCACGTGGTGAATGTCGATAAGCTAACTTACGCCGGTAACTTGGAGTCGCTGGAGTCGGTGTCGCACAGCCCGCGTTATACGTTTGAACAAGTCGATATTTGCAACCGCGCTGCCCTGGATCGTGTGTTTCAAACCCATCAGCCCGCTGCGGTCATGCACCTGGCGGCAGAATCGCATGTAGACCGCTCCATCGACGGCCCGGCAGCGTTTATTGAAACCAATATCGTGGGCACCTACACCTTGCTGGAAGCGGCCCGGGCCCATTGGTTGAGCCTGAACGATACCCAACGCACCACCTTTCGCTTTCACCACGTTTCCACCGACGAAGTGTATGGCGACCTGCCGGAAGATCCTTCGGTGTTGTTTACCGAAGCCACGCCCTATGCGCCCAGCTCGCCGTATTCGGCCGGCAAAGCCAGCTCCGACCACTTGGTGCGCGCCTGGATGCGTACTTATGGTTTGCCGGTAGTGGTGACCAACTGCTCCAACAACTACGGGCCGTATCACTTCCCGGAAAAGCTTATTCCTTTGGTGATACTGAATGCCCTGGAAGGCAAGCCTTTACCCGTGTACGGCCAAGGCCAACAGATACGCGATTGGCTTTATGTGGAAGACCACGCACGGGCCTTATACAAAGTGGTGTCTGAAGGCAAAGTAGGTGAAACCTACAACATTGGCGGCCACAATGAAAAGCGCAATTTGGATGTTGTACACACCATTTGCGACTTGCTCGATGAACTCAGCCCCAACACACGCCCGCAAACCGATAACGGTGAAACCCAATCGCACCGCAGCCTGATTACGTTTGTGGCCGACCGCCCGGGGCACGACATGCGTTATGCCATTGATGCCGGCAAGATTCAGCGCGAACTGGGCTGGGTGCCGCAGGAAACGTTTGAGACGGGCCTGCGCAAAACCGTGCAATGGTATTTGCAGAACCGGGTGTGGTGTGAACACGTGCAAGATGGCTCGTACCAAAGGCAGCGGCTGGGACAGGTTTAGAATTTACAGTCGTTGTGTCACGATTTCCGTGGTTTGACGAAGCCACGGCACAATTTCCGCTACCCGTTCTTCGGTCATGCGTGATGACGTTGCGGCAATTGTAATAGCCGCAATAGGCGCGCCCTTTTCGTTGATCACGGGCAGGCCTACAGCAGTGACACCGGGAACTGCGCGGTTGCCGATGAGCGCATAGCCCGAGGTTTGGGCGCGTGCCCAGTGCTCCATAATTTGTTCCGGCGTCAGGTTTCCGTATACGGCCAGTCGGGGTGCAACCGTTTGTGTAATTTCATACGCTTCGCGTTCCGATAATGCGCTTAACAACGCCAGCCCCCCGGCATTCACGCCCAAAGGTTGCCGCGCGCCTACCGGCACGGCGGGCGTTTGAATAGGGTACGGGCCCTGAACCCGCGATAAGCAAATGGCATCATTGCCGCTTCGAACAAACAGAAAAGTGGTGTCGCCCGTTTGCTCGGCCAGGCTATGCAACTGCGGTCGACATAAATCAATCAGGTTGAATTGATGCGTGGCATTCAGGCCCAACTCAAAAACCAACGAGCCCAGGAAGTAGCGCCGATTGCCGGGGTGTTGCGACAGCATGCCTTCCGCTGCCAGTGCCTTCAACAAACGGTGCGTTGTCGGACGCTCAAGGTCAAGGGCCTGTGCAACGTCGGCCAATCGCATGCCGTCTCCGGTTTTCGAAGCAATTAATTTCAATGCCTGGATGGCGCGTCGCACGGTTTGCGCGCCTGCGTTTGAAGGGGAAGAAGGTTGGGCACTCATGTCCGTTGAAACCCTTAGTAAGTCCAATTAATGGAATTAAATTTTAATGCATTGACGCTAATAACGTTGATATATAGGATTTATCCAGAAATAAGTGCTTCTATAAATTCTTTTATTTGAAATTTATTGCCATGAAATCTCGCACCCCAGCTCAGCGTTTGCCCTATCAGTCCATTGTCGACCGACCCAAACTCACCTTGCCCGATAACGCGCGTGTTGTTGTTTGGCCGGTGGTGAACGTGGAAGATTGGGACATCTCAAGACCCATGGCGCGACAGGTATTACCCGCGCCTACCGCGGCGCCTGTTTTACCCGATATTGCCAATTGGGCCTGGCATGAATACGGTATGAGGGTGGGGTTTTGGCGCATTAAAAATGCGCTCGACAACGTGGGGGCCAAAGCCACGCTATCCATTAACGGGCGCGTGTGCGAAACCTACCCGGGGGTGGCCGGTGCGGCGCGCGATGCGGGTTGGGAGTTCATGGGTCATGGCTATATTCAAATGCCCACGCATCAGGTCGACGACCAACCCGCCATGATCAAGCGTACGGTCGACACCATTCGCAACTTCACGGGCAAGGCGCCGGTGGGCTGGCTTGGCCCAGGGCTAACGCAAACATTCGATACGGTCGATCATCTTGCGAAAGCCGGCATTCGTTATATCGGCGACTGGGCTATTGATGACCAACCCATGCGCTTTGAAACACAAGCCGGTCCCATGGTGGCGATGCCCTATACGGTTGAACTGAATGACATTCCCATGATGGCGGTGCAGCAGCACCAGTCGGATGTATTTTTAAAGCGGGTTCAAGATACTTTTGATCGCCTGTATGAAGAAGGTGCCGATCAACCGCGGGTGATGTGTATGGCGGTGCATCCGTTTTTGTCGGGGGTGCCGCATCGCATTCGATATCTTGAAGAGGCCCTCAGCTATGTGAATCGTCCGGGGGTGTTGTTCTGGACAGGCGAGCAGCTGCTGGAATGGTACGACGGCCAAATGCGCACGGAGGCACAAGCATGATTGGCAACCTCATCCAGATTGCAAATGCGTTGTCGTTTTCTGCCTTGCTGTTCATCGTGGCCAGTGGGTTTACGCTGATTTTCGGCTTATTGCGCGTGGTGAACTTGTCACATGGTTCGCTGTATCTGGTGGGGGGGTATGTTGGCATGATGGTGGCGGTTGCCACCGGTTCATTTCTGCTTGCATTCATCGCTTCGGCGCTGGTCATTGCGGTTATGGGTTACTGCCTCGACCGCTGGTTGCTGAACAGGGTGAAAGATGCGGAACTGAAACAAGTGTTGTTAACGCTTGGTGTAGCCATGGTCTTGAATGATCTTGCGCTGGTTGCCTGGGGCGGCGATACCCGAACCATTCCGATTCCCGAGCTTCTGGTCGGGGCAATCAAAATCGGCAATTTCTTTTATCCGAAATATCGCATGTTGGTGATTATTGCGGGTATTGCGATTTTTGTGGTGCTTTGGTTTGTTTACAACCGAACCAAACTGGGCGCGCTTATACGGGCAGGCGTCGATGACCGCGAAATGGTTCAGGCCATGGGCATCAATATTCGACGTTTGTTCGTTTTCACGTTTATGTTGGGCTCTGCATTGGCAGGCATGGCCGGCACGCTGGGCGGTGCGTTTCTTACCTTGTATCCCGGTGCCGACGTTGAAATTCTGGTGTTTGCGCTGGCGATCGTCATTATTGGGGGGCGCGGCAGCCTGGTGGGTGCTGCTGTTGGAAGTTTGCTGGTGGGCTTCCTGGCCAACTTTGGTCAAGTTTGGGTGCCGGAATTGTCGTACTTCATTATTTTCGGGCCAATGGCGCTTTTGCTGGCATTCCGCCCCTTGGGTCTTTTTGGAAAGGCGTAAAACATGATTCTGACTCCTGCCATACGCTATACGCTCATTGGGGTTTTGGTGTTGTTCCTGCTAAGCGTGCCTCACATTTTTGGCGATTATCCGAAAACCTTGGCAACCGAGATCCTGATCTACGGCTTGTTCGCCATGTCAATCGACATTCTGGCGGGTTTTGCGGGCCGCACCTCTTTAGGCCACGGTGCTATTTTCGGCACCGCCGGCTACGTGGTGGCTTATTACGTGGCCACCATGAATGGTGACCCCTGGTTGGCCATCGTGTTCGGTCTGCTCGCTGCTGTCTTGGTTTCGGCCATCTTCGGTGCCTTGGCGGTGCGCACAAGCGGGGTTTATTTCTTGCTGCTTACGCTGGCGCTCGGCATGGTGGTGTGGGGTGTTGCCTACCGATGGACATCGGTAACCGGCGCGGAAAATGGCTTGTTGGGCGTGGCGCGCCCTCAGGTGCTAACTGACCTTGATACTTACTACTACTTTGTGTTGGGTGTCGTTGCCGTCATGGCGCTCATTGTTCGCCGGTTTGTTTACTCTCCTTTTGGCCAGGCTATGCAAGGTATTAAGGAAAGCGATTCGCGCATGCGCACACTGGGCTACAACGTGCCCCTCGTTCTTACCATCGGCTTCATGGTGTCGGGTTTTTTTGCGGGTGTGGCCGGTATCTTGATTGTGTACCTGAATAACTTTGTCAGCCCGAATAGTGTGGCGTTGGCGCTGTCAACGCAGGGTTTGCTCATGGCGATCCTGGGTGGGGTCGGCACTTTGTGGGGCAGTTTCATAGGCTCGGCCGTCATTATTCTTCTGCAGAACGTCGTCAGTTTCTACACCGAACGTTGGATGACTATTTTAGGTTTGTTGTTTGTCTTAACCATGCTTTTTGCACCGGAAGGTCTTCTGGGCAAGGGGCGTGCGCTGTCCCGGCGTTGGCTCAAAAGTCAATCGTCGAAATCCTGATTTGAAACGCAGCTCTTACCTACTATGACCAAACGGAGGTCCATAATGAATCGTCGTCATTTTCTTCAAACGGCCGGTGCTGCCGGCGCATTGACTCTTGTTTCCGGCAATCTGCGTATGGCGCTTGCGCAAACATCCGGCCCCATTCGTATTGGCTTTCTGGCGCCGCTCACCGGTACGGCGGCATCAGCCGGGCGGGAATTGGTTGATGGCTGGAATCTGTATTGGCAACAGGCCGGGATGGAGCTGGCCGGCCGCAAGGTTGAGGTCATTGTGGAAGACGATGCGTCCAGCCCGGATACGGCCTTGCAGAAAGCCCGGCGCTTAGTGCAGCAGCAAAAGGTACATATGCTGGTGGGCGATATTCTGGCCAACACCGGCCTGGCGGTGGCGGAATATGCCAAAGGCACCGGAACCCCTTATTTCATGCCGGTGGTGGCGGCCGACGATCTTACACAGCGTACGCGTATTCCCAACGTATTGCGTGTGGCCGGCTTTGCGGCCAGCCAAATGACGCGGCCGCTGGCCGATTGGTGCCTGAAGCAAGGTTATAAGCGGGTGGTGACGATTGGCCAGGATTACACATTCGGGCATGAGCAAGCCGGCGGCTTTATTCAAAACTTTACACAAGGTGGCGGCACCTTGGCCGGGCAGCTTTGGCATCCCTTGAATACGGCGGACTTCAGCCCTTACCTCGGTCAAATTCCGTCGTTCTCTCCCGATGTTGTATTGGCCATTGAAACCGGTGCCGACGCCGCACGTTTGCTCAAGCAATGGTACAGCTTCGGCATGAAGCAGCAGTTCCCGTTGGTGACATCACAAAACACGACCGACCAATCCATTATTCGCAATCTGTTGCCGGCCGAGGCCCTGGGTATTGTTTCTTCGGCCCACTACGCCGAAGGGGCCGATGACCCTGCAGTGAAGCAGTTCGTTGACGCGTATGAGAAAGAATTCAAGATTCTCCCGGCTATTTTTGCGGCGGAAGGCTTTACCGCCGGGCTGTGGATTGCCGATGCCATCAAGAAGGTGCAAGGTAATGTGGAAGACATTCCGGCATTCCTCGACGCAGTCAAAAGCACCACCATTCCCGACAGCCCACTTGGTCAGAATCTGCATATGGATGATTACGGCAACCCCATTTACAACATCTACATTCGGGAAGTGGTTGAGCGACCCGATGGCAAGTTGGTGAATGCGGTAATCGATTCTTATGCTGAAGTTTCGCAATTTGGTAACTTGTCGCCTGAAGAGTATTTGAAGCAGCCACCCTTTAGTCGCGACTTCCAGGGCGTAGCCAAATGACGCAAGGCGTTTCTTCCGTGCCGGCCCTGACGTTAGATGGTGTGGGGCGCAGCTTTGGTGGGTTGCGCGCCGTTAACGATGTCAATCTAAAGGTCACGGCCGGCTCGACACATGTGGTCATCGGCCCGAACGGGGCCGGTAAAACAACACTGTTTGCACTGATTTCAGGTGAACTGGCGTTGTCGTCCGGCACCATCAGTTTGTTCGGTAACGACATTTCCAAATGGTCGGCGACACGCCGGGCGCTGGCCGGTATTGGGCGAACGTATCAAATTACCAATGTGTTGGGTGGCTTAACCGTTGAGCAAAACATATTGTTGGCGTTGCGGGGAAAGCAGAAAATCAAGTATTCCATGTTTGGAAGCGCAAAACCCACTTCCACCGAAGCGGCGCGTCTTGAGGAGTTGTTGACCCGCTGCAATATCCACGAGTTTCGCTATACAAAAGCATCCGCCATGTCGTATGGTCAGCAGCGCCAGCTTGAATTGGCGATTGCGCTTGCATGTGATCCCTCGGTGTTGTTGCTCGATGAGCCGGCGGCGGGGTTGTCGCCGGCCGAACGCGGCCCCATGGCCGATATCGTGCGTCAGTTGCCCGACGAGTTAACTGTTCTGCTTATCGAACACGATATGGAGTTGGCACTAGGCTTGGCCGATCGGGTCACATGCCTTCATTTCGGGGAGGTGTTGGCCGAAGGCACTCCCGATGAAATCAGGCGCAACGAGAAGGTGCAGGCGGTTTACTTTGGGGCCTCGGAACACCATGCTTGAAATAAAAGACTTACACAGCAACTACGGTGAAGCCAGCGTATTGCGCGGCGTGAATTTATCCATTCCGGAAGGGAAGATCACAGGTTTGCTGGGCCGTAACGGCATGGGTAAAACAACGTTGATTCGTTCAGTCATGGGGTTAACCCCGCCGCGCGTGATTTCGGGCTCCATTCGTTTTCATGATCATGAGCTTGTCGGGCGCGAGCCCGATCAGGTGGCGGGCCTGGGTATTGGGCTGGTGCCGCAGGGGCGGCGCCTGTTCGCTTCGCTTACGGTCATGGAACATCTTGAAATTTGTCCGCGCCGGGATGCACCGTCGGGTCGCAGTGCGTGGTCGATCGACCGGGCATTTGAATTGTTCCCGCGTTTGGGTGAACGGCGCAAGCACCGAGGCAATCAGCTCTCTGGCGGCGAGCGACAAATGCTGGCAATTGTGCGTGCACTCATGAGCAACCCCGACTTGTTGTTAATGGATGAGCCCACAGAAGGCCTGGCGCCTGTTATGGTCCAACACGTTGAAGCTGCGGTGCGTGTTCTTCGGGATGAAGGCTTAACGGTGTTATTGGTTGAGCAAAACCTGCGCAGTGCGCTGTCGCTCATTGATAGCGCACACATCATGGAAACGGGCGTGCTCGTATACTCCGGTACCGCGTTGGAACTGAAAAACAGTCCCGACATTCTGCAACGACATTTAGGTGTTTAGAAATGACGCTTCCCACCGTTCACGTTTATGTTTTGGGCGGCACCATTACCATGGCGGGGGGTGCCGGCACCGGCATTGCCCCTAAGCTTTCGGGCGAAGACCTAATGGCGCAGGTGCCGGGTTTGCGCGATGTGGCCAACGTGGTCGTGAAAACGCCGTTTCTGAAGCCGGGGGCGTCGCTCACGTTTGCTGAATTATCTAACGTGGCAGCCATGATTCAAGATGATCCTGCCCAGGGTCATGTTGTGGTTCAGGGCACCGACACCATCGATGAAACCGCATTTTTTCTTGGGTTATTGCACAACGCACAAGCGCCGGTTGTGGTGACAGGCGCCATGCGGGGCGCGTCGGCGTTAAGTGCCGACGGCCCGGCTAACCTGCTTGCCGCTATTCACACGGCAGGCCATCCCGAGGCCGCAAATCGGGGTGCGCTGGTGGTGTTGAATGATGAAATCCATCAAGCCCTGTACGTTGAAAAAATGCACAAGGGTCTGGTTCAAGCGTTTCAATCGATAAATGGTGGCGCGGTGGGGTATTACCTTGAAGGTCGGCCCCGGTTCCTGCACCCGGCGCCGCAACATCGTGCCGCTCTATTCAGCAATCGTGTCGCGCCCGAGCGTGTGGCCGTGGTGAAAGCAGTTCTGGATGGCGATGACGCCTTGCTTCGCGCCACGCTCGATCTGGGTTATCACGGTGTAGTGGTGGAAGCGATGGGGGCCGGGCATTTGCCGGCCCAATATCTGGATGCGCTTGACGCGTTGCTTGAGCGTGTTCCCGTGGTGCTGGCTTCGCGTGTGCCCGCCGGCCCGGTTTTTCAGAATACCTATGGCTTCCCCGGATCGGAAATTGACCTGATTCGCAGGGGTGTGATTCCCGCCGGCTGGCTTTCGCCGCATAAAGCTCGGATACTGTTGGCTGCGGGGTTAGGTGCGGGGCAGAGTATGCAAGAAATACGGGATACGTTTGCACGGTTTGCTTAACCACAACTCTCGCTCAGGGACGCAAAATAGTAAGAATCCTGGGTAAAGTTTTATTAGGATCATTCTTAAAGCGCGTGTCCTGGCTAAGCTGTTCACTCACGAGATCTATTGCACGTTCAATTCGATTAGTTGCTTCCCAGGCAAACTCTTGTTGAACGCCAAATTTTTCTGCAAATTTGATCAAGTTGTCGGTCGATGGGAATGTGTGGGCTTTATTCATCTTAAGCGCCAGTTCGCGATCAAGATCGGGGTAAATTGCGGTACAAACCACATCGTATACAGGGCTTGGCAAAATCTCGCTGCCCGGGTCTTCATACACCAAGCCGAAGTTCTTTAAATGCGCGTCCCCGTCTTTTAGTAAAGCGGAAAGGGCGATTCGCTCAAACATTGCTTGGTTGGCCGCTTCATTCGCACAATAGGTGTTCACAATGCGCATGATGGATTCGTACGAGCCCAGGTATTTCTGACTTGCGTTCAAACCGGCCAGTACGGCCATATCTTCAAAGCCCAGGGGTTTGCCGGACGGGTCTCGGTCGAAGCGCTCAACAATAAAGCGTGTGGCGTCATCAGAAAGCCAAAACCGCGGCACATTCAGGTTGGCCTCGCGGGCTACTGACATACAAAAATACTCATTAAGACTTAACCCGGGGAACTCCTTTCCGGCTTCCTTGACAATGACGCTGGGGGTGAGAAGCGAGGTTTTGTTCGTTCGTTCCGTTGTAATATGGGTTGGAACGATAATTTTTGGCTGCGCGCCCGACAGGCTCGAGCGAAGGGCGTACTTTGCCATCAGGCGGCCAAAATACGATTGGTCCTGCTCATGTAATAGTTGTTCGATTGTTTCAGGAGAGGGGGGAGCCAAATCAAGTTCGGGATGTTCATACGAGACTCGGCCGACTTGAAGCCCCTGCGAGAGCGCCAAAAAAAGCAGCTTGTTCGGAATGCCTGCGCGACTCATGGCATCTTCGATATACAAGCGCAAATAACCCTCCGGCTCATTCATAGAGAAGACCCCAAACAGATCGCCATTGGCGTAGCTGCGGGTTCGAAAAGGCAGTCCAAGCGAAACTTCGCGTGCTTTGTTCGACTGCGCGTTTACATCGTAGGTGAACGCGTACACGCTTTCCTTAGCCAACACACCGGCGTAATCAACCGTTGTGTACACATTTAATTGCGGGCGTCTCTTAATAAGGCCGCTAACATGCGAATACCACTTGGTGAAGCTCGTCTCAGTCATCGTCGTCACTCAAGAAAATTTCACGGGCATTTTCCCAGGTTGGACGTATCGTTTCGGACAAGGTCAATGTAAACCCAAGGGCATGGGCGAGTTTATGCACCTCGTCGATGCCGACGTTTTCGCCTTTCTCGATCCGAATGATCAGTTTTCGATTGATGCCTGCTCGCGAAGCGGCTTGCGCCTGAGTTAAGGCGCGCTCCACACGTGCTTGTTTAAGCTTGCGCCCGAAATGAGCAGATAATTCCAACATTAATGTCCTAAATAAGTCACTTATTCATATTATTAACTTTAAAAGTGACAAATACAAGACTTTTTGGTTTGGACAGCTTAATAACCCGCTTCAAGTTTTTCCAGCCATGCGTCGGCCTCATCGGATGTTAAGTGTTGTCCATTTTCTTGATAGTTTTGCCAGGCACGCAAGGCATCTTGTTTGAAGGCTTCACGTTTTTCCTCTTGATCGACATAATGTCGAATTGCCTCGCGCATGATCCAGTGGGCAGAGCGATGCCGTGCTTTTGCAAGATTTTGAATGCGATCCTTTAGGTCGTCATCCAACTTTACTGTCGTGGCCATGATATTTATATATTAGTTAAAAGTACTACCTTTAACTAATATAGTTGTCATGCCGGTTGGGCGCAAGTGTCGTGAGGAAAAAGGGCTACGTTTTCGCGATTTGCTTAACCGGCTAATCAGCCCCGCTTAACCGCTTTTACGTCTAACCGTTTTTCCAGCAAGTTCAGGTCTTCGCGCAATTGACGCATCGTTTCGTCGATGCTGTCGTTGCGCAGTCGTCGCTCCTCGCCCCTTACCACGGCGTTCAGGGCCAGGTTGGCAATGCCGTTTACCACTTGCTCAAGGGAAATGGCCCCTTTCGGGTTGAACCACCAGGCCCCCCAGTTGCACATGCCCAAAAGCGCAAACGCGGTCACTTTGGGCTCAACGTCGCGAAACTGTCCGGCTTTAATGCCCGCTTCAATGGCCGTTACGAAACGGTCCAGTACCAGACGCCGCGAGGCTTCCGCCTTCTTGCGCAACGTGGGAGTTAGGTGTTCTTCGTTGCGTTCGACAACCCGAAACTGTAAAGGGTGGCTCAGCACCAGCCTGGCGTGGCCACGAACCAGTTCAGCCAATGCGTCGCTGGGGTCGCGTTGCTGTTCAAGTGTGTTGGCGGCAATTTTTCCCGCCATTTCCGTGATTTCCGAGGTAAGCGCGCGAAGAATATCGCCTTTGTTACGAAAGTAGTAATAAATGGCTGTGCGTGTGACCCCCATTGCTTCCGCAATATCACCCATGCTGGTGCCTTGGAAACCACGTTGAATAAACAACGTAGATGCGGCTTCCAGTATCGACTCTTGCAACAGCTCCCTGCGGGAGGATTTTGCACTGACACGAGGGGGTTTGGGCATAAGTTAATCGCAGTTTTAGATCAATAAGAAGTTTGATTATAGAAGTCGAGCCGAGTGCTTCATCTAAGTGTTTTCCACTATAAAGACAATTATTTCACACATATGTCAAATTTTTTGATTAGAATTTAATCAGAAGGAGACAAGGTATGGACTCGAACAAAGATCGCGATGCATCAAAAGCGCCTGTGCATGGGGCGGGGCAGGTGACAGCAGGGTTTCTGAATACGGACTGGACCCCGCGTGACTTGCCTGCCGATGCAAGCACGCGCAATGTAGTGTTGCGCACGCAAGACCAAGCCGCTACAGGCGGCGCGTTGTATTGCCCGCCAAACGGTGCTGATACCGTGGTGTGCATCATGCATCCGCGTGAATTCATGGCGTGTCATTATCTGGTTCCCGACATTGTTTCGGCAGGCTATGCCGCGTGGTCGCAGTGGCCGCGTTCCGTGGGTAACGACTTGCGCCTTGAGCACGAAATTGCGCTTTTCGATGTGGCGGCCTCCATGGCTTATCTGCGCGAAGCCGGTTTTCGCAATGTCGTGTTCCTGGGCAACTCGGGCGGAAGTGGTCTTTACAGTCTTTACATTCAACAAGCTGCCTTGCCGCCTTCGGAACGCATCGCCGGAACACCGGCAGGCCGACCCACGGGCCTAGCTGAATTGGAAATGCCGCAAGCCCAGGGCATGATTTTCGTTGCGCCGCATCCGGGCCAAGGTGCGTTGCTGATGCAGTGCATCGACCCATCGGTTACCGATGAGAAAGACCCTTTTTCCGTTGATTCTGCGCTTGACCCTTTTAGCGATAAAAACGGTTACCGCTCACCCAAGGAAGGCGCCACGTATGCGCCTGAATTCATAGAACGATATCGCCAGGCGCAGTATGAGCGAGTGCAGCGGCTTGATGCCATTGCACACGAACTTGTAGCGCAGCGGATGGCGGCCAGAAAGAGAGTTAAGTCAGCGGGCGCGACGCAGCATGACAAGAAAATGGCTGCTCATACGCCCGTTATGACTGTATGGCGCACCGATGCCGACCTTAACTGCTTCGATTTGTCGCTTGATCCATCCGACAGAAAGCCGGGCTCTCTATGGGGTAACAATCCTTTGGCGTCCAATTACGGTTCGGTGGGGTTCGCCCGTTTGTGCTCACCGGAAAGCTGGCTATCGACCTGGTCGGGTATCTCTTCGAACGCATTACTGGAAAAAACCTTACCGGCCTTGACTCAGCCAACGTTGTTAATTGAGTACACGGGCGACCAGGCTTGTTTCCCGTCAACTATCAGGAAAATTTTCAATGACATCGCGGCAACTGATAAACAGCATGAGCGTGTTAAAGGCGACCATCACGGCCGCGCGTTGAGCTCAGAAGATGAAGCGGGCCGCTATATTGCCGGCCGCTTAATTCAGGATTGGTTGAAAGCACGCTTTCCCCGAAAAGCGTAAAGCCCAATCGCAAACATGAGTCTTCGTTGAAGTGATTCACGATTCAAGTAAGGAATAGATCAATGAGCACAGCATTAAACCGTCTGGTTCTCAAAGGCGTTGACCACACGGCACGACCCACCTGGAAACTAAAGGAAACGGTCGAGTTCTATCGCGACAAGTTGGGTTTGCCTTTAATTCACACAATCTCGGCCCGAGGGTGGGGTCCCAGCACGCACCCCGATTTTCTGCATTTCTTTTTCGATAGCGGACAAGGCAGCACCATCGCCTTTTTCTACTACCTCGGCACGCGGGCCCCTGAAACCATGCAAGGCCGTGAGCATGCCAAGCCGTGGCCGGAGGACTTTGTGACCGATGCCACACACACTGCCTGGTTGGTTGAAACCGAAGAAGAGTTACATGCGTGGAAAGAGCAACTGCAAGAAAAGGGTGTTGAGGTGTCGGTGGAAACGCGACATGAGGTGATTGAGTCTATTTACTTTCGTGACCCCAACGGCTACTTCCTGGAAATCAGTCGCAAATTGCGTCCCCTGGACTCAGGCGATTACAACGATGCAGCACGTACCCTGGAAGCCGCTATTGAACTGGAAACCGAGCGCCAGGGTGGGGTTGCGGACATTGCCTCTATTGATGAGGTTTGGCATCGTAAGGCGAGGAATTTACTAAAGACTGCGCCGGACAACAGCGTTTGTCTGCCCGTGCTTAAAGTGCCGGAGTTCGAGCCGTTGGTTCAGGCGGCAAAAGAAAATCCCGATTGTGAGCTTACGGATTTCAGCGAGGAATATTGGTTAATCAAATCGAGTGGCCCCATCGAGTTCGGACGCAAAGCATTGGGTTTGAAGCCGGCTCTTTGGTACGGCCTTTTTACAAGTGGGATTCACGGCAACATTACCGTTTTTGATCGCGACATTGTGCGCATTGAGCCTTAAAAAATGTAAGGAAGAGACACGTGCAAGAGATACGTAATCCTATTGCCGGGGTGGTTTATCAGAGCGATGAGAAAGCGGCTTATTACCTGGACAATGGCGCCTGGATGAACAGTACAGTGGGTGACGCATTACGCGCCACTGCGGCGCGTTACCCGAATCGGCCCGCTTTCATCAGCGATGAGCAAACCATTACCTTTCAGGAGTTGGATGAAAAAACCGACCTGATTGGGGCGGCACTACTGGACATGGGGCTAACGCCGGGAGACCGGGCCATGTTCCAGTTGGGCACGAATATTGAAACGGTTTTAGTGGCCCATGCCTGCCATAAAGCGGGGATCATCCCCGTTTGTACTATTCCACAATATCGTGAAGTGGAAATAGGTGCACTGGGCCGAAAAAGCGGGGCCAAAGCGCATTTTGTGCAGGCGGATTTCAGTCAGTTCGATCTGGTTGAGTTTGCCCTAAGGATGCGCGAAGAGAATCCGGCAATCGAGCACATAGTGGTGGTTCGGGGCAAGGCGCCTCAGGGTACAACCGCATTCGATACGCTGCTCGGTCGAATGCCGTTAAGCGACGCTCGCGAGCGATTAAAGGCCGTTAATCTGGGCTCCCGAGACGTGCTGACTTTCCAGTTGTCCGGCGGGTCCACCGGTTTGCCAAAAATTATTCCCCGGTTTCACGGTGAGTATTTGGGCCATAGTGCAGCTTTTTCTCATTGCTACAAAATAAGCAGTGACTCGCGCATTATCTGGTCGCTTCCGATTATTCATAACGCAGGCCAGTTATATGCGCTCATGCCCCCTGTTGTGTTGGGCCTGACGTCGGTATTGATGCCTAAAGTCGATATCGAGCGTATGTTGCAGCTGATCGAGGAACACAAGGTAACGCATGGGCTGTCTATTGGTCCTATTGCACCGCAGCTGATTGCCTATAAAAACATCCGGCAACACAACATTTCATCGTTACAGTTGTTCGTCACGATGAGTCGTTCAGGCAAACTGGAAGAGCATTTGGGTATACCGTGCTCAAACCTTTTTGGTATTACGGAAGGTTTATTGATGGGCTGCGCGCCAGACGAGCCCGAGTTTGCGCGCCATCACACCCAAGGCGCCTCCGGCTGCCCGTTCGATGAAGTTCGTGTGCTGGATCCTGAAAGTGAAAAACCGATCGAGCCCGGCACGATGGGTGAGCTTTGCTTTCGTGGGCCGTCCAGCTTGCTTGCTTATTATGGCGACGACGAGGCAACTGCGAAATCACTGACCTCCGATGGATTCTTCCGTACCGGCGACATGGTGATTGAGCATGTTGTAGATGGTAAATCCTACTTCGCGTTCCAGGGTCGCTTGCGCGACAACATTAATCGTGGCGGTGAAAAAATTGGCTGCGAAGAAGTGGAAGGGTTCATTAGTCGCCATCCTTCGGTGTCCGACGCAAAACTGGTGGCCATGCCCGATCCTTTCTACGGAGAAAAAGCCTGTGCGTATCTGATTCTGCATGAGGGGTACGATGCGCCAAGCGTGAAATCGCTGGCCGAATTTCTTACCGGGCAAGGCCTGGCAAAGTTCAAGTGTCCCGAGCGTATTGAAATTGTTGATTCTTACCCCGTCACGCGCGTAGGCAAGGTCGACAAAGTCGCCATGCGCAAAGACATTGCCGACAAGCTGGCCGCAGAACAAACAGCAAACGACGGGGTGCAAAGTGATTAGCACTGAGTACGTTGTTTCAGAGCAGCCTTTCACGGTGCGTCGAACGGTGAAGTGGGGCCAGTGTGATCCCGCCGGGGTGGTGTATACGGTGGTCTTCGCCGAATACGTTATTTCAACAGCCGAGCTTTTTTATGGCTGTTTGTTCGGGCAAGGGCCGCAACAGGCAAAAGACAAATATCAGTTCGGTACGCCCACACGCGGCCTGACATTTGATTTTCGCAAATCGCTGCGCCCCGATCAGCAGTTCGATACCGAGGTGCGTGTAGGGCGAATCGGCACCAGTACTTATCAGCTATTAATGCATGCCCGCGATATGGAGGGCGACACCGTCTTCACCGCGTGTTTAACCCCTATTTGCATTGTAAGAGGGCAGCGCGAGTCGATACCCATACCCGAATACTTCAAAGAAAAACTGAAGGCGCATCAAACTTCCGATGCACCGTAATCCTTGCAGTTGATATTCCCTATATGAGGAGACAAACCATGAAAAGAAATTTAAAAGCCGTATTGGCTGTGTCGCTGGCCGCTCTGGCCTTTCAGGCACATGCTGAAGACAAGATCAAACTTGGATTCATCGCTGCGCTAAGCGGGCCGTTGGGCGTGTTGGGTGCGGAACAACAACGAGGCCTCGACCTGGCGCTTGAGCATTTGAATAATCGGTTGGGTGGTCGTGAGGTGGAGCTCTATACGGCCGATTCTCGCGCCGTACCCGGCGTGGCGGTGCAGGAAATCTCCAAACTGGTTGATAAAGAAAATGTCGACGTTATTACCGGCGGCACCGCGTCGAATGAAATTATGGCAATGGTCAAACCTATTGAAGCTGCCGGGCTGACGTTGTTGGGCACGAATGGGGGGCCTTCCCCTTTAGCGGGCAAAGACTGCACGCCTAACTACTACAGCATTGCGTTTCAGAACGATCAGTGGAGCGAAGCCATGGGTCGTTACATGAATGAGCAGGGAATCAAGCGCGCCTACTTTATCGGCATGGATTACCAGGCAGGCTGGGATCACGTTGGCGGTGCCGAACGCACCTTTAAAGGTGAAAACCTCGGGAAGATTTTCACACCCCAGTCGCAACTTGATTTCTCGGCCGAGTTGGCACAAATTCGTGCGGCCAAACCTGAAGCTGTATTCGCGTTCTATCCCGGTAGCGCGGCCGTTGCATTTGTAAAGCAGTACGCACAGTCGGGCCTGGATATTCCTTTGTTCTCCAGCGCGGGGGTTGATACCTTATTCTTGCCTGCGTTCGATGATGCAGCCATAGGTTCGGTGTTCTCAAGTCACTACAACGCGGGAATTGAAAATGAAGCCAACAAGCAATTTGTAGCGGATTTCACCAAAGAGTTCGGTCGTAAGCCTTCTTTGTATGCCGCTTCACAGTACGACGCAATCATGCTGCTGGATAAGGTCGTTGCCCAGCTCCCAGCCGGAGAAATCGATCGCAAAAAGCTGCAGGAACTAATCGGCTCTACGCCGTTTACCAGCGTTCGCGGCGATTTCAAATTCAACCACAATCATATGCCTATTCAGAACATCTACGCCCAGAGGATCGAAAAGGGTGAAGATGGAAAACTCGCTCTGAACTTGATTGGCGTGGCATCCGAGAATGTGGAAGATCGCTACGCCGCCGAATGCCCAATGGGCAAATAACGGCGGCTTAGGGGATCGGCAATGAGTTTCTCGATACTGCTCGAGCAGTTATTTAATGGCTTTCAGTATGGCATGTTGCTGTTCTTGATGGCTATTGGGGTCACGCTGGTGTTTGGTGTGATGCGGCTGGTGAACCTGGCCCACGGTTCCATGTTCATGGTGGGGGGGTACCTTGCCGGCGCTGCTGCGCAAGCCACCGGTTCATTTTGGCTGGCCGCCTTGTGTGCCCTGGTAGGGGCGGCCATTATGGCGGCCGTTATCGAGATATTGATTGTTCGTCCCCTATACCGGCGCGGACATCTGGATCAACTGTTGGCAACGTTCGGCGTGACGTTAACGCTGAACGAACTCATTGTCGTGATTTGGGGGCGTGCGCCGGTATTTGTGAGCATTCCCGACATACTGGACGGGCATACTGAAATGCTCGGTTTTCCTTACCCGGTTTATCGACTGGCGATTACCGGGGTGGCGATTTTGGCTGGGCTGATCCTGATGTGGCTGGTTGCCAAAACCCGTTTTGGCATGTTGGTTCGTGCAGGCGCCGACAACCGTACGATGGTGGCAGGCCTGGGTGTAAACGTAACGGTGCTGTACACGCTTGTGTTTGCGCTGGCAGCGCTTCTGGCCGCCTTGGCCGGCATGATGTCGGGCCCGCTTATCGCCATGCAGCCGGGGGTGGGCGACCCCATCCTTATCTTAACGTTAACCGTTGTGTGCATTGGTGGCTTTGGGTCGTTGAAAGGGGCTTTGGTGGCGTCGTTGCTGGTGGGCTTGCTTGACACGTTTGGCCGCATTTTCGCACCACAATGGTTTGGCGCTGCAGGCAATGCCTTGGCCAACATGCTGGTGTATGTATTGATGGCGGCCGTTTTGTATTACCGCCCTGCGGGGCTTTTCACCACGCGGGGAGGCCACTCATGAGCAAAATATTCAATACTGCATTCAGGCGAAGCTGGATTCTTTGGTTGCTATTGGCGCTGGTGGTGTTGTTGCCTTTTTCGGGTGAAACGTACTACATCAAGCTCGTGACCCGGATGTTGATTTTTGCCATTGCGGCATTAAGCCTCGACCTTCTGGTGGGTTATTTGGGCCTGGTCAGTTTCGGGCATGCGGCGTTCATGGCTATTGGTGCCTATACCGTGGGCATCATGGCTTCAATGGGCTATGCATCGGTCTGGATCGTATGGCCTTTAGCCATGCTGCTAGGCGCTTTGTTCGCCTTGTTCGTGGGCTTTATTTCTTTGCGTTGCAGCGGTTTGTACTTTATTTTCATTACGCTGGCTTTTGCGCAAATGGTGTTCTACGGCGCGCAAAGCCTGCGTGCTTACGGCGGCGACGACGGCTTTCCCCTTGAGACCGCAAGTACGCTTCTTCCCAGTGTGGCACTATCGAACCCCATTACGTTGTTTTATGCCAGCTTGGTCATTTTGCTGGCATGTCTTTACCTTAGTCGACGTTTGGTGAATTCGCCTTTTGGGCGTATCGCGGTGGCCACGCGCGATAACGAAACGCGTGTTCACGCGGTGGGGGTCGACCCTTATCCCTACAAGCTGGTGATGTTCGTTGTGTCGGGCGCGGTGGCAACTCTGGCCGGGGCGCTCATGGCGAATTTAACGTCATACATTGCTCCGGGTTATGTGAATTGGCTGGTATCCGGTGAGTTGCTGGTAATGGTGATTCTGGGTTCAGTGGGTACGTTGGTGGGGCCTATTCTGGGTGCGGCTGTCTTTGTGGGCTTTGAACATATGCTGTCCGACCTTACCGAGCATTGGATGCTGATTTTCGGACCCTTGATTGTGTTTCGGGTGTTGTTCCTGAAGAACGGAATCTATGGTTTGTTTTCCCGCACGCGAAGTGCCGAGCTGTCGGCAGATCGAGCGGCTTCGGGAGGCCACTGATGAATACGACACCATTGCTTGAAATTAAGAACCTGAAGAAATCTTATGGTGCTTTGAGTGTTACCGATGATGTTTCGTTAACCGTTGAAAAAGGTGAAATTCACGCCTTGATTGGGCCTAACGGTGCAGGGAAAACCACCCTGGTTGGACAGTTGTCAGGTC
Organism: Neopusillimonas maritima; assembly: GCF_003576595.1. Classification (GTDB taxonomy): domain Bacteria; phylum Pseudomonadota; class Gammaproteobacteria; order Burkholderiales; family Burkholderiaceae_B; genus Neopusillimonas; species Neopusillimonas maritima. The sequence continues at coordinate 551,049 of NZ_NQOU01000002.1, read as the reverse complement.
TGGTGCCGTCAGATTCCGGGCGCATCTATTTCGAAGGCAAGGATATTACAGGCCTGACGACTGCTGAACGTGCCCAATTGGGTTTGGGACGCTCGTTTCAGATTACCAGCGTATTCCCCACATTAAGCGCGCTTGAAAATGTTGCGCTAGTGGTTCGCGCACATGCCGGGCTTGGCTTTCATTTCTGGAAGGCTGCGCATCGGTACGAAGCGGCGCAGAAAAAAGCATCTGAGTGGTTGGCCAAAGTAGGCTTGGCACAAGCCGGTGACGGCCCCTGTGCTGAGCTTGCGCACGGTGAGTTAAGGCAACTTGAACTGGCCATGGCATTGGCGGCCAACCCGCAACTGCTCGTCCTTGATGAGCCAATGGCGGGCTTGGGGCCGACCGAGTCTCAGCAAATGGTTCAACTATTAGCCGAGCTAAAGCAGCATTATGGGGTGTTGCTGATTGAGCACGATATGGATGCCGTGTTTTCCCTGGCGGACCGCATTTCCGTTTTGGTATCCGGCCGCGTTGTATTTAGTGGTTCGGTTGATGAAGTACGCGAAAGCGAGGTGGTGCAGCGTGCTTACCTGGGGGATAACGATGAATAATCCGCAAACGCGAGCAAAAGCGATGTTGTCTGTCAAGGAGGTTGACAGCGGGTATGGTCGCGGACAAGTGCTGTTCGATGTGTCGTTAACGATTGGTGAAGGTGAAGTTGTTTCGCTCATGGGTAAAAACGGCATGGGGAAAACAACATTGATTCGCACCATTATGGGCATGCTCACGGTGCGCAAGGGCGAGATCCATTTTAATTCGCGCTTAACGCGTGGTATGGCCATGCATCGTATTGCCGCCATGGGTTTAGGTTGGGTGCCTGAAGGGCGGTTGATCTTTCCCAGTTTGAGTGTTGAAGAAAATCTGGTTGCCACGGCGGTTAAGCGCAAAGGCTTAAACCATAGTTGGACGCTGGATTCGGTGTATGAGTTGTTCCCGCGACTGCGTGAACGACGCTTTAACGGCGGTGGCCAATTGTCGGGCGGCGAACAGCAAATGCTGGCGATTGGGCGCGCACTCATGACGAATCCCAGGTTGTTGATTCTTGACGAGGCGACGGAAGGGTTGGCGCCCAAGATTCGACAGGAAATTTGGCAGACGCTGGCGCAGGTAAAGAACACCGGGCAATCGATTCTGGTGGTCGATAAAGATGTAAAGGCGTTATCGAAATTGGCTGACAGGCATTACATGATTGAAAAGGGCCGTATTGCCTGGCAAGGAGATACAGAAATGCTAATGGCCGATACGCAACGCGTTCAGCGTTATGTGGGTGTTTGATTGAGAGGGCTTTTATGAAGATTGCAGTTGTGGGCGGCGGACCCGCTGGTATGTATTTTTCGTTGTTGATGAAAAAGCGCGATGCAAGTCACGACATTACCGTATATGAACAGAATCCGGCAGGTGCAACGTACGGTTGGGGCGTTGTCTTTTCCGATGTTGCTTTAAGTTTTCTGAAGCAAGCCGACGCAGAGTTTTATCAAAAATTTACGGCAAGCCACGAGCGTTGTGATTATATGGAAGTAGTGCATAAAGACGTGCACGTGCAGCTGCGCAACAACCATTTTTCGCGCGCCTCCCGTATCGACTTGCTTAAGGTCTTGCAAGACGAATGCAAGTCGGTTGGGGTTAATTTCAAATTCGATACGCGGGTGGATGATATTGGCGTACTGGACGAGGCCGATTTAATTGTGGGTGCCGACGGCGCAAACAGCGGCGTTCGAACCCAGTTCGCTGAGCATTTCAAACCGCATTTTGAAAAGCGGCGCAACAAATTTGCATGGTATGGCACACGCCAGCTTTTCCATGCGGTTTCATTAATCTTTCGGGAAACGGAGCATGGGGTCTTCATTGCGCATTGTTATCAGTACAGTAAAGACTTAAGCACCTTCCTGATTGAGGTGGATCCTGACACCTGGAAGCGGGCCGGGCTCGATGCCATGTCGGATGAAGATAGCCGGCGTTTTTGCGAGCAGGTATTTGCCAGGGATTTAGGAAGTAACGGCTTACTATCCAATCGTTCGACTTGGTTCTCTGCCAATATCGTCAGCAACGAAAATTGGTCTTACAAGAATATTGTGCTGTTGGGCGATGCCTTGCGAACCGTGCATTTTTCTTTGGGGTCGGGTACTCGCATGGCCATGCAGGATGCCATTGCGTTGTATGAAGCCGTGAATTTACACGGGAAAGATTTGCCGTCCGCCTTCACCCACTTCGAAAAACTGCGTCGTACTTCGTCAGCCAATTTTCAAACGGCAGCGGCAAGAAGTCTGGATTGGTATGAGTCGGTTGATCGGAAAATGCATCTGGATCCGGTGGTGTTTGCCTACGACTATATGCGCCGAACCGGGCGTGTTAGCCATGAAGACTTGAAAGAGCGCGATCCAGGCTTTATAGCCCGCTATGAAGCATTAACGGGGGAGGCGGTAGCCTAACCGCGCCCCTCAATCATGCAACCCGCACTCCCGCTTTAATCCAAAGAACCGCGTTTCCTCTTCGGTCATGTCGCCCGTAAGGGGAACGCTGGTGTGCCAGTCGCCTACCGACACATAGCCTTGTTCCCACAACGGGTGGTAGGGCAAGTCGTGTTCAGTCAGGTAGCGATGAATATCGCGGTTGGTCCAGTCGATTAACGGGTACACCTTGTAGCGGCCGTCTTTGCGCTGTTCCACCACCGGCCGGTCGGCGCGTGATTTGGCTTGCTCACGGCGCAGGCCGGCGAACCAGGTGCCCACGTTTAGGTCGTTCAAGGCCCGTTCCATGGGTTCTACTTTCATCAGGCGGTTGTAGTGGTCCAGCCCTTCCACACCGTTTTCCCATAGCTTGCCGTGAACGCTTTCCAGGCGGGCCGGCGTCCAGGCCGGCGCCACCACTTTCAGGTTCAGTTTCAGGCGTTCGGTTAAGGTTTTGGCGAACTGGTAGGTTTCGGGGAAAAGGTAACCGGTGTCGATAAACAGTACGGGCATTTCGGGCCGAATCTGTTTAACCAAATGCAGCAGAACGGCCGATTGAATACCGAAGCTGGAGGTCAGGATGAACTGGCCGGGCAGGTTTTCCAGGGCCCAGTGAACACGCTCCGCGGCGGACCAGGATTCAAGTTGTTCTGGAGAGTCAAGGGTCATGGTGTCGTACATGAAAGGTGCTCCAATTTAATTAAGTTTAGCGCTTGTGTGTTCAGGCTGAAGCGAGGCGGTGCGGTGCAGGGGAGCGTGAAGCGGGTGCTCGGGGGTTGACGGCGAAGCATACGGTGCATTGGTATCTTGGTTCATAACCGATTTAAACCATGCCAGGTCTTTTCCAAGCGCAACGACATCACCCACCACAATCAGTGCGGGCGATTGCAGGTTGTATTCGCCGGCCTGTTCCGCCATGTTTGCAACGCGTGCATGTATGACGCGTTGTGTTTTCATCGTGGCGTTTTCAATAAAAGCGACGGCGGTGTCGGGCGACTGCCCGTGATGCAGCAATTGCGTTTGCAGTGCTGCAATTTGCTTCACCCCCATGTAGAACACCAGCGTTTGACCCGGTTGGGTCAAAGCGGGCCAGTTTTCTATATCGTGCCCAGGGCGACGGTGGGCGGTTAGCAGCCGAACCGACTGTGCGTGATCGCGGTGAGTTAAGGGAATGCCGGCGTATGCGGCACCGGCCAGCGCAGCCGTTAAACCTGGTACGACCCGGTAGGCAATACCGTGCTCGCGCAGGAATTGCAGTTCTTCCCCGCCGCGACCGAATATAAAGGGGTCGCCGCCTTTCAGGCGCACCACGTGCAGGCCTTGTTCGGCGTAGTGTTTCATTAGGGTGTGAATACGATCCTGCGTCGCATTCTGGTTCTCACCCGCCTTCTTTCCGACGGAAATGCACTGCGCGTCGCGGCGGGCCAACGCCAGAACATCGGCACCCACCAACCGGTCGTGCAGAATGACATCGGCTTCATTTAGCGCGCGTTGGGCGTTCAGGGTGAGTAATCCGGGGTCGCCGGGGCCGGCGCCCACCAGGGTTACCAGGCCTTGGGCCGACTCTTCCGCTTGTTTCAACGCCGACAGCAACATAAATTCGGCTTGCGCCAGGTTGCCCGAACGCAACTCGTGGCTTACCGGGCCGTCGAGCAACCAGTTATAAAACTGCCGCCTTTGCGGCAATGATGGGCGCGCGCGGCGAATGGCCGGGCGATAGCGTTCAGTCATGGCCATCAGTGTGCCCAGGCTTGGGTCGAGCAAGGTTTCAATACGTTCGCGTATGCGTCGGGCAATGACGGGGGCATGGCCGCCCGACGATATCGCGACCCTTAAATCACCTCGCTCAACCATGGCCGGTACCTGAAAGGCGCAGAGTTCACGGGTGTCCACGACGTTGACTGGAATACGCTGTTGCTCAGCCTCGCGGGCAATGCGTTCATTCAGCTCGCGGTCTTGCGTGGCAGCGATCACCAACCAGGCGTCATTCAGCCATTCCGTTTGATAAGGTCCGTGATGCAACGTGAATGTCGTTTGCGTTAATGCCAGCACCGTTTCGCTGAAATGAATCGCCCCAATATGAATCTCGGCATCCGTTCCAAGCAGCAGGCGTATCTTGCGTGCGGCCACTTCACCCGCACCCACGACCAATACCTTCTTGCCGGCCAGATTCATGAAGACCGGAAATAATTTCGGGTTATCGCTCATGCCGTCACCTCTTGAGTCCGCGCGATAAAGTCACCGAAACCTTCGTTAGATGCGCGTTCAGCAGCATAGCGACCCAGCAGCTCATCCAGCGTCGCCAGAATTTGAGGCTCGTCGATGTTTTCAGCATAAATGCGGTTCAGTCGGCTGCCTTGGGCATTGGCCCCCAGGCGCAAATCGTAGCGGCCGGGCGCGCGACCCACTAAAGCAATTTCAGCCAAATATGGCCGGGAGCAACCATTTGGGCACCCCGACAGGCGCAGCGTAATGGGCGTGTTGCGCAGGCCATGCTTGTCTAGCAAAGCCTCCATCTTGGGCAACAATTCTGGCAGATAGCGTTCGCTTTCCGCCATGGCCAGGCCGCATGTGGGCAAGGCTACGCAGGCAATACTGTGTTGGCGCAGGGCACTGAATGTTTCGCCGGTGTTCAGGCCGTGTTTTTTAATCAAGGCGTTAATGCGTTTGCGGTCGGCGTTTTTCACGTTGGCAATGACTACGTTCTGGTTGCACGTGAGCAGAAACTCTCCTGTATGAATTTTGGCTATTTCCCGCAAGCCGGTTTGCCACAGTCGCTGCGTATTTTGTGCTTGCGTATCGGCATCCCACAACCGTCCTGACTCCACATGCAAACCCAGATGCCACAAATCGTTGTCACCCTTGAACCAGCCGTAGTGATCGTGATTGCTTTGAAACGTGAATTCGCGCGCAGGGGCCAGAGTGAACCCCGCCAGGGCCTGCAGCTTTTCCACAAACGCCGTCAGGCCAATGCGGTCAATGGTGTACTTCAGGCGCGCGTAGCGGCGCTCATCGCGATTACCCAAGTCGCGTTGCAGAATCATTACCGACTCCACGGCGGCAATGACCTGTTCCGGCGTCACAAACCCTACGACGCTACCCACGCGCGGGTAGGTGGTGGCGTCGCCGTGTGAGGCGCCCATGCCGCCGCCGATACTTAAATTGAAGCCTTCCAGCTTGCCGTTGTTCACAATGGCAATCAGGCCGACGTCTTGCGCGAAGACGTCGACGTCGTTGAAGGGCGGCACGGCAATACCGATTTTGAATTTGCGAGGCAAGTAAGTGGGGCCGTAAAGCGGCTCCGCCTCGGGTTCGGCGGCATTAAATTCCACCTTTTCGCCGTCCAGCCATATCTCGTGGTAGGCCCGGGTTTTCGGTAGAAAATAGTCCGATAGCTTTTGCGCCCATTGCGCAATTTCAGCATGCGTGTTTGATAGCCATGGATTAACCGAGCACACCACTTGCCGGTTGACGTCGCCGCAGGCCGCTATGGTGGTGGCCAACGCATCGTTAATCGCACGCAAAGTGGGCTTCAAGTTGCGCTTTATGACGCCATGCCATTGAAAGGTTTGCCGGGTCGTAATGCGCAAGCCGCGGCCGGCATACTGGCGCGCCAGGTCGTCGAAAGCCAGCCATTGCGCGGGTGACACCACGCCGCCCGCCAGACGCGCACGAATCATGAACGAATACGCCGGCTCCAGTTTTTGTTTACGGCGCTCGTCGCGCAAATCGCGGTCGTCTTGCTGATAGCTACCGTGAAATTTCAACAATTTGTTGTCGTCTTCCGAAATGGCGCCCGTTAATGGGTCGGCCAGTCCTTCTTGAATAGTGCCACGCAGGAGCCGGCTATCGGCCTTCAGTTGTTCCAGCGGTGATAAAGGGGCGGTCATGATTCTTGAGTCCAATCTGTATTTACGTTGACGTTGCGAACGCTGCACGGTTAATTAATAAACATCGCGTGCGTAGCGGCCCTGGGCGGCCAGGTTGTTCAGCCATTCGGATGCCTGCTCTTGCGTGCGACCGCCCTGCTCGCGGGCAATGTCCAGCAATGTTTGATGTACATCTTTGGCCATCCGCGTGGCGTCGCCGCACACATAGACATGGGCGCCGTTTTCAATCCAGTCATACACATCGGCAGCGTGTTCGCGCAAGCGGTCTTGTACATAGATGCGCTGGGCCTGGTCGCGGGAAAAGGCCAGGTCAAGCCGGTGCAGTTCGCCCTTGGCCACGGCCTGCTGCCATTCCGTTTGGTACAGGAAGTCGGTTTGAAAATGCGGGTTCCCGAAGAACAGCCAGTTGCGCCCGGCGGCACCCGCCTCGGTGCGGGCCTGTACAAACGCGCGGAAGGGCGCCACACCGGTGCCCGGCCCAATCATGATGATGTCGCGTTGCGAGTCAGCCGGCAGGCGAAAGCGCTCGTTCTTTTCTATAAACAACGGCACCGATTCACCTTCCTCAAGCTGGCTCAGGAAACGGGTGGTGACGCCCCAGCGCGGCTCTCCGTTCGTGTCGTACGCGATATTGGCAACGGTTAAATGCACTTCTTCGTCCACTACTGATTGCGCCGAGGCAATGGAATACAAGCGGGGAGTAAGTGGCCGAAGGGCCTGAATGAAATCCTGTGCCGTCCATTGCGCCGGGAATTGTTGCAACACATCCAATAGTTGATTGGAGGTGAGCCAGGCGCGCAGGTCGGCACTGTTTTCCGGAGCCAGCAGAGTGCTTAAACCAAGACCCTCGGGGGTGCTTTGCTGTATGCGTGCGCGTGGTTTACGTGGGCTTGTTCCATTTTCAACAACACGCGCTGCATGCGCTTCCAGAAACGGGCGTGTTAATACGGTTAGTTCACGGTGTTGACGCAACCAGTCGTACACAGAGCGGGTGTCGCCCCCAAATGTGACGGTTTCCTCGCCTTTCAGGCCTGTAGCCTGCAACACCGCCTGAACCAATGCGGGATCCTGCTTGGGCCAGATGCCCAGTGCATCGCCGGGTTCGTAGTGCAGCCCGCTGCCTTCCAGCGACAACTCAATATGGCGAATGTCTTTCACACTGCCACGCCCGATAATCGGCTGATTCAACAACAGCTCTGCCTGGAATGGATGATTGCGGGAATAGGCGAGAGTGCGTGGAACCGGATGCAGCGGTGTCACAGTGGCGCCCGTAGGGCGTTCATTCGGCGCCAAATCGTTGCCGGCCTGTTCCCGCGCATGTGTTACCGCGCTTTCACGCCATGGGTCGCTAACGGTTTCAATGTCCAGGTCGGCCGTGCCTACGGCTTGCAAACGCTGCGCACCCAATTCCGCGAAGCGGGCATCAAGGGTTTTGGCAATGCCGCAGAACTCGGGGTAGCTGGAGTCACCCAGCCCCAGTACGGCATACTGCAGTTCGGGCAGCTTCGGTGCACGGCGACCACTTAGAAATTCAACAAATCCCATTGAGTCGTCCGGCGGATCGCCGTCGCCCTGTGTACTGATGACCACGTACAGCAAGCGTTCATTTTTCAGATCGCGCACGTTGTATTGATCGGCCCGAACCAGGTTGACCGCAAACCCGGCTGTTTGCAGGTCGGCGGCCAGCTGCTCGGCCTGACGTTGTGCATTACCCGTTTGGCTGCCGTACAGCACGGTGACGGTAAGCGACGTTTGCGGCTCGGGTTGCGCCACGGCAGATGCGATAAGCGGGGCGACGACGGCGGCACCTGCTGTTTCAACCGCATTACCATTGCCCTCCAGGCGTGCGTGCCCCTGCCGGTCGCGTTCCTGTGCTATGCCGGCAAAGTAGCCGGAAAGCCAGGTCAGCGCATTGGGGTCCAGTTCGGTTGTTAAGTCGTCCACCTGGCTGCGTTGTGCGGTGGAAAGCAAAGAGGTCGATAACATAAGTTGGGCTGATTCCATGAAAGTGCTTTCATTCTAGGAACCGTTGGCGCCCAACCAAACAACTGAATCGTTATGTTTATATTTTTGTGCTGGTTATATTCTTATTCCTGCGCAGGTTATTTGTTTATGTGTTTTTGAAACAATGCAAAATGTAGAAATTAAATGGCAATTTGCTTCGTTTATTTCATTTATTTCACTTAGTGTATTATTGAGTTTGGGGTCAGATTTCTTTCTGGCCTGTGGGTTATGGATAAGTATGCAAGGAGAAACATATGCGTGCTATTGACAGGGTTCGTGAGGTTTCGCCGCCGCTGAGCCCTAAAGACAAAGAAATGGTGCGAGTTGCTCAGCGGTGCATTATGGCCGCGCTTGATCATTCAAGAGCGGCGTCGATTACATTAACGACGGATAAGGGGGAACACCCAACGGTTGATGTACCGCCTGCTGCATTAAAATTGATTGGTCAACTGTTAGGGGTAATGAGCGAGGGTCGTCCGGTTGTTTTGATGCCAACAGATCAAGAATTCACAACGGTTGAAGCAGCGAATTTTTTGAATGTTTCGCGGCCTTTCGTTATTAAAGAAATAGAGGCCGGCAGGTTGCCGTATAGGAAGGTTGGTTCGCATCGACGAATTGCGTTGGACGATTTGGTTGAGTACGGTCGAAATATGCGTGCCCGACAAGCAAATGCTCTAAAGAGAATGGCAGAAAATGCCCGTGAGCTTGGTTTAGATTACTAATGGCGGGCCACGTTCGTTACACCGCATTGTTAGATGCTTGTGTTTTGTATCCATTAGCAATGGCTGATTCCTTAATGAGTCTGGCGACGGCTGGGTTCTTCGCAGCGAAGTGGACAACAAGAATTGAGGATGAATGGATTAGAGCTATCGAACGAAATCGACCTGATCTGGTCGGAAAACTGAATGTTCGCCGCGATGCCATGCGTGAATCAGTGGGATTTAGACCCGGTAAATGCAATCGCCGCTTTTAAACGTATGCGCCAGCGACGCAGAAAGCCGGGGTCTACGCCGGCCGAATTTGCCGATGCTCTGGAAAGGGGCGGCTTGCCAACAACTGCGGGACGATTAAGAGACGCATCGGAGTTAATTTAGTGTCTCTTTAAGAGCGATTAACTCAAGCCAGCAACTTAACCGCAGTAACCAGCAACACCACCGCCAGCGCAATTTGTATCGCCCGCCCCGGCAACTTTCCGGCCAGCAAGCTGCCCAGCACAATGGCGGGCACCGAGCCGATTAACAGGCTATGCAGCATGGGCCAGTTCACCATCCCCGCGAACAAATAGCCCAACCCGGCTGCAATTGCCAGCGGAATGGCGTGCACAATGTCGGTGGCCACCAGTTTATGCGGGGTCATGCGCAAGGGGTATAAATACAACAGCATAATGCTGCCCAAAGCACCCGCGCCCACCGACGTTAAGGCCACACACAAACCCAATATTGCACCCCCTGTTATGGTCAGGCCGGGTTGCCAGGCTTTGAATTTCAAAGGATGATCCAGGCGGCGATGGAGGGCTGCGGCTTGTAGTTTCGGTGCCGCCAGCATGCCCAGGGCGGTAATGCCCACTACAACGCCAATGGCGGCGGTCAGCCAATCGAACTTGTGTATTTTGGCGCCCAAGCTTACCCATGCGACGACGGCCAATGCTACCGGTAGGCTGCCCCACCATAAGCGCCGCACGACTTGCCAGTCGACCTTGCCGGATCGTTGGTGAATGCGGGCACCCACCAGTTTGGTAATGGCGGCAAACCATAAGTCGGTGGCAATGGCGGTAGTGGGCGCAACGCCAAAAAACAAAACCAGAATAGGGGTCATCAACGCGCCGCCGCCCACGCCGGTAATACCCACCACAAAACCGGTTAACGCCCCGGCGACGGTGTAACTTAGGTCAATCATGGTCGGGCTTCTTTGCTGCCGGCTGGGGTAAGGGTAAGTTTGCCGCGTTCAACCGTAACGCCGAACGGGCATTTTCAGCACGGGCGGCCGCGACGAACCATGGGTTCAGTACATTTGCCTTCCCGTAATGTAAAGGTTGGCCGTGTATGTCCAGTACCACGCCACCGGCGCCTTCCAGTACCGCGTGGGCGGCAGCCGTATCCCATTCGCAGGTGGGTCCCAGGCGTGGGTAAAGGTCGGCCTGGCCGCGCACAATAGTGCAAAATTTCAGTGAACTACCGGCTTGCACCAGCTCAGCGTCGCCCAACTGCTGAATGAACGTTTGAGTTTCTTCGTTCAGATGGCTTTTGCTGGCCACCACGCGCAAGCGGCCCAAGTGTGCCGCTCCCCCCTCGTTGAGGCTACGGCTTTCATTGGCGTCGGCGCTTTCGCCCGAGGGGTAGCTGCCTTCGTCTTCCTCGTCTTCACTACGTAGGCCCAGCAAAACCGTTACCACGCCTTTTTCACGCATAGCCGCCCCTAGTCTCGCTCCACCCCAATAGAACGTATCGTGTGCCGGGGCATACACCATGCCGAACGTGGTCTGACCGTTTTCAATTAATGCAATGTTGACCGTGAAGTCGCCGTTGCGGTTCAGAAATTCTTTTGTGCCGTCCAGCGGGTCCACCAGCCAATAGCAACCCGTGGGTAAGCGCCACGCCAGCGACGCTTCGTCTTCCTCGGAAACCACCGGTACGCCGGGAAATGTAGCGTTCAAACCACGCACTATGCTTTCATGAGCCAGCAAATCGGCCGCTGTTACCGGGCTCTTGTCAGCTTTGCTGTCGGCATTAATGTTTGCCTGCGCATACACACGCAGAATTTGTTTACCTGCGTCGTAGGCGATTTTTTCTAGTAATGGGGCCAATTCCAGCCCGGCGTTAATGTGTCGCATTATTTGCTTATAGCGAATTAGGGAGTTGAAATGCTAGCAGTGTGCCTTGATAATCACAATACTAAGCTAATAACTGCAAATTACGACAATGCCTGAATCAACTGTTGCCTCTAAAACCCATCCGGCCACTTCTGTGCAAGGGCTCGATCAACCCCAGGTGTGGGATATCGACCTGGCCCATGCCCATTTGGCCGGCGACAACGCCGCGCATACCCGGCGCACCACTGAACGGCGCTTGCATGAACTTAAACTGCTGCCGGCGGAACTGAACGCTGATAATTTGCGTGACGAGCAAGGCCGCGTACCTCGCACCGTGGTGCTGAACTGGGCGCTGGAAAAAATGCGCAGCCAGCGTAAACGCATTCTGTTCGCGCAACTGGCCAATTTACCCAACGGCCTGCCTTGCCTGCACGCCAACGACCCGCGCGGCGCCCGTTTCTGGGTGCCGTTAGGTGCCGCCGCGCCCGGTAGGGCATGTGAGGCCGATCAGGGTGAGGTTGATGTAGAGGCAACCCTAAGTGTAATACTCGCCGCTCTGGCGCAACTGCAACAGCATATTGGCAAAGACATTGCCGTATTTCCGCACGGTGAACTGGTGGGCCTATTGCGCAACGTATCATCCTCTCAAACAGACACCGGCATTGCCCCTGGCGCCACGCCCACCCTCATACCCAACGGCGTAACCCTGCTTCTTCAAGCCTATCAACCCGTGTTGAACCTGCGTCCGCGCCGCAAGGCCCAGGGCATTGGTGTGTCGCCTCACTTAAAGCGCCTGGAAGCGGAAAGCATTCATATTATTCGTGAAGCGGTGGCCGAAGCACAGAACCCCGCCATGTTGTATTCCGTGGGCAAAGACAGCGGGGTCATGTTACACCTGGCGCGCAAGGCCTTCTACCCTGCACCGCCGCCGTTTCCGCTGCTCCATGTGGACACCCGCTGGAAGTTTCAGGAAATGTACCTGTTTCGCGACTACATGGCGGCTGAATCGGGCATGGATTTGCTGGTACACATTAATCCGGAGGCCATTGAAAAAGACATTAACCCGTTCGATCACGGTTCCGCTCTGCATACCGACATCACCAAAACCGAAGGCCTGAAGCAAGCGCTGGATAAATACAAATTCGACGTGGTGTTCGGCGGTGCCCGGCGCGATGAAGAAAAGTCGCGCGCCAAGGAACGCGTGTTTTCGTTCCGCACCGCCACCCACCGTTGGGACCCAAAAAACCAGCGCCCTGAACTTTGGAACTTGTACAACACCAAGAAAAACCCCGGCGAGAGTATTCGCGTCTTTCCGTTGTCGAACTGGACCGAGCTGGACATTTGGCAATACATATACCAGGAAGACATTCCCGTGGTGCCCTTGTATTTTTCCGAGCCGCGTCCGGTGGTGGTGCGCGACGACATGATCATGATGGTTGACGACGACCGCTGCCGCCTGTTGCCCGGTGAAGACATTCAAATGAAACCGGTGCGTTTCCGTACCCTGGGCTGCTACCCCCTTACCGGTGCGGTCGAGTCTCAGGCCGACTCGCTCGACGACATTTTGCTGGAACTCATTAACGCGCGCACATCCGAACGTCAGGGTCGCAAAATTGACACCGACAGCGCCGGCAGCATGGAAAAGAAAAAACAGGAAGGATATTTCTAATGGCTCGCTCGAATACAAATTCCGCTCAACAGAAAGTGTCCGACGGTGCATCTGAAACGGCAAAAGCGCGAAAGCAAACAACGACACATACGCCGGTGGAATACACCAGCGCCGCCGATTGGATCGCCCAGCAATCGGGCCACGACCTGTTGCGCTTTATTACCTGCGGCAGTGTCGATGACGGTAAAAGCACCCTGATCGGTCGCCTGCTGTGGGAGTCCAAGCAACTGTTTGATGACCAGCTTGCCACGCTGGAAGCCGATTCACGCCGCCACGGCACGCAAGGCGAAGAGATCGACTTCGCGCTGTTGGTGGATGGCCTGGCGGCCGAGCGCGAACAGGGTATTACGATTGACGTGGCCTATCGTTTCTTTGCCACGCAGCATCGCAAATTCATTGTGGCCGACACCCCCGGTCACGAGCAGTACACTCGCAATATGGTCACGGGTGCCTCAACAGCCGACGTGGCCGTGTTGCTGGCCGATGCGCGCCAGGGCGTGTTAACCCAAACCCGGCGTCACGCCTTCTTAACGTCGCTGGTGGGCATTCGCCACGTGGTGCTGGCAGTGAACAAAATGGATCTGGTCAACTACAACCAGGCCACATTCAATGAAATAGAAGAAACCTTCAAAACCTTTGCTCAAGCGTTGGGGTTTGAAAGCATCACCGCGATTCCCGTGTCGGCGCTGAAGGGCGACAACATGGTGGAGCGCTCCGCCCATACGGGCTGGTATACCGGCCCCACTTTATTGGGCTATCTGGAAACCGTACCGGTTACGCGCCGAAACGACCAACAGTTTGTGCTGCCGGTGCAATGGGTGAACCGGCCCGACGCCGACTTCCGTGGTTTCAGCGGTACCGTCGTGGCCGGGCATATTGAACCCGGCGAAACCGTGCGCGTCACCGCCTCGGGCCAAACCGCCAATGTCGCGCGCATCGTCACCATGGACGGCGATCTGAACAAGGCCCAGGCCGGCGATGCCATTACGCTCACGCTGGACACCGAAATCGATGCCTCGCGGGGCGACATTCTTACGCGCGCCGACACGCCGTTAAACACAACCGACCAATTCGAAGCCACCATTGTCTGGATGCACGACGACCCCGGCCTGGTGGGGCGCAGCTATGAAATGAAGCTGGCCAATCAGTGGGCCGGCGCCACGCTAACGACTATTAAACATCGCATTAACGTGAACACCCTGGCCCATGAGGCCGCAAGGCAGTTGGGCCTGAATGACATTAGCGTGTGTAATGTGGCGCTGAGCCGTCCGGTGGCGTTCGATACGTATGCCAATCTGCCCGCGCTGGGCGGCTTTATTCTGGTCGACCGCTTCACCCATGCCACCGTTGCGGCGGGCATGATTACCCACAGCCTGCGACGCGCCCAGAACGTGCATCGCCAGGCGCTAAGCATTACGCGTGAAGACCGCGAACGCCTGAACGGCCACCCCGGTAAAGTCATTTGGTTCACCGGCCTGTCGGGCTCGGGTAAATCCACTATTGCCAATGTCCTGGAAAAGCAATTGCACGAACAGGGCCGCCGCACCTACATTCTGGACGGCGACAATATTCGCCAGGGCCTGAACAAAGACCTGGGCTTTACCGAAGCCGACCGAGTGGAAAATATCCGCCGCATTGCTGAAGTGGCCAAGCTCATGATGGACGCCGGTTTAATCGTCATGACCGCGTTTATTTCGCCCTACCGTCGCGAGCGTGACATGGCGCGCGAACTCATTGGCGAAGAGCGTTTTATGGAAGTGTTCGTGGATACGCCGCTGGAAGTGTGTGAAGCCCGCGATCCCAAAGGCTTGTACAAACGTGCCCGTAAAGGTGAAATTCCCAACATGACCGGTATCAACAGTGCGTACGAAGCGCCGGAACGACCCGATGTATTGGTGAAAACCGAAAGCGAAGAAATGGGTGCGATTGTGACTAGGTTGGCGGGGCTGTTGTAAGCGGTGCGTTGCGCAAGTTCCATTCCAATATTAATATAGGGCTATGATTTATGCGCATATTAAGTGCGCAAAAGGAATGGAAATGATAACTACGCACTCCGCCAAGCGTGCGACCAATTTAAGCCTCAGTGTCGACGTTTTAAAGCAAGCAAAGCAATTGGGGATCAATATTTCGCAAGTGTGCGATGCACATTTGCGGGAAATTGTTCGTCTTGAGCAAGCGCGTCGTTGGCGTAACGAGCATGCGGGCTTTATAAACGCCTATAACGAAACCATTGAAAATGAAGGATTACCGCTCGATGAGTGGAAAAGTTTCTAATGGCGCGTTTCGATGTTTATGCCAACCCAGGCAAGCACGCCACAACCACGCCTTATTTGCTTAATGTGCAAAGCGATCTTCTGGACGACTTAGGCAGTTGCGTTGTGATACCGTTGCGCCGTTTAAGCGACTTTCCGAATGTGAAGTTGTCAACGCATCTTACGCCCGTATTTGAAATTAACGGTGAAAGCTATTTACTGGAAACGCCTAAGATGGGTGCCATACCACGGCGTGTTTTGAAGCGTGCTGTTGCTTCATTAACGCATGAGCACGCAAGAATTACGGCTGCGCTCGATTTTTTGTTTCACGGTTATTGATGCGGTGCGTTGCGCACGTGATAGTAAAAGGGCGACGAATTCCTTCGCCGCCCTTTTTACTTGGCCTGTCATGCCGGGGTTCAGGTTTCTTAAATTGTTTTTTTTAGATCAGGCCTGCACCTTGGCTGCGGCGGCAAGCACTTCTTCCGCAGTTTTACCTACTTGCTTCAGATAATCGGTGGGCGCGGTGGCCCCTTCGGTATTAATCAACAATATTTTGGATGTTTCGTTGATGCCGGCTTCTTTACCTTGCGCGGCGTTTTCGGTGAGTTCAACAAGGGCCGCCAGGCCTGCCGCACCGGAGCCGCCGCTCACAATCGGTACATCGCCGTATTGTCCTTCCGCCAATATCTTCATGGCTTCAACGGCTTTCGTATCGGATACGGTAATGAAATAATCGCAGGCGGGTTGCAGGAAACGCCACGCCAGCGGAGACGCTTCGCCGCACGCCAGGCCGGCCATTAAAGAGTCGATATCACCGGTTGCGCTGGCCGCATGCCCGGCAAGCGCACTTTGGTAAAGGCAATCGGCCTGGTTCGGTTCCACCACAATCAGGGTGGGGCGTTTTTTACCGTAGCGCTCCCACAAGTATGCGGTAATACCGGCTGCCATGCCGCCCACGCCGCCTTGCAAAAACACGTGGGTAAACGGGGGAGTATCGGCGTTCTTTGCATCCAGCTGGTCGATGACTTCCGACGGAATCGTGGCGTAACCTTGCATCACGTCGCGGGGGATCTCTTCATAGCCTTCGTAAGAAGTGTCCGACACCACCAGCCAGCCTTCTGTTTTCGATAAAGACTCGGCATGTTCAACCGAGTCATCGTAGTCGCCCGCAACGCGCACAATTTCCGCGCCGTTCGAGGCAATGGCGTTTTCGCGGTCGGCACTCACCTGGCTGCTTAAAACAATCACACAGCGGCATCCAATATCCCGCGCGGCCGCAGCCAATGAAGAACCGTGGTTCCCGGCAGTGGCGCTGACAACCGTGAAGTCTTTAAGTGTTTGCGCGTGTTCGCCTTTGAAAAGCGATTGGGCGGTGAAGCCTGCGTCGGGGAATTTACGCAAGATGAGTCTGACCAGTGCAATTGACGCACCTAACGCTTTGAAACTGCCTAAAGGAGAGCGTTTCGATTCGTCTTTCAGGAAAACGGCACCCACCCCCAGTTTTTGGGCCAGGTGTTTCATGGAGACAAGGGGGGTGGGTTCCACGCTTAGCATGCGCCAGCTTGAAAGCCATTCGCGCGATTCATTTGCTCGCTCAAGATTCATGATGTGCTGCAACTCGGCGGGGTAGTCGGAACGGGTTGCGTTTTTGTTGTGGGTGAACATGACGTCTCCTGTAATGCGTTGTAATTAAGAAAATTATTGGGACGTGGCATGGGGTGCCTCGTCGAGATAAACGACAACATCTTGTATCGGCTTGCGAACAAAAGGCTTGCCTGTATTTGCCGGATATCCCACTGTAAGCATGCCTTGCGGAACCCAGTCTTCAGGCAGGTTCAGCGTTGTTTGAACCAGTGTCGGGCAAAACATGGGGGCGCACATCCAGCACGATGAAAGCCCGGATGCTTGCGCAGCCAGCATGATGTTCTGGCCCGCCATGGCAACACTTTGCGTTGCCATGCAGAATTCATGTCGGCTTCGGTCGGCGTCGCGGTAGCTGTCCATCTCCGCCATCGTGACGCACAGCAGAATGAGCGTGGGCGCGCCGGTAATGCGGGCGAAAGAACGCGCAACGTCGTTCTTGATGTCGACGGGGTCGTCGTTGTCGGCCATGCGGTCGCGTTCAAGCTTGTCGCCCATGGCTTTGGCCAGCCTGGCTTTTTCCTGGTAGCTGCGAATCACCACAAATCGCCAGGGTTGCCGATTATGCGCCGACGGCGCGGTAACAGCCATTTCCAGCAGCCGGTTAATTGCTGCCAAAGGGGGCTGCTCGGGCAGGTAGCGCCGCACCGATCGCCGGTTCAATACAACGTCGGTGAAGCGAGCATCGGGCGATGCTTCACCGACGTCGGCAGGGTCTTGCCACGGCCGTTCGAGGGTGTCCGTTCTATACATGAGCCACTTCCCGGGGGCGTTTGGCATGTTTGCGCATAAGCGGCACGATGGCCTGAATGGGGGGCTTGGCTTCCCGCGCCCGTTGTTGCAAATGCTCGGGAACGGAGCCGTAGGCAGTGGAACGTTGGCGCGGCGTACGCCCCATTGAAATCAACAGCGACTCTAACGTGGGCGCCGTCATTTCCTGGCCGTGCGACGCGCCGGCCGAGCGTGAAATGGTTTCGTTCATCAGCGTGCCGCCCAGGTCGTTGGCGCCGGCGTTCAGGCACAGCTCAACACCGGTTACGCCCATTTTCACCCACGAAGCCTGAATGTTCGGTATGTGCGGGTGCAGCGCCAAACGCCCCACCGCGTGCATCAGAATCGCCTCGCGGAAAGTGGGGCCTTTGCGTGCGCGCCCTTTTCTGTAAATGGGCGACTCCATATGAACGAACGGCAGCGGCACGAACTCGGTAATGCCGCCGGTTTCCATTTGCAGTTCGCGCAGCAGCAGCAAGTGGCGCGCCCAATGTTTGTAGCCTTCAATGTGGCCAAACATAATCGTTGACGTGCTTTTCAGGCCAACCTGATGGGCCGAGCGCATTACCTGCATCCATTGGTCTGTGGTGACCTTATCGACACAAATAATCTTGCGGATTTCGTCGTCGAGAATTTCAGCCGCCGTGCCCGGCAGTGTCGACAGTCCGCTTTCCTTCAGCATCAACAGGTAGTCTTTCAGCGGCATGTTCAAGGTTTCGGCGCCTTGCCAGATCTCCAGCGGCGAAAACGCATGAATATGCATTTCCGGCACCACCGCTTTCACGGTCTCGCAAATTTCCTTATAGGTTTCACCGGTGTACGAGGGGTGAATGCCGCCTTGCATGCACACTTCGGTAGCGCCACGCTCCCACGCTTCCAGCACACGCCGTTGAATTTCCTCTAACGGCAAGTCATAAGGCTTGCCGCGCAAATCTTCCGCGCCCTTGCCTTTTGCGAATGCACAAAACTGGCAGCGGTAACCGCAGATGTTGGTGTAGTTGATATTGCGATTCACCACAAACGTGACGTCGTTGCCGTTCACGTGACGGCGTACCTCATCGGCGGCCTGACAAATGGTGGAAAAGGCGCTGCCATGGGCCTGAAACAGGCGTTCAATGTGACGCTCGGTTAAGGTTCTTCCCGCTTGTGCGCGGCTCAGAATGGCGCTGACTTCGCTGTGCACGGCCGGGCCGCTGCAAGGGGCCTGTTTGGCTTGCCGAACGATTTTTTCAGGGGGCGGAGTTTGGCTGCCGGCCGTCCAGGCGTCGGTGTAAGCCAGGCCATGGCCGTCGCTTAATTGCAGAATACGGGTATGGAAACCGGGGTCGACCCAGTCGGCCAGTTCGCGTACGTATTTGGGATAAACAGTTAAACGTTCGGCCAGAACCTTGCCGGCTTTTTCCGTTGCCACCGACAGCGCCTCAAGGTGCGGCCAGGGCGCTTCCGGGTTCACGTGGTCGGGCGTAATGGGCGAGACGCCGCCCCAGTCGTTAATGCCGGCATCGATTAATTGCTTCAGGCCTTCAGGCTGAAGGTTGGGCGGGGCCTGAATGTTGGCGTCCGGCCCGAAAATCAAACGTGCTGCGGCGATTGTCCATAGGTGCTCTTCAAGCGACGGCGCTTCGGCGTTGGCCATGAGGGTGCCGGGCTTGGGGCGGAAATTCTGAACAATGATTTCCTGAATGTGCCCGAATTCCTGATCCAGCTTGCGCAAAGCCAGCAGTGAGTCGATGCGCTCGCGCCGGGTTTCGCCGATGCCAATCAGAATGCCCGACGTGAACGGAACCCGGGTTTCACCGGCCAGTCGAAGGGTTTCCAGGCGTGCCTCGGGGTGCTTGTCGGGCGAGCCGTAATGGGCTTGGCCCGGTTCGCACAAACGGGGCGAAACGTTCTCGAGCATAATGCCCTGCGACGCAGAAACCGTGCGCAATTGCAGTAAATCGTCGCGCGTGAGCAGGCCCGGGTTCACATGCGGAATAAGCCCGGTTTCCTCGTACACCGCCTTGCAGGCCGCAATCAGGTAACTGATGGTGCTGTCGTAACCCATTTCGTCGAGCGCTTCGCGCGCAGCGCGGTAGCGTAACTCGGGTTTGTCACCCAGAGTGAACAAAGCTTCCTTGCACTGCGTTTTGGCGCCCTGGCGGGCGATATCAACAACCTGTTGAATGCTTAAGTAGGGCGCGGGCATTTTGCGCGGTGTTTGCGCAAAGGTGCAGTAATGGCACACATCGCGGCACAACTGGGTAAGCGGAATAAAAACCTTACGAGAATAGGAAACAACTTCGCCGTGGCCGGCGTCGCGCAATTGGGCCGCTGTCTTGCACAGCGACGAAATCGGTTGGTTAATCAGGTCGTAGGCCGCGCTTTCAGAAAGAGGCGTGTGCATGCGGGAGTTTGAGTTTTGCATAGCAATAATCATCCTTTGTGAATGCTCGAAATGGCCGGCGTTTGTTCGGCATACGGAAAAAACGTACTCGCCAATGAAAAAACGGAGCGCGAAGTTTGGTGTAAACGGTCGGCAATGCCGCTTTGAATTAAAAAGCGGTACGTGCGGGTCGGGCTTTCCTGTTGCAGGAAGGAAAGCAAATCAAGGGGCCGGTCGATGTCGTATTGAAGTTGGGGCAGGCTTAACGTGTTCAATTGCGCGCCCGACGAGGCCGCCAACTGGCAGTGCGCCCGGAAACTGTTGTGGCCGAAACAGTTCGGAATAACATCGGGTGGCGAACACAGCATGGCGTTGGTGCCACCGTCTCGCAAGGCCGGCACCAGGGTGACTGATCGCGGTGCGCCATGCTGGTTGATAATGCGGTCAACACTTCGTGTGTCGATACCCGGTACGTCTGCCGGCACCACCAGCATGCCTTCAAAACCAACGCTTTTAAGGGTTTGCGCAGCGCTAGCCACGGCGCCTGAAAGCCCGCCGATAATCGGGTCGTGAAGTGTGTTTACTCCTCTATCGGCGGCAAGCTGCACCGCCTCGGGGTCGCTGGTCATCACATAGACGCCGCTTAGTGCCCGGCACTGCGTGAGCGTGTCCATGACATCTTCAAACATGGCTTGGGCAAGAAGCCGCCGCTCGCTGCCCGACAATACCGGCTGCAGCCGTTGTTTGGCATAGCTGAAACTTTTAACGGGTATAACTGCCGCCAGGCGGTGAGCTGTCATACATCCTCGCTCTACTTTGTTTGAGTGGCCTCAAGACGCAATTTGTCAGCAAATTCAAGTGTTGCTTGCGCAAGACTCAAGGCGTCTTCCGGGCTTTTCATCAACGTTTGTGTCACTACAGTGGGAACCGATACGTATGCTGCGTCGAGCTCATCGGCCTGATCGATGACCAAGCCCTTGATGAAGTCGAGATAAACCTGTGCGATACCGGTGGAGTCAACCGGGATTTCGAGCTCTTGCATTATTTTTGCGGCCGGCCCTTTCACTGCTTTGCCGCCAATGAGCGGGGACACCGCCACAACCGGTACTTTTGAAAGACGCAATGCCTCGCGCACACCGTTCAAGGCCAGTATGGGTTCGATACTGAGCTGCGGGTTCGACGGGCAAATAACAATGGCGTCCAGTTCGGGGTCGGCCAGACGCGCCATTAAATCGGCTTGCGGCTGCGCGATGTCGGCCCCGGTATAAGAGAGGCTTTCCACTTTGGGCTTACCCATTTTGCGGACAAAGTAATCCTGAAAAGCCAGGGCACCCTCGTTGGTGTGAAGCACCGTACGCACCGGGTTGTTGCTCATGGGGATGACTTGGGCGCGAATGCCCAGTTGCCGGCAGATATGCGCGGTAACGTCAGACAACGTTTGCCCCGAGCGCAAGCGGTGGCTGCGTTCAAGGTGCATGGCCAGGTCGCGGTCGCCCAGCGCAAACCAGCTTTCTGCGCCCAGTTCTTTGAGTGACTCAAGGCAATGCCAGGTTTCGTCGGCCCGCCCCCAGCCGCGCTCGCGGTCGTTCTTGTCGGCCAAGGCGTATACAACCGAGTCCAGATCCGGGCATATGTTGAGGCCCAGGTGCTCAAAGTCGTCGCCGGTGTTGACCGTAATAGTGAGGTTGCCGGGTTGCGTAATAAGATCGTTCAGGCCACGGGCAAGTTTGGCGCCGCCGACACCGCCACACAGGGCCAGCACACGTTTGGATGAGTGAAGGGAAGGTGGGCGGTGATCGGTCATTGCGCTGGGCCTCATTCCTAACGAAATAAATCTTGATGTCTGGGGCGTAATAAGGTTTGGGCGGAATTGCTTGGCTCTTCCCACTGAAGCCCGCGCACGTGAACCACGGGTTGCCCGGCGCTGGTTTGCCCCATAATTAAAGAGGCAGCGGCGGCAATTTCATCGGCAAAAGCAATTTCCGATACGCGCATTGCACGGCCATAGAGGTCGGGCTTTCCAATTAAGCTCAGCAAGCTGGGCAAGCCCGCCGACCCAAGCGCGACGCCCGTCACACCCATTCTCCATGGGCGCCCGAAACTGTCGTTAATAATGACCCCCACATCGGCATTGAAGTGGCGGTCGAGTGCACTTTTAAGTTGGGCGCATGTTTGATCCGGGTTTTCCGGCAGCAGCAGGGCGTATTCTTCATCGTTGGGGTGATCGATATTCGACTGATCGATACCCGCATTGGCCATGATGTAGCCCAGGCGGTGCTCAACAATTAATACACCGGGGCGCTGCGCAACGATCTCCCGACTTTCAGACAAAATCAGCTCAATCATGCGGCTGTCTTTGTTGATTTCTTCGGCAACCTCAAGCGCCCGGGCAGACGGTTGCACATCGGCCAGGCGCACAAGCCGCCCCTCTGCCTTCGAGACGATTTTCTGCGCCAGCACGACCACATCCCGCGTTTCCAATGCAATGCCGTTGTGCTGCAGGCTTTGAATCAGAACCGTGGCCAAATCATTGTTTGGCTCAATCATGGGGAAGTCGGCCAGCGCGTTCAGGTGAATCGACGTATGAGGCAGGTGGGGCATAACGCGTGCCTTAGCCGTTAATGCCGGTAATTTGAATGCCCGCGCAATCGACCTTGTAACGTTTGTTGATGCCGATCAGCAATGAGGTCATGGCTTCCGCCGCGGCGGCGTTGGCAATGGCCCCGGCATCAATGCCGCGCATACCAATGGGCTCAATTAAAGAAATAACGGTTTTGCGCGATTCAACGTCGTTGCCGGTAACCAGAATATCGCAGGCAATCGGGCCTTCGGCTTGCAGCTTGTTGGCACCCACGTTTTGAAAAGCGGAAACGACACGGGCTTTATCGCCAATTTTGTTATGCGCAATCATGCCGGCCGAGCCTTCAGGCGGCAGTTGCACAACCGCTACTTTGGGTGGTACCAGCGGCACGACCGCATCAACAACAATTTTGCCTTCAACAACGTCTTTGATTTCGTCGAGAATGGCATCGTGATTTGAAAACGGTACGGTAAGCACGACAACGTCGGCCGCTTTGGCGGCGTCGTAGTTGCTCATGCCGGTGGGAGCGGGGCCGCCTGCAGCAGGCGTTAAGGCGTTGGCTGCTTCTTGTGCCTTTTCCGCCGTTCTTGAACCGACAATAACCGGAAAGCCGGCTTGCACCCAACGTTTTGCAAGCCCGGAACCCAAGGCTCCCGTGCCGCCAAGAATCGCAATTTTAGGTTGGTTTTCCATTTGGAGCTCCTGGATAGGTTAGTTAAGCTTCATTTCAGTCAGCGGCAGAATTTTGACTCCGGCAGCTTCCAAACCTTCGCGCACCATGGCGGCCAACGCAACTGCCGTGGGCTCGTCGCCATGCACACATAAAGAATCAACCCGACGTTTTACGCGCTTGCCCGACATCGAAATAATTTCACCTTCGGTCACCATGCGCACCACCTGTTCGGTGGCCACTTTCGGATCTTTAATCACCGACCCGGCCACTGCGCGTGACACCAGGTTGCCGTTGTCGTCGTACAAGCGGTCACAGAAACCTTCGCGTGCCAGCGGCAAATTCAAACGCTCTGCGGCTTTTTCCATTTCGGAACCCGATAGCGCAACGTAAATAAGGTTAGGGTCTACCGTTTTAAGCGCACGACCAATGGCCATGGCGTAGTCTTCGTCTTCGGCGGCCATGTTATTCAGTGCGCCGTGGGGTTTCACGTGGGTGACTTTCTCACCGGCATACGCGGCCATGGCTTGCAATGCGCCAATTTGGTAGGCGATCATGTTTTCCAGGTCGCTCGCTTTCATTTGAATGCGGCGGCGGCCAAAGCCCCACAGGTCGTTAAAGCCCGTATGTGCACCGATGCTGACGCCTTCTTTTTTGGCATTTTCCACAACGCGCCGCATGGTGTTGGCGTCGCCCGCGTGGAAGCCGCAAGCAATGTTTGCAGAGCGGATGATTTTCAGAATGGCGTTGTCGTCTCCGATGTCGTATGCACCAAACCCCTCGCCCATATCTGCATTAAGATTTACCGATAAAGTCATTTTGTTTTCCTTCGGGTTGAATGGATAAAACTTTTTTTGATCTTTCTGTTGCGACCAGTATATTGTACTATAGATAGAAAGACAATATGATTCCATCAATCGAAAACCCTAATTCGAATCAAGCCGTTTTCTGAGCGTCTGTAAGGGCGGCAACCTTTGGAGAAGACTGATGACAGTGCAGTTTCTAAGTGCCGGCGACACCGCAATGGTGGTGCAGTTTGGCGAGGTGATTGATCGTGTATTAAGCGATCAGGTGCTGGCTTTAAGTCGGCGGATTCGCGCGCTGAACGTGCCCGGCGTGGTCGATTTGGTGCCCACGTTTCGTTCCCTGCTTATTAATTATGATCCCACGCAAGTACGTGGTGCGCAGTTGCAGGAAACCCTTAAGGACTTGCTGGAAAGTGAAGACACGGAACCGCAGGCGGTGCGCCAGTGGTCGGTGCCGGTATGCTACGACGGCGAGTACGCGCCCGATTTGCAGGAAGTGGCGCAAACTGCGGGCTTAACGACGGAACAGGTGGTTCAACTGCACGCCGACACGCAGTTTCACGTATACATGATTGGTTTCGTGCCGGGCTACCCCTATATGGGAGATTTGCCCAAGCAACTGGTGCTGCCTCGGCGCAGCAATCCCCGTACGCGCGTGCCGCCGGGTTCTGTCGCCATTGCGTCAAGCATGACGGCCGTCTACCCCATTGAAAGTCCGGGGGGGTGGCATCTTATCGGCGCAACACCTATTCGTTTGTTCGATATACGTCATGAGGCGCCCGCTTTGTTCAAGCCGGGCGACAAGGTGCGTTTCAAGCCGGTGGATTCAAATGAATATCAACGCATTCGCGACGCGGTTGCAGCCGACGAATACGAGGTTAAGTGTGAAGAGGTGACGGTATGAGTAACGGGTTGAAGGTGCTGGACGCCGGGCCTTATTCCACGATTCAGGATATGGGGCGCATGGGTTATCAAGACGTCGGCGTGCCGGTGTCGGGGGCGCTGGACAAGATCAGCGCAGGCGTCGCCAACATGCTGGTGGGTAATGACCGCCATTGCCCGGTGTTGGAGATGTTGCTGCAGGGCGTGGCCCTGGAGGTGCAGGCCGATTCCGTGCGTGTTGCGCTGTTCGGTTGCGAGGCCGATCTTACTGTGGAAGGCGCACGCAAGTTCACCGTGCCGGCGGGGCGCAGCGTTCGGCTGATGAAAGGCGATAAGGTGAAGGTGGGTGCGCTGGGTCAATCGCTGAGTGCCTACTTGGCGGTTGAGGGCGGCTTCAACCTGCCGGTGCAGCTGGGCAGTGTGTCCACGTATGTACGGGGCGCAATCGGGGGGCTGGAAGGACGTACCCTAAAGCGCGGCGATGGCCTTCCGTTGGTGCAATCCAGTGTCGACATTCGAGATGAAAAGGCGTTGCTGGAGCCTTTCGATTACGGCTATGAACAACCGGTTCGTGTGGTGCTTGGGCCGCAACATAATTATTTCACCGACAGCGCCATAGAAGGCTTTCTCACGCAGCCGTATGTCGTGTCGGGACAGGCCGATCGCATGGGGTTTCGTCTTGACGGCCCGGTCATTCAGCATGCAGAAGGTTATGATCTGGTTTCCGATGGCATTGTAAGCGGGGCCATTCAGGTGCCCGGTTCGGGGCTGCCTATTGTATTGTTGGCCGATGCACAAACAACCGGGGGGTATCCCAAAATCGCCACCGTGATTTCCACCGATATCCCCATTTTGGGGCGTCGTCGTCCCGGAGCGCAGGTGCATTTCAAACAGGTCACGCTTGACCAGGCCGAAAGTATCGCGTGTGAAACTCAAGCGTGGCTGGAGCAGCTGGAAAGCCACGGCATGCGCAGCTTTGCGCCCGGCGGGGTGATTGATCTTGAGGCGTTAAGGCTGGAAAATTTAAGCAGCGGTGTGAACTAATGCCCCGGCATGCGTTATAAAAATAGGGGTGGTCGCTTGCTTGCGTTGCTGAAATTGGACGAAGTTTGCCCTAATATGGGGCAGCAAAGTAAATTTGTTAGTTAATTTGACTTAAAGAGAACAGGGCATGCAAAAAGGACAAGCAGAGAGTTTGAGTGGCCATATCCCGGCTTATATTCAAGTGGCCTCGGCGCTAAGACGGCGTATTGAAACGGGCGAGTGGTTGCCGGGGGAAAAAATCTCTACGCTTGAGGAGCTTGAAGAAGAGTTCCAGCGTGCGCGCGTCACGGTTCGCCAGGCGGTGGGTCTGCTGGAAAAAGAAGGGTTGCTGAAACGCCAGCAGGGGCGCGGTACGTTTGTGGCCGAGCAAGTTAACGATCGACGTTGGCTCACACTGGAAACGTCGTGGTCGGCGATTATTCGTTCCATTAAACGAAACGTCCCGCGTTTTATTGAAGTGGCCAACCCGCCCTCGCACCCCAGGCTTGCGCCCGATGAAGGCAAGCTGGCCGAAGAGTACGGTTTCCTGCGCAGCCTTCAGTTGCGCGACGGCCTGCCCTATGCCGTTGTGAACGTGCATATTGAAAAAGGCATTTTCGACAAGTACTACGACGAATTCATGGAGCACACCGCGCTGGCGGTGTTCGATACATTGCGTGGAACGGTTGTTAAGCGAGCGCACCAAACCATGACAATCGGCACGGCCGATCCTGAAGTGGCCAATTTATTGGGGGTTTCACTAAGCGCACCTATCGCAGAGTGCCGCTGTGTCGTAACATCGAAAGACGATGTGGTGATTTACGTCGGTGAAATTACCTACCCCAGTGATTGCATCCGTTTGCATATGGATCTTCTGGAAGACGAAACCTCCGCTTCAAGCGAGGTTGAGTTGAGTTCACCCAAGCCGCGTCGTCGTAGCAAAAAAGCGGCCTGACTCAATACGGGTCGATATCTTTTGGCGTAATTAGTTTCTTTTTTTCTGGTCTACGCGTAAACCAGAATATCCTCACCATCATTCTATATTTAGAATGATGGAAAGAACGAACCTTGAGCCATCCTGAAAAGGGGTTCATGACGTTTATTAACAGGAGATTGAAATGTCGAGTCAAGGTGTCGGTAAACGTGTGCTTCGCAAAGAAGACGATCGTTATATGCGGGGCAAAGGCCAGTATGTCGCAGACATAAAACTGGCCAACATGCAAGATGTGGCTTTTGTGCGCAGCCCGGTTGCACATGCCAAGCTGCTCGATATTCATATCCCCGAACCATTGCGTGAACAGGTTTTCACGGCGGCCGACCTTAGAAACGCCGGCGTGAAACCCATTGTGGCCGACACCGCCCTGGAAGGCTTTCGCTCATCCGAACAGCCTGCGCTGGCCGAAGGCAAGGTGCGTTATGTGGGTGAACTGGTGGCGATGTGCGTTGCCCCCACCCGCGCCGGCGCCGAAGATATCGCCGCTGCCGTTCAGTTGGACTACGAAGAGCAAGACGTGGTTCATGAAATGCTGCAAGGCCGTCAGGCCGATGCGCCCAGGGTGCACGACCATTGGCCCGACAACCTGTTTTTGAAGACCAACATTACGGTGAACTTCGACGGCGTGAAAGACGCCCCGGTGAAAGTCAGCCGTAAAATCCGTACCTCCCGACAAGTGATGGCGCCCATGGAAGGGCGAGGCGTGCTGGCCTACTGGGATTCACGGGTTGAGCAACTCATTGTTTACACCGCCACGCAAATTCCGCACATTGTGCGCACGGGCCTGGCCGAGTGTCTGGGTTTGCCCGAGGGGCAGGTACGTGTGATTACCCCCGACGTGGGCGGCGGGTTTGGCTACAAAGGTATCTTTTTGCCCGAGGAACTGGCCGTTGCCTGGCTGTGCATGAAGCTGGGTCGCCCGGTACGCTGGCTTGAGGATCGTCGCGAACACATTGCCGCCACGGCCAATTGTCGCGAACACTATTACGAGATTACCGGTTACGCCTCGAAGGAAGGCCGGTTGTTGGGCATTGAGTGCGAAGCCACCATCGACTCGGGTGCCTATTCCTCATACCCTTTCTCGGCGTGCCTTGAGGCCGGCCAGGTAGGCAGTATTTTGCCCGGCCCTTACGACTTCCCGTCGTACCACTGCAAAACGTATTCGGTAGCCACCAACAAATGCCCCATTCTGCCTTACCGGGGCGTGGCGCGAACCGGTGTGTGTTTTGCGCTTGAACTGTTGCTCGACGACTTGGCGCACGCCGCCGGTGTTGAACCCTACGAATTGCGCATGCAGTCGTTGGTTCGCCCCGAGCAAATGCCGTTCGACAACATTACCAACAAACACTTCGACAGCGGCGACTATCCCGAGGCACTGCGCCAGGCGGTCGAGGCTATAGACCTGCCCGCCATTCGTGAACGCCAGAAAAAGGGTGAGCCCGACGGCCGCCTTATTGGGGTGGGCATGGCGGTGTATTGCGAGCAAGCCGCGCACGGTACCTCGGTGTACGCCGGTTGGGGTATCCCCATGGTGCCGGGTCATGAGTTGGCCACCATGCGCATCACGCCCGACGGCGGTTTGGAAATTCGCATCGGCGCACACTCGCATGGCCAAAGTATGGAAACCACGTTGGCTCAGGTGGCAAATGAAAAGCTGGGCATCGATATCGACCGCATCAAACTCATTCACGGCGACACCGAGTACACCCCTTATTCCACCGGTACCTGGGGCTCGCGCAGCATGGTGATGTCGGGCGGCGCCGTGGCGCGCGGCGGCGATGAGCTGGTGAAACGGCTGGGGCATATTGGTGCGTTCATGCTGGGCACCGAGCCCGACAAAGTCACTGTTTCCGACGGCATGGTGCATGCGGGCGACAAGAGTGTGTCCATTAGCCAGGTGGCGCACGTGTGGTATCGCCGTCCGCAAGATTTACCGCCCGAAGCCAATTCAGGCGGTCTTGAAGTTACCGTGGGCTATAAGCCCGGCCGCGATACAGGCACATTCGGTTACGGCGCCCACGTTGCCCTGGTGGCGGTCGATCCCGAATGCGGCAACGTTGAAATTCTTGATTACGTGATTGTGGAAGACGGCGGCAAACTGGTGAACCCCATGGTGGTCGACGGCCAGATCTATGGCGGCACCGCCCAGGGTATCGGTACGGCGCTATATGAGGAAATGCCGTTCGACGCCTCGGGCCAGCCTTTGGCCTCCACCTTTGCCGACTACCTGCTGCCCGGGCCAACCGAGGTGCCCGAGCCGCGCCTAATACACATGGAAACGCTATCGCCTTACACCGAGTTTGGTGTCAAGGGAATTGGTGAAAGCGGGGCCATTGCGCCGCCCGCCACCATTGTGAACGCGGTAAACGATGCGTTACGCCCATTAGGGGCAACGCTGTATGTGTCGCCCGTGACGCCGCATCGCGTTCTTGAAGCAATCATGAATGCCCGTGGTGGTGACGGCACCGGCACGGGTTCAGGTTCCAAGATGGCTATGGAGGAAGTATGAAGCCGGCACCCTTAGCGTACGAGCGTGCATCCGATGTTCAGTCGGCGGTTAAGCTGGCGCAGCAAGACGATGTGGTTGTGAAGTTTCTGGCAGGCAGTCAATCGCTGGGCCCCATGTTGAATTTGCGTTTGGTACAGCCCGATTTGCTGGTCGATATCACGCACATTCCCGAGCTGACTCAGGTTGATGAAAACGATGAAGGCATTACGTTCGGCGCCTGTGTGACTCACGCCGACATAGAAGACCTGCGTGTGCCCGACGTGACGCGCGGCGCACTGCCCGCCGTGGCCCGGGGGATTGCCTACCGCGCGGTGCGCAATCGCGGCACGGTGGGTGGAAGTTTGGTGCATGCCGACCCGGCCGCCGATTGGGTGAGCACCCTGGCCGCCGTAGGCGCAACGGTTACCATTGCCGGCCCTTCAGGCACGCGCCGGGTACCGGTGGAAGACCTCATGGTCAGTGTCTTTGAAACCTCGCTCGAGCCGGGCGAAATACTGGCTTCGGTGCACATTCCGCGTTTTTCGGCGGATGCGCGTTGGGGGCATTACAAGATCACACGTAAAACCGGCGAGTTCGCCCACGCGATGGCTGTCTTGTTAAAAGATCCGGCCAGAAATGTGTGCCGTCTTGTGATTGGCGCGATTGAAGCCAAACCCATCGTCATTGCCGACGCCTCGGCTTATTTCGATTCGGCAGGTCATTTGAATACCGACAAAATTGAAACGTTATTTGCCGAGTCGGGGCTGAAAGACCCCATCGCCAACAAAATTCATATGACTGCGCTTACGCGTGCAGTTCAGCGAGCTCAACTATGAATACGATTTCTCTTACGGTTAACGGAAAAAAGTACGACAACGTTCAAATCGAACCCAGAACGCATTTGGGTGACGTTTTGCGTGAATCGTTAAGCCTGACGGGCACCCATTTGGGTTGCGAGCATGGCGTGTGCGGTGCGTGCACGGTGTTTGTCGACGGCGTGCCCACACGTTCCTGCATTTCGCTGGCGGCCGCTTGCGACAACGCCGAAGTGGTCACCATCGAAGGCATGAACGATGATGTTATGGAAGCATTGCGTACGGCTTTTTCCCAAGAGCACGGCTTGCAATGCGGCTTTTGCACGCCGGGCATGCTGGCTTCCGCGCACGATGTCGTGATGCGTATGCCCCATGCCACCGAGCAAGACATTCGTTACGCCATGAGCGGCAACCTGTGTCGTTGTACGGGTTATGTAGGCATTACCAAAGCCATTCAAAGCGTTATTGAGAAACGTCGCGCCGAAGGCATTACCGAGCCGGTTAACGTTCGTACGAGTCTGGGGCCTGCGGGCGCCGGGCATGCGCAAACGCAATCGGCGTCTGCGGGGCCGGCTGCAGTACCCGCTGGTATGGCGGCGGAAGTAAAACGGGTGCGTGCACCTGCCGGGGCCGTTAAGGCGCCCGACAGCAGCAAACCCATGACCCGCATGCAGCAATCATTTACCGTCGATTTTCCACGCGACGAAGTGTGGGCGTTCTTTGGCCGGTTAGACCAGGTCACCACCTGCTTGCCGGGGGCGTCGCTGTTGTCTGAGCCCACCGCCACGCACGTGGAACCCCGGTTGCGCGTCAAGGTCGGCCCCATTGTGGCCGATTTTGAAGGCGCCGCCGATGTTGAGCGCGACGACGCCAACTATAAGGGCATGATTTACGGTTCTGCGCGCGACACCAAATCGCCCTCGGCCACGCGCGGCGAAGTGGAGTACGTCTTGTCGGAAATCAACCAGGGTGCGGGCACCCGGGTTGATGTGGAAATTGGCTTTGCGTTAACCGGCCCGCTGGCGCAATTCAGCCGCTCGGGCATTGTTCAGGATATTGCCAAACGCATGACCGACGCCTTCGCCCAGAATCTGCACGCCCGCCTATCGAACGGCGGCCAATCGGGGGCAACGGCCAACGAAGTAACGGAACTGAACGCCGGTGCGCTGGTTTTTTCTGTATTGCGCAACCGCGTAACTGCATTTTTCAAGCGCCTGTTTGGGGGGCGTTGATTCACCAGGAAGCATTGCGCAATAAGGCGCCCAATCGCCTTATTGCCTGTGGTTCAGTCTGCAATGGCGCGTTGCTGTCGTGATTGCAGGTTGCATGACTAGTAGTAAGACTTTCAGCGGTATATAGCGGTTTATTCAGATATTAGTAAGAACCACTATATACGGCCTAAAAAAGTTTAGGTACTGTCTTACTATTAGTAGATAGACGGGAAGATAAACCTTCCGCTATATAGCTGTTCTAGCATCACACACACATACACACATGTCTAAGGAGTCGTGCAATGAAACGAAGAAGTCAAATATTTGCTTCTGGTCTTGCAGCAGTTGCAATGTCCTTTTCTATGCTGGGAGCCGCTAACGCGGACACCGTAAAAATCGGTGTGAACCAGCCTCTAACCGGCCCCATCGCCGCATCCGGTAACTATGTTCTTGAAGGGGCAAAAATTGCCGCCGACGAAATCAATGCCGCCGGGGGCGTAAATGGCAACAAAATCGAATTGGTTGTTGAAGACAACAAAGGCAACCCCACCGAGTCAGCCAACGTAACGGAAAAGCTGATCGTGCGCGACAAGGTACCCGTCATTTTGGGTGCCTGGGGCTCCACGTTAACTTTGGCCGCCATGCCCAAGCTCATGGAATATAAAGTTCCCATGGTCGTGGAAACCTCCAGCTCGGTGAAAATTACCAAATCGGGTAACCCCTATGTTTTCCGTATTGCACCCACCAGTGCCATTGAGGCCGACAACTTCGTTGAAATGATCAAGCCGCTGGGCATTAAAAAAGCCGACATGCTGGTGGTGAACAACGACTGGGGCCGTGGTGCTGCAGCCGAGTTTCGCCGTGTTCTGGAAGCGAACGGTGTTGAAGTGGGCAAAGAGCTCATTATGGACGCCGCCGCACAAGACATGACCTCGCAGTTGTCGGAAATTAAAGGCACCGATGCCGACACGCTCTTCGTAACGACGGCAGTGGAACAGTTAACACTGTTGCTCAAGCAGGCGCAATCTTTGGGTATGGATCGCCAAATCATTACCACGGGCGGTTCGCAAAACCCCGATCAGCTGATCGACCATGCGGGTTCCGCTGCTGAAGGTTCCAAGCACTTGCTGTTCTTTACGCCTTGGGTACCCGAAGAAACGGCTAATCCTGAAATGGCAAAAGCGTTTATTGCCGAATGGGAAAAGCGTGGCTTGAACAAGGCCGGCCTAACCGAAAGCTTCCGTGGATACGATGGTATTAAAACCATTGCCGCTGCGCTTAAGAAAGTAGAAGGCGAGCCCACTGCTGAAAAAATCACCAAAGCACTTTGGGAAGTGGACCTGCCTGCATTGAACGGCGACATCACGTTCCGCAAAGACGGCGTAGAAACAGGTAAACCCAGTGCCCAATACGATGCCAATACGTATTTGGTTGAAATTAAAGACGGCAAAGTCGTCATGGTTCAGTAAGCCAATGTAGTCGCAAACAGTGTAGGCCACGGCCTGCACTGTTTGTATGTAACGGCAAATGAGGGTCATGCGCCTCCTTGTTTGCTTCCGGTCAGGCGCGCAGGTGGGGAAGATAGTGGATCAGTTTCTTCAGCACATAGCCAATGCGCTGATACTTGGGGGCACGTATGCGCTTCTGGGTATTGGGCTAACGCTGATTCTTGGCGTTATGAAGGTTGTGAACTTTACCCATGGAGAGCTCTACGCCTTTGGCGGCTTCATGGCTTATTATTTCGTGTCTCATCTTGGCTGGAACTTCTTTATAGCGTTACCGACCGCCATTATGCTGGGCATTTTGTTGGGTGCGCTTATCGAGCGACTTGTCTTGCGCAGTATGCGGGGGGCAGACATCGACTCAACCATGGTGGCCATGATTGGTTGCTGGATTGCGTTGCAGAACATCTCGTTGCTTATTTGGGGCGGGGTCGCCAAGTCGGTTAGTACACCTTTCCCAACTGAGCCGCTCATGATCGGATCGGTTGCCGTTTCGTGGTTGCGCCTGTTCGTGCTGGTAGCCGCCATCGGGCTCATTATTGCCTCGTATGTGCTGTTGCAGCGCACGTCGCTGGGCAAAGCCATGCGTGCCACCTTCCAGGACTCTTCCACTGCCTCCTTAATGGGCATCAATATTAATTTTATTTACACCGCTACCTTTGCGTTGGGCTCCGGTCTGGCTGCGGCGGCGGGTGCGTTGTTGGGTCCCGTCTTTGTGGTAACGACAACCATGGGCAACCTGGCTGCGCTGAAGGCGTTCTCGATTGTGATTCTGGGTGGCCTGGGTAGTGTGCCCGGCGCCATGATCGGCGGCTTCATTCTTGCCTTCGCGGAAGAACTGGGCTCCGGCTACATATCGTCGGGATACCGGGATGCCGTTGGTTTTATCTTGATTATTCTGGTGCTGATGTTTAGGCCCACAGGTCTGTTCAAGCCACGTGGGGAGAGGATTGGATGAAAAAGCTCGCACTTACACTTGTTGTACTACTGGTTTTAGTGACCCTGCCTTATTGGCTTGCAGACCAGTACTACTTGCACATTGTCATCACCACGGGCTTGTTCATCGTGGGTGCCATGAGCCTGAACCTGTTGCTGGGTTACACGGGGCAGCTGAACCTGGGGCATATTGCCTTCTTCGGTATCGGGGCTTACGTTAGCGCGCTCACGTCGCTGGGTTTCGAAATTGCCGCACCGTTCGGTGACGGAACCATTGTGGTTGAGCCCAGCTCACCGTTCCTGGGGTTTGTGCTGGCCACGATTATTGCCGGGTTGTTCGGCTTCATTATCGGAAAGCTGTCGTTCAAGATTCGCGGCGCCTACTTCGTGATCGTGACAATCAGCTTTGCCGAGGTTACTCGCCTTGTGTCGCTGAACTGGGTTGATCTGACGCAAGGGCCGCTGGCGTTGAACAACATCCCCCCGATGGCCTACAACCTGCCATTTTTAGGCGAGGGTGAGCTTTGGTCTAAAACGCCGAACTACTACCTGGTACTGGCCCTGGCGATTGTGTGCTACATCATTATCCGGCGCATTGTTCAGTCGCGCGTTGGGCGCGCCATGATCGCGTTGCGTGAAAATGAACCGCTTGCCGTATCGGCCGGTATTAACGTTACCCGTTACCTGAACTTCGCGGCCACCACCTCGGCGGCCATGGCGGGGGCGGCCGGCAGCCTGTATGCACACTACATCCGCATTATTGACCCCGACGTCTTCCTGTTCATCTATACCGTGACGATGGTCATTATGGTGATCACGGGTGGCAAGGGCACGTTAATCGGCCCCATTATCGGCGGCATTATCTTCGGCATCCTGCCGGTTGGCTTGCGCGAAGTGGCCGGTCCGGAAGTGCAGTGGATTGTTTACGGCGTGGCCATGGTGTTAATTGTGATGTTCTTGCCACAAGGTATTGTTCCGGCTATTCAAAAGTGGTGGACACGTAGAACCGGGAGTGAAACATGACTCAGCAGAATCAAGAACCCTTATTGAAAGTCAGCAACGTGGCCGTGCATTTCGGCGGCCTGGTCGCCATTGCCGACATGTCTTTCGATTTGTATCCCGGGGAATTGTTAAGCCTGATCGGGCCCAACGGCGCCGGGAAAACCACGGCGTTCAACGTGGTCACCGGCTTTTTCCCGCCCACCAAAGGTACGGTGCATTTCCAGGGCGTGAACCTGGGTGACCATAAAACGCATGAAATTGCGGCGATGGGTTTGGTGAGAACCTTTCAGCGCACCAGTTTGTTCTCGAATGAAACCGCCTTCGACAACGTGCTAACAGGCTTGCATTTGCAAGGCAAGGCATCGTTTCTGGGAACGATTCTGTCGTTGCCGTCGATGCGACGCGAAGAGAAGGCATTGCGCGAGCAAGCCTGGGAATTGCTGGAGTTCGTGGGGCTGGCGCACCGGGCAAACGAGCAAAGTGTTTCCCTGGCTTACGGTGAACAGCGGCTGCTGGGAGTGGCCATTGCATTAGCGGCCAAGGCCAAGCTGTTGTTGCTTGATGAACCGGCTGCAGGCATGAACTCGGCGGAAACCCATGTGTTCATGGAGATTCTCGCCAAGATCCGCAAGCGGGGCATTTCCATTTTGCTGGTCGAGCATGACATGCCGCTGGTCATGGGCGTTTCCGATCGCGTTATTGTGCTGAACTACGGCAAAATCATTGCCAACGGCACACCGCAAGAAGTTCAGAATAATCCTGACGTGATCGAGGCCTATCTAGGACAAGGGGTTAAACAACATGCTTGAGCTTAAAAATGTGGTTTGCCGATACGGCAAAGTGAATGCGTTGGTCGATGTCTCGTTGTCGGTACAGCAGAATGAACTGGTCACCATTATTGGGGCCAACGGTGCCGGCAAGTCAACCACCTTGAAGGCCATTTCGGGGTTGTTGCATCCGGTTGAAGGCACCATTCATTTCATGGGTGAAGACATTACCAATGCGTCGGCCCAGCAGATTATTTCCATGGGTATTTCGCACTGCCCCGAAGGGCGGCGTGTGTTCCCTGAAATGACGGTGCATGAGAACCTGGAAATCGGTGCCTATACCCGTAAAGATCGTAACGGTGTAAGCGATGATTACGAAAAAATGTACGACATGTTTCCGCGCCTGAAAGAGCGTCATCTGCAAGCGGCGGGGACGCTTTCCGGGGGCGAGCAACAAATGTTGGCGATTGCCCGTTCGCTTATGTCGCGCCCCAAGCTGATTATGTTCGATGAACCTTCACTGGGTTTGGCGCCCAATATTGTTGAAAAAGTCTTTGAAAATATTCTGCAGGTAAAAGAAAGCGGCACAACCGTTTTAATGGTTGAGCAGAACGCGTTCGCCGCGCTCGATATGTGTGACCGTGCCTACTTGTATGAGTCAGGTCATATGACGCTTACCGGCACGGGTAAGGAAATGATTAACGATCCGCACGTACGCCACGCGTACCTGGGTGGTTAAAGCCGCAAGCCCTGCTTCACGGCGGGGCTTGCAGTATGTTTTTTTAGGTATTATCATACTATCATTAGTACGATAATATTAACAAAGCCGGAATACGCTATTTGCCCGACCATTCACCGTGGTTGGCTCGGAGGAAAAAATGGAAACGTCACCTTATTTGCAACTGCGCGAGCGTCTCCAGAAAAGAGACCGCAGTCTGCGCGAAAAAGTTATGTCTCTTGAAGAGGCCTCGGCGCTGGTGGCCGACGGCAGTCGGGTGGGGGTTGGCGGCAGTACCTTGTCGCGTACGCCCATGGCCATGATCTGGCAACTGATTCGCGACCAGAAAAAAGATTTGTCGGTGTCGCGCTGCATTGTGTCCAGCGAAGGCGACTGGCTTTTCGGCTCGGGTATCTGCAAGGAAATTGAAACCAGTTGGTTCAGCCAGGGCATTGTATGGGGCATTTCCAAAGTCATGCGCCATTACGCTGAAACCAAAAAAGCCGGCTTTCAGGAATGGTCTCATTTGGGCATGGGCATGCGTTTTCGCGCCGGTGCCATGGGGGTGCCGTTCCTGCCCATGCGTGCCATGCTGGGTTCCGACGTACTGGCGCTTCGCCCCGAGCCCAAGCAAATTAATTGCCCCTTCACCGATGAGCCCATTTTGCTGGTGCCGGCGTTGAATCCCGACGTAGCGCTTATCCACGTTCAGCGTGCCGATGCCTACGGTAATGCGCAAATCGACGGTTTACCCTTTATGGACGTCGACCTGGCCATGGCGGCCGACAGCGTCATCCTAACCACCGAACGCATTGTGTCGAACGACCAAATCCGCCGTGCGCCTGATCAAACCAAAATTGGTTTCTTCAATGTCGATGCCGTGGTTGAAGTGCCTTTCGGCTCCGCGCCGCACGAGTGCACCAACGTGTATGAACCCTTCTTGTCGCACATGGATTACTACACCGACCTGGTGAACAAAGATCCGGTGGAAGGCATGAACGCCTACATTGAAAAATACATTCGCGAACCGAAGTCGTGGAATGAATACTTGAAGCTGCTCGGTTTGGAAGAGTTGCTCGACGCGGCCAAACGAGGAAGGAGCCTGTTAAATGACTAATACAACCGCTACCCAATCGCCCCAAGGCAGCCAGGCGGGCAAACGCGATTTCACCGACGCCGAAATCCTTACCGTCATGAGCTCGCGTGTGCTCGACGACGGCAAAGTGGTGTTTGCCGGCGTGGGCATTCCGCTGCTGGCGGCCACACTGGCCCAAATTCTGCGCTGCCCCGGCTTGACGATTTTGTTTGAAGGCGGCGTGGTGGGCCCCTTTGTTGAGCCCGGTAAGTTGCCGCCGTCTACCAACGAACAACGCTGCACCAAACGCGCCAACATGGTTATTAGCAGCACGGAAGTGCTTCTGTTGCTGCAACGCGGCCATGTGGATATCGGCTTCATGGGCGGTGCGCAAATCGATAAATACGGCAACTTGAACTCTTCGTTCCTGGGCGATGACCCACGCAACCCGAAGGTACGTTTGCCCGGCACCGGCGGCGGCAATGATATCGCCAGCCTTACCAACATGATTGTGGCCATGCGCCATGAGTCACGCCGCTTTGTTGAAGAGGTCGATTTCATCACCAGCCCCGGCTTCCTGAAAGGCGGCACCTCGCGTTACGACAGCGGCCTGCGTGCCGGCGGCATGTTCCGGGTCATTACCAACCTGGGTGTGTTCGGGTTCGATGAAAAAACCCGCGCCATGAAAGTGCTGGCGTTGCACGACGGCGTGACGCTGGAAGAGGTTCAAGACAATACCGGTTTTGATTTGCTTTACGACAAAAACGAATTGGGTGTGACCGCGGCCCCAACAGAACGCGAGTTGCAGGCCCTACGAGAGCTGGACCCCGACAGACGTTACATCGCTTAACCCCGGTCACACCAACAGATTATTCAAGGAGAATACCTATGGCTACGCTTCACGGCACTTTTGGCATTGCAGCCCGAAACTTCACCGCTTACCCCACCATTCCCGATGCGCAGGAACTGGTTGAATACGGCGTGCGGATGGAAGAACTGGGTTTTGATTCCCTCTGGGTGTGGGACCACATTCTTTTGGGTGTCGACCCGCACTTCCCGATTCTGGACTCGCTGACCCTGCTGACCGCCATTGCGGCGCGCACCAAGAAAATTAAACTTTCCACCGGCATTCTGGTTTTGCCGCTGCGTAACCCCGTTACGCTGGCCAAGCAGTTGTCTACCATGGATCAAATTTCCGGCGGCCGCATGCTGCCGGCCATGGCTGCCGGCTGGTACAAGCGCGAGTTCGACGCGGTCGGCGTACCGTTCGAAAAACGCGGCCGCATCATGGACGACAACCTCGACATTATGCGTCGTTTCTTTAACGAAGACCTGGTCTCGGGCGATTGGCCCAACCACCGTATTCCTGCCGGCGTGATGTTCCCCAAGCCCGTGCAAAAGCCCTTCCCCATTCTGATTGGCGGTTATGCCGATCGCGTACTGAAGCGCGCGGCCACCAACGGCGATGGCTGGCTCACCTACTTCTACAAGCCCGACGCGTTCATTGAGTCCTGGCAGAAAGTGCGTAACTACGCCGAAGAAGACGGCCGGGATCCCGACACCGTACTGAACGGCAACCAGTTGCCGATTATGGTGGGCGAGTCGCGTGCCGCCGTAGAAAAAACCATGATGGATTGGTTGAATGTGGACTTCGACATTGCCCAAGGCAGTATGTCAACCATGGACAGCGCCATTATGGGGAATGTCGACGAGTGTATCGAGCAGCTTAAAGAACACATCGACGCCGGCGTGCAAAAACTGATCTTCGTACCTTACAAGTACCAAATGGATCAGGTTGAAGTCATTGCCAAAGAAATCGTTCCCAAACTGCGTGCTTACGCAGCAGAAAAGCAAAAAGGCTAAGTCGGCCTTACCTGGGCCCGGCGCAACCCCTTCAAGCGCCGGGCGTTAACGATAGGTTCCAAGGAATGGATCATGATCGACAAGAATAACGAGGAAGACAACGTTGCAGTCGCCGCATCCGGGGCGAATTCCGGTAGCCGGAATGCACTACAGGCCGAGCGCAATTTAACAATGCGTGAGCGGTTGTCACTTCTTTTCGATCACGAGCCGTCCTTTATCGGCGAAAACACCGACTATTTACTGGCCGCCACCGGTATGGCGGGCGGCCGGCGTATTTGTGCCGTGTCGCAAGACACCCAACACCTGGGTAATGGCATGGATGCCGCAGCCTGGCAGCAGGTTGAGCAGGCCACGCAACATGTACAAAATGAAAACGCGCCTTTGGTTATGGTGTTCGACGGCACCCAAACCCGCCTCGACGGCGGCATTGCAGCCTGGTCGTCGTTAGGCCGATTGGCCGGCACGCTGGCGGCGCATCGCGCGCTGAAAGTGGCGCTGGTGGTAGGGCATAACAGTGGCCCCAACGCCTTTCTGGCAGGCTTGTTCGATGTGGTCGTTATGGTGCGAAGCGGGTCGTCGCTAACGTTAACCAACGCAGACATTACCAACCGGGTCACTCACACTTCCTTGAATGACGATGACTTGGGCGGCTGGAAGGTGCATGCCGATGAAAGCGGCGTGGCCGACCTGGTGTTCAACAACGAAGTACTGGCCCTGCGAGCTATTAAACGATTATTGCGTGTGGGCACAGCGGCCACAAGCAGCGCCACCCCTCAGGTAGCGTCATTGGGGTATTGCGTGGGGCTGGACACCTTGATTCCCGATGACCCGGCACAAAGTTACGATGTCACCGAGGCCTTGCGCCAGGTGAGCGATACCCGGGCCTTTTACGAAGTGGGCGCCGGGGTGGCCCACAATATGGTCACCGCCTTTGTACCTATCGGCGGCCACTGGGCAGGGGTGATTGCCAACCAGAACAAAACCCTGGCCGGCGCGCTGGATAACGCCGCTTGCCGCAAAGCCGCCCGTTTTGTGCGCTTATGCAATGCCATGAACGTGCCTATCGTGACGCTGGTTGACACGCCGGGGTTTGTACCCGGTTTCGAACAGGAGTCCGGCGGGCTGGCCCATACCGTGGCCGACCTGCTGCGACGGTATGCCAAAAGTCATGTGCCGAAAATTACCGTCGTCATCGGCAAAGCCTATGGCGCGGCGGGCATGGCTTTAAGTTCCGCCGCCACGGCCGCCGCCCGTGTGGTGGCTTGGGATAGCGCATCCATGGGGTTGGCGGGCCCGAAGGGCATTGAAGACCTTGCCCCGGCGCAGGCGCAAACCTTGCTGCCAACCCTGGCCGCACCCCATTTGCTTCAACACGGTGCCCTCGACGCCGTATTGCGTCCCGGCGATACCCGACGTTGGTTGGGGCAAGAGCTGGCGGCTCTTGGCCACGCTTCTGATCGTTGAAACTGACACACGGGGACGCTATGTTTTCAAAAATTCTTATTGCAAATCGCGGCGAGATCGCGTGCAGAATTATTAAAACCGCCCGTCGGATGGGTATTGCAACGGTTGCCGTGTATTCCGATGCCGATCGTCGGGCCTTGCATGTACAAATGGCCGACGAGGCCGTACACATTGGGCCCGCACCGGCCATTGAGTCGTATCTGGTGGTCGATAAAATTATTGATGCCTGCCTGAAAACCGGTGCTCAGGCGGTTCACCCCGGCTATGGCTTTTTATCGGAACGCGCCTCGTTTGTAAAAGCATTGTCGCAGGCGGGCATTGTCTTCATTGGCCCGAACGAAAACGCCATTGAAGTCATGGGCGACAAAATCGCCTCGAAGAAATTTGCCAATCTGGCCAAAGTCTCCACCATTCCCGGTTACCTCGGCGTGATTAACGACGGCGATCACGCGGTTCAGGTGGCGCAGGAAATCGGTCTGCCGGTCATGATTAAAGCCTCGGCGGGCGGCGGCGGCAAAGGCATGCGCATTGCGCGCGCCATCGGCGAGGTGGCGCAAGGGTTTGAGCGTGCCCGTTCGGAAGCCGCCGCGTCGTTCGGCGACGACCGCGTCTTTATTGAAAAGTTTATTGAAAACCCCCGCCATATTGAAATTCAGGTGCTGGGCGACAAGCACGACAATGTGGTGTATCTGGTGGAACGCGAATGCTCTATTCAGCGCCGCAACCAGAAAGTGCTGGAAGAAGCACCGTCCGCCCTGCTCGACGACAATACGCGCCGTGAAATGGGCGAGCAGGCAGTGGCCCTGGCGCGTGCGGTGAACTACGACTCGGCCGGTACGGTGGAGTTTGTATGCGGGCAAGACAAGTCATTCTATTTTCTGGAAATGAACACCCGCCTGCAGGTTGAGCACCCGGTTACCGAACTGATTACCGGGGTTGACCTGGTGGAACAAATGATTCGCGTGGCCGCCGGTGAAACGCTGTCGATTCAGCAAGACGACATCAAGATTAACGGCTGGGCGGTGGAAAGCCGGGTGTATGCCGAAGACCCGGCCAACAACTTCATGCCCGCGGCAGGGCGTTTGCGCACCTATCGCCCGCCGGCAGAAGGGAATACAAACGGTATTACCGTGCGTAACGATACCGGTGTGTACGAAGGCGGCGAAATCGCCCGCTTCTACGACCCCATGATCGCCAAACTGGTAACACATGCCCCCACGCGGGCGCAGGCCATTCACGCCCAATGTGAAGCGCTGGACGCTTTTGCCCTGGAAGGGATTGCCAACAACCTGTCGTTCCTGTCCGCGTTAATGCACCACCCACGCTGGCAAAGCGGCGCGTTATCCACCAACTTTATTGCTGAAGAATATCCCAACGGCTATAAGCCCGTTGCGCCCCAGGGCGATACGGCGCGCCGCGTGGCGATGGCGGCTGCGATTATGGAATGCGGCATTCACCCCGGCGAGCAGGAAGCAAACGTGGCCCAAGCAAACGAGCCCGCGCCTTTCCCCTCCACGCTATCGCGCGTGGTGCGTTTGGGAGACGAAGCATTCTCATTAACGCTCACCCCGGTGTCGCCTGACTCGTGGCAGATTCAATTCGACGGCGACCCTACCGTGCACACGGTGGCGTCGGGCTGGAAAACCGACGAACCGGTTTGGCGGGGTACCATTAACGAGCAAGCGGTGGTCATTGGTGTCGACATCGGCCAGGAGCCGTACTTGCTGTCGCATGCCGGTACGCAGGCCACCGCCTTGGTGTTAACACCCACGGAAAATGCGCTGTTGGCGGTGATGCCGGCAGTGAATGAAGAGCAGGAAAAGCGGTGCCTTGTTTGTCCGATGTCTGCATTGGTGGTTTCCATTGCGGTGAAAGTCGGCGATCAAGTTTCGGCGGGAAGCCCTCTGTGCATATTGGAGGCCATGAAAATGGAGGTCAGTATGGACGCGGAAGAAGACGTTGTTATTTCCCGGATTGAAGTTAAACCAGGTGATCAACTCGCCAGTGGCGATATCATCATGGAGTTTGCCTGAGGCTATTATGCAAATTGGAGTTCCATTAGAAACGGTAGTGGGCGAGCGGCGGGTTGCCGCCACCCCCGAAACGGTAAAGAAGTACGTTAAAGCCGGCCACAGCGTGATTGTTCAGCAGGGGGCCGGCCGCGAAGCCAGCTATACCGACGAAGCCTATACCGAGGCGGGTGCCACATTGGGTTCGGCCCAAGACGCATTTGCGGCCGAACTCATTCTGAAAGTTCGGGCGCCGCAAAGCGAAGAACTGAAAAGCATGGGTGCCGGCAAAGTGGTGTTGGGCATGCTCGACCCCTTCAACGCCGAACACCTTCAAACTATGGCGCAGGCCGGTATCACGGGCTTTGCCCTGGAAGCCGCGCCGCGTATTACACGCGCCCAAAGTCTGGATGTGTTGTCGTCCCAGGCCAACCTGGCGGGCTACAAATCGGTGTTGCTGGCCACACAATTCTACGATCGCATTTTCCCCATGATGATGACGGCGGCCGGTACCTTGAAGGCCACCCAGGTTGTGATTATGGGGGCCGGCGTGGCCGGTTTGCAGGCCATTGCCACCGCCCGCAGGCTCGGCGCCGTGGTGTGGGCCTCCGATGTGCGGCCGTCTGCCAAAGAGCAAGTGGAATCGCTGGGCGGCAAGTTTATCGACGTGCCCTTCGAAACCGATGAAGAACGCGAGATTGCCGAAGGCGTGGGCGGTTACGCCCGGCCCATGCCGCAAGCGTGGATGGAACGCCAGGCGGCCTTAACGGCACAGCGCTGCGCACAAGCCAATATCGTCATTACCACCGCTTTAATTCCCGGTCGCCCTGCGCCCACCCTCATTACCGAAGACACCGTGCGTGCCATGGCACCCGGTTCGGTGATTGTGGATCTGGCCATTGAACGCGGCGGCAACTGCCCCCTTACCGTGGCAGGCGAAGTGGTGGAAAAGCACGGCGTGAAAATTGTGGGTTTAACCAACCTGCCTTCCATGCTGGCCACCGATGCCTCGGCGTTATATGCCCGCAACCTGCTCGACTTCATGAAGCTGATTGTGGACGAAAACGGCAAGCTCGCCATTCAAAAAGACGACGACATCGTCAAAGCCTGCCTGATATGTGAAAACGGGCAAATTTTGTGGGGGAAGGAATAAATGGAAGCGATTAACCCAACCATTATCAACCTGGTCATTTTTGTGCTGGCCATTTATGTGGGTTACCACGTGGTGTGGAACGTGACACCTGCACTGCACACCCCGCTCATGGCGGTTACCAATGCCATTTCCGCCATTGTGATTGTGGGCGCCATGCTGGCCAGCGCTTTAACGGTTGACCCCCTGGCCAAAGGCATGGGCGTTTTCGCGGTGGCGCTGGCTTCCGTGAATGTCTTCGGCGGTTTCCTGGTTACCAAGCGCATGCTGGCCATGTTCAAGAAGAAAGAGAAAAAAGCCAAAGGGGGCCAATCATGATTTCAATGGATATTGTGGTACTGCTGTATCTCATTGCCTCGGTGTGCTTTATTCAATCGCTGAAAGGCTTATCGCACCCCACCACTTCAATTATCGGCAACACATTCGGCATGGCGGGTATGGCCATTGCCGTGCTTACCACCGGCGCCTTAATCTGG
This sequence comes from Neopusillimonas maritima, assembly GCF_003576595.1. Lineage (GTDB taxonomy): Bacteria > Pseudomonadota > Gammaproteobacteria > Burkholderiales > Burkholderiaceae_B > Neopusillimonas > Neopusillimonas maritima. The sequence continues at coordinate 506,724 of NZ_NQOU01000002.1, read as the reverse complement.
TCGCAAGCGCAGGAAAACGCCGTGGGCGGTTTGGCGTGGGTACTGCTTGGGCTGGTGATTGGCGGCTTCGTGGGCGCCACCATGGCGCGCCGGGTGGAAATGACCAAAATGCCGGAACTCGTCGCCTTCATGCACAGCATGATCGGTTTGGCGGCCGTGGCCATTGCCGGCGCCATTGTGGTTGAACCCATTGCCTTCGGTATTGTGGATGCCGCCGGCGCCATTCCCACCGGCAACCGTGTTGAACTGTTCCTGGGTGCGGCCATTGGTGCCATTACGTTTTCCGGTTCCGTGATTGCGTTCGGGAAACTGTCGGGGCGGTATAAGTTCCGCCTGTTCCAGGGCGCCCCGGTGGTGTTCCCCGGCCAGCACTATTTCAACCTGCTTATGGCCCTGGTCACCATTGGTTTGGGTGTCTGGTTCGTCATGACGGAAGCCTGGACCCCGTTCGTGCTACTAACGCTGCTGTCGTTCCTGCTGGGTGTGCTTATTATCATTCCCATCGGCGGGGCCGATATGCCGGTGGTGGTGTCGATGCTGAACAGCTATTCGGGTTGGGCTGCAGCAGGTATTGGTTTCTCGTTAGGGAACCCCATGCTGATTGTGGCCGGTTCATTGGTGGGCTCTTCCGGCGCCATTCTGTCGTACATCATGTGCAAGGCCATGAATCGTTCATTCTTCAACGTGATTCTGGGCGGCTTTGGTAATGATTCCTCGGCCGCGGCTGCGGGCAGTGGTGAGCAGCGCAACGTGAAGTCGGGCAGCCCCGACGACGCCGCGTTCATGCTCAGCAATGCGGAAACGGTTATTATTGTTCCCGGTTATGGTTTGGCCGTTGCCCGTGCCCAGCATGCCTTGAAAGAACTGACCGACAAGCTCACCGAACAGGGCGTCACCGTGAAATATGCCATTCACCCTGTAGCGGGCCGCATGCCGGGCCACATGAATGTGTTGCTGGCCGAAGCGGAAGTGTCGTACGAACAGGTGTTTGAAATGGACGACATTAACGGCGAGTTCAGCCAGGCCGATGTGGTACTGGTACTGGGCGCGAACGACGTCGTAAACCCGGCGGCCAAGAACGACCCGGCCTCGCCGATTGCCGGCATGCCGATTCTGGAAGCCTACAAGGCGCGTACGGTCATTGTGAACAAGCGCTCCATGGCTTCCGGTTATGCCGGGCTCGACAACGAGCTGTTCTACATGGATAAAACAATGATGGTGTTTGGCGATGCCAAGAAAGTCATTGAAGACATGTTGAAAGCCACCTGACCGATCTTTTAAAAATAAACGACTTGGGCTTTTATGTTTCCACAACGACTCACCGAAGGGTATCAACAGTTTCTCGACGGCCGCTTTCAAACCGAAAGCAACCGCTACCACCAACTGGCTGAAAAAGGGCAGCGCCCGGAAATCATGCTCATTGGGTGTTGCGATTCACGCGTATCGCCGGAAGCCATTTTCGACGCGGGGCCGGGAGAAATGTTTGTGGTGCGTAACGTGGCCAACCTGGTGCCCCCGTTCGACCCCGACACCGAGTCGTCGTATCACGGCACCAGCGCCGCCATCGAGTTCGGTGTGAACGGCCTGAACGTGAAGCACATTGTGATTCTGGGCCATGCCTCGTGTGGGGGCGTAAAAGCCTTTCACGACCAGACGGCCCCCTTAAGCCAGGGCGAATTCATTCGTAAATGGATGTCGCAAATCGAGCCGGTGGCCCAGCGCCTGGGGCCGTCAACCGGCGACTACGCCCAAGACCTGAAGCGCCTGGAATTGGCGGTGGCCGAAGAAAGCATGAACAACCTGCTGACCTTTCCGTTTATTCGCCGCCGTGTGGAAAGCGGTGAACTCATGCTGCACGCCGCATACTTCGGCGTGGCCACCGGTGTGCTGTTTGTACGCAACCCGCACACCGGCAAATTCGAACCCTGCGTGAATGAATAACCAACGCCGCCATTAAGGCTGGGGCGCTTCGTGCTGGTCGTTAATGTAGGCTTTCAGGTAGCGGTTTTCCGCTTCCTGGCTTTCATGAACGGCTTTGGCCACATCGTAGAACGACAGCACGCCAATCACCACGTCTTTTTCCACCACCGGCATAAAGCGCTGGCGCAAACTCACCATCAGGCCGCGCAACGTATGCAGGTCCATTTGTGGGTCAATTACCACAGGCTGTGTGTTCATGACGTCTTTCACCTTAAGCGATTGCAGGTCAATGGCCGCCTCGCTACCTTGCGGGGCAAGCTGAAGCGCCAGCATATTGATAATTTCGCGGAACGACAACAAGCCCACCAGGCGGTTGTCTTTCATCACAATCAGCGAACCGGCGTCGTGGTTGGCGATATTCAGCAGGGCTTTGCTAATAGGGGTGTCGGGGGAAGTTGTGTAAAGCACGCCCGGTTTGGTGCGAAGTATGTCGATGACGCGCATGATGCCTCCTGTTGTGAGTCGTATGACTCCTGTGTAAAATAAGCGCACTGTCTTACTACAAATAGTATCTTATCAGCGGCCTTGCATTCCGTAAATAGTAGCCGCCACGCGCCCAGGAATCCAATTTTCAATGAATACCTTATTAACGATGCACAACCCGCGTCAGACACGCGCATACTATGCCAGTGGTGTGTGGCAAAACGACACGTTCTACACGCTGCTGGAAGGTAACGCCAAACGGTATCCTGAAGGGTATGCCGTGCGCGACAAGCATCGGCGCCTAACCTGGCCGCAATTTCAGGAAGAAGTCACCCGTGTGGCCGGTGCCCTGCACCAGTTGGGCCTGCGGCGCGGTGACCGCGTGGCCGTGTGGTTGCCCAGTTGCGTTGAAAGCGTGGTGATCTTTCTGGCCTGTTCCAGAAACGGCTACGTATGCTGCCCATCGTTGCATAAAAACCATACGGTGCAGGATATTGTGAACCTGCTGAACCAGGTGCGCTGTAAAGTTTTGTTTACCCAGCCGGGTTACGCGGCGGACCTCACCGGCAAATCCATTCTCGATCGCATCGCCGATATTCCATCGCTGAAGCAAATTATGCTGGTGGGTGAAGACGGCGCCCAGGCCAACGTACCCGGCCCGGCCGCCGGTTCGGCCGAGCCGGCGCCCGTGTCCGGCTACCCCGCGCCCGAGGCTCCCCTTATTGAAAGCCCCGTGGATGACGACCCCGACAAGGTGCTGTACCTGGCCTTTACCTCGGGTACTACCGGCAACCCCAAGGGGGTGATGCACAGCGACAACACCTTGCTGGCCAACGGCCGCGCCATGGTGGCCGACTGGGGCCACACCGCCGACACCATTATGCTCACCCTAAGCGCCATGAGCCACCACATTGGCACCGTGGCGCTGGAGCAATCGATTGTGACCGGCGCCGAACTGGTGGTGAGCGACTCGTCGGACCCGGCCAAATGGATGGACTGGATCCTGGTGTCTAAAGCCACGTACTTGCTGGGCGTGCCCACCCACGGTATCGACCTCTTGAAAGAAGCCCGCACGCGCAATTTGAAATCACTGGGCGACGTGGAAGTGTTTTATTTGTCGGGCTCCGTTATTCCCCCCTGGGTGGCGCAGGAATTCTTCAACCTGGGCGTGAAACCACAAAACACCTTCGGCATGAGCGAAAACGGCTCGCACCACTACACCCAACCGGCCGACTCCGAACCCATTATTGTAGGCACCTGCGGGCGTTGCTGCCAGGGCTATGAAACCCGCATCTGGCGCCAGGACAACCCCGACGTTGAAGCCGAAACCGGCGAAATCGGCGAACTGGGCGGCCGCGGCGGCCTGCTAATGCTGGGTTACTTTGACAACCAAACCGCCACCGAAACCTCATTCAACAACCAGGGCTGGTTCCTAACCGGCGACCTGGGCACCATTGATGAATCGGGCTGCCTGCGCATTGTGGGCCGCAAAAAAGAAATGGTTATTCGCGGCGGGCGCAATATTTACCCCGGCCTGATTGAAGACCTGGCCCACAGCTACCCGCTGATTCGCAAAGCCGCCGTATTCCCCGTGCCCGACCCCCGCCTGGGGGAAAAAGCCTGCCTGGCCTTAATCTGGGAAGGCACAGCCGCGCCCGATTACGTTTCGATTCTGCAGTATCTGTATGAAAACGGGCTGTCGAAATACGATATGCCGGAATACATTCTGGTGGTGGATGCCTTCCCCATGACCGCCAGCGGCAAGATTCTGAAGCGCGAACTCACCCGTGCAGTGGTGGCCGGCGAGTTCAAGCCTGAACCGGTACACTGGCGGGCTAATCGGCCGCGAACCGAGGTCAGTTAAAAGGCTTAGCGCGTTCCTCGATGAGGTGTTTTTGTTTTTATTTGGCAATGCATTTGCATTGCCAAATAAATGCAAATGCATTATTATGAAGCATATTCATCTTTCATCGTGAGCACACCATGTCTGCAACTCTTGAAGTCGACTCCACGCTTACTGAACGTTATCAAACCACCGTTCCGCAAACAGTGCGCCGTGCGCTTAAGCTTGGCAAGGGAGACAAAATTCATTACACCATTCGCTCAAACGGTGAAGTGGTGCTTACACGTCATACAACATCCAGTGATAGCGACCCGGCGCTTGGCGCTTTCTTAACCTTTCTGGCCGCTGACATTGCCAACCACCCGGAAAGGCTGAAAGCGATGGATGCAAGCTTTGTTCAAAAGCTGCAAACGTTAACCGAGGGTGTTGAGCTAGACCTTAACTGCGCCCTGACGGATGACGATGAATGACCGACAAACAGGCAGTGCCTTTGGTCATTCATGGCTGGACGGTTTTTGCGCACCCTTTGTTTCTTGCACAAGTTGAGGCACTGGCGCAGCAGGTTGAAACCTTGAGGCAGAAAGATCCTGTTGCGTTTATAGAAAAAAATGCCACAAAGCGGCTTGCTGCAATCACGCGACTGGCATTCGATATTATTCCGCAGGATCCAACGCGCCCTGAATATCGCCAGGGTAATACACTTGGCGATGACCATAAGCATTGGTTTCGAGCCAAATTTTTTCAGCAGTATCGTTTGTTCTTTCGCTATCATGCAGCGGGCAAAGTGCTTGTGTTCGTTTGGGTAAACGATGAAAACACCAAGCGTGCCTACGAAAGCGGCGATGACGCATACAGGGTGTTTCGCAAGATGTTGGAAAGCGGCCGCCCGCCCGATAACTGGGATCAGTTACTTGCCGAGGCACGTGATGAAATGCGACGCCTGCAAAGGTTTGCCGGTAATGTTTAAGGTCAATTGATAAGTGGATTGGCTGACCACTCAATGCTTAACGTGTTTCGCTAAAGAAAATATCCCTAACCACGTCTTCAATGGCGTCCATTACCGCAGTATCAACAACCAAAGCGTATTGTTTGCGTCGACGTTTTGAAAGCGTGCCATTTTCGCTGATTGCCATCCGAATCAGGTTGTTTAAATCCTTGCCGGGCACATCAAACTCGTTGTTAATAATCTTGTACGCCTGGTCAAATTTTTCCAGGAAATTGAACTCATCAATTAAAGTATGGTCTAGCGCGTAATGCGCCATGCGCAGGCCAAACTCGGCAATCAAGGTGCCGTCCCAGTAACGGTACGGGTCGCCCGATGCAATCATGTGTGCATCAATCGTGTCGACCGACAAATTGTGAATATGCCAAAGTTTCCGTATGGGTTTTGACACTGATTCCAGCGCAGTTAAATAGTCGGCCTCATGCCGGTGAAATGCCACCGATATCGGCAAAATCATGCCTTGTTCCAGCAAGTGGGCTCGACACAGGCCATGATGAATCAGAAAACGTGAAATTCGGCCGTTACCGTCGTTAAACGGGTGGTTGAACACGAACTGGAAGGAAACCAGCAGGCTTTTAAGCAACGACTCGCGAGAATTTTCAGGGTAGGGCGCGTTGGCGAATTGCAGCAGGTCGGCCATTAACGTACCCAGCATGGCAGGTGCAGGCGGCAAGTAAGTTACGTCGGTCGCGCGCAACTGCCGGGATCCGCGTTGCAGCCAGTTCTGATTTCGGCGATACGACTGCTCTTGCGCGTAAGGGTTGTTAACCAGCGCACTTTGTATTCCGGCCAGGTAGTCTTCTGTAAGGTCTTGTGCATTATGGGCCTGGTGTAACAATTGCACGAACCGTTGCGCCTTATCTTCGGAAGGGGCTTCCCCTTCAATGTCGAAAGAGCTGCGTGTTTCAGACAAATAAGCCCAACCCAAGGCGCGATCAAGATTTTGGGTGCCGCCCACTTTTTCGATAAAAGCCTGTAAATCCGCAAACAGATCGCGTTTAAGGAGTGACTCAAGCGCAGCAGTGCGTCGCACAACCGGACAAAAGCTTAAATCGCCCAGCCCGTTCTGATCAATTCGATACTTTCCGTTCAGGCGAGAAGGGCCGGTAACATACGCGTTGTCATCAAACAGTTTCACGTAGCGGGCCGATATGGCTGGTATCTGGATCTCGTGACCGCTGAAATACTCGTACAGAAAGCCAATTTGGCGCAGGTATTTGCCGTTGGGCCGAGCGCCCAACGCCGCCTGGATTAACTCCGGCCCAATCTGTTTGCAGGCCGCCTGAATAATTTCCAGTTGTATGCCCTGATGCTTAAGTGCGAACTCAAGATGATCAACGGGGTTGTTGGTGCGAACAGCCATACTAAGTGGAATGCGTAATTGCGCATTGTCTTGTACAGATGCGTTGACCCGTCGGTCGACCCGGCAGGGGCGCAGTACGCCCGTAACGCGCAAATCGTACAGGTCAATCAGGTATTCATAGCCGATATGCATTCCAAGTACTCGAAAAATTGTCGCTGTTACTGTTTTTTGTTCGTAATTTACGAATTTACTCGAAAAACATTCTTGTGTCGTACATAAACTTAAACTGCTGATCGACTTGTATGCGCTCCACCGCCGGGTGGGCGGGGTTGATGACGATATTGTTTTCCAGCGGCATGACGGCGGAAGGGACGATAAGCCCAAGTTGCCGATTCGCTTTCAGCCACGCCGACCCGTAGGCCATACTGGCCTGATCCGCAGGAAGGGCGGCCCAGTTTTCAGGCAGTTCATTCGGGTTGGGCTGAAAATACAGGTTTTTGTTTGCGGGCAAAACAAACCGCGTAATGATGAGCGGTAGCGTGGGGTAGTGCGTAGTGTGCACAAAGGTTTCCAGGCAACAAATGGCCGGGCTGAGGCCCATGTATATTGCCGGTATATCAATATTGTTCCATCGCCCCCCCTCAAGGGCCGCCCCCTTGCCCGATAAATCGGTAGCCCGTTTTGCCTTTGTAATTCTGTAGGCAATCATTACACCACGCCGCCCCATTCCAGCGCATTCAGTATGCGGCGAACCTGACGCGCGCCGATTTCCGTATCGCAATGCATAATGGGTGAAACGCCCCCTAACGCTGCGTTAGGCGTGGACATCCACTGCGTGGCGGCGGTTTTGTCTTCGAATACGTTTTCCGCCAGCAGGGCCAGCCCTACAACGCGGTCGAGCCGTTCCGACGCGACGGCATCAAGCTGCTTGTTGCCGCTACGCAGGCGGGCATACGTTGAGGGAGACACATTCAGCAACGACACCATGCCGGGTGTGGTGAGGTTAAACGCCACTTTTGTGGCCTCGGCCCAATTAACCTGGAAGCCGGCTTTGATTTTATAAACGCGTTCGGTTTCGCCCAGTTTGCTTAACTGGTGTGCCATTTTCCAGAAAGCGGGTGCCGGATGCGATGAGCTGCTTTTTGCACTACGCACATAATCTATATGGGGCTCGCTCATGTCTTTTCCTTTCAAATGACATTTTTAATTTTATCATTTGACTGAATTGTGCGCTAGCTAGCGCCACCGCTCTGCACGATTACTTGTTTTCTGGAGACTGTGTGGTGGCTTTTTGCTTTAGTCGCACTTCAGAATCCTTATAAACGTAAGGATTTTTGTAAAAATAACGGCTCGCCATCAAGAAATCCGCACAATCAAAAGGATTTCTTGCCTTAAAGCCTTTTTTGGATCAAAATCCTTATAAACGTAAGGATTAATCATGAAGATCGCCATTGATAACGCTGCGGAACTAGGCAGGCTTGTTCGGGCCGTGCGCAAAGCCCAGAACATTCGCCAGGACGACGCCGCCGGCAGTATCGGCGTTAGCGAGAACTTCCTGGGCAAGGTCGAACGGGGGAGCGACACCGTTCAATGGGGCAAATTGTTCCAGGTGCTTGAGGGGCTGGGGGTGCGTTTAGAGGCCGATGTGCCGGAAGACGTGGGCGCCTGGTTACGCGAGCGCGGGTTTAGTGCGTATGGGTCAGGTGCGCGTAAAGACCATGAGTGACCGTGTCCTGCAAGCTTATATTAATGATGTGCCAGTGGGCACGCTACACGAAACCAATGGTTTATGGGGGTTTCAGTATAGTTGCGCCTGGCTTGAAAGCCCCAATCGTTATGCCTTAAGCCCGCAGTTGCCGTTAACACCTAATCTTTTGCTGGATGGTGCAACACAGCGCCCGGTTCAATGGTATTTCGACAACCTGTTGCCCGAAGAAGGGCAGCGCAGTTTATTGGCGGCAGATGCAACAATTGACACGGCCGATGCTTTTGGCCTGCTGGCCTATTCTGGGCGTGCAACGGTTTTCGGAAATTAACAAGCCGGTACCGCTTGAAGCAGGCGCATTGGCTGTACGAACATATCCAAGCTGAAAACCAAGGGTTGCTTGTGCACCGCCCTGAACTGGCCGCCACCCTGGCCGGCGAATTACGCTGCCTGCGCGCCATTTTGCATTTGATTATTCAGGAAATGGCCCGGCGTTACGGAGAATAATCGACTCGCAACCTTCGAATTCCCTCATTAAGCCTTGCACCCATCAATGATCGTAAACCTTCAGTAAACATAGATTCAACGACCTCATATCCGGCTTCTATATCGTTCAGCAGCGTTTCCAGATGTTGTTTAGCATGATCTTGAGATTCGAACCCAAAAGACTGAGCGTCACGGAGGATGTTCTGGGTACTGATGGATCGATCACCAAAACAGACCTGTAATGCAAGATGGGAAGGAGTGAAATCCGGATTGGGGACAACATCGAACGCCGGCGTAAGGCGCCAGCGACGCTGTTCATGGCTGTAGTGAATCGCGTGATTACGCGGATGATCATCATCATTTCCGATCACCGCGTTAAAAACCATCCGACTAAAGAGCTCGATTGAATCCTCAAGGGGAGCGCCGATCTGGCGTAGTACGGTAGCCAGCACGGGATAACTCCAGGACGCACTGCCGGCCGCTCCGGGGTATTCTGTTTGCAAAAGTGAAGCACCGCTTACCGCCATAATGCGTTGATCGCCGCTGCGGTCAAATCGCAACGAGCGAACAACACTAAGCCCTGATCCAGACCCCGCAGATTCGTGCTCTGTATGGGCAAAGTTCAATCCTGCAGCTTTCCCCCAGCGCTGCACCACATGTTCAAGTAACGGAATATCTACCGTGTCTGAAGGCAAAACAGGTTTGACCAGCCAATACGCGTTGCCATCTTGAACAGTTACTTTGGGCCTGGCCCCACCCATACTGGGCGTCGCCATGAGGCGCCGGCGCAATTGCGGGTTTACAGCGGGCCGTCGTTCATACATGGCGAGCAATTCCTCTGAAAGCTCGGGCAGTTGTGCAAGCTTAGGCGTGGACAGCTTTGCAATCGAGGGCTTGGGTGATTTGCCAATGGCCAGCGCTCCCCATCTATCCGCATTGCTTGCAAGCAAAAGATAGGCGCTCGAATGCGCAGTATCGCCCAAACCATGTTCACGTTGAATCAGTAAGCGCCCCCAGGAATCCGGACAGGCATCGCGTAACACGTCATGTAAACCACCATAGCGCGTAGCATTAATTGGATTTCCTGCGATTAAGGGCAGGTTAACGGGATCGATGCTCCAGCCGAAGCCTGCCTCCAGATAGCTGGGTGCGTAGAGAAAGCGGCCCAACTGGCCCGAAGCGTCTAGGCTATAGCGGCCGACCGTTACCCATTGCCCAGTGTCGGGACGCTGCAGGTATACATAAAGGGGGCTAGAAGTAATCATTATCTTCTTTGGGCGCATAAACGCGAGCGTTCACGTTGCCCTCGAACCATTGAGGCTTTGGCATAGGAGTAACCAAATCCATTAAGCCAAGCGCATTTAGCGCAGTAAGGTAGCTTCCTACGTTTACAGATGGATCACCGGCCTCGATCCGCCGTAAAGTGCTCTCGGACACCTCAATCCTTGGGCAAAAGTCGGCGGCTTTGATTTTTTGCTGCACTCGCTGGAGTCGTATGCAGCGCCCCCAGACCTTAAGTCTGGCCAGGACGTTGGGATGAAGAACAGGTGATATCTGAAGTTTCTTGGGCATCAAGAACCATAATAATAACTGTCATAGATTACGCATTGTATCGCATAAAACGTAATCTATGAAGGTAAAAAATACCGTTCCCCGGCCTACCCTTTCACCCCCGAAACACCTCCACCCAATACCGTGTCGACGCGTCGTGCCCGCCGTTCAAGGGCGCTTGCCCCTTCAGTTCCTGCGTGATGCCCTTGGCCAGCACCTTGCCGTATTCCACGCCCCATTGGTCGAACGGGTTAATGCCCCAGATTACCGCTTGGGTGAACACCTTATGCTCATATAGCGCCAGCAGCGCCCCCAAGGTATAGGGCGAGAGCCGGGGCAAGACAATTAAGTTCGACGACCGGCCGCCGGTGTGCATGCGGTGTTTGGCCAGCCATTGGGCGTGCTCCTCGGCATGGCCCTCGGCGCGGCATTCCTGCAGGGCCTGTTCATAGCTTTTGCCCGTTAGCATGGCCTGGCGCTGGGCCAGGCAATTGGCCAGCAGGTGGGTGTGGTGGGCCTCGCGCCAGCCGTGGTTGGCTTCCTGGCACACAATAAAGTCTACTGGCGCACCGTCGCTGCCCTGGTGCAGCCATTGAAAGAAGGTGTGTTGGGCGTCGGTACCGGGCATACCCCATACGGCTGGGCCGGTGGGTACATTAACCGCATTGCCGTTCAAGTCCACCGACTTGCCCAACGACTCCATTTCCAGTTGCTGCAGGTAGGGCACCAAATACCCCAACCGGAAATCATAGGGTGCAATATTCAGCGAGCCATAGCCCAGCACGCTGCGGTTCACCACGCCCGACACCGCTAACTGCACGGGGGCGTTTTCCGCTACGGGAGCGGTGGCAAAGTGTTGGTCCATGGCATGGGCGCCGGCCTGCATGCCGGCCAGCGTGTCAATACCCACCGCCAATGCAGTGGTTAGCGCCACCGACGACCATATTGAAAACCGGCCCCCCACCCATTCCCAGAACAGGAAGGTTTGTGAGGGCAGGGCACCCCATTCGCGCGCGGCTTGGGCGTTGGCGGTAATGGCCACCACATGGTTGTAAGGGTTCTGAATGCCTGCGCCCTTTAGCCACTCCAGCGCACGATGTGCATTTTGCATCGTTTCCGACGTGGTGAACGACTTGGACGATACGACAACCAGCGTTTCGTGCGGATCCAGGCCCGCCAGCCCCCCTTCAATGGCGTGGCCGTCGATATTCGACACGAACCGTACATTGCGCCAGGTACCCGCATAGCCAAACGCGGCAATACACAAGCGCACGCCCCAGTCACTACCGCCTATACCTATGTGTACGACATTGCGCCACTTGCGTTCGGCGTCGGCCAGGCGTACAAAATCCAGCATGCGTTCGCGCTCGCCTGCCACCTGTTGCGAGGGTGCGGGTACGCGTAATGCGCTGTGCCAGGCTGCCCGATTTTCTGTGAGGTTGACCACTTGGCCTGTTAAAAGGTGCTCGCGCCAGGTTTCGAACTGTCTGGCCTGAAGCAGGGCCTCGGTGGCCTGGGCTAGTTCGGGCGAGGCGCGTTGGGCGCTGGTGTCTACTAGTAGGCCCCCAGCCTTCAGAACACATAAACGCTGCGGATTAACAGGCGTATTTTGCGCCGCTTGCGCAAAACTGCGCCAGCACGCCAGCGAGTCTAGTGGGGCTACTTCAGGAAAAGAAGACATCATTCAAAGATACCGGGTTGTTTCGTAAGAAAATAAACCGCCGCAAAGCGTACAGCTTAATCGAAAACCGGTGCCATCTGAAGGCTTAAACCCTGCTGATCTTTTCCAGAAAGCCTAGGCGTACCCTGTAGGGGCCAATGAATGCCCAGAGCAGGGTCATTCCATGCCAAAGTGTGTTCGTTTTCAGGTGCATAATGCGCTGTCACCCGATATAGAACCGTGGCGGAACCAGACAGTACCAGAAAGCCATGGGCAAACCCTTCGGGTACCCACAACAATTGTTGGGGGCTTTTCAGTATTTGCCCCACCCACTGGCCAAATGTGGGTGACTTGCGGCGCAAATCCACCGCCACATCAAATACCTCGCCATTCAATATCTGAATAAGCTTCCCTTGTGATTGGGGGCGTTGGTAGTGCAGGCCCCTAAGCACATTGCGTTCGGAGTACGACACATTATCTTGCACAAAAGACACCTTCCGGCCAAGCGCCGTGCCGAGTTTTTGCTGATGAAAACTTTCCATAAAATAACCGCGAGCGTCCTGGAACACGGGCGGTTCTATTAGCATGACTTCGGGAATGGCTAACGGTGTAATTTGCATTAGGTAAGCTGGATATACCGTGGTTATCTTTTGTGTAATTTGGCATAGGCCCGTACAAACTGTGCAACCCCTTCTTGCCAATGGGGTAGCGTAAGGCCAAACGTTTCGGAAAACTTTGTGGTGTTCAGGCGCGAGTTGCTTGGCCGCGCGGCCGGCGCAGACCATTGCGCACTTGAAACCGGTATCAAATCTTCCGGTTTAACGCGCAATGTTAATCCTTCCCGTAGGGCTTGCTCTAATAGAAACTGGGCATAGGTGTACCACGAGGCCTCGCCCTGTGCGGCCACATGATACAGCCCCCCTAGCTTTGGGTTCTTCATGGCCGGCAACAAAGTTTGCGTGGTTAATGAAGCCAGAAGCTCGGCACTGGTGGGGGCACCAAACTGATCATTGACCACCTTCAAGCTGTCTTGTGTTTGCGCTTTCTCCAAAATAGTTTTAGCGAAATTATTACCATGCAGGCCGTAAACCCAACTGGTTCGCAGAATTAAATGCTTGCAACCCGAGGCAAGAATTGCTTGGTCACCTTCCAGCTTGGTGCGACCGTATGCGTTCAAGGGGTCGCCGGGGTCGGTTTCGGTCCAAGGTCGTGTACCTTGACCATTAAAAACGTAATCGGTAGAAAAGTGAACCAGCCATGCATTCATTGCCAGCGCTTCGTTTGCCAACATCTTGGGTGCCAGCGTATTAGCCCGACGCGCTAAGCCGGGGTCTTTTTCGGCTAAGTCTACTGCGGTGAATGCGGCTGCATTCACAATAAGGTTGGGTTTGATGCGTTGCACTGTATCTTGCAACGTAGACAGATCAAGCAGATTACCCGGGAGTGCTGTGTCAAACCGTTGGGGGGCGATCACCTCACCAAGATTGGTCAGAATAGATGTCAGCTCAAAACCTAATTGGCCGGAGCTACCTAATAGAAGGACTTTCATAATGCGGCACCATTTTGGATTCTAGGGACTCTAGCCATCACAAGTTAATTAAGGTTGGTCAAGCTTAGCTAATGAGTTAATTATATTTAGTTAGTTTAAAACTATCGGGTATAACTATTTAATTAATAATTTGCGTCGTCTGCTCACGGTTCGTATTCAGTCAACTGAACGCGTTGCGGCCTACTTTAAGTAGCGTAAAACGTTATACTTTGCTGTTACCCATTTTCCAGGTGTGCAAATGACGGTCTCAATTCACGCTTCTGCAATCGTTGACGAGGGCGCCTCTATAGGTGAAGGCAGCCGAGTTTGGCATTTTGCGCATATTTGCGGTGGCGCACGAATTGGAAACGGGTGTTCTTTTGGCCAGAATGTGTTCGTTGGAAATGACGTTGTTATCGGCAACAACGTGAAAGTTCAGAATAATGTATCAATATACGATGCAGTTCGGCTTGAGGACGACGTATTTTGCGGGCCCAGCATGGTGTTCACCAACGTTTATAACCCACGCGCGGCGGTCTTGCGAAAGAACGAATACCGGACAACTACTGTTAAAAAAGGGGCGACCCTTGGTGCGAACTGCACCATTGTGTGCGGCGTAACGATTGGCGAACACGCTTTCGTTGCCGCAGGTGCGGTGGTGAATCGCGATGTTAAGCCTTACGCACTTATTGCTGGTGTGCCGGGTAAACAAATTGGCTGGATGAGCGAGCATGGCGAGCGGTTACCGCTGCCTGTTGAAGGCAGTGGCAAGGCGGTTTGCCCCGTAAGTGGCAAAACCTATGTGTTGCAGGAATCATCACTAAGTGTTGAGCAATAAAAATGGGCGTAAGCGATTAAAAAGGTAACGAGGGGATATGGCAATTCAGTTCATTGATTTAAAAGCGCAGTATCAGGCGCTTAAGCAGGATATTGACGCGCGCATTCAGCGGGTTTTGGATCACGGCCAATACATTATGGGGCCCGAGGTAACCGAACTTGAAACCCGGTTAGCCGACTACACTGGGGCATCCCATTGCATAACAGTTGCCTCGGGTACAGAAGCCTTGTTGATTTCTTTAATGGCCATTGACCTCAAGCCGGGCGATGAGGTTATCACCACCCCGTTTACCTTCGTTGCTACGGCAGAGGTGATTGCTTTATTAGGCGCCGTGCCTGTTTTCGTAGACATTGAGCCCGATACCTGTAATATCGACGCCTCGAAAATCGAGGCGGCCATTACGGCGAAAACGCGAGCCATTATGCCTGTAAGCCTGTACGGGCAGCCGGCCGATATGGACGAAATTAATGAAATAGCGGCGCGCCATAATTTAGTGGTGATAGAAGATGCAGCGCAAAGCTTTGGTTCGGAATATAAGGGCCGCAAAAGCTGTAACCTTTCTACCATAGGTTGCACGAGCTTCTTTCCCAGCAAACCGCTCGGTTGTTACGGAGACGGTGGGGCTATTTTCACAAGCGACCCTAATCTAGCAAAAGCCTGCAAAGAAATAAGAGTTCACGGCCAGGAAAAGCGCTACGTTCATAGCCGAATTGGGGTGGGCGGGCGTATGGACACTATTCAATGTGCCGTAGTGCTTGGCAAGTTGGAACGCTTCAACTGGGAAATAGAGCAACGCTTGAAAATTGGTGCGCGTTATAACGCCTTATTGAAAGACAAGGTGCAAATTGTTACCCAGCGTAATGATCGCACCAGCGTGTTTGCCCAGTACACCGTTATTATTGAAAACCGTGCGGCGGTTCAAGAGGCGCTAAAAGGGCAAGGCGTGCCTACGGCGGTGCATTACCCTGTTCCTTTGAATCGTCAATCAGCCTATGCCGGGTTAAGCCGTGTGTCGGGTGCCGTGACGCATTCGGAATGGATGGCCGACCGCGTGATGAGTTTGCCGATGTCTGCTGATCTTGATGAATCACAGCAAGAAGAAATTGTGCATCGCATAATTGAAACTTTGTCTAAAGACTAGTATGCGCACAAGTGTGGCGGGTATGAAACATCCTATTGCTTTAGATAACTATTAATATGAAATTATTCGAATGAAAATACTACAACTGTTTTGGCTGCATAGGCGTTTACTCTGGGCTACAGCGTTGAATGATATCAGAGCGAAGAGTAGGGGGACCATAATTGGAATGGGTTGGAGTATTATTTATCCCCTAATATTTTTATCTTTATATGCTGTTGTCTATATTTTAATTCTAAGAATTAAGCTCCAACTTTTCACTCCTTTCGAGTATGTGCTTTTGATTTTTTCAGGATTAATTCCCTTCTTGGGATTTTCTGAGGCACTTTCAACGGGGGTTGGTTCTGTAATTTCAAATAGAGGACTAATAAAAAACACTCTATTCCCTATAGAGCTGATTCCGGTTAAAGCGGTGTTGGCATCCAGCGTCACTATGATGGTAGGGCTTGTTACATTGTTGGCTATATTGTTCTTAAGAGGTCATTTTCATTTAACTCAATTAATGATTCCGATAATAATAATCCTACAATTAATATTCACAATTGGTATTGTTTGGCTGCTTTCTGCATTAAATGTTTTCTTTCAGGATTTAGGCCAGTTAATCGGCATTATTGTTTTATTTTTGATGCTGGTTTCCCCGATTGCGTACACCTTGGATATGGTCCCAGAGTCACTGCTACCCCTGATGTATCCTAATCCTCTTTTTTATATGATTATGCTTTATAGAGGTAGCATTATTGTCAACGAAATACCCTGGGATCTCTTCTTTATGTTTTCAATTATATCGGCAACTACATTTGCGGTTGGTTATTACGTTTTTAGTCGATTAAAACCTTTGTTTGCAGATTATGTTTGAAGAAGCCATAAAAATATCTGATGTTTCTAAGATGTATCGCATGTTTAGTTCTAAACGTCATCAGATAATGGATTTATTGGGGTTGCCGGTTCCAAGGTCAGTGGCTAATGAGTTTTGGGCGCTCAGAGATATCAGTTTATCTATCAAGAAAGGTGAGAAGGTAGGCTTGATAGGCCACAACGGAGCAGGAAAAAGCACTTTACTAAAGATAATTGCGGGACAGGTCAGAGCTACTTCAGGCGTGGTAAAGGTGTCTGGAAAAGTTCAGGCATTGATGGAGCTTGGGACTGGTTTTCATCCCGAGTTCACGGGTAGAGAGAATGTGTTGTCCGCATTAAGTTATCAGGGAATAGTTGGCAAGTTTGCAAAAACAAAATTAGACGAAATCATTGAGTTTTCTGAACTCGAGGAGTTTATAGATAATCCAGTGAAAACTTATTCGGCAGGTATGTATGCGCGCTTAGCATTTTCTGTTGCGACATCTATCGAGCCTGAAATTCTAATTGTGGATGAGGTTCTCGGGGCGGGGGATGCCTATTTTGCTGGTAAATGTGTCGATAGAATGAATACGATTACCAATGATTCAGGTGCAACTGTTTTATTTGTCAGTCATGATACATCTTCGATACTTCGCTTATGCTCCAGAGTTATTTGGATGAAAAGAGGAAGGCCAATAATGGACGGTCCCGCTCACGATGTTGTTAAGGAATATGTTGACGCTATGCGATACGAAACAGAGCTTCGGCATCGCGCGAGAGAAATGCAAGTAGACAAAGGAGTTGTGCGCTCAATATTGAACGCCAGCGATGTTTATAAAAAATTAGTTTTTCGTTTTGTAGTGCCGCAACCAACACCTGAATCCTTACACTTCATAAAATCGATTGAGTTGGAGAGGGATAATCAGACACTAGCAAGCATAGCGGTCGGTGACGTAATGGATAATTCTGACAAAGAGAATAATTATCTGATTGTAAATCCAACGTCAACTTGCTGGTCTGAGCCAGAGTATGATAAAGGAGAGCATGGCAGATATATTGCTAGGGCGACGGCTAATGGTCAAAATTACGCGCCTTTTGTATTGTCTTTTCCTTTGTATTTGGAAGATGAGCTAAAGAATTCAAAACTTATTATAAAAGGCGATATTGCTTTTCAGAGTGGTGTGCATATTGAATTGTGGGATGAGCGCAGTGGGTATAAGGGAATTGGAGCGTTAGCAAAGGTTGGAGATGGTTTGTATTCAGCCTCATTGGGAATTGAGGTTCCAGAGGTTGATTTAGAACTCGAAAAGCAGGTCGAAGTATACCCATCACATAATAATAATGAAGATGAGTTTTCAACTGAACGTGTCGTAAGAATTGATAAAGTAGACTTTATCAATAATCAAGGAGCATCCAGTAGGGTGTTCCCCCAAAGGTCTAAACTAGAGGTTGTTGTAGATTTTGAGGCGACACAAAAAGTTAAAGATCCGGTTTTTGCGCTGACTTTTCATCGTTTAGATGGCGTGCAGATGGACCATCAGAACAGTAAATTGCTAGAAAAGTCGATTGGTGAAATTTTTGGACATGGTAAGGTTAAATTTGTTTTTAATCCGATCAGGTTTGGGCCCGGCGAATATCTAGTAACCATAGCTATTCTGAAGTTCCTTGATTTAGATAATTGGGTTGATCAGCCCCCAAGTTATGACCGGCATGACCGTCGATATAGTTTATCGATATACTCGACTATGCCAAGTTCAAAAAATTTGGGAGCAGTAATACAAGAGTGCGAATTTGACGCGCAACAGTCACAATGATGAAAAAAAAGTTTAGTCTTCCAGTGTTAGTTGGTGGTCCGCCAAGCAGTGGTACTACTTTATTTAGTGTTTTGTTGGATTCTATACCTGGCGTATTTTGCGGCCCAGAACTAGGTATTTTTTCGCATGCATGTTTGTACTCAAGTAATTTTCATAGAAGTGCTGAGAATTATTTGGCTAAACTATCACGTTGCGAATGGCAGAAAAATAATGCGATAGAAAATCTGAAAGAAGGTTATTGTCCGTACTCTTTAATCGATGAAGGTAATTTGTCGTATTACAACCAAAACTCGGAGAAAATTAAGAATATTTTAAAACATTCAAGCTCGATCGAGTGTTTATTTGAGCATGTATTTTCCGCGGAAATTGTTAAAGATTCTTGTTTGGTAGCGGAAAAAACTCCTTCTAACTTGTATGCTTTTAAGTCTTATTTGGATTACAACGACCAGGCTAAGGTAATTGTTTTGATTCGGGACCCACGTGCGACTATATCTAGTTTAGTGCGTCGTGGGTTTAGCCTGCGGCGTGCTACAGCTATTTGGTTGGTGGAGGCTTCTGTGTGCGCGGAGTTACTCCCCCATCCGCGAGCGTTGTGTATCCGTTACGAGGATTTGGTTGGGGATACAAGAGCCGTTTTGAGTAATTTGAAAAGATTTTTGAAAATTAAGGTCCCGCTACTTGATCGAGATAAGATTAGTTTGAATTCAAAGAGAGTTAATCTGGACCCCAGCATTAAGAGTCTCTCTACGTGGAACTTAAATCCAGCTGATGAAATTTCTACGAAGGCAGTTGAAGATTGGAAGAGCCGTCTAAATGATGTGCAGTTGGGTTTTATTCGGGATGCCAAGATGTTAAGAAGATTTTCGGAAGACTTTTCATTACCGTTAAAGTCTCTTAAAGATATTGCGCACATTTACGGTTACGATTTACCGGAGGTTTCCTGCTCTCAGGAGTCGATGCTTGAGTTGCTGATTGAGCAAGATATGATTTGTTCTGAAGACCAGGTTCATGACGATCAAATTTTTCATGAACGCTATTTGGGTTTTGATTTGACCAATTATGACCCGAAAATAGTCGGTTTATTGCGACGGATTAATTTTAAGAATAGCGAAAATAATAATAATCGCTTAAATGAGTTGCGTTCCCTTCGCGAGGCTTGTTGCTATTGGTATGCAGAGCATCAGAAATTGAATATAAAACATAATGATTTAGCTGCCAGCATAGAACGCATGTCGCGCTGAAATTTATTAACTCACGGGTGTATAAATGTTGATAATGAGAGTTCTGGGAGCGAGGCCCCAGTTTATGCAAGAAGTCGTTTTTAGACGTGCGGTTGATGCAAGAGGTCATCGTGAGCTGATGGTGCATACGGGACAGCATTACGATGACAAAATGAGCCGTATATTTTTTGAAGAGTTGGGTATTCCTCAGGCAGATATAAATTTGGAAATTGGATCGAATTCGCATGGGATACAAACTGGGCTTATGTTGTCTAAGCTTGATGGCTTGATCTCTGAGTACAGGCCTGATGTTGTGGTTGTAGATGGTGACACTAACTCAACATTAGCGGGGGCGTTGTGCGCGGCGAAATTGAATGTGCCTGTCGTGCATGTCGAGGCCGGTTTAAGAAGTTATGACCGAAGAATGCCTGAAGAAATTAATAGGGTCGTTGCTGATCATTTGTCGACGTTATTATGCGCTCCAACTAGAACAGCTATTGGAAATTTAGAAAAGGAGGGGATATCAGAGAATGTGCATCTGACCGGCGATCTAATGTTCGATTGTTTTAAGTATTTCGTTCGTAATGCCGACGAGTCTATTATGTCTGCATTATCTTTGGCTAAGTCGGAATACGCGTTGGCTACGGTGCATCGCGCTGAAAATACTAATGATATCTCTCGTTTCGAGCAAATCCTAAAGGGATTATCGCTTCTTCCCCTTCCAGTTATTTTGCCCGCACATCCGAGAATATTGTCTAACTTAAATTTAGTTATAGATAGATTATCTGCAAAAAACATACGAGTTATTGAGCCAGTAAGTTATTTGGAAATGTTGGCGTTAGAGTTGAACGCAAAATGTATTTTGACAGACTCTGGAGGCGTTCAGCGGGAGGCGTATTTTGCTTGCGTTCCCTCAGTGGTATTGCGAGACACAACGGAATGGATTGAGCAAGTAGATTTAGGTTGGTCAGTGTTGAGCGGTGCTCGTTCACAAGCAATTCTGGAGGCCTACAGTGCGTGCATGAACTCTAGCAAGCAGTATGTTGAAAATGTGTATGGTGATGGTGACGCCGCTAGTAAAGTAGTCTCATTGATGGAAGCGATGGCGCTATGAGAGTGCTCCATGGTCCACAGAACATTGGGGGCATGGCTGGTGTGCTGGCGTCCGCACAGAGACGACTGGGTGTTGATGCCAAGTCCATATGTCATATAAATAATGTATTTCAATATTCGGCCGACCAGGTAATACCTGATTCGAAAAGTGGTGTTCTGTCATCTCTTTCATTTTTCTTTAAAGAGGCACTACCTTTTGATATTTTTCAGTTTTATTTTGACTCGTCATGGGCAGGTCAAGCTCTTGTCGATATACCGCTACTGAAAAAGTTGGGTAAGAAGGTTTATTTCTATTTTTGTGGTTGTGAGATAAGAGATAGTAAAGCAACGATCCGTAAATATAAATACAGTGCTTGCAAGCAATGTTGGCCGATGTTGTGCAGTGCCAATAGAGAGCGTCTGCTTGAGATAGCAACTAAGTATGCAGACGGTGTTTTTGTTAGCACGCCGGATCTTTTGGAGTTTGTTCCGAATTCAGTTTTGCTTCCGCAGCCGATTGACGTAAAACGCCTAAATGATATTAAGCGTTACACGCTAAATGAGGATTTTGAGCGTAAGGCGAATGCGCCAATTAAGATTGGCCATGCACCCTCTAACCAAAATATAAAAGGCACCAAATATCTTGTTCGTGCGGTCGCGGCATTAGCTGCTAAGGGATACCCAGTGGAGCTGGTGCTGGTCGAGGGGAAGTCTTACGCGGAAGCCATGCAAACTTGTGCTCGCGTCGACATAATAGTTGATCAGTTATTGGTTGGGGCCTATGGACAGTTCGCTGTCGAGATGATGGCGATGGGTAAGCCTGTAGTATGCTTTTTGCGAGCAGATTTATTACAAGAATATCCCACAGCCTTACCTATAATTTCAGCAGATATAGAGAGTATAGAGGGCTGCCTAGCGAATTTAATAAAGAGCCGGGATAGCTGGCCAACTATAGGGGCTAGAGGTCGGGAGTATGTTGATGCTGTTCACGCCAGTGAGGCGGTGGCAAGAAAGATGTTAGACACTTACTTGGAGTCAAGCTGTGCGAATTCTAATGTTGACAGATGACGTGCAAATTGACCGTCGAATATTACTGGAAGCTGAGTCCTTGATATCTCAAGGTAATGAGGTTATTTTATTAGCGATGTCGGGTAGTGGAGATCGGGCGTTTGAAACGATCGGTAACGTTAAGGTGGAAAGAGTATCTGGGAGTGAGCTTCCTTATTCTGAGAGGGTTATTCTCAAAGTATTTAATTTTTATTTTAAGTTTATAGCTTTTGCGTTTTCATTTGTTAATGCTGCCTCCCAAATTATCGCAAATAGATTTTCAAGCAAAATAGGCAGAATACTTTTCTTTTTGAGCAGAAAAACAAACTCTGTATTTGTCCTTTTGGGGTATAAACTTCAGACTGCCTCAATCCTTTTGCACAAACGTCTGCGTAAATTATCTACTCATGAAAGATTCATTCTTCAGAGGGCGTTATTTTATAGGCCAGATGCTATTCATGCTCACGACTTACCTCAGTTAAAAGT
The DNA here is from genome assembly GCF_003576595.1 of Neopusillimonas maritima. Classification (GTDB taxonomy): domain Bacteria; phylum Pseudomonadota; class Gammaproteobacteria; order Burkholderiales; family Burkholderiaceae_B; genus Neopusillimonas; species Neopusillimonas maritima. Next base: position 484,773 of record NZ_NQOU01000002.1, on the reverse strand, counting down.
GGCTGCCTACGCTAGTAATAAACTGAAGATTCCATTGGTTTATGACGCACATGAACTCTATCCTGAGATAGCCTCTTTACTCCCGGACCAGAAGAGAAAGTTAGCTTCGTTAGAGCGAAAATATATAAAACGGGCTAATGCTGTAATTACTGTTAATTCCTATATTGCCGAAGAGATGCGTCGGCGCTACAAAATAGCTAAACCTACAGTTATTTTGAACGCTACCAACAGGCCAGAATATTTCGATAATTCACATAAATATGATTTATTTCGCAATGAATTAAATATTAAATCTCATAATAAAATAATACTTTTTCAAGGTTGGATGTCAAAACAACGAGGGTTGCAAAATTTGGTTAGGGCGTTGGCCGCGATGCCAAATGAGATTGTTTTGGTATTTATGGGATACGGAGAAGCGAAGCCTGAATTGCTGGAAATAGCCATAGATCTTGGCTGCGTTGACCGCGTTTATTTCAAAGATGCAGTTCCCCAAGCGGAACTTTTATATTGGACAGCGTCGGCTGATGTCGGTGTGATTCCCTATCAAGCAATAGATTTAAATAATTATTTTTGTTCTCCAAATAAATTGTTTGAATTCATTCAAGCGAGTTTGCCAATTCTAGCTAATGACTTACCGTATTTGCGAGAGGTGGTTTTTGGCGAAGGCTTTGGAGTAGTTTCGTCTCTCGACAGTCCGGAAGAGTATTCTGAGAGTCTACTCACTTTATTGGATGAGTCTTGCTACCAAGAATGTAAAGAACAGTTACTGTTAAAACGGGAAAAGTACTCTTGGCTTGAACAAGAGCATACTTTGTTCAAGGTGTATGATTCGCTAACGCATAGGACCTAGTTATATAGGTGGCAGCATTGTGACTGAGTAGTGTGTAATTTATTTTATAAATAAGGCTAGATTTTTTATGTGTGGGTTCGCCGGTTTCATTGATTTTTCCAATAACACTGATCGACAGGCTAGTCTTAGTCGTATGTTGGACACTATTGGTCATAGAGGGCCCGACGATCGAGGCGTGGCAATTGACTCGGAGCGGGGAGTGTTTTTAGGACACCAGCGCCTGGCAATTATTGATCCCGAAAATGGACGACAGCCGATGAGTGTTGTGGATAACTCAGTTAGCGTCGTGTTTAACGGGGTAATTTACAACTATCTGGAATTACGCCGAGAGCTTCTGGCTAAGGGGCACCCTATTAAATCTTATTCAGACACTGAAGTGTTGCTATACGCGTACATTGAATGGGGGGAAAATTGCGTCGCCCGCTTTATAGGGATGTTTGCGTTTGCTATCTGGGACAAGAATAAAAATAAAGTTTTTTGTGCTCGAGATCGGATAGGTATTAAGCCGTTTTACTATGCCATCCATCAGAACACATTTGTTTTCGGCTCAGAAATTAAGTCTATTCTTGCTTCCGGCTATGTTGATAGGAGGGCTAATACGGCAGGACTTAAAGACTATATAACATTTCAGTTTTGTTTGGATGACAAAACTATGTTTGAGGGTGTGTCAAAACTGGAGCCTGGGCAGGCTGTAACTGTCGACTTAAGTAATCGACAACTCTCGGTTCACAGAACACAATACTGGGATCTTCAGTACGAAATTGACACATCGCATGACGAATCTTGGTTTGTCGATCATTTGTCCGGCTTAGTGGAGGACTCTGTCCGTATGCATTTGCGTTCCGATGTGCCCCTTGGAGCACATTTGTCGGGGGGGTTGGACTCAAGTGCTGTAGTTTGCCTAGCTAGCGAGCTTTTAGTAGGGGAAAAGGTGTCTACATTTACTGGCGCGTTTCGTGACGGGCCTCAATATGATGAAACAGCTTATGCAAAGAAGGTTTCGTCCTTTTGTGGCACTGAATATAACGAGGTCTATATTCCGGGTAGTGAGCTATCAACAACGTTGCCTAACTTGATGTATTACATGGATGAACCGGTGGCTGGCCCAGGCTCAATTCCGCAGTACTACGTATCAAAACTGGCGGCGGATAAAGTAAAAGTTGTGTTGGGTGGACAAGGTGGCGATGAGTTGTTTATCGGGTACGCACGATATCTAGTGGCCTATTTGGAACAGTGCCTGTCTGGCGCAATCTATGAAACAGCGCATACACAACCGTATGCTGTGACACTTGAGTCGATTGTACCGAACTTACCGCTGTTAAAAACTTATAAACCAATGTTGCAAAATCTTTGGGGTGATGGTCTATTTGAAAGCGCCGATAAGCGATACTTTAAGTTGATAGATCGTAGCTCAAGTGTGACACATCTCTTTAACGATGACTTGCTGTCTAGTAATTATCAACCATTTGAGTCATTTCAAAAGATATTCAACCGTGATGGGCTGCACTCTTTAATTAACAGTATGACTTATTTTGATTTGAAAGGGTCATTGCCAGCATTGTTGCATGTTGAAGATAGAACGAGTATGGCGGCCTCTATAGAGTCGCGAGTTCCCTTGTTAGACCATCGAATTGTTGAGTTCATGGCGCGGATACCTCCGAATATCAAGTTCGCGAATGGAAGAATGAAACACCTTTTTAAAGAATCCGTTCGTAATATGGTACCTAAAGAAATATTTGAACGTAAAGACAAAATGGGCTTTCCGACGCCACTAAACAATTGGGCGCGAGGAGTAGCTAATGACTTTGTCAAAGATATTTTGTTGTCTCCACAAGCTAGACAACGAGGCGTATATGATGTTCGAAGTGTTGAAAAGGCCATCAACAATGAACAAGAATTTGGCCGCGCTGTATGGGGGATGTTGTGCATGGAGTTATGGCATCGTATACATATAGATCAAGATACCTCAGTTTTAAATATTAGAAGCTAAATGGTTTCGCGTAACAAAGTAGCAGTGATGTTGACCACAGACTCTTTGGTTGATCGGAGAATTTTGCTCCAAGCTGAAGCTTTGCGGTCGATAGGATGGACGGTAAAGGTTATTGCACCAAGAAAGGGTACAACAAGAAAGTTACAAAAAATGCCGCTTAACGTTAGTTTGCCTGATGATATGAGGAGATATGGAGCTGGCGCTAATAATCTGCAGCTGGTTTTTCAAGCTATAGCTTTTCTCAGGAGTTCAGGCATTGGATTATTAAAAGGTCTTCTATGGAAGTACTGCGTAAATCAGCCGCGTTACTTTAAAAAGCTTTTTATTCCAAAGATTATAAAGGAGAAAGCGGATGTGTTTGTTGCGCATGACCTATCGACCCTCGAGTCAGCGGCCCTCGCGGCTCAGGCTCATGGAGCAAAATTAATTTATGACAGCCACGAGTTATATTGTGAGCAAGAGCTTTCGAGTCGCGTTAAAAGATTATGGGAAAAAGTAGAGGCGACTTATATTAAGCAGTGCTCTTTCGTTATAACTATTAACCAATCAATCGCTGAAGAGCTTCAGCGAAGATACGATTTAACTTCGGTGAAGGTAATACTGAACGCTGAAGTTTCTGATGCTACCTTAACTTATGAAAAATATTTTCATTCGCTATATGGCTTAGCTTTTAATAAAAAAATAGTTTTGTATCAAGGGACTATAGATGAAAGCCGTAACGTAAGGGTATTGATCGATGCATTTAGATTATTGTGTAACTCAAATCTCGTTTTGATATTCTTAGGTGCTGGGAAGCACGTGCCACGACTTCGCCGCTTGGTTAGGGAGTACAGGATTAATAGTAAAATTTATTTTCATGATGCAGTCCCGCAGGAACAATTATTGGCTCTAACGAAAAGTGCTGATGTAGGCATTATTCCTTACTTACCCACATGCTTAAATAACTATTATTGTACGCCGAACAAGCTATTCGAATACATCGCTACAGGTGTACCAATAATTGCTAGTGATTTGCCGGAATTGAGGCGTTTCGTTAGCGGCTATCAGATAGGGGATGTATGCGAGATGGCGTGTCCAAAAACTGTAGCGGCGACGTTAGAACGTTTTTTTTCAGATCCAAAGGCGTATGAGTATTTTAAAAGTAATGTTCGAGAGGTGTCTAAACTATTGTCTTGGGATATTGAGAAAATAAAACTTATTTCGATATATCGAAATATTTAAGGTCTATTTAAAATTTTATTTAAAAATACTCTAAAAATGGTTAACGGATGAAAAAAATATTAACGGTTTTAGGGGCTCGCCCACAATTCATTAAAGCAAGTGTTGTGTCGACTCAAATTGCTGATAGCTCGAGTTTGGATGAAGTAATCGTCCATACGGGCCAGCACTTTGATGCAAATATGTCTGACGTATTTTTCGAAGAATTAGGTATGAGGACGCCAAAGTACCAATTAAATATTAATGGTGGTGCGCATGGTGAAATGACAGGCCGGATGCTTATAGAGGTTGAAAAAGTGGTTCTTAGCGAACGCCCTGATATCGTTCTTGTTTACGGTGATACTAACTCTACTCTAGCAGGCGCTTTAGTGGCGAGTAAGTTACATATACCTGTCGCTCATGTAGAAGCTGGTCTTCGCTCTAGGAACCTTAAGATGCCTGAAGAAATAAATCGCATTTTGACCGACAGGATTTCAACCTGGCTATTTACTCCAACTGAAAGTGCCACAAAAAATTTGTTGCAAGAAGGTGTTAGCGAAACCGCGATATACCAAGTCGGTGATGTTATGTACGATGTGGCGCTGCAGCACGGTGCCAAAGTGTCTCCGCACGGCGGGATTCTCGAGCAGCTTCGCCTAAATCCAAAACAGTACATCTTAGTCACGATCCATCGGGCGGAGAATACTGATAATGACACGGTCTTGCGAAGGATCGTAGAGGCTTTGAGTTCAACTGCTAACAGTATTATGCCTATCGTATGGCCGGTGCATCCGCGCACGAAAGGACGTCTTGAGAGTCTTGGTTTGTTAGAAAGCATTTCCGCTGACGTTCTTTTGGTGGACCCTGTTGGGTATCTGGATATGGTACAACTTGAAAAGCACAGCTCTCTAGTTGTTACGGATTCTGGCGGCGTGCAGAAGGAGGCGTTTTTCCATGGAGTGCCTTGCGTAACACTCAGGGAAGAAACTGAATGGGTCGAATTGGTTGAAGCTGGATGGAATCAGCTAATGCCACCAACAAGCGATGTGGAAACTATTCGAACAGCAATGCGGCATGCTATCAAGAAGTCTCCGATTGTTGTTTTTCCATACGGCAATGGCTCCGCCGCTCATGAAATAATTAAGGAGTTGGAAGCTTAGCGTCGGGGAGGTGAATTGATATTGAGTTTTATTAAGTTTTCAGTTTTATTCAACCACCGAGAGAAATTTAAATATCTCCATGCTTGCCACTTATGTAACTGGTTTTCTTTCAAATCAGCATTAAATTTATTTTCAACTGCTGCTGGCTGAATAAATTCTGGGGCGCTTTTGTATTTTGTGTTTTGTTTCATTTTATTGTTAATTGTGTTAAGCCACTGCTTTTCAGGAGTAGCGAAACCTATCTTATCGTGTCTATTAAGAATTAGGTCAGGCACAATACCACTCATCGCCGCCCGAAATACCCTTTTTGTTTCTGCCTCAGGAGAAATCAAATAATCTTCAGGTAGGTTGAGGCACAAGTTAGCAATCGGCACCGTTAAAAAAGGAACTCGACTCTCTATCGAAAAATGCATGGCATTCCTGTCACCGTGTCTTAGTAAATGCGGCAACCCATAACTTTGCAATGAATGAGCCAGTTTTTCTATAAGCCGTTGGCCTTTGAAGTCGGTACTTAAGGAGGGGCGATAGTCACATAAGTTAACGCCCGCCTCTTTCAGCAAATCAATATTCAACCAGTCAGGCTCAAAAGGTCGCCCAGTTAACTGTCGGGCCAGTGCATATACTTTGGGTGGCAGGGTAATATGCGCCAGGTGCATTAACGCGTGGCGATAACTTAACCCGTTTAATTTGGCCCAGTGCTTGGCAAAGTCGTGGGCGGCGCCGTAGCGGTGCTGCTCAAGCAGGCTTAGTAGCCTGTGACCCGGGTAGCCGGAATATCCCCCCAGTAATTCGTCACCGCCTTGGCCTTCCAGCATTACCGTTATATTCTGTTCTCGAGCCAGTTTAAATACACGGAACTGTGCATAAATACTGGTACTGCCGAAGGGTTCACCTTGGGCTTGCACCAGGGTGTCCAGGTCTTCTGCCAGCTCCTGGGGTTGAATGTGTACCTTGTGTGCAATTGCGTCGGTGTGCTGGTTGATAAGGTCAATCCACTTTTCTTCGCTTGTGGCGGGGTCCGATGATACATAGCTGAAGGTGTGGATGGGTAGGTCTTTATATAGGTAGCGCATACCACACACAATGGCCGACGAGTCAATGCCTCCCGATAATGCTGCCCCCACGGGAACGTCGCTACGTAAATGCGTGCGAATATTATGTAAAAACTGTTCGCGAACTGCCTCTACTGCTTGGTCAAATGTAAGTTTCTCTTTTTTTAGCAGGGTGGGCGCCCACCACTGATGGGGTTCGGCGTTAGCGGGCTGCTGTAACGAAATGCGAAGCAGATGCCCAGGCAACAAATGCCGTATACCGGCCAGAAAAGTGTCTTCTTGGTTGTCGTATTGCCCATGAACTAAATAGTCGTAGCAGCGCTGCCAGTTCAGCTCCGGCTTTTGGGGTACTAATGCCAACATGGCTGTTTGTTCCGACCCGAATAACAGCTGATTATCGTGGTGGTAATAGAACAAAGGCTTGATACCGAATGGGTCGCGCACCAGGGTAAGGCTATGGTCTTGCTTGTCGTATAGCGCAAAAGCAAACATGCCTTCCAGTTTGGGCAGGCAGGCGGGGCCCCAACATAGCCAGGCATTAAGTAACACCTCGGTATCGGTTTGGGTGGTGAACCGGAAGCCCTGTTGCTGCAGTTCTGCTCGTATTTCTTTGTAGTTGTATATTTCGCCGTTGTACACAATGCTTAGGCGGCCATCGTAGCTTGCCATGGGTTGGTGCCCTGCGGGGCTTAAATCCAGAATGGAAAGCCGGGTGTGGCCCAGGTGCAACTCCCCAAAACCCAATGGGTAAATTTCATGCCCGCGGTCGTTAGGGCCGCGATGTCTCAGCCGATCAAGTGCTGTGCTTACGCGTAAGGCACTATCAGGGCTCCCCTGCGGCCACCACCCGCCGGTTATGCCGCACATACGGAATCCTTGTTGGTGAGCACTTGTTTGTAAAACTGAACAAGGTTGGTGGCTTCCGTCGCCCAGTTAAAGTGTTCCCGCATCGCCCTATAACCATTCTGGCCCATGCGTTGGGCCTCGTTTGGGTGGCTAAGCAGGTAGTCTATAGCTTGGGCAATTTCAGCAGGGTTCAGCGGATTTACGCATATACCGCATTTGTGGGTCTTGATAATGCTTTCCCACAAGGGGAAATTCGAGGCCAGTACAGGAATGCCGGCGGCCATATATTCGAACAGCTTAATGGGTAGAGCCTCTACATAGTTCACTGTGGGGTGTAAAAGCACTAGCCCTAAACGAGCTTTTTCCAGCGTTGTGTGAATTTCTTCACGGCTTAAATAGCCTAAATAATCTACTTTTTCCCAGCCCGGTAGCCTGTGTAGTTGCTGTTCAAAATCGCTGTTGCTGAAATCGCCGGCCAGAAGCAATCGGCAATCATGTTGTGACAGCCCTACTGCAGTTACGAGTTCCGTAATACCTCGCAGCTTAGTGAGGCCTCCTACGTATACGGCAAATGGGGGGCGGTTTTCGTAAGGTGTTGGGGTGTCGTTAAACGCCTCGGGTGTGGGGTAGTTGTGAATCGTGGTGCTGTGCGTGCAGAACTGGCTGAATTTTTGGGTAATGTTCGGGGTGGCACTTACAACGCCCGTAAGGTGGCGTGAAAAGTGTTGTTCCAGCTTGGCGCTAAGCGCTGAAGCCGCGCCTTTTATCCAAAACGGTAAATAAGGTTTGCTGCGTACTTGCTTTGGCAAGTCTTCATGCGCGTCGAAAATAACTGCTGCCCCTTGGCGGCTCAATGATTTTGCATGGGGCAGCAACTCTGGGTCGTGCAAATGGTAAATATCCGCTTTTAAGGAAAGTGCTTTGCTTGCCACATGCCGAGCGGTGGATGTCATTCTTTTCCAGCGACTGCCCGCGGGCCCCACCGAAGCAATATCGACCCCGTGTAATGTTTCGTTGGGCAAGCCGTCTGCAACAACAAGGGTTACATTGAAGCCGGCTTGCGCCAACGAACGGCATTCTTTCTCGAAGATTCTGATGTCATATCGAGGGTGTGCAGACGTAAGGTGCACGACCTTGATCATAGTTAATCTTTTTTCAAGAATGGGTGGAAATCGCCGCTTAAGGGGGCAATGGCTGCGTGGCGAATAGACGCGACGGTTTCAATGGCGGTGCGGTTGTCTTCCAGGCCATAGCCACGCCCCGCCAGAATCTCTTCGTAGCTACGCGTGTGCAGGTCGGTAAAGCCGCCGGAAAATTCAATTTCTTCACCGTCAACGGTAATCGACCTGAAGGTGCGTTGGCCTTTGTCGCGCTGCGCGGCGGGCACGTCTTCAATGTTAATCGACAAGAACCAGCGTACGCGTGCGTGTTCGTATTCCAGATAGCCGGCGGCTTTCGTGTCGGACGAGTGGTGAACAATGTTGGCTTGTAGCTTGCCAAAAATGAAGTGCAACATATCGAAAAAGTGCACCCCAATATTGGTGGCAATGCCGCCCGATTTTTTCTCATCGCCTTTCCACGACTGCAGGTACCAATGCCCGCGAGACGTGATGTAGGTAAGGTCTACCTCGTGCTTGGTGTCTTTCGATTCATTTTGTACTTTTTCGCGCAGGGCCATAATGGCCGGGTGAACACGCAATTGCAAAATGGTGTTTACCTTGCGCCCGGTATCTTTTTCTATATCTAGCAGGCCGTCGATATTCCAGGGGTTCAACACCAACGGCTTTTCACAGATGGCATCGGCCTCAGAGCGCAACGCGAAGCGCATGTGCGAATCGTGCAGATAGTTGGGTGAGCAAATGGAAACGAAATCCACCTTTTGGTTAGATTTTGTTCGGCGTAGTTTGTCGATATGGCGGTCGAAGCGTTCAAATTCAGTGAAAAACTCCGCATCAGGAAAGTGGCTGTCGATAATGCCAACGGAGTCGTTCATATCAAGGGCGGCCACCAGGTCGTTGCCGGTTGCCTTGATAGCCTGCATGTGCCGGGGGGCAATATAGCCGGCGGCACCAATAAGTGCGAAGTTTTTCATAGTTAAAGGGTTTTGTGTTTAAGAAACGAGTCGATAAAGTTATAGATTATAGAGGTTTAGCCACCAGCGAGGCTAGGTGTTATGACTTAGCGGGTGATTATAATGCGGTAGGCATACAGTTTACAGGGCTGCTTTGAGCCCGGCTTTTAATTGGATTGGAACGCAAGAATTATGTGCGGAATTTTTGGCATTGTCTCATCGTCTACTCTCTTGCGTGATGATTTGAATCGTCTTATACGGCGCGCTGAACAACGTGGGCGCGACTCCAGCGGTTTGTTGTTCTTCCAGGGTGACCATTATGAAGTGAGCCGGGCCGACTACGCCATTACCCGTTTGGTTCACGAGGTCTCGCCATATCATTCCCAAGTAGTAATGGGGCATAGTCGCTTAATTACCAACGGGCTAACGGATAATCAACCGGTTGTTCGCGACAATGTTGCCGTCATTCACAATGGCATTATTGTGAATCATGAAGAGATATGGCCTCATATTCAGCAAAGTCCGGCGCTGCAAATAGACACCGAGGTGATAAACGCGATTGCGGCACAACATTTGTCGCGCGGCGGGGAAGTAGACGGGATTGCCGAAGCGGTGTTGCAACTTTGTCGCGGTGTTGTCGCCTGTGCATTGGTGCTGCCCAAGCTGGGGAAGTTGTGCTTGTTTTCGAATAATGGCAGCCTGTACACAGGCCATAAGGCAGGGTGCATCTATTTTGCCTCGGAAAGCTTCCCGCTGGAAGAGGTAGGGTGTGACACCATCGTTCAGGTTCGGGATTCTGTCGTGCTTGATATTCCGGCCACGGAAAAGCCCATGCAGGTGTCCGATCGCGCTGGGCGCGCGGGCAATTTGATTCCACCGCTGACCTTTTCTGCTTCGGAAGAGCGTTTGCTGGAATACCATCCCCATAATTTGCAACGTTGCACGCGCTGCATTTTGCCGTCAACCATGCCGTTTATTTCATTCGATTCGCAAGGGGTCTGTAATTATTGCCGCCATTACAAGCCTCGCAATCGTCCTCGGCCGAAAGAAGAATTATTTGAAGTGGTTGAGCAGTATCGAAGAACAGAAGGAAACGACTGTATTGTGCCGTTTTCCGGGGGGCGCGACAGTTGCTATGGTTTGCATCTTGTCGTGAAAGAACTGAAGATGAAGCCGGTAACGTACACCTATGATTGGGGCATGGTAACTGACTTGGGTCGGCGTAATATTAGTCGCATGTGCGCCGAGCTAGGAGTGGAGAATATTATTGTGGCCGACGACATTGCCAAAAAGCGGCGCAATATTCGAATGAATTTACAAGCATGGTTAAAGTCGCCCCATTTAGGCATGATCAGTATTTTAACGGCGGGCGATAAGCACTTCTTTCGACATATTGAAACCATTAAACAGCAAACCGGTATTAGCTTGAACTTGTGGGGTATCAACCCTTTAGAGGTCACGCATTTCAAAGCAGGGTTTCTGGGTATTCCACCCAATTTTGAAGAGAAACGCGTATACAGCCATGGCGCGATGAAACAACTTCGATACCAATATTTACGCTTGAAAGCCATGTTGCAAAGTCCTGGCTACTTCAACAGTTCCTTATGGGATACCTTATCGGGCGAGTATTACCGAAGCTTCACGAAGAAAACCGACTACTACCATATATTCGATTACTGGCGTTGGGATGAGCGGTTAATTGAAGATACCTTAGACCAGTACGATTGGGAGCGTGCGCCTGATACCCAAACCACTTGGCGTATTGGTGACGGCACCGCCGCGTTCTACAACTATATTTACTACACCGTTGCGGGCTTTACCGAGCACGACACGTTCCGCAGTAACCAAATTCGTGAAGGCGATATCAGTCGCGACGAAGCGCTGGCGTTGGTTCAAGAGGAAAACACCCCACGTTATCCTAATATCAAATGGTATCTGGATGCCGTAGGTTTGGATTTTCAAGAGGTCATTAAGGTAGTGAACCGCATTCCGCGCTTGTACTAATTGGCAGGACTCAGGCTTTTTATGAAACCTTGTATTTGGTATGTATCGAAGTATGTGTCGCCTCCTGCCAAGGCGAGTGCAGGCGGGCGGGGCTATTTAATTATGCGTGAATTGGCGAAGTTGGGATACAACTGCGTCATTATTACGTCAGACTCGAACAAACTGGCCGAGGTTCCCAGGCTTGACTCCCCCTACAAAATAGAGAAAGTGGATGGCCTGCAGCTTTGCTGGTTGCGCACGATGAAATACGACGTTGCGAAGTCGATGCGGCGCGTACTAAGTTGGTTTGATTTTGAATGGCGTTTATTGCGTTTTCCCAAGAGTTCGTTGCCCCGGCCCGATGTGGTGGTTGTTTCCAGCCTTTCGTTACTAACCGTACTGAATGGGTTTTGGTGGCGCAAGTGGCTCGGTTGCCGTCTTGTTGTGGAGATTCGCGATATCTGGCCGCTAACGCTTGTGGAAGAGGGGGGGGTTAGTCGCTGGAACCCGTTTGTACTGGCGTTGGGGTTTATTGAAAAACTGGCCTACAAGCATGCAGACGAGGTTGTGGGCACCATGCCAAATTTGCAGGCGCATGTTACTAAAGTGCTGGGTTACCCTCGGCTCGTGCATTGTGTTCCTATGGGGGTGGACGAAACGGCACTTGCTGTGCCGCCGCCATTACCTGAAGATTACCGATTGAAATGGATACCACAAGGAAAGTTTGTCGTCGCGCATGTGGGTAGCATGGGCATCGCGAACGCCTTGGATACGTTTTTGCTGTGCGCCAGATCGTTGCAAGATCAACCGCATATTCATTTTTTGCTGGTGGGGGATGGTGACTTACGTAAGGCTTACGAGGCCGAGTATGGTTCCTTGCCTAACATTACTTTTGCGCCCAAGGTTCCGAAAGATCAGGTTTCGTCGGTGCTTGGCTATTGTGATGTTGTGTACTTCTCGGTGCATGTGTCCGAGGTTTGGGTTTATGGGCAATCGCTGAACAAGGTTATCGACTACATGCTGGCAGGAAAGCCGGTGGTTGCATCCTATACGGGGTATCCGTCCATGATTAACGAAGCCCAGTGTGGGTCGTTCGTGCCGGCTGGTAATGTAGGTGCATTGGCTGATGAGATAAAACGCTATGCAGACATGGGGGCGCCCGAACGCGAAGCGATGGGAAACAAAGGTCGCGAATGGCTTCTGGCTAATCGGCAATATCGAACGCTGGCGCAGCAATATGCGGATATTCTATTTCCCGAGGATACATGAAGCGCGGATTTGACATTGTTGCAGCGTTGATACTCTTGTTGTTGCTGGCATTGCCCGGTGCGGTGCTGGCGGTTTGGGTGCGCTTGGCTTTGGGCAAGCCGGTATTGTTCAGCCAGGTTCGGCCTGGCTTGGGCGGCAAGCCTTTTACCATGTATAAGTTCAGAACCATGACGAATGCCCGAGATGCAAAAGGTGAGCTTTTGCCCGACGCGCTTCGCTTGACGCGGTTTGGGCGTTTCTTGCGCGCGTCTAGTTTGGATGAGTTACCAGAGTTATGGAATGTGCTGAAAGGTGATATGAGCCTGGTTGGGCCGCGCCCCCTACTAATGGAGTATTTGCCTTTGTATTCTTCTTTTCAGGCGCGTCGCCACGAAGTACGCCCCGGTATTACAGGGTGGGCACAGGTAAATGGCCGTAATACTTTAAATTGGGAAGAGCGGTTTGAGTTGGATGTTTGGTACGTTGATCATCATTCGCTTTGGCTGGACTTGCGTATTTTGTGGTTAACGGTTCGTAAAGTAATACAGCGTGAAGGAATAACGGCAAAAGGTGAGGCCACGATGTCCAAATTTAAAGGGAACTCTCGATGAAGCGCTTGGCACTGCTGGGGGCCAGTGGCCATGGAAAGGTAGTGGCCGATTTGGCCGGTCAGTGTGGCTGGGAACGCATTGAATTTTTCGACGATTGTTGGCCGGCAAGAGCCGGTCACGGGGCTTGGCCGATAGTGGGCAATTCCGAGTCCCTGTTGTCACGTAGTTCTGAGTACGATGGCGTATTGGTGTCAATTGGTGATTGCCGCACCCGTTGGGAGTTTCATGAAAAGCTCTTGGCTGGTAATGCGCCTTTGGTTAGCATTGTGCATCCCTCAGCGCAAATAAGTGGTTACGCGAGTCTTGGCGTGGGATCAGTAGTAATGCCTTGCGCGGCAATCAATATCGATGCGTCGGTAGGGCACGCGTGTATTGTGAATACCGGAGCCACCGTTGACCACGATTGCGCGTTGGCCGATGCGGTGCACGTTAGCCCCGGTGCGCATCTGTCTGGTGCCGTAACCGTAGGTCAAGGTGTCTGGATAGGCGCGGGCGCGGTCGTGAAGCAAAATATTGTGATTGGCGCCTGGGCTGTGGTGGGGGCCGGTGCGGTTGTATTAAAACCTGTAGCCGAGAAGACAACGGTGGTGGGTAACCCCGCTCGTTCACTCGTTTAGACATTAAGAGAAACAATGTGTTGAGTACAAATTTTCCTCCGTGGCCAAGCTTTACTGAAGAGGAAGCGCTGGCGGTTCAACAGGTTTTGTTGTCGAATCGTGTTAACTACTGGACAGGCCAGGAGGGTCGCAATTTTGAGCGCGAGTTTGCCCACTGGGTGGGTGTTAAGCATGCGGTCGCAGTTGCGAATGGCACGGTGGCCTTGGATTTGGCTTTGAAGGGGTTGGGGGTCGGCCCTGGTGACGAGGTCGTAGTTACACCGCGAACATTTCTGGCTTCGGTATCTTCAGTTGTGAATGCGGGTGCAGTGCCGGTTTTTGCCGATATTGATCCCGACTCTCAGAACCTAACTGCTGAGACGATACAAAGGGTGCTGAGCCCGCGAACTAAAGCGATCATTTGTGTGCATTTGGCCGGTTGGCCTTGCGAGATGGACCCTATTATGGCGCTGGCACAAAAGGCTGGGTTATGGGTCATTGAAGATTGCGCTCAAGCGCATGGCGCAAAATATAAAGGTCAATCTGTTGGGTCGATTGGTCATGTGGGGGCGTGGTCTTTTTGCCAAGACAAGATCATGACAACGGGCGGAGAGGGCGGCATGGTGACCACTTCCGATACTGCTTTGTGGAAACGAATGTGGGCTTACAAAGACCATGGAAAGTCTTGGGATGCCGTTTATGAACGGGAGCATCCTCCGGGGTTTCGTTGGTTGCATGAATCGTTTGGCACCAATTGGCGTATGACTGAAATGCAAGCGACAATTGGACGGATTCAGTTAAAACGCATGGCAGGCTGGAATGAAAAGCGGCTCGCGTATGCGCAAAAAATTTGGGCTGTGGCAAAAGGTTTGCCTGGGTTGCGCGTACCGTCTGTGCCTGTGTATGTACATCATGCGGCGTACAAGTGTTATGTGTTCGTGCAGCCCGATAACCTAGCCGAAGGTTGGTCGCGTGACCGCATCTTGCAAGAGTTGATTGAGGTGGGTGTACCTGCTTACTCCGGCTCGTGCTCTGAGGTGTATTTGGAGAGAGCCTTTGATAATACGACATTTCGGCCCCAAGAACGATTACCTGTTGCCAAGGCATTGGGGGAGACAAGCTTGATGTTTTTGGTTCACCCCACGTTACGTTTGGAGCATGTTCAGCAAACATGCGATTCGTTGGCGTTGGTGATGGCGCGGGCTACAGGCCGGCAAGGGTAATGTAGTCGCTCAGTGCCAAGGACTTAATGGGTATTATGGCTCCGGCCGCCTAAACCTTTGCTGTATCGATACGACAATGCCAGGTACACCACATACAAAGTACCGTACCCTGCAACGTAAAAATCAATGCTCTGTTCGAACGAAGCCGAGAAGGTAAAACTGGCAACGGTCGTCATGAGCAAAATACATTGCCAGATCAGCTCAACCCCTTGTTTGTTCGCTATATAGAAAACATAGCTCAGTGGACTTGCAAGGAAGCGCATAGCGAATAGCGGCATTAGCCAAACTGCAATTGTGCCGGCATCTTTCCAGGCAAGGCCAAACAACCAGCCAAACGCCGGCTCGGCTAGCCATATAACCCCGATTGCCAATGCAAGCGCACATAGTCCCAAAATTAGAAATGTTTCCCGGTAGGTCTTACGGCAATGCCCTTGCTCTCTAAATTCTTTTGAAGCTGTGCGTTTAAAAACATCCAGAACGGCTTTGCCCATTAAACCGATCGGTGCGCCCAGTACCCGGGTAGCCAAGGCATAAAGGCCGCTCGCTTCAACCCCAAATTTACTTGCAATGAAAATTAAAGGTAATTGGGACGAGGCCGAATTAATAACCCCGGCAGGCAGCGCCAATTTGGGGAAACTTTTTTGGCTGCGAAGAAACGATAAGACCTGAGGGATCAGTTGTCGTATTGAAGGGTTTCCCTCAAAATGTAACGGCAATAGTTTGATACTTATTAAACAGCCAACACATGTACCCACTACGTATGTGAGGGCAAGGGCAAGAGCGGTTGGTAAAAAATACCCTACCACAATCTGTAGCGCTGTTACGCACAGTGCCAGCGATACACGCATTTTCGAAAGTATTTTGTAGGCGCCATTGGCCGCAGCCCAATTTTGCCAAATGTGTGAAATGGCAATTGAGAGTGAAGCGGGTATAAAGAGCCAGATTAGCGAGGTGGGTATGCTGGGAAACAAGTTGGGCCAGCCAGTCACTAACACTGCCACGACCATAAAAAGTAGTGTGGAGGATACGAGCGCGGTAAGAGTAGTGGCAAGTACGCCATAGCGGCGTTTTGCACCATCGGGCACGATAGCCAGCGCCATTTCAAGGCGGCCCGTTAGTAATATGGCTGCGACATAGGTCATGCCTACCCATGCAGCGAAAATGCCAAAGGCATCTGGCAGATAGAGCCGCGTAATAAGAAGAGAGCCAAGAATTGGTATGGCTTGGGAGGTAGCCATACCTACTAATACAATGCGTGTGGAACGAAGCAATTCCTGCATTCAGAGACTCTTTATTGGTTTATGGCACGCCACAAAAGCGAATACCAGCATAACGGGTAAAGTCGTTATGCTGACCAGAGAGCCGCTTTTTAGAGAGAGAATGAATAAGTACAACGCAAAGTAGAAAATGAAGCTTTCTTTGCCCTGTTCACTGCGATAAGCCTTCCAAATACCTTTCAGCGTTAAAAAAGCCAAGCCAGTTCCAATGGTGGCACCATAACTGATAATAAGTTCAATAATTGAGTTATGCGGATACAGGCCAAAAGTATTGCCATAGTGGTTTTGAAAATAATTCAACCCGCAACCACTCAGCAGACAAATGGGTTGTTCTTTTAATAAGTTTACTGATTCGTAAATAAAGCGGTCTCTTTCCCCGAAGCTTTGTGTTTCTATCAGGTAGAAAAAACGCTCCAGAATTGAAATTTCTTGCCATAAACCTGTTTGAATAAGGTAAATACCGATAGCGCATAAAAACAATACGATAAGGCTGTAATGTGTTAACAAGGGTTTTCTTATCGCAACAAGCAGTAAAACCAAAACGGTAGCACCAAACTCACCTCGGGCTCCGGCCGCCATAGATAAATAAAGACAAAAAAACGCGGCAAGTAACCAAAAAAGCTGAAGCCAAAAAGCACGTTGATAAGATTGCAGAAAAAACAAAATGCTAGCTAAGCCAAATAGCGCGGTAGTAGGTTGACTATAGGTGCGGGGGTCACCTTCGCCAAAAGTATCGAAATGAAATTCGGGAAGGGGAGCAAACGAAATTGCTTGCGTTAGCACCAAGAATACAAATGCCAGAAAAATATATGAAGTAATTGTTATGTTCAGGTATGACCTGTTTTTAGCGCTGTCTTGGGCTGTCATTGCATGAAGCAGCGCCACCCCGAAAGCCATTGATATCAGCAGATAGGAAAGTAATACGGGGTGTGCCAGAAAATATTGCCAGCCACCAAAGTAGTAGGAAAGGCTTAGCCCGTATAGAAGAAGAGCTGTATGTGTTGAAACGAAAATGACGCTTGTTGTTATGGTGGGTCTGTCGGTTGCCAGCAAGCGCGTGCTGAAGAATAACGTTAATAAGCACAAACAGAGAATGACGTATCGTATTGAGGATAAGACTAGGTAATGGGCCTTGTGTATGTACAGTGCGTCGAATGTAATTAATATAAAAAACGCTGCAACGACTGTAGCGGGGTTCAAAAGCTTTTCTATTTCGATTCGCTGCAGTCGATTATTCATTTCAGTGTGGTTATGTGGTGGCGAAGGCCCGCTGGCTCATCACATTTCCTTCTGGTTCATACTTGTGAGCAGTTCAGTGCAAGGAGGCTCGACATTGTGGCCTGTGCTCTGCCACGTGGGTTGGTATTCTGGGACCCAAGCTTTGAGTTGTGTGCGTACTTCTTGATCATTTTTGTAAGCAGAGTCTGAAATCCATTCTTGAATGTTTTGAAATGTGACATGACCTGGTTGGCGGCTTTGCATTATTCGAAGTTTTTCATGCGGTGTTTCCAATGTGGCTTCAGTATCAGCCAGTAATTCTTCATAAAGCTTTTCCCCAGGTCTCAGCCCTGTGAACGTAATAGGAATTTCTTCTTCCGTAAAGCCAGACAGCCGAATCATATTGCGGGCAAGGTCGACTATCTTTACAGGCTCACCCATATCGAGCACAAAGACTTCCCCGCCTTTACCCATGGCTGATGCTTGCAGTACTAACTGGGCAGCTTCGGGAATAGACATGAAATAGCGAGTGATGTCGGGGTGGGTTACGGTGACCGGCCCGCCACGTTCAATTTGTTTTTGAAATTTCGGAATAACGCTGCCAGTGCTCCCCAGAACATTGCCAAACCGAACGACCTGGAAAAGTGTTTTTGGGTTTTGTTTATATAGTGACTCACACACTATTTCGGCGACGCGTTTAGTGGCACCCATGACATTTGTCGGGTTTACTGCTTTGTCTGTTGAGATAAGAATAAAGCGTTCGGCATTCGATGCTTGGGCGCACTGGGCCACGACTAATGTGCCAAGAGCATTGTTGCGCACAGCCTCCCATGCGTTGTCGACCTCCATAAGCGGCACGTGTTTATATGCAGCGGCGTGATAAATGATATGTGGATTCCAGTTATGGAAAATATTTTCCATGCGTGTGCGATCTTTTACGTCGCCAGCCAACGGTACCGTGTGTGTATTCGGATAGTAGGTTTTGAACCACTGCTCGATGCGGTAAAGCGCATATTCGTTTGACTCTACCAGCACGACTACTGCCGGGTTGAACCTGGCTAATTGTCGACAGAGCTCACTGCCGATAGAGCCGCCAGCGCCTGTGACGAGCAAACGTTTTCCCGCCAGTAGTGTGGCGACGTGGTCGTCTTCAATTTTTACGGTTTCCCTGCCCAATAAGTCTTGAATTCGGACTGGCCTGATGCTGTTGATGGAAACGCGCCCGCTCATTAATTCAGATAACCCTGGCACCGTGAATACATTAGCGCCCGCCTGAGTAGCGTTGGTGGTGGCTCGTTGAAGAACGGGGGGAGGGGCTGACGGCATTGCCAAAATAACGTGTTGTGCTTGCCATCGAGCAAGCACGTCTGCCAAAGAGTCGATACCACCCTCTACACGTCTCCCGGAAAGCTCAAGACCCCATTTGCTTCGATCATCGTCCACTAGGGCAACAACATTCCATTCTGGGCTGCGTTCAAGTTCTCGAACCAGCATTGCACCGGCGGTGCCCGCGCCAATAACAATAATGGGCTTGCCTTGCCCCTTTTCGTTGCGATAGAGGTAGTGCTCTTTGAGCATGCGCCAACTAATACGGCCACCGCCCATAATGAGTAAGAGCAGAATCGGGTACAGAATAACGATGGAGCGCGGTATGGGTAAATAACTACGAGCAAGTGCGGCTAGCATTAGCAGCACAAGCGCCGATGCCAACACAGCTTTTAATACACGTCGTAAATCGGGAATGCTTGCGAACGTCCACATGCCACGATAAAGCCCTGCCCATCGCGATGCAATAATTTGAGTGATAACAAGCGGTATAAGGCCCAGTGCAATGGTGCTTTCGTAATAAAAAGGCCAGTCGAAGTTAAACCGGAACAAGAAGGCGCCGACCCAGGCAACAACAACACTGCCTAAATCGAATAAGAAAACCAGAAGAAGACGCATATGCATCATTGAGTAATTCCGACGAATAAAGGAGAACGGCTCATGGCGACTGTTGTCAATTATAGGTTAGCTGTGTCGTTGTCAAGGCTGTTAAGTGCGCCATTTCAATTTCTATTGTTGTCAGCTTCTGAATAGCCCTATCTTCATTTCGGCGCGTGGAGGCTTTGGGTGTTATCACTAGTGTTATGCCTGTCTGACAAGACGATAAATAAGGCCACAAACATTGCATAGAATCCCATTGTGTTCATTCGCCTGAACATGGTTTCTGAAAGCCCGAAGAAAGCAAACCCCAGGCACAGCGCCAAGCCCATTGCTGCCGCAGCACGAATTTGTGAAGCGTGCTGCGGTGTTAATCGCATCGCGAAATAGATGGCTGGCACAATGTAGATCAGTAGTAGTCCTAAGGCGCCTGGAACGCCGAAAGCGGCAAACATCATTAATACGTCGTTATGAGGTTCGCCGAAATGGATATCAACGACAAACGGTGCCGCCAACCCTTTTGGTACCGCTACATTTTCAACGTAGTCGTCAAAATGGCTGCCGTTCCCAAGTCCTACCCAGGGGTTGTTTTTTCCCGCGTCGATTGCGGCGCGCCAAAGCTGCAGGCGAACGCAGGTTGAGGTGCGCACGTTCTCTGTTTGGCAGGTGATGGCTTCATCATAGACCTTAATCACTCTTGAGCGAATGCCGTCGTTCGATAGTAGTAAACCGCCAACAACGGCAAAGAGGATCAGAATTACCCCTACGAGTTTTAAAGGTTTCTTCAGGCTAACAAACAATAAAACACCAACAACAAGAAGAATGGGTAAGCCTAGAAGGCCGGTGCGCGTTTGGGCTACCACAAAGCCGGCAAAAGCCACACAAGCTACGCCTATTTTTAGTGTGCGCTCAATGCCAGGCTTGTTGGTAAGAGGGTACTTCAAGGCGTAAATAGTAATGGCTGCGCACAGCAAGGTAATAGAGCTATATGTGGTTAGAATCAGGGCAGGCGTATCGGGGCGCATGCGAATTGTCCAGGACAGCCAAAGAATAATGCCCCCTGATATGAGTCCGGCCAAAAAGATACCCCATAAGGTGTGCCGTAATAGGTTCTTGTCGATATGTGGCAGCGCCAATATAAACACCCATAAGCCTAGGAAAAAACGTAGGGCACCTTCGCTATTTGCGCCCGCCCAATGCCTGTGGACTAAGGAAGAAATAGCCACCGCGGCAAAGAGAACACCGTAGCCCGCAATTAACGGCCAATACCGTATTGTTTGT
Source organism: Neopusillimonas maritima (assembly GCF_003576595.1). Lineage (GTDB taxonomy): Bacteria > Pseudomonadota > Gammaproteobacteria > Burkholderiales > Burkholderiaceae_B > Neopusillimonas > Neopusillimonas maritima. The sequence goes on along the minus strand of NZ_NQOU01000002.1, from coordinate 464,247 downwards.
TCCAGCCCGCCAACAAATCGTTGTTTCACCAGCAAAGCAAGTGCAAGCACGGCGGTAAGATAGAACAGCGCGCTGGGCAAACTATGACTGGTTAGCAAGGTAACCGGCGTGAGGACATATAAAGCAACAATCAGGTAACTGAGCATGGGACAGGCTAAACCATCTGGTTGGAGTGGAATGAGTAAAGCTTAGATTGGCGTCGTTTATGAGCTTAGGTATGGGTAAGCTCAAATAAACTTGTATTTGGACGGTTGTGATTATATGTCTGAACCCACCACGACTTACCTCTTGCCCTTCTCCGTTTCACGTTCGCCGCTTCAGTTTTTGTGTAAAAAACGGTTTCTTCACCAATTCATAAAAGAGTCGGTTTAACCGTGTTTTCAGGGTTTTCTTGGGCTTCACGCGCGGTTTTCGGGTGGGGCTGAGGTTTGAGTTCTGCGCTTCTTGAGCTTCCCACACAACATTGCGTTGCAGCGCCCATAACGACACCAGCCCTTTTTCTTCAAAGCGGTTCCAATGGTCGGCTACCGTCCATACCGGGTAGAGGTGTTCGGCCAGTTTTTCGGCAGCGGCCAGGGTAATGAAGTAGCCACTGGCCAGCCACACGCCGCCGCTGGCTTGCACTGCTTTATTCTTGGTTTGGCCTAGAGTTCTGGCGCCGAAACGTTTGCCGCGCGTTATATGGGTAAGCTGCACCATTGCGGCCTGAGTGGGGGCGAAATGGGCGGCCAAGCTGTCGGGGCCATGAGTGTTCAGGTAGGTGGCGAAGTTTGCATCCAGACACACGTCGTCTTCCAGAACCACAGCGTACGGCATCTGGTTCCTTACCATCTCCTGGTAAATGCCAATGTGGCTTAACGAGGTACCGATTTCGGCGGCGCTAAGGCTGCCGTATTCCTGTTGGGCGCGGATGCGGTTAACATGGCTTTCCAATGCTTCCGGGCTCATCAACCGCCCGTCAACGGCCTTGAAAAAATTGGGGGTAATACCCAGCTTGGCCAGGCGCGTTTGCATTGCGCTGCGCCGCTGTGTATCTTTTTCAAGGTTAATCACAAAGCACGGAATAAGGTTGGGCATAGCGGTGTGCGGTTACGGTTTTTATGGTGATTATTTCATATGGGTGGTGCAAGTGCTTGTTAAGCGAATTGGAATGGTAGTGGTGGCAGTGCTCATGGCGACTTTGGGTGGCTGTATTTTGCCGATTGAGTCATACACTCAGCCGATTGCTGAAGGTGACATTCTGCCCAATGGCACGGCGGGTGAAGTGCGGGCCAACCCCAAACGTAATGCAACGCCTGTTGAGTTGGAGGCCATTCAAAGTGCAGTGCGCACGAACCCGTTGCTGTCGAACGATCAGGTAGTGTCGAACGTGCGGGTTGAGGCCGTTAGTAAGCCTGTTGTGGGTTTTTGCGGGCGCTTGGAAGAAGGTACAGCGGAGCTGGCCGATGCCACGCCCGTGGTTACGGGGGCGCTAAGAACGGTAGAAGGCCAACTGTTGGCGTATGACCTGCGCTACGGCGAACAGGCACAGTTGCGTTGCAACTACATGCAGTTCTGGCCGGATTCGGAAGAATAACTATAATATCGCCTGGCGCGAACTTTACTTTTCTTCTTTATGGCCACCAACGTTGTTTTCCTTCGCAGCATGCAGTTTTTGGGTGGCCATCTTGTTACCTACCCTTTGCTGTATCAGTTAAGGCAACTCTTTCCAAACGACAGGCTCCATGTGGTCGGGACAGACCCCATCGCGGCGCATTACGAAAGTACGCCGTGGGTCGATTCCTATATTCAGGCTGAATGTGCGCGCAAGAAGCTGGCGGCGCTGAAAGGGGTCAGCCGTTCGTTCGTGTTGCATTACTCCAGCGAGCAATATGCGTTGCTTACGTTTTTGCGCCGTATTGGCGTGCGCTCGGGGTTTCGTAATGGCCGGGTAAGCGACTTTTTATGGACGCACCGCTGGAAGAAAGACCCCAATGAGTACCTGGGCCTGGCGAATTTGCAGTTGGCGCGGCAACTTAGTGACTTTTGCCCGGAAACAGTGGCAAGGGGTGCCATGGCGGCGTTGGCTGAAACTGCCGACCCAACCTTGCCGCTTGCCCAGGTGGTGTTCATACCTGGTGGCGGGGCGGGTGCGTACAAGCGCTGGCATATTGGGTCGTATGTGGCCCTGGCCGATGCTCTGAAAGCACAGTTCGGCCTGCAGTCTTTCTGCTTTATTACCGGGCCGGGCGAAGCGCAAGAGGCGGACTACATTGCGGGTTTGGGCCGGGCCGATTTTCACGTGGCGCGCAACCGCAGCATGGCCGACATTGCCCGCCTGTGCCTGCACGCCCGTTTAATGGTGGCGAACGATTGCGGGCCGTCGCACATTGCGCAGAATGTGGCGGGCAAGTATGTGGGACTTTTTCATGACCATGAACCGCAATGGTTCTGGCACCGCAGCGGGGCGGTGGAGCTGACGCCCGATAACGGTACTTGTGATATTCAAAGCATTACGGTGGAACGCGTGGCCCAGGCGTGTGGCCGGTTGCTGGATTTCGTACTTATACGTAAATAGCGATACTTAACGATTTTTAACTGCTATTTTGAAGGGAATGGTTCAGGCCGAGGTCAGTGAGGCTTGCGTTTTATACCCGAACGGATATAATTAATGGCAGATAAACGGAAGGTGTTGTATTGGGAGGGGTCTTCTAGAAAAAGCTTCAAGGAGTTTCCTGTCAATGTACAGAAAGACATGGGCGTGGCGTTGTTTGTGGTTCAGTTGGGTGGCAAACCTCACTCGGCTAAGGCTTGGAAGGGGCTCGGTACTGGAGTGCATGAATTGGTGGACGATTATCGGGGAGACACCTTTCGCGCGGTTTATACGGTTCGGCTAGGCAACGCGGTGCATGTGCTTCATGCATTCCAGAAGAAGTCCAAATCCGGTATCGCTACCCCACGACCTGATGTGGAGTTGATTGAGAAACGACTGAAAGCAGTGCTCTCCCGTTACGGGCTGAGCGGGAGAAAATGATGACGCGCAAAGATTATCCGCAAGGTACTGATAATGTGTTGCTGGATCTGGGGTTCGACAATGCCGAAGAGCTGTCAGTCAAGGCGGCACTTGCGTTCAAACTCAATGAACTGGTCAGTCAACGCAGCTTGACGCAGGCTGAAGTGGCATCGATTACGGGTATGACCCAACCGAAGGTGTCTCAAGTGCGGCGCTATAAGCTTCAGAACATCTCTTTGGAGCGACTGATGCAAGCACTTGTTTCGCTTGGCCAGCACGTGGAGATCAATGTAGAGCCTGCGAGCAATGCGAATGCGACAGGCATTACCGTTGCTGCGTAAGTAAGCCAAGAGGAATACTCTTTTGGCACTGGTAAAGGTAAGCCCTGTTTGCATTGACCTCACACACCCACGTTCCTGCAAGCCGCGTTTCACTGTTCACAAGCGCGTTCGGGTGCAACACGCCCATGTCGGGGGCGTCCATCGGGTCGGCTGCGGGGTAGGTAAATACGGCTACGTTGTAGGCGCGCAGGATTTGGGCGGTGGTGTGGGTTTGTTCCACCGGCAGTTCAATGGCTCGCAGGCTTAAGCCGTTGGGGGTGTTGAATGTCATGGAATACAGGCTGTGGGCGCTGTGTAAGTAGGGCAGGCCGGGGTGTGGGGGCATGCTGTTCCAGAATTGTTGCTGGCGTTGTGCGCAGGCGTTTATTGCCCCGTGCAGGTGGGCCGAACCCGCGATAAGCCCGGCGTCGTTGGTGCCGCGCATGGGGTGGCCCCACGGCCCGGTGGGGCATAGCAGGGCCTGTTGCACCAGTGGCGCCACCGATACCAGCTTGGGCGGGGTGGCGCTTTCCAACAGCTTGTTCAGTACGGCGGCGGCACGCAGGTTGCCGGTAAGGCTAAGCGTGGCCTGGTGCGAGGCAGGCGTGGCGAACCGGTACAGGGTGCCGTGCAGGGGGCGAATGTTCAGGGGCGGGGTAGCTGTGTGGCTAATCGGTTTAGACATTAGACTTTTAAAAGTCTGAGTGGGCTAGCTTCACAGATTTGGGGCGCCCCCGTTTTGGGTGTAACGCGTTGTATAGCTTCGCCAATTCGATTTTGTTTTCGGTCAGGAAAGGGTAGTCTTCCTGTAGCGCTTTTAGGCTTTCTCCGGCTTTTAAGTACTCCAAAACCAAGTGAACAGGTACGCGTGTACCCTTGAATACGGCTTCCCCTTGCATAATGCTTGGGTTTCTTTCAATAACTTTGTCCATTTCTTCGAGCTGCTTAAATCGTGACTTTGTGTCGGTGATGAAAGAATTGAAATCAATCTCAATAAATTCATTAGGGTGGATCTGCCAGGTTTTTTTGCGGCCTGTTGCGCGTAACATAAGAATTCCATTCCGGTCTTCTTCGTGTAGTTTTTGAATGCGGTCCAATAAGGTGTTCAGAATGGTTTTTCGTGTATTCGCCACTATAATGTCTTCAGTATCAAAATAGAATTTTGCAAACGCCGCCGCCATGGGCGTAAAGCGTCGGTTCCTGGCATGTTTTTCATAAAGGTTGTCGGGCAAGATGCGATCATCAACGGCTTGGTTGATTTTGCGTTCGGATAATCCTGCGAGGAACGCGGCTTCGGCGGTAGAAACGGTGGAGCGGTGCATGTTCATAACCCTTTTTAATCATTCCGATATTTCGGAATGATTATACTATTAAGCCGCCGGATACTGAAGTGACTCAACGCAAAACATCACCCGCATCAAGCCGCTAATTTCCTGTATTTGCCGCGCGGGAACGTCGCCGGTAAGGCTGTTGGGCTCGCGCATGAAGTGCTGGATCCACTTTGGGTTGCCATCGGTAAGGGCGTGTAGCGCCCGGTAGATGCGAATCAGCATGAGGGCCAGTTCACCTTGTTTGGAGTCGGGGTTAATGTTGGGGCGGTGTTTCAGGCGGCTGATGGCGCTGCGGTGCAGGCCCAGCACCGCGGCCAGTTCACCGTGGCTTAAGCCCAGCTGCTTGCCGGCGGTAATTAACGAATTGGCCAGAACGGCAGTGGGCGAGAATTCCTTTTCCATAAAACCTCTTTACTGTGTGTTTTGTTATTTTTCCCTGCTTAATGTGCGTGGCGCACGCCCCAAAACGCGGAAAAACAGGGTTCAGAATAATGATTACGGAATTTTGACCGATATCTTTAGTTTGTCCGGCACAATCGTTGCAAATTTGTCATACCCGTGGCGAATTACATAACGATAAGGACAAAAGATGAAATTGAATCTAAGAAGGGTTTTACGTGGCTTTTGTGTAGTGTTGTTTTGTTTTTTGGTAAGTGGGTCAACGGGGGCATGGAAAGGGGGCGTGGGCGTGGCGGTGGCCTGGGCGGGCGAGGTGGCCAATGAGGGTTCTGGTTCTTTACCCGGTTTGCCCGAGGCGCCGTATGTGTTCATGGGAGACATTGCCCATTTGAATCAGGCGGAGTTTGAAACGGTGCAGGCTTATGCCATTGGCGATGCGGCGGTGCTGAATGTGTATAACGGCGCAAGCGCGCGGTTGGCCGGGTCTTTGAGTAATGCAATGGGTTCTATGGAGGGCGTGACCAAGTTGGGGGCCGGCACGCTTGCTTTGGCGGCGGCCAATACATACCGGGGCACCACGCGTTTGCTGCAGGGGCGTTTGGTGCTGGAACACAATTCGGCGGCCGGGTGGGGCATGGTGCATGCCAATACGGGCACCGAGCTGGAGTACGCGCCGGGGGTGCGCGTGGCCTCGGCGGTGCAGGCGCTGGAGGTGGACTTGGCGGCGACCTTGCCGGCTTCCTGGTATACGCCGGGTATTCATGTGGTGCCTAATACCGAGGTGCATTGGCGCGTGGCAAGCGGGCAGGCCGAGCATGCCGGTTTGTTGCTGGGGAATGCGCGGGTGGTGAAGCAGGGTGCGGGGCGTTTGAACTTAACGGGTGATGCGGCGCCGTTTGCCGGGCAGTGGGTGGTGAACGAAGGGGCGTTGGCGGTGAATACCGCGTTGCCCGGTGCGGTGCAGGTGAATGCGTCGGCCCGGTTGGAAGGGGTGGGTAGTGTGGGTTCGTTCCAGTTGGCGTCCGGGGGGGTGTTGGCACCCGGCAATAGTATTGGCACGTTCACCGTACAAGGCGATGCGGTATTCAGTAGTGGTTCGGTGTTCGAGGTAGAGGCGCAGGCCAACGGGCAGGCCGATTCGTTAAACGTAGGGGGCACGGCTTACCTGGCCGGCACGGTGCGTACCCTGGCGGCCAACGGCGCCTGGCAGCCTGAAACGCAGTTCACCATTTTGTCGGCCGGCGGTGGCCTGGCGGGTACCCGTTTCGATACCGTGACCAGCAACCTGGCGTTTCTTGATTCTTCTTTAAGCTATGACGCGAATAACGTGACGCTAACGTTAACGCGTAACGACACGCCGTTAACCGACCCGGCTGAAACACCGAATGAAGAGGCGGTGGCCGAAGAAATTGACGATGGCGGGCCGGGTGGTGAGTCGGCAAACCCCGATTTGTTCGATAACGTAGTGGGGCTGGATGCCCCCACGGCGCGCCGTGCCTACCAGCAACTGGGCGGTGGGTGGCTGGCGTCGGTGCAGTCTGGGTTGCTGGAAGACAGCCGCTTTGTGCGTGAGGCGGTGTTGAATGAGTTAGCGCAAGGTAGGTGCGCCGGGGCATTCGGCCGTGCGACGCCGGTTGCGCAAGGTGAGCGCGCCTGTGCTTGGGCGCGGGCGTTTCATGCCGACCGCTCACGGCCGGGTCGAAATGGTGTATGGGGTGATAGCCGCTCGGTGCAAGGGGTGTTTGCCGGGGCGCAAAACCGTGTGGCGCCCAATGTGTGGTTGGGTGGCATGGTGGGCGGTCAATTCGCCCGTATGAATCAGGCCGGTGGCGGCACGGATACCAGTGCGCGCGCCGATACCCTGCATTTTGGGTTGAATGTGGCGTGGCATCGGAATCGGGTGTCAACCGTGGCGGGTTTGGCGTACAGCCGGCATCGTGTGCATACAAACCGTGTGGTTTCGGCAGGGGCGCTGCAAGATCAACTGTCGGGTTTGGCTTCGGCCCACACCGTGCAGCTGTTTGGTGAAGCCGCCTGGCGCGCGTGGGAAAGTGCCTGGTTGCCTGCGAAATGGGGGCGGGCAAAGTACGCGGTGTCGCCTTTTGTGCGGATGGCCGGTGTGCAGTTGCGCGGTGGTGGCTTTACCGAAGAGGGCGGCGCGGCGGCCCTGGCGGTCAGCCCTTCGCGCCAAACAGCGTGGTATAGCCAATTGGGTGTGCGCGGGCAGGCGCGTATCGAAACCCCCACCGGTGCGGCGCTGGCGCGGCTTACCCTGGCCTGGCGCCACGCGGGTGGAGATACGCAAGTGGCCTCCAGCCAGCGTTTTAAATATAGCCGCAGCCAGGCGGTGTTTACCTCGAACGGTTTACCGGTGTTGGAAAACGCCTTGCATGTGGCGTTGAGTGTGGCAGGGCAAGTGTCACGCACTGCCACGCTGGCGCTGGGGTATAGCGGGGTTTATGGTGCGGGGGTGCAAGACCACGGCGTGCAGTTGAACTGGCGGGGCGTGTTTTAGGGCTTAAAACTGCTGTTTAAGCCATTCACGTAATGCGTCGTTCATGCGTGCGATCTTTTCTGTACGGAAAGCTGCACATCTCGCCCCGTTCTGGCAACCATGTCTACCAGCGCATCAATGGTGAACTTGGGTAATTTTTTATTCACAACATCAGACACGCGCGGACGGGTAATACCCAGGATTGCAGCGGCTTCGATTTGCTTCAGGTTGTTGTCGGCAATCCATTGGCTAATTTCGCTCATTAAATATTCTTTGAGCCGCAACTTTTCAGAAATAATATGCTGCGATTCGGCGTGAAGTTTTTTTGCTTCGTTTGGGGCAAAACCTAACTCTTTGAATAGGTTGCTGTTTGCGGCGCTGATGTGAGTTGATTTGGTTTCAATGTGCATTTTCATTGACGTTCTTTTAAAACAGTGAAGGATATAGATGCAGTCCGAAAACTTTGCTAGGTAAACGATGCGATAAGCGTTTCCGTTGGTGCGTATCCGGATCTCTTTTATTCCTGTGCCAAGATTGTCAAGTGGCTTCCAGTTGTCCGGCTCTAATCCGGCTTGCAGCAAACTTAACTGATGGCCTGCTTGTTTACGCGCCTCATAACTAAAAATTTTGTCGTTGCGAATGTCTTTCAGCGTTGAACCTCGCCAATCAATCGATTTTCGGCTGTCTGGATTAACTATATAATGTATCAAATTTTATACAAGGAAGAAAGAGTTGTTGGAAGACTTTCTTAACTGTAGAAAATTCGATGACTGTTTGATTGGATGTAGGGATTGTTTTGTGACGCGTGTTTTTACAGCGTTGACTAAGCCTGCTGTTTAAGCCATTCACGTAATGCGTCGTTCATGCGGGTTTGCCAGCCAGGCCCCTGTGCTTTGAAGGCTTCAACAATGTCGGCGTCGTATCGCACGGTCAGTTGTATTTTGGGTGACGCAATTCGCGGACGGCCCACTCGTTTCAGGAAAGGCGATTTTGTTAAATCGCTGGTGTCGGGGTCTTTGGTAATAGCGCGGTTAATTTGCGCGTCTTCCTGACTGGTTGGGATGATAGTGTGAGGTTTAAGTTTCGGCATATAAATTTACCTCTCTGCTGTTTGCTTTACGCAAACTAATAATTCGCCGGGAATTAAGCCTGGGTGTGTACACGAGTACATAATTTTCAATTTATTGTAACTACAAAAATTAATAAATGGAAGGTCTTGACTTTAAGACGTGATCGTTGATTCAGGGATCAGTGCGCCGCATGTTTATCCTGGCGTAAAAACCCTTGATCAGGGGTCGCCTGAATTGATGATCAGGCCTGTTGTTTAAGCCATTCACGTAATGCGTCGTTCATGCGGGTTTGCCAGCCAGGCCCTTGTGCTTTAAAGGCTTCAACGATGTCGGCGTCGAAGCGAATGGCGGTTTGAAGCTTTCGTGGTGCTTTCTGAGGTCCTCTTTGACCACGTAATTTTTTTTGTAACGAGTTGGGTAGCTCAGTTAGGCGCATTGCGCTATTCACTTCTAACGCCGTCCATTCTGGGTTTTCCGGCTCAGTGGTGTTTTTGCTGTGCTGTTTTTTGTTCATAAAAGCGTACCTCTCGCATATTTGCTTTACGCAATGCAATATTTAATTGTATTAACAAAAAAATATAATGTCGAGAGAATAAAAATAGTTTGTTTGGCGTATGCGCATAAGGACTCAGCTACCTATTCTGAAAGTAAAAGGATGGGGCGTAAGCCGAACAGTGAGTGATTTGTCGTCAGCAAAAACACCCCCACACCTAGGGTTTTTGCTATGATGCCTTTTGACTTTGTTATTGAATTTAGGTGGACGTCATGCATACTGACACCCCGGCGGTGTCCCTAACCTGGACAGACAAGTTTCTGGTGGGGTACGAGCCCTTCGACGATACGCATCGCGAGTTTGTTGATATTGTGGATGCCTTGCTGAAGGTGCCTGAAAGCGAATTGCTGCCGCATTTGTACAAGCTTATTCAGCACAGCGAAGCGCATTTCGCGCAGGAAGAGCATTACATGGAAACCACGGCGTTTCCGGCGCGTGAGTGCCATGCGAATGAGCACGCGGGGGTGTTGAATTCCATGCGTGAAGTGGCGCAATACGTTGAGGGCGGTGGCGAAGCCGGCGAAATTCGCCGCTTGTCGGTGGCGTTGGCCGACTGGTTTCCGGGCCATACCGATTACCTGGATGCTTCGTTGGCGCAGTGGGTGGCCAAGAAGCAGTTGGGGGCGGTGCCTATTGTGGTGCGGCGGGGCGTAGCGAATCATTCCGACGAAGCGTAATGGTCCCAGACAGAAAGCAAATTGACTCTCAGGCGTTCAGCCTGATGGTGTTGTTGTGTTTGATTTGGGCGTTTCAGCAAATTGCCATTAAGGCCGTGGCGGCCGACATGGCGCCCACGTTTCAAATTGCCTTGCGTTCAATTATTGGTGCCGCCCTGGTGGCGTTTGTGATGTGGCGCCGGGGCATTCCGCTGAGCTTGGGCGACGGCACCTGGAAAGCCGGCCTGGTGGTGGGCTTTTTGTTTGCGGTGGAGTTCCTGCTGCTGGGGGAAGGCTTGCGCTACACGACGGCCTCGCACATGGCCGTATTTCTTTATACTGCACCGTTTTTTGCGGCCCTGGGTTTGCATTTCACGATACCCGAAGAGCGGCTGGCGCCGTTGCAGTGGTTCGGTATTTTTGCCGCGTTCGTGGGGGTCGCCATTTCCTTTCTTGCACCGGGTGACAACCAGGCCGAGAATGCCAGCAATATATTGTTAGGCGACTTCCTGGGCCTGATGGCGGGCGCAGCATGGGGCTTAACTACGGTGGTGATACGCAACACCGGGTTGTCGAACACGCCGGCCACCAAAACTTTGCTGTATCAGCTAATTGGTGCGTTTGCGCTGTTGCTGGTGGCCGCCGTTGTAAGTGGCCAAACCGAAGTGAACCACACACCCATGGTGTGGGGCAGCGTGCTGATTCAAGGCGTGGTTATTTCGTTCTTCAGTTATTTGTGCTGGTTCTGGTTGCTACGCAAATACTTGGCATCGCGCCTGGGGGTGTTTTCTTTTATGACCCCCATGTTCGGCATTGTGCTGGGCGTGTTGTTGTTGAATGAACCGTTGGACACCAGCTTTGTGGTGGGCGCTATTTTGGTTACCGCCGGTATTGTGCTGGTGAGTGGCTATGGGTGGATTAGGGCGAGTTTGGGGCGGTGAGGCGCGGTTAAAGCTTTTGGGTGATTCCCGCAGCTTTTAATATTTTATTTGCCGTGGGCTTTGCGTAACAATAAGCATCGACGCTACATCGATTACTTCTGCTCTTAACTCATCTAAAGAAGAGGCTTCCACAACCAGACCGGGTAATTTTGGGGACGTGGCGATATAAACTTGCGCCTGCGTGTCGCGTTCCACATTAACAGGTATGCGTATGGTGATACCGCAACGCGCAGCCAGTTTCCAAAACGGATAACCAATCGGGTACATGATCTTTCCCCTTAACAGTCCAATTAAGTAAAGTTTAGCATTTGGTGCGAGTTGGAACGGGTTGAAAGCGTCATAAAAGTCACACATCCTTAAGGGATATCCCTGCCTATTGTTCTCTAATCGCAAACAATAGCGTCGGCTGGCGTGGGGTTCTCGTTCCGGGGTTGCAAACCTATACTTTTCTCCATGATTACAAAAAGGAGGCAAGTATGTCAGTTACTTACAACACGCGCTTCGGCTCGTTGAAGGGCTACGAAAAGGGTCGTGTCGAGCCAATTTCCGACGACGTCAAGCATTATGCGTTCTCAAATTGCTACGAAATAGCCAGCCATTCCCAGCCCTGGGAAAAGGTGGTTTTCGGTAAAAACCAAATTTATGTACTAGAGGCGCTGCGTGCCGAGGGCACGTCGCCCTGGTTTACGTGCGCGCACGATGAGTTTGTATTGAACATGGATACGGATGTTGAGGTGCATTTGATTAAGTTGGATGCGTCTCAAACTGTTCAAGACCCCGAGAAAAATGGGGCGGTGTTGGTTCAAGGCGAGCCCAAAGGGCAAAAGATGGGCTGGATGAAGCTTAAGCGCGGGCATCAGGGTATGTTGCCCAAGCAAACGGCGTATCAGTTCCGCTCAACCGAGCCGGGGGTGGTGGTGTTGCAAACATGCCTGGGCGACCTTTCGGTTGAAAAGTGGGCGCAAATCTGCCAAAGCGCCTGATTCTAAATTCTTAATAGAGAGAGACAACATGAATGCCGTTACCGAACAAGTCATTATGTCGGAAGCCGACCCAGTTACCGGCTATCACGCGTTTACCTTGGGTTCATTTCATTTCCGACGCGACGAATACTTTGCACATATTTCCTGGACAACCCGTGATGGGCGTCCGTTGTCCCACAGTATGGATGTGGGGGCCTTCCTGAAAGCGTTGATGCGAGACGTGGCGTGGGGGTTTTTCTATGGTGGTGTTAATTTCGACGAAGTGATTGGCACCGTGAACCACTACAATTCCGTTGATTTGCACGCAGGCGCATTTAACGCAACGTTGAAGGAAGCCGGTGTGGACTTGCTGGAAAACTTTCCCACCGATCAGATTCGGGTGACGTTTGAGCACATGCTCGACGATTGGACAAACGAAGGCTTTGACCCGTTTGCGGCCCCTCAGGAAACGGGCAATCCGTATGGTCGCAAGAACGGCCATAACCGCCCGGCCATTACACGCGCCCGTGAGTTGGCGACCCGCTGTGTTGGTTTGAAAGGGGATTTGCCACTGCGTTCAGACGAGCGAGGCGCCCCGATTAATCGCGCCTTTGCAGACGTTCCACAAGATGAGCCGGAACTGCACCCCGAGCCGGGCTTTGAGGATGAGGTTCATGCTTTCAACCTTTTCGCTTTTTTAAGCCGCTCGCAAGTGACATGGAATCCATCATTTACCAGTGTGGTGAAGCACAGCTATATGTGCCCCACTACGGAAGAGCACATGCTGCCTATTCTGCATTCAAATGATCGGGTTGAGTGGTTTTTCCAGATGAGTGACGAAATTCACTGGGATTGCGCCGACAAGTCTACGGGCAAGCCGCTTGCGCGCGTAATTATGAAAGCGGGCGACATGGCGGCCATGCCGGCTTATTGCCGCCACCAGGGGTTTAGTCCCAAACGGTCGATGCTTTTGGTGTGGGAAAACGGTTCGCCTAAGCTGGTGTATGAAATTCAAAATGGTGACGCCCCTGAAGTGCCCGTCTCTTTTTAATCTGTTCTGAAGCCTGACCCCCGCATGGGCGGGGATGGAGCAATTATGAATCCGAGTGATATTGCCGCTGCGGCAGGGTTGCGCACGCCCATACGCCACCAGCTTTTTATTAATGGAAAATTTGTTGACGCGGTGTCGGGCGAGACGCTTGCCACGTTGAACCCGCACGACAATTCCGAGATTGCCCAGGTGGCGATGGCCGGCAAGGAGGATATTGATCTTGCCGTGGCTGCCGCCGAGAAGGCATTTCCGGTTTGGAGCCGACTGTCGGCGATGGAGCGTGGCCGAATTTTGCTTAGGTTGGCTGATTTAATCGAGGCCAATGCGGAAGATCTGGCGCGTTTGGAAACCATGGATACGGGGCACCCCATTCGCGATACCCGCTTTCTCGACGTGCCGCGTACCGCGGGAACGTTTCGTTATTTCGGCGGGATGGCCGATAAATTTCAGGGTGAACAAATTCCGGTTGAAGCGGGCTTCCTGAATTACACCTTGCGCGAACCCGTGGGCGTGGTGGGTCAGGTGGTGCCGTGGAATTTTCCGTTAATGTTTACCAGTTGGAAAATGGGGCCGGCACTGGCCGCAGGTAACAGCATTGTGCTTAAACCCGCCGAGATTACCCCACTGACCACGTTGAGAATTGCAGAGCTCATGTCGGAGGCGGGCATGCCCGATGGGGTGGTGAATATCGTGCCGGGTCTTGGCTCGGTTGCCGGGCAATATATTGCCGAACACGAGCGTATTGCAAAGATTGCTTTTACCGGCAGTACCGCAACGGGCCGCCGAGTGGTCCAGGCCAGTTCGGGCAACCTGAAAAAAGTACAGCTTGAGCTCGGTGGCAAAGGTGCCAATATTGTTTTTTCCGATGCCGACCTCGACCAGGCGGTGCACGGCTCATTGCAAGCTATTTTCCATAACCAGGGCCAAGCGTGTATTGCCGGGTCGCGAATTGTTTTGCATGAAAGTATTGCCCGCGCTTTTCTGGATAAGTTTTTGCCCATTGCACAAAGTATTCGCATGGGCAATCCCATTGCCCCTGAAACGGAGATGGGGCCGTTAACCAGTATTCAGCATAAAGAGCGGGTGTTGAGTTTCGTTGAGGTGGCGAAAGAGCAGGGCGGTGAAGTGTTATTAGGAGGCAAGGCGGGCGAGGGTGAGTTGGCCCATGGGTGCTACGTGATGCCTACTGTTGTGAAGGCGGCGTCGCCTTCTGATCGGGTCGCTCAGGAAGAAGTGTTTGGGCCTTTTGCCACGGTGATGACGTTTAAAACCGATGAGGAAGCGCTGGCAATTGCCAATGGCACCCAATACGGTTTGGGTGGCGGGTTATGGACAAAAGACCTGCAACGCGCGCACAAGTTCGCGCGCGAAATGAAAAGCGGCATGGTTTGGATTAATTGCTACAAACGCGTTAACCCCGGTTCGCCGTTTGGCGGCGTGGGTGTATCGGGATATGGCCGGGAAATGGGCTTCGACGCCATGCGTGAATATACGCAGGTTAAGAGCGTATGGGTCAACGTTGATGCAAAAGTGCCGCCCTTTTATCCGCGTTAAAGCGGCAGGCTAAATGGCGCCTGACATAAATTAAAAATTCTGGAGACAAAAATGAAATACATCACAGGGCTGCTGTCGGCCGCTGTACTGGCTTTGACCAGTACCGTTAGTTGGGCCGAGACGACCAATTTATTGATTAATAGTTTTTTACCGCCGAAACACACCATTAATGAGAAGGTGCTTAAGCCTTGGGCCAAGGAGGTTTACAAGGCCACCGACGGGCGGGTGCGGGTATCGATTGCACCACAAAGTCTGGCGGCGCCGGCGGCCCAACTTGATGCTGTCACCCAGGGGATTGCAGACGGCGCTTATATGTTTCATGGCTTGATGGCCCGGAACGTCAAGCTTTCGCAAATAGCCCATTTACCTTTCATTAACTCAACGTCTGAACGCAGTTCGATTGCCTTGTGGAAAACGTACGAAAAGTTTTTTGCCAAGGTAGATGAATATGAAGGCGTTCACGTGTTATCGATGTTTACTTTTCCGGTTGGGCCTATCTACAGCATGGAAGAGCCGATAACCTCAATTAAGGATGTTCAAGGCAAGCGGGTGTATGCGTTGCCTGGTGTGGCTGCTCAAATGATGGAGGCAGCCGGCGCAGGTGTGGTGGCGGTGGCCGCTGCGCGTAGTCACGAGGTTATTTCCGGCGGCACGGTTGATGCGTTTGCGGGTTACCCGGTTATGGATGCAAGGGCGTTTAATACCGCTTCATATGCCAAATCAATTGTTGACGTTCCCGGTGGTATCACTGCCGCCAGCTTTGCGTTCTTCATTAACCAGAAAAAGTGGGATGAAATTTCAGAGCAGGATCAAGCAGCCATTATGCGCTTGAGTGGGGAATCCTTTGCGGCCCGGTCCAGCGTTTACGATCAATTGGAGCGGGATGTAAGGGCAGGTTTGGCTAAAGACGGCGTGCAATTTATAGAGGCCGATGCGGCCTTCAACGACGAATTGCACAAACTGGGCAAGCCGATTGTTGCAGCATGGGTGGCTAACGCACAAAGCTTGGGTGTGGATGGTGATGCCGCGCTGAAATATTACATCGAGCAGGCGCAAG
Organism: Neopusillimonas maritima; assembly: GCF_003576595.1. Lineage (GTDB taxonomy): Bacteria > Pseudomonadota > Gammaproteobacteria > Burkholderiales > Burkholderiaceae_B > Neopusillimonas > Neopusillimonas maritima. The sequence goes on along the minus strand of NZ_NQOU01000002.1, from coordinate 448,867 downwards.
GTAGTCAGCCCGCAAAATAAAGGCCTACATCATGACGACCCCATTAGCGTCGAAATTGGAGCAAGTGCTGAAATGGACATGCGTGCTCCCCCTCATGGTTATCTTAGTGCTGACTTTTGTCGATGTCTTCATGCGCTATGTGTTTGCAAGTCCAATCACGGGAGCGACGGAAATTATCCGCTTTTGTATGGCATTGGCAGTCTTTGCCGGGCTGCCTGTTCTTACCCGTGATCGAGGTCACATCACTGTCAGCCTCATAGATAACCTTCTGGGAGCGCATGCTTTACGCATTAAACAGGCGGTGTGTGATGCCGTGAGCTTGTTCGCGGTTATGTTGCTGGCCTGGCGGTTATGGGATCAGGCGGGTTTGTATGTCAATACCCAGGCGGCCACCATCGTGCTCGATTTACCCATGGCACCGCTGGTGTACGTGTTGTTCGCTTTCACTGTGCTAACGGCGATATTGCTCGCGGCCGTGATGGTGAATACTTTAGCGGCGGCTTCGGCGCGTGGAGAGATCTCATGACGCTTGCCCTGATTGGTTTCGTTGCGGTGTTGGTGCTGGCCTTTATCGGTGTGCCCCTTGCTTTCTCCATGATTCTTATTGGAACCGCCGGTTTTGCTGTCTTGCGTGGGCTTGATCCTGCCATGACGATGTTGGCTCAGCAGGTTGTCGACGTGTCGTCAAATTACGGGTTGTCGGTGTTACCTATGTTCATTCTCATGGGTTTGTTTATTTTTAAAGCCGATATTTCCGAAGAGCTCTATGACGCGGCGAATGCCTGGCTGGGGCACTTGAAAGGCGGGTTGGCACACGCAACGGTACTGGCTTGTGGTTTGTTCGGCGCAATTTCGGGAAGTTCGATTGCCGCGTCGGCCACGATGAGTAAAGTGGCTATTCCGCCGATGCGAAGGTCGGGTTATCACGACGCGATTTCAACAGGTTCGATTGCGTCAGGTGGGGTGCTGGCCGCAGTCATTCCGCCCTCGGTGCCGCTTATTGTGTATGGTCTGCTCACCGAAACGGATATCAAGAAACTCTTTTTGGGAACCCTCTTCCCCGGGCTCATACTGGTGTTGCTGTTTATGCTGGCTATTGTGATTACCATTGGTTTGAGACCCAAACTTGGGCCGCAAGGTCAATTGAGATCAATGCGTGAGCGGTTACGTAAAACATCCAAATTATGGTCTGTTGTTGTATTGCTGATATTGGTGATGGGCGGCATGTATGGTGGCCTTTTTACCGTGACCGAATCAGCCGGCATTGGCGCAATGGGGGCGTTGGCCATAGGTGTGGCACGACGTAGGCTGGCCGTTAAAGACATTATTAATTGCATGATGGAAGCGACAAAAATCACTACGATGATTTTTGTCATTTTGTTCGGTGCGCTCACTTTCGCCAATTTCATTAACCTCAGCGGCATGACCTTTGAGTTGGTCATGCTTATTGAAGACCTTGGCTTATCACGTGTTGGTGTGCTGATTGCCATTGCCCTGATCTATCTGGTTATGGGTTGCGTCATGGAGTCGATGGGGTTGCTGATTCTTACCGCGCCGATCTTCCTGGCTGTTGTACAGAATTTAGGGGTAGACCCGATTTGGTTCGGTATTTTCGTCGTCATGATGATTGAGATTGGCATGCTGACCCCGCCCGTTGGTATGAACGTGTTTACTGTAAAAGCAATTAACCCTGATATTCCCCTCACGACGATTTTTGCCGGCACGGTTCCGTTTCTTGCCGCCTGTATTGTCATTATTGGACTCATCATCGCATGGCCTGATCTGGTCATGGCCCCGACTACCTGGGTTAGGTAGGGATGTTTTTCCGTAGCACCTTAAAAACCACAAGGAGAAGACAACATGAACATGACACGCAGACAATTGATTCAGGCGATGGCGGCGGTTGCGGCAACAAGTGCATCCCCGCTGGTGTTTTCCGCTCAAACCTTGAAAATTGGTTATGTATCGCCCCAAACCGGGCCGTTGGCGGCATTTGGTGAGGCTGATAGGTGGGTTATTGATCGAATGAACGCCGTTTTTAAAAACGGTATTGAAGTAGACGGGACGAAATACGCGGTTGAAATTATTCTGAAGGACAGTCAATCAAGCCCAAATAGGGCGGGTGAGGTTGCTAACGACCTTATTCTTGAAGACGAAGTGGCATTGGTATTAACAGCGGGTACACCGGAAACGGCCAACCCGGTAAGCGATGCATGTGAACTGAATGAAGTGCCTTGCGTGTCGAGCGTGGTGCCTTGGCAACCGTGGTTCTTTGGGCGCCAGGGCAATCCTGAAACCGGCTTCAACTGGACATATCACATGTTTTGGGGGCTTGAGGATGTGATTGGCGCGTATATCGATGGTTGGGAAACGCTGCCCACAAACAAAAGTGTTGGGGGATTGTTTCCCAATGATGCCGATGGCAATGCCTGGGGCGATAAGGAGTTGGGTTTTCCCAAACCGTTGGCAGAGAAAGGCTACACGATTACGGATCCGGGTCGTTTTCAAAGTGGTGCGCAAGATTTCAGCTCTCAAATTGCCGCTTTCAAACGCGACAATGTCGAGATCGTTACCGGTGTTGTGATTCCACCGGACGCAAAAACTTTTCTTACACAAGCCAAACAACAAGGTTTCAACCCCAAAGCAATTACGCTTGGAAAAGCGCTGTTGTTCCCGAGCGCAATTGAGGCGCTGGGCGATCTGGGCGATGGTTTAAGCACCGAGGTGTGGTGGAGTCCTTATCACCCATTTAAGTCGAGCCTGACCGGGCAAAGTGCCGGCGCCCTGGCTAAAGCGTATGAGGAAAGTACCAGTAAGCAATGGACGCAACCGATTGGCTTTGCGCATGCTTTATTTGAAGTTGCGGCTAACACGCTTAAGCGTAGCAAGTCGTTGAAGCCGGCGGATATTCGTGATGCGGTTGCGGCAACGCGTATGGAATCCATTATCGGGCCGGTCCAATGGGGAGGCGCGGGGCCGTTCAAAAACGTGAGCAAAACACCCCTTGTTCTGGGTCAATGGAAGAAAGGCAAGCAATATCCCTACGAACTCTTTATTGTTAATAATGACCAGGCAAAAGAAATACCGGTTAACGGGAAATTTGAGGTGATGGAATAACGGGAAAGGCGATGCCCATACTCACGCTACAGTCAGTTTGCAAGTCTTATGGTGCGCTGCGTGTGACCGATCAGATTTCTTTATCGGTGGAGGCGGGTGAAACCTTGGGCGTTCTGGGCCCCAACGGCGCGGGTAAGACAACGTTGTTCAATTTAATTTCGGGTGACGTTAAGGCCGATGCCGGACACATTGCTTATAAGGGCAAGGATATTACAACCTTGCCTGCACATATGCGGTGTCGTCTCGGTATCGGTCGCAGCTATCAGGTGCCTCAGCCGTTTAGCAATATGACCGTGTTTGAAAACTTGGTGACGGCGGCTTGTTTTGGTGCAGGACAGAGCGAGCATCAAGCCTGGGAGACCGCCGTTGAAGTGTTGGAACAAGCCGGTTTGCTGACGGTAGCAAATCGGCAGGCCGGCTCGCTCACACTCTTAAACCGTAAACGGCTTGAGCTGGCCCGCGCCCTGGCGACACGGCCTGAGGTTCTGCTGCTGGATGAAATTGCCGGTGGCTTAACGGAGCACGAAGCACGAGAGCTGGTGGATGAGTTGCTCAAGATAAAAGCCAGGGGGGTCACCATGATCTGGATTGAGCATGTGGTACACGCGCTTTTATCGGTTGCCGATCGACTTTTTGTCATTAATTTTGGACAAGAGCTGGCTGAAGGTGATCCCGATTCGGTGATGAGTAATCCCGATGTGAAACGCGTTTATATGGGTATGGAGGTTTGAATGGCGGCTCTGCTTCAAACCCGTAATCTACAAGCTTGGTATGGCGATGCACAAGCCCTCTTTGGTATTGACTTCTTGCTTGATGAAGGGGAGTTGGTTGCCATTATCGGGGCCAATGGCGCCGGCAAGTCTACTTTTCTCAAGAGCGTCACTGGTTTAGTAAAGGTGGCGTCTCAAAGTGTCGAGTGGAAGGGAAAGGCGATTGGTGGTTTTCCGCCTGGGGAGATTGTGCGCCAAGGCCTTGCAATGGTGCCTGAAGGGCGTCGATTGTTTGCTTCGCTGTCAGTTGAAGAGAACCTATTAATGGGGGCAAGCGCCAGGCGCAAGGGGCCTTGGGACCTGCAGCGGCTGTACAAACTTTTTCCTGTTTTAAAGGAAAGGCGCCGCCTGCCGGCCACTTCTTTATCGGGCGGGCAACAGCAAATGGTTGCCATCGGACGAGCCCTTATGAGTAACCCCGAAGTGCTGTTGTGCGATGAGTTGTCGCTGGGCTTGGCTCCAATCATTATTCGTGAAATTTACGACACGATGCCCGTGATTACGGCAGAAGGAATGTCTGTCGTGATTGTTGAGCAAGACGTTTCCATGGCACAGCGAGTGTCGTCGCGACTTTATTGTCTGCAGGAAGGGCGTGTTTCTTTGCACGGGAAGTCGGACGATGTCACTCGCGAGCAAATCAGTCAGGCCTATTTTGGAGTGTGATTCATGGACATCCTGATTCAGGGTATTTTGCTGGGCGGCTTGTATGCGCTGTTTGCATTGGGGCTATCGCTGATGTTCGGTGTCATGCGTTTAACGAATATCGCGCATGGCGATTTCATCATACTTTCTGCCTTCTTGACGTTTGCGTTAACCAGCGTTGGCTTGTCGCCCTTAGTGGCTTTGGCACTGACGTTACCGGTGGCCTGGGTCTCTGGCTACGTCGTTCAGCGCGGAGTGCTTAACGGCACCTTGGGTAAAGACCCCATGCCTTCTTTAGTGGTGACCTTTGGGCTTTCAATTGTGGTACAGAACTTCTTGCTTGAGGTGTTTTCAGCCGATCCGCGCTCGATTAATACCGGTGGCTTTAATACGATGAGCTGGTCGGTGGAAGGCGGTTTGTCGGTGGGGCAGTTACCCGTACTTATTTTGTTGTTGGCGTTGGTGTGCACGGTTGGCTTGCAATGGCTGTTTAATTACACCGCGCTGGGTCGAGCGTTCCGGGCGGTATCGGATGACCCTGAAATTGCAGAGTTAATGGGCTTGAACGGGCATAAGGTTTATGCCTTGGCTACGGCGCTGGCGTTTCTGTTTATTGCGTTGGCCGGCGCAATGCAGGGTATGCGTACGACGGTGTCGCCGTCCGATGGCCCCATGTTGCTGTTGTTTGCTTTCGAGGCCGTCATTATTGGCGGTATGGGAAGTTTCTGGGGCACGTTTATTGGCGCCATTTTACTGGGCGTTACGCAACAAATAGGTTCGCGTATTGATCCTGGTTGGGGCATATGGACCGGCCATATGGTGTTTTTAATTGTGTTGGTTGTGCGTCCGCAGGGTCTTTTCCCTAAAACACGCGGTTAACAAAGCTAAGGTAAAGAATATGAGTATTTCTTACACCGTGGTACGGGGAACCGCCATTCACAAACTATGGCTCGCCATGGCGTTGGTTCTGGTTGCCGGCGCGATTAGTGTTCCTTTTTGGGGCGCGTCAAGCTGGATGCGCGAGTTTGTTGAGATTTCGTGTTATTTCATTTTTGCCATGACCTGGAATTTATTGGCGGGCTATGGCGGTATGGTGTCGATTGGTCAGCAGGCTTTTTTCGGTCTGGGCGGGTACGCCATGCTGATTCTTGGAAATTTTTACGGTGTTAATCCGTTTGTGGCGATTGTGATTGGGGCGTTTGTAGCGGGGCTGGTGGCGATTCCCGTGTCGGTGGTCGCGTTCAGGTTGCAGGGTGGCTACTTTGCGGTGGGCACTTGGGTGATTGCCGAAGTATTTCGATTAACGTTCTCCAATATTTCCGCGGTTGGCGGCGGTTCGGGCACGACGTTAACCGCCTTGCGTGGCATTGATCGGTTTACACGCGAGTCGGTTACGTTCTGGATGGCATTGCTGTGTGTGGTGGCGTGCGTTGGGTTGGTGTATTTATTTTTGCGCAGCAAGCGTGGCTTAGCACTTCTGGCGATTCGTGATAACGAAGTGGCGGCCAAATCACATGGTATTGCCGTGGGCCGGATCAAATTGGCGGTGTATGTGGTGGCGGCATTTGGTGCGGGGTTGGCCGGTGCGCTTTACTTTGTGGGTAATTTACGGATTAGTCCAGACGCCGCCTTTAGCGTTAACTGGACGGCCTTCGCGATTTTCATGGTGATTATCGGCGGTATTGGCCGCATTGAAGGGCCGTTGGTGGGGGCGCTTATTTTCTGGGCCCTGAACAAGTTTTTTAGTGATTTTGGGACATGGTACCTGCTGGGGTTGGGGGGGCTGGCCATTGTCATTACCACGTACTTCAAACAAGGCCTTTGGGGCTATGCCCAACAGCGCTGGGGGTGGTCTTTGTTCCCTACGGCGCATCAATTAATTGTTCATCGAAAGAATTGAATTATGACTTCTCGCTCTGTAAAGAATGTGCTTTTTATTATGGCCGACCAGTTGCGTTGGGATTATCTGGCCTGCTATGGGCATCCTTCTATTAAAACGCCCAATATCGACCGTTTGGCGAAACGAGGTGTGCGATTCAGCAATGCCTTTGTGCAGGGGCCGGTTTGCGGTGCTTCCCGCATGTCGACGTATACCGGCCGCTATGTCACAAGCCATGGGTCGGCATGGAATTTTATTCCCCTTTCTGTCTCTCTTAAAACCTTAGGCGCTCATTTGACGCCGCATAATGTGCGCTGCGCCGTTGTGGGTAAAACGCATGTTGAGCCTGACATTAACGGCGCAGCGCGCCTGGGAATTGATACTCATACCGATCATGGGCGATTATTGATGGAGGGCGGGTTTGAGCCTTATGAGCGTGATGATGGACTATGGCCACCCGGATTCAAAGTAGAAAACAATAAATACTGTGACTACCTTCGTTCACACGGATATCAAAGTGATAATCCATGGCACGATTTTGCCAATTCATCGTTAAGTGAAGAAGGCGCGATTCAAAGCGGATGGAAGTTGCGTTGGGCGGACCAGCCGGCGCAGGTTAAAGAGGAGCATAGTGAAACGCCCTATATGACCCGCCGCGCAATGCAGTTCATTGAAGAGCAAGGTGAGCGTCCCTGGGTTTTGCATTTGTCATTTATCAAGCCGCATTGGCCGTATGTAGCGCCGGCGCCTTATCACGACATGTACACGGCTAACGATATATTGCCCGTAAAGCGAAGTTCCGGCGAAAAAGACGATCCGCATCCCGTCTTCAGGGGCTTCATGGATTACACCCCCAGTAAAACTTTTAGTGAAAATGGTGTCCGTGAAAAAGTGATTCCAACTTATATGGGGTTGATTACCCAAATTGATGATCAAATTGGTCGCTTGATGCAGTTCCTTGAAGAAACCGGCAGGGATAAAGATACCCTGATCGTGTTTACCAGCGATCACGGTGATTATTTGGGGGATCATTGGCTGGGCGATAAGGAGCTTTTCCACGATACCGTGGTGAAGGTCCCGCTTATTGTGGTGGATCCCAGTGCCGAGGCCGATCAAACCAGAGGAACAAGTTCCAATGAAATTGTTGAAGCCGTCGATTTGTTGCCGACGTTTCTGAATGCTTTGGATCTACCCATTCCAATGGAGTGGCTGGAAGGGCAATCTTTGTTGCCGTTGCTGCGTGGCGAAGGTCAAAGTTGGTCAAAAGATATGGCGGTAAGTGAAAACACGTTTGCTTTTCGGGATTGCGTTCGGTTACCCATTGGCGCGCCGGTGGATCGATGCAATATGACGATGGTGCGCACTCATGAATGGAAGTATGTGCATGTTGATGGGTTGCCGCCCATGTTGTTTGACTTGGTCAACGATCCCGATGAGCTGTGTGATTTGGGTAAATCACCGTCGCATGCGTCTGTTCGCGAACAAATGCAGCGTCGTTTGCTTGATTGGTTGTTTTGTCGCCGTCGCATGACGGGGATTGCGCCCGACGCAATCGCTTCGTGGAATCAGAAGGAACTGAAGGCCGGCATCGAGATTGGTGTGTGGTAGCGCATTATTCAGGCACAATATCTATTATTGCGCGCTTGGGTAGGTGAGCCGACACAACCCTAGGTATTTTGCCATGGTCTTGCTGAAAAATATTGAAACCTTTACGTTGGTTGCCCAGACACAGAGTTTTGCTGAAGCGGCCCGCCAAATGCGGGTGGCACGTTCGGTGGTTACCACCCGTATAAAACAGCTTGAGGAGTATGTGGGCGTGCCGCTGTTTCACCGCAGTACGCGTATTGTGCGTCTAACGGAAACCGGCAAGATATTTCTTCGGGATTGCGAAGACTTGGTGGTACGCGCGAATAACCTTGTCGATCAGATGCGCACGACAAAAGGTTCGCCCACCGGCATTTTGCGCGTGCATGCGCTTACCGGGCTGGTATTAGGGCACTTTGCTTCGGTGTTGAATGGTTTCCAGGAGGCTTACCCCGACATCCGTCTTGAGCTCAGCGTAAGCGATTCCGCAATTGATCCGGTCAAGATGGGGGTGGATTGCGCATTACAGATTTTCCCCCCGTTGTCGGTCGACCTGGTATCGAAGCCTTTGTTTCCTGTGCGTCGTGTTTTTTGTGCCAGCCCAAAGTATCTTAAGGCGAAGGGCGCGCCTCAAAAACCACGCGATCTGCACAACCACAAATTGGGTTTGTATTCACGTTACCCCAGCCGCGACCGTTGGACATTCCATCGTGATGGACACCAGGATTCGTTGTATTTGAATGCCAAGTTGTTAACGAACAGCGTGCATCTTTTGCAGGAGTACGCGCTCGAACATGCCGGTATTGTGTGCATTCCTACTTTGGTTGCGTCTCGCCCGCTTATGTCGGGTCGGCTGGAGTTGGTGTTGCCACAATATACGTTGTCTTCATTCAATTTAAGTGCTGTTTATGCGGCAACCTCGCGCAACGCTTTTAAGTTGCGGTTGTTTATTGAACATATATCCTCGCATTTTGGGCATGTACCCCCGTGGGACGCCGACCTTATTGCGCGGGGGCTGATTCCCGAGAAAATTTTTACCACTGATCGACCCGCTATACCTTAGTGTTAACTTTCCATCAGCGCAGCCAGGTCAAAGTTCGGGTCGCTCGCCTGTTCGGGCGTGGGCCAAACCTCCTGGCTTAACATTTTCCTGGCCAGAATGTGTTCCTTGGGCGCATTCAAAGTGTCAACCGAAACCAAACGCTCGTCGGCATAGTTGTAGATGGAAAAGGCGGCGTCGCAGGTGTTGCCGCGCACCACCGAGGTGGTCACCGCGTGTGCTACGCCCGCAATTTGCAGTTTCATATCGAACTGATCCGACCAGAAGTACGGGGTGTCATGGAAGGGGCGACTTTGGCCCAGTATTGAACGGGCGGCCGCTTTGCCTTGTTCAATGGCATTCTGTATGGATTCCAGGCGTAGGAAATGGCCGTTGCCGTTGCTACGCGCTGCGCAGTCGCCGGCGGCGAAAACATGGGGTGCCGAGGTGCGCCCGTATGCGTCAACCACAATGCCGTTGTTGCACACAATGCCGGCTTCTTGCGCAAGCGTGTCGTTGGGGGTTACGCCAATGGCCACTACAACCAGGCCGGCGGTTAAACGTTGCCCGTCGGCCAGTTCAATGGTGGCGTGGTCGTCGGCTTCGCTTAAATGGGTTACGCGCGCATTCAGCGCGATGTGAACGCCTCGGCTTTCATGGCGCTGCTGGAAGGTTTTGGCAAGCACGGGGGTGGCCACCCGGCCCATTAATTGGTTGCCCGCCTCAAGTACGGTTACCTCAAGCCCCATTTCCCGGGCCACGGCGGCCACTTCCAGGCCAATAAACCCCCCACCGATAACGACAACGGGTTCTTGCCGGCTTTGGCAAAGGCTTAAACGTTCGGCCACTGCTTCCGAGTGCCCGCGCGAGCGCAAGACATGGATGGTTTTTGCATTGGGTTCTTGCCCCGGAAACAGGCGTGGTGACGCGCCGGTGGCAAGCAGTAAACCGGAGTAGGACAGGCTTTCGCCTGTATCCAGCTCAACGGTTTGGCGCTCGGGGTGAATAGCCGAGACGCGACACCCCGTTCGCATGGTGATTTTCCGGCGCTCGAACACGTTTTGTCCGCGCATGGTCAGGGCGTCAAAGTGTTTTTCTTTCAGGGCGTCTTTGGATAAGGGCGGGCGATGGTAGGGCGTATGGGGTTCGTCGCCCAGCAAGGTAATCAGACCGTTGTATTTTTCAGCGCGCAGTGTTTCGGCCGCCTGCAACCCGGCTTGCCCTGCCCCAACAATTACAATGTGGTTTCCCATGGGGATGAAATAGTTAATATTGGGTTTCAGGGAGGGTGATGCTTAGGTTGTCGAGTGCTGCAGACGCCTTTATCTGGCACGACAGCCGGCTGTTGTCTTTTCTTTGTGCGGCTACTTCTTCAAGCAGTTCCAGCTCTTCTTCCGTGGGAGGGTTCAGTTCAGACAGTCGGGCGGGGTCAACATAGCAATGACAGGTGGCGCATACCAGCGAGCCGCCGCATTCCCCCACAATGCCGTCAATACCGTTTTGCACCGCCGCCTGCATGAGGTTCTGGCCGTCGGGGACGTTAAGCGTGGTTGTGTTGCCGTCGGGGTCGACATAATGAATACGGATCATGAATGAGGGTTCCTTGGAAGGCCCCACGCGAATGCGCTTGGGGCGCATGCGTGGGGTGGCTAAAAGTAAGGTTGGGTAAGGGGGTTAGTCGGTATTAAGGATCTTGCCGTCTTCGATCTTGACCAGATAGGTCATGGGAACGCTCTGGCCGCTTTCCTTGCCTGCCGGGCCGTCTTTGTTGAACTTAACGTGTCCCGTCAGCCCGTCGATTTCGGTTTTCCAAAGTGCCGCCTGGATTTTTGCAGGGTCTGCTTCACCGGCCTTTTCAATGGCGGCGGCAAGCGTGTAAATGCCGTCGTAGCCGCGTGCGCCCTCAGGTGAGCCGGCTGGGTCGAGGCCCATTTTTGCCCATTGCTCGACAAAGCCGCGTGCCGCTTCAGGGTTCAGAGTGGCGTCGGGGAACCAGGGCACAAAGAACATGACGTGGTAGGTGTTGTTGGCCGCTTTCCCTGCCTGGTCGATCAGTTGCTGGGGCATGATGCCGCCTGTTGTAATGAACGGCACGTCGATACCCAAGGCCTCGGCTTGCTTGGCCACCAGGGTAATTTGCTCGGTTCCGCTGGTTAGAAATACATGACTGGGCTGCTTTTTGGCGTGCTTGATGGCGGCAAGCTGCGATGTCATGTCTTGTGCGGCGGCGTCCATAATGTGCGTTTCGCCCACTTCAACACCCTGGGCTTTGAGCATTTCGCCGTAGGCTTGGGCTGCGCCCAGGCCCCAGTCGTTATTCACCACCAGGAAATCAACTTTGGTGATGCCCATGGGTTTGACGCGATCGGCAAAACTGGCCGCTTCCATGGCGCTGGTAGGGCTAATGCGGAAAACGTAGGGGTTGCCCTGTTTGGTTATTTTCGACGAGCTGGCGGTTTCAACCAGCATGGGAATGCGGTATTCCATGAGTTTGGGCATGGAGGCCAGGGTGTAAGTGGAGCTCCAGGCACCCATGATCGCAGGCACTTTATCGCGCACGATCAGTTTTTCGGTCACGTTCGAGGCTTCGGTAGGGTTGCTTTTGTTATCTTCAATAACAAGTTCCAGTTTCTTGCCCAGAACGCCGCCGTTTTCGTTGATTTCGGCTGCGGCAATTTTGGCGCCTTCTGTAACAAAGGTGCCGGCGGCCGCCACCACGCCTGTTAGCGGTTGATTGACGCCAATCTTGATGACGTCGGCGGCGTGGGCCACTTGCGCGGCACCCATGATTGAAATGACACTGATTAAAGCTTTGATTCCCATGGTTTTCATGGTTGTCTCCTGATGGTTTTTGGAAAGCTTCAGTTGAAATGACGCAGCCTAATGTGGTTAGGTGGCCGCGCCAGCATTTGCGGGTGTGTTTAGGTGTTGGCGTTCCTCCTGTATCAATTTTTGAACCATTTTGTGCATGCGTCGCGGGGCGGCATCAATGCCTAATGTGATTTGCTTGGCATTGGGGTCGCGTTCCTGCTCTTGCTGAATCCGTTCCAGAATGATCTTGTCTTCCTTGAAGGCGAACTCAAGGGCGGCGTTCAACTCCTGGTCTATTTCCGGTTCGTCGACGCGGAAATTGCGGACGTGAAACCAATATTGCAAAACGGTGCGGTCATCAACCGGGGTAAGCACGTGACACGAATGCATTTGCACGCCGGTATGACGCATTTCCGGGTCTTTGATGGAACCGGTTGCGCAGGTGCCCATGTCGATATCGAAGAAGCAGGGCGGGGTGTAGTCGTAGTAGTGCCACCGGTCGACCTGGCCGGTCATTTTGGCGAAGTTGGCGAATAAAGGGATGGGGGGCGCGTCGGGGATCCAGCGCCATACGGAAATGCTGTTGTCGCCGTAATCGTTGTTAACCGGAATCGATGCGCCCGCGGGTGTGCCCAGGGTGGACTTGTGCACGAAGGTGACGTGCGCGGGGTCGAGCAGGTTTTCAACCAGGCTTAAATAGTTGCACTCAATGCGCAGAACGCCGCCTTGTACCGCGTGCCAGCCTTCCTGGCCGTACTGGGGCACGTTGAACATTTTGCTGATGTCGGCTTGTTTGGGGTCGCCCAGCCAAATCCACACCAGGCCGTAGCGCTCTTCAATGGGGTAGGCGCGCACTGTGGCGTTTTTGGGAATGACTTCCTGGCCGGGGATACGGATACATTGGCCGGAGCAGTCGAACGTCATGCCGTGGTAGCCGCATTCGATGGCGTCGTCGATCAGTGTGCCCAAAGACAGCGGCGCAAGCCGGTGTGGGCAGGCATCGTGAAGCGCGGCAACCGAGCCGTCTTGGCGACGGAAAACCACAACAGGCTCGTTGGCGATCATATGACGGGTGAGTGTGCGGTCAACCTCGTTTGACCAGGTGACGGGATACCAAGTATTTTTGACGAATTCCATTGTTTAACTCCTTTAAAAGCATTAGTGGTAGTACGACCCACCGTCGACCACAAGCGTTTGCCCGGTAATGAAAGCGGAGCCCGGCCCGGCGAAAAATGCCACGGCACCCACTAAATCATTGGGGTGCATGTCGCGCGCAAGGGCGCGGCCCCGGACGGAAAATTGCGATGAGCGTTTGGCCAGCTCGGCGTTTTTCATCACGCCTTCGCTCAGTGTGAAGCCGGGGGCCACGCTGTTCACCAGAATGTTGTGTTCCCCCAGTTCGGTTGCCAGGGCCCGTGTCATGGAGACAATGGCGCCTTTGGAGGCAACGTAGTGCAGCATGTGCGGGTTACCCTTGAAGGCCACGCCCGAGGAAATATTGATAATGCGCCCGCCGCCCTGCCCCTTGAACGCAGGTAGCACGGCTTTGCAGCAAAGGAACTGGCCGATAACGTTGACGTCGACCAGCGAACGCCATTCCTGCGCGGTTAATTGTTCAAACGGTTTTTGTTGAATCGATGAAAAAATGGCTGCGTTGTTGACCAAAATATCGATTTGGCCGAAGGCGTCGACGGCGGCCTTTGCCATATGTTCCGTATCGCCTTCTTCGGCCACATTGGCTTGCACGCCGATGGCCTGATGGCCTTTCTGCTTGAGTTTCTCGGCTGCGGCCTGCGCGTTGTTCAGGTCGGCAATCACAATGCGAGCGCCTTGTTCGGCCAGGTGTTCACTGACGGCAAAGCCAATGCCCATTGCCCCCCCGGTGATCAGTGCAACTTTGTTCTGTAGCGTCATTTTTGTTCCTGCTTAAGAAGGTTGTTGAAAGACGGAAAGCGGCGGGCAGTAATGGCCGCGGCCAATCGGGGTATCGGCGCCCTGACGATCAAGAATGGCCAGGTTGATGATGGGAGCAAGGCGAGCTGCCTGGATGCGCGCCGGGTCGATGCAACCGCTTTCAGGGCAAAGAATGTGGTCTGGCCGTGTCGTGGCATCGTCTGGCAGGTAGTCTTTCCATTCGGTCAGCAGCGTAGGGGCGTTTTTCAATGCCTGCCCGCCATAGCCGCAGGCGTCGACCACGGCGCTATCGCCGATGGCACCCAGGGCTTGTGCCGGATGATCGGGCTTGAAGCGGGGGCCGCTGGGCGGCGGTGCGCTGACCGTGATCCATTCGTTTGTGTTTTTGAATTTCACGCCGAACTCAATGCCGTTGGCGCCAATGGCGTTAATGGCGCTGGAAGAGGTGTGCAGCTTCCAACTGCAATAGGCCATCCAGGTGGTGAGTGCGAAGCCGGCATTGGTCAGGATTTTTTCACGGGTGGCGTCGGGTAGCTTTTCAAGTGCGTTGACCCATAGTTTTGTTCCGGCGCTCACAATTGCGTGGCCGTCGTCACCCAATTGCAGGGCCTGCTGCATCAGCGCTTCCGGATGAATGGGCGCGTTTTCCAACAAAGGGTTGATGTGGTCGGCGAATTGCTTGCAGTCATTCTGTGCGCGTTCGCGGCATAGGGGGTCGATGGAGCCGAACCGCAATGCGGGTGCAGGCCCTTCGCTAACCGGTGAGTACACCTTCAATGCTTCGTTGCCCACTTCAACACACCAGGTGGAGGGCCCGGCTACTTGGGCTAATGGAACGACCAGGCCGTGATCTTGCGCCGGCAGCAATTTAATGGCCGGCGGCGATTGCAAAAGCAAGCCGCGCGCGGCGTCGGTGTCGGTGGCCCATCCTTCCATGACGGCGGCTTGCGCCGCTGCGTTCAATACCGCGTCTGGCGGGCTTTCTTTGTAAGGTGGCCCGGCGTGGAACAGTGCCTGTTCGGGTAGGTTTGGCAAGGCCTCGCCTAGGCGAACCATACGTGTTAGTTGTGCTGTATTGCTCATTTAACCCCCTGAAAGCGGCCATCGCAGAAGCGATGGCCGGTACTGCCTGAATGCTGCTCGTTTCATTACACACAGTCGTTTCAACACATGCGCCACACAATTCGCCGTAAAAAACATTTGCGATTGTGCTAACGTCGTGTTATACTATCTTACTATCGATAGTACCTATATATGATAAGTAAAATAGCCCCTTCCTGTCAATGGAAAGAGGCCATTTCGGGCTGTTTATTAGGGTAAAACCTTATGGATAACTCAGCTTAAGTTCACTGAATGTTTGCTTGAAAAGCAAAAGAAAACGGCCCCAAAACTGGCGTTATTGGGGCCGAATAAAAGAGATACGAATTCGTTTATTTGCGCAAACAATGCGCTATGGTTATGCGGCCACTAGCGGCTTTGCTTGTTCTATTTTGTGTGCCAAAACTTCATTATGTTTCGCTAGCCACATATCATTAATGACTTGCAAGTTTAGCCAAAAATCGGGTGTAGTCCCCAAAACCTTTGCGAGTAAGAACGCGGTGTCGGCCGTGATCCCACGCCGACCTCCACATAGTTCATTAACGGTTTTACGGCCAACTCCCATTGCTTTTGCCAGTTCGCCTTGTGTAATTCCCAAAGGCTCCAGAAATTCTTTTTTAAGCATAGTGCCCACACTGGTAGGTTGATGAGCCGGAATTTTCAATGCTTCAACCATAAGTGTTACCTCTTATCTGTACGTATGAGGATCAAGATAAACCCCACTAGCCTCGCCTGAGCTCCATTGAAATATCAAGCGGTATTGCTTGTTCACACGAATTGAACACCAACCTTTCAACTTACCTTCAAGATGTTCGAAGCGATTTCCCGGGGGTGTCCTTAAATCTTTTTCGCCTACTGCAATATGAAGAATATCAAGTTTGCGTTTTAGTGCGTTTTCAATAAGGCTCGGTATATTGGGTGATCTTATTCCCTGAAAGTAATAATCATCCAGCCATTGATCGCGGAACGTTCTAATCATGTTATATAGTACCCTGTATCGATACAGGGTACAAGCCTTTTAATTTTTTAATTGTAAAGCGTACAGTTCAGCGCATTTTTGAGCTATTCGTCGTCGGCTTCTTTTTCGCGTTCCGAAGGCTTCATTCTTGAAGCGACCAGCAGCCCCACTTCATACAGCACACATAGGGGCACGGCCAACATGAATTGGCTGATAACGTCGGGTGGGGTAACAATGGCGGCAATAACGAAGGCCCCCACAACCACATACCCACGTGCACTGCGCAGCTTTTGCACGCTGACAATACCGCTTTTTACCAACAGCACCACTGCAACCGGCACTTCGAAGGTAATGCCGAAGGCCATGAACATGGTAATGACGAAACTGACGTAGGCTTCGATATCGGGCGCAGGGGTAATCGACTGCGGTGCAAAGCCCGCGATGAATTCAAAGACGGTTTTGAAGACGACGAAGTAGCAAAAAGCCATGCCCAGCAAAAACAGCACCGTACCCGAAAAAATGAGCGGTAGCGCCAGTTTTTGTTCGTGTTTGTACAGCCCTGGGGCGACAAACGCCCAGGCCTGATACAGCACAATGGGTAAGGCCAGCACAAAGGCGGTAAGCAGCGCAACTTTAACCGGCACCATGAAGGGCGTGATGACGCCGGTGGCGATCATGCGGGTGCCGGTAGGCAGCGTGGCCAGCATGGGCTGTGCCAGAACGTCGTACAGAAACGAAGGCCCTGGATACAGGAACAGAATAATAAAGATGCCCAGAATGGCACCAACCGCGCGAATCAGGCGCGTGCGAAGCTCGATAAGGTGCGAGACGAAGGATTCGGAATTGCTTTCTTCTTCGGCTGTCACGTTTCAGTTCCGTTTTTCTTGGTGCCTGCGGTGTCGTCGGGCGGCGCGCTTGTGGCTTTATCGCTCGAGGGTTCGCTTTGCTTGCTGCGAATCGAAGAGTCGATCGACTGTTCGGTTTCTTTCAGTGTTTGTTCGGTGTCTTGCAGCGCCTTTTTGGCTTCTTCAAGCGGGTTGCGAATGGTGTTGCCGGCGTCGTCGACCGAGCTGCGCACCGATTTGGCGGCGTCTTCAATCTGGCCTTTCAGGCTGCCGATTTCAGCGGAATCCATTTCACGCTTGATGTCGGTTTTCACGTCGTTTACGTAACGTTGTGCGCGACCCAGCAGGTGGCCCACGGTGCGGGCCACATTGGGCAGGCGCTCGGGGCCGATGACCAGCAGCGCAACCACGCCGATGATCATGAGTTCGGTGAAGCTCAGACCAAACATGGCGGTTTACGCGTCTTTCTTTTCTTTGGCCTGAACGTCGATGGTGTCGCTGTCTTCGGTCTTTTGAGTAACGGCTTCAGGCTTTTTGTTTTGCTCGCCTTCGCTGTTGGCGTCGTTCATGCCTTTCTTGAAGCCTTTAACGGCGCCGCCCAAGTCTTCACCCATGTTGCGCAGTTTTTTGGTACCGAACACCAGGGCCACAATAACCAGAACAATAAGCCAGTGCCAAATGCTGAAACTACCCATTTCAATCTCCGTAAGGCAGCAGGTTGCTGCACATTTGTTTATCTACTCATTCTAACCATTCTACCGAAGTGCGTGGCAGGTAAAAGGGTAGGGAATGCGATAGTATGCTGTATATTTTTTGGGCGGGTTAAGCGCCTCGCTTTGCCTTTTCTTCCAGGCCCGATACGCCTTCGCGTCGCGCCAGTTCATTCAGAATATCTTCGGGCCGCACATTGTAATGCGCCAATGCCACGAGGGTATGAAACCATAAGTCGGCGGTTTCATACACAATTTTGTCGCGGTCGTTGTCTTTGGCGGCCATGACCAGTTCGGTGGCTTCTTCGCCGATTTTCTTCAGGAACGCATCGGGCCCTTTAGCCAATAACTTGGCAGTATACGATGCGTTTGGGTCGCCGCCGTTTTGCGGCAGGCGGCTTTCCAGGGTGTCGGCCAGGCGCGCCAGAATCTGTTCCGTGTTTGGCGTTGAACTCATTTGTAGATTTGCTCCGGATCTTTCAGCACGGGGTCGGTGGTGGTCCAACTGGTGGTGTCCAGGCGGCGAAAGAAACAGCTTTCGCGGCCGGTATGGCAGGCAATGCCGCCTTCCTGTTTTACTTTCAGCAAAATGACATCGCCGTCGCAATCCAGGCGGATTTCCTTTACCTGTTGAACGTGGCCGGACTCCTCGCCTTTGCGCCAAAGCCGCTGGCGCGAGCGCGACCAATAAACCGCGCGCTGGGTTTGGGCGGTTTCCATCAGGGCGTCGCGGTTCATCCAGGCCACCATTAACAAGGTGCCGGTATCGGCGTCTTGTGCAATGGCGGGAATCAGGCCGCTGTTGTCGAAATGCACGTCTTTCAGCCAGGCGGGCCCGGCGGTTTCAGTGGTGTGAGTTTCCGGTTGGCTCATATTCGGCCTCCTTGCTTTACAGCCTAACGGGGATACCTTGCTGTGCCATGAGTTCTTTGGCTTCGTGCACGGTGTGGTCGCCGAAGTGAAAGATACTGGCCGCCAGTACGGCGCTGGCCCGGCCCGTGGTGACGCCTTCCACCAGGTGCTGCAGGTTGCCTACGCCCCCCGATGCAATCACGGGGATAGGAACGGCGTCGGATACGGTGCGGGTGAGGTTCAGGTCGAAACCCGATTTCGTGCCGTCGCGGTCCATACTGGTAAGCAGAATTTCGCCTGCCCCGTATTCAGCCATTTTAACGGCCCATTCTACGGCGTCGATTCCGGTGGCGTTGCGGCCCCCGTGCGTAAAAATTTCCCATTTCAATGCTTCACCGGGTTGGGATACCTGGCGTGCATCGATGGCCACCACGATACACTGCGAGCCGTGATATTGCGAGGCCTCGCGCACCAGTTCAGGGTTACTGACGGCTGCACTGTTAATAGACACTTTATCGGCCCCGGCGTTCAACAGGCGTTGAATATCGGCCACTTTGCGCACACCGCCCCCAACAGTGAGGGGGATGAACACTTGTGACGCCACGGATTCGATAATGGGCAGAATCAGGTCGCGGTTGTCGCTGGTGGCGGTAATATCTAAAAACGTGAGTTCGTCGGCGCCTTGTTCGTTGTAGCGACGCGCAATTTCCACGGGGTCGCCGGCGTCGACCAGGCCCACGAAGTTCACGCCTTTCACAACGCGCCCGGCGGTCACATCCAGGCAGGGGATAATACGGCGTGTCAGTTCATTCGACATTGCTTACTCGGTTTCGCCGTTCAGTTCGTCGGCCAGGGTTTGTGCGGCGCCGAAATCCAGCGTGCCTTCATACAGGCTACGGCCCAGAATGGCGCCTTCAACACCTTCTTCTTCTACCGCGCACAGGGCTTCAATGTCTTTCAGGTCGGTCACGCCGCCCGAAGCAATAACGGGAATAGTCACCGCCTGGGCCAGTTTCACGGTGGCGTCGATGTTCACGCCTTGCAGCATGCCGTCGCGACCGATATCGGTGTAGATAATGGCTTCGCAACCATAGTCTTCAAACTTTTTCGCCATGTCGATGACGTCGTGGCGGGTTAGTTTGCTCCAGCCGTCGGTGGCTACTTTACCTTCGCGTGCGTCGAGCCCCACAATAATATTGCCGGGGAAGGCACTGCAGGCGTCGCGCAGGAAACCGGGGTTCTTAATGGCGGCCGTGCCGATAATGACGTAAGCCAAACCCAGATCGAGATACGCTTCAATGGTGTTCAGGTCGCGAATGCCGCCGCCGATTTGCACGGGGATTTCTTCGTCGATGGCGTCCAGGATGTTTTTGATGGCCGCCAGGTTCTTCGGGCTGCCGGCGACGGCGCCGTTCAGGTCAACCAGGTGCAGCCGGCGTGCGCCTTGGTCGAGCCAGTCGGAGGCCATGGCCGCCGGGTCTTCCGAGAAAATAGTGGCGTCGTCCAGGTCGCCCTGGCGCAGGCGTACACAGTGTCCGTCTTTGAGGTCGATAGCGGGAATCAGAAGCATGATGGTTCAGGGCCAGTTTAAAGTGCCGAAAAGGTTGGCGTGTTGTTTAAAAATATAACAAACCGTTCAAGGGTTCCAGTCTACAAAGTTCCGATAAAGGCGTAGGCCGGGATCTGCGCTTTTTTCCGGATGAAACTGGACGGCGAAAATGTTTTCCGCCGCCACGGCGCAGGTAAAGGGAATGCCGTAATGGCTTTCGCCCACGGTTAATTGGGCCTGGTCGGGCGCTGCGTAATAACTGTGCACGAAATAAAAGTGGGTACCGTCTTCAATGCCGCTCCACAAGGGGTGAGCCTGGGTTTGCCACACGCGGTTCCAACCCATGTGCGGTACTTTCAGCAGTTCGTGTTCGTTGTCGCCGTGTTGTTTCGATGAAGCGAATTCCGGGCCGGCAAACAACTTTACTTTGCCGGGGAAAATGTTCAGGCAAGGGGTGTTGCCTTCTTCGCTGGTGGTGAACAACATTTGTTCGCCCACGCACACGCCCAGTAGGGGCTTGCTGCGTGCGGCCTCTTCCACGGCTTCGCGCAGGCCTGATTCGTTCAGGGTGCGCATGCAGTCGGGCATGGCGCCCTGGCCCGGGAACACCACGCGCGAGGCGTCGCGAATGGATTGGGCGTCGCGGCAGAGACGGATGTCGGCGTTGGGCGCGGCAGCGTGAAGGGCGCGGGCAACCGAGTGAAAGTTGCCCATACCGTAATCAACAATGGCAATGGTGTTCACAATAAAGCCTTACAGCGAGCCTTTGGTGGAAGGAATGGTGTCGCCGGCGCGCGGGTCGATTTCAGCGGCCATGCGCAGTGCGCGGCCAAAGGCCTTGAACACGGTTTCACACTGGTGATGCGAGTTGGTGCCGCGCAGGTTGTCGATGTGCAGCGTCATTAAAGCGTGGTTCACAAAACCCTGGAAAAATTCCTGGGTAAGGTCGACGTCGAACGTGCCGATGTGCGAGCGGGTGAACGGCACATGAAACTCCAGCCCGGGGCGGCCTGAAAAATCAATCACCACGCGTGACAGCGCTTCGTCGAGTGGCACGTAGGCGTGGCCGTAGCGGCGCAGGCCTTTTTTGTCGCCTACGGCGGCGGCCACGGCCTGGCCCAGCGTAATGCCCACGTCTTCCACGGTGTGGTGGTCGTCGATATGGGTGTCGCCGTCGCAGTGGATGTCCAGATCAATTAAACCGTGGCGCGCGATTTGGTCGAGCATGTGGTCTAAGAAAGGGACGCCCGTGTTAATGGTTTGGCGGCCGGTGCCGTCTAAATTAATGGCCACACGAATACGGGTTTCGTTGGTATTACGTGAAATTTCAGCGGTACGCATGGTTTAAGGTCTTTCTGTGCAAAAGGGCCGGGTTAAGGCGGCCATGTGTTCGGGTAAGGGCTTGCTTAGCGCTTTGGCGGCGTATCCAGGCGGTATTCCGCGCTGGCCGCGTGAGCTTGCAGGCCTTCACCATAAGCCAGGTGCGCGGCAATGGTGCCTAACGTTTGGGCGCCGTTGTGCGAAACCTGGATAATGCTGCTGCGTTTCTGGAAATCATACACCCCCAGCGGTGAAGAGAAACGCGCGGTGCGGGAAGTGGGTAAAACGTGGTTCGGCCCGGCGCAGTAATCGCCCAGCGATTCCGAGCTGTAGCGACCCAGGAAAATGGCCCCCGCATGGCGGATTTTGTCGGCCACGGCGTTAGGGTTGTCGGTGGAGATTTCCAGGTGCTCGGGCGCAATGTCGTTGGCTATGGCACAGGCCTCGTCAAGGTCTTGCACCAGAATCAATGCGCCGCGGTTGGCCAGGCTGGTGCGAATAATGTCGGCACGCGGCATGGTGGGCAGCAGGCGATCAATGGCTTCCTGAACTTGGTCTAAGTATGCTTCGTTGGGGCATAGCAAGATGCTTTGCGCCAGTTCGTCGTGCTCGGCCTGTGAGAACAGGTCCATGGCGATCCAGTCGGCCGGTGTGGTGCCGTCGGCAATGATCAGAATTTCACTGGGGCCGGCAATCATGTCGATGCCTACCGTGCCGAAAACGCGACGTTTGGCCGCAGCGACATAAGCGTTGCCGGGGCCCACAATTTTATCGACCGCATTAATGGTGGCCGTGCCGTAAGCCAGTGCACCCACCGCTTGCGCGCCGCCAATGGCCCAGGCGCGGTCAACGCCGGCAATCGCAGCGGCGGCCAGCACAATGGGGTTGCGCACGCCGTTTGGTGTGGGTGTAACCATGATCACTTCTTCCACCCCGGCCACTTTGGCGGGAATGGCGTTCATGAGTACCGACGACGGATAGGCCGCTTTGCCCCCGGGTACGTATAAACCCACGCGATCGAGCGGGGTAATTTTTTGGCCCAGCACGGTGCCGTCGGCTTCGGTGTAGGACCAGCTTTGGGCTTTTTGGTGTTCGTGGTAGCTGCGTACCCTTTCGGCCGCCTGTTCCAGGGCGGTACGCTGTTCAGCCGGCAGGCTTTCCAGCGCGGCCAGCCATTCCGATTTGGGAATTTCCAGTTCCGCTACGCTGCCGGCCTGCACGCGGTCGAAGCGCTGTGTGTATTCCAGCAGGGCGGTGTCGCCTGTATGCTCAACCGCCTTCAGAATATCGGCCGTGGCGCGTTCAATGGATTCGTCTTGCGAAGCATCGAAGGCCAACAATTTGCGCAGGGTGGCTGCAAAGTTGGGGTCGGTAGAACGAAGGCGCTGAATGGATGACATGATGGTGCCGAAAAATAGCTGTACTAATTAAATGAGGGCAACAGGGGCGTTTTCAAATAAAGGTGTGTGAAGCTTAATGCTATTTGTCTGCGGTGGCTTTTGCAAATGCATCAATAAGGGGTTGCAATGCCTGGGCGCGGGTTTTTAGCGACGCCTGGTTCACAATAAGCCGCGACGAGATATGCGCAATCTCTTCCACTTCCATTAAATGGTTGGCGCGCAGGGTGCCGCCGGTTGACACCAGGTCGACAATGGCATCGGCCAGCCCCACCAGGGGCGCCAGCTCCATGGAGCCATACAATTTGATGAGGTCGACATACACGCCTTTGCGGGCGAAGTGTTCACGCGCGGCTTGTACGTATTTGGTGGCCACGCGCAAGCGCGAGCCCTGGCCCACGGCGGCTTCGTAGTCGAAGCCTTCGCGCACGGCCACGCACAGGCGGCATTTGGCAATGTTCAGGTCAATAGGCTGGTACAGGCCGCCGGGGTGTTGTGCGGCATGTTCGAACAAAACGTCTTTGCCGGCAATGCCGAAGTCGGCCGCGCCGTATTGCACATAAGTAGGCACGTCGGACGCGCGCACAATAATTAAACGTAGCCCCGGGTCGCTGGTGGGCAGAATCAGTTTGCGTGAACTTTCCGGGTTCTCGCTTACCTGAATGCCGGCTGCTTCCAGCAGGGGCAGGGTCTCTTCAAAAATCCGGCCTTTCGAGAGCGCCAGAGTGAGCGGCGCTTGTACGTTGGCGGTGGCGGGACTCATAGGGCTTCCTGTTTAATCCGTTCAATGTGGGCGCCGACCTGGCGCAGTTTGTGCTCCATGTGCTCGTAGCCACGATCTAAATGATAAATGCGTTCCACCGTGGTGTCGCCTTCTGCGGCCAAACCGGCAATGACCAGGCTGGCCGAGGCGCGCAGGTCGGTTGCCATGACAGTGGCGCCGGAAAGCGCTTTCACGCCGGTCACAATGGCGGTGTGGCCGTCGATGTCGATTTGTGCCCCCATGCGGCTGAGTTCCTGCACGTGCATGAAGCGGTTTTCGAAAATGTTCTCCACAATCACTGCGGTGCCGTCGGCCAGCGTATTCAGGGCCATGACCTGGGCTTGCATGTCGGTGGGAAAGGCCGGGTACTCGTAGGTACGAAAGCTCACGGCCTTGGGGCGCCGGTTCATGGAGCCGCGAATCCAGTCGGGCCCGGTTTCAATGCTTACGCCGGCTTCGCGCAGTTTGTCGAGCACGGCGCCCAGGGTGTCGGGTGCGGCGTGGCGCAGGGTAATGTCGCCGCCGGTGGCGCCGACGGCGCACAGGAATGTGCCGGCTTCAATGCGGTCGGCCACAATGTTGTGCTCGGCACCGTGCAGGGTTGGCACGCCGTCGATAATAATGCGGTCGGTTCCGTGGCCTTGAATACGGGCGCCCATTTTTATCAGCAGCTCGGCCAGGTCGGTTACTTCGGGTTCGCGCGCGGCGTTTTCCAGAATCGTGCGGCCTTCGGCCAGGGTGGCGGCCATCATCAGGTTTTCGGTACCGGTAACGGTGACCATGTCGGTGCGGATGGTGGCGCCTTTCAAACGCGGTGCTTTGGCAATGATGTAGCCGTGCTCAATGCGAATTTCCGCGCCCAGGGCGGTAAGGCCTTTAATGTGCTGGTCGACCGGGCGCTGGCCAATGGCGCAGCCGCCGGGCAGGCTAACGCGTGCCTCGCCGAAGCGGGCCAACAGCGGGCCTAGCACCAGAATGGAGGCGCGCATGGTTTTCACCATATCGTACGGCGCTTCCAACTTGGTTAACTGCCCGGCATTAAGTGCCAGCGTGGCGTCGCCGTTCAGGTCGCCTTTCACGCCCATTTGCCGAAGCAATTTCAGCATGGTGTGAATGTCTTGCAACGCCGGCACGTTGGTGAGTGCCAGCGTGTCGGCTGTTAGCAGGCCGGCACACAGAATGGGCAGCGCGGCGTTTTTTGCGCCGGAAACCGTGATTTCACCCTGCAGGGGTTGGCCCCCCGTGATGCGTAGCTTATCCATTCGCGTTGGCGTTGTATTCGTCGGGCGTCAGGGTGCGCATGGACAAAGCGTGGATTTCGCTTTTCATGCGCTCGCCCAGGGCTTTGTATACCAATTGGTGGCGGGCAATAAGCCGCTTTCCGGCAAATTCGGGCGACACAATAACCGCTTCGAAGTGCGAGCCGTCGCCCACGACTTCAATGTGTTCACAGTTCAAGTTGTCGCTAATGTATTGGCGAACTTCTTCAGGTGTAGGCAGCATAGTTCTATGATCGCAGTTTGTAGCCGGCGGCCAACAGGCGCATCGTGTAGGCGCACAACACAACGAATACCCCGGTGACGACGGCCAGGCTTGTCCAGGGGGAGACGTCGGACACGCCGAAGAACCCATAACGGAAGCCGTCGATGGTGTAGAAAATGGGGTTGTAGTGCGACACGGCTTGCCAGAAGGGCGGCAGGCTGTGAATGGAATAAAACACGCCCGACAAAAACGTGGCGGGCATAATCAGGAAGTTTTGAAAGGCGGCAAGTTGGTCGAATTTTTCCGACCACAGCCCGGCAATAATGCCCAGCGCGCCCATAATGCCGCAGGAAAGCATGGCGAACGCCAGAATCCACAGCAGGTTCTGCGGCGGCAGGTCGACAAACGGCAGGGAGACGGCCCAAATGCACAGCCCCACGGCCAGGCCGCGCAGAATGGCGGCAATTAAGTAGGCGGCGAAGAACTCGCGGTGCGAAATGGGCGGCAGCAGCACAAATACCAGGTTCCCGGTAATGCGGCTTTGAATAAGCGATGAAGAGGGGTTGGCAAAGGCGTTTTGCAACATGCTCATCATCATGAGGCCGGGAATCAGGAACGCGGTATACGGAATGGTGCCGTAAATTTGGACGCGGTCTTCCAGCACATGCGCGAAAATAAGCAAATACAGCAGCGCCGTGAGCACGGGGGCGGCCACGGTTTGAAAACCTACTTTCCAGAAGCGCATGATTTCCTTGCGCAGCAGGGTGGGAAAGCCGGAACCCAGATCGGTGCGGGGTTGAATTAACGACTTGCTCATGCGGAGGCCTTTAGTGCATCTTCATTGTGCATAATGCGCACGAACGCGTCTTCCAGGTCGGCCCCGCCCACGCGGGCCAGCAACGCTTCCGTGGTGTCCAGCGCCACGATACGGCCGCTTTTCAGCATGGCGATGCGGCCACACAAGGCTTCGGCTTCTTCCAGGTAATGCGTGGTCAGCAAAATGGTGTGGCCTTCTTTATTCAGGCGCGAGATGAATTCCCACAAGGTACGGCGCAGGTCGACATCGACCCCGGCGGTGGGTTCGTCCAGAATAATGACCGGTGGACGGTGCACCAACGCCTGGGCCACCAGTACGCGGCGTTTCATGCCGCCTGAAAGGGCGCGCATATTGGCGTTGGCTTTGTCGTCGAGCCCCAGGTTGTAAAGGATTTCGTCGATCCAGTCGTCGTTGTTGTGCAGGCCGAAGTAACCCGATTGCAGGCGCAGGGTTTCGCGCACAGTAAAGAACGGGTCGTACACCAGTTCCTGAGGTACGACGCCCAGCGAACGGCGGGCTTCTTTGTAGTCGGTAACCACGTCGTGACCGCATACGCTGGCGCTGCCCGAGGTGGCGTGTGCCAAACCGGCCAGAATGGAGATCATGGTGGTTTTGCCGGCACCGTTGGGCCCAAGCAAGCCGAAAAACTCGCCGTGTTCAACGGTAAGGCTAACGTCGTTCAGGGCTTGAAAACCCGGGCGCTGCTTCATGCCGGGGCGCAAGAGCCCGCGCCACCCTGCCGAGCGCGGCGGATAGACTTTTGATACGTGATTCAGACTGAGTGCGGACATAGATAAAAAGATCAACGCGAGGCATTAAGGGGCCTCGCAAAACCTCTATTGTAGTTTTTATTAGTATTTATTGCTGTTCAGGGTAGCGTGTACGTGCTGGGCGCCGTTTAACGCGCATTGTGCTGGTTCAGCGCCGTAATTAAGCCGTCGATACCGTTCTGGTTGATTTGCTGGGCGAACTGGTTGCGGTAGTTCTGAATCAGCCAGATCCCTTCTACATTCAGGTCATAAATTTTCCAGCCGTTCGGACTGTTTTCCATACGGTAATCCACATTAACGGGGGGGCCGTTGCGCTGGGTAAGCTGGGTGCGCACCACCACGTCTTCCGCTTCCGGGTCGCCACGAAATGGCAGCGGCTTGATTTCCGACACGTCGTCGGCTTGTTCCAGCGCACCGCTATAGGTGCGAATGAGTGTGCCCTTGAAAGCATCGACCAGTTCCTGTTGCTGTTGTGGCGTGGCCTGGCGCCAATAGCGTCCGGCCGACAGGCGTGTGGTTTTTTCCAGGTCAACATACGGCAGAATGTATTCATCAACCAGCGCGTTGATACGCTCTAAATCGCCTGCCTTGGCCTTGTCGTCGGCACGCAGGGCGGCCAGGGCGTTGTCGGCCACGGTTTTAATGAAGTCGTTGGGCGGTGCTTTGGCGTTGACTTGTTGCGCTTGCGCTGTGGCAGTGGCCGGCAGGGCCGCCAGTGCAGCAATACCAACTGCCCCTGCCAAACCTGCTACGCCGGCCAGGCCGGATACACCCATGACGCCTGCTAAAGCCAGGCTGGAAAACTTGCTCTTGAATGCGCGTGTCGGTTTAGGCATGTAAATAAAACTCCTTGAGGCCGGCGCTTATTGGCCGGCTGCTTGTGGGGAAGAGCCCGAGGGACCTGCATTGCTTTCCCCTGCTGCGTCTTCACCGTTCATATCGTCGTCTGAGTAATCGGGTAGCGTGTCGTTATCTTCGTATTTGGGCAAGCCTTCGGGCGTGGTGTTCGGGTCAACATGCTGGCCCTGTACCAGTGCCGCGCGGCGTTGGATGTAAGCGTCGCGAATAAAGGCGTAGCGGTCAAGTGCGATACGGTCGACCATTTCGTCGGCGCTCAGCAGGCTGGCGCGTAAGTCGACAACGGCCAGGGCAATAATACTGTTGCGTACCGGAATGTTATCGATGGCGAAGATGGGCGCGTAAGGTGGTGAGTAATCGTAGGCGAACCAGGCAACGGTGCTGGTACCATCGCGCAGGTTGCTGGCCCCCAGGAACGGCAGTACCACGTAAGGCCCGGGCCCGAAGCCCCATACGCCCAGGGTGATGCCGAAATCATTTACAACGCGGGGTACGCCTTTCATGGAGGCTACGTCGATACAGCCGCCGATCCCCAGCGTGGAATTCATGAGTACCCGGCCGAACGAGTTAATGCCGTCGAATGGGCGGCCTTGCAGGAAACTGTTGAAGGATGACCAAACGTCTTTGAAATTGTTGAAGACGTTGCTGACACAACTGCGGGCCGGCTGCGGCACCACTGCCTCATAGCCTTGTGCAATGGGCTTCAGGAAGGCCTTGTCGACCGTATCATTGAATGCAAACATGCTGCGGTTATAGCTTTCCCAGGGGTCGTTCGGGCTGGGGTTGGGTACGTGTACGCAACCGGCAACAGCAACGGTTAGGGCCAGCACGGGCAGTACCCTGGCAAGGCGTGAGCGGAGCGGCGTGGGCATTGATATTTTCATTTTGCGCTTCTCTGTTTTGCGTATTTTATTGTGGATCTTGCAACGGTTGGGGTGTGCCTTGGTCGCTTGCTGAACTGTACAGGAACTTGCTGATGAGTTCTTCAAGCACCACTGCACTTTGCGTAAACTGAATGGTACCGCCGTTTTCCAGCATTTTGTCATCTCCGCCGGGTGTCAGGCCAATATATTGTTCGCCCAGCAGGCCCGAAGTAAGAATTGAAGCGGAGGAGTCGGACGGAAATTCGTATTGCGATTCGACGTCCATGGTAACCAGTGCCTGATAGCGCTGGTTGTCGAATGAAATGGATGCCACCCGGCCGACCACGACGCCGCTGCTCTTCACGGGCGCCCGTACTTTAAGGCCGCCCAGGTTGTCGAAATAACCCTGCACCTGGTAGTTGGACGCAAATGAAAACGAGCTGAGGTTGCCGGCCCGCAATGCCAGGAACACCAGGGCAAGAATGCCCAGCAGCACGAAAAGGCCTACCCAGAAATCGGTTTTAACACGTGTCATGATGGTTTGTTCCGTTAATGTGTTCGTTCCGTCATTAAAACAATGGTTTGGCGTGGGGTTGGGGTGAATTTAATTGCTGAACATCAAGGCGGTGAGCAGGAAGTCGAGCCCCAGTACCACCAGCGCGCCGCTGACCACCGTACGGGTGGTGGCATGAGCCACGCCTTCGGGTGTGGCTTTGGCGTTCCAACCTTCGTAGAGCGCAATCAAGGTTACCGCGGCGCCGAAAATAACGCTTTTCACTACGCCGTTGGCCACGTCTTTGAAAATATCCACGCCGTTTTGCATTTGCGACCAGAAAACGCCTGCGTCGATGCCGATCATAAGTACGCCCACTACCCAGCCGCCGATGATGCCGACCATGGAAAAGACGGCTGCCAGAATGGG
This sequence comes from Neopusillimonas maritima, assembly GCF_003576595.1. Classification (GTDB taxonomy): domain Bacteria; phylum Pseudomonadota; class Gammaproteobacteria; order Burkholderiales; family Burkholderiaceae_B; genus Neopusillimonas; species Neopusillimonas maritima. The sequence continues at coordinate 419,907 of NZ_NQOU01000002.1, read as the reverse complement.
CATGGCAATAAAGCCGCCCCAGAAACGCGGGACCAGCACACGACGAATCGGGTCAACCGCCATGACTTCCATGGCAGCCAGTTGTTCACCGGCTTTCATCAGGCCGATTTCAGCGGTTAACGAGGTACCGGCCCGCCCGGCGAACAGTAGCGCGGTCACCACGGGGCCCAGCTCGCGCACTAAAGACAGCGCCACCAGCAGGCCCAGGGCTTCTTCCGAGCCATAACGGTTGAGTGTGTAATAGCCTTGCAGGCCCAGCACAAAGCCAACAAACAAGCCCGATACGGCAATAATAATGAGCGAGTAGTTACCGATGAAATGGATTTGCTGAGCCACCAGCCCAGGGCGTTTCAGCGCGGAGCCGCTGCGCGCCAGAATGGCGATGAATAAACGGGTGAAGGCGCCCAGCGACACAATTGATTCGCGGATGTGGCGGCCAATGGCGCTGATGAAATTCACGATGCTCATGAACGCCCCTTCTTATTCAGCCAGTTTTTGAACGCAGGCGTTTCCGGATAATTGAAGGCAATGGGGCCGTCGGGTTCGCCGGTAAGGAATTGTTCAATGTACGGGTCGGTGGATTCGCGCATTTCCTGCGGCGTGCCGTGCGCCAGCAGTTTGCCCTGGCCCACAATATAGATGTGGTCTGCAATGGCGAACGAGTCGGCTACGTCGTGGGTGATCAGAATCGACGCACAATTCAGGCGGTTGGTGAGATCGCGAATAAGCCGCGCGGTGATTCCCAGGGAAATGGGGTCGAGCCCGGCAAAGGGTTCGTCGTACAGAATCAGTTCGGGTTCCAGCACAATGGCACGCGCCAGCGCCACGCGCCGCGCCATACCGCCGGAAATTTCGCTAATGCCCAAGTGTGCGGCCGCCCGCAGCCCTACGTCGTTCAGTTTTTCCAACACCTTGGCGGTGATTTCTTCTTCCGACAACGCGGTATGTTCACGCAGAGGGAAGGCCACATTTTCAAACACGTTCAGGTCGGTGAACAAGGCGCCTTGCTGGAACAGCACACCCATGCGCTGGCGCAGGGACTGCAATTGGCTGTGCGAGGTGTCGGCGATGTTCTGCCCGAATGCGTGGATGGTGCCTTTCTGGGCAAAGATTTGCCCCGTGGCCGCGCGCAACAGCGTGGTTTTGCCCGAGCCCGATCCGCCCATCATGGCCACGACCTGACCTCGACAAATATGCATGTCGATGTCTTTGAGCACGGTGAAGTCACCATAGCCCAGCGCGGCATTCGAAAACCGCAGTAGCTCGTTCTGTTGCGTGGCTTCTGGCGTCATAGGCTTAGGGTTGGAAATTTAGCGTTGCATTGTAGCCCACAACCATACAACATCGGCCACCCCTGTTTCCAGAGGCGGCCGGTGATTGGCCTGATAAGCAGACCACAAGGCAGGGACATCAAAATTAACGCGGCAGCGTGGAAGCCCCCATCAGGAACTCATCGACCGCACGTGCGGCCTGACGGCCTTCGCGAATGGCCCACACCACCAAAGACTGGCCACGGCGCATGTCGCCGGCGGCGAACACCTTGCTGTCGCTGGTGCGGTAGTCTTCAGTGTTGGCTTTGGCGTTACCACGGTTGTCCAGCTCGATACCGAAAGAGTCCAGCACGTTTTTCATGGGAGAAACAAACCCCATGGCCAACAGAACCAGATCGGCTTTTAGTTCGAACTCCGAACCTTCCACTTCGCGCATTTTCATTTGGCCGGTGGCTTTGTCTTTAAACCATTCCACGCGCACGGCAGTGAGTTTTTCCACTTTGCCGCCTTTGCCTTCAAAGGCTTTGGTGGAAACGGCCCAGTCGCGTTCGCCGCCTTCTTCCTGGGAAGAAGAGGTACGCAGTTTTAGCGGCCAGTAGGGCCAGGTAAGGTCTTTGTCTTCCGACTCGGGCGGGCGGGGCATGAGTTCGAACTGGGTTACCGAGGCTGCGCCGTGGCGGTGGCTGGTACCTACGCAGTCGGAGCCGGTGTCGCCGCCGCCGATCACAATAACGTGCTTGCCTTTGGCCGAAATTTGCTTGGCCACGCGGTCGCCCGCGTTGACTTTATTTTGTTGGGTCAGGAACTCCATGGCGAAGTGGATACCGTTCAGGTCGCGCCCGGTAATGGGCAGGTCGCGCGGGCTTTCCGCACCACCGGTAAGGACCACGGCGTCGAACTCTTCTTTAAGCGATTCCGGGGTGCGGACGGTTAAGCCTTCGCCTGCGTCGGCTTCATTGCCTACATAGGTGGATGACTGAAACTCCACGCCTTCCGCTTCCATTTGTGCCAGACGGCGGTCGATGTGCGACTTTTCCAGTTTGAAGTCGGGGATGCCGTAACGCAGCAGGCCGCCGATGCGGTTGTTCTTTTCGAACACCGTCACGGAATGGCCGGCGCGCGCCAGCTGCTGGGCACAGGCCAGTCCGGCGGGGCCGGAACCTACTACAGCCACTTTCTTGCCGGTTTTGCGGTTGGGGGGCTCAGGCGCCACCCAGCCTTCTTGCCAGCCTTTGTCGATAATGGCGTGCTCAATCGACTTGATGCCCACGGCGTCGTCATTAATGTTCAGGGTGCAGGCGGCCTCGCAGGGAGCGGGGCAGATGCGGCCGGTGAACTCGGGAAAGTTGTTGGTGGAATGCAGCACTTCCAGCGCGCGGGCCCAGTCTTGCTGGTACACCAGGTCGTTGAAGTCGGGAATAATGTTATTCACCGGGCAGCCGCTGCTACAGAAGGGAATACCGCAGTCCATGCAGCGCGCCCCTTGTACTTTGGCGTCTTCGTCGGAAAGCGTAATTACAAACTCTTTCCAGTGCTTTACGCGTTCTTTCGGTGCTTGCTGCGCCTCGGAAAGGCGCTCGAATTCAAGAAATCCAGTAATTTTGCCCATTGTTCTATTCCTTAGGCAGCAATTTGATCGGCGTTCGCGGCTTCCCACAATTCTTTCAGGGCGCGGCGATACTCTTTCGGCATAACCTTCACGAAGGCCTTGCGGGCGCGCGACCAATCGCTGATGATATCGCGCGACAGCAGGCTGCCGGTGTAGCGGTAGTGGTTTTCAATTAAACGACGCAAAATGGTTTCGTCGGTTTCACGCTCGCCCTCGCGGGTGGCGCTGTGCCAGCTTTCCATGTTTACCGTTTCTGATTGCTCGGCATGCGGCAATACAGTTTCCAGATCGACCATGGCCGGGTTGCAGCGTTTTTCGAAGACGCCGTCGGGGTCGTAAACGTACGCTACGCCGCCCGACATGCCGGCACCGAAGTTGCGGCCGGTTTCACCCAGCACCACAACCGTGCCGCCGGTCATGTATTCACAACCGTGGTCGCCGGTGCCTTCCACAACGGTCGCGGCGCCGGAATTACGCACGGCGAAACGCTCGCCGGCCACGCCGTTGAAATAGGCTTCACCACCCAGCGCACCATACAACACGGTGTTACCCGCAATAATGTGCTCGGGGCCGGGGCCGCGGAAATCGTTCGGCGAGCGCACGATAATGCGACCGCCCGACAAACCTTTGCCGACGTAATCGTTGCCTTCACCCACCAGGTCGAGCGTGATGCCGTGTGCCAGGAAGGCGCCGAAGCTTTGCCCGGCCGTGCCATTGCACTGAATGTGAATGGTGTCGTCGGGCAGGCCGTCGTGACCGTACTTGGCAGCCACCACGCCCGAGAGCATGGTGCCCACGGTGCGGTTGCGGTTGCGCACGGGAGTGATGAACGACACTTTTTCGCCTTTTTCGATGGCCGGCTTGCTGCGCTCGATGAGCAAGTGATCCAGCGCCTTATCCAAACCGTGGTCTTGATCTTCAGTTTGATACAGCGGCTCGTTGCTGGGGATGGTTTCGAATACGCGTGAGAAGTCCAGCCCCTTGGCTTTCCAGTGATCAATAGCGGGGGCGGTGTTGAGCAGGTCGGCGCGGCCGATGAGTTCATCGAACGTGCGAATGCCCAGTTGCGCCATGATTTCGCGCACTTCCTCGGCGACGAAGAAGAAATAGTTCACCACGTATTCGGGTTTGCCGGAAAACTTCTTGCGCAGGACAGGATCTTGCGTGGCCACGCCAACGGGGCAGGTGTTCAGATGGCATTTGCGCATCATGATGCAGCCTTCCACCACCAGCGGCGCGGTGGCGAAACCGAATTCATCGGCACCCAGCAGGGCGCCGATGACGACGTCGCGACCGGTTTTCATCTGGCCGTCGGCCTGTACACGGATACGGCTGCGCAGGGCGTTCAGTACCAGCGTTTGCTGGGTTTCGGCCAGGCCGAGCTCCCACGGGGAACCGGCGTGCTTGATGGAAGACAAGGGTGACGCGCCCGTGCCGCCGTCGTGGCCGGCAATCACCACGTGATCGGCCTTGGCTTTGGCGACGCCGGTGGCAATGGTGCCCACGCCCACTTCAGCCACCAGTTTTACGGAAATGGCGGCTTTCGGGTTCACGTTTTTCAGGTCGTGAATGAGCTGGGCCAAGTCTTCAATAGAATAGATGTCGTGGTGCGGCGGAGGCGAAATAAGGCCGACGCCGGGTACCGAGAAGCGCAGCTTGGCAATGTATTCCGACACCTTGTGGCCGGGCAACTGGCCGCCCTCGCCGGGCTTGGCACCTTGCGCCATTTTGATTTGAATTTGATCGGCGCTGGTGAGGTATTCGGCCGATACACCAAAACGACCCGAGGCCACCTGCTTGATGCGCGAACGTAAAGAGTCGCCTGCCTGCAGGGGGATGTCGGCTTCGATGAGGTCTTTGCCCAGGAAGGAACCGAGCGTGTCGCCTTTCTTGATAGGGCTTTTGCCGGAGTCCATTTCGGTGCGATAACGGCGTTGGTCTTCACCGCCTTCACCGGTGTTCGATTTACCGCCAATCCGGTTCATGGCAATGGCCAGTACCGAGTGTGCTTCAGTGGAAATGGAACCCAGCGACATGGCGCCGGTGGCAAAGCGCTTAACGATTTCCTTGGCCGGTTCCACTTCCGAGAGCGGAATGGCCTTGGCGGGGTCGACCTTGAATTCAAACAGGCCGCGCAGGGTCATGTGACGACGCGACTGGTCGTTGATGAGCTGAGCGTACTCTTTGTAGGTGTTGTAGTTGTTGGCGCGGGTGGAGTGTTGCAGCTTGGCAATGGACTCGGGGTTCCACATATGCTCTTCGCCGCGAATGCGGAAGGCATACTCGCCGCCGGCTTCCAGGTCGTGCGCCAGGACAGGGTCGTCGCTGAAGGCGGCCTTGTGAATGCGCAGCGCTTCTTCGGCCACTTCAAAAATGCCGATGCCTTCAACGTTGCTGGGCGTACCCAGGAAGTATTTGTTGACCAATGCCGTGCTAAGACCGATGGCTTCAAAGATTTGCGCGCCACAGTACGACATGTAGGTGGAGATACCCATTTTGGACATGACCTTGTTCAGGCCTTTGCCCACGGCTTTGATGTAGTTCTTGATGGCGGTGTCGCCGTCGTCCAGGGTGGCCAGGGTTTCCAGCGCCAGGTAGGGGTGAACGGCTTCGGCGCCGTAACCTGCCAAACAGGCGACATGGTGCACTTCGCGTACCGAGCCGCTTTCCACGACCAGGCCGGTATTGGTGCGCAAGCCTTCGCGAATGAGGTGCTGATGCACGGCCGAGGTAGCCAGCAGGGCGGGGATGGCGACGCGTTCGGCGTCGACCTTGCGGTCGGTGACAACCAGAATGTTGTAACCGCTGCGTACGGCGTCGGCCGCGTTGGCGCACAGCGAGGCGAGGTAGGCTTCGATGCCTTCGGAGCCCCACTCGATCGGGTAGGTGATATCAAGCTCGTAGCTGCGGAATTTGCCCGAGGTGATGGTTTCAATATTGCGGATTTGCGCCATAGCGGCGAAATCAAGCACGGGCTGATGAATTTCCAGGCGCAGCGGCGGGTTCACGTTGTTGATGTCGAGCAGATTGGGTTTGGGCCCAATAAATGACACCAACGACATGACCAACTGTTCACGAATGGGGTCGATAGGCGGGTTGGTAACCTGCGCAAAACGCTGACGGAAGTAGTTGTAAAGCGGCTTGGGCCGGTTCGACAACACGGCCAGCGGGGTGTCGTTACCCATGGAGCCGGTGCTTTCCTCGCCTTTGGCGGCCATGGGTTCGAGCACGAACTTGACGTCCTCCTGCGACCAGCCGAACGCTTGTTGGCGGTCGAGCAGCGACACGTTGGATTGCGGCTGTTCGTCGTATTTGGGTGTGGGTAAGGTATCGAGTTTGATACGCAGACGTTCGATCCACTGGCGATAGGGGCGCGAGTTCGACAGGCGCGATTTGATTTCGTCGTCGTCGATAATGCGGCCTTGTTCCAGATCGATCAGGAACATTTTGCCGGGCTGTAAACGCCATTTCTTAACAATGCGGTGTTCGGGAATAGACAGCGTCCCGGCTTCCGACGCCATGACGACCAGGTCGTCGTCGGTAATAAGGTAGCGGGCGGGGCGCAGGCCGTTACGATCGAGCAGCGCGCCGATTTGGCGCCCGTCGGTAAAGGCCACGGCAGCGGGGCCGTCCCAGGGTTCCATCATGGCGGCATGGTATTCGTAGAAGGCGCGGCGGCTTTCGTCCATGTCGGTATGCTGTTCCCAGGCCTCGGGAATCATCATCATCATGGCGTGGGCCAGCGAATAGCCCGACATGACCAGCAATTCCAGACAGTTGTCGAAGGTGGCCGTGTCGGACTGGCCTTCGTACACAATGGGGTAGAGCTTTTTCAGGTCGTCGCCCAGTACGGCCGATTGCATGACCCCTTCGCGGGCACGCAGCCAGTTGAAGTTGCCTTTCACCGTATTGATTTCACCGTTGTGGGCGATCATGCGGTAAGGGTGAGCCAGCGGCCAGGCGGGGAAGGTATTGGTGGAAAAGCGCTGGTGTACCAGCGACAGGGCGGAAACGGCACGCGTGTCGGCCAGGTCGCGGTAATACAGGCCAACCTGGTTGGCCAGCAACAAACCTTTGTACACCACCGTACGCACCGAGATGGACGGGACGAAGTATTCCTGGCCGTGCGCCAGCTTCATGCGATTGATGGCGTGGCTGGCGGCTTTACGAATAACGTACAGTTTGCGTTCCAGTGCGTCGGGCACCATGATGTCGGTGCCACGGCCAATGAAAAGCTGGCGAATGACGGGCTCGACGGCTTTTACCGTAGGCGACATGGGCATTTCGGAATCGATGGGGACGTCGCGCCAGCCCAAAACGACCTGGCCTTCGTCGCGCACCGCGCGTTCTAGTTCACGTTCACAGGCCAGGCGCGAAGCGGTTTCCTTGGGCAGGAACACCATGGCCACACCGTATTCGCCGGGTGGGGGCAGATCAATGCCTTGGGTGGCCAGTTCTTCGCGGTACAGGGCGTCGGGGATTTGAATAAGAATACCCGCACCGTCGCCCATGAGCTCGTCGGCCCCAACGGCGCCGCGGTGGTCGAGGTTTTCCAGAATTTTCAGGCCCTGCTGAATAATGGCATGCGTGGCCTTGCCTTTAATGTGGGCAACAAAACCCACACCACAGGCGTCGTGTTCGTTAATGGGGTTATACAGGCCTTGCGCACGGGGCAGGCCGATGCGGGAAGCATCGATTGCCACTTCCTGAGCGACAGGCTTTGCAGGCTGGTTAGACATAGAAAAACTCCTGTTTTTCCGCATTGGGTTCGCGGTGAAGGCCTAGAAATTAACGCGATATCATGAACTTGGCAAGTGTTTTTAATTAGGGTGCGTCCCTAATTAATAAGAATCACCAGTAAATGTTAAAAAAATGGGGACGTACTTTAACCTAATGAAAGTATTAATGTATTTCCAGAAAACGTCTTGAAAATACGGTTATTTCCGGTAACAAGTACCGTGTGCAAGACAAAGGGAGGCAATGTAGAGGCAACCGGCGGCTGCGCTGTTATGGCCGCGCTGTTATTTACGATGCGAGGTTGGCTTTCTTGCGCGGGCGCCCGCGCTTTGCGGGTGTGATGCGGCGACTGACAATGGGCGCCAGGTTGTGCAGGAATGCTTCATCGCCAAGCGCCCACTGGCCAAACAGGGCCTTTTCAATCTGCTGGCGCCTGTTGGCGCTTAAGCTCTCGTTCAACAGGTCTCTGAAGGTGGCCTGGCGCTCGAAAGGGGTGTTGCCCAATTCCCAGTAGTCGGCATGGTCGGTTGCCCAGGTGTTGGGCTTCAGATTCAAACCGGTGTGATACGCCGCCGATGACCATGGCCAGTTTTCGGCATGGTCGACATGACCGTGCTGGACTGGTTGGGTGTCGAGCCATACCAGCACCGGCAAAACCCACTTCCCCGGTTCGACCAGGGCACTGCGATAACGACCTTCGAATACGCGACCTGTTTTCAACCGGGTAGCGTAGCGCCGCCCGATGGCCTGCATCAGCCGGGCAATGCCGGGGCGCTGTGCGGGCGTTGCCAGGAAAACAAGGCGATCGGTCAGCAATGCCCAGCCATGTATCGCAACATGATGTTCCTGCGCGCAATGTTGCAACCAGCCCGACAACATATCCAGGGGCTCGACCGGCGTGGCTTCGTTAGGGCCGGCCAGGGCCTCGACAAAATAGGCCTGTACCAGTTGCGGTGTGTTGGGAGCGTAAAGTCGTGCCAGGCGTGCCATAAGAATGATGCCGGGTTGCTAAAAGGCCTACAGGCCGAATTCGGATCGTGTGTGTTCCAGGCTGAGGTCGTTGTCGTGAAACATGCGATAAACCAGTTCGCGCAGCCAGCGATGGCCGGGATCATTGTGCACCCGGGCATGCCAATACTGTGAAACAGTGTATTCCGGAAATTCAATAGGCGGCTCGATAACTTTGATGTTGTTCACGACCGAGTAGGATTCGGCCAGCATGGTGGGAATGGTCACGATTAAATCCGTGCTGGCCACGATAAGCGGAATAGCCAGGAAATGCGACAGGCGTAGCGCAACCCTTCTGTGGTAGCCCTTCTTGACCAGGATGCTTTCAATAATATCGTGCCCCGAGCCGGGTGCCGACACCACGGCGTGCGGCATGTTCAGGTAGTTCTCGAGCGTGATGGTGTCTTTGATTTTCGGGTGGTCGCGCCGAACAATACAAACGTAAGACCGGCGGAAAAGCTGTTGTTGGTAGCTATCGGCGAAAAGACCTTGAATAAAGCCCAGCGCCAGATCCGTTTCTCCGGTTTCAAGTGCCTCGCGAATATCCCTTACCGGCATCTGCGAGGTGTTCAGGTTGACGTGAGGGGCCACCCGACTCAACTCCATGAGCATGGCAGGCAAAAAAACCCGCGCACCAATATCGGTCATGATGATGTTGAAAGTGCGGGTTGATGTGCTGGGGTCGAAAGGGTGGTCGTGAGTGAGCGATTGGCGCAGCAAACCCAGTGCTTCAAGAATGGGTTCCTTGAGGCCTTGCGCAAACGCGGTGGGCTCCATTCCATGGGACGTACGCACGAACAAAGGGTCGTTGAACATCTTGCGCAATTTCTTCAGACACACGCTGAGTGCGGGTTGCGTCAACCCGATGGATTCTGCAGCGGCTGTCACGTTGCGGTGCACAATCATTGCTTCAAAAGTGAGCAAAAGTTTGATGTTCAGGTCCGTAATATTCATTTTTTCATATACACGACATAACCAATACGACATGGACACCCAGATAGGTGGCTAATACATTGGGCACATAAGCGCGCTACACCTGCTTTGCTATCTGCGCTGCAACATCTACCACTCAATAATACGAGGTAGTGGAAATGGTATCAACGTTAAGTAGGGGTCATGGCGCTGCGCAGGCGATTTTTGAAGCAGGGTTGGCAACATCGCTAAAACAACCCACAGGAGAGCAGACATGAACGATCCACGTCCATTGCCGCCGGTGTCCGAGCCGAAGGTCTGGAAAACAGAAGGCACTTCTCGCGTGCCGTTTTGGTTATATACCGATGAGGAAATTTATCAGCGTGAGCTGGAGCGGTTGTTTTACGGACCCCATTGGAGTTACTTGGGGTTGTCGTGTGAGATCCCGAATGCGGGCGATTTCAAGCGTACCTGGATTGGCGAGCGCAACGTGCTGATGGTGCGTGATGAAAACGGCACTGTGAACGTGATTGAAAACCGGTGTGCGCATCGCGGCGTTCAGTTTTGCCGCGAGGCCACGGGTAATCGCAAAGAGTTCGTCTGTCCTTATCACCAGTGGAATTACGACTTGAAGGGCAATTTGTTGGGCGTGCCCTATATGCGGGGTATCAAAGGCAAAGGCGGGATGCCCGCTGACTTCAAGCGCGACGAACATGGCCTGCGCAAGCTGGGGGTTACCGAGCGAAATGGTGTTGTGTTCGCCAGCTTCGATCCGGAAGTGGAAGATTTCGAAACCTTTCTTGGCCCGACGATGCTGAAGTACTTCGACCGGGTATTCAACGGACGCAAACTGACCGTGCTTGGCTACAACCGTCAGCGCGTACCGGGTAACTGGAAGTTGATTCATGAAAACCTGAAAGATTGTTATCACCCTGGGTTGCTGCACACCTGGTTTGTGAACTTTGGCTTGTGGCGCGCCGATAACGAATGTGAAAACGTCATGGACGAACAGCGCCGTCATTCAGCCATGGTGACGGTACGCAACCAGGGCGGCAAAGGCGAGGCAACGGCGGGCGTGGCCAGTTTCCGTGAAGACTTGAAATTGAATGACGGTCGCTTTCTTGATGTGGAAGACGAGACATGGTGGAACGGCCCGAGCGCCGTGATTCAAAGCCTTTTCCCCAGCTTGATTATTCAGCAGCAGATTAACTCGGTTGCGATGCGCCAGGTGATCCCGCGCGGGCCACGTGACTTCGACTACATCTGGACGCATATCGGTTTCGAAGAGGATACGGCCGACATGACGCAGCGCCGTTTGTATCAGGCCAATTTGTTTGGCCCGGCCGGATTTGTCTCGGGTGACGACAGTGAAGTGATGGGCATGGTGCAAGACAACATGCATACCGATAAAGACGGGTTGCACCTGGTGCAGTTGGGCGGGCGCGATGTTGAGGACACGGATACGCATGTTTCCGAAACCCTGATACGGGGCATGTATCACTACTACCGAAAAGTGATGGAGATCTGAGGATGGATGACGTAAAGCTGCAACTGGAAGTACAGAATTTATATAGCGACTATGTCTTTTGTGTTGACAACACCAAGTTCGAAAAGTGGCGTGACTTCTTTACGGATGATTGCCTGTATCGCATTGTCTCGCGCGAAAACTTTGACGCAAAGAAACCAATGTCGACGCTTCAGCTTGAGGGCCAGGCGATGTTGAAAGATCGTGTGCATGGCATGAACGACACCATTATGCATGTGCCCTATTACCAGCGGCATATTGTCAGCCCGCCCCGTATTCATCGTGTTCAAGACAACACGATTCATGCCGAAGCCAACTATCTGGTGGTGAGGTCGCGTGACGATACGTTTTCCGAAGTGTTCAACACGGGGCGCTATCTGGATGTACTGGTCAGGCAGGGAGACGGCCAGGCGCTCAAGATCAAAGAACGCGTCTGTGTCTTCGACGGCGACCTCGTACCCAATTCCATTGTTTATCCCTTGTAAGGAGTTGTATGAGTACCGATATCGAGAAGCTGGAGTCCGAGTGGGTATGCGTGGCGCAGACCGGCGACCTGGAAGATGAGGAGGCCCTTGGTGTTCAGGTTGGTGAAACGGCGGTTGCCCTTTACAGGGTAGATGGGTCGTTCTTCGCAACTCACGGTATTTGCAGTCATGAGTTTGCGCACCTTGCCGAAGGTTATCTGGAAGGGTGCGAAATTGAATGTCCATTGCACCAGGCGCGTTTCGATATTCGAACGGGTCAGGCAATGTGCAGACCGGCATCCGAGCCGATTCAGGTGTATCCGGTGAAGGTTGTTGGCAGTGATGTGTATGTGAAAGTGTGACAGCAGCAGTGTGTGTGTAGCAACAGTGTAAGTAGCAACAGTGTGTAGGAATGACAGCAGCATCTTAAGTATTAGGGCTTATAACGCGGAACCGGGCCGGCTTATGCCGCGCCCTGCGCCGCTCAGACAGGAGAAATAGATGTATAAGAAGTTCATTCGGAATACGCTTTTGGCTAGCTGTTTAGGCCTGGGTGTGGCGTCTTTTGCGTATGCGCAAGAGACAATCAAAATTGGCATTATTCAACCGCTGACCGGTTCTGTGGCGGCATCCGGCAATTTCGTACTTAATGGTGCGCAGATTGCGGTTGACTACATTAACAATAATGGCGGCGTGCTGGATAAGAAGCTGGAGCTGGTCGTTGCCGACAACAAGAGTAATCCAACGGAATCGGCCAACGCGGCCGAGAAATTGATTGTGCGTGACAAGGTGCCCGTGATGATCGGGTCGTGGGGGTCGACTTTCACGCTGGCGACCTTGCCCAAGCTCATGGAGTACAAGATCCCGATGGTGGTGGAAACGGCCGGTGCCGATAAAATCACAACGTCTGGCAACCCCTATGTATTTCGTATCAGTCCCACCAATGATATGGAGGCCACCAGCTTTTCGCGACATATTGAACCGTTGGGGATAAAGAAGGCTGACATCCTGGTGGTTAATAACGACTGGGGCCTGGGATCGGCTGATTCTGTCAAGCGCATTTTGAAAGAGAAGGGCCTGGAGGTTGGCAAGGTGCTGACCATGGACCACAACGCCCAGGATATGTCGTCGCAGCTGTCCGAGATTCGCGGTTCCGACGCCGATTCCCTGTTTATTGTGACGGCGGTGGAGCAACTGACTCTGGTGCTTAAGCAGGCTGAAGGCTTGGGCCTGAAGAAAGAGAACATCATCACCTTGGGCGGTTCGCAAAGCCCGGATCAGCTCATTGCGCACGCTGGCGGTGCAGCCGAAGGCACTATGCACAATGTGATGTTTGCGCCGTGGTTCCCCGAAGCGTCGGCCGATCCGGAAAAAGCGAAGTTTTTCGTTGAGGAGTGGAACAAGCGCGGTCTGGAGAAAGCCGGTTTGACAGAAAGTTTCCGTGGCTTTGACGCAGTACGTACGGTTGCGGCTGCCATTGAAAAAGCGGGCGAGGTCGATTCGGACAAAATTCGCGACGCGCTTTGGGAAGTTGAGTTAACGGGCTTGAACGGGCCGATAGCGTTTCGCAAGTCGGGTCCGGAAGGGCGCGAAAGCGGCCAAAGCTATCCCAACACATTCCTGGTTCGGATTCAGGACGGGGAAATCTCGCTGGTTGAGTAACCCCTTGTAGGGTACCCCCCTACTTTGTGTATCATGACCTTTTGCAAGCGTGGCAGCAAACCCCAAGGCGTTTTTCGCTTACGGGTTTGTGTGCCACGTTGTTATTATTGAGGCTCTAAAAACCAATTATTCGTTTTTATTATTAGGAGTGAGCATGAAAACAAGAGCAGCCGTGGCCTGGAAAGCCGGCGAGCCGTTAACAATTGAAACGGTTGACCTGGACGGCCCCAAAGAGGGTGAAGTACTGGTTGAAATCAAGGCAACCGGTATTTGCCATACCGACTATTACACGTTGTCGGGCGCCGACCCTGAAGGCATCTTCCCTTCAATTCTGGGCCATGAAGGTGCCGGTGTGGTCGTGGATGTGGGCCCGGGCGTTAAATCGCTGAAAAAAGGCGACCACGTGGTGCCCTTGTACACACCTGAGTGCCGTCAGTGCAAATCGTGCCTGTCGCGCAAAACCAATTTATGTACCGCGATTCGCGCCACGCAGGGCAAGGGCCTGATGCCCGACGGCACCTCGCGTTTCAGCATCGACGGCAAGCCTATTCATCACTACATGGGTACATCGACATTCGCCAATCATATTGTTGCGCCTGAAATTGCGCTGGCGAAAATCCGCGATGACGCGCCTTTCGACAAGGTTTGCTACATCGGTTGCGGCGTGACCACCGGTGTGGGTGCCGTACTGTTTACGGCCAAAGTGGAAGCGGGCGCCAATGTGGTGGTGTTCGGTTTGGGCGGTATCGGCCTGAACGTGATTCAGGGCGCCAAAATGGTGGGTGCCGACAAAATCATCGGTGTCGACATCAACCCGGCCCGTGAAGAAATGGCACGCCAGTTCGGCATGACTCACTTCGTGAACCCGAACGACGTCGAGAATGTGGTCGATCATCTTATTCAACTGACCGACGGCGGCGCCGATTATTCCTTTGAATGTATCGGTAACACCAAAGTGATGCGCCAGGCGTTGGAATGCTGCCATCGCGGTTGGGGTCAGTCGATCATTATTGGTGTGGCCGAAGCCGGTGCCGAAATTTCCACCCGTCCGTTCCAACTGGTCACCGGCCGTGAATGGAAAGGTTCGGCGTTCGGTGGCGCACGCGGCCGTACCGACGTGCCGAAAATTGTCGACTGGTATATGGACGGCAAGATCAACATCGACGACCTCATCACCCATAAACTGAGTCTCGACCAGATCAACGACGGCTTCGACCTGATGAAAAAAGGCGAATCGATTCGTTCGGTGGTTGTGTACTAAGGACGAGGTTGATTGTTCACGCCGGGCCTGCGGGCCCGGCAAGCAAAAAAAGGTAAAGAATGTCTGTTGAACTTGAAAAGGTCAGCGAGCATCGCTGCTTCGGCGGCGTGCAGCGGTTTTATAAGCATGAGTCCAGTGCCATTGGCTTGCCGATGCGCTTCTCGGTTTACATTCCGCCGCAGGCCGAATCGGGCAAGGTGCCGGTGTTGTTTTATTTGGCCGGCCTGACCTGCACTGAAGAGACCTTCATGATTAAAGGTGGTGCGCAGCGCCTGGCTGCTCAGCACGGAATAATGCTGGTGGCCTGCGATACCAGCCCGCGTGGTGCCGGCGTGGCCGGCGAAGACGATGGTTGGGATTTCGGCACGGGGGCCGGCTTCTACCTGAACGCCACCCAGGAACCCTGGAGCAAGCATTACCGCATGGAAAGCTATGTGGTCGATGAGTTGTTCAGTATTGCCACCACTCAGTTGCCCGGAGATGCCGATCGCGCTGGTATTTTCGGTCATTCCATGGGCGGCCACGGGGCATTGGTATTGGCGCAGCGGTATCACCCGAAGTTCAAGTCGGTATCGGCGTTTGCGCCCATTGCGTCGCCCACGAAATGCCCTTGGGGGCACAAAGCTTTCGGCGGTTATCTGGGTGACGATCAATCGGCCTGGGCGCAGTACGATGCTTCTTTGCTCATGGAAAAATCGTCCAATCCTTTTCCCAAAGGGATTTTGGTCGACCAGGGGCTGGCCGATAATTTCCTGGCGGAACAGTTGTACCCGGAAGCCTTCGAGGCTGCGTGTGAAAAAGCGGGTCAGCCGCTTACCCTGCGCCGCCACGAGGGTTACGACCATGGCTATTATTTCATTTCCACTTTTATGGAAGATCACATGGCGTTCCATGCCGAGCGACTTTGAGTTTTTTGAAAAACTGCGTGTTGCGTTCGTCGTGGTGAATATGCCGCGATGCTGCGAAAATAAAAAGGGTCGTGATGTGTCACGACCCTTTTTGGTTATATTTGCTTATAACCTTATGTATTAAAGGAAATGGTTTATTGGCGTTATGATGTATATCAGATTAATTAACTGAGGGCTTCATTATGCGTTTCACCCGATCTCTGGCGCTGGCAGCGCTGATTCCGGCCTTGCTCACAGGCACCGCCCGTGCGGCCGATCCGGAACCCATTAACGTAGGCTTCTTTTCCCACCTTTCAGGTCCTTTTGCTGAGTATGGCGCGAGTTTCAAAAACGCCATTGAGCTGTATCTTGATCAGGTGAAAGCGCAGGGCGGCATTGAAGGCCATCCGGTGAACCTGATTGTCGAAGATGACCGTAACTCCCCGCAGGAAGCGGCCACCGTGGCGCGCAAAATTGTGAATGAGCCGAATGTTGTGCTGGCAATCGGTTCGTGGTCGACCACGTCTTCTCTGGCTGCTGCGCCTATTTTCACTGAAGCGAAAATTCCGCAAATCAGCCCCACCTCTTCACATCCCGACTTCAGCAAACAAAGTCCGTACCAGTTCCGTCAGAACAATACCGACGACGTCCTGGCTTTGTATAACGCCGACACCATTCAGGAGAAGCTCGGTGCGAACAAGGTGGTGATTCCTTATTCGCAAGACGATTGGGGTGTGTTTACCGGCAAAGCCACTGCCAAAGCCATTGAAGATGCGGGTGGCGAGGTGTTGTTGCTGGAAGCCGTGCAACCGGGCTCGCGTGACTTTCGTCCGTTTATCAGTAAAGTGAAGGCGTTGAATCCGGAAGGCGTGTTTCTGGCCTTGCCGTATCAGGAAGCCTCTATCTTCATTCAGCAGTTGCGTCAGGCGGGTATCGATATCCCGGTCGGCGGCGGCATTCCTTTAACTTCGCCCAAGTTTATTGAGCTGGCGGGTGAAGCGGCTGAAGGTACGGTTTTGCACACGATCTTTTTTGCCGGCGATCCGGACCAGAAAGAATTTGTGGAGGCTTATAAAGCCAAATACGGCCGTAACCCCGATCAGTTCGCCGCGCTGGCGTATGACGCCATCGGTGTGGGCCTGGAGGCGGTACGCCGTGTGATTAAATCCGGCAAGGAACTGACGGGTGAAAACGTACGCGACGAACTGGAAAACGGCCCGGCATATGAAGGCGTTACCGGCGTGACCAAGTATGATGAGTTCGGCAACGTTAAGAAAGATCCCATTTTCATTCAGATTCAGGACGGCAAGTTCGTTTTATTCTGATTAACCGGGCACCGTGTATGAAAGCAGGCCCCTGGGTAGGGGCCTGCTTTTGTCATCTCATATTCCATGATCGAATTATTTTTTAGTCAGATACTGAACGGCCTGGCAATCGGCCAGGTTTATGCGCTTATTGCCCTGGGTTTCAGCCTGGTGTTCGGCGTATCGAATTTAATTAACTTCGCCCAGGGCGCGCTGTTCATGCTGGGCGCGTTTTTTGCTTTTACCGGGGTCGTCTGGCTGGGCTGGCCATTGCCCGTTGCGGCCGTGGTGTCGGTGCTTCTGGTGTCGGGGCTGGGGGTGTTGCTGGAACGGTTAGCCTTGCGACCGTTGGCCAATGGGCCGTTTATTGCGCCGGTGTTGTCAACGCTGGCCATCAGCATTGTGATCGACCAACTGGCGGAAATTATCTGGTCGCCGGAAGGGCAGTCGTTTCCCGTTCCTTTTCCTGAATATACGTTTTACTTCGGGCGTGCTTACATCACCACGACCGATATCTTGATTTTTGTATTCGGCCTGCTGGCGGCGGCTGCGCTGACCTGGTTTTTAAAGGCATCCTGGATGGGGCGCACGCTGCGCGCCACGGCGCAAGACCGTGATGCGGCCGCGCAATTAGGTGTACGAACCAGTAACGTGCGCCAGTTGGCTTTCGGGCTGGCCGGTGCACTGGGCGCGCTTAGCGGTATTCTGGTGGCGTTGTATTTCAAAAGCGTGTTCCCGGCCATGGGCCTGCCCTTTGGCTTGAAAGGTTTTGCCGCCGCCCTGCTGGGCGGGCTAACCAGCATTCCCGGTGCGGTATTGGGCGGACTCACATTAGGCGTAGTGGAAACACTTTCCAGCGCCTATTTGGGTGAGGGTTTCCGCGACCTCGCCGCATTTTCGCTGTTGTTGGTGTTTCTGCTTTTTCGTCCGCAAGGCATGTTGGGCGATCGCCGCCTTGATGCCCTGGGCGGTGCCGGGGGGGCGTCGGGTGCGATGCCCAGTACCAGCTTGCTGGCGTCGGCGTCCAGTCAACGTAGTGCCCATCGGGTGTTCGATTTACCACCCTGGGGGTTCCTGGTTGTCGGTGCCGTGCTGGCGTTACTGCCTTTTGTTGTTAGCAGCAGCTATATTCTGCAGGCAGTCGTGTATGCCATGGTATTTGCCTTGCTGGCCGGCAGTGTCACCCTGGTTTCAGGCTCCTTGGGTATTCTGGCCATCGGTCATGCCGCGTTTTACGGGGTGGGGGCCTATACAGTGGCGGTCATGAGCTATACCTATGGTTTGCCGACTGAGCTGGCACTGCCGGCGGCAATTGCGTTGGGGGCTGTTGTGGGGGCGGTGGCATCGTTACCCTTGTATAAGTTAAGCGGCCACACGGCGGCGTTGGGTACATTGGCAATCGGCCAAATTGGCTTTCTGGTGTTCATGACCTGGATGCCCGTTACACGCGGCCCCATGGGCTTTTTGAATATTCCCGCACCCACGTTCGAACTGCTGGGTGGTTTGCGGTTGTCGGATATCGGCCATAAGTTCTGGCTGGTGGCGTTGGTGGTGGCGCTGTGTCTGTTCCTGGCGCAACGTTTGCTGAACTCTGAAATGGGTCGCACCTGGCGCAGCATTCGTGAAGACCGTTTGGCCGCCCATGCGGCTGGTGTGCCGGTGCGTCGTTATTTGATGATGGGTTTCGCCGTATCAGGTGCAATGGCCGGTGCCGCCGGGGGGTTGTTCGCTTATGTGCAGAATGTCATTACACCCGACAGTTTCAACGTGCAGGCCTCGCTGCTGATGCTTACGATGGCGGTTTTGGGCGGCTTGGGTAATTTAACCGGCGCGGCCTTGGCCGGTTTTGTATTAACGATTATTCCGGAAGTGCTGCGTGAGTTCTCGGAGTGGCGCATGATTGTATATGGCGTGATTTTGTTGATGGCTCTGCGTTGGCGGCCACATGGCTTGTTGGGGGCACGGTAATGGCGGGTTTTTTGAGCAGGCAGTCGAAAACGCTGCACGGTGCCCCGGCAGCCGGCTTTCATGTGGATCACGTTTCGCGTCATTTTAGTGGCGTGAAGGCGGTGAACGACGTGACCTTTACCCTGGCGGCGGGTGAAACATTGGCGTTGGTGGGGCCGAACGGCGCGGGTAAGTCAACCTTGCTGCAGATGATGAGTGGCGTGGAGCGCCTGACGTCGGGTTTTATTACGCTGAACGGACGGCGTATCGACCATTTGCCGCCTGAACGAGTGGCGCGCCTGGGCGTGGGCCGCAGCTTCCAAACGTCGCGCGTGTTTCCCGCGCTATCGGTGTGGGATAGTGTCATGGTGGGGACACAGGCGCCGTTGTTGCGCACCGGCTCGGGGTTGTTGGTGAACCCCTTGCATGAACTGTTCGCCACGTTGTTTGGTACGGCGGGCTGGCGTGCGCGGGTGCAGGCGCAAGAAGCCCTGGCCGAGGAAACCCTTAAGTTGTTTGGCGAGCGGCTGTGGCCGCGACGGCACCAGCCGGCGTTTAGCTTGTCGTATGCAAACCGGCGGCGCCTGGAAATTGCGCGGGTGCTGGTGGCGCAACCCGATTTTTTATTGCTCGACGAGCCGGCGGCCGGTATGAACCCCACGGAAACGGGGGAACTGACCGACCTGCTGATTGCACTTCGGCAAATGCGGCCCAATTTGGGGATTTTGGTGGTCGAGCACAAACTGTCGCTGGTGCGTAAAGTGGCCGACCGCGTGATTGTTTTGAACCAGGGTGAAATTCTGGCGCAGGGCGACCCCGACCACGCGCTCGATCATCCCGAGGTCGTCGAGGCCTACCTGGGCCGACAGCGCCGGGACAACGCCTCTACCGCGCATCTTGGCTGATCAGATTGTTGCTTCTTTAAATCGTGACTCTTTCAATGACTTCTTCACAAACGCCTTTTCTGCAACTTGAAAACATCGACGTTCATTACGGCGCTGTGCAGGCTTTGTTCGACGTGAACTTAACCATGCAAAAAGGCGAGGTGGTGTCGGTATTGGGTGGCAATGCCTCGGGAAAATCGACTACGCTTAAGTCTGTGCTTGGCCTGGTTTCGCCTTCCAAAGGTCGTATTATTTTGGAGGGACGGGAAATACAGGGTTTGTTGTCGCCCGACGTAATCGACCTGGGGGTGGCCAGCGTGCCTGAGGGGCGTCGGGTGTTCCCGGAAATGTCGGTGTATGAAAACCTGCTGATGGGCGCGTATCCACGTCGTCATGAAAAAGAAGCGATTGAGCGCGACTTGCACGAGGTGTTCACGTCATTTCCCCGTCTGGCGGAACGGCGGCGCCAGGCAGCGGGTACACTTTCGGGCGGCGAACAGCAGATGCTGGCACTGGGTCGGGCCTGGTTGCGACGCGGCAAGCTGGTGTGTATCGACGAACCCTCAATGGGTTTGTCGCCCCGGTTTGTCGATATGGTTTACCAGGTTTTGTTCCGCTGGAAAGCGGCGGGGCAAACTATTTTGCTGGTTGAGCAAAATGCACGCATTGCGCTTGAACTTGCCGACCGTGCTTATGTATTACAGCATGGTCATGTGATTATTTCGGGAACGGCGGCACAGTTGTCGGCCGACCCAGCGGTACAAAAAGCTTATTTGGGGGCTGCATGAGTTCTGGACATATTCAACACCTTGAAACCGATGTGCTGACTATCGGTGCGGGCGGGGCCGGCATGAGCGCGGCCATTGCCGCGTCGAATGAAGGGCGCAAGACCATGTTGGTTGACCGCAGCCTGATTGGCCGCGGCGGCGCCACGATTATGGCGCAAATGACGGTTGCCGCAGCGCTGGGTGAACAGACCCCCGATGATTGGCGCTTTCATTACGCGGATACGCTGAAAGCGGGGCGGGGTTTATGCAGCGAATCGTTGGCCCGCTTTTTGTGCGAGAACGGGGTGGAATCGATTCGCTTAATGGATAGCTGGGGAACCGGGTGGGCCCGTAAAGACGGCCATATGGCGCAAACGCAGGCGCCCGGCCACGACCGCCCCCGTTGCGTGTATGTCGATTACCTGAATACCGGCCCGGCGGTGGCGAAAACCCTGCGTACGCAAGTGGCCAAACATGATGACATCGCACGCTTGGGCGATATTCTGGTGGTTGACCTTTTGGTCAAAGACGGCCGGGTGGTGGGTGCGGTGGCCCTGCATTTAACCACCGGCGATATTCTGGTCATTAACGCGCACGCGGTGATTGTGGCAACGGGCGGGTTAACGCGCCTGTACAAGCGCAATAGCGCTTCGCTGAATATGGGTGGCGACGGCTACGCACTGGCTGCGCGTGCCGGGGCCGAATTGCTCGACATGGAATTCGTGCAGTTTTTCCCCATTGGGCATTTGGCCCCGCGTTTGGTGGGCTTCGATCCCATTATGTGGGACCCCTTCCGCTATAAGCTGGGTGGGCGCCTGTTGAACGGCTTGGGCGAAGAGTTCGTGGAAAAGTACGGGCATCAGGGCGAAAATAAAGGCTACACCGTTACGCGCGACGCCGCCACTTACGCCATTATGAAAGAGGTTGAAGCGGGCCGGGGTTCGCCGGCGGGCGGTGCGTATTTAAGTTTCGAGCATGTGCCGGAAGAAAAGTTGCGCGAAGCGTTCGGGCCGATTATCAAGAAGCTGGCCGACAACGGTATCGACCTTACCAAAGGCCCGATCGAGGTGGCTCCGATCGCGCACTATCACATGGGGGGTGTGCGTGTGAATGTGGATATGAGTACCGATGTGCCGGGCCTGTTCGCCGCCGGTGAGGCCGTGGGCGGTGCCAATGGCGCCAACCGTTTGTCGGGTAATGCCATTACCGAAGCCATTACTTTTGGTTTACAGGCCGGTCGTGCGGCCTCGGCGTATGCGCAGTCGAATGCTGCATTGGCGCGTGCGGATATTGACGCTCTGGCCGAGCCCGTATTGAGTGCGTTGCAGGCTGCGCCCAATGCGGGGGCGAAGCGGCCGAATGTGGCGGCTTTAATTGCCCGCTTGCAAGCCACGATGCAAAACTATGTGGGTCCGTTCCGCACGCAGGAAGGGTTGGAGCAGGCGCAAAAGGAACTGGCCGCGTTGCGTGTCGAGGTGGATGCCTTGCCGCTGGCCGGGAACGGCCCGCAAGATCCGGTTCAAATTGATTCCCTGGATTTGCGCAATATGCTGCTGGTGGCCGAAGCCGTCACGCAATGTGCGTTGAATCGCAAGGAAAGTCGTGGTGCGCATCAGCGTGAAGACTTCCCGGCTATGGATGATGCCTGGGTGCTGAATCAGGTTCTGGCTTATCGGGACGGTCGGTGGACGGTTACCCAGCGCCCGGTGGAGCGCTTGCCGCAAGATCAGGCTGAGGAAGTGGCTGTTCCGGCGGAATAATGTTGGGCGACAGCCCGCGAATGAGCGAGATAACGATGACTGAATCAAGCAACAAAACAATTGTGCTGAATGTGAAACGCGGTGTGGGTAAAGGTGAAACCGTTACACAACGCTATGAATTGCCGGACGGCGCGGCGGATTCCTTGCTGGACGGCTTGCGGTGGGTGCGTGAACACCTGGACGATTCATTGGCGGTTCGTTATTCCTGTATTAATGCCAACGCGTGTAAAGAATGCATGATGGAGTTTGACGGCAAGGTGGTGTATGCCTGTATTGCACGCATGAAACCCGGCGTGGAGCACGAGGTGGCGCCTTTGCACAACAAGAGTCGGATTCGCGATCTGGTCTCTGAAATTGCGCCCGTGAAGGAGCGCCTGGATATCGACGAATAAAACTTAATAAAAAGATCAGCACAGTGAATAACGTTTCTGCAACAAATGAACCCGTAGGCAAAGAGCGCTGGCAGTTCTGGATTGATCGGGGCGGCACCTTTACCGACATTGTGGCGCGCCGACCTGACGGCGAAATAGTGACCGCCAAACTGCTTTCTGAAAACCCGGAACAGTACGATGACGCGGCGGTGGAAGGGATTCGTCGTTTGTTGGGTGTACAACCCGGTGAAACCGTACCGGCCGAAAAGATTGACGTGGTCAAGATGGGGACGACGGTGGCCACGAATGCCTTGCTGGAGCGCAAAGGTGAGCGGCTGGCGCTGTTTGTCACCAAAGGGTTCCGTGATGCATTGCGCATTGCCTACCAAAACCGGCCTCGCCTGTTCGCCCGGGAAATTATCTTGCCCGAACTGTTGTATGAAACCGTGGTGGAAGTCGACGAGCGGCTGGATGCGCAGGGCGAAGTCGTGGTGGCGTTGGATGAAGCCGCTGCACGCGCTCAATTTCAAGCCGTCTTCAATACTGGTGTGCGTTCCGTGGCGATTGCCTTAATGCATGGCTATCGCAACCCTGGTCATGAGCGCCGCCTGGGCGTGCTGGCCCGTGAAATCGGTTTCACCCAGGTGTCGGTATCGCATGAAGTGTCACCCCTGATTCGCTATGTGGCGCGAGGCGATACAACCGTGGTTGACGCTTATCTGTCGCCGGTCTTGCGTCGCTATGTCGATCGCGTCGCGTCGGCGCTGCCGGGCGTGCGCCTGCAGTTCATGCAGTCCAGCGGCGGGCTCACCGACGCGCATACTTTCCAGGGCAAGGATTCGGTGTTGTCCGGCCCGGCCGGCGGGATTGTGGGTATGGCCGGCGTGTCGGAAGCGGCCGGATTCGACCGCGTGATTGGTTTCGATATGGGTGGCACCTCTACTGATGTGTCGCACTACGCGGGCGATTATGAACGGGCTTTCGATACTTTGGTTGCCGGTGTGCGCATTCGTGCACCCATGATGAGCATTCATACGGTAGCCGCCGGTGGGGGGTCTATTCTGCAATTCGACGGGTCGCGCTTGCGTGTGGGGCCTGAGTCGGCCGGGGCCAACCCGGGGCCGGCGTGTTATCGGCGTGGCGGTCCGTTAACGGTGACCGACGCCAACGTTATGCTGGGGCGCATTCAACCGCAGCATTTTCCATCGGTGTTCGGCCCGAATGCCAATGAGCCGCTGGATGTTGATATTGTTAAGCAGCGCTTTGCCCAGTTGGCTGAAACAGTGTCGAAAGAGACGGGTAAGCCCACCACGCCGGAGCAATTGGCTGAAGGCTTTTTGAATATTGCCGTCTCGAATATGGCCAACGCCATTAAACAGATTTCCGTGCAGCGCGGCTACGATATCACGCGTTATACGCTAACCACTTTCGGAGGGGCGGGCGGCCAGCATGCCTGCCGTGTGGCTGACGCACTGGGGATGCCGCGTGTGCTGGTGCACCCGCTGGCTGGTGTGTTGTCGGCTTATGGCATGGGTTTGGCGGCGTCAACCGCCATCCGCGAGCGCTCCATTGAAGCAGTGTGGGATGAAGACGGTGAAGCACAGGCGCGCCTGGTGTTGAATGAATTGTCGGCCAAGGCACGCGACGAATTGCTTGAGCAGCATATTTCGCCCGACCATATTCGGGTTGAGCGACGCTTGTACTTGCGCTATGAAGGGACCGATACGTCGTTACCGGTGGCGCTGGATAACACTGCCTCGATGCGTTCGGTGTTTGAAAAAGCCTATTCCATGCGCTTTTCATTCTTAATGCCGGATCGCCGCCTGGTGATTGAAAAAGTGGTGGCTGAAGCGATTGGCGATGAGTCCGGTCAGGCCGCCGGTGTGTTTGTTAAGGCATCGCGTGCGCAAGGGGAAAAGCCTGAAGCGTTCGACACCGTGCGCATTCACACGGAAGGCGCGTTGCGCGATTGCCCGCTGTATCGCAGCGCCGATTTGCGAGTAAACGACGTGTTGCTGGGGCCGGCCATTATTACCGATGCCAATGCCACCACGTTAATCGACCCCGGTTGGCGCGCCACCATTACCCAGCGCGGTGATATTGTGCTTGACCGCGCCGTGCCAAGGCCGCAGCGTTACGCCATTGGCACGCAGGCCGATCCGGTGATGCTGGAGATCTTCAATAATCTGTTCATGTCGATTGCGGAACAGATGGGTTACCGGCTACAGAACACATCGTATTCGGTGAACATTAAAGAGCGTCTGGATTTTTCCTGCGCCATCTTCGATGCCAGGGGCGACCTGGTGGCCAATGCGCCACACATTCCGGTGCATCTGGGTTCAATGAGTGCCAGTATTCAGGCCATTATGGCGTCGAACGAAGGGCAGCTGCGCCCCGGTGACGTGTATGTATTGAATAACCCTTACGCCGGAGGCACGCACTTGCCTGACGTCACTGTGGTGACCCCGGTATTCGATGCACAAGGCAAAGATATTCTGTTTTACGTGGGTTCGCGCGGGCACCATGCCGATATCGGCGGCCTAACGCCCGGCTCCATGCCGGCGAACTCCACGAACATCGACGAAGAAGGGGTGCTCATTACCAACTTCCGGCTGGTGGAAGGCGGGCGCTTGCGCGAGCAGGAGTTCCGCGATTTGCTGGCCGGTGCGCCTTACCCTGCGCGTAATATCGACCAGAATATGGCCGACTTGCGCGCGCAAATTGCCGCTAACGAAAAGGGCCGCGAAGAATTACTGAAGATGGTTGACGCGTTCGGTCTGGACGTTGTTCACGCCTACATGCAGCATGTGCAAGATAACGCGGAAGAGTCGGTGCGTCGCGCGATTGCGCGCCTGAAAGATGGGGTTTTCACCCAGCAACTGGACAACGGTGCCAAGGTTGAGGTGAAGCTAACGGTGGATCATGCCAATCGCAGCGCCACGGTGGATTTCACGGGCACGTCGGGACAGTTGCCGAATAACTTCAATGCCCCGCGTGCGGTTACCACCGCCGCTGTGTTGTATGTGTTCCGCACCATGATCGATGACGATATCCCCATTAACGCCGGTGGCCTGAAACCCATTACGCTGATTGTGCCCGACGACTCCATGTTGAATCCCAGTTATCCGGCGGCGGTGGTGGCGGGTAATGTGGAAACCTCAACCTGCGTAACCAATGCTTTGTACGGTGCCATGGGTGTGAATGCGGGCAGCCAGCCCACCATGAACAACGTTACCTTCGGCAATGACGAGTACCAATATTATGAAACCGTTTCCGGCGGCGCCGGTGCGGGCGCACGGTTTGATGAGAACGGCCAACTAACCGAAGGGTTTAACGGTACATCGGTGGTGCAAACCCAGATGACCAATTCACGCATGACGGACCCTGAAGTACTGGAACTTCGTTTTCCTGTGCGCCTGGAGCGTTATGAAATTCGCCGGGGCTCCGGCGGAGCGGGGCGCTGGAAAGGCGGCGACGGCGGGATTCGTACGCTGCGTTTCCTGGAGCCGATGACGGTGTCCCTATTGGCCAACGGCTGGATTCACCCGGCGTTTGGGGCGGCGGGGGCGCAACCTGGGGCCAAAGGCGAAAGCCGTGTGATTCGCGCCGACGGCCGTGTGGAAGAAATGAAGCATGCCGACAGCGCGGAATTGGGGGTGGGTGATTGCTTTGAAATTCTGACACCGGGCGGCGGCGGGTTCGGCGCGCCATAATGTGTTGTATTGGCTTTATGTGCTAAGGCTACGATGGTGCCCGCGCAGTATTATTAAACGCCCGCCTGTTGCGGGCGTTTTCGTGTATTTACGTTATTGCACAACAGGCGGCTGCGCGGTACGCTTTGCCTAATTTACAAGATCGGGGAAAGGCATGCGCGCGTCAACAATACTTTTGGCATTGGTTATTCTGGTTGCTGTTGCGGCGGGTACAGCTGCCGGTGGTTGGTCAGTTGGCAAAGGGCTGGAGCGCTTTCGCATGGCCGACCGAACCGTGGTGGTAAAAGGCCTGGCCGAGGCTCAGGTAAAAAGCGATTACGCCTCATGGCTGTTAACTTTTCGCCGCGCCGACAACGATTTCGGCGCCGTGCAGCGCGCCTTGTCGGCCGACCGTGAAAAGGTTGTGGCGTTTCTGAAAGGCCAAGGCTTTACCAATGAAGAAGTGGAAGTGCGCCCATTGCAAGTGCAAGACGTCTATTCGCGTGAATACGCCGCGGCCGATCAACCCTTTCGTTATACCGGCACCGGGCAGGTTCTGGTGAAAACACCGCGTGTGGATCTGGTGGCTGCAGCCGCCCTGGGGGTCGACCCATTAATTCAGGAAGGCCTGGTGATTGAAGGCGGCATGGGGCCGCAATACCAGCTACGCGGTTTCAACGACCACAAATCGCCTTTGCTGGAAGAAGCCACGAATAATGCTCGCGAACAAGCAGAAAAATTCGCCTCCGACGCCGGGGCCTCGCTAGGCCCCTTGAAATACGCCAACCAGGGTGTCATTCAAATCTTCGGTGAAGGCGTTGATTACGACGACCCTTCCTCGCAAGTAAAGCGCCTGCGCGTGGTTAGCACGTTTGAGTATCAGCTGCGTTAATAGCACGCAGTTTCGGGGGCTTGGCGCATACTGATCGAAGGCCGTCGATGTGCTCGTTTAAGTCAGATGGAATCGTTTGGCGCATGGGATCCAGAACAAAGTCGATGCCTTCACGACGAGCTAGTTTTGCTGCAGGTACGAAGTCGGCATCTCCAGCCATAAGAATAATTTTGCTGACTTGTTTTTTGAACGTTAATGATGCGATGTCGAGGCCGATACGCATATCCACGCCTTTTTGACGTGCGTCCAGCGCGACGTCCGTATCAGTAATGTTTTCGAAGCTTTTCTTACCTTTTAATAGTTGCGACTCGACTGCAGGTTTGAAAGCCCAATCGGCGTGGGCTAGCGTTCCAAGTCTTAATGCAAGTTTTCGTTTCCGTTTTAATTGTTCATGTAATTCTCGTCGGAACAAGGCCTCTTTCGAGGCGCCGAAATTAACTGCCTTACCCGATATGGGGTTGTGCATTTTCTTTTCTACCGGAGGGCAGTCATAGAAGAAAATTCGGTATAACGATAGTTTGGCTGATCGATCAGTAAGGTGCATTAATGCATATCGAAAAGCCATGTCTGCAATGCGTCTACTGTTGTAGGCATTGTGCGGCTCAATTTTTCTAAATCGCTTAATGAAATAAGCACCGTCGATCAGGATGGCTGCGGACATGCAAGGCTTTCCAAAAAAGAAAGCCCAGAGGTTCGGCAACCACGCGATAAAGTGTGGCGCTTACTGCTAAGGGCTGGATGTGAAAACTATACTCAATCTTGAGTGCTATGTCTATTTGAGTAGGCCTCTTTTATCACTACGAGAAATTTAAATACGACGCCACTGCATACGCAATAGCAAAACTGCCACAAGCGCCAAAGGTATCAGCGATGCCAAGTGTATGCCGTTCCAGCCCAGCCGTTGTAGCAGTGCCGCGGCGCTGATCGACCCTAAAGTAACCAAGCTGAAAAGCGTAAGGTCGTTCATTCCTTGTACTTTGCCTCGTTCGGCGGGTTTGTGAGTATGCGACAGCAACACTGCACTGCCTACAAACAGAAAATTCCAGCCAATGCCCAATGTAATGCGTGATGCCATGTACACGGGCACAGTGTGGCTAAGTGCGCCAATGACCATGGCGATGCTTAACAGCCCTAGGCCAATCCATAAAATGCGTTGAAGTCCATAACGGGCGATGAGCGTACCGGTGAAAAAGGCGGGGATAAACATGGCCAGCACCTGGCTTTGCACCACCATGGTAATGGCGGCCATGTTGAAGCCCTGTTCTTGCATGCCCAACGGCGTGATCGTCATGTACAGCGTCATCAGTGAAAAGCAGATGCTGCTGCCCGCAATGGCGGGGAAAAAGCGGGGGTCGCGGGCAATGATGGAAAGCGGGCGGGTGGTGGTGCTGTCGGTTGTCGGTTCGCCGGGAGGGTTGGCCGGAATGCGCAGGGTGAGCAACAGTGCGGTGGCGGCCACGGCCAGAACGGTAGTGACCAGAAAAGGACCCCCCATGGGGATGTTTGGCAGCCAATCCAGCGCAAATCGAGCGTTCAACGGCCCGATAACGGCCGAGATCACACCGCCCGCCATTACATAAGATACCGCGCGGCTGCGAAATTCGGCGCGTGCCACATCGGCTGCGGCAAAGCGGTAGTACATGGCGAAGCTTTGGTACAGGCCAATCATGAGCATGCCGGCGCAAAAGTAGAAAAACGACGTTTGCGCCGTTCCCAGCAACATGAGCGCGCTGCCGATAATGCCGCAGAGCGTACCCAGCATGAACCCGTTGCGCCGCCCGATGCGCTTCATCAGCAAGGAAGCGGGTAGCGTGGTAACCACCGTGGCCAGCATCATGACGGCAATGGGCAGTGTCGCTAAATCCGGGTCGGGGCTAAGCTTCAGGCCAATGACACTGGCCAGCGTCATGACCGTGATGGTGGTAATGGTGAACAGGCTTTGGCTGCTGGCCAGTACCAGTACGTTGCGCCGCTCAGTGGAACTGGGTTTCATGCCGACTTCGTTCAGATTGTGACCGAACTTACGCTGGCCCCGCCGCATACATACAGCGTTTGCCCGGTAATAAAACTGTTGTCCGGGTCGGAAAAGAACATGACGGCGCGGGCCACATCGTCGGCACGACCCAGGCGTTGAACGGGAATGCCTTTGGCAATGTTTTGTTCACGCTCGCTGCCGGCGGGGACCACATCGTAGAACATATCGGTTTGAATGGGGCCGGGCGCCACCACGTTCACGGTAATCCCTTTGGGCGCCAATTCCAGCGACCAGGTGCGGGCCATGCCCACCATGCCGGCCTTGGTGGCGGAGTAGGCGGTACGGGTGGGCAGGCCCAATGCCCCACGCGATGACATCAGCACAATACGCCCAAAATTCTGCGATTCCATGTGCGGCAGGCACGCCTGCACCAACGTAATGGCGGCGCCCAAATGAATTTGCGTCAGGCCTTGCAGCTCTTCCTGTTTTACATCGGGCAGCAGGTTGGGCCAGATGACGCCGGCGTTGTGAACCACATGCGTTATGCCATGTTGGCGGGCGATTTCCCGGCTGGCCTGCTCGGTGGCTTTGGCGTCGAGCAAATCCACTTTTACACTGGTGAGTTTCGGGTGGCTGAACTCGGGGTCGCGGCGTGCCATGGAAATGACTTCATAACCCGCATCCAGCATTTGATGCGCAATTTCGGCGCCAATGCCGGCACTGCCTCCGGTGACAATGGCAACAAGGTTCTGGGTCATGTTTTTGCTCCTGCAAAAAGCGCTTTATAGGTATGCGATAAATCGGTATGGGTATGTAATGAGTCGTGGTGCCGCTTACACGTTCGGAGTGAGTGCCAGCACGCGCAACGGGCTGCCTGAGCCACTGCGAATCTTTAACGGGGCGGAGAAAATGACCGCCCCCGTGGCGGGTAGTTGATCCAGGTTGGTCATGCATTGCAAACCGTACCGGTTGTTGCCGTGCATGTAGTAGTGGCAGGGGAAGGGTGGGTCAAGATGCTGGGCCTGGCCGGCGTCGGTGCCCACCGACTCTGTACCGAAACCGTGCACATTACGCTCCTTAATTAGCCACGGCACCACTTCGGCGT
The DNA here is from genome assembly GCF_003576595.1 of Neopusillimonas maritima. Classification (GTDB taxonomy): domain Bacteria; phylum Pseudomonadota; class Gammaproteobacteria; order Burkholderiales; family Burkholderiaceae_B; genus Neopusillimonas; species Neopusillimonas maritima. The sequence goes on along the minus strand of NZ_NQOU01000002.1, from coordinate 389,874 downwards.
CGGGGCCGGGGGAATGGGCGCCGTCTTCGGTCATGTTCAGGTAATCGCCCGGTTTGTCGCGTTTGGACCAGTCGGTACGCATGAACACCCACGACCGTTCCTTGATGCGGCCGTGCTTTTCTTCCCATTGCTTTACAAAATCAATGGTGAGCAGGAAGTCGGGGTTGGCGGCGGACTCGGCCGAGCAATCGATGACGCAGGCTTCGGCAATGAAGGCGTCAATAGGAATGGTATCGACGCTGTTGTTGGGCTGGTCTTTGCCGCTGACCCAATGCACAGGGGCGTCGAAGTGGGTGCCGGTGTGCTCCGACATGGAAAAATTGTTCCAGTACCAGCCGGGGCCGCGCTCGTCGTAGCGCGAGATCTCTTCCACCCGAAACGGCCAGGCCTGCCCAAATTCCGGCGGCAGCACAATGGTGGGAAAGTCGGGCGTAAGCGTTTCGGTTAAATCCACCAGCTTGATTTTGCCGCTGAGCAGCTCGGCCATGAATTGCGCTAAAACGGTCGTGCTCATGGTTCATCCTTCATTTTGTGTTATTGCCCTAGCTCGCGCTCCAGCCCTTTCGGGTTGTCTTTCAGCAGCGCCTGTACTTCCTTGGCCACATCGCCTACATAAACGTCTTCCGTACCGTCTTGTAATGCCTTTACCAGTGCTTTGGCAATGGCTGCAGGTTGTACGCGCGGGGGTGGCGTGCGTTGCTCCCATTCGTGGTCGACCGGGCCGCTAAACACATTCACCACACGCACGCCGGCGGGCCGAAACTCGTTGCGCAGGCATTGGCTGACAGACAGCGCCGCCGCTTGCGACGTAGACCACATGCCGCGCGAGGGCAGGTTCATGTGCGCATAAACCGACAAGATATTCACCCAGGCCACGGCGCTGTTCACGCCGTCGGAGGCGCGCCCGGCCATGGCGGGGCCGAAATGCTGGGCCAGGCGCATCAGGCCCAGGCAATTGGTGTTCATTGTGTCGTGTGCTTTCATGAAGTCGCGGTTGAACAGAATGCCGCCTTCGCGCTCATGGTTGGCCGTGTTTACCAGAATCTCGACTTTGCCGCCTATTTCACGCGATATACGCTCAATAGAATCCATGTCGGTTACGTGTAAGGCGTGCACCTGAACACGTTCGTCGTCGCATAGCCGATCAAATGCGGCGTCTTTCTTCCAGACTTCGGGGTCGCCCACGAAAACGGTAGTGGCGCCGGCGTCCAGCAGGGCCTTCACCACGGCCTGACCAATGGCGGTTTTGCCGTCGGTGACCAGGGCACGGCGGAATTTGGGATCACAGGTGTTTTCACGCAGCACGGGATCATCTTCCATGTGGGGGGTGGGCGAAGCAGGCAGGGCCACCATTACAGCCTGGCCGCTGCGATCGAGTTTAAGGCTTAAGCGAACGGGGTCGCCGTCGGTGCAGTCGCCATGGATATGGGCCACCACCGACGGACCGGCGTTCATGATGACGGTGCCCACACGCCAAGGCAGGCGTTCGCGGAAGTACAGGTCGTTGCTGTGATCCAGCGTGGTGCCGGCCAGCAAGGTGCCGCGCGGGTCTACGGGCGACCATTGCAGTTGTTCCGACAAGCATTCGTGACACACTTCACGCGGCGGGTATTGCACGGCGCTGCACGACTGGCATACCTGCAGTTTGAAATCACCCTGCGCGGCGGCGGCCGTTAATCCCAGTGCGCGTCGGCTGCGTGCGCCGGGCGGGTGTGTGGGTTGCCGCGTGCGGGCAACCGGGTTTTTGCGTGGCGGCTTGCGTAAAGGTTCCGTCATGTGTCGCTCCGGGCCAAAATGGCGGCTGCGGTACACAGGCCGCGGTCGTAATTGATCATGCCAAAACCGCTTACCAAGCCGACACGGGCATCGCTTACCTGCGTTTCACGTGCCTGGCCGGTTAACTGGCGAATGGCTTCCACCGTACCCAGGTATCCGCCGGCGGCACCGGCCTGGCCGGCCGACAATTGCCCGCCGTTGGTGTTGAAGGGGAAGCTGCCGTTAATGGTAAACGTGTTGTCGCGCACGAACTGCGCGGCCTCGCCCTTCTTACAGAAGCCCAGATCCTCAATTTGCATGAAGTTAATGACGGGGTAGTCGTCGTAAGCCTGCATGAAATCAATGTCGTTGGGCGTAACCCCTGCCTGGCCGTATAAGTCGTCGATATCCATCACCCAACCACCCCGGTACTGGATGGGGTCGTTGGGAAAGGCATTGTGCCGTTCAATGGTGGACAGAATGCGCGCATAGGGCAGGCCCAGTTCCTGCGCTTTCGATTCGTGCATTACCAAAAAGGCATCGGCCCCGGCGCACGGCATGACGCAGTCGAACAGATGAATGGGGTCGGCAATGACCCGCGCGTTCAGGTATTGCTCAAGCGATAGCGGCTTTTTCATGAGCGCATCGGGGTTGTGCAGAGCGTTGTCGCGTTGGGCTACACACAGTTTGCCGAAATCTTCGCGCGTGGCGCCGTAGGTGTTCATGTAGTAACGCGTGAGCAAGGCAAAGCTGGCATTGGGCCCGCCTGCGCCATAGGGGTAGACGGCGTCTTGTGCAAAACGCGAGAACTGGCTAACCGTATTGCGAAACGAGTCAACATGGTTGGCGTCGCCGGCAATGCAGGCCACCATGGTGGCATCGCCCGATTGCACGGCACGGGCTGCGCGGCGCATGCCCACTACGCCGCTGGCGCCGCCCATGGGAATGTGGTCGAGCCAGCGTGGGCTCATGCCGATATGCTGGCACAGCCCCACGGCCGTGTCGGGGGCTAAGGTGAAACTGGACACGCACAGGCCGTCGATATCGGTTTTGCCAACGCCGGCCGACTGCACCAGTTCGCCCAATGCGCGCCCTAACCACCAGTGCGCAGCATGAATGGAATAACGCACGTAGGGGATGGTGACGGGGGCGGTAACCACAATGCCGTCGTAGCCCAGGCGTTGCGTGCTCATGCGGGCTCCTGACGTTTTTTCATGTGGCAGGTGTTCACGCATTCGGGGGTATCGGGCAGCGTGGGCGCGAGTTTTTTCAGTTCACCGCGTTGGATTTTGTTGGTAGCGGTGAGCGGCAAGGCGTCTACAAACGCCACGTAGCCCGGCGCTTTGTAATAAGCCAGTTGCGACAGCGCCCATTTCACAATGTCGTGTGCCGTTTTTTCGCGGGCGTCGGCGGTGTCGACTTGAATGCCTTCAGCAGTCACAATGCAGGCCAATACTTCGTCGCCCCGCACCGCGTCGGGTACGGCAGCCACGGCAGCCGCCTTCACGGCCGGATGCTGCAACAGCACGGCTTCCACTTCCACGGCGGCAATGTTCTCACCGCTGCGGCGAATGACGTTTTTCTTGCGGTCGATAAAGTGCAGGTAGCCGTCGGCATCGCGTCGCACCACGTCGCCGGTATGAAACCAGCCGTCGGCCCAGGCTTCCTGCGTGGCGGCTTCGTCTTTCAGGTAGCCGGCAAAAAAACCATAGCGCGGGTTGGCACCGGCATGGCGCACCAGCAGTTCTGCGTGTTCATCCGCTTTTGCATCCTGGCCTGCGTCATTGATCAGTTTTACTTCCACTTCAGGTTGTTCTTTGCCGAAACAGCTTGTGCCGATGTGGCGCGGCTCGTGGTTGGCAATAATCACCGCACCGGAGCCGGTTTCGGTCATGGCCCAGGCTTCCAGTAATGGAAAGCCAAAGCGCTTTTCGAAGGGCTCATGCAAGCTGCGGTCGATGCCCGCACCGAAACCAAAGCGTACGCTGTGTTGTGTGTCTTGCGCCGAGGGTTCCGCTTTCATGAGGATGGCCGGCATCACGCCCAGGTAATGGATGACGGTGGCTTTCGATTCGCGCACTGTGTCCCACCAGGAGCGGGGGTGGAAGCGGTCGAGTACGATGAGGCAGCCACCGGTGGTTACCATGGCCAAGGTGGAGCAGGCCATGGCATTCATGTGCACCAGCGGCAAGGGTGTCAGCATGCGTTCTTTGCCTGGCTGCAACGAGGCCATGCCGCCTACCGTGGCATACCATTGGCCGCAATGCAGATAGTATTCGTTGGGCAGGATGCAGCCCTTGGGGCGCCCGGTGGTGCCCGAGGTATACAGGAGACCGCATTCCGTTTGTGAATTGATTTCCCGGCCTTGCAGGGGGGCCGCGCAGTTGGCCGCAGGAATGGCATCATCGGGACCGATCAGTGCCAATGGCCGGCTGGCTTGTTGGGCCGCTTCAGCCAGGCCGGCGTGTCGCTGTGGCAGCGCCACGGCCAGGCAAATTTCCGAATGGCCGATTAAATAGGTAAGCTCGGCGGCCCGCATGTCGGCGTTAATGGGTACGACCGACACGCCTAATGCGTTCAAAGCAAACCAATGCAGAAAAAATGCGGGCCGGTTTTCCAATAGCAAACCCACGCGGTGGCCGTGCCCGTAACCGGCGTTTTGGTATGCCTGCTTCAGTGCTTCAATGCTCTTGCGGGCCGCTTGGTAAGTTATTTCGCCGGCCGGGATGTCGTAATGCCGGGCGGTTTCCGGCATTACGCATAGAAACGCATTGTTGGGCCATTGCGCGGCCGTTTGGCAAAACGCGTCGTAAACCGTTTTTGTCGACACGAGGGCTCCTACATGAAAAGTTGAATACTGCTCAGCGCCGACTCGCAGTTAAGCAGGTCGACACGCTTGCGCCGGATGCGCAATGCATTGTCTTCAACGCGCAGTTCGTGGGTGGCCCAACCGGCGTAAATGGTTTGGGTGTCCTGGCGCACTTCAACGTAGTGAAATGCGGTGCGCACTACGTATTGGCCCTGATCGGGTTGGTGCGAAGTGTGCTGCGTTTCAATTTCCGGGCGCGCCAGTAAATGGTGGCAGCGGCTGCGGGGTTGTTGCGAATACGTGCGCTGGCCCTTCAGGCGCTCCACCCGAACGCGCAGCAACAGCTTGTCTTCATCCATGAGCGACGTATGCAGGCGCGGGTCGGTTTGATCGTGTGCCAGCGGCATCCAGTAATGGCCGTCGTCGGTGAACAGATTCAGCCAGTCTTCAAAGCGTTGCTCGTCGAGCATGCGCGCTTCGGCGTACACAAAGTCAATGATGTCTTGATCGGTAAACTGGCTCATGACGCCTCCTTCATGCCGGTGGTCATGTAATGGGCCCAGGCACGGTACTGGTTGCGCATCTGCCATTCGTTGGTGCCGTTGGTGACTTCATTCTTGCGGTCTTCCTCGCCGGGTTCGTACAGGCGTGCCACGTTCACCCAGTCGAGTCCACGCGACATCAGCCCGTGTTGCGCGCGCTCATACACCTCCTGGTCATCGTGGCCCACTACCGAAGTGGGGGCGTTAATAAGCCGGTTGTACATGACCGTTCGCTCAAGCAGTTTGTCGGGCGCGCCCACCAGACGGAAGGTCCAGGATTCAACCAGGGTTTTGTTTGCTGCAATCGGCTTGAAAATACGCAGGGTCTGAATGGGCCCTTTCACCATAATGTTGGGGAAATAGGTGGTGTTGTGGCGCACGTCGCTTAAGATGGCTTTGGCGCGTTCCTCGCCATAGGCTTCGCACATGGCTTCGAAGTAGCCGGGTATTTCCGAGTAGGCCGCATGAATGGAGTTGCTGACCCCGGTATGCCCGTGGCCGTTTTCCCACACGCGAATGCCCATGCCTTCAAAGAATTCGTAAGGTGAAACAAAGGGGGCGAATTGCTCCACAGCCATGGGCTTAGGGGTGCCTTCGGGCGCTTCTTCCCAGACCTTCACGGCCGTGCCGGCCGAGGACTCATGCGCAATCATGGGGTGGCATGTGTCGGTTTGGTTGTCGACCAGCATCTTCCAGTTGCAGTGGTGCATGTAGCGCAACACCCCGCCTGCTACTTCCAGCCGGCCTTCCGGTGCGCGGTCGATCATGTTGTCGATTGTGGAAAGTGATTCGCCGAAGAAGTCTTCGAAGCTCTGGCCTTGCGGATTCAGACGGCAGAAAATAAAGCCGCGATAGTTGTGCACGTTTTCAACCGCCGCCATCCCATTCTGGGCTTCGGTTTGGCCGAAAATTTCGGGGTCGTAGCCGCGTTTCAGCGGCAAGGCCAGCAGATCGCCATTCAATCGGAAAGACCAGGCATGGTAAGGGCAGCGTAGAAAGCGTCCTGCGTTGCCATAGGTCTCGTTCACCAGCATGACCCCCTTGTGCGGGCAGCGGTTATACAGCACGCGAATACTGTCGTCGGTATCGCGAATCATCACAACCGATTCGTTACCTACTGTAGTGGTGAAGAAGTCGCCGGCTTTGGGGACTTGGCTGTCGTGCCCTACATAAACCCAGGTGTTGGCGAACAACTGGGTCATTTCCAGCTCGAAGATTTCGTCGCTGATAAACAGGTCTTTATGCACCTCTGCCGGGCGCACAAGCGCGTTGATGGCATCGGGGTTATTGCGATAGATCATGGCATTACTCCTGTGTCAGGCAGGGCCACATAACAGAAATAAGCGCCCGCATACGTTCAATTGCTGGCGCTGCATGTTTTATTAAGCGAAAGCTTGATCCCCTTTTTCCAGCAGGGCATCCAGTTGGCTTCCTTTTTCGTCGGCCAATGCGGCATTGCGTAACGTGCGCAGACGCTCGGCGGCATTGTTCTGGCCGCTCAGGTTGCGCGCTGCGCGAATGAGTTTCTGGTATTTGCTTTGCCCGCGGGCGTGAGTGTCGCTATAGCCTTTCACCAGGCGACGGCAGTTCACAATCTCTACCGCCAGATCGTAATCGTTCGGGGCGGTTTGCAAGATTAAGTTCAGCCATTCCTGAAAGCCTTGCATTTCAATTTTGTGGCGCAAGGTGGTGCGGCGGAAGCGGCGCATGCCTGCCAGACCGTACAACATCAGGAAGCCGGTTAGCGAGGTGCTGTTCAGGAAGCGACCTTTGCGGAACAGGGGTTGCAGCCAGCGTTTGAGCGATTCGGAGTTTTCAATGCGTTCTCCCAGGAAGGTCGGCATGGTGCCGCAAATTTCTTCGAGCCGGGGGTGCATGTACTCGGTGGTGTAAACCAGTTGGTCGGGCTTGGCACGCACTTCGTCGCGTACACGATTGAAGCGCGAGGCGCGGGTTTTCAAATCGGCCACGCGAATGACGTCGTCGTACGCCATGGCGACGGCGACGTAACGGGCGGCCGCTGTGGTTAGTGCCCAGTTTTTACCTTCGCCGCCGTATTGTTTGTCCAGCGCATGAATGCCGCGCATGTGCTCCAGGTATTCCTTGCCGTAGGCTAAATCCTGAAACTCCATGGTGCGTTGCAGGCCCGCTACCAGCATGGGCTGGGCTGCGGGCGCAAAGTTCTGGCGAATGTCATCGAGCAATGCTTTGACGCGCGGGTGTTTGGCGGTATCAGGTACGGCACGTTGCGGGGGTGCGGTGTCGATGGCATCGGGTGTTTCAGGTGCATTTTGGGCAACGTCGTAGGCCAGTGCAAAGGCCTTCAGGCTGGCCTTAACCCCTTTGCCGCCGCTTTCAATGGTGGCCTCGAAGTCTTCGCGAGAGAACGGCAGGGCGCCGCTACCGGCGACCGCACCGAACAGGCTGGCGCTGATGACGCTGCCGCCTTGTTCGGCCAGGCTTTGCAGGTCGAAACACAGAAACCGTTTGGCGGCACGCTTGCCGATGTCAATGACTTTGTTGCCATCGACAATGCCGTTGCCCGGGGCCGATTTTTCCAGCACGGCATAAGCGCGGTGCGATGACGAAATGAGGGTGGTGCGGTCGGGCGTAACCAAACCGCGTTGAATCGCGCGCCCGCCTTCCATGAGTTCGGCGGCAATCACCAGATCGACGTCGCCGGGTGTGGGCATCAGGGCCAGTGCGGGTTGGCGCCCCATTTCTTTAACGGCCTGTTCCGGTAGCAACTCAAGGTAGTAAATCGTGGCGCCGGTCCGCTGGGCAACGCCTGGAACGGAAGTGGTTTGTGCCCACCATCCGGCGTTTTCCGCCATGGTGACGATCCAGTCGGCCAGCACGCCGCCGCCCTGACCGCCCATGGCCAGAACGGCGATTTTGATGGGGTTCACGTTATTTTGTGTTGTTTGGCTGGTCATGTGTCGGCTTACAGTGAAATCTGTTCAAGTTGACGGGAACGGCGCGATTGCAGGAAACCGATTACGCGTTGGCGAACGCGGGACTTGAACATGTCCCACTTGTTCGGGTTGTGCACGATGTCGGCGCGGTAGAACGAGGGGCACAGAACCGCCGCGTGCGATACTTCGCCGCAGTTTCCGCAACCGACACAGGTGTTGTCGATGTAGGCCACCGGGTCTTCTTTCAATGGGTCGTCGCTGTCTTTAATGGTAAGAGACGGGCAACCGGAAAGACGGATACAGGCGTGGTCGCCGGTGCACACGTCGCCGTCGACACCGAAACGTTCCTTAACCATCCGTTTGCCTTCTTTTACCGCCTGGTTGAACTGTGGCTTCACGCGGCGCTGTTTGTTCAACATGCATTCCGATTGAAGAATAATGACTTTGGGGCCGCCTTCTTCGGTTGTTAACGCGTCTTCGAACGTGGCTTGTACTTTCGATACCGCATAAGTGCGGTCAATTACACGAACCCATTTCACCCCAACGCCTTTTACCGCGTCAATAATGGGGTTGTTGGTAGAGCGATTCGGGTTGTTGGCGCGCGACGAAAGAACGTCTTGCCCGCCGGTGGCCGCCGAATAGTAGTTGTCGATAATGACAATGACGCCGTCGTATTTGTTGAACACGGCGTTGCCAATACCCGATGCCAGGCCGTTATGCCAGAAACCGCCGTCGCCCATAATGGAAATGGGGCGCTTGGACGATTTCACGTTGAAGGCGGCTGAGCTGGCAGCGCCCAAACCGTAACCCATGGTGGTGGCACCCAGGTTAAAGGGTGGCAATACCGAGAACAGGTGGCAACCGATATCGCCGGAAATATGATGTTCACCCAGTTTTTCTTGCGTGAGTTTCAAGGCCGAGAAAATGGGGCGTTCCGGACAGCCGGTACAGAAGCCGGCCGGGCGGGGTGGCACCACTTGTGAGATTTCCTTGGAAAAGCTTTGGAAATGGATAGGCTGTTCTTTCACCGCCGGTTTCGGGCGGGTGACTTCGGCCACTTCCATATCGGCCTGGTCGTGACCGTTGCCATTGGCTTGGCCGTTGCCGCCATTGGCCGATGCTGCGGGGGCTTTTTCTTCCAGTGTGGGCAACAATTCCGGGCGCTGGTTGGTCAGGAATTTTTGCAGGCCGTCACGCATGACGGCGGTGGTGTATTCACCCGCAATTGGCAGAACGTCTTTGCCGGAGATAATGGTGTTGCTGCCTGAGTGGCGCAAAATGGTGTTCAGGTTCTGCTCGATGTAGTTGGGCTGCCCCTCTTCGTACAGCAGCACGGCTTTCTTGTCTTTGCAGAACTCGTTGATTTCGTCGTCGATAACCGGGTAGGTGACGTTCATGACATAAATTGGAATGCGGCTGTTGCCGAAGTGGTCGGCCAGGCCCAGTAATTGCAACGAGCGAATGGCACCGTTATACAGGCCACCCTGAACAATAATGCCCAGGTCTTTGATGTCGCCCTCATCGAAAATTTCATTCAGTTTTTTCTCTTTAATGAACTTCACGGCAGCCGGCCAGCGCTCACGAATTTTTTCGTGTTCATGTTCGTAGGCTGCGGGGGGTAGAACGATTCTGCCAGTGTCGCGCTTGGGGCTTTCCAGCGCTTCTGACAACGTATACGCTGGGCGTTTGTTTTCTTTGGTGATGAAGCGGCCGTGCACATGACAGGTGCGAATGCGCAATTGCAAAATAACCGGCGTGTTGCTGGCTTCCGATAACTGGAAACCGTCTTCCACCGCCTGAACCATGCTTTCCAGGTTGGGGCGCGGGTCGAGCAACCAGATTTGCGACTTCATGGCGAACGCGTGAGTGCGTTCCTGCATAATGGACGAGCCTTCGCCGTAGTCTTCACCCACAATAACCAGGGCGCCACCGGTTACACCGCCGGAGGCGAGGTTGGCCAGGGCGTCGGAGGCCACGTTGGTGCCCACGGTGGATTTCCAGGTGACGGCCCCGCGAATGGGGTACATGACGGAAGCAGACAGCGTGGCGGCGGCCGTGGCTTCGGAGGCGCTGGCCTCGAAGTGGACGTCGAGTTCTTCGAGGATGTCTTGTGCGTCGGCCAGTACGTCCATTAAGTGCGAAATGGGCGCGCCCTGGTAGCCGGCGACATAGCCTACACCCGATTGCAGCAGGGCTTTGGTGACAGCCAGAATACCTTCGCCGCGAAACTCTTCACCGGCGCCGATGCGTAATTGCTGGACTTCTTTCTTGAACGAACGTTCTGCCATGGTAAGACTCCGTTGGCGGTAAAATATGAAAATTCATGTAATAGGGATATTTAATTATATAAAACAATTGCTTGAATATCCGGACAAACCATTATATTGACGCAGCATACCCCATAACATACGATCTTTTCATTTTAGAGGCTTAAGACTTTAATGGGCGAGCGTTTCGTACACCGCTATCTGGCTTCCGTTTTGGCGCTGGCCAGCCATCGCATTTCGGCGGAGTTCCATGTTGAAGTTCGCAAGGCCGGACTCACCGTGACCGAATGGCGGATATTGGCCAGCCTGATTGAGGCCGACGGTGAAACGGTGGGCGAATTGGCAAAACTGGCTGTGACCAAGCAGCCAACCTTAAGCAAGGTGCTGCCAGGGCTGGAGTCGCAGGGGTTGGTTACGCTGGAAACCTCGCGGGCTGATCGGCGCCACACCCTGGTGCGCATTACTCCTAAAGGCGCAAGGCTAATTAGTGGGTTGTGTGACCGCGCCATGGCGCATCAGCAGCGCGTGCTTAGCAAGCTTGACCCCGACCATGCCGATCGCCTGGTTGATATGCTGCGAGACATTATTTGGGATCCATCTGAACGGATACGATGAAAAACGTGACGGATGTTCGCATTAAACGTGTTTACGATGAGCCCGCGCACACGGACGGCTTTCGGGTGTTGGTTGACCGTTTATGGCCGCGCGGTGTGCGTAAGGAGGACCTGCCCTGCGATGTCTGGTGCAAGGTTTTGGCGCCGTCTGCAGACTTACGGCGTTGGTTCGGCCACAAGGCAGACCGCTGGAACGAATTTCGCGATGCCTATCAACATGAGTTGCACGCATCTGACCAACAAGCTGCGATCAAAAATTTGGGCACGCAAGCAGGTGAAGCCGGGTATCGACGTATTACGTTGCTCTATGCCGCTCGTGATCCCGAGCTGAATCACGCTGTTATTCTGGCAAACGTGTTACGGCAGGTGTTAATCAATTAAGCAGCGTGTTTTGGGATTGGCGTGCGATGGCTTCAATGCGTGCTTGGTGGGTACATTCGGCGCCGGCCTGGTCTTTGAATTGCGGTGTGAATTTCACTTCGTAATCGTCTTGACGGCGGATGAAGAACAGCACGGCCAATGCGTGTTCCAGTGCGAATTTCCACCCGTTTTCCGGCCCCAGGCATTGTATGGCGGTAGCCAACGCATCGGCCTGCATGGCGCTTTCATGGATGACACTGACAGCAGCGAGTTTGTTTGCAATGGGTTGGCCGGTGCGGCCATCCAGCGTGTGGCTGTATTGGATACGGTTGTGCGTGAAGTTGCGCAGGTAATCGCCCGACGTGGCCAATGAGGCATTTTTCAGCAAAATGGGAAGCGCCGGGTTGGGGTTTTTCGATTCCAGGTTGTCGGCATGCGGATGCATAATGTCCACGCGCCAGGCGTGCAGGGTGTGCGCATTGCCGCGTGCTTTTATTTCTCCACCCAGCTCGACCAGGTAATGATCAATGCCGGCGTCGTCCATGATGCGTGCCATTTCGTCAACGGCGTAGCCTTTGGCAATCGAGGAAAAATCAAAATGCACGCCGCCGGGCTGCCAAAGGGCTTGGTGCTGTCGATTTAAAACGGTTTTGCGCCAGCCACTGCGTAATAAGGCAGTGCGCAGGGCCTGGCCATGGGGAGGCGTTGCAACGGGCCCCATTGAACCAAAGCCCCATAAGTTAATCAACTCACCGAGTGTGGGGTCAAACGCCCCTTGTGTTTGTTCGGCCAGTGTCAATGCGGCGTCGAGCACGGTGCAGAACTCGTCGGGCACCGCATACCAGCCTTTTTCGGCTGCGTTGATTTTGCTGATCAGGCTGCGTGTATCCCAGGTGCTCATTTGCGCGTTGATCTCTAACAGGCGGGAATCAAGGCGCACTTGCAAGGCCGTAAATTCGGGTGAGGTGGGCGCGGAAAATTGCACCGACCAGGTGGTGCCCATGCTTAGGCCACTTAGGCAGTAACGATTATTCAGGCAACACCTCCAGCGTGGCGGTGTAGGAAAGGTTGCGTGATTGCGCCTGGGGTACCGATGTTTTATTGTCGCGATGTTCAAAATGAAGCCAGTATTGTCCTGCGTTGGGCCAGGTAACTTCGAACTCCCCATTTTCGTTGGTCGTTGTGATTATTTCATTGACCTGATTACGATAGCGCTGTCCGCCGGGCACCAGTTCCACTTCAACGCCGGATAAGGGTTGCCCGTCGAGTGTCACGATGAAAATGGCTTTTTCCCCCATGAACAAATCATTTGGATGCGTTAGCGGACGAATGCCCAGGCCGTTTTCAGGCGCTTCAATGGGGGTTGGCATTCCTTGGGTCACAAACGCTTCAACGCGGCTGCCCCGTTGCAGGATGCGCAGATCATCCGCTTCTGAAGGCACCTTTCCGGTTAACTCGGCCGCTGTGCCGAACCAGCGCTTGTTTTCACCATCCTCTTTCCATAGAGCCATAACACCGTCGTTTACCGCCGCGATGCGATAGGTGCCCGCTTCGGGCAGTTTAAGGTCGAAGCTGCTACGCAACTCGCCGATGTGTGGGTTTTGCGGCTTCAGCGTGGCCCCGTTCGGCCCCGTAATAATCAGGTTGGCTAAGCGTAGCGGGCGATGGTTGAAATGAAATTTGTCGTTACTGACGGCGCCGTCGAAAGTGACCCAGCTGTCGTTCCCCGACAGAACGGTGGATGAAGGGAGTAGCCAGAAGTCGTGTGCTGCACTTATTGCGGGTAGGGATAGGGCCGTGGTGAGTAATGAAAGGGCGAGCGCTTTTTTCATGAGTGGTTCCGAAAATAAAAATTGAAATGGTTGATTGAGGGCATGGATTTCAGCGTCGCTTAGGGCGAGGCCTTAAGCGATATCTCGCCCAGTTCATGTTCGCCGTTTTGTTGCTCGGCCACCGTTTTTTCCAACGGCCAGGGCAAGGGCAGGCGAATCAGTTCGCGCCCGCCTTTTTCGCGCGCGGCCTCAACCACCACCTCGTAATGGCCGGCGGGGAGGTTTTGCAACGCGGGAGCATCGGCGGCAATAGTGATGTTGTGTTTACCCACAGGACGTGTGGCACTGCTCACACCGTTTGCGGGCGTGTCTTGGTAGCGCCCACTTAAACGCCACCATTGACGCAAGTCTTTCAGCCACGTGCGGCCTTCATTGTCGGCCATTTGGGTGTCGTACCAAAGGGCAAGATCGCGCACTATTTTGCGGTCGTCGCTTTCTAGCCAAACAGCGACATAAGGCCGGTGGTATTCAGCCGTATCAATGCGTGGCAAGGTCAGATCGAGTGTGAGTTCGCCGGCCAAAGCCGTGCTGCCGGGAAAGGCGCAGGCCAAAGCAAGCAGCGTGGCGGTGTTTAGATTACGTTTCATGAGTTCAATGCACCAGTAACAACATAAGAAGAATTGGGATGAGCAGGCCGACGCCGGTAATCGGCCAAGTCAGGGGGCGATGTTTGCCGTGCAGCTTAAGCAGGAATAAACCGGTTATTGCAAAAATCAGGCTGGCAACGGCGAACAGATCAATAAACCATTTCCACGCTGTGCCGGTATGCCGCCCTTTATGCAGATCATTTAAGTAAGCCACCCAGCCGCGTTGGGTGCGTTCGTACTCCAGGTCGCCCGACGTCAGGTCTAGTGCCAGCCAGGCGTCGCCGCCCGGTTCCGGCAGCGATAAATAAATTTCGGTTTCTGAAAATTCCGCCGGGCGGGAGCCGATACGAATGTCAAGGGTCTGGTCGAGCCATTCTTCGACTTGCCGGGGTAACGGGGCGACGTACGGTAACGCTCCGGTTGATTGCTTCACCTGGTTATTCAGGCTCCGCTTGATGTCGACGGGGACGGTGAGCCGTTCCTGCCGCGTTTCAATGTGCCCGCCGAACCATGACGCGTGATTTAGTGTGATCCCCGTTATAGAGAATAAAAGTAAACCGGCCAGACATAAGGCAGAACTGATCCAGTGCCATTGGTGCAATTGCTTAAGCCAAAAGGCGCGGGGGCGGGAAAAAAGTAATAAGGCCATGCAAATGATGCGTGATTGTTGTTTTATGTAGTATGGAATGTCGGCATTTTATATTAAACAAGAATAGTTATCATCATTATTTGCAATAAAATTGTTTCCGCCGGTTTCCTGCGCCAAACCGGTGCGAAATAGGGTGCTTTGTTGCACAAAATTTGTGCGGGAAACGCGGTTTGAGTGAGGGGAGAGCGCACAGTTGAAACGGTCAAGCGCCGTATAAGTGCATGAAATACCTGGATGTCCAGCGTTGGCCTGTGCGTTACGGCTACATTGGCACAAAAATTGCTTCCTATCCCGACAGGCAAGGTGTTTTTCGTCGGACTGGGTCGGAATGCATCGCGCCTCTGGCCTGATGGCCACACGAGAGAGTGATCGCGCTTGCCTGGTGGTTTTCCCACCGGGTAAGCGCTTTTTTTCGCGTGGGAACTTTTTGTTTTTTGGGTCGGTCAGAGTATTGGCACTCTAGCTCAATGAGTGCTAATATATGTGGTAGAAAGTAGCTTAACTTAAGGCTGTATAACGGTTTTATTACTTTCCCAACCAGGATTGCAAGACACATGACGACACAATCGCAAGCTTTGGCGCCTACGCAAAACACGTTAATGGCGGCCATTTCAAATCCCGGCGCGCTAGGTACCATAGAAGCCTATATCGCCGCAGTGAACCGCCTGCCGGTACTTACGCAGGCGCAAGAAACCGAGCTTGGCAAACGCCTGCGCGATCACGAAGATCTCGACGCGGCGCGCCAGCTTATTTTGTCGCATCTGCGTTTGGTGGTTTCCATCTCACGCCAGTATTTGGGTTATGGCCTGGCTCATGCCGACCTCATTCAGGAAGGTAATATCGGGCTCATGAAAGCGGTTAAACGGTTCGACCCAGAACGTGGCGTTCGCCTTGTTTCTTTTGCCGTTCATTGGATTAAAGCTGAAATTCATGAATACATTGTGCGCAACTGGCGCATGGTGAAAGTGGCAACGACAAAAGCGCAACGCAAGCTGTTTTTCAATTTGCGTAGAATGCGGCCCGACGGCCAAACGCTCGACCCTTCCCAGGTGGCTGACATTGCACAGGAACTGAATGTGCGTCCGGAAGATGTCAGTGAAATGGAGGTTCGGCTTTCAGGGCGTGAAATGGCGCTGGAAGCACCGGCCGACGATGAAGATGCCTATGCGCCGGTTTCGTACCTGTCGGACGAGGGCCGGCAAGAGCCTTCTCAGGTGCTTGAACGTCGGGCGCACGACACCTTGCAGGGCCCTGCCCTGGCCGAGGCGCTGGAAGGTCTTGATGCCCGTTCACGCCATATTGTTGAGTCGCGTTGGTTACGCGATGAAGGCGGTGCAACCTTGCACGAACTGGCTGATGAGTACGGTATTTCCGCAGAGCGCGTACGCCAGATCGAGGCGGCGGCATTCAAAAAGTTGAAGGTGGCGCTGGCACATTAAGCGTTTCGCACCATTTACAATTTCATACAACTTTAAAGGGCAACGGGTCGAACTTATCCGTTGCCCTTTGTACTAAACAGGCATGGGGTGTTCTCCGACATTTACCTCGTTTTGTCAGGTAACCCCTTTTCCGCTTCTGCTTCTCTCAATCCCCTCCCTAAATGAAGCGGGTTTTAAAGACGCCAACCATGGCGTCTTTTTTTTGTGCGCGCAGCATGCAGCAGGTGGTGGATCGGCTGCGAGTCTATATGCTGGGATGGAAGGGCTACTTCCGATTGGCGCAACAGTGGCGGGTCACTCAATGCGGCCTTGCCAATTGCCCATTTCGACCGACTAGGTGTTCCCAGACTTTCTTAACCTCAACTTCTCGAACCGCCCGGTGCGGACCCGCATACTGGGTGGTGTGGCAGGGGAGCAGTTCACTAGAACTGCTTCCTATGCCGATTAGAGCAGTGTGTAGGCGTATCCTTCGTTTTTAAGCGTTAATGGTATATCCTGATTCCAGCTAGGATCAAAACTCTTATATTAGAGTGCCGTATAACTTTAATACATTCATGTCTGTTGCTATTCGTGCATTTCAAGGCAAGTTTGGGCGGATCGCTCTACTCGATATGGACCGACCGCTGGTTACGCATGCTCATTCGCAATGTCACGTCTTAATCAAAGCGGGCGGTGAGGATACCTATTTTTCGGTGCAAGACAAAACCGTCCCACTTACTGACGATAATATTGTCCTAATCAATTCATGGGAACCTCACGCCTACATGCATCGCCCGAATGCGCCACGTACCATTATTTTGGGTTTGTATATTGAGTCGGCTTGGCTTATCGACATAGAAAAAGCGTTTATCACTAGCGGAACTCCGGGCTTTTTCCCTATGTCGGGGGTTGCTATGTCGCCCGCATTGCGAAGTCTGTCGAGTACGCTGGCAGCTGAAATGTTTTACGGTGCTGAATTGGCTGGTCCCGAGCTGGAAGAGCGACTTTTCAATCTTATGATTGCGGTTATCGAGTCGTTCTCGCAATGGCGTGCCTTCAATTTACGTGGGTGTGCTACTTTGCGAGCCATTCCGGATCACCGGATAAGAAGAGCTATTTCTTACATCAAAGCCAACATTGGTGCTGAATTGGATACTGATATATTGGCTGCGCAGGCATGTCTATCACGTGCTCATTTTTTCAAATTGTTCCAGGAGTCCACTAACTTGACTCCTATTGTGTACGCCAATGTATTGCGTATGGAGGCCGCCATTCAGCGTGTTGCGCAAATGGAAGATTCATTAACGCATGTTTCTGAAACATTGGGTTTTAGCGCTCCCAGCCACTTCACCCGTTTCTTTCATCAACACATCGGTGCGACGCCCAGTCAGTATCGTAAGGTGGTCGATGTTCTTGCGCAGTCCTCTGCAACAATAAAAAATCAGACTCAGCGGTAAATCGTCAGACTCCCCGATAACACTTCTTTGGTGTCTCACACTTAAACTTTTTCCAACAACTACCCGTGAAGGGAGTCTAGTTTGGAAGGAGCGAGACAAGTGGTTGAGGCTACAAACCAGGAAGAAATACTGACAAATGCACCGACGTATCTTGGGCGCCCGGTACTCCGTGTAGAAGACTCGTCGTTACTGACCGGACGTGGAGAGTTTGTAGATGATCTAGGAGTAAAGCCTGGAACGTTGCATGCTGCAATTTTGCGCTCCGCACACGCACATGCTCAGATCGAGTCAATTGATACTAGTGCTGCGTTAGCCGTGCCTGGTGTGCGCACAGTTTTGACTGGAGACGATGTCAAGGCCTGGGCGGCACCGTTTGCCGTAGGCGTACGCCAGCCTATGGAGCACTGGTGTATGGCTGTTGATCGCGTTAGGTATGTAGGTGAGCCGGTGGCGGTTGTCGTGGCCGAATCACGTTATGTCGCGGAAGATGCTCTTGATCTTATCCGGGTTCAGTACAGGGTGCACAAGGCTGTAGTGGATCCAGAGACCGCATTGTTGGATGACGCTCCCGTGTTGCACGAAGCAGTAGGGTCTAATTTGGTGAATGATCGCCATTTTTGTTATGGCGATCCGGATGCTGCTTTTGCTGCCGCCGATCAAGTTGTTAGTTTGAAAATCCAATATCCACGGAACTCCTGTACGCCCATAGAATGTTTTGCTGTCGTGGCCGAGCACTTACCAGACCAGAAAGGATACGACGTTTTATCGAACTTTCAGGGGCCATTCGCATTGCATCCTGTTATGGCCAGGGCTCTGAAGGTTTCTGGTGCGCGTTTACGGTTACGCTCTCCACGCGACTCAGGTGGTAGCTTCGGTACTAAGCAGGCAGTATCGACTTATGTTGTGTTGTTGTGTTTAGCCGCTCGCAAAGCTTGCGCGCCGGTTAAATGGGTTGAGGATCGGCTGGAGCATCTGCAGGCGTCCGTGTCCGCCACCAACCGCGTTACCACGCTGGAAGCTGCTGTAAGAGCTAATGGCGAAATTTTGGCCTTGAAGTACGATCAGATTGATGATTGCGGCGCATACTTGAGGGCCCCCGAGCCCGCAACTTTTTATCGTATGCATGGCATGCTAACCGGCGCATACAAAATTAAACACGTTGCTGCGCGCAATCGTGTGGTTCTTACGAACAAGACGCCCTCGGGTTTGGTGCGAGGGTTTGGCGGTCCACAAATGTATTTTGCGCTCGAGCGCCTTGTCCAACGAGTGGCCGCTGAGTTGGGCCTTGATCCACTCGAGGTCATTCGTAGCAATCTGCTCGATGCAGATGCATTTCCATACCGGGCACCAGCTGGCGCGCTGTATGACTCGGGAAACTATCAGGCAGCTTTGCGTCAGATAGAGACCGAAGGAGGACTAGCCGAGTTAATCGAGCATCGAGATCAGGCGCGCCGTGAAGGTCGCTTGTACGGGATTGGCTACGCTGCCATCGTAGAGCCGTCTATTTCCAACATGGGCTACATCACGACCGCAATGACGCCGAAAGAGCGGGCCAAAGCTGGGCTGAAGAATGGCGCCATCACAAGTGCCACTATCAACATTGACGGGTTAGGAAGTGTCAGTGTTCTGATTGATTCAATTCCTCAGGGACAGGGCCATAGAACTGTGATAGCCCAAGTTGTTGCCGATGAGCTTGGGCTTGATCCGGCGGATATTACGGTCAATACGGAGCATGACACACAGAAAGACAGCTGGTCGATTGCCGCTGGAAACTATTCAAGCCGTTTTGCGGGAGCAGTCGCGGGTACGGCCCATCTCGCCGCCCAAAAAGTGCGAACAAAGTTAGCCGGCATTGCTGCGAACTTGTTGAACGTGAGTGCGGACGAGTTGGTTTTTGCCGACCGCAAAATTTACGCTACTACGCACCCAGCAGAAAAGCTGTCTTTTCATCGTGTGGCCGGTGCGGCGCATTGGGCTCCTGGTACCTTGCCTCCAGGGATGACGCCAGGGTTACGTGAGACGGTGTTCTGGACGCCGCCACAACTGACGGCGCCCGATGACAATGACATGATTAATAGCTCTGCGGTGTACGGCCTTGTTTTCGATATGTGTGGGGTTGAAGTTGACCGTGTGACTGGAAAAATTCGTATCGATCGTTATGTCAGCTTGCATGACGCCGGCACAATTCTGAATCCCGCCCTGGCAGACGGTCAGACGCGCGGTGGTTTCGCCCAAGGGGTTGGGGCCGCACTGATGGAAGAGTTTACTTATGGCGATGACGGTAGCTTTCTGGCCGGCACGTTTGCCGATTATTTAGTCCCTACCTGTTGCGAGGTACCTGATCTACGTATCTTGCATATGCAAACGCCGTCACCATTCACTCCGCTTGGAAGTAAAGGTATCGGAGAGGGTAACAATATGAGTACCCCGGTTTGCATTGCCAATGCAGTGGCGGACGCGTTGGGAGTAGCTGATATTCGTTTGCCATTAACACCATCGCGCGTGCTTAACTTGTTGTCGATCGACGACCCCCCCCCCCGGGCGGGGCTGGACACGTTGGCCGAATCACCGGTTGTTGACTCTAATCGTAGCGGGCTTGCGATGAATATGTCGGGTTCGGTAGATCTTGAGGCTCCTCCACAGCAAGTCTACGATGTTTTGCTCGATCCTCAGGCCCTCGCCCGCGTTGTTCCCGGTTGCCATAGCTTGACTCAGGTTGCGGACAATCATTATCAGGCTGAAGTCACGTTGGGGGTTGGGCTGGTTAAGGCCCGTTACGTCGCTGAAATCCGCTTAAGTGAATTGGACCCTCCTCATTCCTTGTCGTTGGGCGGAAGCGGGGTGAGTTCTCTGGGCTCGGCCGAGGGTGAGGGCCGGGTACGTCTTGAACCACACGAAGGCGGAACTCGGTTGCATTACGACTATGGTGTATCCGTTAACGGCAAAGTCGCCGCAGTTGGGTCGCGCATGCTTGAGGGCGCCGCACGCATTGTTTTGCGTCAGCTTTTCGAGCAATTGGGTCGTCAAGCCCAAGGTGAATTGATTCCTGGGGCGCCGAGTTTTTCATGGAAAAGGTTGCTTAACTGGTTAGGAGTACGAAAATGAAGCCAGCCGGTTTTGATTACGTATGTGCCGAAACGCTTGATGAGGCACTCAAAGTGTTGGGTCAATATGGGGAAGAGGTCCGCATATTGGCCGGTGGGCAGTCATTAATGCCAATGCTCAATATTCGTCTTGCGCAACCCGCTGTGCTACTTGATATTTCACGGTGTCAAGAATTGGATTATGTGCGTACCGAAGGCAATGAGCTGGTTGTTGGTGCCGCTGCGACTCAGGCGAAGCTTGAGCAATGGCCCGAACTATCTCAGTACGCGCCGCTGTTGTATCAAGTCCTACCGTTTATTTCCCATTTTCAAATTCGTAATCATGGCACTGTTTGTGGCTCTATAGCCCATGCTGACCCCAGTGCGGAGTTGCCTTTGTGTTTGGTCGCTCTTAAAGGGTCGGTTGTTCTACGTTCGGCTTCGAGCCAACGTGTTGTCGAGGCTGACGCTTTTTTCCAGGGTATGTTGACAACCGCGTTGCAGCCCGGCGAGATCATTCAGGAGGTCAGGTTCCCATTGGCACGCCCGGGCATACAGTACGCCTTCGACGAAGTGTCTATGCGTCATGGCGATTTCGCTTTGGTTGCGATTGCAGCCATTGTTGATAGCGCGCATGTTGAACTAACGGTGGGTGGCGTGGCCGACCGGCCGCGCACCGCACGTTGGTCTCGGTTAGCCAGCGAGGAGCTTGAGTTGGCCATTAATGATTTTGCCTGGAGTCTGAATGCACAGAGTGACACACACGCTAGCGCTCATTATCGACGGCATTTAGTGCGTCAGCTGGGCCGGACTTTGATTGAAGGGGCGATGGCATGAAGCATTACAAAGAAAGTCAATTGGTGAGTGTGGAGTTAACGCTGAACGGTGTTGATCGTCAAGCATATTCCGAAACGCGTACTTTGTTGTCGGACTTTTTGCGTCATGAGCTGGGTGTAACTGGAACGCATGTGGGTTGTGAGCATGGGGTATGCGGAGCTTGCACGGTTCAGGTCGATGGCGTTGCCGTTCGGTCTTGTTTGCTTCTAGCGGTTCAGGCTCAGGGGTGCAAGGTCGATACGGTAGAGGGCATGGGAGATTCTGCAGAGGGTTGTTTGTCCGATTTGCAAGCGGCGTTTCAGCGTCATCACGCTTTGCAATGTGGCTACTGCACCGCCGGTATTCTGATGTCTTGTGATCACTATTTGCGTCAAGTACCGCACCCAAATGAGCGTCAGGTCAAAGAGATGCTTTCGGGGCATTTATGTCGCTGTACCGGTTATCGCAATATTGTTGATGCCGTACTCGAGGTGGTTGCTACCCGTCAAAACGGTAAAAGGATGGAAGACAAAAATGTTTGATCTAGGTCGCAGTTTTTTGGCTTCAGTAGAGCGTAGTCCTAACGAAACTGCCATCGTCGATGGGCCTGTTAGGCTTAGTTATGCTGCTTGGTTTGAACGTATCCGAAGTGTGGCCGGGGCGATGTATGCTGCTGGGCTGCGAAGGGGCGACCATGTCGTGACAGTGTTACAGAATCGATGGGAAATGGCGACTTTGCATTGGGCCTGCCAGTTTCTAGGGGTTATTGTGACGCCTTTGAACTGGCGAGCCAAGCCTGATGAAATCGATTATTGCCTACAAGACTGTGGCGCTAAGCTTTTGATATTCCAGAATGTTTCATCTGATGCCGTTGCCGGCTCAGAACTGGCTGCTCGAGTTAACCGTTTATCGGTGGGTGAAATTGCGCCCGGTGTTGCGAACTTCGAAGAGTGGCTTGTAGCTGCGCCGGCTCCGTCATTATTGAACGCCGACGCCAACGACTGGTCGTTGATGCTTTACACGTCAGGGACGACAGGCAAGCCCAAGGGGGTACCTCGTCGGCACCGTCACGAGCGAGCCGCTGCCCTGGCGCATGTTGCGCAAAACTTGTATGCCCGTAATGAGCGTACGTTGGGCATTATGCCGTTGTATCACACTATGGGGGTACGGTCGTTACTGGCTATGGCCCTAATTGATGGTTGCTTTGTTTGTGTGCCCAAGTTCGATCCGGCTGTCGTGCTGGCCGCTATCGAAGCCGAACGCATTAGCAATTTGTACTTGGTTCCCACTCTGTATCACGACATGTTGGCACACCCAGATTGTGTGCATACCGATTTGTCGTCGGTGCGTAAGTTAGGTTTTGCCGGTGCTCCAATGAATGAAGGCCTAGTACAGAAACTGGTTGCGACTTTTTTGCCAGAACTGTTTGTGAATCACTATGGTTCATCCGAGGTGTATACCTTTACGATTGATCAAAATGCGGCTCGCAAACCTGGCAGCGCGGGTAAGGCGGGTATTAATCAACGCGTTCGGGTCGTACGTTTGAATTCGAAAGATCCAAGTGCCGTCGCTAAACCCCACGAAGAGGGCGAAATTATTGTTGACCTGGCAGGAGATGAGTCATTCGAAGGTTACTGGAACCGGCCTGATGCTGACGCTAAAGCTTTAATTGATGGTTGGTATTTCAGCGGCGACACCGGGTATATCGATGGTGAGGGTGACTTATTCGTAACGGGTCGCACCGATGACATGATTATCAGCGGTGGTGAAAACATTTCACCAGTCGAAATTGAAAGCTTACTTTCTCTGCATCCAGCTGTTGACGAAGTGGCAGTAGTTGGTTTACCGGATCCGCGTTGGGGTCAGCAGGTTACTGCTTTCATCAAACGCGTCAGCCCTGTGACTGAAGAGGCGCTTGACGCACATTGTCGAGCCTCTGGTTTGGCTAATTTTAAACGCCCCCGAACCTATATTTTTGTTAAAGAAGTTCCCCGTTCACCGGTTGGCAAGCTCTTACGTCGCAAGCTTGTCGCTAGTGAGTATGAGCTTGAGTAGTAAATGTCATGGGCGGATTCGATTGAAATAGGATCCCTATCCACGACAGTCCAATAATTAGGAGACATTATGCGTAAGACTCAATTTATTCAAGGCACGCTAGCAAGTGTTGTTATCGCAGGTTTTGCCGCCATTACTCCCGCTTTAGCGGCGGATCCGATTAAAGTCGGTGTTGTGACGCCTTTGTCAGGAACGTATGCTAGTTTGGGTCAGCAGGTGCGTTGGGGTATCGAGCTGGCAACTAAAGAAATCAATGCTTCAGGCGGCATCATGGGGCGTCAGATTCAATTGCTTTTTGAAGATGAAGAGGCTAATCCAGCGGTAGCTGCGCCCAAAGCCGAGAAGCTTTTTCAGGTTGAAAAGGTTGACTTTCTTACTGGTACGGTCAACTCTGCGTCGACGCTGGCCGTTGGTCAGGTAGCCGAACGCAACGATCGTCTCATTGCCACCACAGTTTCATTCTCCGACGCGATTACTGGCGATAAATGTTCGCCTAATGTTTTTCGTGTTAATGCGAAGGCGGGACAGCAGTCGGCCGCTTTGGCTGCATGGTTGAGTGAGGCTGTCCCCGATGCTCAAGTATTCTATCTGGGGCCCGATTATGAAATGGGTCGCAGTACGGTGGCTGCGTTCAAAAGCGCTGCCGAAGCCAGGGGTGCCAAAACAGTAGGTGAAGTGTTTGCACCGCTAGGTAACAAGGATTATTCGCCTTTTTTCGGGCAAATTCGTGCTTCTCGACCTAACGTTCTCTATACGTCGGTGGCGGGTAACGATACTGTGCGCTTGTTCAACCAACTAGCGGAATATGGCTTGAGCCGCAACTTAACCATCGTAGGGGCGTCGGGTACGGTAACCTCACAAAACATGGAAGCCATCGGGGAGAATGCCGAAGGATTCACCACTGGCGTAGGTTATTCCGTCGATTTGGATATTCCAGCCAATAAAACCTTTGTAAAGGCGTTTGAAGCTGAGTATAAGGCGTTGCCAGATCTTTATGGTGCTGATTCCTATGGTGTGATGTATTTCTATAAAGCTGCTGTAGAAAAGGCTCAAAGCACCGAAACAGACAAAGTTCGTGCTGCTATGGAAGGCTTGGAGTGGTCGACGCCTCAGGGTATGAAAACCATGCGTGCCGGTGACCACCAAGCCATGCAAGACATGTACGTAACGCGTGTTCAGGACGGCAAGTTCAACGTATTGAGTAAAGTGGCCGCCAAAGATGCCTTGGGGCCTGACACCTGCACACGTTTCTAATCTCCTTTTTCCTCTGCATAACCAGTCCGGCGGCTTTGTCGTCGTCGGACCGGGTTCCCACAAGGAATCACCATTATGGGTAGCTTCGTCGATACCTTGCAGTTTGTTTATGCTCCGCAAATAATCAATGGTCTTTCTATTGGTGTTGCGGTAGTTCTAATGGCGTTGGGATTGACCATTATTTTTGGCCTACTTGATGTCATCAATATGGCTCATGGTGAATTCTATGCTTTGGGCGCTTATGTTGGCGCAACTTTGCTGGCCTTGGGCGTCAATTTTTGGATTGCTCTTGTACTGGTCCCGCTCATTATGGCGCCATTAGGCTACATGACTGAACGGTTATTCATTCAGCGAGTCTTTCATCAACGTGATCGGCATATGCTTACTTTGTTATTGACGTTTGGCTTAGCCATTGTGCTTGAGGATGTCTACAAACTGGTATTTGGCCCCCAACCTTATTCTATTGATACACCTGTTAGTGGTGTCAGCGAAATTCTAGGTGTCTTTTTCCCGAACTACAGGTTGTTCATGATGGCGATTGGCGCACTGATCATTGCTGCAGTGTGGTTGGTTGTTTACAAAACCCGCTTGGGCGCGATGGTACGCGCTGCCGCGTTCGATAAAAATATGGCGTCTTCTTTGGGAGTGCCTGTGTCGGTTGTCTATGCCGGTACTTTTGCGTTTGGTGTTGCGCTTGCAGGGTTTGCGGGTGTGTTGCTTGCGCCTATTTATTCTGTATTTCCAACTATGGGCAAAGACTTCATTCTCATGGCCTTTACTGTGGTTATTGTCGGCGGTCTTGGTAGCATCAAAGGAGCGCTAATCGCCGGGCTATTACTGACTCAGATTCAGTCATTGTCCAGCCTTTATATTTCACCATCATGGTCCGAACCGCTGGTTTTTTCCGTCATGGTTGTTGTTTTGATGCTGCGGCCACAAGGTCTGTTCGGGAGGCTTGGTCATGCCTGATTCAATTGCTATTGCTTCTGCAGTCCGGCGCTCTGCATTAAAACAACCTGAAGAAATTGCGCGTAATATTCTCAGGCGTTTTGCTTATCTATTCATCGTACTGGCGCTGGTATTTGCCGCAATTGCTTATGCAGTTGATGACGTATTTTTCTTTCGATTGGCGACTGAGGCTCTGCTGTTTGGTGGTCTAGCAATGGGTGTTGACTTATTGCTGGGTTATGCCGGACTCTTATCGCTAGGGCATGCGTTGTTCTTCGGGTTGGGGGCTTACGTATCGGCACTGGTTCTGAAAACGGTGATGCCTTCGTTTTGGCTGGCTTTGTTGGTTACGTTAGTGGTTTCCAGTGGGGTTGGTTTGGTTGCCGGAATTATTGCCATTAGAGCCAGAGGTGTCTATTTTGCGCTTATTACTTTTGGTTTAGCAGAGGTGATTGCCAAAGCGGTTTATAACACCCAAGAACTAGGTGGATCAGACGGCATCATGGGTGTACCTATCGTCACAATCAACTTTGGACTGTTTGTCGTCAACAGTAACGATCCAGTAGCGTTCTTCTTATTGGTACTCGTGCTCATTATGCTGTTTTATTTTGGCTTGGAGGCTTTGTTGCGCATGCCGTTCGGGCGCATGACTGTAGCCATCAAAGCTAATGAAGACCGGGTTCCATTTCTTGGCTTTAGTGCCCAACGCTACAAGCTTATGGTTTTTGTCGTTGCTGCCAATGTGGCGGCGCTGTCGGGTGCTGTGTATCCGATGCTGCGAGGCTTCGTCTCGCCTGAGCTGCTCTTTTTCCATACTTCGGGTAACGCGGTCATTACCGTTATTCTGGGCGGTATAGGCACTTTGGTGGGGCCGCTGTACGGTAGCGTGATTCTTACTACACTGAAATCTGTCATCGGCTCGTTTACGGAGCATCACCTTATTGTCATCGGTGTGTTGTTCATGATTTCCGTTATTTTCTTTCCCGCAGGACTTATTGGGTACTTGAAAGCGCGTATTCAGAGTCGCCATGAGCGCAATCGGAGGGCAGCATGAGCGCAATCGTTTCTATGGCGTCGTCTGATAACGATATTATTCTTGATGTAAGCGAATTGTCGGTTTCGTTTGGCGCTCTCAAGGCTGTTGACCAAGTAAGCTTTACGGCGCGTCGCGGAGACATCGTATCGCTGATAGGTCCAAACGGCGCAGGCAAGAGTACGCTTTTCAATTTGGTCAGCGGTGCAATTTCTCCTACTCATGGTACGGTTTTTTTCAATGGTGAGCATGTAACTGGTATGTCGCCCAACCAATTGTTGCATAGAGGGTTGTCACGCTCCTTCCAGATTACCAAACTTTTTTTTGAGCTATCAGTTATTGAAAATCTACGGTTGGCGGCGCAGGCGCTTGAGCCGGCTCGACATGCTTTTCTGCCCCTGTCTCGTAGT
Organism: Neopusillimonas maritima; assembly: GCF_003576595.1. GTDB lineage: Bacteria > Pseudomonadota > Gammaproteobacteria > Burkholderiales > Burkholderiaceae_B > Neopusillimonas > Neopusillimonas maritima. The sequence goes on along the minus strand of NZ_NQOU01000002.1, from coordinate 363,070 downwards.
TTAAAGGCTGGTCGTCGTATTGAAGAGCTTATTGACCAGTTTGGCTTGGAAGACAAGGTCTACGAATTGGCAGGTTATTTGTCGCATGGTGAGCAGCGGCGCCTCGAGATTGCGTTAGCCATGGCGTCGTATCCAAAACTGCTTCTTTTGGATGAGCCAACCCAAGGTATGTCACATGCGGATACTGAGGAGACCGCTAAATTGATTAAATCTTTGGCGGGCGACGTTTCGGTGTTGCTGGTTGAGCACGATGTGAGTTTGGTTATGAGCCTTTCCGATCACGTGGTCGTAATGGCTCAAGGCAAAAAACTGACCGAGGGAACACCACAAGCAGTGAGAGCCAATTCTGCAGTACAGACGGCTTATTTTGGAGAGCGGCGAGATGCTTGAGTTGCATGATGTACATACTTACTATGGCTTGAGCCATGTCTTGCAAGGGGTCTCGCTGTCAGTCGAGCCTGGTGAGGTTGTATTGCTATGTGGTCGGAATGGTGTTGGCAAAACAACCACGATTAAAACCGTCGCTGGTTGGGTAAAGCCTTCGAGTGGCACTATTCGATTCGACGGAAGTGATTTAAATGGAATGGCTTCTGACCGTATTTGTCGGTTGGGCATCGGGCTGGTACCAGAAGACAGACGCATTTTTCCAGGTTTGACCGTTGATGAAAATTTGCGATTAGGTTTGTTGCAGTCGCCGCGACGGTCAGCTAGTGAAAGTCGCAAAATCATGGCTCGGGTATATGACCAGTTCCCTCAGTTGCAGGTGCGCAGTCAGCAAATGGGCACATCGTTATCGGGGGGGGAGCAGCAAATGCTGGCCATTGCTAGGGTCTTGGTTGGAGCGCCGCGACTTTTATTGATCGATGAGCCCACAGAAGGTTTGGCTCCCATTATTGTGGATGAAATCTTTGCCATTATTGAGCGCCTCAAAGCTGATGGTATGCCTATTTTGCTCGTTGAGCAGAATGTCCATCGGGCCTTGACGGTGACAACCAGATTTTATGCGCTTGAACGCGGTCAGGTTGTTATGCATGGTAATGCTGGTTCAGTCCAGGACCGGGAGGCGCTGGATAAAATTATCGTTGTTTAACTGCTGCCTACTTTTAATTATTTAACTTTTTGATTGCCTGTGTTGGCGATCTGCTGGTTTATTACGTTGTCAAAGGAATGCAAAATGGAAAACTTGATCCACCCAGCCCATATGCTCTTGTCCGAGTTAGATGGGTTTTCTGTCGAAATTGATGTCTCGAGAGAGCGAGCTGACATTGTACTTAATCGCCCACCCTTTAATGTTATCTCGATGGAACAGCGCGATCAATTGCGTTTGGTTTTTGAGTCATTAGACCATAATTCAGATGTGCGAGTGATTGTGCTTCGCGCTGAGGGCGAGCATTTTTCAAGTGGTGGTGACATTAAGGGTTTTCTTGAAGCCTCTCCCGAGCATGTATCGCAATTGGCCTGGAATGTTGCTGCGCCGGCTCGTTGCTCTAAGCCAGTTATTGTTGCTAACCGAGGTTATTGCTTTGGAGTAGGATTTGAAATTTCCCTGGCTTGTGATTTTCGTATTGCTTCCGACACTGTACAGTATGCTTTGCCAGAACAGAAATTAGGTCAGATTCCAGGCTCTGGCGGGTCGGCGCGATTGCAAAAAATGGTGGGGATTACACGCACGAAAGACGTGGTGATGCGATCGCGTCGTATATCCGGAGCACAGGCTTATGATTGGGGTGTAGTGACTGAGTGCGTCAGCGACGACGAGCTTGAAAAGGCCACAGATGCCTTAGTCGATGAGTTGCGTAAGTTTTCACCCCTGGCTCAGCGGACGGCAAAAAAGTTGCTGAATGAAACCGAGGATGCCTCGTTAACGACCGCGATAGACCTCGAAGGGCATTGCTATAGTCGCTTACGTTCTTCCAACGATTTTCGTGAGGGGGTCGAGGCGTTTCATAGTAAGCGGTCTGCAAAGTTTAACGGTACATGAACGAACGCCAGGATTTTGCTTGAGTGGCGCTTGGCAGTTGTTAATTTTTATAGTAGTACCATAACATCGTCTGCTATTTGCTGCGGGCCGGCATCGGGGCGAATGAGCACACGCGCGTTGCCTTCTTTGTCGAATAAGTAGAACGACGCGCTGTGATCCATGCTGTAGTCACCGTCGCCTTGTTCCACCTTGCCGTAGAAGGCACGGAAAGAGCCGGCCGTTTGCTTAAGCTGTTCAGGTGTGCCGGTTAAGCCGATAAAGTCGGGATGGAACGCTTTAACGTATTGCGCAAGGCGTTCGGGCGTGTCGCGCTCGGGGTCGACGCTGATCATGGCCACCTGAACATTTTGTGCTTCTTCGCCCAGCACCTGCATGGTTTGCGCCAGCTGCGCCATGGCGGTCGGGCAAACGTCGGGGCAATGGGTGAACCCGAAAAATACCAGCAGGGCTTTGCCGTTGAAGTCGGCCAGTGTGCGGGTTTGGCCGGTGTGGTCGGTCATGTTCAGATCGGCGCCCAGGCCACTGCCGCTGATGTCGGAACCGTGAAAGGAGGGGGTCGTGTTCTGTTCGCCGCACCCCGCAAGGGCCAATGCAACACTTCCTGCGGCACAGGCTTTCAGAAAGCGGCGTTTTGAGGGTTGAAGGAACATAAGTTGAGTGGAACTTTGGGCTACGGGATGCTTTACGTTAAATAAGCAGAACCCAGTGATCGATCAGCAGGGCCAGGAACAAGAGCGATAGATACAAAATGGAAAAGCGGAACAGTTTGCGTGCCAGTGCGTCGGAATAGTTTTTATACAGTTTCCAGGCATACCAAACGAAAAGACCGCTCAGTACAAAGGCACACACCAGATACAGCAGGCCGCTCATGCGTACCATGAACGGCAGTAGCGTTGAGGCGAACAGCACCAGGCTATATAGAAAAATATGCAAACGGGTAAATTGCTGGCCGTGGGTAACGGGCAGCATGGGCAGGCCCGATTGGGCGTAATCGGTATTACGGTACAAGGCCAGTGCCCAGAAATGCGGTGGTGTCCAGATAAAGATAATCAGCACCAGAATCCAGGCTTCGGCGGGAACTGAATTGGCCACCGCCGCCCAGCCCAGCGCCGGAGGCATGGCACCTGAAAGCCCCCCAATCACAATATTCTGCGGTGTCAGCGGCTTAAGAATAATGGTGTAGATAATGGCGTACCCTACAAATGTGGCGAAGGTGAGCCACATGGTTAGGGGGTTAACCCAGTGGTATAGCACCAGCATCCCGGCACCGCCCAGTAAGCCCGATAGCACTAAAACCTGGGTATTGGTGATGGTGCCTTGTGCGGTGGCGCGCCGCGCGGTGCGCAGCATTTTGGCGTCGACCTCCTGCTCGATGAGGCAGTTAATCGCGAAGGCGGCCGCCGCCAAAAGCCAAATGCCGACAATACCGGCAATAACAGGTTGCCATGGCGGCAGACCTGGGCTGGCCAGAAACATGCCGATCACGGCACAGAACACCGCCAGTTGGGTGACACGCGGTTTGGTTAGCACCCAATACTGGCGCCACAGGTTCGAAGAATGAATTGATGCGGTACTCATACCGGTATTGTAGTCGGTCGCGCACCGGCGATGCGGACCAACAAGGTTGTGCTCATTAAAACAAGCCCGGCGGCCCCGCCGTTGTGCAGTACGGCGATTAGCAGCGGCCATTCGAAGAAGATGGTGGTCAGGCCGGTGAACAACTGGGCGCATAGTAAAGCCAGTACCCATGTGGCGGGCGTGCGCAAGCCGGGTTCGGCCCGCATTTGCCAGGCCAGTGTTCCCAGATAGGCGAATACGACCCAGGCGAAGTTACGGTGAATCCAGTGGATGCCCACCAAGGCTTCCTGGGAAATCATCTCACCGCCAGGCAGCTCACCCAGGCCCCGGATCAATGAAAAGCCGTTTTGCAGATCCATGGCGGGCACCCATTGACCGTTGCAGGTGGGGAAGTCCATGCAGGCCAGTGCGGCGTAATTGGTACTGACCCAGCCGCCCAGGGCAATTTGAACGAACAGCAGCACAAAGCCGACCAGCATCCAGGGTTGCCACCGCAACGCGGCAACGGAAATGCGTTCATGCTGTTTTTCACGGGCGGCCAGCCAGGTCATCATTGCCAGCAGCAGCATACCGCCCAGCAAATGTGCTGTGACGATGATGGGCATTAATTTGTGTGTGACGGTCCAGGCGCCGAATGCCCCTTGCAGGCAGACCGCAACCAGCGTGGCGATTGCCAGTTTTGGGGTATGCCCCAGTGTTTTTCGATGCCGCCAGGCCATGATGACGATGAAAATAATCAACAGCCCCAGGAAAGCGCCGACATAGCGGTGGATCATCTCGATCCACGCTTTGGGAAAACTGACCGGGCCATACGGCATGGCCTCGTAGGCCTGGCGAATATGATCGGCCGCGCCGATGGGGGTGATTTTGCCGTAGCACCCCGGCCAGTCGGGGCAACCCAGGCCCGAATCGGTTAAGCGCACGAAGGCGCCGAACATAATGAGGTCGAGCGTTAAGAACCAGGTAAAAAACACCAGCTTCCGATAGCGTGTTCTGATACGTTCCAACATCGGCCTAACCAATTCTGGAGTTGTAGAGCAGCTTGCTGAGGTCTTGGCGCACTTCGGGGCCACGCACTTCCGCCGGGGCGTCATCGGGCGGGAATTCAAGCATCAAGTTGCCCAGTGGGTCGATGATCCACATGGGCTGGGTTAAAGCTTGTGTCTGATTGAGCGTGTCGGCATTGTCGACTGTATTGGTGGTCAGGAACTGGGCGAGTTGTTCCGGCTGGGCGCGCAGCATGATGGTTGAGCCATACGCTTCCATGACTTTGCTCGGCACGGGTGTGTCGTCGGTAATCAGCCAAACACGCACGACACGATCAACATTTTTACCCTGGCTGGCATGCGAGTTTCGCAAAATAAACAGTTTTTCCACGCAGGATTCCGGGCAGGCACCCTGATCGGCCGTGAGCAAGACCCATTGCCCTTGCAGGCTTTGCAAGTCGAACGGCTCGCCGTCTAGCGTGGTGAGGTTCAACTCATTGGCCGGCGGCGTGGGCCGCTGGGGCTGAACCAGCTTTCCGTAGTTGGTAACCTCATCGGGGCGCAGCCCCAGAGCCGGCACGTAATAGGCCAGTAGCGCGGCGACAACCGGTGCGATGCATAGTACGAAGATCCAGATCAGAGGTTGAATCGAACGCTTTTTCTGCGGATTCGGAGACGGAGAAGAGGTGTTGCTGACCACAGTTATTCCTTGAAGTGGGAAGGTGACGCTACTTTGCGCCTGCGTTGCCATGCGCGCCATGCAACGACCAGCCATGCACCCACTGCAATAAGCGCAAAAATAAACCATTGCAGTGCGTAACCGCGATTTTTATCGGCGTCGGTTTGTGGGGCGGCCCAGTCTTGAATGAGCGGTGTTCCATTTGGAAGCCGGTCGGCGGATGTTTGTTGCACAACAGCAGGAAGCAATTTTAGCCCGGTTGCCCGTTCCGCGTCTTGCAGCGATAAATTTTGCAACTCCGGCGGCGAATGGTGTTCTTTCCAGTTGGGTTGTTCTAGAGGCGACTCGGTGTTGGCCGAGCCAAAAGACCAGAGTTCAAGGAGCCGTGGAATATGGCTTAGCAACTCACCTTCGATGGTTTGTGTGCCTGCTGCGCCGCTCAGTTCCGGCAGGCTTTGGCCGGCCCCGATGGGGCGCGGAATCCAGCCTCTTAAAACGAGAACGGCTTGGTTCGATTCCAGCTCCAAAGGCGTCGCCACCCAGTACCCTGGTCGCCCTTCGTGGTTGCGGTTCGCCAATAATACGGTGAACTGATCAAGCCATTGGCCCGTTGCCTGAACACGACGCCACGGCGTAAGCTGTGCCGCGGGGGTTTGTACGCGCAGCGCCAGTGGCGCCATGGCGCGACCCGCATTTATTCGCTCCAGAATCGCCTCGCGTTCGGCGGCGCGGTCGAGTTGCCATTGCCCGAGAGAAAAGCACACTGCCGCCACAATGGCCAGTGTAATAAGTGCCGATAGGGTGCGAAGAGGAAGGTTTGCTTGCGTCATGTCTGCGATAATTATAGTTTCTCGGGGGAGCTGATCATGCGCATTATTGTGATTCTGGCGTTTCTGGGTATTTTGGCCAGCCTGGCGTCGGCGTTTATTTACCTAATGCGTGACAAAGGTGGCTCGAATCGAACCGTTAACGCTTTAACCGTCAGAATTGGGCTTTCAATTCTGTTGTTTTTATTTGTATTGCTGGCCCATCACCAGGGCTGGATTGAAAGTACCGGCATTACGTTCCGGCCTGTTCAGCCATAAAAAAAGCCGGTCATGTCGACCGGCTTTAACGTGCCCGGCGCATAGCCGGGCGCTTGGGCAACTTTTAGAACCAGTACACAAACAGGTATAGGCCCAGCCACACGACGTCGACGAAGTGCCAATACCACGCAGCCCCTTCGAAGCCGAAGTGGTTGTTTGCCGTGAAATGCCCCTTAAGTAAACGGAACAAAATCACGGTAAGCATCGTGGCACCCAGAATGACGTGGAAGCCGTGGAAGCCGGTAAGCATGTAGAACAATGAGCCATATGCGCCGGAATCAAAGCGCAGGTTCAGGTCGGCATACGCATGCATGTATTCGTAAGCCTGAACGCCTACGAAGACGAAACCCAGAACAATGGTGGCGGCCAACCAGAACGCTGTTTTGCCCCGGTGGTTTTCACGCAGTGCGTGGTGCGAAATGGTAAGCGTCAAACCCGAAGTAAGCAGCAAGGCCGTATTAATAGTGGGCAGCCAGAACGGACCCACTGTTTGGAACGCTTCCACGACGCCTGCCGGCCCGAGGTTTGGCCAGGTGCCCGAGAAGTTCGGCCACAACAAGTTGCGGTGGTCGATGTCGGACAGCCATGGGGTGGTGATTTCACGCACGTACCACAGCGACCCGAAGAACGCGGCGAAGAACATCACTTCCGAGAAAATGAACCAGGCCATGCTCCAGCGATAGGAGACGTCGACCCGGGCACTGTTCATGCCGGTTTCAGATTCCCGGATGGCATCGCCAAACCAGCCCCACAATACGAAAAACAGGAACAGCAAGCCAACCAGCACCAGCCAGGGGCCGGCGGCAATACTGTTAACCCAAAGGGCTGCGCCCAGCAAAACGAATAACAAAGCAATACTGGCGCGCACCGGATGCACGGAGTCGGCGGGCACGTAGTAGTAAGGTGCCTGATTGCCGTTGGCCGAGTGACCTGCACTCATGGTGTTCTCCTACGAATTATTTAAATTTTACAAATACATTAAACCGCTTGGGCAACGAACCATTGCGCTATTAGCACCAGCCCTACCACGAAGATAACGGTGGCGATAACGGCCGCAATGATTAAATGAACCGGATTAAGGCGTTCAATGTCCTCGTTGTAGCCTTTGCCCTTGCGTACCCCAAAAAATCCCCACAAAACGGCTTTCACTGTTTGGAAGAAATTGAGCTTGCGCTTGGACAGTTCCTTCAGATCGTTGCTCATAAACCTACTTTAGCCGATGCCGCCGCGGTAGAACACCCACCCCATAATGGCAAATACGATAACTGCCAGGATAAGGCCGGTGATACGATTGCGGCGGCGTTGTTCGGGTGTCATAAACGTTACTTCACTTCTGGTGGCGTTTCGAATGTGTGGAAGGGTGCAGGTGAGGGCACCGTCCACTCGAGGCCTTCAGCGCCTTCCCATGGCTTGGCGGGAGCGGGTTCGCCGCGACCTGAGTAAGCCTTCAGCACAACATAGATGAAGATCAGCTGCGACAGACCGAACCAGAATGCGCCAATTGTGGCCACCTGGTGGAAATCGGTGAACTGTGCTGCGTAGTCGGCATAGCGACGCGGCATGCCGGCCAGACCCAGGAAGTGCATGGGGAAGAAAGTGACGTTAAAGGAAATCATGGTTGACCAGAAGTGCCATTTGGCCAGGCGTTCGTCGTACATACGGCCTGTCCATTTGGGCAGCCAGTAGTACGCACCGCCGAACAGGGCGAACAACGAGCCGGCCACCAACACGTAATGGAAGTGCGCCACCACATAGTAGGTATCGTGCACGGCGATATCGATGGGCGCCACAGCCAGGATCAGGCCGGTAAAGCCGCCGATGGTGAACACGAAGATAAAGCCGATCGAGAACAACATTGGGGTTTCAAAGCTCATGGAGCCGCGCCACATGGTGGCCACCCAGTTGAAGATCTTCACGCCGGTGGGCACCGAAATAAGCATGGTGGCGTACATGAAGTACAACTGTCCGGTTACCGGCATGCCGGTGGTGAACATGTGGTGCGCCCATACCAAGAAGGAAAGAATGGCAATGGCGGCCGTTGCATACACCATGGAGGCATAGCCGAACAAACGCTTGCGCGAGAATGCAGGCACGATGGCGGACACGATGCCAAAGGCCGGCAGAATCATAATGTAGACCTCGGGGTGACCGAAGAACCAGAACACGTGCTGATACAGAACAGGGTCACCACCCGCCGCGGCGTTGAAGAACGCGGTGCCGAAGTGGCGGTCGGTGAGCAGCATGGTTACGGCGGCGGCCAACACGGGCATCACGGCAATAAGCAGGTATGCCGTAATGAGCCAAGTCCAGCAGAATAGCGGCATTTTCATGAGCGTCATGCCGGGTGCGCGCATGTTCAGAATGGTGACGATAATGTTGATGGCGCCCATAATGGATGAAGCACCCAGAATGTGCACACCAAAAATGGCCAGGTCCATGCCGGCGCCCATTTGCAGCGTAAGCGGCGCGTACATTGTCCAGCCCGCCGCCATGGCACCGCCCGGAACGAAGAAGGATGCCGTAAACAGAATGGCACCGACCGGCAACAGCCAGAAGCTGAAGTTGTTCATGCGGGCAAAGGCCATGTCGGAGGCGCCGATTTGCAGCGGAATCATCCAGTTGGCGAAGCCTACGAAGGCCGGCATGATGGCGCCGAACACCATAATAATGCCGTGCATGGTGGTGAACTGGTTGAACAGTTCCGGCTGGAAAAACTGCAGGCCGGGTTCGAATAGCTCGGTACGCAGCAACAAAGCCAGGGTACCGCCTTCCAGCAGCATAAGGAACGAGAAGATGAGGTACATCGTCCCGATGTCTTTGTGGTTCGTGGCGAACAGCCAACGGCGCCACCCCTTGGGGGCGCCATGGGCGTGATCGTCGTGCCCGTGGGTGTGATCGGCAGTGATACTGCTCATGGTGGACTCCTTCCTACTTTGCCGGGGCCGTGTGTTCCAGCGCGACCCCGGTAGAAAAAACTAGCGAATAAACTACGTTAACAACGTTGCGCCTAGCGCAAGGCGGTGACTTCGGCAGGTTGAACAACCGGGTCTTCACCTTTGCCTTCATTGCTCCAGGCGTTGCGGATGTAGGTGCTGACAGCAGCAATTTCCACATCGTTAAGCTGGTCGCGGAAGGCCGCCATGGCTGTGCCCTGAACCCCATTCAACACGGTTTCAAGCTGTGTTTTCATTGGGCCCAGAACCACTTGTGAGCCGTCGAGCGCAGGGAACGCGCCCGGTGTGCCCTTGCCGTTGGCCTGGTGGCATGCAACGCAGTTGGCAGCGTAAACCTGCTCGCCACGTGTCATGAGTTCTTCTTTGGTCCACTCTTTGGTTGGGTCGTCGGCTGCGTTGGCCAAGGCTTTCTGCTGCTCTTGCGCCCAGGCGTTGAAGTCGTCTTGCGAGACGACGTTGACCACAATGGGCATGTAGGCGTGGTCTTTACCACAGAGCTCTGCACACTGGCCGCGATAGGTACCAATTTTTTCGGCACGGAACCAGGTGTCGCGCAGGAAGCCGGGAATGGCGTCTTGCTTAACACCTAATTCGGGCACCATCCAGGAGTGGATGACGTCGCCGGCGGTCAGCACAATACGTACTTTCTTGTCGACCGGCACAACCAGTGGCTGGTCGACCTCCATGAGATAGAACTCTCCGGGGGGTTCTTTACCCAGGCGCTGTGCCATGGGGGTGCTCAGGTTCGAGAGGAAGCTGACGCCTTCAGCCGCGCCGTCGACGTATTCGTAGCCCCATTTCCATTGATAGCCGGTAACCTTAACAGTGAGGTCGGCACTGGAGGTGTCTTTCATGGCCACCACGGTTTTGGTGGCGGGCAGCGCCATGGCTACCACAATAAGGAAAGGGATAACCGTCCAGGCCACTTCCACACCCACGTGCTCGTGGAACTTGGAAGGCTTGAAGCCGGCGGCCTTGCGGTGGCGGACGATGGAGTAAAACATGACCCCGAATACGCCAATGAAGATGACCGTACAGATGATAAGCATCATCCAGTGCAACCAAACAATATCGCTGGCAATCTGGGTAACCCCTTCCGGCAGATTCAGCTGGTTGACCCTTGGACCCCCCGGCATATCTTTCACCTGCGCACCGGCCACACTTGCAAATAGCAATGCGCTGGTGCCCAGTACCCCTCTCAACTTCTTCATGCTGACCTCGAAATACAGTGTGCCCTGCCGTTCCCGGCGTTGACCGGCAGGCATGGGTAAGCCGGCCTGCGGCGTGAGCACAATTATCAGATGGCAAGGACGAGTACAAACGGCCTGTGCACGACAGACCCACCCGGACTATGCCCCATTGAATTACGTCTAAACCGCAGAATTATAACGAACCTGCGGCGGTCGTGGGGCAATGGGGCCGTCTTACACTACAATTTGCGCATGAATGCACACATTGAATCCCTTACGCTAAGCCAGGTTCAGGCACGTCTTGAAGCGCTTCATCCGCGTCTGCAACAATTGCCTCCGCCGGGTTCCCGGCCCCTTACGATTGCGGGTCGGGTGTGTGGCTGGATCACTGCACGGGCAACCGAGGCGGTGCAGGCGCTTGAAGGGGTCCGGGTCGAGCACGAGGCGGTGCATGTGGGCGCGCGCTTTGTGAACCCTTCTGCGGCGTTGAACGCGCTTTTGGCCAATGTGGCCGTGGCGCTTAAAGAAGCCGGTTGCGCGCGCGGCTGGCGCGATGAGCTATTGGATGTCGTGGGTGAAGGTTGTCGCCTGGGTGCGATTGAACGCGCCGCGGTCCGCCCAATGGGTTTGCTGACGCGCGCAGTGCACTTGAATGCCTGGACTCCGGACGGGCGTTTATATGTGGCGCGGCGTTCCGCTACAAAAAGCACCGACCCTGACATGCTGGACACCCTGGTAGGTGGATTGGCCGGCGCGGGTGAAGATATGGACACGGCATTGGTGCGCGAAAGTTACGAAGAGGCGGGTTTGGCTGAAACTGATATCGCACAGCGCGATCCAATGCGCACCATTGTGCGTATGCATCGTCGCTTGCCGGAAGGCTACCAAGTGGAAGATGTCTTGATCAGCGAGTGCGTGCTGGCCGACTCCGTGACGCCGCGTAATATCGACGGCGAAGTGAGTGAAATTATGGCGGTGACGCCTGAACAGCTATGGCAGTTGCTCACGGAAGAACAGTTCACCCTGGAGGCATCGCTGGTTATTTTGGACAGTTTACGGTCACGCCTGATGCAAACTGCGTAAAATGGTTTTGTTCCTTGCTAACGTTGGTGCGGAGGCGCTATGACTCAATCGAATAACAGTAATCCGTTTATGTTCCCGGGGCTTGGTCAACAAGGTGATTTTGGGCACAACCCCATGCTGGCCAGTATTGAAATGATGCGTCAGGCCTGGGATAACCTGGCTCAGGCGGGTGCCTCGCACGGGCTTGGGCTGGCCGCGCCGCCCATGAATATTGAAGATCTCGACCGCCGTATTGCCGAGTTACGTACCGTTGAAAACTGGTTGCGCATGAACTTGTCGATGCTCACCAGCACTATTCAGGGCCTGGAGGTTCAGCGCGCCACTATTTCTACATTAAAGTCTTTTGTTTCGCCTGAAGGCATGACCGGCAATGGTGACAACCCTTCGGCACTAGAGGTGGCGCTGGGTTTGAAACCGTCGGGGCAGGCCAAAATTAAACCGGCACCTGCAACAGAGCACGACCCAGCCGGTGCAGCGGGCAAGAAGGCCGGCGGGGCATCACCGCAAGGTGAGGCAGATGCCAGTGCCGACGCAATGAGGCAAGGCGCAGAAGCCATGCAACAGGGGTCCGAAGCGGCCCAGGCCTGGTGGTCGATGTTGCAAAACCAATTCAATACGTTGGCGTCGGCTACCTCGGCCGGTACGGCAACTGAAGACTCCCCCGGCAAGACAGGTTCCGGTGCTAAAAAGGCAGCGGGTGCTTCCGCCTCGTCGGCCGACGCCAAAAGCACGATGTCAACGGCTTCAGCGCCGAAACGGACGGCGGCTGCGCGTGCACGCAAGCCAACCGGGGCCGCGGCGCGCAAAAAAACCGGCGCGGCGCGCAAAAAAACCGGCGCGGCGCGCAAAAAAACCGGCGCGGCGCGTAAAACAGCCGCCCGCAAACGTTCTGCGGCGAAAAAAGCAGCAGGTTGATCAGCAAACTTTCCTGAAAGTGTTTTATTCATGTTGAATATTGTGATTCTGGCAGCAGGGTTGGGTAAGCGTATGCAGTCCAGCCTGCCTAAAGTGCTTCACCCTGTTGCCGGCAAACCCATGCTGGCACACGTTATTGATCAGGCCCGGTTATTGAATCCGGGCCGTATTGTTGTGGTAGTGGGGCACGGCGCCGAAACGGTGAAAGAAGCCTTCGCGCATGCCGCCGATTTGGATTTTGTATTGCAAAGCCCGCAGCAGGGCACCGGCCATGCCGTTATGCAGGCTATTCCGTTATTGCAGCAGGCCGATCCGAGCGGGGCGACCTTGGTGTTGTATGGCGACGTGCCTTTGGTGCAATCGGCCACCCTGGAAAGTCTGTTGGAAGCGCGCCATGGCGGCTTGGCGATTCTTACCGAAAAGCTGGCGGATCCTACCGGCTACGGCCGCATTGTGCGGGGTTCAAGCGGCCACGTAGAGCGCATTGTGGAACACAAAGATGCCAACGATGCAGAACGCGCCATTAACGAGGTGAATACGGGCATTCTTGCAGCGCCCACAGGCAAGCTCATTGAATGGCTGGGGCAAGTTTCCAACAACAATGCTCAAGGTGAGTATTACCTGACGGACGTGGTGGGCCTGGCGGTTCGCGACGGCGTGACGGTGGGGTCCGCTCATCCTTCAGCTGCTTATGAAACTCTGGGTGTTAACAGCCGGGTTCAGCAGGCTCAGCTTGAGCGCTTGTGGCAGGCGGAGCAGGCGCGGCGCCTGCTTGAGCAGGGCGTCACGCTAGCCGACCCGGCCCGTTTTGATTTGCGTGGCACCCTGCAATGTGGGCGCGACGTGTTCATCGATGTGGGTTGTGTGTTTGAAGGCGATGTCGTGCTGGAAGACGGTGTGCGTGTGGGGCCGCACTGCGTGGTGAAAGCCGCGACAATTGGCGCTGGGTCGTTGGTTGAAGCGTTCAGCCATATCGAAGACGCAGTGGTGGGTGCACAGGCCCGTATCGGCCCTTATGCGCGCCTGCGCCCAGGTGCACAAGTGGGCGAACAGGCGCATGTGGGCAATTTTGTGGAAATCAAGAAAAGCCGTTTGGGTAAAGGGTCGAAAGCGAACCATTTGGCGTACATTGGCGATGCCCACGTGGGCGAGCGCGTGAATATTGGTGCCGGCACCATCACTTGCAATTACGACGGCGTGAACAAATTCCAAACCATTATTGAAGACGACGCCTTTATTGGTTCAGACACGCAGTTGGTTGCACCGGTTCGTGTGGGGAAAGGGGCCACGCTGGGGGCCGGCACCACGCTAACCAAAGATGCGCCCGCCGGCAAGTTAACGTTGTCGCGCTCACGGCAAACCACGATAGATCACTGGAAGCGGCCGGAAAAAAAGCAGTAGGCATTTAACATGACCGAATTCAAAGATGGCTTGCCCATGCCGCGTCGCCTTTGGGCGATGGTGGTGCTGATGGCGGGGTTGGCGTTGGTGTCGTGGGATATGGCGGCCGCCAACGTGGCGCTGCCTGATATTGCAACCGATCTGAATGTGTCGCCGGGTTTGGTGGTATGGGTCATGATCGCCTATACCGTTACGGTGTTAGTGGGTATTTTGCCTTCTTCGGCGGTGGCTGAGCGCATTGGTTTTCGGCAAATGTACGGACTGGGTTCCACTATTTTCATGGTGGGTGCGCTCGCGTGTGCGTTCTCTACGTCGTTCTCCATGTTGTTGATTGCGCGGGTCGTGCAAGGAATTGGTTCGGCTATGTTAATGAGCCTTTTCGGCGGTTTGGTGCGCAATATTTACCCCATGCGGCAACTGGGGCTGGGTGTGAGTTTGAGTTCTTTGGTGGTGGGTATTCTGGCTGTGTTGGGGCCGGCCATTGGTGCCTTCATTATTGAGCTTTCGTCGTGGCGCTGGACGTTTGTTGTTTATACGCCGGTGTGTGTGGCGTTGTTGTTCGGTTTGCGGGCTTTGCCCGATGTGCCGCGCACCAGCAAACGTTTCGATTGGCTGTCGTGCGGCTTGAGTATGATCACCTTCGGTTTGTTTGTGGTCGGGCTCGACATGCTGGTGTCGAATTTGGTGTGGGCGCTGGGGTTCCTGGGAGTGTCGTGCATTGCCGGTTGGTGGTTGTTCAGGCGCGCGGGCAGGCAGGAGGCGCCGTTGGTGCCGCTTGATTTATTGCGTATTCAGCCCATTGCCTTTGCCGTTAGTGCGTCGTTGGCTTCGTTTGCCTCGCAGATGTCGGCCATGGTGGCGCTGCCGTTTTATTTAATTCATATGCTGGATTACAGTTATGGGCAGGTTGGGGTGCTGCTGGCCGCCTGGTCGGTGGGCGTGGCCAGTATGGCACCCATTGCAGGCTGGATGTCAGATCGGTATCGTGTGGCCATCTTGTGCATTATTGGGGCCGGTTTAACCGGGGCGGGGCTGATTTGGACAGTATTGATGCCGCTTGATTCGCCCCATTACGCCATGTTGGCGCCGATGGTACTAAGTGGGATTGGCGTGGGCTTTTTCCAAACCCCGAACAACCGCGCCATGTTGGCCGGGGCGCCTCGGCGCAGAAGTGGTGCGGCCGGCGGCTTGCAGGCCACCACGAGGGTGTTGGGGCAAAGTGTGGGTACTGCATTGGCGGCCATAGCGTTCCAACTGGGCGGCGATAACGGCCCGGTTGTGTCCATTTCCGTTAGCATTGTTTGCGCTTTGCTGGCCGTGATCATTAATGTCGTGCGCCATTTCAACCCCACGCCCGACTTGCAGTTGTAGCGCAACAAAGCAACCTGGTGCAGACTTTTTATGCGTGTATTGCAGCTTAATTTTGAACGTGGCTGGCGCGGTGGTGAACGGCAAACTTTGTTGTGTTTGCAGCAGCTGCGCAAGCGCGGCATAGACGCCCAATTGTTGGCGCGGGCGGGTGAGCCTTTGGCGCAGGCGGCGCGTGCCCAAGGGTTTACCGTGCACGAGGCGAAAGGGGTGTTGGGGGCGTGTTTCAAGTTGTTGTGTATCGGACGCGGGTTTGATGTTCTGCACGCGCAAACCGCCAATACGCTGAGTTGGCTGGCGGTGCTGAAACCCTTGTTGGGTCGGCTGGTGGTGTTTACCCGCCGCACGTCTTTTCGGGTTACGCCGTCGAAACAGCCGCGCACCGCAATGAAATGGCGGCGGGTCGATGCGTTTGTTGCCATTAGTGAAGCAGCGGCAGTCGAACCGCGGCGACTGGGGTTGAATGTTTCCATTATTCGCAGCGCCATTGAGCCTGCTGCGCTGAATGATGACCGAATTGCTGAGCTGAAGCAGCGTTATGCGCTGAATGACAAGTTGGTGGTGGGCACCAGCGCGGCCTTGACGCGTGAGAAAGACCCCTTAACATTGGTGCGCGCTATTCACCAGTTGCGTAAAACCATCCCGAATATAGTGTGCTTGCATTTTGGCGGTGATGGCGATGTGTCCGATGCGGCCCGGCAGTTGGTGAAAGAGCTGGGCTTGTCGCAGCACTATGTGTTTGCGGGGTTCGAGCCGGGCGTGGAAGCAGTCTATGGGCTGTTCGATGTGTTCGCCTTGTCTTCCGTAGAGGAGGCGTTGGGCAGCAGCGTACTGGATGCGTTTAGCCAGAATGTGCCTGTGGTGGCGACCCGGGCCGGGGGCTTGAAAGAAAGCCTGGCCGAAGGGCGTGGCTTGCTGTGCGACGTGGGTGATTTCCGCACTATGGCCGAGAACCTGGAGCAGGTACTTCAGAATCCCGATTTGCGTGCGGAAATGACCCGTAAAGCCCATGACTATGTTTTGCGCGAGCACAATGTGAAGGTGATGGGCGATCGTTATGTGGCGCTATACCAGGCTGCGCTAAAGCAATGAGTGGGTATTGAATTTCGAGCGGTGTACGGAAAAAAAGGTGCGCACATTGCGGATGTTGCCTTGCTCGGTAAACAAACGATGTGCCAATGCATGGTAGGCGGGCATGTCTTCCACTTGCACCACCAGAATGAAATCCGGCCCCGGTGAAACGCGATAACACTGCAAAACCCGCGTTTCTTTGTGCATCTGTTGTTCAAACGCGGCGAACACCTGCTCGGTTTGGGTGTTCAGGGTGATTTCGCAAATGGCCGTGAGGCTGTTGCCCAGTTTTTCAGGGTTCAAAATAGCTACTTGTTTTTCGATGATGCCGGCCTCGGTTAGGCGACGTACCCGCCGCAGGCAGGTGGGGGGCGAAGCATGTACCTGTTGTGCCAGCTCCAGGTTCGACACCGCGCTATTGTGCTGGAGCGCATTCAGAATGCGGATGTCCAGGTCGTCGAGTTTGACTGCGGATTTCGTAAGCGCCATCGTCTATTTGTGAAATAATATTTCATGGTTACACATTATTGAAATATTATTTCATATTAAAGATAAATAAGAAATCTTATTTCGTTCAGCTTTGCGCACAATAAGCCATTGCCTTATTTGGCTTGTGTGCAAGGAGAACGAACGATGTGCGGAATTGTTGGCGCTGTGGCGCAGCGTAATGTAGTACCCGTATTGCTGGAAGGCTTGAAACGCCTGGAGTATCGTGGATACGATTCCTGCGGCGTGGCCGTTCATGCAGACGGCGACTTGCAGCGCGCCCGCAGCACGCATCGTGTGGCGGAACTGGAGCGCGAGGTGCAAGACACCGCGCTGGCCGGCTTTACCGGAATTGCGCATACGCGCTGGGCAACGCACGGTGCACCCGCCACCCACAACGCCCACCCGCATTTTTCCGGCCAAAGTCGTGGAAAAGCCCGCATTGCCCTGGTGCATAACGGCATTATTGAAAACCACGACGAACTGCGCGAAGAGCTGGAAGCGGCCGGTTATGTGTTCGAAAGCCAGACCGACACCGAGGTGATTGCGCATTTAATCGATCATCTGTATTCGGCCGACTTGTTCGAAGCCGTGCAAGCGGCGGTACGCCGTTTGGAAGGCGCCTACGCCATTGCTGTGTTCTGCCAAGACGAGCCGCACCGCGTGGTGGGTGCACGGCAAGGCTCGCCGCTGGTGGTGGGGTGTGGTCAGAATGAAAACTTTCTGGCGTCGGATGCGCTGGCGCTGGCCGGCACCACCGACCAGATCATTTACCTGGAAGACGGCGACGTAGTGGATTTGCAGTTGTCGCGTGTATGGATTGTGGATGCGCAGGGCAATGAGGTGAAGCGCGAAGTGCACACCGTACAAATTCATACCGGCGCGGCTGAGTTGGGCCCTTACCGCCATTACATGCAGAAGGAAATTTTCGAGCAGCCGCGCGCGGTGGGCGACACCCTGCAAGACATTCAAAGCATTACGCCGGAATTGTTCGGTGACGGCGCCTACGACGTATTCAAAACCATTGACCGCGTGTTGATTCTGGCGTGCGGCACCAGTTACTACGCCGGGATGACCGCGCGTTACTGGATTGAATCGGTGGCCAAGATTCCCGTAAACGTGGAAATTGCCAGCGAATATCGCTATCGCGACAGTGTGCCCGACCCGCGTACGTTGGTGGTGACCATTTCACAATCGGGCGAAACGGCCGATACCCTGGCGGCGTTGAAGCACGCGCAAAGCCAGGGTATGGAACATACGCTGACGATTTGCAATGTGGGTACCAGCGCCATGGTGCGCGAGTGCAAGTTGTCGTACCTGACGCGTGCGGGGGTTGAGATTGGCGTGGCGTCGACCAAGGCGTTTACCACGCAACTTACCGGCTTGTTTCTGCTGACGCTTGCTCTGGCGCAGGTGAAGGGCCGCATTAACGAAACCCAGGAGCACGATTACCTGAAAGCGTTGCGGCATTTGCCCGTGGCTATTACTGCCGTGCTGGCGCTAGAGCCGCAAATTATGGCGTGGGCCGACCGTTTTGCCAGTAAAGAGAATGCGCTGTTCCTGGGCCGTGGTATGCATTACCCCATTGCTATGGAGGGGGCGCTGAAGCTGAAAGAGATCAGCTATATTCACGCGGAAGCGTATCCGGCCGGGGAGTTGAAGCACGGGCCGCTGGCGCTGGTGACCGACCAGATGCCGGTGGTAACGATTGCGCCGCGCGATGAGTTGCTGGAGAAGTTGAAGTCGAATATGCAGGAGGTGCGTGCGCGTGGCGGTGAGTTGTATGTGTTTGCGGATGCGGATACGCGGATTACGGCCAGCCCTGGGATGCATGTGATTCGGATGCCGGAGAACTATGGGAAGTTGTCACCGATTCTGCATACGATTCCGTTGCAGTTGCTGGCGTATCATGCGGCGTGTGCGCGGGGGACGGATGTGGATAAGCCGCGGAATTTGGCTAAGAGTGTGACGGTGGAGTGATTGGTTGCTTGCTTGTCGCTGGTGAAGATTGAAAATAAAGTCTGTCGGAAGGGAATAAAGTCTGTCGATCTTTGGGTGGGCTCAACTTCTTCCAAAACCGGCTATCTTTCAATTATCTTCGGTCTTTTTTTTGTTCTTAAGGCGATGCAGCCATAGTAAAATAGCAGGCAATTTGAGAACGATTGGAAGGTCCGGACGATGTTTTCGTTTTCGGTAGTATTTGTGTCGGCTCTCGTTCACTGAACAAGGGGGGTTGGAAGCACGTTTATAGTATTCTGAGTGAAATAACCCAACAGAAGCAAAGCAAGGCTGGACGCGCGAAGTAATCATTGAACTTTACCCCTGTTAGGGCGCGTTTACATTTATGGTTGTTTGTCGCGGACGTAATAAAAGTGATTGGAAACCTTCTCGTCCCAGCCATAATTGCATTGCACCTCGATGCGGCTAAGCCATAGGGCTCCGAGTGTCCGTGGTTGTAGCACCGTCTGATGCCAGTAGAACGAGATTTGCTAAAGCTCGTCCGATCTGCATTGTTTCCGGACTGACAGTAATCACTCGCCAGAACAGCTCCAGGGGGGCTTAGGGTGTTTCATTGTATCAATGGTCCGATCGCTGTCATCATTGACGATATCGCTCGTTTTGTCCGTTTTGATGCATTGTCGTTCAATCACTCAGTTGAGTCCCAGTTTGCCGTTTACCGCATATTCATAGGCTTAGAGCGGAATGTCCTTGACGTTGATTTTGCTGTTGTAATGCAGGGTAGTCAGATCTTTCTTGGCACCATGCTTTATCTTCCTAACGTGATAATCATCATCAGTCTTGACGGTACTGATGACCGTAGCGAGGTAGGTGGGTAGCAGCAAGGATCTCCCGTGGAGTTGACCCACCAGCGTGGCTTGCTGCTTATCGTTTAGCGTGACTGCGACCTCAGGTAAGTTTCACTTCTTTTCAAGGTCTTTGGTTACGCCTTTAATCAAGAAGGGTGAGTGCTTAGGTCCTGATACAGGAAAATGTACGGGCCTAAGTTGCGCACACCTATTTTTTCTGGTCGTGCTGCATGCGTTTTTTGTAGGTATTGACGGTTTCGAGCATTGTCTTTCCTAACCGTTTATTTCTTCTGCAGCCGCATTTCCAACAAGTTTATATCCTCGCGCAGTTGACGCATCGTTTCGTCGATACTGCCAGTGTGTAGTCGTCTGTTCTCCTCTCGCACGACAGCGTTTAAAGCCAAGTCGGCAATTGAATCCACCACTTGTTCAAGCGGGATTTTACCCTTTGGGTTGAACCACCAAGCACACCAGTTGCACATGCCCAGTAAGGCAAAGGCTGTCACCTTTGGCTCGGAGTCTCGAAACTGACCGGCAGCAATGCCTGCCTCAATAACCGTAACGAAGCGGTCAAGTACCAGTCGTCGGGAGTCTCTTGATTTCTTTCGCAAAATTGGCGCTAGAAGCTCTTCGTTGCGTTCGACAACTCTGAACTGCAGCGGGAGGCTCAAGACTAGCCTGGCATGCTTGCGAACCAATCCTTCTAGCGCTTCAATTGGCTCAGGTGTTTGCTCAAGCGTGTCGGAGGCAATTCTCCCCGCCATACCGGTAATTTCGGATGTTAACTCACGAAGTATGTCGTCTTTGTTTCGGAAATAGTAGTAAATGGCCGTTCGCGTTACACCCATGGCTTTAGCGATATCACCCATGCTCGTACCTTGAAACCCCAATTGTATGAATAGCGTTGATGCTACTTCTAGAATTGATTCTTTCAGCAGTTCTCGGCGAGTAGATTTTGTGCTTACTGATGAGTTTCTGACCATGCCCGACGTGCGTCTTTAGTTTTAGCTAGTAGCCAATTATATGAGTTAGCCCCGTTTTCCTGCCTAGGTGTTTATACTATATAGACAATTTTTTAACATAAGTGTCAAAATATATATTAGAAGTAATCTATTAAAGGAGATCAAGGCATGAGTGTGGGTATAGCGGGTCGAAATGGGTCTAAAGGCGAGCAAGTAACGGCGGGCTTTCTCAACACCGATTGGACGCCACGCGATCTTCCTATGGGCGCAACCACGCGCAATGTCGTGCTGCGAACCAAAGATAACGCCGCGACAGGCGGTGCGTTGTATTGCCCTGAAGCTGGTTCGGAAACCGTCATTTGCATTATGCACCCACGAGAGTTTATGGCGTGTCATTATTTAATTCCCGATATTGTCGAGGCGGGTTATGCGGCATGGTCTCAGTGGCCGCGCTCCGTCGGCAACGACTTAAGGTTGGAGCATGAAATTGCGTTATACGATGTCGCGGCTTCAATGTCGTATTTGCGGGCTGTAGGTTTTCGGAATGTCATCGTGTTAGGCAATTCGGGTGGAACCGGTTTGTATAGTTTGTATGTCGAGCAGGCGGCATTGCCGCCTTCCGAGAGAATTGCGAAAACGCCGGGTGGCCGGCCGACTGGTTTGGCTGAGCTTGAGATGCCGCAAGTCGATGGTTCGATATTGGTGGCGCCTCATCCAGGTCAGGGGGCCTTGTTGCTTAAGTGCATCGACCCTTCCGTCCTTAATGAGAACGATGCGCTTTCTACTGATCCAGAACTAGATCCTTTCTCAACTAAAAATGGTTACATCTCGCGTAAAGATGGCGCAAAGTATTCAGCTGAGTTCGTGGAACGATATCGACTGGCGCAGCATGAGCGTGTCGAACGGCTTGACGCGGTTGCTCATAAATTAATTGCGCAGCGTATGGAAGCTAGAGCCAAATTGAAAGCCGGGAACGCCAATGAGTACGAGAAGAGGATGGCAACACACACTCCTATCATGACTGTTTGGCGAACCGACGCTGACCTTGATTGTTTTGATCGCTCGCTCGACCCGTCGGATCGGGAGCTTGGGTCGGTTTGGGGAAATAATCCGTTCGCATCTAATTACGGTTCAGTTGGGTTTGCGCGGATGTGTTCTCCTGAGAGCTGGTTGTCCACATGGTCAGGGCTGTCGTCCAATGCATTATTCAAAAAGACTGCATCTGCCTTAAAACAGCCAACGCTGCTTATCGAGTACACCGGAGACCAAGCATGCATGCCGTCCACAATACGGACAATTTTTAATGACATTGCGGCAGAAGACAAGCATCACGAACGCGTAAAAGGCGACCATCATGGCCGAGCGCTTGCAGCCGATGAGGAGGCTGGCCGATACCTTGCAGGACGCTTAATTCAAAAATGGCTAAGAGAACGATTCCCAAGCTCTGCGTGAAGCGTCGTCTTTTTGTGCCTATTCACAGGTTAAACCTTTCAAGGAGGTGGAATATGACTGCTTCATCAGGCCGTCTTGTATTAAAGGGCGTAGACCATACCGCGCGCCCCACATGGAAGCTCAAAGAAACTATTGAGTTTTATCGCGACATATTGGGTTTAGATCTCGTTCACGCTATATCGGCGCGAGGGTGGGGGCCGGCAACGCACCCCGACTTTCTTCATTTTTTCTTCGATAGCGGACGGGCAAGCACGATTGCGTTTTTCTACTATCTTGGAACGAAAGCACCAGATGAAATGACAGGGCGTGAAGCGACTAAACCGTGGCCAGAGGATTTTGTAACGGACGCGAATCACACAGCTTGGCAGGTTGATAGCGAGGAAGAGCTACATTCTTGGAAAGAGCGGTTGCAGGATAAGGGTGTAGATGTGTCAGTCGAAACGCGTCATGAGGTGATTGAGTCTATTTATTTTCGTGATCCTAACGGGTACTTCTTAGAGATTACACGTAAATTGAGAGCATTAAACCCGAGTGATTATCATGATGCCGAGCGCACCGTTGAGGCCGCGATTTCTCTGGAGAGTGAACGCGAAGGAGGAGTTGCCGGTATTGCATCAATAGATGAGATATGGCGTCGAAAAGCGAACAAGCTATTGCCAGACCTTCCCTCGGGCAGTGTTGGTCTGCCTGTATTGAAGGTGCCAGAATTCCAAGCGTTGGTTGATGCTGCCGCTGAAAATAGCGATTGTCGAGTTAGTGACCTAAATAACGATTACTGGCTTGTTCAGGCGTCGGTTCCCCTTGAGTTTAAACGCAAGGCGTTAGGTTTAAAGCCAGCGATTTGGTACGGCTTATTTACGGGCGGAGTCGCTGGAACTATTTCCGTTTTTGACAGAGATACCGTACGTATTGAACCGTGAGTGAACAGACAGGAGGAGACAGGCGTGTCTAGAATAGAAAACCCCATTGAAGGGGTTGTTTACCAGACTGAAGATAAAGCTGATTTTTACCTGAGCACAGGCGCTTGGGTTAATAGTACGGTTGGCGAAACTTTGCGCTCAACCGCAGCCAAGTTTCCAGATCGGTCCGCGTTTGTCAGTGACGAACGAACGCTTACATTTAGAGAGCTGGATGAACAGACAGACCTCATTGCGGGAGGGTTGCTTGATATCGGGTTAATGTCCGGTGATCGCGTGCTTTTTCAACTGGGCACGACTATTGAAACGGTTCTTGTGGCTTTTAGTTGCTACAAAGCGGGCATTGTTCCCGTGTGTACTATCCCGCAATACAGAGAAGTTGAAATAGATGCTTTAGGGAAAACTAGCAAAGCGAAAGCACATTTCGTACAAGCGGATTTTAGTGGATTCGACTTAATCAAATTCGCGCAAGAAGTACAGCAGAAGAATTCGAATATTGAACACATCATCGTCGTTAGGGGCAAGGCGCCAGATGGTACTCATGCCCTTGACGCATTAAGCAGTCGTTTGTCCTTAGCCGCCGCGCGGGAACGCTTAACATCGGTTTCTATCAGTCCGCGCGATGTATTGAGCTTTCAATTGTCAGGAGGCTCTACCGGTTTACCAAAAATCATCCCTCGATTTCATGCAGAGTACATAGGGCATGCTGTTGGGTGGTCAACGCGATATCAAATAGACTGTTCATCATGCATTATTTGGTCGCTCCCGTTGATCCACAATGCTGGTCAGTCATATGCATTATTGCCGCCCATTATTTTTGGTCTTACGGCGGTGTTGATGCCCAAGGTCGACATTCAGCGGATGCTGGAGTTAATCGAAATACATAAAGTGACACATGGGCTATCGATTGGCCCCATTGCGCCACAACTTATTGCGTACACCGGCATTAATAAACATGATCTTTCATCGTTGAAATTGTTTTCGACAATGAGTCGAGCCGATAAGCTCGAAGCTCACTTGGGTGTGCCTTGTTCGAACCTATATGGCATTACAGAAGGGTTGGTACTGGGCTCGCCGGCCGATGATCCTGATTTTGTTCGCCATCATACGCAAGGTGCAACGGGCACGCCGTGTAACGAGATTCGTGTGCTGGATCCAGATAGCGAGGACGTCATTACACTGGGGAATGTTGGCGAACTTTGTTTCCGCGGCCCGTATAGTCTTCTGGCCTATTACGGCGATGAGGTAGCAACGAAAAAAGCCTTAACTTCCGACGGTTTTTTTCGCTCAGGTGACATGGTGATTGAGCATGTTATTGATGGACGTTCTTATTTTGCTTTTCAGGGGCGCTTGCGTGACAACATAAATCGTGGTGGCGAAAAAATTGGGTGTGAAGAAGTCGAAGAGTATGTCTGCCGGCACCCGGCTATCGCTGATGCAAAGCTTGTTGCAATGCCTGATCCTTTCTATGGCGAAAAAGGTTGTATTTATTTAATTTTAAGAAAAGGTTTTGAGGCACCGAATCTTAAAGCGCTTGCCGATTTTCTTGCTGCTCAAGGGTTGGCCAAGTTCAAGTGCCCAGAGCGCATAGAAATTGTTGATGCTTTCCCGGTAACGCGGGTTGGGAAAGTGGATAAAGCATTGATGCGGCAGGATATTGCGCAAAAGTTGGAGCGCGAAAACAGCGACGCTTAACGCGTTGAAATTCTACATTCAGGAGATACAGATGAAAAAAAATTTAAAAGCACTAATTGCAGTTGCGCTGACGACTTTTGCGTTTCAGGTCCATGCCGAGGATAAGGTTAGGTTAGGTTTTATTGCTGCACTAAGCGGTCCGTTGGGGGTGCTCGGAGCTGAGCAGCAACGTGGTTTAGACCTGGCGCTTGAACACCTTAATAATCGCTTAGGTAATCGAACGGTTGAGCTTTACACGGCAGACTCTCGGGGTAACCCTGGCGTTGCTGTGCAAGAGGTGTCCAAGCTAATCGACCGAGATGACGTTGATATTGTTACTGGCGCTACAGCCTCAAATGAAGTTGTGGCGTTAGTAAAACCGATCGCTGCTGCTGGCTTAACTCTGGTTGGGTCCAATGGTGGACCCTCTCCGCTGGCTGGAAAAAATTGTAGTCCCGCTTATTTTAGTGTGGCCTTTCAGAACGATCAATGGAGTGAGGGGATGGGCAAGTACATGAATGAGCAGGGTATTAAGCGTGCTTACTTCATCGGCATGGACTATCAGGCGGGCTGGGATCACGTAGGGGGTGCAGAGCGCACTTTTGAGGGTGAGAGGTTGGCCAAAGTGTTTACCCCGCAATCTCAACTGGACTTTTCAGCCGAGCTTGCGCAGATTCGTGCCGCTAAGCCCGATGGGGTTTTTGCGTTTTATCCTGGCGGGGCTGCTATTGCTTTCGTGAAGCAGTATGCGCAGTCTGGTTTGGATATACCGCTATTTTCTAACGCAGGGTTGGTCGATACGTTGTTTCTGGACGCCTTTGGCGAAGATGCTCTGGGTGTCACTGTTACATCCAACTATAGCGCGAAGTTGAATAATTCGGCGAATAAGAAATTTGTCGAAGACTTTAGTAAGAAATATGGTAGGGATCCGTCGTTTTATGCCGCTCAACAGTACGATGCGGTGATGTTACTTAACCAAGCAATAGCGAAGCTTCCTGAGGGTAAATTTGACCGTGAAAAAGCTCAAGATCTGATCGGCACTACATCCTTTGACAGCGTTCGCGGCAATTTTGAGTTCAATCGTAACCATATGCCTATTCAAACCGTTTATGCACTAAAGGTGGTTAAAGGAGATGACGGAAAGCTGGCGCTTAACCTTGAAGGGGTTGCAACAGAGAGCGCTGAGGATCCTTACGTGGCCGAATGCCAAATGGGCAAGTAGCAGTAGCACAAGGGGGCGGCAATGAGTTTCTCGATACTGCTTGAGCAGTTGTTCAATGGCTTTCAATACGGCATGTTGCTGTTCTTGATGGCCATTGGGGTTACGCTGGTATTTGGCGTGATGCGGCTGGTGAATCTGGCCCATGGTTCCATGTTCATGGTGGGGGGTTACCTTGCCAGCGCAGCGGCGCAGGCCACGGGGTCGTTTTGGCTCGCGGCATTATGTGCGCTGGTGGGGGCCGCCATTATGGCGGCTGTAATCGAGATCCTTATTGTTCGCTCGCTGTATCGGCGGGGCCATATGGATCAATTGCTGGCCACGTTTGGCGTGACGCTCACGTTAAACGAACTGATTGTGGTGATCTGGGGGCGTGAGCCTGTATTTGTGAACGTGCCGGCCATGCTAAGTGGGCATACCGACATTCTGGGCTTCCCCTATCCGGTTTACCGCCTGGCCATCACAGGTGTCGCTATTCTGGCGGGCCTGGTATTGATGTGGGTAGTTACTAAAACCCGCTTCGGCATGTTGGTGCGCGCGGGGGCCGATAATCGAACCATGGTCGCAGGGCTGGGCGTGAACGTAACCGTACTGTATACCCTGGTGTTCGCGCTGGCGGCGTTTCTGGCGGCGCTGGCGGGCATGATGTCCGGCCCGCTGATTGCCATGCAGCCAGGGGTAGGCGACCCCATTCTCATCCTTACCCTGACGGTGGTGTGTATTGGCGGATTTGGTTCGTTAAAGGGCGCGCTGGCGGCTTCCCTGCTGGTTGGTTTGCTGGATACGTTTGGTCGTATTTTTGCGCCGCAATGGTTTGGTGCCGCCGGTAATGCCCTGGCCAGCATGCTGGTTTATGTATTAATGGCCGCGGTGTTGTATTACCGCCCTGCCGGACTATTTGCTACGCGGGGAGGTCACTAATGCGTACCTTATTTAGCGCTTCTTCCAGCCGAAGCTGGATTCTATGGTTGCTGTTGTTTCTAGTGTTGTTGCTTCCGTTCTCGGGGGAAACGTATTACATCAAGCTGGTGACTCGCATCATTATTTTCGCAATTGCCGCCTTAAGTCTGGACCTGTTGGTGGGGTATCTGGGCCTGGTCAGTTTTGGGCATGCGGCGTTTATGGCTATTGGCGCCTACACCGTTGGCATTATGGCATCCATGGGGTTCTCATCCGCGTGGATTGTGTGGCCGCTGGCCATGCTGCTGGGCGGCCTGTTCGGCCTGGTGGTGGGGTTCATTTCCTTACGCTGCAGCGGGCTGTATTTTATTTTCATTACGCTGGCCTTTGCGCAAATGGTGTTTTACGGTGCACAAAGCTTGCGCGCTTATGGCGGTGACGATGGCTTTGCGTTGCAGGTCGCCAGCGTTGTGGCGCCTAATGTTGTGCTGTCGAACCCGGTTACCTTGTTCTACGTTAGCTTGTTCATCTTGCTGGCCTTTCTCTACATCAGTTATCGCCTGGTGAATTCGCCTTTTGGCAAAATCGCCGTAGCGACGCGCGACAATGAAACGCGGGTTCATGCGGTGGGGGTCGACCCTTACCCCTACAAACTCGTCATGTTTGTCGTGTCCGGCGTAATGGCGACGGTATCGGGGGCGCTGATGGCGAATCTCACTTCGTATATTGCGCCGGCTTACGTGAACTGGCTGGTGTCCGGAGAGCTATTGGTAATGGTGATTCTGGGGTCGGTGGGCACCTTGGTGGGGCCAATTCTGGGTGCGGCCGTATTTGTTGGCCTGGAGCATTGGCTGTCTGATATTACTGAACACTGGATGCTGATTCTGGGGCCCCTCATTGTGATTCGGGTGCTTTTCCTGAAGAACGGTATCTATGGTTTGTTTTCTCGCACTCGCAGTGCCGATCTGTCGGCCGATCGCGCCGCCTCGGGAGGTCACTGATGGAAGCGACGCCTTTACTTGAACTACAAGGTCTGAAGAAGTCGTATGGCGCTTTGTGCGTAACAGACGATGTGTCTTTAACGGTTGAAAAAGGGGGAGTGTATGCCCTGATCGGGCCCAATGGGGCGGGCAAAACAACGTTGGTTGGGCAGTTGTCAGGCCTGGTTTCTTCCGATGCGGGACGCATTCATTTTATGGGTCGGGATATCACCGGCCTGAGTACCGCCGAACGTGCCCAGTTGGGAATGGGGCGTTCATTCCAGATTACCAGTGTGTTTCCCACCTTAAGTGCCCTGGAAAACGTAGCCCTGGTAGTTAGAGCGCACGCCGGGTTGGGTTTTCATTTCTGGAAAGCGGCGCACCACTACACGCAGGCGCAGCAAAAAGCAGCGCATTGGCTGGAAACGGTTGGCTTGCCTCACGCGGGTGACGGGCCTTGTGCCGAGCTGGCGCATGGTGAGCTCAGGCAGCTTGAGTTAGCAATGGCGTTGGCGGCCAACCCCCATTTGCTGGTGCTGGATGAGCCCATGGCAGGGCTGGGGCCAGCCGAATCCCGGCAAATGATTCAGCTGTTAGCCGAACTCAAAAAAGACTATGGCATCTTGTTGATTGAGCATGATATGGACGCCGTATTTTCATTGGCAGACCGCATTTCTGTGCTGGTTTCAGGGCGTGTTGTTTTTAGTGGGTCTGTTGACGAAGTCCGCGAAAGCGAAGTGGTGCAACGGGCATACCTGGGAGGTGACGATGAGTAATCCGCAAGCGCACGCAAATCCCATGTTGACCGTCAGCGAGGTTGACAGCGGCTACGGACGCGGGCAGGTGCTGTTCGACGTTTCTCTGTCTATTGGCGAGGGCGAAGTGGTGTCACTCATGGGCAAGAACGGCATGGGTAAAACTACCCTCATCCGCACCATTATGGGCATGTTGCCCTTGCGTAAAGGCGATATTCAATTTAACGCGCGGTCCACACGCGGCATGGCGATGCATCGCATTGCTGCAATGGGCTTGGGCTGGGTGCCCGAGGGGCGCTTGATTTTTCCTAGCCTGAGTGTTGAGGAAAACTTGGTGGCGACCGCCTGCAAACGCAAGGGGCTGTGCCATAGCTGGACACTGGAGCAGGTTTATGCGTTATTTCCCCGGCTGCAGGAGCGTCGTGATAACGGTGGCGGGCAGTTGTCAGGCGGTGAACAACAAATGCTGGCCATTGGCCGTGCGCTCATGACCAACCCCAAACTGTTGATTCTGGATGAAGCCACTGAAGGGCTGGCGCCCAAGATCCGACAGGAAATCTGGCAAACCCTGTCGCGAGTTAAAGAAACCGGGCAATCCATTCTGGTAGTAGATAAGGATGTTAAAGCCTTGTCGAAACTGGCAGATCGACATTACATGATTGAAAAGGGTCGTATTGCCTGGAAGGGCAATACTGAGATGTTAATGGCTGACACGCAGCGCGTGCAGCAATATGTTGGTGTTTAAGAGGATCTAATGAAAATTGCAATTGTAGGCGGTGGGCCCGCTGGTATGTATTTCGCGTTGTTGATGAAAAAGCGAGATGCGAGTTACGAAATTACTGTGCACGAGCAAAATCCGGCAGGAGCAACTTACGGTTGGGGAGTTGTTTTTTCTAATGTTGCGTTAAGTTTTTTGGAACAAGCTGATGCTGAGTTCTACCGGAAATTTATCGCTAGTCACGAACGTTGTGATTACATGGAGGTAATTCACAAAGACGTGCGCGTGCAGTTACGAAACAATCATTTTTCGCGTGTTTCACGCATTAATCTGCTCAAAGTTTTGCAAGATGAATGCAAGTCGGTGGGTGTTAAGTTTAATTTTGACAGGCGAGTAGATGACGTTAGTGTATTAGGTGACTCCGATCTGATTGTGGGCGCTGACGGCGGTAATAGTTTAGTCCGTACGCAGTTTGAAGATCATTTTAAGCCGCATTTCGAAAAGCGAAGAAACAAATTCGCCTGGTACGGCACACATCAACTGTTCCACGCGGTGTCCCTAATTTTCCGTGAAACCGAGTACGGGGTATTTATTGCGCACAGCTACCAGTACAGCAAAGATCTCAGCACGTTTTTAGTGGAAGTCGACCCAGACACTTGGCAGCGTGCTGGCCTTGATCGTATGTCGGATGAAGAAAGTCAGCGTTTTTGTGAACAGGTTTTTGCTAAAGACCTCGGCAGCAACGGTTTGTTATCCAACCGTTCATTTTGGTTTTCTCCGAATATTGTTAGCAACGAGAATTGGTCGTACAAGAATATTGTATTGTTGGGAGATGCGCTGCGCACGGTGCATTTTTCATTGGGGTCGGGTACGCGTATGGCCATGCAAGATGCCATTGCCCTGTATGAGGCGATAAGTGAGCATGGAAACGACTTACCTGCCGCGTTTATACATTTCGAGAAGTTACGTCGCACGTCGTCAGCTGACTTTCAGGTTGCTGCTGCCAAGAGCTTAGATTGGTATGAGTCAGTAGATAAAAAAATGCACCTGAACCCCGTGATGTTCGCTTATGACTACATGCGCCGTACTGGGCGAGTGAGCCATGAGGCTCTAAGTGAGCGTGACCCATACTTTATTGCATGTTACGAGGCGCTAACAGCCGCCTGATTGCGGGGGCAATGTTTATAACCCTGGAAAGAGGTCTATTTTTGAATAGTAGAGCATTTGTATCGAAAATTTTGAAGTATAAGTTGTGCACGGCTACGTTTTCCCACTTTGTTGCTTGCATTTCTTTGCGGGCTTTGAGCGTTTCGAGGCTTTCGGGTATCCCCCCGAACAAGGCAATGGCAAGTCGACAGACTTCGAGTTAGTTTTCAATAATAGCTTGTCGCAAGGGAATAAAGTCTGTCGATCGTTTGTTGAGACTAACGTCAGGCAAAGTCAATGAAATACCAGCCATCTTCGCTCCTCTGTTGTTTTTGAGTGATGCGGCCGTAGTGAGATCGCCCAGTTATTATGTAAAAGGCTGAAAATCCGGGCGACCCTGCCATTCTCGCGTCTTGCTAATGCGCTGTGCCAAACTCTCAAGTTGCATATCGCTAGATCGCGCATATCCTGACATTGGTTGATCAATCTAGTGCTGAGACCCGTCGTTGTGCGTAGCTGTTCTTGGAGGCGGTAGTAACGTAGTGGTTCAATCTGGAAGGTTCCGGAATACCTAGAGTCAGACGTGGCCACTATTTTTACACCAATAATCGTGGCCTTACTGGATGTTGCCCGGTAGGCTTTCTGCCCTCCCGTTCAGCATTATTTCAGTTGCGATGCACCTGCCTGCGCGATGCAGGAGACTCCATTTTCGGGAACATCCGCGGGAAAGATGCCGGTCCTCTTGATGTGGCTAACTCTGGGTTAGTGATTGTTGACGGTCTATGGACCGTGTCGTGGCGGATATGCCATAGCTGAAAAGTGATTGGATTTGGACTCAAAGGTGGTAGGTTTTGGGCCGTCATCAAGCTGAAGCGCGCGTATCGCCCCCATCAAGAACGTCTCGAATCAATTGTGAGCTGAAAGGCGAGAGCGTCCTATGCAGCGGTTCCAGAGACTTTTCTGCGGATCCACTTTCTACCCTGTTCAGTTACATAATCCAGCTAAGTATCGTATTAGTTTTTACATCAAGGGTGTCAGGCGTATATCATTGCGGGAACTACCATAAGGATTTTTTTGCGGTGAACACTGAAACTCATTCCCAGACTGCGGCCTTTATCTGGTCTGTGGCGGATCTGCTGCGCGGGGACTTCAAGCAGTCCCAGTATGGACGTGTGATTCTGCCGTTTACCTTGCTCAGGCGAATGGAGTGCGTGCTTGAACCTACCAAAGAGGCTGTGCTAATTGAAGCAAATCGCCAGCAGAACCTTCCTGACGAAGTTCGAGACCGGCTGTTGCTGCGCGCGACTGGAAAAGACTTCTTCAATGCTTCGCCACTGAGCTTAGCCACGTTGTCTGACACTCAGACCGCCGATGACTTGATGAGCTACGTCAATTCATTCAGCAAGCATGCGCGCGAGATATTCGAGCATTTCCACTTCGAGGATTACGTTCAGCAGTTATCTGCGGCAAACCTGCTGTATCAGGTGGTGCAGCGGTTTGCGAACTTTGATCTCAATCCAGCATCCGTCACCAACTTTGGAATGGGTGTGATCTTCGAAGAGCTCATCCGGCGCTTTGCAGAAAGCTCAAACGAAACGGCCGGGGAACACTTCACCCCGCGCGACATCGTGCACCTGACCACTTCTCTGGTGCTGACCAACCAGGACGACAAGCTCAAACCCAACAGCATCGTGACCGTGTACGATCCGACTGCTGGCACGGGTGGCTTTTTGTCGGAAGGGGATGCCTACATCCAGTCAGTAAGTGAGAAAGTAACAGTATCGCTCTACGGACAGGAGCTCAATGCCGAGTCTTATGCCATCTGTAAAGCTGACATGCTGATCAAGGGCCAGGACGTTGCCAATATCAAGCTAGGCAATACCTTGTCAGATGATCAACTCGCCGGGCAGCGGTTTGACTACATGCTGAGCAATCCGCCATTCGGGGTGGACTGGAAGAAAGTACAGAAGCAGATCCAGGACGAAAGCACCCAGAAGGGCTATGACGGGCGTTTCGGCCCAGGGTTGCCCAGAGTGTCTGATGGCTCCTTGCTGTTTCTCCTGCATCTGGTCAGCAAGATGCACCCGGTCAAAGGTCGCGGATCTCGGATCGGTATCATTCTGAATGGCTCACCGCTCTTTACGGGCGGGGCCGGTAGCGGTGAATCGGAGATCCGGCGCTATCTTCTTGAGAATGATCTGGTCGAGGCGATCGTGGCGTTGCCCACCGACATGTTCTACAACACGGGTATTGCGACCTATGTATGGGTGCTGAGCAACCAAAAGGAAGACAAACGCCGCGGCAAGGTCCAGTTGATTGACGCCACCGATCAGTACGCCAAGATGCGCAAGTCTCTGGGCAGCAAGCGGCAGTACATCACGGATGAGCAGATCACCGAAGTCGTGCGTCTGTACGGAGCCTTTGAGGAAGGTCCCAAGAGCAAGATTTTCTCGAACCAGGCCTTTGGCTATCGTCGTATCACGATTGAACGCCCGTTACGCCTGGCATTTCCGATGACGCCAGAGCGCATTGAAGCCGCGCTCGAAGAGAAGGCCCTGCAAAAGCTGGATGCACCCCGAATGGCGGCTTTGCACACAGCGCTGAAAACACTAAATGACGATACTGTCCTCAGGAACAGGGACCAGTTCACCAAGCGGCTCAAAAAAGCACTGGCAGCACATGACATCACCCTGAGCACGCCCGAACAGAAGGCGCTACTCAATGCACTGGGAGAGCGTGACCCTGAAGCGGACATCTGCATGGTCAAGGGTCAGCCTGAAGCAGACACGTCCTTGCGCGACTATGAAAACGTCCCGCTCGGTGAGTCCGTGCATGCGTACTTCGAGCGCGAGGTCAAACCCCACGTGCCGGATGCCTGGATCGATGAGTCCAAAGCCGATGCCCAGGATGGCGAGATCGGCATTGTGGGCTACGAGATTCCGTTCAACCGCCACTTCTACGTATTCACACCACCGCGCCCCCTGGAAGAAATTGACCGGGACCTCAAAGCTTGCACCGATCGCATCAAGCAGATGATCGAGGAGCTTTCAGCATGAGCGGATTCAAGCCCTATCCAGAGTACAAGGACTCAGGTGTGGAGTGGCTGGGGGAAGTGCCGGCGCATTGGGCCACGCACGCATTCTGCCATCTCTTTGCTGAAAGGTCAGACTCTAATGTGGGTTTGAAGTGCACAAACTTGCTGTCACTCAGCTTTGGGAGAATAGTCAGAAAAGACATCGACTCGTTAGACGGGCTGTTACCTGCATCATTTGAGACTTATCAAATAGTTCAGCCTGGAGACATTATCTTTCGGCTCACAGACTTGCAGAATGATAAAAGAAGCCTGAGGACTGCGATAGTTTCTGAGTGGGGAATAATAACCTCAGCTTACCTATCGGCTTATTCCAGCCGTGTTAATGCAGCCTACTCCAGTTATCTCTTCCGATCATATGATCTGAGGAAGGTTTTTTACTCCATGGGCGGTGGACTAAGGCAGTCAATGAAATTCGAGGATCTTCGACGCTTATCGATACTGTCCCCTCCTGCTGAGGAGCAAGCCCAGATCGCCCGCTTCCTCGACCACGAGACCGCGAAAATAGACGCTCTCATTGCCGAGCAACTGCGGCTCATTGAGCTTCTTCAAGAAAAGCGCCAGGCCGTGATCTCACATGCTGTGACCAAGGGCCTGAACCCGGATGCACCGATGAAAGACTCCGGGGTGGAGTGGTTGGGTGAGGTGCCGGCGCATTGGCAGATTAAGGCCTTGCGTTTTCTAGGTACATGCCAAAACGGGATCAATATTGGAGGTGAGGCTTTCGGCACTGGTTACCCATTTGTAAGTTACGGAAACGTGTACAAGAACAACCTACTCCCGGAAGCAATTACAGGACTCGTTCAATCAACTTTCCTAGATCGCGAGCGCTACTCGGTAAAAACAGGTGATGTTTTTTTTACCCGAACATCGGAGACAGTGGATGAGATTGGTTTTAGCTCCACCTGCATACAAGATGTCCCTAATGCTGTATTCGCAGGTTTTCTTATCCGATTTAGACCCTCTCGTGGTTGGATAGAGCCCACATTCTCTAAGTATTATTTTCGAAATCAACACCTAAGAATCTTCTTCAACAAAGAGATGAATTTGGTGACTCGAGCCTCCCTGAGCCAGGACTTATTGAAGCAACTGCCTGTACCACTTCCTCCTCTACCTGAGCAGTTAGAGATCTCCGAGTATCTGGACGATGTTTCTAAGCAGATTTCATCGCTGCTGGATCTTGCGCAAGAGACTATTTCCTTGTTAACTGAACGCCGCTCCGCCCTCATCTCTGCTGCCGTCACCGGCAAGATTGACGTCCGTGACTGGCAACCACCTGAAGGTGATTCTGTCGAGTTGAATGTTGATACGGAGGCCGCATGATCCAGGGCCGCAGCGTCCGTCTGTTTCTGGTCGATGGCACCCCGAACGGGTTGATCACGGCCGAGATCATGAACTGGACCGGCCATGTGTTAACCGGGCCTCGCACCAAACTGGCTGAACTGGTCCAGCGCCCTGAGAGTGGCCGCACCGGTGTGTATTTCCTGGTGGGCAGTGATCCCGACGGTGGTCCCTTGCCCATGGTCTATGTCGGTGAAAGCGATGACGTAGGCAATCGGCTCAAACAGCACAATCGCTCTGAGACCAGTGGCGGCAAGGATTTCTGGGAGCGCGTGTGTC
Source organism: Neopusillimonas maritima (assembly GCF_003576595.1). Taxonomy (GTDB): domain Bacteria; phylum Pseudomonadota; class Gammaproteobacteria; order Burkholderiales; family Burkholderiaceae_B; genus Neopusillimonas; species Neopusillimonas maritima. Next base: position 328,052 of record NZ_NQOU01000002.1, on the reverse strand, counting down.
TGATCACCAGCAAGGACCAGAACCTGACCAAAGCCCATGTGAAGTATCTGGAAAGCCAGTTGATCCGCAGCGTGACCGAGACAGGACGCTGCAAGGTGGTCAATGGCACGGCGCACGAGTATGTCAGTCTGCCCGAATCCGATCAGGCAGACATGGCGTTCTTTGTCGAACAGCTGCGCACCATCCTGCCCGTGCTCGGGTTTGATTTCCTGAAGACCGAACCCATACGGCAGGCCAGGGATCAGCAAGACGAACAGACGGATGAGTCACCCCGCTTTGTGTTTCGCCTGCCCACAAAAGGCATCGTGGCCCATGCCATCGAGCGTGATGGCGAGTTCATTGTCCTGGAAGGCTCCGCTGTTCGTGGTGAATGGGAGGGCGTGCTGGGTGGCTATCAGAGCCTGTATGACCAGTTGTGTGTAACGGGTGTGCTGGTCTCTGCGGGCGACGGTAAGCGTCGCTTTGCCAAGAATGCACCATTTACCAGTCCGAGTGCCGCAGCTGCTGTTGTGGCCGGTCGTACCGCGAATGGTCGAGTCTCCTGGCTGGTCGAAGCAAGTGGCATGACTTACGGGCAGTGGCAAGAGCAGCAAGTCAACGAAGCCAGCCAGATCCGAAACGACAACCTCGATACCTTACAGGCGCCTGAGCCCTAGCAACCCTAGAACCAAGGAGGCGGGGCCGGGTGAGCCGGACTCGCAAAGAGACCCGGCATGGCAGACAGCAAAGAGCACCAGTTTCAACACGACATCGTCCAGGCGCTTCAAACGCAAGGATGGCTGGTGGGCACCTCTGCCGGGTATGACCGCACCCATGCGCTCTACACCGAGGACCTGCTGGCGTTCTTCCAGGAGGCTTACCCGGATCGCTGGGAGAAACTGTGCAAGCTCAACCCCCAGAACCCGGCCAAGATCCTCGTTCAAAAGACTGTACGTGAACTGGAGCGCCAGGGCACATTGGAAGTGCTGCGTCACGGGTTCAAGATTCCGGGCGTCAAGATCGACCTGTGCAGCTTCAAACCTGACCACGGCATGAATCCGGAATCTCTGGCTCGTTATCAGGCCAATCGCCTACGCGTGGTGCCCGAGGTGTCCTACTCACCCTATGCCAAAGAGGGTCGGGATGGGAACTACAACCCGCGCCTGGATCTGGTGTTGTTTGTCAACGGCATTCCCACCGCCACCCTGGAGCTTAAAAGCGAGTTCAAGCAGTCGGTCGAAAACGCCAAGCGCCAGTACAAATACGATCGGCCGATCAAAGATCCAGTCACCCGCAAGGAAGAGCCGTTACTGACGTTCAAGCGAGGGGCTCTGGTCCATTTCGCCGTCAGTCAGTTTGAAGTGGCCATGACTACCCGGCTCGCTGGCAAAGACACTTTCTTCCTCCCCTTTAACCGGGGCACCGAGGATGGCGGTGCTGGCAACCCGTCTCCTGCGAGCGATTCAGACTACGCCACGGGCTATCTGTGGGAACAGGTCTTTGCACCCGATGCGTGGTTGCACGCACTCTCGCGCTTTCTGCACCTGGAGCGCGTGCGCGTGGAAGCCTTTGACGGCACTGTCTCGTACAAAGAGACGATGATCTTTCCGCGCTACCATCAGCTCGATGTGGTCAATCAGTTGCTCTCCGCCACGCGCGCCGAAGGTGCAGGTCAGCGGTATCTGGTTCAGCATAGTGCGGGTTCGGGCAAGTCCAACTCGATCGCATGGCTGGCCCACCAGTTGGCCTCTCTTTACGACGCGCAAGGACAAAAGCTCTTTCAGTCGGTGATCGTGGTGACAGACCGCACCGTGCTTGATAGCCAGCTTCAGAACACCATTTACCAGTTTGATCATGCGCAAGGCGTGGTGCGTCCCATCACGCGAGACATGGGTAACCAGAGCAAGTCTGAGCAACTGGCTGAGGCGCTGTCTGAGCAGACCCGCATTATTATTGTCACCATCCAAACTTTCCCGGCACTCTTTGATGCCCTGGACAAGTATCCCAAGCTGGCGCAGGGTCGATACGCCGTCATTGCTGATGAGGCGCACTCCTCCCAGACCGGAAGCTCCGCCAGCAAACTCAAGGCGATTCTGGCCGGGGCTGTCGCTGAGAGTGATGAAGACGGCGAGATTAGCGCAGAAGACATGCTCGATGCTGCGGTGACAGCCAGAAGTACTACCGAAAAGATCAGCTATTACGCGTTCACCGCTACGCCCAAGGCGCGCACCATTGAACTCTTTGGTCGTGTGCCTGATCCCTCACAACCCGCAAGTGCCGAGAACAAGCCGCAGGCGTTTCATGTCTACTCCATGCGCCAGGCCATCGAGGAAGGGTTCATTCTGGATGTTCTCAGGAACTACACCACCTATGACACCGCCTGGCGGATCGCGCATGCGGATGGGCCGGATGACGAGGTCGACAGCAAACAGGCCCGTATCCGGCTCGCCCGGTGGGTGCGGCTGCATCCTTACAACATCAGTCAGAAGGTGCAGGTGATCGTGGAGCACTTCCGGGCGACCGTACGACACCTGCTCGATGGTCAGGCCAAAGCCATGGTGGTCACCGGCAGTCGCCAGGAAGCCGTGCGCTATCAGTTAGCGATGAGAAACTATATTCAAGAGCAGGGTTATACAGACGTTCATCCGCTGGTGGCCTTCTCGGGTTCGGTCCTGCCAGACGAGGCGATACCAGAAGAGGTCAGTGAAACCAGCAAGTTGCTCAACCCCGGGTTGAATGGCCGCGAACATGCCAAGGCATTTGCCACCGAAGACTTCAATGTCATGATCGTGGCCAACAAGTTCCAGACCGGGTTTGATCAGCCCAAGCTCTGTGCCATGTACGTCGACAAAAAGCTCCAGGGCGTGGACTGTGTGCAGACACTCTCCAGGCTGAACCGCACCTTCCCAGGAAAAGAAAACACCTACATCCTGGACTTTGTGAACAATCCCCAGGAGGTGCTCGACTCGTTTCTGCCGTACTACAACAAGGCAGAACTGGCTGACGTCTCTGATCCACAAATTGTGTATGACATCCAGCGCAAGTTGGATGATGAGCAGATCTATCACTGGGAAGAGGTGGCTGCCTTCGCACAGGCTTTCTTTGATCCCAAGGCCCAGGCTAGTGCGCTTGCCTACCACTGCAAGCCCGCGCGGGACCGGTTCAGCAAGCGGTACACCCATGCCGTAGAAACTGAGCGCGAGGCCCGTCAACTGCTCGATCAAGTTCGCCAGCGCAATGACAAAGCAGGCGTCCAGAAGGCTGAAGTCAGCCTCAAGGAAGCGGGTGAGGCCGTCGATCGCCTGGAGCTGTTTCGCAAGAACCTGATCAGCTTTGTGCGGCTCTACGAGTTCCTGTCACAGATCGTGCCCTACGAAGACCGGGAGCTTGAGCAACTCAATGTGTACGCCCGGCATTTGTACCCACTGCTGCAAACCCATCGCCTGAGCTCGGAAGACCTGGAGCTCAATGACCTGGAACTCACTCACTACCGATTGACCAAGCGAGCCGAGCAGGACATGAAGCTCGAAGAATCCCCGGATGGCGATGGCCTGGAACCAGCCAATGCGGTGGGCAGTGGCAAACCCCATGACCCCGAGAAAAAGCGGCTTTCAGAGATTATCGAGGCCTTGAACGAGCTTTTTGGGGCTCAGGTAACCAATGAGGATCAACTGCACTTTGCCAAGGGCGTGGCTGATCGCGTGCAGCGAGATTCGGATGTGATGGCCCAGATCAGTCAACACAGCCCCGATCAGGTGATGCACGGGGCTTTCCCGAAAAGAGTGGAAGACATTGTGCTCGATGCCATGAACGACAATCAGTCCATGGCGCTTGAGGTGTTGGCCAACGATCAGAAGATGCGCAGCTTCGCCCGGACCATCCTGACGCTGCTGGTTCAACGATTGTAGGGGTATTGCCAGCGTCTTCCTATATTTTTGCAGATCAACAAACTTTGAAATCCCAAATTTTTTTGGTCGTGATTAAGCTTATGGCAACCGGAAGTCGGTTCACTGTTAGCGGCTGGCCGCAAGCTTAAGACGGGCTTTGATGAGCGCGGAGTTGTCATCCTCATTAGGGGACATCACTAAGCGGCAGGGGAGCAACATTCTTTAACAGGCAAGCACAAAAAAATGTGCCCAGTGAGAAAACTCACCGGGCACATTACCTTTCTAATCGCAGAGGGAAAAACAAATATAGCCAACCTGGGCTTCGAAAAACTTCTTTTAACCCCCAGCTTGCACTGGGAAAGGCGCTTTCGATAAGCAACTCCACAAGGGAATCACTAGGCTGCTATTTCATTAACCCCCAATCATCAAGCTGACGCCTTCAAATCGGGAAAGGCCGTAAACCAATACAAAATTAATTGCATCTGATACTTTAACCCCCAACCGCTCATAGATAGGTAACGCATCAGGCTAGCTGAAGCGTTATTTGATTTATAACACGGTTTCAGAGGTGATTGCAATTTTTCATCGTCCTTGACCCTGGTTTTAAAGGAATAAACGGGAAGAAACGAGCCGGGATCACTTTTCTTGCTTGAAAATTTTGGCGTTTGGTTGCCCAAGCCTAAGACTGTTAATCGCCGTTTTTGGGTTATGCCCTAACAGGATCTCGGCCGCTTTGGGTGTAGTGAACATTGCTGCCATGACAAGCAATAGGTACCCAGGATGAAAGAGATGGACATCTGGCAAGCGCCTTAGTTCTCTGGCATGCTCTTTGACTCCGGGGTTTTTCCATGCGTTCGATTGAACATCTGTCTTTGGGTCAATGTGGTGTCCCAGCCAGGCCGGTGGTAACTGTTTGTCCGCTAGATAGTGTGCCAAGTAGCTTGTGTTTGGGTGGTACCATGCAACGCCGATGATCGTACCACGCTCACGCGCGATGTCACGCACGTGATTGCGCACCCCAAATAGTTCGATTCCTTCGCCAAAAGTCAATGTAAGCGCGGCTAGGGTTCGGTAGCGTTCCAATATGGGGTGATGTGCTGCCTGCACGAGCTCTGCGGCTACAAGTGGCCCATTAAGCGCGAAGGGGTTGGGATTGTTGATGACATCGCTTTCGGTGTGGTGTTGAAGGGGGGTCAAGTGGTGTGGGCATATGTCGATGCCTGGCACTTGGTGTATTCGATGCCAGTAGGTCATGCCGTAGGCAATTGTGTCCTCTTGACGACACAGACGACAAAGTTTGTAGGGGCTTTCATTGTTCGGTGCCACTTTAGTAAATGCGGGTGGCGAAAAGGCCCCCAATTTGATATCAACTGTGGGGTCTTGACTGGAGAGGTGTCTCCATCTTTTATCGAAAAAACACAATGAGTGATTGTATCGGTATGAGGCGACGCTGACGCCCAGTGAGTTGGCCAACATATGATTAATTGGAACTCTTCGGTGGTGGGCAGGTGTTACTGTTGGCCTCATATTTGCTATCCAGTTTGCAAGTTGGCTCTGGTTTGTGCTTTTGTTTGCCTGGTAGGTGTCGTTCAGCCTAATTAAGCGATAAAGGTGACCTAGTGCCAGTTCGTCAGGGAAGGGCGAAGATATCAACATTTGGATGTCCGGTAGGAGCGTTTTCGAATTTGAGTGAGTAATTCACGAGTTTGGGGGAGGCGATTCAGGCTTGAAAGAGCGGGCTTGATGTTTGGAGTGCTTTTGTAAATTTGCTGCACGGTGATGGGAAATAGTTCGCCATCACGTTGAAGCTGCTGATAAAGTTGCTGTACTTGTCCATGTAGCTTCTCATCGCGTTTTGCCCAATCGACGCTTGTGCTGCGGTCGACGCTATGCTTTGCGAGCTTTCTCAATTTACTTTGTAGCCACGCGCGATCATTTCTATAGAGCCAGGCGTAACTTGCTGGCTCGATCTCACGAAGCTGCTTTGCGGTCGCGTTTGGGTGCTTAGTCATGGCACGTAACCAGCGTGACTGAGCCCGCTTTTGTGCTAGGGCGCGGCGCGCTTTTTCCCAGCGTATGTGTAATCCCGGCTCGGTGAGTAACAGTCTGGAAATAGTCGAGCTGGACACCCCATGTTTGTGTGCAGTGGCTTTTTGCTCCATGCCTTGACGAAGGTCTTTCAGGATAGCTGCGATGCGCTCGAGGTTACTTTTTGGACGTTTTTGTAAGCGGATACCGCAAGCAGCAGCCCAAGACTGACATGTTTGAACGGCTATGCCCAGTTGCTGCGCTGCTGCGCTGACCGACAGGCCTTGAACCACAACGAGTTGAGTAAGGCGTTGCGCTTGAGTGTCGGGTATGTCTGACGATGTCCGGGGGTGAACAGGTGTCACACTCGCGGGTGCTTGGGCGTGCTTATAGGCCGCCCAGAACGTAGGCCAGTCACCGAAAAGCCACAAAATCAGTGGCAGGTGATGAAGTGGGTTTGTGCTGCATGGCTGACGCGTCAGCAAACGACTGAGCATGAAGGTCGTACTGCGCTCCTGGGCTGGCGGCATGATCCCTAATTCTTGCCAGCGGCAGGATCGAGTAAACGCAAGGTACCGCTGACAGACGGTACCTAACGCTATCTGGTGGCGGCCACGCAACATCGCTTGCTCGTCAAGGGCGGTGCGGTAGGCGGTTTGTACCGTATTAAGGTCAATATGTATGTTGGGCGCCAGCTTGAAGATCTCGATCGCGGCTTGAGCCAGTCTATCGAGCCAAAGTTGGCAGTGTGTAGTCAGTGTGTACGCTACAGGATAGAAAGCATCATTGCGAGGCAGGAGCCAATCGAACCGGCGCACGGCATTGGTTTTCTCATTAAACTGCCAAAGTAGCACCTTGTGAGTTGGGCAGACTCTTACGCCTGGTAGCTGATGTGTCAGGCGCCAATAGGCGGTACCCGTCCGTTGCTTGTCTTCATGCATACATTCCGGGCATGCGCGAAGCGGGTGGTTGGCTCGCAGACGGCTTGAGGGTAGACCCAAAAGGCTTTTGATTCGCGCAGCCTGGCCACGACTTAATAGGTCAAGAAGCTCCGTGCCTAGCGAGCAACTAACCCAGGGTAAGTAGAACGGCAAGATCGTGTGCTGCAAAATGATGTGCTCTGGGGTATCTCCAAACACGCCACTTGTGCGTTGCACAAAGGTATCCAGGTTGGATGGAAAATCGTGCTGTGTGCCGTGCCGCGCGTGACCAAAAAGTTGTTTGGCAGTGTGGCCAGAGAGTCGATTACCTGCGATGTAATGAAAACGACAGCAAAGACTATAGAACAGCTCGTCGTCAAACCACTGGGTGATGGGTAAAGGCCAGTTATGACCGAGATTTCCGTTACTAAGGCGCATTCTTAACTCCCCTCATTTGCTTGGTATCTGGCCAGTATTAAGTCGATACTCGTGTGTTTTTCTCAGTTCTTGAGCGGAAAGCTTGGGCCGTTTTGGGCGGGAAGGCTTTGCCTGGCGCGGAGTCGTTAACTCAGTTGGAAGGTTTTCTCGTTCTGTTGTCGTCAGAGCACTGACTTGAATGTCGTTTAGAATTTTTATTCTCTTACGCTCTTCCTGCTGTTGCGCCAGTGCTTGTGCCGCTACTCTGGGAAGAGGAAACGGGCATACATATTCGCTGGATCGCTTGGAGTGCGGCGAAAGCATGGCTTCCACTTGCTGGCGGCTGATGGCATAGGGTGTGTCGTTGTATGCATCATGCAGATCAGCGATGGTGACGTAACGCCTGCCAGTGTGCCAGGCAAGTTCGTAGGCACGTCTGAGTAACTGTTTCACCAGGCGTTTCAGCCCGGCGCTCAGGTAATAAATTGTTCCACGCTCTTTTAGCACATCGATTTGTAGCGTTGTGCCAAGTACCTTTTGAATTGCACGCAGGTACGCCATCCAGTCCTGTGAGTCGGGCTGCGTGGGTAGCATAACAATTGGGTTTGCCAACAATCTTTGGCGGTCTTGTTCTGGACGCTTTTGCAACAACCTGCACATGCTGTAGTTCGCTACGTACACCAAGGGGATCCCGACATAACTGAGCTCGTACAATAGTTTTGTGATCAAGGTATTGGCTGTGCCGCTTTGAGTAAGAAACTGCAGCTCGTCTACCAGAAAGAGGGCAACGCCGGCGCGGTGGGCCAATTTTGCAGCCAAAGCGCCAAGGTTGCGCGGTCTCGCACTTCGCTCCTCTAAGGGGAGAACAAGTTGTTGTAATAACGAATTTGCGTTGACACGTTGACGTACTTCAATGGACCAGTGAGATGTGAAGAGGACCGGCCCATGATTGGGAGCGGGTTCAAGCTCGATCGGGGGCGGCAACAATCGTCCAAGTGCTTGCAAAAGCGATGTTTTTCCGATCCCGGCTGGACCTGTCAAACAAGTTGGCGTTTGGACAGGAGGGGAAAAGGACTCCTGGTGTGTATACAAAGTCTGCAAGTATGAGTGATCGCTAGGGTAGTTTGTCTCGTAGTGCGCAATGCCGGTTTGCACAAATCTCTCAAGAATGTCCAGATCTTGGCTTGTAGGCATATACAGTTGGTGCAGCAGCGCCTCGATGGTCGGGCCGATTTGGTGAGTTTGCACTTGTTCAATAGGCGACGATGGTCTAGGAAGTTGTGTCACGCGATTTGCGATCAGATCTCGATTGTTAAGCTCGCGCATTTGGCGCGTGAGCGTTTGGGTAATTTTGTTACCTGGTCGTATGTCCGCCTTATCCATCAACGCGCTCCATTTTGCGATCGTATGTTTCCAACACGACGGCTTGTTCTGCTTTGGCCTCTGGTGTCCGTTTACGCTTACCCCGTAACCGTTTCGCTGCGTTCCAGTCGCCACCGTGCTCTGATAGCAGAAGGTTCTGCTGGGCTACGGCAAGACTTTGTTTATCTTGACGTAGCTTGGATTTTTGCTTGCTCAGTTCCCGATTCTCATCATTGAGCTCATTGAAGGTGCGGTAGAGCATTTGCGTGTCGTCACGAAGTGACAGCTGGGCATCCAACTGAAGCAATTTGCCGTCGATTTCCACCCATATATGTCTGACACATGCTGCTAGTACATACGCTTTGATTCTTATTGTGGTGCCGCCAAGCTGTTGTATGAGTTTTGTGTTCCGTAGGGCCGCCGACGAGTAAGCCTGGCTTTTAAGCATTACTCCAGCTCGGCTCAAGCTGACTTCAGTTGACATGAGAAAGCTCCTTACAGCTTGGTCAAACGTAGGGGTAGTGCCATCGTTTCTTGCACGCGCATCCAAGAAGCGCCAGACCCCGAGCGGGGTCGCAGCTGTGTGCTGTTGGAGCATCTCCGGGGTGAGTCTGCTGGTGGTGTCTGCTGTTTTGTTTTCCAGGAGCACGCGACGAATTTCGCGCACCATCATTTGGTGAAAAGTTAAGTTGCTTTCTGAGTGTTGATTTGGACCCTCAAGCTTTGTTCGTCTGCGTTGACTTGACTCGACCAACGCCTTGCTCTGGCCCTGGCCCGAGGGGGTGAATTCGTGGATAGCTGGCCCATGCAGCAAGCCGCTTGGATCGATGCGGGCGCGTTTAATGCCAGGCCCGCGGTCAGTGATTAATGTTGTAGGCAAGCCTTGACTGGGCCACTCGGCCTCGTTGATATCGATACCAAAAAGTTTGCAGAACACTGTTTTGGGGATCGCAGCACAAAACATGGCTGCGTTGTAAGACTCACTGCTTTCTGAACCAATCGCAAACCCGATGCCCAAGCGCATGCCTGAAGCCACATCAACAAGACGGGTTACACACAAGGGGTCTAGATGGCCCTCGCCCCAATTGGACCTGGGTCTTTCGTCCGTGTAGTAGGCATCGGCTTCGACTGACTCATACAAGTTGCTGACGTTGGTGGTGAATTTGCCCCGATGGGGTTGTTTGCTGCGTCGGAACCGCGCCTGGCCCCAACGTAACGCTTGCACTTTGTCCTGTCCGACTGCCTTGTGTATCTGGTATCTGAACTGATCGAACGTAGGGAGAATCGAACCCGTGGTTGAAATTAACCGTGGTATTCCAATGTCATCGTTAACTAGCGTGGCGCCAAAGTCTTTGCGCATGGCTTCTTGATAAATGGATGTCAATGTAGAACCCTCTTTGGCATACTTGTAGTAGGCTTTAACTAAACGCTCGATGGTTTCACTATTTAGTCGTTGGCCAGAGAGCGCGCCCTTGGATATTGAGTGGCGCCCAAACTTTGGGCCGTTGGGTTTTTGTAGGCGATCCCATTTACCGCATTCGAAGTAGTGTGGAACGAGCACCCGCATATCGCGAGAAAAACAAAGGTACGCAAAGAACCAGAATCGCGTCCGTTGTTCATTTAGATTGTGTTTGCGTGCAAAAGCGTTAATTACTGCTTCGGGGTTTGCGCTGCACAGGATGTCATTTTCCTGGTTCAAAAGTGGAGAGATCTTTGTTAACCGCTCGGTAGCCCGATCAAAATCTGATACTCGTTTTCGGGTTTGCCTTTCCAAGTCCAAGCTCAAAGGGTCTTTGCCGTCAAGAGTCCTCAGAAACGGGGCGCCGTTGTCATAAGGTGCTTTAGTGATCAAGCCCCTAACCAAAGCATCTTCGAATGTGGCGCTTTCCAGCGAGTACAGATGGGCTAACCACCGATGTTTGGTCTGTGTGAAGAGCACAAGCTGAACTGTTCGAATGACGCGGTTGTGGCGAAGCAAGTGATACGTCAAACCTGCTTCCAATGGGCCAAGCCCCTGAGGGACAATGAGTGCGCTGCCTCTTTGCATGCTATTGCCCCCGAGAGAAAAGATGTGCATAGTCCAGCAGCACATCACGACGCTCGGCTTTGAGTGGTTTATCCACCAGAACGGGTTGGTAAAGATCGACCCGTACTCTTCGATTCCAGATGGCCGAGTACAAGGTCGCGACAAAGTCCTGACGGCTGCAGCCTATTTGCCTCATCGCAGGCTCCATAATTGCCAGTGGCGTGGTGCGGGTGCCTACAATTTTTTGAAACTTTACAATCAGCTCTTCCTGTCTCTGCCAATCGAGAATAATTGGCTGCTGGGCTTTGGCACAAAGCGCGTTCAGGTTAGCGATGAGGTGACTATCAAACTCGTCCGCTGCGATGAAGTGTGATGCAATGCCAGCATCGGCAAAATAGCGCTGTTCGATCAGGTGGCGGTCGCTCAAAGCGCAGTCATGGAGTCGACTTTTGGCGTTTCTTGTCGCTACCTTTTTGTCATAAAACGCTGTGCGTGTCGTTTTAATGCTCCAATTTACACAGTATGGTTCGATGTCATCGACCATAAACAGTAAGAGATCGCCAATAAAGGGAAATGCGGCACGCAGTGTATTGTTTGAGTTGGATTTGTCTGGGATGTTGACAACTGGATGCGCTGATGGAATGCCCATTTCTTCCGTGATCGAGACCGTACCGCGTAAAGGTGGCAGGCGCAGATGACGAGCGCGAGGGTGATCGGCTAAAGGGTGTGGGGCATCGAATCGCTCAAGGGCATGTTGCTCGTGTACGTCAATTAGCCCTGGGTGATATAGTGCCAGGATGCAAACGTGGCGCTCGGCCAATGACATAAAATGTAAGTCGCGGCCAATCTTTGACCAAAACAAGGTGGATGGGCGGCTGATGCTCGGAGCCTCATCGCGGGTAGCCTTCATGGCTGGTTCGTACTCGTTTTGCCAACGTGGGATGCTCTGGCGCTTTTCGATTCTAAATAGCCGCTCAGGGCTAATAAGGGGTACTCTAGACATAGTCTCCATATCCATAAGGTGCTTGTCGGATACGGAACTGCGCTGCATTTTTTGGGCAATAAAAAGCCCCATTGGCACTTGACAGTGCCAACCTCTCGATGCACTATGCACGAAGGGTTGCTCAACCTCGTGCGCACTCAGTAAGATCTGCAGCCTTTGCCCAGGTTGCTGGTCTTACCGCGCAGTTCTCGCGTTATTCAAATATTGTTTGGGTGTCTCTGCGCTCGCTCTGTTGTCGTTTCTCCCTATTTCAGACGTTTCCTGTCTACTCATCACTTTGTCGCTTGAGTTTGTCTGCTTCCGCGTTGTCTGAGACAGTCTGCGGATGCCCCTATCCTACAATAAAAGTCTTGATCTTAAAACAACAAAATCAATGTAAGTCATTGATTTATATGAAAAAAATTAAAGCTGTTTTATATGTATATTTCGCTGCGAATTATTCCTTAAGGTCGTGACTGGCGGTTTGGGTACGGTAAAAAGCACTAAGCCGCTGTGTCGTTTAGGTTTAACCATACCCACTCTTGCGGCTAATCCAAAGGCGATATGGCGTTGGTTTTAACAAATCGATGGTACTTAACTTGGAATTTTGTTTTTTAGGTTGTTAGTCCTACCTATTAGCCCTCTTAACCTGGCTGTGACAGTCTCTTGAGTTGCCTTGCGATGGGCGCCAAACGTTCATTTAGGTGTTCTAGCCCTGCTTCGATTTTTGGGGAAGAGTACTTGTTAAACCAACTGGCTTGTGTAGGAGGCAAGTTATGAACGCGATAGGTCATCAGAAAATAGTTCATGAGCAAAAAGCGCCTGTCCTGCTCATCTAATCTTGATACGTCGGTTGAGGCGACTGGCAACAGTTTTTCGAAACGCTCATCCATGTCGTGAATTAAGCGTACAAGCCGGGCTAAAGATTTTTCCGTCAACTCTAGCTCCAGTGACAAATGAAAGGCTGTGGGCCTTTTGGTGAGGGAATGCCATTGTGGTAGCACAAGGGCCAGGGCGCGCTCCCAAACTGAAAGTGCAATATGTGAGCGCTGCATGATGGTTCCCGTGCGCACGGTAAAGACGTAGGGTTTGTGAAGAGGCTTTTCTTGGCTATGGGTGTCGTTCGGTTGACCACGACATCGATAGTAGCCTGGCACGCCCTTGCGATACTCATGATAAATAGGTTCGACTGACCAACAGAGAGGGCAGCGTATCGTTTGACCCCAGCGCCGTTGTTCCAGACGGGTGCGCGCGGTCTCGTGTTGATGATCATGTGGGCGTCCTGGAGCTAAAGACATAAATTGGTTAGCCAAGAAAGTGTGGATGTAAGACCGGATTGGAACTCATATATATCCGATGTTTTGTCATGTTTTCCATTTGAGGTTAGGCGCGGCCACCTGTGGATGACCATTTTTTGGATTCAAGCCCATTCGCACACTCACCCCGCTCCCCATACTTGCGCAATACACAAAGACAAGTCCTCCATCTAGTTTAGGACTTCACCGTTGGGATTGAACAACACCTCCGAAGGTGAGCACTCACAGGATATGCTCACCACTCGATGACCGCTCTAAAGGTGAGAACTTACAGGGTCAGCCTCTATGAGTCACCCTTGCGAAAGGTGAGAACTTACGGGATAGGCTGATTGAATTCAAAAAGTATCATAATGCGCATCAAAAAATAACGTTGCGAAAAAACAAACGCTCACAATCAAAATTCGCTTGCGGGCCTGCTGATCCCTTGATAGTCTGAATATACCGTTTGGGATTATTAACGCTCACCCAATCACTTGAGGCGCAACGCCGCAACGTTAATACCCCTGCTCTTCCGGAGTCTTTTTATGCCTGCCGCAACACTCTTAAGTCAGCGAATACACACGCGAACCAGCTAACCCGCCACACTCGCGCGGGTCATCTTAATTCCCCTATTTTTATCAGCTGTATGCATGAGCAGGGCCAGCGCTCGCCTGTTGGTTGTGCTCGCGTGGAGAAAACACATGAGTTTCAGAGTATTTGTTGACCGAGTCCATCAAGCACCCGAACTAGACGTGGAAAGAGACGATTCATCGCTGATCGACCAAATTCCCTTTAATGGCTTTTTTGGTGATGATTTCTTGACGTTAATTTATTTGAGTCCACCAGATGCGCCTATTTTCCATGACGCAATGCGCGAAACGCTGCATGTTCTCGTAGATGAAAAAGAGTCAAACCACCGTCGCGCGCAAGCGGCTGTCGAGGTTGGTCGTTTTGTAAAACATAATGCGCCGGCTGCGCCAGCACAGCTTGGTCGAAGTGAGTCACTTGCCTGGTTTGAGTTGGCGCAACAATTAGGCAGTATTGTCGGCGTATGGGAACTTGCCAATGAGATGCTCAAGCAATGCGATTTAAAAGTTTCAATTGACTTGAACACAAACCCGTTGCCGGAGTTAAGGGCGAGAAAAGACAATGCACGATTTCGCATTGATGTCCGGGTCGCGCAGGCCTGGTATGAAGGCATCCGTTTAACACTCACTGCCTCTCAAAACAATTTTGAGCACTGGGATCTGCAAGCGCATCAGTGCGCCGTGAGCTGTATTGTTAATTACTTGCTGCTTTTACCTGACGAGCCGCCAAAGAGCATTCGTAAGTACAACGGTGATGAGCCACTGATCGTCAAGCGATTCAAAACACTTCAATGGTTTGCGCCGTTTTGGGATCGCCTGATTGAGTCAATGAGTAACGATATTTCAGACGAAGTAAAACAATTGCTCATCGAACAAAAATACATCGTTTCTTCTTATATCCCCCAACTTGTAAAGCAATGTACAGAGACTCAGCCGGGCAGTTCTGATGATCGTAATGTGTCCCAGGCCAACCATCAGGCACAGACCAACGCTGTTGATCAGCTGGTTGTGATTAAAGGTCAAATTCCTGCCTCCAGTGATCGAGATGACCTACTTGTTTTAAAGCAGTATGCCTCATTGCAAAAGCCAGTGCGGTTTAAAACTTTTCCGGTTTTAGAGGAGCTGCTGCGCATGCGCGAACAGCTATTCAGCGAGTTTCCTTGGGCGCAAGACGCTATTCGCGTCGTAATGAATGATTTGATCGCCCGCCGGCGCCACGGTGTGACACGACTGGGTATGGCACCGGTACTGTTGGTGGGTAAACCTGGGACAGGCAAAACGCGTTTTGCGCAGCGCTTAAGCGAGCTATTGGAGACGCCAAGCTCGGTTATCAACCTTGCGGGTATGTGCGATACAAAAGTGCTGAAAGGCGTTACTCGTGGGTGGGCAGGCCAGCGCCCGTCAAAGATTGTTGAGTTCATTCATCAAACGCAGGTACCCAACCCTTTATTCGTTCTCGATGAAATTGATAAAGCGCATGCTGGGTACAGTAACGGCGGCGATCCGCAGGAAGCATTATTGGATTTGCTCGAACCCGGAAACGCAAAACGTTATCACGATATTTATTTGATGGCCGAGTGCGACTTATCGCACTGTATTTACATCACCACCGCTAATTCGCTGGAGACAATTTCTGAACCCTTAATGTCGCGCCTTCGGCCCGTACACTTTCCGCCACCAGGAGAGGATCATGCGCCCGTCCTGATCAGCGGCGTAGTCAGAAACCTGGAAAAAATGTGGAACTTGCCCGAAGGGGCCGTGACGCTAACAGATGAACAGCGAGCAAAACTGGTCGGCCTATCTCCCCGGGAGATGCGGGCCGCTATCTTGGATTTGCTTGGTAATGAGCAAACACATAAAGTGCATTAACTCTCATCAAAAGGGAAACCGAATATGGAAGCAAAACCTAAAAAAAAAGGACAGTTCTCTGTGCCTGTGGATAACTACGATTTACTGACAGCAAAGGCCTCTCAACTGCGTGCTTTACTGATTTTGATATCAGGGCCTGGGTATGAGAACTTCACCGAACTTTCGCCTGAAGATCAAGACCGAATACTCTGGCTGGCAACGGAACTAAGCAATGAAGTTCACACATTGCTTAAATAAGCACAAAAAGAAATAATGGTGGCATCAAAGTATATTGGGATGTGCTCAATCTCAGAAAGAAGACTCCTTCAGCACCGCGCCTTGCCGCTGGCGCACGTCAGCCTTCGGCCAGGAGCGGACGGTTTACGGAACGCAAACAATGACAATGCAAAGGACAAAGGCATCCCTAATCTACTGCCGCATGCAAAGTCTGAGAGCAATTTAATCGCTTCTCAGTCACACCAAGCTCGACAGCATGATGCGATACCTTGGTATTGAAGTTGATGCCGCACAGGAATGGCAAGCAGACAGAAGTGTGATATTTGCTTACAATCAGACTGTACCATAGTAAAAATAGCCGCTGTCCGGCCGAGAGCAGTCAGTCAATGGCGATGCCAAAGCGGGTATAGGTAGAGTGTCGCGGGAGATGGCGGAGCGAACCGGAATTGCTTCCGCTGGAGTGATATTGGCACGCTCATTGAGTCTCTATAAGTTGTACCGATATTTCAGACTGCGCCGCACGCATCACTGAAAAGATGGGATGAGGATGCTGACGATACACTAGACGATGATTTGGGAGACACGGTGGCTGATTCTTCAAATACTAAAAATTTGCAGCAAGAAGACCTCTTTTATGAAGACAGGTTTCTTGAGAGTTGGGCCGGTTCTATCATCACCAATCCCAGTACGGCCATTGTTGAGCTTGTTGCCAACTGCTGGGATGCATACGCCACTGAAGTGAACATAACTTGGCCCGATCCGAAGAAGAACCAGCAGTTTTCCATCTCTGATAATGGGAAGGGTATGACCCTCGCAGAGTTTGATTACATCTGGCGAGCCCTATCCTATAACCGTATCGCCAAAGGTGGTGACACAACGGCACCACCTTCAGGTGTCGAAGGTATTCCGCGCGTCGTATTTGGCAAGAATGGCAAAGGTCGATTCGCCAGTTTTTGCCTCACCAAAAGCTACCAGATCACGTCAATCAAAGATGGTCAGAAGTTCGTCTGCAAGGTCAGCAGGACACCCAGCAAGCCGCTTGTCATAGAACTCGTGGAGTTCGTTGACAAGGATGCGGTGGGACATGGTACGGCAATCACAGGTGAAGGTGAAATCCGACAGATCAACCTGTCCGTAGAACAGCTACGTGAGCTTCTAGGGGGCCGGTTTCTTGCAAACCCTTCGTTCAAGGTGATTTTAAATGGTACCCCCATTTCGTTTGCCGACATCGGTCAGTCGTCCCTTTCTATCGTGGACGTTGAAGTGCCTAATTATGGCACGGTCAAGATCTATCACATCGATACCCGCAAAGCCGACAAGACGACGAAGCAGCATGGCATCGCGTGGTGGGTCATGAACCGAGCTGTGGGTGAATGTCGTTGGCGTGGTGATGACGTTGAGCGAATTCTTGACGGCAGGACTGAGAAGGCTAAGCGCTTCACCTTTATCGTTCAAGCTGACTTTCTCAACAAGGAAAATGCCGTCAAGGAAGATTGGTCAGGCTTTGTTGAAAAAAACGTAGCATGGGAAGTGACCAGACCAATCGTCCAAGAAAAGATTCGGGAGATCATTGACAACACCAGTGCCGCCGAACGGGAAGACAAGCGTAGCGCCGTCCTTGAGCGAGTGGGGCACTCCGTCAACGCCCTGCCTCTTTTGAGCAAGGATCGTGTCACAACATTCGTTAATGAGGTGGTGGATACCTGCCCAAACTTCGGTGAACAGGAGATCGTGCAACTGACCAGTATTCTGGCGAAGCTGGAGAAGAGCAAATCGCAGTATGGTTTGCTAGAAATCCTGCACAATCAAGACCCGCATGATCTAGATGCCCTTCATGAAGTCCTGAGCCAGTGGACCATTGGCATGGCAAAGATTGTCCTTGACGAAATTCAGAGCCGCTTGAGGGTCATCAACGAACTTCGCATCAAGATACAAGTTACAGGTATCGATGAAGTCAAGGAACTCCAGCCGCTCTTTGCAAAAGGCCTTTGGATGTTTGGAGATAAGTTTGAATCCATTCACTTTACGTCCAACAAAGGCATGACGACAGTCATCCGCGAGTTGTTTGATGGTAAGGCCGACAAGGCTTCATTAAATAGACCAGACTTTGTGATCCGCGGTGATGGCAGCACTGGCTTCTACTCCCTTCCATCCTATAACGAAGATCACGAAGAGACGGGCGTGGGCCATCTTGTCATTGTTGACCTGAAGACCACCAAGCTCTCACTCGGGTCTAAGGAAAAGGAACAAATTTGGAAGTATGTGAAAGAGTTGAAGAAAAAGGGGTATATCCAGCCTGAGACGCGGGTGGATGGCTTTGTTCTGGGAGATCAGATTGAGAGTGGTGAGGGTGGCACCCGCACCGAAGACAACGACAAGGTGAAGATTCAGCCATTGCTGTATAGCATTATCTTGAGCCGGGCTGAACAACGCCTTCTGAAGCTCTATGACAAGGTCAAAGAAGCCCCATTCCTTTTGTCGCAGCAGGAAGATTTGGAAAAATTCTTTGAGCCCATCGCCGTGCAGCAGCCTGATCTGGTGGAGACGGAATCAGCGGTGGCAAAATGACTTCTGCTGTCAACTGGATCGCAGCCTACAACTACCTCTTTGCGGCATTCAACAGCGAGAACAGGGCATTGTATGTCAGCGGTGCCACGTTCTGCCGTATGCCAATGAAAATCGACAAGTTATCTCTTACAAATCCAAGAAACCCTGCAAAATTGACGTCGATTTTGCGTTAGCCTTTATCGTCGGAATTCGATACCTATGTGGCAACTGAGTGGTAATGTTGATTTCAATTGCACGAAATGCGGAACACCCAATTTTGTACCATCAAGCTGGTTCGACCTCGAACCCATTTCTGGCACGGAGCGAGGTATGGGTCCAGAAACCTACTATTTCGGTGAGCTAGAGGTCGACTGTGATAATTGCGAATCCAATATATCAATTGAGTTGCACGTAGTTGAATATCCACAAGGTGTACTCAATAATTTATCCATGAACGCTACCGGGGCAACCATCACTCAAGTTGCCGAAGTGGAGTTTGTGGACGAGAGTCCAATCTGGCTTCCGCCTGCCAAACAAATATACGTCCCTGAAAGCAGGTTGATAACCGATATTTCAGAGATCCAAAATACCATCCCGCAACTCATAAATCTTATACAAGAGGACAGCAGCCACATCTATCGAATAACAACAAGGGAGTTCGAGGAAATAGTTGCTGAAATATTTAGAGCTCAGGGCTATAAGGTGACTTTGACAAAGAGAACTCGCGATGGAGGTAAGGACGTCATCGCGATTCATCGGAACGTTCTAGGGCTTGAAACCTGTTATTTCATCGAGTGCAAAAGGCATGCCTTAGACAGCAAGGTCGATGTGGGTATCGTCAGGGAAGTTTACGGCGTCCATTCAACTAGAAATGGTCCGAACAAGTCAGTCATTGCTACGACGTCAACCTTTACGCCAGACGCCATTCGATATGTTAATGATGAAGTCCGCAGTAGATGGGATATGGAGCTAAAAGACATTCAGGATGTCCTGCAATGGATTAGAAATTACAAACTTTAGGCTGACAGGCATTCCAGCGGACCGCTCCGGCCTCCGCTGGTCCTCCTGCAAGCGGGCCGCCCCTTACCCACAACATTTAAGACCGCTTTTTCAACAGGCAATTACCGCTTTGGGTCGAATAGCGTCTGATCATATTTTCACTCGACGACCTATCGGGTTTTCGTGATTATCAGCAAACTAAAACTCCTTTCCCTACAAAAAGGAGTTTGTCATGAAACCGAATATGCACACTGCTTTAACGCACGAGCCCTGGAACAAGGGTAAACTCGTTGGGCAAAAAGCGCCATTAAAACTCAAGGACATCTGGGCTATCCGTGTCCGGCTACAGCTGTCGAATAATATCCGTAATCTTGCTCTTTTCAATCTCGCGATTGACAGCAAGCTACGAGGATGCGACTTGGTGAAACTACGAGTCCGAGATATCGCACACGGAGAGCAGGTGGCACCTCGTGCGATTGTTATGCAGCAAAAAACCCAACGCCCTGTGCAATTTGAAATTACTGAGCAAACGCGCGAATCGTTGGCAACATGGATACGCTACAAACAGCTGCGCGCTGATGATTTCATTTTCTCAAGCAGGATCCACGCGTCT
Source organism: Neopusillimonas maritima (assembly GCF_003576595.1). Taxonomy (GTDB): domain Bacteria; phylum Pseudomonadota; class Gammaproteobacteria; order Burkholderiales; family Burkholderiaceae_B; genus Neopusillimonas; species Neopusillimonas maritima. Next base: position 308,325 of record NZ_NQOU01000002.1, on the reverse strand, counting down.
TTGGTAACGGCCCGCCCTGTACCGTCTAGAAGTCTCGGTTAAATCTCATCAAGATACGTGTCCATGTATTTTTTGAGATGTACACGTATTTTCATGAGCGATTCTCTTTGTGTAGTGAGTTCCTCGCAGAGCCCCCGACGCCGCTATCCGGTCGAGTACAAACGTCAGGTCGTGCAGGAATCGATGTCCGCTGGCGCGTCGATCGCACGGGTTGCGTTGGCGCACGGCATCAATGCCAACCAATTGCACAATTGGCGCTGGCAGTATCGGCGTGGCGACTTCGGCCCAATTAGCCAAGGGCCGTTGCTGCTGCCGGTGCAGATAGCGGCGCCACCGGTATCCACACCGCGCCAACCGGCCAAGATAATTGACGGGCAAGATAGGCCGGCGATCTCTGGCGTCGAACTGATCTTCCCAGCCGCGCGTGTCGTGATCCATGGCGCAGCAGACTTGCCTACGTTACGCTGCCTCATTCAGGCGCTACGAGAATGATCGGCTTACCGGCAGGAACCCGGGTCTGGCTGGCAGCCGGTGCAACCGATATGCGTCGTGGCTTCGATGGCCTGGCGGCAACGGTGCAGGCCACGCTGCTTGAGGATCCCTTTAGCGGTCATGTGTTTGTCTTTCGTGGGCGCAAGGGCGATCGCATCAAGGTGCTGTGGTGGAGTGGCGACGGCATGTGTCTGCTGGCAAAGCGCTTGGAGCGCGGTCATTTCGTGTGGCCCAGCGCCGAATCAGGAGCCGTGCATCTGACCCCCGCGCAGCTATCGATGCTGCTCGAGGGGATCGACTGGCGTCGGCCCGCTCGCACGCATAAACCGACTCAGGTCTAGTGTTAATAAAACGCTTGAGAGCCGCATTTTTATTGGTCTTCCAGCCTTTTATTCATAGAGGAAACAGTCGTTATTTAGTATAATGACGGCCATGCTCAACCGCACCCAACTGCCCGACAATATCGACGCCCTGAAGGCGTTGCTGTCGGCCAAATCCGCCCAGATCGACGCCTTCGAGCAAGAGCGCGCGGCGTGGCAGGTAGAGCGCGAAGCCCTGCGTCAGGATAAGCAGGGCGATCAACAAGAAATTGCCCGTCTGACGCTGTTGCTCGATAAACTACGGCGCGCCTTGTTCGGCCAGAAGTCTGAGAAGCTTGCGGGCCAAATCGATCAATTGCAGCTCGAACTCGAAGAGCTGCACATTAACCAGGGCGAACGCGCGCAAAGCATTGAATCGGCCCAAGCGCCTGCCTCGCGCCCCGCGCCGCAGCGTCGGCCATTACCCGAGCACTTGCCGTGCGACGTGCATGAACATCTTCCCAAGGAGTCTGCCTGCCCCGACTGCGGCGGCGCGTGGACGCGCCTGGGCGAGGACGTGAGCAATGTGCTGGAACACGTGCCGGCCAGCTTTAGAATCGTTCGCCATGTGCGCCCACGCCTGGCGTGCAGTTGTTGCGAGCGGATGGCGCAAGCGCCCGCGCCCAGCCGCCCCATTGCCCGCAGCTTCGCGGGGCCGGGGCTATTGAGCCATGTCATGGTCAGCAAATATCTGGACCATCAACCGCTGTACCGCCAGTGCCAGATCTACGAGCGCGAGAACGTGAGTTTAAGTGAGAGCACCGTCGGTGACTGGGTCGGTGGGGTGCACCAATTGCTGCGCCCTTTACTGGAGGCGCTACGCCGCCACGTCTTTAGCGCCGACAAACTGCATACGGACGATACCCCGATCAACGTACTTGCGCCGGGCACTGGCAAGACACGCCAGGCGCGCCTGTGGGTCTATGCTCGTGATGATCGGCCCAGTGGCGATACGACAGCGCCGGCCATGTGGATACGTTACTCGCCCGATCGGCGCGGCATCCACCCGCAAACGCACCTGAAGGATTACATCGGTATCCTACAGGCCGATGCGTTTGCCGGGTACGACAAGATTTATGAATCAGGCCGTGTGCTAGAGGCCGGATGCTGGGCGCACGCCCGACGTAAGTTCTACGACATCCACGTTAAAAGTGCCACGCCCATTACGACGCACGTGCTTGATCGGATCGCCGCCCTCTACAAGATTGAGTCCAGCATCCGCGGTAGCCCAGCGGACGTACGGCGAAGGGTTCGCCAGGAACACGCCAAGCCCCTCGCCATCGCGCTGCATGCCTGGCTGCGCGAACAGTTGACGACCATCTCGCGCAAATCGAATACGGCCGACGCCATCGCTTATGCCATGAATCAGTGGCAGGCACTGGTGCGTTATCTGGACGATGGGCGCATTGAGATCGACAACAATACCGCCGAGCGAGCGTTGCGCGGGGTAGCCCTGGGCAGGAAAAACTACCTGTTTCTGGGATCCGACGCGGGCGGTGAACGCGCGGCCACGATGTACAGCCTACTTGGCACCGCCAAGCTGAACGACATCAATCCCCAAGCGTATCTGCGTCATGTCTTGAGCGTGATCGCCGACCATCCGGTGAACCGGGTTGACCAGCTGCTGCCCTGGAACGTCGCGCTTTAAGTACCGGACAGCGGTTGCTCAATTCCACTCTTCGTGCTCAAGAGGGGCTGTTGAAAGATCCCAGATGGTCGAGTGGTATTGCACTTCAAACCACTCTAGGAACATCTTGCGAGTGCGACGCTTGGGCCAAAGTGCCTGGTCAGTGAACCAGCTGTCCAAAAAAGACGCAAACAATACGCTAAAGCGCTGGAGCGCCCATTGCTCGGCCTGCTCAGGCGTGTTAATGATGTCCGGCGATATAAGGTAGACCTCTTGTTCTTGGCGCAGCTCGTCCAAGGTAAGCCCCTCAATCGGTTGTGAATCAACACTCCTGATCCAGTCCAGCGCCGCTTGCTTGGGCACGATGAGAATCAAGTTGCGATTGATGGTGGCGTGATCAACTTCGGGCATGACTATTCAACGAAAAACACTGAGGAGTGGATTTTACTCATTGAGCAGCCTCACGCCCAAGTCAAGACGGTGTTCGCCGGGCGCTTACCGTCTTTGCACTTGTCGACTAGGCAATACGCTCGGATAGTCGACTCATGGGTGACTGCCATTGGGTTGCCAATAAGCGAAATGACTATTTGATAGATCGTGAAGCTCAGCGTGAACGGCGCTCGTTTAGCGGCGTGGAGGGTTTTTCGATGCAAGATGCTTCGCTGCAAGAAAGTATGGGACCCATACAAAATCGCGCTAAAGAAAACTTGGTTCCGACTGATAAGGCGATCTCCATGGCTAGGCGCATGCTTCTGCGTCATGCCAACAATTTGGATCAAGGTGTTTCTCCACCTGGTCTGGACCCTGACTCTCAGTATGTGCGGGCAGCTTCTGTGTTATTAAAACACGAGTTAAACGCAGCCGATTGGGCCCGAGAGTCACTTCAGGTGGGTCCGAATCATCCGGTATTCAGTCTTTAATACAAAGACCACCGTTGGGTCATGGCTCTGCCGGGGGGGCGATGGCGCGTTGCCCGTTAGAACGCACGCGCCATGGACTCCCCGGGCAACTCTCGGTGGAATTCATGCGTTAGCGGTTGAGTTCGTTATAGTTCGTAACTCTGTCGTTAAGTCTTTCATTTCTCTTTCGATCGCTGGCACGAGGGTATCGTGGCATATTTCAAGGACAATTTCTTCAACCGCTTTTTGGGTGGAAGTCAATTGGCGTTTGGATGAGGTCGCAAGCGATAAAGTACTTTCTAGCGCGGGTGAAATGATAGGTTGAAAGTGGTAGCGACTGAGTTTCGAATAGATGGCGACAGCGTAAAGCGGCAAGATTGCATACCCAGGGCCTGTTGCCAAAACATCCAATATGGCGGACACGCCGTCGACCTCTAGCATTATGTTGGGTTTACATCCAACCTCAGTCATTTTCGTTTCGACCACGTTACGGATTTCATGTGGTCGTTGCGGAATAATTAAAGGTAATTTCGAAACATCCCTTAACGTGATAGGGGAATTTTTGCCGGCGTTACAGCTACCGTAAACGAGATAAAGCTCCTCTTTCATAATCGGGGTAGTGTCGATATCTGGCGAAGGTTGGGGCCGGTATAGCAAAGCCATGTCCAGTCGACCATTAAGAATGGATTCTTGCATTGAAACCGATAGACCGTCACTGACTGACAGCTGTGCGTTAGGTAAACGTGTTCGCACTTCGGATATAAGTTTCACCGCTAGTAATTTGGACAACCCTGTTGGAAGCCCGACGGTGACATGCCCGCCTGTATTTCCCCGTAACTTATCCAGCTCTTCGTGAGCAATATCAACTTGATGCATGATTAGATGGCCATGCTGCGCAAGTAGTTTCCCGGCTTCGGTTGCAACAACGCCACGCCCTGTTCTTGTTAACAGGTTTTGTCTAAGCTCCACTTCCAAAAGGCGAACTTGGCGGCTAAGTGCGGGTTGAGCAACATCCAGCATCCTGGCTGCTTTGGTGAAACTGCCTTGATCTACAACGCATAAAAAATACTGAAGTTGTTTGAGGTCCATTTCAAAGCGGCGTAAACCGCCTCCTGATGCTATTCCGAAATTAGATATCTGATAGATATCAACCGATCTTGTCCAGCCAACGAGCATAGCTGAGAATTCATCATCGGTTGTCGGACTGGCGCGAACAATTGGTGGAAATACTTAGCGTGTTGTTTAGAATCGGATGCCCCGGCTACGGGTCACTTCTCGTGGAAAGCAAATATGAATGCCCTGAAAGAAGCCCTAAGAAAAATACCAGGCACGACGGTTTTTGACGCCGATCATTCGCGTCGTGGTTATGCCTTAAATATGTGGTGCATGACGTTGCAGTTTGAGGCGAATCGTACGGCTTTTAAAACGGACGAGCGAGGCTACATAGAAAAACATTCGCTTGAAGATGGCCAGTGTCAAGCCATCTTGGATCGTGACTATAACCGGCTACTTGAGCTGGGCGGGAATATATATTTTCTAAGTAAGCTTGCGGCGGTGGATGGGCATTCTTTCCAACAGATTGCCGCTCGTATGTGCGGGGTACCTGTTGAAGAGTTTCAACAGATGATGATTAAGGGCGGGCGAAAGCCGGACGTTTCTGTAAAGCAGGACAAGGAACAATAGTTTATGGCGAAGATCATTGGAGGAGTGGCAACATCGCATGTCGGGGCTTTGGGTGTCGCGATAGATAATGGTTTAACGGGTAATGACTACTGGCGGCCGGCTTTTTCAGGTTTTGAGTTTTCCAAAAAGTGGATTTCGGAACAGCGACCAGACGTGGTCGTGCTTGTTTATAACGACCACGCGGCGGCATTTTCATTAGATATTATCCCCACCTTTGCAATTGGCTGTGCAGAGCGCTTTCAGCCAGCTGATGAGGGTTGGGGGCGACGGCCCGTACCCACAATTGAAGGCCATTCCGAACTGGCCTGGCATATCGCGGAGTCTGTCATTCTGGATGAGTTCGATATCACGATTGTCAACAAATTGGATGTGGATCACGGATTAACCGTCCCGTTGTCGATGATGTTTGGCCAACCTTCCGCTTGGCCATGTCGGGTTATTCCACTTGCCGTTAATGTAGTTCAGTTTCCACCGCCTACGGGCAATCGCTGTTACAGCCTTGGTAAAGCAATTCGCCGAGCGGTTGAGTCTTTTGATCAGGACTTGAAGGTCATGGTTTGGGGTACAGGCGGTATGTCGCATCAATTGCAGGGGACTCGAGCAGGATTAATTAATAAGGAATTTGACAACGGGTTCATGGATCTGCTCACAGATAGCCCGGAAGAGGCTGCAAAAATTCAGCACATTGATTACCTTCGCGAAGCGGGTTCTGAAGGAATTGAACTGGTGATGTGGTTGGTTATGCGGGGCGCACTGAGTTCAACCGCTCGGGCTGTTCATCGTTTCTACCATGTGCCCGCCTCAAATACGGCCCTCGGGCACATGATTTTTGAAGACCGTTAAGCATTAGTTTCTATCACGTAAACACGTTTTGAGCTGAGAAATAAAAGTCGGCGAACTGTGTGCGTCTGAATGCCTATCGTTTCCCATTGTTAATGGAGCCATACATGAAAGTAGCAAACATCAAATCACATCCAGAAGGGAATGCCTATGGACGGCCGACTCAAACGTACGACAGTGAATTGGTTTTTGTGGGTCCGGGGACGCCTGGTGGAGAATATTTAAGACGTTATTGGCATCCCGTTGCTGTGTCGAAAAATGTGACGACACGACCGCAGGAGGTACGGATTCTTGGTGAAGACCTGATTCTTTTCAGAGATGGCAGGGGGCGTCCTGGGTTGCTACTGCCCCGTTGTGCTCACCGAGGTACCTCGTTGTTCTATGGCAAGGTTGATGATGAAGGAATTCGATGCTGTTATCACGGTTGGCAATTCGATGTTCAAGGGCGTTGTATTGATCAGCCCTGCGAACCGGAACGAGGCCTTCATAGGGATAAAGTGCGTCAGCCCTGGTATCCCGTTGAAGAGCGCTATGGGCTTGTATTCGCATATATGGGGCCGCCGGACAAAACGCCCGATTTACCGCGTTGGGATATTTTTGAGGACTTGCCGGCTGAGGTAAAGCTTTTTGCCACTGATTCGAGTTTCAGTGTGGGCGGGGACGATTCCGTAAAGATACTTCCGTGGAACTGGTTGCAAGATTGGGAAAACACGTTGGATCCGTTTCACGTTCAAGTGCTGCACTCTACGTTTACCGCCACTCAGTTTGCAAAGGAAATGGCGGTAATGCCAAAAGTTAGCTACGAAATGACGGAGCATGGCATACGGTATACGGCTTATCGACAGTTGCCGGATGGTCGTGAGTTGGATCGTCGCTCCCCCGCGATATTTCCAAACATCATTAGTACACCAGATGTTCATCTTCAGGCTGGGTTGTCTACGACCATGGGCTGGGTGGTACCCGTTGATGATACGCATCATAGGCGGTTTCATGTGATGCGCGTGCCCGCTGACTCCGATCCGAGTGTGACGCGGCCTCGTCAAATGTACACGGAGCAAAATCGCCCCAAACGCTGGATTGATATGACCGAGGAGGAGCGTCAGCAGTGGCCCAGTGACTGGGAGGCTCAGTGCGGCCAGGGCCCAATAACGCTGCATAGCGAAGAACATCTGGGTACTACTGATCAAGGGATTGCTATGTTGCGTCGCCTCATGAGAAAACAGATTCGGCTTGTTCAGGAAGGTAAAGATCCTATCGGGGTGAGTTTTGGCGATGAGTCGCCCCGGGTTGTCGGATCAGGCAACTTTTTTCGTGCAGCCGAATCTGAAGTTGAAAAATGATGGGCATACGCATCGATCAAACTACGGCAGATATTGAAGCGGCGGAACGCGAGGCGTATATCTTGCGTGCTCTTGAAGAGCTTGACCCCGAATGGATGTTAAGTACGCTAATCTCGTTGGTAAATATTCCGAGCCCCACCGGGGAGGAAGGGGTTATCGCCGAGCATTTGGCGTCGCTCATGGAAGAGGCTGAAATCACGTCTCGTTTGCAAGTTTTGGATACGAAGTCCGCAAACGTTATCGGAGAGCTTGGTCAACAAGCGGGGCCTTCAGTTTTAATTTTTGCCCCTCTTGATAGTGCCACGACTGGCGTTGTCGACGAAGAGGTGCCTTGGGTCGGACCATCCTTGCCTCCAGAGCATAAGCCTGAGGCGCTCATTGAGGGTACAAGGGTCGTTGGGCTGGCTTCAAACAATTCCAAAGCGCATATCGTTGCTGCGCTCGCGGCTGCTCGTGCTATTAAGAAAGCGTGTGTGCCTTTGTCTGGGCGAATTCTGCTTGGTTTTGGTGCGGGAGGGGCTCCAGTTAGCGGAAGGCCTTCATTGTCACGTAGAAACGTAGGGTTGGGGGTTGGTTGCCAGTACATGCTTCAGCAGGGCGTGAGAGCTGACTTTGCCATAGTGACTAAGCCGGGGTACTCCGTTCAATGGGAGGAGGTCGGTTTATGTTGGTTCCGAATCCGTGTACATGGCGTGCAAAGCTATGCAGGTCGGAAACATCTCGTACCCGAAAATAATCCCATTTTGCATGCAGCGAAGGTCATACCGTTGCTCGAGCGTTGGTTGCAAGATTACTCAATCCGCCACTCAAGCGGGTTAGTGCAGCCCCAGGGTGTAATAGGTGCTGTGCAGGGAGGGTGGCCGAATAAGCCGGCATTTACACCAGCCGCTTGCGATATTTATGTCGATATCAGGATTAGTCCGCGATCCGACCCCATGGGGGTTTGGCGAGAACTGTGCGAGTGTTTGAGTGTAATTAAGCGTTCGATTGGGTTGCCCGAATTGAATTTGGACTGTGAACTCGTCGCTGCCGTCGATGGCCCCGCAACCTCTGAACATAACTGGATTATTCAATCGTGCATTAAAGCCTGGACTGATACAGAGCATAAAAAGCACGAGAGCATGACAAATACAAGCGGACAAACAGAAGCTGTGATCTTGCGTCGGTATGGCATTCCTACTGCTCGAATTGGGCTGCCGCCAGAGGTGTTGCCTAATGGCGAACACACCATGGGAAGTGCAAGCGTTGAGGGGATGTCAAAGCTTGCCGAGGTCCTTTTGCGCACTCTCGTAGACACCTGTACTCGAAACTTGGCGGACGTCGGATTGTGATGGTGATTCGCCACATTGAAGGTGTACAGGGTTGTTATCGCATTTTGTTATAGCAGCTAGCTGATCGGGCTACTGGGCAGTTCAGTTCGTATCCTTTAGATTGCTGTGGGTGAGTTGACCGTTAAGCAGGAAGGTTTTCTTTATTTCATCGTTGGTTTGTATCGCTACCCTTTTCGGAGCCGGCATTGAAACAAGTACAAGGATTGGAGGTCTTGACGGAATCGGGCTATGTGCGTGGCACGATGGCAAGTGAAAGCGTCCAGGTTTTCAAGGGTATCCCATACGCCAGTCCACCTGTTGGTCAGTTGCGGTGGCGCCCTCCTGTTCCGTCGCAACCGTGGCCTGGCGTGCTTGAGGTAGTGGAGTTTGGCCCAGACTGTCCTCAACAAATGGATGTTGGGTCACGCGCTCCCAGGCAAAGTGAAGATTGCCTTTATTTGAATATTTGGCGTCCCCATGAGGATAAAAACTCCAGGCTGCCCGTTATGATTTGGATTCATGGTGGTAGCTATATTTCTGGGAGCGGCTCTGAGGAACGTTTGGATGGTACCAATCTGGCACAAAAAGGGGTCATTGTCATTACCATCAATTACCGGGTGGGATTATTTGGTTTCCTTGCTCATCCCCAGTTAACTCAGGAGTCGCCTCAGCATTCTTCTGGTAACTACGGTTTGCTAGATCAGATCTGCGCGCTGAGATGGGTCAAGAATAATATCGCTGCGTTCGGTGGCGACCCCGATCGTGTAACGGCATTCGGGGTTTCGGCAGGGTCTGCCTCTATATCGCTTTTGTTAGCTTCGCCCATGGGAGAACATCTTTTTGATCAGGCGATTCTTGAGAGTCCAGGGACGGCCCGTCCGCTCGCCTCGTTGGCGACCGCGGAAAGCGTGGGGTTGGTGTTAGGTGATGACATTGAAAGCTTGCGTGAGTTGTCAGATATGCAGATCCTGGAACGTACTTCCCTACTTGCTCCAAAAGTACGAGGGCTAACCACTCCAAGAATATTACGTCCAATTCGTGATGGTTGGGTGATTCCCGAGGACGAACGACCAGTGCTTAAGAGCGGTCGTTTACATCGGATGCCCATTATCGTCGGAACTAACGCGGACGAGGGATCTGAGGCAACCGCGACTTGGCCAATAAAAACAGTTACCGACTATCTGAGTTTTATTGACAGTAATTTTTCTGTGGACGATGCAAAACAGAAAGTGCTTTCCTTGTATTCGGTGGAGAGTGATGCCCAGGTGCCTGGGCGAGTAGCCGAGCTGTTTGGAGACACCCAGTTTGATTACGGGGCAAGATTGCTTGCGCAATCAATGGTTGAAAAAGAGCCTCGCACCTGGCGTTATCTTTTTACGCGACGTCGTGCACATCGTCGCGATGGCCCTCACCACGGCCAAGAAGTTCATTATGTGTTCGGCAATCTTGCTGCCCGATACCCGGGAGAACTTCCTGATTATGACCACGCCGATGTGTTTATTTCCAAGGCCATGATGAGCGCCTGGGTGGCATTCGCGAAGAGTGGCAATCCGAACTGTGTAGAGATTCCAGATTGGCCGTCCTATGTCGTGGCCGAAGATAACTATTTTGAGTTTGGAAATGGTGTCCGGAAGGGGCGGCAGTGGAGAAAGGAACAGTTGGATTTTCTGGATCGTTTTTTTGAAGGATCCTTTGACAGGGGGCGTTAAGAGAACGCACATCAACATCAACGAAGTACGACATTCCATATGGGATATAGGAGAAGCAACATGAAGGCGAAATTACTGATTCAGGCTACGGCTGTTGTCGCCGCAGTTGTTTTTGGTGGGGCGGCATTTGCCAAGGACACTTTTAAAATCGGGCTTGTGCTTCCCATGACGGGGCACTTCGGACCTAGTGGGCAGCAAGTAACGGCAGGCGCAAAACTTTATATGGCGCAGCATGGCGACACGCTAAATGGCAAAAAAGTTGAGTTGATTATTAAAGATGATACTGCGTTGCCTGAAGCTGCAAAGCGACTTAGCCAAGAACTGGTCGTCAAGGATAAAGTAGATGTATTGGCGGGTTTCGGTTTAACCCCTCTTGCATTCGCCGCGGCGCCCATTGCGACACAGTCCAAAACCCCGATGGTTGTGATGGTTGCGGCCACATCTCGAGTTATCGACGCTTCGCCCTATATCGTGCGAACCAGTTTCACGATGCCGCAAGTTGCAATGGGTGTTGCAAAGTGGGCGCCTTCCAACGATATCAAAAGAGTCATGACTTTGGTTACTGATTATGGTCCGGGGCATGATACCGAAGCAGCCTTCAAGAAATTCTTTACGGAGTCGGGCGGCGAAGTAATCGATTCGCTGAGAATTCCCATGACGAACCCAGATTTCGGTCCTGCATTGCAACGCGTGCGAGACCAAAAGCCTGATGCACTGTTTGTCTTTGTTGCTGAGTCTGCGGGTTTAGCCTTGATGAAAGAGTTTTCAAATCGAGAGCTGGGTAAAGCCGGCATACAACTGATTGGCACAGGGGATATGGTGGGTGACGACATCCTGAATGATATGGGCGATGTTGCTCTTGGGATCATTACCTCCCATCATTATTCAGTGGCTCACCCCACCGAGACAAATAAGGATTTTGTCGAGGCCTACAAAAAAGCAACGGGAGACAGGCCTAACTTTATGACTATTGCCGGCTACGACGGGATGCATGTGATTTATGAAGCATTTCGGAAAACAAACGGTGAAGGTGATGGAGACGCGTTGCTCGCTGCGATGAAAGGGTTGGAGTTCGAGAGTCCCCGTGGTCCTGTGATGATCGACGCTGAAACCCGGGATATTGTTCAGAACGTCTATCTTCGGGAAGTTAAGTCTGTGGATGGCGAACTTTACAACGTTGAGTTCGACGTGCTTGAGGCCGTTAATAATCCGGTAGATGGAAAGTGATCTGTCTTGCTCCTGACTTTCGATGAGATGAAGAATGAGTGAATACAGTGTTGTAGAGGAAACGCACGCGATTCAACAAGTGCTGGATGTGCGTATTCACTCCATTACTTACTCCGCAGAGGATGTTTTGCTTTTTGACCTCAGGCCTGAGCGCGGCGAGAGTATGCCGCCGTTCAGCCCAGGTGCGCATATAGATATTCGTATGCCGAATGGGCTTAGCCGTAGCTACTCTTTGCTTAACAACTCTGAGGAGCGGCATCGTTATGTTGTGGGTATTCGTAAAGACGCGAAAAGCCGGGGCGGTTCAGTATGGATGCATGATTATGCTCGTGCTGGTGGCTTGCTTACTGTTAGCTGTCCACGTAATCACTTTGAGCTGTTTGAAGAGGCGGATCATAGTATTTTTATAGCAGGTGGAATCGGGATTACGCCGCTGTGGTCAATGATTCAGAGGCTAAGCGCGCTTAAGCGCTCATGGTTTCTGTATTACGGCGCTCGCAGTCGTGGTGCAGCGGCGCTACTCCCCGAAATTACAAGCAGCGGATGGATGAGTCATGTATGCCTCAGTTTTGATGACGAAACGAACGGCAGGTTCATTGATTTTGACCACATCATTACATCGGCGCCCGAGAATACGCATTTTTATTGTTGTGGTCCGGAGCCGATGTTACAAGCTTATCAACGCGCGTGCGCTGCAATTGACCCAGGCCGCGTGCATTTAGAATACTTCAGCCCACCTGAAAGCCCTGCTTTGAAAGGGGGTTATGTTGTTCGCCTTGCACGCAGTGGTGTTTGTGTTGAGGTCCAAGAGGGTCGAAGCATACTCGAGTCGCTGGAAAGCGCGGGTGTAAGCGTTCCGTCGTCTTGTCAGCAAGGCATCTGTGGCGTTTGTGAAACGCGAATTATTAGCGGAACGCCTGATCATCGTGACTTGGTACTAACCGAGGAAGAACGTGCTTCAGGGGAAACGATGATGATCTGTTGCTCTGGTTCGCTTGGTTCCGAACTGGTTCTTGACTTGTGATTTATTTCAAAACTCATTAAACACTCAAAACACATAATGAAGACAACCAAAGAAGGTCGTTCAATCGAAGTGCCCGGAGTGACTCATGGGAGTGTGCCTATTCCTATGGGAGCCAGGGTAGGCAACATTATCTTCTCTTCCGGAATTATGGGTAAAGATCCGGTGAGTGACACCTTGCCTTCAGACGGTTTAAAGCAGGTCTATTTTGTATTTGAGAACCTTCGAAGCTTATTGATGCATGGCGGCGCATCGTTACGTGACGTTGTTCATGTAAAGGTGTTTATTAAAGATAACACCTTAAGGGATGCCATCAATAAAGAATGGGTAAGGGCTTTTCCGAATCACCATGACCGTCCTGCCCGACATACTTTGATTTATGAATTACAAGGCGGCATGCTTGTTCAGTTGGAGGTCGTTGCCGTTATCACAGAAAAATAGTCTAAGCCTGCTGCTGGATTTGCGGAGCAAATATTTTAGATCCCAAGTTATCTTCAGGAGACGGGCATGCTGGGCAATTTAATCGGTGTGGTATTCGACGGCGTGGCCTTCGGGGCGTTGTTGTTTCTGATCAGTGTGGGTTTGTCGGTCACCATGGGGCTGATGAACTTCGTGAACCTGGCGCACGGTGCGTTTGCCATGCTGGGTGGCTATGTCAGCGTCGAGTTAATGCAACGTCTGGGTGTGCCTTTTCTGGCCACCTTACCCATTGCGTTTTTGGCTGCGGCGCTAGCCGGCTTCATTCTTGAACGTAGCCTTTACCAACGACTTTACGAAGCCGACCCACTTGACCAGGTCTTGTTTTCAATTGGTCTGGTGTTCATGGTTATTGCCACCTTCACTTTCTTTTGGGGGCCAACGATTCAACCAGTGAATTTACCCGATTGGTTGCGCGGGCAAATTCGGGTTTTCGATATTGGCTTCGGCGTTTATCGTTTGTTCCTTATTGGTGTGGTGATTCTGGTAACGATAGCGTTGGGTTTAATTATTGAACGCACTCGTTTTGGCGCGCAAATTCGCGCCTCGGTAGATAACCAGCAAGCTTCTAAAGGCTTGGGTATCAATGTGAACCGTGTCTTTAGTTTGACCTTTGCGCTGGGCTCTGGCTTGGCCGGCCTGGGTGGCGTACTGGGTATCGATGTGCTGGGCCTGGATCCAACCTTTCCGCTGAAATGGATGGTGTATTTCCTGATTGTGGTGGCAGTAGGGGGGGCCGGTACCATTCGTGGGCCGCTTGTGGCAGCCATTGTGTTGGGTATTTTCGATGTGGCAGGCAAGTATTACGTACCTGAAATTGGCGCATTTGTCATTTATGTCTTAATGGTTGTATTGCTGCTGTTTTTCCCTAACGGTCTAATCACGAGGCGCGCATGAACTTGCAATCACTTTCCATTGTCCGACCGTAGCAGGAATGGCTCAGCAACACGGCCCAGGGTGCCGAAGCGGGCGATCAAGGCGTGTTCCAGCGCGCTGCCAGCGGTCGTGGCTTTGCCGCTGCGCGACAGGTGCCAGCCGAGCAGTTCACGCGTGTGGCAGTTGATGACTAGCGCCAGGGTCGCCCAACCATCCCGGCCAGCCCAGATCCGGCACAAATCAGTCGACCAGCGCTCATTCGGCGCACTCGCCACTGAAGGCAAGGCTTGAATACGTGGCCGGAATCCAATGGCACGCTTCTTCACCTGCCAACCCTTGAGCTGGAAGATGCGCTGCACCGTGTTCTTGTTCATGCCTAGCAGATAGGCGACCGTCCGATACCCAAACGACGGCGATTCTTCGATCATCGCTTTGATGGGTTCTGCCAGTTCAGGCTTAACTTTCGGCGCGGCCTTCGTAGGCTTGTAGTACGCCGTTTCAGCCAACGCAGCCTCCTTGCGGCGCAGCTCCCGTTCCAGCTCTCGAATCCGTTTACGTTCCGCCTTGGTTGATTCTGATTGTCGTTCTGCCGCCAGGTCCGCCCGCTCATTGGCCTGCTCGCAACTGGCGCGCCAACGACGAATCTGTTCGGGATACAAACCACGACGCCGACAGTATTCCGCTAACTCTTCCTCGGTCAATGCGGCCGTCTCCAGCACGGCATTGAACTTGTGCCGGGAGCTCCAGCCTTCTGTGCTCGTTGATGCGTTCGGCAGTAAACGTCCCGTACGACGGGCTTGTTTGCGCCAGTTATACAGCGTGGCGGCCGAAATCCCTTCTTCAGTCGCCAGCTCGCTGACCGTACGGTTGTAAGGCGCCTCCAGCTTGGCCAAGATGGCCTCACGGCGCTCAGGGGAATACTTCATGGGAACCTTCTCACCGCCCCGGGTTGGACATTCAAACTCTAACATCAGTAGAGGTTCCAACTATTCTGACAGCGGGGGCCGGCGCGTGAGCATTTAATGAATGCGGTGTGGTTGGTGGAAACAGTAATGCGCAAAGAGCTGGTGCCGCTCAAGGTGAACCTGGCGCAATTCGGCAACCAGGTGCCGCACTTGCATTGGCATGTCATTCCTCGCTGGTCGCTAGATACTCATTTTCCGGATGCGGTCTGGGCCGAGCCTCAGCAGCGCAGCGCCGAGCAGCAGCTTGCCTGGCAAAACTTTACAGAGCAGCAACAGCGCTTACTGCCTACTTATCATGCCGCCTTGCGACTTGCGTTGGATGCCTTGTGAACTGAGCGGCTGCCGCTTCTCGAACCTAGCCCGTATAGCCGCCGGAGCACAAGACAGTCTCGCCCGAAATATAGTTTGATTCCGGAAGGCACAACAGGTACACCGCGTTAGCCGCGTCTTCCGGAGAGCCGGCGTATCCAAGCGGGATCCCGCTTTGCAGTTTGTCGAGGTAGTCGGGGTGAATG
The DNA here is from genome assembly GCF_003576595.1 of Neopusillimonas maritima. Classification (GTDB taxonomy): domain Bacteria; phylum Pseudomonadota; class Gammaproteobacteria; order Burkholderiales; family Burkholderiaceae_B; genus Neopusillimonas; species Neopusillimonas maritima. The sequence goes on along the minus strand of NZ_NQOU01000002.1, from coordinate 292,985 downwards.
CCTACCGAAATGCGTTGCTGCCCCACTTGTATGCTTGCGTCTGCCTCGCTGCTTGTAGCCGTAAGGCGGGTTTCGATCAGACCGAATACCACACAGTTGACGTTGGTCTTCAAGCGCCCCCACTCCTTCGCCAGCGACTTGGTCAGCCCGATGATGCCGGCCTTGGCAGCGCCATAATTGACTTGTCCGGCCTGGCCAGACAGTGCAGTAATGGACGAAATATTGACCACCTTACGGTGGTGGCCTTTGCCTTCGTCTTGGTCCGCTCGCACCAGCCCCTTGATCACCGGCTGAGCCGCACGAAGAATACGAAACGGTGCAGTCAAGTGACAGTCAATAATGGCATACCACTGTTCGTCACTCATATTCTGGATGACACTGTCCCAGGTATAGCCGGCGTTATTAATAATAATGTCCAGCCCTGCGTAGTTATCGATTGCAACCCGTACGAAGCGCTCTCCAAAGTCGGCAGCGGTAACGTCCCCGTCACAAACTACTGCTTGGCCTCCTAGCCCTTCAATCTCTTTTCTTACCGCTTCGGCCTCTTCCTGATCGAGGTCGTTTACTACGAGCCGTGCGCCAGCGCTTGCCAGTTTCAACGCTATGGCTCTACCTATTCCGCGTCCCGCCCCTGATACGAGGGCAACCTGTCCAGACAAGGTCTTCATGCGTGCTTCCTTCTTTTACGTAGACTGATTCGATAAAGACAATCGGTTCTCAAGGCAACCGGCTTTCAAGGTAACCAGTTTCCAGAGCAATCGATTCGTACGGCAAGCGATTTTCAGAACAAGCGATTCGTGACGCGACCGGTTCACCGAGAACTGCTGAAACTCCCGCCCGCTTTTTAAAAAGGCGAAATGTATTGCGCCGTTTTTTACTTTACTGTAAATTTACACCAATGTAAAAACTAAATCAGGAGTAAGCATGGAGTTGCAGGGACAATCTGTTGTAGTCAGTGGTGGAGCCTCTGGGCTGGGCGCAGAAACGGTGCGCCACCAGACTGAGCTTAGCACCGGAGCCCAAGCCTCGTGACAAACATCGCAATTCCTTACGGAGCCTATTGGTCCACGCCGTTTACACGTTGGCAGGGCAGCTTTTCGCATTTGCACAGTCTGCGTTTTGCCGCTCATGTCGCCAGGAATGAGCTTCAGCGTCGCAGTATAGACGTCGGGTCATTCGACCATGCGGCGCTTGGCGTATCGGTGCCGCAAAAAGGCTCATTCTATGGTTTGCCCTGGTTGATGGGCTTGATGGGTTCCGAGCAGGTTGGCGGTCCCACCATCAGTCAGGCATGTGCCACCAGTGCGCGGCTTCTTCAGTCGGTGGCATCCTCGCTACGCGAGGGCGACGCCACGGTTGCGCTGGCAATTGCGGCAGACCGCGTCTCGAACGGGCCCCATATTTACTATCCGGCGCCCCATGGGCCTGGCGGTACCCGCGAGCATGAAAACTGGGTAATGGACAACTTCGACTGCGACCCGTACACAGGCGTCAACATGTTGAAAACGGCCGAGAATGTTGCGGCCGAATACGGCCTGACTACCGCGCAACAGAACGAGCTCACGCTGGTGCGTTATCAGCAATATGAAGAAGCGCTCAAGAACGATAGCGCCTTTCTGCGGCGCTTCATGACGCTTCCCTTTAGTGTTCCCGATGCACGCTTCAAGCGAGAGCAGTCGGTATTGCAAGGCGATGAGGGCATCTTCCCCACCACAGAAGCGGGCTTGGCGAAGTTGAAGCCTCTGCTTGACGGCGGCACGGTCACGTTCGGCGGACAAACACACCCCGCCGACGGCAATGCCGCCATAGTGGTAACCACAGCAGAGCGGGCCGCCGAGCTATCTCAAGACCCGAAGATTGATATCCGGCTCGTGTCTTTCGGCCAATCTCGAGTCAAGCCGGCATTTATGCCGGCCGCTCCCGCTCCTGCTGCGCGTAAGGCGCTGCAGGCTGCGGGTTTGAAGGCCAGCGACTTGTCAGCTGTAAAGACGCACAATCCATTCATCGTGAATGATCTGGTGCTGGCTAAAGAGCTGGGGCTTGATCCTTTAACTATGAATCGCTTCGGTTGTTCACTAGTGTGGGGGCATCCGCAGGCGCCCATGGGTTTGCGCGCAATCATAGAATTGATCGAGCAGCTGGTAATTACCGGAGGTGGTTATGGCTTGTTTGTGGGATGCGCTGCGGGCGACTCAGCTATGGCAGTCATCATTAAAGTTGATGACGGCACCTGAACAGGTCTTTAAGGTAAGATAAAAGTATTAAAAATCTACTGAAACAAGTCGTGAATCTCCCAACCGCTCCTCTGTCGAAGTCCATGCGCAGACGTGAAGAAATCATTCAGACTGCGACCGAGCTTTTTGATAGACAAGGCTTCTTCAATACGTCTTTGGACGATGTCGCACAAGCCATTGGACTCAAGCGCGAAGCCTTATATTATTATTTCAAGAACCGCGCAGAGCTCCTTCTGGCCATTATCGAGCCGCAAGCCATCGGCCTTATTGCGGGGCTTGAAGAAATCGTCAGCAGCGATCTGCCATCGGAACAAAAGCTGCATCGTGCGATGGAAAACCACCTCGATCGTTTCGACCGTCACTGCCTTGAAATGACAATCACCTTGCGTGATGGAATCATGGGCAGCAGCGATCCGGTCCAGTCATCCATGACTCGCGTGTGGAAAACCTACGAAAAACTCTGGACTGCGCTCATCAAAGAAGGTCAAGATTCCGGCCAGTTCCAGAATATTGGCGACCCGAAGATGATCGCCTTCGGCATTCTGGGAATGTGCAACTGGCTGGCCCGTTGGTATAAGCCCGACAAAGAAGTGTCTATCGAACAACTTATCGATACCTACTTCAACCTGGTCAGCCAGGGGTTAAGCCAAAATACCGGCGATGCTTTGGCCGTTGCAGCATCAGCGCAGGCGCTGCCTCCCTCCGAATCACCCGCCGCCAAGGCCAAAGCCCCACGCAAAACGGCAAAGCGCCGTTGACGCTTTGCCGTTGGGTGCCGCCACTTACTTAAAGCGGCGAACGCTTTTTAGTGCGGCTCGCCGTCCCTTAGTGCACTTATTTCGTGCACGACCTGTGAATTACAGCTTGCAGCCGCGAGCTGGGTCGGCCAGTTTTTCGACGGCAACTTTCACAACTTTGTTTTCGTCGCCTTCGACTTTACGCAAGTAGATGTCTTGCACAGGGTTGCCCGCCTTGGACAAGGTGAACTCGCCGCGTGGGCTGTCGATCTTGGCAGTGCGGATTGCGTCGCGCATAGCGTCTTTCTTGCTGACGTCGCCGTTGACGGCTTTCAGGCCGGCGTCGAGCATCTGAGCGGCATCGTAGCCCTGCACGGCGTAGACGTCAAGTGACCAGTTAGGGAAGTTCTCTTTATAGTTAGCACGGAACGCGTTATCTCGCGGCGTATTGACACGGTGGTGCTTTCCACTCAGCATTCGCCCGATATTTCGCAAGCAGATATTCGCGAAGCGGTTATCGAAGAGATCATCAAGCCCAGCTTTGCTCCTGGTCTGCTTACCGCCAAGACCAAGTACATGATCAACCCAACGGGCATCTTTGTAATTGGCGGCCCTCAGGGTGATTGCGGGCTTACGGGCCGTAAGATCATCGTCGATACCTACGGCGGCGCTTGCCCGCACGGTGGCGGTGCCTTCTCGGGTAAAGATCCGTCCAAGGTCGACCGTTCGGCTGCCTATGCCGCACGTTACGTGGCCAAGAACATTGTGGCTGCCGGCCTGGCCAGCCAGTGCCAGGTGCAGATCAGCTATGCTATTGGTGTCGCCGAGCCGATCAACATCACGGTCAATACCTATGGGTCCGGCGTCATCAGTGACGAGCAAATTTCTATGCTGGTGCGCGAGCACTTCGATCTGCGGCCGAAAGGCATTATCAATATGCTCGACCTTCTGCGCCCCATTTACGCCAAGACGGCAGCCTACGGCCACTTCGGTCGTGCCGAACCCGAGTTCTCATGGGAAGCCACCGATAAGGTGCATGCTGAAGAAGGCGGCCTAATCGCGAAGGCGCTGCTTGCGAAGGCGTCTGATCGCAAAAGCGGTAAAGCGCCGGCGGCTTTCTCGTGCAGATCTTCGGTGGGCCGTCCCTGGTTGGGGCGGCCTTGTTATTGTTAGAAGCGCCAAAGTGTGTGCGCTCGCAGGGTTGACCGTGATTGCGCATGAGTGTCGAAGCTTCCGACGGTAGGCGCGCGGCAGGTACGGCTCAGGCGCCCCTTTGCACTTGCATGGATTAGGAGTTTTTATGGCCGACAACGGCAAGTGGACGCCCGACGAAACGGGACGCGATCCCTCTTATAACCCCGACGAGCGCGATTCGCCATGCGTGGCGGTGTGCTCAACGCTTTACGACGACATCTGCCGCGGCTGCGGCCGCACCGTTATGGAAGTGGCGAACTGGGTGTTTTTCACCGAAGAAGAAAAAAGGGCCGTGTGGAAGCGGATTCTCAATGAAGGGTATCCGCGTCGGAATAACTGACACCATCTAGAAGGGTGCGCACGCAGACTTAAAACCTCTATTGAGAAGGAGCAGAGACGGTCGGCCGAGGAGGTGCCGCAGATCGCGGTTGCGCCATGTTGTGGCAAACTGCGGTTGGGAGAAGTTGATGAGTATTGAAAGAGACACCACGAAAAGCATACCTGGGTCGACTGGCCGGTCGTCGGAGCCTGTTTCCGGATCTGCTATGGCATCTGGGCGTGAAACCGAGTTTGCGAAGCGCGCAGCGGATGCGGTCGGTGATGACGTTACAGAGGGTCGAGGTAAAAATCGCCTGGATGGCCGGGGCGCCGGTGCTCCGAACGATGCCGGCACGAGCACCAGCACCAGCAACCGCACCAACAAGGGTCAATGGCGCGCGGCGCAATTGTTGCTGCTGTTCACCATTTTGTACGTATCGGTGAACCTGCGAGCCCCGCTGGTTGGTGTTGGCCCGGTGATTGATTCCATCAGGGTGGGTCTGGGCTTATCGGGCACCGAGTTAGGTGTGCTCTTTACTCTACCGGTACTGTGCTTTGGCGTCTTTGCGCCGTTTGCACCGCGCTTGCTGCGGCTACTTCCGCCCGAGCCCCTAATCTTCTACAGCCTTATCGCCCTCACGCTGGGCATCGCACTTCGCAGCGTGCTCGGCTCGTTCGGCCTGTTCGTAGGTACCTTTTTGTTGGGTTTGGCGATCAGCCGTTGTTGCACAGCGACGCGACGCCGTCCTGATTCACGAGGCGTGTGACGCACGCCCACACGAGGCGCTTGCGGCACAACTCTATCGCCTGTCCGTCCTGCATTTCCTTGCAGGACTGGCTCCCCGATCCGCCGTCGTTTTCCCACGGTTCATTTCTTTTTACACATTCATAAAAAACTGGTTGATTTATTTTTTACCTTCGTGTAAATTTACATCAACGTAAAAACTTTTGGAGCGTGTGATGAGAATGGAAATGCAGGGGCATGTCTACCCTCCCTATCCATTGAAAATCGATAAAGGCCTGGCGGAGAAGTTCTTGCGCTCAATGGGCCTGCAGTCGGAATCGGAAAATGTTCCGCCAACCTATCTGATCTTTCTGCGCGGGGAAGCACACGGTGTGAACTTGTTCACCGACCTCGATATCCCGCGTAATCGCGCGCTGCATGGTGGCCAGAAGTACGAATGGTTCAGCCCCATTCAGTGGGACGACAGCATGGAAGTCACGGCCAGGGTTGTCACGATCACAGAAAAAACCACTAAGTCTGGCCCGTTATGGATTGCTGACGTCGAGTACGACTACAAGCGCGCCGCCGATGGTCAGCTGGTGTTGCGCGAGCTGACCCGAATAATCAAAAGGAGCTGAGCATGAACGCTACCGTAGGCAATTCCGTTTTCAAGGTGCAAATGCCAGGGTCTTCACGCGAATCCATCGCCATGTTTTCCGAGGCTACCGAAGACCCCAATCCCATTCACGTGGATCTGGATTTCGCCAAAGAGTGCGGCTTTAACCAAGTGATTCAGCAAGGGCCCATGACAACGGCGTACTTCGCCCAATTGCTTGCGCGCGAGTACGGCGCCGAGCGGCTGAAATCGCTTGACATCACGTTCACTGCTCCGGTGTATCCGGAAGAGCCCTTGACGCTAACGTGCGAGATTGCGGCGTTCGACGATGTCATCCATCTTGAACTGAAAGCCGAGAAGGCTGACGGCACACAAACCGCGAAGGGCACTGCAGCCATTCGCCATGAGGCTAACGCGAAATGAAGGCTTTGCAATCCGTACTGGTGTGCGGCGGGCAGGTCGGAAAATTCGGCCGGCAGCCCGAGTCCACTTTGGCCAGCCTGGCCGCGCCGGTTCTAAAAGGAACGTTGGCTGCCACCGGCATCAAGCCTACCGATATCGAGGCCGCCTTTGTCGGCAACGGTTTTGGAGGCCTGCTGCAGAATCAGGAAACGATCTTGGGGCAAGTCTTGCTAGGCGGAGCAGGCTTGGGGCCCATTCGAATTCACAACGTCAAAAACGCGTGTTCCAGCGGCTCAGATGCGGTGCATCTGGCGTGGTCTTCCATCGCTTACGGCCAGTACGACTGTGTGCTGGTTCTAGGCGTCGAAAAAATGACCCACGATGACCCCAAGGCGACGATGAGCGCGCTGGCTTCCGCGTCCGATCGGCAGCCAACCAGCGCCGGCCGCTCTGTCTTTATGGATCTCAACTCCGAGCGCGCCATGCGTTACATGGAGCGCTATGGTGCCACGCCAAAGCACTTTGCCATGTGTGTGGTGAAGAACCGTGCTCACGCGTTAATGAATGAAATGGCCGCCGTGCACCAGGCGCTAACGGTTGATGAGGTACTTGCCGACCGCACGGTGGTGGCTCCCTTAACGCGCGCCATGTGCGGCGGCATCGCAGACGGTGCTGCGTCGCTTCTGTTGGTCAGCGAAAGCTTTGCAAGACGTCATGGTCTTAAGGGCGCCCGGCTAGCGGCCTCAGCCGTGGAAGGTGGCGACGCCCAGCGCGGCGACGGGCCGTCCGTTACCGCACGGTGTGCGCAAACGGCATTCGAACAAGCGGGGCTCGGCCCTAACGACGTGTCGCTTGCCGAGGTGCACGACCCCACCGCACCCCAAGAATTGCTCGATATCGAGGACATTGGCTTGTGCGGGCCGGGCGAAGCTTTCAAGTTGCTCGAGCAGCAGGCGACATCATTGGGTGGTCGTATACCGGTCAACGTCTCGGGCGGTTTGACGGCACGAGGCCATCCTGTCGGCGCCACGGGCGTTGCCCAGATTGTCGAGATCGCCGAGCAGGTCGAAGGGCGTGCTGGTAAGCGTCAGGTGACGGGCGCAAAAGTGGGTCTTGCGCAGATGGCCGGTGGCCTGTTGGGCGACGACTCGGCAGTGGCCACCATACATATTTTGACGAATTAGAGGAATAGGCATGAACGCAGTAGGAAACCCCATAAGCGAAGTCATCCCGGAAAGCTACAAGCTGTTCATTGGCGGCAAATGGCAAGAGTCGGGCTCTAAAGAGCGCCTGGCGTGTTATAGCCCGGTCAGCGGGGAGCAAATTACGACGGTGCCCGTTGCCAATGCGGCTGACGTCGATGCCGCCGTTAAAAATAGCGCGCAAGCGTTTCCGAAATGGTCGGAGACCACAGCAAAGAAACGCCAGCAGATGCTGCTTGATCTGGCCGACAAACTTGTAGAACAGGCCGATCGCATCGCATGGATGGAAACGGCCAACACCGGTAAGCCCATGCGCGAAAGTATCGCCAACGTGCATACCGCTGTTGATCGCCTGCGTTACTACGCCGGCGCGGTTCGAGCTCTCGAAGGCCGGGTGCTGCCCGTAACGGCCAACATCACAAGCTACGACCACCGCGTTCCTTTGGGTGTGGTCGGCATTATCGGTGCCTGGAATTTCCCGTTGAATATGTTCCTGGGCAAAATCGCTCCGGTTATCGCCGCTGGCAATTGCGTGGTGTACAAACCCGCTGACGCCACGCCGGTTACCACGTTGGAAATTGCGGCAATCATCAGCGAAGTGCTCCCCCCGGGTGTGGTGAACGTGGTAACCGGCACCGGCGCCGTAACCGGCGAAGCCATGCTGGCTCATCCGGCCATTCGCATGATTTCGGTAACGGGCTCATCGGAAACCGGTCGGAAGGTCATGAAAGGCGTGGCCAACACCATGAAGCGGGTCACGCTAGAGCTTGGCGGAAAGAACGCGCAGGTCGTGTTTCCTGACGCAGACCTCGATCGAGCCGCTCAGGGGATTTTATTGGGCGCGTTTCTGAATCAGGGGCAGGTTTGTACTGCGGGTTCACGAATCTTTGCCCACAAAGACATCGCCGACGAGCTCAAGGCAAAGATCATTGCGCTGATCCCTGAATTGGCCATGGGCGATCCGTTCAATGACCAGACGCGAATGGGCACCCTCGTATCTAAAGAGCATTTGGCCAGGGTTCGCGAGTACATCGAAATCGGCAAGAAAGAAGGCGCACGCCTGGTGTGTGGCGGCGATATGGCCAAGATTGCGGGCTTGCCCAACGGCCTGTTCTTGCAAGCCACAATCTTCGACCAGGTTACGCAAGACATGCGCATTGCGAACGAAGAAATCTTCGGCCCGGTCGCCACCATACACGAGTGGAGCGACTACGAGCAGATGCTTGCCGAAGTCGGTTCCGTAGAACAGGGTCTTGCAGCCGGCATCTGGACCGCAAGCCTTAGCCAGGCCCACACCACTGCCAAGCGCATTCAGGCCGGACGCGTGTGGGTGAATTGCTACAACCTTTTCCCTTCCGGAGCGTCATTCGGAGGCATGAAAGCCAGTGGTTTCGGGCGCGAGGACGCGTTCGAAACCTTATTCGAGTTCACCGAGGTGAAGAACGTAATTATTGATTCGGCAGATTCCTACCGCCGATTCTACGGCTGATCTAAGCACAGATCACTTAACGCATTTATAGCGAGGACACTATGCAAAACGTAGCTGAAAAACTCGAGGCAGGTTCGGTTTCACTGCAGGATTTCCGCCAGCAAGACCCCGAGTTCCAAGAGCTGATGCTCAATATCATCAGTATTCATGTGGCCAGTGAGATGTACGGCGCCGACTGCTTCGAACCCAGCATCCTGAAGGCCCCTACGGCCGAGTTCAAGATGCGTATGGCCAAAACGGTGATGGAAGAGTATGGCCATCACTTGCGCTTTCGCCAGCTGATGGAAGAGCTCGACCTTGATTGGGAAGAGTACGCACGCCGCAAAGGCCACCTCACCACCTTCGATACACCGGTTGACACCTGGGCGGATCAGGTCGTGTTCTTGGCCTTGGTCGACCGCGCAGCGGCACACCAGTTCCGACATTTCGTCAACTCGCCTTATCAGCCGTTCCAAAAAGCATGTCAGGAAACGCTCAAGGAAGAGTATGGCCACGTTGGCCTTGGCATGGACGGCGTAAAACACCTTCTACAAACAGAAGAAGGACGCGCCCAGGTGGAAGCGGCGGTCAAAATATGGTTGCCTGTGGGGCTGCAATCTTTTGGTGGTGACGGCTCAAAGCGCAACGAGGCTTATCGACGCTGGTGCATTAAACAAGACACCAACGAAAACATGAGGCTTGCGTACTTCCAGCAAGTTCGCAACATCATCACCCAAGATTGGGGCATAGATATCCCCGAAGACATGAATGAAGTGTGGCGTTCTGATGGCGACGATACCGAGCGCGCATACTGATTCTCGCTTCGATGTAAGGAGGGCTGCGATGAGCCGCTATCAAATCAAAGTCTCTGAGACCGACATCTCGACAATTGCAGCGGAAGGGGTGTCGGTGCTGGATGCTTGTCTTGAGGGCGGGGTGGCTCTTGAATACAACTGCCGTTCTGGCGAGTGTGGCGAATGTATCGCCACGCTGGTCAGCGGCACGGTCAAAGAGCTTCCGGGCGCCGACCCCGCTATTTTTAACGACGGGCATCGCGCCGAAGGAAAGATCTTGGCCTGCATGTGTTATCCGCAGTCCGATCTGGTGTTGTCGACGCGTCTTTCGGCCAGGCCGCAGGCGGCGATAGGGCACCATCACGTGCATGTTACGCAAGTCATCCCGCATGGGCCCTCCATATACGAGGTAAGGATGCTGTCCGACCAGCCCATTGACTATGAAGCTGGACAGTATTTTGAATGGGTAGTGCCCGGTGTATCAAGCAATCGCTCTTACTCGGTCGCCAACCGTCCGGGCAGCTGCGAGCTGATCTTCCATGTAAAGGCGTATGAACACGGCGAAGTCAGCCAGTATCTGAAGCAAGGTCGGCTTCGGGAAGGCGACATGTTCGAGCTTGTCGGCCCTTATGGAACCTTTGGCTTGGGTTCGCAGGCCGAAGCACCCGCCGTGATGGTGGCCGGTGGAACCGGCCTAGCGCCTTTATGCGCACTTCTGGAAGAAGAGTTTGCCAGCGGACGCAAGCGGCAGATTCGGCTGTTCTTTGGGGCACGTGCATCGTGCGAACTTTACTGGCTGGATCGCTTGCAGCAATGGGCGCAAAAGCATCCACAGTTTCAATATTTTCCGGTAATCGCCGACCCGGATAGCAGCCCCGACTGGCAAGGCGAGCTTGGACTTGTCACAGATTTGATGCAGCGCAAATTGACGGATGCCATGGGCTACGAGGCCTATCTGTGCGGCCCGCCGGCAATGATAGACGCTGTTGAAGACTTACTGATTTGTAAAGGCATCGACGAAAGCGATCTGCACGCGGACCGATTTCTTGCGATGGTTTAACCATGGAGACACCTTATGAGTTCCGAATTACCGCCGCTGCGCGGAAATATAGTCGACTACCTGTTCGAGCCATCGCTGGGTTCAGATCTGGCTTCGCGCGCCTGCCTGACCACGCCTGAAGGCGACACGTCATTTCAAGAGTTGCATGAGCGGTGCTGCCAGGTCGGAAACCTGTTGGGCAGCCTTGGCATAAAGCCTGGTGAGCGGGTGATGTTCAGCGTGCTCGATGGCGTGGACTTCATGTCTTTGTTCCTGGGCGTTATGAAGGTCGGCGCGGTCAGCTTGCCAATTAACACCTTTCTTACCGCCAAAGACTATGGCTACTACTTGCGCGATAGCCAAGCACGTATGCTTGTCATTGACGAGAGCTTGGTCCCATTGATTCAGCAGGTCAGCCATACCCAGGAGCTTCCAGAGCACGTGTTTGTCACTGGCAAAGAAACCGGTGGCTTTCGTTCGCTTGAAGACGCGCTACGCGACCTGCCAATTCATGTGCCCACCTGTGAGTGCGAGCCAGACGACGTGGCATTCTGGCTTTACAGTTCGGGCAGTACAGGAGACCCGAAAGGTGTGTTGCACACGCATGCGCATATTCATGCGTCGTGTGAACTATTTGGCAAGAACACACTGGGCATAAAGGAGGACGATGTCATTGTGTGTCCGCCCAAGATGTTCTTTGCGTATGGGCTTGGCTTCAAAGTGTATATGCCGTTGCGGGCGTGCGCGCGCGTGGTGGCCGATGCCCAGCCGGGACGCCCACAGCGGGTCTGGGAAATCATTGAGCAACATCGACCCACGTTGTTGGTGGCTGTACCTACGATTTTCTCAGGCCTTTTTGAAACCTTGAAGCACGTCGACAAGGAAACCATACAGCATGTTTTTGAACCGCTACGCTTTTGCGTAAGCGGTGGCGAGGTTCTGGCTCCGTCGCTGGTACGCGCCTGGAAAGAACTTACTGGCACCGACATTCTAGACGGGGTCGGCACCACTGAAATGACTCATATGTTTGTCATTAACCGCCCGGGGAAGGTGGTGCCCGGCAGTTCGGGCAAGGTCGTGGATGGATACCAGGTAAGGCTGGTGGATGAGAACTGGAAAGACGTTCCCTGCGGCGAAATCGGCAATATGTACGCCATCGGCCCTTCGGCGGCTCAACAATACTGGAACAAGGCCGAGAAAACCGCCGCAACGATGCGGGATGGTGGTGTCCTGACCGGAGACAAGTTCTATCAAGACCAGGATGGAAACTATTTTTACGTCGGACGCAACGATGACATGTTGCGCGCTGGTGGAATTTGGGTGTCGCCGGCTGAAATTGAAAGCACCATGCTCGAGCACCCCGACATTGCCGAGTGTGCCGTAGTTGGAGTCGAAGACGAGCATCGGCTTGTCAAGCCAAGAGCGTATGTGGTGCTACGCGACAACGTCGTTCCCACATCTGAGCTGGAGCAGTCCATTAAAGAGGCTGTGCGCTCAAAACTGGCTCATTACAAATGCCCACGGTGGATTGAGTTCGTCGATAGCTTGCCCAAAACGGCGACAGGAAAAATACAGCGCTTCAAACTGCGCGAGCTGGCACACAGCACCAAACATGGCGCCGCGGCTGACGCTCGGCAAAGTGCATAAATAAGTTCGGCGTTTCAAGCAAGCGGCCAATCAGGCGCGCTTACGAAAGTGCATTACACAAGAATCAACCAAAGGAGAGCAACATGAAAAGAGAAAGGAAGGAAGACGCCCGCCGTACCGGGCGTTTGAAACGCGGTCTAGGTCTGGTCTATGCGGCTGCTTTGCTTGCCGCAGCCCCCGTGATGGCGGCAAGCGACGCCGATCGCCCGGTTAAGGTTGGCTTCATGCTGCCCTATTCGGGAACCTATGCGGCGTTGGGAGACGGCATTACCAACGCGTTCAAGATGGCTATTGACCAGCAAGGAGGCAAGCTGGGCGGCCGCGACATTGAGTACTACTCGGTCGATGATGCTTCTGACCCATCGAAAGCAGTAGAAAATGCCAATCGCCTGGTAAAGCGTGATGATGTAGACGTAATCATCGGCACGGTGCACAGCGGCGTATCGATGGCCTTGTCGAAAGTGGCGCGCGACAGCAACACCTTGCTTATAGTACCCAACGCCGGCGCGGACGAAGTTACCGGCGTGATGTGTGCGCCGAATATATTCCGCACCTCATTTTCGAACTGGCAGCCCTCGTATGCCATGGGGGGCGTGGTAGCCGACCAGGGTCATAAAAAGGTGGTGACGCTAACCTGGAAATACGCCGGCGGCGAGCAAATGGTGGCGGGCTTCAAAGAGTCTTTCGAAGCCAAGGACGGTGAAATCGTCAAAGAGCTTTATATCCCGTTTCCGAGCGTTGAGTTCCAGCCCTTCCTGACCGAAATTGCAAGCATCAAGCCCGATGCCGTGTATGTGTTCTTTGCTGGTGGCGGAGCGGTGAAGTTCGTGCAAGATTACGCAGCGGCCGGCTTGAACCGCAACGTTCCGCTATATGCCACAGGCTTCCTTACCGAAGGCACGCTTGAAGCCCAAGGGGCGGCCGCCGAAGGCATACACACCACCCTGCACTACGCCGATGGGCTTGATACGCCGCGCGATAACGCTTTCCGTGAGGCGTACAAAAAGACTTATAAGCTTGAGCCGGATGTCTATACCGTACAGGGTTACGATGCGGCGCAGCTTCTAATTGCCGGACTCAACGGCGTGAAAGGTGACATCAGCGACCAGAAAGGCGTTATAGCGGCGATGGAAAGCGCCAAAATAGATAGCCCGCGTGGCTCATTCACAATGTCCAAGGCGCATAACCCGGTGCAAGATATCTATCTGCGTAAGGTGCAAGACAAGCAGAACGTGGTCGTGGGCATTGCAAGCAAGGCGCTTGAAGACCCAGCACGTGGATGCAAGCTGTAAATCCGTACCCATCCGGTGCGCGCGTCTGTTGCGCGTACCGGATGTTCCGTTGAATAAAAGGAATCCTCGTGGACCCGGCCATCTTCCTGATCCAGTGCCTTAACGCCGTGCAATACGGTTTGTTGCTTTTTCTGGTCGCCAGCGGCCTGACCCTCATTTTCGGCATCATGGGCATTATCAACCTTGCTCATGGCGCCTTCTACATGATCGGGGCCTACATGGCCTTTGCCTTGCAGCCCGTCGTAGCACAGTACTTGGGCGGCGGCTTCGTCGTGACCGTACTGGTGTGCGTGCTGCTGGCCACCCTATTGGGCTATTTTCTTGAATGGGCCTTTTACAGCTACCTGTACAACCGCGAGCACTTGCAGCAAGTGCTCATGACCTACGGGCTCATCCTGGTCTTTGAGGAACTTCGCAGCATCATTGTGGGCAACGACGTGCATGGCGTGCCGGTGCCTTCCTGGCTGGCCGGTTCCGTCCAGTTGGGCGACGTCATGACCTATCCGGTGTACCGCTTGTTCATCTCGGCAATGTGTATTGTTGTGGGCTTGCTGATGTTCTGGGTCCTTACCCGAACCCGCCTGGGCATGATGATTCGCGCCGGCGCCAGCAACCGCGAAATGATCAACTCCTTGGGCATTGACATCAATCGGCTGTTTCGCATCGTGTTCGCCATCGGCGTAGCGTTGGCAGCATTTGCCGGAGCCATCGCCGCCCCCGTGTCGTCGGTATATCCCGGCATGGGCAATGCGGTAATTATTATCTGCTTCGTGGTGGTGGTCATCGGGGGCATCGGCTCAATCAAGGGCGCCTTCCTGGCCGCCATGTTGGTGGGCTTTGTCGATACGTTCGGGCAAGTGTTCTTCCCAGCCGCCGCCGGCGTCATGGTGTACCTGTTAATGGCCGCCATCCTACTGTTCAAGCCCGAAGGGCTCTTCAAACACTAATCAAGGCTCCACGCATGCGTTTCGTTCTTCGTGCCATTTTGTTGCTGGTGCTGCTGGCGGTGGTGCTGGCCTTGCCCTCATTCGCCTCCACCTACTATCTGAGCCTGGTCATCAAGATCATGATCTACGCTCTGTTCGCGCTAAGCCTGCAGTTGCTGGTGGGATGCACAGGCTTGGTCAGTCTGGGCCATTCCGCCTTCTTCGGCATTGCCGCGTACTTCGTCACCCTGCTGTCGCCCGAGTCGGGCGCGGGCAATATGCTGTGGCTGCTGCCCGGCGCTGTGGTCGCCACCATGGTGTATGCGGCCGTGACCGGCGCGCTGGCACTGCGCACCAAGGGGGTGTATTTCATTATGGTCACGCTGGCGTTCGCGCAGATGGCCTACTACGTATTCCACGATACCGCGCTGGGCGGCGGCACTGACGGCATCTATTTGTATTTCCGTCCTGAAATCCGCCTGGGCGACTGGGTCGTGCTGAATATCGACGACCAGTTCGTGTTCTATGTGTTCACGCTGGCCTGCATGCTGCTTACCTGGCTGTTCCTGTCGCTGCTGATGCGCTCGCGCTTTGGCGCCGCGCTTACCGGCATCCGCGTGAACGAACAGCGCATGCGTGCGGCCGGGTTTTCCACCTTCAAGTACAAGCTTACGGCCTATGTCATCGGCTGCGGCCTGGCCGGCGTGGCGGGGTTTTTGTACGCGGCCAAAGACGGCTACGTCAACCCCGAGCTGCTGGCCTGGGAGCAATCGGGTCTGGTGCTGCTAATGGTTATTCTGGGTGGCATGGGCCGCCTGTGGGGCGCCATTCTCGGCGCCATCGCGCTGACGCTGTTGCAAGAGGTCTTTCAATCGCACGCGCTATTTGGCGATTTTGCCAGCCGCTGGCATCTAACCTTCGGCCTGGCCATTATCGCCCTGGTCGCTGTGCTGCCCCAAGGCTTGGCAGGGCTTCCAGAACAGCTGCGCAACCGTCGTCGCGCCAAGTCCATCGTGCCGGCTTCGGCCCAGTAAAGGCAGTACCATGACGCAAACATTACTCTCGGCCAAGAACATCACACGCCGTTTCGGCGGCCTGACCGCCATCGACAACGTCTCGCTTGAACTCAAGCGCGGCGCCGTGCACGCCGTGATCGGCACCAACGGCGCCGGCAAATCCACTCTTGTCAGCGTGCTGGCGGGCGAATTGGCGCCCAACGAAGGCACCATTTTCATGAACCAGGAAAACATCACCACCTGGCCGCAGCCCCGTCGCGCGCGCGCAGGCATGGGGCGCAGCTATCAGCGCACCACGATTTTTCCTTCGCTGACCGTGCACGAAAACTGCCGCCTGACCGCCCAGGCCAACCATCAGCACTTCTGGAGCTGGCTGCCTTCCAGCCGTTGCAAGCAAAGCAACGAGGCCGCCGATCGCGCGCTGGAACTGGCCGGCCTGTCGGGCTTCAGCAACCAGGTCGCGGGGCTGCTCTCGCATGGGGGCAAGCGCCAACTGGAAATTGCCATGAGCCTGTCCACGCACCCCGCGGTGCTGTTGCTGGACGAGCCTTTGGCCGGCATGGGTTCAGAAGAAACCGACCGCATGCTGAACCTGCTCGACTCGCTCAAGGCCCAGCACGCCATCCTTCTGGTAGAGCACGACATGGATGCCGTGTTCCGCATCTCGGACGAGATCACCGTGATGGTTAACGGCGCCGTCATCGCGCATGGCGATCCGGCCGGCATCAAGGCCGATCCACTGGTGCAAACCGCCTATCTCGGAGACGACGAATGAGCGCGCTGATCGAAGCCTCTGGGCTGCATACTTACTACGGCGCCAGCCACATCCTGCATGGTATAGACATGCGCATCGAGGCCGGCGAGTCCATCGGGCTGCTGGGCCGCAACGGCATGGGCAAAACCACGCTGATCCGCACGGTCATGGGCCACCTTCCACCCGCACAGGGCAAAATTGTGATTCGGGGCCGGGACAACACCCGCACCCAGCCCCACCAGGTGGCTCGCCTTGGGGTGGCATATGTGCCCGAAGGGCGCGGCATCTTCCCCAACCTTGATGTGCGCGAAAACCTGCTCGTGGCGGCCCGCCCCGGCTACAAAGGACGCAAAGACTGGTCTTACGAGCGCGTGCTGGAAACCTTCCCCCGGCTCACCGAAAGACTGGGCCACGGGGGGCAGCAGCTTTCGGGCGGCGAACAACAGATGCTGGCTATTGGTCGCGCCTTAATGACCAACCCCGACGTGCTCATTCTGGACGAGGCAACCGAAGGGCTGGCGCCGCTCATTATTGCCGAGATCTGGCGCATTATCGAATCCATTCGTGAAACCGGGGTGGCAACCCTAATCGTCGACCGCAACTACCGCAAGGTATTGGCGCACACCGATCGCTGCATCGTGCTGGAAAAAGGCAAGGTGGTCGAGCAGCGTGATAGCGCCACGCTGTCTAGCCAGGCCGAGTTGCTGACGCGGTACCTGGGGGTGTAGTCACTGTGCTCCTAAAGTCGAGCTGTATGCCGCTTCCAGCTGCTCGCTGTCAGCCCATGGCTGTAAGGACCCACTGAAATCCTGCTCAGTGGGGATGCGGGGGATGTAAGAGGCCCATTACTGCGACCTCATCGAGCTCCAATGGCGTTCAATGTCTGCTTCACGATCAGGTCCCCTTGAGCGGTCGACGGACTTTCGTTCAATTTCACATTAAGGTGTCACCAAATTGGTACAGGGCGACAGACTGTGCGTCAATTTTCCGAAGTGTCAGTTGGTAGAGCAAAAATCGACAGACTTTATTTCCACGCTTCAGGGGGGCGTCGATGTCGCGGTGTTTAATTACGCGGGCGATCGCACGACCCCTTCGGGGCTTCCCGCCGTCCGAACGCCGCACGGGGCGGTCGCGGAACTCGCGGGCGTTGCCCGCTCAAACAGCCGCTCCCTGATTTCCCCGTGCAACGCCCGGCCGGCGGCGTGCTCAAAGCCCGCGGAATTAAACACCGCGACATCGACTTGGGTGCCGCTCACCAACATATATCCCTTGTCGTCATTGTCAGGGAAGCTGCATACTTACTGGAAGCCAGGAGTATAGATACTGTCTTTGACGGGCGATAAGGAATAGACATTGTCTGTTTGCGACCCATAGCGGGCATTCAAATGTTTCACGTCAGGGGCAGATGATGTCGGCGTTCAACGGCACACGAGGTTGGGGTCGTCTCAGAATTCGGAAAATAAAGCACGCTAAGGTGTAGTCACCCCGTGACTCCCCCGCGCCGATGCAGCGAGCTTCGTTCCGTCTTGCAGTGACGCAATCAGCGGGCAGGAAACGTTCCCTTTCCGCGCATGGCAGGCGCACACCAGTTCAGACAGCACGGCCTCCATGCGTGCCAAGTCGGCCATCTTCTCGCGCACATCCTTGAGCTTGTGCTCGGCCAGGCCGCTGGCTTCCTCGCAATGGGTGCCATCCTCCAGCCGCAGTAGCTCGGCGATTTCGTCCAGGCTAAAGCCCAGCCGCTGGGCCGATTTCACGAACCGCACTCGTGTTACATCCGCCTCGCCATAGCGGCGAATGCTGCCATAGGGCTTGTCTGGCTCCGGCAGCAGGCCCTTGCGCTGGTAGAACCGGATGGTCTCCACATTGACCCCGGCCGCCTTGGCAAAAACGCCAATGGTCAGATTCTCAAAATTAATTTGCATATCGCTTGACTCCGTACATAACTACGGAAGTAAGCTTAAGCTATCCAAACCAAATTTGAAAGGACAAGCGTATGTCTGAACCACAAAACGGGCGCGGCGCGCTCTTCGCCGGTGGGCTGGCCGCCATTCTTGCGTCGGCCTGCTGCCTGGGGCCGCTGGTTTTGATCGCCTTGGGGTTCAGCGGGGCATGGATCGGCAACCTGACGGTGCTGGAACCCTATCGCCCGATCTTCATCGGCGCAGCGCTGGTCGCGCTGTTTTTCGCCTGGCGGCGCATCTACCGCCCGGCGCAAGCCTGCAAACCGGGTGAGGTCTGCGCGATTCCCCAAGTGCGAGCTACTTACAAGCTCATTTTCTGGATCGTGGCCGCGCTGGTCCTGGTCGCGCTCGGATTTCCCTACGTCATGCCATTTTTCTATTAATCACAGGAGTTCATCATGAAAAAACTGTTTGCCGCCCTCGCCCTCGCTGCCGTTGTTGCCCCCGTGTGGGCCGCCACCCAGACCGTCACGCTGTCCGTACCGGGCATGACCTGCTCCACCTGCCCGATCACCGTCAAGAAGGCGATTTCCAAGGTCGAAGGCGTCAGCAAAATTGACGTGACCTTCGAGACACGCGAAGCGGTTGTCACGTTCGATGATGCCAAGACCAGCGTGCAGAAGCTGACCAAGGCAACCGGAGACGCGGGCTATCCGTCCAGCGTCAAGCAGTGAGCCACTGAACCCGAACCTGGGGCGATCATGGGACTGATTACACGCATTGCCGACAAGGCTGGCGCGCTTGGCAGCGTTGTTTCCGCGATGGGATGCGCTGCCTGTTTCCCGGCTATCGCCAGCCTGGGCGCGGCCATCGGCCTTGGCTTTCTACAGGAATACGAAGGGTTGTTTATCTCCAAGCTGCTGCCGCTGTTCGCAGTCGTGGCTTTGCTGGCGAATGCACTGGGCTGGCTGAGTCATCGGCAATGGTACCGCAGCCTGCTCGGGATGGTCGGCCCAGCCATCGTGCTGGCGGCCATGCTCTTGTTTTTTGGCAATTGGTGGACGGCGAACCTCCTCTATGTCGGTCTGGCCTTGATGATCGGGGTGTCGATCTGGGATCTGCTCTCACCGGCCAACCGCCGCTGCGAACTACCACCCAAACACGGCTAACTGCATTGGCAGTTGCCGAAACGAAAAGGAACGATGCAATGTATTTGAATATCACCGGAATGACCTGCGACTCGTGCGCGACACATGTCAAGGACGCCCTGGAGAAAGTGCCGGGCGTGCTGTCGGCGCTCGTGTCCTACCCGAAAGGCTCCGCGCAACTCGCCACCGATCCCGGCACCTCGCCAGAGGCGCTGACCGCCGCTGTGGCCGGCCTCGGCTACAAGGCCACACCCGCCGATGCCCCATCCACTTCAGCGCGGGGCAGACTGCTTGGCAAGGCGCTGGGATGGCTGGGCGGTGGCGACAAGGCTGGTGGTGATGGGGACGGACTGCACGTCGCCGTTATTGGCAGCGGCGGAGCCGCGATGGCGGCGGCGCTGAAGGCCGTCGAGCAAGGTGCGAACGTCACGCTGATCGAGCGCGGCACCATCGGCGGTACTTGCGTCAATGTCGGCTGCGTGCCGTCCAAGATCATGATCCGCGCTGCCCATATCGCCCATTTGCGCCGTGAAAGCCCATTCGACAGTGGCATCGCGGCGACTGTGCCTGCGATTGATCGCAGCAAACTACTGGCCCAGCAGCAGGCGCGCGTCGATGAGCTGCGCCACGCCAAGTACGAAGGCATCCTGGACAGCAACCCGGCCATCACCGTGCTGCATGGTGAAGCGCGTTTCAAGGACGACCAGAGCCTTGCCGTCCGTTTAAACGATGGCGGCGAGCGTGTGGTGGCGTTCGACCGCTGCCTGGTCGCCACGGGTGCCAGCCCGGCCGTGCCGCCGATTCCGGGCCTGAAAGAGTCACCCTACTGGACTTCCACCGAGGCCCTGGTCAGCGACACCATTCCCGAGCGCCTGGCCGTGATCGGCTCGTCTGTGGTGGCGCTGGAACTGGCGCAAGCCTTTGCCCGGCTGGGCAGCAAAGTGACGATCCTGGCACGCAGCACGCTGTTCTTCCGCGAAGACCCGGCCATCGGCGAGGCCGTTACAGCCGCGTTCCGTGCCGAAGGGATCAAGGTATTGGAACACACGCAAGCCAGCCAGGTCGCGCATGTGGACGGCGAATTCGTGCTGACCACCGGGTACGGTGAAATACGCGCCGACCAGCTGCTGGTCGCCACTGGCAGGGCACCGAACACGCGCAGCCTGGCATTGGAAGCGGCGGGAGTCGCTGCCAATGCGCAGGGGGCCATCGTCATCGACAAGGGCATGCGCACCAGTACGCCACACATTTATGCGGCTGGCGACTGCACCGACCAGCCTCAGTTCGTCTATGTGGCGGCAGCGGCCGGCACCCGTGCTGCGATCAACATGACTGGCGGCGATGCGGCCCTGGACCTGACCGCAATGCCGGCCGTGGTGTTCACCGACCCGCAGGTCGCCACCGTGGGCTACAGCGAGGCGGAAGCACATCACGACGGGATCGAGACCGACAGTCGCACCTTGACCTTGGACAACGTGCCGCGTGCGCTTGCCAACTTCGACACACGCGGCTTCATCAAGCTGGTCATCGAGGAAGGTAGCGGACGGCTCATCGGCGTGCAAGCGGTGGCCCCGGAAGCGGGTGAACTGATCCAGACGGCGGTGCTCGCCATTCGCAACCGTATGACCGTGCAGGAACTGGCCGACCAATTGTTCCCCTACCTGACCATGGTCGAAGGGCTGAAGCTCGCGGCGCAGACCTTCAGCAAGGACGTGAAGCAGCTTTCGTGCTGCGCCGGATGAGGAAAAGGAGGTGTTCAATGAGCGCCTACACAGTGTCCCGGCTGGCCCTTGATGCCGGGGTGAGCGTGCATATCGTGCGCGACTACCTGCTGCGCGGATTGCTACGGCCGGTCGCGTGCACCACGGGCGGCTACGGCTTGTTCGATGACACCGCGTTGCAACGGCTGCGCTTTGTACGGGCTGCCTTCGAAGCGGGTATCGGCCTGGACGCACTGGCGCGGCTGTGCCGGGCGCTGGATGCTGCGGACGGTGACGGTGCGTCTGCGCAGCTTGCCGTGTTGCGGCAACTCGTCGAGCGTCGGCGCGAGGCCCTGGCCAGCCTCGAAATGCAACTGGCCGCCATGCCAACCGAACCGGCACAGCACGCGGAGAGTCTGCCATGAACAGCCCAGAGCACTTGCCGTCTGAGACGCACAAACCGATCACCGGCTACTTGTGGGGCGCGCTGGCCGTGCTCACCTGTCCCTGCCATTTGCCGATTCTCGCCATTGTGCTAGCCGGCACGACGGCCGGCGCGTTCATCGGGGAGCACTGGGGTATTGCAGCCCTCACGCTGACCGGCTTGTTTGTCCTGTCTGTGACGCGGCTGCTGCGGGCCTTCAAGGGAAGATCATGACCGCTTCCCAGCCAGCCGAGAGTGGGCAGCTTTGAGCTTCGCTACCAATCTGGAGGAGTACCACCATGAACGCAAACGCCCCGAACACTGCCAGTTGCACCACCTGCTGCGTATGCTGCAAAGAAATTCCGCTCGATGCCGCCTTCACCCCGGAAGGCGCGGAATACGTCGAACATTTCTGCGGGCTGGATTGCTATGAACGCTTCCAGGCACGCGCCAAGGCCGCGACAGAATCTGACATTGCGCCTGTCCCTGGCGGTTCGCAGCCGTCAGATTGAGGCATACCCTAACTTGATGTCAGATGCCATGTGCAAACGATGTCAGAATAGAGTTAAATTTCCTATTGATTGACATATTCCGTCAAAGGTAATAGATTTCATCCTGACACTTTTGCCTTTGGAGGCATCTTGCAAGGTCAACGCATCGGCTATGTCCGCGTCAGCAGCTTCGACCAGAACCCGGAACGGCAATTGGAGGGTGTTCAGGTGGCGCGGGTGTTCACCGACAAGGCTTCTGGCAAGGACACCCAGCGTCCCGAGCTGGAAAGGCTGCTGGCCTTCGTCCGCGAGGGCGACACCGTGGTGGTGCATAGCATGGACAGGCTGGCACGCAACCTTGATGACCTGCGCCGCATCGTCCAAGGGCTGACACAACGGGGCGTGCGCATGGAGTTCGTCAAAGAAGGGCTGAAGTTCACCGGCGAGGACTCACCGATGGCCAATCTGATGCTGTCGGTCATGGGAGCCTTCGCTGAGTTCGAGCGCGCCCTGATCCGGGAACGTCAGCGCGAGGGAATCGTGCTGGCCAAGCAGCGCGGTGCCTACCGGGGACGAAAGAAATCGCTGAACAGCGAACAAATTGCCGAGTTGAAACGGCGAGTTGCGGCAGGCGACCAAAAAACCTTGGTGGCCCGTGACTTCGGCATCAGCCGCGAAACCTTGTACCAGTACCTGCGGGAAGACTGACCATGCCACGCCGCTCAATCCTGTCCGCCACCGAGCGCGAAAGCCTGCTGGCACTGCCAGATGCCAAAGACGAACTGATACGGCACTACACGTTCAACGAAACCGACCTGTCGGTGATCCGTCAGCGTCGCGGCGCCGCGAATCGATTGGGCTTCGCTGTGCAGCTTTGCTACTTGCGATTCCCTGGCACCTTTTTGGGCGTCGATGAGCCTCCGTTTCCGCCCCTGTTGCGCATGGTGGCCGCGCAACTCAAGATGCCAGTGGAAAGTTGGAGCGAGTACGGCCAGCGCGAACAGACACGGCGGGAGCACTTGGTCGAGCTGCAAACGGTTTTTGGGTTCAAGCCCTTCACCATGAGCCACTATCGGCAAGCCGTGCATACATTGACCGAGCTGGCCTTGCAGACCGACAAAGGCATCGTGCTGGCGAGCGCACTTGTCGAGAATCTGCGGCGGCAGAGCATTATCCTGCCCGCCATGAATGCCATCGAGCGCGCAAGCGCCGAGGCCATCACCCGTGCCAACCGACGCATTTACGCGGCGCTGACCGATTCTTTGTTATCACCCCACCGTCAGCGCCTGGACGAACTTCTCAAGCGCAAGGACGGCAGTAAAGTGACGTGGCTGGCATGGCTGCGCCAGTCGCCTGCCAAACCGAACTCTCGCCACATGCTCGAACATATTGAGCGCCTGAAATCCTGGCAAGCACTTGATCTGCCCGCAGGCATCGAGCGGCAGGTTCACCAGAACCGCCTGCTCAAAATCGCTCGTGAAGGTGGCCAGATGACGCCTGCTGATCTGGCAAAGTTCGAGGTGCAACGACGCTATGCCACGCTGGTAGCGCTGGCCATCGAAGGCATGGCCACCGTCACCGATGAAATCATCGACCTTCACGATCGCATCATCGGCAAGCTGTTCAACGCGGTCAAGAACAAGCATCAGCAGCAGTTCCAGGCTTCCGGCAAGGCGATCAACGACAAGGTGCGGATGTATGGGCGCATCGGTCAAGCGTTGATTGAGGCCAAGCAAAGCGGCAGCGATCCGTTCGCCGCCATCGAGGCCGTTATGCCCTGGGACACCTTCGCCGCCAGCGTCACCGAAGCGCAAACATTGGCGCGGCCTGCCGACTTTGATTTCCTGCACCACATCGGTGAAAGCTATGCCACGCTACGCCGCTACGCGCCGCAGTTCCTGGGCGTGCTCAAATTGCGGGCTGCGCCCGCCGCCAAGGGTGTGCTCGATGCCATCGACATGCTGCGCGGCATGAACAGCGACAGCGCGCGCAAGGTGCCCGCCGATGCGCCAACCGCATTCATCAAGCCGCGCTGGGCAAAGCTGGTTCTGACCGACGACGGCATCGACCGGCGTTACTACGAGTTATGCGCCCTGTCGGAGCTGAAGAACGCGCTGCGCTCCGGTGATGTCTGGGTGCAGGGTTCTCGCCAGTTCAAGGACTTCGACGAATACCTGGTGCCGGTCGAGAAGTTCGCCACTTTGAAGCTGGCCAGCGAATTGCCGCTGGCAGTGGCCACCGACTGCGACCAATACCTGCATGACCGGTTGGAATTGTTGGAGGCGCAACTCGCCACAGTCAACCGCATGGCTGCGGCCAACGACTTACCGGATGCCATCATCACCACCGCGTCAGGCCTGAAGATCACGCCGCTGGACGCGGCAGTACCAGACGCCGCGCAAGCCATGATCGACCAGACAGCTATGCTGCTGCCGCACCTCAAAATCACCGAGTTGCTGATGGAGGTCGATGAATGGACGGGCTTCACCCGCCACTTCACACACCTGAAGACCAGCGACACGGCCAAGGACAAAACCTTGCTGTTGACGACGATCCTGGCCGACGCGATCAACCTGGGTCTGACCAAAATGGCCGAGTCCTGCCCTGGCACCACCTACGCCAAGCTGTCTTGGCTGCAAGCCTGGCACATCCGCGATGAAACCTATTCGACGGCGCTGGCCGAGCTGGTGAATGCGCAGTTTCGGCAACCCTTCGCCGGCAACTGGGGTGACGGCACCACGTCATCGTCGGACGGCCAGAACTTCAGAACCGGCAGCAAAGCAGAAAGCACTGGTCATATCAACCCGAAGTATGGAAGCAGTCCAGGACGGACTTTCTACACCCATATCTCCGACCAGTACGCGCCCTTCAGTGCCAAGGTGGTCAACGTGGGCATTCGTGATTCAACTTACGTGCTTGATGGCCTGCTGTACCACGAGTCGGACTTGCGCATCGAGGAACACTACACCGACACGGCAGGCTTCACCGATCACGTGTTTGGCTTGATGCATTTGCTGGGATTTCGCTTCGCGCCGCGTATCCGTGACTTGGGCGAAACCAAGCTATTCATCCCCAAGGGCGATGCCGCCTATGACGCGCTCAAGCCGATGATTAGCAGCGACAGGCTGAACATCAAGCAAATACGCGCCCATTGGGATGAAATTCTGCGGCTGGCCACCTCCATCAAGCAAGGCACGGTAACGGCTTCGCTGATGCTGCGCAAACTCGGCAGCTACCCGCGCCAGAACGGCTTGGCCGTGGCGTTGCGCGAGCTGGGGCGCATCGAGCGCACGCTGTTCATTTTGGATTGGCTGCAAAGCGTGGAGCTGCGCCGCCGCGTCCATGCGGGGCTGAATAAGGGCGAGGCGCGCAACGCGCTGGCCAGGGCGGTCTTCTTCTACCGATTGGGTGAAATCCGCGACCGCAGTTTTGAGCAGCAGCGCTACCGGGCCAGCGGCCTCAATCTGGTGACGGCGGCCATCGTGTTGTGGAACACGGTATATCTGGAGCGTGCCACCAGTGCTTTGCGTGGCAACGGCACGGCGCTGGACGACACATTGTTGCAATATCTGTCGCCGCTGGGGTGGGAGCACATCAACCTGACCGGCGATTACCTATGGCGCAGCAGCGCCAAGGTCGGTGCGGGGAAGTTTAGGCCATTGCGACCGCTGCCACCGGCTTAGCGTGCTTTATTTTCCGTTTTCTGAGACGACCCCAGGTTAAGCTAGCGCCGCCGACGGGTCCGCAAGTCGGCTCATAAGGTTTAAGCAATCAGAAGCAGCAGGTTGGTACCCGTCCGTATAGCAGAAGTCAGCGCTTTTCGGAGTCGGCCAATTGCGCGAGAGCTATGCATTCTTCGCGCCTGACAAATTCCGTCTCCTCCGCCTCCGCTGGCAGCATATATAGAACATCAAGCGGCAATTCCTTACCCGCAAGTCTTAATTCCGCCTTCAGTCGGGACAGAGGTTCGCCAGACGGACCGATGATCAAAATGTCAAAATCGCTGCCGACACCGAACAGCGAAGAGCCAAACATGAAAGATTCGAACCCCCGCAAGGACTCGCAGGACTTAAGTAGGTACCTTGCGACTTCACTTGCCGTCATCAACGGTTCCGCAACAGCACTCTTAACTGGTCCCACTTCATTACCTCACATCCAAGGCTTTTCCCTGCTTCTATGGCATTCTGCGTGGGATTCCCGTTGGGATTGATGTTCCAAGCAATATCGATGGGGCCGAACCGATCCCAGAAGGTGCGAATGGCATCGGCTGTCGGCTCGTACTCCATAATCATGCCTACTCGGAAAGTACGCCCACTGACGAGCGTCATTGTGAAGACGCGATCAAACTCTCTATCGAGGTTCGTAACGGATTTAATCTGCCTAATGAGGCGGTACGAGAAGAAGTAGTCCTTATGGGCAGAAGTCTTTACGTCTCCTCTGTAAATGGCGGACCCGAGTGTTCCGGCGCTTCCCCAGCCTATTGGGCTGCTTTCTAAATATCTGATCGCACCGCCTTCCCACACACACTCCTTTCGATATCCGCATAGGAAATCCATATCAGGAAAATCCGCATGGTATTGCATCGCTAATTCGGCGTTGATCGTGTAGGCGGCCGAGATAACCGCAACCACGTCGGCCCGGTCAGGCATCATGATCCTGATAGCATCATCGCGGAGATGCTGGGCCGACGCCGCTCCGTGAGCTTCCCAAATGTTTTTAAGCGCGTAGTTCACCTGCCAGTTCATGCGAACATTCCATCCATTTCTTCGGGATATCGGATAGCACCGCCGGCGACACCACAAACGTGACGTTCTGAGAGACCTCGAACATGTTCTTGGTATCGGGCGAATGTCTGTCGCTCAGCTTCTGTCATATGGTGCCGGTTTGCCTTGATGATGGCTAGGATGCGGAAATGGTTAGGCAGAATGACACCTCGCATCCTCTGTATCCATGTCTTAGCCGTTTCAGATTCCGGATCGTATTCGAAGCTCGATCCATCGGAGGGCGCGAACTCCTTCCATACGGCCTTGTTCTCGACCATGGCGGCGACCACGGCGTCTCTAACTTGGTCGCGTTCATCGTAGGCACGAATTCCTTGCTTGTGTGCCAAGGCAGCAAGGTGGTCACTTTTCCAACCTAGCAACGTGCCCCGACTATATCCGTCGGGATCTTTGTCGATGATCGTATGGCAGGTCGGGCACAACAAGATGAGGTTTTCAAAGGAGTCAGCCTCGAACTCTCCGGCGGGCCTTTCTTCGTGGCGCGGCCCCGTTTCTCCGTGCGGAATCACATGAGCCATTTCGGCTATATGCTTGTCTCCGCCCATTTCAGCAGGGAAAAGAGGCTGGAGGCACTCGGGGCGTTGGCAGTGACCTGCGGCCTCCGAAAACAGCCGCAGTTTCGTTTCTGTAGGTATATGTTTACGATCTGCCATGGTTGGGAGCCTAAAAGCCGGCGCGATTAGAAGTGGTGTAGAAGGCACATGCCAAATAGATCAATAACGACACATTCTGACGACGAGAGCTGACGAAGAAAACATGCATCACCATTTTAGTAGGAGGTAACCTTGGATCGAGCGACCACTTCTGGCCGATTTCAGCCGATGGATAATGGCTGTAGCCAACGCGGAGCGGTCAGCGAAGAGCTGGTTCGGAAACAAGCATAAGTTGTCGACTTTAGGCCGCGTGATTGTCGAGGTGTTGACAACTAGCCGTGTTTCCGCGCAGAGCATGGCTATAAATCCTAGCAGCAGCTTCACGGTGCCATGGACTTGATGGATAAAAGTGTATTTCGTGCTGAAACGCAGGCCATTGACCTGAATCTTGTCGGCACAAGAACGCGACTTCAGCCTCTATGCTCTCCAGTTCACGCAGTGGAACGTATTCTCCGTTGGATTGGGCTGTCCATACAGACAGACGAAGAGTGCCCTCGTGGGCTTTCCATTTGTAACCGTAATATCCGGACTTCCCGTCGGCACGAAAGCCGTAATTCAGGCGGGATGACATGGGCTGTTGAGAGATGCCGACGTACAAAAGCAAATCGCCATCGGAGACTGTGTACAGCTTTGCAATGCCGCGAGTGCTCAATGGCGTCGCAAACTTAGTAACCAAAGAGTCGCGAAGCAAACGATAGGCACCGCCGCTGAGTGAAAGATGAAAGTCTGATGGATCATCTAATGTCATAAGCGGCTAGCCCAGATATCCTTCGGCTTTATTGATGCCTTTTTGCCTAACATGTTTACCCTTGTTTCACGGCTCATGCGTTAATGCAGTTCGCATGATAGCTCTTCGAGCCGTGTCTGGATCAGGCGCAGTTCGAGCCTAAGCGGAAATTCGCCTGCTAGAAAAGCGACCGTTCAGAAACGTGCCAGCTCAGGCCGCTAAGCCAGCTTGCTAGTGTAACGTCCTTCTGGAGCGGCTGATTAGCTTTCAACATGGGTTTTGACTACCTTCGATACCTCAGCGAGGGCGGTCTCAAATTCTGCTAGATACAGGCGATACATTTCTTGGTAAGGCGATACATCAAAGGTTTTGACCCAGGAGTTGTAGTCCTTTAGCTGAGCAATTCGTTGGGCAAAATTGAATTGCACCATTGGGACTGCTGCGGCCATTACACGGGCAAGAGACTTTTCTAGCTCGGGAAAGTAAAGCCTCTGAATCATCCAAGCCCTATCTAATGGGGAAGGAACATCGTAGGGTTCTTTGGAAAAAACTAGCTTGCTATTCTGTTCATTCAACCAATTGGAGTACGTATACAAGATTTCGACTAGGGCCTCAGCTTTCTCCCGCAGAAGCTTTTTGCGCTCGCGTTTTCCGGAGAGTAGATGAGTAAGATACTGCGTAATCGCTCCACCCAAAACAGCGAGTAAAGCGCCCGTGATAACAGGGAGAAGCTGCATGGTCTCAACAACGATTGAAGGCTGGTCAGGTGTCATGGCTGTTGAAAGCTAACGTTAAGCAGACGACAAATGCGTCCAATAAGCTGAAACACAGGACAGGCTGCATGCGCTTTGAGAGCAGGAGTTCCGTGTTTCATCGGGTTGTTACGCCTCCGTACGATAGGTGCAATGCGGACACCCTTCGCCATTGTACTAATTGTCGAGGATTTGTCTGCTTTGAAGCGGCATGTTCAATGGCCGCTTGTGGCCGAATTCCGCCTTTCGCTGTCACTAACCACCACAATCTCTAAACCACTCAGCCTTCTCTTTCCTTCGGTTAGGTGGAATGTTATTTTTTGTAGCACAAACCTATAGCGTCATCAATACAAATCAATGACCCAACCCATTACCCTGCCGCAGCTTGAGCCTTTCTGTTTGGGCGCTGCCAATATTCTTCGGGGCAATATGAGTGCATCCGAATGCAAAGACTTAATCTTGGCATGATGTTTTTGAAACGGCTGTTGCCGGAGTGCCGAGAATGCAGGCAATGGTTGAAGGTGAATAAATTGGGGCGAGTTGCTGGTTTGATGCACAGATATTTAGTTAAATATGTGTATTTATTAATATACAAATTATGATGAAATGTATATTAATGGATATGCAGTGAGCGTTAAAAGCACTGCTAGGAGGCAATAGGTGCAGATCGTCGATTGCGCGGCGGGCTGGTCAGGGATATGCCATCGATGACGGCTCAATCAGTAGGATTGCTGATGAGTCGATCAACCTCAGCGGCGGCGGGGTCCGTCTCTTGCGCTAGCGGCAGCAGATTATCCTGCACGGTGCGTAGCACTCGCAGGCAGGTTGCCACGTCTTTGGATGAGATGCCTTGGAGCGCCAACTCATTGACTTCCACCGCTTTGGCGAGTGCAGGGGTTTGCAACGCCCATCCTTCGTCGGTCAGGCTGATGACGTATTTGCGCTTGTCGCCCGTAGGGCGCTTTCTTTTAACGAGCCCCATCGCCAATAGGTTGCGCACCGCAGTGACCATGGCTGGTCCGGCAATACCGGATTTTTGCGCGAGTTCTATTTGGGTGATCCCGTCGTTCTCCCACAGTGTACGTAGTGCGTACCACTGACCAATGCTTAAACCAAGCCGTGCCACGCGTTTGCTTAGTTCACGCTGAAGCAATCTGTTCGTGGTCCGCATATTGTGGCCGAAACTTTCAGCCGAAGTAAGAATCGGCGGTTTGCTTGGTGCGTGGGTCATTTAAGGTCCGTTTTGTTGAATTGATACCGACTTTCTGGGCGAAAACTGCGAGGATACAGGTGTTTTATTCTATTGCATTAACTTTGCTCCAATAATATTATTCGTTAATAAGTTAATGATTTTTTATGCGGTGGAGCGGTCGTTAAGTCGCTAATCCTTTCGCTTATGGCGTTAGCACTTGTGACAGGAGAACACAGCCATGCGGTTTGTCGCCATGTTTTTCGATGCATTAAATCCTTCGGACCTTGATCCTGATTTAACGAGAGCGCATTTCGAGTATTTGGCTGCGCATTCAGATCGCATCACCTCGGCAGGCGGCCTTCGCCCCCCCGAAGGAGGCGCGTTTTGCGGGACGCTTTGGGTCATCGAGGCTGAAACTGCCGCCGACGCTATCGAGCTGGTTGAAAACGACCCTTATTGTTTAGCGGGGCTTCGGCCAGACCGTCGAGTTTTCTTTTGGAATGCCGCGCCGATTCCGGCCAAGGCCTAATCTTAAATTAGGAGTATGAACCGTGAGTAATACCGCTATGCGAAAAGTTGTGACCTTACATTCTGACAACACCGATGCCGCTGTGCAGGGTGTTCCGCAGTATGTGGGAATTACGGGGAACAGCGCAGGTTCCACTGGCATCGCTATGAACCTGACAGCCTTTGGCCCCGGTGGCAAAGCCAAAGTGCATTATCACCGCGATTTCGAAACGGCTATTTATGGCATATCGGGCCGAATCGGGCTCTATCATGGCGCCCAATTAGAGGATTACTGCCTGATAGAGTCGGGTACCTTCTGTTTTATTCCTCCAGGTGTGCCGCATATCGCCTTTAACTTATCCGACTCTGAACCTGCTACTGCCATTTCCTCACGGAATGATGCGGCAGAACAAGAGAATGTGGCGCTGGTCCCAGAGTTGGAGGGCCTGCGCGATAAGGATATTGAAGAAATCAAACGTCGCTGACCAGACCTAAACTTCTCAAGATTAGGTGGCTCGGGCGCTGCAGCGCTTATCCAAGAAAGGTGTTCGTAGGGGCTTAAGGCTGCGAGAACTTGGTATATGATGTACTCACAACCCCGGAAAGCGGTCGATTTTGGAAAGCGCCACATTTGCATCGAAAATTTTGAAGCGCAGGTCGCGCACGCCCATTTTTTCCAGCCGTGCTGCATGCATTTCTTTGTAGGCGTTAAGGGTTTCGAGGTTCTCGAAGCAGTAGATACCACCTGCTTCGCCGGTTTCCGCGTTTTCAGTCCAAAGTTTCCAGATCAGGCCGGGTTCTTTGGCAATACTTTCAGCCAGCCCTTGCATCATTTCAGTCATTTCAGCGCCAAATGGGCCGGGTGAGGGGAAGTCGACTTGCAGAATTTTCATGGGTGGCTCCTTTTTGCTATCACCTATTCTAAGGAGAATCGCATGGCATGGGTAGCGGAAAAAGTAGCTTTAGTAATGGGTAGCGCTATTCGCGCTTACTCGGACTCTGATCTATACGTCGGATGTCTTCGCTTAACGCTTCAATGCGGCTCAGAATCGTAACCAATTGATCGTTTCGCAATTGGTCAAGCTTATCGTGTAGTGCCATGATCTCGATTTCCGCCTTCAGGTTGATTTCGTAGTCATGGCCGGCATCGATGCGATCATGGTGTAACTGACGGTTCTGAGCCATCATGATGATTGGCGCCTGGATGGCCGCCAGCATCGACATCACTAAATTAAGAAAAATAAACGGGTATGGATCATAAGCATTGGTGCCCATCCACAAATTCCCAACAGTCCATAGGCACAGGAAGACGCAGAATCCAATGATAAAGCGCCATGATCCGCCAATGCTTGCCATGACGTCCGACAGTTTTTCACCAAACGTCAGGTGCTCTTCGTAAACCTCAATGGTGTTTCGCGTGACCGGTTGTCGCTCGACCGTGCTTTTCATTACTCGTCGTTGAGCATCTGTAAGCGCCTCGTCATTGCGGCCAAACCATCGCTCAGCGAATTCGCGTTCCGTTTTCATTTTGATCGCCTCCTTAGTTTAATGACAATGCTTTCCTGGCCCGAAAGGTGACTGCTCCCATGCCTTGAACGACAGCGTATCCATATTGGAAAGGGAAAAAGGAGAATGGTCTAGCTTTCTCGGATGTCGATGGTACAAATCGTAGCTACTAAGTCCCAGCCGAGTTTGATCGCTCTAGCGCGGATTACGCCAATTAGCTAAGTGTTTGGAAGAAAGGTTCGCGATTACAGTGGTCATGCAAAGTGTGGGCCATAGAAAGGGGGCCTGCTGAAAACACAACCATTCACATCGGGGTCAGCCAAAATGGAAAAGACCTGGGTTTTGATCGCTAATTCTGAACGCGCTTATTGTTTTGAGCGTGCTGGCTCTAATCACTCTCTTACTCAACTGGCTGATTTCACTCATCGGCATCAACGTCTTTCTGATAAGGCCCGTGAAGGTGATTTAACAGGAGCCGCAGGTAAAGGGCATGGACGCACTGCTCATGCGGGTACGCAATTTGAACCGCATACAGAGACGCATGCGAAAGAGCGCGCCGCTTTCGCCAGGCAAATTGCAAGCTATATTAATGACGGCGTTGCGCAGAAACTTTGCACATCTATAGTGTTAATTGTTACGAGTCCTATGCTGGGTGAGCTTCGATCTTGTCTGGACGTGGCTGCCAAGAAATTGCTGCATGCCAGTGCTGTGGGAGATCTGACTGGCTTTGCGGGGGCTGAGCTGAAGTCGCGCGTGGACAGTGCTATTCAATCTTCCGGGGGTAAATCATGAAGTCGCAGTTGCACTGTGTTTAATTGTGGCGCTAGTGTGTTTTCCCCGAACCCGATGAGGATCCGGCCGCCACTTGTTCGTTCGAAAATCCAGCCAGCTTGGCATAACCATGCACAATGGCTTTTCGTTCGGCAAACGGCAGAATGGCCTCAAGATCATTAAAAGGTTCTGGAGAGAGCTTTTCTACCGCGTTGATGACATGCTCGGGTCCACCGCTGCGGTTGGTCGCTACAATTTCATTGACGATCGGCAAGCGCTCGTTTTCGTAACCTTTGAACGCCTTGGCCACAGACGATTCCTTGCTTAACCATTCCGAGAGCACTTTGCTGTCGAGAATGGCTTGCGCTGCGCCGTTCGCGCCAAATGGATACATGGAATGCGCTGCATCGCCCATCAGTGTGACACGGCCGAAACTCCAGCGCGGGAGCGGGTCGCGATCGCACATGGGGAATTCCCAGAACATGGGCGTGGCGGCCACCAGCGCTTCGATATCCACTTCGGGAATCGTAAACACTTTCAGAAGCTCTTGAACGTCGGCCAGGCGCGCTTGCCGATCCCATTCTTCGCGAGCAGGAGGCGGCCCGCCGGGCTCTGCCCGACGTACGACGGTGGCCCAGTTTGTCAGTTGTATGCCGGGTTTCGATCCCGATGCCATCGGGTAGCACACAAACTTGGCATCCATACCTCCCGTGTTCAAGTAAGTACGGCCGTCCAGGAAGGTGGGCCATTCCGCCGAGCCGCGCCACAGCATCAGGCCGCTCCAGCGCGGCGTACCTTCTTCTGGGTAGAAATGATGCCTTACAGCAGAGTGAATGCCGTCTGCGCCGATCAAGGCGTCTGCGTTGGCTTTGATGATGCTGCCATCAGCACGGCGGAATTGCGCAACGACCCCGTCGGCGGTCTCTTCCACGTTTTCGAATGCAGCATCAAGATGCAGTGCGCCCGGTAGGCGTTCCTCGACCGCATCTACCAGAACACGCTGAAGGTATCCGCGATGAAGAGCAAATTGTGGCACGTCGTAACCTGCCGCCAGCCCGCGGGGCTCGTCCCATACATTTTGCCCATGTCGCGTACGAAAATAAGTGTGCTCGATACGCACACCTACCTCATCCAGTGCGGGCAATACACCCAGTTCCTCCATTACCTTGGATGCATGTGGAAGCAGCATCAGGCCTACGCCCTGTTGCAACAGGGTCGGAACCTTCTCATAAATTTCGCAATCTACGCCTTGGCGATGCAGCGCGAGGGCTGTCGATAATCCACCGATCCCAGCTCCAACGATAATGACTTTCATCGGACACTTCCTTTGATAAGGCCAACCATAGCTATTAACGATTTATATTCGTTATTGGTTTTTCGTGTCAATACCGAATTCAGTTCGATTGCAGCTAAACCACTTTGGGGTTCAGGTGGACGAGTGCTGATTGTTACGTCAACTTAACCTTCCGATAACTCTCTCGCTCAATATCCACCACCTCAACACTTAGGTGCACGGTCATGCCATCCCCAAACTTGGGCATGTGTTCCAGCATGCCGTCGGTAACACGTTGACTGAAGTCTTGCTTGGCTTGCGCGTTACGGCCGGCCATAATTCGAATCGTGACGTGAATGAATCCGCGCCCGCTGTCTTCCAGCCCAACGCGAAAGTGGTCGGCGCGCACCACACGTGCTTTTAAATCGGCTTCGTCTTGAACTTCGGTGCTTTCAGCCAAACGTCGTGTAACGGCGTCCAGCATGGCGTTAAAGGGCAGGTCTGTTAAGTTTGGGGTGTATTCAATAACGATATGGGGCATTTGGGTTAGGAAGGGCAGTTGGTTGAAACGAAAGTTTAACGTTAGAGAGCACGATATGCCGAAACAGGTTGAAGCAATATGATTTGGGAATGGGGTTTATTGTTTGTGGCCGCCTTTTTTGCCGGGGCGTTGAATTCGGTGGCGGGGGGCGGCAGTTTCTTAACCTTGCCGGCTCTGGTGTTGGTGGGCGTGCCGCCGGTTGCGGCTAATGCAACGGGCACGCTGGCTTTGCTGCCTGGTTATATTGCGGGTGCCTGGGCGTTGCGGCACGAAGTTAAGAATTTAAAGCATGTGTCCATTAAGTTGCTTACGATGACGTCGGTTGTGGGCGGGGTTATCGGGGCATTACTGCTTTTATGGACACCTTCCGCCGTCTTCGATGTTTTGATTCCCTGGTTGCTGCTTGCGGCCACACTATTGTTTATTTTGGCGCCGCGTCTGGTTTCCAAAAGAAGGGCGGGGCCGGTGGGGCCGATCATCACTGCACCGGTGATTTTGGCTGTGGCGGTTTATGGTGGTTATTTCAATGGTGGGCTGGGTATCTTGTTGCTGGCCGTCTTCGGTGTGTTGGGGGTGGGTAGCCTGCACGTGGCGAATTGCCTGAAGAACGTGGTTTCGGCGTTGTTAACCGCTATTGCGGTCATCATTTACATAGCGGGTGGTCTTATTTATTGGCCGCAAGCAATTTGGATGATGGTGGCGGGAACGCTGGGTGGCTATGTGGGTGCGCGCGCTTCGCGTCATGTGCCGGTGCAATATTTGCGATGGGGCATTATTGCGATTGGGTTGTTAATGACCGCGTTTTTCTTTATGCGTTACGGGGTCTAAGTACAACGCGCCGTCGATATCAGTACTTTCACTTATTGTTGAGTCTGGGCCGAAGGCATACATTAACGGTGAAACAGCGTTTCTACATGTGAAACGCCTTTAAAGGTGATGGTCTGTAATCCATGCCTCTTGTTTAGCCATTAAGGAAATTTCATGGGCACTTTAAGTTCGCCTGCCTCCAAGCTCGGCTGGGATTGGGAACGTGTTCCAGGGTTGCCGCGTACGCATTACCTCGACAACCGTATGTACACAGACGAGGCCCTTTTCAACGATGAAAAGGAAAAGATTTTCAAAGCGCAGTGGAAGTTTGCGTGCCATGAAAGCGAAGTTCCGGAACCCGGAGGCTACCGTGTCATCAACGTTGCCGATACGGCGGTTGCCATTATTCGGGGCGCCGACAATATCCTGCGTGCGTTCTTGAATATCTGCCCACACCGGGGTGCAAAATTATTGCGCGATGTACAAGGCACCATTAAAGGTGATCGCACTACGTGTTTTTATCATCACTGGACGTTCACCACGGCGGGTCAGTGCACCACCATACCGCTGCCTCAGGGGTACTCAAATGAGGAAATTAATGCAGATAATGTGCATTTAAAAGCGGTGAATCTTGAGTCCCTTCACGGCCTGGTTTTTGTCAATCTATCCAGTAGCCCAAGTCAAACACTGAAAGACTTTCTGGGTTCGGCGATGGAGCAAATCGAGGCGCCGCTGAGCGACCTTGAGGTTTTTCATTACCATCGAGTGGTGGTTAAAGCGAACTGGAAGCTTTTCGTTGAAACGAATTGCGAGGGCTATCACGAACTGCTGCACTTGCTTAACCGAACGACCGCTTTGTCACAGCCGTCTTACTTGCAACGCAAGTGGTTGCTTCATCCTAATGGGCACCACACCTTTCAGCCTGCCAATATTGCGTACAACAAGCTGAAATTGGGCGATCGGGGTACCGACACACTGAACGGCATGACACCGAATATGCACGTCGTTACCGACCTTTTCCCAGACGTCATGATCAACGTGCGGTCGACTGTTGTACGAATCGACTCGCTGATTCCGGTCGAGCCGGGGCTGACGATTCTGGAGTGTCGTGGTTTGGGGCCTAAATCAGATACAGAAACCCAGCGCCGTGCCCGGGTCAAGCAGCACAACCAGGTTTGGGGACCAATGGGGCGCAACCTTCCCGAGGACATTTGGGCCATTGAGACGCAATGGGCGAACATGACGGCGCACGAGTATCCGTACTCCCTGGTTGCTCGTGAAGACAACGACCAGGCGACAGACGACTCGCCCGTTCGCAGTTTCTATGCCAAATGGCAGGAACTTACAGGCGTTTCGTCTTTTGATATTCATGCACCATTCAAAAACGGAGTCGCACATGAACAATGAGCAACGCGCTGCAATAACCGAAAGCTTGTTGGCCTCCGGACGTTATTTGGACCAGGGTGATTTCGCCTCTTACTTGTCACTTTTTACCGACGACGGGGAATACCAGCTTGTTTCCAAAGTGCCCGAAATAGATGGCATGGCAACCTGGATTGATCTGGACAAAACCGAGCTTCAGAACTTGCTGGATATGGCGCCGCGCCATTTGTGGAATAACGGGTTGCGCACTCATCAAATTAGCCCACCCTCGTTTCGTTTCTCGGAATGGGAAACACATACGATTGCGACCGTTTCAGTGTTCCGGACATGTTCAGAGGGTCTGACCTCGGTGTATGCGGTCGGTCATTATCATGACTGCTGGACACTCAGGTCTTCAGGTTGGCGTTTGAAGAAACGTGTCATGCAATTGGCTACGCGCAATCTCGCACCCCCATCGGCTCTCCCATTATGATGCGCTGCCCCTCACAGGGGTTTATTAACGTTAGGAGAAGTAATGAATACATCTGACAAACCCGGTATTCCGGGCCTGCTTCATGTAGACCACGTCGCATTGACCGTTCCCGATCTTGATGCGGCGGTTGCCTTCTATACCGATGTGATTGGGGGTGTTGAGCTATACCGTTTGGGGCCGTTCGACGCGCGTGAAATGCCGCTCATGCCCGATGGAAAAGACTGGTGCGAGGCGCACGTGAACGTGGCAGACGCCCGCCTGATGATTGCGATGTTGCAGATCGGTCCAACGATTATGTTGGAGCTGTTTCAGTATGATCGTCCCACCACGCGTAACACGACGCCGCCTCAGAATTGTGATCTTGGCGGCCATCATATTGCATTCAAAGTGGCAAATTTGGAGGCGGCTGTTGAATACCTCGTCAAGCACGATGTGCGTGTCATGAGCGGCCCTATCCAAATGGACGACGGTCCATGCGCCGGATTGCAAGTCAGGTATTTTCTTGACCCTTGGGGTAATCAGCTGGAGTTGGTGCAGTACGAGCGCCAGGCTTTCGAGGCCAATAGTCCTGTGTCAATTTACCGTTAACGAATCACAGCAGTTTTGTAAGGCTCAGGTTAATTAGGTAACCACCGAGGGATAGGAAAAGAAACAACAAGCCGGCGAGCCCGAAAGGTTTGAGCCCAACGTGGCGCAAGGATTTCAGGTTCGTGCTCAGGCCCAGTGCCGTCATGGCCATCGCCAGTATGAAATCGTCGATCTTGATGACGGTGGCGGTGAGCTCAACGGAAATGGGCCACGTTGAATTGATGGCAATCACCAAAACAAACAGAACCGCAAACCAGGGTACGGTAACGTTCTGAACGCCGGTTCTCTGTTTGTTTGCTTCAGTTTTCTTTCCCAATATAAGCAACAGGAATAAAAAAGGAACAAGCAACATGACCCGAAACATCTTTTCGACCACGGCTGTTTCAGTGGATTGATCGCCTATCGCATTAGCCGCCGCTACAACTTGAGCCACCTCGTGCACGGTTGATCCAACATAAATGCCGTATTCGTTGGGGCTCATTTCCAGGTAAGGAAATAGTTGTGGATAGACAAACATGGAAATGGTACCGAAGATGACGACGGTCGCCACAGCGACAGAGACTTTTTCAGCTTTTGCCTTGGTGATGGACTCCGTTGCCAGGATGGCAGCCGCGCCGCAAATCGCACTGCCTGCACCAATAAGCAGGCATGTTTCATTATCGAGTTTGAAGAGTTTCTTACCCAAAAACAGGGCGATTGTTAACGTGAGTACGACGATAGAGAGGCCAATTGCGATTCCCGAAAGTCCCAAATCGTACACCTGCTGCACGCTCACGCGAAAACCGTAAAGAATGATGCCGAGTCTCAACAAAGTTGATTTCGAAAAAACAACGCCTTGGATGAATCGATGAGCGTAAGGCGGGAACAGGGAGTTCCCTGCCAATAGTCCAATGACCATGGCGATCGTCAAGGGGCCAAGCCCCATATTTTGTACCCATGTGTTTTCGGCGATATAGAGGCCCAGAAGGGCAAGGAGCGTGACGAACAGTAACCCGCTTATGAGTCCGGCAAAACCGGGGGTGAAAAATTCTTCTAGTTTTTTACAGGCGGCTGATGCGTTCACTGACGTGGCTTTAACAGAGTTTTAATATCTGCAAAGTCTATAATTTTGAAAGAGATATTTCTATTGGTTATATCTCATGGGGCGATAAGTTTTAGTTATGAAGTTAAATTTGCATCTAACGCGCATCTTTTTTACTGTCGTTCGTGAAAATAGCTTTTCCAAGGCCGCTAAAGTTCTTTTCGTAAGTCAGCCGGCCGTTTCCAAAGCCGTGCGTGAACTGGAAAGCCAGTTGGGGCTGGATTTGCTAGAAAGAACTACGGGTGGACAATCAAAAACGGGAAGGCTTCGGCTTACGGACAGTGGACGCGCGCTTTACGCTCGCGCCGATGAAATATTCGCGCTTGAGCAGTTGGCGATCAACGACCTGGAGGAGCACCTGTCTGCTTCTCAAGGCAGGTTGACCATTGGCGCCAGCACTACCGTTGCAAGCTATTGGCTGCCCCCTTTATTGGCGCGCTACAGGGAAGGACACGAGGAAGTTGCGCTACGCGTTGTTGTCGGGAACACCGAGTCAATATGTCATGATCTGAAGGAATATCGTATAGACTTGGCGATTATTGAAGGGACAACGGAAGATCCGCTCATTCTGGCTAAAGACGTGTTAACCGAGAAGCTCAACTTAATTGCGCCGGTGAGCTTTCAACTTTCGTCCAATCAACATGATGCGATGACACAATTGAATAGTGCTGTATGGCTGGTTAGGGAGCGGGGCTCTGGAACGCGTACCGTGACGGAAAGTCTATTGCGAACGAATGATATTGTGCCGTCCAAAATAATTGAATTCGGTAGCAGCGAGGGGATTGCGAGGGCCGTATCCCATGGGCTGGGAATATCAATGTTGCCCAATGTGGTCACCAAAGAGCTTGCCGAACTGGGTCGAGTAAAGGTGATGGCGCCTGCTTTTCTGCCGGAGTTTCAACGTAAGCTGAAACTATTGACCAGGGTGAACAGTACGCTTTCGCCCGTGGCCGAAGATTTTGCGTGCCAGATCATTAGCGCGCTTCCCGAGAAGCAAAGCGCGTCTTAGTTATTTTCAACGGAAATTGGGTTATATGACGAAAATGGGCCGCCAGTCAGCCATTGATAAAGCGCTTGAAATTCTTTTTTGTGTTGCCGACCAACCCCGCGATGTCGGGATTTCGGAGGTTGCCGACATACTCGGGTCCGACAAGGCGACTGTTTTCAGGGCGTTAAAGGCGCTTGAAAAGCACGGCCTGATCGAGCAAAACGAAGAGACAAAAAAATATCGGTTGGGACTGAGAACGGTCAATCTTGCCGGCCAGAAACTGCGTGGTATGTCAGTTGCCTCAAGGGCGCAGCCCTTTCTTAGCCGGCTCGCTCAGGACACACAGGAAACAGTTCAATTGTCAGTGCGTAGTGGCGACAATGTTCTGTATCTTTCGGTTTTCGAGACGCCACAGCCCATGCGGGTGGCATCGGAGGTAGGAACCCTTGCACCGCTGCATTGTACGGCGGCAGGCAAGCTTTTTTTAGCATTCGACGAGACTAACCTTCACGAATTCGCTGCGCGCGCCCCGCTGGAAAAGCGCACTGACAAAACCATGACAGACATCCGTACGCTTCAAAAAGACATCGAACTGATACGCAGTCGAGGATGGAGTATGGATGATGAAGAGTTGCTGGCCCACTTGCGTGTGGTGGCCGCGCCTATCCGGGATTTTTCCGGGAAAATGACCGCCGCCATTGCGGTAGGCGGCCCCACCCCACGTGTTTCTCCGGAAAAAATAGATGAGATGGTGAAGGCTGTTTTGGAAACAGCCCACCAGATTTCAGGACATCTTTAGCACCGTGAGAATGCGTGATGATCTTCCGTTAAACAGCCTTAAACGCGCTTGTAAAAATGCCTGTTATTGCAGCATTCTTGGAAGATACAGAACCGTGTCCGGATAAAGCCATATCAAGGCAATGCAAAGAACAAAGCTAAAGAAAAAGTAGAAAACGTTTTTAAAGATGGCGCCTATTTTTATGTCTGGCGCAAGCGCACTGACCACAAACACGTTTACTCCAACGGGTGGGCTAACAGACCCGATAGTGGTCACAATGACCAGCATCATGCTGAACCAAATCGGATCAAAGCCCAATGCAGCCGAAAGCGGGAAAAATATGGGTAGTGTGACCACCAGAAAACCCAGTGCATCAACAAACGCCCCGCCAATAAGGTAGATAAGCAAAATCGCCACCAGGATGATATCGGGCGATACCGGCAAGCTTGTGACCCAGGCTGCGAGCTCAGACGGTAGGCGTGTGAGCGTTAAAAACCGCCCAAATACAACGGCCGCCGTGATGAGCATAATCACCATTGCAGAGATACGCAACGACTCCAATACTGCTTCAATAATACGAGGGATCGTCAGGCCCCGCCGAACTAAACCAATGACGAGCGCACCGAAGGCACCTGTTGCGCCTGCCTCGGTTGGGGTGAAAAGCCCTGCGTAGAGCCCCCCGATTACAAAGCTGAATAGGGCTAGAGTCTCCAGCACACTCAGCCCGGCGATGAGTTTTTCTTTTAACGTGGTGGCCGGGCCTTTCGGGGCTGCCGAAGGGTGGCGCCAGCAGATGAAGGCGATCGTAGCGATAAAGAGTAGCGTGAGCAAAATGCCCGGAACAATGCCGGCAAGGAATAGCGCCAGGATAGATTGTTCTGTTTGAATGCCGATGACAATCATGACCACACTGGGCGGTATGACAGCCCCTAGTGTGCCCCCAACCGCGACTGCGCCGGCGCTGAGTGCGCGCGAATAGCCATAGCGTTTCATTTCCGGCAGCGCGATCATGCCCATCGTGGCGCTGGCCGCCGCATTGGACCCGCATATGGTCGAGAAGCCGGCAGACGCGACGATGGTAGAAGAGGCGAGCCCACCGGGTGCACGACCCAGCCAACTATAGGCGGCGGCATAAAGTCGTTCGGTGATCCCGGAACGAAAAGCAAGTTGACCCATTAAAACAAACAGTGGAATCACACTTAAGCTATAGGAAGAAAATTGGTCCCATACGGTTGTTGAAACCAGATGTGTAGCGGCGGAAAAAGACAATATCGAGGCGATGCCTGCGGCACCGGCCAATAACATCGCGAAGGCGATTGGCATGCCAATCGCCATCAGCACAAACATACCTACGAGACCTAGCAAGGCCATGTGAATCGTTTCCATTCAGTTACCGATCCCTTGACGAGAGTTTTAAGTTTTTTGGGGTTGAATAATCGTTGTGAATGAACGAACACAATCTGCCAGCAACGCAAGGCCAAGCGCTCCCATACCCGCAGACAGGACGAGAACCCATGGGTAAATCAAGAGGCGTAACGTTTCGGAAAGCGAGCCGGAGGCTTTCTGAATGATCCCCAGCCTGAAGGTGTAGTACGTTAGCAATACAACAAGGAGGAGTGAAAGGATTGAGCTAATGAACTCAGCCGTTGCGGCCGTTCTTCCTCGAAACCGTTCGCTGATTGCCGTGATGGCAACGTGCCCTTTGTGGAGTTGTACATACCCCAGGGAAAGGCCCATTGCCATAGCGGATAACCAGCCGATAAATTCGAACGAGCCAGCTATTTGCATGCCCATTTTGCGAAGGACGACATCGACGACGGTTAGAAACATTAAGCCCAGCATTGCCGTTGCAGCAAGGGCAGCGAACCCTTTGTTGATAATCTGGTTAAGCTGCCCTAGGAGAGACTGATGAGGATCGACGAGTTTCATTATTGCTTCTGAAGCTCTTTTATACGTTCTATGTACTTCTTGCCTGGAAGGCCTTTTGCTTCCGTGGCAACGATCCATTCATCAACGATCGGAGCCATTTTTGCGTCCCATCGTGCGGTTTCTTCATCGGAGAGTGTCAGGATTGTTAAGCCTTGCTCTTTCTGGGCCCACTCCAACGCACCGTTCACGTTCTCTTCATCGTGATAGCGACCTGTCCATGCGTGCATTTCGTCGCCCAGTTCATTGAGCACTTTCTTAACATCGTCGGGCAGGGCGTCCCATTTTTTCTTATCCATGACGGCCGCGAAAGTGGACACAACCATGGGGTACTCGGTGACGTACTTCAAGTTTTCCGCCAAACGGAAATCACGAAGGACTTCCCTTGAGGTCATTGTGCCGTCGATGACACCCGTTTGAACGGCCTGGGGAACGTCGGGCATGCTCATGCCGACAGCAGAGCCACCCAGGGCCTCGATAACCGGCACACCGCTACCCGTTGCACGTAATCGCATGTTGGCAAGGTCTTCGAGGTTGCGCACTGGCTCCTTCGATTGAATATGCCCTGGTTCCGACGTAAACATCGCAAGTACTTTAAAGTTTTCGAACTCTTTGGGTTGAAACTCGTTAGTGACTTCCCATAGAACACGGCTGGCCTCTGTGGCGTTTTCAAAGCCTAGGGGAAGCGCCATGCCGGAGGTGAGCGGAAAGCGGCCCGGATCATAGGAAGGCGCGGACAAGCCGATATCGGTTACCCCCATGGTCACGCCGTCCCACATTTCACGCGCTCCCAATAGGCTGCCACCTGGGAATGTTTCAACTTTGACTTTGCCGTTGGTGCGTTTGTTAACCTCTTCGGCCCAATGCGTCATCTGTTTGCCGGGGAAAGTGCCTGCCGGCGCAAAGAAAGCGTATTTAAGCGTTATTTCCTCTGACAAGGCAGGGAGTGATACGGTGGCAGCGACACCAAGAACCAGACCGCGTAAAAGTCGAGATATTGAGAAAGTGGACATGGGGAAACCTCGAAAAAGTGACTACGTTAAGCACGACTGAATGACACATGCTTCGAAAGCGAAACGGCGTCTTGCATTGGCAAACGCCGCTTTCAATTACTTTAAAGTTAAACCTTTGTCCAAATAGTTAACAATCGGTGTTTTTACTTATGAAGCAGAAGTGTGCATAGAAAGGTCGCGACGTTGTGAATTGGAGGATTCATTTGCAGGCCTCCCATTTTCCCGTTCGGTGTGATGCAGGTTAAAGTGGCGGCGTTGTATGTGTTTTTTTACGTTATTTGCCGGTTGGGCGTACTCGTCAGGAACAGGAATTTATGTGTACATCGCTTATTTATCGCGACGCCAGTGATCGCCCATACTTGGGTCGAACGCTTGAACTGAGTATGAATTTACCGTATCAGGTGTCTTTCATGCCGCGGCAAATAACAATGACATCCAAGGTTGATACGCAACCGGCGCTAACCTGGACGACCAACCATGCGTTTATCGCAGTAACCATGCCGGAGGTCGTACCGCAAGCGGGGTCGGCAATAGATGCTTCAATACTCAAAGTGGTGGAAGGCGTAAACGATGCCGGCCTCACTTTTAGTGTGCAAGCCTATGCTCAGGCAGGTGGGCCCCAAGCCGCACTCGACGGCGATCAACCCGCGCTATCGGCGGCGGATCTGGGCGCTTATGTGTTGGGTCAGTACACCACCGTGGCCGATGTTAAAAGCGCATTGGCAAGTTTACCGGTGGTGCTTGAGCGCGTACCGATTCTGGGTGGTCTTGAAATGCCGTTTCATTACGTTGTGCACGATACGACCGGCGCCAGTCTGGTCATTGAGTTTGATCACGGGGTTCGTACCTTGTACGATAACCCGGTGGGTGTCATGACGAATGCGCCGCCTTTTTCGTGGCACCTTACGAACCTGAATAATTACACTTTTCTTTCAAACGTTGATCGTTCGAAATCGCAGTTTATGG
Organism: Neopusillimonas maritima; assembly: GCF_003576595.1. Classification (GTDB taxonomy): domain Bacteria; phylum Pseudomonadota; class Gammaproteobacteria; order Burkholderiales; family Burkholderiaceae_B; genus Neopusillimonas; species Neopusillimonas maritima. Next base: position 248,250 of record NZ_NQOU01000002.1, on the reverse strand, counting down.
ACTACCAGGCCGTTGCGCCGGGTGCCGGGATTGCAAAAGCAGGGCTGCCGGCTTCAGACACGTCTGTTGATCGTTTGATTCGTGCCGCGTTTTATGCTCACTACGCTGAAAAACAGTCTGATCCCGATAAGGCCGTGCAAATGGTGGCCCATATCATGAACAATTTCGACCGACCTCGCGGCATTACCATTGACCCACCCGAGGTGGGAAGTGGCCATATGCACTTCGAAGGGCAGGCGGTTGAAGCTGTACCAACGGAATTTACCAGTTGGACCAGCATTACCGATCTTACGCGGCACCAACTGTTTTTGCGTGATAGTGGCGGAATGAGTTATGTGCGTCTGGATCTAAAAAACCTGGAAGACAACACGGAATTTATGTCGGTGCCGATGGCTAAATTGATGTCCCCCGTGCCCGATGCGACGGTGGTGTTCGCCTAAATTTGCTCGAACCGGTCGAAACGTCGCTCAGTAACAACTTCATTTGTGTCGATTTGATCGACACGCGCCGGGGGCGGGCCCATTAACAACCACGACAACATTTGGTCGATGACGTCGTGTGGCCCTTGCAGCAACGCTTCAACTGAACCGTCGTGATTATTGCGAACCCAGCCGGTTAGCTTCAAGAGGTGCGCTTGACGCACGGTGGCAGCCCTGAAGCCCACACCTTGTACGCGGCCGGTTACCGTTACGCTAACTGTTTCAACGTTGTCGAAGGAATGAAGTTTTTGCATGGCCGCCATTATATATAGCCTGTGCTGCATTTCACGCTTCGCCTCGTGTAGCACATCTGGCGTGGGTTTTACCGTATAAGCGACGATGTTACCCTGTAAAGCGATAACCGCAGCGGCTTGACCGTTGCGGGTGTTCGAACCAAACAAGGGGATGGGTAGTGAATTGTCGCAACGGTGAGGGCGTTTTCGTCGTCCAGGTGCAGGCTTTATTGGTTTGTGTTTTTTTTCTAGGTCTTTTTGCGTTGGCGCCTATTGCAGCGGCCCAACCTTCAAATCCTTCCAGTGTGTCCACTTCCGCCGAAAAGTCGGTGTCGTCTGACGGCGAGCCTGCGTCATCGGTCGATACCACGCTTTCGTACGCTGTGTTGGCCGATTTGCTTGCAGATGAAAAGTCACGCAATGCCTTGATAACACAGCTTCGGCAATTGGCAGACGAGCAACCGGGGAATAAGCCCGGGGCTGATCAAGAAAACGCAAAGAATCAAGACGACGGGGCGGCCCAAGCCGATTCTGATTCTTCCGGCGCGTCAACTGAGGCTGAAGCACAATCGATGGAAGGCGCTGCCGGTTCTCTGCAGACATTTGCCGCCGATATGGCCAATGACTTTTCCCAAACGGCCGCCATGCTTCGTGGGTTATTTGCCGGCGAAGGCATTCATGAGATGAGTGCTGCGCAATGGAAATCGCGTTGGTTGAGTTTGGTGCTGGTGATCGTGAGTACCTTGGTGGCCTTTGCTGTGTTTCGCTTGGCCGCGTTGTTTTTTTTCCGCCGGCTGGACGCATGGGTTAAGCGTAACCAGGCGTCCAAGCCAAATAAACGCTCAGCTCAGCTCATACCACGTATTGGTGCCGCTGCAGGTGCGCTGGCTATCGACGCCGTGACGATCTTGTTGGCAGCTTTGGCAGGTTATGGACTCTCTTTGTTCATCCAAGAGAAATGGCAAATACCTTCCTTATTGGGCTTGCTCTTTGTCAGCGCCTTCGTGGCCATTGAAATTGCACGGTCGCTATGCCGCGTGGTGTTTGCCGAAAGGCATCCCCATTTGCGTCTGTGGCGCATGAGCGATACCCAGGCCAAATACTGGAGCGGATGGCTGCAACGCATTATTGGCCTTACCGGTTACGGCATGCTGGTGGCGGTGCCGGTTGTGCAGCAAATGTTAACGCCGTCCATGGGCCGAATTGTTGGCCTGTTTATTATGCTTGGTGTTTACGTTTATGCCGTGCGTGTTATTTGGCGCAACCGGTACGATGTGCGCGCGCGGATCGAAGGGTGCGCCGAGACGGCTTCTAATGCGTTTTTTGCAACGCTGTATCGCATTGCGGGTCGATTATGGCACTGGGTTGGGTTGGCGTACTTTACCGCCTTGCTGGTTGCCACGCAGGCCGACCAACAAAATGCATTGCCTTTCATTACCGAGGCGACATTGCGCACTTTGGTGGTGGCGGGGGTCGCCACTTTGATTGCTGCAATGCTTTCATCATTGTTGGCCCGCAAAATCAAGCTTTCAGATGACATTCGAAGTCGGCTTCCCTTGCTTGAGTCGCGTCTGAATTCTTATGTGCCCGGCGCGATTCGCCTATTGCGAGGCGTGATTCTGGTGATTGCCATTTTGTTGATTCTCGACGCCTGGCGCGCCTTTAGCCTTTCTGAATGGTTGTATTCCGCGCAAGGGAGGGCTGCCATCGCGGGCATCGTGCATGTGGCAGTGATTTTGCTGTTTGCCATGGGGATCTGGACGGTTGTTGCCAGCATTATTGAAAGTAAGCTGAATGATGATCCGTCTAACGGGACGACTGAACGACAAAAGACGTTGCTCCTATTGTTCCGAAGCGCGGCCCTGGCTGTGATCGTGACCATGACGGTGCTCATTGTGTTGTCGCAAATTGGTGTGGATATTGGTCCACTAATTGCCGGTGCCGGGGTGATTGGTTTGGCAGTCGGTTTTGGTGCGCAAAAGCTCGTGCAAGACATTATTACCGGGGTGTTCATCCAGCTTGAGAATGGCATGAACCACAATGATGTGGTTGAAGTGGCGGGTATTTTCGGTACGGTCGAGAAAATTACCGTGCGTACGGTGGGTATTCGTACGTTGGATGGCGGCTACCACTTGATTCCTTTCTCGGCCATCGACAAAGTGTCTAACCATATGCGTGATTTTGGCTACCATTATGGCGAATACATTATTGCCTATGGTGCCGACGTGGATGAAGCGATTGGCTTGTTGCACGAGGCGTTTGACGAGCTTATGCAAGACCCCGAGCTAGCCGGCATGGTGCTCGACAAGATCGACATTCCCGGCGTGACCTCTTTGCACGAACGTGGTTACAACATCCGTGTGTTGATCAAGACCATTCCAGGTATGCAATGGGCGGTGCAACGTGGCTTCAACAGGCTGGTGCGTAAGCGTTTCGCTGAGGCCGGTATTGATCTTCCCTATCCGCAAACAGTATTGCACTTCGGTAAACCGCAACCGGGCGATATTGATCCGCGTAGTCTTGGGCAAGCATAGTTTGGGCCAGATATTGCAGCTAATTCCGGCTCTGGTCGCTGATCACCCCATTGTCACATACAAGGCAAAAACTGATTGCTCGTCGTGTCACGGGGCAGTTCCCCAAACCGTTCCCGATAATATGCCGAGAAGCGCCCCAAATGCCCGAAGCCATGATCCAGTGCAACGCGAGTAACATTGGCGCCTGGGCAGCTTTGCAACTTTTCACGTACGGCATCAAGCCGCATATTGCGCAGCAGCACCATGGGCGATACACCATAATATTTGTGGCACAAAGCATTGAGCGATCGGGGGCTTAGGCCCGCTGCCAGCGACAGGTCGACCAGCGAAATGGGTGCACACAAGCGTTGCTGAATATAGGTTTCCATGCGCTCAAGTGGGGCTGAGTTGCCCTTAAAGGGGCTGCTTGAGGCCGGAGTGTAGTGGGAGACCTCGGGCTTTCCGGCGTCGGCGGTTTGGTGGGTTAACAGGAACAGCGCAATGGTTTGTTCGAAGTGCGCGAGCCATAAATTATTCAGCTTACCGGCGCCATTGGGAAGGTCGATGGCTTGTTGAACCAGTGAGTGCCAGATCAGATTCAGGCTGCCATCGAGCTTGAAAGCAGGCGATGTAAAGCCGGCGACTGCCTGGGTGGTGCCTGATGGGGCTCCGTTGAAATGCCGGCACAGAAGGTGGTGGGGGACTTTAAGAATAAGCTGTTCGCTGCCCTCCTGCCAGTGAATACCGAAATGATGCTGTGGGGACAAAACGGCCACGTCCCCCTGGCCGAAGGTTTTTCTGCAGCCGCCGATTTCCACCTCGAATGAGCCGCTTAAAGGGGTTTGTACGAGCGAAAATCCTTTGAACGGGCTGGCCTCTATATTCACCTCTGCACCGTAGGTGAGTTTCATGACGCTGATGTCGTTCAATTTGCGTTGGAACAGCGTGGTATCTACCCGGCCCTTGCCCAGAGTCAGGTCGTGTTCGCTTAATATGCCGCCCAGCTTCGCCCGCACCTCAGATGGGGAGTCGGAGTGAAAAACAAGGTGGTCGTTAAGCTTGGAGAGATTGAGATGTTCCAAGTGTTGCACGGTATTGGCCCGGTGGTTTGAGACGGCAGGGTAAAGGTGGCGCCACTCTGCCACATTCGGTACTTTAGACGTAAAGGAATCGTGAGTGGAATCAGGGACTTCCCGTGGTCTAAAGGGCGTCCGGCACCGGGCAGGTAGAAATGGCGCTATCCTTTTCGGTAGTGCTAAAACCAACTGGGGGAAACCATGAGTGAGAGAGCGGCGGTGATCGCCCTGCATTATCAGAACGAAGTTTTGCACCCCGATGGCAAAATTCGTGTTGGCGTGGATGATGAAACCGTACGTGAACGCGTTATTGCCGGGGCCGCCGAAATGCTTGCCTTGGCAAGGGAACGGCAATGGCCGGTGATGCATGTGCGCATCGCGTTTCGCCCTGATTACGCCGACTGCCCGCGCAATACGCCCATTTTTCGCAAAACGGTTGAGTTGGGTGCGGTTAAGGAGGATGAGTGGGGTACTGAGTTCCTGGCGCAATTGCAACCGCTCGACAATGAACAAGAATTTATTGTTACGCATCAGCGTCTTAGCGCATTTGCCGGAACGCAGCTTGATCATCTGTTGCGCATGCTGGATGTGCGCCATCTCGTTATTGGCGGCGTTGCGACGCATTCTGTTGTTGAACATACCGTTCGGGACGCTGCTGATCGGGGTTACGAGGTAACCATTGTCGCCCAGGCATGTGCATCGGGGTCGCCCGAGTTGCACGACGCGGCGCTGCGTAGTTTGGCACTGGTTGCCCAGGTGACGGACGTGCAGAGTCTTGCGCGTGAAAAAGCCCTATAGTGAGCCATAAGCGGACAATGCCTGCCAGTTATGGCTATTGTGCGGTTTCGGGTCGTAATAAATTGATTCTGAGGAATGACTCTTGAACGGTTCGGAGGACAACATGAGCATTAGCAACGAAGAAATTGCGGGGCTGGTTCGCCCAGACAGCGTGCATAAGCGGGTTTATACCGACCCAGAAATTTTCAAGCTGGAAATGGACCGTATCTATGGCCAGGCGTGGATCTATGTGGGTCATGAAAGCCAGGTCAAGAATCCGGGTGACTATATTACAAGCCGTATCGGTGACCAGGACGTCATCATGACGCGCGACAGCGACGGCAAAATCAATGTGCTGTACAACCGCTGTGTACATAAAGGCGCCCAACTGGTGTCTCAGGGTAGTGGCAATGCGGGTAAATTTCTGCGCTGCCCTTATCATGCGTGGGCTTACAAATTAAGCGGGGAATTGCTGGCAGTGCCCTTGCGCAGGGGGATGGAAGGCACTTCGTTCGACAAATCCCATCCGGATTTTTCCATGCGCCCTCTGGCACGTGTCGACTCCTTCTGTGGCTTTGTGTTTGCCAGCCAGTCACCGGAAGGCCCCGATTTGCTTACGTTCCTCGACGGCGCTGCGTCATCTATTCAAAACTTGTGCGACCGTTCGCCCGAAGGCGAGGTTGAAGTGGTGGGCGGTGTATTCCAGGTAATGCAGGAGTCGAACTGGAAAGTGTTTTACGAGAATTTGCACGACACGATGCATGCACCGATTACGCACGAGTCGTCTTTTATGGCGGCGCGCGATGAGGCTGAGCATTTGGGCGAGAAGCCTTTCGAACTGTTGATTATGGACGGCAACGGCGAGCCTTATGAGTTTTGGGAAAAGCTCGAGTTGCGCGCATACAAGAATGGCCATGGTTACATGGAGGCCATTTTTGACCCGGCTGCGGCAACGCGCGACCCGGTTTCGCGCGCACACTTTGAATCGCTGGCCAAGGTACACGGCGAGGAAAAGGCCCGCGAGATTCTGGGCATGAATCGCCACAATACGGTTATTTACGGCAGCGGTTCACCGCATACGGTGTTCCAGCAGTTTCGCGTGATTCGCCCCATTAGTGCCAATCGAACGCTTATTGAAATACAAACGTTCCGTTTGAAAGGTGCGCCGGATGAGGTTTTTGATCGCGCCTTGACCTATACCAACATTATTAATTCCCCGTCGTCGAACGTCATGCCCGATGATATTGAAGTGTACCGACGTTGCCAGGACGGCAATATGACCCGCGGCGGCGACTGGGTGAGTCAGCATCGCTATGCCGGTACCGATAAAGAAACGCCGGAAGGAACGGTGTCGACCAACGGAACCAGCGAACTGCCGATGCGTAACCAGTTTGCGGCATGGAAACAGTACATGTTGTCGGGCGGTAACGCCCAGTCACAGGAGAAATAAAATGCTGCTTGATCGTACTTTCGATTTTTCCGTTGAGCCCGTTGCCACTATTTCGCCGTCGCTGGAAACTTATCACAGTATTCAGCAGTATCTCTATCACGAGGCCCGCTTGCTTGACGATCGCAAGCTAGACGAATGGCTGAAGCTCTGGACGCCTGAAGGGCGCTATTGGGTACCGCGCAAACAAGGCCAGGAAAGCCCGTTTGATCATGTTTCCTTGTTTTGGGAAGACGCGATGTTGCGCGAGGTTCGGGTGCGTCGTGTGAACCACGAGCGTAATTGGTCGCAGCACCCCCCAACGTACGGCAGCCGCCTGGTGGGTAATGTCATGATCGACGGCACCGACGCCGCCGGCCATATTATTGTGCGCTCCAGCTTGCAGCTCACCGAATATCGTTTGGAGGCGCGTCAATTAGGCGCAACGGTTTATCATAAATTGGCCGCCACAGATTCGGGCGGGTGGGCCATCCATTTGAAACGGGTCAACCTCACAAACTGTGAAGGTGTGTTCGGTATGCTGGACATGCATATCTAAAGTTTGGCTTTGGTGGCCTAAAGGAGAGCGCATTGGCGCAAGAGCAAGCTTCCCAATTAGCATTAGCCGGAAAAGTAGCCATTGTGACCGGCGCGTCTCAAGGTATTGGCAGTGATATTGCAAAGGTGCTGGCCAGCGACGGCGCGCAGGTTGTGTTGGTGGGCCTGGGTGCCGATGCAGGGCAAGCCGTGGCGCAAAGTATCGGTGATAGTGCTTGCTTCATCGAGGCTGATGTTACGTCCGACGAAGCAATTGACCGTTGCATTGATTTTGTTGCCGAAAAATTCGGGCGGCTCGATATTCTGGTGAATAACGCTTGCAGCTATGTTGACCAGGGTTTGGGTTCGTCGCGCGACCAGTGGTTTCAAACGCTGAATGTGAATTTGATTTCAGCCGCCATTTTTACCCAGAAGGCGGTGCCTCATATGGGTAAAGGCAGTGTTGTCGTTAATTTGGGCAGCACCGGCGGCAAGTTCGGTGCGGCGGGTCGTGCGATTTACCCGGCATCCAAGGCGGCCATGTTGCAAATTACCCGTAACTTTGCAGTTGATCTGGCGCCCAAGGGAATTCGTGTTTTGTCAGTTTCTCCGGCCTGGACCTGGTCGCCCGCAACGCAATCCATGAGTGCCGGCAATATAGAGGTGGCCGATGCCGTGGGAGCGCGTTTTCATCCTTTAGGTCGAGTGGGTCGTGGTGAGGAGGTGGGTAATGTGATTTCGTTCCTGGCCACCGACAAGGCTTCGTGGATGACAGGCGTGGATATTCCCGTTGACGGCGGGTTTTCCATGCTGGGACCCGACCAGGGTGTTTCACCGCGCGAATGGTTTGTGCGCTTGGGGCCGGACGCACTTGCATAGTGCGCTGTTGCACCGCACCAGTGCTTTCCAATTGAAGGCACGTCACTCGTTTTGGGCGCGGTCTGCGTTTTTCCCTATATATTCTGTTAGTTAAGAAGTTGGCATACATCTTGCTTGAACTGTTCTGAGAGCCGTCAATGACGACGCGCTTTGTGTTTACGGTTTAACGACCGTCCTCAGGACAATGACGCCCTAGACATCTGGTGATATCACCAGATGAATAGGGCTTTTTTCGTTTGATGGATTGACTATGCCTACTAAAGCGACTCGCATCACCTTGTTTAGTCTTGGTTCTGCGCAAATGCGCGTTTTCCATTTGACCTGGATGGCGTTCTTTGTTTGTTTTTTTGCCTGGTTTGCCAGCGCGCCCCTGATGCCGCTCATAGCAAAAGAATTTAGCTTAACGCCTGCACAGATAGCCAATATCAATATTGCAGCAGTCATGGCAACCATTATGGTTCGTCTCATTGTGGGCCCCTTATGTGATCGTTATGGGCCGCGTCGCGTGTATTCGGGCTTGCTGGCTTTTGGGGCTATACCGGTGATCGCGGTTTCATTTACACATGATTATCTGACCTTTCTGATTTGCCGTTTGGGTATTGGCGCAGTTGGTGCCAGTTTTGTAATTACGCAATATCACACCTCGGTGATGTTTGCCTCTAATGTGGTTGGTACGGCTAATGCCACCACGGCGGGATGGGGCAATGCAGGTGCCGGCGCTGCGCAAACGTTGGTTCCCCTTTTGCTGGCGGGCGCGTTGTTGCTTGGCTTTGATGACTCTCAGGCCTGGCGTCTGGCGTTGTTGGTGCCTGGTGTCGCTATGCTGGTGATGGCGGTGATGTACTGGCGCTATACGCAAGATTGCCCCAAGGGTAATTATGCCGAGTTGCGTTCCCGGGGTGATCTGGTTGAGGCCGGTAAACGGGGCGGGTGGTCCAGTTTTCGGGCGGCTTGCTCGAACTACCGGGTTTGGATGCTGTTCATAACCTATGGCGCTTGCTTTGGCGTTGAAGTGTTTATGCATAACATGGCTGCTTTGTATTACGTCGACCGTTTTCAATTAACACTGGGTCAGGCAGGCATGGCTGCCGGTGTATTCGGCCTGTTGGCGTTGTTTGCACGTGCTTTGGGTGGCTGGTTGTCGGATCGGGTTGCCTTACGCAAAGGTCTGGAATGGCGGGCCATTTTGCTGTTTTCTTTGATTCTAGGTGAAGGATTGGGCCTGTTGTGGTTCGCCTATTCAGATGTTGTGGCCATGGCGCTGGCGGCAATGGTGGTGTTTGGTTTGTTTACGCATATGGCGTGTGGGGCAACTTACGCGTTGGTGCCGTTTGTTGATTCGAAAGCATTGGGCGGCGTGGCGGGCATTGTGGGGGCGGGCGGTAATGTAGGCGCGGTGGGTGCCGCTTTTCTGATGAAGGGCGTGGGAGAAGCGCAGCAGACTTTGGTGTTGCTTGGTTTCGTTGTCATGGCATCGGCCGTCTGTGCGTTGGCCGTTCGCTTTGGTGTTCAGCACAAGAGGCAGACGCATGAGACGTCTTTGTCGACTCGTGCCCTCGCTGATGTTTAAGCCACTTGCTGCAAATGTACTTGAATAAAGAAGCGTCATGATTGATAAACAGGTCAAAACAGTATGCCCTTATTGTGGTGTTGGGTGCGGCATGGTGTTGCACGTTAAGGATAACGAGGTGGTAAAGCTGGAAGGTGACCCTGACCACCCCGCCAACCGTGGGCGCTTGTGTACCAAGGGAAAGACGGCACATCAGGTGTTGCGTCATTCCGCCCGCCTGGAAAGTGCTTATGTTCGCCAGGCGCGTGAAGCCGATCCAGTTCCGCTGCAAGTCTCTCAGGCAATTGAGCAAACGGCGGCCCGTTTACGCAGTGTGCTGGACACGCATGGCCCAGATGCGGTGTCGCTTTATGTGTCGGGACAAATGTCGATTGAGGCGCAATACCTGGCCAACAAGCTGGCTAAAGGCTTTATCCGCACCCGTCATATTGAGTCCAATTCCCGTTTGTGCATGGCCAGTGCCGCCAGTGGTTATAAGCTTTCATTGGGCGCCGATGGCCCCCCAGGGTCATATGATGATTTTGACCGGGCTGACGTGTTCCTGGTCATTGGTTCAAATATGGCCGACTGCCATCCTGTTTTGTTTTTACGCATGATGGAGCGCGTTAAAGCCGGCGCAAAATTGATTGTTGTGGACCCGCGCCGAACGGCTACTGCTGAAAAGGCAGATTTGTTTTTACAGGTGAAGTCCGGTAGCGACATTGCTTTGTTAAATGGCTTGCTGCATTTGTTGCAAGTGAGGGGCAAGCTTGATTTGGCGTTCATTGAGTCGTTTACTCAAGGTTGGGAGGCGATGTCTGATTTGTTGGCTGATTATCCGCCGTCAAAGGTCACCGAGTTAACTGGTTTAACCGAGAGGCAATTGGAGTTGGCTGCGCAGTGGATCGCCGATGCAGATGAGTTCATGAGTTGCTGGACCATGGGGTTAAACCAGAGTACACACGGCGTTTGGAATACCAACGCTTTGTGTAACTTGCATCTGGCTACCGGTAAGATTTGCCGACCTGGGAGTGGGCCGTTTTCGTTAACGGGACAGCCCAATGCCATGGGTGGGCGCGAAATGGGGTATATGGGCGCTGGTCTGCCGGGCCAGCGGTCGGCGTTGTCAGCGGTTGATCGGCATTTCGTTGAAGATGCCTGGGCGGTCCCAAGGGGGACGATCCCGGCGCAAGAAAGCGGTGGCACGATAGATTTATTTTCCAGTATGGCAATCGGAAAGATTAAGGCATGTTGGATTATGTGCAGTAACCCGGTGGCAACGGTGGCGAACCGTCGTTCCGTCATTGAAGGTCTCCAGAAGGCTGAGTTAGTGATTGTTCAGGACGCCTTCCTGGATACCGAAACGACGCGGTTTGCTGACATAGTGTTGCCGGCGGCCCTTTGGGCCGAAGGTGACGGTGTGATGGTTAACTCGGAGCGTAATCTTACATTGATGCGCCAAGCAGTCGATCCGCCCGGGCAGGCATTGCCGGATTGGCGCTTGATCGCTGAAGTAGCGAAAGCCTTGGGCTATGAGGCGGATTTCGATTATGCCTGCGCGGAAGAAGTGTTCGCCGAGTTGGCTCAGTTTGCGAACCCTGTCACTGGTTATGATATTCGGGGCGTAAACCATGCGCGGTTGCGTGAGTCGCCGATTCAGTGGCCTTGCGCTCCTCAATCAACGCAAACGCGTTACCCAATTCGCTATCTGCAACAAGAAGAGCAGTCTTGTTCAGTATCGGCGAGCTCCTCCGCAACTGGTCCTGTTTTTCCAACGGTGTCTGGTCGGGCAATGTTTTATGCCAGGCCTCATGTGGATCCTGTTGAGCTGTCGGACGTCGACTATCCTATGGTGTTGAACACGGGTCGGGTACAGCATCAATGGCATACCTTGACCAAGACGGGTAAGGTTTCCATGCTGAACAGAATGAATCCGGGCCCGTTTCTTGAGTTGCATCCAGACGATGCTGCCGCGCTGGAAGTCGTTGATCAGGATAGTGTTCAACTAACGTCTCGTCGAGGTACGGCGGTGTTACCGGCGCTCGTGACAGACCGGGTCATGCCGGGTAACTGCTTTGCTCCGATGCATTGGAATGATGCGTTTGGCGAAGACCTGTGTGTGAATGCGCTCACTCACGATGCGGTTGATCCGCTATCTCTTCAGCCGGGTTTCAAGATAAGTGCGGTCACTGTTTCACGTGTAGCACAGCACAATAAAGTTCAGGAAGGTCGTGTTGACGATCAACAGGCCCGTTTGGACGCTTTGGCAGCCTATGTCTGTGTAACTGATACTGAGCCCCCGCAGTTGAATGAAACCGAACAGGTTTATCTGGCTGGTTATTTGGGAGGGTTGCGCATGGATCAGTCTGCCCAAACAGAGGCGGTTCCTGTGTTGCCGGCCCATGCCCCCTTTTCAGAGCGTACGCGAACCTGGCTTGATGGTTTACTGGCGGGGCTGTACAGCCGCAGCAGGGAGGCGCTGCACGATGACGACACGAAAAGCCGCCATATTTCAGATACGGGGGCGGAAATTGTGGCCGCTGCTCGCACCGTAAGGGTACGTCCTAAAGTGCTGTTGCTGTGGGCTTCTCAAACTGGAAATGTTGAGTCGCTGACAGATCGCTATGCCACGCAATTAATGAATTCGGGATTCGAGATACGTATGGCCTGCATGTCGGATTACCCGGTGGCTGATTTGACCAAGGCGGAGTACGTTTTATTAATGAGCAGTACCTTCGGCGATGGTGAGCCGCCCGACAATGGCCGCGATTTCTGGCTGGGGCTTCAGGCTCCGGATGCACCGCGTCTGGAAGAGGTTTGTTACGCCGTACTTGCCTTCGGTGATCGGCTCTATGATGCGTTTTGTGGTCACGGCCGTCATCTTGACTCCCAGTTTGAAGTGCTGGGCGCGACACGCCTAATGGAACGTGTTGAGTGTGATGCCGATTATTTGAGCCGGTCGGATCGTTGGCTTGAGCAGACCATTGATTGCATCAAAGCGCACGACGATACGCGTCGTGCGAAAACTCCGAACGGTGGCCTGACCGGCCGCTCTCAGCCTACCAAAGTGCGCCCTGCGCCTGCAAGCCTGCAAACCAACATTTGCCTGAATGGAGAAGGGTCCGGGAAGGACACGCGCTTTTTGGCGTTGTCTACGCAGGATCTTGCATTGGATTATGAAGCGGGTGATGCGCTTGGCGTTTGGCCGAGTAATTGCCCGGAACTTGTGTGCGAATTGTTGCAGCAAACCTCACTAGATGGCAATGTTGCCGTTAACGTGCCAGGGGTTGGGGAATTGCCGCTTGCCGACGCATTAACCCGGCATTTCGATATGACCCGTGTGCACCCGGATAGCTTGAAGATTGTGGCTGAAATGAGCAAGAGCCGCACGCTTAAGGATTTATTGGCTGATGAGCATAAGCAGAAGCTCAAGCAGTGGTTGTGGGGGCGTCAACTGGTTGATGTGTTGCATGAGTTTCCTGTGTCGATTGATGCCGAAGGGCTGTTGGCAATGCTTAGGCCAATGACGCCACGACTGTATTCCATTGCGTCCAGTCCGTTGGTGCACCCTGGTGAGATTCACCTCACTGTCTCGACGGTACGTTATCGCAATGACCGAAAATGGCGTAAAGGTGTTGCGTCAACGTTTCTGGCTGATCGGGCGAGTGATGTAAGCGTACCTTCTTTCGTACAAAAATCGGCGCATTTTCATTTGCCTGTTGATGGCGATACGCCGATTATCATGGTGGGTCCTGGTACGGGCATTGCGCCATTTCGTGGATTTTTGCATGAACGCCGTGCCCGCGGGAGTAAGGGGTCGAATTGGCTTTTTTTCGGCGAGCGTTATGCTGCAACCGACTTTTATTACGAAAATGAGTTCAGGCAAATGGCTTCAGACGGGTTTCTGACGCGACTGGATGTAGCGTTTTCGCGCGATCAGTCGCAGAAAGTTTATGTGCAGGATCGGATGTTGGAGCAGGGCGCGCAATTGTGGGCATGGCTTCAGGACGGCGCCCGATTTTACGTGTGTGGAGACGCCATGCGTATGGCTAAAGACGTGGACACTGCATTGCGACGGATTGCTGCACAGTATGGCGGTTTATCTGATGAGCAGGTAGGTGAATTTATGAGTCGTCTGACGCGTGAGCGACGTTATATTCGTGATGTGTATTAATGTGAATGCAAAGTGTGTATCACGATTGAGCGCTCACGCCTCGTACTATGTTGGTTAGCACCCCACGATGGCTCAATTGCTCAGTCAGTTCGCGTTGTTCAACGCGAAGTAAAGCGCTGTTTGATATGACGAGGGCAACGCGTTGGTAGTCCTCGAAGAGTTTAAGCAGATATTCTTTTAGCATTTCCGTGTGGTGCAGCAGTTCGCCGCTAATGAGGCGTCGGTCGGCATCGCGTCGGGCCAATGAAAGTAAGGGCTCTTCAATGTGGCTATCATGCACTACGATGTCCGCTTCGTTTAATGCACGCAAGCCGTTTAGGGTCAATAGCCCAGGGTCTCCCGGCCCTGGGTCGATCCAGGTTACCACGCGGGCGGGCCAAGTGTCCGGGGTGGCAAGGTTTGAGATCAGGGCTTGCTCCGCTTCAAGGTGTTTCCCCTGGCGCAACAAAATTGGTATCGGTCCATCAAAAAGCCAGTCGTAAAAGCGTCGTCGTGCACCTGTGTTTGGGTATGCGTGGCGAATGGCAGCCCGATAATGACCTGCCAGTTTTGCCAGATCCGCCAACGCATGGTCGAACATTGCTTCCATGCATTCGCGTAAGCGCCGTGCCAGTACCGGGGCGACTCCGGCCGACGATATGGCGATTGTCAGTGGCGCGCGGTCGACCACAGAAGGGACCTGAAAAGACGAGAGCGCCGGGTCATCGACTACATTGCTCAGCAGGCCACGATCGTCTGCGGCTTGTTTCACTTTGGCGTTTACTTCGCGATGATTGGTGGCGGCGATGACCAGCCACATGTTGTCAAGCCATTGCGCCTGGAACATGCCGTCAATATGTTTTAGGCGTCTTTCATCCGCCCACCGAGCTAGTGTTTCAGTTAGCGCCGGTGCACCCACGTGTACCTCTGCCCCGGCATTCAGTAATGATCGTACTTTTCGTTCGGCAACGGCGCCGCCGCCGACAACCAGAACAGGACGTGCTGCAAGATCGGCGAAGATTGGGTAGAGCGGAGTTATTCGGGGCATACAGCCGTCGCCTGTTCGAAGTGTGTCAAGGATGCTGGGGTGATGCGGGCCGGATCAGCCAATTGCACGACGCTGCCCACCATGATGAGGCATGGCGACGTCAGCCCTTCTTGTGTTGCTGCCTTCGCCAGCGTTTCCACCGTGCAGCTAACGGCTTTTTGTTGTGTGGTTGATCCTTTAGAAATCAAGGCTGCCGGTGTGTTGCCTGGCAACCCATGCAAAATCAGCTCCATGCTGATGTGTTGGGCCTGAGCCAAGCCCATGTAAAACACGAGTGTGCGCTGCCGATCTGCAGTTAACGAGGCCCAATCGCAGTCCGTTGCGCCGTCGCAGCGGTGAGCCGTCATCAGGCTCACGGCGCCGGCGTGATCTCGGTGAGTTAAAGGAATACCGGTTGCTGCGGCGCATCCGGACGCCGCTGTGATGCCGGGAACGATGTCAACTTGTACACCATGCGCGCGTAGCGCCATCATTTCTTCTCCTCCGCGCCCAAAGATGAACGGATCACCTCCTTTAAGCCGAACTACTTTTTTTCCAGACTGTGCATATTCGACAAGCAATTGATTGATTTGTGATTGCGGAACGCTGTGTCGGCTGCGTTGTTTGCCTACATAAAGTTTGATGCTTTGTGGTGGACAGCAATTCAGCAAGTCGCCGGCGATGAGTCGGTCATAGATCACGACGTCTGCAGCACGTAACACTTTAAGGGCTTTTACCGTGATGAGGTCGGGATCCCCCGGTCCGGCGCCCACTAGCCATACTTGGCCGGGCCGGCTGGACGTGGTTGTGATTTTTTCATGTTCAAACGCGCTGTTGTGCATGATGGGCATCTTCCTGATTAGAGTTGTCGCAGGGGCCTATTTCGATTGAACCGTCCGGCCCGCGATGTACTGGCCACGGTCGCACTGACATGGTTTCGTCTTCAAGGCATTGTCCGGTCGTTAGGCAGAAGTGCTGTTTGTACATGGGTGAGGCAACGACGAGTCGGCCGTTTATATCTCCCACGATGCCGCGCGAAAGGACGGCTGCACTGCACGATGGATCGATGTTGTCGATCGCATACAGTGCGTTTTCTGTTAGGAAAATAGCAACCTGGGCGCCGTGCGCGCGCACGGCGACGCCGGCATTCAGTTGCAGGTCGTCTGCGTGGCATACAATTTGCCATGGGGGTGTTTGACTTGGTTTTGGCATGTGCGGGCTCCTATTCCGTCAAGGTGCTGGCTAGCTTTTCAGCCCGTTCCCGCAACGTTGCGGGTCGTGGCTGTCCGCGTTCGATTACATGAACGATCTGTTCGTCAGGAGTCGTATCGTTGATCAGCGAGCGGAACCGTTTTAACGCTTCTTTATCTTTAATTGTGGCCGCCCATTCGCATTCATAGCGATCTACTAATGCCTGCATTTGATTTTCCAGTTCGTTGGCCAGGCCAAGGCTGTCGTTCAATACAACATCTTTGATGTAGTCCAGGCCGCCCTCGAGATTTTCGCGCCAGGTTGACGTACGCTGCAGACGGTCCGCTGTTTGTATGTAGAACATTAAGAAACGATCGATGGTGCGGATCAGTTCCTGATCATTCAAGTCGGTGGCCAACAACTCGGCATGTCGCGGTCGCATTCCGCCGTTACCGCAAACGTAAAGATTCCAGCCGTTCTCGGTGGCAATAATGCCGACGTCTTTGCTTTGGGCTTCTGCGCATTCGCGCGTACATCCCGAGGCTGCCATCTTTATTTTGTGCGGAGCTCGTATGCCGCGGTAGCGCTCTTCGAGCCGGATTGCCATGCTGACCGAGTCCTGAACACCATAGCGGCACCATGTGCTTCCCACGCACGATTTGGCAGTGCGTAGCGCTTTGCCGTATGCGTGGCCCGACTCGAAGCCGGCATTGATCAATACTTCCCAGATTTCGGGTAGTTGTTCCAAGCGTGCGCCGAACAAGTCAATGCGTTGACCTCCGGTGATTTTCGTGTATAGCTTGTATCGACGTGCTACTTCACCAATCACGATCAGTTTTTCTGGGGTGATTTCGCCGCCGGGAATGCGCGGTACGACTGAATAGGTACCATCTTTTTGCAGATTTCCTAGGTATGCATCATTGGTGTCTTGTAGTGTTGCGTGTTCTTTCGCAAGAATATAGTCGTTCCAGCAGGAGGCCAGAATGGATGCAACAGTTGGTTTGCAGATATCGCAGCCGCGACCTTTGCCAAAGCGTTGTATCAGTGTGTTGAAGTCGCGGATTCCGTTGACACGAACAAGGTGGTAGATCTCCTGGCGGCTATAGGTAAAGTGTTCGCACAGGCTTTTGTCAACGGTCATTCCAAGCCGCGTCAGCTCCGAATCAAAGACTTGTTTGACCAGGGTTGCGCAGCCACCGCAAGAGGTGGCTGCGCGTGTACTTGCTTTCAGATCGTCAAGTTGTGTCGAACCGTTGGCAATGGCACTGCATAAGTCGGCTTTGTTTACGTTATTGCACGAACAGATTTGTGCGCTGTCTGGCAGGTTATCAATACCTGGTCCGGGTTCGTTTGCCGTTTTTGGACTGATGAGCGCGGCGGGTTTGGAAGGCATTGCAAGCGCATTGCTGAAATACTGATCCAGGATCGCAAATGATGACGTATCGCCAACCAGCACGGCGCCTAACAACCGTTTGCCGGAGGCATCAAGCACCAGTTTTTTGTAGACTCCTTCAAGGGCGTCTTCGAACACGCATTTCACACTGTTTGGCGTAGTACCGTGAGCATCTCCGATAGAACCTACTTCAACGCCCAGCAGTTTCAGTTTGGTGCTGGGTGTGGCGCCCTTGAAAAGGGTCGCATCATTGCCGCTCAGGTGTGCGGCACAAACGCGTGCCATTTCGTACCCGGGTGCCACAAGGCCGAATGTATTACCGTTCCAGCTGGCGACTTCACCAATGGCATAAATATTTGTGTCGGAACTGCGGCAATGCGCATCAATTGTGATGCCGCCGCGTTCGCCGATGACCAGGCCGCAGTTGCGTGCAAGTTGGTCGCATGGCCGGATGCCGGCCGAGAAGACCACCATGTCAGTTTCCAGGAAATCGCCCTCGGCGAAGCGTAAGCGGTAACGGGACGATAAGCCTGTGGAGATGGCTCGTGTCATTTTACGCGTGTGAACATGAATGCCCATAGCTTCGATTTTGTTGCGTAACAGTTGTCCACCCGATTCGTCAATCTGCATGGCCATCAAATGGCCGGAAAACTCGACAACATGTGTGTCGAGACCCAGGCTATGTAACGCACGCGCGGCTTCCAGACCCAACAAGCCACCACCGATCACCACTCCCCTGCGGGCTCCTTGAGCCCAGTGTCGAATCGCGTCAATGTCGGTTAACGAGCGATAAGGTAGGCATCCGGGTTGGTCGTTGCCCTCGATGGGTGGTATGAATGGGTTTGATCCTGTAGCCAGAACCAGTTTGTCGTAAGGGTAGACGCTCTCCTGCGCCGTATAAACGCATTGCTTTTTTCGATCTATCCACGCTACCGGTTGGTTGTGCAGCAATGTTATGCCGTGGTGGTGGAAAAAAGTTTCATCCGTTAGTTTGATATCGTCCGGCGAAGAGCCGTTAAAGCACTGGCTAAGCTGTACCCGGTCGTATGCAAGGTGGGGCTCGCCGCTGAAAACAGTAATGTCATAACGCGCGCCTAGTTGCATGAGTTCTTCCAGCAGTCGTTGTCCGACCATGCCATTGCCAATCACGATCAGGCGTGGTTTCCCGGTGAAACGTTCGTTGGAAAGATCATTGGGTTTCATACTTCACTCCAGCTCATCAATGGTTTTAGGGACCGTAAATGCAAAAAAGGCGCCTACACCAAAATTCCTTGGTGCAAGCGCCTTTGCTCAGAAACTGACTGCATGTCCGTATCAGTCGGGCAGTTATCTTTGCCGGCCGTCCTTGGTCTGCGTTTGATGACTGCTTGTTCTATACCAAGCAATAAACGTGCCAATTATTTAGAGGTTTCGTCGTGCCCTGTTTATTACCAGTTAAAGCGGTTTACTGAATAGGTTGTCGGCTTGTTGATGTGAGGGCGAACTGAAGGTGCACTGTATTGGTGCTCACATGCACCAATGCTGTCTTCATTTTTCGTCGAGCAAATGTTTAGTCGGGGGAATCGGCGGGTTTGTCATTAATCGGTTCAGCGGGTTTGTCGGTTAGCTCCGACAGGACGCCGGCGATTTCAATTAGTTTACGACCACGGTTCATCGCCATGCGACGCAGCTCCCGGTGAGCCTGGTCTTCAGTCCAGCCATACCATTGCATTAGTCTGGTTTTGCCGCGCTCCAGTATCTTGATCTCTTGCGCGGCTATTTCTGCCTGAGCGAGTGCTTCGCGGGTTTCCCGCAGGCTACGTTGTTGCTCGTAAGCCCAATCCATTAACGTTTGGCCCAATTCAGGTGGTAAGTTAGTGTCGGAAATCGTGCTTGGTTCGGTTGACCAATTTTGCGGGTGTTGTGCAACAGGCAGGTAAAGCCCTACCAGTGGGGGTGTGGCCGGCATGGCGTCAAGTGACTCGCTATTGAGCGCGATGGTGGCTTGGGCCAAGCGGGCTTGTGCCTTTTCTTTCAGTTGGTTCTCTAGTGATTTCTGGTAATTGAGTAAGGATTCAATGCGTGCTGTACTGATCTGGAACCAGGCTTCACCCAATGATTCTCCCGACGAGTTTTGTCCTTCCAGAGTGTGTGCCAAACGCCGCATTCGTTCTAACAATGCCATGTCGGACGTTTCGAATTCCGATTCTCCAAGGGTACCGTTATGGGCTTTTTCAATCGATTTTGCCCGTTCTATGCACGCTTCTTGTGCGTGGATAAGTTGTGTTATTTGTTGCAAGTGTAATTTTGAAAAACTTCCTCGCGTGAATCCCGCCATTGTCAGTGCCCGCTCTTGTCCGGCATATTCTTTTGCCTGCATAACGGAAAACAATGCGACAACCTGAGCCGCCAAATGGGGATCAACCCACAAACTGGTCGTTTCGTAAACCGTGTGAAGTAAGCGGGTAATGATCGAAGCGTATTTTTCGAACGCGGTGTCAGCGCGAATCCGGCGCGCGAAGCATTGCTGTCGTAATAGCTGAAGGCTTTGCAAGCCCGAGAGGGCGTCGGCAAGGCGATTGAATAAACGGGCGGCACTCGGGCCCGACGGATTTTTGAGTACTGTTTGAGCAGGAGGCAGCAGTTCTGGCAATACGGAATCGCTGAGCGCCACAGCGTTTTTCAACAACGCTATGCGGGTGTCATCAAGATCGTTTAAATAGCCTTGTGTCGCACCTCGTTCGCGTTGTAATGCATGAGTTACCCGGCCAAGTGCTTGTGTTAGATCGTGCAAGGGTATTGCCGCCTTTAGGCCTTCAATTTCCGTGCGTAATGCCGTGCGACGTATGGGGTCTATGATCTCGGAAAACATGGTGGTCTTGATGTTAGTCGGATTGCGCCGTGTCGTGATGTTCCGGGGCCGCTGCGTCGGCCACTCGCCCGGCAAAGCCCGGCGCCGACATCCCCGGCACATG
This sequence comes from Neopusillimonas maritima, assembly GCF_003576595.1. Taxonomy (GTDB): domain Bacteria; phylum Pseudomonadota; class Gammaproteobacteria; order Burkholderiales; family Burkholderiaceae_B; genus Neopusillimonas; species Neopusillimonas maritima. The sequence continues at coordinate 228,063 of NZ_NQOU01000002.1, read as the reverse complement.
CCCGTCGGAGATACAAGCGCGGCAGCGTTCCATAAAAGCTTCCACCACACTGCGCAGTTTCTGGTCTTTCAACCAGGCCAGCCCTAATTTCATGGGGCGGTGCCGGCCTTTCAAATTGACACTGACCAACCTTTTTCCGTCGAGCGACACATTGGTGCGCGGCCTGACATTCGCCAGTGAGTAACCTACTCCATTGGCGACCAGGGAGCGCAGCACGTCGGGGCTGGTAGACCGCGCAGCAATAGTGGGTGATACCCCCGCCTCACGGAACAGCGATAAAAAGTATTCCCGGCTAAGCGGCAAATCGAGCAGGATCATTGGGCGTTTGGCCAACGCTTTCAATGAAGTGATCCGGTTTTGCGCCAGCGGGTCGGTTTCGCTCACAATGACGAAGGGCGGCAACGACGCCAATGCTTCAAACTCAATGTCACTTTCAGCGACGTTCAGGTCGTAGGTGATGGCAACGTCAATCTGGGCGTTGCGCAGGCGTTCTATCAGGCCTTCATGGTGATCCTCAATTTGCAACACTTCGGCACCTGGGTGGGCGCGGGCAAAGCCTTGACACAATTCGGGGGCAATCATGGCAGCCAGCGGCGTAAAACACCCTACACGCAATGGTCCGCGTACTAAATGCTGGGTGTTGTTGGCAATATCGTAGAGGCTGAGTGCCTGATCAAGCGTCAGGCGAATTTGCTTCAGGACTTCCACGCCGGCTGGTGTAAGCGACAGGCCTTGTGCATGGCGGCGTATGAACAGCGTGACCGATAACTCGGTTTCAACCTGAGTAATGGCCGCCGAAATGGACGACGGTGAAATGTGGATATACTCGGCTGCTTTGGCAACGCTGCCGAACTCGCCGGCGGCCAAACAATATTCCAGTTGTCGGAAAGTAAGTCGGGTGAGCATGGGTTTAGGCAGGCAAATGTTTTCTAAAAATTGTTTTAGTTGCCTTGTTTGCCACCAAGGCGCGAATATCACGAAACAATGATGCGCATACAGTGCAATTCATTCTATCACGCGTCATTTCGCGCAAAAAAAGCGCTCACAACCCCTCAAAACTGCTGTGGAAGGGCGGTGAGCGCTGAACGGGCAGCTTGACGGTGCCGGCTGGTTTCGGGGCCGGCAACCGATGTGCTTACTGACTATGTCTTAGTAGTTTGTCCATTCACCGTTTTTAACGGTACGTACTTCAATGTCGACCGGGATTTCAGTTTGCCCGTTATCGTCGAATGTGGTGGTGCCCAGGGCGCCTTCGTAGCTAATCCCGCGAATGGTTTCGGCAATGGCCTTTTTGTCTTTCGGCCCGGCTTGTTTAATCGCTTCAAGCAGAATGCCGGTGGCGTCGTAGGCATACTTGGTGTAAGGGCTTTGTGCTTCTTTGTAGTCTTTCGCTTTATAGGCCTCTTCCATGGCTTTCAACTTGGGGTTGCTTTGTGCCTTGGGCACGCCTACCACCACGCCATTGGCTGCATCTCCGGCGATTTCGATGAGTTGCGGATCATGGATGCCGCTGATGCCAAGCATGGGTTGCTCCATACCCAGTTCGGCCATTTGCTTGCGAACAATACCCGCTTCGGTAATCACGCCGCCAAAGTACACCGCATCGGGGTTCAGAGATTTGACTTTGGTCAGGATGGCGCGGAAATCGGTGGTGCCCACCGGGAAGCTTTCACGCGCAATGATTTCGCCGCCCGCTTCTTCGAAGAAGGTGCCAAACCATTTCAGGTTAGCCGCGCCGTAGTCGCTGGTGTCGGAAATAATGGCAATTTTTTTGGCGCCCAGTTCTTTGGCCGCCCAGTCGGCCAATGGTTTGTTTTCATTAACCAGCGTTGGTGTGACGCGTGTGGTGTTGGGCAGGTTCTGTTCGGTAATTTTCGGGCTGATCGCGCCCCAGACAATAAAAGGCATTTGCGAGCGGTTGAAGACAGGCAAGGTTGCCAAGGCGACCGGGCTGTTCCAGTGACCGGTCGCGGCAACGACGTCGCGATCATTAACCAGTTTCAGCGCGGCGGAAACACCGGCCTGGGGGTCGGATGCGTCGTCAAGTACGATGCCTTCCACCTTGAAGGGCACGCCTTCGGTTTCATTCCATTGGTCGATGGCCAGCAGGAAGCCGTTTTTGGCGCCCAGTCCTTGTTGGGCGTTGCCACCGCTTAATGGGCCGATAAAGCCAAGTTTAATGGTGTCTTGCGCTTGGGCGACGCCCGCACCAAGGAGTGTGGCGCATGCGACAACGAGCGCTCCCGCCAAGTGGCGGCGTCGCGACGCAGATGTTTTTGTAAGAGTTGAAAATGCGTTCATTGTCAATCCTCTGAAGTTTCATTGGTGGGGTCGGCGAAGGGGTCAACCATCACACGACTGAAAAAGCATCATACCGAGGGCGGGCCGGATGCTGGTTCGCGTTTTCCGACGTAGTTAATTGAAAAAAGCGAATCAGTGACGGCAATTTTTTGGGTTTAATAGACCCCTTGCAAATCGTTCCATCGGAACTTTCAGGAGTCAATGGTATGCAGGACGTCTTGTTCCAGCAGCTTATTAACTGGTTGACCTTGGGTTGCATATACAGCTTATTGGCATTGGGCTTTAGTCTGTTGTTTGGTGTATTGCAGGTCATCCATTTTTCTCATGGCGATGTGGCGCTGGTGGCGCCTTTTGTTGCCTTGGCAGCTGTTCAAATTGTGGCTGCCAGCCTGGGCGCAGATGCCTCGTGGCTGGTGTTGGGAGGCGCTTGTCTGATCGCGATTGTGGCGGTGGGCTGGCTTGGTGTGGGGCTCGACAAGCTGGTTATCAGCCGTTTTCGTGACGCGCCGGCCATGATGCCGTTGGTGGCGACTGTTGCACTGGGTATCGTTTTACGCGAACTTATTCGCCACGTGTATCCAGAAGGGAGCAATCCACACGCTTTTCCCGCCGTGGCGCAGGGCAGCATCACCACACCGTTTGGTGCAATTCCCATGATTAGCGTGGTGTCGGTTCTGGTGTCGGTCGGCCTTGTTATTGCGCTTTTATATGTTCTGCATCGTACGCCGGCCGGCATGCGCTTACGGGCGGTTTCGCAAGACCGCGAGACGGCTCGCCTGTTCGCGATTGCTAGTGGCCCCGTTTTTCGGCGCGCTTTTTTCATTGCGTCGGCTATTGGCGCGGTGGGCGGCATTTTTATGGCCAGCTACGCGGGCGTGGTGCGATTCGATTTCGGCATTCAGGCCGGCCTCATTGGCTTTTCGGCCGCAGTAGTCGGTGGTTTGGGGCGTTTGGGCGGTGCCATTATTGGTGCGTTGCTCATTGCGGCCATTGAAACCATTGTGCAGGGCTATGTTCCCAACGGTACCTCTTATCGCCTGGTGTTCGTCTTTGCATTGGTTATTTTGGTATTGGTGTTCCGTCCGGCAGGCTTGTTCGGATCCCAGAAAATGGAGAAGGTCTGATGCAAAAGAATCAAGTAAGGCATTCAACAGACCCGGTTGGCGCACAGGCAGCCCCTGGTGGGTTGGTCGATTTGCTGATTGTGCTCGTGCTGACATTTGGCGCGACGGCATTTTTGTGGGTGTTTTTGGCCGTTGAAAGCTGGGTTGCCGTGCTGGGCTTGCTGGCGTTGTTTGCCGTTGCACTGGTTGCCGTTCAGCGCCGCCCGTTGTTTGAAGAGCGGCTGGTTGAGGCTTTCCGTCGTAAACGCAGCGTGGCCACTGTGTTGGGTATTGTTTTGGCGATTGTGTTCCCCTGGTTATTGGGCGGCGACACGTATGCGCTGCACCTACTGATTATCGGCAATCTGTACGCGGTATTGGCGTTGGCACTGAACTTTCAGTTGGGCAGTGCCAATATTCCAAACTTTGCCACGGGAGCGTCGTACGGTATTGGGGCCTATGCCTCGGCGTTGTTGGCCATTCATTTCGGAGTGAGTTTCTGGGTGGGGTTGCTAGTGGCTGCCGTTGTCGCCACTACGTTCGGCTATTTGCTGGGCCTGCCCTCAATGCGCACCCGCGACAGCTACCAGGCACTGGTCACGATTGCGTTCGGCATTGTGGTTCACCAGTTACTGATGAATCTGGAATGGACGGGTGGCGCAAATGGTTTGGTGGGGATTCCGCCGCCCACTTTGTTCGGCCATTCCTTCAATGACCCCATTGAACTGTTTGGCCATAGCTTGCCGGGCCAGGGCAACTTCTATTATGTGTCGGTTGCGCTGGTGGGGCTGGCGATTTTGTCGGCCAAACGTTTGCATAGCTCGCGAATCGGCCTGGCGTGGAATGCACTGCGCGATGACGAAATCGCGGCACGTGCCTGCGGTATTAACGTTACCTGGTACAAGGTGCAGGCGTTCGCGGTTGACGCCTTCCTGGCCGGTTTTGCCGGCACGGTGTATGCGTTCTATGTGAGCTTCATTTCGCCCGACAACTTCACTTTCCTGGTGTCGGTCACCATTATGACCATGGTGATTGCCGGGGGGATGGACAATATTCTGGGGGTAATCGTGGGTGCCTTGCTGCTGACCATGCTGCCCGAGAAACTTCGTGCGTTCTCCGACTACCGAATTTTGTTCTACGGCCTGGTTGTCATTCTGTTCCTTGTTATCCGTCCGCGCGGCATTTTCCCTCAGCGAGTGCGTAACCATGAGCATTGATACACAAGTGAAAGCGCCCGAACCCAATACGTCCGAGTCGCTGGTACTCGAAGGTCGTGGACTCACCATGCGTTTTGGTGGTTTGGTTGCGGTTGAGTCCGTGGATATTACGTTAAAGCGTGGTGAGGTGTTGGCCATTATTGGCCCCAACGGTGCCGGCAAGACAACTTTGTTGAACCTGATTACCGGAATTTACACGCCGACTGAAGGGGATGTTTTCCTGGAAGGGCAGCGGTTGAACGGGATCCCCGCACATAAGATTGCTGAAGCGGGCATTGCCCGTACATTTCAAACGAGTCGATTGTTCGGCAGCTTAAGTGTGTTGGATAACGTCATTATTGGTATGCACACCCGCACAAAATGCGGTGTCTTGACGGCTTTATTGTTACCCGGGCGCGCCAATGCCGAAATGCGTCGCGCTGCCGAGCGCGCAGGTGAATTGTTGAAACGGGTTTCGCCGGATTTATACGAGCGTCGTAATCAACTGGCCAGCAGCTTGCCGCAGGCTGATCGCCGTCGCCTGGAGATTGCCCGTGCGCTGGCAACGGAACCAAAAGTCGTGCTGCTCGATGAACCTTCCAGCGGGATGGATGATCGTGATACCGACGCCTTAATCGCCGATATTCGGCGTCTTCAGCAAGAGAACCCGACGCTCAGTTTCATCATTATTGAACACGACATGCGTTTGGTGGCGGCCTTGCCGCACCGGGTCATGGTGCTCGATTACGGTCGCAAAATCGGTGACGACCGTTTCGAAGTGGTACGTCAGTTGCCGCGTGTTCAGGAAGCTTATTTGGGAAGAAAGGCCAGCCATGCTTGAGCTTGATGCAATTAGTACGCGCTATGGCGTTGTCAACATACTAAACAAAGTCAGTTTGAAGGTGGATGAAGGCAGCGTTGTTTGCCTGTTGGGTCCGAACGGTGCCGGAAAAACCACGACGTTCAAGGCGATTGCCGGCCTGTTGAGGCCTTACGAAGGCCAGATCACCATTTATGGCCGCAAGTTGGCCGATATTAAAACGGAAGACCTGGCCGGGCTGGGTGTGGGGTTTGTGCCGGAAGGCCGCCGGCTCTTCCCGGAAATCAGTGTGCGTGAAAACCTGCAAATTGGTTATGACGCCTTGAAACCGAAGGATTCTTTCAAACAGGCGCTTGAGCGCGTGGTTGAACTCTTCCCCCGCGTGGGCGAGCGCCTTGCCCAGGACGCCGGCACTTTGTCCGGCGGCGAACAGGCCATGGTGGCATTGGGCCGGGTGCTGATCGGTAACCCGAAAATGGTTGTGATGGATGAGCCCACGCTGGGCTTGTCGCCCAAATTGATTGAAGAGTACTTCATGACGGTAGAGCGCATTCACAAAGAAGGCATTACGGTGCTGCTGATTGAGCAGAACGCTGAGGCGGCTTTGTCGATTGCGCATAGCGGCTATTTATTGCTGAAAGGGCAGATCGTAGCGTCGGGGTCTGCGAAAGAATTACTGAGCAACGACGTGATCAAGCATTTGTATTTGTAGTTTTGTAGTGCGTTTGTATATACCTCTGTAGAAAGAAGGAACAGCCATGACGGTAGAGAAGAAATCGATTGACACACTGGTTGTGGGTGCCGGCCAGGCAGGGATCGCCATGAGCGAGCACCTGACCGCGCAGGGCGTGCCACATGTGGTGCTGGAGCGTAATCGAATCGCCGAGCAATGGCGCACGGGGCGCTGGGATTCGTTGGTAGCGAACGGGCCGGCCTGGCACGACCGTTTTCCGGGGCTGGAGTTTGAGAATTTTGATCCCGATGGCTTTCCGGGGAAGGATCAAATTGCCGACTATTTCGAAGCCTATGCCAAAAAGTTCAATGCGCCGATTCATGCGGGCGTTGAGGTGCACAAAGTGGTGCGTAATCAGGGGCATCCCGGTTTTACGGTGGAAACGTCGGAAGGTGTTTACGACGTCCAGCGTGTGGTGGCCGCAACCGGTCCTTTTCAGCGGCCCGTTATTCCGCCGATTGCGCCTAAAGATGATCGACTGACGCAAATTCATTCGGCCCATTATCGCAATCCTGAGCAGTTGCCTGAAGGCGCTGTGTTGGTTGTCGGTGCGGGTTCGTCGGGTGTGCAGATTGCTGATGAACTGAATCGCGCAGGTCGCAAAGTGTATTTGTCGGTAGGTCCTCACGATCGGCCCCCGCGTGCCTATCGCAACCGCGACTTCGTGTGGTGGTTGGGTGTATTGGGCCAATGGGATCAGGAGGTCGCCACACCAGGCAAGGAGCATGTGACCATCGCTGTCACCGGCGCGCGCGGTGGCTATACCATTAACTTCCGTGAGTTGGCGCATCAGGGCATTAACCTGGTCGGTTTAACGCATGCGTTCGAAGACGGCAAAGTGACGTTCAAATCAGACCTCGTTCAGAATTTGAATAATGGGGATGCGAACTATTTGGCCTTGCTGGATGCCGCCGACGCGTATATTGAACGTAATGGCCTTGATTTGCCGGAAGAACCCGAGGCGCGCAAGGTATTTGCCGACCCCGAGTGTGTAGCAAACCCCATTCTTGAACTGGACTTGGACCAAGCCGGAATCAATAGCATTATTTGGGCCACCGGGTATACGGTTGAGCACCCTTGGTTGCAGGTTGATGCGTTCGACGAGCGGGGTAAGCCGAAACATCAGCGTGGCGTGTCCGCCGAACCGGGTGTTTATTTTGTCGGCCTGCCATGGTTGTCGCGCCGGGGTTCATCCTTTATTTGGGGTGTTTGGCACGATGCCCGTCATATAGCCGACCATATCGCGACACGGCGCAAGTACGAGGCGTATCGCGATGCTTCACAGCGCGAGCGCGAGCGGGAAACGGCTAGGGCGTAATCGCGCAGCCGGCAAAATTTGAAATTTTTTGATAGCGTGAGAAGATAACAGGAGGGCGTGATGCCAACTCATACGCGCATTCGGATGTTCAACACCAAGGATACGTATCCTAACCAAGCGTTGGATAATGATCTTTGCCAGGCCGTGCGGGCCGGCAACACGGTGTATGTTCGTGGTCAGGTCGGAACCGACTTCGACGGCAAATTGGTGGGGCTGGGTGATCCCCGCGCTCAGGCCGAACAGGCCATGAAGAACGTAAAGCAATTGCTGGAAGAGGCCGGTAGCGATATGACGCATATCGTTAAAACAACCACTTATTTAACCGATCCGCGTTTTCGTGAACCGGTTTATCAAGAGGTCGGTAAATGGCTGAAAGGGGTTTTCCCCATTTCAACCGGTTTGGTAGTCAGCGCCCTGGGTCAGCCGGAATGGTTGATGGAAATCGATGTGATTGCTGTCATTCCGGACGATTGGAAACCCCAGCAGGCGTAATAAGGAGGCTTTTATGACATTCTCGATTGTGGGTCGTTGCGAGAAAACCAACCAATTTGGTATTGCCATCAGTTCGTCCAGTATTGCGGTAGGGGCACGTTGCCCCTGGGCGCGCTCGGGGGTTGGTGCCGTGTCCTCCCAGAATGTCACGTTGCCTTCGCTAGGTAACCAGATTCTCGATTTACTGGCTTCCAAAGGGCTGTCGGCCGAACCGGCGTTGAAGGCGGCGCTGGAGACAGATGAGTGGCGTGATTATCGCCAGGTTACCGTTGTGGACAATCAGGGCCGCACGGCGTTTTTCAGTGGCAAGGAAGCGCTGGGGATTTATAACGCCGTCGCGGGGAATCAATGTGTCGCAGCAGGTAATTTGCTGTCGGACCAATCGGTGATTGCCGCCATGGTGCCCGCATTCGAGAACACGTCGGGCGAATTGGCGGACCGTTTGTTGGCGGCGATGCAGGCTGCCATGGATGCGGGCGGGGAAGCCGGGCCGGTTCATTCCGCCGCGTTGAAAATTGTAGGTAACGTGCCGTGGCCGATTGCCGACTTGCGTGTCGACTGGGCCGACGAAGATCCCATTGGCCAGTTACAGGGTTTGTGGAAAGCCTACCAACCGCAGATGCAAGACTATCTTTCACGGGCGCTTAACCCAACCGTTGCGCCAAGTTATGGGGTGCCGGGCGATGAGTAATGTGTCCAGCCGTGCGATGCTTGAGCAATTAATCAGCTTTCCAACGGTAAGCCGCGACTCCAACCTTGAGTTAATCCGGTTTATTCAAGCCTATCTTTCCAGGCTGGGCGTAGAAAGCGAGTTGTTCTATAACGCCGAGCTCACTAAGGCCAACTTGTTTGCCACCGTGGGCCCGCCGGACCAGGGGGGCGTTGCGTTGTCCGGTCACACCGATGTGGTGCCGGTAGACGGTCAGAACTGGACGGTTGATCCTTTCAGTCTTTCAGAAAATGACGGGCGTCTGTATGGCCGCGGTACGTCCGATATGAAAGGGTTTATAGCTTGCGTGTTGGCCGCCGTGCCTTCTTTTCTGGTCAAGCCGTTGAAAAAGCCCATTCATCTCGTTTTTTCTTACGACGAAGAGGTGGGCTGTTTGGGTGTGCGCCCCATGTTGGCCGAGCTGGAAAAACGCAACAACAAGCCGCAATTATGTTTAGTGGGCGAGCCTACGTTGATGCAGCCGGTGCTGGGTCATAAAGGCAAGCTGGCCATGCGTTGTAGTGTGAAGGGTGCGGCGTGCCATTCCGCCTATTCACCGCAGGGTGTGAATGCCATCGAATATGCTGCCAAGCTCATTGGCAAGTTAGGGGAAATAGGCGAAGCGTTGGCGCAACCCGAACTGCACGACCATCGGTTCGAGCCGCCCTATTCAACCGTACAGACCGGGGTCATTAAAGGCGGCCGTGCATTGAATATTGTGCCGGCCGAATGTGAGTTTGATTTCGAAATTCGCGCAATTCCCGGGTTTGATGCTGCTGTGGTGCCGGATCAACTGAAAACCTATGCCCAGGAAACCCTATTGCCGAAAATGCGTGCGGTAAGCGGGCAAAGCGACATTCAGTTCGATCATTTAAGCGATTATCCAGGCCTGGCGACACCACCGGAAAGTGAAGTGGCACAGTTAGTGGCCGCGCTTACAGGGTCAACCCAGTTCAGCACGGTGGCCTTTGGCACCGAAGGCGGGTTGTTCAACCAGGCGGGTATTCCTACCGTTATTTGTGGCCCGGGCAGTATCGACCAGGCGCATAAGCCCGATGAGTTCGTGAGTCTTGAACAGCTGGCCGCTTGCGACGCCATGTTGGCGCGGCTGGCAAACTTGTTGCAAAACAAATAATCAACTTATTGGCGCTTCAATTTTTGCGCAATCATTGAGCTGATAATGAGCTGCAGCAAGTGAAATAACATTAGTGGCAATACGATGACGCCGGCGGTTGCTGCGCTAAATAGCACTTGCGACATGGGTACACCGGTTGCCAGGCTTTTTTGCGCCCCGCCGAATAACGCGGTAATACGATCTTCCCGGTTAAAGCCAAACCATATGGCCAAACCGTACACGTAAATCATCGACAAGATCAGAAGAATAAAGCTGATCACCAACAGGCCGGCAATCATTTCCCAAGATATTTTTTGCCAGAGGCCGCCAACTACTGCCGCGCTGAACGCGCTGTAAATTACCAGCAAAATGGCGCCGCGATCCACGAACGAAAGGAGCTTCCCGGTTCTCTTGAACAGTGTGTCGAAATAGGGGCGCAGCAAGTGGCCGGCCAAAAAAGGTAGCATCAGCTGCATGAAAATTTGAGCGATGGAATCAAACGTTGAAGCGGACCCCATTGTGGAAGTGATCAAGCCGTTCACCAGAAACGGTGTGATCAGAATACCAAGCAAAGTGGAAAAAGAGGCACTGCACACCGATGCGGGAACGTTGCCACCGGCGATACTTGTTAAGGCCACGGCCGACTGCACTGTGGCGGGCAGCATGCACAAATAAAGTACACCAAGATAGAGTTCATGATTGATCATGGGTTGCAGTAGTGGCCGCAGCACAAACCCCATGACGGGAAAGAATAAAAACGTGCAACTAAGAATCAGTGCATGCAAACGCCAGTGCGTTACACCGTCGATGATCGCCTGCCGTGGTAATTTGGCGCCGTGCAGAAAAAACAAGAGCGCGATAGCCGCGACGGTAATGTACTTTAGGCCAACGGCAAACATGCCGCTTGCGGGTAGGTAGCTGGCCAGCACAACGGTGCCGACCAGCAAGAAAGTGTATGAGTCGGGAAGAAAAGGGATGCGTTTCATGACCGCTATTGAAAGGCAAAGTGGCCTGTTTGCGCAACCCGTAATATAAGAATAAAAACGTTTGTAGTCTTTACTGAGTTAATACGCCGTCTTTGTCGTAATCGTAGCGATCGAAGTCTCGGCTTACCTGAGTCATAAACTCTTCCTCAGTGACAACACCGTCTTTGTTGACGTCGACGCTGTCAAACTGTTCCGATGTAAGGACATTGGCCGTTTCGTTCTTGGTGAGGCGCTTGTCGCCGTTGGCGTCCATTTTTGTGTAGGACTCGCGCATGAATTGCTCGTATTCCGCTTTGCTGACGCCGCCGCTGCCATCGCGATCGAGTTGAGCAAAGTGCTCGGGTGTGAGCCCGCTTTGCTGAGTTTGATTTTGCGCTGTTGCATGCCCTGCGGTTGCCACGCCGGCCACCACAAACATTGCGGCCAAAATAGATTTAATGGTGAATGTTCTCATTATCGGCACCCCGCCTGGTTTCCAAGATATCCCCCAGCACCGATGCCTGCCGCTGTTGCAAGCGTGTTGCCGCGACCGCCACCGATAGTGCTGCCTATTAAACCGCCAATAATGGCACCGCCAACCGTACCGGCAATGCAGTTGAATTCCGAGTTTCCACCCCGGCCGGCCTGTGACGGACTTTGACAGGCGGTGAGCGCGCCCAGGCTAAGCAGAGCGATTGCCAATGTCGATTTACTCATGATGGTTCTCTTATATGTGCGGTAAACGGCTGGATTATGTCACGATACGATGTGATTGTGAATGGGTTATCGCGGGCGTTAAAGCGCGAGAAATTATCGTTCAAGAAACTTGAAACACGGGGTTTTGCCTAGGTTGGTAGTTGCTCAAACGATGTTAAGGTAATCTTACTGAGCATGCTCATTTTTGAATTGAGGATGCCGGGATTGATTGATTTCCCGAATTTCTTATCTGGAGACGTCTAATGAAAAGATTTGCCATTGCCTGCCTGGGTGCCGCGCTGTGTTTCGGGTCGGCTGCCTACGCAGATGACCATGGAGCGAAAGCAAAGGCCGACGCGCAAGGAGAAAAGGTGTTTTTGAATTACACCCAAGCTGAACTGGACAAGAACTATAACCAGGGCGAATGGGCGCCGAATATTCGTCAAATTCTTCAGCGCTATGGTGCGCGCAGTGAAACCGCGCGTGAGCGTTTGGGTGATCCGGAAAAGCTTTCGTACGGCGACAGTGAAGTTGAAACGTTCGATTTGTTCCGGGCCGAGAACGAGAAGGCGCCGTTGCATGTTTTCATTCATGGTGGGGCATGGCGTGCCGGGAAAGCAGCGGGATATCACTTCCCGGCGCAAATGTTTGTGGATAACGGCATCAGCTACGCGGCACTGGATTTCGGCTATGTACAAGATATTGGTCTGGACGGTATGGCTGAACAACTGCGCAACGCCATTGCCTGGATGTACAAGAACGCCGACAAGCTCGGTATTGATAAAGACCGCATCTATATTTCCGGCCATTCATCAGGTGGTCATTTAGGGGGCGTTTTGCTGGTAACCGACTGGTCAAAATATGATGTGCCCGCCGATGTTATCAAGGGCGCCACGCTTATTTCCGGCATGTACGATTTGAAACCGGTTCGTTTGTCGGCCCGGTCGTCTTATGTTCCGTTTACCGACGAGCTTGAAGACGCTATGAGTACTCAGCGTCATTTAGACAAGATCAACACGCCGGTTATTCTGGCATATGGTGGCCTTGAAACGGATGAGTTCAAACGCCAAACGCAAGATTTCGCCAAAGCCATGAAAGAGGCGGGTAAGCCTGTGGAGCTCATTTTTGCCGAGCACTACAACCATTTCGAAATCATGGATGATTTCGGCAACCCATACGGGTTGGTCTCTGCTGCAGCGCTGAAGCAGGCGGGAGCCAAGTAAAGAAAAAGCCGGCTGAATTGCCGGCTTCTTTGTATGTGGGTTAAGGTTCTGAGTCTTATAGCAACGATTTCACTAACCCGCCGTCTACTGTAATGTTTTGGCCCGTTATGTAGCTTGCGTGTGTGGAACACATAAAGGCGCATACCGGGCCAAAATCTTCAGCCAGACCAAGGCGTTTCATGGGAACCGATTCGGCCATGCGGCGTTTTGCTTCATCGGTCGAGATGTTCTGCTGTTCCGATTGGGCTTTGTACACGCGTTCCAATGCGCCGGTATCCATTAAGCCGGGCAGGATGTTGTTCACGGTAATGCCCAGCGGCGCCACTTCGTGAGCCAGGCTGGCCATGGCGCCGGTTAGGCCCGCGCGTACACCGGTTGCCAGCCCCATATTGGGATAAGGCTCACGGACGGTAAACGAAGTAATGTTTATGATTCGCCCGAACCCCGCCTGCTTCATGTTGGGCAGGGCCATTACAGTGAAATCAAGGGCGGCCAGCATATTGGCTTCCAGTGCTTTGTGCCAGGTTTCCTGTGAGTGCTGTTCCACCGGCCCGGGCGGCGGCCCACCCGCGTTGGTAACCAGAATGTCGATGCGGCCCAGTTTGTCGCGTGCAGCATTGAAAATGGCAAGCCGCTTTTCCGGGCTGGAAATGTCGCCCGGCACGGCAACGGTGCCGACCCCCAATTGCGCGGCGGCGTTTTCCGCCCGCGTTGCATCACGACCATTCACGGCCACGCTAACCCCCGCCTCGGCCAGGGCCTGGGCGCAGGCGAATCCAAGACCTTGTGAGCCACCCAGTACCAATGCGCTTTTGCCGGAAATGCCTAAGTCCATATTTGTATCCAAGATATCAATGAGTTAACAATTTAAAATCACATTAGCGATGGTAGCCAAAGAATAATATCGGGTACGAGCGCCAACACAACAATAACGAGCAGATAAAGCAGAATCACGGGAACGGATGCCCGGTAAAGTTCTTGAATCGTAGTGCCTTTTGCCGCGCCTTGTAAGGCAAAGAGTGTATAGCCAAAAGGCGGCGTGACATTACCGATTGAAACGTTCACCAGGAAAATAGCCCAGAACCATAAGGGGTCGAATCCCAAGGCGGCAATAATGGGCTTGTAAAGTGGCACCAGCAGAATCATGACGGCGATCTGGTCGATGAACATGCACAGCACAAACCCAAGTGCCATCAGCATGATAAACATCAGTACCGGGTGCCACTCCAGGCTGGTGACGGCGTTCACCAGGTGGGTTGTCACGCCGCTCATGTTCAGAATCTGGCTAAAGGAGACCGAGCACACCATAATGATCATGATCATGCCGGTGGTCCATGCAGTAGACCGCAGCGCTTGCACCAGTGTCGGCCAGCGCAGCGAGGCAAACAGCGAACAGGTGATCATGGCAACGACACAGCCCATGGCGGCTGCCTCCGTGGGAGTCGCAACACCCGAAATAATCAGCACCAAAATGGTGGCGATAATTGCCAGGAACGGTACAGCCCGAAGTAAAAGCTTTATGCGTTCTTGGGCACTTAAGCTTGACGACTCGATAACGGCGGGCGCCAGTTTTGGGTTGAGCTTGACCCGAATCACGATATAAATAAAGAACACCAGCGCCAGCAAAAGGCCCGGAAGAACGCCGGCAACCAGCAGCCCGGAAATGGAGACGCCGGCCAAAATGCCCAGAACGACCGCCATGACGCTTGGGGGAATGATGGGTGCAAGGCTTGAGCCACCCAATATCGTGCCTAACGACATGTTTTTCTGGTAGCCGCGTTTTTCCATTTCGGGTAACAACGATGCACCCATCATGGCGGCAACGGCCATGGCAGAGCCCGAAAGTGCCCCGAAAATAGTGGACAGAATCACGCTGACGATATACAAGCGTGACTTTACGGCGCCAACCACCGCGTCGACGGCGTTGAACATGACATTGACAGCGCTTGAACGAAAAAGTATTTCACCGAGCAGAATAAAAAGCGGAATGGCCGCCAAAGACAAGCTTGTGCCGGTGTCGTACATCGAGTTCACCACCAGCAAGACGCCTTTGAAATTCCCAGTTAACGCATACAGACCCAGCAGGTTCAGTGTCAGGAACGACAAAAAAATAGGCAAGCCTGTGGCGAACAGCAGGAGCATCAAGCCTACGGCGGCAGAAATGAGCACGTACCATTCCATTATGTGGCCCCGGTGTTGTTTTGTTCGCAGGAGCCCGCCCAGGTGCACAGGAAGTGGCGCAGGAAATAAAAGCCCATATTTGATAAGGCGTACACAATGGCCAACATGAGCCACCACTTTGGAATGGGCGTAACGGCAATCATCATCACATTGCCGGCGAAAACGCGTTTAAGTTCGGCAAAGCCAAACCATGCGGCAATGAGGCAGACAGTACAAGCCAATAGCCAGGTAAAGCGTTGTAGCCAAACAGCGATGTGCTCGGGTAATGCGTTAACCACCATATTCATGTTTGCGTGCCCGCTTTTCCAGGCCAGCATAGGGGCCGCGCAGAAAGTAATTAAAGCGAAGCTGATTGCCGCCGTGTCGGGCCCCCATCCGGTGGGGTTGTTGAGCGCGTAGCGGGCGATGACCTCCCAGGCCAAGACCAGCGTTAGATAAGCCGAGGCGATAACGGCAACGACAAACGTAATACGCGTAATGACATCTTGAAAAGCGGCCAGCAGACACAAGGCGTGTCGTACTGGCCGAAAGGGGCCGGAGGCACTCATTGACTGGTTAAACCCTTTTCAACAGCAAGCTTGTGGAAGGCTTCGCCATCGGCACCGGCGCGATTGCGAACCTGTTTCCAGACACCTTCAGCAAACATGGCGTCGACTTTAGGCGCGACGTCTGGGCCGAACTGGGTAATTTCAAGACCGGCCTCTTGCATGGCTGCATCTTCTTTGGCCCAAAGGTCGGCGAAAACCTGGCGACCGGATACCTCAAGCTCGCGCGCCACTTCCATAATGGTGTCTTGTTGCTGTTTCGATAACCCGTTCCAGGTATCGAGGTTCATGAGCATGACTTGGTTAGTGACACCGAACGTGGGGCGGGTCATGTAATCGGAAACCTCATACCAGCGGTATTCCATTGCGCCAAACACTGGCCAGGCGGCGCCGTCGACCACACCCCGTTCAAGGCTGGAGTAAATTTCGCTAGGCGGAAGGGTGACCACGGCACCTTGCAATTCCTGCACCATATCGTGATAGGTTGCCGACGCGCGGATTTTGCGGCCTTTAAGTGCGCCATCTTCCGCAATTGGTTGGCGTAGCAGGAAGTGATAACCCGAGGCGGAAGAAAAGACCCCGATCAATTTCAAGCCACGGCTTTGGTAGTGTTTATCGATGAGCTCGTAAATACCGCTTTCGCGTCGCGCGATGGGGTCATCTTTAACGGCGTCCAGTCCGAATGCCATGCCGGTTTCACCCAAGTGGTAGGCGCCGTGGGTGAAGAGCATGTCGAACAGCCCACCGGCAACGGGTTGCAGTTGCTCAAAGGGAGGAACGGTTTCAGGGCCTCGAACCTGAACGCTCAGATCGCCGTTTGATTTTTCTTTCAGCTTTTCCACGAATTGGCCGACGAAAACGGGGACGGCGTTGTAGTTGTCGTCCCAGCTCGAAAGCAAAGTAAGGTCTTTGGCGTGGGCCGAGGCGCTGATAAGTAGGCAGGCCGAGGTGAGGGCCGTTGCAAGCAAGCGATGCAGCATGATTTGTCTCCTTGATTATTTGTTTATCTAAGATAAGCAGGCGGGTACAGAGCGTCAAGGAGAAACCGACGCAAAGGTTCCGCACTGCGGAATTCATGCGTCGGCCGGGCGGCGCGCTTTTTGCCTCTTGTTACGCCTGGTGCACCACAATGCCGCCAACAGCGGTTGCTTTCACTTCTATATCGCGCAGTTTCATGGGGTCGACTTTGTAAGGGTCCTCCGCCAGCGCGACCCAGTCGGCCAGGTAGCCCGGTTTCAGCATGCCCCGCTCGTGTTCTGAAAACGCCAGCCAAGCGGCATCCCGGGTGTACATGGTGAGGGCCTGGTCAACGGTGATCGCTTCATCGGTTCCCAAAGCGACGCCTAGCTCATCCACATAGCGGGTGACAGCGTGCCAAATGCCCGTTAACGGGGCGTAAGTGGCAATCGGCGAATCGGATCCGCCGCCGACACGAATGCCGCCGTCGAGCCAGGCTTTGAGTGGCGTTGCTTTGCCCACCAAATCGGGGCCGAATCGCCGTGTGAGTAAAGGGGCGAACTGATACTGCATGGGAGCCTGGGTTGCGACGCCCACACCCAGTCGGCGCGCTGTTTCAATGTTCTCTTGCGTGGGCCACAAGTATGCGTGAATCAGGCTGAAGCGAAGTCCGTCAATGGGGTTTTTCTGATGCGCCTGGTCGAACAGTTCCAATGCCAAATCAATTGCCTTTCCGCCCACCGCGTGAACGCCTAAAGACCAACCTGATGCTGCGCAGAAGTCGACAATGCGGTGAAACACGTGTGAATGAGTGACCTGAATGCCGCATTGGCAACGCTCATCAGGATACGGTTCGCGCATGAGGGCGGTGTTCAGCGAAGCGCCGCCATCCAGATACACTTTAATGGCGCCCAATTTCAACCACTCATCGCCAAAGCCGGTGCGCATGCTCCAGGACTTCAAGCTGGCCATCAGCACCTCGGGATCGGCGTCGACCTGCGCCTGTGGCATGGCGACAGTGCGAACAGAGAGTTCGCCTTTGCGCCATAACTCCTGATAGATTGACATGTCGTCGGCAAACAGGCCCGGTTCAATCACGCCGGTAATGCCCGCTGCGTGGTAGGCCTTCTGAATGTCTTTTAATGCTTGAATGCGGTCGTCGCGTGAGGGGGGAGGGAGCAGGTCACCCACCAGGTTAAAGGCGGGTAATTCCATTAACAGCCCATTGGGTTCGCCTGTTTCGTCGCGGTGAATTTTGCCGCCTGCCGGGTCGGGCGTGGCGGCGGTGATGCCGGCCAGTTTCAGGGCAATCGAGTTCACCGAAGCGGAGTGTCCCACGCGTGGCAGGTAAACCGGGCGGTCCGGCACAACGGAATCCAGTTCCTGGCGAGTGGGGTAGCGCTTTTCCTGCAGCGCTTCAATGTGCCAGCCTGCGCCACTGACTATCCATTCTTTGTCAGGATTGTCGCGGCGATAATCGCGCAGCGTGTCCAGTAATTCGGCAATTGACCGGCAGGCTGAGAGATCGACACTTTGTTGCTGCATGCCTGTCCAAAGCATGTGATTGTGGGAGTCGATGAGACCCGGGATCACAACGCCTTCTTGGTAGTGATGCACCGTGGTGTCGGCGCCCATCATGCTTTTAACGTCGGCAAACGTGCCTACGCAAACCACGCGTCCGTCTTGTACACCCATGGCCTCAACACGAGGCTGGTCTGGGTTCATGGTGATGATGTCACCGCGCACAATGCCGGCTTGTGTGTTGGCGCGACCGCGATATTCAATTGTGTGGCCCGTTTGCATAATGTCTCCATGGTTTGGTTTTGCGCTTCAGCTTGTTTCGATTCTATCGGTAAATTCACCTGACTAAACATCTTTGGCGTTTTCTGCGAAAATCAGACCACTGATTATTTAGTAGACATGATTCCTACAGGAGACAGCATGCTATTCCCCACCACTATTGTTGGTAGTTATCCGCAGCCGGATTGGCTGATTGATCGTGAAAAACTGGCTGGTCGCTTTCCGCCGCGTGTGCGTGCCAAAGAGCTTTGGCGCATTCCCGAGGCTTATCTGCACGAAGCCATGGAAGACGCCACCATTGTCGCCATTCGGGCACAAGAGCGTGCCGGGCTGGACATCATTACCGACGGTGAAATTCGCCGTGAGAGCTATTCAAACCGTATCGCTACAGCGCTGGATGGCGTCGATATCGACAACCCCGGTACTGCGCTGGATCGCTCGGGACACCCGAATCCGGTCCCGCGCATTGTGGGCAAAATCCGACGCATCAAGCCGATAGAAGTTGAAGATCTGTTATTCCTTAAAAAGAACACTGATCGTAAAGTAAAAATTACGGTGCCCGGGCCGTTCACCATGTTGCAGCAGGCACAAAACGATTTCTATGCGTCGGAAAAAGAAGCGGCTATGGATTATGCCGCCGCGCTGAATGAGGAAATCAAAGACTTGTTTGCCAACGGGGCAGACATTGTTCAGGTCGACGAGCCTTACATGCAGGCTCGTCCTGAAAAAGCCCGCGAGTATGGTGTTGAGGCGTTGAATCGCGCGTTGGAAGGTGTGCAGGGCCAAACCGCTGTGCATATTTGCTTTGGTTACGCTGCGGTAATTCATGCGCGCCCAAGCGGGTACGATTTTCTGCCGGAATTGAATCAGTGCTCTTGCAATCAGGTTTCCGTGGAAACCGCGCAGTCGAATCTGGATTGCACGGTGCTGGAAACGTTGGGCAACAAGCAAATTATGGTGGGCTGCCTCGACTTAAGCGATATGACGGTGGAAACGCCCGAATTGGTGGCTGAGCGTGTTCGCAAAGCGCTCAAGCATATCAAGCCCGAGCAGGTTATTTTGGCGCCCGATTGCGGCATGAAGTATCTGCCTCGTGAAGTAGCCGATGGCAAGTTGCAGGCTATGGTTAAAGCGGCTGAAATTTTGCGCAAGGAATATGCCTGATTAACGCAAAAGAAGAAAGGCCCGGTCTTATAAACCGGGCCTTTCTGGTTTTCGCCGGCCGTGCTGCGTTAGGCGAAACAGCACGGTTGACGAAATTTACATGGGCATCACGACCGTATCAATAACGTGAATGACACCGTTGTCGGTTTGGATGTCGGTTTGTACAACGGTTGCGTTGTCCACCATCACCTTGCCGTTTTTCACACTCACTGTGAGCGGGCTGCCTTGAACGGTTTTGACTTCACCGGGTTTAACGTTGGCGGCCATTACTTTGCCGGGTACCACATGGTAGGTAAGCACACCGGTTAACGCTGCTTTGTCTGCAATTAGCGCGTCCAGTTTGTCTTTCGGAATTTTGGCAAAAGCGTCATCGGTTGGAGCGAAGACGGTGAACGGACCCGGCCCTTTCAGTGTTTCAACCAAACCCGCGGCTTCAACAGCGGTAACCAGCGTGTTGAAAGAGCCGGCTGATTTTGCGGTATCCACGATGTCGGCGGCGGAGGCCGTGCCAACGGCGAAAGCAAGAGACATTCCCATTAAAAAGCGTTTCATCATTAACTCCTTTGGTGAACTAAACCAAGTGTTGAACTAACCAACCCAGCGCACTTGTACTGGGTATGGTTCATAATTTAGGTTTATTTCCCCTTTTTGTCCATGTTTTGAATCGTTTTAGTTTAAATAAAACGGTTCAAAATAGGTTCAATAAGTAAGAAATTTTTAAGGAAACGTATCCATGTCCAACGTGAGCGAACCTATTCAAGGCACTATTTCGGCTTTATATATTTACCCCGTTAAGTCGTGCGCCGGCCTGAAACTAAGCCATACCGCGGTGCGGTCGACCGGGTTGGCGTTCGATAGGGAATGGATGGTGGTGGATACAAATGGTCACTTCCTTACGCAACGGACTCACCCACGCATGGCGTTGATCCAGCCGCGCCTGCACAAGGTGGACGGTGTTGATGGTTTAACGCTGTCGGCACCGGGAATGAATGACTTTACGCTCATTGCGCCGGGCAGCCCTGATCCCTTAATGGTGAAAGTCTGGCGTGATTCGATGTCGGCTTCAGACATGGGCGACGAGGCGGCCGAGTGGTTGAGTGATTTTCTTGGAACAGCTTGTCGTTTGGTGCGCTTCGATAAGCGTGAACGTCGTATTTGCGACCCTGAGTGGACGCGAAATAACGAGACGTCCACGTACTTTGCCGACGGCTTTCCGCTGTTAGTGTTAAGTGCTGCCGCCATTGCGCACTTGAACTGCCGCATGAGCGAGGCAGGGCGCGCGACGGTTGGTGTGTCCCGGTTTCGTCCCAACATTGTGGTGAGTGACTGGCCGGCTCACCTGGAAGATAAGGTGCCCGGGTTAGTTGCGCCGGACGTTGCATTGCGTTTCGTGAAGCCTTGCACCCGGTGTGCAATTCCCGATATTGATCCGCTTACCGGGCTGGTGACGAATCGGGTAAATGATATTTTGCGCGACTACCGGCGCGATGCACGCATGAAAGGAGCACTGACGTTCGGTATGAACGCGGTGATTACGCGCGGCGTGGGTGAAACATTGAAAACCGGGCAGGTGGTATACAGCGACGACCCAGTTTAAACGGTGGTGCTGGCCCGCCAGAATACTTGTTGAACACCGGGCGTTTTCTTCATTTTTCCCATGAGTGTGTCCAGTTCCGTTCCCTGCAGGGACACAGGAAGCAAACTGGTTTCAATTTCCGTGCGTTGTTCACCGAATGCTTTTATCTCCATGTCACGGAATGGCAGGCCCACTGTGCCCAGTGCTTTTTCCAGGGCCGATAACACGGCATCACTTTGTTCTTCATGTGTAATGACGTGAATTGAGTAGGTCACCTCCACCTCGTCTGGATGCAACGGCCGTCGGTTGATGCGGTTTACGGCAGGGCGCAATAGTGTGTTTGCAGCCAAAACAAACAGTGCGCCCAGTATGGCCTCGGGTAAAAGATCGGCACCTGCCGCGCATCCCACTGCCGCTGATCCCCAAAGAGTTGCCGCCGTGTTAATGCCGCGGACATTCCCTTGTTCGCGCATAATGACCCCGGCACCAAGAAAGCCGACGCCGGACACCACATACGCCAGCACTTGCAAGGTGCCTGGAGATCCGCCGTGAATCTGATGAAAGCGCATGGCCGTGTCAACAAAAAGCGCCGCCCCCACTGCCACCAGGACATTGGTTCTTAAGCCTGCTGTACGAAGGCGAAATTGTCGCTCAAGGCCAATTGCCCCGCCCAGGATAAAGGCGGCAACAAGGCTGACCAGGGAATCAAGAAAAGGGGTTGTCTCGAAATAGGCAAATGCTTGCATAATAGGACTTCAAACCAAGTTGCCTCTATTGTAAGCACCAGCGTTTAACTGATGTGGTCTCCGACGAAATGCAGGTGCCGCCGCGAACCGTGAATACGCTATGGAACGTGTTGACGCGACTTGTTGGGGCGTCGCGGAGCAGGATCTGGGCAAGTTCCTGCAAAAGCGGGGTTAGTTGGTAATTACCCTTTGATTTTTTTGCCAAAACCTTGAACTAGGCTTAGTTCCGACATTTCCCAAGTTGCTTGGCCTGCCAACGCGAGACGCAAATATTTCCATGCAGAGCGAGAGTGTTCTACAGACATGAATTGGGCGCGGGTTCCTTCGCGGGCGCGAATGGCTTCAGCAACTGCTCTGTGCTGTTCATTCGAATGTTGCAAGATGGCTTTGATTCCGGGGAAGTCTGTTTGTGATGATTTAACGAAAGCGTTCGGTGCAGCAAACGGTAAAGTAAGTACGCGTTCTAAGGAGCGTTTGAGCATGGTGCTTTGCGATGCATCGACTAATAGCTCGTGGAATCTGTCGTTGAGTTCGACATAAGCATCAAGATCTTCGGCTCGTTCAAGTGTGCTCACGACAGTGTCCAGTTTTTTGACGCAGTCGTCCAGTGCGTCAAGAATTTCCAAACTAACGCCTCGTTCGGCCGCATATCTTGCGGCCAATCCTTCCAAGGTGCCACGTATTTCGATTGTTTCGGAAACGTCACGCATTGAAAAGCCGCTAACTACAAACCCGCCGGATGAAAGCGGTTCAATAAGCCCTTCTTCCTTTAGTTGCATTAAGGCCATGCGCGCCGGTGTTCGCGAAACACCGAACTCTCTTGCGAGAAACGTTTCAGAGACGCGCTCCCCTGCACGCATTACACCGTCGACAATTAAGCCTCGCAACCCCAATACGGCTTTCAGAGTTTGTGATTGGCGAGAACTTTTTTGCATATCGGCCCCTTTTGCGTCATGGCGGTCTTTAAGTATTTCGGACTTGCAAGTTTTAACACAAGTGCATTTTCATATTGCATTCTATATGTATACATAAAATACAAAAAAACTTATTTAATTTAAGGGTTAATACTAGTTTTTAAAGATATATGTATACATTCATAATTCAGGCGCATACATTTTTTATTTTAATAAGAGTGGAGACATCATGATCAAAAAAATTGGAAGAGTAGTTTTTGCGGCTGCAGCTTTCGCGTTAAGTTTGACGACTGCTGGTGCAGAGGTGGTGAAGGTCGGGGTTATCGGGCCTTTTTCGGGGCCTTTTGCCGGTGCGTTTGGCACTCCGTTTAAACAAGGTATTGAGGCCTATGTCGAGATGCACGGTACAAAGGCGGGGGGTAATGAGGTTGAGTTTATCTATCGAGATCTAGCTGGCCCTGATCCACAAAAAGCTCGAAGCTTGGCACAGGAATTGGTTGTCAAGGACAAGGTTCAATACCTGGCAGGGGTTGTATTTACTCCAAATGCCCTTGCAATTGCACCATTGTCCCAAAGCGCCGAAATTCCATTGGTGATTTTCAATGCGTCCACATCGGTAGTAGTTTCAAAGTCCGATTATTTCGTTCGCACATCAAATACATTGCCTCAGGTTACGGTACCGGTTGCGCAGTACGCACTCGACCAAGGCGTTAAAACCGTCGTGACGATTGTTTCTGATTATGGTCCTGGCATCGATGCAGAAAAAGCGTTTACGAAAACATTGGAAGGCGGTGGTGGTAAGGTGATAGAGCAAATCAGGATGCCGCTCAACACAACCGATTTTGGACCTTTTTTGCAGAAAATAAGATCAATCAAACCGGATGCTTTATTTACTTTCTTGCCCTTTGGTCCACCCACTTTCGGGTTTGTAAAGGCTTATAACGATAACAAGTTGAAAGACGAAGGTATCAAGTTTCTGGGTACGGCAGAAACACAGGAAAGTGACCTTCAGGCATTGGGTGATGGTGCCATCGGTTTGGAAACGGCATATTTTTATTCTGGAGCTCACGAGACTAAAGAGAATGATGCATTCAAAAAAGCGTTGAAAAAAGTTGATCCAGATGCAATAGCGAACCCAGCGACTGTCTCTGCGTTTGATGGTACGCATGTGCTTTATAAGATGATTGAAGCCACGAACGGTCAAGCTAATGGTTCTGAGGCTGTCAATGCGGTGAAAGGGTTGTCGTGGGAAAGTCCACGAGGTCCTGTCACTATCGACTCAAAAACCCGTGACATTATTCAAAATGTGTATATGCGCCGTGTGGAACGAGATTCTAATGACATGTTGATAAATCGCGAGTTCAAAGTTTACGAAGCCCAACCCGATCATGGTTTGACGCTCGGTGATTGATTCTACGAATAGCCATGTTTGAATCATGAAACGGTGTGAGGTAACGGGTGGAATTGATTACAAGTATTTTGATTGATGGATTGGCCTACGGAATGATTCTTTTCATCATTTCCGTAGGTTTGTCTATCACTATGGGGCTTATGCGAGTGGTGAACCTAGCACATGGTGTTTTTGCCATGCTGGGAGGGTTTTTCACTGTCGCGATTGGGGCTTGGCTAGGGTTGCCGGTCGAGCTGTCTGCATTGCTCGCCATTGTGGCAGTCGGGATATTGGCCTTGCCTTTGGAAAAATTCATCTTTCGGCTTATTTATGGCCGGAGCGAGTTACAGCAGGTGCTGTTAACGATTGGCCTGGTGTTTATTGGTATTGCGGCTACCGGTACGTTATTTGGCAACGCGCTTACTGCAATTCAGCTTCCGTTGTACATGCAACAGTCGATTGATATTGGGTTTCGTGTCGTTCCTGCGCATCGAGTTGCAGTGGTGATTGCCGGCTTTGCAGTTTTGGCAGGGTTATGGTGGCTATTTACTCGTACGCGTTTTGGAATAAATATCCGGGCTTCCGTTGACAAGGCTGATGCTGCCGAAGCTGTAGGCATTGACACATCAAAGGTGTATCAGTTGGGATTCATGCTTGGTGCGGCTTTGGCGGCATTGGGTGGCATTCTAGGTGCTGAGCTGCTTCCAATAGAGCCTTATTACCCCTTGAAATATTTGGTGCTGGTTCTCGCTATTGTTGCAGTCGGGGGAATGGGCAGTGTGTTTGGCTCATTTCTAGCAGCTCTTATATTGGGAACGGTCGAGACAGCCGCGAAGTATCTTATGCCTGAAGTTGCTTCCATTGTGTTTTATCTAACTATGTTAGCGGTTCTAAGCTGGCGTCCGCAAGGGTTGTTCGGGAGAAGTGGATGACAATAATGAAAAATAAAATGGTCGGTTTCCCTGAAGTCAGCTTGTTGGTAATGGGGCTGGCGGCCATGTGGCTGATGCCCAATGACTTAAGCTTCCTTACCCGGATAATCACTTCGGCTCTCTTTGTGCTGTCTCTAGACCTCGTGTTGGGCTACGGGGGGATCGTGACATTGGGGCATGCCGCTTTCTTCGGTGTAGGAGCTTATGCGGCAGGTGTATACGCGATTAGCATCTCAGGTGAACCCTTAACCGGGCTGCTGGTAGGTGGAGTTGTGGGAGGTCTAGTCGCCTTGGTGACGGGTGCGTTGCTGTTAAGAACGCACGGCCTAACGTGTTTGATGATGACTATTGCTATTGCTCAGATTCTTCTTGAGGTTCTGAACAAATGGCGCAGTGTCACCGGGGGTGATGACGGTCTGTCGGGTATTGTTGTCGAGCCTATTTTTGGAGTGTTTGAGTTTGATTTCATGGGGCGCACAGGTTTTGTGTATAGCCTTATAACTCTTGTTGTTTGTTTTTGGATAATGCGCAAATTGGTTAGCTCTCCTTTTGGACTGACTTGTGTGGGGATTCGTGAGGATCGGTTACGTATGACAGCACTGGGCTGTAATGTGTATCTGCACGCTTTGGTAATGTACGTCGCGGGCGGGGTGTTTGCCGGAATCGCCGGTGCCCTCATGGCACAAACAACGCAGGTCGTGGGGCTGAGCAGTTTAGGTTTTACCTGGTCCGCAGAGGCCTTAGTCATGCTGGTATTAGGCGGTATGGGTCATTTGTGGGGCGCGGTCATTGGCACCATTTTGTTTATGGTAGTTCATCATTTTGCGTCTGCAATCGATCCTTTTCAATGGATGTTTGTCATCGGGGGCCTTTTGGTTGCGGTCGTGCTTTTGTTCCCGCAGGGGCTTGCCCAAGCGGGCATCGGAATGTTTCAGAAAATTTTTGGGTATGGTCGCATTGCTGAGGAGAAGTCATGACCGAGGCCCTGAAAATCGAAAATTTGTGCCGTAATTTTGGGGCATTGCAAGTCACTGATGATGTTAGCTTTTGTCTGGAAAAGGGCGCAAGGGTGGCTTTGATTGGTCCTAACGGCGCTGGAAAAACAACATTGGTGAACTTGATCGCGGGCAGCTTGTCTCCGAGCTCCGGTCGCATTTATCTTCATCAGCAAGATATTACTCACATGGCTCAAGCTGCGAGGGTTCATTCGGGACTGGTTCGTACTTTTCAGGTCACGCGGCTTTTCAATGAGCTAACGGTTGAAGACAACATTCGCATGGCTATTGTTCAACATCATAAACAATCGTTTCGGCTTTTTTCGCCTCTAAGAAAATTAGCCAATCTTGATTCTGAGTTGCAGCATGTAGTGGACATGATGCAACTTAATGACGTTGCACGGCGCCACGTACGAAATTTGGCTTATGGTGAACAAAGGTTAGTGGAAATTGCTATGGCTTTAGCGCTGAAACCCAGGGTCTTATTACTTGATGAGCCTGCCGCGGGCGTACCGCAAAGTGAAAGTGATGTGGTAATGAGAGCTATATCTGAGTTGCCAGAGGAGATTGCGATTCTGTTCATTGAGCATGACATGGATTTGGTCTTTCGATTTGCACACCGGATATTAGTGCTGGTTTCCGGGGCTTTGTTACTTGATGACACACCGGAAGCTGTGGCTGCGGATGAGCGCGTTCACAAGCTTTATTTAGGAGAGGCGGCATGACGAAAGTGGCGTTTCAACTTAACAACGTGAGCGCAGGTTATGGTCACACAACTGTTATTGAAAACATTGATTTTGCGGTTTGCCCGGGAGAAAAACTCGGGATTATTGGTCGTAATGGTGCGGGTAAAACCACCACTCTGGCTACAGCGATGGGCCTTACGCGCCTGCGCTCAGGCACGATCTATTTCAATGGTAGGGACGTATCCTCAGCTCGACCAAGCATGCGGGCGACGATGGGTTTGGGTTATGTTCCGCAAACGCGCGACATTTTTCCGTCTTTGACGGTGGAAGAAAACCTTAAGGCGGGCATTAGAAGAAAATCCTCCACTTCCGAAGCGTCATTGCTTGCTGAGGCTTATCAACTGTTCCCTCGATTGAACGAACGTAAAAATAATTGGGGGAATGAGCTATCCGGCGGCGAGCAACAGATGCTGTCTATCGCTCGCGCATTGATGGGGCAGCCTTCTGTCCTTTTGCTTGATGAGCCGCTGGAAGGCTTGGCCCCCGTCGTTGCTCAAGAGGTGATGGCCGCTATTCGCTTCCTGACCGGGAAAAGGGGGATCGGAATAGTTCTTGTTGAGCAACATGTGGAATTGGTTTTGGATTTCAGCACAACGATTTTGGTGCTAGAGCGTGGGCAAGCTGTTTACTATGGTTCTACGGCTACGTTGAAAAATGAACAACGTCAAATACTCGATTTATCTATCGGATTAAAGAAGGTGCCTGCGAGCGCCGGGCTTTAAGCAAACTGTATGGGAGTGATGTAAATGTATATTCAAAATGCTTGGTATATCGCCGCTTGGAAACATGAAGTGAGCCAAAAACCATTTGCGCGTCGTATTTGCAATGAGCCGATTGTGCTTTTTCGTGACAAGTCGAATAAAATTTGGGCCGTTGAGGATCGTTGCTGTCATAGAGGGGCGCCGCTTCGTTTTGGAAAGGTTGTTGATAGCGGCTTGCAATGTGGCTATCACGGTTTGGTTTTCGACGGCAAGGGACATTGCGCGGATATCCCAGGCCAGCAAAACATTCCCGCTAAAGCTCGTATTCGGCATTTTTCGGTGGTTGAGAAGGATGAATTTATTTGGATTTGGATGGGGGAGGCCAGTAAAGCTGACGAGTCTCTAATCATCGACTATCCGTTTCACAACGATTATAAAAACTGGCCTCACAAGCATGAGGTTTACCATATTAAGGCGAACTACATGCTGATGGTTGATAATCTTATGGACATGACGCATTTAGCTTATGTTCATGTTGGGTCCATCGGTGGGGATACGAAAAGTACGCATTCGGCAAAAATGGAAACTACCCGGACAGATCTTGGTTTGAGGTATGTGCGGTGGATGTTGGGAGTAAAACCTCCTCCAACTTATTCGAAGGCTGTACCGACGTTGGCTGAGAGTGTTGACCGGTGGCAAGAGTTTGAGTACATAGCGCCCGGCAATATTATTCAATGGAGCGGGGCCACGAATGCTAACACCGGGGCATATGACAAAAATCTTCGTGAGGGTGGATTTTCACTGCGTTTGTTTCATGGTTTAACACCTGAAACGGAGAGCACTTGTCATTATTTTTGGTCGACAGCGAATGGTTATCGTCAGGATGATCCTTCTGCAACTGAGCAGTTGTTCGACGAGATAGCAAGAGCTTTTCAAGAAGACAAGGTGATTGTTGAAGCCCAGCAGGCAAACTTGGATGAGTTGAGTGATCGACCTTTGGTCGATGTCGTTTCTGATTCTGCACGAATTCACATGCGTCGCACCGTTGATCGGTTGATTAAAAAAGAAACGCTTTGAGGGTGAACCCTCATAGATGTAATTGGAGAAAAAATGCCTTATGTCAAATCGAATGGTGTCCGCTTAGCTTATGACATTTCTGGTCCGGAGGGTGCGCCATTTTTGATTTTGTCTAATTCTATCGCGACAACAAAAGCGATGTGGAATCCGCAACTTGATGCGCTTTCCAAAGAATTTCGTGTCGTTCGCTACGATACGCGTGGGCACGGGAAATCGGATGTTCCTTTTGGCCCCTACTCAATTGATGATCTTGGACAGGATGTTTTGGGCCTATTGGATAAGTTAAAAATTGATTCTGCTCATTTCTGTGGCTTATCCTTGGGTGGAATGACGGGCATGTGGTTGGCCTCGAAGTATTCGGAACGGGTTAATAAATTAGTTTTATGTCATTGCGTTTCTCATATAGGCAATGCTGAGATGTGGAATAAACGAATAGCGCATATTCGGGAAAATGGCATGAGCGATATCGCTTTTGGTCAGGTTGAGCGATGGTTTAGAAAAGGTTATGACTGTTCGCATCCTGATATTTATCGGATGTTCCAGAAGGGAGTTTGCGATACTCCCGTCGAGGGGTATGTCGGCTGTTGTGCAGTGCTACGAGATGCTGATTTAAGCAGTTTATTAAGTACGATCACGTCGCCAACATTGGTTGTGGGCGGAAGAGAGGATATTGCAACACCACCTGAGAAGACGAGGGTTGTGGCGCAGAAAATAAAGAATGCTGAATATATGGAGCTTGAGGGTGGGCATCTATCGAACTGGGATTCAGAAACTGATTTCACTAACGTATTGAATGATTTTTTGAGGTGTTAGCGTCATGATTAGATACGTTCATTGAAGCAGGTTTCAAGACAAAATGAAGTAATTTCACTATGCTCTTCGGATATGTTATCCGGTGTACGTTGGAGCTTTAGTGATTCTGCTTTTGCAAACCTTTCTGCAAATGAAAAGAAAAGAAGTCTGGCCGGTTATGCTGGCCGGTCTTTTCTTTTTCTGCGTACTTGCTGCATTGATGGTGGTGCGACCGGCCCGCGAGGCGCTCGGTTTGCAGCGGGGTATTGAAACGGTGCGCTGGCTTTTCCTGGGCACCTTGTTGTTAACACTTCTGGTTAACCCCCTGTTCGGCGTTCTGGTGAGTCGCTTTCGGCGCCGTGTGTTCGTCAGCATCACCTACTTATTCTTCGCAGCCGGGTTACTGGTTTTTTACGCGTTACTGGTATTCACCCCTACGGCGGTGGGGCAAACGTCGGGCATGGTTTTTTATGTTTGGTTCAGTGTATTTAATTTGTTTGCCACCATGCTGTTCTGGGCGTTTATGGTCGACAGTTTTACGCCGGATCAAAGCGAGCGGCTCTTTGGCGCTGTTGCGGTTGGGGGAACGTTGGGGGCGTTGTTCGGGCCGTGGCTTGCGGGGGCCTTGGTTCCCCATGTTGGGACTGCGGCATTGCTGCCGGTTGCTTCCGGTTTTCTTGTGGCTGCGGTTGTGGCAGCGCACGTGTTGGGTGCTTTGGTAAAGCCGCGAGCTGACAGGGTATTCGGTACTGACCCATCATCACCGCAACCGACCGATCCACACATGCAGGGCGGGCGTGTCATAAACGAGGTTTATCCCGATCCGCTTGAAGAACGCCTGATTGGCGGCAAGGCCTGGGACGGCTTCAAAACCACTGTGCAGTCGCCCTATTTGCTGGGGATTGCCGGTTACGTTTTGTTGGTGGCCATTATGGCGACTTTGCTTTACTTTACCCGTTTGCAAATGGTGTCGGCCCTGGTCGACGATACCGATGGCCGGACGGTGATATTCGCGCGTATCGATTTCATAACGCAAGCCACCACATTAGTTCTGCAGGCATTGATAACGGGTCATATTATGCGGCGTCTGGGCGTGGCAGTTGCCCTGGTGCTGTTGCCCGTTACAGTGGCGTTGGGCTTTGTGGGTTTGGCCGTCACCGGAACGTTAACCGCGCTTATTGTGCTCGAGGCGGCGTTTCGTGCAGTGCAGCGTGGCATTATGCGCCCTGCGCGTGAAACGCTTTTTACGGTTGTGCCCCGCGCACAGCGCTACAAATCGAAAGCATTTATTGATACGTTTGTGTATCGGGGCGGCGATGCCGTTGGTGCGCAAACGGAAGGCTTGCTGGGACGGCTGGGAATGGGGCTTGCCGGCTTGGCGGCATTTGCGCTGCCGCTGGCTGTGTTGTGGGCCATGCTGGGTGTCTGGCTGGGCTGGATGCAACGCAAACGTAAAGGAGAAAGTCATGACGACGCGACGTGATGTATTGAAATACGGGGCCTGCATGTTGGGTGGGTTGGCGACAGCCGGTGCGGGTGGCGTTGCGCTGGGAGCCCATCATGAAAATGATGCCATGGGAAAGCTTATTTACCGTGCGATCCCATCAAGTGGGGAAAAGCTGCCCATTATGGGGTTAGGCAGTTCGGCAACATTTCAGCGTATTGCAGGTAGTGAAGATGTTGCAGCGGTTAAAGGCGTGTTGTCGACGATGGTTGAGCTGGGCGGAACGGTGTTCGATACTGCGCCCAGTTACGGGGCCTCGGAACAAGTGGCCGGCCAAGTGGCGAAAGAGCTGGATATCACCCAAAAACTTTTTTGGGCGACGAAGCTGAATGTGGCGGGCTATGGTGGCGGTAAGGCCGATGAAAAAGCGGCTCGCGAGCAATTGGAGCGCTCGTTTCAATATGCGGGTAAAGAAGTGATTGACCTGGTGCAGATTCACAATATGGGGGACCTGCCCACGCAATTACCTATATTGCGCGAATACAAGCAGGCCGGGCGCATTCGCTATATTGGCGTAACCACGACGTTTCAAACGCAATATGAGGCATTTGTGCAAATGATGAAAGACGAGACGCTTGATTTCATTGGCACAGATTACGCCATCGACGAACGTCACGCTGAAGAGATGATTTTGCCGGTGGCGCGGGAACGTGGAATCAGTGTTCTGGTCTATGCGCCGTTTGGCCGCAGTCGTTTGTGGAGCAAGGTGCGCGGCAAGGCTGTGCCGGAGTGGGCGAAAGAGTTCGACGCCGCGACTTGGGCGCAGTTTTTCCTTAAGTATGTGGCCAGCCACCCCGACGTGACGGCAATCACACCTGCAACCAGCAAACCTGCAAACATGGCCGATAATATGCGCGGCGGCATGGGACGCTTGCCTGATGCGGCAATGCGAACCAAAATGGTTGCGTTAATTGAATCTTTGTGAGAATAGATAGAACATTAAGTGGTGGAAAGAAGGCGTAGTTGTTATGTCTCACTTGTGTGAATGAATTGGTCTTGGAGAGCTATATGCGTTGTGCCGCCGTCCCGTCGTTTTCGTCTTTGGCTGCGTTTAACCCTTCCTTTAATACGGAGGATGGTTTCATCGGGTCGCATGAAGGGGCATATCTGGGCCGGCGTCGTCAACCGGTTTGTACGTGTGGGGGGGTAGCGGCGCAAGTCTTGCACGATCGCGTTATGGCATCCATGACCCGCCGAATGTTTTTGGGGGGCGCGGCGGCGGCTATGGTGCCGTTTATTGGTTTTCAAACCAGCAAAGCCATTGCGCAGCAACCCGCTCCTCCGGATCGCCCGGTGCTGTTAACTAACCTGCGTTTGTTCGATGGGGTTAGCGGAACAGTGCAAGAGGGGGTTAACATTCTCGTCGAGGGGAATCGTATTTCGGCTTTGCCCGGGGCAGGCGAGGTAATTGAAAACGCGCAAATGATCGATTGTGGTGGGCGCCTGGCCATGCCCGGATTAATCGACGTGCATTGGCACTCCATGTTTTGTGGCCTTACAGAAATGGCTGCCATGACGGCGGACATTGGTTATGTTTATCTGGTTGCGGCGCGTGAGGCGGAACGTACGTTATTACGCGGTTTTACCAGTGTGCGCGATGCCGGTGGCCCCAGCTTCGCTTTGAAGCGGGCCATTGATGAAGGCATTGTTGTTGGGCCACGCATTTTTCCGTCGGGTGCGATGATTTCGCAAACTTCCGGCCATGGTGACTTTCGCATGCGTTACGAGGTACCACGTCAAACGGGCGGTCCGCTCAGTTATGCCGAAAAAATGGGGGCCGCCATGATTGCCGATGGCGCCGACGAAGTATTGCGCCGTGTGCGTGAGCAACTTATGTTGGGTGCCAGCCAGGTGAAGCTTATGGCCGGCGGCGGCGTGACATCGCATTACGATCCGCTCGACACCACGCAATACACGGAAGCCGAGTTGCGCGCGGGGGTGCAGGCTGCGGAAGACTGGGGTACGTATGTCATGGTGCATGTGTATACCTCCAAAGGTATTCAACGCGCCGTGAAGGCGGGCGTGCAATCTATTGAACATGGGCAGTTGGCCGACGAAACAGCGGCCAAACTCATGGCCGATGAGGGCGTTTGGTGGAGCCTGCAACCTTTTCTTGCCGATGAAGATGCCAACCTAAAGGCGGATCCGAACAGCAAGGAAAAGCAACGCGAGGTGGCCGAGGGGACCGTGCGTGCGTACCAGATGGCGATCGACATGAAAATTAAAACCGCCTGGGGTACTGATATTCTGTTTACGCCGCAGAATCTGTCAACACAAGGTCGGCAATTGGCGAAGCTTACCCGTTTTTACGATCCGCTGAGCTTGCTGAAAATGGCCACGGCGCAGAACGGCGAATTGTTGGCCATGGCGGGGCAGCGTAGTCCGTACAAGGGCAAACTGGGCGTGATCGAGCCGGGCGGGCTGGCCGATATCCTGATCGCCGACGGTGATCCCACTCAGAATCTTGACTTCATCAGCGACCCAGACAAGAACCTTAAGCTGATCATGAAAGATGGTCGTATTTACAAAGATCAACTTTAAGCAAAGGGTGTGCCATGTCCTGGCTTAAAGCAATCAGGTTGGAAAAAGTCGTTTTAACCTTCCCGGTGTTCTTCATGCTGGCGGGTTGTTCCCAGGGGCGTGCCCCTTCATTTCTTTTGTTTGGCTCTTATTTTCCCTCATGGCTGGTGGGCGCGGCCATTAGCATCCCGTTAACCCTGCTTGTTCGCTGGGGCTTGATACGTGTCGGTATCGACGACGTTCTGCCCCTGCGTTTATTGGTTTATGTTTGCCTGGGTCTGATCTTCACAATGATGTTTGCATTTCTTTTTTCTCCCCGGTGATGCCAATGGCCGACGCTAATCATTCTTCAAACCGCCGTCTTGCCGTTCTGTTGGCGGTTGTCGTGATTCTGGCCGCTGTGGTTGCCGGTACGGTTTACTGGCGTTATCTCGATCGCAACCTGATGTCTGAAGATGCCGTGTTGGAAGCAGATGTGGTTCACATAAGTGCGGCGGTGCCCGGCAAGATTACTGAGTTGAACGTGGCTGAAGGAGGTCGGGTATCGAAAGGCGACGTGCTGTTTCGCCTTGATCCCGAGGCGTACCGCCTGCGGGTGCAACAGGCCGAGGCCGAGTTGGCGGCTGCCCAGGCAGCGCTTGCGACACGTGAACGGCAAATTCGGGCTGAAACGGCAAATGCTTCCGTTGCCGACGAACAAATCGGGCGCGCGCAGGCCAATTTAGACCTGGCGCGTAAAACGGTAGAGCGCTTAACACCTTTGGCCAAGAAGGGGTACGTTACCCAGCAGGATCTGGATGCCGCCAAAACCGCACTGCGCGATGCGCAAGTCAGTCTGAGTCAGGCGCAATCCCAATCCACCGCCGCCCGTGAGTTAATCGGTGAACTGGAAGCCACGCAGGCAACGGTGGAAGTGGCTCAAGCATCGTTGGCGCTTGCTCGTAAAGCGCTGAACGATACGGTTGTTCGCGCACCCCATGATGGCTTGGTGGTAGGCTTGAAGGTGATGACCGGTGAGCACATGGCACCCGATCAGGCATTATTTACGCTGATTGATGCAAACGAATGGTTTGCCACGGCGCTGTTCCGGGAAACCGACCTTGCCCATTTGAAAGCGGGGCAATGCGCGCAGGCGTATGCCTTGTCGGATCCCACGCGAGAAATCAAGGGTAAGGTCGTTAGCATTGGTTGGGGTGTGGCATCTGAAGATTTGGTGTCGTTACCGCGATCTTTGCCCTATGTGCAGAAATCCCTGAATTGGGTGCGTGTGGCGCAGCGCTTTCCCGTCCGTATTTTATTGCAGGATCCTCCGGCTGATTTGATGCGGGTCGGGGCATCGGCTTCGGTGGTGGTGCGTACTGATCGCGAGTGTTAATTCCTATGGTTTCCTGGTTCCAACGTGAAATCATTCAAGAGCTCAAGCCATTCGAAGGCAGGTTCGAAACGGCCTGGCGGATTGCCCTGATTTGTTCGCTGGCGGCACTGGTGTTCATGACCTATGGCATTCCTCTGGTGGCCATTGGTTGCTATTTGATCCTGTTTGTCATGAAGCCCGACCCCGCAGAATCCACGCTCATGGCGATTGGTATCAGCGTACTGGTTTCAATTGTGGTGCCGGTTTTGGTGCTGTTAACCAACCTGGCGATTGATGTGCCGCTGTGGCGCATGGTTATTATCGCGGTCAGTTCATTTTTGTTTTTGTTTCTGGGGGCCGCCTCGCAGTTGGGGCCGGCAGGCAGTATTCTGGCGTTGGTCGTGGCGTTCATCATGACCTTGTTGGGTAACGCGCCATTTGGTGAAGTGGCTACGCGCGGTATTTTGTACGCGTGGCTGATGGCGGCGGTGCCCATGGGCTTGATTATTGTGTGCAATGTGGCGTTCGGGCGCTCGGTACCACGTTTATTGCAGCGTTTGGTCGCTGAGCGTTTGAACGTGGTGGCCGACGTTCTTCATGGGCACGCATCGGCGGATGATGTCTGGACCCTTTTACGAAAGGGTAATACCGAAGCCGACAGTTATATGAAGTATGTTGCTTTGTTTCACCTCATTCCTAAAGTGCAGCAAGCCCAGCTGAAAGCAGCCGTCACGCGAAGTTATGAGCTTTTGATTCATGCCAGTCAATTCGACTCATTGGGAACAGCCGACGACAAAACGCACGTGGCGCAGCGCGGCGGTTCCGACAGTTATGCTACAGAGTCGGCGGCTCAGTGCCGTCGGCTGGCGCAGGCTTTCCAGGCCGGCCAGTATCCAGCGCTGCCGCAGCAGGCGGAAAATGTTTCGGTTAGGTTGCAGCCTTTCACGAACGCCATGGCCTTGTTATACACACCCGTACCCGAAGGCGGGTCCGCTCCCCATTCGGGTTTCTTTTATCCGGATGCACTGACTAATCCGGTTTATCAGCGGTTTGCGCTTAAAACCACATTGGCCGCCGTGATTGCCTACACTGCGTATACGGCGATGGATTGGCAAGACATTCACACGGCCATGATTACCTGTTATGTGGCAGCGCTGGGGTCCACTGGGGAAACCGTTCATAAATTAACGTTGCGTATATTGGGTTGCCTGGTAGGGGCGGCCATGGGTGTGCTTTCCATTCTGTTTTTGATTCCGCTGATGACGTCGATCGGGCAGCTTATGTTATTGGTGTTTGCTGGAATATTCTGCGCGG
This sequence comes from Neopusillimonas maritima, assembly GCF_003576595.1. GTDB lineage: Bacteria > Pseudomonadota > Gammaproteobacteria > Burkholderiales > Burkholderiaceae_B > Neopusillimonas > Neopusillimonas maritima. The sequence goes on along the minus strand of NZ_NQOU01000002.1, from coordinate 192,185 downwards.
GTTGGGTCTCCAGCGGTTCCGAGCGCAGTGCTTACGCCGGTGTGCAAATTGGTCTGGCATTCTTGTTGACGGTGCTTCAGGGGTTTGGGCCCGATGTGCAAATGTCCGTTGCGCTGGATCGCATAATGGGCATTTTGCTGGGGAACCTGATTCTTTATCTTGTATTCACGCGGATATGGCCCATCAGTGCCGCACAAGCCGCTCGCGCCAGGCTAAGCGCGGTTTTAAAGCGTTTGTCCTGCTATAGCGGGCAGTCTCACCCCGGTCCGTTATGCAGTCCTAATCAAACGGCGCAGAATCTGGCTGCTCTGGACGCCGTTCGCGAGCAGCTATCGCGTGTGCATTTCGAACCCCGTTCGTTACGCCCCCCGCGTGAAGAATTGGACCTGCTTAAGAAAACGCTGAAACAAAGCGAAGGATTTTGTGTGCGAATGGCATTAGCGCAAGAAAGTCGTGGTACCGTCGCGCAATGGGAGCGTCAGTTAACTGACATGCGTCATCAGCTAAGTGTGCAACCGGCATGAACTATTCTCCAACCTGTTTTTTCAGCAGTCGGGCTACGGTCAGTGCTGCGCGCGTGGGTCGTCAGACGCTATCCCTTCTGGCATGTGTTGCCTTGTCGTCGTGTGCAAGCAATGCAATTAATCGTGCGCCCGCGTCGGCTCACGAGCCTTGGCGGCCAACTGAAAGCCAGGCGTCGGCGGGTTTGGATATTAGCCCTCCTGACCTTTCCGGTTTTTCAATTCCTTCGGTGCCGGCTTTGGCGCAAGTGGATTCCGGCCCGGATCTTGATACGTCGAGACCTTTACAATTACCCGAGCTCATTGATATCGCCCAGCGTGAGAATCCCCAAACCCGTCAGGCTTGGAATCGGGCGCGGCAGGCGGCCTTAGCCACCGGCATGGTGGAAGCCACGTTCTTACCCATGTTGTCGGCCAATGTCATTGGCGGCTATCAGCGTACCAGCCAGCCCTTGCCCTTGCAGGTAGGTGGCTATCGAAACCTCGATACCGATATCAGTGGAACTGTACCGGCAGTGGCTTTAGGCTGGCTATTATTCGATTTTGGCCAGCGTGAAGCGTTGCTGGAAGGGGCGTCCCAACTATCGTTCGCAGCGAATGTGTTGTTCAATGCAGCGCATCAAAAGGTGATTCGCGACGTTACCGATCAGTTTTACCAATACAACACGGCGCGCATGCGGACAAAACTCGCGCGTGAAGCGCTGGCTAATCAACGTAAAGTTGAGCGTGCTGTACGTGACAAGCTGGACGCTGGTGTGGCGACATCCATTGAGCTCTCTTTGGTTCGACAGGCGGTGGCGCAAGCCAAACTGAATTTGGTCGATAACGAGGGTTTGGAGCGTAATGCGTATCTGGGACTGATGAGCGCGTTGGGCGTGCCGCCGACAACCCAACTTAATATTGCGCCGGTTCAAACACGCGCGTTGCCCGTTGCAACCGACCCGATCACTTCGGAGCGTATGCAACAGGCGTTGGCGCAACGCCCTGATTTAGTGGCGGCCTATGCGGCGGTAAAGGCGGCTAAAGCGAATGTGAAAGCGGCCGAGGCCGAATTCTTGCCCAAGGTGTATTTAGGCGCGGTTGCCGCCAACAGCCGCATCAGTTTCGATGTGCGGGGTTTGCCTGGATTAAGTCAAACAGCCACGTCAAGCGGGGTTTTGCTGGGTGTCACAATGCCGATTTTCGATGGCGGTTTGCGACAGGCTCGTTTGCGCGACGCCGAAATTGAGGTGGACGAGGCACAGCAAGCGTTGCGAACACAGCGTCGTGATGCTTTGCGGGAAATGGTTGCTGCGGAAACGGTGTTGCGATCCGCATTGCAAAGCTTTGAGGCTGCAACGGAACTGGTGTCCACTGCGCAAACCACTTACGACGCGTCGTTTGATGCGTATCGCAGTGGTGTGGGAACATTGACTACGGTGACCGAGGCAACGACCGATTTGCTGGAAGCACGCCAGGCGCGAGCGGATGCCTATAATGCGGCAATGGCGGCGGCCGCGAATCTGGCATTTGTGATGGGGCGCATGACAACACCGCGGTCGTCTTGGCTTAGGTCACCATAAGGTTTTCTGTGAGGGTTTGTGCGGGCTCAGGTTTGCCGTAGAAGAAGCCTTGGTATTTATGGCAGCCCAGCTGGGCCAGTACGTCTCGCTGCGCCTGGGTTTCAACGCCTTCGGCGATAACATCCAGATTTAACGCCTTGCCCAGGTTAATAATGGTTTGAACAATGGCTATGTCGTTGCGATTGAAAACCAGGTCACGTACAAAAACAGCGTCAATTTTTAATTGGTCGACCGGCAGTTGTTGAATTTGGCTTAACGAGGAATAGCCGGTGCCGAAGTCGTCCAGTGCCAGTCGTATGCCTTTTTGTTTCAAGGCCTGCATTTTTTTAATGGCCGCATCAACGTCTTGCATGAGTTGGCTTTCGGTCAGTTCCAGTTCCAGTTTTTCCGGGGGGGCGCCGGTTTCGTTCAAGGTATGTGATACATAATCAACGAATCCGTCGTCGAAGAATTCTTTCGCACTGACATTTACCGCAATGGTTAAGTGTTGTGTCGCAGGGCACACTTGCCAAAGCGCCAATTGGCGACATGCCATGTGCAACACTTTTTTCCCAAGCGGCACAATCAGCCCGGTGAGTTCGGCCAGCGGAATAAAACTGGCTGGAGATGTTAAACCTTGTTGCGGGTGCTGCCACCGCACCAGTGCTTCAACGCCGACAATGCCGTCGGTACGGTCTATTTGGGGCTGGTAGTAAAGAACGAACTCGTTTCGTTCAATAGCCTGACGCAGGCCGCGTTCCATTTCCGAGCGCGCAGTGGCAAGGGCCTCCATTTCAGGTTCAAAAACGCGAATGGTGCCGCGCCCCACAGATTTTGCCTGGTATAGCGCCAGTTCGGCTTGTTTCAATGCCTCTTCCGCACGGGTGGTGTGGGCGTTGAATATGGTGGCGCCGATACAGACACTTCCCTGGAATTCGAGCTGCTCGAGCATAAAAGGCCGGCTAAGTTGTTTGCGCACAGTGTCGGCAAAGTCAAGCACATGGCTATTTGCCTGAGCGTATAAAGTGGGTAGTTCGTCGACATAAATAACGAAGGAGTCGCCTACAAGGCGCCCGGCAAGATCATTGGGCCGACATAAACTGGTAATGGTGTTGGTCACAGCGATCAGCAGTAAATCCCCAACCCGATGACCCTGCGTGTCGTTCAGCGAACGAAAGTCATCAATATTAATAATGATAAGCGCGGCATTCATCAAACGCATTGCGTTGTTTTGCAAGCGTTTCTCAAGCTGTTCGAAGAAATGGCTGCGGTTGGGTAATGCGGTTAAGGCGTCATATTTGGAAAGCTTTTCAATGGTGTCACGAAAATGGCGCTGCTCGGAAATGTCGGTTGATATTCCGCATAGCCCGACGATTCTGTTTCCGGCGTCGCGCAACGGGATCTTGACCGAATAAAAATAAGTGGTCAGGTTGTTGTTGCGCGTTGTGTCGACCTCTTCTCCGGCAAAGCGCTCACCTTTTTCAATTACCTGGTGGTCAATCTCGTTAAGATGTTTTACCGTTTCCCGGTCGAAAAGGTCTTCGTCTTTCTTGCCGACGATATCGGCGGCGGGACGATTGAATAGTTTTGAGGCCGCCTGGTTTACATATAAATAACGAAATTGCAGGTCTTTGATGTAGATGCAGGCGTCGACGGCATCCAGGATGGTGTTGCGTAGTGACTCGCTTTCGGCCAAACGCCGCTTACGTTGCTTCACTTCCCGGCGAAGTCGTGACGCGGCAAATAACGTTAATCCAAGCAGTACCAGGCTTGCAGCAAGTGTCCACCAGACATATCGCGGCACTTCTGAAATGATCGGCTCGCCACCCCATTTTTTCAACGTGTCGTAATAGAACGATTGCGTGTCCGCCTGCCAGGCTTGAAGTTGCTGGTCGACTGTTGCCAGCAAAGCGGGATTCTGACCTTCTGCCGTTGTGAAGTAAAGCGCGCTTGGAAGAAAAATAATGGGCGTTTCGTCAACGTTAAACGTGTTGGCGGTGTAGTTGCCGAAATGGTGGTTCGACACCACGGCATCGGCTTGCCCTTGTTCTACAAGCTTGAACCCTTCTTCGTAGCGATCAACAAGTATGATTTTTGCGTTCACCCCGAACCCCGCAAGCGCCGATTCAAGATACGACTGTTGAATGGATTGCGCAAGCACCACAATACGCTTGCCTTCGAAGTCACGCAAAGATTGTATGTTTTGGGTTGGATTCTGGTACACCTGAGACCAGCTGTACAAAGCCGGAGTCTGGTGAAAATCAAGCTGAGTGTCGCGCAACTCTGAAAGTGCCACGTCGGGCATCAGGTCAATTTTGCCTTGCTGGGTTAATTGCAGACACGCCTCCCAACTACAGGGAACCACTTCAATATCCCAACCTTGCTTGTCGGCAATGGCGTTAATGAGATCGCCGAAAATGCCGGTAATGCGTCCGTCGGGAGAGATAAATATTTTGGGTGGGTTGTGGTAGACGCCCACGCGTACTGATTGCGCTTGCGTGCTTGTTAATGGAAGCAGGAGCGCCAAGCTAAAACCACACACCCATTTGGAAATGCGGCTGACATGAACAGGCGGTTTAACGGCCATGGAATCCTTGCTGTAGAAAGGGAGCGCTTTCCGTTAACATGTGGTTATCCCCGTGTTTGATTTTGACACTGATCCTTTCCCCGTACAACATAATTCAGGTTAAGCCATGCCTCTTCATCCCCGGAACAAAATTCGCGACCGTTTGCTCGACGATGTTTATGCTTCAACCGACTTGTCGGTGAGTATGCCCAAGTATCGTTTCCCGAAAATAGAGCAGGATCCCCGGCATGTGTATCAAGTGGTTCACGATGAACTGATGCTCGACGGGAATTCACGCCAGAACCTGGCGACATTCTGCCAAACCTGGGTTGAAGACGAGGTGCATCGTCTTATGGACGAATGCATCGATAAAAACATGATCGACAAGGATGAGTACCCGCAAACGGCCGAAATAGAGGCCCGCTGTGTGCACATGCTGGCTGATTTATGGCATTCCCCTGCGGCGGAGAATACGTTGGGTTGCTCCACAACCGGTTCGTCTGAAGCGGCAATGCTGGGAGGGCTCGCGTTGAAATGGCAATGGCGCAAGAAAATGCAGGCGCAAGGAAAGCCAACCGACAAGCCGAACCTTATTTGTGGTCCAGTGCAAATATGCTGGCATAAGTTTGCACGTTATTTCGATGTTGAGCTTCGGGAAGTGCCGTTGGAGGGAGACCGTTTGATTTTGTCTCCGGAAGAGGTGATAAAGCGCGTTGATGAAAACACGATTGGGGTCGTGCCTACGCTGGGCGTCACATTTACCTGCGATTACGAGCCGGTTGAAGCCATTAGCCAGGCGCTGGATCAATTGCAGGCGCAAACCGGGCTCGATATTCCCATGCACGTTGATGGGGCCAGCGGTGGTTTTCTGGCGCCTTTTTGCGCGCCCGAGCTGAAATGGGATTTCCGTTTGCCCCGCGTGCACTCCATTAATGCTTCGGGCCATAAGTTCGGTCTGTCGCCACTGGGAGTGGGCTGGATCGTATGGCGTGATGCAGAAAGCTTACCTCGGGAGTTGATTTTCGACGTTAACTACCTGGGCGGCAATATGCCTACTTTTGCGCTGAATTTTTCACGCCCCGGCGGGCAAATCGTGGCGCAGTATTACAACTTCTTGCGTCTTGGTGTCGAGGGATACCGCAAGATTCAAACGGCGTGTTATGAAGCCGCGCAGTATCTGGCGCAGGAAATCGACAAGCTGGGGCCTTTCAAAGTGCTGTTCGACGGCGACATGAAGCGCGGCTTGCCGGCTGTGTGCTGGACACTGAAAGACGATGCGCAGTCGCGTGGTTATACCTTGTACGACTTCGCCGATCGGCTGCGCAGTCGCGGCTGGCAGGTGCCGGCGTATTCCATGCCGGCGAACAGAACCGATTTGGTGATACAGCGGGTGCTGGTGCGGCACGGGGTCAGCCGTGATTTGGTTAGTCTTTTGGTCGATGATATGAAACGCAGTCTTGAGTATTTCGAGAAGCACCCAGTTGACGTACCGATGAGTGCGGGTGAGGCGGGCGGCTTTCATCATTAAACTTAGCGTCTGAAAATTTGGTGGTTCTTCGAGTGAGTTTTTGAGCATATGGATGGCCTGGTTGACAATCGTTTCGAGCGCGAATGGGAGGCGCTTCATGAAGGGGTTGAGCCTGTCGTTGAGTACGTGACGGCTGAACAGGTGGCGCACCACGCGTCATTATTGGCCGATCACTTTTATCAAACTATGCTCGATGATGTTGAGGCGGGCCAGTTTCTGACTCACGATAAAGTCAAACAACGTTTGCATCGCTCAATGATGCAATGGCTGATTGATTTGAATGCAGCCAAAACGCCTGCCGAAATTCATGCTTTATACACACATCAACGTAAGATTGGCGCGATTCATGCGCGTCTCGATATTCCGGTATCGGTTGTGTTGAAAGGCGCGCGTTGCCTTAAAAGTCGCTACGCTGCGTTGGTGGATAACGCCGTCGATATCGCGCAACAACAGCGACATTTTTCGATACGGTTGTTTTGTTCCCGTGTTGATCTGGCCATGGAGGTGATGAGCGAAGCGTATACCTTGAATGTTGAACGTCAGGCCAAGTCCTGCGAAGCATATCGTTTGTTTTCAATTACTGAAAATTTGTCGACCGAGAAAGAGAAACAAAAGGCCGCGCTATTGAACTGGGAAAGTGAGGCGATGTTTCAGGCGGCGTTGGGCGGCCTAACCGACACCCGCTTGCCGCGAATTCGGGAATCGGAGTTTGGCCTGTGGTTCAGGCACAAAGGGTCGCACGCCTTTCAGGGCGTGACCGAGTGTGCAGTAATAGAGCAGGTTATTGAAGAGGTTGATACTGTTTGTTTGCAGCGCATTGAACGTAGCGCACATGATCTGTCGTTGCGGGCTGAGCAATTGCGTGTGCTTAAAACACATGCACAGAATTTGTTGCTGCAGCTGTCAAGCTTGTTTGAAAAGAGCCTGGAGCTTGAGTCGGGTAAAGATGTTCTCACTCATTTGTTAAACCGAAAATTTCTGCCAACGGTGTTGTCTCGCGAGATCGACCTGTGTCGCAATCAAGGGCGGGAATTTGCTGTTGTGTCGGTTGATATTGACTACTTTAAACGTATTAATGACCGTTATGGTCATGAAGCGGGTGATGTGGTTGTGCAGCAGGTGGCCGCCCTTTTGCAGAAACAATGTCGCGGCGGAGACTTTCTGTTCAGAATGGGGGGTGAAGAGTTTCTGGTGCTTTTGGTTGATGTGGGGCGGCACCAGGCGTTGGAGCTCAGTGAGGCCCTTCGCGTAGCCGTAGAGACGCATCAGTTTGAGTTGCCTCAAACTGATGCGTTGAAGTTAACCGTGAGTATCGGGTGTGCAGTGTATTCGGGCCATCCCGATTACAGCTATCTGCTGCGCGAAGCCGATAACGCTTTGTATGAGGCTAAAGAAGCCGGCCGTAATCGGGTGTGTATGGCTTGAGTACGTTGGTTCTTATCGGGCCACAAAATCAAAATAAGTTTCTGGGAAAGGTTCGTTTTCCAGGGTGAAATGCCACCACTCCTGTTGCAGCGGCATGAAACCGTGCTCCATCATGATTCTTCTTAACAACAACCGGTTCGCGCGTTGTTGGGCTGTTATGCCGGCATAGTCGGGCCAGGATTCCTTGCCAAGAAAGTCTATGCGTGTGCCCATGTCCAGTGGCGTTCCGGTGTTCAGGTCGCATAGGGTCAGGTCGACCGTGCTGCCGCGGCTGTGTCCTGATTTAGCGGCAATATAGCCTTCTTTGAATAGGTCGGGCTTGGAAACATCGGGGTAATAATTTTCGCGCATTTTATTGTCATCGGTGCGAGACCAGGCAATGAAATCGTCGACTGCGCGTTGGGGGCGATAGGCATCGTAAACCAATAAACCGAGCCCAAAAGGTTTCAGGCTATCTTGTGCTTGCTTTAACGCTTGTGCAGCCGATTTGGTGAGGACGGCGCGCGCGTCCTCATATCCGTTAACCGGGCGCCCCAGAAAGTTATCGCTGCCGGTGTACATCAAGTTGATCTTGATCTCTGGAATGGCTACTTCCAGATAAGTGAAACCGGCAGGTAATGCGTTGGCGATAGCGTAGGTGGGAAACAAGCTGCTCATTGCGAGTATTAAACCAAATAGCCAGGAATGGAAACGTGTGCGCATAACAAACCCGATATGTTGAAATACAAAACGCCGCTGAAGGCGGCGCTGCAAGGGTGGGAAGGCAGCTTCCCACCCATCGGCGAAAGGTCAGCTTAAAACTTATAGGTGGCTGAGGCAACAATACTGCGGCGCGCGCCATACCAGCAGTCACCGCGCGACAGGCATGTACTGACGTAAACCTTGTCGAAAATATTGTTGGCATTCAGTGCCAGGCGCCAATCGGGTGTTTCGTAGGCGATCATGGCATCGACCAGGGTTACGCTGGGCGTGCGGGGTGCGTTGCCGTCGGTGAAGGCGCCGAACCAACGTACCCCGGCACCGGCGGAAAGCCCATTTTGCTCTTCACCGGTAATTTGGTATTTGCCCCACAAGGCCGCCTGATGGCGCGGCAATGCTTCCAGTTGTTCGTCGACATCGGTGTAGTTGTAGTTGGCCAGCACATTAAGCTTGCGGGTCACTTTCGCTTTCACTTCAATTTCAAAACCACGGTTGGTTGTTTTGCCGGCTTGAATGTTTTGAGTCGGGTTGGCCGGGTCACTGACCAGGCGATTTTCTTCTTTCAGGTTGTAGACCGCCGTGTTGACAAGAATGTTGCCGTCGAACGACTCGTATTTCAAGCCGGCTTCAATTTGTTTGCCACGCAACGGTACATAGGGAGAGCCGGCCGAGGTGCGGCCTAACACCGGAGTGAATGATTCGCTGTAACTGACATAGGGCGAAACGCCATTTTCGAAGGCGTACATGATGCCGAAGCGATTGGTCCACGCGGTGGATGTTTGATCCTGCCCGCCATCGGGCGCGTTAGTGGAGCGGTCGTAACGCAGGCCCGCTACGAAAATCCAGTTCTGATAGCGCATCTGATCTTGCACGTAGAAACCGATATCGCGTTGGCGAATGGTGGGAAGCTCAGAGAACGAGGGTGGGGTGTAGGCGGGATAAACCGGATTATAGGCGTCGATCAGCGGTACGGTGCCACCGTTGTAGTTCGGCGCATCATAAGCTGAGCGCTCTTCTTCACGACCGTAGGTGGCGTCAAAGCCTAGTAAAACGTGGTGTTTCAGCGCGCCGGTGTCAAACTTGCCTTCCAGGTGCTGGTCGGCCGAGGCCATGAACACATTCTTGATGGAGCCATAGGCAATGCGCCCCAGCATGCGTTTGTTGATCGGGTCGCCGGCCCAGCCGCCGGGCAGTGTGAAGCTGTCGCCATAGAGCGAGCGGTAATCCACTTCATTCTTCGAGAAGCGGGTGTTTTGACGAACAGTCCAGTTATCGTTGAACTTGTGTTCGAACTCCCAGCCAATGGCACGGCGCTTCGAGTTATAGCGATCCCAGTCGGGGTCACCAATGAAGCGGTTGGTGGGTAGTTGGCCGTTTGGATTGTAGGTAGCCACCCCTTCCCAAGGGAAGAACTGGGAGGTTGAGCCTGATTTATCTTCCTGTAATAGCGCCAGCAGGGTGAGCGAGGTTGAGGCGCTGGGCCGCCAGGTTAATGACGGTGCCAGTACCCAACGGTCGTCCCGCACGTAATCGACTTGCGTGTTGGACTTGCGCTTGAGTGCAACCAGACGATACAGCCACTTTCCGTCTTCATCGATTGCACCGGTTAGGTCTGCCTGTATTTGACGGCGGTTATGCGAACCATAGGAAATGCCAATTTCGTGATGTGCCTCTTCCTGTGGCCGTTTGCTAACCATATTAATGACGCCGGCTGTGCTGCCCTGGCCATACAGCATGGATGACGGGCCCCGCAAGACCTCGACGCGTTCGAGCGTGTAGGGTTCTGTGCGGGTTGTACTGGTGTAGTAGTTATAGTTGGTGCGCAGGCCGTCCAGATAAATGGAGGGCGAGGCGCCGCGAATACGGAAATTGTCGGAGCGTGAGTCGACGCCGTATGCTTCGGTGCGTACCCCGGCCGCATAGTTCAGCGCGTCTTGAAGGCTTTGTGCACCCGTGTCTTCAATTTGCTCTTGTGTGACAACGGTGACCGATTGCGGCGTTTCAATAAGAGGTGTGTCTGTTTTGGTTGCGCTGATTGAACGGGTGGCAATATAGCCGTCGACCGGGCCCAAGGGTGATTGAGCATCCTGGCCTTGAACAACAATGGGTGTCAGCGTACGTGTTTGGGTGACGGCGTTGTTGGTTGTTTGGGCCCAGGCGGTTGAGCCGAGGCTGAGCAGCGCGAGTGTAAAGGCGGAAAGGCGGCACACAGAGGCCTTATCTGCGCAGTAGTGCGAAGAGGACATGGAAAACTCCCTGAGTTGTATGTGACTGTTTTTGTGAGCGAGCCCGGATGCAGTTTTATTGGCGTCGGTGCTGGATGGTTCGGGTTTTGTTTCTGGGGAAAATCCAGAAACCTGCGCCAACCAGCAGAGGTATCGCCATTGCGATCCAGCTAAACACATTCCAGATGCCGCTTCCCAATAGTGCGGAAAGCAGGCCGAAACAGGTAAGAATTCCCAACAAAACAGGGGTGCGCCAGACATGGACACGAGGGCGCGGTTGTGTGGAGGAGAGGGGCTGGGATGACATCATGACCTCGTTGCTGAATAGGCGGGGGTAAGCGTATCGGCAATTTGTCTGATGCGGGCATCATTGGTTTTGCGTCGTGCAACCCACAAGTACAAGCCGCTTACCAGCACCACAATGGTGATCAGGTCGAGTAAAGTCCAGATGATTTTGAGTGGTAGCCCGCCGTAATCGCCAAAGTGCAAGGGGCGGGATAGCTCCAGCATGACCAGATACCAAGGGGGTTCAGCAATGGCGGTTACTTCAGCCGTTGTCGCGTCGACTAATACGGGTGTGAATAAATGGGATGTAAGGGGTGTTGATCCTTTCATCCAGAATACGTAATGATGCGGCGTGGCGAACATATTGCCGGGATGGCTAAAACTGGTTGCTTCGCTATCGGGCAAAGCCTGGGTGGCCGCCGCCATGGCGGCGTCGGCTGATACATATTCCGCCGGGGGCGTTTTGTTCTGGTAGGGCGCTATTAGTGCGGCGACTTCTGTGGACTGCCAATAGCGGAACATGGGCGTAGCCAGCTCATTGATTACGCCCGTTACCCCCACAACCGTCACCCAGACGACGGTGACAATACCCAAAAGGTTGTGCAGATCGAGCCATTTGATTCGGCGTGACCGATCGGCGCGAACGGAACCAAACTCGAGTTTCTTCATGAAGCGGCCGTAAAGCACAACGCCCGATACGGTGGCAAGTACAAACAACAGCCCCATGAAACCCAGGAAAAGTTGACCCGGCAGACCCGCAAACAAGTCGACGTGCAGGGCGTACATGACGCCCATGAATGTGAATTGCTCTTCAAATACGCTGGGCCCGTCGTAGAGCAGTTCCGCGGTATGGGCGTCGAAACGCATGTAATGATGGCTTTTCGCGTCGGAGGCCGTTGCGGGGTCGGCCATGCCGACCCAGACTACGGGTTCGTGATCATCAACGTAGGTATATTGCAGTGCTTCGCCGGGGTACAGTGCCTTGGCATTGGCGTGAATGGCATCCATGGCGGCGCGGGGGGTGCCTTCGGGAACGACGGTGTGAGGCTTGCCGTCTTCGAAAGCATGTTCAATTTCCTCATGAAATATCAGCGGTAGCCCAGTCAGGCAGATGAGGAGCAGGAAAATGGTACAGACGAGGCTGGACCACTTATGCAGCCAATACCAGGTTTTAAGCGACGCGGCAGTTGTCATGGAAAACCTATGTTGAAAGGGGGAGTTCAGTTTACTAATACAACTGAGAACCATTCTTATTTTAATTCATCTGTCATAAATCGTCAATCCAAGTGAGGCCTGTTTACAATGTCCGGCATATAACAAAAGGAGAACACGCATGCAGCTTATTATTTCGGCCGGCGTCATCCTGCTGATCGTCATGTGGGGGATCATTGCGCCGCAATCCCTCGGGAGCATTTTCGACGAGCTTCTTGGTTTTATAACGGTTACGTTTGGCTGGCTTTATTTGTGGATTGTTTTGGGGCTGGTGGTCGTAGCCGGTTTGTTGGCGTTCAGTCGTTACGGCGATTTAAAACTGGGGGCCGAAGACGAAGATCCGGAGTTTTCTCTTCATAGCTGGTTCGCCATGTTGTTCGCGGCGGGAATGGGCATCGGTCTTGTCTTTTGGGGGGTGGCGGAACCCATTTCCCATTATGGCTCGCCGCCTCCTGGGTTTATAGCCGAAACGCCGGCGGCTGCATCGGCGGCGATGCGTTACAGCTTTTTCCATTGGGGGCTGCACCCCTGGGCTGTATATAGCGTGGTGGCATTGGCCATTGCCTTTTTTTGTTTCCGCCGCGATAAACCAGCGCTGGTCAGTGTGGCCACCAGTTCTTTGCCATGGTCGTGGGCACCTCACTTGGGTTTGGCGGTGAATGTGCTGGCCATTATTGCAACGGCTTTTGGGGTAGCGGCCTCGCTGGGTATTGGGGCGCTGCAAATTAATAGTGGGCTGCACTATGTGTTGGGCGTACCCATTAGCGTAACGTCCCAGGTTTTGATTATTGTGGTCACAACCATTTTGTTTTTAACCTCTGCCGTTACAGGGGTGACACGCGGCATTAAATGGTTGTCCAACATTAATTTGATTCTGGCTTTTCTTTTAATGGTCACGGTTTTTCTGCTTGGGCCAACCGTTTCGTTAATCGATACCTTTACGACCACCCTGGGCAGTTACGCCAGCGAGTTTGTGCGCATGAGTTTACGAACGACCCCGTTCATGGACGATAGCTGGATCGGTGGCTGGACCATCTTTTACTGGGCCTGGTGGATAGCCTGGTCGCCGTTTGTTGGTTTGTTTATTGCGCGGGTTTCGCGGGGTCGGACGATTCGTGAATTTGTGCTTGGTACGGTTTTGGCGCCCACATTGGCGGGTTTTCTGTGGTTTTCAGTTTTCGGCGGTACGGCGCTGCACATGCAAATCTGGGATGCCGTACCGTTGGCCGATGCGGTCAAGGCCGACGTGTCCACGGCGTTGTTTGTGATGTTCGATGCCATGCCGTTAGGTACGTTAATGTCCATTGTCGCTACCGTTCTGGTACTGGTGTTTTTCGTGACCTCGGGCGATTCCGCCACACTGGTATTAGGCATGATGAGCACTGGGGGCGAACCTAATCCACACGCCCGTGTAAAAATTATTTGGGGTGTTCTGGTGGCGGGTATTGCAATTAGTTTGTTATTGGCCGGCGGCATTCAGGCGGTACAAACGGCCACGATTGTATTTGCGCTTCCGTTTACGTTAGTTATTGTGCTGATGGTGGTCGCGCTCTGGAGGGGGGTGAAACAGGATTATCGCGAGGAGCGCCGCCGCGAGCGTGAATTGCGTCGCAAGTTGCGGTATTTGGCTGATCGTGAAGATGGGCAAGCGGCTTCTACGCCGCCATCGCCTTAATGCATGGCAGTGGGCAAACAGGAAACAAGTATGAACAGCATGAAGATAATGAAACCCGTAAAGTGGATGCTTTCGTTAAGTGCAGCGTTTCTGGTTGCGCCTTCTGTTTCGGCGGTGGTTCTGACGGAAGGGTCACAGCATTCCGTTGAGCTGTACGGTTCATTGCGCATGCAGTTGGAGTCTGTGCATCCCGGAAATAGTGGGCCATGGGGTTCCTATGTGGGGTTGCGCGACGCCTACACGCGTGTCGGCTTGAAAGGCGAGTACCGTTTTAATGAAGATACCGCTGTGTTCGGCCAGTTTGAGTTGCCGTTCGACACTGCCAATTTCCGTATCAGCGACCCCTATGATCAGGGCGGGGCGGGGCGCGATCATCGCCAGCGTATCCGTATTGCCCAAATCGGCGTGCGCACAACGGCGGGTACTTTAATTGCCGGCCAGCAATGGATGCCTTATTACAACGCCGTTGCCGCTCCGGTTGATCAGTTCAGCAGTTACTACAGCGGTTTTGCCACGTACACCGCGTTTCGGATTCCAGACACGATTTCGTACTACAGTCCGGCCGTTTACGGTTTCACCCTTTCGGGCAGCTACACGTCGGCTGCGGGTAATCGTCGCTCAACTTCGCGTATCGATGACCGCCGCATGCAGGCGGCTTTATCGTATGTTTTGGGCGACACGCGTTTGGCGGTTGGGTTTGACGATCGTGGTGATACCGGGCTGGGGAAGGACCGAGTGTATGGTGTTTCAGCCAGCCACCAGGCCGGCCCGTGGTATTTTGCCGCCAAGTACGAGATATTCGACACAAATAATCATACGCCCGGTGCTTTCTCGCGTGATGGCAATAAAGCGGTTAATTTGTTTGCCAGTTACAACACGGGCCCGTATACATTCAAAGCGATGTTTGCCAAAGTGCAGAACTACGGCGACAACATTGTGCATTTGGGTGTCGACTATCAATACGATAAAAACCTGAAATTCTTTGCCGAGTTTTATCGTGAAGGGTCAACCGCTTCTATTGTCGAAAAGCGCGGGGGCCTGGCTGATTTAACCTCGGCCAGCCAGGGTGGACGCGTCTTTTTGGTGGGTCTTCGTTTCGATTTCTAAGCCAGGTTTTTTACCTGGCCTTCCAGGTTGTTTTTCAGACCCGGCTCCAGCTTTAATTGTCTCGCCAGTTCATCCAGATAGGCGCGCTCCATAAAGCTTTGGTCATCAATAACCAGCAAGCTGGCCAGGTACATTTCAGCGGCCATTTCGGGCGTTGCCGCCTGCCGGGCAACGGCTGCCGGGTCGGCCGGTTTTTGCAGCTCAGAATGAAACCAGGCTTGATCTTGCGCGCTGCCCAACCGGGTGACCTCTGCTTCCAAGAGTGTGCGTTCTGAATCACCGATATGGCCATCGGCTTTGGCTGCGCCGATCATGGCGGCCAGTACTGCCTGGCTATGTGTTTCAGTGTCTTTTTCCGACCAGCCGAGTGCGGCACTTGAAGTTTGAGCAGCTTGAGCACCGGCCATTGGCGTGGGTTGCGCTGACGCGGACGCGTTGTTGGTTGAGCGTTGCGTTTGCCAGTCTTGATAAGCCTTGAGAGCGACCGCGCCCAACGCCGCCGCTGCGCCGTAGGTGGCGACTTTACCGCCCATTTTTCTGAATTTTTTGTTGCCTAGCAGAAGCCCCAGTGCGCCGCCGGTTAACGCACCGCCGCCAAATCCGCCTAGCCCGGTTTTGCGGCCCAGGTCGTTCAATTGAGTGCCGGCGGATTGCCCGGCCTGCTGCCCGGAGGAAAGCATTTGCTGAAGTAGATTTTGTATGGACATTGGATATTTCCCACCGCGTATTGAACCAAATTGGGTCAATAATAGCAGGGCTTGGCGTCAATTTTTGCCGGCTTGTGGGAAGGTGATTTCAGCTGCTGGAAAGGTGATCGGGTGTATTATCAGCGCACTGATCATGTTGGAGGCTGTTCATGTCCGCAAAACCCAGGCTTTTTAACCCTAATCTCGTGCTGTTGATTGTTTGCCAGGGCTTGTTTTTTACGAATAACGTGACCTTTATCGGTATTAACGGCTTGGTGGGGATGAATTTGGCGACGGTCCCCTGGATGGCGACGTTGCCCATCATGGGCTACGTCATTGGCGGCGCGTTGTCGACGGCGTTGGTTGCCAGAACCCAGAGTCGCCATGGTCGTAAAAGATCTTTTCAGTTGGGCTTGGTCGTTGCTGTGTTGTCGTCCTTGCTGTGCGCATTCGCGGTATGGATTGAAAGTTTTTGGTTACTGGTATTGGCCACACTGATTGCGGGCTACTACAGCGCTAACGGACAGCTATATCGTTTTGCGGCAACCGAAGTTGTTGACGCCGGCCTACGTGAAAAAGCGATTTCCTGGGTGCTGGCCGGTGGGCTGATTGGCGCTATTGTGGGGCCGGCTTTGGCGCAGCACACGAAAGACGTGGCGGCGTACCCGTTTATGGGGGCTTATTTGGCTTTGGCGGTGCTGGGCGTTTTGGGCATGGCCGTGATGCATTTCATCCGCTTTCCTGATGATGCAAGAACGGAAGCGCCCAAATCGAGTGGTCGTGATTTAAAGGAAATTGCCCGCCAACCTGTCTTCATTGTGGCGGCTTTGGGCGCCGGTATCGGCTATGGCATCATGAACCTGTTAATGGCGGCCACCCCGTTGGCAATGGAGGTTGATGGTTTTCCGTTCTCAGACACCGCGACGGTGTTGCAATGGCACGTTATCGGCATGTTTGCCCCAGGCTTTATTACCGGTTCGCTCATAAAGCGTTACGGTACATTGCAGATCATGCTGGCAGGGTTGGTGTTGAACATGGCATGCATTTTCATTGCCCTGTCGGGTAACACCTACGAGCATTATTTAATTTCTCTGTTTTTGTTGGGCGTGGGCTGGAATTTCCTGTTTACCGGCTCCACCAATTTGGCCACCCAGGCGCATACCCCGCAAGAGCGCGACAAAGCACAGGGGGCCATTAATTTTGTGGTGTTTTTTGTCATGGCCGTGTCGTCGTTCAGTTCCGGTGCGCTGGTAACGACGCAAGGCTGGTGGTGGTTGAATATCGGGTCACTGGTTCCCGCAGTGATTGTGGGCGTCGCGCTTTTGGTTCTGTACTTTCGTCGCGCCCGTTCGAGCGCGGCGTGAAGAGTAATGATCCGTTTCGGTGAGTTCTACGTTGTTACTCAAGATTAAAAACAAGCACGCTTGATGTTGCGGAAACATAAAGGCGCCCATCCTGATCAGTGAGTTTTGCTTCTGAAAAAATAACGCGTTTGCCACTGCTTGTAACAATACCTTCCGCCCGCAGCAAACCCGTATCCTTGTTAATTGGCCGATGATACGAAACTTTCAAGTCAATGGTGGAAACGGATTTGCCTGCTGGAATCTTGCTCATCGATGCATAGCCGCAGGCAAAATCCATCATGGTGGCTGAAAAACCGCCATGTATGAAGTAGTTTGGGTTATATAAATGTTTATCGGGCGTGGCCTCGAATACCGCGCGGCCGTCTTCGGCCTCAACCATTTTAATATCCAGTGTTTTCGCGATTGGGCAGCGTAGGTCCTGATCCAGCATAATCTGCAGTTGTTCCAGGCCGTTTAGATGCAGACCCAGTTCGTGTGTCATTGTCATTGCATTTTCCATTTGTTACGTCGTATGTTGAAACAGAAACCGATTCTAGCGAAATTGGTGAAAATGGGTTGAAGGGCAACGTTAGCAGGTGTAGCTTTGTGAAGTGCTTGTTAAGGAATAGGTCGTTATGAAAGCAGTTTGGTATGTCCGTAACGGTGCGGCGCGTGAAGTGCTCGAGTATGGTGAGTTATCCGATCCCGAGCCAGGCATCGGTGAAGTGCGAGTGAAGTTGCATGCGTCGGGTATTAATCCGTCGGATGTGAAGTTTCGTTTGCGCCGACCCTTGGATTTTGAACAAATTGTGCCCCATAGTGACGGCGCGGGAACGATTGATTACGTGGGGCCGGGTGTTGGGTCTCATCGTGTCGGTCAGCGTGTATGGGTATGGAATGCCCAGTGGCGCCGCCCGTGGGGTACAGCTTGTGAATATGTTGTCTTGCCGGAAGTTCAGGCTGTGCCCCTGCCCGACGCAATGAGTTTCGAGCAGGGTGCGTGCCTTGGTATTCCGGCGTTAACTGCGGTGCAGTCTATCCGGCTGGCCGGTTCATTGGCAGGTAAAACGGTTCTGGTAACCGGGGCGGGCAGTGCGGTGGGTCACTACGCAACGCAGATGGCTGTGCTTGAAGGGGCGCGTGTTATTGGCACGGCTGGCTCAGGTGCGCGTCGTGAAGATGCCGAGCAGGCGGGCGCATTTTCGGTTATCGACTATAAGCAAACCGCAGTTGGGTCGCGCGTGCTTGAGTTAACGCAGGGTGCGGGTGTTGATGCCGTCATTGATATGGATTTCTCTTCAACGGCTGCATTGCTTTCGGAAAATGTGCTGAAAACACATGGTGTGTATGTTTGTTATGGCTCCAACACGACCGGTGTTTTGCCTGTTGATTTGAAAACCCTGTTGTGGCGTTCAATCGATTTGCGCTGCTTCCTGGTGTACGACTTGCTGCCCGACGATCGTGCAGCCTGCATCGAAAAATTGTCGGGGTGGCTTGAGCAAGGGCGTTTACAACACCGCGTGGCCAAAACCTTTCGTTTGCGTCAAACCGCTGCTGCACATGAGTTCGTGGAATCCGGCTCCAAACGCGGCACGGTCGTGTTAAGGATTTAAGGCGCTTTCACGCAGCGGCGACATTAAATTCCAGGAAATGGTCTGTGCGGCTTGCCGCAGTTCGGGCAATAGTTTTTTGATAATGTCTTCCTTTTTTGCGATCTTGTGAATCCAGGTCAGGTTTACGATTGCCACCACTTCTTTGCCCGCCCAAATGGGCACGGCAACCGAGTCTCGCCCGTCGTCGAACTCGCGACGTGTTTTGTCGTAATGGCCGCCGAAGTCGGGTGTGCGCAAACCGTAGCCTAATTGGCGTGTCTCTTCCAGCAATTGTTTAATTTGTTCAGGGCGACGCGCCAGATAGTTGCCGGGCTCGTTGCTGGCGGCCAAACGTTGCAAAACCGATTGCCTTTCCGTTTCACTGCAGAAAGCCAGGTAGGCGCGACCGGTGGCTGAGCGCAACATATTCACCCGAAAACCGATTGGGCCCAATGGAATGTGCGAGAAGTAGGAGCGCGGGCTGTTGGTTTCAATCACGGCCATATGATCCAGCCGCGGCACAGCCAGAATGGATGGCCAGTCGACTTTACGGCACAGTTGTACCAGGGTGGGTGACGCCACTTGAACCAGATAGTTTTCGTCATTGACTTGGGGCGGCCGGGGCTGGTAGGTGTGGCTGGCCATGAAGGCGCCGTCGGCCACTCTTTGCCAAATCAGTCCGCGACGCTCCAGTGTTGCGATAACCCGGGTCAGGGTGGCTTTGGGCAAACCGGTGGCCAAGTACAAATCGTGCAGGCTGGCGTTGCGCGATTTGTGCAGGTATTCCAGTACTTCCAGGCCGCGATCAAGGGCGCGGATCGTCTTGACTTGATAATCTTTCACTAAATTTCACCAGGTGAAAAGTTGTTTGGCAATGCTAGCACTGTCGTGAAGGTTTAGGCAAAACTGGTTGCAAAAGGGTTGGTTTAAACCGGCACATGAATCAGACAAACAGGGTGTTTTTGGAGCATTGACATGAGCTTTACCCACGACGACGTGCAGCGCATTATCCAGTTGCTTGACGCGTCACATTTCGACGAGCTGCATTTGGAAGCCGATGGTATCAAGTTGGATCTGCGTCGCAACAGCGGTGCATCAACCGCGGCGTCGGATGCTTCGGGTGCGTCGGCAATGCCATCAATGCGGCAAGGGCCATCCGCCACGTCGGTTTCAGCGCCTCAGTCGCCAAATCCAGAAAAAACAGCAGCGCCGTCCTCGGGTGCGGATGAAAATAGGGCGTCGTCATCGGGCCAGGCCGCATTGCTCGAGATTAAAGCCCCCATGCTGGGCACGTTTTATCGCGCGCCGAAACCGGGGGCGGATCCGTTTATTGCGGAAGGATCAAAGGTCGAGCCGGAAACGGTGGTGGGCATTATCGAGGTCATGAAATTGATGAATTCAGTTCCCGCCAATATAACCGGCGAGGTTGTTGAGGTGGTGGCGCAAGACGGTGAACTGGTTGAGTACGACCAGGTTTTGTTCCGCGTGCGTCCTTAAGGCGGGTTTATGGCTATCACAATGGTTGATCGCACTCAGACTCCACCGATTACGCGTGTACTTGTGGCCAATCGGGGTGAGATCGCAGTGCGGATTATTCGCAGCCTTAAGCGCCTGGGCGTTGAAACGGTCTTGGCGGTTTCAAGCGCCGATCGCGACAGCCGGGGGGCGCGCATGGCCGATAAGGTGGTGTGCGTGGGGCCAGGTCGGGCCACTGAAAGCTATTTGAAAATCGATACCTTGGTACATGCCGCTCAAGCGACGGGTGCGCAAGCGATTCACCCTGGTTATGGTTTTCTGTCAGAACGTGCTGAATTCGCGCGTGCCTGCGAAGAACACGATGTGATTTTCATTGGCCCCACCGCCGAACAAATTGAACAGGTCGGCAACAAGCTGGAGGCGCGACGCATAGCCGGCGAGGCAAATGTACCCATTACGCCGGGCGGGCCGGTTGAAACCCTTGATGAAGCCTTGGCTGTTGCCGATGATATCGGTTATCCCGTCTTGATCAAGGCGGTCGGCGGCGGAGGTGGTCGTGGCCTGAAGCGCGCTGATACGCGCGAGTCATTGATTCAACAGTTTGATATGGCCAGCGCCGAGGCGCTTTCCGCTTTCGGTGATGGGCGCGTGTATGTTGAGTGCTTCGTGACGCAAGGCCGCCACGTCGAGGTACAGGTGTTGGGTGACGGCAAAGATGTCCTCCACCTGGGCGATCGCGACTGCTCAGTGCAGCGTCGATATCAAAAGCTGATTGAAGAGGCACCCGCGCCGCACCTGTCGGATGCGTTACGTAAAGGTTTGCACCAGGCGGCTGTCAGGTTTGCCCGCCATATCGGTTATCGCGGTGCGGGCACAATTGAGTTTTTGGTTGATGTACCGCGCGAGCAGTTTTACTTTCTGGAGATGAACGCACGCATTCAGGTTGAACATCCGGTGACCGAAGAGGTGACGGGTGTTGATTTGATTGAGGCGCAGTACCGTATTGCGCAGGGTGAACCATTGCCATGGTCGCAAAACGACATTCAGGTGCACGGCCATGCCATTGAGTGCCGAATTAATGCCGAAGATTGCGATCACGATTTTAGGCCGTCCCCCGGGCGTGTCACACAAGCCTATTTCCCTTCCCACGACGGTTTGCGTATTGATACGCACATTGAAGCCGGTGCCATGATTCCACCTTTTTATGACTCCATGGTGGCCAAAGTGATTGCGGTTGGGCAAGACCGGGAACAGGCTCGTCTTCGCTTGCGTATGGCGCTTGATGAGTTGGTATTGGAAGGCGTGAAAACCAATATTGCGCTGCATAAAGCTATATTGGAAACACCGGAATTTACGCAGGGCGGAGTCGATACAGGCTTTTTGGGCCGTTATTTGGCGGAAAAGCCCAGCTTGCAAAATGAAGCGCGACGGGAACAAACATGACGCAAAAAAAGATTCAGTTTATTGACACGACATTACGAGACGGCAACCAAAGCCTTTGGGGCGCAACGGGTTTGCGCACCGGCATGATGCTGCAAATTGCATCCGTGCTTGATCAGGTGGGTTATTACGCAATTGATTTCAGTACCAGCACGCATATGGCGGTGACGGTACGTTTCCACAAGGAAGATCCTTGGGAGCGTTTGCGTTTAATGAAATCCCGTTTAAAAAATACACCGCTCACCTTTCTCTCCACAGGTATGCGGTTTATTTCATGGGAAACGGCTCATCCGGAAGTGATGGCGTTGTCGTATCAGTTGCTCGTGAATAATGGTATTGAGCGTTTCATGGTCATGGACCCCATGAATACCACGCAGGCCGTTATTAATAATTGTCAGGCCATTTCCAAGGCAGGTGCCTCGGAAGTGATCGGCGCGTTGGTGTATACCGTGAGCCCGATTCACGACGATGCTTTTTTTGCACAAATGGCGCGCGAATTGGCGGCACAGCCTTTTATTAACCGGGTTTACCTGAAAGACCCGGGCGGTTTGCTCACGCCCGACCGCGCGCGTACCTTATTGCCGGCCCTTCGTGAGGCTGTCGGTTCCAAGCCGCTTGAGTTGCACTCCCATTGCACGATTGGCCTGGCGCCGTTCACATACCCCGAAGCGCCTGGATTGGGTGTCGATGCCTTACATACCGCAGCGCAACCGTTGGGTAACGGTAGTAGTCAGCCCGCAGTTGAAAACGTGATCAGTAATCTGGACAGCCGTGGTGTTGCGCATGATCTCGATCTGGATGCCATGGCGAAGGTAAGCGAGTACTTTACGACTCTGGCCACGGCGGAAGGGCTGCCGATGGGTATTCCGCAGGAGTACGACGAACGTTATTTCGCTCATCAATTACCGGGTGGCATGATTGGTACCATGAAACGTCAGCTTCGTGAGATGCGTCAGGCGCATCGCCTGCCTGAGGTGTATGAAGAAGTGGAGCGTGTGCGGGCCGAGCTGGGTTACCCCATTATGGTGACGCCATTTTCGCAGGTTGTAGGCACCATGGCGGTCATGAATGTGTTGTCGCCCGAGCGCTACGCCAATGTGCCCGATGAAGTCATTCGTTACGTGGTTGGGCGCTTTGGTACGCCGCCGGGCGATGTCGACCCGAACGTAAGGGACCGTATTGAGCAGTTGCCGCGCGCTAAAGAGCTGGTGGGTCAGTCGCCCATGCCGCCGCTGGCGGAATTGCGCAAAAAGTTTAGTCCTAAGTTGTCGGATGAAGAGTTTTTGTTGCGTGCGGTGATGCCGGCGGAGCAGGTTGATGCCATGGTGGCGGCCGGGCCTTGCCGACAAGATTACAACCCCAGCGTGGCGCCGGTGGAGCACCTGATTAAAGCGCTTTCAGAACGTCCCGATGTCAAGCATGCCCGAATCGAACGTGACGGGTTTCTAATGGAGTTACGCGGCCAATAAGCTGCGGGAGAAGTTTAATGACTGAAGTAAAGGCGCCCGATCTGAACGCAATGCGCGGGTTTATTTTCGATGTGGACGGCACCCTGGCATTGGCTGATCGGGGTTTGAACGGTTATGCGCCGTTGCCTGGTTCACTTGAGTTGCTTGAGCTCTTGCGTTCGCGTGGGTTGCCCTATGTTGTTTTTACCAATGGTTCATTGAAAACGCCGGTGCAGTTGTCGCAGGCGCTGGGCAACGCGGGAATTGAGGTGGCCCCCGAACGTGCTTTAACGCCTCCTGCCATTGCCGTATCGGTTTTTCGCAACAAAGGCTATAAGAAAATTTTGGTGCTGGGGGCGGAAGGTGTTTGGAAGCCGTTGGCTGATGCGGGTTTTGAAGTGGTGTGTGCGCCCGAGCGGGCAGACGATGCCGATGCGGTTTTTATCGGATGGTACCCCGAGTTCGGTTTGCCCGACCTTGACGCCGCCAGTCGGGCGATTTGGCAGGGGGCGGGGTTTTATACGGTTTCCACCGTGCCGTACATTGCCAGCCGTGATGGCCGTACCTTGGGTATTTCGGGCGCCTTAACCGCCGCTATTAGCAGTGTGACCGACAAGGAGGCGATTGTCGTTGGCAAACCGGCCGCCGAGGCTTTTGCCATCGCGCGCGAAATTCTGGGCGTGGCGCCGGAACATGTGGCGATTGTGGGTGACGACCCGGCGCTGGAAAATGAAATGGCGCATTTGAACGGGGCGATTTCGGTCAGTGTTCATACCGGCTTGTACAAAGCGAACGACTTCGCTCGTTTGCCTGATAACCGCCGGCCACATTATTCGTTGTCGGGTATCGACCAGTTATTGGAGTTAATGCGATGACGCAGTCAGCAGACAAAGCAACGTCGGCTCAACCTTTGTGGACACCGAGCCAGTCGCAAATAAATGCCTCGCGGCTGGCGCATTATCAGCAGTGGCTTGAGCGCCGTTACGGCCTGCCGCGCGGCGAGTATGCCGATTTATGGCAATGGTCGGTCGATAATCTCGAGTCGTTCTGGACGTCAATCTGGGAATATTTCGATGTTCAGGCCGGCGGATCGAACCAGCCGGTGCTGGCGTCTCAGACGATGCCGGATGCAAAATGGTTTCCCAACGCAACCCTTAATTATGCAGAACATATATTTCGCAACGCAACGGATCAACGTCCGGCGCTGATCGCGCGTAATGAAACGTCAGAGCCTTATGAGGTTTCCTGGGCCGATATGCAGCGTGATGCCGGTGCATTGGCCGCCGGTTTGCGCAAACTGGGCATCGGTAAAGGCGACCGTGTGGTTTCTTATTTGCCCAATCGCCCTGAAACGGTGGTGGCGTTTATGGCCTGCGCCAGTTTGGGTGCAGTGTGGTCAAGCTGCGCACCCGATATGGGTGTGCGGGTCGTGACCGATCGCTTTAGCCAAATTGAACCCAAGCTTATTTTTGCCACCGACAGCTACAGTTACAACGGCAAATTTCACTCCCGGGTAGAGCAGGTGAGTGAGTTGCTTGATGCGCTGCCAACGGTACAACATGTCATTCATGTGCCGGGCCCGAACGCAGAGGTGAATCAACCGCTGCCTTGGCGAAATCAATTGTCGTGGGCAAGCCAGGTTTCCGAACCGGCGCAATTAGTATACGAGCGTGTACCGTTTTCGCACCCGCTTTGGGTGGTTTACTCGTCGGGTACAACCGGTTTGCCCAAGGCTATCGTGCACAGTCATGGCGGCATTGTTTTAACGCATATGAAAACCATGGCTTTGCAGCACGATTTGCGCGAGGGGGATCGTTTGTTATTCCTGGGCGGAACCGGCTGGATTGTATGGAATTTACAGGTGGGTGGCTTGTTGGTGGGCGCCACCGTTGTGCTTTACGACGGCAACCCCGCATGGCCGGATCAGAAAGCGTTATGGCGTTTTGTTAACGATTACGACGTCACCCTTTTAGGGTGTGGTGCGGCCTATTTAATTAACTGCATGAAAGAAGGGCTGTTGCCTAAGGAAGTTGGGCCTTTCAATGCTTTGCGTGCCATCAATGCCACGGGCTCCCCGTTACCCACTGATGCGTTCCAATGGGTGTACGACAACGTCAAGTCAGACCTCTGGCTCGCTTCGATTAGCGGCGGCACGGATATTGCGTCGGGGTTTGTCGCCTGCGCGCCCACCCTGCCGGTGTATTCAGGCGAGATTCAGTGCCGCGAATTAGGTGTGGCTGCTTACGCTTTCAACGAGAGCGGCGAGGCCGTGGTCGATGAAGTGGGTGAACTGGTTATTACCCGGCCCATGCCTTCAATGCCTATTTATTTCTGGAATGATCCGGGTAACGAGCGCTACCACGATAGTTATTTCGATATGTTCCCGGGGTACTGGCGTCATGGCGACTGGATTCAATTCACGCCGCGTGGAACCAGCATTATTTATGGCCGCTCTGACTCCACAATTAATCGCTTCGGGATTCGCATGGGCACCGCAGAGATTTACCGTGTGGTCGAAGCGCTGTCGCAAGTGCGCGATAGCCTGGTGGTGGATCTTGAGTATTTGGGGCGCGATTCGTTCATGCCTTTGTTTGTGGTGTTGGACGAGGGGCAAGTGCTCGATGACGATTTAAAGACGCAAATTAAAACGCAAATTCGCACCAAAGCATCGCCGCGTCATGTGCCCAACGAGATTTACCAGGTTCAAGCCATACCCCGTACTTTAACCGGCAAGAAAATGGAGGTGCCGGTCCGGCGTTTGCTGTTAGGGTCGCCCGCGCACAAGGTGGCGCATCCCGACGCGATGGCGAACCCGGACAGTCTCGATTTCTTTATTCGTTTGGCCCAAAAACTGAATCCGTCTTAGCGTGGCTCTATAGGCGCGGAATCAAATAATATTTTCAGGAGACAACATGAGTACAAAACCAAAAGTTTTATTAATCGCTACGCTCGACACCAAAGCGGTGGAAGCCAAATACGTGCGCGACAATCTGGAGGCGCAAGGTGTCGAGGTGCTTCATATGGATCCCAGTATTCGGCGTTCGGTCAAGCCGGGAGCTGAAATTACGCCCGAGGAAGTGGCCGGCGCAGCAGGGAAAACCATTCAGGATGTCCGCGACCTAGGTCACGAAGGCAAATGTCAGGCTGTCATGATGGAAGGCGCCGCCAAGCTGGCGTTGGCGCTGCACGCCAAAACACCGCTCAGTGGCATTATCGGTATTGGCGGCTCTATGGGGAGCTCATTGGTAAGCACCGTTATGCAGGCCATGCCGTATGGGTTGCCCAAGGTACTTGTGTCGACCATGGCATCGGGGTTCACGCAACCATTCGTGGGCGCGAAAGACATCACCATGTTCAATCCTGTTTGTGATATTGCAGGCATTAACAGCATTACCGGCGATGTTTATCGCAATGCAGCCATCGCGGTGGCTGCCATGGCCAAGCACTACGAGCCGAAAAAGGCGTCCGACAAGCCCATCATCGCCATGGGTACATTGGGGACGATTGATCGATGTACGGTGCGTGTGCGTAAATCGCTGGAAGATAAGGGTTATGAAGTATTGGTTTTCCATACCCTCGGCACCGGTGGGCAGGCTCTGGACCAAATTGTGAGCGAGCGCGACGTTATCGCAGTAATCGAATCGTCGGTGGTTGAGCATAATGATTTTCTGAATAACGGCCTGTGTAGCGCCGGGCCCAATCGTTCCAAGGCTGCGTTGGCCAAGGGGATTCCAGTGGTGATCGCGCCGGGCAATGCCGACTTCATGGTGTCCGGCCCCCCGGAAATGGCCGAGCGTCAATTCCCGGGCAAACGCTATCACATTCACAATAAAGCACTTACTGCGGTTCGTACCGAGAAAGAAGAGCTAACACGGTTGGCGCAGCATTTGGCCGGCCTCGTAAAAGAAGGCAAAAGCCCGGTGTCGGTGTTAGTACCCTTACAGGGTTTCTCCCATCATGACAGCCCGGAAGGACACCTGCATGATTCTTCTTTATGCCCGGTTTTTTATAACGCGGCGAAAGAAGCCATGCCGGCGTCCGTTAAGGTTGAGTCATTCGATTGCCATTTGAATGATGAAGCATTTGCCGATGCGATTGTTCAAGAAGTTCTTGAACTGATCAAAGCACGAAATAACAACTAAAAACAACCAATCAGGTAATCTGATACATAGTGTGTAAATTGTTATAGTCATTACCTGGCCACTTGTATGGGGTGCGTGTTGTCGGGTGTGTCATCACTTTAAAAACCCCTTATTTTCCGGAGACAAAAAATGACCGTTAAAAAATGGACATCAAAGCTGGCGACACTGGCGTTAAGTCTGTCGGTGGTGGGTGCCGCGGCACCCACCCTGGCCGCCGAAGCGCCCGAGTCAATCGTAATCGGTTACGCCCTGGCAAAAACCGGCCCTAATGCCCCGGGTGCGTCCACGACGCAGCGACCCAACTATGAAATGTGGGTCGAAGAGGTTAACAAAGCCGGCGGTATCATGCTAAGCAAGTACGGCAAGCGTGTACCCATTACAGTGGTTGAATATGATGACCGTTCCAGCACCGAAGAGGCGGTGCGCGCGGTGGAACGCCTGATAACACAAGATGAGGTGGACCTGCTATTGCCGCCTTGGGGTACGGCAACAAATCTGGCCGTTGCGCCGTTATTCGACAAGCACGGCTATCCGCAACTGGGCACGACCAACCTAACTGATAAAGCCGACCAGTTCGCCAAGCGTTGGCCCAATCATTATTTCTTGCTGGGCTCGGCGTCGATGTATGCGAATGGTTTGTTTGATACATTGGCCGATGCGCTGAAAGAGGGCAAAATCAATAACAAAATCGCCATGATCAGCGTTGCCGACGGTTTCGGTGTTGAATCCGCCTCTGCGGCTCGCAAGGCTGCGCAAGCCAAAGGCTTCGAGCTGGTAATGGATGAAAGTTATCCTGTCGGCACGTCTGATTTATCTACGCTGTTGAATCAGGTTAAAGATTCGGGCGCCGATACCTTTATTGCTTATTCCTATCCGCCCGACACGATCCTGATCAGCGATCAGGCGCGTATCATTAGCTTGAACCCCAAGATTTTCTACACCGGCGTGGGTACCCAGTTTCCCTTCTTCATTGGTAAGTACGGCGCGCAAGGTGTTGAAGGCCAAATGAGCTTGGGCGGTATCGACGGCACATCCAAGGCGATTCAGGAATATCGTGCACGCCACAAAGAAATGACGGGTAAAGACACCGACTATTGGGGCAGCCCGGTCAGTTACGCTTCATTGCAAATGCTGCAGCAGGCAATTGAACGTGTCGGTGAAGTTGATCGCGAAAAAATTTCGGCCGAACTCAAGAAAGGCGGTTTCGAGACTATTCTGGGTGACATCAAAATTGTTAATAACCAGTTGGTTGGTATCTTCACCGTCGGTCAATGGCAAAACGGTGTTTTCCAGGGTGTCGGGCCGAAAGACCTGAAAGGTGCGCAACCCGTTATCATTCCTAAACCCGACTGGAAGAAGTAATCCGATCGGCCAACATCGGAGCCCGGTTTCCCGCGCTCCGATGTTGCTCCAGTTCAGGGGAAAAACATGTTGTTCATTGAGCTTTTGCTGGCGTCACTGACGCTGGGCGGGCTGTATGCGTTGATTGCCATGGGGCTGACGCTGCAGTACGGGGTTGCGCGCATCATGAATCTTTCGCACGGCGAATTCATGGTGGCTGCGGCATTTTTTTCTTATTGGTTGGTTACCAGCCTGGGCGTGCACCCATTGATGGCGCTGGCCGTTGCCGTGCCGCTGGGTTTTGCGCTGCAGTGGGTAATTTACCAATTATTGCTGACGCCGTTGGTGCGACGCTCGCCCACAGCCGACGCACTTGAAGTTGATAGCATTTTGGCTACGTTCGGCATTTTGTTTGTCGTCCAGGGCATTTTGCTTATTATTTTCGGCGGTAATTATTACAGCTACGATTATTTAACTGTGCCGGTTAATGTGTTGGGTTCTGCGGTTGCGGCCAATCGCTTGTTGGCGGCGGGGGCGGCACTTGTCATTGGCCTGGCGGTTTATTTTGTGCTGGTGAAGTCGCGCTGGGGTGCGTCGTTGCGCGCCATGGCCAACGCGCCTCAGTTTGCGCATTTGGTGGGAATCAATCCTCGCGCCATGGCTGCATTTGCCTTCGCCCTGGGCGGCGCATTGGTCGTGGGTGCCGGGGTTTTGGTAAGTATGTTTCTTCCGTTCAGCACCTACATTGGCGTGGCGTTCACCATGAAGGCGCTGGTTATTGTCATTATGGGCGGCGTGGGAAATTTGCTGGGTTGTATTCTGGCCGGCTTGTTGCTGGGGGTCGTTGAAACGCTGGTGTCCCGTTTTGTTGATCCGGGCTTAACCATGGCGGCGACATTTACTATTTTCCTGCTGGTGTTGTTGTTGCGCCCGCAAGGCATTTTCGGGAGGGCCGGCAAATGAATCAAAATAACGCCATGTTCTCTCCGGGCTTTCTCGTGGTTGTCGTTGTCTTAATTATTGTGGCGGCCTTGCCGTTGCTCATAGACAGCAGTTATTTCCTGGCCTACAGCATTAATGTTTTGCAGTATGCCGCGTTGGCCACCGCCTGGACGCTCTTTTCCGGTCCTACGCGTTACATTTCATTGGCCACCACCGCGTTTTTCGGTATCGGCGCATATACCGTGGCCGTGCTCTCGGAAACACTCCCCTGGTTTGGTGTATTGGGTGTCGCCATGGTTATCGGCATTTTGCTTGCGTTAGTTGTGGGGCTCTCAACACTGCGTTTGTCGGGTATTCATTTCGTCATTTTCACTTTCGGCCTGGCCGAGTTGGTTCGTCAGATTGTGACCTGGTACGAGGTCAACATCACCAAATCAATCGGACGCTATATTTTTCTGGATATCACCCAAGAGGATATTTATTGGCAATTGCTGGCCTTGCTCACGCTGGTGCTTTTTGCCGGTTGGTGGATACGGCGCTCAAGGCTGGGGTTGGCTTTGCGGGTTATCGGCGAAGATGAACACGTGGCGCGGCATCTGGGCATGAACACCACCGTGGCGAAAGTATCCCTGTTTGTAATCAGTGCCACGTTCATGACGCTTGTGGGTGCCATTATGGCGCCGCGCTGGACATACATTGACCCGGCTATTGTCTTCAACCCCACCGTATCATTCCAGGTATTGATTATGTCCTTGCTGGGTGGCGTTGGACATTTACTGGGGCCTTTGGCCGGCGTTATTCCGTTGACGGCCTTGTTTGAAGTGTTATCGGCCAACTTCCCGAATCATTTCGCTTTGTTCCTGGGTGTCGTATTCCTGATTATTGTGTATCTGGTGCCTAATGGGATTGTCGGCGTACTGCAAAGTCGTTTCGGGCGTCGCGGCGGTCGCGAACGCGACGCGGGTAAGGAGCAAACATGAGGCTACTGAAAGTTGAAGAACTCAGAAAATCGTTCGGAGGTCTGAGGGCGGTTGACGGCCTGAGTTTCGAGGTGGCCGAGGGCGAAGTCATGGGTTTGCTGGGGCCGAACGGCTCCGGCAAGACCACGGCCATGAATCTCATATCAGGGGCATTGCACGCCGACTCCGGAAGCATTCGGTTGGAGTCCGACGAGCTTATGGGCTTATCCGCTTATAAAATTGCCCGCCTGGGCGTTGCGCGTACCTTCCAGTTGGTGCGGGTACTGGGTGGGATGACCTGCGTCGAGAATGTACAGGCCGGCATGGCGTATCGAAAAGATCACAAGTTCGGTGCGGCGGCCCATACCGAAGCACTGGAATTGCTGGCATTAGTGGGATTAAGCAAGTTTGCCGATACGCCGGCGGTGGATCTTACTTATATCGATCAAAAGCGTCTGGAATTAGCGCGTGCGCTTGCACTCAAGCCGCGTTTGCTATTGCTCGACGAATGGCTGGCCGGGCTGAACCCCACTGAATTGCAAGAGGGCATCAAACTGATTCGCAATTTACGTGCACAAGGGTTAACGGTCATTTTGGTCGAGCATGTCATGGAAGCGGTGCGTGCGTTGTGTGATCGCTGTGTCGTCATGTTGGCCGGTGCCAAATTGGCAGAGGGCAAGACCGAAGAGGTTCTGGCTCAAGAGGAAGTGATTACCGCTTATTTGGGAGCACCGCATGTTTGAAGTGAGTCAATTATCGGTACGCTACGGCAAGCACCTGGCTTTGGACAATGCCGCCATCCAGGTTGGAGCAGGTGAGCTTGCCGTCATTTTAGGTGCCAATGGCGCGGGCAAATCTTCCATGTTGCGGGCTTTAGGTGGCATGCTCAAGCCGCTCCCGGGCGCTAAAGTTTTGCTTGATGGTGAAGATTTGCTGGCAGTCCCGCCGCATCATTTGGTCGAGAAGGGGTTGGCATTGGTACCCGAAGGGCGCGGCGTGTTCGTTGACCTTACTGTTCGGGAAAACCTGCAACTCGGGGCGCTCACTCCCCGGGCCCGACCTCACGAGCAAGAAAATCTGGCCAACGTGCTTGATCTGTTTCCGCGATTGGCCGAACGTTTGCCCCAACGGGTGGGCACCATGAGCGGTGGTGAGCAACAAATGGTTGCGGTGGGCCGTGCCATTATGTCGGCGCCACGCTATTTATTGCTCGACGAGCCCTCTCTTGGCTTATCGCCCTTAATGTCGCAAGAGCTTTTCCGGGCGATTAAGCGTGTCAAGGAAATGGGAGTCGGTGTGCTGATGGTTGAGCAAAATGTTAATCTGAGCCTCGATATTGCCGACCGGGGCTATCTTATTGAAACCGGTCGCATTGTGGGCCAGGGTAGTGCAAACGATTTGCGTAACGACCCTGCCGTTCAGCAAGCCTATTTGGGGCATTGATTCTCACTGTGACCGACACCATTGCCGATTTTCGCCGTTTGTTTCTTGATTCAACGCCGCTTATGGATGTACGAGCGCCCATTGAGTTCAACAAAGGGGCATTTCCCGGCGCGGTAAATTTGCCGTTAATGAACGACATTGAGCGGCAAAAAGTGGGTACCTGCTATAAGCAGCATGGGCAGGATGCCGCCATTGAACTGGGCCACAAGCTTGTTTCCGGTGCCGTTAAGGCTCAGCGCATCGAGGCGTGGGTCGATTTCGCTAAAGCCCATCCTGACGGATGCCTGTATTGCTTTCGGGGTGGCCTGCGGTCACGGTTGGTGCAGTCGTGGCTGGCCGAGGCGGGGGTGTCATATCCTCGCGTAGCAGGTGGCTATAAGGCCATGCGCGGTTTTTTGCTGAACGAAATCGAGCAGGCTGTCGACCGGTGCGAATTCGCCCTGGTGGGCGGGTTAACCGGTTGCGGTAAAACCGATGTCTTAAAACGCCTGCCGTCTGCGCTCGACCTGGAGGGGTTGGCAAATCATCGCGGTTCAAGTTTCGGTAAACGCGCCACGCCGCAACCTGCGCAAATTGATTTTGAAAACAAGCTGGCTATTGAGCTGATGCGCAGTCAGGCCAACGGCCGGCGCCGTTTTGTGCTTGAAGATGAGTCGCGCCTGGTGGGCAGTTGTGCGTTGCCATTGAGCCTGTATCAGCGCATGCAAACGCTACCTGTTGTGTGGCTGGAAGACACGTTCGAGAATCGCGTGACACGTATTTTGCATGATTACGTGGTGAGTTTGTCGCAGGAATTTATCGTGCTGCAAGGTGAGCAGGATGGGTTCCATTCTTTTGCACAGCGTTTGCGGCAAAGCCTGGCCAATATCGTGAAACGGCTGGGTCACGAGCGCTACCAGCGCTTCGATGCCTTTATGCAGCAGGCACTGGAGGAGCAACAGCGGTCGGGGGATATCAGTTTGCATCGCGTTTGGATTGAGGGTCTTCTGCATGAATACTACGACCCAATGTATGCGTCACAGCGTGAAAAGAAGGCGGCCCGCATTGTGTTTAGCGGGCCGCAAGATGCCGTCGTTGACTATCTGAGTCGAATTTAACAATTATTTAAGATTGTTGTTGAACCAGTTAAGTGCCTCCTGCCAGCCGGCTTTGGCCGCTTCTTCGCGATAGCTCGGGCGGTAGTCGGCGTGAAACGCATGGGGGGCGTCGGGATAAACGATGAATTTCGATGCTTTAGAGGCAGTGTTACCTTTTGCCAGCGCGGCCTCCATCGCTTTAATTGTGTCGGGCGGGATGCCGGCGTCTTTTCCGCCGTATAAGCCCAGCACCGGCCCGTTCAAAGAAGCGGCAATGTCGACCGGATGTTTTGGTGTAAGTTCGGTGCTGTCGCCCACCAGGCGCCCGTACCATGCCACGCCTGCTTTTACGTTCGGGTTGTGCGCGGTATAAAGCCATACAATTCGCCCGCCCCAGCAAAAGCCGGTGATGCCGATGTCTTGGGTATTACCCCCGTTCGAGCCGGCCCATTTTGCACTGGCGTCAAGGTCGCTCAGGACCTGGGCATCGGGCACTTTGCTGACTACTTCAGCAAAAAGCTTCGGGATTTCCGTATATTTAGATGGGTCGCCCTGGCGCGCATAGAGTTCTGGGGCAATAGCCATATAGCCTTGTTTGGCAAAGCGTCGACACACATCTTTAATATATTCGTGAACCCCGAAAATTTCCTGTACAACGAGAATCACCGGGACATTGGTTTTTCCTGCCGGCATGGCTCGATAGCCGGGGATTTCCCCGTCGCCCACCGGGATCATAATGTCGCCGGCGGTCAGGCCTTCGGTATCGGTGCGGATAATGGTTTCGGCATTGAGTGGCCCGGCGGCAAGCGTGAAACCGGTTGCCAGCGCGGTAACCATGAAGCCGCGCCGGTTCAGCTGTAACGGGGGAAGAAGGCTGTTGAAATCTGCATCAGGAATACGGTTCATTGAGTTTCTCCTGGGGTTGACGACGACTCTTCTGGTACATCCAAACGGAACTGGGTGCGTTTTTGCATACTGATTTGTTCAACATAAGTGGGTTTTCCATCTTCGGCAAACTCAACATAGCCGATGCCGGCCTGATTCAAAAGGCGTTCGCCGTGTGACGCGGTTTCGGGTTTGAAAGGGTTAATCTTCATGCCCCGGCGCCGAGTGAAGTAATTCAACGGTGAGCGCGGCGAATAAAGCCATCGACTTAAGCGGTCTAGCGTGTCCAGTAGCTTGCGCGGGAACTCGTTCTTGATTCCGCTACTGGTA
Organism: Neopusillimonas maritima; assembly: GCF_003576595.1. Classification (GTDB taxonomy): domain Bacteria; phylum Pseudomonadota; class Gammaproteobacteria; order Burkholderiales; family Burkholderiaceae_B; genus Neopusillimonas; species Neopusillimonas maritima. Next base: position 158,298 of record NZ_NQOU01000002.1, on the reverse strand, counting down.
ATTTGCCATAAATGGGGAACACCGCGTTGTGACTTAAGCTGAATGCCGTAAACGAAAGAGTAGTGCACATCTCCTGAAAGTATGACGAAATGGGCCGGCGTTCGGGTATGCCGAAAAATATTCAGAATGGCGCCGGCGGTTCCTTTGTGTGCCATCCAGTTTTCCGCATCAACCAGCAGCGGTTTTCCGGCGAGGCTGAAACACTTCTGCACCACTTCAATCAGTTTTACACCAAAAATCGGCGCGGGTGACACCATCACAACCGAATCGTGGTTCAACAGCTCAGTTTGCAGTTCAGTAAGCGCTTCCCAGTCCATCAGGCCTGAAGGGCGATTCAGGTTCCGTTCCGACCGCCAGCGCCGTGTGCGCGTGTCCATGACCAACAATTTGGGTTTTGTGTCCAGGCTGTATTCCCAATGATGAAAGTGCAATAAATGATGGATCAAGTCATCTTGGTGCGGCTTGGTGGGTGATTGGGACCACGCTTGTATTTTCTCGAGTGTGTCGTCTTTGAATGCATCGGGGTTGTTTCCCCAACCCTGGCACAGCATGTACCCCACCAGAGCATTCCCGATGATGCGTCTTGAAAAGGGGTGGCCGTAAGCCGTTTGCTCCCAATCGGCCGTCAAGTTCCAGTCGTCGGTGACGTCGTGATCATCGAAAATCATCAAAGTGGGCATGTGTGCAAGCACGCGGCGCACCGATTTGAGGCCACCAATGAAGTGAGTCAGGGTCTCGCGCTCTTTGCGATAACGTTCCGTTTCTTCCGGGCTCAAGCCCGCGGGCAACCCTTCGGGCAGGCAATCCCACGTTATCGGCGACCAAACCAGCAAGTACATTGCCAGTATTTCGGCCAGGGTCACCAAATGGTTATCGGCACTACTGGTGGTGAAAACCGGTTTTTTCGCCCCTTCAAAAAACCGCTTGCGCAACGGGTCGTTGGGTCGCACGTCCGGCAAGAGTTCGCTGCGTCGATAGTAGTTGTATTTGCTCTTGTACAGCGTTTGGCTGTCTGGAACCAGCGCCTCTTCTATCTGTTCGTCGTAAAGCCCGAGCTCTTCAATTAACTCATGAATGGCCGTGAGCATCGGCCCGGCCACATCGTCGACATACACCTGATCTCCGGTCAGCATCAGAAAAGCCGGCCAGCTTGCGGGGTCGTTAGCTTTAAGGTTCAGCCAGTGATCTGCGGCAACGAGCCCATCTTCACAAGGGTAATGGGGTTTGCGGCATGAACCGTGCAATACGCCGGCCAGGCGCGTACGTTTTACGAATTGCGGCAGGTCGTGGCCGTCCTGGCACAAATCGGGCGCCCATTCGCGAATACTGACCCAGTTTTCTGCTTCGCTCGAAGATTCCTTTTGCCACTGCAGGTCATAAGGGAGCGCCTGGTCTGTCGGCAGGTCTGAATCAAGTACGAAATCCAGAAGATATAAAAAGCAATGACGGCCGATGCGCACCGGTGTAGCATTTGGAACAAGTGCAGCGCCGTTTTCAATATCCTTTATTGAAAGACGCCAGATGCAGGGTTCTCGGGCTGCCAACCAGAACACAATTCGTCTGGATTCCAGTCTTCGAAGAATGGGTCCGGCAAGCACGTTGTCAGTTTTTCGGGTCGTGGTGTTAGCAGACATTTAAGTGTTTTAAAAGGGGTGGAAAACGCAGATTTTTAGCGATCAAGGCGCTGTAACAATTTACACCCTTAATTTATGGGTAAGCATGTCGTTATAACGTATTTAGCCGTTGGGCTTGCAGAACGCAGGAGAGACCTGTTTACATGCTGGAAAGTTCCTATAACCCTTCGCTGGTGCTGTGGTCTTTGGCCGTGGCCGCACTCGCGTCATATACCGCGCTTGATCTGGCCAGTCGCGTAGCATCCAGTCATGGCGCTGCCGCCCGGTGGTGGCTGGCAGGCGGGGCGTGCGCCATGGGGTTGGGTATCTGGTCCATGCACTTCGTGGGCATGCTGGCCTTTAATCTTCCCATACCGCTTGGTTACGACCCGTTCATTACGGCCATATCGCTTTTAATGGCAATTGCGTCGTCGGGTTACGTCTTGTGGTTGGTTTGTCGTGCCACGCTGCCCTGGTATCGTTTGCTGGCGGGTGGGTTCATTATGGCCATCGGTATTGCCGGCATGCACTACACCGGTATGGGCGCCATGTTAATGCGGCCGGGCATCGACTATCTACCGTCATGGGTTGCACTTTCCTTGCTTATTGCATTTGGTGCATCGGTTGCCGCGTTGTGGCTGGCGTTTCGTTTGCGCAAGAATCTGAACTATGTGAAAGCGCTGCGGGTGGGTGCCTCTGTGGTGATGGGAGCTGCCATTGCGGGCATGCATTACACCGGGATGGCGGCGGCGCAGTTTCCGGTAGGCAGTATTTGTGGTGCGGCGTCTACCGGCGTTGATGTGTACTGGTTGGCTTTGTTAACCATTTCCGTTACGCTGGCGGCCTTGCTGGCTACCCTGGTCGTGTCCGTGCTCGACAACCGGATGCAACTGACGTCAACCACTTTAAGCACGTCGTTACGTAAGGCAACCGACCAGCTTGAGCATTTGTCGTTGCACGATGGCCTTACCCAGTTACCCAACCGTATTTTCTTTGAAGAGCGGCTCGATCAGGCCATTCGAAGCGTCAAGAAGAACGGCGGTTATCTGGCGGTGTTCATGATCGATGTCGATGGCTTTCAGGTCATTAACGATGCGTATGGGCGTCATGTGGGTGATCGTTTGCTGGTCGCTATGGCGCAGCGCCTGCAAAACGGCATCCGGGCACAAGACACCCTGGCCCGGCTGGCCGGCGACGAGTTCGTTTTGCAGGCGTTTATTTCCAAGCCTGATGACGCTAGTTTAATGGCCGATAAATTCATTCATTTGGTGCAGGCGCCGTTTCAGATCGTGGGCCGTGATTTGCATATTTCCGTGAGTATCGGCGTGACTATGTGTCCCGAAGACGGTGATCTTAGGGAGACGTTACTGGCTAACGCCGACGCCGCACGTCGGCATGCCAAGTCATCAGGGCGCAATACCTATCGATTTTTTGAGTCGTCGATGAACGACAATGTGTATGAGCAATTGCGTTTGCTTCAAGACTTTCGCATCGCCCTCGAGAACGATCAGCTCAGCTTGGTTTATCAACCTATTTATGATTCCCGTGGCCGCGGTTTGGCCAGTGCGGAGGCTTTATTGCGTTGGACGCACCCAGACCACGGGCGGGTGGCTCCCGACAGCTTTATTCCCATGGCTGAGCGTACAGGCTTGATTGTGCCCATTGGGGAGTGGGTGCTGGATCAGGCATGTTCGCAATTGCGCTGCTGGCAAGATGCGGGTTGGAAAGATGCTCGCGTCGCCGTTAACTTGTCGGCGATGCAGTTCAGTCATTCGGGTTTGGTGGAAATGCTTCAAACCATCCTCGATCGTTATCGCATCAAGCCTGAATCACTTACGTTGGAAATTACAGAAACCACTGCCATGCAAAATGCTGAAACCAGTATTGTTATTTTGCATAAGTTGCGGCGTCTGGGGGTGCGTATTGCAATCGATGATTTCGGTACGGGCTATTCCAGCTTGCTTTATTTGAAACGTCTGCCGGTGTCGGAATTGAAGATTGATCGTGGTTTCGTCCATGATCTGACGCTGCAAAAAGAAGATGTTGCCATTGTCGAAGCCGTGGTCACACTGGCGAACAAGCTTGGGTTAAGCGTTGTGGCTGAAGGGGTTGAAACGACGGAACAACGTGACTTGCTGGTCGATCTGGGGTGCGATTACCTGCAAGGTTATTTATTGGGTCGACCTGTTCACGCGGAAACGCTGCTGGGCCTGGTTACCGAGGGTACACGGGCGGAGCACTTAGCCCAGCTGTGACGAATGCGGTAATTTCCTCGATAACTTCCTTTGTGTCGTTGGGGTCGCATTCCGTCGGCGCCAATTCGTCGAGCCGGTGTGTGTCTGAAAAGGCGTACATGTAGGCCCCAATGGTTAAGGCCATACGCCAGTTCACATCTTTTGCCGACAAGCTTGGGCATATTTCCAACAAGGTATTTACAAACGCACGTGTGGAGATGTCGTAGGCTTCATTACGCAGCCGGTATGAAATTTCCGCCGGTTCGGTATGCAGCCGTGCCTGCAAGCGCAGAAATCGGCGCCCTGCAGGCTCTTCCCGTAAGGCAATGGTGGGTTCCAGAAAGGCCCTGACCACTTGTTCAACCGTAATGGGGTCGGTTTGTTGTTTTAATTGATTGAGCCGCCGTAAACGCTCGTCGGAAACGACCCGACCGCGTCGAATGAAAACAGCCTCATAGAGCCCGTATTTGGATCCGAAATAATAGTTGATCAGGGCTTGCGTGACCCCGGCTTTCTGGGAAATGGCACGCAAGCTGGTACCGGTGTAGCCGGTTTCGGCGAATTCGTCTTCGGCGGCATCCAGAATACGCTCTGATGCGTTGTCCCCCGTGCCTTCAGGGCGGCCCGGACCTTTACGGCCCGTTTTGCGTTTTGGAGCTGGGGGGGAGAGGCTGTTGTAGATTGTCATAAGGGCTAAACCACGGGTTCGAAATCGGTCGCGTTATAAGCATAAACCCAGTTTGCCTTGATGCCGCCGGCGTGAGGGTCTTTCTTTTGCTGTTCACGATATTCGGCATCACGCTTGGCTTGCGCTTCTTTCGATGACAGGTGATAGGTTTTGCCGCGTTCACGCGCCTCAAGCTGCACGCGCGCGGTGCGGGGCAGGCGCTCTTTTTCGTATTGCTGCAGTGCATTTGGGAGTTGATCGGGCAGGGCGGCCAGCGCTTTGGCCAAAACGTAAGCGTCTTCAATAGCCATCGCCGCGCCCTGAGACAGGAAAGGTAGCATGGGATGGGCAGCGTCGCCTAGTAGGGTGATACGGTCTTTTGACCACGTTTCCATGGGGTCGCGATCGAACAAGCCCCAGCGGTACACGTCTTCCACACGATCAAACAATTGTTGGATGTTGGTGTGCCAGCCCTGGAAATCGGCCAGCAATTCTTCTTTGGTGCTGCGCGCGTTCCAGGACTCTTCAACCCATTTTTCAGTTTCATGCACCGCCACGATATTAACGGCTTTGCCGCTGTTTACGTAGTAAGTCACGATGTGGCTGTTGGGGCCGAGCCAGAACGAGGCTTCCGGTGCCACGAAGTTGGGGGGGGAGTCGAATGGGACAACCGCGCGATAGCACATATGACCGGTAAATTTAGGATCGTCGTCGCCGAACAGGGCATGGCGAACAACCGATCGCACGCCGTCGGCACCGATAATCAGATCGGCTTCAAAGCTGCTGCCGTCGTCAAAATGCGCCACTGCTTTGTCGCCGGTTTGCGAAACACCGGTACAACGAATTGAAAACGTGACTTTGCTGCGATCGACCATGTCTGCAAGAAGATGATGCAGATCGGCCCGATGCACGTGAAAGAATTCGGCACCGTACAAGCGTGGGCAATCACTTTTCAGAGGCATGCGAAATGTTTCTTCGGCCGTATCCCAGTTTCGTCCAACCAAAGCTTCCGGCAGGAAGCCAACCTTATTCAAGGCGTCCCACGCTCCGAAAGCTTTAATGACTTTGACGGCGTTGGGTGTCATTTGTATGCCGGCCCCTACCTCGCCGAACTCCGCGGCTCGTTCGAACAAGTGGTAGTCGATACCGCGTTGGCTTAATGCCACTGCAGTTGCGACACCGCCAATGCCGCCGCCGATAATGCCTACTTTCAATGGTTTGGCCATGTTGTGCTTCTCCAGGAAGTGTTATTTATTAACTATACGATTAATAAATTATAGATAGAATATAATTGGCTGACAACTTCATTCAGAACAAGGAAAAATCATGCATAGTCTTTCAAAAAAGTCGGAGCTGTGTGTACTTGCAATGTGTTTCAGTGCAGGTGCGGTGTTGTTGCCGAGTCCGGTTCATGCCGACGGCGCGGGCGTAGGGTTGCGTGCGGGTGCGGGCAACCATTACCAGCGCTATGAGTTGGCTTGGGTGTCGCCTACGTTGTGGCAATATCGGTTTGCCGAGTCCGGCAGCCGGCTCGATTTGGTGGCTGAGGCTGGGGCGGCTTTCTGGAAGGCGAATGGCAACCGGGATCGTTCCAGTGTGTGGCAAATCGGGTTCACGCCCTTTTTGCGCTGGACGTTTCCCAATAATATGTATCTTGAGGCTGGGGTGGGCATCAATCGTTTTTCGCATACGCGTTTTGCCGACAAGACTTTATCGACCCAGTTTCAGTTTGGGTCGCACATAGGAGCAGGAGTCAACTTGTCGTCAGCCGGTCGCCTGGGGTTGCGTTACTCCCATTACTCCAACGCGTCAATTAAACGCCCGAACGATGGGCTTGACGTGGTTCAGCTTACTTATAGCCACGTGTTTTAGCCGGCATTTCGCTTGCGTTTTCGTTCAACGCCTGACATTGTTGAAATGCGCGTAGTTCATTACCATAGTGGGCATTACATTAATGAGCTAACTTAACGAGCTAACGGGGGTCAAGCATGAGCGACAAACCAAATGAAAATGAACCAATGAGTTCCCCGAGTGGCACGAATCCGCAGGTTCAGAAGATGCTGGCCTCATTGAGTGATCGTTGGGGTTGGTTTGTTGCGCTGGGCGTTGCGATGGTGGTGTTGGGTATGGTGGCGCTGGGGCATGTGGTTGCGGCCACTTTGGTAAGCGTACTGTTTATCGCAGTCCTGATGATAATTGGCGGTATCGGGCAGTTAATTCATGCCTGGCGTCTGAAGCAAATGTCGGGGTTCGTGTTTTGGACAATCGGCGGGGTTTTGTATTTGGGTGCGGGAGTATTGGCGCTGGTTCGTCCTGAAACCGGGGCTTCGCTCTTAACCCTGCTTTTTGGTGCAACGCTGATTGGTTCGGGGGCATTGCGTTTGTGGATCTGGTTTAACAATCGGGCGCAACGCGGCTGGCAATGGTTGGCCTTGTCCGGCGTCGTAACACTATTGGTTGGTTTATTGATTGCGTTTGGCTGGCCGGGTAATAGTGTTTGGGTTTTAGGGTTGATTCTTGGGGTCGATTTGTTGATTCAGGGCTGGACTCTTTTGTTTATTGGCTTTGCGCTACGCAACCGGCAGTCCGGTGGTTAGTCATGCGTAAACCGGTGCTCTGGGGGCTGGGTGCGGGCTTGGTGGTGCTGTTGGTTGGTATTTATATTTATCACACAGCAACGAGCGTAACGAAAGCATATATTGACCCTTCCGACGCCCGTTTGGTGCAGTTGGGTAAACAAGTGTACGCGGCGCAATGTGCCGCTTGCCATGGTGCAAACCTCGAGGGGGAACCAAATTGGCGGCAACGGAAACCGAATGGGCGACTCCCCGCGCCGCCGCACGATGTTTCCGGGCATACATGGCATCACCCCGATCAAGTCTTGTTCGATATCGTAAAAAACGGATTGGTGCCCGGCGTAACGGCACCCATTGGTTATGAAAGCGATATGCCGGCTTACAGCACTGTTTTAACCGACGAGGAAATCCGGGCCAGTCTTGCGTATATCAAGCGTGCCTGGCCCGAAAAGGCAAAGACAGTTCAACAGCAGTTAACCCAGGAATATCAGAAGGCACAATAGGCATGTCGGCATCCGAGCGTTCTTCATCTGCAACACGTCCGCAATTTGCTTCGCAGTTCGAGGGCTATGAAGATGGCTTTCGCCACCGGATGTTTGTGGTGATTTTTGAAGCCGACACCCGCCTGGGCCATTGGTTCGATTTCACGCTGATTGCAGCAATTATTCTTAGCGTCACGGTTGTCATGCTGGACAGCATTCACGCTGTGCGACAGCAATACGGTTCCAGTTTAAGCGTGCTCGAGTGGTTTTTCACCGTGTTGTTTACGCTCGAATACATTGCCAGGCTGGCATGCGTTAAACAGCCCATGAAGTATGCCCGAAGCTTTTATGGCGTTGTGGATTTGCTGGCGATCCTGCCCACGTACGCAGCGGTTCTTATGCCTGAGCTACACGCTTTGGTTGATCTGCGGTTGCTCCGGTTGTTGCGCATGTTCCGGTTATTGAAGCTGGTCTCGTATGTGCACGAATACTCAATGCTCGGCCAGGCGTTGATGGCCAGCCGGCGCAAAATCATTATATTTTTGTCGGTTGTGGCGATTGTCGTTACGCTGAACGGCACACTGCTCTATTTGGTTGAAGGTGGCCCCGGTACTGCGTTCAGCAGCATTCCCACAGCGATTTATTTCGCCATTACTTCGTTAACGACCGTGGGCTTTGGTGACATTGTTCCGCAAACAGATTTAGGCAGGGCGATAACCGCATTCACCATGCTGATTGGTTGGAGCGTCCTGGCCGTACCCACAGGTATTATTTCGTCGGAGATGACGGCGCAACGCTTCTTGCCGCGGGTTAACACGCGTACGTGCCCCTCTTGTCTGGCAACGGGTCTTGATGGCGATGCCAAGTTTTGCAAGTCGTGTGGCACCGCGTTGCCTGAATATCAAAAGGAAACATGAGTCGGGGCTGAACTCTGCTAAAGTGAATTTTTATCATCAAGGAGAAGGGCGTGAATAGGGTATTAGCATGCGTCGATGACTCCCCCCGCGCCACAGCGGTGTGCGACTACGGCATTTGGGCGGCTCGTTTGCTAGAGGTGAAGTTGCAGTTTCTTCATGTGCTCGATCGCCATCCGGAGCGCGCCGGCTTAACGGATTACAGTGGGGCGCTGGGTATGGATGCCCAGGAAAGCCTGTTGGAGCAATTGAGCACGCTTGATGAAGAGCGCAGTCGTTTGGCTCAGGAGCAAGGGCGGCAAATTCTGCAAGCGGCGCACAAGCGGGCCGACGCGGCAGGGGCGAAAGACACTGACACCCTGCAGCGCCATGGCTCGCTGGTTGAAACCTTGCTTGAGCTCGAGTCGGAAACCCGGTTGGTGGTTATCGGGCAGCAGCGATCCTCCGGTAGTGCATCCAAATGGTATCTCGATCAAAACGCTGAACGCGTTGTACGTTCACTGCAGCGTCCGGTTTTGGTGGTTGACGGCGACTTCAAAGAGCCGGAGCGGTTTGTCATCGCGTTCGACGGCAGCCAGACAGGTAAAAAAATGGTGCAAATGGTTGCCGCCAGTCCTCTCTTGAAAGGACTTTCCTGCCATGTTATTGGGGTGGGTGATGAAAGTGAAACACAACAACAGAACATCGATTGGGCAAACGACACCTTGGTCAATGAAGGTTTTGATGTTGTGAAGGTTGTTCGGCCCGGTGAAGCGGAGGTCGTTTTGCGTGAGTATCTGCTTGAGGTGAATGCCGACCTGCTGGTGATGGGGGCGTATGGGCATTCACGTATACGCCACCTTATTATGGGTAGTACCACCTCTACGTTGTTACGCACCAGCCCAGTGCCGGTACTGGTTTTGCGATAGCCGCTCTTTTCCGGCACACGCCCCGGTAGTTCAGACCGATAATGGTTGTGGTCGCCGGGGCGGCAATGAAAACGCCTCGAATTCCTCTGTGTTTAAGGGGCGGCTGAAATAGTAGCCTTGCACCCTGTCGCACCCAAGGGTCTTCAGGAGGTCCAATTGGGCCGACGTTTCAACACCTTCGGCGGTCGTACGCATGCCCAGGGCATGGGCCATATGCACAATAGCCTGCACAATGGCGCGATCACGTGAGTCATGGGTTAAGTCGCGCACGAACGACTGGTCTATTTTCAGTGTGTTTGCGTCAAACAGTTTCAAATGGCTGAGCGATGCATGGCCCGTGCCGAAGTCGTCAATTGAGAGTGCAATGCCTTGTTCCCGTAAAGTACGCAAGGTTTGGATGGCAGTTTGCGCATTATGCATGGCAACGCTTTCAGTAATTTCCAGGCCCAGGTAATGCGGCGGCAACTGATAGGTTTTCAACAGATATTGAATGCGTTCGACCAGCAGCGGGTAACGGAACTGAACCAACGACAAGTTAACCGAAAAGCAGACATCCGGCGGCAGGCCCTGACGAACCCATAGTGAAATTTGGGCAATGGCAGTTTTTAATACCCACTCACCTATTTCGGGCATCAGCCCATATTTTTCGGCCACCGGTATGAACTCGGCCGGGCCCACCGTACCCAGTTTCGGGTGGGTCCAGCGGACCAGGACTTCGGCGCCCGATAAACGACCGTCGGCCAAATTCATAACGGGTTGAAACGCCAGGTGCATTTGCCCGTTTTTAATCGCAGCCTCAAGGGCTTTCTCCAACTTCTGTACCCGAAAGGGAGGGGGTTGCAAATGACCGGTGTCCAACGCCATATACAGCAATAGATAAGCCGCCGCTTTGTATATGTGGCCCAACAGCATGGCGGTATCTGAAATCGCCGTGTAGGACGTAAAAAGCAGTTCACTGACGGCCATGAGCAAGAGTGCGCTGGCCAACAGATACAAGTTGCACTCGCTGTTGTTGGGCAGGCGTCGCAGCAAAATGGCCAATGCCACGATATGCAGTGTAATGATGCCGTACTCGGCCATGATCTTCAGATCACTTAAGCCGGTTTCAGTGCTGAATACGTTGGGTAGCCAAGCGGGAGCGTACAAGACAACCCCGTGGGTGATGATGACGATCCCCAACACAATACTTAACGGCCAGGTCAGATGTGCAAGGCGACTGTGGCGTTGCGGTAACTCAGTGATTGAAGGCCAAGGCAGCCAAACGACAATGAGAAGCCCGATGGCGGCCAAATAGCGCGCAACCAGCCAAAAATAAATGGATTTCTCTGGGCTGTTGGGCGTAACAAAGGCAGGCATGCCTTCAAACGACAGCGTGTGGGCAATATCAAGCAACGCGACGCCCAGAAAAGCGCAGGCCAGATAGAGAATATTTCTTTGTGGATGCTTTCGGTAAGTACTCCACCCCAAGGCGAAAACGGCAAAAGCGAAGGCAATAGAGGCGATTTCGAGCGTCAGGTGCCAGGTAAGGTAGTGCCGGTGAGCCCAGGCCTCCACTGGCTCCACTAACATGGTTGCCAGCCCAACAAGCGCAGCTACCACGAAACTAATACCAAGCCATAAAGGGAAGTGATAGTTTGACGGATGGGAGAGCGAAATGCGCGGCATGCGTCTGCCTGAAAATGGAAAGTGGCGGTGCTGACAGTGTGACATCGCAAGATTAGCGATATGGGATCGCTTTAGCAAGGGGGTACGTGTGATTAAACGAGGGAAGTTGTAGTAAGTGAGTGTTTGTTTTCAGCTTTCAACCGGTGCGTAAGAAAGTTGCAAGAATTGGTCGATAAGATGCCTGCTTTGGTTCACGGATAGGGAATCCGCATGAAAAAGGGAGTGCGTCTTGGCCTGGGCGTCAAGATGATCATGGCTTTTCTTCTGGTTGCCGCCATGTCGGCCCTCACGGGCGCGTTTGGCGTGCAGTTGTTGGGGCAGGTGAACGCCATGGCGGTAAAAATGTTCAATCAGGAGGTGGCCGGCGTTAGGCATGCCTCTCAGGCACAGGCACACATGACGGCGGCGGGCCGGGCGGCTGCCAATGCGTTGCTGGTGGCGGATAAGGGGGCGCGCATCAGTGAGATTTACTTTATGCGTGATCATCTTGATGGCGCGCATGCTGAGCTGGAAAAGTTGAAGCCGTTATTCGACAACGAGGAGGGCAGGCTGGCGGTGGAGCAGGTGATCGGCTTAACTGAACGTTATGCCGCCGCTTTGGAAGATTATGCCGGACGCTTGGAAACCGAAGGTATGCAGGTGTCTGCAGATCCCGATTATTTACAAGCGTTGGCCCAGGCCCACGCCATCGGTGAGCAGGCTGAGACGGGTGCCGTGGCGTTGGTGTTGCAGAAGCAGAATACGTCTTCAGCACTGGCCGATGAAACAACCCAAATTTATCAATTCGCCTTAAGCCAAATGGGCGCACTTTCTTTGGCCGGCGCGCTGTTGGCGATTGTGCTGGGTGCTGCGCTGACGCGCGGACTTAAGCGCCAGTTGGGCGCCGAGCCACGTGATGTGGTGCAGGTCACTCATGCGGTCGCGAAAGGGGATTTGTCTCATTCATTGAATTTGCGCAAGGTCTCCAAAAGCAGCGTGTTGTTCGCCATGCATCACATGCAGACCGCATTGCGTAACGTTGTGGGTGAAGTCCATCAAAGTAGTGACGAGGTGGCTTCAGGAGCCCGCCATATCGCGGAGGGAAGCATCGATTTGGCTCAGCGGACCGAGCAACAGGCTCAAAGCTTGCTGGAAACGGTGGCAACGATGGAGTCGCTGGCGCAAACAGTGGATCGCAATGCGAGTGTTGCGCGCGATGTGGCGCAAAAGGCGACACTTGCCCGCGAGCGGGCGGAAAATGGAGGGGAAGCGGTTGAAACATTGGTGAATGTGATGCAGCGAATCGATGCTTCGTCCCGGCGTGTTACGGAAATAGTGGCGTTGATCGATGAACTGGCTTTTCAAACCAATATTCTGGCGCTGAATGCGGCGGTGGAGGCTGCCCGAGCTGGTCAGCAGGGTAAAGGATTTGCTGTGGTGGCCGGTGAGGTGCGTCATCTGGCGCAACGCAGCGCGACCGCGGCGCGGGATATCCGCCACCTGGTTCAAGACAGCGCAGCGGTGGTTGAGAACGGTAGCCGGATTGCCGGGCAAACCCGTGCGCTGATTACCGAGGTGGTCGATGAAGTCAGGCAAGTATCGGCACTGATTCATGAAATCAGCGAGGCAACCGACTCGCAGAAGACGGGAATACAACAAGTTAATAGTGCTGTGTCGAGCCTTTCGTCGGTGACGCAGGAAAATGCGATGCTGGTGCACGACGTTGCAGCGCGCGCCGATGGGTTAAGTGGCCAGGCCGCCGCTTTGCTCAAAGTAATGTCAGTGTTTAAATTGGGGGCGAAACCAGTATTGCAGAGGTGACCCGTTTTGTTATTATCAGGGAATATTACAAAACATCGAACCCTAAAATTTAATGCCACCACTTTCATGCTCTCAGTGTCGCGATAATGAACCACTCGGTTTCCAGTTCAGTTATGCGTTTCAGCCTATTTTAAATGTTGCAAACCGGGAAGTATTTGCCCATGAGGCCTTGGTCCGGGGGGAACGAGGCGAATCTGCTTATTCCGTGCTTGCGCGGGTTAACGATGATAATCGTTACCAATTCGACCAATCTTGCCGGGTAAGAGCGATTCAAATTGCCTCGCAATTGGGCATGGCTTCGCGGCTGTCCATTAACTTTCTCCCCAACGCCATTTACAAGCCGGAGCTTTGTATTCGTACCACTCTCGAGGCGGCAAAATCGTTCGATTTCCCCATCGATCAAATTATTTTTGAGACGGTGGAAGGCGAAGAGGTTGAAGATGGAAAATGGCTGGCGGAAATTTTGCGTGAATACAAGCGCATTGGGTTCACAACGGCCATCGATGATTTCGGTGCGGGTTTTGCCGGTTTGAATTTATTGGCCGACTATCAGCCCGATATCATCAAGCTCGATATGGATTTAATCCGTAACGTGCATGAAAGCCGTCCGCGCCAGGCAATTATCAAAGGCGTGGAGCGCATGGTGGAAGAGTTGGGCATTGTGATGATTGCCGAGGGTGTGGAAACTTACGAAGAATATCGCTGTTTAAGCGATTTGGGTATCAGCCTGATGCAGGGATACTATTTTTCCAAGCCGCTTTTTGAAGCCAAGGCCTCCGAGGCGGACATCCCCTGGCCCGATTGCGCCGGCTCGTGAGGTGTGCGTAAATCCGACTCAATGCGGCCGTCCACCAGGGTAATTGTGCGGTCACAGGTCTCTGATAACCGAGGGTCGTGAGTCACAATCAGAACAGCGCAGCCGAACTCGCGGTTGAAGCGCCGAAAGAGCTTAAAGATGCCGGCCGCTGTTTGTGTATCAAGGTTTCCCGTGGGTTCATCCGCCAGCAGCAGTGCCGGTTGCGTAATCAGCGCGCGGGCAATGGCGACGCGTTGTTGCTGGCCGCCTGAAAGGTTTCCGGGCTTTTCCTGGGCGAATTTTTCCAGCCCAACTTCAGCAAGCAGTTTTATCGCGCGCTCCTGGTCAGTTTTGCCGGGTTTGCCTTGCGCAATCATCAAAGGCATGAGCACGTTTTCAAGCACGCTGAATGCGGGAATCAGGTGGTGAAACTGGAATACGAAACCAATTTTTCGGCCGCGTGCAGCCGTTCGGGTTTCATCATCCATTTCGCGAGTAGGTTGGCCTTGCAGAAAAAGCTCACCTGAGGTTGGGTGGTCGAGCAAGCCCAACATGTTCAGAAGTGTACTCTTGCCCGAACCTGAAGGCCCCACAAGCGCCGCGAAATCGTCCTCGCCAATTTCCAGATCGATACCATGCAAGACTTCGGTTTCGTTGGGTTTGCCGACGTTATACGATTTTCTTAGTTGTTTCAGTGTTAGAACGGGTCGAAGCGTTTCAGACATAGCGGATCGCCTCTACCGGGTTTAAACGCGCTGCACGCCAGGCAGGTACGCTGGCCGCTAAAACGCCCGTGAACGCAGCAAACACCATGGTAATGGGGATAAGAACAGGGCTTAATGGAATATAGAAAAGTTTTGGGCCAAAGGTGTTGAATGCCCAGACCAAGCCGGTGCCGGCCACTGCACCAACCGCCGACCCAGCCATTCCCAGCAACGCACCCTGAACGAGAAACACACGCAACATTTGGTGTTGTCGTATACCCATGGCGCGCAAAATCCCAATTTCCCGCGTGCGTTGGGTCACGCTAATCGCCAGCACACTGGCAATACCGAACGCAACCGACAAAGCCACAAATACGGTAATCATGGTGGTTGAGAGCCTTTGTGAGCTCAAGGCGTTCATCAATTGGGCATTGGTTTCTATCCAGCTTTCCGCTTTCATGCCTGTTAGCTTCTGAATTCTTTGTGCGTCCAGATCGGCGGTGAACAGGTTATCAACCGTGACGTCGATTAGGGTGACGCCACCAGGTAAATCCAATAACGACTGTGCCTGTTTCAGGTCGAGGTAAACATAGCGTTGATCAAGTTCACGTACGCCCAGTTCAAAAATACCGGCGATCGTCACTAACGCAATCCTTCCATCGCCCGCCTCAATCCGCATTTTGCTGCCGGTACGCAGCCCTAGGTCTTTAGCCAACAGGCGCCCAATAACGGCGTCGCCGGCGCCGACACGAAAGCGGCCGGCGATCATGTCATCGCTGATCGGGATGATTCTTTCATAGCGGTCGGGGTCAATGCCAATGAGCGACACCGATTTTAAAACGTCGCCCCTACGGGCAAAGGCCGGGCCGGAAACGATGGGTGAAACGGCGGTGATGCCTTCCAGATTATCGAGTGTGGACTGGACCGCAATCCAGTTGTTGATGGAGCGTAACCGTTGACCCCGAGGATCCTCGCGGATCAGGGCAATGGTGCCGGGTTGAACCGGTGCAATCAGATTTTGCTCTTCAGCCGGTTCAATCCGAATGTGAGACTGCGTGCCCAGCGTGCGTTCAATAATGTTGGCTTGCAAACCATTAATCAGCGTGGTGATAAAGACAATCACCGACACCCCCACGGCTATGCCCACCAGAATCAATGCGGTTTGAACCAGATTCTGGCGTAAAAACTTTAAGGCAATCAGTGATTCAAGCCACATGTGGAAGGGCCTAATCCAGTTTCATGGGCGTTTCCCCATCGGTTCGTTCGGCTGCATTAATGGTACGGCTTTGCGGTAAAGGGCTGATGGTTGCCCGAACCCGTTGCCCATCGGTCAGCCCGTCGGTGGAGCCAAGAACAATGTCGCCGGCGCTCAAGCCTTCGGTAATTTGCGATAGCGCCAGGCTGTTGAGCCCTGTTCTCACTTGGGTTTCGTTAGCCTTGCCGTGGCTGTATACCCAGACCTTCGCCCGGTTGCCGTTTTGTTGGAACAGTGTGTCGTTGGGGACGACAAGTGCGGCATCGTTCCGCGCCGTTTCTATTGTGGCGGTGATCGTCATATCTTCCTTC
Source organism: Neopusillimonas maritima (assembly GCF_003576595.1). Taxonomy (GTDB): domain Bacteria; phylum Pseudomonadota; class Gammaproteobacteria; order Burkholderiales; family Burkholderiaceae_B; genus Neopusillimonas; species Neopusillimonas maritima. The sequence continues at coordinate 142,373 of NZ_NQOU01000002.1, read as the reverse complement.
AGGAAATCAGGGGCGGGCGCGGCCGATAAACGAATATCGACCGTACCGCGCTGTGGGTCGATGACCGGCGCAATACTCGTAATTTCTGCCCTAAAAGGTTCATTGGGATAGGCATCCGCAATGATAATGGCGGGCTGACCCACCTCAAGAACGCCCAGGTTACGTTCGTCCACGGGCACCAGCAGTTCAATCTTGCTTTGGTCGCGTAATGTCAGTAGTGCTTGCCCCGGCTGAACTGTATCACCGGGTGACACGTAACGTTCCAATACCGTGCCTGAAAACGGCGCTCGAATTTGTGTTTTATCCAGGGAGGCACGGATGGCATTCAGGCGTTGCTGCAAAATAGACTCCTCGACGCCGCCTTGCGCCAAAGCCGAGACGTCGAGTTTAGCCTGGTCAAATCCCGCTTGTGCCGCAGCCAAGGCGTTTTCCGCTTGTTCCAGATCTTCGGTTGGAATGGCTTTTTCTTTGGCCAGTAAGCGCCGCCGCTGTACCTCCCGTTTTGCTTGCGCCAGATGCGATTGCGCTTGCTCCAGCCGCGCCTGTGCTTGCGGTCGACGCGAACTGCGCATTAACGCCAGGGCCGCTTGCGCCTCTTGCTCTTGTGCTTTTAATTGGTCTGCACTAAGTGTAATCAGGACTTCATTCTCTTGTACCGGCTGGCCACGGTCAACCAGGCGTTCTTTAACGACAGCCGTAATTTCACTGCCGATATCCGCGCGGTCGTCGGAGGCGACGCGCCCGGTTGCGACCACTTGTTGAATCAGCGGATGCGATTCGACACGGTAGGCGCGTATTTCAGGACCACGCCATTTTTGCCAGACGATTATGCCGACCACAGCCACAAGCAAAGCCGGCAGCAGCATCTTCCAGTTGACCCATTTTTTTGACACAGCGACCCTCAAGATGAAGAATCCGGGCACTTGCAATCCGGAGGTGGACGGCAAGTGCGCTTAGTGTAAACCTGTGCGGCTTATCTTTGTTGACGCCAGCGTTGCACTTGGCCGGGTAGGTCTTCAAGATGTGCCATGACGCTCACCCCCGGAATGTCCCGTCGTTGCAACACGGAATGAGGGCTGCCCGCCCAGAGTTCAATGGAGGCGGGCAGCATGGCACGCAGCTCATGCAGCGCATCGGCCGATTGCCCGGGGTTGCTTGCAGCTGAAAAACTAATGGCGACGATGTCCGACCGGTGCGCGTTTGCGGCACTGATCAGATCGTGTAGTGGGGTTTGTGAACCCAGGTTCATGCAACTGCATCCTTCGACCAGAAATAATGCTTCAGCCATCAAAATACTTAAGCTGTGACTTTCTCCGGGGACGGTGGATAACAATATACGGGGTCGACTGTTCGCTGAAGGTTCGGGCGCGGTTGCCAACGCGGCGCGCAAACTGGTTTCCAGGACTTCGCTGCACAGATGTTCCTCGAAAATGTGCAGGTCGCCGCTCGCCCAGGCTTTGCCGACATCACGCATCAGCGGGATTGCAATATCCAGAACAAAACGGGCCAGGCCGATGCGCATAATCTGTTGGGAGAAACGTCGTCGCAACTGTGTGGGGTCATGTGTTTTAAGCAGGTCCAGAAGTTGCGTAATTTCCAGTTTCTGTAATGACGCTGTGTCGCCGGCGGCAATTGTTGCATTGGTTGCTTCTTTCAGTGCGTCACTGAGTTCATGCAATTGAGCCAATTGCAATGCAACCACCCGCCCGGGCCGATGGCCGGCATCCAACAACCGTTTGATAATGCGCAGGCGCTCCACTTGGTCGGGCGGGTACAGACGTTCGCCGTTTGTATCGCGTTCCGGCTGGGGAAAACCGTAGCGTCGCTCCCACACGCGCAAAGCGTCTTTGCCAATCCGGGTATCGCGTTCCACAGCGGTGATGTTCAGCATGAGCTGCGGATTCTTCGGAACAGACGTCATGGTTTTGAACCTGTTTGTTTTCCAGTTTGTCATGGACAAGAATAATAGCAAATTTATTTTGTCTAGGACATATATTGAAAAAAAACTATTTTAAGCCTATTATTTCGCTAATTACCAATTTTTGACTTAGACAAATATTATTTTGTCTAGGCAAGGAAAAGCGAAAGTGAAGAAAGTTGCGGTTGTTGGATCAGGCATATCGGGCCTCAGTGCAGCGTGGTACCTGGGTCGTCAAAGCTACCCGGTCGCGGTCACGTTATTCGAAGCGGAGGATTATTGCGGGGGCCACACTCACACGGTCGACGTCACCTTGCCGAATAGTCGGGGTGAGTGGGTGACGCATGGCGTTGACACCGGCTTTTTGGTTTTCAACGAACGGACCTATCCCGGTTTGATTGAGCTGTTTAACACACTGAATGTCCAAACGGCGCCTTCTGATATGTCTTTTTCAGTTCAGGTTCCGGCGCAATCGCTTGAGTGGTGTGGTAGTAACTTGAATACCGTATTTGCCCAGCGCAAGAACTTGCTGCGGCCACAGTTTTGGTCGATGTTGTCGGATTTGGTGCGTTTTAACCGTCAGGCCACTACGCTGGCTCGTTCCGGCACAGAGGCCCAATTGCAGGAGCCGCTCGGCGCTTTCCTGGAAACCAATGGTTATGGTGACAGTTTTCGCGACTGGTACCTGCTTCCCATGATTAGCAGCATTTGGTCATGCCCGGCAGATCAAATGATGGCATTTCCCGTCGCCACGTTGATTCGTTTTTGCCATAACCATGGCCTGCTTCAGTTGGTAAATCGGCCGCAATGGCATACGGTGCGTGGCGGTGCACGTCACTATGTGGAGAAAATGACAGCGGAGATCCCCGATTTGCGCTTACGTACGCCGGTTATATCGGTACGACGGCATGGGCAGAACACGGGGGTATCGGTTACCACCCGTTTCGGAACCGAGTATTTCGATGACATCGTGATGGCTTGTCATTCCGACCAGGCCTTGAAGTTGCTGGCGCTGGATGCGCATCCACAAGAGATCGAGATGCTTTCCGCGATTCAGTATCAACCCAATCATGCCGTGTTGCACACCGACATCAGCGTGCTACCAGCCAGAGAAACGGCCTGGGCAGCCTGGAATTATGAGCATGGTGTTCGCGGCGATGATGCAATGCCGGGCGTCTGTCTGCATTATCTGTTGAACCGTTTACAACCTTTGCCATTCGATGTGCCGGTTGTTGAAACGCTGAACCCGTTGCGCGAGCCCGATCCCGGCAAAGTTTTGGCGCGGTTCGATTATTCGCATCCGGTTTTTGATTTGGCGGCACGGCGCGCTCAAGGTCAATTGCCCGATTTGCAAGGTCGGAATCACACTTGGTACTGCGGAGCATGGACGGGCTACGGCTTTCATGAAGACGGGTATCAGTCGGGTTTGAGGGTGGCAAACCAATTGGTGGAATGTTGGCAACAGTCACCCGTCCGACCTTCATCCGCGTTGGCGGCATAAGTGAGCCACCTATGAAAACGTCGAACATCACCACGAGGCAGGCGAATCGTGCACATGCACGTAGCGTTCCTTTGATTGGTATTGGCCAAATCCGTCATGCGCGGTTGCATCCGGTTGAGCACGCATTTTCATATCGCACCTGGTTTCTGATGTTGCCTATGCGAAGCGCCCATCATGTCGGCTGGCGTGGGCTGGCGCGTAATAAGTCCGCCCTGGTTGCATTTCACGACAAAGATCACGGTGATGGGGAGGGCGATGCGCTTGCGTGGTTCGACCAGTTATTGCAGCGGTCGGGTATTCACGATGCCGACGGCGAAGTGTGGTTGCAAACCTATCCGCGTGTATTCGGCTACGTTTTCAAGCCGGTCAGTTTTTGGTATGCCTACAACCGCGAAGGCAAGCTACGAGCCATTGTTGCCGAGGTGAACAACACTTTCGGTGAGCGTCATTGCTATTTGCTGGCGTCGTCAGTGCAGTGGGGTAAAGAAATGACGGCAGACAAGGTATTTCATGTGTCGCCGTTTTGCCGGGCGTCGGGGCGCTACCGGTTTCGCTTCATGCGTACAGACGCTGCGTCTTCCCGCTTAGAGCGTATTGTGGCGCGCATTGATCACGACGATGCGAGTGGCCGGGCTATTTTGCAAACCAGCATAAGTGGGCATCTTGAAACGCTTGGCCGCGCCACCCTCTGGAAAGCCATGATATCCATGCCTTTCCTGACTTTTGGAATTATGGCCAGGATTCACTGGCAGGCGCTGCGCTTATGGCTCAAAAAAGTGCCGTTCAATCGCAAGCCGCCACTTGATCAACCTTTTGTCACCCAGGGTGACGACCCCGATACGTCTTACTCCAGGAGCTCAGAATCATGACACGCACTTTGGATTCTCATCCGACCCTTGGCCGCACCGGTACGCAGCACAGTCGGCCCACCTTCGCGGCGCGCACGGTTTTGCGGATGCTTAACAAGCTATCTTGTGGTCGGCTGGAGGTTGAGCTACCCAATGGCGAAATGCGTCGCTTTGGGCCGGGTGGTCAACCTCATGCAGCCTTGCGGTTGAATAACTGGAATGTATTTTCCGCAGCGTTGAAATCCGGCGATATTGGTTTTGCCGAGAGTTATATTCAGGGCGATTGGACAACTTCCGACCTGACATCGCTGATTGCGCTTTTTATCGTTAATCGCGAGCAGATGGAGCGTGTGCTTTACGGTGCGTGGTGGGGTAAGTTGGTCTATCGGATGCGCCATATATTGAACCGCAACAGCCGTAGTGGCAGCAGGCGCAACATCCACGCCCATTACGATCTGGGCAATGCGTTTTATCGCTATTGGCTTGATGAAACCATGAATTATTCCTCGGCCTGGTTTCAGGATGATCGCACGCAGTCGTTGCCACAGGCTCAGCACGCGAAAGTGAGGCGCGCACTGGACGAAGCGACAGTAGCTGAAGGTGATCGCGTGTTGGAAATTGGTTGTGGTTGGGGGGCGGTAGCCCATGCCGCTGCGCAGCGCGGCGCCAGCGTCGTGGGCGTGACGTTATCGACCGAGCAATTGCATTATGCGCAAAACCGGTTGGATGATGCAGGATACGGTGCCCGAGCCGACCTGCGATTACAAGATTACCGAGATATTCAGGACGGCCCCTACGATGCGTTGATTTCGATTGAAATGTTCGAAGCAGTGGGGCGTGAGTACTGGCCGTCTTTTTTTGAAACGGTGCGCAAGAACCTGAAGCCCGGCGGGCGGGCGTGTATTCAGAGTATTACGATTCGCGACGACCTGTTCGATCGCTACGTTAAGTCAACCGATTTTATCCAGCAGTACATCTTTCCCGGCGGCATGCTGCCTAGCGAACGCGAGTTTTGCAATGCCGCGCAGCGTGCCGGGTTACGTGTCGAGAACGTTTTGCGTTTCGGCCCCGACTACGCGGAAACGCTGCGCCGATGGCGTGCGCCATTCCACGCGAACGAGCCGGCCATTCGGGCTCAAGGGTTTGATACTGTTTTTATGCGAACCTGGGATTTCTACCTTTCATACTGTGAAGCGGCATTCGATACCGGCAATACGAACGTCGTGCAGTTCACGCTGGTTAACGAGGCGCAGGAGGCAGCATGAAAGCGCGCAGGAAAGATCAAGCCGTTGTTGCGAGTCGTAGGTTCCATGGGGCGCTTTATGCACTCATGTTTTTACTCTTAATGGGTGTTGGGGTTTCAACGTCATCGTCGCAAACCTATGATCCGCTTTCAGCGCAGTCGGCCGATGCGGCCGGCTCGGATGAAAGCAAAGCTCAGGTTGCTATTCCGCCGGAAGTGCGAGAGGTGCTGGGCGATGCCCAGTTGCAAGGGCAAGAGCGTTTTCGGTGGTTTGGCTTTTCTGTGTATGACATTCGCCTATGGGTGAAAGCACCGTTGAATATCGAGGCATGGGCGGGTCGCCCGTTTGCGTTGGAATTGACCTATGCGCGTAGCCTTAAGGGTCAGGCCATTGCCGAAAAGTCATTGGACGAGATGCAAGCGCAGGAAAGTATTGATGCCCAGCGCCAGGCAAGTTGGCTGTCTTTCATGCAATCGGCCTTTCCAAACGTGGAAGAGGGTGATCGCTTAACCGGTATTTACCGGCCCGATGGCGGGGCTGCATTCTATTTCAACGGGCGTGAAACCGCGTCAACGGACGATGCCGATTTCGCACGGCTTTTCTTTGGAATCTGGCTGTCGCCGGATACGTCGGAGCCGGCGTTGCGCCGCGCGCTCTTTGGGATGAAGGAATGACAATTCCGTCGGTCCGTTCAGGCTTGCAATACGGAGCGCTGGGGTTACCCCTGTCCTTTGTCGCCTTGCCGCTTTATGTGTACATGCCTTCTTACTATGCCAACGAATTCGGTATGTCGCTGACCCTGCTTGGGGCGCTGTTACTGGGGGTACGGATATTTGATGCGATTACCGATCCGGTAATAGGTCAACTTGCCGACGATGTTTTCCAACGCGGCTTAAAGTTGACTGCATGGGTGCTTGGCGTATCGGCGGTGTTTCTTTGGCTTGGCTTTACAGGTTTGTTCTTCCCGCCACAACTATTTTTCGATATGGGGAAAGGAAATGGCAGTGGCCTTTTAATCTGGGCGGTTCTCGCTTTGCTGCTTACTTATCTTTCTTACGGCGTACTCACTATTGTCCATCAATCCTGGGCCGCCCGTTTGCGCGGAGATGACCAAACGCAAAGTAAATGGGTGTCGTGGCGTGAGGGCTTTGCGTTGGTTGGTGTACTGGTTGCGAGCGTTTTGCCTTCCGTGTCGGGAATGGGAACAACCAGTGTGGTCTTGGGGCTGACGCTGGCGATGGGCGCCGTGGCATTAATGCTGGGGCCTGCACCCAGCCGCAACGTGCATGATCCGAAACACGTCGCCCCGCGGCGCTGGGCACAAATGGTTCAACCATGGCATATTTCCGCTTATCGCGGTTTGATCGTCGTGTTTTTGTTGAATGGGATTGCCAGTGCCATTCCAGCAACCCTGTTGCTTTTCTTTGTGAACGACCGTTTGATGGCACAAGGTTGGGAAGGGTTGTTTCTCTTCATTTATTTTGCGCTGGCTACCGGCTCTATGCCCGCGTGGATTGCATGTGTGGCGCGTTGGGGGTTAAGCCGTACGTGGCTCATCGGGATGGCGTTGGCTATTGCGGGGTTTATAGGTGCGGCCTTTATCGGTGCCGGCGATATTGTGGCGTTTGCTTTGATTTGCGCCGCCAGTGGGTTTGCGTTAGGGGCCGATCTTGCCTTGCCCGCAGCATTGTTGGCCAAGGTCATTCGTCGGCATGAGGCAGACGTGGGGCGTGAAGGTGCGTATTTCGGCTGGTGGAGCAGCGCCGCCAAGTTGAATCTGGCGTTGGCCGCCGGATTGGCGTTGCCGTTACTGGAGTGGCTGGGTTATTCACCAGGCACGCAAGACGCGGCCGGGCTTTTTGCGCTTACTGTCGGATATGCCGTTTTGCCCTGCATATTGAAGTTGTTCGCCATGGGTGCGCTATGGGTTTGGCGCATGAATTTTGACCGAAAAGGAGAAGTTAATGAGCATGTTTGGCATTCGGCTTAGCCGTGTTTGGCGGCGTGGTGTGTTGGCCGCACTAACGTGCCTGGTGTTAACGGCGTGTGCATCGCCGACACCTTCCGATTACGCTCAGGAAAAGCCGCGTCTGGATTTGAAAGAATATTTTGACGGTGATATTGATGCGTACGGCATTTTTACTGATCGCAGCGGCAAGGTTGTGCGTCGGTTTACCGTCCGCATCAAAGCGTATTGGGAAGGCAATAAAGGGACGCTGGAAGAGGATTTTATCTACAGCGACGGTGAAACCCAGCGCCGCGTCTGGACGCTCATCGATGAGGGCAACGGTCGTTATACCGGGACGGCGTCTGATGTTGTTGGTGAAGCCGAAGGTTATGTTGCCGGGAATGCGTTCCAGTGGAATTATGTGTTGCGCCTGCCGGTAGGTGACACCACCTACGATGTGTCGTTCGACGACTGGATGTTCCTTATGAATGACAAGGTCATGTTGAATCGCGCCACCATGAGCAAATTCGGTATTCGCTTGGGCGAAGTGACGTTGTCGTTCTACAAACGCTAAAAGGAGTTCTTATGCCGATGAACCCGCCTATGCGAAATTGGAAAGGCCGTGTGGTTTGGGTGGTGGGCGCGTCCAGTGGCATTGGGCACGCTGTTGCCCACGACTTGGCGCAACAGGGAGCCAAAGTGGTGGTGTCGGCGCGCAATGCGCAGGCGCTGGACACTTTCGTTGAAAAGCATCCCGGGGCTTTGGCTGTTCCGTTGGATGTCACTGATGTTCGTACATTTGAGCAAGCCATGGCGCGTATTACCCAGGAATTGGGCGAGCTTGAGGTGGTGTTGTATTGCGCCGGCTATTTCAAGGCCATGCGGGCGCAGGACTATGATCTGGACACCATGCTGCGGCACGAGCAGGTTAATTATGTGGGCGCGTTGAATATGTTGCATGCCGTACTGCCGCCAATGCAGGCCCAGGGGGCGGGGCATATCAGTTTTGTATCCAGTGTGGCCGGCTTTACGGGCTTGCCCCAAAGTCTGGCTTACGGGCCCACCAAGGCGGCGTTAACGCATTTGGCCGAAGTGTTGTATCAGGATTTGAAACCGGCCGGCATTCACGTTTCGGTTGTCCACCCTGGGTTTGTTGAAACCCCGCTCACTGCGCAGAACCCGTTTCCCATGCCGGCAATGCAAACGCCTGAACAGGCTGCAACCGCCATTTTGAAGGGGTGGTCGCGCGGGTGTTTTGAAATTCACTTTCCACGTCGTTTCACATTGGTTCTGAAGTTTCTGCGTTTATTGCCTTACCGTTTGTATTTTGCGCTGGTCCGGCGGGGAACCGGGTTATGAGCGCACCGGGCATTCAACATGTTGCTGCGTTCTACGAGCGCCTTGCGCCTGAAAGTCTTGATCGATTGGATGAGGTGTACGCAGCCGACGCAGCGTTTACCGACCCATTTAACGATGTGATCGGTATTGACGCTATCCGGCGCATTTTTGAACATATGTTTGCCACAGTGCATTTGCCGGTGTTCAAAGTGGATGCGATTGCGTCAGAAGGGCGCAACGGCTTCTTAACCTGGACATTCTCGTTTCAAACCGGGAAAGCAGGCGCCCGTCGCGACTGGACGGTAAAGGGGGCTACGCATGTTCGGTTCAATGCTCAAGGAAAAGTGTGCATGCATTACGACTACTGGGATCCTGCCCAGGCCTTGTATGAAAAAACCCCGCTGGTGGGCGGGGTTTTTCGCTGGCTACGTCGAAGGTTATCTTCAGGCGCCTAGTAGTTTTGGGGTATGACTAAAGGGTTCGTTGTCTTGTTCGATTGTTTTGGTGGCAGCTTTATGGGCTTGTGCTTCCACGCGGAATGTGGCAACCAAATTGGCCAGCGATGCGGCCTGATCCTGCAGGCTGGCCGATGCCGCTGAGGCCTCCTGAACCAATGCCGCATTTTGTTGCGTGACCTGGTCCATTTGCGCAACGGCCTGGTTCACCTGGTCGATACCAATACTTTGTTCCTGGCTCGCGGCGGTAATTTCACCCATGATGTCGGTCACCCGTTTGATGCTGCTAACGGTTTCTTCCATTGTTGAGCCGGCTTCGGCGACCAGACGGTTGCCTTCCTCGGTGATGGAAACCGATTTGTCGATCAGATCTTTGATTTCCTTGGCCGCCTGGGCGCTGCGCTGTGCAAGCGAACGCACCTCCGAGGCCACAACCGCGAAACCTTTGCCCTGTTCCCCGGCGCGTGCCGCTTCGACAGCCGCGTTCAATGCCAGGATGTTGGTTTGGAAGGCGATACCGTCGATCACGCTGATGATATCCACCACTTGCTTGGACGATTCGTTAATCGCGCCCATGGTGTCAACAACTTTGGATACGACTTTGCCGCTATGGGTGGCCACATTCGCTGCCGATTCGGCCAGACCGTTGGCCTGGTTTGCGTTGTCGGCATTTTGTTTTACTGTAGTGGTAATTTCTTCCATGGTTGCGGCTGTTTCCGCCAGCGAGCTTGCCTGCTGCTCTGTGCGTGACGATAAATCGGTGTTGCCCGCCGCAATTTGGGTGGAAGCGGTTGCAATGGAATCGGCGCCGTCGCGAACCTCGAGAACCACGTCGAGCAGATTGGCGTTCATGCGCTGCAGGGCGGCCAGCAAGGTGGCGACTTCATTCTTGCCTTTTACCGAGATATTACCGGTTAGATCACGAGATGAGACTTTTTCGGCGAAGTTAACGGCATTTCGCAGCGGAAGCGTAATGGAGCGAGTGATGCCGACAGCCATCAGTACACCGATAAGCAACGCGGCGACCGTCAGACCGATCATGATGGTAAGCGCAAGCTCATTTTCTTGATTTAAGTCTTGCGCGCGCTCGTTAATGAGTCCTTGCTGGAATACGAGGAGATTTTGAATACTTTGCGTGTAGTTTGCCAGCAAACTTTCAAGTTGATTATCGAAAAAATCGCGTGAAACCGCAAAGTTTCCTTCCTTGCGAGCTTGAATGGCTGCTTCTCGTTTTCCGACATATTCGGAACGGCGCTCCTGAACTTCGTCGAATAAGCGTAGCGCTTCAGGATTCGTGATAGATTTTTTCAGTTCGGCTTGTAGTTTGGAAATCTCAGCGCTTGTTGCTTTCATTTGTTCCTGAAAGTACGCAATAGTGCCGGGGTCGGTTAACTTGGCATTGGCAATCGTGCGTGTGGCGTTCAACGCAGTCAGCATGTTCCATTTTGCTATTAGTCGTTCGTTATCGAGGCGAACTTCTGTAAGGTCTTGTGCCATGGCATCGGAACTTTGAACGCGCCAGATGCCGACACCGGCCAAAATGGCAATGAACAGCAGCATTACAACGAACCCGATAATCAAACGGGTACTGATTTTAAGATTGTGCATCATGAATAGGCTTACTCGGAAAAAGGGTGGTTACAATTGGCTTGACAGCTATGTGTAGCTATGGTTACGTCAACCTTTCAGGAAACTTAAGGCATTTTAGGGGCCGGGGGTGGCATTAAAAGGGCGGAAATGAAGGTAGGTATTGCTGGAATTGGGGCTTTTGGGCTGAAACATTTAGAAGCAATTAGTCATATCAGCGGGGTTGAGGTGGTTTGTATTACCGGTGGCCGTGATACCGCCCGACTGGAGGCGATTGCACGCCGGTTCAAGGTGCCTGCGGTCTTGCCGTCGCTGGAAGCTTGCCTGGCACTGCCCGAAATCGATGCGATGATTTTGTGCGGCCCCACCCAAGTGCACACCGCTCAGGCTTTGGCCTGTCTTCACGCCGGCAAGCATGTTCAAGTTGAAATTCCCATGGCCGATAACCTGGCCGATGCGCGCGCTTTGGCTGCCAAACAACAGGAAACCGGCCTGGTTGCGATGGCCGGGCACACGCGCCGTTACAACCCCAGCCACCAGTGGATACATCATCGTATTCAGCGGGGTGAGTTGGCGTTGCAGCAATTAGACGTGCAAACCTATTTTTTCCGGCGCTCCAATGTGAACGCGGAAGGGCAACCCCGAAGCTGGACAGACCACCTGTTATGGCACCATGCTTGCCACACGGTAGATCTGTTTCAATATCAAACCGGTGAGGTGGCGCAGGAAGTGCACGGCATGCATGGGCCTTTACATCCCGCACTTGGCATTGCCATGGACATGTCGGTGCAATTGAAAGTGGCATCAGGGGCGCTTTGCACGCTGTCGCTTTCGTTCAACAACCAGGGGCCGCAAGGCTCTTTCTTCCGCTATATTTGCGACAATGGTACTTACATCGCACGTTACGATGAATTGGTAGACGGCGAAGGTAAGGTCATTGATGTATCGGGGGTTGATGTTTCGTTGAATGGCATAGAGTTACAAGACCGTGAGTTTTTTGCGGCTATTCGGGAACACCGCGAGCCGCGTTCCAGTATTGCGCGTGTATTGCCTGCCTACGAGACTTTGGATCGTATTGAAAAGACCTTGAAATGACCAGCGATTCACTCACTCCGGAACAACGCGCCGAATTGTTGCGCGCCATTCTTAAAAGCCCTTCCTATCGGTTAGCCTATCACGACGCCGAATTTATGCGGGATGAAGATTTGCGTCCCGTCAGGTTGCAACTTGAGTTGCTTAAGCCCGAGTCGTATTTGCGTGAGAACCACATTGAGTCAACGATTGTGGTTTATGGCAGTGCGCGCGTATTGTCGCCGGTCGAAGCGAAGAAAAGATACGATCAGGCGTCGGAATTTCTGAATCATCACCCAGATGATCCGGACGCAACGCAGGCGTTGAAGCAGGCGCAGCGACAGGTTTACTACTCACGCTACTACGAAGAAGCCCGGCGGTTTTCCTATCTTATTTCACAACGTTTTCAGGCAGATAACCCTTGCCAGTTTGTGGTGGTCACAGGGGGTGGGCCCGGCATTATGGAGGCAGGTAACCGCGGCGCGTTTGATGCGGGAGCAAAAAGTATTGGGTTGAACATCACCTTACCGCACGAGCAGGTTCCCAATCCGTTCATTACGCCCACGCTGTGCTTTCATTTTCATTATTTCGCCTTGCGCAAAATGCACTTCATGTTGCGTGCGCGTGCTCTGGTGGCGTTTCCAGGCGGTTTTGGCACGCTGGATGAATTGTTCGAAGCGTTAACTTTGGTGCAAACCGAGAAAATGTCGCGTATGCCGATTATTCTGGTTGGCAGAGACTATTGGTCTCGATTGATTGATTTTGATTTTATGGTGGAAGAGGGCATGATTTCTCAGGCAGACCGGGAGTTGGTTACGGTGGTGGAAACGGCGGAAGAAATTTTGTCGCTTCTTGAGGTGTTTTATGCAAATTGTGCCGATCGGCCCTTTCCTGGGGAGCCGGTATGAGTGGATCTTCTGATCAAGCATCATGGGGCGAACTGCTTTCGGGACGCAATGGTCTGCGTTCGCTGGCGGTGGCTGGTGGTGTGGCATTGCATGCCATTAATGTATACATTGCGGTCACCATTTTGCCTTCCGTTGTGCGTGATATTGGCGGCCTGGAGTATTACGCGTGGAACATGACGCTGTTCGTTGCGGCCTCAATTATGAGCTCGGCCTTATCGGCCAAGGCGAATGACGTATTCGGCTTGAAAAAAGCCTTCCTGGTCGCTATTGCGATCTTTTCAGTGGGTACTGCCACCTGCGCGCTGGCGCCCAGCATGCTTTGGATGCTGGTTGGCCGTACGGTTCAGGGTGCAGGTGGTGGGTTGTTGTTGGGCCTGTGTTATTCGTCGATTCGAGTTGTGTTTGAGGAGCGCCTTTGGCCGCGTGCGGTGGGGCTGACATCAAGTATGTGGGGCGTTTCCACGCTTAGCGGGCCCGCAATTGGCGGTATTTTTGCTCAGTCGGGAAATTGGCGCTGGGCTTACGGGGCGATTTTGCCGGTGGCGTTTGGGTTGGCCTGGCTGGTGATTACGCAAATTAACGCTTCCACGACGGGCAGCACGAATGCGCCCAGCCAACGTATTCGAGTGCCCGTTGGCAAAATCGCGCTTGTGGTGTTGTCGGTACTGGTTGTTTCAATGGGGAGCTTGTCGACCCATGTGGGCTGGAATGCGTTGGGTGTTTTTGTGGGGTTGGGTATTGCGGTGTTGGTCGCGCGTAGCGATATGAACGCCGATATCCCGCTGTTGCCACAAGGTTCTTATTCTTTACGGCAGGCCATGGGTAGCATTTACGCCTGCGTGGCCCTGATCAGCGTATCCATTACCGTCGAAGTTTTCATTCCTTATTTTTTGCAGGTGGTTCATGGCTACGAGCCGCTGGCGGCCGGTTATTTAACGGCTCTGATGTCTATCGGCTGGACGATCGGGTCAATTTTTAGTTCGGGTCGCCGGCCGGCCACTGCGAAATGGTTATTGCGGGCGGGGCCTGCAACGATTGCCGTTTCGCTCGCAGCACTGGCGGTACTCATGCCCATGCTGCATTTAACGCAAACATATTGGCTTTGGGTGATGTTGGCGCCTTTGTTTGGTGTGGGCCTTGGCATTGGCATTTCCTGGCCTCATTTGCTCTCGCAGGTATTCAGAAGTGCGCCCGCGGGGCAGGAAAGTATCGCGTCCGGCTCGGTTATTACTGTCCAGTTGTTTGCGCTTGCAATGGGTTCAACCATTGCCGGCATGATTGTTAACGCGGCCGGCATTACTGACCCCGGAGGTGTTCAAGGAGCGCAATCGGCCGCGTATGCGCTATTGTTCGCCTTCGCGCTTGCACCCGGGGCGGCGTTTTTTATTATTGGGCGTGTGATTCAGGCCAAAGCCGAAACCGACGCAAGAGCGGCGGCACGTGCTATGGCCCAGGAAATAACGCCTTAAATTGGTTTACGCCTTAGGTAAGCGGAAGCGTTCCGGATCGGGTCCGTGGCGCGCATCGTCGTCGTGTAAGGTGGCAATGTCGTTCATGTCCTGCTCATCCAGCTCGAAGTCGAACACTTCAAAATTTTCTTCGATACGTTTTGGGGTGACCGATTTTGGAATAACCATGCAGTCCAGTTGCAAATGCCAACGCAGTATGACTTGCGCAACCGAACGTTTATGTTTTTGTGCAACTTTGGCCAGAATCGGGTTTTCCCACAACAGGCCGTGCCCAAGCGGGCTCCATGACTCGGTAACGATGTTGTTCTCTGCGTGAAACGCGCGTAGCTCAGGCTGCTGGAATCGCGGGTTCAATTCAATTTGATTCACGACGGGCAGTACGCCTGTTTCGTCGAGCAGCATTTGCAAGTGGTCAATATTAAAGTTTGAAACCCCAATGGAACGAACCCGGCCTTCTTCACGCAGTTGCATCAGTGCTTCCCAGCTCTTAACGTATAAGCCGATTTTAGGTGCGGGCCAGTGAATAAGGTAGAGGTCGATATAATCGAGGCCGAGTTTATTGATGCTTTCCTCGAATGCTTTCATGGTTTCATCGAAGCCATGCCGATCATTCCAGACTTTGGTGGTAATGAAAAGGTCTTTACGATCGACGCCGCATTCTTTTATGGCGCGCCCGACGCCCTCTTCATTGCCGTATATGGCGGCGGTGTCAATGAGACGATAGCCGGTTTTTACGGCGGTTTTGATGGCGTCAACGGCTTCATTGTTCTCTACTTGCCAAACGCCGAACCCAATACGTGGGGCTTTGTGGCCATCGTGAAACGTAACGCTATTTACAATATCGGTCATGCGATCTCCCTAAGGTGTTAAACAGGGTAAGCTTATGGTCATTATAAGGTTCTCGATTCCGGCATAAACCAGGAGCTGTCTGTGAGCGTACATTCCAAAACAAAACGTATCAGTATTCCCGACCTCATGGGTTACAAGGGCAAGAAAAAAATTGCTTCCCTAACAGCCTATATTGCGCCCATTGCGCGTTTGCTTGATGAAAGTCAGGACATGATTCTGATTGGCGATTCCACGGCGATGGTGGGTTACGCCATGCCCAATACGCTGGCCATTACAGTCGATCAGATGGCCGCTCATGCTGCGGCTGTTGTGCGCGCAACGCAACGTGCCTGCATTTTGGTCGATATGCCGTTTGGCTCTTATCAAGAGTCGCCGGAGCAGGCGTTTCGCAATGCGGCACATATTTTGGCGGTGAGTGGTGCAGCCGGTGTAAAAATGGAAGGGGGAAGCGCACTGGCGGCCACGACGCGGTTTTTGGTCGATCGTGGGGTACCCGTGTTGGCGCACGTAGGTTTAATGCCGCAGTATGTGAACACCATGGGCGGGTTTAAGGCCCAAGGGATGTCCGAAGAGGCGGCTGAGCGAATCTTTCAGGATGCGCTGGCGCATGAAAAAGCGGGGGCGTTTGGATTGGTGCTGGAAGGCGTGGCCGAAGAACTGGCACGTCGCATTACCGATGCGGTGGCAATTCCTACAATTGGTATCGGCGCATCGCCGGATTGCGATGGCCAGATTCTGGTTACCGAGGATATTCTGGGATTAAGCGGCGATCGCATTCCCAAGTTTGCCAAACCGTTTGGCGATGCGGCCGGTGTTATCCGCCATGCCGCCGCCCAATACGCCGCAGAGGTGCGCGAGGGCCAGTTCCCAACGCTCGATCATTGTTTTGGAGTCAAGAAAAAATCATGACGTTGTCGCCGGAGTGGATTGGTCTTCTCTTGTGGGGGCTGGGCCTGCTCATGGGGGGAGGCGCAGCGATGATATACGGCCGGCGCGGTTTGGCCGAAGCCCGCAATCGGAATGAGCTTGCGCGAACGCAGTACGAGGCGCGCATTAGCGACTACGAGTCGCGTATTCAGCAGCTTGATCGACAGCTTGCCGGTTATGAGGCCGAGTTGCGCAGTTTGCGTGAAAGGCTCGACGAGGCGCGAGATGCCGTGAATGATAAAAGCCTTGAGCTGGCCGGTGCACAAAGCCGTGTGAATGACCTGGACCGCCGGCTTACCCGCTTGCAGGCCGAACATGAAGAAAAACAGGCTGCCTTTGAAACGCTGAAGCAATCGTTCGAGCAATCAAAGGAACAGTTGAAAACCGAGTTTCAGAATCTGGCGAACAAAGTGCTTGAGGAGAAAGGACGCTTGTTCACTCAGTCCAGTACGTCGTCGCTCGACGCCATGTTGAAACCGTTTCGTGAACAAATTTCAGCCTTTCAGCAACGTATTAATCAAGTGCATGACGAATCGGTTAAAGGCAACGCTTCGCTGGGTACGGAAATTAAGCAAGTGTTGGAAGTGGGCTTACGCATGAGCGCCGAGGCCAACAATTTAACGCTGGCGCTGAAGGGGGATAAGAAAACCACAGGCACTTGGGGGGAGATTCAACTGGAGAAAACGCTGGAACTGGCGGGTTTGGTAAAGGGCGACCACTACGAGGCTCAGCCCAGGTTCAAAGACGGCGAAGGGCAGAGCCGGCAGCCCGACTTTGTGATTAAGCTGCCCGATGACAAGCATATGGTGATCGACAGCAAGGTATCGTTGGTTGACTACGACCGCGCCTTAAGTGCTGAAACCGAAGCGGAGCAGGGCGCGGCGTTGCAAGCCCACGTTAAGGCCGTCAAGCAGCACATCGATGACCTGTCGCGCAAGGATTATACGAACCTCATTGGCATGCGCAGCCCAAGTTTTGTACTCATGTTCATGCCTATTGAGTCGGCTTATATCGAAGCGTTGAAGAATAATCGCGATCTGTTCAACTATGGTTACCAGCGTAATGTGGTGATGGTGTCGCACACGACCCTCATGCCCATTTTGAAGACCGTGGCTAACCTGTGGATGGTGGCGCGAAGCAGCGCTCAGGCGCAAGAGTTAAGTGATCGCGCCGGTGAGATCTACAACCAGGTGGCGGTTGTTGCTGAAAACTTGAAGAAGTTGGGTGATACGCTGGGCACAGTCAGCAATCATTACAATCGTACCGTAACGGCTTTGGCCGGGCGTCAGGGCTTGTACGGCAAAGTAAACCGGTTTAACGAGCTTTCGGCCAAAGCCAATAAAACCTTGCCGCCCATTGAGCCGCATCATGGCGATTATCAGGTTGAGCGGTTAGCGCTATTGGCGGCTGAGCCTGACTCAACACCAGACCCGGAGAAATAAGCCTGGCGTCTTAGCCCTTTAAATGGGCGATACCTTAAGCTTGCGGTGTGTCGCCCGCCCATGCCCGACGAAGCAGGGCGCGCAAGCCTTCCGCCTCCAGAGGGCGTGGGTTCCAGTATGGATTTTTTAGCGCAATCTCGGTTGCCTTTTCGATATCGGTTTCTTTGAAACCCAGATCCTTCAAGGCTAAAGGTGCATTTATGGATTTAGCCAGTTCCCATAAACCTTGCCCCGCGTTCGCGTTGCCCAGCGCACGCCGCACTGCGTCCATGGCCTCAGCGGCGGCTGGTTCGTTGTAGGCCGCAGTATGAGGCAACATAATGGCGTGCGTTTCCGAGTGGGGTAAATCGAACGACCCGCCCAACACATGACACAACTTGTGGTGCAGTGCCATGCCGGCCGAACCCAGGCAAATACCGCATAGCCAGCCCCCGTACTGTGCTTTTGTGCGCGCGGATTTGTCGTTTGGGGCGGCAATAACCGCCGGTAGTGATTCAGCAAACGCGCGGATGCCTTCTTCGGCAACAAGCGAAATGATGGGGTTACGGTCTTGCGCATAAAGAGCCTCAACCGCGTGTGCCATCGCGTTCAGGCCACTGGTGGCGGTTAATGCCGGTGGCAAGGTGAGTGTTAAATTCACGTCGTAAATCACAGTGCCCGGCTGGATCACGGGTTTTTTTTGCGTGGTTTTGACGCCATTTTCAGTTTGTCCAAGAATGGGTGTCATTTCCGAGCCTGCATAGGTTGTCGGCACGGCAATTTGTGGCAACCCGGTACGCAGGGCAATGGCTTTTCCCAGTCCAATGGTCGAGCCTCCACCCAGTTCGACAACGCAATCGGCCCCGACCTTGTTTAAAAAGTTGATGGCGTCTTCCGTAACGGTAACCGGTGTGTGCATGGCTGCTTGTGAAAAAACGCCTGCGCTTAAGGTTCCTAGTGATGTGGCTATTTCGTGTGCCCAATCTGCCTGGTGAGGTGTTGAGAGGACAAGTGCTTTTTTGAGACCCGCTCGTTCAAGTTCCTCTCCGAGGCTGTCCAGTTTGCCCTCGCCGAAAATGACGCGGGCTGGAAGAGTTTCGTAGATGAAATGGGTCTGCATGTGACTTTGTCCTGTTTTGGCTTGTCGCTATTAAGATGTTGATGGAACTAAACGGCTTTCAGAGTGAAATCGTACCGCAAGTAGGCATAGGGTTGGTCCATCTTTTTACCATCTGGAGCGGTGCCGGGGTCGTGCATTTCAAAGTTTCGGATCAGGGAGTTTTTTACGCCGAATACGACATCGCTGTCGAGGTATTTGTCGCCATCGGCAAAAACATGGGTGACCAGCTTCTGGTGGTTCGGCGACTGAATCATAAAGTGCACGTGAGCGGGGCGGTAAGGGTGGCGCCCCTGGGCGCGCAGCATATTGCCCACAGGCCCGTCATCGGGAATAGGGTAGGCGGAAGGGCGTACGGTCCAGCAACTGAAGTTACCGTTTTCGTCGGCGTGAAACTGGCCTCGCAATGCAAGTGAATCGAGGTGTTGGACGTCGTAGAAACCGTCTCCGTCGGACTGCCAGATATTGATGTGGGCATTGGCAAGCGGGTTGCCGTCCTGGCTTCGCACATTGCCTTGAATCAGCATGGGCGTACCTTTAATGTTTTCGGTTATATCGGCGCCAAGCGGAAATTCGTTTGCATTCTCAACATAAAACGGGCCTAGCACGGTGGTTTCGGTCACGCCTTCCGGCAAACGGTGGTTGATGGCGTCAACCAACATGGACACCCCCAGGGTGTCGGACAGCAGAATAAATTCCTGTCGCTTGTCATCGCACATATGGCCGGTGTTTGTGAGGAACCCGATAGCGCTTTCCCATTCTTCCTGAGTCGGTTCTATTTCCCGCACAAAGGCGTGTAAATGACGAACCAAGGCTTCACTGATTTGCTTGACTCGGGGGTTGTCGCAATGCTTCAGGCGCGCAATGACTTCATCGGTCAAGGTGTTTTCATTAAGGTCACGCATGGGATAGAGTCTCCGAAAGGGTTATTCATATTGGTTTTATTGCGCAAGAATCCGGCTGAAAATCGCGTTTGCCGATTGAGTTTCGTTGCCCCGCCAGGCGACGATCTGGTCTGGGCGTATCAAGGCGAAATCGGCTTCGTATAAATCGCGGGCCTGCGGTGCCGTTACGACTGTTAAATCGAGGCCACGCTGCTGAGCCTGTTCTTCAAAGTCGCTAGTGTAAACATTGTCTGGGTTCATACAAAGCAGAGTCCATTCAAACCCGAATGTGTCGTACAGGGATTTGTCGGCCGATAGCCAGCAGTGCGGAGGCCGGCCGCCGGGGCATGCGGTGGCGGTGTATTCGTTGGCCGCATCGGGTGGTGGGGCGCTGCCGTCCGACACTATAGCTGGTGAGCCGTCGTAGCGACCGCCGAAAGTAATACCGGGAATATTGAATTCAGCACGTCCGTGCGCCTCAAAGTATTGGCCGGCCTGTTCACGCGCTTGTCGCCCCGCCGCGGAGTCTTCTTCAATTTCAGGCACCGGCGCATATAGCCCGAGTGAGTCGGCAAATGTTTTCGCATAAGCGGTATTGCGAACTGCCAGCGGCCGACGCTCAAGCTCGTAGGATTCCAATAAAGACGGTGCAGCCTGACCTTTCAACACGGCGGCCAGCTTCCATCCTATATTGACCGCATCTTCCACCGCTGTGTTGTAGCCCAACCCTCCTGTGGGAGTGAATAAATGAGCGGCATCCCCTCCTATAAAGACACGGCCTTTCTGCATATGATCGGCAACCAGAGAGTGGCCCGCAGTCCATGCGCCATGAGAGAGAATTTCTGCTTTAACTGGTGCGCCCACCCCCATCTGGAACATCCGTAAGGCATCTTCCTGAGTGATGTCTGCTTCATTCTCATGGGGTTTGAGTTGAGTGTGAAAGGCGAATTCGCCTTTACCGTCGACCGCCGCCATAAAGGCGCGCCTCTCGTTGTTGAAGCAGACGTTCATCCACGCAGGGGCGTGAGGAACGGTTTTGTAAAAGTCGGGGCTACGAACATAGATGGCATACATACGTCCACCCATGAAGTCACGGACAACACCGGTTTCGCCTGTGTATCGGTAACCCAGGGCTTCACGAACAGGGCTGCGAGGGCCATCGGCACCGATCAGATAAGCTGCGGTGATTTCCCGTCTTTCACCATCTTCAACCCGTTCAACCAGGACCCGAACATCCTTTCCGGTATCAGAGAATTCAACCATGCGCCAACCAAAGTTAACAGAGATACCAGACAGTTTCTCCGCTTGTTGACGCAAGACTTGCTCCACATACTTCTGGGAAATGCGATGGGGCAACTCGGCGGCACTCCATGACCCTGATAGTGAATGGATTTTCTTTTTTGCCTCTGCAGCAGAGGGAAGTTTGAAGCGTGCCAGCTCGTGCGTTGCATACCGGGTGAAATAGGCGATATCTGTTGGGAAATCACTGGGCAAACCCAAGTCGCGTATGTCATTGGCAAACCCCAGGCGGCGATAGTGTTCCATGGTGCGCGCCTGGGTTGCATTAGCCTGTGGATTGAAGGCGGTACTGGGTTTTTCATCGACCAGCACGGCTGAAACACCGCGTCGCCCCAACTCGTTGGCGAGCATCAGGCCGCAGGGTCCGCCGCCCACAATCATTACGGAAGTATTACTCGGTAGCATAACTATTCCAGGTCCAGGTTTGTCAAAAGCCAAAGATATGCTGCTTTTTAGAACAGCTATTAATCGTGGTATTCCTCTCAATAGTAAGATTACCTTACTATAATGTCAATAATATTGATTGAGCCGCCTCGTAATGGAAAATCGAAGGCAGTATTATGGGATGGTGAAGTCAGCCCGGCATGCTGCTGCCAGGTCATTAGTGCCTGTTTCGGTCGTAGCGCAGCAGGGCATTGCGCAGTGCTTCAAACATTTCCTCACCTAGCTCGGCGCACATTTCTTGTTCGGCACGGTTCAGTGCCGTGCCGAATGCGTCGAGCCATTTCATGCCGGCGGGTGTGAAAAAAATGATTTTTGCGCGACGATCGTTGGGGTCGGGCTGGCGTTCGATAATGCCGCTTTGTTCAAGCTGCGCAATCAGTTCGCCCATGGATTGTTTTGTAATACCTGCACGCCGGGCCAGTTCGGTTGCGCGTGTGCCTTCCGTGTCGAGGTTACGTGTAATGGTTATGTGGCTTAGAGAGAAGCCCCCATATCCGGCTTTTTCCATTTCCAGCAAAATACGACTCTCAAACCGTTTAATCGCATTATTAAGCAATCGGCCGATGTTATCGATACGCCAGCGCGGCGTGAAAGGTTCTCGGGTTAGGGCGTTCATGGTGGGCAGGCGGTAGCGTGGTGTTGTTACGTTATTATTACAATTTGTTTAATAATTTCTCAAGCTTCCTGATAAGTTTAGCCTCGCCACCTCGAATTAGAAAGGTAAACGTGTTATTAAATGTAACTTAAATTCGGTCGGAAGGCTTGCCATGCGTGTCAATGAGACTAAAATGCCAGCTTGTGTTGCATCGAAATACCCTGTTTTAACGGAGACTTACGCATATGAATGTAGCAACTGACGGCACACCTTCCATTCAATTGAACGCGCCGGATTGGGTCAAGCATGAACGGCTTAAAGAATGGGTTGCCGAGATTGCAGCACTAACACAGCCTGATCGCGTCGAATGGTGCGATGGTTCTCAGGAAGAGTATGATCGTCTTTGCGGCATGATGGTAGAAGCGGGCACGTTAAAGCGTTTGAATCCGGAAAAAAGGCCGAATTCTTACCTGGCCTGGTCCGATCCCACCGACGTCGCACGGGTGGAAGACCGCACTTTCATATGTTCACAGAAGCAAGAAGATGCCGGCCCTACCAATAACTGGATGGATCCGGCCAAGATGCGTACCACGCTGAACGGGTTGTTTGAAGGGTGCATGCGCGGCCGCACTTTATACGTTATTCCGTTTTCCATGGGGCCTTTGGGCTCGCCCATTGCACACATTGGGGTTGAGTTGTCTGACTCCCCCTACGTTGTCGTGAACATGCGTCTCATGACACGCATGGGGCGCAAAGTTTACGACGTGCTGGGCGACAACGGCGCGTTTGTGCCTTGCGTGCACTCAGTCGGCAAGCCATTGGAGCCCGGCGAAAAAGACGTGGCGTGGCCTTGCAACGAAACCAAATACATTGTGCATTACCCGGAAACCCGCGAAATATGGTCGTTCGGGTCCGGCTACGGCGGTAATGCTTTGCTGGGTAAAAAATGTTTTGCATTGCGCATTGCGTCTACCATGGGCCACGATGAAGGCTGGTTGGCGGAGCACATGCTTATTTTGGGTGTGACCTCGCCCGAGGGCAAGAAAATGCACGTCGCGGCGGCATTCCCGTCGGCTTGCGGTAAAACGAACTTTGCCATGCTGATTCCCCCCGAATCCTTGTCCGGCTGGAAAGTCACGACCATTGGCGACGACATTGCCTGGATTAAACCGGGTAAAGACGGGCGCCTGTATGCCATTAATCCTGAGGCGGGTTATTTTGGTGTTGCGCCGGGCACCAATGAAAAAACCAATTTCAACTGCATGGCCACATTGCGTGAGAACGTGCTGTTTACCAATGTCGCCTTAACCGACGATGGCGATGTTTGGTGGGAAGGCATGGGCCCGGCCCCCGAACATTGCACCGACTGGCAAGGAAAGGATTGGACCCCCGACTGCGGCCGCAAAGCGGCGCACCCGAATGCGCGCTTCACGGTGGCAGCAGACCAGAACCCGGTGATCGATCCCGACTGGGACAACCCCGCCGGTGTACCCATTGACGCCTTTATTTTCGGTGGCCGCCGTTCCGACACCGTGCCATTGGTCACCGAAGCGCGCAACTGGGTCGAGGGTGTTTATATGGCAGCCACTTTAGGTTCCGAAACAACGGCGGCCGCGGTGGGTGCGCAAGGTGTGGTTCGCCGCGACCCGTTCGCCATGCTGCCTTTCTGTGGCTATAGCATGAGCGCCTATATTGCACATTGGTTGCGCCTGGGCGATAAATTGAACGAAATGCAGGCAACGCACCCCAGAATCTTCTGCGTAAACTGGTTTCAAACCGACGAAAACGGCCGGTTTATCTGGCCCGGATTTGGCGAGAACATGCGGGTGTTGAAGTGGATGCTCGAGCGAATTCAGGGTGAGGCCAATGGCCACGAGCACCTTTTTGGCATTACGCCACGCTATCAGGACATCACCTGGGAAGGGCTCGATTTCAACGAAGCCTATTTTCAGCAAATTACTTCAATCGATGAAGAGGCCTGGAAGAAGGAGTTGGCTTTGCACGCCGAGTTGTTCGATAAATTACGTCATCGTTTGCCCGATGCGCTGCCTAGTCTGCACTCCCGGTTCCAGGCGCAATTGCAAACATCATGATGTTCAAAATCGGTATGGCTCATGTTGTTTCGTGAGCTGGTTTCGGCATCGCGGCAACGTTTGCAGGGCTATAGCTGGTTGTCCCAGCAACCAGCCATGCTGGTCTGGGCCACAGTGGCCGGCGTTCTTGGAGCGCTGGCCACTTTCCTTTTTTATCAGGGCATCCACTTCTTTCAGCTGATTTTTCTTGGTCAGGCCGGAGAAATCGATGATGTTGTGTCGACCTTACCCTGGTGGGCACGTTTGATTTTGCCCGCCTTGGGTGGTGTTGCCGCCGGCTATGTCTTGCGGGCGTCATCCCGGTTCAGTGCCGATAAGCCGTCCGACTATATGGAATCGGTTGCGATCGGCGATGGCCAGTTGTCAATTCGGCAGGGCCTCTTGCGCTCGCTGTCTTCACTTATTTCTGTGGCCTCCGGAGGCTCGATCGGTCGTGAGGGCGCTATGGTGCACCTGGGTGCGCTGGGGGCGTCAGTGTTGGGCCGCTTTGCACCGTTCAATCGTTCACGTTTGCGTTTGATCGTCGCCTGTGGTGCCGCGGCAGGTGTTGCGGCTGCGTACGGGGCACCGATTGCAGGTGCGTTGTTTGTCGCCGAAATTGTGTTGGGCACAATGGCCATCCATACGGTGGGGCCGTTGTTGCTGGCCGCAGCCGTGTCCAGCTTCACTGTAAAGGCTTTGGGTGGGCATTTGGTGAGTTATACCCTGCCGGCCGTACCGACGTTTGGCATTGATGCCATGGCACCGATGCTGATTTTGGGTATTGTTGCCGGTTTCGGCGCACCTTATTTCCTGAAGTTTCTCGATCTGTTTCGCAGCGCTTTTAAAAAAACCGGCTGGTCGGAGCCCTGGCGTTTGGGGCTGGGCGGCTTGTTGCTGGGGGTCATTCTGGTGTTTATGCCGTTGGTTGCGGGCAATGGCTATAACGTTGTTGCCTCGCTACTGGGAACGTCGTGGCCATGGCATGCCGTGTTGCTGGTACTGCTTATGAAGTTGCTGGCAACTGCGCTTACGGTGGGTTCGGGCGCGGTAGGGGGTGTTTTCACTCCCACGCTGTTCATGGGTGCGGTGGTGGGAACCTTGTTTGGTCAGGCGCTTGAATGGCTGTTCCCGGGTTTTGCGCTTCCTATGTTTGTCTACGCTGCGGTGGGAATGGGTGCTTTTTTGGCTGCCGGTACAGGCGCGCCGCTTATGGCCATTCTGATGGTCTTCGAGATGACACACAGCTATGCGTTGGTGCTGCCTTTAATGCTGGCTTGCGTATTGGCTTATTTCGTTGCGCGTGCCGTTGCGGAAGTGGCGATGTATGAAGTGACGCTGGTGCGCGAACGCGACACGAATTTGCGCAATCGTTTGCGCGATACGCTGATTGGTGACCTGATCAAGCCTGCGGTCACGGTTGTGGCTACCGCAACGCCGGTCAAAGTCGTATTGCAGCGGTTTTCCGAATATCCGGTGCGTTATTGGTATGTCGTTGATGAAGACAGTATTTTCCAAGGGGTGATTGCTCAGCAGGATGTTACCGGGTTGTTGTTGGGGCAGGGTGACATTGAGGACAAAACCGCCGGTGATATTTTGCGTCTGGATTTTGTGAAGCCCCTGCATCCGGACATGAGTTTGGATGCCGCTCAGGATATTTTTGTGAACTTTACCGGCGAGCGGATACCCGTGGTAAGTCACGGCGAGGCCCCGAAATTATTGGGTGTCGTGTATAAGTCGGATTTGCTGGAAAAGTATTTTGCCTTGAAAAAGTCGCTTGATAGCGGTGGCGACTCGGTACATATTTAAGGTCGTTGCGTCCCACTATCGTGAGAAGGCTAATGAGTCTAGGTTGCGCTCTTCCACGAACTTAAAGGCATCGTGTGCGCTCAGGAAAATAAGGCCTTCCAGGGCGCGCCCCAGGTGAGTTTCATGTAGTCGGTCCATAACCGGGCCTTTTACTTCGGCCAACATAAATTGAATGCCTTTTGCGCTAAGGCTTTCCTGTAACTGTGTTAAAGCCTCAAGGGCGGTTGAATCGATTTGATTCACTGCCGGGCACAGTAAGAGCACGTATTCCACCTTCGGGTTGGCGGCCACACATCTTTCAATATGGCTTTGCACCAGCGAGGCATTGGCAAAGAACAGGCTTTCGTCAACGCGCAGTGCCAATAAGTTGGGCAGCGTATCGACTTTATGCCGCCGGACATTTCTGAAGTGTTCCGTACCAGGTACCCTGCCGACAATGGCGATATGCGGACGGCTGCTGCGCCATACAAGAACCGCAAGTGATAGCGCCACGCCTATCAATACACCCGCTTCGACTCCCAGCAATAGTACGCCTATTAAGGTCACCACCAATGACAATGCATCGGCACGGTCGTACTGCCAGGCGGCTTTAAAGGTTGAAAAATCCACTAATGCAGTAACGGCGATGATAATGGTGGCCGACAACACGGCTTGAGGCAGATGGTGGAAAAGCCCGGTTAGGCTCGCGATTACAATCGCCATAAGAACGGCCGAAATCACGCCGGCCAGAGGGGTGTTGGCGCCTGCGGCAAAATTAACGACGGAACGGGCGAAGCCGCCCGTAACCGGGTAACCGCCTGATAATGCACTCGCCATATTGGCGGCGCCCAAACCCAGAAGTTCACGGTTCGGTTGGATACGTTCCTGCCGTTTAAGGGCTAATGACTGCGCAACGGAAACGCTCTCTACAAAACCCACCAGAGAAATCAGGAGCGCAGGAAGCCAGAGCGCAGCCAAGTGGTTCATGTTGGGCACAAGAACATTAAGGGAAGGCAACCCTGCCGGCACTTCACCCACAATGGCAACGCCGGCCTCAGCGGCGAGGTCCCATTGGGCTACCGTGATAATTGAGACAATAACCGCAACCATGGGAGCCAGCCTGGAGATGAGCGACGCGGTTTTTTGTTTTAGCCCTATTTTTTGCAGCACTCCGCTTAGATAAGTGCGTGCGAAAAATAAAAATATCAATGTTCCCAGCCCCAGAGCCGTGGTGGCTGGGTTTGCTTGTGGCAATAGTGCAAGCAGTTGATAAACTTCCTGGAAAACGTTACCGGCATTGGTTGTTAAGCCAAACAAGTGCTTCAATTGGCTGACGGTGATAAGAATAGCCGAGCCTGAAATGAAGCCGCTGATGACCGGATGGCTAAGAAAGTTGGCCAGAAATCCCAGGCGCAGCAAGCCAAATGCCAGCAGCATGATGCCTGAAAGAAAGGCGAGTGTGGCGGCTAAAACCACATACTGTTCTGAACCGGGTTGCGCCAGCGGTTGCAAGGCGCTGGCCGTCATTAAAGACGCAACGGCAACCGGCCCAACGGCGAGCGTCATGCTTGAGCCCAGCAAAGCGTAAGCGACCAGCGGCAGCACGCTGGCGTACAGGCCGATTTCGGGCGGCAGGCCGGCCAGCATCGCGTAGGCCAGGCTTTGGGGGATAAGCATGACCGTGACAATCAGGCCCGCTGTAAGATCGCCGGGCAGCTTTGTCTTTTGATAGTGTGCCAACCATTCGGGCAGCAGTCGCATGAGGCTTCCTGTGAACGATGAGCTTGTTGTTGGGTTTAGCGGGAGCGGCTGGTTTTGCCCTGCGCAATTTCGTATATCGCCATGCCTGCCAACATGGCGACAACGAAGATCAGTGCCTTAGATTGGCCCGAGCCAAGGGAAACCAGGGCGGGTCCGGGGCAATAACCTGCCAGACCCCAGCCTACACCGAAGGTGAGGCTGCCAATGACCAGGCGCTTATCGATATCGTTTGAGGTGGGCAGCTTCAGTGCGCCTCCCAGAAAAGTCGTGGTGCGTTTGCGGGCAAGGGCAAACGCAACCAGCCCCACCAGAATGGCGCCGCCCATCACGAATGCCAGGGAAGGGTCCCATAACCCCGTAAGATCAAGAAACCCCAGCACTTTCGAGGGGTCACTCATCCCTGACAGAATAAGGCCGAGGCCGAAGACAAGGCCGATAAAGAATTCAAAAATGCGTTGCATGATAAGTCCTTGAAAGTCGGTTGCGATCAGGCTAATAAATGGCGAACAACGTAAACAGTGAGAAAACCGGTTGCCATGAATGCTAGGGTGGCAACGACTGATCGAGGCGACAGGCGCGATAAGCCGCATACCCCGTGGCCGCTGGTGCAGCCCGAGCCATAGCGGGTGCCAAGCCCAACCAGCAAGCCTGCCAGAATGAGAACAGGCGTAGAGGCCTCAATAGTGGCTTCTACCGGCCCGATGACTGCAGACCAAATCCAGGGTGCGGCAAGCAAACCCAGTACAAATGCCAAACGCCAGCCCCAATCTCCGGCTTTCGGTTTGAGCAGACCGCCCACGATGCCGCTAATTCCCAGAATTCGACCCAAAAACAGGATAAAAACCGCAGCTGACAGGCCGATAAGCAGGCCGCCTGCCAGAGACGTCCAGGGAGTGAAGTGAGTCCAGTCAATTGTCATGCGTTACTCCTTGTTTGGGCCGCAGAATTGTTCATACAGTACTTGCATGACGGCAAGCGCCTGCTGACTGCCGATTTGGTAATACACATTTTTGCCTTCGCGCCGGGTGCTGACGATATTTTCGGTACGCAAAACCCCCAGTTGCTGGGAAAGGGTAGGTTGGCTGATTCCCACCAACGCTTCGAGTTCGCTTACGCATTTTTCACCTTCAGTAAGCTGGCACAGCAAAAGCAGACGATCGGGGTTCGATAGAACCTTCATTAAACGGCAAGCCTGCTCAGCTGATTCTCGAATTGACTCCAGGTTAAGGGTAAGTTCAGTCATGATGTGTTGATGAGAATCAATGCTCAGGAAGTTAGAATACGATATCATTATATTTGAATATATTATATTTTTCAATATAATGAAAGCAAGATAAATTACTTTGAAGGTGCACTATGAACCCTATTGTTAAAGGCTTTTACGATGACACCACCGGCACGGTGACTTATGTTGTGTATGAAAAGCCCGGGTCCGTTTGCGCAATTATTGATCCGGTGCTGGATTACGACCCAAAAGCGGGGCGAACGTCAACGGCCTCCGCCGATAAGGTCATTGCTTTCGTGAAGGAACTGAATTTGTCGGTTGAGTGGATTCTGGAGACCCATGTCCATGCCGACCACCTGTCGGCGGCGCCTTATGTGCGTTCGCGCCTGGGAGGAAAAATAGCCATCGGTGCGAACATTACCCGAGTGCAAGGCGTGTTCAAGAAAATATTCAACCTTGAACCTGAGTTTCGCCTGGACGGAAGTCAGTTCGATCACCTGATCGAAGAAGGAGTGCCGTTTACCATTGGGAATCTGCAAGCCGAGGCGATCCATGTGCCCGGCCACACCCCGGCATGCATGGCTTACATGGTGGGCGATGCGGTGTTCGTGGGCGACACCTTGTTTATGCCCGATTTGGGAACGGCCCGTTGCGATTTCCCTGGGGGTGATGCTCATACTTTGTATCGTTCAGTGCAAAAGTTGCTTCGCCTGCCATCGGAAACACGCTTGTTCATGTGCCACGACTATCCGCCTGAAGGGCGCAAGGTCAATTTCGAGTCCACAGTGGGGGAGCAGCGAGTGCATAATATTCATATTCACGAAGGCGTTTCTGAAGAGGCTTTTGTGGAAATGCGCACCCAGCGTGACGCCACACTTGATATGCCCAATCTTATTTTGCCGTCAGTGCAAGTCAATATTCGGGCGGGCCAAACGCCGCCGCCGGAAGGCAATGGTGTAAGTTATTTGAAAATACCGTTGAATCAACTATAGGTGTTGCTGGATTACAATTCACGCGGGCATGCTGAAGGGGGCGCTATGAATGATTTCAATCCGGTTTCGTTATTTCATATTATGTGGCAGGTGTTGTCGGGGTGGTTTTGGCCACTGGTCATCATTACGCTGGTTCTAATCTATGGTGTTTTCAGTGGCTTCAAAGGGCTGCGGCGGCGGGGCTTGCGCGCGGGGCCGCCTTTGTTCTGGGCGCTGGTGGCCGGGTTGTTGGCAACGGTTGTTGCAACCTGGCTCTTACCGTATTCAACACACGCCGATCTGTCGATATTCCGTTCATTGATCGATTTTCTGGCCGTCGTTCTGTTGGCGCTGGTATGTGGTCTGGGTGTGTTTGCGCTGGTTTTTTCTATCGTTGCCCGTAAGCGAATCAGGAGAATAAATTAATGCGGGGTTTCCGGCGTATTGCGTGAGGCGGTATAGCTAGCGGTCGGATCATACAGTTCGAAGCCGCAGCGATTTTTTCGTTTTACTGCGTACATGGCCAGGTCGGCATGATGCAGCAGTTCAGTTGCGGTTTGGGCGTGTTCGGGGTAAATCGCGGCGCCGACACTTGCAGTGAGGGTTACCTGTTCGCCGTTATCCAGCAATACCGGTTCCGAGATGGAGTTCAGAAGCCGATCGGCCAGACGCTCGGGGTCGCCTACCGCGCGCACACGGGTAAGCACAATAGCGAACTCATCTCCCCCCAACCGCACCAGTACATCGGTTTCCCGTAACAGAGCCTTCATTCTTTGCGCCAGCTTAATCAACACTTCATCGCCTATTGAATGGCCGTATTGGTCGTTCACTGGTTTGAAGTCGTCCAGATCGATCATCACTGCAGCCATGCGACCGCCTGTTTGTTCGTACTGTGTAATCACACCGCTCAGGGTACGATTCAGTTGGTTGCGATTTCCAAGGCCGGTTAGGGCATCGGTTAGCGACTGTTGCTCGAGCTCAAGAAACTCGAACACTTCATTCAGGCTAGTGCGCAACCGAAGGGCACTCTCCAGTTCGCTGGCAGACCATGGCGCGGAAATCCCCTGCACAAGCTGACGCCATGTTTCAAACGACGTACGCGGCGTCAGCCCGGCTTTCGGGTCGTTAGGGTTAGCGGTTTCTTGCGGAACACCTGCCCATTCCATTTGTGCCGATTGTTCCTTGCGCATAAGGATCAGAAATTCGTTACGGTTCAGTTCGATGCGAAGTAGCCCGCTCGCCGTCTTACGAAGTTCTTCGTTCTCTTTGAGTTCATCGTCGAGCTCATGACGTGCAATGACCGGCTCGGGAGTCTGGGTTGCCAGCCAGTTAAGTAGTGTTGTGCGCGTGTGCGTGTTGGGAACTGCACCGTCGAAAAAATCACGCTCCTGATAGCGCATCCAGGTGCCGTCGGCAACAAAGGTTTCACGTATTTGTTGTAGTTGACGTTGAAAGGTGGGCCCATTGGCGCCGTTGGTTTGAATGTCTTGCCGCAGTTGCCGGCGCATGAGCAAGTGTGTATGCCGTTCTTTAGCGTGGCGCAGTTGCGCCAGGCCCGACATATGCAAGCCCGCAATACGGCTAAGGTGTTCGCACAGTTGCCGGTCGGCGAAAGACAAATGTTTGCTTTTCAGGTTATGGCAGGGAATCAGGCCCCACAAGGCATCACCAATCACAATTGAAACGCTGAACGACGTAATGACATTCATATTTTTCATATATTGAATATGAACAGGATGAACGGCGCGCAATTCGGCATAGGTCAGGTCAACCGGTTCCGGGCGTGTTGACAGAATGTGGATTGTTTCGGCGTGCGCATCGGCAATAAGGCGTTGCAGCTTGCGTGTGTATAGCCTGCGGGCGTTCTCGGGTATGTCGTTGGCAGGGAAGTGATGATTCAAATAGCCGGAGATACCGGGCTTTAACGTTTCTGCAATGACTTTGCCATGCCAGTTCGGTAGAAACTGCACGAGCATGACGCGGTCGAAACCCGTGACCATGGCAATAAAACGCATCAGGCATTCGGCAGCAGCCTGTTCGGAGTCGGTGCGCCCCATTTGCGAAAGGCACGCCGCCAAAATAGCGCCTCGATCACGTCCGAATGCGTTTGTTTCGGATTCGGCTTCAAACTCGACAACAACATGATCTCCGGTGCGATGCCTGACCATGATAAGTGACCTGTTGTTGATGTGCACAGGATGCAAGTGAATGCCCGACAGGCCTATTGCTTCAAATGAGCTCAGCGACGAGGGAGGGTGGATTTGGGGAAACAGCGCCATCCAGGGGCGCCCCAACATTTCCTTGGCATTTGGACCCAGCCAATCTCCCGCGTTCTCCGCTGCCGCCACGATGACATCGTCCTCGTCGGCAACCAACAAGGTGCCGTGATCCTGGGTTTTGCCCAGGAACTCGAGTTGCGCAGTCAGGCAGTCGCTGAAATAGATAGGCGTCATTTAATGGTGTGTTGAAGGGGTCAATGACGCGATGAAAGATTCAAAAACCCAGGTCGCCCCACGTTTTAATTCCGACAATGAAACAGGCCTGTCGTTTTGCGGTGTATCGAGTAGATGACAAAGTTGACGCCATGCAGGTACTTGGGTCAGCAGGGTGTGCCAATAGCCTTCGGGATGCAGCGGCCAGGCTGGGTGGTGGTTCCGGAGGGCCCGAATGACATAGGGTGTGCCCTGTGAAGCGCCTTCCAGAACGTAACGGCCACCCAGATAAGCCGACAGAGGGCATAAAAATGCCGGCATGGGGGGCAGGGCAGCACCGGGTTCCGCCAAATCTGAATCAGAATTGTTGAACATGACATATTCTTTTCTGATATGCGGCAGGCGTGGTTCATAAGCCGGCAGAACAGGTTGTTGAATGCTTTGTTCAAGTGCAGCCAGACCGGGTTCAATATGTTGATACGCAAGGTGAAAATTAGATAACGCACGTGCATAGGTAGGCGCGTCGAGATTGGGCTGCGTTAAGGCTTGAAGGGTGGGGCTTTGATCGAGCTGCTGGTGTAATGGCCACACATGAGCCCGCAAGAGAGACCGCAATGTATCGGGAGGATTCAAGAAATTTTCCATATTTAATGCGGAGCCTTATTAATGCCGGTGCTTTTATTGCTCCGTAGCGGTCATACTACATTTAAGCTCATCGTAATAGATCGCTTATTCTGCCCGTAGAATGACATTTTTTACAAGTGCAGAATACACTCATGTCCCACAATGCCAACCTTTACGCTATTTTGGCCTCGGGCTTTCCGACTGACCGGAACACCGTTGCCATAGAGACACCCAGCCGGCAGTATAGCTATGGTGATATTGAACAAACGTCGGCACGTTTGGCGGCCTATTTAACCAGTCTGGGGATGGCCCCCGGCGAACGCGTGTTGGTTCAGGTGGAAAAATCTCCTGAAGCGCTGATATTTTATTTGGGTGTTTTGCGCGCCGGCTTTGTTTACGTACCGCTTAACAGTGCCTATCGGGAAGCCGAAGTGGCTTATTTTCTGGGGGATGCCCGACCTTCGCTAATCGTATGCGATGAATCAAGCCGCGCCTGGATATATGGGTTGGCGCATGAGGGCGGGGGCGTTCGGGTTGAAACGTTGAATGCGGACGGCTCAGGCACATTATTCGATGCCGCCCAGGATTTCGAGCCGGCATTCACCACGGTTGACACGCGGAACGATGACCTGGGTGTGATTCTGTATACGTCGGGTACCACGGGCCGCAGCAAGGGCGCCATGTTGTCGCATCGGAACATGGCGTCGAATGCCCAGGTATTGCACCAATATTGGGGCTGGCAATCGAGTGATGTTTTGTTGCATATGCTGCCCATCTTTCATGTGCACGGTTTGTTCGTGGCGGCGCATGGTGCTTTGTTGGCCGGTGCGCGAATGATTTGGTTGCCCAAGCTGGATATTGAGCAAGCCCTGCATTATTTGCCGCGTTGTACGGTCATGATGGGGGTGCCCACCTATTATGTTCGCTTGTTGGCCCAGCCAGAGTTCGGGCGTGAGCATTGCAAGAGCATGCGGTTATTTGTGTCGGGTTCGGCTCCGCTTTTGCAGGAAACGTTTGAAGCTTTTCAGCAGCGCACCGGGCACTTTATTCTCGAGCGCTACGGCATGAGCGAAACCGTGATGCTGACATCCAATCCATATAGCCCGGAAGACGGCCCCAGGTTAGGTGGAACGGTGGGGCGACCCTTGCCGGGGGTATCAGTGCGGATTACAAACGATGTTGATCAAGCTTTGCCTGACCTGGAAATCGGCCATGTTCAGGTTCGGGGTGAAAACGTATTTTCGGGTTATTGGCAGATGCCTGATAAAACCCGTGAATCGTTCACCGATGATGGCTGGTTCCGAACGGGGGATGTGGGACATTGGAACAGCCAGGGTTATTTGGTTATTGTGGGGCGCAGCAAAGACTTGATTATTTCAGGCGGATATAACGTTTATCCCAAAGAAATTGAATTGATGATTGATGAGATGCCGGGTGTTTCCGAGTCTGCCGTTGTGGGCGTGCCACACCCCGACTTCGGCGAGGCGGTGGTGGCGGTAGTGGTGCCGCAACCGGGTGTCATGCTTGATCCCATCGCGATTCAGCACCACTTAAAAGCATCGATCGCCAACTTTAAGGTACCCAAGCAAGTACATATTATTTCTGAGCTGCCCCGCAACACGATGGGTAAAGTGCAAAAAAACGTATTGCGGGAGCGCTATCAAACCAGTTGAAGCAAATCGTTTAGTTGCTTCACGGTTTGGTCACCGTTTTTGCGTGGAATGCATGCCATGACGTAACGGTCGGGGCGCACAAGAAGCCAAATGTCTTGCGCCCCGGGGCAGTGACGCTCGAACTCGCCTGAAACGTCACGCACGGTATGGGTCGCGCCGGGCGCGGCAGGGAAGGGGTTGTAAAAGCGTGGTGTGACACATAACCGTTTCAGGTTCAGGCTTTGCTCAAAAGGCAGTAACGGCATGCCTTCAAATGCCTGGGCCGGGTTGGTGTGACACGCAATTAATGCAAAATCGTTTCCCAGCAGGTCGTCGAGTCGAATCAGGCTACGATCAGGCCTTTCCAGTATGGGCTGGCACACCATCCGCCCCACCAGTGTGTTGCGCGGGTCGGCCCCGTCGGCCACGAAAAAACCTTTCGTGAAACGGGGTTTGGGCTTATAGCGCATTTGCGTGATGTAATCGTTGGCGGGCGGGATCCACCGTAACGCACGGAACGCAGCTTGAATGAGCTTGGCTTTCAATAGTGTGCCGGGCATCATGATTTTCCCTAACGTCATAGCCATTTCAATGAGCTGCCAGGCGTGTTCGGGCCGTTCTGCTTGATAGCTGCCCAATGCTTTTGGAGGCAAGCGACCTTGCAATACGGCGGCTAATTTCCACGACAGGTTTGCCGCGTCGCGTAGCCCGCTGTTTAATCCCTGGCCCGCGAACGGCGGTGTTAAGTGTGCGGCGTCTCCCAGTAAAAAGACACGTCCCTTTTGCCATTCATTCGCCATACGGGCGTGGAAGGTATAAACCTGTTTGCGTACGATTTCAATGTGTTCATCGGGGCCGTGGTCGCGCAATAACCGACGCACGAAATCAATATCGGTTACCTGCTCGTCGGTTTCACCTTCAAGTAGCATGAATTCGAAACGACGGGTGCGGTTGGGACCTGGCAGGTTAATGCCGGGTCGGCGCGGGTCGCAGTAAACGCGGGTTTGACGAAAGTTGTCGTGTGTTCCCTTAAGGTCGATGATCAACCATTTTTTCTCATAAGTATTGCCGTGCATGCCCACGCCCAGCATGTGACGCAGCGGGCTGCGGCCGCCGTCGCAAGCGGCAACGTACTGACTGGTGTGAACGTATTGGCCGCCGTCATGGCGTTGAATGGTGAGTTGGACACTTTCATCATTTTGTTCCATAGCGCACACTTCCTCGCCAAAACGGATTTGTGCGTGTGGGTACTTGCCCAGATTCTCTGCGAGCATGGCCTCGAGTATGGGTTGTGCAAAAGCACTGCGTCGAGGGTGTCCGTACTCGGCGGAAGTAGGAGATACTGAAGCAAAGGGCTGTCGATCAGGGCCCAGATAGACGGAGCCGTAATCCATTGCGCAGGTTGCTTTCAATGCCGCGTCCAGTTCTGGAATCTGCAGCGCACGCAACGACTCATCGTCAATTGAAATGGCCCGTGGTTCCTGAACGGTTGTGTGGTGGCGTTCTATTACCACTACCGGTACGTTATACGCGGCCAGAAGGTTGGCCAGCATCAGCCCGACCGGGCCGGCGCCGACGATCGTGACGGGGGTATGCGGTTCGCTGATCATGAGGTTATTGTTTTGTCTGTGTCGGATCGAGAAAGTTTTTCCGAAATACGAGCGGCGGCGGTAACGATACCCATAATCAAACGGTCTTCGTCGGCCGTGCTTGTTTTGTCGTCGAGCGTCACGACGCTTAAGCTATGTGCAACATGCCCTGTTGAGCTGAATATCGGGGCGGCGATTCCCATGCGGCCTGCGTCGACCTCACCGCGTGAAATGCAGTAACCGCGCCTGCGTATTTCGCGTAGCCCGGCGCTGAACGATTTCCAGTCGTGCCCCATGCCGGCGGCGTGAATTTCTTTCTGGTTCTGTTCATATTCGCGTTTTTGTGCGCGCCAGGGCTGATGCGCCAGGATGACTTTCGACGTTGCGCCACGGTAGAGTGGCATGGGACGGCCGCGTTCATAGCTAATGTGTGTCGGCCCATTGCCCGTGGTTTGCTCATGAATACACATTACCTTGCGCCGGTATACCTGGCAAAGAATCAAGGTTGAGCCGGACTCCAGGGTGTTGGTGAGTCCCGCCAGGACAGGCCCGGCCACGGTGGCAAGCGGGTCGGTGATGCGAATGATCCGGTCGTATTCAATGAATGCCGGCCCCAGACAATAACCTTGTCCGGGGGCTTCATCCAGATATTCAAAGCGCAGCAGGCTCTGGAAATAGCGATAGGTACTGCTTACGGGAAGCCCGAGCTCGGCGGCGACTTCTTCCACTGTCCATATTGGTCGCTGTTCAGTGAACAAGCGGGGAATAGACAGCATGCGTTCAACCGCGTTGGCTTTCTGCATTCCCGCTGCTTCCTTACACCAGTTCGTCGGCGATGGGGTTGCGCAAAACGCCGACTTGAGTGATTTCAACTTCAACCGTGTCGCCCGGTTTCATGTAAACAGCGGGTTCACGTTTGAAGCCCACCCCACCCGGCGTGCCGGTTGCAATGACGTCGCCGGTTTCCAGCGGCGCGAATGATGATACGTACTCGATGATCTCGCCAATTGAAAAAATCATGTCGGCAATCCTGGCTTGCTGCATGATTTCGCCGTTCAGTCGTGTTGTGAGTGTTTGTGACTCAATATCTGATACTTCATCGCGGGTTACCATCCAGGGTCCGAATGGACCTGTTCCGACAAAGTTTTTGCCTGGTGTGAACTGGTGTGAATGACGTTGCCAGTCGCGAATAGATGCGTCGTTGTAGCAGGCGTAGCCGGCAATATGATTAAACGCGTCGGCTGCTTTAATGTACCGGCCGGGTCGCCCGATGATGAGGGCCAACTCACCTTCGTAATCTAGTGCGGTGGAGACTCGGGGGCGAATAATAGGGTCGCCTGCCGCTATTTGGCTGGAGGCAAAGCGCGTAAAGATAGACGGGTGGGCTTCTTTCGGCCGGCCCGTTTCTACGCGGTGTGTTTCGTAATTCAGCCCAACACAGATAATCTTGTTCGGGTTCGGAATGACGGGTAACAAATGGATTTCATGGGTGGATAAAACCGGGGCGAAGTTTAGCGCGACTTGCGCTTCTTCCAGCCCGCTAGCCAACAACGATTTCAGGTCGTTATAACGATGGCCGAGTACGGCCGAAAGGTGGGCGACTTGTTGATCGTTAATTTGAGCGCCATAGCCCGATTGGCCGTTGCGGCTGACAAAAGAAATTAAACGCATGGATGTGTACTCCGTGATTGAATGATTTGCATGTATTGCGGCAACTTCTGATTTAACTGCGCAGATAGGCTTTACCCCAGCTATTTAAGGTTTTTTCGCGATGTTGCCAGGAGCCGGTGGGCCGGTCTTCCGTCACTAGCTCAAGTTCGGCTGAAATTTCCAACCAGTTGGTGTCGGGATCTCGGATCATGAAGAATAGATTTTTGCCGGGTCCATGGCGCCCTGGGCCCCAATCAAGCAGAATGTCTTGCTCAGAGAGAAAGTCGGCCCAGTCACGAATCAGGTTCCATTCACCGGCTTCATAGCAATGGTGGTCGAATGCGTTCTGCCCTGCCACGAAAATGGCCAGAATATGATGCTCGTTGCCTGCGCGTAGAAATGAGGAACGCAGGCTGCCATCGTCGGCATATACATTGTCGCTGATGCGCATGCCCAGTGTTTTTTCATAAAAGTCGAGCATGGGCTGAATGTGGGTGGTGCCGAACGCGAAGTGTTGCAGGCGTGCCGGCAGGCCGGCGTCTTGTGTTCTGTTCGAGCCGTCGTGGCCTATAACCAGGTGATGGCCATCGGGATCGGTAATGGTAAAGGCGTTGTCATTGAAAAACGGCGATATAGAAGGCCGGGTTTGGATGCCGGCGGCTTCAACGCGTTTTTTCAGTTCTTCCAATGCCTCGGCCGAGGGGACATTCCAGGCGAAATACCGCAATGTTTTTGCATCGCCGGGGTAAAACACCATACGGCGTTCACGCCCCTCACAAATATATTCTTCTTCCTTACCTTGAGCGACGCGCATTTGCATGGCTTTACAGTAGAAAGCGGCAATGGATTCCGGGTTGGGGCTATTAACGGCTAAATGATCGAGTTGGGCGGTGAGCAGGCTCATGGCTTTCTCCGGGTGCGAGGTCGTTCCAGTGCGGCACGATATCTTGCATTATAGTAAAAACGTCTTAACTAATTAACATTTTTACCATATATTGATAATTATAAAAAATTTTATTTAAAAAAAGCCGCGAAATACTTCACGGCTTTGGGTGGGGCGCAGTAGGAATCAGGCCGCAGCGCTTTCGCGTCGCCATCCTTCAACATCAGCCAGACGGTCCAGCGCGTTTTCAAGCAACGATCGTGCTTGTCCGGCGGTTCGTTGCAGATCACGGTGCAGGGCCGCATCCTGTGGGCTTCGGTTTACACATTCGGCGCTGTATTGCTCGAAGCTGTTCAAACTCAGGATCAGTTCAATCAGGTGGCGAGGGCATTCGCAATAGGGGTTGTTGGAAGCCGCCAGAAACTGGCTCAAGGTTTCGGCGTTAAACCGGGGTGCCGGCGGCGTGTCGTTTGAACTCAGGTTCGACGAAATAACGGGCGAAGGCTGGCTGTTGCTATGCAGCAGGGTTTGGCATAGCGCTGCCACTTCATGTGGGTCCGACGTTGCGCGAGCGACTTTGATTCCGTTTTGGCGCAAACGGCGCACCACTTTTCCGGGAGCAAAGCGGTACAACACAATCGCCTGGCTTGCGTCGCACGCTTGTTGAATGCGGCTGACAACATTTGGGGTGTCGTCGGTTAGCGTCGGCAATTCCACAATAACCGCTTCAATATGGGCGTCTTTGAACAGGGTTGCCGCTTCTGCCGGAATCATGGTGTGGCAGGTCACACGCAAGGCTGAGTGTTTCAATGCCTCGATGACATTCGGGCTGGCGACAAAGGCACCCGCAATGCCTACATGATACGTTTTGGTGGGTTTTTCGGGGGCGCTGCGCATGCTTTGCAGGCCGGCTGTTGGTAAATGTGCGATGGAGCCTATGGGGTAACCCCCGTCAACCAGCTGTTTGATAAGGGTCAGCCGTTGAATATCCTCATTTGAGTAGAGGCGCTGCCCGCGCGGGCTGACACGGGGGCCGACAACCTTATAACGCCGCTCCCATACACGCAGTGTTTCAACAGGCACACCGGTAAGGCGGGCTGCCGTGCCGCTGCGGTAGCCCTCGGACTTTGGGGAAGAGTCGTTCTGTGTCATGAGCCTGTCCTTGTTGAGAATGATAAAATCTTAGTTTGTACTGCTATTGAACTGATTTAAGCGTTTCAAATTCAATTTTACCGGGAAACATGAAAATAAAAAGCGGTGAACCGCTCAATATCGGTTCACCGCTTAAAGGTCGGTCATTTTGACCCGTTAACTGGCTTTATTTCGCGCCATGCAAGTCGAGACGGCGACGGTCTTCTTTGTACGGGGCGGGTTGCACGGTGGCACGAATCGCCTTTTGCGGGCCGTCGGGGTAGCCCCAGTACACCTCAACCTGGTTGCCAATGTCAGCCTGATCAACGTCGATGGTGCACAGCGAAAGCATTTCACGGAAGTAATAACTGAAGCCGCGGGCGGTGGCGATACCCACTTCCTTGCTGCCTTTCATGACTTTATCGGCCCACATGAAGCCGCGCTGATCACGTGGCATGTCCATGAACGGGTAATGGTCACCTTTGCGGAACAGTGACGCTTGTACGTCGAGTACATCATCGGCATTCCAAACCAGGGTGCGCATGGTGCGACGCGGATCGGCCACTTCTTTTTCCAGGGCCTCGCGGCCAATGAAATCGTGATCGAATTTGATGTTGCGCGACCATCCCAGCTCCACAGGACTGCGATAGTAGTCGCTCACGTGCTTGCCATCGAAGCTCCCGGCCACGTTGAATGTGGTGGCAAAAGCCGGCATGGCGGCACGGAACTCGTTGGCATAGTCGATCATGTCTTCGCTGAAAATCGCCGGAAGGTAGTCAACCACAATGGTGGGGAAGCAGGCTTCCAGGTGGTTAATGGATGACACCCGTCCGCCAATCCGGCGCAAGCCGAACTCTTCGCCGGCTTTTTGAATCGTTTCCATAATTTCAGGCCCCCATTCTTTAGGCCCTTGCAATTCGAAACCGATCTCGCCGGACATCCCCTGACGCAGCGCCCAGATTTTATGGCCGCATATTTCAATTTGGCCCTGATGCATGAATTTAATGTCGCGCAAATTGCCTTTGGCGACTTTTTCCAAAATGGCAAGGCAGTTGGGGCCGGCTACCTGGTAAATAAACCAATCGTCGGGGATGGTTTCGGCGTCGTAGCTACCGTGTCGCAGGTTGTAGTCAACCCAGAATCCACCCCGCCCGTGCAGCATGAACTCTTCCTCACCCAACCGGCTTAGAACACCCTCGTGAATGACTTTGCCGTCTTTATTGGTGTGAATAAGGTGTTTTGCCTGCCCGACAACAAACTTGGCCAGGCTGTTAACAGATACGTCGGACAGCAGGCGTAGCGCGTCTTTGCCCACAATACGACGTTGCCACAAGAAAGACCAATCGCCGATTGAGGCGGTTTTCTTCCAAGACATGCTTTCGTCGAGCCAGTCGGTGTATTCGGGTAGCCCGAAGCGCACCGAAAAATAGCCAGGCGGCGTTTTGCGCATATCCGCGACGGATGGAATCATGATTTTGTCTCCTTGTTCAGGACATTTGATGTGTTTGTATTGATTTATAGATAAGTGTACATAATTAAGATTTTTCCAGATTCCTGCTAAGTTGATCAAGTTGTTTTTGAATGCGTTCAAGCTGATCATGCAGATAATCCTTGTCGGCTTGTTCCAGACGGTCTTTTTCCCATTGCTGCTCTGCTTGCTCGGCTTCGTGAAAGGTTTGCATGGTGTTCACGATAATGGCAATGAACAGGTTCAACATGGTGAACGTTGCAATCAAAATGAAGGGAATAAAAAAGGCCCAGGCCCATGGGAACGTATCCATCACCGGGCGCGATATGCCCATTGACCAGCTTTCCAGCGTCATGATCTGGAACAGGGTATAGAAAGAGCGCCCCAACGTGCCAAACCAATCGGGAAAGTTGTCACCGAAAATATTGGTGGCGATCACGGCCGCGACATAATAAATAAGCAACAGCAACACCACAATCGAACCTAAGCCGGGTAACGCGCCCAGCAAGGCCGCCACGACTTTGCGCATGGCGGGCACCGCTGAAACCAGGCGCAATACCCGTAATACCCTGAGGGCACGCAGAATGGCCAGCGGCCCCGAGGCCGGCACCAGCGAGATGCCAACCACAATCAGGTCGAACAGGCTCCATGGGTCGACAAAAAAGCGCGTGCGCCAGGCGTAGATGCGTAGCACAAGCTCAACGACAAACACCGCCAGAAACAGATTGTTGATCAAGCCCAGGGTCGGACCCCATTGGGCAACGATGGTGGGCGATGTTTCCATGCCCAGAATGATCGCCGTTAGAATAATCAGGGTAAGAATAGTGCCGGTGAAGCGAGGGTGTTCTACCAGCTTTCGGGTACGTTGCTGCAATGAAATAGACGTGGCATTCATGATGAGGGAAACAAGAGGATTTGACCGCCGATATTCTAGAGGAAGTTGGTCTTTGCCAAGCGCGTCGGTTTACCCGCGGCACAGACGTTGATTTTCGTAAAGTTTGTGGCTTATAAAGACTTTGTTGCCCGCTAAAAATATTTTCGAACACTATTTTGCGTTCGCTTGTGTGACAATCAAAGCGTCGTAATGGGGTTGCTGCGTTGATCCTGTTCTCTTCTATTCTGGAGGCACCATGGTTGTACTAGATAAATTTGAAATGCCGAATATCGATCTCGACGGGATCGTTAAGCACCTTAAAGAAACCGGTAAATATACTCACCAGCTTTGGCTGAATGATGAGTCGTTGGCATTTATTGCCCGCGGGCG
This sequence comes from Neopusillimonas maritima, assembly GCF_003576595.1. Taxonomy (GTDB): domain Bacteria; phylum Pseudomonadota; class Gammaproteobacteria; order Burkholderiales; family Burkholderiaceae_B; genus Neopusillimonas; species Neopusillimonas maritima. Next base: position 100,040 of record NZ_NQOU01000002.1, on the reverse strand, counting down.
CACGTATCGTAGCGAGTTTCACATTAATCCCAGCTATGAGATTCAGTTTTCCTTAATTGGCGATCTCGACCTGCACTACCGCACGCCGGAGGGTGAAACGAAAATTGCGCATGTGCCGCAGGGGTCGGTGTTGTATCAAGAGCCGTTTGTGCCGCATTCACCCCGGTTTGCACCGGATGCTTTCCAGTTCATTATCGAGCGTGCGCGAAAGCCGGGCGAAATAGATCGCTTCCATTGGTTCTGTCCGAAGTGCGATAACTTTTTGCATGAAGAAACCTATGTGGTCGACGATTACCGCAAAGATCCGGTTGGGCGTGCTTACGACAACTACTACACCTCGCTGGAGTTTCGTACGTGTAAGAAGTGCGGTACCGTCGCACCCGGGCGCGACTAGTTCAGGGGCAGGATACGGTGTCATTGCTTGAAGCGCAGGTTCACCCAGAATCGACGGCGTTGCTGGTCGTAGATATGCAGAATGATTTCTGCGCAGAAGGTGGTTATTTGCACCGCGAAAGGGGTTACAACGTGGGTTTTGCGCCCGCGTTGGCCGATCGCATTCAAGGTTTGGTAGATGTCGCCCGCACGGCCGGCATGCCGGTGGTTTGGATTCGTTCGGTTTACGACTTTAAGTATCTGAACGAACCTTATCGGGTGAAGCGACGAGACGAAGGGTGTTGCCTTGAGGGTACTTGGGGTGTCGAGTTTTTCCGCTTGCAGCCCGAACCCGGTGAGCCGATTGTTACCAAACACCATTACAGCGCTTTTTTTGAAACGGATCTGCATGCCCAACTGCAGTCGCTTGGGGTGAAGACATTGGTCGTCACAGGCGTTGCCACCAACGTCTGTGTCGACTCAACGTTACGCGAAGGTTTCTTTCGTGGTTACTATATCGTGGTGCCGGAAGATTGCGTGAACAGTAACAGTAAAGCGGGCCACGAAGGTGCGTTGGCGACGGTACGCAACAATATTGGTATTGTTTGCCCGTCGGAAGACATTATTCAAATACTTACGGCCCCCAGATAGGCAGGAAGGAAGGGTGGTCGGTGCGTTCCGGGTTGTGCTTGATCCGGCATACAAATGGTTCGGCAAAGTGCATGGGCAGCATCAGGATATTGTGATCAACACATTCATTGAGCACGGCCAGACGAGTTTCGAGTGCTTTCACGCGGTCATCATCGAAGCGTGACCAAACTTCCGGGTAAGGCAGTTGAATGGGGTGGTGAATCACGTCGCCGCAAAACAGCGCGTGGTGGTGTTGATCTTTAAGCCGGATTTTTGCGTGCCCGGGGGTGTGGCCAATGGCGCTTTCCACGGTAAGCAAATCATCAACGGTATAGCCGTCTTCCACCAACAGCATCTGTCCGGCTTCAGCAATAGGCAGAATGCTGTCCTCAAAAACATTTTCTTCAGCCGTGGTATGAACATAGTCGGGGCGCCGTGTATCCCAGCGCTCGAATTCTTTGCGTGAAAAAATATATTTTGCGTTGGGGAAGGTGGGAACCCAGCGGCCGTCAACCAGGCGGGTGTTCCAACCCACGTGATCGGCGTGAAGGTGGGTGCACATCACGAAATCCACATCTTCGGGCCGCGCACCGGCGCGCGCCAGGCGCTCCAGCCAGGGCTCGTTACGCATGTTGAACCGCTCGTTGTGCGGGCGCTCTTTGTGGTTGCCCACGCAGCCGTCAATCAAAATAGTGTGATGTTCGGTGCGAACCAGCCAGCTGTGAATCGTTGAGGTGATTTTGTCGGATTCCGGATTGTAAAAAGTCGGCACCAGCCAGTCTTTATGGGCCTCGAACATTTCGGGGCGAACTTCCGGAAACATGAAATTGCTGATAAAGCCGGGGCCGTAATAGTCTTGAACACGGGTGATTTCCACTTTGCCCAATTGCAACCCATGGCCGCAGCAGTTAATGTCAAACCCTGATGTCATGCGCGTTCCTTTGCTGTTATGTTTGAACTGTTATGTTTGAAATATCCAAGAAAAATCGATTTTAGTGCCGGGCGCCACTATGGAAATGTGTTACTTTTGCTAACTGCGTCACATGTAGGGTTTTATTTTCACACGCGAGTGCGTGAATTTTTTTAAAATCACTACGCATATAAAATTTTTAGGCAGTATTAGAAGTATTTTGGTATCGACGCAGCAAGGCGTTTAGCGCAAGAATAGGCGTCTTTTCGTTACCATGCCAAAGTTCGGGCACGAATCGCTGTGATCCAATGTAATAACGTTTTATCAACGGAGGCTCCATGAAAAATATCATTAGTCGCACATTATTGAGCTTGCTGGTTGCCGGTGGTTTTGCCACCCAGGCCAACGCAGCGGAAAAGGTAACCCTTAAGGTTGCACACTTCCTGCCGACCGCAACGACAGCCCACTGGGACATGATCGTACCGTGGTGCGAGAAGATCAAGAAAGAGTCCGATGGCGGTCTGGAATGCCAGATCTATCCAGCCATGCAATTGGGTGGTACGCCTCCCCAGCTGTTAACGCAAGCACGTGACGGTGTGGCCGATATTGTCTGGACATTGCCCGGTTATACCCCAGGGCGCTTCCCTATTTCCGAGGTGTTTGAACTGCCGTTCTTTGCGCCCGATCACCAGAACACATCGCGTGCCTTGTGGGAATTTGCAGAGAAGCATGCGCTTAAAACAGAGTTCGCCGGACTCAAGCCGATTGGTATCTGGGTCAATGGGCCAAACTACTTTCACCTGCGTGACAAAGAGGTCAAGACAGTTGCAGGGATGCAGGGTCTGAAAATCCGTGCTGCTTCACGTATGAGCAATCAGTTCCTGACGGATATCGGCGCCAATGCAATGGGCATGCCACTGCCGCAAGCGGTTGAGGGTATTTCCAAAGGCGTGCTCGATGGCCTGATGGTGCCATGGGAAGTGGTGCCTTCGGTGAAACTCGACGAGCTCACCAAATACCATGCTGAAATCAAAGACGATTCAGGTAATTTCATGGCGACTTCGACGATGGTTTATGTCATGAATCAAGCCAAATACGACAGCCTGCCAGACAACCTGAAAAAAGTCATCGATGACAACAGCGGTGCTGAAACGTCTGCCTGGATCGCCAGCCGCTTTCAGGCTGCCGACGTACAAGGTCGTAAAGCTGCCGAGGAAGCCGGTGGCGTCATTTATGAATGGTCTCAGGAAGAAGTGAACAAGTTGAAAGACGCGTCTTCCGAAGTTGCCCAGCAATGGATCGACGAAATGAACGACAAAGGCATGGACGGCCAGGCTTTGTATGACGATGCCCGTGCATTGGTGGAAAAATATAATAAAAAATGAGTGTTTCAATCTTTTCGCAAGTACGTAAGTACGTAGAAGGTTTTTGCGCCGTACTCGCGGGGGTGGGCTTCTTCCTGTTAATAGGGGAAGCCCTTCTTTCCGTTACCAGTATTATCGGGCGCAATACAATCGACTACGGCGTGCCCGGCGACTATGAATTGGTTCAGTTGTTGACGGCTGTGGCCATTGCCATGTGCCTGCCTTACTGTGAATTCAAACGCGGGCATGTTTTTGTCGACTTCTTTACTTTGTGGGCATCCGACCGGCTCAAGCATGTTCTGGACGCAATAGCCGCACTGATTCTGGCAGCAGTGTCTTTTCTTATTGCCTGGCGCACTTATGTGGGTATGTGGGAAATCCGCGATTATTCGGAAAGCACCATGGTACTGAACGTGCCGGTATGGTGGGCTTATATTCCTCTGCCCATCTGCTTTTCGCTGCTGGGTGTTGCCGCATTGTTCAATTTTCATCTCGAATGCTCAAAGCGTGATTCATGACTAGTGTTGAAATCGGGCTGGCAATGCTGGCCTTCATGATGGTGCTGCTTGCACTGCGGGTTCATATTGGTATCTCCATGTTCCTGGCCGGCGCCGTCGGTTATGTATGGATTACCGGGCTTAACCCGCTTTTGTCGGTGCTCAAGCATGCACCGTTTTCCCGTTTTTCCTTGTACGATTTGTCGGTGGTGCCGCTGTTCCTTTTAATGGGGCAGTTCGCCACGCATGGCGGTTTGTCCCGCGCGTTGTTTAAAGCGGCAAACTCGTTCATCGGGCATTGGCGTGGCGGCATGGCGATGGCCGGTGTGGGTGCGTGTGCCAGCTTTGGCGCAATTTGTGGTTCATCGCTGGCGACCGCGGCAACCATGACCCAGGTCGTATTGCCTGAGTTGCGCCGCCATCAGTACGCGCCCTCATTGGCTGCCGGCTCCATTGCTGCGGGCGGTACGCTGGGCATATTGATTCCGCCGTCTGTCCCGCTCGTCATTTATGCCATTATGGCGCAGCAAAATATCGCCAAATTATTCATGGCGGCCCTGGTTCCAGGGATTATTGCCGCTATTGGCTACATGATTGTCATTGGGATTGTGGTGCGTCGTAATCCTGGCGTAGCCGGGCCCGGTGTCGAGCCGCATTCCTGGCGCGAGCGTATGCAAACGTTGGCTAAAACATGGCCGGTCGTGCTGATTTTCCTGGTGGTCATCGGTGGTATTTATGGTGGTATTTTCACACCCACCGAAGCCGCCGCCGTGGGTGTTCTGGCTACAGGTGCCGTGGCATGGAAGTCGGGCGGCCTTAAGAATGGCGGTTTGGCAGACAGTATTTCCGGAACGGCCAAAGGCACGGGCATGATCTTTTTGATTCTGCTCGGCGCCGATATGTTGAATTCGCTGATGGCGGTCAGTCAGATTCCGAACGTGACGTCCGACTGGGTTCAAACGCTGGGTATTCATCCCATCGGCATTATGCTGGTGCTGATCCTGATCTATGTGCTGTTGGGTTGCGTGATGGACAGCCTGTCCATGATTCTGATCACCATTCCGATTTTCCTGCCTATCGTGATGGGGCTCGAATTTTACGGTTTGGCTCCCGATGAGAAAGCCATCTGGTTTGGGGTGATTGCGCTGGTTGCCATGGAAATGGGGCTGATAACGCCGCCGGTGGGTATGAATGTTTACATTATTAACGGCATTGCCAAAGACGTCCCCATGGCAACAATTTTCAAGGGGGTGGTGCCATTTATTATGTCCGACCTGGTTCGTTTGGCCCTGATGGTTGGCTTGCCTTCCATTACACTCGGCCTGCTTTGGCTGTTCCCCAATTAACAAGGATTTGAACATGCCTATTGCCAGACTCTCCATTATGGAAGGCCGCAGCGACGAGGACGTGGCCAAACTGATTGCCGCGGTTACTGAAGCGATACATGCGTCTTTGGATGCGCCTCATCAGAACATTCGGGTTTTGGTTGATGAGGTCCCGCGCACCCATTGGGGGATTGCCGGTATTTCTGCGGCAGAGCGCGGGGAGCGTTAGCGCTCCCCCGCTTTTTAATCATGCTTCCGGCCCCAAAACATCTTCGGGCGTTTCACGCCATTTGCAAAGAGGGCAGCATGAAAAGAGCGGGTGACGTGCTGCGTCGTTCCCGCTCTTCTGTTTCTCATGCCATCGACGAGTTGGAGTCGGAAATTGGCTTCAGTCTTTTTGAGCGCAATGCGCATGGCATGTTGCTGACGGAATTCGGCAATATCCTGTATCGGCGTGTTGATTTTGCCTTTCAGGAAATGGCAGTAGCACGCCGCAGCCTTGAGATGCTTCATGCAAACCGGATGTTGTCACCCAATGCGCCCATTTTTTCGCTGGCGGTAAGTCAACAACGTATTAATATTTTTCTTGCTTTTGCCCAGCTACGCCATATGAGTGCGGCGGCCCGAGAGCTTGGTGTTTCGCAGCCCGCTGTCAGCATGGCGTTGCGTGACCTCGAGCAAAGTATTGGCGTTCCTTTATATGAGCAGGTTGCGGGAACGTTCCGCTTTACTCGTTCCGGCGATATTTTGTTGAACCACCTTAAACGGGCTTTGGTTCAGTTACGGCTTGCCCGGGTTGAAATGAATCGCGTCAAGGGGCAATTCGAGGGAAGTATTGCGGTGGGTGCCTTGCCGTTTGGCGGCGCCAGCATTCTACCCCCGGCTATTTCGCGTTTGTTGGCCTCTTATCCGCAATTGAAAATTTCAACGCACGAAGGTTCGTTCGATACGCTGGTGGCGGGTTTGTGGTGCGGTGACCTGGATTTGGTTGTGGGCGCACTTCAACCTCTGGAGCAGCATGCAGGCCTGGTCAGTGAGCGCTTGTTCGACGATCCGATTGTGGTCGTTGCGCGCGCCGATCACCCTTTGGCGCAACAGCGTAATGTGACATTGGAAGACGTGGTGAAAGCTGGCTGGGTATTGCCTGCTGCAGGGACACCGACGCGCGAAGCCTTGTTTTCCGCACTTCAGCAAAAGGGCGTCAATTGTCCCAGGGTATCGGTTGAGTCGTCCGATGTTTCCACGATTCGTGGGTTGTTGTTGGAAAGCGATCTAATCAGCGCCGGTGCCCGCCGTCTATTTCACCACGACCTGCAATCGGGTGCGTTAGTGCGCTTGGCCGATGACTACCCTATTGCTCAGCGATCGATTGGCATCCTTACCCGAACCCAAGCGCATTCGTCACCGCTTGCGCAATTATTGATGGATGAAATTCGCTTTATCGCGCGATCGGTGTCATGACAAATCCATTAATTTCATGTACAGTTTAATATCGATTTTTTTATATTAAATCGATTGTTTTTGGTGTTAATAGAACTTAAGGATTCCTATGCTTCCCCCACGTATAGACAAAGAAATTGTGCGTAACTCTATTGGTGAATACGCCGATAAGAAAGCAAGCGTCGAGGAGCGCGGCAAAATTTATGAAGAGCTTCTGGGATTTGTGCCCCCACGCATTGAAGCGCGCTTGCATGTTACGGGCGCTCTTGACCCCGAAATTGTGGACATGCAGGAACGCATTCGCGAACACGCCATGTACCCAAAATGCTTCGATGTCAAAACAGCACAGCTGATGCTTTTTGGCATGTTGCTCATGGACGGCAGCGATGCTTCGGTACTGCACGGTATTGCCGCGCGCAAGGCGGGGGCAAGCTGGGAGGAAATGCAAGCGGTTGTGAACCTGTGTTTCCTCTTCCGTGGGATGTCTGCGGCGAATCGCGGCGCGGAACAATTGGCCAGTATCGCCAAGCGCGAAGCCGCTGCTGCTGAAAAATAATTTGCCAACTGTTTTTAAAGGGTGTTGTTATGCCGAAAGAGATCATTCATAGCCAGTCTGCACCAACGACTGGTTTTACCAATCAGAATACGCCTTCTCCTTTGGCGCAGGCGATTCGTGCCGGCGATTTTCTTTATGTGTCCGGGCAGGGGCCGTTGAACCCTGAAACCAAAGAAGTGGTGTCGGAAGATATCCGTGAACAAACCGTTCAAGTGTTAACCAATTTGCGTTCCGTCTTGGAAGCCGGTGGTGCCACAATGGCGCAGGTGGTGAATATGCGCGTGTGTTTGCGCGATGTTGCCGATTTCCCCGCTTTTAATGAAACGTTTCGCGAGTTTATGCAGGGAGAAAAAACCACACGTACTTGTACAGGTGGCACGCCGCATCGCAAGGGTGTGAATGTTGAGGTGGACTGCGTTGCTTATTTGGGTTAAGCGCTGCTCATAAGCCACCCTTTCGTAAAGCGGGGTGTTCAGGCGGCTTGTTGGATTCTGGTAAAACCGGGGTTCAACAAGCCGCTTTATCTTTGTGCGTTTGCGCAATCTGCTGGTTCAGCGCATTCAGCGCGTAAGCCGATGTACGCTCGATGTGATTACGCAATAAGGCGCAGGCTTCATCGGCGTTGCGTGTGATGGTTGCGTGGCAAAGCGCTTCATGCTCCTGGCGAACATCGCGGTCAATTGTCGTGTTCTTCAGAAAAATACGGCGATAGCGATCGTTCAGGTCGTGCAGGGTATTACAGAAATGCAATAGCAAAGGCAAATTGCAGGCCGCCACCAATTTCCGGTGGAACGCGGCATGCGCGGACTCCCATTGTTTCATTTGATCGCCGTCGACATGAACGCGTTCAATTTTGTTTAATCGATGCAGGGCGGCGATTACGTCGCCTTCCCATTCGTCGTCACCAAGGCGAATCGACTCGCGTAAAGCGAAACTTTCCATTTCACAACGCAGCCGGGTAATTTCGGTTAGGTTCGCAGGTGAGGTGGGAGCCACTTTGTAGCCTCGTTGGCCTTCGGCTGCCACATAACCTTCAGCACACAATCTTGATAGGGCTTCCCTTAAGGGGCTTAAGCTTACCCCGAACACGCCGCGAAGTTCATCCAGGCGCAATTTCGACCCCGGACTCATCTTGCCGCTGACGATGTTCTCACGCAGTTTTTCAGCGATAGAGTTTGACAAGGTTTGAGATGGATCAAGCTTTGTGATCGTAGACATGGAAAACCCTTAGGTCAGTTTCTTGACAGGAATTATAAACGACTCTACAGTTCGTCGATATTAGCTTAATAAATCGGAATTAGGAGAAAAAATCGATGGGAATTCAGAATGTCGACCGGACATTGCCGTCGAATCAAATGGTTTTTGAGCTGCGTCGCGATGCCGAGAAGTTTCGCAAATTCCAAAACGACATGGAAGCGTCCATGGAGGATTTCGGTTTGACGCCTGCAGAACGCGAAGCCTGGCGGAACATGGATATTGCCGGCCTGGGTGCTTTGGGTGTTCATCCTTACTTTTTGCCGCAGGTGAGCCGCTTGTTCAAAGGGGGCGGATACAACCACAACGATAGCGATGCGGCACGCCTGTATGCCGAGAAAATGGGTATTTTGAAGGAAGGGAGCTAAGAATGGCGCAATTAGTTGCAACCATGGGGATTGCGCACGCACCGGGTGTTACCGGTTGGCTTGATCGTGCTCCCAAGGAAGAACAAGATGCGGTGCTGGCCGGCTATGCCGAGTTTGCGCGGCGCATGGAGGCATTAAAGCCCGACGTCATTATTGGGGTGGCGAACGACCACTTGCTGAATTTTCCCATGAGCAATATTCCTGATTTTTGTGTCGGAATTGGTGATCACTGGGACGGCCCGGCACCGTGGTTCAAAGATTGGTTGAATGTGCCCGATTACGCTATTGCAGGTCATCGTGATATGGCGCGCGCACTGGTGCGTGAGTCAGCCAAGGCAGGCATCAACCATGCCTTTGCCGAGCATCTGCTTTTCGACGATAACTGGTCGGTGCCGTTGAAGTTTCTATTTCCCAAATACGATGCCAAGTTTATTCCGATTCATATGAATCCGATTGTGCCGCCCACGCCGTCTTCGGGGCGTTGCCTGGAAGTAGGCAAGCAAATCGCGCGCATCGTAAGTGCTTATCCCAGCGACGAGCGTGTGGTTGTGATGGCGACCGGGGGGCTGTCGCATGATCCCGGTGGTGTGGACTACTTCACGGTTCATGAGGATTTTGACCGTTGGTTTATGGGCCTTCTTGAAGATGGGGATGTGGCGCAAGTTGAGCGTGAATTGCCATTTGAAAAGTACCTTGAAGGCGGCGACGGCGGCGGGGGTGAATTGCTGGCCTGGCTGGTGGCAATGGGTGCTGCAGCGGAAGCGGGGCGTCCGAACGCTGAAAGCGTGTTTTATGTTCCGTCCGTCCCGTTGCGTTGTGGCATGGGCGGTTCCTATTGGGATTTAACTTAAGGGGCCTTGCGTGACGGCAACAAAAACAGTCGCATCATTAAGCGAATTGCTCACATCCGGGTCAGCGGCTTTGGTTATTGTTGATATGCAGAACGATTTCTGCGCACCCGGCGGATATATCGATGCAGTAATGGGCAAAGATGTGGCGGCTGCCGCCACTATTTGCGACAACCTGACCGCATTGGTGAGTGCAGCCAGAGCGGCGGGCGTACCGGTTGTCTGGATCGGCTCCGATTACTCTCCGGAGCGTATTCCTGTTGCGATGAAGCGCAAACTTGATCAGCGGGCAATTACGGCCGTGTGTTGCGAGCCGGGCACCTGGGGTGCGCAGTGGTTCGGGGTTACACCCATGCCCAACGAAAGTGTGGTTATTAAACATGCGTATAGCGGGTTTTCGAATACCCCGTTGCATGGCGTTTTGCAGGAAAAAAACATCGAAACGCTCGTGTTCGGGGGGGTTCAAACGCAAGTGTGTGTCGAGTCCACAGTGCGCGAGGCGCATTCCTTGGGGTATATCGCCGCCGTTGTGAAGGACGCGGTTGCGTCACACACCCCGCCGTTGCATGAGGCCAGTCTGATGAATATGCAGTTTCTTTTTGGGGAGCTTTGTGAGACCACCGATGTGGTGGCGCAGTGGGCTCCTCAGTCATTGTCGTAGCGCATTGTCGAAGCCTGTTGGAATCGGTTTTAATCAAGGAGAATTAAATGAAACGCCGAACCGTTTTGGGCAGCCTTGCTGCCGCCGTACTTGCATTAAGTTCTACTGTCGTTGCTGCACAAGAGAAAAAACCAATCCGCATCGGTGTCATCACCGAAATGTCGGGCCCGTTTGCAGATTATGGTCGACAAGTTCAAACCACGATCGAGGCGTTTCAGAAAGCCAAAGGCGATACGGTGGATGGCCATAAAGTAGAAATTATTTATCGTGATACCACCGGGCCGAATCCGGAAGTGTCGCGGCGCGCAGCTCAGGAGCTGGTGTCGGTGGAAAAGGTTGATTTTCTGGCCGGTTTTGGGTTGTCGCCCAACGCCATGGGTGCGGCACCGATTGCAACGGCATCGAAAACCCCGATGATCATCATGAACGCTGCTGCCACTTCCAGCATTGTGATGCGTTCACCTTATATCGTACGTGCTTCGTTCACCCTGCCTCAGGTATCTGCGCCGCTGGCAGCCTGGGCCGCTGAAAATGATATTAAAACGGTTTATACGCTTGTGTCGGATTACGGTCCAGGTCTGGACTCGGAAAAAGCCTTCATCAAGGCGTTTGAAGCGGCGGGTGGCAAAGTATTGGGCAGTGTCCGCGCGCCCATGGCCAACCCAGAGTTCGGTCCGTATCTGCAGCGCGCAAGCGATGCCAAGCCCGATGCCATTTTTGCTTTCGTGCCATCCGGCGATACCGGGGTTCAATTGCTTAAGGCTTATGAACAACGTGGGCTGAAAGACCAGGGCATTCAGCTGATTACAACGGGCGACATTACCGATGATGTCTTTCTTGATCGGATTGGCGATGTGGCGCTGGGTCTGGTTACCAGTCATCACTACTCCATGGCGCATGACTCTCCTGAGAACAAGGAGTTGATCAAGGCTTATCAAGCTGTTCATGGTCCCGATGCCCGTGTGAACTTTTACATGGCCGCGACCTGGGATGGCATGAATATGATGTATGACATTATTCGTGAGCTGGACGGTAATATTGACGGCGATAAAGCCGTAGAGCTGGCCAAGAACATGAAAATTACCAGCCCGCGTGGCCCCATTGAGTTCGACGAGAATCGCGATGTGGTGCAGAACGTTTACATTCGCCGCGTAGAGAAAGTAGACGGCAAGCTGTACAACGTTGAATTCGACACCATTCCCATGGTGAAAGATCCAGGCAAGGAAGAGTGATCCGGATCAATCGACTTTCTTTTCATTAAAGTTGTTCATATACCGTTAAAACTAACAATAAGCGACTAAACCTATGGTGAATTTTATAGGGGTCGTGATTGACGGGGTGTCCTATGGAGCGCTGCTTTTTCTGCTCTCCATAGGGCTGTCAATCACTTTGGGAATGATGGGATTCGTGAACCTTGCCCACACTGCCCTGGCGATAGTGGGCGGTTATTTTGTCGTCAGTTTTACGAATTACCTGGGCTGGCCGTTCAGTATTTCGGTGTTGGCCGCCGTTGTACTGGCCACCTTGGTGGGCATGATTCTTGAGCGTTCACTGTTTCAGTTGGTCTACCGTCGCAGTCCTTTGGCACAAGTGTTGCTCACCATCGGCGTCATGATGATTGTGGGCGCATCGGTTACCTACTTGTGGGGGCCTTCGCTTCAGCTCATTCAAATTCCCGAAGTGCTAACGGGTCGTATTTATCTTGGAGAGGAAATTTCCTTTTCACGTTATCGGCTGCTTTTGTTGGTGATCAGTGTCGTATTGTTGGTTGTGCTTACGCTGGCTTTGGATAAAACCCGCTTTGGGTCTATGGTACGGGCGGCGGTGGATAATCAACGTGTTGCGGCGGCCTTGGGTATTCCCATCCAGAAAGTATTTATGGTGTGTTTTGCGGTAGGCACGGCTTTGGCCGGCCTGGGCGGTGCGCTGGGCGTTGAGGCCCTTGGCCTGGATCCGGCGTTTGCCATTAAGTATCTGGTTCTTGCTTTGCTGGTTGTGGTGGTGGGGGGCGCCGGTTCGGTTAGCGGCACCTTTATTGCTGCCATGGGTTTAGGTTTTTTCGACATTGCCACCAAGTATTACTTACCAGATTTAGGCTCGTTCGCCATGTATGCCATCATGATTCTTATTCTTATGGCACGCCCGCAAGGTTTGCGTGGTCTTAAAACGGGAGGTGTTTAATGCGTTGGACACCGGCCTCCCATCGGGGTGATCCTTTTTATAAATCCTGGCACGCCGCCGAGCTTTTGCTTTGGGTGGCAGCCATCGCGGCTTTCTTCATCTACCCCAACTATTTACCTTTGGCTACGCTGGTGGTTATTGTGGCGCTGTTTGCGCTGTCACTGGATTTGGCCATGGGTTACGCGGGTATTGTGTCTCTGGGGCACGCCGCTTATTTCGGCTTGGGCGCTTATGTGGCCGCCTGGCTCGGCAAGTACGGCTGGACTGAGCCGATTACCGGCGTGTTAGTTGCCATGGTGGCAAGCGGCTTGTTGGGTTTGATAACGGCGCGTGTGGTTGCGCGGGGCACTGAGCTAAGCTGCTTGCTAGTGACGCTTGGCCTGGGGCTGTTGCTGTTCGAAGCGGCAAATAAAGCGAATGACATTACCGGCGGTATCGATGGGTTGTATGGTGTGGTGATTGCACCGGTGCTGGGTTTGTTTGAATTCGATTTTGCCGGCAAAACCGGTTATTGGTATTCGCTGTGTTGGCTTATGTTTGGTTTGCTGGTGGTACGAAAAATCATTGGCAGTCCATTGGGCCTTACTTTGCGTGGCATTGGGCTGAACAAGAAGCGAACTGCCGCATTAGGTGTAGACAACAGTCGTGCGTTAACTATTGCTTATACGATCTCAACTGCACTGGCGGGCGTGGCCGGCGCACTGCTCACGCAAACCACGCAGTACGTGGCAATTGATGTGCTGGCGTTTCATCGGAGTGCCGATGTGTTAACCATGCTGATTATTGGTGGGGCCGGCTACTTGTACGGCGGTATTCTGGGTGCCGCGGCTTTTATTATTCTGCAAGATTTGCTCTCGGGGATGAACCCAATTTATTGGCAATTCTGGCTGGGTTGGGCGCTGGTGGTAATTGTATTGTTTTTGCCCGAAGGTGCATTCGGTTCTTTCCAACAGCTCGTTCGCCGCCGCCGACCCAAGCTAAACAAGGAGCAGGATCGTGCTTGAGATCAGAAACCTGGATCTGCATTTCGGTGCGCTGTATGTTACTCGAGACATTAATCTAACGCTTCCGCGCGGCGCCAGACATGCGCTTATCGGCCCCAATGGAGCCGGAAAAACAACGCTTGTCAATTTACTCACCGGTCAACTAAAGCCCGATTCGGGCAAGATTTTGCTCGACGAGCAAGAGATCACCCGTTTGCCGCCGCATCAACGGGCCCGACGCGGGCTGGGGCGGACATACCAAATTAACGCGTTGTTTCGGTCCATGACGCCCGTTGAAGCGGTTTCGTTGGCGATCGCTCAGCGCGACGGTAACGCTTTACGCGTGTTTGGTACGGCCGCGCTTGGGCGTCGCACCGGTGAGGAAGCCCGTGAACTCTTGCAGGCGGTCGGCTTGGGTCAATATATGAACCACATGACGCGAGAGTTGCCTTACGGGGTACAGCGCTTGCTGGAGGTGGCCCTGGCTTTGGCGGGAAAGCCCAAGGTATTGCTGCTGGATGAGCCCGCAGCCGGTGTTTCCACCCAAGCGGGTGACCAGCTTTTCCGTTTAATCGATTCTCTGCCTTCCGATTTGGCCATCTTGCTGATTGAGCACGATATGAGATTGGTGTTTCGTTTTGCCAAGCGCATTACGGTGTTGGTGGGAGGTGGGGTGCTCGTGGAAGGTACACCGGAAGAAATTGGGGCCGACCAAAGGGTTCGCGACGTCTATTTGGGGCATAAACATGCTGCTTGAAATCGAAAAGTTGTCGGCCGGGCATGGCGATGCGATTGCCTTGCATGATATCTCTTTGCAGGTCGAGGAAGGGCGAAGCGTTGCCGTATTGGGTCGCAACGGTGCGGGTAAAACCACCTTGCTGGAAACCATAATGGGTTTAACGACACATTACTCAGGTAACCTCCGATTTCAGGGTGAAATTTTGAACCGGCGTTCGCCGGTACAACGCGCCCACGCGGGCCTGGGCTGGGTGCCGCAGGAACGGGAGGCCTTCCCTTCGCTAACCGTGACTGAGAATTTAATGGTGGTGCATCAAGACAAGGGGCCGTGGAACCTTGCCAAGGTCTTCGCGCTTTTTCCCAGGCTTGAAGAGCGCCAGGCGAATCTGGGCTCGCAGTTATCCGGGGGCGAGCAGCAAATGCTGGCGATTGCGCGTGCGCTGATGACCAATCCACGCTTACTTTTGCTTGATGAGCCCATGGAGGGCCTGGCGCCGATTATTGTTGAAGAGTTGTCGGCAGCCGTTATGCAGATGACCCGTGAAACGGGGTTGACGACGTTGGTGGTGGAGCAGCATCCGATTGTGGCCCTGGCCATGACGCATTCCGCCATTATCCTGGATCAAGGTCATGTGGTTTATTCGGGGCTAAGTGCCGAACTTAGCCGGGATGAAGCCACGATTGATCGTTATATTGGCGTGGGTCAGGAAAGCTGATTTCATGCCGGGAGTGGTTGTATGTCGCAAGAACGCGTTGTGAATGTCTTTTCCGACACCATTGCCGAGATGACCTGGTTTGAAGTTGACCAGGCGGCTAAAGACGGTGCCATCTTGTTGTGGTCTTTTGGTGTTATTGAACAGCATGGCCCTCATTTGCCCTGTGGTACCGATGTCTACATTCCTCAGGCACGGTTAAGAGAAACCAAGAAAATTCTGGCTGAACGGGGGATTCAGGCTTTAATTGTGCCGCCTTATTATTGGGGCATTAATGTTGTCTCCGGCGCTTTCCCGGCTTCCTACAAGGTGCGGCCGGAAATCATGGTTGAACTCATGTCCGATTTGTTCGACAGCTTCAAAGGTGATGGCTTTGGTCGGGTGTTCTGTTTTTCCGGGCATGGCGATCGTTTGCACAACCTGACCATTTTCGAGGGCATCAAAAAGGGGGTTGAGCGAACGGGTATGGATATCAGTTTCGTTTCTGATACCGCCTTGTTATTGCGCCTGGGTATCCCTTTGAACGATCCGAAAGTGACCGTGCATAAGGCCGGCAGTGGCAAGTTGTTCGGTGCGCTGACGTCTTCGCCGTCGGCGTTCGATGAAGATGACGACGCGCCGCCCAAATTCATTGACGTGCATGCCGGGCAATGGGAAACATCGATGATGCTGTGCTCGTGTCCCGATCTTGTGCACGACGAGGTGCGTCGCGGTTTGTTGTCAACCGACTTCGGACCCGAAGATCTGGACGAGTGGCGCAAGGGGTTTGAACATGCCCGTGCCAAAACCCCTCAAGGCTATCTGGGCGATCCGGCGGCCGCCAGCCTGGAAGAAGGGCGTCGTTCGCTGCGCCTGTCGGCTGAGCGGGCGGCGGACGCCATTGAGGAACGCGTTAAGCAGCGCGCGCAATCGGTGCGTTAAGTACGCTTTTCCTTGCGCTTGAACGCATTTTGTTATTTCATTGGAACAACAGCGTTGTTCTGATAAGGATGACATTATGTCGTTAAAGCACAAGGCCGCTGCTCCAGCGGCCGACTCCAGTTTGTTCGATCAATCCGAGTTGCAATATCAGTCGGGTTTTGGCAATGATTTTGCAACAGAGGCGTTGGCCGGCACCTTGCCGGTTGGGCGAAATTCGCCGCAGCGGGTAGCGCACGGTTTATATGCAGAGCAAATTTCGGGAACGGCATTTACCGCCCCGCGCGATGTAAACCGGCGAAGTTGGGTTTATCGCATTCGCCCGGGTGCGGTACATTCGCCTTTCAAGCCGTATTCAAATGCCTGGGTGGAAGAGCCATTGTGTGCCCAACCGGAACCCAATCCAATGCGGTGGAATCCGCTGCCGATACCTGCGCAGCCAACAGATTTCATTGACAGTTGGCGGCTGTTTGCCGGGAACGGGGCACCACAGTCGATGTCGGGCTGTGCCATTTATATGTATTGCGCAACCGAGTCGATGGGGCATCGCTATTTTTATAACGGCGACGGTGAGTTGCTGATTGTGCCCCAGGAGGGGCGGCTGGGGATTAAAACCGAGTTTGGCCTGTTACGTGTTGAACCGCAGGAAATGGTGGTTATACCGCGAGGGTGCCGGTTTAATGTGAGCTTACTCGACGGCCATGCGCGAGGCTATATTTGCGAGAATTATGGTGC
The DNA here is from genome assembly GCF_003576595.1 of Neopusillimonas maritima. Classification (GTDB taxonomy): domain Bacteria; phylum Pseudomonadota; class Gammaproteobacteria; order Burkholderiales; family Burkholderiaceae_B; genus Neopusillimonas; species Neopusillimonas maritima. The sequence goes on along the minus strand of NZ_NQOU01000002.1, from coordinate 83,547 downwards.
CTTGTTGCGTTTGCCCGATTTGGGGCCGATTGGTTCAAATGGCCTGGCCTTATCGCGCGACTTTGAAACGCCTGTCGCCTGGTATGAAGATCAGGAGGGTGACTACGAGTTAATTGCCAAGTTTCAGGGCGCATTGTGGTGTGCGTCGATCGGTCATGCACCATGCGACGTGGTGGCTTGGCACGGCAATTACGCGCCCTATAAATACGACATGCGTCGTTTCAACACAATCGGCACCATTAGTTTCGATCACCCCGATCCGTCGCTTTTCCTGGTGTTGCAGTCACCCAGCTATGCTCCCGGCGTGGATGACATCGATTTTGTCATTTTCCCGCCACGCTGGCTGGTGGCAGAAAACACCTTTCGTCCGCCATGGTTTCATCGTAATGTTGCCAGCGAGTTTATGGGCTTGGTCCAGGGGCAATACGATGCCAAGTCAGGCGGGTTTGTGCCGGGTGGGGCGAGCTTGCATAATTGCATGGTTTCGCATGGGCCCGATGCGGAAACTTTTGATAAAGCCTCGAACGAAGATACCAGCCAGCCACGAAAAGTAACGGATACGCTGGCTTTTATGTTCGAGACACGTGTTCCGTTGTTGCCCTCGAATGAGGCGCTTGGCAGCCCCTTGCGACAGAAAGACTATTATTTGTGCTGGCAAAGTGTTGCACGCCACTTTAACTCTGGAGAATCTGTATGACCACGATTGGGCCGCAACCAGATTGGCGTAGCTGGGTTGAGTCTGCCAATTCGGCTGATACGCACTTCCCCATTCAAAACCTGCCTTATGGTGTTTTTTCGCCTGAACCTGGGGCGAGTCCACGTATAGGTGTTGCAATTGGCGATTTTGTACTGGATTTATCTGAACTGGAAGCGGAAGGCTTGTTATGGTGCGGTAAAAAAGTTTTTGATCATTCCACGCTGAACCCTTTTATTACGTTGGGTCGGGCGGCCTGGCGTGACGCCCGCCAGCGTATCGCACAACTTTTGCGGGATTCAGAACCCGCTTTACGGGATAACGTGATGCTGCGAGAGCGTTGTTTGGTTCCCAGCACGCGTGTACAAATGCATTTGCCTGTTCAGATTCCGGGCTATACCGACTTTTACTCCTCCAAAGAGCACGCCACGAATGTCGGCAAATTATTTCGCGATCCCGATAATGCCTTGCTGCCAAACTGGCTTGAGATGCCCATCGCCTATAACGGCAGGGCATCGTCGGTGGTGGTGAGTGGCACGCCGGTTCAAAGGCCTAATGGCCAAATGAAGTTACCCGACCAACAGCGCCCCGTTTTTGGCGCGTGCCGCAAGCTCGACCTGGAGTTGGAGATGGGCTTTATTGTGGGCGCACAGACGCCGTTGGGTACGCCGATCCCCTGTGATCAGGCGCAAGAGTATGTGTTCGGCATGGTCTTGTTGAACGACTGGAGCGCGCGTGATCTTCAGGCATGGGAGTACGTGCCTTTGGGGCCGTTTAATGCCAAAACGTTTGCGACCACCATTTCGCCCTGGGTTGTGCCGTTCGACGCGTTGGAACCATTCCGGGTTGCCCAGCCGTCGCAGTCACCCGAGCCGCTGGCGTATTTACAGCAAACCGGTGAGCATGCTTTCGATATTCATCTTGAGGCCTGGTTGAGGCCGCATGAGGGACATGATGAAACATTGTTGTGCCAAACCAATTTTCGCTATTTGTATTGGTCAATAGCGCAGCAATTGGCGCATCACACCGTTTCGGGCTGCAATGTTCGGGTGGGTGACCTCATGGGCTCGGGAACCATTAGCGGCCCGGAGCCGGGGTCTTTGGGGTCGTTGCTGGAAATCACCTTGAATGGTCGTGAGCCCCTGGCGTTGAAGGGCGGGGGGCAGCGCGGCTTTATTGAAGACGGCGATGCGATTAGGCTTACCGGCTGGTGTCAGGGCGAAGGCTATCGGGTGGGCTTCGGAAATTGCGAAGGGAAAGTGTTGGCTGCTCGGTCACTGTAAGGTTTGCACTGCCGCAACCGAGCCGTCCGGCTGATGATGGATCACGACCACTTTGTTTTCGTGAAGTGCCTGCAAGCTTGCGTGACTAATGTTGAAACTATGAAGTAAACCGTCCTGGTTCAAGTTTTCAATTGGCTTGCGGCGCTCTTTTCCCCGAAATCTGTAAATATTGTAGCGGGCCCAAAAAAACAAGATCAATGCGTTAAGAATGCCCAAAATCGTATAAAAGCCGAAGGTGTTGATAAGTGGAATGACCTCATTCACCAGATATTCGGGATTATGGTTTTGCAGCATTGCCCACAACGACTTGAACCCCATAACAAACAACGCCAAAAACCCGGCCCATGCAATGACGGTGAGTACGGTATCAAGCACTATGAGGTGCCATGGGCGTTGCGTTTGAATAATCATTCAGATCGTTCCACGGGTTGATTATGAATGCCTCGGTCGGGGCTGATCCAGCGAGCCCGGGGGCGTTGGCCCATAAGCGCTACCTTTGTAAAACTAACCAACGTAGTTGCCAGATTAATCATCCAGTACACCATGGGATACCAAACAATCCAGAACAGGTTACGCAAACTATTACGCTCGTAGCGTTGATCGATGAAGGCGCTAACCGTAAATTGCATCAGACACACAGCGCACAGTACCAAGCCGGTAAAGCCGGGCGGCACCAACTTGTGAACTCGAATAGCCTCCGGCAACGGAGCAAACTGCCCAACAAGCCAAAGAAGAATGGAAGCCGCAAAGAGATAAGCCCACAATGTTGAAAGGCAATACTCTGCAAACATGGGCCAAAGACGCCGATGTTGCCAGGTCCATAAATCGTGAACATTTTTCACGAATACTTCAGCGCCACCTTGCGCCCAGCGCAGCCGTTGCTTCCACAAGCCTTTCAGGGTTTCTGGCATTAGAATCCAGCAAAGTGCTCGTGGCTCATAGAAGATCGACCAATGGTCTCTTTGGAGTTTCCAACTGATATCAATATCCTCAGTAATCATGTCCAGGCTCCAGTACCCCACCCGGTCGAGTGCGCGCCGCCGAAACGCGGCAACGACGCCTGATACGGTAAAGACTTGCCCGTAAATGCGCTGGGTGCGCTTGATTAAACCGATAATTGAAGAGAACTCGCCAACCTGGATTTTGCCGACCAGCGTGGATCGCGTGCGAATGCGTGGGTTTCCTGTCACCGCGCCAACGCGTGGATACTGAACCAGCGGTTGAACAAGGTAAGCTGCCGCATCATGATCAAGGCAGGCGTCGCCATCGATACAAACCAGGTATTCGCTGTGGGCGGCGAGTGCACCCATGCGCAGAGCGACCGCCTTGCCCTGGTTTTCCGCCAAATGGACAACGCGAAGCTTAGGGTGATCAGTTGCGAGTTCGTTCAAGATTTCCGCAGTGCGGTCGCGAGAGCCATCGTTGATCGCAATGACTTCAATATTGGAGTAGCGTTGATTAAGTGCGTAATGTAGCGTGTCGCGCACGTTCTCTTGTTCATTAAAGCAGGGAACAAGAATGGAAATGAGCGGATCTCCGGGCAAAGCCGGTGGTTTGCGATCGGGGCCCCATTCCCATTGCCGTTCCCAATGCCACCAGAAGTACATCCCGCCGGCCATCCAGAAGCCCGACATAAACAAGGGATAAAAGAAAAGAAAGCCCAGTACGACCTCTTCGCCTAATGCAAAAAGTGCCGCAACAGGGGTGGCAAGCATGAATATCAAGGCAATTTTGGTAAAGATGCGCTCTTTCATGGATAGGGATACCAGGAAGCCGAGATTGCCGGTCGAATTTCGGACAATGGGGGATGGTTGGCGATAAAGTCGTCAGGGTAGTACCCAAAATGTTTTGCACCAGATAATTGCAATGTTTTCATCCAACCGGCCATTACCGGGCCGCTAATAAACGGGCTGCCTGGTTTCGACCAGTCGCGGGCCTGAATTTCGAAAACAGTCCGCTCAAGGGCACCAGGCCGTTCAGCCACTTCCTTCACTATTTTTGTTAGCCATTCATTTGATTGCTCCGGCGCAATACCTTCCATATAGGGCATGGCCATGGGCGCGGTGTAATCGTACAGCGCAAGAAAGTCGTCAAGGTTTTGGGCGAACCAGGCTTCGCTTTCTGGTTGTAATATAGGCATAGCGAAGATATTGCGCGCAGTTTTTATTTGCGGCCCACGCACGGCTTTAACCCGCTCGGCAAGTTCCATGGTGAAGTCATTAAGCGCTTTCGTTTTAAAGCGTGTCCAGCGGTGCATGAGTGCAGGATTGGAACGCAGTGCTTCAATATCGTCGGGCAAGCCTGCTTGTTTATAGGCTTTAAGCGCCGAGGGGCTAACGTCTTCGAAATCACCCAATAAAGCATCGTCATGGAAAAGTAAGCCGTCGAAGTGCGCATACCGGGCGAGGTCTTCGTAGATGTCGATAATCTGCTTGCGTGCGCGTGCGTCGAATGGTGAAAGTCGCCTGTACTGGTTGGGGTCGGGTTGGGCGTTACTTTGAGACGTGTTTGGATCCCATCGGGCGACGCGGTCGAAAGCGGGGTCCAGATCAAAACTAAGAACCGGCATCCAGGCATAAACCTTAACCTTCGCCCGGTTGCGAAGTTGCCAGGCAACGCGGTTGAAAATATCGGCCCGAACCGGCAACCACCGGTTGGGGAAGTAAACCGATTGCACCAATCCGTCGCCAATCGGGTCTGCGTAGGCCTGCAGGAAAACCGTTGTAATTTCCAGGTCTGCGATTCGTTGCACAAGCAAGCCCAGGTTTCTATCCATTTGAGCTGGGTTTGAATCATAGAGATAGTCAAGGTCTATATGGGCCACCCGCACCACGTCGGGCTGATCCACGCTTAATGCCTGAGACGCGAAATCGCCCAATCCGGGTGCGTTGGCCAATAGCATGCGAGGCATGTTCATGAGCGCGTTCACTGTTCCTGCGCCATTCTCCAGCGTCATGGCCACTCGATAACCCTCTTGCGCCAGAATATGCAATGCTGTTCCACCTGCCGAGCCATAGGGCCAGACCCATACCCGTGGTGCTTTTCCGGTCGCCTTTTCTATCTTTCCGGCAATTGCTTTGGCATCTTTCGATAGGCGCTGCCGGTAATGTTCCGGGGATTCGTATTTTTGCGTTTCTGCATTGAATCGATAACTGGATGCGGCTGGTTCTTTATTGCCTTGTGGGTTGGCCAGTGTGCCAAAGTGCAAGTCGTTGGTATGGGCGGCAATTTCAACCAGCCCCGATTTCGACATTTCTGCAATTTCCCGCCAGTTCAGGAAGCGATCACGATTAACGGGTGTACCGCCAAAATCAACTTTTCCGCCGGGCGGTGTATCCACCCACTTTCCTACCGGCGCCAGTACAGCCGGCCATTGGTAGGCTTTTAATATTGGGTACACACGGGTATAGAAACTTTTGTAACCGTCGTCGAACGTAAGCAAGACTGGTTTTTCGGGTAACGGTTCCAGCCCTTTATGTGCGGCCATAACCTGATCAACCGACACGGCTTCGAACTCGTTTTCGCGTAGCCAGGCCAATTGATTAATCAGTTGGTCTGTACTGACACTCAAGAAAGTTTGGTCGGGCGTTCCGTCTTCCACATCGTGATAGGCCAACGTAAGCAATTCGTGTTGGGGCCATTCAGTTTCCATGCTGCCCGTTGGCCTTTCGTTGGGCGGTGTGAACGGCATGGAATCCAGCGTGTGGCAGGCTGAAAGCAAGGCAAGACCGGCAAGGGCCAATGCCCAGAAGAGAAGCCGAAATGCGTCAAGACGAATGAATGGGTTCATGTTTTCAGAATCGGTAACTCAGGTCGAATTGAATGCGTAGCTCTTTCTCGCGTGCGCCATCGTAGGGGCGCGACGTGCCGGTTATGCTCAGTCCGGCTTCCAGCACTTTATTCAGGCTGATGCGCTGCCCATAACCGAGGCTGATTAAGGCACCAGTTCCATAACCTTTTTGTGTGTAGGCGCCGGTGGCCAGTGTGACGAAATGACGCCAGTGGGTATCGTAGCGGCGGTGAAGTGTCTGGTTAAACGTTAGGCCGGGCACAACTGTTAAGTCGCTGCGCGGGTTAAAGTAATTCGCGTTATGTAATGTGTTGCGCTGAAAGGAAAGGTCCAGCGTGGCGTCAATTTGATAAGTTGGCTGAGTCAGTAAACGCTGACGCCCCATTAACAGCGTAAGAAGACGGTGGTTGCCGTCGGAAAAACGAGCGTATGTCAGCCCCATATTAATAGACGTTTTCTCATGAGGCGCCCAGCGCAGGGCGATGCCTGTACTGTTTGAGCGAATGTTGTCTTTAAGGGCTCGCAGCGGGGTTTCACGAGACAGTAGCGCGCCGTGTAAACCGAGTTGCCAGTCGTCACTCAAATCAATGTCCCCTTGCAGACGGGCGCCGGTTTTGGTGCCGTATCCGAACCGGTTGGCCGACAGCTCCGCTTCAACGCTAATCGCGCGACTCCGCCATTGCAAGCCGGCTCTTTGCCAACGGTAATCAATATTTTCGTCGTCGAATGAAGCCGTTGCCTGACCGGCTCCGGCAAACGCTCGCCAATTGTGATTGAATGGGGATGTGTAAATTGCCGAGTCAAACCCCCAATCGCGGTTGCCGACGGCGGGGTTGTCTGACGCCAGCCCACGGTAAGCCTCAATTCGCAGCTCCGGGCGTTGGTGGATGTGCCAGTCGCGTTCGAGTGCTTGAACGCCAGGCTCTTCGGGGTAGCGGGTCACCAGATCGCTTATCAGCATGTCGGCTTGTTGCCATTCTTGTAATTGTAGAGCGGTGTATGCCTGGCCCGCCTCTACATCGCTTGCCCGTGGTGTCATGGTTTGCGCCAGTTGAAGTTCGCGCTCGGCCGCACGCGGCCAGCCGCGTGCTCGATATACGGTTGCACGCGCAGTGCGTAAAACCGTATTGTTTGGGGCTTTTTCAACCATTTCGTCGAGACTTGACTGGGCTTTTTCAAGGTCGTCCAGGGCGTAATAAGCCATGGTGTGTGTTAAAGCGGTATCGAGTTTTCTCGGGTTGGGCAGGCGCTCAGGTTGGCCTGGAATATATAGCCAAATTGGCTGGCGTTCATCGGCTTGTGTGATGACATTCAAGGCATCGTCGTAACGGCCACTTTCGAGCAGCGCGTAATACAGGCCGATTTCATCGTCGACCCGGCGCGGTTTGCGCCATTCACCTTCTGGCGTTTGCAGTAGACGTTCATATAGGCGTGTGGCAATTTCCGGTTCACGTAAGGTCAGGTAAGACGACGCGACCACGCTGAGGGCGTAGTCCGGTACATTTATTCCTTGCTCGACCAGCGCCTCGTACTCTTGAATGATACTGGCGTAGCGCTTGCGTGCGTGTAAAGCGCTTAAGCGATCAATGCGTAGTCGGATGATGTCGGAATGGGCCTGGTTTTCCAACTGCCATTTTGCGATGGTTCGGGCGTAGTCTGCCAGCACGCGATCGGCAATATTGAATCGGGCTGAATCAGGCCTGGCAGGTGCGGTTGCCAGTCGAGTCCGTTCAGCCAGTACGTCGCCTTTCAGTTCCCGTTTTTGTGCGGGGGTAAGCAGATCCGGGTGTTCTTCCGACAGGTTGAAAGCTGGAACGGGCATTCCTGCGCGTTGTAACGCGAAAATATATTCCCGCTGCACATAAGCCAGTTGGGGGGCAAGGGTGTAGGCTTTGTCGACGAAAAATAAAGCCGCATGAGGTTTTTGATCACGAAACTCAACGTATGCGGCCGCAATGTACGAGTCAGGTTGGTCGGGCCATTGGGTGTGTAGCTTTCTTGCCTGAAGGCGTGCCGAATCAATGTCGCCGGCATCCGCCAATGTCATTGTCAGCCCAACGGCCAAAGGCAGCGATTGCGGGTAGCGTTGTATACCTTCTTTGAACGATGCAATAGCGGCAGCCCATTTCTGCTGATCGCGTAACTGGCTGGCTTGTTGGTAAATGGCATTTGCGCTAAGAGCCTGGTTGGCTTGAGTATACGTGGGCAGCAATAATACTAGAGCAAATATAAAGAACGGCAATAGGCGCATGAGCGAAGAAAGGAGCGGTTGTTTTGCAGATTTTAGGCGTTTAGGGTGGTGTTGCGGTTGTTTTTGCAATAAAAAGCTTGAGTTGAATCAAGAATGCAACAACGCTGTTTAAATCAAAGGTTATCGTAATGAGTTCTTCAGTATTTCAGCCAGTGCTTCTAAAGCATGCAAACCGTTTAATTAATCATGGCCCCACCGTGTTGGTAACCAGCGCGCATGAGGGTAAGCGGAATATTATGGCCGCTGCGTGGTCGATGCCGGTTGAGTTTGAGCCGCCGCGTATTGCTATTGTTATCGATAAAACCACTTTTACACGAGAACTGATCGAAGGCAGCGGGGTGTTCGGTATTTGTATACCGGGCGCGACGGCGATTGATTTAACGTATTCCGTAGGCCGAGTAAGTGGGCGTGATCACGATAAAGTAAGTGCGTTGGATGTTCCGGTCGTTGTTGGGTCGGAAACCGGCGTACCGCTTGTGGAAAGCGGCTGTGCCGCATGGCTGGAATGCAGGCGAATTCCTGAAAAGCATACCGAAGGTGCTTATGACACATGTTTTGCGGAAGTGGTGAGTGCGGCAGCCGATCCGTCTGTTTTTTCCAATGGTCGCTGGCAATTTAACGACCAAAACCAGGCTTTGCATACTATTCACCACCTGGGTGGCGGGGTTTTCGCCACCGCAGGCAATATTGTGCAGGGCAAGGCCCTGTTATGACCTCGCAAGCTATTGCGCTGCAAGCTTGCCTGTTTCTTTTGGCAGGCTTGGCACACGCATAGTTGTTCGTTATCGTTAAGGCGCTCTGCGGCCCATATAGGTTTCCAGCACTGCGTGTGCGATCTTAAGCGTCGGGCACGCAACACCAAGGCTCTCCCCCCGACGCATCATGTCGCCCACCAAATGGTCACCCTCCACCGGCAGGCCTGCTTGCATATCGCGGTACATTGAAGCACTGAAACCGGAGTGGCGGTTGGTGAGCGCCTGTTGAATGCGTTCAATTGATTCAGGGTGTAAGGGGTGCCCGGATGCCGCCGCAGTGTCGGCGCATTCTTTGAACAGTTGCAAAGCAATTTCACCGCCTGCCTGGCTGCGCATATATTCACCTACTGCGCCGCCCAACAGGCAGTTCGCAGCGCCCAGGGATGCCATGAGGCAGTACTTGTCCCACATGTCGTCCATGATGTGCTCACTAAAATAGGTGTGAACCCCGCCTGCATGTAATGTTGCGGCTACGGCTTCGGCATTTGCTTGTTGTTCGAGTGTTCGCGCGCCAACGGTTATGTTACCCGGCCCATGTTTAATTTGAATACACGAGGGTGTTGCAAGGGTGGCGACGGTTTTGGCAATACCGCCCAGTACACGGTTATGGCCAAATTTTTGGCCGAGTATTTCAAGATGCCGAAGCCCGTTAAGCAAAGGCAGAATAACGGTTTTCTCGCCTATGGCGTGGGTTATATCGTTAATGACACTGTCCAGCGAATACGCCTTGCAGCTGATCACAATCAGCTCGTAGTTGGGCGTAAGTTCAGCGGCGGTCAGTGTGCGCGGTTGTATACGCACTTTTCCGGTTGGCAAGTCAAGCGTTAAATCTTCTTTATCGATGATTTCCTTACGCGCCGGGCGCAAAAGAAAATGAACGTCTGCGCCGCTTTCGTGTAAATATGCGCCAAACTGGCCGCCCACTGCGCCGGCGCCAACCATCAGAATTTTCATTGCTTTGTCACTCCTAGTTTCTGCAAATTTTCAACCATATCTTCAGCAGAGGTTTCAGGCCGTACATTCGTATCAATTTTCAGAATACGCCCGTCTTTACCAATATAAAACGTATGCCGTTTGGCCACGCCCGATGCGCTTAGCACGCCGTACGCTTTGGCAACGGTTTTCTCTTCATCGCTTAATAAAGGGAAATCGGCACCTGTTTCTTCGGCAAAGCCTTTGTTGTCGAGCAGCGGGTCGACACTGGCCATGAAATAGGTGACATCAAACTGGCGAATCTTGTCACCGTTTTCGGCTAATGATTTGCACTCAATAGTGCAGCCGTATGTGTACGCTTTTGGGAACCAGGCCAGTACAACTGCTTGCTTGCCGCGAAAGTCGGATAACGAATAGGTGTTGCCGTCGGAGGCGGGTAATGAAAAGTTGGGTGCCATGTCACCCACCTTAAGCGCCCAGGTCGGCGAGGCAAACAGCGACAGGCAGGTAAAAAATATAAGAGGCTTGAGGAATTTAGTCATGGTGGGCTCCTTGTCTAACTGAGATAATAGCCCGCATTAAATTAAGTTGTTGAGTTTCGTTTTATGAAAAAAGTTTATCTGGCGGGGCCTGATGTGTTCCGTGTCGACAGCGTTGAATGGGGGCGGTATTTAAAGGAACGTTGTCGTCAGGCAGGGTTGGAAGGGTTATATCCGTTGGATAATGAAATTTCAAATGCCGGTTCATCGTTTGACACTGCCAGGGCAATCGCGTTGGCTAATATGCAAATGATTCGCGAGGCCGATGGTGTAGTGGCCAACTTGCAGTGGTTTCGCGGCAAAGAGCCTGATTCCGGTACGGCTTTTGAAGTGGGGGCGGCCATTGCGCTTGGCAAGCCGGTGTGGGCCTATTTTCCCGATCACGGGTCGTTAAAGAATCAAGTTGAGACGAACCAGAACGGCCTTGACCCAGATGGTTTGCTGGTGGAGGATTTTGGTTTACCGCGTAATTTAATGATGGCGTGTCAATGGGCCGGGTTTAGTCATTCAGTTGACGAAGCGATTCAGGAAATAGCGCGTATTTTGAAGTAGGTGGAATCGCTAGCTCTATACTTATGGGCGCTGATTTTTAACAATCGTTTTTGCAACAGGAGAGAAAGTGCTGCTAACCGAGCTGGACTGGTCATGGCTTGTATGGATAGGCGTTGGGGCGATTTTCGTTGTTGGCGGCATTGTAAAAGGAACAATGGGTGTGGGCTTGCCAACGGTTGTACTGCCTATGTTGTCTCTTGTTGTTCCGGGTACCCAGGCCATGGGTTTGTTGGTCATGCCGGTTCTATTGTCGAATTTCTGGCAGGCGATAGAGGGCGGTAACTGGCGTTATAGCCTGCGACGTTTCGGTAGTGTCATCGGGGTACAGTTGTTGTTCACGGTCGCCACCGTAAAACTCACCGCCGGGTTTTCCGTTGCGTTTTTCAATGTGGTTGTTGCCGTTGCGGTACTCAGTGCAGTGGGTTTAATGTTCGTGCGTCCACGCGAAATCAGGCCGGAGCAGGAGCGCTGGATGGGGCCGGTGGTTGGGGCGATTGCCGGTGTTATGGGGGGCGTGTCGACGCTTACCGGGCCGATTATTATTACTTACTTGATGGCACTTCGCCTTAAACGCGAGGAGTTTATTGCGTCGATTAGTATTATTTACTTACTCGGCTCCTTGCCCACGTATATTGCCATGCTATGGTACGGGCGTTTTGGATTCAACGAGGTGGCTTTGTCTGCGCTGGCATTGCTGCCAATGTTTGTTGGGTTGCGGTTCGGAAAAGCGATTCGCCGGTTTTTAAGCGAAATCGCCTTTCGTCGCGTCCTTATTGGGTTTCTGGTGATTCTGGCTTTAATGCTGGTTGTAAAGTCGGTTTAACCAAGTTGGCTTTTCCCCGGCCGGCTCAAGCCGGCCTAGCGCAGGTTGGTTTTGGCAATTTCCACCACTTCGTTGCCTTTTCCGCTTAACACAGCACGCAACATATACAAACTGAAGCCTTTAGCCTGTTCCAGCGTAATTTTGGGTGGCATCGCCAGCTCCCGCTTATCGATGACCACATCCAGAAGTGCCGGTCCGGGTAATGCCAGAAAACGGTCAATTGTGTCGGGTAAGGCCGAGGATTCGGTAACACGTATTGCGTCAAGGCCGGCCGCTTTGGCAATATCGGCATAATTAGTGTCTATGAAGTCGGTACCTGTATCAACATAGCCGGCCGCTTTCATTTCCATTGCAACAAAACCCAGTGAGCTGTTGTTGAAAACGACAATTTTTACCGGCAGATTCAGCTGTCGTGCAGAAAGCAAGTCGCCCAGCAGCATCGACAAACCGCCGTCACCCGAAAGGGAAATAATCTGTTTCCCCGGATTGGCGGCTTGCGCACCGAGTGCCTGGGGCAGGGCATTGGCCATTGATCCGTGGTTGAAAGAGCCGTGCAGCCGTCGGCGGCCATTCATTTTCAGATAGCGTGCGGCCCATAGGGTAGGGGTGCCGACATCGACCGTGAACACGGCATCGTCGGTCGCGCGTTCACTGATCAGGTGAGTCAGGTACTGAGGATGAATGGCGGCGTTATCGGCGGCCGGCCGGGCGTAGTCGTTCAGTTCTTTTTGGGCCGCTTGATAATGCTTGAGTGCTTTATTCAGAAATGCACGGTTTTCTTTTTGTTTAATGCTTGGCAGTAGCGCTGTTAAAGAGGCGCGAACATCGGCATTGATACCGAGCTCTATCGGAACACGCTTGCCCAGAGCCTCCGGGTTGATGTCGATTTGCGCAACGCGTGCCCGCGAAGGATAAAAGTGTCGGTAAGGAAAGTCGGTACCCAGCATGACCAGCGTATCGCATTGCTCCATGGCGTGATAACCAGAACTAATGCCAATGAGCCCCGTCATGCCGACACTGTTGGGGTTGTCGTACTCAATGAATTGTTTGCCTCGCAGTGCATGTACGACGGGTGCGCCAAGGGCCTTCGCCAGTGCCACAACTTCGTCGTGCGCGCCTTCGCATCCACTGCCGCACAGCAGTGTGACGGCCTCGGAATCGTTAAGCAGTTGAGCAAGCTGGGTGATATCACCTGCAGCGGGCACTAAGGTGGCCGACCTGGCCGCGCTTACCGGTTTGGCTTGGTCGGGTGCGGGTTTAAGCGCGACGTCACCAGGCAGTACGATGACGGCAACGCCGCGTCGGCGTATGGCCGCTTGCATGGCGCGTTCAAGTATGCGGGGGAATTGCGCCGGGTCATTCACCAGCTCGACATAATGGCTGCATTCCTTGAACAGTTCTTGAGGGTGGGTTTCCTGGAAATACCCCAAGCCGATTTCCGTTGAGGGAATATGAGCTGCAATGGCAAGAACGGGAACGCGATTCCGATGGCAATCGTATAGGCCGTTGATCAAGTGCAGGTTGCCTGGCCCGCAACTGCCGGCGCATACCGCCAGTTGCCCTGTTTCCGCAGCTTCAGCACCGGCTGCGAACGCGGCTACCTCTTCGTGTCGGGTGTGCATCCATTGCAGCGTGCCCAGTTTGCGCATGCTGTCGGAAAAGCCATTCAGGCTGTCGCCTGTCACCCCCCATATCCGGCTAACTCCTGCATTGGTGAGTGTTTGGGCAAGATAGTCTGCAATGGTGATGGCCATCATGTATGTCCTTGTACCAGTAGTTTGCGACACGCGAAACAGTTTACGTGATTATCGGTTCATCCGGATGAATCCCTCTTGCGAAAAGTTGAGTAAATCGGTAATGTCAGGATTCCGTATATTTGTGATTTTTACAATCATCGGTTTTACAGTGATACGGGTTGCATCAATATCAACACACACACAAAAAAAATAAACATAAAGCAACGGAGAAAACACTCATGGTGAACTTCAGTTTGAATGGCAAGTCGGTTTCAGCCGACGTCGCCGACGATACCCCTTTGTTGTGGGTCCTGCGCGAGCAGTTCGACCTGACCGGCACGAAATTTGGTTGCGGCATGGCCCAATGCGGCGCCTGTACCGTGCATATCGATGGTCAGCCTATGCGGTCTTGTGTCATGCCGGTTTCAGCAGTTAAAGACAAGGTCGTTACGACGATAGAGGGCTTTATGGAAACGGAACAGGGCAAGGCTATTGAGCAGGCATGGGTAGAGGCACAGGTGGCGCAATGCGGTTATTGCCAGTCAGGGCAAATTATGTCGGCCGCCGGCGTTATTAAAAATGCAAAAGGCCCACTAACACGTGAGGAGGTGCTCGATGGTATGTCGGGTAACCTCTGCCGTTGTGGCACCTATAACCAAATCGCGTCGGCCGTTGTTAACGCGCAAAAAGCGTTGTCATAAGGGGGCACCATGGAATTGAAATCTGTTTCTCGTCGGTCTTTCCTGGTGGGCAGTGGCGCCACAATGGTGGGTGTCATGCTAGGCAGTCACGGTTTGCTCAATGTCGTTCAGGCCGCGCAAGATTCTACAAACGGCGACACTTTCAGCCCGGTTGCATGGGTTGTTATCTCACCAGACAACAAAACACTCATCTACTCGCCCGCTTCTGAAATGGGGCAGGGCACCATGACATCGATTCCCGCCATTTTGGCAGAGGATATGGAACTGGATTGGTCGACCGTCAGCATCGAAAAATCGCCCAGTAATGCCAAGCTTTTTGGCAATCCGCGCTTTGGCGGCGGCCTGGTTACAGGCTCCTCCCGCACGGTGGTTGGTTATTACGAAGTGATGCGTCTGGCGGGTTTACAGGCCAAATTGGCATTAATTAACGTTGCGGCGAAGGCGTGGTCTGTGCCCGCTAATGAGGTTGTGGCTGAAAACAGCGTGTTGAGGCATGCAGCAAGCAAACGTCAAATGACATACGGTGAGGCGGCCGCTCAAGCCGGCGACTCAGTGCAAGTGCCGGCAGTCGACAAAAACATGCTCAAGCCCATGTCTGAGTTCCGCATTATTGGTAAAAACCAACCTCGTGTTGATGTGCCGGCCAAATCCAGCGGGAAAGCCGATTTTGGTATCGATGCCAAAGTGCCGGGTATGGTCTGGGCCGCCGTGATGCGCACGCCTGTGCAGGGCGAGAAACCTGAAAAGGTTGACGACACTAAAGCCAAAGCAGTGAAAGGGGTGCAAAAGGTTGTGACGTTGCCGTATGGGGTTGCGGTTGTGGCCGATACGTTTGCCACGGCAAAGAAAGCGCGCGACCTTCTGCAGGTTACCTGGTCGGAAACATCAAAAACCCGTTCTTACGACAGTGATGTTGCGTTGCAAGAGTTTGTTGCCCGTGCTGAAAAAGTCGGTGAAGCCGGCGATGTCTGGCATAAAGAGGGGGATGTTGCGGCCGAGCTGAAAGGTGCTGCTCGTACCTTGTCCGCCACATTCACCTCACAGCACGTGGCCCAATGCACCATGGAGCCGATGAACTGCATGGCGATGGTCAACGGCGACAAGATTACCTTTTGGGTGCCTTCCCAGTCGGCCAGCATTGTTACCGGCACGGCCGCAGCGGTGGGGGGGTTCAAGCCGGAAAACATTCAGGTGAATATTACTTACCTGGGGGGTGGTTACGGGCGTCGGGTTGAAGCCGACTATGCCGCTGATGCGGTGTTTCTGGCAAAAGCCATGCCCGGTATTCCTGTGCATGTGCTATGGACACGCGAAGACGATTTTCTGCGCTCTCGTCCCCGTCCGCTCACTGCTCAGCATATTGTGGCCGGTCTTGATGACAAAGGAAATATCGTTGGCTGGCATCAACGTGTGATTTCGGAAGGGATCTACGCCCGTTTCAATCCCAAGGCGTATAAAGCATCAGGCAATAAAGATGCGCCAGTGATGGAAGGGGCTGACACCATTTACGCGATTCCCGGACAACTGTTCGAGCATGGTCTGGAGCAGCGTGGGTTGGATGTGTCATTTTGGCGTGGTGTCGGGGCCGGATACACCAAATTTGCAATCGAGGCGTTCATTGATGAAGTTGCCGGGCAAACGAGTCAGGATCCGCTGGCATTGCGTCTTGCATTGACAAAAGATCAGCCTCGTGCCCAAAAAGTACTAGAGGAAGTGGCTGCCATGGCCGAGTGGAAAAAGCCGCGCCCGGAGGGCCGTGCATTGGGCCTGGCATTCTCTGACACCTGGACTTCTTTCGTCGCTATGGTGGTTGAGGTCTCCATGAACGAGGGCAAGCCGGTGGTGCATCATATTTGGGCGGCGGTTGATTGCGGGCATGCTGTTTCGCCACGTAATATTGCCAGCCAAATTGAAGGGTCCGCGTTGTTTGGCTTGTCGGCCTTGCTTGATGAAAAATTGGTATACAAAGGTGGGCAGGCACAGCAAACCAATTTCCATCAATATAATTTGCTGCGTGCGAACCAAACGCCATTGGTTGATGTCAAGGTCATTCCAACTGACAACGCTCCGGGGGGAATTGGAGAGGCAGGCTTGCCGCCGGTTGCACCGGCCGTGGCTAATGCGGTGGCGAAACTGACAGGCAAGAGAGTGCGCACATTGCCGTTTCCCAAAGAAATTTAAATAGCGCGGCTTGATCGTATTGTTAAAACCTGGTTCCGGCTCACATTGCCGGGGTCAGGTTTTTTTGCGCCTGCGATCTCAAACATCTTGAATATGATCAGTTATCATCGCCGTCAGTGCAACACAGGGCATTAACAAAGGATGGTGCAGGTTTGATTGTCTGGCGTGATATTCAGCGGTTTCTCTACAGCCATTATTTACTGACAGGGGTGCGTCAAGCCGTTGGGGCCCTGACGCCTGCCGTCGTTATTGTGGCGTCAGGGCACTCATACGCGGCTGGGTTGACGATGTCGATTGGCGCCTTGTGTGTTGCGATTGTCGATCAAGCCGCTGGTGGGCAGCCACAAACGCGAAGCGCCATGCTGTTTGCGATGGGCTTGAGCGTGGTTTCCGCATTTATTACCGGCCTGGTGTCAGCGCATTCCCTGCTAGTCTGGTTGGTCGTTCCCATACTGGCATTTTTGTTTTCCATGTTGGCGGTATATGGGCTGCGCTCTACGATAACCGACAAGATCTCGATGTGGCCTACCGTGGGTTGATCCGGGCGCAATCGGCTGTCGTGGATGCGGTGCAGACGCTTGATCAAGATCGTTGTCCACCGATTTTAGCCAATGCGTTGCAACGCTTGTTAACCAACTTCGTTGATACCAGAACTGACTTCTCCTCTATACGAAACGACCTGCATGAGCCTGTCGTGTTGAATGCTATGCACGATACGTTGATGAAGATGGCTGATCGAATTGCGCGACTTGCCCTAAACATTGCCCGAAATCGCGCAACCTATGCCGAACCCCTTGCACCGACCTCAATGGAACTGATTCAGCATGCGCTTCAAGAAAGTTCAAACGGGCAATACAGCCCGGAAAAAAGAATGCTTTATGGGTACTGCAGCAGGTTTATTAGCGCTTTTGCCGCGCACAGGCAATGTTGAATGAACTTGCCCAATACACATCCCATCGCGATTTACTCTCGAATGCCGTAGCGCCCGGTCGTCCGACATCGGCTTTTTTGAGCCCGCTTATTGCGCCAGAGCGCTGGCATTTAGGGCTTTATTTGGGCAGTTTGCGTCTAAGCGCGCCCAGTTTTCGTCATGCTCTGCGCGTAACAGTGGCTGTTCTGTTGGCAATGTTTTTGTCTTATGCCATGGCTCAGACGTTTCAAGATGACGCCCTTAAGGCAATAGGTACACATGGATATTGGGTGGTACTGACCGTTATTGTGGTGATGAAGCCCGGCTTTGCGCTTACGCACCAGCGAAATGGCTGGCGCCTGGGGGGAACGCTGATTGGCTGTGGCATTGCCGTAGTGTTGTTTCATTTAATTCATGATACTGCGTTGTATCTTGCTGTTTTGTTCTTGTTTGGGGTTTTGGGTTATGCGTTTATCCAGGTTAACTATCTCGTGTCGGCGTTGTGCAATACGGTGTTGGTGCTCACGGCGTTTCATCTTCTGAGTCCAAGTGGCGATGTTGTTGTGGGCGCGCGATTTGTAGATACGTTGCTCGGGTGCGCAGTGGCACTTTTATGCAGCTATATTTTGCCGACCTGGGAAGTGCGATTTTTGCCCGGGCTTGCAAATGAACTGAAAGCGGCAAACATTCGATTGCTGAAAGCCGCAATTGCTTTAATCGGGGCGCCGCAGAATGCGACAGATCAGGCGCGCAAAAGCTGGGGTGCGGCAGAGCAGGCCGTATACGTTGCCTTAAGCCGCTTTTCAGCATCGTTTTATCGCATGATGAATGAACCTATGCGTCATCAACAACAGGCAGTCACGTTCAATCATTTAATGATTCAGAATCATGTCTTGGCCATGCAGGTAATGCATGTTGTATCAACGGTCGAGTCAAGGCCGGCTGCGGCGAACGAAATCAAACGTGCTTTGTTGGAGGCGAAAAAATTGCTTGAGTCGCAAGATGTACCCGTTGTTTCAAATAACAAGTCGTATTCGATGAGCGAACCGCATTGGGTGTCAGACAGTGTTGTGCCTTCTATGGCTTTGCAACAACTCATCGATGCGGCTGAGGCGATTCGCCGGGACATGGTGCGTTCAGGCGCCGCGTAGTGGCAAATATGTGGTTCCCACATCGAAAAACAGCAAGCGTTGTTCTTTTAGCGTTCTACCGGAAATAGTGGTGCGGAACAAAGGGTAAAGAAACAACCGTAACGGGTAATTTTTTCCCGCGTACTTCTGCCAGTAAAGAGGTCTGTGCCTTGGCTACAGGGGTTTGGACATAAGCCATCGCAATAGGGCGTTCCAGCGAGGGGCTGAACAGGCCCGACGTGACATGGCCGACGGGGTTACCGCTTTCATCGTATAAGGCGGCACCTTCACGTACGGGCACGCGGCCTTGTACTACAAGCCCAACTCGCTTTCGTGTTTCACTCTTGTCAACCAGTTCGCGAAGTATGCGCCTGTGGCCCGGAAAGCCGCCTTCACGCGCTGCGCCAATGCGACGAGCTTTGCCAACAGACCAGTTCAAACCCGCTTCGACAGGGGTGGTATGCGCGTCGATATCATGGCCGTACAAGCATAAGCCGGCCTCTAATCGCAAAGCATCGCGTGCGCCCAATCCGGCCCACGCAACTTCTTTTTGCGCCAATAGTTGTTCGGCGAACTGAGTGGCGGCTGCAATGGGTATGGAAATTTCGAAGCCATCTTCACCGGTATAACCTGAACGGCTTACATAGCATTGCACACCGTTAATTTCCAGTGCACGCGAGGCCATGAAAGTCATTTGCTGTATTTCGGGTTGGAGTCGGGCCAATACGGTGGCGGCCTGCGGCCCTTGAAGCGCCAATAGAACCCGGTCATGAATTTCGTCAACGGCGATATCCTCACCCAGGTTGGCTTTTAAGTGCCCAATGTCGTGTTCACGACGTGCGGCATTCACCACCATGTAAAGATAATCGACATAACGGCTGACCATGCAGTCATCCAGAATGCCGCCCTCAGAGCTGGTGAGCAGCGCGTAACGTTGCTGGTTTAACGGAAGGTCAACGATGTCGGCTGGGGTAAGGTGTTCCAGGGCACGGTCGGCATGCCGGCCATGTAATCGCAGTTGACCCATGTGAGACACATCAAATAAAGCGGCCTGGGTGCGGCAGTGCAGGTGCTCTTGTTTGATACCCGCCGGGTACTGCACCGGCATGTGCCATCCGGCGAATGCCACCATGCGTGCGCCTGCGGCAACATGCAGGTCGTGAAGAGGAAGGTGTTTAACAGCAGGGCTGGAGGAGATGTTTTTCATAAGAGAATAAGTTTCCGATAGTGGAAATATTCTAGTTGTTTTTTTGCCATGCTGTCACCCACAAAACGATTGCATCGTCCTTGCTGGTTGAAATCAATGCATGGCCCATTTCGCAGTCGTAATAAGCGCTGTCGCCCTCCTGAAGCTCAATAGGTTCGTAAAACTCGGTGTACAGCATCACCTTGCCCGACAGGACGTAAAGCAGTTCCTCGCCGTCGTGCCGCACCCAGTCGTTGTAATCATTGAACGACCGAGCGCGAACCGTTGTTTTGTACGGAATCATGCGCTTGGTGGTAAGTTGGGTTGCCAGCAACTCATGCTCGTAAGTGGGTGTAGGGTGCAGCTTGCCGTGCCCTTTCAGGGTGATATCGCGTCGCCCGCCCATTTGTCGCGGTTGTTTCGGGCGGGTGAATAGTTGCGGCATATCGATATTCAGCCCGCGTGCCAGTTTCGTAACGGCCATGAAGGTGGGCGAGATTTGTTCGTTTTCAATCTTTGAAAGCGTGGAGCGTGCAAGCCCCGTTAGTTTTGCCGCTTCTTCAAGTGTCAGGTTTTGACTCAGGCGAATTTCGCGCAAACGTTTGCCTAATTGCAATGGTTCAACCACTTCATCGGAACGTGTATGTGTGAGCCTGGATTTCTCATCATCTTTCGGAAGAAAATCAGTTTGATCGGACATCGCATCGGTTCCTAAGCTGTTTGAACAAAAATTTCTTATAGGAAATTTTTTGTTAGTTAGACTAGAATTATTTCTAGCGTATCAATTTTTTCGGGTTTTGACCCGCAATCAAGCGTTTTCGGGGGATTAAATATGAGTGAACTACCGTCGAATTTGAAATATACCGCGTCCCACGAATGGGTTCTTGATAACGGTGATGGCACGGTGACTGTGGGTATCACTGATCACGCTCAGACCCTGTTGGGTGACGTGGTCTATGTAGAGCTGCCTGAAATGGGAAGCCGGGTGGAGCATGGCAAGGAGTTTGCCGTCGTGGAATCGGTGAAAGCCGCTTCGGATCTTTATGCGCCGGTTTCCGGCGAGGTGGTCGCGGTGAATGAGGTTTTGGAAGGGGCGCCCGAAACTGTGAATAACGCACCCTACGGTGAAGGCTGGGTTGTAAAGGTGCGTGTAAGCGATTCCGCAGAGCTGGCATCGTTACTCGACGCACAGGGTTATGCCGCCACGCTGGGCGATTGAGCAGACATTTTTTACGATAATTTCAAGGGAGAGGGGAATGTCGGGTTCGACGCCATTGCACTTTAGCGTTTTGCATCATTTATTGCCGGACAACGACTTTGTGGATCGACATGTTGGTATCAATGAGCACGATCGCGAGGCTATGCCGGCTGCAATGGGTGGGCTGTCGCTGGACGGGCTGATCGAGCAAACCGTGCCCGCCGATATCCGGTTAACCGAGCCGCTTGACCTTGACGACGCTTTGAGTGAACCCGACGCCTTGGGGCTATTACGCAGTTATGCACGACAAAACCGGGTGAATCGCTCGTTTATTGGGATGGGGTATTACAACACCCATGTTCCTCCGGTGATTCTGCGGAATGTATTGGAAAACCCCGGTTGGTATACCGCTTACACACCTTATCAACCTGAAATTTCCCAGGGTCGCCTGGAGGCTTTGCTGAACTTTCAGCAAATGACCATGGATCTAACCGGATTACCCCTGGCCAATGCGTCGCTGCTTGATGAGGCAACGGCCGCCGCAGAGGCAATGGCACTGAGTGGGCGGGCCAGTCGTAAGAAAACGCAAACGTATTTCGTGGCGGTCGATGTTCACCCTCAAACGGTGGATGTTCTGCAAACACGCGCGCGCTATTACGGCTTCGACGTGGTGGTGGATCATGCCGCCAATATTGATCAATACGATGTCTTTGGCGTGTTGTTGCAATATCCCGGTACCTATGGCGACGTGCCTGAGCTGGAACCGTTCATCGCAGCGGCAAAATCACAGCAGGCGCTCGTTTCTGTAGCCAGTGACCTTATGGCTTTGGTTTTGCTGCGCCCCCCCGGTGCCATGGGGGCGGATATTGTGTTTGGTTCGTCTCAGCGGTTTGGCGTGCCCATGGGGTTTGGGGGTCCGCACGCCGCTTTTTTTGCCACAACCGACGCCTTGCGCAGAATGGTGCCTGGGCGTGTGATTGGCGTGTCGGTCGATCAGCGCGGAAAAACGGCCCTGCGTATGGCCATGCAAACGCGGGAGCAACACATTCGGCGTGAGAAGGCCACATCGAATATTTGTACCGCCCAGGCTTTGCTTGCCAATATGGCAAGTTTATATGCGGTTTATCATGGCCCCAAGGGCTTGAAGAAAATTGCCGAGCGCATTCACCGTTTAACGCGTTTGCTGGCGGCAGCCTTGGCACAGAATGGTTTTTCGACGAACGCATCTTATTTTGACACCTTGTGCGTTACGGTTGGCGATCAACAGGCCGGAATCTATCAACGCGCGCTGGATCACGGCATGAATTTGCGCCGGATCGGCGACGGCGGTTTGGGGATTAGCCTGGACGAAACCACGACCCTAAGTGATGTGGCGGATTTGTTATGCGTTTTTACCGGTAAAGCCTGTAACGTGGATTTCAAAGCGCTGGACCAGCAAGTGGCCCGGAATGATGAAGCCGGAATTAAGGCGCAATGGCGTCGTACCGATGCGTTTCTGAGCCACCCGGTGTTCAACCGCTACCATTCTGAAACCGAGATGTTGCGCTATCTGAAGCGCCTTGAAAATAAAGATTATTCTTTGGTGCATGGGATGATCCCATTGGGTTCATGCACCATGAAGTTGAATGCCGTGGCTGAAATGATGCCGGTGAGCTGGCCTGAGTTCGCGCAGATTCATCCCTTTGCGCCCGAAGATCAAACCCGGGGATACCGCTTGCTTTTGGCCGACCTTGAACACCAACTCGCAGAAATCACCGGATACGATGCCGTGTCGCTTCAGCCTAACTCCGGAGCACAAGGCGAATATGCAGGCCTGTTGGCGATTCGTAAATATCATGAATCCATTGGTCAGGGCCATCGTGATGTTTGCCTGATTCCGTCTTCTGCGCATGGGACGAATCCCGCTTCCGCCGCCATGATGGGCATGCGGATTGTCATGGTCGCTTGCGACGACAGTGGCAATGTCGATATTGATGATTTGGCCGCGAAAGCGAAGCAATATGCGAACGACCTGTCTTCATTGATGATTACGTATCCTTCCACGCATGGCGTGTTCGAGGCACGTATTGTAGAAGTATGCGATATCGTGCATCGTCATGGTGGGCAGGTTTATCTGGACGGTGCCAATATGAATGCCCAGGTTGGTCTGAGCAAACCGGGTTTAATCGGTGCCGATGTTTCGCATTTGAATTTGCATAAAACGTTCGCGATTCCTCATGGTGGGGGCGGCCCGGGCATGGGTCCTATTGGCGTGAAAAAGCATGTGGCCCCGTTTCTGCCCAGTCATAAAGTGGTCCCCATCGCTGGGTTGAATATCGAAAATGGGGCGGTATCGGCATCACCTTATGGTTCTGGATGTATTTTGCCGATCAGTTGGATGTACATTCGCTTGCTGGGCCGAAACGGGCTAGTGAAATCAACACAAAACGCAATTTTGGCGGCTAACTATATTGCCGAGAAACTGGCCCCCCATTACCCCGTTCTTTACCGTGGGGTGCAAGGGCGGGTGGCGCACGAATGTATTCTTGATATTCGCCCGCTTAAAGAGAAAACCGGCGTAACTGAAGAGGATATCGCCAAACGTTTGATGGACTATGGCTTTCACGCGCCAACCATGTCTTTTCCGGTTGCAGGTACGCTCATGATTGAGCCGACCGAGTCGGAATCGAAATTGGAGCTTGACCGTTTTATTGAAGCGATGATCGGTATTCGCGCTGAAATCGATGCGGTTGCGTCGGGTCACTATGCGTTGGAACAAAGCCCGCTGCGGTTGGCACCCCACACTGCTGCTGATTTGGTCGATGTGCAATGGGATCGTCCTTATACGCGGGAAACGGCAGTGTTTCCCACTGCATTTACACAAGAAGCCAAGTTCTGGCCGGCTGTTAATCGCGTGGATAACGTGTATGGCGACCGTAACTTTGTGTGCTCTTGCCCCGGCGTGGAGGCGTTTGCCGAAGCACCGTGATTTTCACATAAGCTTTACCAACGCCAGCGATAGCGCGGGGAAGAACACCAATAGCATTAATCGAATAATGTCTGCGCCGATAAAAGGAATGAGGCCCCGGAAAATATCCTTGAACGCAACGTTGGGCAGTGTGGCTTTAATGACAAAGACGTTCATGCCGATAGGGGGGGTAATCAGTGCAATCTCGGTGGCGACCACCACAAGAATGCCGAACCAGACCAAGTCGAATCCGTTGGCCACCACAATAGGAACGAACAAGGGGACGCAAATTAAAATAATGGCCAGTGAGTCCAGCACGCATCCCAAAATCAGAAAAACGGCCAAGATGGCGAAAATGAGCTGATAGGAGGAAAGCCCGGCGTCTTCCACCCAGCCCAACAGACCTTCGCCCAGGCCCGAAAAGGAAATGAGTTTGGCGAACAGCATGGCACCGAATAACACGGTGTAAAGCATGACCGAAACAAACGCTGATTCCAGAAAAATGGCGCGAAAGCTTGCTTTGCTGATACGTTTTTGCCAAATGGCAATAATCAAGGCAAAACCTGCACCCATCCCGGCGGCTTCGGTGGCCGTGAAAATCTTGACATAAATGCCGCCGATAATGAGCATGAACAGCAAGACAAACGGCCAAACGCCCTTAAGTGAGGCGATTTTTTCATGCCGGCTGGTTTTCTCGCCACGCGGCGCGTTACCTGGTCGCAGCAACGCAACAATGTAGACGGCACCCATATACAGCAACAACCCCAGCATGCCCGGGATGACGCCGGCAATGAATAGGTGCCCGATATTGGTTTGCGTGAGAATGCCGTAAATCATCAGGATGATGGAAGGGGGGATGAGAATGCCCAGTGTGCCGCCTGCCGCGATGGTGGCCGCCGACAAGCTATCTGAATAGCCGTATTTCTTCATACTTGGGTAGGCCACTTTCGACATGGTGGCGGCGGTTGCCAGGCTGGAGCCACACACGGCGCTAAAACCGGCACAAGTTACGATGGTCGATAGCGCTAACCCGCCTTTAATGTGGCCGAAGTAGGCGTTGGCGGCGCGAAACAAGTCCGCTGAAATGCCCGAGCGCGATAAAATATTGCCCATAAGAATGAACAACGGGACGACGGCAAGCTCATAGGAAAACACCGCCTCTTCAATTGTCATGGAGGTCATCGTGAGGGCGGTTTGCAAACCCATATCGACCGACAAGGCCGTAATAGAAACCGCGAATAATGAAAATGCCAGGGGGACTCTTAGAAAAGTAAGGAGTAAGACTGCAAAAAGGGCGGCAGAACCGACAATCATGTGTTTTCCTCGGGGGCGTTGAGCGGTGCGCTCGGTGGCAGCAACGCTGCAATGGCGCTGGCGAAGCAACTGAGGCTGATTAAGGCATAGAAGTAGCTGCGGGGAATCAGCAGCTCCTGGCTCACTTCCTTGATTTGGTTGGCATCAATGGTGGCGAAGATAAATTGATATCCAATTAAAGCCAGAATGACGGCGATAAGTAGTGTTGTAAGCCCGCGCCACCAGCGCATGGCGTTGGTCATCACGAAACGGTCGAAAAGGTCAACAACCAGGTGGCCACGGGCCGATGTGAGCAAAGGCAAGCCGGAGAAAACAATGAGTGCCATCAAATGTTCAGTGATGTCGTGCGCGCCGTAGATGGGGGCGCCGAAAAAGCGGCGCCCAATGACGTCGGCAAACGTTAGAAACACCATTGCAAGCAAAGCACCAATCAAAAATCGCTCGATAGCTTTTCGGGTTTTTTGCAGAAAAGAGTGCATGAGGCTTTCCGGGAAAATTTCGGTTGTCGTTTAGGCGCGGGCAAAGAGTGCCCGCGCCCGTGGCGCACCGACCATCTGACAAGGGCTTTAACCGTAACGGCTTTAGTTCTTGTTTTTCAGTTCGTTGTATCGGGAGCGATAAAACTCTACCATCTCCATGGGGTCGTCTACATTGAACGACGCGCCATCAGCAGCCCATTCGGCGACGACCTTTTTGTTCACCTCTTTTATTTTGGCCATTAATTCCGGCGAAGGTGTATTGAACTCGTGATCCTGCGCTTTCAGTTCTTTGAGTGCCATTGCGGTTTGACGGTCGTATTCGCTGCCCCAAAGGCGGGAAAAATGTTCTCCCGACACACTCATAATGGCTTTTTTATCGGCTTCAGAAAGCTTGTTCCATGTGCCTTCATTCATGGCCAGGAAGAAGGTGGCGTCGTAGAAGCCGCCGGGCACAAGGGTGTGGTGTTTCAGCATATCGGCTGCGCGGAAGTTGATGACAGACTCAATGGGGTTTAACGAGCCGTCAACCACGCCATTTTCCACCAATTCGTACACTTGTGGCGCGGGCGCGGCAATGGGTACAGCACCCATTTCCTCTAGCAAGCGTTTTTGAATGGGTCCGCCCATCCGAATTTTCTGGTTGGCGAGATCTTCCGGGGTGATAATATTTTTTGTGCCATGGTGAATTGCACCGCCGCCGAACATGCCGGTTCCCAGCAGTTTCACGCCCTGGAAAGTAGGCGTGTCTTTTAGGTACTTTTGGTAGGTGTCCCACAAGGCAACCGATTGCGCTTCGGAATTGTCACCATTGAATGGAAATTCGGCAAACCATATGGCTTTGAACCGGTCGGGTTCATAGGTGAAGTTACCCCATGTAATGTCGGCAATGCCTTTGCGTGCCAGTTCCCAATGTTGGGGTGGACTGCCAACGGGTTTGGGCAGCATGCGAATCTTGACGCGGCCTTCTGTAGCTTGCTCTACGTTTTTCGCCCACACTTGGAGAATATCGCTGGTAACGAAGTGCGTGGGTGGCACCCAGTTGGAAAGCGTAAGGGTTGTGGCTTGTACGCCTGCCGCACAGGTAACCAAGGCTGCGGCAGTTAGCAATTTGAGGGATTTAAAGGTTTGTCTCATTGTCGTTATTCCTCTGTTGGTGAAATGAATGAAAGGCGTGATCCTCTTTTGGCCGGGGATTCAGTTGCCTTTGTTGAAAAGAACAGTTGGACCAGATTGAGCCAATAGGCGGCCCCATAAGGCAAGCAATCATCGTTGAAGTCATAGTGCGGGTTGTGCACACTGCACGGCCCCAGCCGTTTTCCATGTTCGTGACCGTTGTCGCCGTTGCCGATAATCAGATAGCCTCCAGGCACTTTTTGCAGCATGTACGCAAAATCCTCACTGGCCGCCAGTGGGGAAGCCTGAGTCTCAACGCGCTCATTGCCAAACGTCTGTTTGGCAGCACGCTCCATCAGTTGCGAGAACGTGGGGTCATTGACCAGCACGGGATAACCCAGTTCGTACTCTGTATTTACGGTGCAGTCGTATGCCTTGGCCTGATGCAGCGCCATGCTTTCGATTCGCTCGCGCAGTTTTTCGCGAACGTCGGGTTGCAGCGCTCTGACACTGAGTTCCAGCTCGGCCTGGTCGGGAATAATGTTGTAGCTTGCCCCTGCGGCAACCCGCCCTACGCTAATCACACCCGATTCAAAGGGGCTAAGGTTACGGCTGATAATGGTTTGCAGCCCCATTAACGTTGCGGCCATAGGAAGAGTGGGGTCTTGTGATAGTTCCGGCATCGCGCCATGCCCGCCTTTGCCCTGAAAACGCACCCGCACCTTGTCAGACGAGCACATGAAAGGACCAGGGCGGAAAAAGCTATGACCCACCGGTGTACCGGGGAAATTATGCAGCGCAAAAATGGCATCGCAAGGGAAATGGTCGAACAAACCTTCCTCTATCATGCGTTGTGCGCCGCCGCCGCCGCCAATTTCTTCGGCGGGTTGAAAAATTATGTGCAGAATGCCGTTGCCCGGTAGTTGTCCAGCGGCGTTCATTTTGGCCAGTGCTTTGGCGGCTCCCATCATAATGGCAGTGTGGCCGTCATGGCCGCAAGCATGCATTTTGCCGCTTACCCGACTTTGCCATGGTAAACCGGTTGCTTCCTGAATAGGCAGGGCATCCATCTCGGCCCGTAAGCCCAGCTTCGGCCCTTCGCCTGTGCCAATAACCAGTTTCCCAACCACACCTGTGCCGGCCAAACCAGTGTGAACGTCATAGCCCCACTCAGTCAGCGAACGTGACACTAAAGCGCTGGTGCGCTCTTCTTCGAATCCAAGTTCCGGAAATTGGTGCATGGCGTGGCGCCATTCTTTCATTGATTGCAGATCCAGTTCTGGATGTGCCATTGTCTCTCCTTGTCTCTTTTTTTTATTCTTGCCGGAGTAGGTGATAATTAAAAGACTATATTTTTGGCAAGGTGAACACTTTTTGATGTCATCTTGGCTTTAGCTGAAATAGACTCACCTTTTTAGGCTTGGAAAATGAAATATCAGCACGTAAAAGCGTTTGTGCAAGTAGCCGACAGCGGCTCAATTCGTGCAGCCGCCCGCTCCTTGCGTATCAGCCAAAGTGCGCTGACACGCGCAATGAAAGAACTGGAAGAAGATATGGGGGCCGAGCTGCTCAATCGCAGTTATCGGGGTGTTTCGTTCACCGATGCGGGGAAGGCTTTGTTGGGTCGGGCGCGTATGATTCTGTCTACGATGGAGCGTGCCCGTAACGAGGTTCAGCAAATCAGCGGCGGCGCCGGCGCACGGGTTTCCATTGGTATTACACCGGTGGTGGCCATTACCATTTTTCCGAATGTCTATCGGCAATTTGTGGCGGCGTTCCCCGAGGCGGTCATGACTTTGAAAGAAGGTTTCATGACCGAAATTATTCCGGGCCTGCTGGAAGGGGCGCTGGACTTTGGCGTTGCGATCGCCTCCCGGGATGAATTGCCGCCGGAAATTGTGTTTATTCCTTTGTGTCCAACGCCGTTGTTAATTGCCGGCCGTAAAGGGCATCCGTTAACTCAGGCACAAGACTGGGGCGCGGTGTCTAAAGCAAGGTGGATCTTGAATTTAACCAACGGGAGTACCGGCCACCATTTGTTGCATTGGCTGGATCGAGTCGGCTTGCCGCAACCACAACAGATTGTTCAATGCACTTCTCCCGCCCTCATGATTGAAATGATGCGCCGCACTGACTTGGTGGGGTTCGGGCCTGATCGTTTGTTTACCGATCCTTTGTTCAGCTGTGGTGTGGAAACTTTCGCGGTAGAGCCGAAACCGCCGAATGCGACCCTGGGTTTGTTCCGGGTTCGCGGTGTACCGCTAACGCCTGTGGCACAAAAACTGGAAACCTGGATTAAGCGGGCTATTAGTAACGATAATCGCGCCGCTGCAAAGGCGGGGTAAGTTTCAGCCTCCCGAGCGTCTCAACGTTTCCGATGGAAGTTCGCCAAATTGTTGCTGGTAGCTGGCGGAAAACTGTCCCAGGTGCGTGAACCCCCAACTTAATGCGACGTGGGTGACCGCAGTATCCGATTTGGGGTGCAATAGGTCGTGGCGTACCTGCTCCAATCGAACCTGCTTTAGAAAACGCATGGGTGACGCATTCCGATACTTGCGGAAACCAGCGAACAAAGTGCGGATGCTGACCCCTACCTGGTCGGCAATGTCACCTGCCGTCAACGGCAGGTGGGCGTGGTGTTTAATGTAATCTTCTGCCCGCTTTATAAATCCCGGTGTTACGTGGCCTGTGTCGAAGTGGATGGGTTGATTATGCTGCAAACTACCCAGCAATGACACCATCAGTACTTCTTCAAAGTGCGCAGCAATAAGGGGTTGATCGAACAGGTCGCCTTCGGAAGCTTCATATAACTGCCAGTCGAGCAAGCGTTTCAGCGACTGCAAAGAAGGGTGTTGCAGATGAATGGCCGGATTGAAGTGCAGTGCGCCGTGCGCCAGGTGCCCGTAATATTGCGCGCATTGTTGTTCGAATGCACTACGCTCCACCCGAATAAACAGTTTTTCGGCATTGCGCTCATGGCGCATGCGGAATTCCAGGTCGGGACTGATAATGGTGCCCACACGGGTGTCGGAAAGAATTGCGTGCCGGTTGTACTGAACGGCCTCTTGCCCTGCAACTGGAATTTGAATGAGGTAAAAGTCGTCCAGTTTACCGGGTTCAATATCTACCGTTGCACCGTAAAGCATGCGCCCATAACTTACGCGCTTACCCCGGCGAAAGTGAATTTGTGTGTTTAGCGACTGCGACTTCCCGACAATTTTCAGGTCGTGGTCGCAAAAAATGCGGCTAACCTGATGCCGCACTTCCTCGGCGTCGTGTGAGGTGAATTTTGGGAATCGGCTAAACAGATGGCGATGCATTTGCGAGTTGGGTGCCGCTTGCATACGCAGTTCCTCAAAATAGAGTGGCCGGACCCTTCAGTTTTGAATGAATGAACCGTAGTGGCCGTGCCAATAAGTAAGAGGCTGTGGCCCGGCGTGCACATTGATAAGCGTGACTTTGCCCGCAATCAAGGCATGTTCACGGTGCATCCAGACCTTCTCAACATCGCAGGCGAAGCCAACCAAGGCCCGTCGGGATAACCAGACACCGTCGGGTGTTTGATACCAGTCGTCGTCGGCGTAACGGTCGGCGCCTTTGCGCCCGCCTTTTCCCGAGAAATGCTCAGCCACAACCTGTTGGTCTTGTTGTAGCACATTAATACCGAATTTTCCCGATTTTTCAATGACCGGCCACGACGAGGACGACCTGTTAACCGAAATGAACAGCTCGGGCGGATCCATGGAAATGGACACCACCGACGTGGCCGTGAGACCGGTTCGGTTTTCGCCGTGGGCGGCGGTAATAACGGAAACGCCGCCCGCCAGCTGACGCATGGCGGTGCGGAATTCCTGATTTAGCGCATTATTGCTGTCACTCATACAAATTTCCTGCGGATACCGCGTGATTCAAGGATAGGCAATACATTATCGCGGAAATAGGGAAATTCTTCTGCATAATCAAAGAATGAAAGGGTTGTGCCACTGAAACCGGCTTCATGCAATTGTGTAATGCCGTCGGCCACTTGTTTGGGCGTCCCTACTAAGGGGAACCCGCCATGGCCGGCCGCGAACCGTTCGCGGATCAGTTGCAAAAGGTCATGTGGGAATGATTGCGCGTGAGCAAATTGCAGACGAATCAGGTTGTCGGTGGCTTCCCAGTCGGCATTGTCTTGCAGCGATTGCCACACTTTTTGTGCTTCGGCCTCGGTGGGGCGGCAAATGACATGAGCAAATGTCAGTACGCCCACTTTACGACTCTCTTGTTCCAGCGCCTGTTGCTTCAGTTCTGACACTTCCTGTTTTGAGCGTGCAAGGTCGATGGCCGGTGTAAACAGGAAGTCGGCGTTATGGGCGGCAAATTCGCGGCCTAATCCGGAACCAGCCGCGTTGTAGATGGGCGGCATGGTTTGTGGTTTGGGGTTGCCATAGGTGTGCTTGAGCTTGAAGTAGGTACCGTCCCAGTCGAAAGGACCGTCGTGTGTCCAGAGCTTTTTAACAATATCGAACCATTCCTGCGCGTAGCCGTAACGGGTTTCATGGTCGTCGGGCAACGTTAGACCCAGTGCTTCATATTCCGGTTTATTCCAGCCCGCCACGATATTCAGCCCCACACGCTCATCGCTCATTTGTGCCATGGTGGCGATTTGTTTGGCGACCACCACGGGGTGATTCGCCGCCGTGTGAATAGTGGCAAAGACAGTGAGCTGTTTTGTGTTGGCCAGCAGCGCGGTAGCCCAGGTAACTGTTTCAAGCACGTAACCATGAAAGTCGGTTTCGCCGCCGTAACCGATCCAACGTGCAATGGGCAGCATGAAGTCGATGCCTGCTGCATCCAGCAACTTGCCTATTTTCAGGTTGCTTTCCCAGTCGGCCTTCCAGCGGTCGGGCAGTTTTGAAACTGTCATCCCGCCAGAGCAGTTGGTGGAAAAAGTACCCAACAGAAAGTGGTCCCTTTTAAGGAATTGATTGGTTTGCATGGTGTCTCCGAAGCAATTTGAATTGTTGTGATGATTGAAGGCTTGGTAGCGTGCGCTTAACCAGCCGACGTTCTTCGAACAATAGAGTGTGGCGTGTCGTGGCGGCTATCGGATTTATGCATCAAATATCTGGAAAGTGCAGAAATTTTGTCGGCAAACAACTGGTCGTGCTTATAGTTGCCGCCAAGTGTTATTCAGCGTTCGCTATACACTGTAGCCCCTTAAGCTTCTTGGCAGAGTTGCGTTATGGCCCTTCGTGCCACTATTTATAAAGCCGACCTTCACATTGCCGACAACGATCGCGCCTATTACGCCAGCCATTCCGTTACGGTTGCGCGGCATCCGTCGGAAACCGATGAGCGCATGATGGTGCGTTTGTTGGCTTTTGCTTTGTATGTCGACGACTCGGAAAGTCTGGTCTTCACCAAAGGCCTGTCGGAAACGGATGAGCCCGACTTGTGGCGTTTGGATCTAACCGGTGCGATTACGCAATGGATCGAAACCGGGTTGCCCGATGAGCGGCGGATTCTGAAAGCCTGTGGACGTGCCAACGAGGTGGTGGTGATTGCCTACGGGCGCAACGCGCAGCTATGGTGGGACGGCGTAAAAAGTAAATTGAGCCGCGCGCAGAACCTACAGGTTTTTTGCGTCGATGTTGAAGGCACTCAGGCGTTGGCGGCATTGGCCGCCCGAAAAATGGTTTTGAATA
Organism: Neopusillimonas maritima; assembly: GCF_003576595.1. Classification (GTDB taxonomy): domain Bacteria; phylum Pseudomonadota; class Gammaproteobacteria; order Burkholderiales; family Burkholderiaceae_B; genus Neopusillimonas; species Neopusillimonas maritima. Next base: position 51,345 of record NZ_NQOU01000002.1, on the reverse strand, counting down.
TTAATACTACTGATGCCACTGCGTGGGTGTCGTCGGAGCAGGGCGAGGCCAGTGTGATGGTTTCGCGGTTGGCATAACCCTTGACAGAATGTATTGGTGTGGCAATAGTGGCTGCTTAAAGCCGATATTCAGCCGTTTGTAAAAATCAAGGAGGTAGTTGTGTCACGAAAACTCATTAACCCACCTGAATTACATCCCGCACCTGGATTTAGCCATATTACGGTAGCTGAACCGGGTCGCGTCGCCTACATTGCCGGCCAGGTTGCGCTGGCGCCCGATTTTTCCATTGTGGGTGGCGACGATTTAGGCGCCCAGACACAAGCAGCCATGCGCAATATAGAAGTAACGCTGAAGGCCGTGGGCGCGAGCTGGAGCGATGTAGTGCGCCGAACCATCTATACGCTGCACCCCACAGAATATGAAGTGATCACCCAAGCCATTGAAGCGGTTCAGGGCAACCAGGAGCACCCTGCCCAAACAATTATTGGCGTAACGGGTTTGGCTGTGCCGGGGCTGCTGATTGAGATAGAGGTAACGGTTAGGTTGCCGGAGTAAGTGAGGTGACTAAGGGGTAGTACCTATTGTTCTACAAATAGAATGTTATGAAAATGGATCAAGTTATTGCGCTATAACGATCTCATTTTTTGTATTTGCTTCCCCGCATATTGGACATCGCGTTTATAGGGCAGGAAGCAGGGCCTTCTGTTTATAAGGAACAATGATGAAAGCTTTACGATATTTCGTTGCAGCATTAGGTAGCCTACTTGTTTCTGGCGCAATGGCAAGCGAAGTAGTTGCGCTCAAGTTTCCGCATGATCTTCCAGAAAATACGATTAAAGCCAGGACAATTAAATTGTTTGCGGAGAAGGTGGACGAATACAGCAACGGTACGTTGCGTATTGATGTGTATCCGGGCGCGCAGTTGGTTTCTTCTAAAGATGAAATTCGTGCCGCAATTCGTGGTCAAGTCGATATTGTTGCTCCCTTAACTTCCTATTACGTGCCTTTGGATGATCGTTGGGAGATTTTCAATCAGCCCGGTTTGTTCAATTCTTTTGAGCACAGCATCAAAGTGTTCGAGGGCGAGATTGGTCAAACACTGCTGAAAGATCTTGATCAATTCAAAGTGCGCGGTATTGGCTTGTGGAATGATGGTCCGGGTTACATCTATACCAGCGGTGAGCCAGTGGTAAAACCTGAAGATATGGCCGGTCGTAAAGTTCGTGTAACGCCTTCGGCCCCTCTTGAGGAAGGTGTGCGTGTTGTAGGTGCCTCCCCTGTCTCCATTCAAGCCCCCGATGTTTATTTGGCCTTGCAGCAGGGTTTGGTGAACGGTGCCATTACGACTGTCACCCTGGCTGCATCGGCGCGCTGGTACGAAGTTCTAACGGGCATGACCCGTGTATTGCAGCAGCATGGTGGCTATGCCGTTGTGATCAATCAGGCACGCTGGGACAAATTGAGTGAGGACCATCGCAATGCGTTGATGAAAGCCATGGCCGACGCACAAAAATGGAATCACGACGTCTCGGTCTCGAACTCGGCCGCTGCCGAGAAAACCCTGGTGGATAACGGTGTTGTGATTCAAGAGGTTGATGGCCAGGTGCTGGCGCAATGGCGGGATAAATACAAAAGCGTTTATGAAAGTCAAAGTGAGCCGGTACGCAAACTCATTGCCGAGATTCAAAGCGCTGCGGGCCAGTAAGACGACAAGACAGGAGGCCAGCCCACCATGCGTAATATGCTAAGCACGGTCGGTCGTGCGTGGGATCGTCTTGAAATATTCATTGGCGGGCTGTTCCTGACGCTGTCGGTATTTATTATTGTTCTGCAAATATTCCTGCGATCAGTCTTTGGATTTTCAATCATAGGCGGTGATGAAATTGCCGCCTATGCCATTATTTGGAGCATTCTTTTTACCGCTGCGTTAGCAGTCAAGTCTAATCAACATGTGCGGATCGATGTGATTTTCACCGTGCTTCCCAAAACTGCCGGTCGGATTCTAGACATGCTGGGCACGTTGTTGTCCCTTTTCTTTGCTTTGTATCTTACCTATTCCGGTTGGGAGTTGGTCATGGAAAGCCATATGCTGGGTGAAGTGTCCATGACGATGCTGCGCATGCCAATGTGGATACCCCAGGTCATTTTGCCTTTAGGTGGTGCGCTTTTATCGCTACGGTTGATTCAGCGATTTGTTTCTCTCTTGACGGGTGCCGCTGATCCGCAATCAGAGCAGGCCGAATCTTCAGCAACATGACTGTGGTAGGAACTGACCCATGTTTTCATTTTTGACGACATTTGCTGTTGGCCTGGCAAGTGGAATGCCGATTGCGTTCGCATTAGGCTTGTGCGGTCTTGTGTATTTGCTCGTACAAGACGCCATGCCTGCGACACTGGCCTCGCAACTCTTTAGCGCGTTGAGCACACCCAGCTTGTTGGCTATCCCCTTTTTTATTCTGGCAGCCGAGGTGATGAGCCGCACGGGTGCCACCAACCGATTGATTCATTTCATTGACGTCTTGATACGCCATACACGCGGTGGCTTGCCCGTGGTGGCTGTTTTTGCGACCGTCATGTTTTCGTCGATCAGTGGCAGTTCGGTTGCCACTGCTGCCGCGGTGGGCACGATTCTGATCCCGGAAATGGTTAAACGTGGATACGACCGGACGTTCTCGGTTGGTCTCATTGCCAGTGCGGGTGGACTGGGTATATTGTTGCCCCCGTCGGTGCCACTGGTGATTTATGGCATCGTGACCGAAACGTCAATTGCCAGGTTGTTTACCGCGGGCGCGATCGTGGGCATTATTCTGACCGCGCTTTTAACGGTTGTTGCGTATGGATATAGCCGGGCTTCCGGCGTGCCGCCTCAGCCAAAGGCAAGTTCGCGTGAACGGCTCGCGGCTTTTAAATCGGCATTTGGTGTGCTGATGTCTCCCGTGATTGTTCTGGGCGGGATTTATTCCGGTTACTTTACGCCCATGGAGGCTGCTGCAATTAGCTCTGTATATGCCATATTTCTGGCATTGTGTTACGGCGTTTCCGTTAAAGGCCTGCTTCCGATCCTCACCAGTTCCGCCAAAATGTCCAGCATCATCATGATGATTCTGGCGGGGGCTCAGTTATTTGGGTATGCCATTACAAGCGAGCGCATACCCCATGTCTTATTCGACGGCATCATGGCGATGAACTTAAGCAGTACCGAGTTCCTCGTTGGTGTCATGTTGCTGTTCTTCCTGATTGGCATGGCGTTGGAAGTCATTTCCGTTATTTTGATTACGATGCCTATTCTCATGCCGATGATTATGGGGTTTGATATTGACCCTGTTTTTTTTGGCATGCTGCTGATTCTGAATATGGAAATTGCGGTTATTACACCCCCCATCGGGCTGAATCTGTTTGCGATCAGCGCCATCAGTAAAGTGCCCGTCATGCGCGTTTTCAAAGGATGCCTGCCCTTTGTCCTGCTGCTGTTCTTAATGTTGGTATTCATGACGTTTGTACCGCAAGTACAAGACATGTTCAGATTATTGTGAACGAACTCTCTGGCTTGATGCCGGGGCGAATTGCTTAACGATAGGTGCCTGCTTGTGCTTCAGACAGCAAAAAGCCCCTGAAACTTTTGTGCCGTTAGGCATAAAACTACCGGTAATTAAAGCATAAAGCTGCCGATCGTCCAGTAAAAAATCTACCCTAGATTACAGACGGTTTTCATTGCCGTGCACAATGTCGATTTAGGCTTGCTGGCAAATCATTGTCACAACCACCTTTTTCGATGATGATGACGCTTCGCAGGGGATTTGTGAGATCACTCATCTCGATGGTGCGCATGCACTAGCGTGTCGATATCTATTGCTGGGGCTTAACATGCTTGAAAGCCGCATCCCTTGCTTCTTGAATTTTTTGGATTATGGCCTTTCGTACCTGATTCTTGCTTCCTTCTTCCAAGCGGGGGATTCGTTCAATACTGAAATCGAACATAGTTCCGGAGTAATTGTCGTCTCTTGACGTTTTTCCAGAGAAGGCGAACTCAACACCGCAATCGCCAGCATTTGCGCCGAACTTGAAAGCATATGTAGCCGTCATTTTCACCAAATAGTAGTACTGGTAGTAAGTTTTCTCCTGAAGAAGAAAGACTTTTCCAAGATCGCTTCCTTTTATCTGTATTTTATTGACATGCCCGTCCATCCACTCAATCCGTTGCTCTTTCGGCAGTGCTCCGGCCTCCTGATCTCGAATGATCTCGAAATTATCAATTTCCTTGAAAGTGAAATCGGAAGTGTTAATAGATGTCAATTGCAGGAAGAAGCGGATACGTTCACTGTTTGTGAAGTCATCAAAAACAATAGACTCCGGTTTTTCACTCGTAGTTATGCCCTTTGATTTGTAAAATTTGCCAATGGCACCGATCACCGCATCATTTAGTTTACTGGTGTCTTTTGATGTTCTGGTTTTACTGGCTTCAATTTCCAAGCCATCTCCAGATTGTCTGAGGTGAATTTCGCCAGGGTAAACAATCTCCTGCTCTATAAAGTCCGCGCTAAAATCCAGCATCCGTACAGAGTATGTGATCTGTATATTTCCATTAGGATCGACGGATATGGCGGGCTCAGAGGCAAATTCTCGGCCACCCTCCAACTCGATGCCTCCGACTACTGAATCGAAGTTATTCAACAGTTCTGTTTTCCAGTCAACCTCTGCGGAGCTTAGCTTCAGCTTATCGGATGAATACTTTTTACCCGATTCTCGAATAAATGACTTTCCAATTAGGCGCTTAAATTCGTTGGGAGTAAGCAGGCAGGCGCTTAATAGCGGCACAGTATCAGACTTATCGGTACTGCCAATAAATATTCCTTTTTCCTTGAGCGTCTCATTTATCTCGCCACTGCTGATGTGGTCACTATTGAGCAATACTCTCAAACGGTCCCCCCATAACATGGCCCGTTCGTAATCAAATTGTTTCGCAGGGGTTGTCTTGGTCGGAGTGCTCATAATCAATACTCCAGAAGATCAAGAATGGATTCCTTGTAGCAGAATACTTTGATGTTTGCTTTCCTATCCTGGTATGCCATAAGAACTGCATCCTTTGTCTGTTTGTCCTCTGCGGGATGGTAGCTTTCCAAGCCGATAAAAATATCCTGCACCCATCCATCCGCAAAGTCAAAAGCAAGGCTGCAAAGCTTCTTCATCGACTCCTCCGAAAAGGATTGCTTGGCGTACAGGCAGAGAGAAGGTTTTTCCCCTAGCGTGAATCGGATAGGAATGAGGTCAGATGCCATGAGTTCGATAGGCAACAAATCCCCATAGCGTTCATCGGCATTTGCAATAACATTTCCCAGTTTGGGGTAGTAAAAGTGGTATTTCTCCCCTTGCTTGCTTGCTCTGAAATGGCTGATGGCCTCCTTAATGAAAGATGCACGGGCCATGTCGACAAGATAGAGTGGGCAGTTCGATGCCAAATCCAGCTGGATACGACTCAAGGCGGGCTTAATATCTCTATTTTGGGTTTCCCGATCGCCATGCAACCATACGAGTAAACCAACATGTTTCTTCTGTTTGCGCCCTTGGAAGGTTTGTATTGCCTGTTTAATTTCGCCGCTGACCTTTGAACAGGATACGATCCCATCAAGCTCTGATAAATGGCCTTTGAAGGCTGTCTTAACCCCCTGGTCACCTTTTGGGTAGCCTTTCTTGACGTTCTTCGAAGATACATAAACTATATCTGTGCGGTTCTCATGGAGTGGGTTGTTGTAAATAAAAACGAAGTCATTGCCGTGAGTCTTCTTGTCATGCGATTTGCTATTGCAAGGAACACTGACACCCTTCAGGGGGCTGCTCCAGCCAATTAGCTTCAAGAGTTCTTCCGTGATTTTTTCCCCATTCTCTCCGGAAGTTTTCGATGATTCACCCACTGTTCTTCTCCAGCGTTACGCTTACCTGTACAGATTTGCCATCTATTTTGAAATCCACGTCGCTCAATGACAGGCTGTCAGGGACCATCAGGCTAATGTTGTGGCCCAGGTTGATGCGATTAAATATTCTCTTCAGTTTGGTCTGAAGGCTTCTTGCAGATACGCTAATTTCTCCGGTGCCAATCAACCCTTTGCGTTCAACAAGCCTCTCCAGTTCTGTGTGCCATACATCAGGAGAAACATATCGTTCCGACACCTCTCTGATTTCTTCACCAAGTACCTCGTTTCTATCTGAGCATAAGGCAACGACTTCGCGACAAAAATCCTGTCGCGCCATAGGGCTTTCAATGTTTTCCCGAACTTTATCTATCAGCCCGGCGGCGACGGCGGACTTAGTGCTTTCATTGGGAATCTGTTTTGCCTTCAGGAAATCATCAATCCAATATTTTGTCCGACTACTGAGTCGATCAATGGCATAGATAACATCGGAGCCATCAACAATCAAAACGCCCTTGTCGATCAGGTCGGGATTGATGCCGCTGTAAACTTCGAGCTCCTGTATTTGTCCGTGCGTACGAGCGGACAAATACTGCTGTTTTGATTCTGACTTATAGATGCCGACTGCAGATTGGTAAGCACCATCCACTTTCAATTTTTCAAAAAGGATAACGAAGAGATCGCCAGCTGCAATGTTTGGGTGATGGGCCGAAGCATATAAATGGGAGGCCAGATTATGTGACAATTCCACGAAGGACATTTTTTTGGTGAAAAAGCCCGACACGTGATGTGCCACGTCGTTTAGAGCCATGTCGCTCTCATGACTCAACACATATTGGTTCTTGTCGCTGACGATGCCGCGCAGATAACCGCCGAGAATGACGTTAGAGATACGATCTGTTATCGCGAAGCAATGCTCCGCCAGAACCAGAGGCTCCTCCCGCAATCGGTTCCCGACCTGATGCAGGATGACCGCTTGGACAACCGATTCCCCAATCTCCATTAATCTATCCTTTTGTTCCAACGCACATAGTGCGACCGTCTACTCCAAGCCTGCTTCAAGTGCAGGGGGTTGTTGTAGTTCGACGTAATCTTGCCATCAGGGAGTAGACTCAAAAGCATCGATGGACTGCACAACGGGGAAAGGCAATCATGGCTGCCTTTTGGGATAGAGGCCATGTGGCAAGTCTTCCGCAATCATGTCAGCTCCAGATGGCGACCAACTCGGCAATTTTGGTTGCGACCACCGCCATTGCGTCGTCCGACGTGTCCAGACCGCTTCGCGAAGCGAGCATGGGGCTAACATCGCGAAGCGCTGTGTACGTCGTTCCGTGTACGATGGGCACGAGCCGGTTACTCTGCAGGAGGGTCGAAAGCTCTTTGTCGGCGACTCCCTCTTTCGGGAGGCGTTCTAGCAATGCAGGGGTCACTAGGACGAGCCCAATTTTCGAGGCCGCCAAACCCTTGTCGATGGCTCGCATCATCGGCACGCCAAGGCCAAGGTCCTTTTCACTGAACCAAACCTTGACACCAACTGCCTGGAGCAAGTCGTACAATTCCTTGGCGGCTCCCTGCCGATCATCCCAAGCATGGCATAGGAAGCAATCCCTAAGGTCTAGCTTCGCCCCCGCTTCTTTTTCAACAGCCTCGCGAACCGGTGTTAGGGATGCTACCTGAGCAGGGGTGTACGTGACGGATGAACCGGCAGGCGACCATCGCGGCCTTGAAGTACCGCCTCCGCTTGATCTGCCACTGCGGCTGAAGCTGCTTCTGCCTCCAGACGAGTATGGTGAGCTGTAGCTGCTGCGGTAACCGCCATAGCGGGAACTGCATGCAGGGCAGGCCGCTCGCGCTGCTGCGGAACTGTGCCCCCGAACTGGTGCCGTGCATCTTGCCATTGCTGTGCTCCTCTCTTCTTGTCACTATGCCGATAGTAACAGAATGTGTCTTTTTTGGCAGGACTCCCCAGTTTGGAGCCGTTGCCTTCGCTCGGCGCATTCGACTTCTCAGGAAGAAATAAAATGAAGTAGTCAGGACGTATGCTGGAGCGCTTCTACGATCGAGAGCACATATCCGTAGCTGAGCCGGAATGTTCGTTGCACGAGGTTCATTGTTATCCAGCCCCGCTTAATCGCGAGTTCTTGGGCTCGCTCATAGTAGTTAATCTCAAAATCTGAGGTTTTGTATGCCCAGCGGATCCTCTTGTGGAAATTGTTGTTGGGTAAACTCCATGAATGTTGGGTCACGGTACAGTCGGCAGCGGCGTTGGTCACCCAAGCGCTCAGTGTCCAGATCTGTAACCACGAGGCCATCGGCAATTGGCTTTGAACAAAAAATCTGCGCTGAAGCTATACGGAGGGCTGGTCAAGTCCGCCAGGAACAGCATGCCCTCCTTTTGTAGCGGTAAGGATAACGCTCGGCGAGTTTGACTAGCCTGTCGTCGGATTTCAGCCGAGCACTACAGATCGCGACGTAATAAGTACAACAACATGCGCGCGTTGCACGCGCAATAAGTATTAGCCTAGGCGCGATCAGAGGACTCAAGGTAATGGGGGTTTCTATTTACGAGACTGAGGGGTACGGGTACGGATAGGCCTGCCGACATGATATTTGAAGTTTCAGGGTGTAAGACCCGGGCTTGGCAGGTGTGTTGCCAAATTCCTTGAAATTGTCCAAACTTAAGTGAATATGACAAATATGCGCGGGCAGGGATTGATTGATGAATCGAATTACAAAGCTCCGGAGTTGTAGAGGGCATGGTGACATTGGCTGCTCTACGGGGTGTTGTGGAGTATGACCGCTATTACGAGTGCTCTTCAAAGCAACGCTAATCCGCAGCAGCTACAAGCCATTCTTGCCACTGAAGGCCCGGTTCTCATCATCGCGGGTCCGGGCTCGGGGAAGACTTTCACCCTGGTCGAGCGCATCGTATATCTCATCACGCAAAAAGGCGTTGTGCCCGAATCGCTGTTCGTCGTTACTTTCACCGATAAAGCCGCGCGTGAGCTGACTACACGCATCTCCAATCGGCTGGCCGATCTCGACATTCAGTTCAACCTGAACGAGATGTATTTGGGTACTTTCCATTCTATCTGCCTGCGACTGCTGGAAGATTTTCGGGAGTTCACTCGCCTCAAACGTAGCTTCACACTGTTTGATCAGTTTGATCAGCAGTATTTTTTGTACCAACGTATCAAGGAATTCCGCGCACTGCCTGATGCGCAGCTTGTCATGGGCGAAGACCAGTCGGGGCGCTGGAAACAGTCAGAGAATCTGCTTAAGTGGCTCAATAAGGTCGGGGAAGAGGCGCTTGATATCGCAGCGTTGACGCTAGCTCCTGAGCCCGAAATTCGCGCGCTCGCCGCCTGTTTCGTTAAGTATCAGGAGCTCCTGCTGGAGCACAACTCTCTTGACTTTTCCGGTATCCAGTACGAGGCGTTGCAGCTGCTGCAGAGGCATCCGGAAGCTCTGGCTCAATTGCGTGAGAGGCTTACCTACCTGATGGTAGATGAGTACCAAGACACCAATACTATTCAGGAGCGTATTCTTTTACTGTTGTCGGGCGAGCGCCGCAATCTATGTGTGGTGGGTGACGACGATCAGGGCTTATACCGTTTTCGCGGTGCCACTATCCGCAACATTCTGGAATTTCCCGGGCTGTTCGCCGAAGGTCAGTGCAAACAGGTCAAGCTCACGGTCAACTACCGCTCGCATCCGGACATTATTCGCTTCTACAACGAGTGGATGAAGGAACAGACCTGGGAGGATGGGGCGCGCACCTTCCGTTTTGCCAAGCAGATTGTGCCTCGCGAGGATGATTTCCCCGAAGTGCCCGCTGTGCTTCGCCTTTCTGCAGCTGACAGTCAGGAAGAAGCGGTTAATTGGCATGCCGAAGTGCTGGCCTTTCTCAACGGCCTGAAGGAATCGGGGCAGTTATCTGACTGGAACCAAGCGGCCTTTCTGTTCCGTTCGGTCAAGAATGAGAGGGTCGTGTCGCTGGCGCGCTTCCTGGAAGCCGAGGGTGTGCCTGTGTTCTCGCCACGCTCGAACATGTTTTTCGAGCGCGAGGAGGTCCGCCTGATGATAGGCGCCTTGATCTTCCTATTCCCGCAGTTTCCCCAAGTACGAGAGTGGGCTGCAGGCGTAACGCTACCCATCTGGGATTACTACGATCACCAGTGCTTCAAGACGTTCGCCGACGAGCTGCGCAAGCCTGAAAACAAACCTCTATTGGATTGGGCACGGCCGCTGGCCAAGCGTCACGCCGTGCTGGCGCAGAATACTGATTACGCCTTCTCAGGCCTGTTTTATCAATTACTTCAGTTCCCACTGTTTTCGCGATTCCTGTCGGAAGATGCAGTGCTGGGCCTAGACAAAGGCCGGGCGGCGCGAAACTTGGGCACCTTTTCTAAGCTGCTTACTAAGTTCGAGTATCTGCACTTCGTCAGTGTTTTGAATCCGCAATGGTTGGAAAAAAACATCCGCGATCTGTTTCATCAGTTTCTGCGCTTTCTAGTTGAAGGCGGTATCGGCGAATACGAGGATGAGGCTGAATATGCGCCCAAGGGCTGTGTGTCCTTTCTCACCATTCACCAGTCCAAGGGGTTGGAGTTCCCGGTAGTGGTGTGTGGTTCGCTCGAAGCAGTGCCGCGTAAGCAGCACAGTGCACTGGATGCGTCGCTGGAAGAGGGGGGCTACCTTTCTAAGTCAGCCTTCGAGCCGTTGGAGCACATTAAGAATTTTGACTTCTGGCGACTGTTTTACACCGCCTTCTCGCGTGCGCAGAATTTGTTGGTATTGGCCGCACAGGAGCGTCGGGGAAAAGGTCTTGGTAAGTCACCATCGAAATATTTCGAGCGGATGTTCTACGAGCAGCCCAGTTGGCGTGATGCTGACTTTTCAGCACTGAGTTTCGAGGCGGTCAAGCAGATCAGCCTCAAGAGGGAGTATTCCTTTACCTCGCACATTACGGTGTTTGAGAACTGCGCAGAGCAGTACCGTTTCTTTAAGGAATTGGAGTTCGCTCCTATACGCGAAAGCCCGATGCTGTTCGGTACCTTGGTGCACCAGACCATCGAGGATATCCACAAGACCGTGCTGCGCGGCGAGGAAAGAACCTTGAATCGAGATGCCATCGAAAGCTGGTTCTCGGCCAACTATGCCATGCTGTCGAAGAAGGAACGTGTCTATCTCGCGCCGTCGTCGCAACAGGCGGCGTTGGGGCACGCGCTGCGTTACTACGAGCGCGAAAACGGAAACTGGGATCGTATAAAAGAAGCCGAAGTTGAGATTTCACTCATCAAGGATCAGTACATCCTACGGGGTAATGTCGACTTGATTCGGGGCGAACAGGGCACGGTTGAGATCATCGATTTCAAATCGGAAAAGAAGCCCGACATGGAGAAAGACCGCGACCGCCTTCGCCAGTATCAGCACCAACTGGAGGTATATGCGCATTTGGTGGAAGAACGCACCGGCCAAAAGGTCAGTCGGATGCACCTATACTACACCGGCGAAGATGCGGGTAATCCGTATGTATCCTTTAGTAAAGATGATCGCGCAATTGACAAAACCATTGCGCGTTTTGATGACATCGTGTCGCGTATTGAGCGGCAGGACTATCAGATTACGTCGCGCCCGGCCAAGTTATGCCTGAGCTGTGATATACGGCCCTATTGCGATAGTAAAAATTGGAAGTTTAGAGAGTAGATGATGAGTGATGGTACGAAAGAGCAGTTGAATCTGGGTGTTGCCGAAGTCAGCCCGAAATACCTGGATTCGGTAGAAAAATACGAATTCGAACCCATCAAGGGCTATCCGATGCTGAACTGGCGTGGCAAACGTCCGTTCACGTCCACGCAGTATTATCCGGCACAGTTGAAGGAGGTTCACGGCGAGGAAGTGGACGGCTGGCGCAATAAGATTTTCTGGGGGGATAACCTTCAGGTGATGAGCCACTTGCTGAAGGAATTTCGGGGCAAGATTGATTTTGTTTATATTGACCCGCCATTTGACTCGAAGGCGGACTACAACAGAAAGATTAAATTAAACGGGAGATCTTCTACGAATGATTATTCCTCGTTTGAGGAAAAGCAATACACCGATATTTGGGCTAATGATGATTATTTGCAGTTCATATATGAACGTTTAGTTTTAATTAGAGAGCTTCTCTCTCCAAGAGGTGCTCTCATCGTGCACGTGGATCAAAAGCAAGCGCACAGGGTAAGACTGATTCTTGACGAGATTTTTGGGGTTTCGAATTTCAGAAATGAAATAATTTGGCACTATGGCCAGAGAACAGCTGCTAGAGAGAAAAAGCTAGACGCCAAGCATGATAATTTGCTTATGTACGCCAAAAGCGACGAGTTTAGTCTAAGTGAAGTGACAGTGCAGTGGTGCTATGAAGATTTTGTTGCTCATCGGCACGACATTATTAAAGATGAAAATGGTGAAGAGTATGTCCTAAGTGATGCTGGGAACGGCGAACGCTATAGACGTTATGTAAAGGATATCGTTTCTGCAGGTAAGCCCCTAGACACCGTCTGGGACCTGCCCTTGTTGAACTCGTCAGATGGTCAACGAACAGGTTATCCAACTCAGAAACCAGATTATTTACTTGAACGCATTATTAAACTCGGATCGAGTTCTGGCGATTTGGTTTTTGATTGCTTTATGGGCTCTGGCACGACTCAAGCCGTAGCGATGAAGCTCGGCCGCCGATTTATCGGTGCTGACATTAACTTGGGTGCAATTCAGACGACGGCAAAGCGGCTGAGTGGTGTCGCCGAAGATTTACGTCAGAAGTCGCTTGAAGAAGAGACCAAGTACTACACTGGGTTTGATGTCTACAACGTCAATCATTATGACGTATTTCGCAACCCCGTTCAGGCGAAGGAACTGCTGATCGAAGCCCTGGAAATCCAGAAGCTGGAGTTCAGTACCGTCTTCGATGGCGAGAAGGATGGACGCATGGTCAAGATTATGCCCGTCAACCGCATCGCCACGCGCGCGGATCTAAATGAGCTGATCGCAGGCTTTGACTATAAGGCCTGGGAGCGCAAGCAAAACGAAAGTCCGAACCGTCCGGTGGAGAAGATTACACTCGTCTGCATAGGCCACGAACCTGACTTGGCCGCGCAACTGGAGTATGCCGCCAAGCCCTTCAAGATCGATGTGGAAGTGGTGGACATCCTGCGTGACAAGGCCGATCTGGAGTTCAAGCGCGACTCGCAGGCCAAGGTCGCCATCAAGAATGGCGAACTGCTCATAGAGCGCTTCTATCCGATGAACCTGTTGCAGAAGCTCTCGCTGCATAAGGAGTCGGTTGAGGATTGGAAGGAGCTGGCCGAATCGGTGCTGATCGATTGGAACTACGACGGTGCGGTTTTGCAGCCAGCGGTGGTGGACATCCCCGGCAAGAACGACCTGGTCAAGGGTGTGTACTCAGTGCCCGAGGGCGCTGGCACCATCCGCGTCAAGATTACTGATCTGCTGTCGGAATCCTGGGAGGGGAGTATCAGCCATGGCGACTAAGCGTGCGGCCAAGAAGGCGGCCAGCAGTTCCAGCGCATCGCTGAACTTCGCCTTTTTCCGATTTCTTTGGCAGTTTTATCAGGATAATCGGGGGGCGATCCGGCAGAACTACAAAGAGTTGACCCGCAAGTTCCTCGACTTCAATAATCCGGAGAAAAGCCCCACCGCTTTTTTGCGTCAGCCGCAGTTCGAGGCGCTGGAAACCTATATTTTTTTGAAAGAGTTTTTCGGCAATGTCAAGGTCGAGGAAATCTTCAAATCCTGGTACGAGCGCAGCGACAAGTTTGAAGGCCGTAGGTTTGGCTCTTTTCTTGGTACCGCCGGGCAGGAGATGTTCCAGTTTGGCGAGTCTGACGAGCTGGAGCTGAGCTCGTACAAGCTGCTGTTCGAGCGGATGCGCAAGAACTCTCGCGCTTACCCGAACTATATTTTCGCGTTGACGATGGGCACCGGCAAAACCATCCTGATGGCGACCTGTGTTTTTTACGAATTCCTGCTAGCTAACAAGTTCCCAAAGGATGAGCGTTACTGCCACAATGCTCTGGTGTTTGCGCCGGATAAGACTGTGCTTCAGTCGTTGAGGGAAATCGAAGCCTTCGACCTGACTCGTGTGGTGCCACCAGAATACGTCAACTTCCTGACCATGCACCTGCGTTTCCACTACCTAGAAGAGGCAGGCACCTCGCTCGATACGCTGGATCGGTCGCGTTTCAACATCATTGTTTCCAATACTCAGAAGATCATTCTGAAGCGCAAGCACAAGGAAAAAAACTCTGTCGACATGTTGTTCGGCGCGACCGGCGAAACCCTCACCGCCACAGGTGTGTATGCCGATGCGGCCGACCTTTATAACTTCGATCAGCCAGAGGAAGAAGGCGAGCTCACCACCAATCAGCGCTTCGAAAAACTGCGCCGTCTGGAGCAATTGGGCATCTTTGTTGACGAGGCCCACCATGCCTTCGGCAAGGCGCTGGCCAAGGACATGGGCGTTGGGGCAAAGGAAACCGACACTAGCCTGCGCACCACCATCGACATCCTGGCGACCAGTCTGAGCGCGGCGGGTACGCGGGTGGTGGCCTGCTACAACTACACCGGTACGCCCTACGTTGGGCGTGAAGTGCTGCCCGAGGTGGTTTATGCCTACGGGCTTAAGGAGGCCATCGAAAAAGGCTATCTGAAGAACGTGGAGTTGCGCGGTTACGCCAACACACGCAATGATGAGTTTGTCGATATCGCGGTCGAGACCTTTCTCAAAGAAACAGGCGATTTGCGCCCGGAAGGTCTGCTGCCCAAATTGGCCTTCTTCGCTAGCACTGTCGACGAGTTGGTGGAGGAACTGAAGCCGGCCGTCGAGCGTGCACTGCTCAAGTACGGCATTCCCACATCACGGATTTTAGTCAATGTAGGCGACAGCAAAATCACCACCAACGACGACATCCGTGAGTTCAACCGGCTGGATACTGAAGGCTCGGAGAAGCAGTTCATCCTGTTGGTCAACAAGGGGCGGGAAGGCTGGAACTGCCGTTCTCTGTTCGGCGTGGGGCTGTTTCGCGAGCCCAAATCCAAGGTGTTCGTGCTGCAGGCCACTATGCGATGTCTGCGAGCCATCGGCCAGGCTCAGCATACCGGCCACGTCTTCCTCTCGGAGCCTAACCTTAAGACACTCAACGATGAGCTGCAGCAGAATTTCCGCATCAGCGTTGATGAGCTGCAAAAGGGAGGTAAGGACAAGGAGCGTGTGGAAATCCGCGTGGTCGAGCCGCCGGTCAAGATCAAACTGGTACGCGTGCGCAAGCTCTACCAAATGCGTGAAAAAAAACTGGTACCCGGCCAACCTCTGGGGCTAGCCCGTGCTGACCAGGAAAGCTGGAAGGCAATGGTTGAGAAATACCGGCTGATCGAAACGCGGCAGGAGGGTTTGACCGTTGCTGCTGCCGCTCGCGCTTCTGGTAGTCAAACTTTCGACCTGACCTCGCGGCGTGAGAAGCGTGTTTTCTCGCGGCTCTCGTTGGTGGCTGAGGTATCTCGCTATTTGAATCGAAGCCCACTGGAGGTGGAGGATCTGCTCGACGCTACGAAGGAAGGTACTGACGAGTTGGTGGCTATCACCAACGAGTTTAATGAGCTGCTCTACGACGAGATCATTCCACGTCTGTTTCGTTTGTTGTTCGATCTCGACGAGTACGAGAAGAAGGATGAGTACGAGGTTGACCTGATCAAGATACCTGTAAATGGCTATTATGAGGTGTCGGCGGCGAAGGACAAGGTCGTGCGAATGCACGACGCGCAAATTAAGGAAGACGAGCGCGCCAAGAGCTTCCACCTTGACACCTACTGCTTCGACTCCGGCTCGGAGAACTGGCTGTTCTGGGATTTGTTGCGTGAGCAGCGCGTGAGGAAGATCTACTTCACCGGGATGCTGACCCATGGGCAGTCCGATTTCTTCGTTCAGTACATCGATCCCGATTCCCGTACTGTGCGTAGCTACTATCCCGACTTCATTTTCCAGCGTGAAGAGCCCGACGGTAGCCTCAAGTATGTCATTGTCGAGGTAAAGGCCGACAACCAGATTGAGGACGCCGTTGTGCAGGCGAAGAAGGAATTCGCCCAGCAGATGGCGGTGGCAAGCGGTATGGAGTACCGGCTTCTCAAATCGTCGGATGCAGACAAGCGGAATTTTCGGATGCTTCTATAAGGCAATTGAGATACTAGGAGGGGACTTTGGCTTTGGGGCGAATGGAGCGCATTCTGATTCTGGCGAAAACGTATCCCTCGCCCAGTGCACAGTACGTCGAGACCTCGTGCGTGGCGGGCATCAGCCAGGATGGTTCGATGCGTCGCCTATATCCAGTACCCTTTTCGGATGATCGAGGAGGGTCGGCAGTTCAAGAAGTGGCAATGGATTGACGTTCGAGTTGAGAAAGCCAATAAGGATCATCGACCTGAGAGCCACAAGCTCTACGTTGATACGATTACCTGTGGAACCAAGATCGACTGGCTTTTAGCAATTTCAGGCAAACTTTCTAGTTTAACCTCTGATCCCAATAAAGCGTAATGTTGCCGATCGGGATTTAAAGCATAAGTCTTCCGAATGGCGGTTTTATGCTTAACGGCACACTTTTCATTATAACTGGGGCCGAATGGTGGCCTGGGGCGGAATCGAACCACCGACACGCGGATTTTCAATCCGCTGCTCTACCAACTGAGCTACCAGGCCATTCGGTAAAGGCAGAATCATACACTAATTTTTTGTTCTTTGCTGACGTTGCGGCGTGGGTTTTTCCGGTCTTGCATTTTCATGGTGTTGTCACAAAATACAGTATTAACCCTAGTGCCGGTATAATGAGGGGTTCGAATCAATTGCCTGGGCTTTTACAAGCGCTTTTCAAATGTCTGTCGACGTTTATACCTTCGGTCTGAATCACGTTTCCGCGCCGGTTTCGGTGCGTGAGCGTGTTGCCATGCCGCTTGAAGTAATCAAGCCGGCGCTGGATGGTTTGCGCTCGACATTCGGCGAACGGGTAAAAGAAGCCGCTATTCTTTCCACCTGTAATCGCACGGAACTGTATTGCGCGGCCGACCCGGAAGTGTCTTTGCATTTGCCGCGTTGGCTGGCTGATTTCAACCAGTTGGATGCGCATCATTTGCAGCCGCATCTGTATCAGCATCATCACAATGAGGCCGTGCGTCACGCGTTTCGTGTGGCCAGTGGGCTCGACTCCATGGTGTTGGGCGAGCCACAAATTCTGGGCCAAATGAAAGAGGCGGTGCGGGCGGCGGAACAAGCCGGTGGCTTGGGTACACTTTTGCATCAGCTTTTCCAACGTACGTTTTCGGTGGCGAAAGAGGTGCGTTCGCAAACGGCTATTGGCGCGCATTCGGTTTCAATGGCGGCAGCGGCAGTGCGGTTAGCCGAGCGCGTGTTCGGCGACATTTCCGAAACCCGTGTGCTGTTTATTGGTGCAGGCGAAATGATTGAACTGTGTGCCACGCACTTTGCGGCGCTGAACCCCGCCCAAATGACGGTGGCTAACCGCACGGTAGAGCGTGCCGAAACCTTGGCGTCGCGTTTTATGGCACGTACATTAAAACTTAGCGAGTTGCCGCAATCGCTCGAGCAGTTCGATATTGTCGTGTCCTGTACGGCCAGTTCCCTGCCCATATTGGGTTTGGGTATGGTCGAAAGGGTAACGCGTGCCCGCCGTCATCGCCCCATAGTCATGGTCGACTTGGCCGTGCCGCGCGATATTGAAACAGAAGTAGGCCGGCTGGACGACGTGTATTTATATACCGTCGACGACCTGGGCCGCATGGTGCAAACCGGCACCGATGCCCGCCGGGCAGCGGTTGTGCAGGCTGAGGCCATTATTGAAACGCGGGTTCAGCATTTCATGCACTGGTTGCAGAACCGCGATATCGTTCCCGCGATTGTGAATATTCATGAGCAGGCCGATCTACTTAAACAGCGTGAACTTGAGCGCGCGCGTCGCTTATTGGCTAAAGGTACTGCGCCGGAAGAGGTCATGGAGATACTGGCGCACAGCCTGACGCAGAAATATATTCATGGCTCTTTGGCAACGTTGAATCGCAGTGATGCTGAACAACGCGAGCAATTGCTCGATCTTTTGCCGCGCCTGTTGCCGGGTTCAGAACGCCGTCGTTAGCGCTGCCGCTATTCTTAAACGGCGCGCCTTTCACTTTTTATCCCATTTTATTTATGAAAGATTCCATGCGTGGCCGGCTGGAGCAACTTGCTCGTCGGCTGATTGAAATTGATGCTTTGTTGGCTGAACCGGATATTGCTTCGGATATGGATCGTTTCCGTAAACTGTCGCGTGAGCGGTCGGAAATTGAGCCTGTGGTGATGCAGTTTCAACAGTATGAGGCCACCGAAGGCGATATTCAGGCAGCCAAGGAAATGCAGTCCGACCCGGATATGCGTGAAATGGCTGAAGAAGAGTTGAAGATCGGCCGCGAGCGCCTTGAGGTGCTGGAAGATGAGTTACAGGTCTTGTTGTTGCCCCGCGATCCGGATGACGGCCGCAGTGTCTTTCTGGAAATTCGAGCCGGCACGGGGGGCGATGAAAGCGCCTTGTTCGCGGGTGATTTACTGCGCATGTACAGCCGCTACGCCGAAACCAAAGGCTGGCGTGTCGAGATTATGTCGGAAAGCCCTTCCGAAGTAGGGGGCTATAAAGAAGTGATTGCCCGGATCGACGGCGACGGGGTGTACGGGCGCTTGAAGTTTGAGTCGGGGGCGCATCGTGTTCAGCGGGTGCCCGCCACGGAAACGCAAGGGCGTATTCATACCTCGGCGTGTACAGTGGCTATATTGCCCGAAGCCGACGAGTTAAGCGATATCGTGATTAACCCCTCTGACTTACGCGTGGACACGTTCCGCGCCAGTGGCGCCGGCGGCCAGCACGTGAACAAAACCGACTCAGCGATTCGGTTAACGCACTTGCCCACGGGTTTGGTGGTGGAGTGTCAGGAAGACCGGTCGCAACATCGTAATAGAGAAAAAGCCATGCAGGTTTTGGCGGCCCGCTTGAAAGACAAGCAAATGCAAGAGCAGCAAAGCAAGGAAGCGGCCCAGCGTAAAAGCCTGGTGGGCTCAGGGGATCGCTCCGAGCGTATTCGCACCTATAACTACCCGCAAGGGCGGGTAACCGATCATCGCATTAACTTAACGCTGCACAAGTTGACCACGATCATGCAGGGCGATCTGGACGAAGTAACCGACGCTTTAATGGCGGAACAGCGTGCCGAAATGTTGGCGGCCATGGCGGAACAGGTTTAAGCAGGCCAGGAATGCATTGTGTGCGCGACTTCCTGATGCAAAGCGGCCTGGCGCGGGTGGATGCGCAGGTTTTGTTGCAGCATGCGCTTGGGGTCTCGCGCAGTTGGTTGATTGCCCACGACACCGACCCGCTTTCCACCGACCAAGTGCGCTTGATTGAGGCCTGTTTTCAACGCCGTAAAGCGGGTGAGCCCGTGGCGTATATCGTCGGCGAACGCGAGTTTATGGGGCATGTTTTCAAAGTGTCTCCAGATGTATTGATTCCCCGCCCCGACACGGAAGTGCTGGTTGAGGCGGCAATTCATGCGCTGCAGGGTATACAGAGTGATCGTAAAGCCTTTCTCGACTTGGGGACGGGCAGCGGCGCTATTGCTGTATCCGTGGCGCTAGCCTGTCCAGAAGCCAAAGTGGTGGCAACCGATGCCAGCCCGGCTGCATTGCGCGTGGCGCAAGAAAACGCAGCGCGTTTGGGCGCACGGGTCGAATTTTATGCCGGTAATTGGTACCATGCGCTGTTGGGCTCGCAGCAATTCGATGTAATCGTGTCGAATCCGCCGTATATTGCGTCGAATGATTCCCATATGGTCGAGGGGGATTTGCGGTTTGAGCCGCGCCAGGCGCTAACCGACGAAACCGATGGCCTTCAGGCGATTCGCCATATTGTGCAAGACGCGCATAGGTGGCTTAAACCGGGCGGCACGTTATGGCTGGAGCATGGCTGGGATCAGGCTGCCGCAGTGCGGGCGCTGTTGGAACAATCGGATTTTAACAGGGTCGAAAGCAGGAAAGACCTGGCCCAAATCGAACGTATTTCCGGTGGGCATTTATAGCGTCTGCCTTTAACGTCGTTCATTCTGAATGTTCGGCCTTTATAATTCATATATTCTTCCTATTTCTTTAGAGAGCACCATGAGCGAAGTTCAAGATTTCATTAAAGAAACCGTTACCGGTAACCCTGTTGTTTTGTTTATGAAGGGTACGGCCCAGTTTCCGCAATGCGGTTTCTCCGGGCGCGCCATTCAAATTTTGAAAGCGTCAGGCGTCACGAAGCTGGTCACGGTTAACGTACTGGAAGACGAAGAAGTGCGTCAGGGCGTGAAAGATTATTCCAACTGGCCCACCATTCCCCAACTGTATGTGGGGGGTGAGTTTATTGGCGGTTCCGATATTCTTGCCGAGATGCATGAGTCGGGCGAGTTGGTGACGGTTCTGAAGGAATCGGGCGCGCTTGGTGGCGAATAAACGCCGTCTGGTTATTGGCATTACCGGCGCAACCGGGTCGGTTTATGCCGTGCGTATGCTGGAAACGCTGCGCGATGTGCCGGATATTGAAACGCATGTGGTGGTGTCGCCGTCGGGCGTGCTAAACATCAAGTACGAGCTTGAGATAACACGCCAGGCGGTACACGGCTTGGCCGACTGCGTGTACGGTTTTCGCGATGTAGGTGCAACCTTGGCCAGTGGCGGGTTTGCTACCGTGGGTATGGTGGTAGTGCCATGCTCCATGCGCACGCTGGCAGCGGTGGCGCATGGTTTTTCCGATAACCTGATTACGCGTGCCGCCGACGTTACCTTGAAAGAGCGTCGTCGCCTGGTGTTAATGGTGCGCGAAACGCCTTTGAATTTGGCGCACTTGCGCAATATGACGGCGGTAACGGAAATGGGCGGCATTATTTTCCCGCCTTTGCCGGCGTTTTACCACCATCCAAAATCCATCGACGAAATGGTCGACCACACCGTGGCACGCGTGCTGGAACTGTTCGACATTGATGTGAACGGCCCGCAGTGGGAAGGCACCTGAACGCTTATTAAAAAGAGGGCTTAAGCAAAAACTTAAGCCATCAAGGTCTGTTTTCAGCCTAGTTTCTGCAAGTTTCCTACCACGCTAAGCGGAATAATCCTCTGACCGGTGGCCGACCGTTCTGCGGCGGCTTGCCCGGCCGCAGGTTCATGGTCAGAGTCACCATGATCGGCAGGGGTCAGTACATCGGGCAAGTCGGGAAAGGTTTCTTCGTCGAATGCCATATCCCCTTCAAAGCTCGCCGGATCCACTTCGAGATTCGTGAAGTCGAACAAGTTTGGGTCCATGAGGTGCGACGGCACCACCCGCGTAAGTGCCCCGAAAACACTCATGGCGCGCCCCGGAAATTTGCGTTCCCATTCGCCGATCATGCGGTTAATTTCCTGACGCTTCAGATTCTCTTGAGAGCCGCACAGCGAGCACGGAATAATGGGAAATTCCTTCAGCTTGGCGTAGGCGATTAAATCTTTCTCCGGCAAGTAAGCCAGTGGGCGAATTACAATGTGTTTGCCGTCGCTGGATTTCAGCTTGGGCGGCATCCCTTTCATGCGTCCGCCGTAGAACAGGTTTAAAAAGAAGGTGGCCAGAATATCGTCGCGATGGTGCCCAAGTGCAACTTTGGTGGCGCCCAGCTCAGTGGCAACCCGGTACAGAATGCCACGACGCAGGCGCGAACACAGTGAGCACATGGTTTTCCCTTCGGGAATCACGCGGGTGACTACTGAGTATGTGTCCTGGTTTTCAATGTGGTACGGCACGCCGATGCTTTCAAGGTATTCAGGCAGCACGTGTTCCGGAAAACCGGGTTGTTTCTGGTCCAGGTTCACGGCCACGATGTCGAAATGAAAGGGCGCACGCGACTGGTGAATGCGTAACAGGTCGAGCAGGCCATATGAGTCTTTTCCACCGGACAGGCACACCATGACCTTGTCGCCCGCTTCGATCATGTTGAAGTCACTGATGGCGCGGCCGCTTTCGCGCACCAGGCGCTTCACCAGTTTGTTCTCGTTCACGCTTAATTTGCGATCGGATCGAATGATTGAAGGGTCGTTGCTGGCGTGTGTCATAACTATTAATCGTTGCGGCTGCGTTGAATTTCAACGCCGACTGCGGCGCAGTCGGAAAAAGCATTGGGTTTGCTGATGCGCAGTTTCAGGTGGCGCACTTCAGCAAATTCGCGAAACAGGCGGTCGGCCACTTGCTCGACCAGTGTTTCGATGAGGTTTACGTGGGCCTGCGTACATTCTTCCACAATGGCGCTACGTAGCAGGCGGTAATCGAGCACGGTTTGAATATTGTGATCATTTACCGGTTGCGAAATATCAATGTCCACCTCAACATCGATATGCAAAGGTTGCGTGGCACGCAGTTCGTGTTCAAGGATACCAATACGGGCGTCGAGCGCCAACTGTGAAAAATAAATACGGCGGGTAAGCATACGTTTAACCTGATGAGTGAGACGCAATTGTAGTGCGAATAGGGCATCGCTTCCGATACACTTTGCGTATTGGGTTATTTACTGGCAGGGTCAATGAGTCTTCAAGCAAACAGTGCACCTTCTTTTTACGACGCAATGATTGTGGGTGCGGGTCCGGCGGGCGTGTCGTGTGCGGTGTGGTTGTCGCGCCTGGGCTTTAAGCCGTTATTGGTCGACGCCGCCGATGCAGTGGGCGGGTTGTGCCGAATCAATCCGTTCATGGACGATTGGAATGCCAGTTTGCCGGGTGTGAATGGTTTGCAGGTTGCGCAGAATCTGGCTCAAAGCCTGGCGCAGTCGAAAGTGGCGTTGCGTCTGGGGTGGCCGGTTCAATCGGTGCGGGTTTGCGCGCCGGGCTTTCAGATATCGGGCCCACACAATGAAACAATCAAAGGTCGTTTTTTGGTGCTGGCCACAGGTGTTAAAGCGCGAGGGTTAAATCAAGCGCCGCCTGATCCCCGGGTTTTGGTTGGGCCGGGGCAACATGTTGCCGGCTTTGATTTTGCCAATAAGCGGGTTGCGGTTCTGGGCGGCGGTGACAATGCATTTGAAAATGCCTTGTTTGCGTTCGAAAAGGGCGCGCACAGCGTGCAGGTTTATGCCCGCACGGTTCGCGCGCAACAGCAATTTGTTCAGCAGTTACCGGTTGGTTGTCTAACGGTCGGGGCGTATACCGTTGACCCTGAGCAGCGCACGGTGAACGGTGTGGCTTATGATATTCTGCTGGTGATGTATGGGTGGGCGCCCAACGCCGATTTTGCGAACGACTTGGGCTTGGCGTGTACTGCGCGCGGTTTTATTTCAAGTGACTTTGATACGGCCCAAACCAGTTCTGATGGGGTCTATGCCATTGGCGAGGTGGCATCGCGTCAGCATCCGTGTGTGGTAACCGCCCTGGCCGATGGGGTAACCGCGGCCAAGGCGATTCAAGCAAGATTGGAAGCGAACGCTAAGTAGCAGCCGTTTGGGCGCGTTTCAGTGTCCATTTATCGTTTGGCGGCGAGGCGGTTTTCACTTTGTACACGCGTAACTCGTCGCGGCGGAAAACATGAACCGGCACGCTCTGGTTAGGTCGGCACAGGCGCATGGCCTGGTCCAGTGAGGCGGCGTCGGTAATACGCAGCCCGTTTACCGCCACCAATAGGTCGCCGGCCGATAGCCCGGCCCGGTGCCCCGCCCCCCCTTTGTAGACGGTCGCCAGTTCCAATTGGCCGCTGCCGGTTTTGGTTCGAACATCGATCGACGGCAACGCATTGCTTTTTTCGCACGCCAGCGTGACTCCCTGGTCTGCCAGTAACTTGGTTAGCGGTACATCTTCGCAGCCATAGACATAACGCAACAGGTAGTCATCGACATTTACGCCGGTGGCTTCCTGAATCAGGCCCGCCATGGCATCTTCTTCAATTCCTTTTTGCACGCCGGTGTAAAAAGTTTTGCCATAGCGTTGCCATAACAGAAGCATGACATCGTCGAGCGAGCGGGCTCCATTGGTGGCGCTTCGAAGAGTAAGATCGAGCCCCCAAGCGGCTAAGGCGCCTTTGCTGTAGTAGCTCACAATGGCGTTGGGCGACTCTTCATCTTGCTTGTAGAAACGGGTCCAGGCATCGTAACTGCTGTCTGCAATCGATTGCCGGTGGCGTCCCGGTGAGCGCATGACGAGACCAATCGTTTTTTCCAGCAGCGAAAAGTACTGGGTTTCGTTGATAACGCCGGAGCGCAATAACATCAGGTCGTCGTAGTACGAAGTGAAGCCTTCGGCCACCCACAGCAAGCGCGTGTGATTTTCCTGCAAGAGGTTGTAGGGAGTGAATGCTGCAGGCTTAATCCGTTTGATGTTCCACGTATGGAAGTACTCATGGCTGACCAGGCCC
The DNA here is from genome assembly GCF_003576595.1 of Neopusillimonas maritima. GTDB lineage: Bacteria > Pseudomonadota > Gammaproteobacteria > Burkholderiales > Burkholderiaceae_B > Neopusillimonas > Neopusillimonas maritima. The sequence continues at coordinate 26,957 of NZ_NQOU01000002.1, read as the reverse complement.
AAAAAGGTGGTGTAGCCATCTGGTGCTTTCTTTTGCGCGACAACAGGTAAATCGTTGCGGCTGATCATCAGCGCGGTTGAGGCCCGGTGCTCCAGGCCGCCGTACGCATTGCCGGTTACCATCGTCATGAACACGTAACGTGAAGCGCTATCGAGGAACGGTGCTGCCTTGGTTTGCGGCTCGAACAGTGCAATTTGCGCTTCACAGATTTTCTGTGTGTCGGCGGCGATACGTTTCAGATCCAGGCCCGGTATTTCACCGGTAAACACCATTTCATGTTCGGCGCCGTGCGCTTGAAACGACACTACTTGCGGCGTACCCATTTCAACAGGATGGTCGATCAGGGCATCGTAATCGGGTGCTTCATACAGACCGAAACCATGGCGTTTGGCCGCCTTTGAGTAATGCTGAGGATTGGCTTCGGGCAGGCTGGTGAAGACTTTCCATTTGTTTGTGTGTGGCGGTGGAGAGATATCCAGCAAGCAGGGCTGGTTGGTTTGGCCGTGCGGAAATAGAAAAACACTGGTGCCGTTGAAAAAAGCATGGGTTTCGTCGAAGTGGGCGCCGCGTACTGAAAGATCCCAGGCATAGACACGGTACTCAATGTGCAAAGCCCCGTGGCAAGGGGCGCATTGCCAACTATGGGAACCGGTTTTGGTGATGGCGACGGGCGCGTTTTGTGCGTCGTGGGCACGAATATCCTGGATTTGTCGGGAAAAATCGCGTAGCAGGTAACTGCCTGGGATCCAGGCAGGCAAGCTGAGTATTTGCCCTTCTGTACTCGGTTGCGCAATGGTCAGTTGAACTGAAAAACAGTGGCCGGCCGGGTCGGCGGGCGTTAAGCGGTAAAGTAACGGTTTTGTATTCATGCATTTAGTTTACTTTGCAAAGGAGAGTTCATGAGCGAGCCAATGATCAAAACCGAAATTCAAGGGCGTGTGGGGCTGGTTACCCTGAATCGGGCAAAAGTGTTGAACGCGCTCAGCAATGAATTAATCGATGAAGTGGCGCAGGCCATGCGCGACTTCGATGCAAACGACGACATTGGCGCCATTGTTTTAACAGGGAGTGAGAAAGCTTTTGCTGCCGGCGCGGATATTGCGGCGATGAAAGATTGGTCGTATGCCGATGTTTACAAACAGGATTACCTGGGCCACAACTGGGAATCGCTGCGCCGTATTCGTAAACCCGTTATTGCTGCGGTGTCCGGCTTTGCGCTGGGCGGAGGCTGTGAGTTGGCCATGCAATGCGATTTCATTATTGCCGGTGAAAACGCCAAGTTTGGGCAGCCCGAAATCAAGCTGGGCATTATTCCCGGTTATGGTGGCACCCAGCGATTGCCGCGTGCCATGGGCAAGGCCAAAGCCATGGACATGATTCTGACGGCCCGCATGATTGGTGCGCAAGAGGCCGAGCAGGCCGGCCTGGTTGCCCGGGTTGTGCCCACTGAAAAAGTGCTGGAAGAAGCCATGGCGGCTGCAGCGGTCATCGCCTCCATGCCTTTGCCGGCGGTTATGATGGCCAAAGAAAGCATTAATCGTGCATACGAATCACCGTTGAATGAAGGCTTGTTGTTTGAGCGCCGCAACTTCCACGCCTTGTTCTCCACGCATGATCAAAAAGAAGGCATGAATGCATTCGTCGAAAAGCGTGAGGCCAAGTTTCGGCATGAATAAAGGGCCGGGTGTGCGTTGCACAAAAAAGCCGCCTTACGATTTGCTTAACGCTTAAAAAACCAGTTATACTCTCTGGGTTTGACACCAAAGAAGCAGGGGCTTGTGAAGCCTGGGGAAACCGAGCCGGTAAGGCTTGAACCAATAAAGCTAACTGAGGCCGAGCGCAGAAAAGTGCAGGCAAGCGCCGTTAAAGGGCTTGTTCGTGTGCTGGCCGCTCAGGCGGGCATGATGCTTGTTGCCGTTGTGGTTTCCTGGGGGGTCGCAGGGGTTGAAGCCGGAGCATCGGCGCTTTTGGGCGCGTTGTCCTGTTTTGTTCCTAATGCGCTTTTTGCTGCGCGCCTGCTGTTGGCCATGGTTGCCGGTCGGCCGGCCAGTCCCGGTCGGTTTCTGGTTGGCGAGCTTGTTAAGCTGTTTGCATCAGTTGCATTGCTGGTGCTGGTGGTTTACCTGGCCCAGTCGTGGCTTGTGTGGCCTGCGCTGCTGTTCGGCTTGCTCATGGTGTTGAAAGGTTACGTGTTGCTGCTGATGTTCGGGCGGCTACCGTAACGTGGTGCGAATTCCAATTTCATGGGCCTGACACACTTCTGTGTCAGGCTCTGTTTAAAAAAGTTAACAGGTAAGGGTTCAAATGGCTGCTCCAAGTGATATCTCGCCACAATCCTATTACATTCAGCATCACTTAGTGCATTTGAATGGTCTGGGGGAAAAGCAAACTGCAATTGCCGACTTCAGCGTTCTGAATTACGACTCGATGTTCTGGTCCCTGTTTATGGGGCTTATCGTGATCTTTTTCTTGTGGCGTGCAGCCAATAAAGCAACAAGCGGTGTTCCCGGCCGGTTCCAGTCGGCCGTTGAAATGCTTGTTGAAATGGTGCAGAACGAAGCCAAAAGCATTATTCCTAACGAAGAGAGCCGTCGTTTTGTTGCGCCGCTGGCACTTACCGTATTCTTGTGGATTATCCTCATGAACACGCTCGACCTGGTTCCGGTCGATCTCATGGCATGGATTTTCAAAATGACAGGCTTGGGTGCCGAGCAGGGCGACCCACTTTATTACCACCGTATTTTGCCGACAGCCGACCTGAACGTGCCAATGGGTATGTCGTTGGGCGTGTTGCTACTCACTCTTTACTACGGCATTAAAGTCAAGGGTGGCCTGGGCTTCACAAAAGGCTTGTTTACGGCTCCCTTCCACGGTCACGGTGTTGTGGGTGTGCTTCTTATTCCGTTCAACATATTGTTGAACCTTATGGAATATGCCGCCAAAACGGTGTCGTTGGGTATGCGGTTGTTCGGCAACATGTTTGCCGGCGAATTGCTCTTCATGCTCATCGCCCTATTGGGTGGTGCGGCGGCAGGCTTTAATGGTGCCAGTGTGGGTTTGGGTATCGGTCATATTCTGGCCGGCTCCGCCTGGGCGATTTTCCACGTGTTAATCGTGGTGTTGCAGGCCTACATCTTCATGATGCTAACCCTCGTTTACGTTGGTTTGGCTCACGAAGACCATTAATGAATTCCTAGCGGGCGGGCCCTTATTTCAACGGGGTCGGTCTGCTGGATAGCAAGGTTTTCTTGCAAAGCAGTTTTTAATTTTGGCTTATTGATTACACAAGGTTTATTAACCAAGGAGTTGTTATGACCAACGTTGCTTTCGTTGCTCTGGCTTGCGGTCTTATTGTTGGCCTGGGTGCTTTTGGCGCCTCGATCGGTATCGCTTTGATGGGCGGTAAATATCTGGAAGCTTCGGCTCGTCAACCCGAGCTCATGAACGCTTTGCAAACCAAAATGTTCTTGTTGGCCGGCCTGATCGACGCCGCCTTCCTGATCGGTGTGGGTATCGCCATGCTGTTTGCTTTCGCCAATCCGTTCGTCGGATAAGCTTTAGCAACGCGCCTGCCTTCGGGCAGGCTAACGTCGTCGTTGGTGGTGCTTTAAGTGCCATCTGCGACGTGGACATTGGGCATCGTGCAGTTAATCTGTAAGGTGCCAGTGGTAATAAAGGGAAACGACCGTGAACTTAAACGCGACTCTCTTTTTTCAGATGATCGTGTTTTTTGTCTTGGCGTGGTTTACGATGAAATTCGTATGGCCACCCCTGACAAAAGCAATCGAAGATCGCCGCCAGAAAATTGCAGATGGTCTGGCTGCTGCCGATAAAGGCAAGGCCGATCTGGCGCAGGCTCAGGCCCGTATCAGCCTGATCGAAGCATCAGCGAAGTCTGAAAATCACGCTCGCATGCTCGAAGCTGAGAAACAGGCTGCCGCCCTCATCGATGAGGCACGGCGCGAAGCCGAGGCTGAAAAAGCTCGGATTATCGCCCAAGCCAAACAAGACGCCGAACAGGAAGTCCAGCGTGCCCGCGACGGGTTGCGTGACGACGTTGCTGTGTTGGCTGTCAAGGGTGCAGAACAGATTCTCAAGCGCGAGGTCGATGCACAGGCACACGCCGAGCTGTTGAACCAGCTTAAGGCACAACTCTAATCTCAGGGCAAAGCCATGGCTGAATTATCGACAATTGCCCGACCATACGCCGAAGCGCTGTTTGCTTCGGCCAAAGGTGACCAGGCTTCTCTGGCATCGTGGTCGGATTTGGTGAACGAGCTTGCAGCAGTGGCAAGTTTGGAAGACGTGCGCGACGCGCTTACCGATCCGCGCCTTAGCAATGAGCAACGTTTCGAGTTGTTCTGCGGGCTGGTGAAGTCGGCGTTGTCAGATCAGGCACGCAATTTCATCGAACTGCTCGTCCAGAATGGTCGCATTTTGCTGCTGCCGCAAATTGCCGAACAGTTCGACCTGCTTAAAAATCAATTCGAAGGGAGTGCGGTAGCCCAGATTACCAGTGCATACGAATTATCCGATGCACAGGTCACCGAGCTGCTTGCAGGCCTCGAGAAAAAATTTGGCCTGAAACTTAAGCCGTCCGTCACCATAGACTCTTCCCTGATCGGTGGTGTCCGGGTGGTTGTCGGTGATCAGGTACTCGACACTTCCGTGCAGGCCCAACTGGCCCGTATGCGCGATACGTTGGCTGCTTAAAGGCAGCAACTAACAGGATTCCAGGAGTCTGAACATGCAACTTAACCCGTCAGAGATCAGCGAGCTGCTCAAGAGCCGTATCGAAGGCTTGGGCGCGTCGACTGACGTACGTACGCAGGGCACGGTCGTATCCGTGACCGACGGTATTACCCGCATTCACGGTTTGTCCGATGTGATGCAGGGTGAAATGCTTGAATTTCCCAATAATGTATTCGGCCTGGCGCTTAACCTTGAGCGCGATTCGGTCGGTGCCGTTATTCTGGGCGATTACACCGGCGTTTCCGAAGGTGATCCGGTAAAAACAACCGGTCGTATTCTTGAAGTGCCTGTCGGCCCCGAGTTGTGCGGCCGTGTGGTCGATGCCCTGGGCACACCTATCGATGGCAAAGGCCCCATTAACGCCAAAGCCACCGATATTATCGAAAAAGTGGCTCCCGGCGTGATCGCGCGTCAGTCGGTCGACCAACCCCTGCAAACAGGTGTTAAGGCGATTGACTCCATGGTGCCTATCGGCCGTGGTCAGCGCGAACTGATTATTGGTGACCGTCAAACCGGTAAAACCGCTGTGGCCGTCGACACCATCATCAGCCAGAAAGGCAAGAACGTTACCTGCGTTTATGTCGCTATTGGTCAGAAAGCTTCTACCATTAACAACGTGGTTCGCAAGCTCGAAGAGCACGGCGCAATGGAATACACCATCGTTGTTGCCGCTGCCGCCTCCGATTCCGCCGCCATGCAGTATCTGGCCGCTTACTCCGGTTGCACGATGGGCGAATACTTCCGCGATCGCGGTGAAGACGCCCTGATCGTATACGACGATCTTACCAAGCAGGCATGGGCTTATCGTCAGGTGTCGTTGTTGCTGCGCCGCCCCCCCGGCCGTGAAGCCTACCCCGGCGACGTGTTCTATCTGCACTCCCGCTTGCTCGAACGTGCTGCTCGCGTTAATGCCGAGTACGTAGAGAAATTCACGAATGGTGAAGTAAAAGGTAAAACGGGTTCGTTAACCGCGCTGCCAATTATTGAAACGCAGGCCGGCGACGTTTCCGCCTTCGTTCCCACCAACGTTATTTCCATTACCGACGGTCAGATTTTCTTGGAAACTGACTTGTTTAACGCGGGTATTCGTCCTGCTATTAACGCAGGTATCTCGGTTTCCCGTGTGGGTGGTTCGGCTCAAACCAAAGTGGTCAAGAAACTGGCCGGCGGTATTCGTACCGACTTGGCCCAGTATCGTGAATTGGCTGCGTTTGCTCAGTTTGCGTCCGACCTCGACGACGCAACCCGTCGTCAGCTCGAGCGTGGTAAGCGCGTTGTTGAGTTGCTTAAGCAGCCTCAGTATCAGCCTTTACAGGTTTGGGAACTTGCCGTTTCGCTGTTCACAGTGAACCGGGGTTACCTCGACGACGTTGAAGTCGACCAGGTTCTGCCTTTCGAGAAAGCCTTGAAAGAAACGCTGAAATCCAAGCACGCCGATTTGGTTCAGCGCATCGAAGACAAGAAAGAATTGTCCAAGGAAGACGACGAGGCACTTGCTGCTGCAATTGACGAGTTCAAGAAGCACGGCGCTTATTAATGACTGGCGGCGGCAACGGTTGAAAGGCCGCTGCTTGCGCAATACCGGGGTAACGCAAGTTTGTTGTTACCCCAACCAACGCCCTGACAGGATTTGCGATGGCCGGAATTAAGGAAATTCGAACCAAGATCAAAAGCGTGCAGAACACGCGAAAGATCACCAAAGCCATGGAGATGGTGGCGGCATCCAAAATGCGCAAAGCGCAAGACAGGATGCGTGCCGGCCGTCCCTATGCGACAAAGGTACGTGAAATCGCTGCGCATCTTATGCAGGCGCACCCCGATTACACTCATCCCTTCATGATTGAGCGTAACGACGTTAAAGGTGTCGGCATTGTATTGGTGACAACCGACAAAGGCTTGTGTGGTGGTTTGAACACCAATATTACGCGTTTGGTGTTGTCTCGCATTAAAGAGTTCGACCAACAAGGTATCAAGGTTCAAACAACCGCTCTGGGTAACAAAGGGTTGTCGTTTCTTACGCGAATCGGCGCGAGCCTGGTTTCCCAGGAAGTGCAGCTTGGCGATGCCCCCAACCTTGAGCGTCTTATTGGCGCGATCAAGGTGCAGGTCGATGACTTCATCGACGGCAAAATCGATGCGGTTTATGTAGCGACAAACCGCTTTGTTAACACGATGAAGCAAGAGCCCAGCTTTATTCGGCTGTTGCCGCTTCCCAGCGGTTTGGCCGATCCTTTTCAAACGGAAAGTTCGTTCTCCAAGGAAGAGGATGCGGTGCTGAAGTCCAAGTACGGTTGGGACTACATCTATGAACCCGACTCCAAGTCGGTCATTGATGATCTGCTTCAGCGTTATGTAGAAGGTTTGGTGTATCAGGCGGTTGCCGAAAACATGGCCTCCGAGCAGTCTGCTCGAATGGTGGCGATGAAAGCAGCGTCGGATAACGCCAAGAAAATCATCGGCGAACTTGAACTGGTTTACAACAAAACCCGTCAGGCCGCTATTACTAAAGAAATTTCTGAAATCGTCGGGGGCGCTGCCGCTGTTTAATAAACAGAAGGGCATCCCGTCAAAGATATTTAGCAAGGACTAAACATGAGCAACGGTACCATCGTTCAGTGCATCGGCGCCGTGGTGGATATTCAGTTCCCCCGCGACAGCATTCCTAACATTTACGACGCTCTCAAACTGGCTGACGACAGCTCCAAGTTTGCCGAGGCCGGTCTAACCTTCGAAGTTCAGCAACAGCTGGGCGACGGCGTGGTTCGTACCATCGCCATGGGTTCCTCCGACGGTCTGCGTCGTGGCATGGCCGTAGCCAACACCGGCGCACCTATTTCGGTGCCGGTCGGTAAGGCAACACTGGGCCGCATTATGGACGTACTGGGTCGCCCCATCGACGAGCGTGGCCCCATCGAAGCGGAAGAAACCCGCGGTATCCACCAGGACGCACCCAAGTTCGACGAATTGTCGCCTTCGGTTGAATTGCTTGAAACCGGCATTAAGGTTATTGACCTTGTTTGCCCGTTTGCAAAAGGCGGTAAGGTTGGCCTTTTCGGTGGTGCCGGTGTAGGCAAAACCGTGAACATGCTTGAACTGATTAACAACATCGCCAAAGCGCATAGTGGTTTGTCGGTGTTTGCAGGTGTGGGCGAGCGTACCCGTGAAGGTAATGACTTCTACCACGAAATGTCTGATGCAGGTGTTATTCAATTAGATAACCTGCCCGAGTCAAAAGTGGCGATGGTGTTTGGTCAGATGAACGAACCTCCAGGTAACCGTCTACGTGTGGCGCTGTCGGGCTTGACTATGGCGGAAAAGTTCCGTGATGAAGGCCGTGACATTCTCTTCTTCGTTGATAACATCTACCGTTACACCCTGGCCGGTACCGAAGTGTCGGCACTGCTGGGTCGTATGCCTTCCGCGGTGGGTTATCAGCCTACACTGGCCGAAGAAATGGGTAAGCTCCAAGAGCGCATCACGTCAACGAAAACCGGTTCCATTACGTCCATTCAGGCCGTTTACGTTCCCGCCGATGACTTAACCGATCCGTCTCCTGCCACCACCTTCCTTCACCTGGATTCCACCGTGGTTCTGTCGCGTGATATTGCTGCCCTGGGCATTTACCCTGCAGTTGACCCGCTCGACTCCACCAGCCGCCAGTTGGACCCTCAGGTTGTGGGTGAAGAGCATTACGATATTGCTCGAGGTGTTCAGCAAACATTGCAACGCTACAAAGAGTTGCGCGACATTATTGCCATTCTGGGTATGGACGAATTGTCACCGGAAGATAAGCAGGCCGTGGCACGTGCTCGTAAAATTCAGCGCTTCCTGTCGCAGCCTTTCCACGTTGCTGAAGTGTTTACCGGCTCGCCTGGTAAGTATGTTCCGCTGTCGGAAACCTTGCGTGGCTTTAAAATGATTGTTGAAGGCGAGTGCGACGCACTGCCCGAACAGGCTTTCTACATGGTCGGTTCCATCGACGAAGCCTTCGAGAAAGCGAAAAATCTGTAATAAGGGGTGGTTATGTCCACACTACATGTTGACGTTGTCAGTGCAGAAGAATCGATCTTTTCCGGTGAGGCGAAGTTCGTGGCGCTGCCTGGCGAAGCCGGCGAGTTGGGGATTCTTCCGGGGCACACGCCCCTGATCTCCCGTATTCGCCCGGGTACAGTCAAAATTGTCCATGCCGATGGCAGCGGTGAAACCAACGTGTTTGTTGCCGGCGGCATTCTTGAAGTTCAGCCCGGTGGCGTAACGGTTCTGTCCGATACGGCTATTCGTGCTGAAGATCTCGACGAAGCGAAAGCATTGGAAGCACGCAAGCGTGCTGAAGAAGCTTTGCGCAATGCCAAAGACAAGGAAGATATTGCCGTGGTTGAGGCTGAATTGGCTATGTTGGCGGCACAACATGCTGCTGCACAGAAGCTGGCTCGGATACGGAATTCGCGGCACTAAGTCTGTCAGCTATTTGCTGCCCGGCATCTTCGGTGAACGGCCCTTCGGGGCCGTTTTCCGTTTGGCGATGTATGGTGTTGTCATATGACTTACGTAGTTTCCGATGGGCTATTTCTACGAATAGCCTAGGCTGATAGGCTTAATTATCATTTCTCTCGGGGGTACGACATTTCGTTGACCCGCTTACCCACGAGGGCATTATGAGAGAAAGAGTTGATTGCACATGGCTGGTCCCATCAGGAGACGAACAACAACAGAAGATATTGGTTGCCCCTGGGAACCATTTGGGTGGCCGGCTTACGTTAAGCCATTTCCAGGTGGCCGGTGATGCAAATGCGGCCGCCGGCAATGCGCTACTGCCTCCCCATGATGTTTTGGCCGAAAACGCTATGTCTTTGCGCCGGTATGATGCCGTACTCATTAGCGTCAGTCCGGCTACGCTGGCTTGGTCAAGGCTACTGTTGTCGGCCAGTAAAGGGTCTGTTTCAACGCCGCTTATTGCCATTGTTTCAGATCTTAAAGCCACCGCCTTGAATGATTTATTTGCTTTGGGTGTCGCCGATGTTCTGCGTGCTCCGGTCTGTTTGGAAGAGCTTCGCTTTCGTGTCCATCGGAGAGTTCAGTCATCCACTTATTCTGTCTTGGCGGAACCCGAGAAGCCGGGCTTTACGGTTGCACCTGCTCTGGTGACCCCCAATAGTGTCAGCGAGGAGGCGTTGTCTGATAGTATTCTGGGTCGAAGCGGAGCAGAGCTCGATGCATTTGCTGTAGCAGCGGCGGCGGCGCATGCAACCTCGAAACAATCGTTTCGTGCCGCCAAAGCGAAAATTATTGAGCGCTTCGAGAAGGCGTACATTAATGCTTCATTAATGCAGCATGGCGGCAATATTGCCATGGCGGCACGTTGTTCCAAAAAGCATCGGCGGGCTTATTGGGCTTTAATGCGTAAATATAATATTGATGCCGGCCCTTATCGAAGCGAGTCCGATTTTAACCCTTCCCCAGACGGGTAAAATAGGGGGAATTATTTTCAGAGGATTGCTGTGTCTTTTCCAACTTTAAAGAATGATGTTTTTCTTCGGGCGTTAAAGCGTCAGCCCGTACCCTACACCCCTATTTGGCTTATGCGTCAGGCAGGTCGTTATTTGCCCGAGTACCGCGAAACAAGAGCCAAGGCGGGGTCGTTCCTGGGGCTGGCGCAAAACCCTGAATACGCTTGCGAGGTCACATTACAGCCGCTCGAACGCTATGCGTTCGATGCTTCCATTCTTTTTTCCGATATCTTAACGGTACCCCACGCAATGGGGTTGGGGTTGCACTTCATTACAGGGGAAGGGCCCAAGTTCGAGCATCCGGTTCGCGATGAAGCTGCGGTGGCGAAATTGGCGGTACCCGATATGTCGGAATTGCAGTATGTGTTCGACGCCGTGACTTTGATTCGTAAAGAGTTGAATGGGCGGGTTCCGCTTATCGGCTTTGCCGGAAGTCCATGGACGGTTGCCTGTTATATGGTGGAAGGGCAGGGTTCCAAAGATTACCGTCTTATAAAAAGTATGTTGTACAGTCGTCCCGACCTTTTGCACCGCATTCTCGAGGTGAATGCGCAAGCCACCGCGAACTACTTGAACGGGCAAATTCAGGCGGGCGCCCAGGCACTGATGATTTTCGACAGCTGGGGTGGGGTATTGGCCGATACGCTGTTTCAAACTTTCTCGCTGGCTTCTATTCGTCAAGTCATTCAGCAATTGAATCGGGGTGAGGGAGACGACGCGATCCCTGTTATCGTGTTTACCAAAGGCGGTGGGTTATGGATTGACGATATTGCGCAAAGCGGTTGCGATGCGGTTGGTCTTGACTGGACAACAAGTTTGGCACGGGTGCGCAAGCAGGTGAGTGATCGGGTTGCGTTGCAGGGTAACCTTGATCCCATGGCCTTGTTCGGCAGCGAGTCCGCAATTCGGGCCGAGGCACGTCGTGTTCTCGACGATTTTGGTCCGGTAGGCAGTGGTGGCCATGTGTTTAATCTTGGGCATGGTATTTCCCAGTTCACCCCGCCGGAGTCGGTTTCGGTTTTGGTTGACGAGGTGCATTCATATAGTCGCAACATGCGCTAATTTTATGCAATAAAACAAGGGCTTAACTTTTTGAAGAAGCTATTTTCCGCCAAGTTGTACACAGTTTATTCCGCATTGCATCAATCGCTTCTGTCGTTAAGTTACACTCTTGCTATTCATCGTAATTAATTGTTTTTAAAAGAATTTTTAAAAATAATGACGCTTATTAAGGGAAAATACTAATCCCATTTTTTAGAGCAAAAAATTAGGTGATCCTTTTTTTTCCCCAAAGTTATCCACAGGATGCTTGCGTAAAGTTGAACCCGGCTTGAATCCACCGTCTAGCGATAACTCCTATGAAACCACTTTAACTTTCGGCATGTCTGCTCTTCAAAAAAACTCTGACACGTGTGGTATTGAGCAAGAGCAGCCCGGCTCACAAATCAACCCCAAGGTGCATTGGGTGGGTGTTGCGCTTGATGTACCGCTTGGGGATGGCGTATTTGACTATAAGTCGTCCGACCCGGTCGAACTTGGCGTGCGCGTGATTGTGACGTTTGGCCGGCGCAAAATGATTGGGGTGGTGGTAAGCCGACAAGATAAGCCGCGTATCGACCCCGAACAAGTTCGGGAGATCGAGGAAGTCCTTTCCGATATTGCACCGCTACCGGCTGATTGGTTGCGTATGGCCCAATTTGCCGCGGGTTACTACCAGCGTCCGCTGGGCGAGGTTATGCTGCCGAGCTTGCCTGCGCCGCTTAGAAAGGTTAGTGCTTATCAGGGAAAGGCCTCTCGGGGTGGGCCGGTGGCGCGCATGAGGAAGCAGCGGTCGCCGGCGCCGTTACCTGACCTAACGCCTGATCAAATCCCGACCTTAAATACTGAACAATCAGGTGCAGTTGACCAAATTGTTGCGTGCAACTCGCATCAGACGTTTTTGCTGCATGGTGTCACCGGCAGCGGTAAAACCGAGGTGTATCTGCATAGTGCGTTGCACTATTTGGCGGGCGGTAAACAGGTGCTGTTCATGGTGCCCGAAATTAATCTAACGCCGCAGTTTGAGCAGGTATTGCGTGCGCGCCTGGTGCATCAGGGAGGTGAAGACGTCCTGGCCGTGTTGCATAGCGGTTTGTCGGACGGGCAGCGGCTGCGGGAGTGGTTACGTGTTAGTACTGGGCAGGCGCGTGTACTGCTTGGCACGCGTTTATCTATTTTTACCCCCATGCCACACTTGGGGTTGATTATTGTCGACGAAGAGCACGATGCGTCGTACAAGCAGCAAGACGGGCTAAGGTATTCCGCGCGCGATCTCGCGGTTTGGCGAGGGCATGACCGCAACATTCCGGTCGTGCTGGGTTCTGCGACTCCGTCGCTGGAGTCTTGGCACCACGCGCAGAAGCAACGTTATACATGTTTATCGCTGCGGCAACGTGCGCGCGACGTGACCTTGCCGCATATTCGTTTGGTTGATACACGGCGTCTTGAGTTGCAGCAGGGTTTTTCACCCCAGTTGCTTGAGGCGATGGGAAAGCGCCTGGACGCCAAAGAGCAGGTGCTGGTATTTTTGAATCGCCGTGGTTATGCCCCTGTTCTGAGTTGCACGTCATGCGGCTGGGTCAGTCAGTGTCCACGGTGCACGGCCTATACCATTTTGCATCGCAGCGGCTCAGCGGCGCGTCATCATCATTTGCAATGCCACCATTGCGGTTACCATGCACGCGTGCCCGAAAAGTGCCCCGATTGTGGCGATGCCGATTTACGCCCCATGGGGCGAGGTACCCAGCGATTGGAGGAGTATCTGGGTGAGTGCTTTCCTGCTGCGCGCATCGCCCGAATTGATGCCGACAGTACGCGCCTGAAAGGCAGTGCCCAGAAGCTTTTCGCCAAAGTACACGCCGGAGAGATTGATATTCTGGTGGGAACGCAAATGGTGGCAAAAGGTCACGACTTTGCGCGCCTTGGCTTGGTCGGGGTGTTAAATGCCGACGCCATGTTGTTTGCACAGGATTTCCGTGCGCCCGAGCGTTTGTTTGCGCAACTGATGCAGGTGGCCGGTCGGGCGGGGCGACATGTTGCAGGCGGCGAAGTGATTGTACAAACCGATTACCCCGAGCAGCCGGTGTACCAGGCGCTGCTTCACCATGATTACACGGGTTTCGCGCGCCATAGCTTGCAGGAGCGTGAGTCAGTCGGCCTGCCGCCGTTTGCGTTTCAGGCACTTCTTACCGCCGAAGCCAAAACGATTGCCAAGGCCCTGAGTTTTCTGGAAGAGGCAAAGTCCGTTGCCCAGAATCAGTTTTCAGCCTATATGGATATGGCCGTGACGTTCTATGACCCTGTTCCGTTGCGCGTTGTGCGGGTTGCGCATGTGGAGCGCGCCCAGTTGCTGGTTGAAAGCACAAGTCGCCCCGTGCTGCAGGCGTTTTTGTCGGCCTGGAATCCGCAACTGGGGCCGTTGGCCAATCAGTTGCGCGTGCGCTGCACTCTGGAGGTTGATCCGCTGGAGATATAAGTGTGGTTTCCGAAAAAAGTGAAAATAGTAAAGGGATGAATGGTGTTATTGCTTGAAGGTGTCTTATGTCGCTGAATATGCCGGGTGACACACTGCCGGTTGATTTAAATGCTGCACAGCGCGAGGCTGTAAAGTATTTGAATGGCCCGTGCCTGGTGTTGGCCGGAGCGGGCAGTGGCAAGACCCGGGTAATTACACAGAAAATAGCTTATTTGCTTCGCGAGTGCGGGTATTCAGGGCGTCATATTGTGGCCCTGACTTTCACCAATAAAGCGGCCAAAGAAATGAGCGAGCGTATTCGTAGCTTGGTCGATACGCGTCTCGCCCGCGGACTCACCGTATGTACTTTTCATTCTCTTGGGGTACGGTTTCTTCGGGAAGAGGCTGAACAAATAAACTTAAAACCGCAGTTTTCCATCTTCGATGCAACGGATGCCCTGGCCATTATTCAGGAACTGCTGGCAACCACCGACAAGGCGCGTTTGCGTGCTGTTCAACAAACTATTTCCTTGTGGAAAAATGCCATGTTGGGGCCGGATGAGGCGGCCCAGCGGGCATTGACACCCAGCGATGAGGAGGCGGCGCGCGTTTATCGTAGTTACGAGGCAACCTTGAATGCGTATCAGGCAGTGGATTTTGATGACCTGGTAAGACTGCCGGTTCGGCTGCTTGAACAAAATACCGCTGTTCGGGAGCGTTGGCAGCAGCGGGTACAGTATTTGTTGGTTGATGAATACCAGGATACCAACGAATGCCAATATCGGCTGGTTCAATTGTTAACCGGAGACCGTGCTCAATTTACTGCGGTTGGCGACGACGACCAGGCCATTTACGCGTGGCGTGGGGCAACGGTTGAAAACCTGGCGAAGTTAACCACTGATTACGCGAATTTAAAACTCATCAAACTTGAGCAAAACTATCGGTCGGTCCAAAGGATACTGTCGGCGGCCAATAGCGTTATTAGCCACAACCCGAATCTGTTTAACAAAAGGTTGTGGTCGGAACACGGCGCAGGGGAATCGATAGGCGTCAAAGCCATTGACTCCGACGAGGCGGAAGCGGAATGGGTGGGGTTAAGTATCTCCGGTCAACGCTTTGATCGTCGCGCCGAGTGGCGTGACTTCGCTGTTTTGTACCGCAGTAATCAACAGGCTCGGGTACTTGAACAGGCCTTACGCAATTTACGTATTCCTTATACCGTTTCCGGCGGGCAGAGCTTTTTCGACAAAGCAGAAATTCGCGATGTACTGGCTTATTTGCGACTTCTGGTGAACGAGGCCGACGACCCTTCGTTTATTCGCGCCGTCACCACGCCGCGTCGGGGGGTTGGGCAGGGGACCTTGAAAACCCTGGGGCAATTTGCGGCAACGCATGGCATTTCTTTATTTGAGGCGGTTTTCCAAATCGGGATGACAGAGCAACTGGCACCGCGCCAGTTGGAGCCATTGGAAACATTCGGTGCATTTATTAACCGTATTCAGGCACGGGCCCAGAAAGACGGGCCGGACTCCAGCGCGGAAATTTTGGATGAACTGATCAGTGCGATTGGCTATGAGCGTCATCTGTATGACACCCTTGATGAGCGGCAAGCCCAGGCACGTTGGCAAAACGTGCTGGACTTACTAGCCTGGCTGAAACGCAAGGCGCAGGAAGATAGTCTGACCGTCATTGATCTGGTGCAACATGTTGCGTTGGTCAGTATGTTGGAACGCCACGACGAAGCCGACCCCGATGCGGTTAAACTGTCTACCTTGCACGCTTCAAAAGGGCTGGAGTACCCGCATGTATTTTTAGTGGGGGTTGAGGAAGGCTTGTTGCCGCACATGGGGCGTGAGGACGATGAGCAGGTTTTAGCGGCTGATGCAAATATGCTGGCTGCCCGGGTTCAGGAAGAGCGCCGTTTAATGTATGTGGGTATTACGCGGGCGCAGCGCACCCTAACGTTAAGCTGGTGTAAACGGCGGCGGCGGGCGCGTGAAGATGTGGTTCGGGAGCCCTCGCGGTTTATTAGCGAGATGGGTTTGGCATCGCCGGTCGATGCTTCACCAGATCCGCAGGCAAACTATTCGCCAAAAGAGAGGCTGAGCGCTTTAAAGTCGCTTTTGCAGAAAACCTGATTCGCGTCGGGGAAGGAAAGTATCTTGTGCTTGCCGGGTGGTGCCGGGCAGGCTTATTTATTGTGGAGTCATGAAATCATGAAGGATATTAAAACTATTGGTATTGTGGGCGCCGGCGCAATGGGCAAGGGTATTGTCCAAATTGCAGCGCAGGCAGGTCTAACGGTTAAGTTGTTCGATGTAAGCTCGCAAGCCGTGGAAGCGGCGTGCACGTCGTTGCAGCAAACCTGGGATAAGCTCAGTGCCAAAGGAAAGTTCACGCCTGAACAGGTTAAAGCCGCCATGGCAAACGTCGTCGCTTGTGATTCTTTGGAAGCCATGGCCGACGCTGACCTGGTTGTAGAGGCGATCGTTGAGCGGCTGGATGTTAAGAAAGATCTATTCAAGCAGCTTGAGGGCATCGTTTCTGCGCAATGTGTGTTGGCATCCAATACGTCGTCGCTGCCTATCACCGCGATTGCATCGGCTTGCGAACACCCTGAACGCGTGGTGGGGTATCACTTTTTCAATCCCGTTCCACTGATGAAAGTGGTGGAAGTGATCGATGGCTTGCGTTCTGACCCTGCCGTGGGCGATGCCTTAATGGAACTGGCACGGAAAATGGGTCACACACCCGTTCGTGCCAAGGATATGCCCGGATTTATTGTGAATCATGCGGGGCGTGGCCTGAATATTGAAGGGTTGCGTGCAGCCCAGGAAGGCGTGGCGCAGTTTGATCAAATTGACGCCATCATGCGTGAGCAAGCCGGCTTCCGTATGGGCCCATTTGAGCTCATGGATTTAACCGGGCTCGATGTATCGCATCCGGTGATGGAATCCATTTATCAACAATTCTACGATGAGCCGCGTTTTCGTCCCTCGCCCATCACCGCTGTTCGCCTGGCGGGAGGCATGCTGGGCCGGAAAACCGGTGCAGGCTTCTATCGTTATGAAGACGGTCAAAAGCAATTGCCTGAGTCATCCGCTCCAGCTTCACTTTCCCAGGATCTGAAAGTGTGGGTGGCCCCCTATCATTCAGTCGGCCATAAGCGGGCTTTGTCGTTGCTGAAAACCTTGAATGTTTCTGTCGTTTCCAGTGATAAGCCGCCTGCTGACGCGCTGATTGTTGTCACGCCATACGGTGAAGATGTCGCCAGTGTAGTGAGTGAGTATCAACTGGATGCCGAGCGTGCGGTTGCATTGGATACGTTCTTCGGTTTGGAACAGGGCAAGCGCCGCGTGGTGATGTGTTCTGCGGCGACGTTACCGCAGTGGCGTGATGCCGCCGCGGCGCTGTTTGCCTCAGATGACTCTCCTGTCACCGTTATAAATGACTCAGCCGGCTTTATTGGCCAGCGAGTGGTGGCCACCATTGTGAATGTGGCAAGCGATATTGCCCAGCAAACGATTGCGTCACCGAAAGATATTGATTTGGCGGTTTCGTTGGGGTTGGGTTACCCGAAGGGCGGGCCGCTTAGCATGGGTGATAGCCTGGGTGCTGCGCATATTGTTGAAATTCTGCGCAATATGCAAAGGGTTACCGGCGATATGCGTTATCGTTCCAGTTTGTGGTTGCAGCGTCGCGTTCAGTTAGGAATGAGTCTGACGGTGGAAGCGAAAACCGGAACCGTATAAAAGTGGTAGCCGATAAAAAAGGAAGCTGAGAAGCTTCCTTTTTTAATGCGTTGGCCGCTGAGGCGGCCTTTTCGCTTCAGCAATAAGTAATCGTTTTACTGAGACTTGGATACCATGAATTGCACTGCGGCGCGGATTTCAGCGTCGGAGGCTTGAACTGCGCCACCTTTGGGCGGCATGGCGCCTTTGCCCGAGATAACCGTGCTGACCAGGGAATCAATGCCTTTGGCAGCCAAAGGCTCCCATGCGGCTTTGTCTCCCAGCTTAGGTGCGCCGGCTACACCTGCTGCATGGCAGGCCAGGCAAACGGTGTTGTACAGCTTTTCACCGGCCGGATCGATTTCAGCCGGGGCGGCCGCTGCAGTTTGCTGCGGCTCGCTATTCGTTTTGGTTTCGGCAGCAGCGTTGTCGCTGTTGCTTTCTGCTGACTCGGCAGGTTTTGCTTGTGTCGCCGCCTGGGCATTTGCGGGTTCGGCCGGCTGTTGCGCTGCGGCGGCCTGAGTACTGGTGCTGCTATCTTCCTGTTCGCTTGCTGCGTCGCCTTCGGCGGCGGGCTCTTTGGGCTCATCGAATGAGGCGCCGGCTTCATTGGCCATATACACAACAGCACGTGCTACTTCGAAATCGTCGAGATTAGGGTTGCCACCTTTGGGCGGCATGGCGCCTTTGCCTTGCAGCGCAATTTGCAGCATTTGCTCGTAGCCTTGAGCGATGTGTGGCGCCCAGGCGTCTTTGTCGCCGAATTTGGGCGCCCCGGCGATGCCCGCGTTATGACAGGAGGCGCAGGTGGATTCATAAACCTGCTGCCCTGTTTTGAATACTTTGGGTGCGTTGGCATCGACCAATTCAAAACCAGCAACAGGCTGAATGCGCATGGCAATGGCTTCCGGTGTTTGGGCATCGGACCCGGCGCCAATAATGTCGCTGGACACCACCAAACGAATAAGCAGGAAAATAATGAGTACGGGAACAATAAAGGACAGAACGACGGTAACAATAAGTTGTTTCGGCGTTTTGATTGGGCCTTCGTGGGTTTCTTCGGTATGGTCTTCTGTGTTGTTCATTCTCGAGTCCTGCTTATACGGGAACCAAGGCGCACTGGGCCTAAATTCGAGGCGGTTTCATTTGCACCCGTTTCCGGGCATAGTTACTGGGTTCAATTGCTACTAACTAAGACTGCGATTATACCGGTTGTATGGGGGAAATGCAGGGAAGCAGTGAAACCGCTACAATGTCGCTGCTGTGCGCCCGTAGTTCAATGGATAGAATTAGAGTTTCCGAAGCTCTCGATACAGGTTCGATTCCTGTCGGGCGCGCCATCTTCCCCCACCTCATGCTTTGGTGTTTTCGCTTTTACGCGAAACGCGCTTTCCCAATTGTTGGCTCGGCTTTTTTAGCGGGTCGGCCGTTGTCGTAGATTCCACACCGCTTACCATTTGTATGCCCGGCAGAATACGCACCGCCAGTTCAGGGTCTTGCATGGCGAACTGCAGGTTCTGGCGCGCAATTTCCACGTGCTCTTCACCTAAAGCCTGGGCTCGGCTACCTTGCCCAAGTTCGATTGCCTGGACGATTGCGTGGTGGGTGTGGTGGGCGATTTTCATCCATTCCTGGCCTTCTTCCATGGACGATTGCATGGGTAATGTTGCACTGGGCGCGCCGAAAGCCTGGCTGTTGAGTTGATCCATTACGCGCATGAGCGCTTTATTGCCACACCCTTGAACGAGGAGTTGGTGGAAACGGTCGTTCATGCGTACGTAAAGAGCGTAATCGTCCAAATCCATACTGGTTTTGTAGACCACGGCATCGCCTTCGTCGAGGCACTTTTTCAGTTCCTTTGTGATTGATTTGCTTGCGCCACGCTCAGCTAATGTTCGCGCTGCAAATCCTTCCATCACGCCTCTGAGGCGAATGGCGTCGGCAACTTCTTCCATGGTGAAGGCCCGCATTTGATATCCGCCGCCCGGAGAGGGTTCGATTAAACCTTCGTGCTCGAGTGTGGCCAGTGCTTGCCTAATTGGCGTACGTGACGTGTTTAATCGCTCGGAAAGCGGGATTTCCGCCAGGCGTTCGCCAGGGGCGAACGTGCCGTTCAGAATTAGCCCGCGCAGTTGGACCAGAACGCGTGATTGCTGTGAACTCATGGTGTTTAAGTTGTTCAAATCAAGATGTTTTCATTGTATACAACAAATTCCATTTCGTGAAATTTGAACGTTTTGTGACTTTGATTAAATTTAATTAATTCATTGAAAATAAATAACTTATTGAATTTCTAACGGCTAAGTTAAAAAATGCGCTTTTCTTGTTTGAGTATTGTTGTATACAATGGAAATAACTTTTTTATGTTGGAAGGAATAGTGCAATGTTGACTGTGGAACAGAATGATTTCATGACGCGTGTAGGGTCCGAAGCGCCGGCCGGCAAGCTATTGCGCAGGTACTGGCAGCCTGTTGCGTTAACCGATGAACTAGAAGGCAAGCGTCCAGTGCGCCCGGTGCGCTTAATGGGGCAGAATTTTGTTTTGTTTCGCGACGAAAACGGCGAACTGGGGCTGATGGATCGCGATTGCCCGCATCGCGGTGCCGACCTGGCATTTGGCCGCGTTGAAGACGGCGGCTTGCGCTGCCCATTTCACGGTTGGTTGTTTAACGTAAAGGGAGCCTGTCTGGAAACGCCTGCGGAACCTGAAAACAGCACCATGTACAAACATATCCAGCAAAGCGCGTATCCCGTGGTCGAGCGCAGCGGCATTATTTTTGCCTATTTGGGTGAAGGCGAGCCGCCCGCGTTTCCCGAGTTCGATTGCTTTGTTGCGCCGGACACCCACACGTTTGCTTTCAAGGGCTTGATCGAGTGCAACTGGCTCCAGGCTTTGGAAGTCGGTATCGACCCCGCGCATGCATCGTATTTGCACCGTTTCTTTGAGGACGAAGACACTTCGGAAAGCTATGGCAAGCAGTTTCGGGGAGCATCTGCCGACTCCGAGATGCCTATCACCCAGGTGTTGCGTGAATATGGTCGCCCCGATATTAAGGTGGAGCCAACCAATTACGGCATGCGCTTAACGGCATTGCGTCACTTGCCGCAGAACCAAACGCATGTTCGCGTAACGAATCTTGTATTTCCGCAGGCGTTTGTTATTCCCATGAGCGCGGAGATGACCATTTCTCAATGGCATGTGCCGGTTGATGATGAAACGTGTTACTGGTACGCCATTTTTACCAGTTTTACCGGCCCGGTGGATAAAAAGCGTATGCGAGAGCAGCGGCTGGAGTTGTACGAGCTGCCCGATTACATATCGCGTCGCAATCGCAGCAACAACTATGGGTACGATGTAAACGAACAACTGTCGGAAACGTACACGGGGATGGGGCACGATATTAATGTGCATGACCAGTGGGCGATTGAGTCTCAAGGGCGTATCCAGGATCGCACGCGCGAACACTTGGGTACCAGCGATAAAGGCATCGTGACTTATCGTCGTATGTTGGTTAAGGCGATTGAAAGCACCTTGAAAGGTGGTGACGCACCATTATTAATCGACGCATCGCAGGCGGGTGAGTTCTCGGGGCCGCCCTCGATTGACGGTATTGAAAAAGCGGGTGTAGATCCGGTCACCTATTGGAAAGAGGCCGATATCGAGCGGCGCCGGGGCTCAGACTGGGCTTCTGAGCGATTGCCGCAACGCGTTGGCGGGGATGCATAATGGCCAGCTTTGTTGAGCGGTACGATTTATGGTCGCCCGACCAGCACAAATGGGCTCACGACGTTGTTAAGCGTATTGAAGCAGAGAGCCTGAATCTGGTGCGCTTTGTCTTTCCCGACCAGCACGGTATTTTGCGCGGCAAAACGTTGGTTGCAGAAGAGGCCAAGCAGGCGTTGTGGGATGGTGTGAATTTAACTTCTACGCTGTTGTTGAAGGACACATCACATAAAACAGTTTTCCCTGTTTTTAATAGCACGGGCTTTCAAATTGAAGGTTTGAAGGGCGCATCCGATTTCACCATTGTGGCCGACCCGCAAACCTTTCGTGTGTTGCCGTGGGCAAATAAAACCGGCTGGGTTCTGTGTGACGCTTACACCGTTGAGGGCCAGGTCATGCCCATCTCTTCGCGCCAGTTAATGCAGCGGGCGCTAAAAGAGTTGGATGGCTTTAGCTGTGATTTTGTTGCAGGCCTTGAGGTGGAGTTTCACGCTTTTAAGCTGGAAGGACAACGATTGGGTCTGGCCGATGGTGGGCAGCCTGGAACCCCGCCCGACGTCTCGCTGTTAACGCACGGGTATCAATACCTCACTGAACTCCGGTACGACCGAGTGGATGACCTCATGGAATTGCTGCGATCCCAGCTTCAGGCGGCTGATTTGCCGTTGCGGTCCATGGAAATTGAGTTCGGCCCAAGCCAGTTTGAGTTAACTTTCAGTCCCACAGTGGGGATGGCGCCGGCCGATTTAATGGTGTTTTTGCGTAGCGCGATCAAGCAAATATGCTGGCGCAACGGTTATCACGCCACGTTTATGTGTAGGCCCAAGATCCCCAATGTGATGTCCAGTGGCTGGCATTTGCATCAGTCGCTACGCCGTCGCAGCGACGGGCAGAATCTTTTCATGCCGCAAGAAGATGGGCAGGAATTGAGCGATATGGGGATGCATTATTTGGGCGGCCTGAAGCAGCATGCCCGCGCCAGCGCGGCCTTTGCCTGCCCAACCATTAACGGCTATAGGCGCTACCGGCCCTTTTCCCTGGCCCCCGACCGTGCTGTTTGGGCGCGCGATAACCGGGCTGCCATGTTGCGAATTTTGGGCGGAAAGGGGCTGGCTGCGTCACGTATTGAAAATCGTATGGGTGAGCCGACTGCAAATCCTTATTTATATATGGCGTCGCAATTGTTTGCCGGGTTGCACGGTATGCAGAACCAGATCGACCCCGGGCCATCGGTGGATGTACCTTATGAAACCCAGGCCGAACCTTTGCCGCGTTCTTTGCAGGAAGCAATCGACAGCTTGCGCGAGGATTCCTATTTGGTTGAAAAGATGGGGCGTGTTTTTGTTGATTACTATTGCTTCATTAAAGAGGCCGAAATCGCCCGCTTTAATTTGGATGTAACCGAATGGGAGCATCGCGAGTATTTCGATCTTTTTTAATATTAATGGCGTGAGTATGAATATAGATCAGTTGCATCAGGCGTTTTCCCGTCGGGAACTGTCGCCGGTTACGGTGCTGGAAACGTTGCTTGATGAAATTGAGGCTGATAAGCAAGACATTAACGCTTTTGTATTGATCGATCGCGAGGTGGCGCTGGAGCAGGCTCGGGCGTCTGAGCAACGTTTTGCGAATGGCACGCCGATCGGCCCGCTTGACGGTATTCCTGTCTCTGTTAAAGACATGATTGCGGTTAGAGGTTGGCCTAACCGGCGTGGATCCCGCGCTACCGAGCATGACCCGCTCCCGGCTCAGGATGCACCGTCTGTCGCGGCGTTACGTGCTGCCGGAGCCGTTATTTTCGGTAAAACAACCTCAACCGAATTTGGCTGGACCATTATGTCCAGTAATCCTCATACCGGTGTCACGCGTAATCCCGTCAACCCGCTTCATTCGGCCGGTGGTTCCAGTAGTGGTGCGGCAGCTCACGTGGCAAAAGGGTGGGGGCCGTTGGCACTGGGCAGCGATGCCGGGGGGTCGGTTCGGATTCCTGCCGCACTTTGCGGCGTGGTCGGATTCAAGCCAACGTATGGCGCGATTCCATCTCCTCCCTTGAGCGCCTTCGCCGATTTTGCGCATCAGGGAGTCATTACCCGAACGGTTGCCGATGCGCAGGTGGCTTTTGCATCCCTGTCGAAGGGCCACTATTCAGATCCCTGTTCCTTGTTTCAGCGCAGTTTTGAAAGCCGGCCAGGCAAGTATCTGAAAATAGGCTGGTGCGATCGAATTGACGCCGATGATGTCATCGATGCTTCCGTCGATCAGCGATTTCAGGAAGTGCGCGAAAAACTAAGCGAACAGGGCTATTGGCTTGAGCGCGTGAATTTGAAAACGGAAGGGTTTGCGCACTCGATTTGGGCCGTTTGGGTCGCCCGGATTTTCGAGTCTTTTCAATCCTGGCCCGACGAGAAGCGCCAGTTGCTGGATTCAGCGCTTCTTCGTGTTTACGATGAAGGGGCGGCGATTGATACTGCTTCGGTGTCGGCAGGTCGTACTGCACTACGCGATTTTCATAATCGTTTGAATGCCGTGTTCGGGGAAGTGGATATTTTGTTAACGCCCACGACGTCAGCTCCGGCACCCCAATTGCCTGATGCGTCGGCTTGCACGCAAACAGACCTGAATTGGTTTGCAGGCAACAGCTTTGCCTTCCCATTCAATATGTCTCATCAACCCGGTATCAGTATGCCGGTTGGAACTTCGTCTGAAGGGCTGCCGATTGGATTGCAGATCGTTGGGCGCAAGTATGCGGATCAACAAGTGTTAAGCTTTTCGGCAGAGATAGAGCCAATATTGAACTTGTTTACATGAAACTTGTTGCCGTTTTTCAGCATACCGAAGTTGGCACGCCGGGCACGGTTGTGCCCATTCTGCACGACCTGGGCGTTCGAACTCAAGTGATCCATGTCGACCAGGGCGAGCCCGTTCCAGAAAACCCCGAGGTGTTTTCCGGGTTGGTTCTTATGGGAGGATATATGGGTGTTTATGACCCATTCCCATGGATTAATCAGGAAATTGAACTGATTCGTCGGGCGAACGAGTTGGGCATGCCGGTAGCGGGCCACTGTTTGGGCAGCCAGATTTTGGCGGTGGCCTTAGGTGCTAAAGTTGAGAAAAATCACCGCGCCGAGATTGGCTGGCAATCTATTCAAACGGAAAATTGTTTGTTTTCTGATGCGTGGTGGCAGCGTAAACCCGGAGAAGAATTACTTACGTTTCAATGGCATAGCGATACCTTCTCGCTTCCACCCGGCGCTGTCCGTATTGCGACGAACCACACCTGTGAAAATCAGGCTTTCGTGGTGAACGATTTGCATATTGGCATGCAGTCGCATTTTGAGATGACACCGGCATTGGTTGAGGCTTATGTGGCTAAAAATGGCGCATTCCTGAAACGTGAGCGTGAGGTAGGCAATCCGTCTGTTAGCTCAGAAAATGAAATGTTCAGTAACATTTCGGAAAGAACGGCGGGTTTAACGGAGGTTTTGCGAAGTGTTTATCGGCGCTGGGTACAGGGTTTGAAGAATTAATCACAAAAAAAGCCGGCTAACCTGTCGTCGGCGCCAATAGGCAATTTACCCCAGTTTTCCTACGATCGTACTAACCCAAATAGCGTAGGCGCAGTCTGCGCGTGATCGAATACTGGAAAACATTATGGCTACTGGATTTGCAACCGTTGTTGAAGTAACCGGCGAGGCATGGGTCCGTTCTGCGGATGGCTCCCTCGTTGCGGTGAAACTGGGCGATCAGATTCCGCTGGATGCGGAAATTGTTACAGGTGACGTGAGCAGCGTTGAGCTGACCATGGAGAACAACCCGTTGGTGGTTGTTGGGTCGAACCAGGTCTTTGCGGTTGAACCCAGCCTTGATATTCCAGATGTGGATCCAAGTGAAGCCAGTGTGCCTTCGAATCCCGATGTCGCCGGTTTGGCTCAAGCCCTGGAGGCGGGGCAGGATCCATTTTCTGCCTTGGCGCCTACGGCTGCCGTTATCCAAAACAACGAGCGTGCGTTTTCCATTGATCAAAGTGAAACCAGTGATGTAGCCAACGTAGATTCGGTTGAGAATCTGGTGCGTATTTTAGGTATTCAACAAGCAACACTGCCTTTGAATGCTCAGGTAACGCGGGAAGTAGATCCGCTGGTACAAACTTTAACTGGGCCGGAGCTTGAGACGACTCAGGGTCAGGGCGGCGCCACTGGGCGTGAAGATGCCGATCGTGGCCGCCCATTTGATCCGCCAGCCGGGCCACCTGCGCCGCCTCCCATTGCCAATATTGCGATCGCCAATATTGCATCAGACAACATTATTAATGCCGCAGAAGCGCGTGGTACGGTTCGCGTGTTCGGCGCGGTGGGCGGTACGGTTAGCCCGGGCGACACGATTACTTTGTCGATTGGCGGAAAAACATACACCACTGCAGTTGGGGCCAACGGTGCAACATGGTCTATCGAGGTTCCAGGCGCAGATCTGCTGAGCGCCGGGTCGATTAGTGCTTCCCTTACCACCACCAATATTGCCGGCCTTTCGGCTACTGGTACTACGTCGCGTCCGTATTTGGTTGATACGGACATTTCCGCAAGCGTAACAATTAACCCGGTTACGGCTGACAACATTGTTAATAGTCTTGAGTCAGGTCAGGCAGTCACGTTAAGTGGGCGCGTTGGTGGTGACGTGCGTGCCGGGGATGTTGTCACAATCACTATCGGCTCCGCCACGTATACCGCGACGGTTGCTGCTAACGGGGTTTCTTGGAGCGTCTCGGTACCCGGTTCTGTCTTGGCCGGCAACACAGCGATTTCGGCTCGCGTCACCGCGACGGATGCCGCAGGCAATTCGGCTACCGCATCTTCATCGCAAAATTATGTTGTTGATACTGGGGTTAGTGCATCGGTTGAAATTGATCCAATCACAGGCGACAACATAATTAGTGCCGTTGAGTCTGTGGGGAGTGTTGTTCTTGCCGGTACGGTTGGCGGAGACGTTAAGGACGGTGATACGGTTACTGTGACTGTGGGTGAGAACAGCTACGAGGCCACGGTTTCTGGTGGTACGTGGTCTGTGTCGGTGCCGGGTTCGGTTTTGGCAGCGAATTCCAACGTATCTGCCTCGGTGACTACAACGGATGTTGCCGGCAACAGTACCAGTGCGTCCAGCACTCAGGGCTACACAGTTGATACCGAGATCGATGCGTCGATTACTGTTAATGACATCACATCCGATAATGTCATCAATGCGGCTGAGTCTGGCGGTGACGTCACTGTCTCCGGCAGTGTCGGTGGTGATGTCCAGGACGGCGATACGGTCACGGTGACTGTGGGTGAGAACAGCTACGAAGCGACCGTCTCCGGCGGCACGTGGTCCGTCTCTGTTCCTGGCTCAGTTCTTGCCAATAACAGCAATGTGAGTGCATCTGTCTCCACAACGGATGCCGCAGGCAATACAGCGAACGCCTCGACCTCGCAGGGTTACACCGTTGACACCGAGATCGATGCGTCGATCACGGTGGATGACATTACGGCAGACAACATCGTCAATGCTGCGGAAGCAGATACAGATGTGACCGTTTCCGGTAGCGTCGGCGGTGACGTTCAGGACGGTGACACGGTCACCGTGACCGTCAATGGTCAGACCTACACGACGCAGGTGGCCGATGATTCCTGGTCGGTGGATGTAGCCGGTGCTGATCTGGCAGCAGATAGTGCCATTAACGTCTCGGTCACAACGACCGATGCAGCTGGCAACAGCGCTAC
>NZ_NQOU01000026.1 GCF_003576595.1 Neopusillimonas maritima | reverse complement strand
GTTTGTGAAACAAACTGCATAAAACGAGACAACTGACATGTTTGCACTTGCTGCACATCAGGCTGCCATACGACAGGGTTCGACATTAACACTCACCTTACCGATTCGATTTACTGAAAAACGCGTTGCTGAAGATGGATTTATGACGCTGCAGTGGCCTTCCACGCCTCATACCCCGCCACAAACTTAGGCGACATCGCTCTTAACCGCTCGTGGTCGATGCGCCCCGAACGGCTGATGTAGTTCATCGCAAACTCCCATGCCGGCAACTGCATATGGGTGGGGAAGTTGTCGTACCACGTTGCGCTGCGCGTGGCTGCGCTCGCCAGCTTATCAACAATGGGGCGTCGTTGCGTTTCGTACGCCGCCAGCGCATCGGCCACATTATCGGGATGCGCACACAGTGCCTGCGATAACGCCTGTACATCTTCCAGCGCCAAACGTGTACCCGAACCGATAGAAAAATGAGCGGTTCTTAACGCATCGCCCAACAGCACCCGATGACCCACCGTCCAGTTCTTGTTACTGACAACAGGAAAGCGACGCCACAACGACTTGTTCGTAATTAATTTGGCACCGGCCAGCGTATCTGCAAAGACATTCTCGCAATACACACGTGATTGCTCTTCCGACATATCTTCAAGGCCCGCCTTCTGGAATGTCTGCGCATCAACCTCCACCAGGAAGGTACTCATGTCGGGCGTGTAGCGATAGTGGTGCGCGTTGAAAAAACCGCCATCATGTTGTTTGAACGTTTGCGTGAGCGCATCAAAAGGCCGGGTGGCGCCAAACCAGGCGAAACGATTTTCAAGCAGTTTGATCTCGGTGCCGAATTCGGCTTCATGGGTTTTACGAACCAATGAATTAACACCGTCTGCGCCAATCACCAGATCGGCATCATCGAGCTCGGCAAGGTCTTTAACCACATGACTGTTAATAAGTTTTGCCCCCACCGACAACGCCTGTTCGCGAAGAATGTTCAACAGCGTTAGCCTGGCAATGCCCGTAAACCCAATGCCGTCGATTCGAATGCGCTCACCATGGATATTAATTTCGATATCGCTCCAGCTTTCCAGGCCGGCGGTAATCAAATCAAGCGTTTCCGAATCGCCGGCTCGCAA
>NZ_NQOU01000025.1 GCF_003576595.1 Neopusillimonas maritima | reverse complement strand
CTTGACTATCATAATGGCAGCCCTTCCAGTTTCCACGTGCCACGAGAAATGGCAATGAAGAAACCAATCCCCAGGATTGTTAGTGTAAAAACGAACGCGAGTAGCACCACCCCTCTTAATCATTACAGTATCCCTTAATGCCGGGATTCCATTTGCACTTGGCACGTTAGTCATCTTCAGAGTTTCGTTCTGCCCCACCATTTCCATCACATAGAATTTATATCCGTGCAAATGAAACGGATGAGCTACAGCCGGGTTATTCGAGAGGTCCCTAAATATAATTTCAACGACGCTTCGTTGTGGAAGATTAACTATATGAACACATTCGCAGATTTCACTATCAAGACAATTTGATGTCATGAAAGATGGTGTACAGGAATTTGATATGTTCTTATTTCTGTTCATCATCGATACCTCTTCGGGAAATATGAAACTTATGTTGTTAATGGCACCACTGTGTAACGTCCTTCTGTCCAGTTGATGAAACGAATAGTATTTCGTGTCAGGAAACGATGCACTTCCGTGCAACTGTTCTGGTGTCCATTCGTACAGACTAAAGTTGAGATTCACTTGGTAAACATTACGCGAGTTCACAATCGATTTAGCGGTGACGCCTGTCTTTGGGTCGTTAAGACTTCTTAGATCGGCATCACAAAGGTTATTGGCAGTCCCATTACATTCTGGATGATTTAATACAGAAGTATATGGTAGAGGATTGGTCATCGTTGGTGCCTCAGAATCAGGATAAATTCCAATGTCTGAAGAGTTTGTATCGTACGACAGCACGCCTACCTGATCGGTAAATATTGGAACACCAGCACAGGGAGGTAATCCCGTAATATGAATCCAGTATGATTTGCTGGTTTTAGTAGCGTTAAGGACGAAGTCTACTCGCTGTCCGGGCAACATTGTTAGTGCATCGACGTTTGTCGGAACAATGTCGCTACCGTCTGTTGAAACGATAGTCATACTGTGATCCTCGATTTGAATCAGGTGAGGACAGACCATACTGCCAGCATCAATTACGCGGAAACGATAGGATGACCCAGTTTTTACGTGAAACGTGGCCAATGGCGTTGGAGTGGTCTCATTGGATGTGCGATTCGTATATCTACCATATCCGTTGATGAGGAATGAGTAGGGA
>NZ_NQOU01000024.1 GCF_003576595.1 Neopusillimonas maritima | reverse complement strand
CATGGCAAAAGGAAAATTTGAGCGGACCAAACCGCACGTAAACGTGGGCACGATTGGCCACGTTGACCACGGCAAAACGACACTCACCGCGGCGCTGACCACGGTGCTGTCAACGTCCTTCGGTGGCGAGGCGCGTGGTTACGACCAGATTGACGCGGCTCCTGAAGAGAAGGCACGCGGTATTACGATTAACACTTCGCACGTTGAGTACGAAACGGCCACCCGCCACTACGCACACGTTGATTGCCCGGGCCACGCCGACTATGTGAAGAACATGATTACCGGTGCGGCGCAGATGGACGGCGCGATTCTGGTGGTATCGGCCGCCGACGGCCCCATGCCCCAAACGCGTGAGCACATTCTGCTGAGCCGCCAGGTGGGCGTGCCTTACATCATCGTGTTCCTGAACAAGGCCGACATGGTGGATGACGAGGAACTGCTTGAGCTGGTGGAAATGGAAGTGCGCGAGCTGCTGTCCAACTACGACTTCCCCGGCGACGACACCCCGATCATCAAGGGTTCGGCACTCAAAGCGCTGGAAGGCGACGAAGGTCCTTTGGGCAAGCAAGCCATTATGGCACTGGCCGAAGCACTGGACACTTACATTCCCACGCCAGAGCGTGCGGTGGATGGCTCGTTCCTGATGCCTGTGGAAGACGTGTTCTCGATCTCGGGTCGTGGCACGGTGGTAACGGGCCGTATCGAGCGCGGTGTGGTCAAGGTCGGTGAAGAGATCGAAATCGTGGGTATCAAAGACACGGTCAAGACCACTTGCACGGGCGTGGAAATGTTCCGCAAGCTGCTTGACCAGGGTCAGGCCGGTGATAACGTGGGTATTTTGCTGCGTGGCACCAAGCGTGAAGACGTTGAGCGTGGTCAGGTGCTGGCCAAGCCCGGCTCGATCAACCCGCACACCGACTTTACAGCCGAGGTGTACATTCTGTCCAAGGAAGAGGGTGGCCGTCATACGCCGTTCTTTAACGGGTATCGTCCTCAGTTCTACTTCCGTACGACCGACGTAACGGGTACGATTGATCTGCCGGCCGACAAGGAAATGGTGTTGCCCGGTGATAACGTGGCCATGACGGTCAAGCTGATTGCCCCGATTGCGATGGAAGAAGGTCTGCGCTTTGCGATTCGCGAAGGTGGTCGTACCGTGGGCGCCGGCGTCGTCGCTAAAATTCTTAAGTAA
>NZ_NQOU01000023.1 GCF_003576595.1 Neopusillimonas maritima | reverse complement strand
GTGCCTAAGGCAGACTGCGATTTCTGCAGGTTGTTTTGGGCAACCAGAGAAAGGTAGTTGGTGTTAATTACTGACATAACGGAACCCCCGGCTTGTTGGGTTTCTGCCAGGGCAGTCGTCCAACGGTTTGCCTAATTTTGGTGTTGTTTGTACTGCCGTTGTATCGCGCTGCCCGACTTAACCTTTTGGAGGAGATTAAGTCGGGCTTTTTCTGACGAGTACTTTATTGCCAAGTACGCATCAGTTTGCCGGTTTCAGATTAACGCAGGAGCGAGAGTACGCCCTGAGGAATCTGGTTGGCCTGAGCCAGTACCGAGGTACCTGCTTGTTGCAGGATCTGGGCACGAGTCATGTTGGCCACCTCAACCGAGTAGTCGGCGTCTTGAATACGCGACTGAGCGGCTGACAGGTTGTTGGACGTGGTCTGCAAGTTGGTGATGGCCGATTCGAAACGGTTCTGGATGGCACCCAGATCGGAACGAAGCGAGTCAACTTGAGCCAGCGCGGCGTCGAGCACGTCGAGTGGGTTGTCGGTGCGGGCCCCGGTTGTTGTGGAATCCAGGGTGAACTCACCGTCTCCGTCAACGTAAACCTGAGCACCTGCGTCGTCAGTAACCACACCGCTTTCTTGTGCAAAGTAAGTGGTGGTT
Source organism: Neopusillimonas maritima (assembly GCF_003576595.1). Classification (GTDB taxonomy): domain Bacteria; phylum Pseudomonadota; class Gammaproteobacteria; order Burkholderiales; family Burkholderiaceae_B; genus Neopusillimonas; species Neopusillimonas maritima. The sequence continues at coordinate 665 of NZ_NQOU01000023.1, read as the reverse complement.
GTAGTCGTGTCGGTTGTCAAAGCACCGTCAGCATCTGTGTACATTACAGCGTTGGTTGCGTCTTCAACAGCACCGCCGATTTCAACGTCGTATGTGTCTGCACCCAAGGTAACAGAGTATGCAGTCGCGCCGTTAGCAGCGTCAGCCAGGTTTTGCAAACCATCTTTGCTGATTGATGCGCCTGTTACGTCGATTGCTGCACCATCGCCTGTGTAAGTTGTGTTGCCTACAGTAATGGTGTCGCCGGCACCGCCGGCGCCAGCCAAGGCAGCTGCAACGTTGGTTGCAGTAGCGGCAGGGTCAGTTCCAGCGTTGTTCTTGGTCAGGTTGCCAGTGGCATCGAGATAAAGCACTGCACCATCGTCAGCGGCGGTGAAATTGCCATTGCTGTCGATTAGAACGTCTTGGCTGGAGCCACCAATGGTGACAGTAGCTTCTGTTGTGCCGCCTGTTGCAGGCGTAAGTGCGGTGGCTACGGCAGCAGCGCCGGCGTCTGCAGCATCAAACGAGAAGCTGTCAGTGTCGGCGTCGTAGGTGTAGTTTGCTGTTGCAGCTACGCCATAACCTGTATCTGTGCCTGTGTAAGCCACGGTATCGCCGTCTGCCAATGCGGCGAACAGGTTGTCGGAAGTGGCTGCGTCGTTGTTTGTGTCTTTCGTGTAGGT
>NZ_NQOU01000022.1 GCF_003576595.1 Neopusillimonas maritima | reverse complement strand
GACACATCGACTGTCGTGTCCGCAGCCAAGTCGGAACCCGCCACATCCACCGACCAGGCACCATCAGCAACCTGCGTTGTGTAAGTCTGACCGTTTACGGTCACGGTGACCGTGTCACCATCCTGAACGTCACCGCCGACGCTACCAGAGACAGTAACGTCACCACCAGACTCAGCAGCATTGACGACGTTATCGGATGTGATGTCGTTGACTGTGATCGACGCATCGATCTCAGTATCAACCGTGTAACCCTGCGAGGTCGAGGCGTTCGCTGTATTGCCTGCAGCATCGGTTGTGGTCACCGAAACAGATACGTTGCTGTTCTCAGCGAGAACTGAGCCAGGGACAGAGACAGACCACGTGCCGCTGGCGACGGTCGCTTCGTAGCTGTTCTCACCTACGGTGATCGTTACCGTGTCACCGTCCTGGACATCTCCACCAACCGTACCGGTTAGCGTGACATCACCCTCAGCTTCAGCTGCGTTGATCACATCATCGCCAGCAATCGTGTCGATCGCGATCGTCGCAGAGACTTCCGTATCTACACTGTAAGTGTGTTCAGCCGTCGCAGTAGCACTGTTGCCAGCCGCATCGGTCGTCGTGACCGACACATCAACTGTCGTGTCAGCAGCCAGATCTGCACCGGCTACATCCACCGACCAGGCACCATCGGCTACCTGGGTTGTGTAGGTCTGACCATTGACGGACACCGTGACCGTATCACCGTCCTGAACGTCACCACCTACAGAACCGGAGACGGTCACATCACCGCCGGACTCAGCGGCGTTGACGACGTTATCAGAAGTAATATCGTTGACTGTGATCGACGCATCAATCTCGGTATCAACTGTGTAACCTTGCGAGGTAGAGGCGTTCGCTGTATTGCCAGCGGCATCCGTCGTGGTCACCGAAGCAGATACGTTGCTGTTAGCAGCAAGAACTGAGCCAGGGACCGAGACAGACCACGTGCCGCCAGAGACCGTCGCTTCGTAGCTGTTCTCACCTACGGTGATCGTTACCGTGTCGCCGTCCTGCACATCACCACCCACCGTACCGGTCAGGGCCACATCACCTTCGGCTTCAGCCGCGTTAATCACATCATCGCCAGCAATCGTGTCGATGCCGATCGTCGCAGAGACCTCAGTGTCCACACTGTATGTGTGCTCAGCCGTCGCAGTGGCACTGTTGCCAGCCGCATCAGTCGTTGTCACAGACACATCGACTGTCGTGTCCGCAGCCAAGTCGGAACCCGCCACATCCACCGACCAGGCACCATCAGCAACCTGCGTTGTGTAAGTCTGACCGTTTACGGTCACGGTGACAGTGTCACCGTCCTGAACATCACCGCCGACGCTGCCTGAGACGGTCACATCACCACCAGACTCAGCCGCATTGACGAC
>NZ_NQOU01000021.1 GCF_003576595.1 Neopusillimonas maritima | reverse complement strand
GAGAACAGTAACGTTAGTGCTTCGGTGACGACAACCGATGCTGCTGGCAACAGCACGAGTGCGTCCACTTCTCAGGGCTACACGGTTGATACCGAGGTCGATGCGTCGATCACGGTTGATGACATCACATCCGATAACGTCATCAATGCGGCCGAGTCTGGTGGTGATGTAACGGTTGGTGGTTCTGTAGGTGGTGACGTTCAAGACGGTGACACAGTCACGATCACAGTAAATGGTCAGACTTACACGACGCAGGTGGCTGATGGTACCTGGTCGGTGGATGTGGCCGGCTCCGACTTGGCTGCTGATACCTCTATCGATGTGTCGGTCACGACGACCGATGCGGCTGGTAATACGGCAACCGCCACGGCTGAGCACACCTACAGCGTAGATACGGAAGTATCTGCCACGATCGCGATTGACACGATTGCGGGCGATGATGTGATCAACGCGGCTGAAGCTGAAGGTGATGTGACCTTGACGGGTACCGTTGGTGGTGATGTTCAGGACGGCGACACGGTAACGATCACCGTGGGTGAGAACAGCTACGAAGCGACCGTTTCTGGCGGCACGTGGTCTGTCTCGGTGCCGGGCTCAGTTCTTGCTGAGAACAGCACCGTCAGTGCCTCTGTCTCTACAACGGATGCCGCCGGCAACAGCACCAGTGCGTCCACTTCTCAGGGTTATACCGTCGATACCGAGATTGATGCCTCGATCACGGTTAACGACATCACATCCGATAATGTCATCAATGCGGCTGAGTCTGGTGGTGACGTTACTGTCTCTGGTAGCGTCGGCGGTGACGTTCAGGATGGTGACACGGTCACCGTGACCGTCAATGGTCAGACTTACACGACGCAGGTGGCTGATGGCGCCTGGTCGGTGGATGTAGCCGGTGCAGATCTGGCAGCAGATAGTGCCATTAACGTCTCGGTCACGACGACCGATGCGGCAGGTAACAGTGCCACTGCGACAGCCGAACATACTTACAGTGTGGACACTGATGTCTCTGCGACGATCGGCATCGACACGATTGCCGGTGATGATGTCATCAACGCAGCGGAAGCTGAGGGTGATGTGACCCTGACCGGTACGGTTGGTGGTGATGTCCAGGACGGCGACACGGTTACTGTGACTGTGGGTGAGAACAGTTACGAAGCGACCGTTTCTGGCGGCACGTGGTCCGTTTCGGTACCGGGTTCGGTTCTGGCAACTAATTCCAACGTATCTGCCTCGGTGACCACAACGGATGCCGCAGGCAACAGCACCAGTGCGTCCACTTCTCAGGGTTATACCGTCGATACTGAGATTGATGCTTCGATCACGGTTAACGATATTACAGAGGACAACGTTATCAACGCCGCTGAGTCTGGTGGTGATGTCACTGTCTCCGGTAGCGTCGGTGGTGACGTTCAGGATGGTGATACCGTCACCGTGACCGTCAATGGTCAGACCTACACGACCCAGGTGGCCGATGGTGCCTGGTCGGTAGATGTGGCCGGTTCCGACTTGGCTGCTGATACAACAGTTGATGTGTCTGTGACGACCACGGATGCAGCGGGCAACAGTGCCACTGC
>NZ_NQOU01000020.1 GCF_003576595.1 Neopusillimonas maritima | reverse complement strand
GCACTTCCCGTATTGCCCACCGAAGGATTGATGCCAGCTTGACCCAGACGCTCTGTATACCGAATTGATACATATTGGGTGGATTCAAGTGGTCGTTGCAACATCTCAGGAAAAGAGGTGTTATATGGGACGACCTAAAGGTTGGGTAACTGGGCAAACCGGACGCGCGCCGATGTATTCGCCGGGACGCCCAGGAGTTAATCAGCGACCCACAAAGCGGACGTTTTGGAAATACATCGCAGCAGGGCTCTCAAGCGAGGAGGCGGCCCAAGCGAGTGGCGTTTCACAACCTGTAGGGCCACGCTGGTTCCGAGAAGCAGGAGGACTGCCACCAATGAGCCTGAAGTCTCCTTCAGGGCGCTATCTGTCTTTTTCTGAGCGTGAAGAAATTGGCTTAATGCGCGCTCAGCAACAAAGCCTACGGGAGATTGCCCGACGCTTAGGGCGCTCGCCATCAACGATTTCACGTGAGTTGCGGCGCAACGCAGCGACGCGCGGTGGTACGCTGCAGTACCGGGCGACAGTGGCACAGTGGAAGGCTGATAGAGCAGCGCAACGTCCAAAGCCAGCCAGACTTGCACAGAACGCCGCGTTAAGGGCCTATGTACAGGAGCGGCTCGCCGGCATGGTTCTCGACGCTCATGGCAAGTCGATCTCAGGACCAACGGTGCCATGGAAGGGGCGCCGTCACGGCCCGCGTGCAGATCGACGCTGGGGCAGTTGCTGGAGTCCAGAGCAAATCAGCCGTCGGCTACCCATCGATTTTCCGGACGATGCCTCTATGCGGATATCTCACGAAGCCATTTACCAAGCGCTGTACATTCAGGGGCGTGGGGCTCTACGACGAGAGTTGTCAGCTTGCCTACGCACTGGCAGAGCATTACGGGTTCCACGCGCCAGATCTCAACAACGAGGCAAGTCATTCATTACCCCTGACGTGATGATTAGCGAGCGACCGGCCGAAGCGGCTGATCGCGCTGTACCCGGTCACTGGGAAGGAGATTTGATTATTGGACTAAACAGTTCGGCAATAGGTACGCTGGTTGAACGTTCATCCCGATTCACGCTGCTACTGCACCTGCCGCCAATGGCATGCCATGAGCCAGGGGCTCGGCTCAAGCATGGCTCCGCTACAGCGGGCCATGGTGCAGAAGCGGTGCGTAACGCCATAGCAGCCAAGATCACTGCGCTTCCCGCGCAATTGGCCAAGTCATTGACGTGGGATCAGGGGACTGAAATGGCTCAGCACATGCAGTTGCGAATCGAGACGGGGTTAGCCATCTACTTCTGCGACCCACGAAGCCCTTGGCAACGCGGCACCAATGAGAATACCAATGGATTACTGCGGCAGTATTTCCCAAAAGGCACAGACATAAATCGATATACTGACCGAGAGCTAGATGCCGTGGCTGCCACGCTGAATAGTAGGCCGCGAAAAACCTTGGGCTGGAAAACGCCTGCGGAAGCACTCGCCGATCTATTATCGAAGGCTCAAAAAACCGGTGTTGCAACGACTCCTTGAACTCGGGTTGAACTCCGCGATCTGAATGGTGGATCAAGCCATCCGATTCGCTGGGACGTCGGTCATACACTGCTTGTTCTAACG
>NZ_NQOU01000001.1:126336-1020595 GCF_003576595.1 Neopusillimonas maritima | reverse complement strand
GCGCCGATGATAGTGGATGTACATCTGTGAAAGTAGGTCATCGTCAGGCTCTTATACCAAAACGCCCCAACATCAAAACATGTTGGGGCGTTTTACTTTGGAAGAACGAAAACGGCACGCTGTGCCCAGAGTCCTCTAGCGAGGACCTATAAAGGCTATTTGAAGTTAGAATCTTGCGCCCACACCGACCAGAAAACTATATGAACTTGGCTTCATTTTGAAGGTGTCGTCGGGGTCGGTGGAGTCGTTGGCGCCTGCTGTCACACTTCCGTATGAGGCGTAAGTGGCCTCTGCGAACCCATATACATTTTTGTTGAATAAGTGGCGGCCCCCGATACCGAGCAACACGCCATTGGCCGTTTCGCTGATTGAAGGATCGCCTTCTGGGTGGATGGTGGCTTTGGCCTGGATCCAGCCCAGCTTAAGATAACCCATTGTGGTGTCATTGAAGGCGTAGCCGGGGATAATTGAAATAGACACCTGGTTTTTAAGTGTGCCGTTATATCCAGCGCCTGGGAGAGCCGTTCCATTAAACGTGATGTTGCCGCTGCCTGTGTCCATTTTCAAGGGGTTGTATTCGAGCATTGCGCCAAGCGTAAAGCGTTCGTTCATGGCGTGTGTGTAGCCCACGCCGAAGTTCAAAGGCATTTTGCCGTCGGAAAGGTTTTGTGCGGCAAAACCTGGCTCTATTACGCCGGATAGATCAATGCTGTTGTGTTGGTAGCCTGTTGATATTTGTGCATTGAACCCTTCAAAATTCTGAGCCTGTGCAAATACCGCGGGCGAGACAAAGATACCGAGCAATGCTGTTATGCGTAGCAGGTTTTTCATGTCGGGATGCTCCTGGTGGATACGGTGTGTATGAATGGGGACGCACGAGCGCAGGCTCCTGACGTTGGTTCACGTTATCATCCGTTAAAAGGTTTTTAAATTGTTTTTCGTCATTTTTCTGTATTAAAAGGGTTAGGGCCGGATATAGGTTGTGCCCTTGCAACAGTACGATACATAACCAGATTATGAGTTCTAAAAGCGCGAAATTGATGGCTTCGGCGCCTTTGCCCGTGAAAAACGGCGTGGCGCCCAGCAGGGTGTATCTGCAACCGGGGCCTTGGCCCACCTTGTACGATTTTTTGGTGCAGCGGTTTCAGTACACCGATCCAAAAGTTATCTATGAGCGCTTGATTCGGGGTGAGATTGTCGATGAGCAGGGGAAGCGACAAACGGCTGATGCGCCTTATCAACCCCGTCGCTGGCTTTGGTATTACCGTGATGTTCCTCCGGAAACCCCTGTTCCTTTTCAGTTACAGGTTTTGCACCGTGATGAAAAATTGCTGGTTATAGATAAGCCGCATTTTCTGGCCAGTATTCCGGGCGGTCGCTACTTACGGGAAACGGCGCTCACGCGTTTACGGCATGAGTTGGCCTTGCCCGATTTAAGTCCTTTGCATCGCCTCGATCGGGAAACCGCCGGCGTGATGATGTTGTGCATTGATCCGGCGTGCCGTGGCGCCTACCAGCAGCTTTTTCAGAATCGTGAGGTCAGCAAAGTATATGAAGCCGTTGCGGGCTACAGCGATCAGCTCTCTTTCCCTTTAATCCGGCGTAGTCGGCTGGAAACAAGGAGCTGGCACTTTACGATGGATGAGGTTGAGGGGGAGCCCAACAGTGAGACCCGCGTAGAGTTAATTGAGAGGAAAGGCACACTAGGTTGGTATCGTCTCTTGCCTCACACAGGCAGAAAACATCAACTGCGTGTGCATATGGCCGGTTTGGGTATTCCTATAGTGAACGACCTTTTTTATCCTGCGCTGGCCCCACAGCCCGCATACCATGATTACAGCAAGCCTTTGCAATTGTTGGCGCGACGTATTCAGTTTCAGGATCCTTTCACCGGCGAAACGCGTGCGTTCGAAAGTCAATTGCAGTTGGAATGGACCAGCCGATTTGATACGGCCAGCGTTTAACGGTGCTCAACCGGCATGCACTACAATCGTAAGGTCTGTATCAATCGTAAGTTGATTTATGCCTTTCTCCTTTCAGGAACGTCTTTCCAGCATTCAGGCTCGTATTAACGCTGCTTGCCAACGTTGCGGGCGGAATCCTTCTGAAATCGTTTTATTGCCGGTGAGTAAAACTTTTGATGCCCCTATCGTTCGCGAAGCCGTCGCAGCGGGGCTGCATCGATTTGGTGAGAATCGTGTACAGGAGGTTCGCGATAAAGCGCCGTTGCTCGAAGATCTGTCTATTGAATGGGTTCTGATTGGGCATCTGCAAACCAATAAAGCAAAAGATGCCGCGCAACTCGTGGGCGAGGTGCAGTCTCTTGATCGTTTGTCGTTGGCAGAAGCGCTGGATAAACGATTGACTAAGTTAGGTAAAACCTTAAGTGTTCTGATTCAGGTCAAGACGTCGCCTGAGCCCAGTAAGTTCGGGCTGGAGCCAACTGAATTATTGCGCTTTCTGGAACAGTTAAAGGACTATCCAACATTACGACCTGCAGGTTTGATGACCTTGGCCATTCATTCCGACGATGAAGCTGCGGTGCGGTCGTGTTTTCGCACTTTGCGTGAGCTTCGCGATCAGGCTGTTCAGGCAGGGCACCATACCGTGCAAAGGCTGTCGATGGGGATGAGTGGTGATTTCGAGTGGGCGATTGAGGAAGGATCAACTGAAGTGCGGATTGGTTCTTTATTGTTTGGTGAGCGGGGTTAGAAAATGAACGGTTTTTTGGGTAAGCTGCCATGCATCATCCGCAGCGCGTTGATTGGGCTGCTGTTTCTGTTGGTAAATACGGCTTCGGCCGACACGCTTGAAGTCGTTAAGAAACGCGATGTCGTGCACTGTGGTGTTACCACCGGCTTTGCCGGCTTTTCGGCGCCGAATGACAAGGGCGAGTGGGCAGGTCTGGATATTGATTTGTGTCGGGCGATTGCAGCAGCTGTGCTGGGCGATGCAAGTAAATTCAAGGCTGTTCCGCTTAATTCTCAACAACGCTTCACGGCTTTACAGTCGGGCGAGATTGATGTTTTGGTGCGTAATACTTCGGTTACGCAACAGCGTGATACTGCCTTGGGTGCGATCCACGCGGGCATCAGTTTCTACGACGGTCAGGGTTTCTTGATTCCCAAAGCTTTTGGCGTGAATAGCGCCAAAGCGCTGGACGGCGCATCTATTTGCCTGCAAACGGGCACGTCGAATGAAAACACGTTGGCCGATTGGGCACGGGCCAATAACATTACGTACAAACCGGTCGTTATTGAACAATTCAATGAGGTGGTGAATGCGTTTGCCGCCGGCCGCTGCGATGTGTTTTCCACTGATGCCGCAGGGTTAGCATCCATTCGGGTTTCCCGCCTTAAGAATCCGGACGATTACCAAGTATTACCCGAGCAAATTTCAAAAGAACCATTGGGGCCTTTTGTGCGTCAGGGTGATGACACGTGGTTGAACGTTGTGAAATGGTCGCTTATGGCGATGCTGAATGCTGAAGAATTAGGCGTAACTTCAGACAACGTAGAGGCGCATTTAAGCAGCACAAATCCGCGTATACAGCGTCTGCTGGGTGTAACGCCTGGTGCCGGTGCAAACCTTGGGCTTGATGAAAAGTGGGCCTATAACATTATCCGCCAGGTGGGTAATTATGGACAAAGCTATGCCCGTAATGTAGGCATGGATAGTCCATTGAAGATTCCACGCGGCTTGAATGCGTTATGGACTGATGGCGGGTTAATGTATCCGTTGCCAATTCGGTAATCGCTTTGGGCCGGTTGTACGCGATTGCGAAAATTATTGTCGCTTGTACACCAGGGCGATTCGAGCGAACGCGATCTGTAATTCCTTGGTGCCACCCTGAAAGATAAACGGGCGGCCACGTCCGGTGAAGCACATGAGCTTTTTGGATGAAATAAGGGGAATGAATTTTGCGAATTGAATTTCTTCCCATTTCACGACGCGGCGCGTAATCCAGCTTTGTTCGATACCCTCTTCAGTAATACGGGTACGTGAAGTGGTCATGTAGCGCGCCATGACAATAAGTGCCGCATAACACAGCGTAACGCTGGCTGCGATATAAGGATTAACGTTCTGGCCGGCAGGGCTTTTGGCCGTACTAATAAACTGGATACCAATCACAATCAACATAAGCCAGGATGCAATTTTGATCCAGCCTGGCCACGAGGTGCCTTCGATTGGCAAGGGTTGAAGTTCCTGGATCAGTGCCGCGTGCTCTTCAGCGGTTGGGCGATTACGAGGCAGCATGGTTTGTTCTGAATGAATGTTAAAACCTAATCATAGCGCGTCGAAGAAACGCAGTCAGGCCGGTTGCCGTTGATATTGCCCGCTGGGCAGGCGTGCAACGTGCCCCTGTAGCTCCAGTACGGAAAGGGTTTGACTAAGGAGTGAAACGGCGATTCGACAACGTTGTTGCAATAAGTCGAACGAAATCGGGTCGTAACCCATGGCTTCCAGCACCGCATCAATATCTTTCTGATGGGTGGCTGTTTCGAACAAGGGCGCGATCAGACTTCCCTGTTCCTTCGGCGTCTGATTGTTCGGCGCTTTCTTCCTATTACCCCGGTGTTGCGCTTTGGTTTTTGTGCGTGTTTGAGTCGTGGTGGATCCGTTGTGGGCCGAGGGTTTTAACTCTTCAAGGATATGTTCGCCCGATTCCACCAGCTTTGCGCCTTGGCGGATCAGGGCATGACAGCCTTTTGACAGCGGCGAGTGAATAGAGCCGGGGATGGCAAAGACTTCGCGCCCCAGTTCGGAAGCGAGCCTGGCTGTGATGAGCGAGCCGCTTTGTAGCGCAGCTTCGACGACAACCACCCCGTGTGATAAGCCCGCAACAATGCGGTTGCGTTTTGGAAAATGGTAGGGCATGGCTTTTTGGCCGAGTGGAAATTCGGAGACCAGGGCGCCGTGTTCTGCAATAGAGTGGGCCAAATTCCGGTTGCGTGCCGGGTAAACGAGGTCGATTCCAGTGGCAAGTACGGCAATGGTGCCGGCGCCTTGGGGCCCTGCCTTCAGTGCGCCTTGATGCGCGGCGGCGTCAATGCCCGACGCAAGGCCGCTGGCGATGCACCAGCCGTGTTCGGCCAGAAATTGGGCGAAGTCATGTGCGTTGGTTTCACCTGCCGGTGTTGCGCTGCGGGCGCCCACAATGGCCAATGAAGGTTGGCTAAGTAATTCGGGGCGCCCGTTAACGTACAGCACCAAAGGTGGGTCATGCATTTCCAATAATTGAGGTGGGTACGTTGGGTCGGCCAGAGTGAGCAGATGGTGGTTGTCGGCGGACAGCCAGTGCACAGTGGCGTCTATGCGGCTTTGCAACATTGCATCCGGCTCTTGAGCAAGCCGGCTGGCCAATTTGGTGTCCAGATGCTTCATGAGTTGCATGGTTGATTGCGAGAAAATATCTTGCGGCAGCCCATAAACTGAGAGCAATAGGCGTGCTTGCGCCGGGCCCAGGTCGGGCTCAAGGGTAAGTCGAACCCAGGCGGCGGTTTCGTCGGAAGAGAGATTCATCGGCATGGCGCAAGTGTGCCATATCGCGCAAGCGGTGTGCAGGCGGGCGTGCTGCAATCATCCATGTTGGCATGAGCGCTCGTTGATATAATGAAAATCTGTAAAGAAAAGGTTTTAACCATGGCATTATTACCCATACTTCATTATCCCGATCCGCGCTTGCACAAGGTTGCCAAGCCGGTGGAAAAAGTCGACGACCGCATTCGCCGACTGGTGACAGACATGGCGGAAACGATGTACGACGCGCCGGGGGTAGGGCTGGCCGCCACTCAGGTCGACGTCCATGAGCGTGTCGTGGTAATCGACGTGTCCGAGGAAGGCAATGATCTTAAGGTATTGATCAACCCGGAAATTACCTGGAAAAGCGAGGAAATTCAGGTTTATGAAGAGGGTTGCCTGTCGGTGCCCGGAATTTACGACAAAGTCGAGCGTGCCGAGCGCATTCATGTCAAAGCGTTGAATGAAAAAGGTGAGGTGTATGAGTTCGACGCCGACGGTTTGCTGGCGGTTTGTGTTCAACACGAACTCGATCATTTGCAGGGCAAGGTCTTTGTTGAGTATCTTTCGTCGTTGAAGCTGAATAGAATCAAGACAAAACTACGCAAGCAAGAACGTGAAGCGTTGAAGGCCTGACCGTTATGCGAGTGGTGTTCGCCGGTACGCCGGAATTTGCCCGTTCCGCCCTGCAGGCTATCTTGCAGGCAGGCCATTCAGTGCCGCTTGTGCTCACGCAGCCCGACCGCCCCTCGGGCCGGGGAATGAAATTAACGCCGAGTCCTGTGAAGCAGTGCGCACTCGAGGCCGGTATTCCGGTTTTGCAGCCGCACAGTCTTCGGCTTGACGGCAAGTATGGCGACCAGGCTGCGCAAGCGCAGGCGGCTTTACAGGCCGCCAATTCCGATGTCATCGTAGTGGCCGCCTACGGTCTTATCCTGCCCAAATGGGTGCTTGGTTTACCGCCATTCGGTTGTTTGAATATTCATGCCAGTTTGTTGCCGCGTTGGCGAGGTGCCGCGCCGATTCAACGCGCTATCGAAGCCGGTGACGCGCAAACCGGCATTACCATTATGCAGATGGATGAAGGTCTGGATACCGGCGATATGTTGTCTGTTTGGCCTATTCCCATTCGTAATGACCACACCGCTGCCGGCCTGCACGATGATCTTGCCGTGTTGGGAGGCAAGGCTATTGTGGCGGCGCTGAACGATTTACAAGATGGAAGCCTGCAGGCTACGCCCCAACCCGACGAGGGGGTGACGTATGCGGCGAAACTTTCCAAAGCAGAAGCGGTGCTTGACCTGTCATTACCCGCCTCGCAGCTCGCGCGTCGTGTACGTGCGTTTAACCCGTTTCCAGGTGCAACGGTACGCTTGCCGGGCTTGGCTGATGTGGTGAAAGTGTGGTCCGCGCAGGCGTTGCCTGTATCGGATACACCCGGCAAGCCCGGAGCGCTTGTTGCGGCAACAGAGCAGGGTATCGATTTAGCCACCGCAGACGGTGTTTTGCGCTTGCTGGAGCTTCAAAAGCCGGGTGGCAAGCGTCAGGCCGCCGGCCACTTTATTCAGGGCTGGCGGCCTTAACCCAACGGGCTTTGTTACAGCGTTTCGGCGTATAGGTCGTACTCGTCGGAGTCGGTTATGCGTACTCTGACAATTTCACCGGCCTTTAAGGTGCGATCGGTGGTGACATACACATTCCCGTCGATTTCCGGGGCATCGGCGCTCGACCTTCCAATGGCGCCTTCCTCTTCCATCTCGTCGATCAGCACATCAATTTCCTTGCCGACTTTTTGTTTCAGGCGTTCCGTGGAAATAGCCTGTTGGTGAGCCATAAAGCGTTCCCAACGGTCTTGCTTGATTTCGTCTGGAACCAGGTCGGGCAGTTCGTTGGCTTTCGCACCCTCTACCGGTGAGTATTGGAAACAGCCCACGCGATCCAGTTGGGCCTCGGTCATCCAATTAAGTAAATACTCGAAATCCTCTTCCGTTTCGCCGGGGAACCCGACGATAAAAGTTGAGCGTATTGTGAGTTCCGGGCATATTTGACGCCACTCACGAATCCGAGCCAGTGTCTTGTCGTCGAAAGCGGGGCGTTTCATTAATTTAAGAACGCGTGGGCTGGCGTGTTGGAATGGGATGTCCAGGTAAGGCAGAATTTTTCCCTGCGCCATGAGTGGGATGATTTCATTCACGTGCGGATAGGGGTAAACATAATGCAGACGCACCCAGATGCCGAATTCCGCCAGTGCCTCGCAAAGCTGGGTCATGTGGGTTTTTATGGGGCGCCCGTCCCAGAAACCGGTACGAAACTTCATGTCGGCGCCGTAGGCACTGGTGTCTTGCGAAATAACCAGGAGCTCTTTAACGCCGGCATCGGCCAGGCGCTTGGCTTCGCTGAGTACGTCGCCAATAGGGCGGCTGACCAAGTCCCCGCGCAACGAGGGGATAATACAGAAGCTGCAGCGGTGGTTGCAGCCTTCTGAAATTTTCAGGTAAGCGTAGTGACGCGGCGTTAATTTGATGCCTTGAGGAGGCACAAGGTCGAGATAAGGGTCGTGCTCGATATTCGGCGGTGCGGCTTCATGGACAGCCTGTACCACTTGCTCGTATTGCTGGGGGCCGGTGACCGCCAGAACGGCCGGGTGTACTTGCCGAATAACGGACTCTTCAACGCCCATGCAGCCTGTCACAATGACCTTTCCATTCTCTGCGATTGCCTCACCGATGGCGTCGAGAGACTCTGCTTTGGCGCTATCGATAAATCCGCAGGTGTTCACCACCACGACATCGGCGTTGTCGTAATCGGGCGTGATTGCGTAGCCTTCGGTGCGCAATTGAGTAAGAATGCGTTCGGAGTCGACCAGCGCCTTGGGGCACCCCAGGCTGACGAACCCGACTTTGGGGGAATTCATAAAAACCTCTTGAAGCCTGTTAAGGCTTTGACAAAAAAAGAGATTTTACTGCGACGGCGCGGGAACTGCGAATGGCGGTGATAATAGAGGCTAAATTGCTTAACACATAACTAAACCAGGTTTGCTTCGCGTGTCCGACTCATCTTCACTTCCCTTGTCCGATTTAATTATGGCTGCCGCCCGAAATGTGCAAGCGGTTATGGCGGGTCAGTCGTTAACTGAAAGTCTGGCACAAACGTCGGGAGACCGGCGTGCGGCCGCGCAGGCACTGGCTTATCACAGTATGCGTCAGTTGGGGTTGGCGCAGGCAGTTGGTGGGCATATGGTTAACCGAACGCCTCCAGACGCCTTGTTCCACGCTTTGTTATTGGTTTCAATTGGCCTGCTTGAAACGTCGATGGCGGCGCAGGACGCACGTAAAAAAGGGCAAGCGATTCCTGATCACTGGCCGGTGTATGACCCACATACTGTTGTCAATCAAGCTGTGAATGCGGTGTCGTCGCAGCGTCGTTTACAACCGTTTAAAGCATTGCTCAATGGTGTTTTGCGGCGTTACGGCCGCGAGCGGGACGTGGTTCGAAATGCGGTGTCGAATGACCCTCAGGCGCGCTGGAATTATCCTAATTGGTGGATCAGGCGGTTGCGTAAAGCCTACCCCGAAGCGTGGCAATCGGTTCTCGAGGCGGCGAATGTTCCGGCCCCCATGATGTTAAGAGTGAACGCACGCAAGATTGCACCGGATGCATTTGTAGGAAAACTGGAGCAAGCCGGTTTGAGTGCGCGCGTTATCGAAGGCGCGGCGGTGTTGTTGGAAACGCCCAGGCCGGTTGAGCAAGTGCCCGGTTTCAGCAGTGGGCTTTTTTCGGTTCAGGATGCCGCTGCTCAGCGGGCGGCCGTTTTGTTAGGCGCCCAACACGGCATGCGGGTGTTGGATGCCTGTGCCGCCCCGGGCGGGAAAACAGCACATATTCTGGAGTTGGCTGATGTGAATTTATGCGCGCTTGATGTTGATGAAAATCGTCTGGCCCGAGTCGGCGCAAATCTGGATCGTTTGTCGCTCATGTCTGAGCAGGTTACTCTGCAGCGTGCCGATGCCGCAAATTTAGATGCTTGGTGGGATGGCCGCCATTTTGACCGGGTCTTGGCCGACGTTCCCTGCACTGCATCCGGCGTTGTGCGGCGTCATCCTGACATTCGCTGGTTGCGTCGAGAAGCCGACATTGCCCGGACAGTGTCTTTACAAGCAAGCATACTTGACGCATTATGGACAACCGTTAAACCCGGGGGGCGGATGCTTTACGTAACGTGTTCAGTATTTCCCGAAGAGGGTGTATTGCAGGCCGACCACTTTCAGGGTACCCATTCAGACGCCCAATTGCTGCCATCGCCGGGGCAGTTGCTTCCCGAGCCGTACGACGGTCTCAAAGGGTTATACGATGGTTTTTTCTTCGCCCTGTTTGCCAAGCGCGTGTGAGTCGTCAACAATACTGCTTTTATGATCGCACTATTTCATCGGCCCCTGCTTTTTATCATCGTCGCCTTCATGGTGTCGGTTGGGGCTGTATTTGCTCAGTCAACGCAATTTGTCAGTGTTGAACCCATCGTGCGCGATGGCCGGCTTTACATTGATGCAAATGCAGACATTGAGGTAACTGGTGAGTTGCGCAATGCGGCTGAAAAAGGGGTGCCGCTTTATTTCACCGCCGATCTTGAAATCGTCTCGAGTCGCTGGTGGTGGTTCGACAAAGTGTTAGTCGACGAGCAACGCTCCTGGAGATTGTCGTATAACGTGTTAACCCAGCAGTGGCGGGTTAGCGTAGGTGATTTAACTTTGCCTGAAGATACGTTTGATGATGCCTTGTCGTTTGTAAAACATATTAGGGGCTGGGCCGTTGGCAGCACCGATTTGTTTGATCCCGATGAAGAGTATGAAGGGCGGATTCGTTTGCGTCTGGATACCTCCCGATTGCCCCGACCTGTGCGCGTGGACGCATTTAACAGCAGTGCCTGGTCAGTCATGACACCATGGAAAGACTTTCGTTTCTCAATCTCCCCGCCGGTTCAAAAGCCGTGAGATGGGTCGCGCGTGTAGCGCTGGTTGTCGCTGTGATCAGCGCGTTGGCGTTGCTCGGTCTCTTGGCGTGGTCAACGGGTAACGCAACCCGTTATGCACAATATTACGACCTATTGCTGGCGCTTAATGGCATATTCGCTCTGAGCCTGGTGTTTTGGGTTCTAGTGTTGGCTGTCAGATTAATACGGCAAATTCGACGTCGACAGTTTGGCGCCCGTTTAACGGCGCGTTTTGCCTTGTCATTCGCGTTAATTGGTGTCCTGCCGGGGGCACTGATTTATGTTTTGTCTGTGCAGTTCATGTCGCGCTCAATCGAATCGTGGTTCAACGTACGGGTCGATAGTGCGCTGGAGTCGGGCTTGAGTCTGGCGCGGGTTGTGTTGGACCAGCAGTTGCAAGAGCTTGAAACAAAGGCCCAGGGGGTCGCCCGTCAGTTGCACGACCTAAACGACGCCGACATGACTTTGTTAGTGTCGCGCTTGCGTGAGGAAGCTGGTGTGGCCGAGGCGATGATCTTTTCCGGCAGTGGTCGATTGGTCGCCTTTTCAACATCCGATTACGGCAAGTTGATTCCCGACGGGCCTTCACCTCACGTGTTAAGTCAGTTGCGCGTTGCCCGATCTTACGCAGCCGCCGAGTCTGAAGATATGAACGATGCCTCTGTACTGGGTAATGACCGGCATACGGGGTTGTTTTTGCGGGTGGTGGTACCCATTACGCGTATCGATCGCGGTTCCGCAGCGTTGGGTGTCGCGCCTGATGTGCGATGGTTGCAGTTTGTTCAGCCGGTGCCGGAGCAGATTGCGCGTAATGCCGACCAGGTCCAGCAAGGTTTTCGTGATTATCAGGAGCTCGCCTTATCGCGCTTGGGTTTGCGTAAGTTATATGGCATTACGCTTACGCTGGCGCTGGTGTTGGCGGTATTCGCCGCCATTGTTGTTGCGCTGGGCGTTTCGCGTCGTTTGGTGCGGCCATTGCTGCGCCTGGCGGCGGGAACCCAGGCTGTGGGTGTGGGGGATTACCGTCCACTGCCCGAGCCGCCTGAGCGCGACGAAGTAGGACAATTAACGCGCTCTTTCAACGCCATGACGCGGCAGTTGGATGAGGCGCGTCAAATGGTGGAAAGAAACCGCCATCAGCTCGAGCGTTCAAATGTCTACCTTGAGTCCATTCTGAGTCATTTGTCGTCGGGCGTATTGGTATTCGATGAAGGGTTCCGGGTGACCTTGTTCAATCAGGGTGCGCAGTCTATTTTGCGTGTCGATTTGCGCTCGGTGAAAGGGCGTCCTTTGGAAACCGTGGACGGGGCTTTTAAATTGTCGCAGTTGATTCGTGATGCGTTTGCTGCTCACGCAGCGGTTGAGTCCGAAAAGCCATATTGGCAGCAACAGTTCGAGCTTGAAATCGAGGGGGCTTCCAACCACGAATCACGTCATGATGTGGTCACCCTGCTTGCGCGAGGGACGCATTTGTCGATTGATGGGCGTGGAAACGGGTATCTGGTTGTGTTCGATGACATTACCGAGGTGATATCCGCCAATCGCACGGTTGCCTGGGGCGAGGTTGCACGACGTCTGGCGCATGAAATCAAGAATCCGCTGACGCCTATTCAGTTGTCGGCTGAACGTTTAGCCATGAAGCTGGCACCGCGTCTTGGTGAAACGGATGCGGCCATGCTGGAGCGTTCGACCAATACAATTGTTAATCAGGTTGCTTCGCTCAAGAAAATGGTTGACGATTTTCGGGAGTACGCGCGAACACCACCGGCTCAGATGCAAATGCTTGACCTCAATGCGCTGGTGTCTGAAGTGTTAACGCTTTATGGTTGGGATCCGAGCGTCGGCGCTTTGCGTGATGATCCGCGACATGTCAGAATTGAAGCGGAGCTGGAGTTGGGGTTGCCGGGTATTGAGGGTGATCCAACGCAATTGCGTCAGGTGATTCATAATCTGTTGGCCAATGCGCGCGATGCCATTGCCCTGGTTGATGATCCTGAGGCTAAAATTCGTGTTCAAACCAAATTAACGTATTCACGAACGGATGAAACAGGGACAGGGTCCAAAGCAGTGCGCCTTACGGTGTCCGACTCAGGGCCAGGCTTCGAGCAACAGGTTTTGAATCGGGTTTTTGAGCCGTACGTCACCACCAAATCATCGGGTACGGGTTTGGGGTTGGCGATTGTCAAGAAAATCATCGAGGAACATGGCGGTCGCATTGATGTCTCCAATCGTCGAGAAGGCGGGGCGCGGGTATCGATTTTGTTTGCACGATTGGCGGATACGCCTGCTGCGCTGGACGAAGCGGCGCAAGGGTACGATAATGCCGAAAAAATATAGGTGAAGTTTTATGGCCAGAATACTGGTGGTTGATGACGAGGTAGGTATTCGCGAACTGTTGTCCGAGATTCTCTACGATGAAGGGCATACGGTTGAGTTGGCAGAGAACGCGGCAGAGGCGCGTGCCGCTCGTGCGCGTAAGCGTCCCGACCTGGTCCTGCTGGATATCTGGATGCCAGACACGGATGGCGTCAGTTTGCTGCGTGAATGGGGGTCGCAAGGCTTGCTGGATATGCCGGTGATTATGATGAGTGGTCATGCCACGGTCGATACCGCGGTTGAGGCGACGCGAATCGGCGCAGTTGATTTTCTGGAAAAGCCCATCACGTTGCAGAAATTGCTGAAAACGATTTCTGCCGCATTGGCAAGGCCTGTTGTGGCAAAAGCGGCATCGGTGCCTGCAGCCACGACCGCTTCTGCGCCGATGCCGGCAGGCGGAGGGGGGCAAGCCGACGTCTCTGATTTGGTCACAAATGCGGCGCCCGCTTTAGAGCTTGACCCGCATCAGCTTCAGCTTAGCAGCATTCCGCTGGATCAGCCTTTGCGTGAGGCACGCGACGAATTCGAACGAATTTATTTTGAGTACCATCTGGGCCGCGAAAATCACAGCATGACTCGCGTTTCCGAGCGCACCGGCCTGGAACGTACTCATTTGTATCGCAAGTTGAAGCAATTGGGTATCGACGCGTCGCGGCGGCGTCAGTCTGAGTCACGTTAGTTTTATTCCAGATTTTACGCCTCCCGGCAAGGGAGGCTTTTTTTCGAACTGTTTTTGAGTTTTTGACCATAATGAAAAAAAATTTCCCGTGGAGACAAGCTGGGGCGGCTATTGTTTTGGCGCTGGCAAGTATGGGTGCCGCAGCACCCATTGCGGCGCAAACCGGCATCACCGGTTCGCCTTCATCTTTTATTACGCCGGAGTTTCTGGCTAGTCGCGCACTGTTGCCCATTAATGCCCAATATGCTTACGCAAAGGGATACACGGGGAAAGGGGTGCTGATTGCCATTGTTGATAGTGGCCTGGATGTTGATCATCCCGAATTTGCAGGTCGTATTTCAGCGAAATTACGTAATTTTTCCGATTTGGCCGGCCCATACGATGTCAGTGACCTTGAGCCTGATGGCGAAATCGCCGGCCATGGAACGCATGTCACCGGGTTGGCCGGGGCGGGGCGCAATGGCTTCGGCATGCAGGGTGTTGCCTATAACGCCACTTTGTTGCCGCTACGGGCGATCGATGGCTACACCGCAAACGCCCCTTTCAACGCCGTTTTGTACGCTGCTGAAAACGGCGCCCAGGTATTGAATGGGAGTTACGGCCCCGTTACGGCCGAAAAATTCATACAGGACGACGGTGGCCGTTGGGTGCCCAACCCTACTTGGCAATTATTACCCACTTCAACACCGGCATTGTTTAATTCCGAGGCGACGCATGAAGTATTGATGGAGGCCGCTGAAGCCGATGTCGTTTTGGTTTATGCGGCGGGTAATGAGTATCAGGATCAGCCGAATGCCGCAGCCTTACCCTCAGGCGCAGGTTTGTTGCCGCTTATCACACCCGCCAATACGGCTTCTGGTTTGTATAGGTTTGTTGATGATAGTCTGGATTTCAACGTACAGGACCCATCAACCTGGACATACATTTCGGCTTCTGATGCGCGTGTTGCGAATCTGGACTTTTCCGATCTTAGGGGTAAGCTTATTGTCGTTGTCTCGGCCGACCGTGAAGGCGAGATAGCCAGCTACAGTAACCGGTGCGGGGCTGCTGCTGCGTGGTGTATTACCGCCCCCGGCGGAGATTTCCTGGATACGGTGAACTATTCCAGCGATGAAAGCCAATTGTGGTCAACTTATCCGTACAGCACATATAAAGACATGGCCGGCACTTCGATGGCTTCACCGGTCGTGGCAGGCTCCGTTGCGGTCCTTCGGGAAGCGTTTCCTTACATGACGGCGGAGCAGATTATCGAAGTTGTTTTGACAACCGCCAATAGCACCGGGATTTACGCTGACCAGAGTATTTATGGGCGCGGGTTTCTCGATTTGAAAACGGCGATTCAAGGGCCCATAGAGTTCGGCGCGTGGGGTTTTGGCAGCGTGTTCGATGTTAATACCCGTGGATATAACTCACTCTGGAGTAACGACATCCGGGGCAGTGGTGGCTTGATAAAGCGCGGTGCCGGTACGCTTGTTATGTCGGGGCAAAATACCTATACGGGGGCGACTCAGATTCTGGGTGGGAAGCTCGTGGTGAACGGTTCAATTGCTTCATCTGCGCAGTTAACCGTTGGCGGGGAGGCCACGTTGGGTGGGAGCGGTGTTGTGGGTGACACGCTTGTTGCAGGCCGTGTAGCGCCGGGTAACTCGATTGGCACGTTAACTGTTGACGGCAACTATCAGCAGTTGGCGGGCTCGGTTCTCGAAATCGAGATCAATGAAACAGGCCAGTCTGATCGTGTCAACGTAACCGGCGCGGCCGATATCCAGGGTGCCAAGCTCGAGGTGTTGGGGTTGCGCGCCGGGGCACTGGGCCAAGACTTTTCGTTCTTCTCTGCCGGCTCTCTGGCTGCGGGTAGTTTTTTCGACACCTCTGCCCTGAACCGGGCGTTTATCGATATGAGCTCGGTGATGTCCGGTACATCGTTCAATTTACAGGTTAGACGCAATAATGCGGCGTTCACCAGTGTTGCAGAGACGGGGAACCAACGTGCGACTGCCGCCGCTATTTCGGCGCAAGGCCTGGGCGGCGCCGCCTACGATGAGTTTGTGCTTTTACCGAATGCAGGTCAAGGCCCGGATGTGCTTGATCAGTTTTCGGGCGAAATTTATGCGTCAGCGCAAAGTGCTTTGCTTGAAACCAGTGGCGCACCGTATCGGGCGTCGACCAACCGACTGTTCAGTCGCGAAATGGGAGCGTCTTACGGCGGGCCGTTGGGGCAGGTCAGTCGTAGCGTACCGGGAAAGCGGCATCAGCTGTGGATGCAGGCATTGGGAAGCTGGGGCAGTCTGGGTGCCACGGCGGATGCCCAACGTATGACCCGTTCGCTTGGCGGACTTTTGTTTGGTGGCGATACACCGGTCGGGCAGAGCGGCTATGCCGGGTTATCGATGGGGCTGACAACATCTTCTTATAACGCTGCCGGGAATAGCACTGCCGACACCGATGGTTATCATTTAATGTCTTACTTGGGCTGGTCGGCCAATCGTTTCAGCGTTCGGGGCGGCATCGGGCAATCATGGTACCGGATCGATACAAAGCGCAATATTGCTTATAACGGCCTGGGGCAGGCGCAGTCGAAAGCCAATGCAACCTCTACCCAGTTGTTTGCCGAGCTGGCTTATGCGCTATCACAAGGCAATGTAGTCGTGGAGCCGTACTGGGGCGTTCAGCGTGTCTGGCTATCGCGTGATGCGTTCGACGAGTCCGGTAGTGCGGTTGCACTTTCGGGCGATCAGAGTCGTCAAGCCGTTACCTTTTCCCGTTTGGGCTTGCGTGCGCGTATGGCCTTATCGGACGATGCTGCTTCATCGACACTGTTAACGGCAAATATCGGATGGCGACGCGCGTGGGGCGACTTAACGCCCGAAGCACGGTTGCGTTTCGCCACCGGCCCAGGTTATACCGTCTCGGGTGCGGCGCTGTCGCGCGACGCGCTGGTTGCCGAATTAGGGGTCGAGGTTGCGGCTTCCGAGAACAGTACGGTGAGCCTGGGTTATGCGGGTCAGTTTGGCGGTGGTAGTCAGGATCACGGCTTGCAGGCAAGACTGGCCTGGCGGTTCTAGTGGCTTATGATTTTGGCCGGCGCCTGGTAATGGCGTCGACTGAAATTCGCGTTTCGTCGGGGGCGCTTTTAAACGATTGCGCGCGCCACGCGTGGCCGTAGGCAACTTCCAGTGTAAGGTGAATGGTCCCGTCCATCTGGCGTTGTTTTTCCAGCGCATCGATTAACTTTTCACGCCATTTGCGCCCTGGCATCCCCGGTCGTCGGCCAATGCTGGGGTTGCCGCCCAAGGTCCATAGATCTGATAATAATTTTTCTGCTGTTTTGAAGGTAAGCGTGATGGTTTCCTGATCCATGACCGGGTCGGTAAACCCGTTTTCGACGAGTAAGTCGCCGAAGTCGTGCATGTCGACAAAGCTTGGCGTGGCCGTTTGAATATCGGCGTCGATCAGGGCTTCGCGCAATTCTTTCAATGAGGCGGGGCCGAGGCAGGAAAACATGGCCAGGCCATTCGACTTTAGAATTCGGCGCCATTCTGCAAATACAAGATGGGGGGCGGGATGCCAATGCAAAGCCATATTCGACCAAATCAACCCGATGGACTCTGGCGGCAGGCCGGTTTTTGCCATATCGGCCCGCACGAAGTGCGTTTCGGCGGCCGGCTTATTACGCAGGCGGTTCCAGAGCCCTCTTTTGCCCGCATGGCGTGCAATGGCGGTATTTAGCAAAGGCCGGGATATATCGAGACCGGTATATTGCGCTGCTGGATAGCGCGCACGTAAAGGCTCGACAGCGTGCCCGGCGCCACATCCTGCATCGAGAATAACGGATGGGTTGCTGCGGATATAGCTAAGCCGCTGCAGCATGCGTTGTGCTATTTCCCCGTATAAAAATTGCGCTTCATCAAGCGGGGCGCGACGGGCAAATTGTTGTGCAACGTGCAGAGGGTTGAGCGGCAGTGACGGCGGTGATGACATATTTGCGTACTCGGCGCTTTGCATGGGGCATCAAGCGTGTTCTGATGCGATGTTGATACATTTTACAGGTTTCATTATGGCGCATTGTTTGCCTTGGCGCGACTTGTGGCATGAGCTGATGATGTGTGTACCCGGGAATTGTCCCTTGTGTCTGGCCCGGACGCCGGCGGCTTGGTTGTGTGAGGGTTGCAGTCAGGCGGTGTGCGGTTCGATGTTGTTTGGCGGGCCACGCTGTCAGGTTTGTGCTTTGTTGCTGGATCGCTTTGGAGGGTGTTCTGATTGCCGACACAAAGCGCCGGAGTTTCATTCGGTTGTGGCCGCGTTCGATTATCACTTTCCCGGAAGTGTTCTGATTCGTCAGTTCAAACAGGGCCGACGTTATCTTTTGGCCGCGACTTTGGCGGAATTGCTCATTCCCCGATTGCAGCGGCTTCAGGCGGCCACTTCAGGCGCTACAATCCTGGTGCCCGTGCCTGCCAGCCTGCCGGCATTGCGACAGCGTGGGTTTAACCCCGCAGGCGAGATTGCCCGTCATCTTTCGCGTCGGCTGAGTTTGCCTTACAGGAATGTTTTGTTCCGCTCTAAAGAGGCCGGCCCGCAGAAACTACTGGGTCGCCGGCAGCGTTATGAACGGGTTCAGAGTTTGTATGGTTTAAGAAATTCGGCCTCGTTGTCAGGCTGTCACGTTTGGGTTGTTGATGATGTTTTAACCACGGGAAGCACGTTGAACGCCGTCTCCCATTTATTAATGCAGGCGGGTGCTGCGTCGGTGCATGGTGTTGTGCTGGCTCGCACGCCTTTGTCGTTGTGAAGAACTTTTATGTTTCATATTGTGCTTGTCTCTCCGGAAATTCCGCCTAACACAGGGAATGTCATTCGTCTGGCCGCCAATACAGGTGCGCATTTGCATTTGGTTCGGCCGCTTGGTTTTGAACTCGATGATAAGCGTTTGAAACGGGCCGGACTCGACTATCATGAGTGGGCAAATGTACAAGTGCACGACTCTTTGCCTGAAGCGTTAGCTACCATAGGGGTGAGTCAGGCCCGCTGTTTTGCCATGACAACAAAAGGCCGCGCATTAATGGGGCGCTTCGAGTTTCACGAGGGAGACGTATTCGTATTTGGCTGTGAAACGGCGGGTTTGTCGGCAGATCAACTGGCGTTGTTTGCGCAAGAGCAGTGGTTCCGTTTACCCATGCGTCAGGGGCAACGCAGTTTGAATTTATCCAACGCGGTGGCGGTGACGGTTTACGAGGCGTGGCGACAGACAGGCTACTTGGGCGGCATTTAAGTTCGCATGTTTTCAGCCTTGGCCTCACGGGCCAGAAGGTCGGAAACCGCTTGTTGAGGGGATACCCCCTCAAATAAAACATGACACACGGCTTCGGTAATCGGAAGCTCAACGTTATAGTGTTTACCTAATTGCAGGGCGGCTCTTGCGCAGCGAACGCCTTCCGCTGTAATACCCGTTGCAAGAATGTCGGCCAACGGTTGCCCGTGGCCGAGCGCCAGGCCTACTTGTCGGTTCCGCGATAAAGGCCCGGTTGCCGTGAGTACCAGGTCGCCCAGCCCGGTTAGGCCGGAAAAAGTATCGGCTTGGCCCCCCATTGCCTTTCCAAGCCGTTGCATTTCCGCCAGGCCGCGCGTAATGATGGCTGCACGGGCGTTGGTGCCCAATTCGAGCCCGTCGGCGATGCCGCACGCAATAGCCATGACGTTTTTCATGGCGCCGCCTACTTCAACCCCAACGATGTCCCGACTTGAGTAGATCCGAACCGGGCCGCCGTGCAACGCCTCGGTTGTATCGTCGATAACGTTTTTTGAGTCGCTGGCGATCGTAAGCGCCACGGGGAGGCCTTGCGCCACTTCTTTGGCAAACGAGGGCCCCGAGAGCACACCGAGCCCAACGTTACTGACGTCGCCCAGTGAGGCTTGTGCAATCTCGTGCGGAAGCCGCCCGTTTTCGGGGTCGAAACCTTTGCATGTCCAGACGACACTGACGAACGCGCTGCATTGCCTTAAATAGGGTGCAATTTTTGTGCAGACCTCTTCAAGGCCCGCAACCGGCACACCCAGAATAATGAGGTGATGGCTAACCTGCGGGTTGACGGCGCAAACATGATGTAACGCGTCATCGAGGTGACTGGTGGCTTTGAGCGCGGAAGGCAAAGCAATGTTGGGCAGGTAGCGCGTGTTCTGCCTTTGTTGGCTAATGGCTTGGGCGGTTGCGGCGTCTCGGGCCCAGAGAAGGGTATCGCTTTGTCGGCTGGCGATAGCGGCAAGCGCCGTGCCCCAGCTTCCCGCACCCAGTACGCTAACGCGTAGCGGGTTGGGTGGGGTTACCGTAGTTGTATTCATTGCTTTGCGGGTTACTGCTTTGTTGCACCAGGTGGGATTTCAATACCGACGCTTTGCTGCTTGTTCTCTTCGGCGGCTTGTGCCAAACGCTGCTCGTAGAGCGACTGGAAGTTGACTTCAGCCAAGTGCAGCGCAGGCATAGTGGTGCGAGTGATTGCATCGGCAATGGTGGCCCGCAAGTAGGGGTAAAGCATGGTTGGGCAAACAATTCCCAATAATGGGTCAAGCTGGTCGGCAGGGATGTTGGCTGCCTCGAAGATACCAGCCTGTGTCGCCTCGACCAAATAAAGGGTTTTATCGTTGATGCGGGTTGTGACCGTAACCTGGACGGTTGATTCGTAAATGGTATCCGCCAATTGCCGGCCACCTACATTGATACTGACTTCGACATTGGGCGCTTCCTGCTCCAGGAAAATCTGGGGCGCATTGGGCATTTCCAAAGACAGGTCTTTAACGTAAGTGCGTTGCAGGTTGAAGCTGGGGTCTTTTGCCTGACTGTTGGCGCCTGCCTGATCTTGTTCGGCCATATTGTGTTCCTGATAGGTTAATTACCCGTTTATTGGGGGGATTTTGAAATGGTGTTAGTTGCTTAGCATGGGAACGAGCTTGTCGGCGCGATCAAGTGCGGCCAATTCGTCGTAACCACCGACGTGGGTGTCGTTGATATAAATTTGGGGTACGGTGCGACGCCCGGTTCGCTCCATCATGAGCGCACGTTGCTCCTGGTCGGTGTCGATGCGGATTTTTGTAATTTCGGATACGCCACGTTTTTTCAGCAGCATCTCGGCACGCACGCAAAAAGGACAAACGGCGGTGCAATACATTGTGACTGTTGCCATGTAAACCTCGGTAAAGTGTGAAACAGATCTTGTGGAAAAGGTAAGAGTTAATGCTTACCGCTTACCGGCATGCCGGCGTCTATCCACTTGCGCAACCCTCCTTCAAGGGTAACGGCTTCTTTAAAACCATTTTTGCGCAGTTTACCGGCTACCGTAGCCGATTCACGCCCATGTTCGCAAACGACGATAATAGGTTTGTCTTTGGGCAGTGTGCTCATTTTGGCGTCGATGTCGGCAACCGGAATGTTTTTCGCTTGGGGGATGCTGCCCCCTTTGAATTTTTCGTGGCTGCGTACGTCGATGAACACACCGTTGCTTTGGTTTGCCAGTTGAACGGCTTGCGACACGCCGACTGCGCTCGCACGTGCGCCTTTCATAATCGTAGGCCACAAAAGCATGGCCCCGGATACAAGGGCTATTATTACAATATAAAGGTTGCTGTCGCTAAGAAGAAAGT
Organism: Neopusillimonas maritima; assembly: GCF_003576595.1. Classification (GTDB taxonomy): domain Bacteria; phylum Pseudomonadota; class Gammaproteobacteria; order Burkholderiales; family Burkholderiaceae_B; genus Neopusillimonas; species Neopusillimonas maritima. The sequence continues at coordinate 999,398 of NZ_NQOU01000001.1, read as the reverse complement.
CCACGATACGGTCCAGTTTGATTCGTCAAAAAAACTTCGATAATACGGGATTATAAAATGGACGCGCTTATTCAATTTTTAGGTAATTTGTCTCATGCATAAATTAGTACTCATGCGCCACGGGGAAAGCCAGTGGAATCTTGAAAATCGATTCACCGGATGGACGGATGTCGATCTGACTGAAACGGGTCGAATGCAGGCGCAGAAAGCGGGTGAACTGCTGAAAGCGGAAGGTTTTGAGTTCGATCTGGCGTTTTCATCGGTGCTCAAGCGCGCCATTCGGACTTTATGGATCGCGCTGGATGCCATGGACGCCATGTATACCCCGGTGGGGCTAAGCTGGCGTTTGAATGAGCGCCATTATGGCGCATTGCAGGGTTTGAATAAATCGGAAACAGCGGCCAAATATGGCGACGAGCAAGTATTGGTGTGGCGTCGTGCGTATGCAATCGCGCCAAATCCACTTGAGCTCGACGATCCACGCCATCCCCGTTTCGATAAACGCTATGCCAAGATCCCAGCCGATCAGTTGCCGGCGACGGAGTGTCTTAAAGATACGGTTGATCGCGTGGTTCCTTTTTGGAATGAGTCGATTGCCCCCGCGCTTAAGGCAGGTCGTAAGGTGCTGGTGGCCGCACATGGAAACAGTCTGCGCGCCCTGATCAAACATCTTGATGGTATTTCCGACGATGAAATTGTTGGGGTGAATATTCCCACCGGTCAGCCGCTGGTTTACGAGCTCGACGACGAGCTTCGTCCGATCCGTAACTATTATTTGGGCGATGCAGCTGAAATCGAAGCAGCGATGGCGGCAGTTGCTGCCCAGGGCAAAGCGAAAAAGGGCTAGTATTTATGCGGTATGCGCTTGGCTTGGCAGTGTTGGCCTTATGGTCGACGGTCGCGGCGGCGGATCAAACTTCCGCGCAGCTAAAGGCACGCCAGGCGCAAATGCAACAACAGCAGGCCGAATTGCAAGCCCGTATTAACACGCTCCAGAAAACCATTGAGCGTCAGGCACGTTCGCGCGAGGATGCACTTGATCAGTTGAAGGCTTCCGAAACGGCCATTTCAGTGGTGGTGCGCGAGCTTGCAGAACTGGCTGATGAAGAAAAACGCGTCATTCAAGAGCAGGAGCAGTTGGCGCAAAATATTGGGCAAACCCGTGAGCGGATCCAAGTTCAGCGTGACTCTTTGGCTGATCAGTTAAGGGCGCAGTATGCTGGTGGCTTGTCTCCCTGGACTGCATTGCTTTCCGGCGAAGATCCGCATCGCATCGGCCGTGAGCTAGCCTATTTGGGTTATGTCTCTCGCTCACAGGCACAGGCTGTGCGCAATTTGCAGGAAACCCTGGGGCAGTTGGAGGTGCTTACGCAGCAACTGGAACAACGTGAGGCTGAACTTGTTGCCTTGCGGGAACAAACCAGTCAGAAGAAAGCAGTACTCGAAGAACAAAAAGCTGAACGGGCGCAGGTGCTGGCTCGCGCTGAAACGGCGTTGAAGCAGCGTCGAACCGAGGCTGAGACACTTGAGCAGGATGCGCAGCGGTTGGAGGGGCTGGTAGAGGGTTTGCAAAGCGCGATTAAAGAGCAAGAGGCGGTAGAGCGTCGCGAACGGGAGCGATTGGCAGCCGAGCGTAGAAAGCGTGAGCAGGAGGCTGCGGAACGCGCTGAACGTGAGCGCATCGAGCGTGAGGCAAGGGAGCGCGAGGCAAGGGAGCGCGACACCGAGGTGGTTCGAGTTACGCCTTCCGAGCCCGTAACTACCGTTGAAGCGACTGAAACGGAAACAGAAGAACCCGCAATGCCCGAGGGCGAATCAGCTCAGTCGGATACCGAGCCCGATACCGCTTCTGAGGAAACCGCTGTTACCCAGGAACCAATTGCGCCGTTGTCGGGTCTGAGAAAAGGGCTTCCCGCGCCGGTTCAGGGTCAGGTGCTCGGACGTTTCGGCGCCGAACGTCCGGACGGCGGCATTTGGCGGGGTGTGGTTTTGCGCGCACCTGAAGGAACGGCGGTCCGCCCGGTTGCCTCTGGACGTGTGGTTTACGCCAATTGGCTGAACGGCTTTGGCAACTTGCTTATTGTGGACCACGGTGAGGGTTATTTAACGGTTTATGCCTATAACCAAAGTCTGCTCAAGAGAGTGGGGGAGCGTGTGGGGCCACAGGATACGATTGCCAGGGTGGGTGCAACCGGTGGGCAGGTTGAACCGGGCCTTTATTTTGAAATTCGGCATGGTGGTACGCCGGTTAACCCGCTGATTTGGTTGGCGCGTTAAGGTACTATAGGCGCAGCAGGCAGTTATATTGATGTTTTTAATACGGGAATGTGCATGGGCACTCGCAAAATAGGTCGGTTTGGGTTGGTTATGTCAGGCATCGTGGGTGGGGTCTTGCTCAGCCTGGGTATTTCCGCCGTGGCGCAACGCGGTGAACCGTTGCCGCTAAAAGAGCTACAGCAGTTTGCCAACGTTTTTTCCGCGATTAAATCCAGTTACGTCGAGCCGTTGGGTGATAAAGACCTGATGGACGATGCAATTCGCGGCATGTTCAGCGATCTTGACCCGCATTCCGCTTACCTGGACCCGGAAGCCTTCAAGGAAATGGAGGCCATCACCCAAGGCGGTTTTGGTGGCTTGGGCATTGAAATTGGCAGTGAAGACGGTATGCCCAAAGTGATTGCACCTATCGAGGACACGCCCGCTGCCCGTGCCGGCATTATGTCCGGCGACATTATCACGCATATCGATGGCAAGCCCACCAAGGGTCTAACCCTAAGCGAAGCGGTCAAACTAATGCGGGGCGAACCACAAACGTCCATTGTTTTAACCATTCGTCGTGCGGGCCAGGACAAGCCGCTTATCGTGAAAATTGTGCGCGATATGATCAAGGTGCGCAGTGTGCGCAGCAAAATGTTGCCCGACGACATCGCCTACGTCAGAATTAGTCAGTTCCAGGAACGCACGGTTTCCGATCTGGCCAAACAGTTAAGGGAGTTGGGCGAAAGCGGTGCGCCGAAAGGCATGGTGCTCGATTTGCGCAACGACCCAGGTGGCCTGCTTGATGCAGCAATTGGTGTGTCGTCGGCCTTTTTGCCGCCCGACGTCCTTGTTGTGTCCACCAAAGGCCGTATTCCTTCAGCCAACCGCGAGTATTTCGCCAAACCGGTTGATTATGTGCGTAGTTTCGGCGGCGGTATCAACAACGACTACGCGTTTCCTGAGTGGGCCAGAACGGTGCCTCTGGTGGTATTGATCAATGTCGGCTCGGCTTCAGCGTCTGAAATTGTTGCGGGGGCTTTGCAGGATCATGACCGGGCCAAAGTGCTGGGTAACCGTTCATTCGGGAAAGGTTCCGTTCAAAGCGTGTTGCCGCTGTCGGAGGACTCCGGCATCAAGCTAACCACAGCGCTGTATTACACGCCCAATGGCCGGTCTATTCAAGCAACCGGGGTAGAGCCGGACATTACTATCGATGACACAGCCCAGGGCAATCTGTTCCGTATTCCTCGCGAGGCCGATTTGGAACATCATTTGTCCAATGGGTCATCGGCACCGGAAGTCGTCACGCCCACCGATGACGAGGAAGAGATCAATCCGGATATCAAAATGTTTGAAATCGGCGGCGATGACGATTTCCAGCTTAAGCAGGCCGTTAATTTCCTTCAGGGCAGGAAAGTAAGTCAGAATGAGATAGAGGCTAAACCCGCCAAGGATGCGGAAAAAAAAAATGATGTAAGCCGGGCGGAGCCTGAACAAAGCACCCCTGACCGCTTGAGTGACACCCCTTCCGGGGCGGTGGAGCGCTATCGCGTTACGCCCGACGGCATGATCAAGGTGGAATAATGGATGATGCGCAACTCCTGCGATATGCGCGTCATATTCTTCTTGATGAGCTGGGTATCGAAGGGCAGGAAAGGTTGCTTCAATCGCGTGTTTTAATTGTGGGTGCCGGTGGGCTGGGCTCGCCGGCTGCGCTGTACCTGGCTGCGGCAGGGGTGGGCCATATTACGCTTGCCGATGACGACAACGTTGAGATCAGTAATCTACAACGTCAGATTCTGCACGCTACAACGTCAGTGGGGCAACCTAAGGCCGAGTCAGGTTTAAAGGCGTTGGGGCGTTTGAATCCCGAGGTTGAAGTTGAGGCTTATGTAGGGCGCTTAAGCGGACATTTGCTTGACGAAGCTGTTGCGCAAGCCGATATTGTGCTTGATTGCTGTGACAATTTTGATACGCGGCACGATGTTAACCGTAGCTGTGTTTTGCATCATCGTCCTTTGGTTTCGGGTGCTGCAATTCGTTTTTCAGGGCAGGTTAGCGTATTTGACATGCGACATCATGATGCCCCTTGCTATCAGTGTTTATTTCCACAGGCCGATGAGGCAGAGGAGATCAGTTGCGCTACAACCGGCGTGCTGGGGCCGTTGGTCGGGATTATCGGTAGTATGCAGGCGGCTGAAGCCATCAAGGTTATCGCGCAAATGGGGGAACCGCTGGTGGGGCGTCTTTTGTGTCTGGATGCGTTACGGATGCAGTGGAACGAAATTCGGTTTCGTAAAGACCCCGCTTGTTTGGTGTGCGGCGCGGGTCACTAACAAGCGTTCGTGGTGTTAAACCCGTAACGGTCGTCTACCGGTTAATAATTGCCCCAGGCTGTTAACACGTAAGTTCACGTATTGGTTGCGGCCCCGGTGCGATGCGGAAAAGGGTGTCGACGGATGATACACATGCACGGTACGCATGCCGGTTTTCCGTGCCGCCTTCAGGTTCTTCAAGGTGTCTTCAACCAAAATAACCTTTGAGGGCGTGGTGCCTAAACGAGCCCGTATTTGTTGCATGAGCGCATGCGAAGGCTTGGGGCGGATTTTCCCCTGAAGGTGCATGTGGTCGATAGACCAGATCATATCGAAGAAGGGCAGAATCCCTAATGTGTGGAGCACGGTTCGAGCGTAGGTTTCGGGCGCGTTGGTGAGCAATATTTTCGTGCCGGGCAAACGCTGGAATTTGCGTATTAAACCGGTTTCTGAGTGAACCAGTGGGCGTGGGTCGAAATCGTGGCTTAAGTCGAGGAACGTTTTGGCGTGAATGCCATGGTGTCGTACCAGGCCGATAACAGTTGCGCCGTAACGTTTCCAATACAGGGCGCGCAAACGGTTCGCTTCAGCGTCGTTAACGCTTAGACTTTTCGCGACCGCTTCAGTCATCTTGCCGTCGATCACCTTAAAGATGGATTTCGAGCTGTCGTGCAGTGTGTTGTCGAGATCGAACAACCATACCGGCGCGTTATGTGCGTAGGCACGCCGGGGCCGATGCCGTGGAATGCGCAAGCCCTGCGATTTCATTATTAGAAAGCGCTGATCATGGTTCCGACGCCGCGGTCGGTAAGTATTTCAAGTAACAGGCAGTGAGGAACACGCCCATCGATAACGTGAACTGAATTTACACCATTGCGTGCCGCATTCAGAGCGGACGAAATTTTCGGCAGCATGCCGCCGGAAATGGTGCCGTCTTCAAATAGTTCATCGATGGTCTGGGCCGACAAGGTGCGCAGTAGCTCTCCTTGCTTGTCGAGCACGCCGGGTGTGTTGGTCAGCATGACCAGTTTTTCGGCACCCAGCACTTCGGCCATTTTACCGGCGACCAAGTCGGCGTTGATGTTATAGGCCCGGCCGTCTTCCCCATAGCCGATCGACGAGATGACGGGGATGAACTGATCGTCTTGCAGGGCCTTGACCACTGCAGGTTCGATGCGGCTGATATCCCCTACGTAGCCGATATCCAGCCACTCGCCCGGCTTTTCTTTGTCTGCAATGAGTTTTTTATGCGCTTGAATCAGGCAACCATCTTTTCCAGTAAGGCCTACAGCCTTGCCGCCGGCTTCGTTGATCATCATGACGATGTCTTGTTGCACCTGGCCGCCAAGCACCCACTCCACGACTTCCATCGTTTCCGCGTCGGTGACCCGCATACCCTGAACAAATGCGCCTTCTTTGCCAACACGTTTGAGGGCTTCATTAATTTGCGGGCCGCCCCCATGAACCACAACCGGGTTCAAGCCGACCAGTTTGAGCAAAACGACATCGTGGGCGAAGCTGCGTTGCAACTCATCTTCCGTCATGGCGTTGCCGCCATATTTAATGACCACGGTTTTGCCATGAAATCGGCGGATGTAGGGTAAGGCTTCAGAAAGTACCGCTGCTTTTACCGTGGCGGAATGAGATGCGTTGTCGGAGGAAGACATGTTCATGAAGGCGAAAAGTGATTTGTTAGCCCGCCAGAGCTTGCTCGACGGTATTGATGAATTCGGCCTTATTGTAATTGCCCAGATAGCGCTTGACGATATTGCCCTGTTTGTCGATCAGGAACGCGGTAGGCGTGAGCTGAACATTGCCGAACGCACGCGCAATGTCGCCACTTGCATCGTGAACGACCTTGAAGGGAAGATTGCGCGTTTGGGCATAGGTGCGGACGTAGTCGAGCGGGTCATAATCCATTGCGACGGCAACGACCTCGTACCCTTTTGGGGCGTATTGCTGATACGTTTCGATCGTGTCGGGCATTTGCTGAATGCAGGTAACGCAACTTGTAGCCCAGAATTTGACCAATACGACTTTACCGCGCAAATCTTCGGTGCTGAACTGCTCGTTTTGCAACGAGGTAAAGCCCACTTGCGGCGCGCTGCGGGAGGGGGACGACAGTTGCCATGCAAGCAGCCCTACCAGGGCAATCGCGACAACAATACCAATTTTCAGTGCTTTCATTGGACGGGCATCGTTTGAACTTCAGGGTTGCTGGATGGGCTCGACGCGGCAGGCTGGGAGGAGGTTGTCTGCCCACCGGACGGTGCCGCCTGACTGCCTTGCTGCTGGACCAGACTTTCACGTGACACGATGGTAAACAGTTTGACGACTTCATTGACGCCTTGCACGTTGGCTGCCACTTTTGCCGCCATACGTCCTTCCGTGTCAGTGACTTTACCCATGAGATAGACCACACCGCGTTCAGTTGTCACGACAATGGTGGCGGCCGGTACTTCTTTGGCTTCGATAAGGCTTGCTTTTACCTTGGTGGTAATCCACGTGTCGTTGGTTCGAACACTTAACGGGGTAACGCTGCCGATGCGAACGCGATTGATCACTTCCTTGACGTTTTCGATACCTCGGGCAATGGTTTCGGCGCGGGCTTTATCGGCCTCGTTGGGTACATCGCCGTATATGAGAACCTTGCCTGCATACGACACGCTGGTCAGGCGGACATCGGACCGGTCGTTGAAGGCCCGACCGACCTCGATTGAAAACTTCATTTCAATGGCTTGGTCTTCGACCTGTTCGCCGGCGGTGCGGCGATCAGTTGCCAAAAGAGCAGTGGTTGCGGCGGCTCCGCCCACAACCAGTGGTGCGCATGCCGACATCAGTGTGGCTACGCCCAGTAAAAATGCCAGTAAGAGCGCGCGAGAGGAGGTAAATGTTGCAGTCATTAGAGCGAGTCTCCGAGTAAGAGGGCGTCGATTCCGTCACATAGGGCATGCAGCAGGATGATATGTACTTCCTGAATTCGCATCGTGCGGTCGTGAGGTACGCATAAATGGATATCGGTTTCGTAAAGCTGTTCACCGATTTTTCCGCCCCCTTTTCCAGTTAGGGCGATAACGGCCATGTCGCGGTCGTGTGCTGCTTCAATGGACCGCAAAACGTTGGGTGAGTTCCCACTGGTGGAAATGGCAACGAGAATGTCGCCCGGTTGGCCAAGCGCCATGACCTGGCGTTCAAAAATGTGATCGAAGCCGTAGTCGTTACCGACTGCAGTCATGATGGATGAGTCGGTATTCAGGGCTATGCCGGCCAGAGGAAGGCGATCTCGTTCAAAACGGCCTACCAACTCGGCAACAAAGTGCTGTGCGTCGGCGGCGGAGCCACCGTTACCGCATGCCAGTATTTTGTTATTGTTCACCAAAGCGGCGAACGCCATGTCGACCGCTGTGGCAAGGGGTTCCGCAAGCGCCTGGGAGCTCGCCTTGAAGGTGTCGATAGCGTCGTCGAAATGCGACGACATTCGGGAGGTCATATCCATAAACGCTATTATCTCATGGTCGAAAAAGCCGGATGTAACGTTTTTTCGCGAAAGTTATACAGTTCGAAAGGCATCCTGAAGCCAGCAAAGCCGGCTGCCATTGAATGTAATGATATCGAAACGGCACGGCGGGGTTTGTTTGAAGTGGCGGCGAACAAGGTGGGGCAGCCAGAATTGGGCTGCTCGAATAACGCGTTTTTGTTTATGCCGCCCAACTGTTTCGGCCGCCGAGCCGTAATTGGCATTGCGTCGACAGCGTACTTCGATAAATACAAGTATATTCTGGTCGCGCGCAACGATATCGATTTCCCCCGCACGGCACTTAAGGTTGCGTGCGAGTACGCATAAGCCGTGTTGTGTCACATAATAACAAGCCTGGCTTTCGGCTGCGTGCCCCAATTGCTGGCTTGCGGATACGGGGGTGAAGGGCAGGGGCATGGCAGTTTTAGGCGTCGTATTTTTTCTGCGACGACGAATCGCCCTTTCCTGTGCTGATCGGATTACCTGCTCCGGGCTTAGTGGATTTGGCAAAGAAGCGTCGCTCATGAAATTGAATAACTGTAACTAAGGCTGCCTAGTATGCGTGAAGAGAATGGGTTTGATGAACCCCCAATGTCGTGGAAACGTCTCACTGAACGGGTGGACCAGCAGGATTGGCCTGCCGGTGCGTTGTATGTCATTGCGACGCCTATTGGCAACTTGGCCGACTTGAGCCTGCGGGCTGTAGAGGCGTTGCGGCGATGCGACGTGATCGCAGCTGAAGATACCCGTTCCAGCCGCCAACTACTGGATGCCTGGGGGGTGAGCACGCCAATGATGGCCGCCCATCGGCACAATGAGGCAAGTGCTGCCCAGGTCATTATTGGGCGTCTGCAGAAAGGAGAGCGGGTTGCTCTGATTTCCGATGCCGGTACGCCTGCCGTGAGTGACCCGGGGGCGCGGGTGGTGCGAACGATTGTTGCCGAAGGTTATCGCGCGATTCCCGTTCCGGGTGCCAGTGCAGTGATGGCGGCACTGATGGTGAGCGGGGCTACAACAGATGAAAACCCGGCTTATACGTTTGCCGGTTTCACGCCGCACAAAACAACGGCGCGTCAAAAGTGGTTTCGACGCTGGTCAGCAATCAATATGCCGGTGGTATTTTTTGAATCACCCCATCGTCTTGCCGCGTCGATGGGCGATTTGGCCGATGTGCTGCCCGGTGATCGCCTAGTAACGATTGCACGCGAGCTTACCAAACGTTTTGAACAGGTTGTCACGTTGCCACTTAATGAAGTGCAGGCATGGCTGCAGCAGGACCCACATCATAGTCAGGGCGAGTTTGTATTGGTTTTGCATCCATCGCCGGATGCGGCTGATGAAGCGCCGCCGGCTTATGTGTCGATATTGCTGGATGCACTGTTGGAGGATCTAAGCGTGAAAGATGCCGCGCGGATTGCGGCACGGGCAACGAATTTGCCCAAAGCGGATTTATACCGCATGGCCTTGGAGCGCGGGAAGAATGAGTTGTAAGGCGACACTACCGCAGGGCAATTGTGGGTTGTGCCCCTAAAATTTCCTCAAAACGTAAAGCGGCATTCACCGCTTCCGTGCGGTTTGAGTATGGCCCGAGCTGAACCCGATACAGTGTATTCCCAGGGCTCACCTGGGCATTTTTATAGTCGATGGAAGCAAGTTCGGCATTGATCTTTTCGGCCAGGGCTTGTGCATTTTCAGCGTTGCTGAAAGCACCGAACTGAAGGTAGAACCCGGATGGTGTAACGGGTGGAACCTTACTTGGATCTGGATCAACGCTGTCGGCTTCCGTATCCGGCTGGATTTCGTTTGAGTCAGCCATTTCCGCCTGCAGTTGCATGGCAATCAGCGCGTCCGGCACGATGCGTTCGCTGATCGGTTCAGCGGGAATCACCGGCTGCGGTGTTGCAGCCGAGGAAATAGAGTGCGTTGAGGGTTCCGATGGCATGGAGCCGGCGCTGTTCTGCGCCTGGGCATATGTAGTGGGGCCGCCGAAACGTCCCGCTCGGATATCGTCATGCGTAATCGCCTCGACAATCACCCGGCCGCTCCCCGGCCCGATCAGCCCGAGCTTGGACGCCGCTACGTAAGAAAGATCAATAATTCTGCCGCTGTGGAAGGGGCCGCGATCGTTAATTCGCACAATGACCGAGCGGCCGTTTGCCACGCGTGTCACGCGGGCATAACTGGGTATAGGGAGTGTGGGGTGTGCGGCTGTCATGGCGTACATGTCGTACGTTTCGCCATTAGCGGTTTTATTGCCGTGAAATTTGCGCCCGTACCATGAAGCAATGCCTTCCTGCCGGAATGGTTGGTCGCTTGACATGGGGATATAGCGTTTACCGAAAACCACATAGGGGCGTTTGGTGGCCCGGTGATGGGGTTCAATACGCGGGGCGGCATCGGGTATAGCCTGGATATTGGCGGGGGGATCGCTGCCTGGGCCGTCGTCTTTGTAGTAGCCCCCGCGTTTACTGCCCGATGAAGAACACCCTGCAATAATCAGGCAGAGCAGAAAAGCGAGCAGTAGATACCCAGGGCGTTGCTTGTCATTCATGGCTGTTCAATGGCCGGAAGGTTTCGATGCCTGATCAGTAAAGGTGAGTGATCTGCAAACCGTTCGGCTAATTTTTCAACAACATACACCGAGCGGTGTTGCCCCCCGGTGCATCCAATTGCCACGGTTAGATAATTGCGCGTATCTTGCAAATATAAAGGTAACCAGCGGCGGATGAAACCGGTAATGTCGTCCAGCATCTGGTTAACGTTGTTGAATTGCATCAACCACTGGGCTACGGCTTGGTCTCGCCCTGTAAGAGGCTTGAGTTCGGGGTCGTAATGCGGGTTTGGTAAACAGCGAACGTCAAAAACGAGATCGGAGTCGGCCGGCACGCCGCGTTTGTATGCAAACGATTGGAAGGTCAGCACGACGTCGGCTCTGCCTGCCTGAATCAGGTCTCGCATCCAGGCGCGCAATTGGCCCGGCGTAAGCTCGGAGGTGTCGATAACGTGTTCCTGATCGCGCATCGGTGCAAGCAGCTCGCGCTCGGCGTGAATGCATTCAAGCAAGGAAGCCGATTTGCCTTCTTTGCGCAAGCGATCAGTAAGCGGATGCCGGCGGCGCGACTCGGAATAACGTTGCATCAGTGCGTGGTCACTGGCATCGAGGAAAATGGCTTTGAACTCAACACCTTGAGACCTGAGCCCGGTCAGGACGTGGGGCAGGGTAGCCAAATCGCCGGGAGATCGGACATCGATGGCAACTGCAATTTGTTTTAATTGTTCTTCGCGAACGGTATTAATGAATTCGTTGAGAAACTTGACGGGCAGGTTATCGACGCAGGTGTAGCCGGAATCCTCGAGTAGGCGTAAAGCAACTGATTTGCCTGAACCCGATATGCCTGTGATAAGAACAATTTTCATGGCGGTTTAGTCGGGACGACTGTTTTCCATAATTGCCAAAGCCTGGCGCTCAATAAACTCGCCCATGGTGTCGATACCTCGTAATGACAGGATGGTGTTGCGGACCGCTGCTTCCACCAGGACAGCCAGGTTGCGTCCGGCGGCCACTTGAAGCATGACCCGGCGAATGGGGGTGTCGAGAATATCCTGGGTCAAGTCTTGAACCGGAAGACGTTCAAAGTTCTCAGCATTCGCCCGGACGAGCTGGACAATCAGTTTCAGGCGCATTTTGCGTCGAACTGAGGTTTCACCAAATATGGTGCGGATGTCCAGGAGGCCGAGACCGCGCACTTCAAGCAGGTTTTGTAACAGTGCCGGGCAATGGCCTTCTATGATTCCCGGGGCGGTACGCGAAAGCTCGACGGCGTCGTCGGCAACCAGCCCATGGCCGCGGGAAATCAGCTCCAGCGCCAACTCGCTTTTGCCCAGGCCCGAATCGCCCATAATTAAAACACCCAGCCCCAGAACGTCGAGGAACACCCCATGGACGGTGGTGCGTGGAGCCAGCCGTTTGCCAAGGTAGATGCGCAGAAGGTCGATAAGTTTTGCCGCTTCGACGGACGTCGAGAGGAGCGGGATTTGCTGGACATTACAAAAGTCGCGCAGATCATCCGGGGCGTCGAGACTATCGGCCATTAGAATAGCCGGAACACCGCCTGCGACAAGGTCTTCCAGGTGGTGAATACGACGTTTGGGTTCAAAACGCGTGTAGTACAGCAGTTCTTCTTTGCCGAAGACTTGTATACGCGACGGGTGAATCAGGTTCAGGTGACCGACCAGGTCGGCACCCGCCATACCGACATCGGGAATAACGCGATGTGCCGCGCCCAGGCCTGCAATCCAATTAAAAGCGATTTTGTCGGTGTTGTCGCTGACCAGTTCTTGAACAGTGAGCATGATAATGGGCCGTTTGACGGGTTAGGTATGTTCAACTGTTGTAAGCAACTCGTGAACCCGTTCCGGGTCGGTTTCCGTTGACAATGCCTCGCGCAGCTCTGTGTTGGACGCCATGCGTGCAATTTCCGCCAGCAAATCGAGGTGCATTTGTGTTGCCGCTTCGGGAACCAGCAGGAAAAACAGTAAACCGGCCTGGCGCCCGTCGGCCGGATCAAAGCGTACGGGTTCGGCGAGCCGGTAAAAGGCGGCGATAGGTTCTTTCAGGCCTTTGATACGCCCGTGCGGAACGGCCATGTTGTGTCCCAGCGCGGTTGAACCGAGGCGCTCCCGCCCGATAAGACTTTGAAACACCGCCGTTCGGGCGACGCCGTGATGGTTCTCGAATAGCAGCGCCGCCTGTTCGAAGGCCCGTTTTTTACTGGTTGCTTCGACATCGAGCACCACATTCTGCAATGGCAGGATACGCGACATTAAGTTCATGACGACCATTATATGAGCGGAAATGAAAATTCAGAAGGAAATTACAAATGCGAAAGCCCCAATCGGTAGCGGGATTGGGGCTGACTCATGAAGCCAATTAGAGCACATTTGACGTTATTCAGCACGGAAGTGCTCGCATTGTGACCAATTTGGCTTGAATGACGCGAAAACGCTATTGATCGACGGCAATTTCCTGCCGTTTGAGCGGCTCGTGAGCATGATTTTGTACTTTGTCTTTGTACTTGATCACTTGCCGGTCTATTTTGTCTGCCAGCAAATCGATGGCAGCGTATAGGTTTTCGTCGGAAGCTTCGCAGTGAAGGTCTTTGCCAGGCAAACGCATGGTGACTTCAGCTGTGTGCTTGAGACGCTCTACCGAGAGCATGACCTGGGTGTCGATAACGTTGTCGAAATGCCGGGCAACCCGAGCCATTTTCGTTTTAACGTATTCGTTGATAGCGGGAGTGACTTCAAGGTGACGACCGGTGATACTCAGGTTCATGTTGTGCTCCTATAAAAAACAACATTGCGCTTGGTGCGCCTGAATGAAAGAACGACTACCCCTCCTTTTTTTGTTGTCACGTGTTCAGTGTATCGTTTGTGGCGGGTAAATCAAGTAGCACAAGTACAGGGTTTGTTCGAAGTCAAAGTATGGGTGAAAATCACATGCGGAAGTTTTTGCCAAGATATACCTGGCGTACTGCCTCGTTGTCGATGATTTCGTCTGGATGGCCATTGGTCAGCACTTTACCTTCACTGATAATGTAGGCACGGTCGCAAATGCCCAGTGTTTCCCGAACGTTGTGGTCGGTAATCAATACGCCGATATTCCGGCTTTTCAGGAAGTGGACAATACGCTGAATTTCAATGACCGCAATCGGGTCGACCCCCGCGAACGGCTCATCCAGCAGGATGAATCGTGGGTTGGTTGCCAATGCGCGTGCAATTTCTACGCGGCGGCGCTCGCCACCCGACAGGGAAATGGCAGTATTGCCACGTATGTGCTGAATTTGCAGTTCGTCGAGCAGTTCTTCTAGACGCTGCTTTATTTGATTGCTGGTAAGAGGTGTGCCGCGTTCATCGATTTGCAGCTCCAACACGGCCTGGATGTTTTGCTCCACTGTGAGGCGACGAAATACCGAGGCGTCTTGGGGTAGATACGACAGCCCAATGCGGGCGCGTTTGTGCATGGGCATGGCCGTAATGGGAACGCCGTCGATCTCGATGCGCCCGGCATCGGTTGGGACAATGCCGACAATCATGTAGAAGCTGGTTGTTTTGCCCGCCCCGTTAGGGCCCAGCAGGCCCACAACTTCGCCACTGTCGACCGACATTGAAACATCGTGCACAACGGTGCGCTTCCCGTAGGTTTTACGCAAACCGGTGGCGATCAGACTGCCTTTGGAGTCGCTGGCGGCGCGAACAGGTGCGCGGGATGTAGACGTGACTGCCATACTTGCCTCTTCGCTTAGCGATTCTGGTTCTGCTGGCATTCCGCTGCTGCAGCTTCGGCCTTTGCACCCGGCGTGGCAACTGAACGGACCCGCCCACCTGCGGCAGATGAGTTTGGCCCGCCAAATGCCTTGTAAATACTGGTTGCCTGATTGTAAATAACCCGTTCACCGCGGATGTTGTCGAGGCGTTTTCCACATACGTACTTGGTGACGATGGCTTGACCGATCATTTCAATTTCCTCGGTTTTGCCGTTGTATTCCGCCCGTAGGCCGCGCGCTTCAATAACTTCGAATTTTTCGGGGTTTTCCTGGCGGATGAAAACGAGTTTCCCGTCGTTGGCGGTTGCCGTACCGTATTGAAAGCCTTCTTCGTCTTCGCGCATGATGAGCGTGTCGGAGTTCAGCGTCATCTGGCCGCGCGTCATGACCACGTTACCGGTAAAAGTGCTTTCTTGCTTGATGTCGTCGTAATTTAGCGTATCGGACAAGATAAGCGTGTCGGGCTCTTCAGCAGGATTATCGTTTGTCGGCTGAGCGCTTGCCAACGACGATAAGGCCATCAGTGCGCTAATACATACCCAGCGGCAAAGGTGTTGAATAGATAAGCGGTTCATAATATTTTTTCTAGTCGTTCGATGTGGCGTTTTCAGTGCGTTGCGAGCGTGATTCTTCGCCCGATATTTTTACGTCGCTGGCCGAGAAAACCTCAAGTGTACGAGACTCGTTGTCGTAGCGCATGCCTTTTCCGTTAATCCGCGACTTCCCGTTTTGTACCAGCGCCGGCAGGTCGGTGTAGGCGACATCTTCGTCGGGCAGCAGAATCAGTTTTTCGCTGGTCACGTCGAGCGCTGGCCGGTCGTCGTAGGGAACCCGATGCAGGTGGGCGTCGCCCGTGAGAGTGATGCGGCTGCCGTCCTGATCCATTACGGCTTTGTTCCCGGTACCCACCGTAATGGGTGACCCTGCGCGTTGGCCAACGGCACGTGCGTTGTCGACCTCATAGGAATCGTCGTCGGGGTAATGCTGCAGGTAGTCGCCCTCCAGCCGGTTAATGGCCTCCCCCTGGGGGTTGGTTCTTACCATGACGAAATTCTCGGACCAGGCGTCAGGCTCATGGGTAATGCGCCGGGGTGGCTCCAACTGTACCGCGCGCTGCGTGTATTCCGCCGCCCACCAGCTTAAAACAACCAGAGAGCAGAGCAGTAATATCGCGATGAATCCAGGTAGCCGTTCTTTCATAATATGTTATTGCGTGACGTCGCCCAGTACGACACTATTTTGCGACAGGAACGGGCCCAGGCGTTTCTGTGCGGCCAGAATCAGGTCGCAACACTCTCTGGCGGCGCCTTCCCCGCCCGGCTTGCCTGACACCCAATGTACGGCTTGTTCAATATAGGCGGGGGCGCCGGGCACTGTGGCGGCCAGCCCGACACGTTGCAACGCGGCCAAGTCCATGATGTCGTCACCCATAAAACCTATTTGGTCGAAGGACAGGCCATGCTCCTGAGCGATTTGGGTAAGGGATTGAAGCTTGTCGCGCACCCCTTGCAAGACAATTTCAATACCAAGCTCGGCGCCTCGCCGGGCGACAATAGGGCCTTTTCGGCCCGTGATGAAAGCCACCACAATGCCGCTTTCCCTAAGCATGCGCAGCCCATAACCGTCGAGCGCATGGAAGCGTTTGGCAACTTCACCGTTTTCGCCGTACCAAAGTGCACCATCGGTCAGGATGCCGTCGACATCGAAGGCCATGAGCTTGATTTCGCGAGCGCGGTTGACCACGTGCTCAGGGACGCGAGCCAGGATGAGCGCTTCTGCGGGGTGTGGAATAGCAGGTGTTTTCATGTTCAGATTACCTTGGCAGCCATGAGGTCGTGCATATGCAGGGCGCCAATGAGTTTGCCTTGTTTGTTAACGACAACGACTTGCGATAGTTTGTTGGACTCCATTATCGAAGCCGCTTCGACGGCGAGCGCATCGGCGCTCACGCTGCGTGGGCCGAGTGACATGCCGTCGGAGACGCTCAGGTGACGGATATCGCCTACTTTTGAAATGAGACGACGCAAATCGCCGTCGGTGAAGATCCCAATGGGTTCTTCCTTGTTGTTCACAACAATGGTCATACCCATGCCTTTGCGCGACATTTCCTCGAGCGCTTCCGGGATGGGGGTTGTGCCCTGAACAATGGGCAGAGCCTGACCGTGCCGCATGATATCGCGCACGTGAGTTAGCAAGCGACGCCCCAGGGCGCCGCCCGGATGTGATCGGGCAAAATCCTCGGCGCCGAAACCGCGCGCCTCGAGGCAGGCAACCGCCAGCGCATCACCCAGTGCCATGGTGGCGGTGGTGCTGGCTGTGGGCGCCAGATTAAGCGGGCAGGCCTCTTGTTCAACGTGAACGTTCAAATGCACTTGCGCACTACCGGCCAGTTCAGATTGGGGGTTGCCTGTGATGGCGATGATAGGAATGCCCATGCGCTTACAGACCGACAGGACGGTAATCAGTTCCTCGGCAGTGCCCGAATAAGAAATGGCAATGACGACGTCTTGGGGGGTGAGCATGCCCAGATCACCATGGATGGCTTCTACGCCGTGCATGAAAAAAGCAGGCGAACCCGTGGAAGCAAGCGTTGCCGCCATTTTTCTGCCGATGTGGCCGGACTTTCCGATGCCGGTCACCACCACTCGGCCACTGCATGCCAAAACCAGTTTGACCGCTTGATGGAAAGTGCTGTCAAGGCGGTTGCTGAGGCTTTCGAGCGCAGCGATTTCGGTGCTGAGCGTCCGGCGGGCGGAGGCCAGTGCGTTGGTGGCGGAAAGGGAATCTGAAAGCGTCATTATTCGATTTTAAACGTTGCGAATTGTTTTTGTTTCAATGGGTGGGCTGCACAGTTCAGGCAATATTAAGGTTATAGTTAGTGCCTGGTTCAATTTTGTTGTGGCGACCTTAATGCATACCGATCCTGCCGAGTACATCCGCAATGCCATCCGCAGCGTGCCCGATTGGCCCAGCCCGGGTGTTACATTTCGCGACATTACCCCTATATTACAAGACCCACGCTCATTTCGGGTTTTAGTCGACCTGTTTGTTTATCGTTATATGCGCCAACGACTCGATCTGGTGGCGGGTGTCGATGCCAGGGGGTTCATTCTGGGCGCGGTGCTGGCATATGAATTGAACCTGGGGTTTGTTCCGGTGCGGAAAAAAGGCAAGTTGCCTTTTCAAACCCTGGCCGAGGAATACACCCTGGAGTATGGCAATGCAACCGTTGAAATGCATACTGATGCGGTGAAGCCCGGGCAACGCGTGTTGCTGATCGACGACCTGATTGCAACAGGCGGCACTATGGTGGCCGCCGCCAAGTTATTGCAACGTTTGGGCGCCAATGTGGTTGAAGCCGCCGCCATTATCGATCTCCCCGATCTTGGCGGGTCGAAAAACCTGAAAGACACCGGCTTGCCGCTCTACACTGTGTGTACGTTTTAAACCGGCGCCGCTTTACAGGAATAATTGGTAGGCGGGGTTGTCGGTTTCGTTCCAATATGGGTAACCCAGGGTTTCAAGAAACGCTTTGAACGCTTTTTTGTCGGCTGGGGGAACCTGCAGCCCTACCAGAATACGGCCGTAGTCATCGCCTTGGTTTCGATAATGAAACAGGCTGATGTTCCAATCGGGGCTCATTGAGCTTAAAAATCGCATCAAGGCGCCTGGTCGTTCCGGAAACTCGAAGCGGTAAAGGAGCTCGTGTTCCGCCAGGTCGGAGCGCCCCCCCACCATAAAACGCAAATGGGTTTTGGCCATTTCGTTGTGGGTCAGGTCAAGGGCTTCAAAACCTTTGCGACTGAACATGTTGGCCAGTTTTTCACCTTCCGAGGGTGAGCTGATTTGGAGGCCGACAAAAACATGGGCGTTTTTGGCGTCGGAAATACGGTAATTGAATTCGGTAACGCTACGCGCGCCGATCGCTTCGCAAAGCTTCAGGAAACTGCCGCGTTGTTCGGGAATGGTGAGTGCCAGAAGTGCTTCGCGTGCCTCGCCAACGTCGGCCCGATCGGCCACAAAACGCAGGCGATCGAAGTTCATGTTGGCGCCGCTGGCGACGGCAACCAGCGTTTTATTTTTCCACTTGTTTAAAGACGCGTAGCGCTTGGCGCCGGCAATGGCCAAAGCGCCCGATGGTTCGAGCACACTGCGCGTGTCCTGGAAAACGTCTTTAATGGCAGCGCAGATGGCATCGGTATCAACCGTCACGAAGTCGTCGACCCACTCGCGCGTCAAGCGAAAGGTTTCTGCACCGACTTTCTTGACTGCCGTGCCGTCGGAAAAAAGGCCCACGTCGTTCAATTCAATGCGTCTACCCGCTTTAACGCTGCGAATCATGGCGTTGGAGTCTTCGGTTTGGACACCAATTACTTTAATATCCGGGCGCAGTTGTTTTACGTAAGCCGCAACCCCAGATACAAGCCCACCTCCGCCAATGGCGCAGAAAATGGCATCGATACGGCCGGGGTGTTGACGCAGAATTTCCATGCCTACAGTGCCTTGGCCGGCAATGACGTCGGGGTCGTCGAACGGGTGCACAAATGTAAGACGTTCTTTCTTCTCGAGCTCTTTGGCGTGGAGGAAAGCATCGGAATAACTGTTGCCAATCAACACCGTTTCGCCGCCGAATGCCTCGACCGCCCGGACTTTCACCTGAGGGGTGGTGGTGGGCATGACGATAACCGCGCGGCACCCCAGCTTTCGTGCAGACAGCGCCACCCCTTGCGCATGGTTGCCCGCCGAGGCGGCAATGACGCCTCGCTTTAATTCGGCTTTGCTAAGGTGCGCCATTTTGTTATAAGCACCCCTTAGCTTGAAGCTGAAAACTTCTTGTGCATCTTCGCGCTTTAGAAAGAAATTGTTCTGGGTGCGCGCGGAAATCTGGGGCGCATATTCCAGGGGTGATTCAATGGCGACATCGTAGACTTTGGATGTGAGAATGCGTTTGAGATAGTCGGTTGACATGATGCGATTGAGCGCTAGAAAAGGGGCTTGATAAAGGGATTTAGGTTACCACAGCGCATGCTTCTTACACAGACAAAGGACAGGAAATATGCAAGGGCAATGGGGCGCGATGGTTTCTGATCTGCTGGCTTTTCTGGCCATGCCCGAAGTTGGTTTAAGCGCGGTGTTCGTTATAAGTTTTTTGGCGTCAACCCTGCTGCCGCTGGGTTCTGAGCCTGTTTTGATGGCCTATTTGCAGCTCCAGCCTGGCAACGTCTGGCCGGCGCTGGCGTTGGCAACGCTGGGTAATACTTTAGGTGGGGTGGTGAGTTACGCCATGGGTATGGGGGTAGTCTGGGCCGTACGTTACTTCGGTGAAAGCACCGGCCGTTGGCGTGGCGTTGCGCAGGGCTATGTTCGACGTTTTGGCCCGCTGGCGTTGCTTTTTTCCTGGTTGCCGGTAATAGGCGACCCACTTTGTGCCGTGGCCGGCGGGATGCGTTTACCTTTCTGGCCGTGCTTGTTTTTCATCGCGTTAGGGAAGTTTCTGCGGTATTTGTTGGTGGCCTGGGCGTTTTTATGGGTTTCGTCAGGGGTTTAACCGCCGTGCGCGCTTGACCGATGAAGTAAACTGGGAGATTACCCGAATCTTTTTTTTGACAGCGACTCCATGAACGCCCCTATTGCCAGCCAATTGCTTGCGAATTTGCCGTCAAACGACGCACCGCGTCTGCGTGAAATTCCATACAACTACACCTCTTTTTCCGATCGCGAGATTGTTTCTCGGTTATTGGGTGAAGAGGCCTGGTCTTGGTTAACCGATCTGCGCGGAGAGCGTAAAACCGGTCGTTCGGCCAGAATGCTGTTTGAAGTGCTGGGTGACATCTGGGTAGTGAAGCGCAACCCGTATTTGCAGGACGACTTGCTCGATAACCCCAAACGCCTTGCGATGCTGGTAGAAGCCATGACGCACCGGCTGGGTGAAATTGACAAGCGTCGCGATGCGGGTGACCCCGAACGCGACAACAAAGTCGTGTTATTGCTGCAGGCGGCTCGTGGCGCCGTGAGCGCTTTTCAGCTTGAGTTCGAGCAAACACGGGCATTGCGCAAAAAGGTCATGAAGCGCCTGGCCAAAGTAACCGCGCGCGACAACATCAAGTTCGACGGGCTGTCGCGCGTTTCGCATGTTACCGACGCGACCGACTGGCGTGTTGAGTACCCGTTTGTGGTTTTAACGCCCGATACCGAGGCCGAGATGGCGCCGTTGGTGCGCGCCTGTATCGAGCTGGAGCTCACCATTATTCCGCGTGGGGGTGGCACGGGTTATACGGGCGGCGCCATTCCGCTCACCTGGCGCTCGGTGGTTATTAATACCGAAAAACTCGACAAGCTGGAAGCGGTTGAGCACATTACACTGCCGGGTCTTGAGCAGCCTGTTGCCACCGTGCTGGCCGGGGCCGGCGTTGTAACCCGCCGGGTAGCCGATGCCGCTGATGAGGCCGGGCTTGTGTTTGCTGTTGACCCCACGTCGGCCGACGCCTCGTGTGTTGGCGGTAATGTGGCCATGAATGCCGGCGGGAAAAAGGCCGTGCTTTGGGGTACGGCACTTGATAACCTGGCATGGTGGCGCATGGTCGACCCGCAAGGGAATTGGCTTGAAGTCACACGTGTAAACCACAATATGGGCAAGATTCACGATGTCGAAGAGGTTCAGTTCGACATCAAATGGTTCGACGGCAGCCGTGCGCCGGGCGAGCGTTTGTTGAAGTCGGAAACGTTGCGCATAGAAGGGCGCAAGTTTCGCAAGGAAGGCCTGGGTAAAGACGTCACCGACAAATTCCTGGCCGGTTTGCCGGGGGTGCAAAAAGAAGGTTGCGATGGCCTTATTACGTCGGCCCGCTGGGTGTTGCACCGTATGCCAGGTGAAACGCGCACAGTGTGCATGGAGTTTTTCGGCCAGGCGCGTGATGCTATTCCGTCAATTGTGGAAATCAAGCAATACCTGGATGGTGAAGGCAAGCAGCAAGGTGCGTTGCTGGCCGGGTTAGAGCATCTGGATGAACGTTATTTGCGTGCAGTGGGTTATGCCACCAAAAGCAAGCGCGGCGGCTTCCCGAAAATGGTACTTATCGGCGATATTGTGGGTGATGACCCCAACGCCGTCGCAGCTGCTGCCAGTGAGGTTGTGCGGCTGGCCAATTCGCGCCATGGGGAAGGGTTTGTTGCGGTTAGCGCGGAAGCACGCAAGAAGTTCTGGCTCGATCGTGCCCGTACCGCGGCCATTGCGCGCCACACAAATGCATTCAAGATCAACGAAGATGTCGTGATCCCATTGAACCGCATGGGTGAGTACACCGATGCCATTGAGCGAATCAATATCGAGCTTTCCACGCGCAACAAGTTGCGTTTGCTCGACCAGCTTGAACAGTTTTTTGGTAGCGAAGCCCTGCCGGTGGGTAAAACCGAGGATGCAGAAGAGGCTGAAATGATGCGCGCCGGGGTGTTGCGCGAGCGAACCGAAGCCGCACTGGAAGTGTTAACCGAAACCCGTCGGCGTTGGGTATGGTTGCTTGAAAACCTCGACATGCCTTTGTCGCAAGCGTTGTCGCAAATTCCGGCATTGGGTTTGGAAAGTTTGGTGCCCGCGCTTCGAGAACGCCTGGATACGCAGCCCGAGGCGCGTGTGTTCGACGTGATGCAAGATCGCACCATTCGTGTTTCCTGGAAAGCCGAAGTGCGCAGCCATATGGAGCGCATCTTCGCAGGTTCGGCTTGTGCGGCGGTGTTGGCCAAAATTCAGTCGATTCACGATGAGGTATTGAAAGGCCGTGTGTTCGTTGCTTTGCATATGCACGCGGGTGACGGCAATGTGCATACCAATATCCCGGTGAACTCCGACAACTACGAAATGATGCGCGAGGCTAATGAAACGGTGGCGCGCATTATGAAAATTGCCCGCGACCTGGATGGCGTTATTTCCGGTGAGCACGGCATTGGCCTGACCAAATACGAGTTTCTTACGCCTGAAGAGCTACAGCCGTTCCAGGACTACAAGCGGCAAATTGACCCGCAGGGGCGGTTTAATGCCGGCAAGCTCATGCCGGGCGCCGATTTGCGCCATGCCTGGACACCCAGTTTCAACCTGCTGGGTCACGAGTCGCTGATTATGCAGCAAAGTGAAATTGGCGCCATTTCGTCCGCTATTAAAGACTGTTTGCGTTGCGGTAAGTGCAAGCCGGTTTGTGCAACGCACGTACCGCGCGCCAACCTGTTGTATTCGCCGCGTAACAAAATTCTGGCCACCTCGTTGCTTATCGAGGCCTTCCTTTATGAAGAGCAAACGCGTCGGGGTATTAGCCTGAAGCATTGGTCTGAGTTTGAAGATGTGGGTGACCATTGCACGGTATGTCACAAGTGCTATAACCCGTGCCCGGTCGATATTGATTTCGGCAATGTGTCCATGGATATGCGCGCTTTGTTGCGTCGCATGGGCAAGAAGTCGTTCAATCCGGGTACCACGGCGGCCATGTTCTTCCTGAATGCAAAAGACCCGCGCGTGATCAAGGCAACGCGTACGGCCATGGTCGATATCGGTTACAAGGCGCAGCGTTTTGCCGCCGATCTGTTCAGCGTGCCGGCGCGCCGCCAAACGCAACAACCGCCCGCCACTATTGGTAAAGCCCCCATTAAAGAGCAGGTTGTGCATTTCGTGAACAAGAAAATGCCGGGTGGGCTGCCCAAGCAAACCGCACGCAAGCTGCTCGATATTGAAGACGCCAACTACGTGCCCATTATTCGCAACCCCAGCTCAACGCATGTTGATTCGGAGGCGGTGTTTTATTTCCCGGGCTGCGGGTCCGAGCGCCTGTTTTCTCAGGTTGGCCTGGCTACCCAGGCCATGTTGTGGCATGCCGGTGTACAAACCGTTTTGCCGCCGGGTTATTTGTGTTGCGGTTATCCGCAGCGCGGCAATGGCATGTACGACAAGGCCGATAAAATCATCACCGACAACCGTGTGTTGTTCCACCGTATGGCCAACACATTGAACTACCTCGACATTAAAACGGTCGTTGTCAGTTGCGGTACTTGTTACGACCAACTGGCCGGCTACGAATTTGAAAAGATTTTTCCTGGGTGCCGTTTAATTGATATTCACGAGTATTTGCTTGAAAAAGATATCAAACTCGAAGGCGTGACGGGTATGCGTTATATGTATCACGATCCCTGTCACTCGCCCATGAAGCTGCAAGACCCTATGAAGACGGTGAAGTCGCTTGTGGGGACTGACACAATCAAAACCGATCGTTGTTGTGGTGAGTCGGGCACGTTGGCGGTATCGCGGCCCGACGTATCAACCCAAGTGCGTTTCCGCAAACAGGAAGAGCTATTGAAAAACACAGGCCAGATTCGTTCCGATGGTTACGATGGCAATGTGAAAATGCTGACTTCCTGTCCTTCGTGCCTGCAGGGGCTGTCGCGCTATGAAGGTGACACCGGTATGGAAGCCGATTACATCGTGGTCGAGATGGCACGCCACGTGTTGGGCCAATCCTGGCTTGAAGACTATGTGAAGGCCGCGAATGCCGGCGGCATTGAGCGCGTGCTGGTATAAGCCGTTTCGTGTTATCGGTTGTCGTGTTATTGGCTACTGGGCACGACAAGCCGGGAAGGTGGAAACGCCAATGTGAACAGGCTGCCTGCGCCCAGGCGGCTGTTAATCGTTAACTCTGCGTTATGACGCATCGCGACATGCTTTGTAATAGCCAGGCCAAGGCCGGTGCCGCCGGTGGCGCGTGAGCGGCCGCGGTCGACACGATAAAATCTTTCGGTTAACCGCGGAATATCTTGCGCGGCCACGCCAATGCCCGTGTCTTGTACCGAATAATGTGCACGTCCGCTTTCAGTTAAATACCAACTTACCGTAATGGTGCCGTCTTTAGGGGTATAGCGAACTGCATTGGTGAGCAAGTTGCTTACCGCCGAGGCAAGCTCCGATGCATTGCCTTGTATGTATAAATCATCGGCGATGTTCTCTACAAATACGTGCTGGTCTTTCGATAAGATTCGCGCCTGATTCAAAGCCGTGTGAATGATTTCGGCCATATTCACGGGCTCTCCCGACACGGAAGGCGATGATTCCAACGTCGACAGCGTGAGCAAGTCGGCCACAATGGCTTGCATGCGCTGGGCCTGGTCAATCATTAAATTCAGGTAGTGTTCGCGCTGTTCCGGTTCAATGTGTTCAGCGGGAATGGATTGCAGCGTTTCCAGAAAACCGACCAAAACCGTTAGGGGGGTGCGCAGTTCGTGTGAAACATTTGCTACAAAGTCTTTGCGGGTGGTTTCGAGCTTTTCCAATTGGGTGACATCACGCGTCACGATCAGATACTGGCCAATACCGTAGGGCGTGAGCTGAACTAATATGGCGCGATTTTGGTCGTTGCGAACCAGGTGAAGCAACAGGGGTTCAGGCCACTTCGATTGCTGGGCGTACTCATGAAACTCGGGCGCGCGCAAAATATTGAAAATACTGAAGCCGCGGTCGGTTTCAAGGTTCAGCCCGGTGTGTTCGGTAGCGGTTTTATTGCACCACGTTACCAGCATCTCTTCGTTTAACGTAATGGCGCCATCGGGTAACGCCTCGGCGGCAAGCATAATGCCCGCAACGTGTCGGTTTAGTTCTTCGATTTCCAGACGGTCTTTACGCAGTTGCCGGTAGATGGGCGCCAGAATTTCGTCCCACGGGCCGACCGACGGGGGTGGGGGTGTATGAATATGACGAACCCATTTGCGAATTTGAGAAAGTTGCGTCCCGCTCACCAGAATCATGCCGAGCAGACCTGCGGTTAAGACGAACCACCCTGTTGTTGGATTAATCCACTCACCCACCGCCCAGCCAAGCAGTATCCAGGCGCCAAGTGAGATCAGGGTTTTCTGCATGATAAGAGGCCTTGATGCTGCTTAGGTTGTTCAATTAGGTACGGTTAAGGCGTTGCACTGGGTAAGCGGGCGGCAAATCGATAGCCCGCACCGCGTACGGTTTCAATATGGTTTTCGTGTCCGCTGGGCTCGAGCGCTTTACGTAGCCGGCGAATATGAACGTCGACGGTGCGCTCTTCGACAAAGACATGATCACCCCATACCTGATCGAGCAATTGTGAACGGGAAAAAACGCGTTCCGTGTGCGTCATGAAAAAGTGTAGCAAGCGAAACTCAGTAGGGCCAATCGATAGAGCGGTACCGTTTCCGCTGACCCGGTGGGTGGTGGGGTCGAGAACCAATGTGCCGATTTGGATAATGTCATCGGTGAGCTGGGGCGCGCGGCGACGCAACACGGCTTTGATGCGAGCCATGAGCTCTTTAGGTGAGAAGGGCTTGGTGATGTAGTCGTCTGCGCCGGCCTCCAGGCCTTCTATTTTGTCGTTCTCCGCCCCTTTTGCAGTGAGCATAATAACGGGAACGTGACGCGTTCTTTCGTCGGATCTCAGCTGTTTTGCCAGAGTGATACCTGAGGCGCCAGGCAGCATCCAGTCGAGCAAGATCAAGTCCGGTAGTTCGGCACGGATGAGCGTTTGTGCTTGTTCCGCATCGAATGCGCGCAGTACCTTGTGTCCGGCAAATGACAGGTTCACAGCGATCAGTTCCTGAATCGCGGGTTCATCTTCAACGACGAGAATAGTGGTGTTCATGGCGTTTTTGGGTTAAGGGTAAGGACCCTGCCATATTATGGCTTGATTGTTACAGGTTTGTGAAAAATTCGTGACGGTTGTCCAAATTCGTGGTAAGCCGCTGAAACCGGTGCGTTGGCTGGCGGGACATCGTGAGTTGGAGTACGATACGCGCTATGAATCGTACTCCTTCTTCTCCTCCCTCAGGGCGTCAAACCCACTTTGGCTATAAAACAGTCGATGAGGCTGAAAAAGCCGCCAAAGTCGCTCAGGTTTTTCATTCCGTCGCGCAGCGTTACGACGTCATGAATGATCTTATGTCAGCGGGTTTGCATCGGGCCTGGAAAGCTTTCACCATCGCCCGGGCCAATGTCCGCCCCGGCATGAAAGTGCTTGATATCGCAGGGGGAACGGGGGATTTGGCCAAAGCCTTAGCACGCAAGGTGGGAGCCTCGGGCGAGGTTTGGTTAACCGATATCAATGATTCCATGCTGCGCGTGGGTCGTGATCGTTTGGTCGATAAAGGCCTGATTACACCGGTTACCGTGTGCGACGCTGAAAAGCTGCCGTTTCCCGACGCTTATTTTGATCGCATCACGGTAGCATTTGGTTTGCGCAACATGACACACAAAGAAATTGCGTTGTCGGAAATGCGCCGCGTGCTGAAGCCCGGCGGTAAGTTATTGGTGCTTGAGTTTTCGCGTGTCGCCAAGCCTTTGGCACCGGCGTACGATTGGTATTCATTTAATATCCTTCCCTGGCTCGGCAAAAATGTAGCCAAAGACGAAGAAAGCTATCGATATCTGGCCGAGTCCATTCGCATGCATCCCGATCAGGAAACCCTGGCGCAAATGATGCGCGATGTCGGGTTCGATCGCGTGCGCTATTTCAACTTAACCGCCGGCTTGGTTGCCCTGCACGAAGGCGTGAATCTGGGCTGACGCGGCACTGGTTTTTGGATAGCCGATGTATTTGTGTTGAGCTTACGTTCAGGTTCTAGTAAGATTAAGGTTGTTGTCTTACAACCATCGATCAATCGATCGTTCACTGGAGCTTTACAAATATGTCTAGTCGCTTGTCTCGCTACTTTGCGGGTGTGCTCCTGGCTTTCAGCACCTTTGCCATGGTGTCTATTTCGTTCGATGCGGAAGCTCGTCGATTTGGTGGTGGCGCAAGTTTTGGCCGTCAGTCCACCAATGTTACGCAGCAACGTCAGGCGGCTACTCCGTCCACTACAACACAGCGCAGCACCTCGCAAAATACCGCGTCTGCGTCTACGGCCGCTGCGGGTGGGGCTGCCGCGCGTTCAGGTATGTCACGTTTCTTGGGGCCGATAGCGGGCATTGCGGCGGGCTTGGGTATCGCGGCACTGCTTTCGCAAATGGGTTTGTCGGGCGCATTTCTTGAGTTCATGTCCAGCCTGATTCTCATTGGTTTGCTGGCTTTTGCAATTATGTTTATTGTGCGCCGTTTGCGTGGCGCCGCTTCCGGACCCGCGACGCAAAGTGCGGGTATGCAGCGCAACAACCAGCAAGGGGCTCACGAGGTTTGGCGCACGCCATCGGCGCAACCAGAGGCGCCCTCTATGACGCCTGTTGCAGCAACCGATGTGCCGGGAACGTTGTCAACCGCCGATCAAGACAGCTGGTTCATTCCTGATGATTTTGATACGGGCGCTTTTCTGGCAAATGCCAAGAAACAGTTCCTGGAGGTCCAGCGCCTGTGGGATGAAGGTAACATTGATGGGTTGTCTGAATATCTTACCGACGACATGGTCGCGGAATTCCGTCCCCAGATGCAAGCGCGTGAAGGTCTGTCACAACATACCGAAGTTCTGCTGCTGAATGCGGAGTTGCTGGGTATTGAAGCTATTTCCGATGGACACTTGGCCAGCGTACGGTATTCGGGCATGTTGCGTGAAGAACCCGGTGCGGAAGCGGTTCGCATTGAGGAGGTATGGAACCTGTACAAAGCAGACGGCTCGGGCTGGTTGCTGGCGGGGCTTCAGCAACTGTCTTCGAATAACGGTTAACAGCAAGTTTGTTGCATGTCGTCTTCCGGCCGGGCGGCGGTTGTTTAACAACCGTGCCCGGCTTTTTGTTGGCGGCGTCGCGTTGTCCCTAAAACCGGTACACTTACGGCTGTTCCAAGATATTTTTCTATGCGTAGGTGCTGCGCATATCCATCATGCTGCCTATTCCTGATTTTCTGGCGCCGGCCAGGGTTTTCGCCAAAGTACTCAATGGCTTGTTGGGGCGTGAGCAATGGGCTGCCGATCGTTTGGCCCGGCATGAAGGGAAAACGATTCGTTTTTATCTTGGCGCGCAGTCGGTATGCTTAACGGTGGTTGCGGGTGGTTTGGTTGAGGTTGCCTCGCGCGAGGCCCAACCGCAAGTTACTTTAACGCTCACCCCTCACCAATTGGGCCAGGTTTTGCAGGCCGTGCGGCAGGGCAACACCGACGAGGTCGCTCATTTTTTGCATGTGGAAGGGGATGCCGGCCTGGCGACGATTGTGGCCGAGCTGGCGCGCACTCTGCGTTGGGATCCTGAAGAAGATCTTGCGCGTTTTGTGGGTGATGCTGCGGCGGTACGTGTAAGCGCCGGCTTCCGTTCTATTCTGGCGGGTGTGCAGCGATCCAGTGGGCGTTTTGCCGGAAATATGGCTGAATACCTTATTGAGGAGCGTCAGGTTCTGCTCGGACGGCATACACATGAAGCGTGGTCGGTGCAGTTAAGCGATTTGCAGGTCCGACTTGATCGTTTGGACGAAAAAGTAGGTGCACTCGAAACGCATGTGCATTCCAACCGAAATGGGGGCGGAAGGTGATGACGTTTTTCCGTCTTGTCCGTATTATTTTAATATCCCTGCGATTCAGGCTTGATGAATTGGTTTTATCCAGCATCAAGCATCCCGTTGCGGTTTTTATGCTTCGCATTGTCCGCTTTGGGCGCCCCCCCCGAACCGATCGAGGCGTGCGTTTGCGCCTGGCGCTTGAGTCGTTGGGTCCGATTTTTGTTAAGTTCGGGCAGGTTCTGTCTACCCGGCGCGATTTAATTCCGCTGGATATCGCCGAGGAATTAGCCAAGCTGCAAGATCGTGTCCCGCCATTTCCGTCCGACCAGGCCGCTGAATGTGTTCGCGTGGCGCTGGGACAGTCGCCCAATGAATTGTTCCGGCAGTTCGATAAAGATCCGGTGGCGTCGGCATCCATTGCCCAGGTGCATTTTGCAGTGTTGCACGACGGCCGAGAAGTCGCGGTGAAGGTCTTGCGGCCGGGCATGTTGCGTATCATTGAAAAAGATTTAACGTTAATGCGGGTATTGGCAGGCCTGGTGCAGAAGATGGCGCCGGATAGTCGTCGCCTGAAACCTCGTGAAGTGGTGGCTGAGTTCGACAAATATTTGCATGATGAGTTGGATTTGGTGCGTGAAGCGTCGAAT
Organism: Neopusillimonas maritima; assembly: GCF_003576595.1. Taxonomy (GTDB): domain Bacteria; phylum Pseudomonadota; class Gammaproteobacteria; order Burkholderiales; family Burkholderiaceae_B; genus Neopusillimonas; species Neopusillimonas maritima. The sequence continues at coordinate 969,923 of NZ_NQOU01000001.1, read as the reverse complement.
TGCAGCCAGTTGCGTCGTAATTTTGGCCCGGAAACAGGTCGGCAGAATTTGCTGACTGTTCCCGAAGTGATCTGGGAGTACACCACAACCACCGTCTTCACGATGGAGCGAATGCGCGGCATTCCGGTTAGCCAGATTGGGCGGTTGCGCGAAGCTGGTGTCGATATCAAGGATTTGGCCCGTACGGGAGTGGAAATATTTTTCACCCAGGTATTTTCCGATGGTTTTTTTCATGCCGATATGCATCCGGGAAATATTTATGTCTCTGATGCGCCGGAAACGCTGGGGCGTTATATTGCACTCGACTTCGGCATCGTGGGTTCGTTGTCGGAGCATGATAAAAACTATCTGGCGCAAAATTTTCTGGCTTTCTTCCATCGCGATTACCGCCGCGTTGCCCAGTTGCATATTGAGTCTGGGTGGGTGCCGTCAAACACGCGCGAAGAGGAGCTGGAAGGTGCCGTTAGAGCTGTGTGTGAGCCCTATTTCGACCGTCCTTTATCGCAAATCTCCCTGGGGCAGGTGTTGCTTCGTTTATTTCAAACGTCACGCCGCTTCAACGTTGAGATTCAGCCTCAGTTGGTTTTATTGCAGAAAACCTTGTTGAATGTTGAGGGCATGGGCCGGGAACTCGACCCCGATCTGGACCTGTGGAAAACCGCCAAGCCGTACCTGGAAAACTGGATGCGCGAACGTGTAGGCTATAAGGGTTTTAAGCAGCGTCTTGATCAGGAGGCCGGGCAATGGTCGCAAATGTTGCCGCAAATCCCTCGCCTGGTCTATAGCAACTTGTCGCGGCCGGACTCTCTGCCGGGCCTGCAGGTAGAGATTCAGCGCCTCAGGAAAGCGCAAGAGCAGAATAACCGGTTGGTTTCCGCCCTTGTTGCGGTATTGGCGGTGGCCATTGGGGTGGCCATTTGGGCCATTGCGGGAAAGTAGTATTTCTGTGTACTCTATCTAGTTCGGCGAATGTTGAAATATTGCTGATATATCAAGGCTGTATCATTAAATAATTGGCTTTTGTCGTTGTGTGTTGTTATCTTAAGTGAGATGTCTATGCTTTACCCTGAACTATTCAAATCAATGGAGGCGGTACGCTGGAATATGGCCACCGATATTCCGTGGGATGATTTTGACGGAAGCAAACTCTCCGACGAGCAGGCGTACACAATCAAGATGAACGCCATTACAGAGTGGGCGGCACTGCCCGCTACGGAAATGTTTTTGCGCGACAACCGTGACGACAGCGATTTCTCGGCGTTTATGTCGATCTGGTTTTTTGAAGAGCAAAAGCATTCGCTTGTTCTGATCGAGTATTTGCGTCGGTTCCGTCCCGACCTCATGCCCACCGAAGAAGAGCTGCACAAGGTGCGCTTCGAGTTTGACCCTGCGCCGGCAATGGAAACGCTTATGTTGCATTTTTGCGGCGAAATTCGCCTGAATCATTGGTATCGGTGCGCTTCAGATTGGCATACCGAACCGGTTATCAAGGCCATTTATCAGACCATCGCTCACGACGAAGCTCGCCATGCCGGTGCCTATTTGCGCTATATGAAAAGGGCGTTGAATCAGAAGGGGCAAGAGTTGGGCGACCAGGCGCGCATGGCGTTTTCAAAAATCGGCGTGCTGATGGCTTCTGCCCACCGCACTCCGCAAGCTTTGCATCCTACCAATTTACACGTTAACAAAGCGCTTTATCCTGAAGACACGGTGCAGTCGAAACTTCCTTCTCCCGGTTGGCTGGAGCAATGGCTCGATAACCAGATCCGGTTCGACAAAGACTGGGAAGGCAAGGTAAGCGCCCGCATTTTGCATAACTTGTCTTTATTAATGAACTCATCTTTCAAAACGGTTCAAGACCTCAATCGTTATCGCAAAGAGCTCATTCGCGGCACTGCAGTGGTGGCTTAAGCCCATGTGCGCGGGCTTTGAAAAGAAAGTTTTGTCTCGTGACGCTTGCGAGGCAGCAGCCTCAAGCGGCCGCTTCACGCGACCGCTGGTGTTTACTAACGGCGTATTCGATATTTTGCATCGCGGCCACGTCACTTATCTCGACGCTGCCGCTGCTTTGGGCAAAACGCTGATCGTCGCGGTGAACACGGATGAGTCGGTAAGGCGCTTGGGAAAAGGGGATGACCGCCCGTTGAATGCACAGGAAGACCGTGCTGCTGTTTTGGCGGCGCTGGAGTCGGTGTCTTACGTAACGTATTTTGATGAAGACACGCCATATCAATTGATTCAGGCGTTGAGGCCCGACGTTATTGTGAAAGGCGGTGACTACAACATGGCAACCTTGCCGGAAACGGAATTAGTTGAAAGCTGGGGTGGCAAGGCGGTTGCCATTCCGTTCGAGTTTCAGCGCTCAACCACAAAGCTGGTTAAAAAAATACGCGCCGCTTCGGGCCAATAACCTTTTTATACAGTTTACGGTGCCAGCAGATTATTGATCGCAATAATGTCGTCGGCGGTTAGAATGCCGCCGGCCGCTTTCAGGCGCAGGCCATTCAGCAATGTGGCATAACGGGCGTCGGCCAGGGCGCGTTGCGTTTCATACAATTGCTGTTGCGCATTCAAAACGTCAATATTCACGCGGACCCCCACTTCGTAGCCCGTTTGGTTGGCCTCAAGAGAGGCCCGGCTGGAAGCCTCAGCTGCCTGCAGAGCAGACACACGGGCAAGACCCGATACCACACCCGAAAAGAAAGCCTGGGTTGCCTGTACGGCCTGGCGACGCGTTGACTCCAGCTCGTAGCGCGCTTTTTGTAGTAGAGAGGTTTGTTCACGCACTCTCGATGAGATCCCGCCCCCGGCAAACAGCGGAATTGAAAGCTGTACGCCGACCGTCGTTTCCACTGAACGTGGACCGGCTCGCGGGCCGAATGTGCCTCTGTCGCTGCTGCTGCCCGACTGAGCGTAGAAATCGACAGTGGGATAGTGTTCACTCTGGGCAATATGAATCTGCTTTGCCGCCAGACGCGTACTTAATTCAGCCTGTGCTACCTCGAGGCTTGCCTGGGCTGCCTGGGTCGTCCAGTCGTCCAGGCGGGCAGGTTGGGGAGGGGGAAGTGATACTGTGCTTTGAAGGCGGGCCAGCTCTGCGGGGCGTTCGCTAATAATGCCTGCAAGGGCATCTTGCGCCAGTTGCAGCGCGTTAAAAGCTTGAATTTCGCCGGCGTTGATGAGGTCTAGCCGGGCCTGGGCTTCATAGGTATCGGCGATGGTGGCGCTGCCCAACTCGAACCCGCGTTTGGCGGCATCCAGTTGATTCATAATGGCTTGCTTTTGCGCATCCAGGCTTTTCAGCGTGTCTTGCGCCGCCAGTACATTAAAGTAGGCTTGGGTAACGCGTAATGTAAGGTCTTGCCATGCTTGCTGTACAGCCAATGTGGCTGATTGCGCGATGTATTCCGTAGCGCGGTAGGTGTCCCATAAACCCACGTCGATAATAGGTTGCGTAAGCGTTAGCGCCCAAACGGCTCGATTGTCGGTGCTGCTCTGGTCTAGCGAGGTGGAGCGGATATCGTCTGTCTCAACGCCCGTACTGGCCGTAATATAAGGCAGAAGTAGGGCACGGGCCTGGGGTGTTTTTTCCGATTGCGCGGCCCGGTTGGCTTCGGCTGCCGCAAGAATTGGGTCGCGCTCAAGGGCTTTTGTCCATACCTGCAACAGGTCTTGAGTTTGGGCGCCGGCAAACGGTAATAGCAGGGCGTTCAGTACAAAAAAAAGCCCGAAAGACCGTAGCCGACCCGTTGCCATGAGTGTCAGAACTTGAACTGGGACACCGATGTACCCTTTAATGGCTTGATGACGGTGTCGAAAAGAGCTTCCGTGTCGAAGCTTGCGGCGCTGGTGCGGGTGATACGGTATACCGTCATGATGGGTGTTGTGCCTACGACCACGACCATGCGGCCCCCGATACAGAGTTGGTATTTAAGGGCGTCAGGAACCACAGGCACCGAACCGGTAAGCAGAATGGCATCATATTCCGCCGTTCCCCAGCCGCTGTGCGCGTCGCCGACTTCCACATTTACATTGCCGACCTGCTCGCGTTGCAGGTTTTCAACGGCAAAACCGGCGATGCGGCTATCGATTTCCACACTGGTTACCTGCTGGGACAATTGACCCAATAGCGCTGCCTGATAGCCGGATCCTGTGCCAATCTCCAACACACAGTCACCCGGCTCAAGGAGTAGCTCCTGGGTTAAGCGCGCCTCAACTTTGGGCGTAAGCATGGTTTCATGCGAGTTAATGGCATTGATGATAAGGGGGAGTTCGACATCGGAGAAGGCCAATGCCTGCATGCCTGCCGGGACATAACGCTCTCTTCGAACGTCGAACAATGCTTGCAAAAGGCGTGGGTCGAATACGTTCCATGGTCGGATTTGCTGCTCCACCATGTTGAAGCGGGCACGTTCGGTGTCGGAAAGTCCGGTAGCGTTCATAACGTTAGTAACGAGTTTGAAGTTGAATATATTGTACTCATTCAGGCCGGCGATCGCCTTGCCACCAGGCATGGAAGTGGTGTACGGGGCCATGACCTTCGCCAACCTGTAATTCGTCGGCGTGGCGAATGGCCTCTTGCAAATACGCTTTCGCTTTACGCGCGGCTTCGGGCAAATTGGCCGATTGTGGCAACAAGGCGGCGAGGGCGGCGGAAAGCGTGCATCCTGTGCCGTGGGTATTGCGGGTATGAATGCGCTCGCCCGGCAGTTCGAAAAGCTGGTCGCCGTTGTGCAGGATATCAGTCGGATCATTGCCCGGCAGGTGCCCCCCTTTCAGGAAAACCCAGCGCTCGCCATTATCATTTAACAGACGGCGTAGTTTTTCCGCGACCCGGCGCATTTCTTTCAGGTTATCAACGGGGGACATCTCCAGAAGGACACCTGCCTCCGGCAGGTTGGGCGTGATGACCGTTGCCACGGGCATCAGACTTTCACGCAACTCATTGATGGCCGCTTTTTCAAGGAGCTGATCTCCGCTTTTGGCAATCATGACCGGGTCTAGCACAATGTGGGCGGGGCGCCAGTGCATTAAACGTTCGGCAACTACACGCGTAACGGCCTGTTGACCCAGCATGCCTATTTTCACCGCATCGATACGCACGTCGGTAAACAGCGTGTCGATTTGTTGCGCTACGAACTCAGGAGGCACGGGCGCAATGCCGGTTACGCCACGCGTATTTTGCGCCGTCAGTGCGGCAACCACAGCAGTGCCGTATGCGCCCAGTGCGCTCATGGCTTTAATGTCGGCCAGAATGCCGGCGCCTCCGGATGGGTCGACACCGGCAATGGATAAGGCATTGGGGATCATGATTTTGGTTTCCGGGACTGAATCAGGCCTTCGGTGGGTGAACTGGGGTCGGCGCTGTATAGCTTGCGCGGCATGCGCCCGGCCAGGAACGCTTCGCGGCCGGCCTGTACGGCTTTTTTCATGGCGCCGGCCATGAGTACTGGGTTTCGCGAGCCCGCAATGGCGGTGTTCATCAGTACGGCATCGCATCCCAGCTCCATTGCCACTGCTGCGTCGGAAGCGGTGCCGACACCGGCATCGACCAGAACGGGCACTTGGGCCTGATCGATAATCAGGCGCAGATTCCATGGGTTCAGAATGCCCATGCCCGACCCAATGAGCGAGGCCAGCGGCATGACCGCGATGCAGCCCATGTCTTCGAGCATGCGACACTGAATTGGGTCGTCGGTGCAATACACCATCACGTCGAATCCGTCGTCGACCAGTGTCTTGGCCGCTTTCAGTGTTTCGGGCATATTGGGAAACAGATTGTCGGCACTGCCCAGTACCTCGAGTTTCACGAGTTTGTGGCCGTCAAGGAGTTCACGGGCCAGCCGTAATGTGCGTACGGCGTCGTCGGCGGTAAAGCAACCCGCCGTATTGGGCAAAATGGTGTATTGCGAAGGCGGAAGAAAATCAAGCAAATTGGGTTCGTTTGCATTTTGGCCGATATTGGTGCGGCGAATCGCTACCGTAACAATTTCCGCGCCACTGGCTTCAATGGCTTGTTGAGTTTCCTGAAAATCTTTGTATTTTCCGGTACCCACGAGTAAACGTGAAGCGTAGGTTTTACCGGCAAGCGAGAATGCGTCTTTTGCTGTCATGAATAAAAGCTTCTTGAAATACCAATGAGGAATACTGCTTATTGTATAGGCTCAACGCTTTTTATCGTTGATCTTGCAGTTGGGTGCAGAGTTGTTCAAGTGCATCGACCAGGCGGGGGCCCGGCCGGAATAGCAGGTCGGGGTCGATTCCGATTACTTTTCCCTGCCGCGCCGCCTGTACGCCCTTAGCGGCCAGAAACTCAGTGCGTTCCTTCATTAGTCGGTTTGATTCGCTCCGAATCACGATGAAGTCGGGCTGATTGGCCAGCAGGTTTTCCAGCCCAATCAGCGGCGCTGCCTGCGGAACATCGGCGAACTGATTGGTTGCATTGCAATATTGCAATGCGTTGTTCAGCAGAGGGTCGTTTCCAACGACGTAAAGTGGGGCCGGGTTGATTTCCAGCACAATAGATACGGATTGCGTCGGCGCGTGTTGCTTGAGGTGTGTCAGCCGCTCTCTGATAGATTCGGCCGCAGCCTGGGCGGAAACGTTGTTGTCCGTTAGCCGGCCGATTTCTTCGATGGCGTCGGGGATATCTTGAACTGATTTTGGGTTGATATGAACAAGGGGGATGCCCAGTGTTTTCAGGATTGGCGCGACGCCTTGTGTTGCGCCGGCCTGCCAACCCAAAACCAGGTCGGGTTGCAGGGAAATCAGCGTCTCCGGGTCGATATGCAAGCCGTCGCCGACGCTGGGCAAGGCTTCAACGTCCTTAGGGAAGTCGCTACTTTGAACGGTTCCTATCAAACGATTCCCGGCGCCCGCTGCAAACACGAGTTCGGTGATATGGGGCGCCAGGCTAACGATACGCTGCGCCGATTCTGGGGCCGAGGCTTGCGCCCAGGCCCAGACAGGCAGTAGCCCCAGAGTGAGTAACAGCAGGCGCCGGTGAGCGCCGCGCGGTTTACATTCTCCAGGCCAAATTAACGAATACAGTCGAGCCCGGATTCGCGTAGCCATACACATCGGTATAGTCCTTATTGGTAATGTTGTTCCAGCGCACCTGTAGCGACAAGTTTTTGGTGAGCGTTGCGTTCGCGGTCAGATTCCATAAGCTGTACCCGCCCAAGTGAACACGGCCCTGGGAAAAGGTTTCATCATAGCGTTGCCCAACGTAAAGAAATTCGGCGCCAAGCGTCCATTGCTCGATACGGTGTTCCGCGTTTAGTCGGTAGGTGTGGCGTGCACGCCGGATGAGGCGTTCCCCGGTGCTGTCATCGTAGGGGTTTAGAAAGTCGGCGGCCGCACTCATCCGGGTGTGATCCCATTGGTATGCTGCGGTTGCGGTCATGCCGCGCAAGGTGGCGGAATCGACATTCTCGAGCCGGCGCGGCGTTGACACAATGAGGTTGTCTACTTTGTTCTGGTAGGCAACCAGGCCAAGTTCGATGCCATTTTGTCGATATTGAATGTGCGCTTCAATGTTGCGTGATTTTTCCGGTTTCAGGTTCGGATTGGATTGCGGCGGGAAGCCGCCCCAGCCGGGGGCGTAAAGGTCGTTGAAACTGGGTGCCTGAAAACCGGTGTTGGCAGCCAGACCCACTTGCCACGCCTTGGTAAGGGCAAGTTCGTATGCCAGCCCGCCGGTGGCGTGGCTGCCGTAATCGCTAATGTGGTCATTGCGCACGCTTGCCTGAATACGATGCTTTCCGAACCGGCCCCGATACACCAGGCCGGTTGCCTGTGTGTTGCGACGGTTTGAAAGAAAAGTCATGCTGCCCGATGGTCGTTCCTCGATGCGTTCGAGCAACACACTGATACTTTGATCAGGATCCAGGGCCAGGTTGTTCTGCCAGGTGTAGGTGCGTGTTAGAGAACCGAACTCGTAGGGCGCGAAGTTACCGCTGTAGCTGATGCCGTCCTCCTTGGCGTAACCGAAGCGCAGCACACTTTCCCAGAAATCCGTTAGTTGGTTCGTGCTTGAAAGGGTGTATGCCTGCTGCCGTGTCTGGCTAATGGCCGGGTGTGATTGGCCGGCATCGAAGTCACCGTTTATGTAACCGTTGTACAACGAGAAATCGACACGCTGACCTTGCCGCCATCTGTACCCCAGCGCCCCCGCCACGCTATGCTGCCGGTAGCCGTCTTTGTCCGGGTAGGCGTCGGAGGCATATTCTTGGGTTGCATCGAACCCGGAACTGCGCGCGACCGCGGCAGACAGGTTGTAGTTCCAGCCGTCTGCTGCGCCGGAGAACCCCGCGCCCGACTTAAATGTATTGTGGCTGCCGTAACCCGCGTTGGCGTAGGCCTTAAGTGGTTCGTCTTCAGCCGGCTTTCGGGTAATGATGTTAACCACGCCACCGATGGCATCCGAGCCGTACAAGCTACTTGCCGCGCCGCGTAGAATTTCAACGCGCTCAATCGTTGCGGGGTCGATAGCATTCCAGTTAACGCCACCGTAATTCGAACTGTTAATGCGTACGCCGTCGATTAAAACCAGCGTATGGCTCGCGTCGTTGCCTCTTAGGAACAAGCCGGTGGTGTTTTGGGGCCCGCCACTGTTATAGAACGCAATGCCGGGCTCCTGCGCGAGGATTTCCGCCAGGCTCTGTTGTCCGGCTTCACGAAGTTTTTCATTCGGTACGACAGAAACGTCGCCCAATGTTTCCGACTCAAGTTGCGCAACACGACTGGCGGTGACAACAATAGGATCAAGCGAGGAGGGAGTTTGCGCGAGGGCGGTAAAAGGAATGAAAAGCGCCGGAGCCAAAAGGCGGCGCTGCAAACGGGTGGTATTCATGATAAGACCTGCGAGATAACGCGCGTCCCCGCACGTTATTAACAATAAAACACGCCAAAAGGCGTGCGCCGGTTCGACAGGGGCCGGTGTCGGGCTGGCATGCGTTGCATGAGTACCGTTGCGGGGGCAGCACAGTTTATGCCGTGCCACACAGGGATGAATTGATATATCCCTGTGTGGCATGCGTGTTTCTGTTTCCCGTTTAACTTTCGCAGAAATGGCGACAATGTTGATAACACTGTTTTTTGCCGATAACCGAAAGCACCTCTGACAGGGCCAAAACTTTAGCACAGCCAAAGGGTAAAAGATATATACGGGCTACAATAAAGGGTTTATCCCCTAAGTTCTTATTGTTTCAGGCCTGTTCGCGTGTCATATCCCAATTTGCCCTATCCCTTGAATACATACACCCATGGTCGTCGGTTCGTTGAATCGCTGGCTGATCGCATTCTGGTGCTTGACGGCGCCGTGGGCACCATGATTCAGCGCTATAAGTTATCGGAGGCGGATTTCCGGGGCGAGCGTTTTGTGGCGCATGGGAAAGACCTGAAGGGAAATAACGAGCTTTTGTGTTTGGTTCGCCCCGATTTGGTGTCGGAAATTCATTGTCAGTATCTGGCAGCCGGTGCCGATGTCATCGAAACCAATACATTCGGTGCAACATCGGTAGCGCAGGGTGATTACGGTTTACCCGAGCTGGCTTATGAGATGAACGTGGCGGCGGCCAAGCTGGCACGCAAGGCATGCGATGAGTTCAGCACGCCCGAGCACCCCCGTTTCGTTGCGGGTGCTTTGGGGCCACAGCCTAAAACCGCCTCCATTTCGCCCGATGTCAACGACCCTGCAGCACGTAATGTGACATTCGAAGAGTTGCGCGAGACATACACCGAGCAGTTGAACGGGTTGCTGGATGGCGGCATCGACATCGTACTTATAGAGACCATCTTCGATACGTTGAACGCCAAGGCGGCTATTTTTGCCGTGGAGTCGGTGTTTGAAGCACGTGGCGTGCGCCTGCCCGTCATGATCTCCGGTACTGTTACCGACGCTTCTGGGCGAATTCTTTCCGGGCAAACCGTCGAGGCATTCTGGAACTCGGTACGCCATGCGCGCCCCGTAACCATTGGTTTGAACTGTGCCCTGGGTGCGGCGTTAATGCGCCCCTATGTGGCCGAGCTGGCTAAAATTTGCGACACCTATGTGTGTGTTTACCCCAACGCCGGCTTACCGAACCCGATGGCGGAAACGGGCTTTGACGAGACCCCGGAAGACACTTCTTCGCTGCTGCAGGAGTTTGCGACTGCCGGTTTGGTGAACATGGTGGGCGGATGTTGCGGCACTACGCCCGAGCATATTCAGGCCATTGTGGAAAAAGTAGCCAGTCTGCCGGTTCGGCAGGTTCCGGAAATTCCCGTTAAAACGCGCCTGTCGGGTCTGGAACCGTTGAACTTCGATGGCGACTCGTTGTTCATCAATGTAGGCGAGCGCACCAACGTAACGGGCAGCAAAAAGTTTTTGCGCCTGATTCGCGAAGAGAACTACGAGGAAGCCTTGTCGGTAGCGCGTCAGCAGGTGGAAAGCGGCGCCCAGATTATCGACATTAATATGGACGAAGCCATGCTGGATTCGGCTGCCTGCATGCGCCGATTCCTGAATATGGTGGCGTCGGAGCCGGATATTTCCCGCGTGCCTATTATGATCGACAGCTCCAAATGGAGCGTGATCGAAGCGGGCTTGCAATGTGTGCAGGGCAAGGCGGTGGTGAACTCCATCTCCATGAAGGAAGGGGTTGAGCCGTTTCTTGAGCAGGCGCGTTTGTGCCGCAAGTACGGTGCGGCCGTGGTGGTGATGGCTTTCGATGAAAAAGGTCAGGCCGATACACTGCAGCGCCGTATTGATATTTGTGGCAAAGCTTATAAGTTGCTGGTTGAAGAAGTAGGCTTCCCACCGGAAGACATTATTTTTGATCCAAACGTATTTGCGATTGCCACCGGCATTGATGAACACAATCATTATGCGGTCGACTTTATCGAAGGTACGCGCTGGATTACCCAGAATTTACCCCATGCGCGTGTATCGGGGGGTATCTCGAACGTGAGTTTTTCGTTCCGTGGGAACGAGCCCGTGCGCGAAGCGATTCATACGGTGTTCCTGTACTACGCCATTCAGGAAGGCTTGACCATGGGTATTGTGAATGCCGGTCAGTTGGGCGTATATCAGGATATCGATAAGAAATTGCTCGACCTGATTGAAGACGTGGTGCTGGACCGCAACCCTCCCGTAGCGCGCTCCGACGAAGCGGATGAACTGACGCCCACGGAACGTTTGGTGGTGTTTGCCGAAACGGTCAAGGGCTCTGGTACGAAACGAGAAGAGGATCTGGCCTGGCGCGATCAATCGGTTGAGGAGCGCCTGATTCACGCTTTGGTCCATGGCATTACCACGTTTATTGTCGAGGATACGGAAGAGGTTCGTCAGAAAATTGCCGATCAGGGTGGACGCCCGATTCAGGTTATTGAAGGGCCGCTGATGGATGGCATGAATGTCGTGGGCGACCTGTTCGGTTCCGGCAAAATGTTCTTGCCCCAGGTGGTCAAGTCGGCGCGCGTTATGAAACAGGCCGTTGCGCACTTGATTCCCTTTATTGAAGAGGAAAAACGTCAGATTCAAGCTGCCGGCGGCGATGTCCGTGCCAAAGGCAAAATTGTGATTGCGACCGTAAAGGGTGATGTTCACGACATCGGCAAGAACATCGTGACCGTCGTACTTCAATGTAATAACTTTGAAGTGGTGAACATGGGGGTGATGGTTCCCTGCGCCGAAATTCTGGCCAAAGCCAAGGAAGAGAACGCCGACATTGTCGGGCTATCGGGCTTAATTACGCCCAGCCTGGAGGAAATGGCGTATGTGGCTTCGGAAATGCAGCGTGACCCTTATTTTAAAGAGCGTAAAACACCCTTGCTGGTAGGGGGCGCCACCACCAGCCGCGTGCATACCGCCGTGAAAATTGCGCCAAACTATGAAGGCCCGGTAATTTACGTGCCCGATGCCAGCCGTTCCGTGGGTGTCGCTACACAACTGGTGTCCGATCAGTCGCAAGCCTATCTTGATGCTTTGGCCAAAGAGTACGAGCAGGTTCGGGAACGCCATGCCAAGCGCAAGGAAACGCCGCTGGTTTCGTTAAAGGAAGCGCGCAACAATCGGCCGGACATCGACTGGTCTACGTATACGCCGCCCAAACCCAAGTTCATTGGTCGCCGTGAGTTCAAACATTATGATCTTGCGGAAATTGCGCGCTATATCGACTGGACGCCGTTCTTTCAGACCTGGAGCCTGTTCGGGCAATACCCCGCCATTCTGGATGACAAAATCGTTGGTGAGCAGGCGCGTAAGCTCTTGGACGAGGGGCAGGCCATGTTGCGAAAGATTATCGACGGCCGCTGGCTCACGGCCAATGGGGTCGTGGCTTTTTACCCGGCCAACACGGTACACGGCGAAGATATTGAGGTCTATACCGATGACACGCGTTCCAAGGTACTGTTCACTTGGCGAAACCTGCGTCAGCAGGGGGTAAAGCGGGAAGGCGTCGATAATAAATGTCTGGCCGATTACATTGCGCCCAAATCATCTGGTGTGAAAGACTATATTGGTTTATTTGCAGTTACCGGTGGCTTGGGCATTGAAAAGTATGAGCAGATGTTCCAGAACGATAACGACGATTATTCAGTCATTATGCTCAAAGCCCTGGCCGATCGTTTCGCCGAAGGTTTTGCTGAATGCCTGCATGCACGGGTGCGTACCGATTTGTGGGGCTATGTGCCCGATGAAGCGCTTGACAACCCATCGCTGATTGCCGAGAAGTATCAGGGTATTCGGCCGGCGCCTGGTTACCCGGCCTGCCCTGAGCACGTTGTAAAGCGGGATATGTTCCAGGTTTTGCAAGCGCAGAGTATTGGCATGGAACTGACGGATAGTTTTGCGATGTATCCGGCTTCCAGTGTGTCGGGCTTTTACTTAAGCCATCCGCAGTCGCAATATTTTAACGTGGGTAATATCGGCGAAGACCAGTTCAACGATTATGTACAGCGCAGCGGTCGGAATGAAGATGACGTGCGGCGTACTTTGGCCAGTGTGCTGGGTTTTAAACCCAGCGTGGCAACCACTTAAGCGCTGTCATGATAGGCCCAGGTTCCGATTCGGCACGCCGTCGCGCACTGGGAGAGTTTTTGCGTAGTGTGCGTGCGCGTGTGTCGCCGCAGGCCGCTGGTTTGCCGGCGGGCGCCAGACGCCGAACTCCCGGCTTGCGCCGCGAGGAAGTGGCCCAATTGGCCGGCATTAGCGTGACCTGGTACACCTGGATCGAGCAAGGGCGTGATGTCTCTGTGTCTGCGGCGGTTTGGTCGCGGCTGGCCGGCGTCTTGCAAATGAGTCGTGCAGAACGACACTATTTGTTTGAATTGGCCGAGGCTACCGATCCCGAGCATGGGCGTGAGACGCTGGAGCAATTGCCGGAAGGCTTGCAGTTATGCGTGGATAGCATAACCGTGCCGGCCTATATTCTTGATCGTAGCTGGAATGTTCTGTGCCGCAATAGTCTTATGCTGGAGCTTTTTTCGGGCTGGCCCGATCGCGACTCCCAGCCCAATCTGTTGCGTTTTATGTTTCAGGACGAGGCGGCCAGAGCCCTGGTTGAGGATTGGGAGGCGCGCGCGCAGCGTGTTGTGGCTGAATTCCGGGCGGAGACGGCATCGTTTGCAGAAGAGCCGGAAGTGAGTGCTCTGATCGACTCATTGCTGGAAACCAGCCCTGTATTTGCGCATTGGTGGACGCGCCAGACGGTGGTGGAACGTGAAGGCGGAAGTCGTGCGTTTATTCACCCGGACAAAGGCCGGGTATCGTATCGTCAGATGACATTTCATTTGGCGATAAGGCCCGATTGCAAGCTGGTGATGTTGCTGGATGAGGCCGATTAAAGGGTTAAGGCGCGTGCATGGATGGTCGCTTTAGATCAGGCTTGCCGACGTCGTGTTTTATTTTCCAAAGCTGCCGTGGCATTTGCCGGCAGGCGCCGGAAAGAGAAAAAAGACGTTGCAGTAATCAGGCCAATGACAATGAAGCCCCACATGACATCCACACGTTCGAGTGAGGTTGCTTCGCGCCAACTCATGCTTAAGTTAAGTACCAGCGCGGCGCAGCCCACTCCCAAACTGATGCCCAACTGCTGGGCCATTGCCGCGAGGGTGCTGGCTTTGCTCATTTGGTTCGAATTGAGCTCGGCATAGGTTAAGGTATTGACTGCAGTGAATTGCAGCGACCGGAAAATACCGCCGGTTGCCAGAATGGCGACCATGACCCATAACGGGGTACTGTTTTGGAATAACGCGCACAATACAACGAACAACCCCGATATCAACGCATTCCACGTGAGGACTGTTTTATAGCCGAAGCGTTCAATAATTCGGGTGGCGACAACTTTCATAATCAACGCACCTGCCGCGCCGGTAAACGTGATCAGGCCGGCCAGAAACGCAGAAAAATTGAATGTAACCTGCAGCAGAATGGCCAGAAGGAACGGCATGGAGCCAACCATAAAGCGACATAGGTTCCCGCCCAGAATTGAAACGGCAAACGAAGGGATGCGTAACAGGCTCAGATCCAGAATGGGCTGATCGCAACGACGCGCATGATGTATGTACAGTACGCCGCAGATCAGGCCCGTTGCCAGCAATAGCAAGACTTGAGTTGTGGAAATGCCTTGGTGGCCAATGGCTTCGAACCCCGAAACCAGCGCGGCAAGACAGACCGCGCTTAAAATGAACCCAGGCCAATCCATGCGCGGTGACGTTGTGGGCAGTTCCTCCCGGATAAATCGCATGACGAGATAAATCCCCAATACACCGACCGGCACGTTAATAAGAAAGATCCAGTGCCAAGAAGCGTACGTCACCAGAAACCCCCCAACCGGCGGCCCTAAAATCGGGCCTAGCAATGCAGGCATGGCCAGAAAGGCCATGGCTTTGAGCAAGTCTTCTTTGGGCGTTTTACGCAGCATAATAATGCGCCCGACGGGAACCATCATGGCACCGGCAGCGCCTTGCGCGATACGTGCTAATACAAGTTGTATAAGGTTTTGGGAAACCGCGCATGCAATAGAGCTGAGTGAAAAAAGCGCAATTGCTGTAATGAATAGACGGCGTGCGCCGAAACGTTCGGCGGCCCAACCGCTGATGGGCACGAACACGGCCAGTGCCAGCAAGTAGCTGGTAATGGATATATTCATTTGTACCGCTGTTGTGCCCAAAGAGGCCGCCATGGCTGGAATGGCCGTGGCCACGACCGTGGCATCCAGCATTTGCATGAAAAGTGCACAACCCACAATAAAGGGGATCATGCGCACTGCTTTCCGTTCCCGGCCGGCCTCTTCTGAGGAGGGTGATGATGGCGTTTCGGACATAACGGATTCTAACTTTTTGCGGCTGAAGTAAACTGGAATATGATGCGAGCCAATGCGTTGGCAAACCTATTTTATTGAATTGAGATTATGGCCAAGAATTACGAGTCGGAAATTACGCAGTTTTTGAAAGAATATAAGCGCGAGCACCCTGACACCGAGCAACGCCAGCGTGAGGGGCGGGCTCGCTTGTGGGAACGGCAACTTGATTCCGAGTTGCTGGAAAATTATCGCGCGGCCAAAGTACCTCAAGCGCCTTATGTTTATCAAACCAAGTAATTCGAATGCCTAACCGGGCTCAACCACCCGATATCGGGGCTTTGGTCGATCCGGCTATCGATAGTACGCCCAATGTCGTCGATTCGGTCGCTTTTGCGCGATTGTATGGTGAACCTTTGTTCGCCTTGCCGCAAGATCTTTATATCCCGCCTGATGCACTTGAGGTTTTTCTGGAAACCTTCGAGGGGCCGCTCGATTTGCTCTTGTATTTAATCCGCAAACAGAATTTCAACGTTCTGGACATTCCCATGGCGGAAGTCACGCGCCAGTATTTGTCGTATGTTGATCAAATACGTGAGCACAACCTTGAGCTGGCGGGGGAGTATCTGTTAATGGCTGCGTTACTTATCGAGATTAAGTCGCGCATGCTTTTACCGGTTAAGAAAACAGACACAGGAGAGGAGCCGGATGACCCCCGGGCCGAATTGGTGCGTCGGCTACTCGAGTACGAGCGCATGAAGCTGGCGGCTCAAAAATTGAATGAATTACCGCAATTGGGGCGCGATTTTCAGCGCGCGCACGCGTTGATGGATATTCGCGTTGAGAGAATGTTGCCCGACGTCAGCGCAGATGACTTGCGGCAGGCATGGGCCGATATAATGCGTCGGGCAAAACTGAATGCGCATCACAAAATTACGCGTGAACAGTTGTCGGTGCGTGAGCATATGACACGTATTTTGCGCCGCTTGGCCGATGTGAGATTCATGGAGTTTACCGAGCTTTTCAGTGAATCAGTCGACCAAGGGCATACTGTGCCGGTGATTGTGGTGCATTTTCTGGCGATGCTCGAATTGGCGCGCGAGTCTTTGCTGGAGGTAACCCAGGCCGCGCCTTATGCGCCCATATACGTGCGGCTCACCTACACAACGCAAGCCGCAAATTAAGGTTAAGCCGTCCTGCGGCCATTTTCCGGATTGTTATCTACGGAGATTTTTTTGAAAGTCGTTCACACTATTGAGGCTTTGCGTGATCAAATGCGCGGCCAGCTTCGCGCTTCTTTTGTTCCCACCATGGGGAATTTGCACGAGGGGCATTTGTCTCTTATGCGAATGGCGCGTCAGCATGGTGATCCGGTCGTAGCCAGTATTTTTGTGAATCGTCTGCAGTTCGGCCCGAATGAAGACTTCGACAGTTACCCGCGTACGTTGCAGGACGACATTGAAAAGCTCGAACGCGAGCGCGATGTTTATGTGTTGTTTGCGCCGAATGAAAGCGAAATGTATCCCGAGCCGCAAAGTTATCAAATTTTGCCGCCGCCGGATCTTGGCGGGATTCTGGAAGGGGAGTTCAGGCCCGGTTTTTTCATGGGCGTCAGTACAGTGGTACTTAAACTGTTTTCCTGTGTACAGCCGCGTGTTGCCGTTTTCGGCAAGAAAGATTACCAACAGTTAATGGTGGTGCGGAATATGTGCCGGCAGTTTCAGTTACCGGTAAAAATTATTGCGCATGAAACGGTTCGCGACGCCGACGGGCTGGCCCTGTCGTCACGCAACCGGTATTTGTCTCCTGAAGAACGGGCAGAGGCGCCGCGTTTATATGCTTTATTGCAGCAGTTGCGTCAGGACGTTCTGGCGGGTGCGTCTGATTGTGTCGCTTTAGAGCAGGCGGCGATCGATGATTTGAAAAAACGAGGCTGGCAGGTGGATTACTTCACGGTACGCCGTCAGCGCGATTTGTTGCCGCCTAGCCCCGAAGAGATGAAAGAAGGGGTCCCGCTGGTGGCGCTGGCCGCCGCAAAGCTGGGCAGTACGCGACTGATCGACAACCTGGAAGTTGAGCGGGCTTAAATATCCTGACAGTTCTGTTAGGTTACGAATTGTTTCTTTCGTGTCAAAATTGTTTCCAGAAAATAACCGTTGGAGACAAAATGGACCAGACTCAATTCGAAGTTAAGCCGTTCTGCATTCTTTCACCCCGGGAACGCGAGGTCATGCTTGGTATCGTCGAGGGAATGTCGAATAAATACATCGCGCTGGAAATGGCGTTGTCTCAGCGCACTGTCGAGGCACACCGGGCCCGGATTTTCGATAAAACCGATGTGCGCAATGCTGTTCAGTTAACCCGGCTGTGGCTTCGAAGTCTGGGTATTAGCGACTACCAAGGGCGTTGGCCCGTATATCGGTTTTGTAAAGCCGGCGATACACAGGGTGCCGTAGGGCCGTCGGGTATGCGGGAGTGCAACAAAGCACAATGCAGTGCGAGTCACCGGTGCGCATACGATGCCGTTATATCCAACGGCTTTCCCTATAAATGGTTCAAGGACGGCAGTTCATTGCCGGCTGATCTTTAAGTTCATTTATGCCGTCAATGTCGGCCTGGCGTGTTAAATGGAATGGCAACGCGGCTTCCACATTGTTCATGCTGTTCAAGCGCAATAGATTGTTGTGTTCAAAGGTGAGGGCGCTCAGTGTCGTGTCGTCACGGGTTTGCAAACGAATGCGCCAGGGTTCGGTGCCGATCACTTTCCAGCAACCTTGTTCCAAAAACGGCTGGTTGGTTGCCGCGCCGTCTAAAGGCTGGGCTCGGGCCCGCCACTCGCCCGATGGCGCCAGTGTAAGTGTGAAACGGCTGGCTGAGCACGACTGCAGGGTCATGTTGCATGGCAAAGTGCCCAGAAAGGTTTTAGGTTCACGTAAGGGGCGGATGACATTTGTTTGGTCGGCCGATCCCGATTCTGTTGCTTCTTGATCTTGGGTTTCCGCCGGCGGTTGTTCGGTTTGGTCTTTGCCGAAACCCAGCTGTAACTGCGACGGTGCACGAGTGTCCTGGCGCCCCTGAGCTTGAGACCGCGCATCCGACAGCGTGGACTCTTTGGCGGGTTCGTAGTAACCCGGTTGTTGCTGCTGCGCGCATCCGGCCAGCGTAATGAGGCTGATGGCCGCCACGGTTGCAGGGTGAAAGCTGGGCCGGGCAACTGCGCTTAGAAAATTAATAGGGGCTCGCATAATGGCTTTCCATCAAGAATTGAATATAGCGCTTATTCTACGCAACTCTGTTTCGTTGCGTCACTGGGTTGAGTTGTTTGAGTGGCCGTTTCCGGCATGGCAAACGCATCTCGGTGCGATCGTTGTCTTGGCCACGACGGGCGCGATAGTCGTAGGCGTGTGTAGCCTGCTGGCCGCAAACGGCGTCAGAAATATTTGCATGTTGACAGCGGGGGCGACACGATCAGGGGTGGGAAGCCTGCGACGCTTGGCAGGTGCTTCGGGGCTGGGCGGTGTTTTGGGTGCCTGGGTGGGCGCGCGCTACGGTGTATCGGTTTATGCCATTTCTCTTTTAGGTGCGTTAGGTGTGCTTGTTATGCTGGCCATGATCGACGCCCATACCGGTTTATTGCCGGATTTGCTGACCTTGCCGTTGCTTTGGCTGGGCTTGGGTTTGTCGTGGTCGGGTATTTTGCCTGTGTCGTTGCACCAGTCTGTAGGCGGTGCCATGGCGGGTTATGGATTTTTGTGGCTGCTTTCATGGGTGTTTCTTTGTATAAGGGGCAGGGAAGGCATGGGACACGGTGACTTCAAATTGACCGCCGCTCTTGGGGCCTGGCTGGGGTATGGGCTTTTGCCTCTGGTGCTGCTGTGGGCGTGTTTTTTGGGGTTAATGGTTGTTTTTGTTCGTCATTTCTTGCGATTCGGACAGCGCACTGATCGCGTTGATGCCGGCTCAGTATTAGCGCAAACACTGCCTTTTGGTCCCTACTTGGTGTTGTCGGGCGCGTCGGCCCTTCTTGTTTCTTAGGCCCGAGGAGTTTTAAGCTGGATAAAATACGGTCTTAGGCAACCAATAAGCAGGGACTATGTTGAAAATCGGATTAACAGGCGGCATTGGCTCTGGGAAAACCCGGGTCGCCGACCTTTTTCAGGAATGGGGCGCCAGTGTCATCGACACTGACGTCATTGCGCATCAGCTCACGCAACCGGGTGGTTTGGCCATGCCGGCAATTCAAGACACATTTGGTGAGCAAGTGGTTGCGGCCGACGGGGCAATGGACCGCGCCGCGATGCGTGAGCGGGTGTTTGGTGATCCGGAAAGCCGGCGCGCGCTTGAAGCGATTGTTCACCCCTTGATAGCAGAAGTTACAGAACAGCAGGCGCGTCAGGCCCGGGGGTGCTATCTTGTGCTGGTTGTGCCATTGTTGGTGGAAACGGGTCGCTGGCTCAAAAAGGTAGACCGGGTGTGTGTCGTTGATTGCGATCCCGAAACGCAAATTAAACGCGTGCAGGCACGCAGTGGGCTGACGATCGACGCCATTAAGCGTATCATGTCAGCACAAGCGACACGCGATGCACGATTGGCACAGGCAAACGACGTTGTTCTGAACGACGGCGCAACCACACCAGGCCAACTGCGCTCGCGTGCACGCGAATTGCACGAATACTGGTGTTCACTGGTATAACATCCTGCATTGGTAAACAGGTTCTGCTTATTACGAAACAGATATAGGTAACTGGTCGCGTGATTCTTTACGAGTATCCATGTAATGAACGGGTTCGAACATTGCTCCGGGTCGAGCACCTATTCGGGCGCCTGTTCTTTTTTGCAGAAGAAGAAGAGGTTTATCACCACCAGATCGCGGTTGCGACCCTTTTCGACCTGCTAGAAATTTGTGATCGTACCGATTTACGGGGCTCGGTTTTGCAAGACCTGGAACGACAGCGCGCGTCATTAACCGCACTGCGGCGTCATCCGGGGGTCGATGAAACGACCCTCGACAAAATGGTGGCCGATCTGGAAAAAACGGCTTCCGATCTGGCGGCGCAGGGTCGTGTGGGGCAAGTGCTGCGTGATAACGAATGGCTGGCCAGTCTGCGGGGTCGTCTTAGTGTTCCAGGCGGATCGTCACCCGCCGACATTCCCTCTTATTACGCATGGCAAATCAAGCCCATGGAAGTGCGTATGAAGGATCTTCAACAATGGATTGAGCCCTTCCTGCCGCTTTATAACGGGTTGTCGCTCATTCTAAGGTTGCTGCGCGAATCGGGTGACCCAATTGAGCTGGAAGCAACACAGGGCGCCTATCAGGAAATGCTTACCGGTAAAACCTTCCAGCTTTTGCGTGTGTGGGTCGATCCGGCTTTGGGTGTGTTTCCCGAAATGAGCGCTAATAAATATGTCATTTGGGTTCGCTTTTCCATGCAAGACAACGAGCTTAAGCCTTTGTCGGTCACCCGCGACATCTCCTTTCGCCTTTCGCGCTGCAATTTCTAATTTACTGGCAATAATTGTTGCGTTCAATTTCAGAATGCAGGTTTCGTTTCGCCTTGCTTCCTAATATAAGCGAGAATAACGCTCATATTTGTTAACAGGGAGAACAAATGTCGCAGTCTGAAAAGGCGCGCGTATCCCGGCGACGTGGGTGGATCTGGCTGATTGTGTTACTGGCCTTGGCGGCCGGTATGTATTTTTATTTGAATCGGTCGGATACGGAAAATCAGTCGGGGTTACCCGGCATGCGTGGCATGATGGATATGGCGGTGCCGGTGAGAACGGCCACGGCAACAGAATCGTCGGTACAGGTGGTGTTGCCGGCGGTTGGAACGGTAACAGCCCTGAACACGGTTACCGTCACCAGCCGGGTGGAGGGTGAACTTGAGGCCGTGCTTTTCGCCGAAGGACAGAAAGTGCAGGCCGGCGATATGCTGGCACGTATTGACCCGCGTCCTTACCAGGTCGCGCTTGACCAGGCATTAGGCCAACAGGCGCAGAACCAGGCATTGTTGGAGAATGCCCAGCGTGATTTGCGTCGGTACGAGCAACTTTTCAAACAAAACTCGCTTGCACGACAACAGCTTGATACGCAGCGCGCACTGGTGCAGCAGTATCAGGGTGCGCTGGTGAGCGATCAGGCCGAGGTGGATAACGCGCGACTCCAATTGGAGTTCGCTCAGATCAAGGCACCGATTAGCGGCCGCGTGGGCCTGCGTAAGGTGGATCCAGGCAATTTAATCGGTGCCGGTGATACAGAGGGCTTGGTCGTCATTACCCAAACCCAACCGATTTCAGTATTGTTTTCATTGCCGCAAGCGCAGTTGCCCGAAGTGCGTGCGCAGCTAAGGGACGGTAATACGCTTACCGTTATTTTGTACGACAGCACCAACACGCGCGAACTGGCACGCGGGGTGCTCGTTTCCATCGATAATCAAATTGACGTGGCAACGGGTACTGTGCGGATGAAAGCGCAATTTCCCAATGAAGATGAGGCGCTTTTTCCTAATCAATTTGTGAACGTCAGACTCGTGGTGAACACGCTGGAAAATGCCTTGGTTATTCCCGCAAGGGCGGTACAGCAAGGGTCTATAGGTTCTTTTGTTTATCGGGTGCTGGAAGACAACACGGTTAAAGTGCAGCCGATCGTCACGGGCGCGGTGCAAGAGCGCGACGTCACGGTCCTGGAAGGGTTGCAGCGTGGACAGGTGGTTGTAACGGAAGGCGTGGACCGCTTGCGCGATGGTGCCAAGGTGGAAGTTGTTGAGGAATAAGGGGCCAAAGTGAACTTATCCCGGCAGTTCATTTTGCGCCCGGTGGCCACAACGCTGGCGATGCTGGCCTTGTTGATCGCCGGCGTTCTGGCGTATCGGATGTTGCCTGTTTCCGCTTTGCCGGAAGTGGATTACCCGACAATTCAGGTTTCCACGCAGTACCCCGGCGCCAGTCCCGATGTCATGGTGGCGCTGGTGACATCGCCGCTGGAGCGTCAGTTGGGACAAATGTCGGGGTTGACGCAGATGTCGTCCACCAGCTCCGGTGGGCAGTCTCAAATTACCTTGCAGTTTGGCCTTGATGTCCCGCTCGATGTCGCCGAGCAGGAAGTACAGGCGGCGATTAATGCCGCTTCGAATCTGCTGCCGAACGATTTGCCGTCTTCGCCTGTTTACAACAAAGTGAATCCAGCAGATACCGCGGTGATTAGCCTGGCCATTACGTCACCAACTTTGCCGCTGTATGAAGTGCGTGACTTAATCGATTTGCGTGTTGCGCAGAAATTGTCGCAGATATCGGGCGTGGGCCTGGTCAGCATTGCCGGGGGACAGCGCCCTGCAGTAAGGGTTCAGGCCAACCCGCAAGCCTTGGCTGCGCATGACTTGACGCTTTCATCGGTACGCAGCGCGATTCTATCGGCGAACGTCAACCAGCCCAAAGGCAATCTCGACGGTCCCGAGCGATCCACCACGATTAACGCAAACGATCAACTGCGCTCGGTGCAGGATTACGAGTCACTTATTCTGGCTTACGAGAATGATGGTGCATTACGCTTGGGGGATGTGGCTCAGATTCGTGAAGGAGCCGAGAATGTGAGGCAATCGGCCTGGTTCGGAACGACACCCGCTATTTTGTTGAACATTCAGCGACAACCCGGCGCTAACGTGATCCAGGTCGTTGATCGTGTTAAGGAATTGCTTCCTTCATTGCGCGAGGCTTTGCCTGTCGGCGTGGATATGGCGGTTGCCAGTGACCGTACCCAGACGATTCGTGAATCAGTCCGACACGTTCAAATAGAGATGGTCATGGCGGTCACCCTGGTTATTCTGGTGACATTTGTGTTTTTGCGTACCTGGACGGCCACGCTGATTCCCAGCGTTGTTGTACCGTTATCACTGGTGGGGACGTTTGCCGCCATGTATTTACTGGGTTTTAGCGTGAACAATCTCACGTTGATGGCGCTCACGATTGCAACCGGGTTTGTGGTTGATGACGCCATTGTCATGATTGAGAATATTGCGCGCCATTTAGAGCAGGGGCACTCACCCTTGCATGCCGCCTTGAAAGGCGCGCAACAAATCGGTTTTACGCTTATTTCACTAACGCTCTCGTTAATTGCAGTGTTGATACCCCTGTTGTTTATGAGCGATGTGATCGGCCGCCTGTTTAGCGAATTCGCTCTGACGCTTGCGGTAGCGATTTTTCTATCGCTGCTTATTTCGCTGACCTTAACGCCAATGATGTGTGCGCAGTTTTTGCGGCGTGAGCCTGAAGAGCGCATGAGCCGCTTTCAGCAATGGTTGGGTCACCATACCGAACGTCTTATTCAGGCCTATGATCGCAGCCTGCAGTGGGTATTGCAGCGGCAGCGGCTCACACTGCTGGTGGCTTTGGGAACATTGGCCCTGACTGCATTGTTGTATTGGTGGGTGCCCAAAGGGTTTTTCCCGCAACAGGACACCGGCCTGATCCAGGCAGTTACGCAGGGCCCACAAACTGCTTCGTTTTCGGCCATTTCCCGTTTGCAGGAACAGGCTGCGGCGCGCATTGTGCGTGATCCGGACGTGGCAGCCGTCACATCCTTTACCGGCATAGACGGCACAAACACAACACTGAATACCGGGCGCATGCAGATCGCTTTGACGCCGCTGGCGCAGCGCAGTGCGAACGCCCAGGAAGTGATTCAGCGTTTGCAGGAAGACCTGAAAGGTTTGTCGGGGCTTGAGGTCTTCATGCAACCGGTACAGGATTTAACGATTGATGACCGGGTGAGTCGAACGCAATACCAAATGACGATTTCCGACCCGGACATGGAAACATTGCGCGAATGGGTACCACGCCTGGTTGAGAAATTGCAGCGTTTGCCTGAGTTGGCCGAGGTGACCGACGATTTGCAATTAGACGGCCTGGAAACGCGTTTACTGATCGACAGGGACGCAGCCGCTCGCTTGGGCGTCAGCGTGGCCGATATTGACGAAGCTTTGTACGATGCGTTCGGGCAACGGCAGATATCCACTATTTTCACACAATCGGCTCAGTATCGCGTGGTGCTGGAAGTGGCACCGGAATACCGTTCGACGCCGTCGGATTTGGGGCGCATTCATGTGTCTACTGAGTCGGGCGGTACGACGCCGCTTACCAGCGTGGTGAGTGTTGAACCGTCGAATACGTTGTTGTCGATTGGACGTCAGGATCAATTTCCATCGGTCACCGTTTCATTTAATTTGCCCGAAGATGTTGCACTTTCAGATGCGGTGTCGGCAATTGAACAAGCACAGCAAACGCTGAGCATGCCGGCGTCGGTTGAAACGCGTTTTCAGGGCGCGGCCAGGGCGTTTGAAGCATCGTTAAGCAGTACCTTATGGTTGATGCTGGCGGCGGTAATGGTGATGTACATTGTGCTGGGTATCCTGTATGAAAGCTTCATTCACCCGGTCACAATCCTGTCTACCTTACCCTCGGCAACGGTCGGGGCGTTGGCGGCCTTGTTGCTTACGGGGCGCGACCTGGACATGATTGGGGTCATCGGCATTATTTTGTTGATTGGGATCGTCAAGAAAAATGCCATCATGATGATCGACTTTGCCCTTGAAGCTGAACGCACACGCGGCCTGGCGCCGCAAGCGGCGATTCACGAGGCGGCGCTGCTCCGTTTTCGCCCGATTCTTATGACGACATTGGCTGCCTTGTTTGCAGCAGTACCGTTGATGTTGGCAACCGGGGCGGGTTCGGAGTTGCGCCAGCCTCTGGGCCTGGCCATGGTGGGTGGCCTGTTGTGCAGTCAGGTGCTTACGCTCTATACAACGCCGGTTATTTATCTGATGTTTGATCGCTTTGCGCGCCGGCGTCGCGCCTTCTCGGCAGAGGTGACATAGTGCGCTGGCTGACCGTGTTTGTCATGCGTCCGGTAGCCACCACTTTGTTGTGCCTGGCGATGGTGCTGGCCGGTTTGCTGGCGGCGCGCATGTTACCGGTTGCGCCGCTGCCGCAGGTCGACTTCCCCATGATTACGGTGACAGCCAATATGGCCGGCGCCAGCCCGGAAACGATGGCCTCGAGCGTGGCGATGCCGCTCGAGCAGTCGCTTGGCTCCATTGCCGGGGTCACGGAAATGAGTTCAAGCAGCTCTGAAGGGTCGACCCGCATCTCTTTGGTGTTCGACCTGAACCGTGACATTAACAGCGCGGCGCGCGATGTTCAGGCGGCGATTAATGCAGCTCGTGGTTCTTTGCCGTCAAGCTTGCGCGATAACCCAACCTATAACAAAGTGAACCCGGCTTCTTCGCCCATTATGGTGCTGGCGTTGACGTCTGATACCGTCACCCAGGGAGAACTGTATGATCTGGCGTCGACCGTGCTTGCGCAGAAGTTGGCGCAGGTGTCAGGTGTGGGCGAGGTAAGTGTGGGTGGCAGCGCGCTGCCGGCTGTGCGGGTGAGTTTGAATCCGCAGGCACTGGTTGCAGCCGGGGTGGCGCTGGACGAGGTTCGCCAGGCGCTGAGTCAGGCCAACACCTTGGGGCCTGTGGGGGTGATTGAGAATCATCAGTACCATTGGCAAATCAATTCCGGCAGCCAGATGACCCGCGCCGAACAATACCGGCCGCTTATTGTGGCCTGGCGCGATGGTGCGCCGATTCGGTTAGACGACGTGGCCAAGGTAGAGGATGGCGTTGAAGATGCATTCAATACCGGTTTTTTTAATGATCGGCAGGCCGTGTTGCTGGTGATTCGTCGCCAACCCGCCGCCAACATTATTGAAACCGTTGACGCCATTCATGCCCAGATGCCTGCGTTTCAAAGTCTTGTTCCGGCACAGGTGAATTTGTCGGTTGCGGTTGATCGAACGCCCAGTATTCGTGAGTCTCTTGCCGAAGCGCAATTCACGTTGTTTGTTGCAGTCGTTTTAGTGGTGCTGGTGGTACTCGTATTCTTGCGTCAGGTACGGGCGGCGGTGATCCCCAGTATTGTTGTACCCGCCTCGCTTATCACTACGTTTAGCCTGATGTTGTGGATGGGGTTTACGTTGAATACCATGTCGTTGATGGCCATGATCGTGGCTGCCGGCTTTGTGGTTGACGATGCCATCGTGGTGCTTGAAAACATCATGCGCTATATCGAAAAAGGCTATAACCCGGTGCGCGCCGCCGTTCGTGGTGTGCGTGAAGTGGGGTTTACCGTGGTTGCCATGAGTGTGTCGTTGGTGGCGGTATTTATTCCAATTTTGTTAATGGGAGGGATTCCGGGTCGGTTGTTTCGCGAGTTCGCGCTGACGCTTTCCGCCGCCATTCTCGTTTCCCTGGTTTTGTCATTGATTCTGACGCCCATGATGTGTGCGCGCTGGCTGCGTGCGCAAGACAGGACGCATGCAAGTGAACGCAGCGCACGGCGGCGTGAGTCATGGGCGGAGCGTGCCCTGTTGTCGGTTGGTCGTTGGTGTTTGCGCGGTTATCAACGTTCGCTCGACTGGGCTTTGGTCCATAGCCGGATCACGTTGTTGATTCTGTTGGGCACAATAGGATTGAATGTCTATTTGTATTCGGTCGTGCCGAAAGGTTTTTTCCCTCAGCAAGATACCGGGCAGTTGTTGGGGTTCTTCCGCGTCGATCAGGGTACGTCGTTTCAGGCCATGTTGCCCAAGCTCGAGAAATTCCGGAATGCGTTGTTAAAAGATCCGGCCGTAGACACAGTGACTGGCTTTGCGGGTGGACGAGGGGGCAGCCACTCTAGTTTTTTGTTGATACAGCTAAAGCCATTTGATGAGCGTGATGTGAGTGCCACAGACGTAGTCAACCGTTTGCGTAGCAGATTCAACAACGAACCAGGCGCCCGCCTTTTTCTGGTGCCGCAACAAGACGTTCATGTCGGAGGGCGTCAGGGGCTGGCGTCATTTGAGTACTCTTTATTGGCCTCTGACCTGGATCTTTTGAAAACATGGTTGCCACGCGTGCAGCAGGCCATGGCGGGTTTACCTGAGTTGGTTGATGTCGAAAGTGACATTGAAGACAAAGGTCGGCGCGTTGAATTGATTATTGACCGCGAAGTTGCTACAAGGCTGGGGGTGGATATGGCGCTGATTGCTTCGACCTTAAACAATTCGTTTAGCCAGCGACAGGTATCCGTTATTTATGGCCCTTTGAACCAGTATCGGGTGGTGATGTCGGTGTTGCCCGAGTATGCCCAGGATGCGGAATCATTAAAGCTGGTTCAGGTCGTCACGCAAGACGGCAATCGCGTGCCGCTGGCGTCGTTTACGCGGTTCGAGGTCGGCACCGCGCCGTTACGCGTGCGCCACCAGGGTTTGTTGGCCGAAGAGTCGGTTTCGTTCAGCTTGGCGCCGGGGGTGTCGCTGGGCGAGGCGACGCAGGCCATTGAAGAGGCGTTGGCCCGGACGGGGCTTCCCACCAATGAACTTCAGGGCGTGTTTCAAGGTTCGGCGCAAGCGTTGCAGGAATCATTGGATCAGCAACCGTGGCTTATTTTGGCGGCGCTACTGACCATGTACATAGTGCTGGGCATGCTTTACGAAAGCTATATTCATCCGCTGACGATTTTGTCGACGCTGCCGTCTGCGGGCATAGGGGCCTTGCTGGCACTGATGTTGCTGGACTATGAGTTTTCGTTGATTGCGCTGATCGGTGTGTTTTTATTGATTGGTATCGTGAAAAAGAACGCCATCATGATGGTGGACTTTGCTTTACATGCAGAACGTCAGCGTGGACTGACGCCGCGACAAGCCATTTATGAAGCATGCCTGATCCGTTTTCGCCCCATTATGATGACCACCTTGTCTGCTATTTTCGGCGCTTTGCCGCTGGTTTTGGCCACCGGGGCCGGCGTGGAGCTGCGCCAACCACTGGGTATTACCATTGTCGGCGGTCTTGTGTTGAGCCAGGTTTTAACGCTTTATACGACACCGGTGGTTTATTTGTATCTGGATCGATTACGGCTTTGGTTCAGGGCAAGACAGGCCAAGCATGCACCTGCAATACAGGAATAACGATGGAAAGAGTTAAATGGTTTTTGGCGACCTTATTGTCGCTGACAATGGCGGGATGCACCGTAGGCCCTGATTACACGGAACCCGGCATTGAACTGGGTCAACAGTATGAAAATCAGCAAGGTTGGGTGCGCGCACAGCCCAATGCTGCGGCGCTCCGCGCCGATTGGTGGACGCTTTTCGATGACCCCGTACTGAACGGGTTGATGGATGAGGTACTGGTCAATAATCAAACGATTGCCCAGTTCGAAGCGCAGTATCGACAAGCGCAGGCCTTATTGCGTGAAAGTGAAGCCCAGTTTTTTCCTTCGGTGAATGCCAATGCAGGCTTTACCCGATCGGGTTCCGGTGCGGAGGGGGTGTCGCAACAGTATCGTGTGGCGGGTACGGTAAGTTGGGAGCCGGACTTATGGGGGCGCATTCGACGTACGGTGGAGGCGGAGTCTGCGCAATTGCAGGCCAGTGAGGCAGAGTTGGCGGGTACCCGGTTAAGCGTGCAGTCCACTTTGGCCCAAACCTATTTCCGTTTACGTTCGTTCGATGCCGAGTTGCGGTTATACGAGCAAACGGTTGAGGCTTATCGTCGTTCCCTGCAAACAACCGAGAACCGGCTGAATGCTGGGGTCGCAGCCCAACTTGATGTTGAATCGGCGCGTGTGCAATTGAATAACGCATTAACCCAGCAACAAGCCCTGCGGCGTCAGCGGGCGCAGCTGGAAAATGCAATGGCGGTTTTACTTGGCAAGCCACCTTCACAATTTTCGTTGCCGTCCGAGCCGGTATCGGTTGCCGTTCCGAGCATTCCTGCGGGCTTGCCGTCCGAGCTCTTGCAGCGTCGACCTGATATTGCGTCGGCTGAGCGGCAAGTGGCTGCGGCCAATGCGCAGATTGGCGTGGCGCAGTCGGCCTGGTTCCCCAACTTAACCTTAACGGCCGAGGGTGGTTATAGAGCGGGCCAATGGGCGCAGTGGTTGAGTGCGCCTTTTAGTTTCTGGTCGCTCGGCCCTGCGTTGGCGATGACAATTTTTGATGGCGGAGCGCGCGAAGCCCGAATAGAACAAGCGCGTGCGGGTTACGAGGCCCTGGTTGCTGTGTACAGGCAGACGGTGTTGACTGCATTACGGGAAGTTGAGGACTATCTGGTTGATCTGAATAGTTTGGCGCGCGAACAGCAGAGCCAGCAGCGGGCGCTGGATGCGGCAAGAGCGTCATTGCGCTTAACGCTGAACCAGTACGACGCAGGCCTGATTGATTACCTGAGTGTCGTGCAGGTTGAAACGACCGCCCTGGCGGCTGAGCGCGCTTCATTATCTTTAAGCGCAGACCGTCTTATTGCTGCGGTGCAGTTGATTGCCGCGCTGGGTGGAGGATGGCAACAGCCTATTCCGGCAGAAGTCCGCGAATAGCGGCAATGCCATGCGCTCCGTGTTCTTGCGCTATTGCCATGGTTTGGGCAGACTGCCCGCCAATGGCAAAAACCGGGCGCCCAGCTTGGCCGGCCAGTTCCGCAAATTCTGCCCAGCCCATGGCGCTTTCCAGGGGGTGAGAGGGAGTGGGGCATACATGGCCCAAGACAACAAAGTCGGCATCAAGCTGCTTTGCCTGTTCCAGTTCGGCCTGATTATGAACGGAAACTCCGCATAAATATTGTTCGGGAAATACATCCCGTTTGAAACTTAGCATGTCTTGCGCCCGAAGATGAACACCGTCGGCTTGTGCCCACCATGCCTGAGGGTGAACACTGTTTAACAAGCATTGTGCCCCTGTTGCCCGGCAAACAGCCAGGACGTGCTCAAAAGCCTGATGCAGGGAGCCGGCGTGCCCGGATGCCGCCCATTCGGGTTCACGAAACTGAACCAGGCGGACGCCGCGATTAATAGCTTTTTTGAGTTTTGCCAAATAAGGCTCAAGGTTTTCAGGATGTTGAATGCTTGTGACGAGGTACTGGGAAGGCAGTTTCAGCCAACGCAGTGGGGGTTCGGTGGCCGGCAATAACGGCCCAACCGCTATGGGTGCCTGCGGATCGACCCAGGCCAGGTTTTGCCCTTCCAGGCCGGTAGGGTTTCCATTCCAACCGGTTACCTTGCAAAACGCCAGGCGCACGATGTTTTTTGGGTACTCATGGACATACGTCACCCACGGTGTTGCGTGGGTTACTTCAATGTCCAGTTCTTCCTTTAACTCTCGCGCCAGGGCCTGCAGAACGGTTTCCCCGGCCTCGATTTTCCCGCCCGGGAGTTCCCACCAGCCCGGCCACGGTTTGTCGGCGGGCCGTTGGCCCAGCAATAAGGCGCCATCGGGTTTCAAAATCAGGCCGGCGGCGACATCAATAAAAGGTTTAGACATGACGGGCTGCCCAATCTTTGGCGAATTGATGGGCCACACGGCCCGAGCGCGACCCCCTTTCCAGTGCCCACTGCAGGGCCTCCAGGCGGCATGCCTCGATGTCGGACGCCGGGCAGCCGAGCTCGTGCAACCAATGATGCACGATGTCCAGGTAATCATCTTGCTTGAATGGATAAAACGACAGCCAGATACCGAAGCGCTCAGATAAGGAAATTTTCTCTTCAACGGTTTCGCCGGGATGAATTTCCCCATCCGGCTGGTGCTTGGCTTCCAGGTTTTCGCTCATGTATTCAGGCATCAGGTGGCGCCGGTTTGAGGTGGCGTAAATTAAAACGTTGTCGCCTGAATCGTTAATTGAGCCATCAAGCACCGATTTCAGCGCCTTGTAGCCGGCTTCGCCCTCTTCAAAAGAAAGATCGTCGCAGAAAATTATGAATTTTTCCGGACGTTTACGAACCTGTTCCACAATGTCGCTCAGGTCGGACAGGTCGGATTTATCGACCTCAATAAGTCTGAGTCCCTGGTCGGCATAAAGGGCAAGCATGGCTTTGACCAAAGAGCTTTTTCCAGTGCCTCGTGCGCCGGTCATGAGCACATTGTTCGCGGGTTTACCGGCTAAAAAGAAGCGGGTGTTGCGGTCGATAACGCCTTTCTGACGCTCAATATGCTGGAGATCGTTGGTTTTTATTTTCGAGATATTATGCACGGCATCAAGCCAGCCGCGGCTGCCGCGTTTGCGCCAGCGATAGGCATGGGCCGACCAATCGACCTCGGGGGGCGCCGGTGGCAGCCAGGCCTCCAGTTGCGCAAGAACACGGTTGGCCCGCTGCATGAGCGAAGCCAGGTCGACATTGTTTGCAGTGTTTTCCGGCATAGTGTGCTTCTTGATCAGTATCTCGACAAACCCCCATTATCGCCAATTTTGGACCTGTCATGCGAACGGGTCGCATGACACCGTATAATCAGGGACTTGGCTTTTCCGCCGTTTTATCCAAATATTTTGAGTTTGCCTTGAATATCTCCGAGTTGCTCAGCCCCATTAACGAAGACATGAAAGCCGTCGATGCGGTTATTCGGGAACGCCTGAACTCCGATGTCGTACTGATTCGTACCGTTGGTGATTACATTATTCAGGCCGGCGGCAAGCGTATGCGGCCGGCCATGCTCCTGATGGTGGCGCGGGCGCTGGGATACGAAGGGGCCATGCATCATTTGCTGGCTGCTGTGGTTGAGTTCATTCATACATCCACTTTGCTGCACGACGATGTTGTCGACGAATCCGACTTGCGGCGCGGCCGTAGCACCGCCAATGCGGTATTCGGTAATGCGGCCAGCGTACTGGTGGGTGATTACCTGTATTCGCGCTCTTTTGAAATGATGGTGGAGGCCGACTCCATGCGGGTGATGCAGGTTTTTTCCAAAGCCACCACCATTATTGCCGAGGGCGAAGTGCTGCAGTTGTTGAATGTGCATGACCCCGACGTGTCGCTCGAGCGTTACTTGCAGGTGGTGCGTTATAAAACAGCGAAGTTGTTTGAAGCCGCAGCACAGGTGGGTGCCATTGTGGCGCATGCCTCACCCGAACAGGAAGCGGCTGCGGCGGCTTATGGCAGGCATATCGGCACGGCCTTCCAGTTAATTGACGATGCGCTTGATTACGAAGGTGACGCCGCCGCATTGGGTAAAAATGTGGGCGACGATTTACGTGAAGGCAAGCCCACGTTGCCCTTGATTCGTGCCATGGAGGTGGGGTCGGCGCAGCAGCGGGCGTTTATTCAGGAAGCCATTCGCACCGGCGACGGCGATTTCACGGCCGTGGCGCATGCTATTCAGGAAACCGATGCCTTGCAGTACACACGTGAAACGGCCGTGGAAGAAGCCGAGCTGGCGCGTGAGCAGCTTGGTTTGTTTCCTGCTTCTGCGGCGCAGGAATCTTTGCTAAAATTCTGCTCGTTTGCTGTTGATCGCGACCGCTGAACGGGCGCGATTTTCTTTTGTCGGGGCGTAGCTCAGCCTGGTAGAGTACTGCGTTCGGGACGCAGGAGTCGGAGGTTCGAATCCTCTCGCCCCGACCATTTTTGCCGTCGTTATAAACGTCAATCCTTGAATTAATTCGCTGTCGCCCGAATTTCACCTTCGGGCGTATTCAATATCAAGGTATCGACGGTATCGAAAGATATCCCGTTTACGTCTTTCAGCTGCCCAAGAAAGGTGTGTTCCTGAGTCATCAGCTTTTCGCTGCATGCCATGCGCGTGCTGCCCAGGCCTTTTATTTGCATGCCTTCGCCGGTGAGTGCGTACTCGCCGAAGAAGCGGTTGCACCCGGTGCTGCCGGCTATGCGGTTATTGGGCATGAAATGGATTTCCGGCCTTGTCTGCGCGTTTATTTCGTGGCCGTTTAACTGCGCAACCCGCCAGGTTACCCCTTGAAGTAATCGGTTCGGATCACCGCCACAACCTTGCCATGTGTTTGATTGGTATTGCAGTTCGGCGTGTTGCGGGTAGGACATGCCGCTCATCGTGTCAACGCATAAAGCTTCTTCCACCGTTAGCTTTAGCATATTGGCGCCACTGCCCGCTACAAGGGTTTGGCCCTTTGTTCGGGTGTCGCTGATTTGGGCGTTTTGCGTAAGCGGCGCTTTGCCGGGTTGTGTCAGGGTGGCGTCCCAGCCATCAAAGGCCAGGCTCCAGAATGGCTCGTTTCCAGAGGCTTTATAGGGCGGAATAAGGGTGCCGGCCGGAGCGCAAACAGGGAGTGCTTGGTCTGACCAGGTAACGTTGGCCAATGCACCTTTGCCCCAGAACTCTGTTGTAGGGTCGCCCGGGGCAACATAACGGGCGCCCGACGCCGCCATGGCGGGCATCAAAATGCGGCTTTCATTGTTTACGACTAACTCAAGGGCGTCGCCCAGAAACCGGTATTGCGCTGGTTGACGGGCACAATATAAGGTTTCGAATGGGTGGGTTGTTTGTGAAATTTCGGTAACTCGCAGAGCGGGTTGCGGTGCCCCGGCAGGTGTTGCGAAAGCAGCCTGGCCAAATACACCGACGAAAAGTGCAATTGCGATTTTCAGCGCAAATGAATGGTCGGTGCTTTCTTTAGTTGATGAATGACTGCGTGCGTTCTTAAAGGGCATAACAAAACCTTGTTGATGACAGAGAATTAATCACGTTCAGTTGCTTTGCGCCACTTCAATGCGGTCACGGCCTTGGCCTTTTGCACGGTACAGCGCTTTGTCGGCGCGAATAAGCAGGCTATCGGTTTCGGGCAACAAAACGACAAATTCTTCGCCGCCGTATCGCCCTAATACATCGTTAGGGCGCAACACAGAGCGTACCGTATCGCAAAAATCCACAATGACTTGATCGCCGAAATGGTGGCCGTAAGCGTCATTGATTTGTTTGAAGTTATCAAGATCCAGAATGAGGACGGACACTGGTTTTCCGGATTTTCGGCTGTTTGATAGTTCTGCTTTAGTTTTTTCGAAGAAGGCGCGTCGTGTCAGGGCTGCCGACAATTCATCGTGCTCTGCGTTGTATTGCAGTATTTCTCTGAGGCGTTCGTTAATCATCAGAATGAACCCCAGTGTGCCGATAAAAAATGTCACGCTGAAGGCGCCCAGGTAGAGCACCTGAAGGCTGCTTAAATCAAAAAAGGTATTGGGTCGATCAAAATTTAAAGTCACACTCAGGGCACGCAAAAAGCACGTGACGGCGCCCAACAGAAATGCCGCACCCGTTACAAAACGACCTGTTGTAACGGGACGGCCGTGCAAGGCCAGGTAGCCGAGTCCGGCCAAAATGAACGCCAGGATGCCGGCAACAAAAACAAGGCGAAATTGAAAATTGGGCTGAACGAGTGTGAACCAGACTATAACGGCGGTAAAGGCGACTGTGGCGATGCCGATGAGTCCATGGTGTCTTAGCCGACGGCCGTGATAATGCAGTAATCCGCTTATCATGAGCAGCAGGCTGATGATTAAAAGCAGGTTGGCCAGCACAACACTGAGCAACGGATGCAGTTGTCCTCGGAAATTGAAGAGCAAGCTACAAATCAGGAATATCCAGATACCGATTGTCCAACTGTTGACACCCCGAACGGTTGCGGAAAAGCTTTGGCGCATTGCCAGAAGGATGAGTGCGCTCAGTGCCGTGAGCACGCTGATGATGAAGGCTAATGTGCGCGGTTCGATAAAATTCATTGAGTTTGCGGGGCACAAGCCTTTGCATGAATGAGTTGGGTCATGGATTCAATGGTGTAATCAACCGCATCGTTAATGGGGAAGAATACTTTGGTCGCGCCGAGCTGTTCTAGCAAATGACGATAGTGCTCGTCGCGGGCCACAATTGCAACTTGCTCCTGGGGGTAATGCTTGCGCAAAATGCGTAGCAGATTCATGTTTGCTTCCAGGTCCGGCAAAGTGCTGATGACCCAGGTTTCAGGATGCAAGGGCAGTGTTTCAATAAACTCTTCGTCGGCCCCGTCGCCGTAGTGCACGGGAATGCCGTGGCGCCGGTTTGCTTGTGCAGTTTGCGGGTCGAAATCGACACCTACGACTTTCAGGCCGGCATGTTTTAAGCCATGCGCCAAACGCGTGCCGTATCGACCCAGGCCGAACACAATAACGTCGGGCCGTATTTCGTTGTCGCTGTCTTGCTCCACCGCCAGTTCACGATATGGGTTGTGGCGCTCGAACGGTGAAAGTAAAGGGGAGAGTACGCTGTAAAGTTTCTGGGAATACAGAATCATGTAGGTCGATAAAGCAATCGTAATCAGGCCAACCAAGGTGGTGAGCCCGAGCGCGCTTTGACCCACATGGCCCATGGAAATTCCCATGGCGATAAAAATAATAGAGAACTCGCTGATTTGGGCAACGGTTAAGCCGGCCATGAAGCCGGTACGTTTTCGATAACCCATGTAGCCCATGATCGCCAGCACAATAAGAGGGTTGCCGATTAGAACGAAGGCAGACAAAATGGCCGACGAAAACAGTTCGTCGCCTAAAATTGTGAAGTCCAGCTGCGACCCAAGGTGAATAAAAAAGAATAGCAGCAGAAAGTCTTTAATACCTGAAAGCCGGGCGTTAATAGCGTCGCGATAGCCCGAGGATGCCAGTGCAAATCCGGCCAGGAACGCCCCAGCCTCTTTGCTAAAGCCCGCCCATTCACCCACAGCGGCCAGGCCAGTGCCCAGTGCCATGGCAAAAACAAGTAAAAGTTCTTGCGAACGCGCCATGGCGCCGATGACTTGTGGCAGTACCCATTTTATGAGTGCATACATGCAGACCGCTGCTGTGAGTATTTTCAACATCAACAAGCCCACCAGCATTGCGTCACTGGTGGTGTTGTGTTCCATGCCAAGCGCACTCATGACCATCATGGCAATCACAACGGCAAGGTCTTGAACAATAAGGAAGCCCACGGCGATACGGCCGTGCAGTGAGTCAAGTTCACGCTTGTCTGAAAGAAGCTTGATGATAATAATCGTGCTGGAGAAGGTTAGAGCGACCGCCACGTAAAGGGCTTCTACGGCAGGCTTACCCAGTAGCAGGATCAGTGCGAAGCCAATGATAATGGTGAAAGTCAATTGGCCCAGACCGGTTGCCAAAGCAACCGGCCCAAGTTGCCGGACTTGCTTCAAATCGAGCTTCAAGCCGACCAGAAAAAGCAGTACCGTAATACCAATTTGGGCCAGCAGTTCAATTTGGGAGTGCGCGGAAACAAAGCCGAATGCCGCAGGCCCTACAAGAATACCGACAACAATGTACGTGATGATTAACGGTTGCTTAAGCTTAAGCCCAAGGGCGCCGGCAATCGCGGCAATAATCAGTATGAGGGCGAATTCAGCATAAATTTCAGGCATCGTTTTTTGTAAACGGGGGGTGTGGGAAATTTATGCTCAGTTTAGGCTATGTTGCGCGGAATCTGAACCCTGAATCAACCTTTCCCCATGACGCAGATCAACACATCTTTCATGAAATCCTCTTGCGCGTTTTGATTCGATGTTGCCTTCCACGCAATAAACCCGTCGGGTCGGATCAGGACGGCTCCGCTTTGGGATACTTGGTACCGATGCGTAAACTGTTCGATCGTTTCAGGGGATACGCTTTGCGGGTTCAGGATGTGTGTGTCGAGGGGAATATGCATGGCACTTGCGGCGTGTCGTGTTGCATTGGCCCAGTTGGCGCCGTCGGGGCCAACCAGCAGGACATGATGCTTTGATGCCAGGTCAAGTACCGAAACCGTGTTGCCGTTCTGCTCGAGCAAGAGATGGGGGGCTCGGCTTCCCGGCCTGCCTGCTGCAGTGCGCGGGTCCTCATAAACAAGGGCATGGTCGTTCCTAATCGGCGCTATTGCCGAGGACCGGTACAAATAACCGATTTCCATGTTGAGGTCGTCAACAAACGGTTGCATGCCTGCACGGTCGCGTTCAGGGTGGATCCTGAGCACATAACGGGTGTAGGCTTGTTCCACGGTTAAGGCCGCCACCGGGCGGCGTTCCGCGTCGTAGGTGTCGAGGAGTGCAGGCGCGGCGACACCCTTCAACACCAGTGCCAGTTTCCAGCACAGGTTGTGCATGTCTTGCACGCCGGTGTTGCCGCCGAACCCCCCTGTAGGTGGCATGGTATGGGCCGCATCACCGGCAAGAAATACGCGCCGGTTTGAAAATGTGGCGGCGACGTCGGCAACGGCGCGCCAACGCGCAATATCTTCGATGACAATTTTCACATTGGCGTCGCCGATGCCCTCGCGCACCAGTTCTTCGGCCAGCTCAGGGGTGATCGCGTCGGCAATGTTGTGAGCCTGAGGCCGGTTAACGTCGCCCACTGTATTCACCACCAAAAAGCCGGCTTCGCCACTACGCACCATGCGAAAGAACCCACGCAGTTTGTCATTTTTGACGTAGATGACCCCCAGATTGCGGCCTTCCAGCCAACGGGCGCAATCGGCCTTGAAATAAATTGTGACGCTGTGAGAGAGCTCGCCGTGCCCGACCATTTCAATACCCAGCTTATTGCGAATCGGACTACGGTTTCCATCGGCGGCAATCATATATTTTGCGCGAATGGTGTCTGCTTTCCCTGACTGCAGGTCGCGTACGGTTGCAGTGATCCCTTCATCGTCTTGCGAGAAGTTCACAAGCTCGGTGCTATAGCTGAGTTGGGCGCCAAGCTCTTGGGCGTGTTCGCGCAGCAGGGGTTCCAGGCTTTGTTGCGTCATGAAAAGGCGCCGGCTGGGGCTGTACTGCTCAACGCCGGCGTTCAGGTTTGCAATGTATTGCGCTATTTCGTTTCCGGCCAGCGATTCAACCGCGCTAATTCCGCCGTCGGGGTCGAACTGCTCTTCCGATGCACGACGAACGGCGTCTTCCAGGCCAATGGCGCGAAAGGCTTCCAGCGTACGCAAATGGAAATGACCGGCGCGCGGATGAATAGCGGTGCCTTGATGGCGCTCGACAGCAAGACACTTTACGCCGTGATGCGCGAGCATGGCAGCGGCGGATAGGCCAACCAGGCTGCCACCCACGATAAGGACATCGGTATGAATCATGATAGCGGAGTGAATCGAGTTAGTGATTCAATGAATGTAGATTGTCAGTGTTCGGTTTGCTATCAAGTTCCTGTTAGTCTTTATCAGATTCCGGCTCGGAATTAACCCTAATTTACTGTGCAAGGGGAATGCAAGTGCAAGCAGAGGCAAGAGATATGTGGGCGGGCAAGGGGGAGTTCCCGGTCTCGCAAACACACAGGATTGCTTTCATGCCAGGTAACCATTTGCTTGTTTCAAGCGAGGGTCGCGGATGGCGCAACCTCTATGCGTCGTTGGCAACGGAACAGTCGTGGTCCGCCACCGTGCGGCCGGTCGATCATTTGTGTCTGGCGTATTGTGTCTCGGGTTCCGCTCATATTAAGCGACGAATTTTAGGTACGGGCCAAACGCATGCGGCCGACTTGCGGCCACGCAGTTTTGGCTCGATTCCCTCAGGGGTCGAATCGGGGTGGCAGGTTAACGGCACACCGCAGGTGATGTTGCTTTACTTACGACGTGCCCTGATAGATCAGGTTGTAAATGACGTATTTGAAGGCGATGCTCGTCGGGTGGAAATTCGTCCGATTCTGGGGGAAGGCGAGCCTTTGCTGGAACAGCTTTCTTTGGCGGTATTGGCAAGTTTGCGAATGCCATTCAATTTCGATAACCGTCTGTATATCGACACATTGGCCCATACGATTGCAGTCCAAGCGTTATATGCACTGGGAAGCGGGGTGGTCCCACAGCG
The DNA here is from genome assembly GCF_003576595.1 of Neopusillimonas maritima. Classification (GTDB taxonomy): domain Bacteria; phylum Pseudomonadota; class Gammaproteobacteria; order Burkholderiales; family Burkholderiaceae_B; genus Neopusillimonas; species Neopusillimonas maritima. The sequence goes on along the minus strand of NZ_NQOU01000001.1, from coordinate 931,021 downwards.
TATGGATCGTGCCGCGAAGGGCGGCATTTCGTCAGCCGGCGTGCGTCGTGTGCTGGATTACATTGAAACCGCGCTCGACGACGATTTAAGCATTGTTACTTTGGCGCGCGTTGCCGACTATAGCCCTCATTTTTTTGCCCGGTCTTTTAAAAAGCAGGTTGGACAGACGTTGCATCAGTATGTCTTGCAGCGTCGAATTGAACGTGCGAAACATTTATTGTTGGCGTCTGATCAAGTGGTTGGCCAGATTGCGGCTATGTCCGGATTTTCCAGCCAAAGCCACCTTACCAGTACATTTAAACGGGTCTTTGGGGTGACGCCGGCGGCTTTCCGTGCGGAAAATGGTCGCCCGTTTGTTGTCATTAAGCGCTAAAAAGCGTCACGCCGATCCCGTCGCGTTTTGCATGGTACAGCGCTTTGTCGGCTTGGGCGATGTTGTCGTCCAGGGAGCGTTGAGGGTGAAACCAGGCAAGGCCGACGCTGGCGCTGACTCGTAAGGTTTGGTCGGCATGGGGTAATGGGCTTTTGCTTAAAGCGTTACGCAAACGATGCCCAATTTTGATGGCCTGTTCGCCCGAGCCGGCTTCCAGCAACGCAATGAATTCGTCTCCTCCCCAGCGGCACAGGGCGTCTTCAGTTCTTAACACTTGCTTCATGATGCCTGCAGCGTGGTTAAGAACGATATCGCCAACCTGATGGCCATAGGTATCGTTGATTTGCTTGAAGTTATCGAGATCAATCAGCATTAAAAGCATGCCACGCGCCTGATTGCGTTTTAACGGCGATACTAGCGCGAGCTTCGCCTCAAAAGCCCGCCGGTTCAGCAGCCCCGTTAAAGGGTCTTCATGGGCCAGGCGTTGCATTTCGCCGCGCGCGTGATTCAATTCGTTTAGAAGCTTGTTTTGTGCCTGGTGTATGCGTCGGTACTCCAGCAATAACATTGTTTGCCGTCGCAAAGCTTTCAATAACTCAATCTGTTCCTCCGTTAAAGTGCGCGGTTGATAGTCGAGTACGCATAGGGTGCCCAAAGGGAAGCCGTTATTTGATTTGATGAGCGCACCGGCGTAAAAACGCAATGCTTTATTGTTGCCGCTGACCAGCGGATTCACGCGCGTGCGGGCATCGGTGCGCGTGTCTTCAATAATCATGATGTCTTCTTCAAATAAGGCATGCCGGCAGATTGAAATATCCAATGGCGTTTCCCGAATGCCCAGGCCACGCTCCGCTTTGAACCACTGCCGATCGGCGTCGATGAAGTTAATGACAGCGATTGGTGCGTTGCAAATATAGGCGGCGCAATTGATTAAGTCGGTATAGGCCTGTTCGACGTGTGTATCGAGAATGTCGTAGTCTCGCAAGACCTCAAGTCGACGTTCCTCATTGAAAGAGGCGGTTGGGGGCATAAACAAGGCCTGTACTGGAAGAACAAATAGTCTGTCGGCGCGTCGACAGACTGTCGGTAGTCGCTACACTGATAAGACTTTTATCATAATCAATGGTTCAATTGACCATTTTTGTAACAGGGGTAAGGCATGGGTGGCTGGGGCTATGTGTATCTGGGGGTCGCTATTGTGGCGGAAGTGGTTGGGACAAGTGCGCTGAAAGCATCAGACCAATTTACGCGGTTATGGCCCAGCGTGTTAACTGTGCTGGGCTACGGCATTGCTTTTTATTTTTTATCCCTGACGCTGAAAACGATTCCTACGGGCATTGCTTATGCGATCTGGTCGGGCATTGGCATTGTGCTGATTTCTTTGGTGGGGTGGTGGTACTTTCGCCAGACGCTGGATTGGCCGGCCATTCTGGGCATGGGGTTGATTGTGGCCGGCGTCATTGTCATTAATGTGTTCTCAAAAGCGGTGGCGTAAGTTCCAGTTATTTAAGCTTCTTGCCGTTGGCGTCTGTAATGCTGATATCAATCGGGATGCCTTGCCCAACGCTTTGCGTGACGGTGCAGAACGCTTCAAACTGGGTGAGTACACGTTCAAGATGGCTTAAGTCTTCGGCCGCCGCACCAAGTTGAATGGCGGCATGCATATGGGTGATACGCAAGCGCCCTTGTTCGTTGCGCCCAATGGTGGCCGTTACGTCGCACTCAATGGGCTCGGGGTTCCCGTTGTATTTTTTAATGGCAAAAAACAGGGAGTCGCTCAGGCAATTGCCGACAGCTGCGGCAAGAAACTGCGCCGGTGAGGGGCCTTTCCCTTCGCCGATTGGGGGCGGCTCGTCGCCCAAAATAGTGGGCAGGCTGTTGCCGAAATTGATTTCGAATTGGAAATCTTTCTTTTGCTTGAGTTGAACGGTGACTGATTCGTTGGACATGTTGAGGTTACCTTAATTTTTTCGTCATTCATGATAACCCTCAAGGGCTTTTTTTTGCCAGACCTGTATTTGGTTTCCAGGACATGGGGTTTGTCAACGGGGCAACAGAAGACTTGGTATCATTAAGGCGTTGATTCATCATATATTTCCAGAGACTAATCATGCCGCAATATCGTTCCAAAACTTCTACTCATGGTCGTAACATGGCCGGTGCCCGTGCGCTTTGGCGTGCCACCGGCATGAAAGATGGTGACTTCGAAAAGCCCATTATTGCGGTAGTGAACTCTTTCACCCAGTTTGTACCTGGTCATGTGCATTTGAAAGACATGGGCCAGCTTGTTGCGCGTCAAATTGAGGCTGCGGGCGGGGTGGCCAAAGAGTTCAACACCATCGCCGTCGACGACGGTATTGCGATGGGCCACGGTGGCATGCTCTATTCGCTGCCATCGCGCGAACTGATTGCCGATTCGGTTGAGTACATGGTGAACGCGCATTGTGCCGATGCCATGGTGTGCATTTCAAATTGCGACAAAATCACCCCAGGCATGCTCATGGCTGCCATGCGTTTGAACATCCCCGTGGTTTTTGTGTCGGGCGGCCCCATGGAGGCCGGCAAGGTTATTGACACAAGCAGCAAGAAAATTCTCATGAAGCTCGATTTGGTCGATGCGATGGTGAAAGCGGCCGACGACAGCGTGTCCGACGAAGACCTGGGTGAGATCGAGCGCAGCGCTTGCCCGACATGTGGCTCATGCTCCGGTATGTTTACCGCCAACTCCATGAATTGTCTTACCGAAGCGCTAGGCTTGTCTCTACCGGGTAACGGCACTATTGTGGCCACCCATGCTCGCCGTCGATCGTTGTTTGAAAATGCGGGAAAACTCGTTGTTGAGTTGTGCAAACGCTATTACGAGCAGGATGACGACTCTGTGTTGCCGCGCAATATTGCGACGTTCGAGGCTTTTGAGAACGCCATGACCCTTGATGTGGCAATGGGCGGCTCAACCAATACCGTATTGCACCTGCTGGCAGCCGCCCAGGAAGCCGGCGTTGATTTCACCATGTCTGATATTGATCGCATTTCACGCCATGTGCCGTGTTTGTGCAAAGTGGCACCGGCAACCGAGAAATATCATATTGAAGACGTACATCGTGCCGGCGGGATTTTGGGTATTTTGGCCGAGCTGGCACGTGCCGACCTGCTGAACCTGGATGTAAACAACGTGCATAGTGGCACGTTACGCCACGCCATTGCGCAGTTCGATGTGACGTCTGCTTCTGCGCGTAACGAGGTGGGTGACTTCTTTCGTGCTTCACCGGGCGGCATTCCCACGCAAACCGCATTCAGCCAAGATCGATACTACGACGAGCTGGATCTTGATCGCGAAGGCGGCTGTATTCGCGACAAGGCGCATGCGTATTCGCAAGACGGCGGTTTGGCTGTTTTGTATGGGAATTTGGCACCCAATGGTTGTATTGTGAAGACCGCCGGCGTAGATGAAAGCATTCTGGTATTTACCGGCACAGCCCGTGTTTATGAAAGTCAGGATGACGCAGTTGACGGCATTTTGGGTGGGCAGGTGAAAGCCGGTGAAGTCGTGATTATTCGTTACGAAGGGCCGCGCGGCGGACCCGGTATGCAGGAAATGTTGTACCCCACGTCTTACCTGAAATCCAAAGGCCTGGGTGCTTCGTCTGCGCTGCTTACCGACGGGCGTTTCTCAGGTGGTTCCTCGGGGTTGGTTATTGGGCACGCGTCGCCTGAAGCGGCAGAGGGCGGCAATATTGCCTTGGTGCAAGACGGCGACACAATTGAAATTGATATTCCCAAGCGCCGTATTCACCTGGCCATTTCGGTGGAAGAGCTTGCGGCCCGCAGGGCTGAAATGGAATCCCGTGGTGACAAGGCCTGGAAGCCGGTCAATCGGCAAAGAGTGGTTTCACAGGCTTTGCAAGCTTATGCTGCATTAGCCACGTCGGCCGACCGGGGTGCAGTGCGTGATATCAATCAGGTTGTGTCGCGTACGCGAGCACATTCAAGCTAAGCAATTCATTTACGTTTTCACCCAGGCTGCCCTGTCGGCCCGGTGTTATAAAAGGCATCCGGTTTTTATTTCCCGGATGCCTTTTGATTTAGCATTGTTAACGCAATGGCTTCGACCAAGTCTCGCTTTTCGGCGGGTAGCGAAAAATAATCCACAGGAAGAATTTGTTGGAACGGCCATGTGTAGTGCAACGTGGGTTCACCAATTTTCTTCGTCCCTGAATCCACCGGTATTTTGATCTCAATTTCCATTGGCAGTGTGCCGTTTAGCAGCCAAATGGGGTTCACATTCAAGGCTAAGGCCAATTGAAGAATGTCTCTTGGATGGTATCGCAGTTGGTTCTCGAAATTTGAGATTGCCCCTTGTGACACGTTCGCGCGTTTTGCCAGCTCTTTTTGAGTTAGCTTTCTTAGGTTTCGCGCATACCGGAGGCGTTCTGCTAGCGTATTCACAAACGTGATTGAATAGTGTTATTCAAACACGTTGGTAATAAATAACATCACATATGTGATAATCATATTGTTCAGCGTTATAAAAATTATTAACTTGGACGTTCAATAATCTAGAAGCAGGGGAAGTGGTGCGGGCTAAGCAGTTGAAGTTGATCTGGTTTGATCCATTGTTGAGTGATAATGAGAGTGATAGGTCACAGTCTCTGGTGCAGGCAGTGCGCTACCATTTGGAAAATTATGGTCTGGCGTTCGCTCATTGCGCCGATATGGATTCGGTGTATCAAGAAGCTATGGTGTCGATTGCCGCGTCGAAAATGCAAGATGTGCGTGCCTTGGTTTTACTGAACGCAGACTTCGCTCAAAATTGCGCGGTGGCGCATTATTTAAGGGCGGTCGCCCCGGGGGTGTGCCTTGTTGCGCGTACACCCGATTACAAAGAGCAAACACTTATGCATGCGCTGCAATCGGGGGTCGATGCGTATTTCAGTGGCACGGTGTCACCCTATTTTCTCTCCACTTTGCTATTTAGCCGAATGCGCGCAGCGGGTTTGGCACTGCCGTCGTCAACCCAGGCTGAAGCCAGACCAATGCCCGATTATGGTTGGTGTTTCGCGGAGCAGGCATGGGCAATAGTGAGCCCCGACGGCAAGCGGGTTCGGTTAACGTCCAGCGAACGGGGGTTTATACTGACGATCGTTCAACAGCCCGACATGTGTGCCTCGCACGACGTTCTTATTGACCATTTATGGCCTGATACCCAAAACGCAAAGGAAGGCGGGCGCGAGCGGATGAACGTGATGATGAGTCGTTTGCGTCAGAAATTCAAGCGCAAAGGGCTTGAGTTGCCCATTCGCGCACTTCACGGCAATGGTTATATGTTTTACGGGCCATTTCTGGAGCAACGCTATAGCTAGGCGGCTGTTAGGGCTGCGCAGGGCGGCGCAGAAAAACCATGTTGTCCCGGTGCATCAGCTCTTCGTCCGACATGACACCCAGGATTTCCGCTATTCGGTTACTGGGCTGCCGCATAATGCGGCGGGTGTCGGCTGCAGAATAATTAATTAACCCGCGCCCGCATTCCACCCCTTTTGGGTCGACGCAGGCAACTACATCGCCGCGTTCAAATTCGCCTTCAACGGCAACGACGCCGATAGGCAGCAGGCTTTTGCGGCCGGTTGTTAAGGCTTTGACGGCGCCTTCATCGAGTGTAACCCGGCCACGCAAGCGCAAATGGTTGGCTATCCAGCGTTGACGCGCCGATCGAATGGGAAGCTGTGCGCGCAGCTCTGTGCCAATGCGTTCTCCATTCGATAAGCGGATCAAAACATCGGGTTCCCGCCCGGAAGCAATCACAGTGTGGGCGCCACTATTGGCGGCCCGGCGGGCGGCCAATACTTTGGTTAGCATTCCGCCGGTGCCAATGCCACTGCCCGCGCCTCCTGCCATTGCCTCTAGTTCCGGGTCTCCGGCTTGCGCTTGAGTAATCAGTTTTGCTTCGGGATTCCTGCGCGGGTCGGCATCGTAGAGCCCCGGTTGATCCGTGAGAATGACCAGGGCATTTGCTTCAATAAGGTTGGTAACCAATGCCCCTAGTGTGTCGTTATCCCCCAAACGGATTTCATCTGTGACGACTGTGTCGTTTTCGTTAACAATCGGAACGACGCCCAGCGACAACAAGGTGTAGATGGTTGTGCGTGCGTTCAGGTAACGTTCCCGATCGGCCAGATCTTCATGCGTTAACAAGATTTGGGCTGTGCGAATGGCGTGGCGTCCGAACGCAACTTCATAGGCTTGAACAAGCCCCATTTGCCCTACTGCCGCAGCGGCCTGGAGCTCATGCATTGTGTGTGGTCGGGTTTTCCATCCTAGTCGTGCCATGCCTTCGGCCACCGCCCCACTGGAAACCAGAACGACTTCCCGGCCTTGGGCGTGAAGTGCGGCGATTTGGGAGGCCCATTCGCCAACGGCTTGCAGATCGATGCCTTGACCTTCATTGGTAACCAGAGAGGAACCGACTTTTGCAACAACGCGCTTGGCTTGGGCGACAACGGATGTAAGGGTCGACATGGACGCAGTGAATAAACTATGAGTAAGATTTAATCGGCATTGTTCAGGGGTCCGCGCGAATCATCGAAGCGGGGGTCTTCTGCCTGATAAACACCTTCCGCCTTATCGGATTCTACGTTTTCCTTTTCCTTTTCGACATCCAGCCAGTCTTGCAGCGCCCAGATTAATTCCTGCGTGCCGTTGCCGGTAAGTGCTGAAATAGCGAAAACCGGACCTTTCCACCCGAGTGCCTCGCAGAAGCGTTTCTGAGTTTCGGTCGGGTCCTCGACCATGTCGAGTTTGTTCAATACGAGCCAGCGCGGCTTTTCGTAGAGGGCCTCATCGTACTTGCGCAGTTCTTCGGTAATGGCGCGAGCCCCTTCAACCGCGGCCTCTACCGGATCAATTGAGGGGTCGGGTGAGGATAGGTCGACCAAATGCAACAGCACTCGAGTGCGGGACAAATGACGTAAAAACAAATGCCCCAGACCGGCACCTTCGGAGGCACCTTCGATCAGGCCGGGAATATCGGCGATGACGAAACTGCGCGATTCTGAGGTGCGCACAACCCCCAGGTTGGGGTGCAGTGTGGTGAAGGGGTAGTCGGCGATCTTGGGCTTGGCGTTTGAAACCTTACTGATAAGCGTTGATTTACCCGCATTGGGCAGGCCTAACAAGCCAACGTCGGCCAAAACTTTCAGTTCAAAACGTAAGCGCCGCTGCTCACCTTCTTTGCCATAGGTGAACTGGCGGGGCGCGCGGTTTGTACTGGATTTGAAATGAATGTTGCCTCGGCCCCCTTCACCGCCGGCAGCCAGCATGGCTTTCTCACCATGGTGGTTCAGGTCGAACAATTGTTCGTCTGTGTCGGCATCGTAAACGACGGTGCCAACGGGTACGCGCAGCGTGATGTCGGCAGCACCCGCCCCGTATTGATCGGAGCCACGCCCATTTTCGCCGTTCCTGGCCCGATGCAGGCGGGCATAGCGATAATCGACCAGCGTGTTGATGTTGCGGTCGGCAATAGCAATAATGCTGCCGCCCCTGCCGCCGTCGCCGCCGTCAGGCCCGCCTTTCGGAATGAATTTTTCGCGGCGAAAGCTCGCCGACCCATTGCCGCCTTTGCCGGCAATGACTTCAATGGTGGCTTCGTCAACGAATTTCATAAGTACAGACCATAAAAGGTTTCAAGAGGTATTCTAAAACAAAAAGCCCTACCGTCTGGTAGGGCTTTGCGTTCGGTTCAATGCAGATTAGTCTGCAGCAACAACCGAGACGGTACGCTTGTTCAATGCGCCTTTGATGGCGAATTTAACTTTGCCGTCGACCAGCGAGAACAGCGTGTGGTCTTTGCCCATACCGACATTGGTGCCGGGGTGGAATTTTGTGCCGCGCTGACGAATGATGATGGATCCGGCATTGATGGCTTGGCCACCATATACCTTCACACCCAGTCGTTTCGATTCTGAATCGCGACCGTTCCGCGTTGAGCCGCCGCCTTTCTTTTGTGCCATGTTTAGCTCCTGTTAACCTGGTTCAAGCATTAAGCCGTAACGGCTTCGATGCGAATCTCGGTGTAGTTTTGACGATGGCCCTGACGCTTCTGATAGTGCTTGCGACGACGCATTTTGAAGATCTTGACCTTGTCGTGCCGGCCTTGTGCAAGAACTGTTGCCTTAACCACGGCGCCGTCAACCAAAGGCGTACCAATTTTCAATTGATCACCTTCGCCAACCGACAAAACCTGGTCTAGCGTAATTTCTTGCCCTATGTCTGCCGGTATCTGTTCTACCTTAAGTTTTTGGCCGGCTGCAACACGATACTGTTTGCCGCCGGTTTTTATGACCGCGTACATGTGGGTAACCCTTTTAAATTACATTGCTGGCAAAATGCCAAGCTCAAGATAATATACTGAAAACGTTCTATAAGTCAACCACTTAATCACGACCGGTAGTCGGCGTTGATGCTCACGTATTCATGCGAGAAATCGCTTGTGTAAACGGTTTCGGTGGTATTGCCCCGGCCGAGTGCAATGCGTACAAGGATCTCAGCCTCTTTCATGACGCGTTGGCCCGCTTCTTCTGCATAATCCGGGTTACGCCCGCCTTGGCTGGCCACCAGAACGTCGCCCAACCATAAATTAACCTTGCCGACGTCCAGATCGTTGACGCCTGCGTAACCCACGGCTGCCAAAATACGACCAAGATTGGGGTCGCTGGCGTAGAACGCCGTTTTAACCAACGGGGAGTGGGCAACGGCATAAGCCACTTTCAGTGCTTCTTCCTGGCTCGCAGCCTGCTCAACCCGGATAGTGATGAATTTGGTTGCGCCCTCGGCGTCACGCACGATTTTCTGGGCCAGATCCAGGGCGGCGTCGGCCAAAGCCCGATAAAGTTCGCTGTACAAAGGGTGGTGCGTGGAGTCGATATGCAGGCCGCTTTGGCCGGTTGCCATAATAATGAAGGAGTCGTTTGTGGAAGTGTCGCCGTCAACCGTGATGCGATTGAATGAGCGATTGGCAATCTCCCGCGTCATATCGGCCAGCAGGCCGGGCGGAATACCCGCGTCAGTAGCCAGGTAGCCCAGCATGGTTGCCATGTTCGGGCGTATCATGCCGGCGCCTTTGCTAATGCCGGTCAGGGTAACGGGTTGACCGCCCAATTCAATTTTCTTCGACACGATTTTAGGCTGCGTATCGGTGGTCATAATGCTGTGGGCGGCGTTGAACCAGTTGTCGGCTGTCAGGTTCTGCACAGCGGCGGGCAGCGCCTTGATAAGCCGGTCTACCGGTAAAGGCTCCAGAATCACGCCGGTGGAAAAGGGCAGAATTTGGTTTGGAGAAATATGGAGCAATTTTGCGACTGCTTCACAGGTTTCGTGGGTGGCTTTTAACCCGCTTGGTCCGGTTCCTGCGTTGGCGTTACCCGTGTTGATAACCAAAGCGCGAATGTCGCTGTTTTCCGCCAAATGTTGTTCACACACTTGTACCGGCGCGGCACGAAAGCGGTTTTGCGTGAAGACGCCGGCAACCGAACTACCGGGCGCAAGCTGAAAAACGGTGAGGTCTTTGCGACCCTGTTTGCGAATGCCGGCTTCGGTAATGCCGATTTCAACTCCCGCAACAGGAAGAATGGTTTCGGGCGCAGGAATATGCAGGTTTACAGCCATATGGGGTCTCGCAAAAAGTAGGTGACCAAGATGCAAAACGCCATTTTATCGTAGCTTGGGCATGTTGCCGGAGACGTTGGAGCTTATTTTTCGTTGCTTTGCAGGCGGGTCTGGGCCAGCAGTTTGAGTTCGCCAAGTGCTTCGAACAGCGCCTGTCGACTGTGTTCTGAAAGGCTCCCGAACAGGCCCCGGATCCATTGCTCGTGGGCATCGGCCATGCGTTTGAAGCTGCGCTTGCCTTTTGGGGTAAGCCGGATAATGGAGCTGCGACGGTCGGAGGCGACCTTAATGCGTTCAACCAATCCTTCTTTTTCGAGTTGATCGGTAATGCCTGTGATGTTGCCGTTGGTGACCATCATGTGGCGCGACAACTCGCTCATTTTCATGCCTTCCGGGACACGCAACAGTTGCGCCATCAGGTCGAAGCGGGGTAGCGTCGTTTCAAAATCGGTGCGTAACCTGCTGCGAATGTCGCCCTCAATAAGATTGCAACAGGTTAGCAAACGAAGCCAGAGACGCAGATCATCGTGATCGTTCGGGCCCGCGCGACTTTCCAGGTCGGGTGTGGCGTCGTCGGATGAGTGGGTTAGGATGGTCATGTCGTTAACGCAGTTTCCAGGCCGTAAATTTAAATAAGTTAGGTCAACCCTTGGGCTTGCAACAAGAACATAGTTTAATCTTAAAGTTTCATTTTGGGGCATTTTCTTTGCCCCGCTTAAGTCGTTGACGCATTTAAAAAAATCTTGCATCTGCTTTTTTTTATGTATATAGTTTAAGCCTAAAGTAAATATTCAGCCTTTTCGGAGAACGCTCATGAATATCGTTTGTATTGGCGGAGGTCCCGCCGGCTTGTATTTTGGTTTGCTGATGAAGCTCAGTGACCCAAGCCACGAAATTACCATTATCGAGCGCAATCGACCGTATGACACGTTTGGCTGGGGCGTTGTGTTTTCAGACGCAACGCTGGAGAACCTGCGCGAAGCGGATCCGGTCTCGGCCGAGAAAATTGCCCTGGCATTCAACCACTGGGACGATATTGAAACGCATTACAAAGGCAAAAGTATTCGCAATAGCGGCCACGGTTTTATTGGCATTGGTCGTAAAAAGCTGCTGAATATTCTTCAAGAACGCTGTGAAGAAGTGGGCGTCAAACTGGTGTTTGAAACCGATGTATCCGACGACCAGGAGATCGCCGAAAAATACAACGCCGATCTCGTCATTGCGTCCGATGGCTTAAACAGCAAAATTCGGACTCGTTACGAGGATACATTCAAGCCCGACATCGATGTGCGCAAGTGTCGTTTCGTATGGTTGGGTACCGAAAAAACATTTGATGCCTTTACCTTTGCGTTTGTAAAAACCGAACACGGCTGGTTTCAGGCGCATGCGTATCGGTTCGAGCCAGGGATGTCGACCTTTATTGTGGAAACACTGGACGAAACCTGGAAAGCGCACGGTATCGACAAAATGAGTCAGGAAGACGGCATCGCTTTTTGCGAAAAAATCTTCGCCCCCTGGCTCGATGGCAATAAGCTGATCAGCAATGCGTCACACTTGCGCGGTTCGGCTATCTGGATTCAATTCCCCCGCGTTATTTGTGATACCTGGGTGCATTACCAACCCTTACCCAGCGGTCGTAAAGTACCGGTCGTACTGATGGGCGATGCGGCCCATACGGCGCACTTCTCAATTGGCTCGGGTACCAAGCTGGCTCTGGAAGACGCGATTGAATTGAACCGGTGCCTGATGGCCAAGAACTACAACGTTGAAGAGGGTTTGCAACACTATCAGGAAGTGCGTAGCGTTGAGGTTCTGAAGATCCAGAACGCAGCACGCAATTCTACGGAATGGTTCGAGAATGTGGCGCGCTATGCCAACTTCGAGCCCGAGCAGTTTGTCTACTCCATGCTGACTCGCTCGCAGCGTATTTCGCATGAGAATTTGCGTTTGCGCGATCCGAAGTGGCTTGAAGGTTTTGAGCGCTGGTTGGCAACACATTCAGGTGTGAAAGAGCAGGGCGAGCGCCCGGTTCCCCCTATGCATACACCGTTTACGGCGCGCAGCGTGACCTTGAAGAATCGTATCGTTATGTCGCCGATGGCGATGTATTCTTGCGTTGACGGTGTACCGGGTGACTTCCATTTGGTTCACCTGGGCTCTCGCGCCATGGGCGGCGCAGGCATGGTGATGGTGGAAATGACCTGCGTTTCGCCGGAAGCACGCATCACTCCGGGATGCCCGGGGCTATGGACGGATGAGCAAGGTGCGGCGTTTAAACGTATTGTTGACTTCGTCCATCAGAACACCGACGCCAAAATTGGATTGCAAATTGGTCACGCCGGCCGTAAAGCGTCTACCAAGGTAAGTTGGGAAGGCACCGATTTACCGCTCGATTCCGGCAATTGGCCTATTGTTTCGGCTTCTCCCATTCCGTACATCGAAGGTGTGTCGCAAGTTCCGCAGGAAATGACGCGCGCTCAAATGGATGAAGTGAAGGAGCAGTTTGTAGCGGCGACCCGTCGTGCAGTTGAAGCTGGTTTCGACTGGCTGGAACTGCACTGCGCTCACGGCTATCTACTTTCAAGCTTTATCTCGCCTATTACAAACGTGCGTACTGATGAATACGGCGGCTCGTTGGATAACCGTTTGCGCTACCCGCTTGAAGTTTTTGAAGCGGTACGCAAGGTTTGGCCCGAAAGCTTGCCAATGTCGGTACGTATCTCTGCTCACGATTGGGTGGAAGGCGGGATTACGCCCGACGATGCCATTGAAATTGCGCGTCGCTTCAAGGCGGCCGGTGTTGACTTGGTCGACTGTTCTTCCGGGCAAGTATCCAAAGAAGAGCAGCCGGTCTATGGCCGCATGTATCAAACGCCATTTTCCGATCGGGTACGCAATGAAGCCGAGGTGGCCACCATTGCAGTGGGGGCCATTTTCGAGGCCGACCACGTGAACAGTATTATTGCGTCCGGTCGTGCCGATCTGTGTGCTTTGGCGCGCCCGCATCTGGCGGATGCCGCCTGGACATTGCGTGAGTCGGCAAAAATTGGCTATCAAGACGTAACGTGGCCCAAACAGTACTTCCCTGCCAAGCGTCAGTTGGAAACCAACTTTGAGCGGGCCGCTGCTTACGCAAAATCCATCGGAGGTTAATTGTGATGACACAAGCACGCCATGCCTTAGTAACCGGCGCCGCACGCGGTATCGGTTTAATCGTGGCCCAGCGCCTCTTGCAACAAGGCTGCCGCGTGACCTTAATGGGGCGCAACGTGCAGGCGTTGGAGCAAGCCGCACAACAGCTTAAGCCGCTGGGTGAGGTAGGCTTCGTTGCCGGCGACGTGGGCAGTGCGCAGAACGTTGAGGCCGCTTTTGCCAAAGCCCGCGACCAATTCGGCCCGATCGACATCCTGGTGAACAATGCAGGTCAGGCCGTCAGTGAGCGGTTTGATCGCATGACGCAAGAGGCCTGGCACAGTATGTTGTCGGTGAACTTAACCGGCACGTTTCATTGTATCCAGGCGGCTTTGCCCGATATGCTCGCCAAGAGGTGGGGCCGTATTGTGAATGTTGCCAGTACTGCCGGGTTGCAAGGCTATGCTTATGTATCGGCTTACTGCGCAGCCAAACATGGGGTTGTGGGTTTAACCCGTTCCTTGGCGCTTGAAGTTGCCCGGAAAGGCATTACGGTGAACGCCGTGTGCCCGGGTTACACGGAAACCGATTTGGTGCGCGACGCGCTCGATAACATTATGGAAAAAACCGGCATGACGCTCGACCAGGCGCGTGCCAAACTGGCGGAGTCAAATCCCCAGGGGCGCCTGGTGCAGCCCGAGGAAGTAGCCGATGCCGTGGCCTGGTTATGTCAGTCGGGTGCCGGCGCTGTTAACGGACAATCGATCCCCGTAGACGGGGGGGAAGTGATGGTGGGCTAAGCGCGCACCGGAACCTGGAGAAATCTATGAGTACTGAACACACAATGGAACATCACAAGGGCCCCATGGCGGGATACCAGCCCAAGAACTTTTTGTGGTCCGTGTCCGACGATGGCAAAGTTGCCACTATTTCCTTGAATCGTCCCGAACGCAAGAATCCACTTACGTTTGAGTCGTATGCAGAGTTGCGTGATTTGTTCCGCAAGTTGGTTTATGCAAGCGACATTAAAATTGTTGTGGTCACCGGCTCGGGCGGGAATTTTTGCTCGGGGGGCGATGTACACGAAATTATTGGCCCGCTGACCAAAATGACCATGCCCCAACTGCTGGATTTCACCCGCATGACGGGTGATTTGGTCAAAGCCATGCGCAATTGCCCGCAACCGATTATTGCGGCGGTCGATGGTGTATGTGCCGGAGCAGGCGCGGTTGTGGCCCTGGCTTCCGACATGCGTTTGGCCACCGAGCAAACCAAAACGGCCTTTTTGTTTACCCGCGTAGGCTTGGCCGGCGCCGATATGGGGGCTTGCGCGTTGTTGCCCCGCGTTATTGGTCAGGGCCGCGCTTCAGAGCTGCTGTATACCGGTCGTTCCATGTCTGGGCAGGAAGGCCTTAACTGGGGTTTCTTTAATAGCCTGCATGCGTCTGAAGAGGTTTTGGGTGCGGCCCAAGATCTGGCGCGTCGCCTGGCCGATGGCCCCACCTTTGCGCATTCCATGACGAAAAAAGCGCTGCATCAAGAGTGGTCGATGGGTGTTGATGAGGCGATTGAAGCCGAAGCCCAGGCACAGGCAATCTGCATGCAGACACAAGACTTCCATCGTGCCTATCATGCGTTTGTTGCCAAGCAAAAACCCGTGTTCGAAGGTGATTAAATGACAGACTTCAGCTGGCTCGACTGGCCGTTTTTTGATGAGCGTCACCCGCCGTTTGCGCGTGAGCTTGACCAATGGTGTGCCGAACACCTGGCCCACATCGATCACCACGATACCGATGAGGCCTGTCGGCAGTTGGTGAAAGCGCTGGGACACGGTGGGTGGCTCAACGTAGCGGTTCCTCAAGGGCCTGATGGTCGCTGGGGCGGACGTTGGCCGGAAATAGATTCCCGTGCGTTATGTATCGTGCGTGAAACCTTGGCCCGCCACGAAGGGTTGGCTGACTTTGCGTTTGCCATGCAAGGCCTGGGTAGCGGCGCTATTTCCATTGCCGGCAGCGACGCGTTGCGCGAAAAATATTTGCCCCGCGTGGCCAGTGGCGATGCGATTGCGGCTTTTGCCCTTTCTGAGCCCGATGCCGGGTCGGATGTCGCGGCAATGAGTTGCGAGGCTGTGCTGGATGGCGACCATTATGTGTTGAATGGTGAAAAAACCTGGATATCGAATGGGGGCATTGCCGATTTCTACTGCGTGTTTGTACGCACAGGCGAGGCCCCGGGCGCGCGAGGCATTACGGGCTTTGTAGTGGATGCCGACACACCGGGGTTGAATATTGCAGAACGAATCGATGTGATCGCACCGCATCCGTTGGCGCGTTTGCATTTCGATAACTGTCGGGTGCCGGTCAGTCAGCGTTTGGGTGAAGGTGGCCAAGGGTTCAAAATCGCCATGATGACGCTGGACATTTTCCGGGCGTCGGTGGCGGCCGCGGCACTGGGCTTTGCACGCAGAGCATTGCAGGAAGGTTTGGCTCGTGCCAAATCACGCAAAATGTTCGGTCAAACATTGGGTGATCTGCAGTTAACTCAAGCGGCGCTCGGTGATATGGCCATGGAAATCGACGCAGCGGCTTTGCTCACATACCGTGCCGCCTGGATGCGCGATGTACAAAAACAGCGCACGACGCGTGAAGCGGCCATGGCCAAAATGGCGGCAACCGAATCGGCTCAGCGTGTTATTGATCGCGCCTTACAAATGTTCGGTGGCTTGGGTGTTAAATCCGGCGAGCCGGTTGAAAAACTTTATCGGGAAATTCGTGCACTACGTATTTACGAAGGGGCAACCGAAGTACAGAAATTGATTATTGCTCGCGAATTACTCAAAAACAGTTAAGCCGAAGGAGAGATAAATGGAACGGTCTGCTCATAAGGACACCTTTGCCCGAGACAATTTGCCACCGCTTGAGCAGTGGCCGGAATTGTTGCTCGACGGCAATCCTGATGTTGCTTATCCGGCGCGTTTGAATTGTGCCGTCGAGTTGGTTGATGTCCATGTGAATGAAGGGCGTGGAGACCGTGTTGCCCTGCGCTGGCGCGAGGGCGACAACAAAAAAACCATGACATACAAAGAACTCATGGTCTTAACCAATCAAATAGCGCAGGTTCTTATCGACGATATGAAACTGGTGCCGGGCAACCGCGTGTTATTACGCGGCCCGAACAACCCCATGATGGCGGCCTCTTGGCTTGCCGTGGTTAAAGCCGGGCTGGTGGTAGTGCCTACCATGCCGCTGTTGCGCGCCAGTGAACTGAAGCCTATTGTTGAAAAAGCTGAAATCACAGCCGTGTTATGCGATAAGCGCTTAGGTGACGAGGTGGAACATTGCCTCGACAGCAACCACCCTGCATACTGCCCGCAGTTGAAAGAGGTTCGGTACTTCTGCGACGACAGTGCCGATTCACTGGAATCGTTGGTGAAAACCAAATCTGAAACGTATGTGGCATGTGATACGGCCGTTGATGACGTCTGCCTGATTGCATTCACCAGCGGCACAACCGGCAAACCTAAAGGTTGCATGCATTTCCATCGCGACGTGCTGGCCATGTGTGACACGTTCTCCAAGCATACTTTAAGAACACACGCCGACGACATTATTACCGGTACACCACCTCTGGCCTTCACCTTTGGATTGGGCGGCATGCTGTGCTTTCCGCTACGGGTCGGTGGGTCAACGGTACTCATTGAAAAGCTTACGCCGGAAGAATTGCTTAAAACGGTCGACGATTTTGGTGTCACCATGACATTTACGGCGCCCACGTTCTACCGCCAAATGGCGCCGCTGGTTGGCCGTTTTTCTCTGGCCACTTTGAAGAAAACGGTATCGGCCGGCGAGGCTTTGCCCGACGCAACGCGCCAGCTTTGGAAAGAGGCAAGCGGCATTGAAATGATCGATGGCATTGGCGGCACGGAAATGATTCACGTGTTTGTGTCCAGCCCGCCTGAAGAGGTGCGTCGTGGTGCCATTGGTCGGGTCGTACCGGGTTACGTCGCGCAGGTGGTCGACGACGATTTCAAACCTTTGCCTCCGGGTGAGGTGGGGCGTTTGGCCGTCAAAGGCCCAACGGGTTGCCGTTATCTGAATGATGAACGCCAAATGAAGTTTGTTCAGAATGGCTGGAATTTGCCCGGCGATACCTTCAAGATGGATGACGACGGCTACTTCTTTTACCAGGCGCGCAACGACGACATGATTATTTCCGCCGGGTACAACATTGCCGGGCCGGAAGTGGAAGACGCCTTGCTGGCTCATGAAGCGGTGGCCGAATGCGGCGTTATCGGCCAGCCTGATCCCGATCGCGGCAATATCGTTAAAGCTTTTATTGTGCTGAAACCGGGCTTCGAAGCGAACGATGCCATGGTTAAAACATTGCAGGATCACGTTAAGAACCAAATTGCACCCTATAAATATCCGCGTGCAATCGAGTTCGTTAAAACATTGCCCCGTACTGAAACCGGCAAGCTTCAGCGCTTTGTATTGCGCCAGAAAGAGCAGGGTCAGAAGGGCTGAATCGGTTTATTCATTGATTTTTACGAGGCAAATATGAAAATTCTTCAACCTCCCAATTGGGCGGAACCCAAAGGTTATGCAAACGGCACAATGGCTGAAGTGCAGGTGGGTAGCCGTATTATTTTTGTGGGCGGCCAAATCGGCTGGAATGCGCAGCAGGAGTTCGAAACGGACAACCTGGCGGAGCAGGTCGGGCAAACCTTGCGCAATATTGTTGATGTGCTGAAGGAAGGGGGCGCCGGCCCAGAGCACATTACCCGCATGACCTGGTATGTGGTCGACAAAAAAGAATATACATCGCAGCTACGCGAAATTGGCAAACAGTATCGTGCGGTTATTGGGCGTCATTTCCCTGCCATGACCGCTTTCGAGGTGGCGGCGCTTATTGAAGACCGTGCACGCGTGGAGATCGAGGTAACGGCGGTTGCTCCTGCGCCGTCGGCCTGACCTCCGGTTTGTTAAAGCGTTGCAAAAACCTTTTTCGCGGCTGCCAGGGTTTGTTCAATGACCTCGTCAGTATGGGTCGATGAAACAAACCCGGCCTCGAACGCCGAAGGCGCAAAGTAAACGCCTTGTTCGAGCATGCCGTGAAAGAATTGCTTGAACTGGTCGATATTGCAGCTTGACACTTCGTCGAAACTGCGTGGGATGCCGTCGCGGAAATACAAGCCGAACATGCCGCCGACGAAGTCGGCACTGAATGGAATCCCCGCTGCCTGGGCGTGTTCGCTTAACCCTTGTGTGAGCTTGCGTGTTTGTTGTTCGAGCTTGTCGTAGAACCCCGGCTCTGACAAGAGCTTGAGCGTAACCAGCCCCGCGGCGACGGCAACCGGGTTGCCCGACAGCGTTCCTGCCTGATACACCGGCCCCAGTGGTGCCACGCAGTCCATGATATCGGCCCGGCCTCCGAAAGCACCCACCGGCATCCCGCCGCCGATGACTTTTGCCAGGGTGGTGATATCGGGAGTAACTCCGGTTAAGCCTTGCACACCTTGTGGGCCCACGCGAAAACCGGTCATGACTTCATCAAAAATCAATAATGCACCGTGTTGTGTGCAAAGCTCGCGTAACGTTTCCAGGAATCCGGCATCGGGCTTCACGAGATTCATGTTGCCGGCAATGGGTTCCACAATAATGCAGGCAATGTCGTTGCCTTGTTGCTCGAACGCGGCCCGCACAGCTTCAGGCTGGTTGAAATCAAGGACGATGGTGTGTTGAACGAACTCTTTGGGAACGCCGGCTGAAGTGGGATTGCCGAAAGTGAGCATGCCCGACCCGGCTTTCACTAACAGGCTGTCGGCGTGGCCGTGGTAACAACCTTCAAATTTGATGATTTTTGAACGCCCGGTGTAGCCTCGGGCAAGCCGGATGGCGCTCATGGTGGCTTCAGTGCCTGAACTGACCAAACGGACCTTTTCAATTGATGGCAGACGCGCGGCAATTGCTTCGGCGATGTCGATTTCCCCTTCGGAAGGCGCCCCGAAAGAAAGTCCGTCTACGGCGGCCCGTTGAACTGCCTCAATAACCTCAGGGTGAGCATGACCCAGAATGGCTGGGCCCCATGAACCCACATAGTCGATATATTGTGTGTTCTCTGCATCCCAAATATAGGGGCCTTGCGCGCGTTTGATGAAGCGTGGCACGCCTCCTACGGAACGAAAAGCGCGAACAGGTGAGTTGACGCCACCTGGAATGGTTTTGCAGGCACGATCGAATAGTTCGGTATTACGGGACATAGTGAATAAAAGGTGGATAGTTACGACAAAAGAGATAGAAGGTAAAGTATAAGCCCGGCTATTAGGCTTCGAAAGCGTGGTTGAAACGTTGCGCCTGTGCGCGGATGTCGTTTGCTTCGAAAAGGCCGTTGATCACGGCAACGCTGGTGGCGCCTGCCCGAACCAGTGGCAGCGCATTTTCGGGGGTGATTCCGCCGATGGCGACAATGCCGGGGTGTGGTCCCGGCATTGCTGCCATTGCGGCACGGGTTTGTTGAAAGAGATCAAGGTCGGCCTTGACGGCATGGGGCTTTACGCTTGAAGGGTATACAGCGCCGAAGGCAACGTAATCGACTCCCATGTTCAGAGCTTGTTGCGCGCGCGCAAGCTCGTTGTAGCACGATGCGCCGATAAGCTTTCCCGGGCCGACGCGTTCTCGGGCAGTTCCGGGGTCGCCGTCTTCGCGGCCTAAATGAACGCCGTCTGCATCTACAGCCAAGGCCAGTTCAATGCTGTCGTTCGCGATAAAAACGACGCCTTGGCGTTTGCATATTTCGCGTAGGCGGCCGGCTTTGTCGACTGCCTCATGCCCTGTTAAGGACTTTTGTCGCCATTGTAAAGCGGTCATGCCGCCTTCTGCGGCCTGTTCAACCGCGTCCACAAGTTTTTCAAAATCCGTCCATTCGGGCGTTATGCCGTACAAGCCGCGGGGGAATTTCAAGCGAGATGTCATGGTGTCGAGCGATTAAAAATTTGTGCACCCATACCAGGCCGGAATGCGCGGCCGGTTAATGGCAGTGCCAATTTTAGTGCCGATTCCGTTGCGTCGGGTACTGCGCGACCGCGGGCAAGTTCAACGGTCAGTGCGCAGGCGAGCGGACCATTCTGATGGCTGACCCGGGAAGTGGGGGGTGTCCAGGGCCAGTTAATTAAAGTTTGCTCCGGGCCGTGCAAAACATAAGCTCGTTGTCCCGGGCGTAACTCAGTGCCGGTGGTGAGTACCCATTTTGCTCCAAATTGCATAAGTGTTTTGGCGGGTGTCGTGCTACGACGGGGTAGCAGGCCATCGGCAACCCATTGTGTCAATACACTGTTGTCGACCAGTATCAAGTCGGCTTGGGGTAATAAAAGCTCAAATGTGGCGTTAATGGCTTCGTCGGGGTCGAAATCGTCACTTTGCAATGCCTGCGGAGCGGTATGTAACTGCAGTAACAGAGGCACATTGGGATAGTCGGCGGCTATCTGGGCCAATACGCGCACTGAGTCAGTGGTGTACAGTGGACCTGCTTTGATGGCTTGCACATGCATGTCTTCCAGAAGGCAACGCGCCTGGTCATCAATGAGTTCCGCCGTAATGGCGTGAATCTCCTCGATGTTGGCGGTGTCTTGTACGTGCAGTGCAGTTACCGTACTAAGCGCGTGCGCACCGAGCGTGCTACAGGTAATAGCATCGGCGGGCAGGCAACCCGACCCGCTTGGGTCGAAGGGGCCGTACAGAAGGACGAGAGGGGGCGAGGTTTCAAACACGAATCAAAAAACGCTTTACTATTGCGATAAGTAAAATTGACCCCATTCTATAGGAACGGTTCCGCTTGTTGGTGGACCAAACGAAATTTTCAGTGAGTAACAAAAGTTATGCGTACATGGATGTGCCTAATCTGCGGTTGGATATATGATGAGGAGGCTGGGTTGCCTGAAGAGGGGATTGCGCCGGGCACGCGTTGGGAAGATGTTCCGCCCAACTGGGTCTGTCCCGAATGTGGGGCGCGTAAGGAAGATTTTGAAATGATGGAAGTCTAAACGTAATGATGGAACTTTAAACTGTCCAGGAGGGCGAGTCATGGCATCGATACAACTTAATAATGAACTGAGCGTCGACTTGTCCAAACAATTCCTGCTGGCAATGCCAGGCATGGATATGGGTGAGTGGGCGCACAGTGTGGTGTTTTTATGTGAACACAACACGGAAGGCGCGTTGGGCTTGATTGTGAACCGACCCAGCGATATTACGGTGGCCGACATGCTGGAGCGGCTTGATCTGCAAGTGGAACCCGGCGTCGAAGCGGTTGCAGCACAGGCTGTTTATCACGGTGGGCCGGTGCATACCGACCGTGGTTTTGTCTTGCACACGGCAGGCAATAAAACCTATGCGTCAACCATCGATTTGGGCGATTTCCAGCTCACGACTTCGCGCGATGTACTTGAAGACATCGCCAAAGGTGAAGGGCCTGAACAGTTTTTGGTGACCTTGGGTTATGCAGGTTGGGGCACCGGCCAGCTTGAAAGCGAACTTGCCCAGAATGCCTGGTTGAATGTCGAGGCCGCCCCATCGATTATTTTCGATATGCCTTACGAGGGGCGTTACGAAGCCGCGCTGGGCGCCTTGGGAATTCACTCGTCGATGCTTACGGGTGTAGCGGGGCATGCCTGACAAGGTTTTGCTGGCATTTGATTTTGGGCAGAAGAAGATTGGCGTGGCGGTCGGCAACAGCCTCACCCGCCAGGCCCGTCCGCTCACGATATTGTTTCCAAAAACACGGGTTGAGCGTTTCAATCAGGTTGCCGCTTTGCTTAAAGAGTGGCAGCCGGATCAACTGGTTGTTGGTTTGCCGCTTACAATTGACGGTTTGGAACAAGAGGCGTCGCGAGCTTGCAGGCGGTTTGCCAATCAGTTGAATGGGCGCTTTGGTATTGATGTGCAGTTGGTTGATGAGAGGGGTTCCAGCCTTGAGGCGCAAGATTTGCTGGGTAGTCATGCCCCCGACGACGCCATGGCTGCCGCAGTTATCTTGCAGCGCTATCTTGATGCGCTGGGTTCGCTTGAATAAGAGGTCGTTTTGCGTTTGATTCTGTTTTCGATCCGGTTTCCGCTGGTTTTAATCTGGCTTATTTCATGTCTGGTTTGCGTTGCACTGATTTATCCATTCGTTTCGGTGGAAGTGCGCAATGCGATGAATCATCATTGGTCCAGAGCCCTGATGTTTTTGTGCGGCGTAAAAATAAACGTCCTGGGCAAGCCAACACTTCAAGGTTCGGCGCTTTGGGTGGCCAACCATGTTTCCTGGATCGATATTTATGTGTTGGCCAGTGTGCGGTGTGTCGCATTTATCGCCAAAAGTGAAATCCGTGATTGGCCGGTTATTGGCTGGCTGGTTGCCAAGGTTGGCACAATTTTTGTGAATCGCAGTCAACGAAACTCGGTGCGTCAGGTAGGCACCGATATGCAAAAGTTGTTTGACCATAACATGGTGATCGGGCTATTCGCGGAGGGGACAACCAGCCGAGGTTTTGACGTTTTGCCCTTTCATAGCAGTTTGTTTGAGCCACCGGTTCGGGCCGGTATTACGATCCAACCTGTTGCCTTGCGATTCTTTCACAAAGGCCGTCGTAGCGATTATCTGGCTTTCGTGGGCAATGAAAGCCTGCTTCACAATTTATGGGTTTTATTAGGTACAACCGGTGCGATGGTCGAGGTCGAGTTCATGCCGCCTGTCCCGGTTGAACAATATGAAGGCGGGCGTGCAAAGGTTGCCGATTATGTGCGGGAGCAAATTCGCTCGGCTGTGATGCGAGACTTGGAGCCTGCGGCCCAAGAGGAACCTTTGGCCGCTTAATGAGATCAAGCTGAGCACGGCCGGCTGTGGCTTTAAGCGGAGCCTGGTGTTTGGTGGCTGATGCAGTCAATCTGAACCAGTTTGCGATCACTTAAACGCAGTGCTGTCAGTTTGCCGCCCCAAACGCATCCTGTATCCAGGCAAATTGCGTCCGGGCGAATCATGAGCCCGAGCGTAGACCAATGGCCAAAGACAATGGTTGTGTTTTGTGTGGCCCGGTCGGGAACATCGAACCAAGGCATCAGGTAGTCGGGTGCTTCGCTGCCCGGCGCGTTTTTATATGATAAATCCATGCGCCCTTTAACGTCACACATGCGTATGCGCGTGAGTGCGTTAATCACAATACGCAGACGTTTGTTTGGCCCAAGGCCGTCGCGCCAGCGATCGGGCTCGTTGCCATACATTTTTTCAAGGTGTTGCCGCCAATGTCTGGACTGCAACGCATGTTCCACTTCGGCAGCCAATGCCATGGTTTGTTTTAGCGTCCATGGTGCCAGTACGCCCGCATGAACAAGCAAATGGTTTTGTTCATAGTGGGCCATCGGTCGATGACGCAGCCATTCAATAATCTCGTCGGCGTCGGGCGCCCCGAGAATGTCGGCGATGGTGTCGGATTTTCCAGGTTTGCGCACGCCCGCGGCGACTGCAAGCAAGTTCAGGTCGTGATTGCCCAAAACGGTGACGGCCTTGTTGCCCATGCCCATAATACGACGTACGGTATCAAGTGAGCGCGGGCCGCGATTTACAATGTCGCCGGCGAACCAGAAGCGTGCGCCGTTGTCGGCAACGACTGCCGGGTGTTCAAGTAATTGGTCCAGGGCCGAACAGCATCCTTGAATATCGCCGATGACCCAGGTTGGGGGCGCAAGGGGGGAAGCGGGGGTGAGACTCATGTTGCCGATTTATTCCATGGTCCACGTGTGCGCACAAAGCGCTGGACCTGATGTTTGTTTTCCATGTAGATAAGCGTCGCCAATGCCAGCAGCAGGGCGGCAATATTGGGAACCAACGCCGTTACCCACGGAGACCAGCGGCTTAGCATGCCCACATTCAGGGCAAGCTGGTTCACCATGAAAAAGCCGACGCCGAGCAAAATGCCAATAAACACTTTGCCGCCGACCCCGCCTCGCCGTGTTTGCATAAATCCGATTGGAGCGGCAATGGTGATCATGACCAAAAGCGTGAAAGGGTAGGCAAGCTTGCGCCACAGTGCAACGATTTGGCGGTCGGTTTGAAGATTGTTGGCTTCAAGGTAGGCAATATAATCATTCAGTACGGCAATTGACATGCGTTCCGGGGTCAGGATACGGGCGATCAGGCGTTCCGGCGTCAAGCTGGTCGTGATCGTGCGTTCAGGAACTGTTTCCAGCGTGGTTAAGGGTTGTTCGGGTGCGGTTGCGTCATCCAGCGCACTCATGGCGTTTTCGCTAATTTGCGTTTCGGCGACCTCTTCCATTACAAGCGAGCCATTCTGAAAATAGCCTTGCTTGGCTTGTGAGAAGCGGACCAGTTCCTGACCTTCGTAGAATTCGTACAGGGTAATGCCGGCCACACCACCATTGGGTTTGAGTTCGGAAATATTGATAATCCGGGTGCCCTGGTTTGGCGCTTCTTCCTTGAACCAGTAGCCACTGTTTAACCGTCCGCCACCAGCGCGCCCCATGAGCTGTAAGGTGGCTTCGCTGGCTTTGATTTCCGCGGCGGGGGTGACGATCTCGGAAAGGAAAAATGCGGCTACGACCCACGGGATGGTGATAATCCAGAGCATACGCAGCAACTTCATACCGCTGACCCCTGATACCCGCAAGATGACAAGTTCATTGCGTTGAGCCAGACTGGCCAGCGCGAGAATGGCGCCGATTAACAATCCAATCGGTAAAAGCTCGTATAACCGGGTTGGCATTTGCAAGGCCTGAAGATAGAACAGGTCGAGCAATGTGAGCTTGGTGCCGACGTTGTCCAGTTCTTCAATAAGCGCGAAGAATGTAAACAGGCCTAGCAGAGCCAGCAAAACAACGATGCTGGACCGATAGATTTCTTTGGCAAGGTAACGGCGTGCAGTGCGCATGAAAAAAAAGTAAGGCTGGAACAGGCGTAAGCTTAACAAACGGCGGTGACTTCTGTGCGTTCTATTGCGTCGGCTTTAAGGGTTAGCGGGAAAAATGGTGGCTCAAGGCACCTCAACCATTCGCATGCGTTGCAGCAGGGTGCGGGTGCGCGACTGCAAATAACGGGTATTGCCACGTTTGTCATAGTAAGCCGGATTAGGCAGCATGGCGGCCAGCCGTGCCGATTGTGCGGCGTTCAGCTGTGAAGCATGACGCTTAAAGTAATGTTCAGCTGCTGCCTGGGCGCCAAAAACGTTTTTGCCCCACTGGGCAATATTCAGATACAGCTCAAGAATGCGTTGTTTGCTTAGAACGGCTTCCAGCATGAAAGTCAGGAGCAACTCCTGTGCCTTGCGCCAGTATGAGCGATCACTGGACAGGAACAGGTTTTTAGCCAGTTGCTGGGTAATGGTTGAGCCGCCTCGTACGCGTTCCGAACCGGACTCCGACATGCGCATATTGTATTCCCAGGCGCGTTGTATGGCTTCCCATTCCACCCCGCTGTGGTTAATGAAGTTCGAGTCTTCAGCGGCCACGACTGCACGTTTCAGGTTTGTGCTTATTTTGTCGTACGGAACCCAGGTGTGAATAATTTGTGCATTCGCCTGTTCTGCTTGTAATTGCGTCAGGGTGTTGCGCATGAAAGCACTGGTGCTTGGGTTGTGGAATTTTAACCAGATCACCATGACGAACAAGCCAAATTGGTAAAGCAGGAACGCGAAAAGGCCTGCCAGTAGCACGATGCCGATCAGCTTGCTTTTTGATCTGCTCATCAGGGGCTCCGGCGCGTGTTGTCAGCTGTGGCTCAGTTGAGCCCGCAGCATGGTTAAGACAGGTTCAATCTCCGGCGTGACGCCGTGCCAAATAGCGAATCCCGCCGCCGCCTGGCCCACCAACATGCCCAAACCATCGGCTGTCCGGTCGGCTCCCGCTGCCTTTGCCGCTTGCAGAAATGCCGTGTCATGTGCGGCGTAGAACATGTCGTAAGCCAGTGCGCCCGGCATGTATTGCATGCCGGGCAGGTTGGGTGCCGCCTGGCTGATGCTGCTGGATGTGGCGTTGATGACAATCGGCCAACGCCCCTGCGCCTGGTTGAGGCCCCCTGAAGATAGCCGCGCCGCATAGTGGGGCAGTTCCCGCGCGATATGTTGATGCAGTTCAGTGGCCCGTTGTTCTGTGCGGTTAACGATGTGCAGTCGTGTACAACCGGCTTCTAATAAGGGTGCGCACGCACCCCTGGCGGCTCCCCCGGCGCCCAACAGCAATACGTCGTGTCCTTTAACGTCAACGCCCAGGCGATGGAGGTCGGCCAGCAAGCCAACCCCATCGGTATTGCAACCATGCAAGCGGGCGTCTCCCCACCAAAGTGTGTTAACGGCGCCGGCAACTCTTGCCCGTTCGGTTAAACCGCCTTGCGCCATGGTCCATGCCCTTTCCTTGAATGGTACCGTTACGTTCAATCCGCTGCCTCCTTCGGCAAAAAACCGTTCAACAACAGACTCGAATGCCTCGATAGGTGTCGGCAAGAGATCGTATTGCAATTGAATACCGGTTTGCTTGGCGAAGGCCGCATGAATTTGCGGTGATTTGCTGTGTGCAACAGGGTTGCCTATGACCGCAAAGCGCTTTACTTTCGAATGGTTTTGCTGGTTGGGCGTCATTGGGTGGTTAACTCGTTGTTGGTGAAATGCCAGGTTCGGGTAATGGCCAGAATATCGGTTTCCGCTGCCACCTCGGGGGGCAGAGGGGGGAATGGTGCCGCCAGTTGTACGATGCGCCGTGCGGCTGAGTTCAGAACGGGTTCCGAAGAGGGCTGGTTGATTTCAACATTTCGCAGTGTGCCGTCGCGGTCAATATACACGGTGAGCTGTAACGAGCCATAGATACGCCCACGTGCTTCCTGCGGATAATGCTCTGTGCCGATTTGCTCGATTTTCAGGCGCCAGGCTTCGACATATTGTGCATAAGCTGCGCGTTGTGCCGCCGGCCCAACAAACTGTTGCCGTGGCCGGCTGTTATAAGCCTCGATACGGGCTTTTAACGCAGCAATTCTGGCGTTAAGTACCTGGGCATCGCGATTCAAGTCGTCGCTGCCCGGGTCGGGAGATTCCTGGAAAAGTTCCGGCCGCAGGCGTGGCTCGGCTGTGGTGGTTTCTGAAATTAATTGCGTCAGTAGCTGCTCTTGCTCAGACTCCAGCTCCGCCTGTCGTTTGCGCAGTGCCTCCAGAATAATTTCATTAACTTCATTTTCCTGGGTGCGAGGCAATGGCGAAGAGGCATAAGTTTCGCCTGTGTCGTTGCCGCCGGCATTCAGGTTTTGTTGGGCCAGTATTTGTGCATTGGCCGGCTCGGCCTCGGTGCGCGTGTTAACCAACGTGACTTCAAGTGAGCTGACCGGCATGCGGGTATTTGGAGCAAGGTTTGAAAATGTCAGCAACAAGGCCGCCCCATGTAAACATAGGGAAGCGATTAGCCCGATAACCAGATAGAAATTGTTGTCGGGGGTTTGTTGCACCGTTATTGCTCCGTGTCGAGCGTTTCAATATACCGGCACTCTACATCGAGTGCCAGCTCATTGAAACCCGTGAGTGCAAGGCGAACCCGGCGGCCTCTTTCAAGCGCCGGCAGACCGGGAATACGCGTAATAAAAGGAGCGCAATCGAAACGAACCAGATCTTCGCGCAAAACACTGGCAGTAACCTCGGTGAGTTTTTCCTGTTTAAGCCAACGAATGCACCAATAGCGTTCAATTGTCGACTGAAACTCGTTCCAGGCCGCGTACTGCGCATCAAAGGCCCCAATAATGGCAAAAAGGTCGGCCTCCTTGGGTTTGAAAGGCGCGACCAGGCGGGCTGATACGCCATGTTCCGCCGCGGCAATGATTTGGCCCTGATTGACGAGGTCGACGTAACGCCGCAGCGGTGAAGTGCTCCATGCATACTGGGGCACCCCGATGGCTTCATGCGGCAGGGCTTGGGTCGACATACGCACACGACCTGCTTGTTGAGAGCGATAGATGCCCGGTACGCCGTGTTGCGCCATGAAGGCGCCCCACAGATTGTTGGTGAGAATCATGTATTCGGCAACCAGGCGATCAAGCGGCGCGTTACGCTGGCGCGGAGTCAGTTTTACGATGCTGCCGGGGTCATCGGGTTCGCCTTCAAGGTAGAACATATACTCAACCCGATTATTGTTTTCGGGCTTGCCTCGCAACGCCTCGCGTTGGGCGTTCAAGTGGCGGGAAAATTGCCACAATGGGCGTAACCAATGAGCATAAGGTAGGGGAGCCGAAGGGTCTTCCAGCGCGGCTTCCGTTACGTCGGCATCCAGCCAGTTGTGGCGCAGATTTTCCTTAACCGTGATGCGGTCCAGCCGGGTTTGTGTTTCCAGAATCTCACCGCTGCGTAAATCGGTTGTGACGTACAGTGAAAGTGCGGGACGGCTTTGCCCGGCATCCAGTGAGAAGGTTTCAATGATCTCGTCTGGGAGCATTGGAATTTTCTGACCCGGCATGTAAACGGTGGACATGCGTTTGCGGGCCATTTGGTCCAGCTCATTGTCTCGTTTCACCAGCAAGCCGGGGGCGGCAATGTGAATGCCAATCTGAACCTGGTCATTTCCCAGTGGGGTAACCGATAGCGCATCATCCACTTCAGTGGTGGTGATGTCGTCGATGGAGTAGGCCTCGACGTTCGCTTCCGGCAGTTCAAGGTTGAGTTCCGGGATGTCTGCAGATTGAAATTGAGTGCCTTTGGGAAAGTGGGTCGCAAAAAATCGGTCGCGGTGCAGTTTTAACGGATGAGGCCAGGCGCCTACATCGAGCAATAGTTGTTCAGGTGTGGTGCCGCGTTCTTTAACGGCAGCCTCAAAAGCTTTCCATTCAAGGGTGTTCTTGTCGGGCTTAACCAGGAACGTGGACGCGACTTCGCCAATGCGTTCCGGTAGTTGCCCGGCCACCAGTTGCTCCGTCCATTCCTGTTGTTGTTCGGCCTGGCGCTTTTTCTTTTCAATTGCGGCCAGGGCGGCTTCAAGAATATCGGGGGGCGCCGGTCGATAACTGCCTTTTCCGCGCCGGTGAAAATAAGCAGGTGCGCTGTTCAGTGCGAATATCAAAGCCGCCTTTTCCACCGATGTGGGCGGGTGACCAAAATAATCCTGGGCGAAATCCGCCGCGCTAAACTCTTCTTGCGGTGCGCACTCCCATAGGAAGTCGATCTCGAAGGTTTGGGCCAAATCTTGCGCACTTTGCAGCAATTCGGCCGGCGCAGGCGAATCGAATCGGAACAGCACCGTGGCGTTCTTTATCTTGCTTCGTTTTCCGCTTTCCGACTCAACCTGCATGGTTGAGTCGCTTTCGGAAAAAATTTTTTCGGCTTTGAAGCTTCCGCTATCTTCGTAAAGAACGTACATAAACGTTGTTTTAATCTGTTTTTTGGTGACTCAAACCAGAGTCGAGAATAAAAGAGGTGACTTCAGGCATCCAACGCGCAAAATCGTGTATGCCGTGGTCGCTGCCGCTGATAACCCGACTGGGGCAGCCTGCGTACCATGCCACCATTTCTTTCCAGTCGAGTACTTCATCGCCCGTTGCTGCCATCAGGAAAAAGCGTTCCGGCTGGGCGGGCGGACCGATTTTCATTGCAGCCAGCTCTTGCAGATAATGACCGTGGAATTCGAATGGCTCGTTACTGTGATATTGCGTTTGCTTGCCGGTATGAATCGCCAGATCACGGGCCGCATCAATAACTGGATTCAATAGAACAGCACGGCAAGACCATTTTTGCGCCAGGTACTGAGCATAAAAGCCGCCAAGTGACGAGCCAATGATGACCGGGGCGCGATCGCGACCGGATGGTGTGTTTGCGTTAGACGAAATGAGATTGTTACATAAATCGATGGCTTCTTGCGGACCGGCCGGAAGTTGGGGGCAATGCCAGACATCGGCAAAGCCTTGTTTGGCCATTTCCTTTGCCAGCATTTGGGCTTTTGTGGAATGGGGCGATGAGCGAAAGCCATGTAGATACAAAATCATGGTGAGCCCAGTGCCTCCAGTAATGCGACATGAATGCCGCCAAAACTGCCATTGCTCATAATCAGAATGTGGTCGCCGGGTTGAGCTGCGTCTTTCAACGCCTTTACCAGGGCTGCATGGTTGGAAAATGACGTTGCCCGTTTGCCTAAAGGCGCCAGTACTTCGTTGGGATTCCAGCCCAGTGCGTGCTTGCCGGTTGTTTCGCCGAAGCAAAAGGTGAGGTCGGCCAGTTCGAGTGCTTGCGGCAATTGGGCCGCCATAGTACCAAGCTTCATGGTATTTGAGCGCGGCTCGATGACAGCCAGAATGCGCGCCGGGCCTACAACGTGTCGAAGGCCTTGCAAGGTGGTTGCGATGGCGGTGGGGTGATGGGCGAAGTCGTCGTAAACCGTAATGTCATTGACGACGCCCCGCACCTCCATTCGGCGCTTGACGCCACTGAAACTGCTTAGCGCTTTGATCGCATGCTCAATTGAAACCCCTGCATGATGCGCAGCTGCTATTGCAGCCAACGCGTTCATACGATTGTGCTCGCCGGTGATGTTCCAACATACCGGCGGGTAAGAGGCGCCGTGAAAGCTGGGGATGAAGTGAGTGGGCTGATTGCCGGGGGTATAGCGCCACATGCCGTCTGGACCGAAGGTTTGCACGGGCGACCAGCAACCCCGGGCCAGTACGTGATCAAGCGCCGGCGCATCAGAGGGCCGGATGATCAGGCCGTTTGAAGGAATCATTCGAACCAAATGGTGGAATTGGGTTTCAATGGCTTCCAGATTGGCGAAAATGTCGGCGTGATCGTACTCCAGATTGTTCAAAATGGCGGTGCGGGGCCGGTAATGTACAAATTTTGAGCGCTTATCGAAAAAGGCGGTGTCGTATTCGTCGGCCTCGATGACAAATAGCGGTTTGGCAGGATTATAGCGGGCGGAAACTTTCAAACCCGGTGCGATGCCGCCAATCAGGAAATTGGGTTCCAGGCCGGCTTGCTCAAGAATCCAGGCCAGCATTGAACTGGTCGTGGTTTTACCGTGTGTGCCGGCAACAGCAAGCACGTGTTGGCCTTGCAGAATGTTTTCGCCTAACCATTGCGGGCCGGAGGTATAAGGCAAGCCCTGATCGAGAATTGCTTCCATAAGGGGGTTGCCCCGGCTGACAACATTGCCGACGACGAAAAGGTCGGGCTGCAACGCCAGTTGCCCTGCACCAAACCCTTCAGTCAGGTCAATACCCTGTTCTTCAAGTTGTGTACTCATGGGGGGATAAACGCCGGTATCGCAACCGGTTACCTTGTGGCCGGCTGCGCGGGCGATAAGGGCCAGGCCGCCCATGAACGTGCCGCAAATCCCCAAAATGTGTATGTGCATGGTCTTCCTCCAGCCCCTATTGTAGTCAGACGGTGAGGCCGGCAGTGGCAGGCGGCAGTGCTAAAATGAATTTTATGATGATGTTGCATAAACCTCTACTTAGCGTCGGCGTATCATGAACCGCCGTCATTTTTTATCGCAATCGTTAGCGTTTGCGGGTGTGGCGACGGGCCTGTTTCCTTGTTTGGCATCGGCTCAAACAACTGAGGCGCAAATTCTATTTGCCCAATCGTATCCCGACCTGAACGGCACCGATCAGCCGTTGCAAAATTGGCGTGGTCGCCCGGTGGTCATGAATTTCTGGGCGACATGGTGTCCGCCGTGCGTGAAAGAGATGCCCGATCTGGAGGCTTTGAACCAAAAATATCCGGATATCGCTTTTGTGGGGTTAGGGGTGGATACGGCTGCTAATATGCGTAACTTCCTGCCCAAAGTGCAGGTTACATACGATTTATTGGTAGTTGGCTATGGCGGTATTGAGTTAATGAAACAGTTAGGCAACACGGCGGGCGGTTTACCATTTACGCTGGTTTTCAACGAAAAGGGGCGGATGGTCAAGCGCATTTTGGGTCAGGTTAAACCCGAGACGCTCGATGAGGTTTTGGCCCGGTTATAAGCGCCGTGTTGTTACGAGACGAAAATTAGCCCGGAATTCATGCTTTTTATAGACAAATAGCGTTCTTTAGCGTAAAAAAGACGTTCCAAAACGATAAAAGTATTCAATGGCGAAACACATACTGGTTTTGCACGGCCCCAATCTGAACATGCTCGGCGTTCGTGAGCCGGGTATATATGGTCATCAAACGCTGGCCGATATCGACGCGCGTTTAAGTCAGCTTTGTGTTGAACAAGACGCAGGGTGCGCAGTTTTCCAAAGTAATCATGAAGGTGAGCTGGTCGATCGCATTCAGGCCGCCCGCCACGATGAAACCGAATTTATTATTATTAACGCCGGGGCATATACCCACACCAGTATTGCGATCCGCGATGCGCTTGCTGCAGTAGGCATTCCTTTCATTGAGGTGCACTTGTCTAATGTCTATAAGCGTGAAAGTTTTCGCCATCATTCATATTTGTCAGATCAGGCTGTGGGCGTGATTGCCGGCCTTGGGCCTGCGGGATACGAGGCTGCGCTCCGTTACGCGTTGGCTCATTAGCTGCAATAGGTATTCAGTAAATTCATCAATTGTTTTTGTTTATTATTTTTTCGTGCACCCGCAGTTGCCGCTGGTGCCGTCTTTCGGGAAGGACATATGGACCTCAGAAAACTTAAAACCCTTATTGATCTTGTTGCCGACTCGGGTATTGCCGAACTGGAAATTACCGAAGGTGACGGCAAGGTCAGAATAGTAAAGTTCTCGCAATCGGTTCAACCGGTGGCGCAGGTTGCACCGGCGGCTCCTGCGGCCGATGCAGCGCCGGCATCTGCGCAACAACAGCCGGCTGCGCCCGTGCAGCCACAAGGGCATGCTGTTAAAGCACCCATGGTCGGCACATTCTATCGGGCACCGAATCCGGGTGCATCGCCTTTTGTTGAAGTGGGTCAATCGGTAAAAGAGGGTGAGCCGCTTTGTATTATTGAAGCAATGAAGCTGCTGAATGAAATCGAAGCCGATAAGGCCGGGGTGATCAAAGAGATCCTGGTTGAGAACGGTGAACCGGTTGAGTATGGTCAACCTTTATTTATTATTGGCTAATTCATGTTTGAAAAGATTCTGATTGCCAACCGGGGCGAAATTGCACTGCGGATTCAGCGTGCCTGCCGCGAGCTTGGCGTTAAAACCGTTGTGGTGCATTCCGAAGCCGATCGTGATGCCAAGTATGTGAAACTGGCCGACGAGTCCGTGTGTATTGGGCCCGCACCCGCGCGCGACAGTTACCTGAATATGCCGGCCTTGATTTCCGCTGCCGAAGTGACCGACGCCGAGGCAATTCATCCCGGCTACGGCTTTTTGGCTGAAAACGCAGATTTTGCCGAGCGTGTTGAAAAGAGCGGTTTTGTGTTTATTGGTCCTCGCCCTGAAAGCATTCGCCTGATGGGCGATAAGGTTAGTGCGAAGCGTGCCATGATTGCCGCCGGCGTTCCCGTGGTGCCAGGTTCTGAGGGCGCATTGCCGGAAGATCCGCAAACCATTATGCAAATGGCCCGCGATGTCGGTTATCCGGTCATTATTAAGGCCGCCGGCGGTGGCGGTGGTCGGGGCATGCGTGTGGTGTACACGGAAGCTGCTTTGCTGAATGCTGTTGCCATGACGCGCACCGAGGCGGGGTCGGCGTTTAACAACCCCGAAGTCTACATGGAAAAGTTTCTCGAAAATCCGCGTCACGTCGAGATTCAGGTGTTGGCTGACGGCGGGCGCAATGCGGTGTGGCTTGGCGAGCGCGATTGTTCCATGCAGCGCCGACACCAGAAAGTCATCGAAGAAGCCCCCGCGCCCCATATCCCGCGCAAGCTGATCGAACGTATTGGTGAGCGGTGTGCGGAAGCGTGCCGCAAAATCAATTATCGCGGAGCCGGAACATTTGAATTTCTTTACGAAGACGGTGAATTTTTCTTTATTGAAATGAATACCCGTATTCAGGTTGAGCACACGGTAACCGAAATGGTGACGGGAATTGACCTGGTGGCGCAACAAATTCGTATTGCAGCCGGTGAGAAGTTCACCTTGCGTCAGAAAGATGTTCAGTTCCGTGGTCACGCCATTGAGTGCCGCATCAATGCGGAAGATCCATTCAAGTTCACACCCAGCCCAGGCAAAATCATCAACTGGCATCCACCGGGTGGGATGGGTGTACGCATGGATTCACACGTATTCAGCGGCTACACGATTCCGCCGCATTACGATTCCATGATCGCCAAGCTCATTACTTATGGGGATACCCGTGAACAGGCCATTGCGCGCATGGATATTGCGTTGTCGGAAATGGTGGTTGAAGGGATTCAAACCAATATTCCGCTGCACCGCGAACTGATGCAAGATGCGCGCTTTGTCGAGGGTGGTACAAGCATTCACTATCTTGAGCATAAGCTCTCGCAGCGACCTTAACGGGCCGGCCCATGCGCGAACTTGTGTTGTATTGCCGGGAGGAGCAGGCCGAGGCCTGGTCTGATGCGTTGCTTGATGCAGGCGTGCTGTCTGTTTCGGTGGAAGATGCCGAGCGCGACACCGACGCCGAGCAGGCACTTTTTGGTGAGCCTGGCACGGAGCCCGAGGTGCAAGCTTGGCGGAATAATCGGGTGGTTGCGTTATTGCCCGATGATCTCGAGCCGGGCGAGGCAGTGGCGGCATTGGCTGCGGCAACCGGCGAGTCCATTCCCGACACCGACTGGATCACCCGGGAAGTACCGGATGCCGATTGGGTTCGGGTAACCCAGTCGCAGTTTGGCCCCATTCACGTTGGCGAACGGATTGTTATTGTGCCCAGTTGGCATGTGAACGATCCATCGTTGAACTTGTCCGATAACGTGGTTGCCATCGAACTCGATCCCGGTCTGGCATTTGGTACGGGAAGTCATCCAACAACACATTTGTGTCTTGAATGGCTGGCGGTGCATTTGCAAGGGGAACCTACCGTGCTCGATTATGGTTGTGGTTCCGGTATTCTGGCCATTGCCGCGAGCAAACTGGGGGCGGGTTCGGTTTATGCTATTGATATCGACGAGCAGGCAGTCAGCTCGACTGAGTACAACGCGCAGGTGAATCAGGTTGTGCTTAAGGCAGGGTTGCCCGACGATCTTCCCGAAGGCCGGTTTGACCTTGTTGTGGCAAACATCTTGTCGAATCCGCTGAAGGTTCTGGCACCCATGCTGGCAAATCGGGTTGCGCCCGGTGGTCGGTTGGTGTTGTCGGGTGTGCTTGAGCGGCAGGCCGATGATGTTGCGGCTGCTTATGCGCCCTGGTTGAGCTTGTCGGTTTGGCAGTCAAGAGAAGGTTGGGTGTGTTTACACGGCCAACGTTAATGTAAAGGCAGTTATAGGTGGTTAGGCCCGGTTTATGGAGTTGAATACCCGTTGCCCTGAGTGCGGCACTGTGTTTCCAGCGAGTCTGGAACAGATGAAGTTGCGCAAGGGCTATATTCGTTGCGTTAACTGCGCCAACATTTTCGATGGTTTCGAATTTGTGGTGTCGACAGACACGCCGGACACATCACCCCGGCCAACGTCGCGTGAACCGATTCAGGCGTCGGATAGCGTCCCATTGCGTGCGGAGCCTGGGCTGCCCGCATCACGGCGCTCCCCCCCGCGGGTGGATTTGCATACCCTAAATTTGCCCGACGACGCGCCCGACAGTGACACTGCGGGTGACGGCAATCCGGAGAATGAGCCGGTGTCCGTTTATATCGAACCGCGTGAAGATCGTGTTCGGCGGCCGGCGGGCGCAGAGTTCCTAACACATCGTCGGGAAGCGACAAGCTCCGGTTGGGGGGGGCTGATCGCATTGCTTGTTGTGTTGGCCTTATTGGTTGGGGCTGCATTATTGGTGTATGCGTATCGGGTACAAATCGCGTCGTCTGCCCCCGCCGTGCGTCCATGGCTGGAGCGTGCCTGCGTTTCAATTGGCTGCACTGTGCCGTATCCTCAGCGCGTCGATCGTATTTCAATTATGGATTCTTCTTTGCAGGCGGGGGAGTCGGAAGCCGTTATGCAATTGAATGTTGTGATGCGTAACACCTTTGGCAAGGCGCAGCAGTGGCCGGTACTGATGCTCGATCTGGTTGATTTTTCCGGAGCGGTGGTGGCAACAAAAACCTACCGGCCGAGTGACTATCTGCCTGACGAGACACGGGATCTGCCATTTCAAGCGGGCCAGGAGGTACGTTTGAATATACCCGTTGAAGTGGATGACCTTAAAGTCAATGGTTATCAGTTGCGAAAAGTATTCCCAGATCAAGGAACAAAATGACTAAACCTATTGTTGTATGCGGCTCCGTTGCATTTGACACCATTGCGGTGTTCGAAGGGCATTTCAAAGATCATATCCTTCCCGATAGTATTCATTCTTTAAGCGTTTCGTTTTTTGTGCCGTCGATGCGCAAAGAGTATGGTGGGTGTGCGGGAAATATAGCGTACAACTTGCGTTTGCTGGGGGGGCATCCTTTACCCGTTGGAACGGTCGGTGTTGATGCCGATGATTATTTGCAATATATGCAGAAGCTGGGTATTGATACGCGTTACGTGCGGGTTATGCCCGACATGTTTACGCCCCAGTGTTTTATTACGACTGATCTCGACAACAACCAGATTGCTTCCTTTCACCCCGGTGCGATGTCATTCTCGGCCGACAACGACGTATCGGGTGTGGAGGCGGCATGGGCAATTGTGGCCCCCGACTCAAAAGAAGGGATGTTCGCTCACGCCCGTCGTTTGAATGCAGGCGGGATTCCTTTTATTTTCGATTTGGGTCAGGCCATGCCGCTGTTCTCCGGTGAAGACCTGAATGAAATGTTGGGCCTTGCACAAATTCTCACGGCTAACGAGTATGAGGCCGGCGTCATCGAGCAACGCACAGGACGCAGTCTGGTCGACTTGTCGTCACGCTTGCAGGCGGTGGTGGTTACTCGTGGTGCCGAGGGTGCGTCGTTGTACGTGCATGGTGAACATACACATATTGAACCTTTCCAGGTTGATGAGGTCGTTGATCCTACAGGGTGTGGCGATGCACATCGCGCGGGTCTTTTATATGGGCTAAGCGAAGGGTGGGATTTGCGTGAAGCGTGTTGTTTGGCGAATGTGATGGGGGCGATTAAAATTTCATCTCGTGGTCCGCAAAATCATCAGCCGGACCGCCACCAGATCGGTGCCATGCTGGAGCGTCACCATGGTATTAAATTGCCCGGTTAAACTGTGTATCTATCGGGATCTCAAAGGAGTGTTGTCATGACAGCAAGGATTCAGCGTAATAATTATCGACCAGGACGGTTTATCGCCGTGGTGGCGTTAGTCGGGGCAATGGGGGTTATTGCAGGGTGTGCGAATCCCTCGGCTTCCAGCTCGGTATACAACTACGATCAGGCGCAGCGTGAACAGATCGTGCGCTATGGTACCGTTGTGGCCGTACGCAATGTCGTTATCCAAAACGACAAATCCAGTGGTGCGGGCATGATTGCCGGCGGTGCATTGGGCGGCGTGGCAGGTAATGCCATTGGTGGCGGCTCGGGCCGCGCTATTGCGACAGTAGGGGGCGCTATTCTGGGTGGCTTGCTGGGCAATACCGTAGAAAATCAGGTAAATAAAACACAAGGCCTGGAAATTGAAGTGCGCCTCGATAACGGTGAAACACGCGTTATTGCCCAGGCTGCCGACGTACCTATTAGTGCCGGGCAACGTGTACGTGTTTTAAGTGGTAATGGCCCAACGCGCGTTGTACCGATGTAATTCCGCGTTCGGGGCCTGGTTTGGCCCTTTGGTGAATACGGTAAATACAATATAAATTGGCCCGGCATTGATATGCCGGGCCAATTTTTTTCCTGTTGCGTAAGTTTCTAAACGCCGAACAAGGAAAAGGCCATGCTCTCAAGAACCATCATAATGACTTGCGCCAAAATCAACAGGACCAGGGGGGAAAAATCGATGCCGCCCAGGTTCGGTAAAACGCGTCGTATGGGGTCGAGCAGCGGCGCAGTAAGTGTTTGCAGAACCGGCATGATAGGCGCCATGGGGTTCACCCACGACAAAATAACCTGAATGAGTGTGAGCCATAGTACAAGGTTAAAAGCCCATTTCAGCACGGTTAGAACGCTGGCGATGAGTGCACCGGCCAAGCCGTTCATTAGGGGGAGCGCACCGGTTAACACAAAGAATGTGAGTAACAGATAAACAAGCGCAATCAGCCATGCCGCCACAATACTTGGCCCGTCGATGCGACTGGAAGAAGGGATGACCCGTTTTAGCGGTGCCACCAGCCAGTCGGTCATTCGCAGCAAAGCTTGCGAGTAGGGGTTGAACGGATGCAGACGGATTGCAAACATCCAGGCCCTGATTAACAGTGCAATACCGAAAAGGGTGAACAGGATGTTGATGATGAAATGCAGTATGTTGCCAAACATGGGTATCAGTCACCATCGAAGTTAAAGATGTCACATTGTCGCATGAGAGTCTGGCAGACTGAAGTAGAAACTAAAAAGACGATTTCAAGAAATAAAAAAAGCAGCCGTTTTGGTTACGGCTGCTTGAAAGTGAATGATGTTTAGTAAAAAACGTTACGGCCGATCTCCGGTGGGAAACGGCCAGCTTGCAGCGGGGTTCACGGTTTTGGTGGCTTCCTGAGTCTCTGCCGTTTGTGAAGCGTTTGCTGCTGTTTTGCTGGTTTTTACTTTTTTAGCGTTTTTTTTTGCCGGGGCTTTTTTTGCTACCGCCTTCTTGGCAGGAGCAGCTTTACCGGCGACTTTCTTCGCGGGCGCTTTTTTAACTGCGGTTGCTTTTTTTGCAGGCGCTTTCTTAGCCGCTGTTTTTTTTGCGGGTGTTTTTTTCGCTACTGCTTTCTTCGCCGGGGCTTTTTTAGCTGCAGTTTTCTTTACTGCTTTTTTAGCCGCGGTTGCTTTCTTTGCAGGCGCTTTCTTAGCCGCTGTTTTCTTTGCAGGTGCTTTTTTCGCTACTGCTTTTTTCGCGGGCGCTTTTTTTGCTGCGACTTTCTTCGCTGCCACTTTTTTGGCGGTTGCTTTTTTTACGGTTGCTTTTTTAGCAACGGCTTTCTTTGCTGCAGTTTTCTTTACCGCTTTTTTAGCCGGCGACACTTTCTTTGCCGCGACTACTTTTTTTGCGGGTGCCGCTTTTTTCGATGCTGCTACTTTCTTTGCCGCTGTTGCTTTCTTGGCGGTTTTTGCTTTCTTGGTTGCTGCCTTCTTGGCTGTAGCCATAGTGTGCTCCTTGAGAATGAATCGTAGAAACGTCCACCCATTTGATATGGCCCCCACTAAAAGGGTGCGACCCATTTCAAATGGTACAAGCGTGCAAAGTGCACAGCACCCGGCACGCTATGAGTCTAACTTAAGGAACAGCAGTATCCAAGCATTATTCCCAGTTTAGTGCTCCACCTGTTTGATATTCGATCACACGTGTCTCAAAAAAGTTGCGTTCTTTCTTGAGATCGATCATTTCGGCCATCCAGGGGAAGGGGTTTTCTTCTTGTGCGAATAAAGGTTCGATGCCAATTTGTTGGCAACGACGATTGGCAATAAAACGCAAATACGATTTGAACATGCCGGCGTTCAAGCCCAGTACGCCGCGCGGCATGGTGTCTTCTGCGTAAGCGTATTCAAGTTCGACGGCTTGACGAAACAGACCTCGAATTTCTTCGCGGAACTCGGATGTCCAAAGATGCGGGTTCTCGAGCTTGATGGTGTTGATGAGATCGATGCCGAAATTGCAATGCATCGATTCATCGCGAAGAATGTACATGTATTGTTCGGCAGCACCTGTCATTTTGTTTTGGCGCCCCAAGGCCAGTATTTGCGTAAAGCCAACATAGAAGAACAAGCCTTCCATAAGGCACGCAAAAACAATAAGTGATTTCAGAAGCGTTTGATCGGCTTCCGGTGTGCCGGTTTCGAAGTTGGGGTCGGCTATGGCGTCGATGAAAGGAATCAGGAATTCATCTTTGGCGCGAATGGAGGGTACTTCGTTATAGGCGTTGAAGATTTCCGATTCATCGAGATCAAGGCTTTCAACAATATATTGATAAGCGTGGGTGTGAATGGCTTCTTCAAATGCCTGGCGCAATAGGAACTGACGACATTCAGGTGCCGTGATATGGCGGTAAGTGCCCAGTACGATATTGTTGGCGGCAAGCGAGTCGGCCGTAACGAAAAAGCCCAGGTTGCGCTTAACGATGCGGCGCTCGTCTTCGGTTAGCCCGTTTGGGTTCTTCCACAAGGCAATGTCGCGCGACATGTTTACTTCCTGCGGCATCCAGTGGTTGGCGCAGGTGGCCAGATATTTTTCCCAAGCCCATTTGTATTTGAAAGGCACCAATTGGTTAACGTCGGTTTGGCCGTTGATAATGCGTTTGTCGGCGGCACTGACGCGACTGGTTGATACCGGTGCGGCAACCGTTGCTGCGGGTTTGGCATGCGCTGTTGGCTCACTGGCTGCCGCGGGTGCCATGGCCGCGTTGTCGTAATGCGGTGCAGGCGCAGCGGTTGTGCCTTGTGCGGGTGCCGCAGGTTGACGCGCCGCCGGGCTTGCCGGCGTGGGCGTTGCTTGAGGTGTGTCGTCATCCCATGAAAGCATTGTCTTTTACCTTTTATCTGTTCGTGTATTAACCGGTTGGTTTGTTGGATTCAAGGCTAAAGCCTTATTGGCATGCCTCGCACTCTTCGAAACCATCGTCACCCGGTCGTAATGTGCATACCGTACCAACGACCTCGGCTTCCGGCAAGTTTGCCGTGGGTGCAAGGGCGGCCGGTTCAGTTGCCGCCGATGCCGCCGCAGAAGCGGAAGAGGATGCCCCTGACGAATGGCTGGAAACCGCGTTCAGTTCACCACCACGACCGGTTGATTTTTCGGCATTGGTGGCACCGCTGGAGCGCAGGTAGTAAGTGGTTTTAAGACCACGAATCCAGGCCAGCTTGTAGGTGGCGTCGAGTTTTTTACCCGATACACCGGCCATGAAAATATTTAAAGACTGTGCCTGGTCGATCCATTTCTGACGTCGTGCAGCGCACTCAACCACCCAGCTTGGGTCAATTTCAAAAGCCGTTGCATAAAGTTCGCGCAGGTCTTCAGGGATACGGTCGATGCGGGCCAGGCTGCCGTCGAAATATTTCAGATCGGACACCATGACTTCGTCCCACAGGCCGCGTGTTTTCAAGTCGCGTACCAAAGCGTCGTTCACGACGATAAATTCGCCTGACAGGTTCGACTTCACATACAGGTTGCGATAGTTGGGTTCGATGCAGGGCGACACACCAATAATGTTGGAGATGGTAGCGGTGGGGGCAACGGCAACGCAGTTGGAGTTGCGCATGCCGTGCTGTTGGATATGAGCGCGCAAGGAATCCCAATCGAGCGTGCTGCTTTCATCGACTTCCACATAGCCGCCACGCTGTTCACGCAACATTTTCAGTGTGTCTTGGGGCAGGATGCCGCGATCCCACAACGAGCCGCGGAAGCTGGCGTATGGACCACGCTCGGCAGCGAGCTTGCTGGATGCCTGGTAAGCGTAATAGCACACGGCTTCCATTGAGCGATCGGAAAACTCGATGGCGTCGTTCGATGCAAAGGGCACGCGCATAACGTGCAGGCAGTCCTGGAAGCCCATAATGCCCATGCCGACCGGGCGATGGCGTACGTTGGAGTTACGGGCTTTGGGTACTGCGTAGTAGTTGATGTCGATGACGTTGTCGAGCATGCGCATGGCCACGTTAATGGTGCGCTGGAGTTTGTCGTGGTCGAGCTCGTAAGCGCCGTCAGCACCTGGCTTCAAGTGGGCGGCCAGGTTAACCGACCCCAGGTTGCAGACTGCAATTTCCGATTCGTTGGTGTTCAATGTGATTTCAGTGCACAGGTTGGAGCTGTGAACGACACCCACGTGTTGCTGAGGCGAACGGATGTTGCAAGGGTCTTTGAAAGTGAGCCATGGGTGGCCGGTTTCAAACAGCATCGACAACATTTTGCGCCACAGGGTTGTCGCCGGAATGGTTTTGTGTAGCGGCAGCTCGCCACGGGCAGCTTTTTCTTCGTAGCCAATATAAGCAGCCTCGAACTCCTGGCCGTATTTGTCGTGCAGGTCGGGAACGTCGGAGGGCGAGAAGAGTGTCCAGTCGCCGTTTTCCATAACGCGTTTCATGAACAGGTCGGGAATCCAGTTCGCCGTGTTCATGTCGTGTGTACGGCGGCGCTCGTCGCCGGTGTTCTTGCGCAATTCCAGAAACTCTTCGATGTCCAGGTGCCACGTTTCCAGGTAGGCACACACCGCGCCTTTTCGTTTGCCGCCTTGATTCACGGCAACGGCGGTGTCGTTCACTACTTTCAGGAACGGTACAACCCCCTGGCTTTCGCCGTTGGTGCCTTTAATATGGCTGCGCAAAGCACGTACCGGTGTCCAGTCGTTGCCCAGGCCGCCGGCATATTTGGCCAACAGTGCGTTTTCCTTGATGGCGTCGTAGATGCCCACCAGATCGTCGGACACGGTGGTGAGGTAGCACGAAGACAGTTGTGAGTGCAGTGTGCCTGAATTGAACAGGGTGGGTGTGGAGCTCATGAAGTCGAAAGAAGACAACACGTTGTAGAACTCGATGGCGCGTGCTTCGCGGTCGATTTCGTTCAGTGCCAGGCCCATTGCCACACGCATGAAGAAGATCTGGGGCAGTTCGATGCGACGGCCGCGAACGTGCAGGAAGTAACGGTCGTAAAGTGTTTGAAGGCCCAGATAGGTGAACTGGTTGTCGCGTTCGGCTTTCAGGGCGGCGGCAAGCTTGGGCAGGTCGAACTGGCCCAGTTTGTCGTCGAGCAAACCATTTTCAATACCGGTTTTAATGAATTTGGGCAGATACTCGGCATAGCGGGTTTCCATTTCTGCTTGAGAAACCTCTTCGCCCAGGACTTCAATACGGATCGTATGCAAGAGCAGGCGTGCGGTAACCTGGCTGTACGCCGGGTCGTTTTCAACCATGGAGCGAGCCGACAAAATAGCCGACTTATAAACCTCTTCGGCGGGGATGCCGTCGTAAAGGTTTTTAATGGTTTCGTTCAGGATGGCGTCGTTGTCGATTTGAATGGGCAGGTTGACACCG
The DNA here is from genome assembly GCF_003576595.1 of Neopusillimonas maritima. Classification (GTDB taxonomy): domain Bacteria; phylum Pseudomonadota; class Gammaproteobacteria; order Burkholderiales; family Burkholderiaceae_B; genus Neopusillimonas; species Neopusillimonas maritima. The sequence goes on along the minus strand of NZ_NQOU01000001.1, from coordinate 887,767 downwards.
GCCGCTTCAATGGTCTCTTTCAGGCGTTCGATATCAAGAGGGCGTACGACGCCGTTGTCGGTAACGTTCAGGGCCGGTGTGTTGGGAGCGGCCTGCTCGGGTGCATTTCGGGCGCGTTCCTGGGCCCGCTTTTCACGGTACAGTACGTAGGCGCGGGCGACATCGTGTTCCCCAGAGCGCATCAGTGCCAGTTCAACCTGGTCCTGGATGTCTTCAATGTGGAAAGTACCGCCACCGGGCCGGTTGCGTATAAGCGCATTAACAACCTGTGAAGTGAGTTGTTCCACCAATTCACGAACGCGCGCCGAAGCTGCGCTTTGCCCGCCATTAACAGCCAGAAAAGCCTTGGTGACGGCTACGCTGATTTTATTGGGCTCGAAGGAAACGACTGCACCATTGCGTCGAATAACACTGAAATTCTGCCATGGGCTGTTTTGCTGGCCACTGGTTTTCCGTTCGGCGGCGGGCGCGCTGGGCGGAGTCTCAGGGTGGTGTTCTGATAGGGTTGTTTGCATGGATGGCTCCTGTAACCGCCGACGAAGGTGGCCGGCGAAAACGTGTGTCAGATAACGGTGGATCGTGAAAACGCGGAAAAAACGCGTTGAAAAGATAGAGTTTTTTTGCTTTCAGGTTTTTGTCATCAACCACTATATGTAGTGGTTTGAGATGTTTCAAGCACTAATTGTAGTGTTATGGGAAGGGCGAAGCAAGCAGGGTAAACAACTATATAAGGTTTATTTCAAAAAAGTCTTAGGGCAAGCGCGTGGGGGCTGTTGCAATTCCGTTGCAAATGCCTCAATGTATTGTCATGACGGTGTTTTTTATGCGCTTGGGTTGCCGGGCGTCATAATAGTCTGACAGTGCTTTATTACTTATTTGTATTGGATTAATTCGGCCATGTCTGGAATGAAAATTCGTTCGCTGCTCTTAAGCCCGATTGCGGCGCTGTTGGTAGTGGGTTGTGCCCCGATGCCCAAGCAGCCGGTGCATACGTCTGAAATAAAGTGTGAGCCGTCCGGTAATATCGATCTGGCAGGCAATTGGTTGGGTCAGCGCAATCAGGCAGGGGTAGCCGGCTCATTTCAGGTTTGGATGAATTTACACCCCGATGGGACCATGTCGTACGCCGAGCGCCTGCAACGCAAGGGTAAGCCGGCGCAGTCGTTGCGGGAAACCGGCTGTTGGCAACGCGACGCCTCTACCGGCGAATTGGTTCTGCGAACCTTGAAGTCGAATGGCGCGTGGGTCGAAGCCAATGACCCTATCTATGTGAATCGTTATCCTTACGCCTTGCAAGGGTCGGGCCAACTTAAGCTGAGGGAAGGGCAAAGCGCTTTCTTGTTAAAGCGCATGCCCAATGATTACCGTTTACCCTTTTAACGGTTTTCCAGCGTCGCGGCCAGCCGTTTTAAAACGGTTTCTCGCCCCAGCAGGCTTAATACAGCGTCAACTGCCGGGGTTTGTTTGCGACCCGTTACGGCTACCCGCAGCGGAATACCCAGTTTCGGCATTTTCAGGTTGTGTTGTTTCAACACCGTTTTAATCAGGTCTGATAACGCCGGTGTTGTCCATTCCGGCAGTGTTGCCGCCTGGCCGGCGAAATCGGCTAACACGGTTAACGCTTCCGGAGTCAGGTGTTCCTGCTTTAATTCTGCGTCGGCGGGAATATAGGGGCCACAAAACAACATGGCCTCTTCGGCTAATTGGTTCAAAGTTTCCGCGCGCTCTTTAAGTAATCCCATGACAGCTTCCAGATCAACTGCTTCGGGGTTGCCGTCGAGCTTTACGATGCGGGGCGCCACTTTCTCTGCCAGCCTTTGGTTGCTGCTTTCACGAATATAGTGTGCATTGACCCAATTGAGTTTCTTTGGATCCCATTGCGCTGCTGATTTACTGAGGTTGCGCGTATCAAACCACTCAATGAATTGCTCGCGCGAGAAAACCTCATCGTTACCGTGGCTCCAGCCCAGGCGCGCCAGATAATTCACCATCGCTTCGGGTAAATAGCCGTCGTCATCGTATTGCATGACGCTAACCGCCCCATGGCGTTTGGAGAGTTTTTCCCCGTCGGGACCGAGAATCATGGGCACGTGGCCGTACTGAGGCAGTGTGCCGCCCAGCGCCCGCAAAATATTAATCTGACGCGGGGTGTTGTTAATGTGGTCATCGCCGCGAATAACGTGGGTGATTTGCATATCCCAGTCGTCGACAACGACACAAAAATTGTATGTGGGCGTGCCATCGGCGCGTGCAATAACCAAGTCGTCCAGTTCGCTATTGTCAATACTGATGGGGCCTTTAACGAGGTCGTTCCAGCTTGTTGCTCCGTCCTGGGGGGTTTTGAAACGCACGACCGGTTTGCGGTCTTGCGGCACAGGGGGCAATGTTTTACCGGGTTCAGGTCGCCAGGTTCCGTCGTAACGGGGTTTTAAGCCGGCCAGACGTGCCTTTTCACGCATGGCGTTCACTTCTTCGGGGCTGCTGTAACAATAATACGCATGGCCTTCGTTCAGCATGCGTTCAATCACGTCTCGATACAGCTCCACCCGCTCCATTTGGTAGAAGGGGCCTTCATCGGGTTGCATTCCGAGCCAGTCCATCCCATTCAGAATGGCTTGAACCGCTTCGGGTGTTGAGCGTTCAATGTCGGTGTCTTCAATACGTAAGACGAACACACCATTGTGATGACGTGCGAAAGCCCATGAAAAAAGCGCTGTGCGAGCCCCGCCCAGATGCAGATAGCCGGTGGGAGAGGGGGCGAAACGGGTACGGATGGTTTGGGAGGTAGACGAGCTCATAGATTATGTTTAGGCTTTGCTTGGTGCACACTGTGCGCACGTGTATTCAGGAATAATGGGTCTATTTTAAAGTAAGCTTCCGTCGTCATGCTTCGTCATCGCCTTGCCGCCTTGTTTGATCCCGCTTCAGTGCTGGTTGTGGGGCCTGCCGCGCTTCCCATGAAAACAATTGCCTCGCTGGGGCGTTTGGCGCGGCATCAAACGCATGTTGTTTGGTCAGACTCGGCTCCTGCGCAGTGGCCGCAAGATCTGGCCGGCGTGCCGTCGGGGCGGCGTCTTGACCTGGCCGTTCTGGCCCTGCCATATCATGCGTTACCGAAAACATTGAATGCTTTGGAGCGATATCGCCCTCGTGCACTTATCGTGCTTTCTCCACCATCGCCTTCCGCCACGCCGGGGCAAGATTGTGCGGTTTGTGTTCAGTGGGCACGTGAACATGATTGTGTCATGTTGGGGCCCCGCACACTGGGCATCCAGCGGCCCCATCTTGGGTTGAATGCCAGCCTCTCTTCCGACTTGGCGTTGCCGGGGAAAGTGGCTTTGGTGTCGCAATCGGAGGCCATTGTCAGTGCTGTGCTCGATTGGGCGCGCGATGCAAATCTGGGGTTTTCCACAGTGGCATCCATGGGAGATGAAACCGATCTGACACTGGCCCGCCTGCTCGATTATCTGGCCACTGACTCCCGAACCGACAGTATTGCAGTTTATCTTGAACAGGTGCCTTCGCCGCGGGCGTTGTTCAGTGCGTTGCGTGCGGCGGCAGCGGTTAAGCCGGTGGTGGTGTTGAAAGCCGGCGGCGGATCACGCAACCCCAACTCGGAAAGCGATGCCGTATTCAATGCGTTGTTGCGGCGCGCCGGCGCGGTGCGCATCCCTTATTTTGTACAGTTGTTTTCAGCCATTAAGGTATTAAGAAGCCCTGTACGCCCCAAAGGCCGGCGCATTGCGGTTGTATCCAATGGCAGTGGGCCACCGCAGCTTGCACTCGATATTATGGGCGTTGCCGCGGCGGTACAACGGGCTGAGTTGTCGTTGCAAACTCAAAAGGCGTTGGCAGAATCGCTGGAAGATGCAGCACAGGTTGCCAATCCAGTGGTAACGCGTGTGGCACTTACACCGGAAACCATGAGAAAGGTTTTAACGTCCTTAACAACCGATGTGGGTGTCGACGGTATTCTGGTTTTGCTGGCACCCGACCAACGGGTGGATATGGCAGCCGTTGTTGCACAACTGGCCCATACTGCCGCCAGTGCGGCGAAACCCGTTATGGCATGCTTAATGGGCGAGGCCACCATGCGCCCTTTGCGGCACCGTCTCGATGAAGCCGGTATTCCTTCGTTTCGTACGCCGGAGGCTGCGATAAATGCCTTTGGTGTGCTGGCCACCTATCATTACAACCAGGTGTTGTCGCAACAAACGCTCCCTCCTGAGCCTTTGAATCAACCGCCCCAGGTCGATCAGGCTCGCCGATTGATCAAGGCCGTGTTGCAAGCGCAAAGAACCACGCTTGAGTTTGAGGAATGTGTTCAGCTGTTGGGCTGTTTCGACGTGCCGGTTGAATTGCTTTCGACTCACGACGATTTCCCCGGGTTAAGTCATGTTGACGATGTGCCCATGGCGATTCGTGTTGGGCATGACGCCCAGTACGGCCCGTTCATTAACTTTGGCTCCGGTGGTCGCACGGTTATATCGTCGCGCGACAGAGCGGTTGATTTACCTCCGCTTAATAGTTTTTTGGCCCGGCAAATTATCGAGCGCAGTGTGGTTTGGCGGCGCGCATTACGACATCAGATCAGTCCGGCAGCCCAGGCAAGCCTGGAGGACGCGCTTGAGCGCTTGTCCGACATGGTGTGCATGCTGCCCGAGATTCAACATATTCTTATTGATCCCCTGTGGGCCGGAAATACGCGCCTGTTTGCGCAGTCAGTGCACATTGACGTAGCGCCTTCGTGTTTGACGGCTTTGCCGGAGCAGTCGGGGTATGGCCATATGGCTATTCATCCTTACCCGCGTCAGTTGGTGCAGGAAAAGCAATTTGTCGATGGCCGGCCCTGGTTGATGCGCCCCATTCGGCCGGAAGATGCAGAGCCATTGCAACGTTTTGTGCGTGCACTTTCCGATGAGTCACGTTACATGCGCTTTGTTTCCATGTTGCGCGAACTGACGCCCAGCATGCTGGCGCGCTATTCCCGGATTGATTACGATCGGGAGTTGGCGTTAGTGGCGACGGTACAGTTGCCCAATCCTGAGCATCGGGGGCATCCGCAGGAGGAGATTATCGGCTTTGCGCATTATTTGCGGAACGCCGACGGCCGAGGTGCGGAATATGCTTTGGTGGTTGCCGACAATTGGCAGCGACATGGGTTGGGTAAAGAGCTGCTGCAAGGTTTGTTGCAAGTGGCTCGCGATCAGCGTCTTGACTACATTGAAGGGTTTGTACTGGCGGCGAACCGGCCCATGCTTGGGTTAATGACACGCATGGGCTTTCAGAACGATGTTGATGAGGACGACCCCACCTTGCGTCGTGTTTGGCTGTCGTTATAGTGCACGGTCGGGTTTGAAGCGCTTAGGTTTGGGCAAAATGGCGCGCGAAGAATTGGGCGATATCGCGAATTTCTTCCAGGCATACTGAATGAGGCATGCCATAGGTTTTCCATTCAACGTTGTAGCCCAGTTGTTGTAATTGCGTGCATGATGCTTTCGCGCGCTCAAGATCAATCACTGCGTCTTGTGTGCCGTGCGCCATAAAAATGGGCGTGGTTTGGTTGGCCTGATGGCGTTCCGTCTCGACCGTTTCGGCCAAAGGCAGGTAACCGGAGAGACATAGTAAGCCCGCCAGTTGTTCTTCCAGCCGCAAGCCCGTTTGCAGTGTCATGGCACAGCCCTGCGAGAACCCGGCCAGCATAATATTTCGGGTTGGGATGCCGCGCGCATTTTCGCGCGCAATCAACGCGCGGATGATTTGCTCTGATTGCCGAATGCCGGTTTCGTCTTCCCGACGGCCGATACTGCTGTCTTTAATGTCGTACCAGGCGCGCATTTGCATGCCTTGGTTAATGGTAACGGGTATAACGGGTGCATGCGGGAAGACAAATCGGATTTGTGGGCTGGGCGCCAAACCCAGTTCTGGCACGATGGGGGCGAAATCGTTACCGTCGGCGCCCAGGCCGTGTAGCCAAATTACCGCGTGTGTCGGACTCTTGCCGGTTTCAAGCTCAATTGAATCTAATTGTGTTGTGAATTCGTTCATGAGTACAGGTTTTTGTAGTTCAAATATATTTTGGTAGCTTTATAGCGCGTTAAGGGTTGGTTTGCTGCAGTGTTTTTAACTCTTGGTACAAAGCCCGATAATGCTTGCGTTTAGGGGCTTGGCCTGGTTGCAGGTTTTTGTTGGCTTCCTGTTCTTTTCGTCCTGCCCGAATCAGTGCTCGCAGGTGTTGTACATCTGCTTGAGGATATTCAGCAAGCAGTTCCGTAAGTGCGTGATCATCTTGTAGAAGCAGATCACGTTGGGCTTCCAATTGATGCATGGCCGCCGCTTCTTCGCGCGAGCCATTTTCCCAAACATCAAGTTGATGTCGAATGGCGTCGGCGTCGGCCTCGCGCATGAGCTTGCCGACATAGTGAATTTGTCGTCGTCGGCCTTCGCGACTATTGATACGCTGCGCCAGCCGAATCGAATCAAGCAGCTTTTCCGATAACGGTAACTGCTTCAGGCGGTCCGCGGAAAGGTCGACCAATTGTTTGCCCAGGTCTAACAATGCATGCATTTCGCGCTTGACCTGTGATTTGCTGGGGCCGTCGTATTCGCTTTCAGATGTTTCGGGGTCGTTTGTCATGCCTGGTAAAAGATAAGATCGTGGAATTAGCGATATGATAACTGCGTTAAACAAGAAGGGATGTAATGAGCAAAAAATCCAATTTTCATTTACCGGTTAAAAAGAATCAGGCTCGCTTTCAGGAGCTGGTGGCCGAAACGCTCGACTATGCCCGTTCCCTGGGTGCCAGCGATGCCGCCGCCGAGGTCTCCGAAACGCGGGGCTTGTCTGTTTCTGTTCGTAATCAGGATATTGAAACGGTTGAGCAAACCCGAGATCGCTCGCTTGATGTAACGGTATTTGCCGGCACACAGCGGGGTTCGGCTTCAACATCCGATTTTTCCAGAAAAGCACTAAGGGAAACCGTTGATGCGGCATGGCATATTGCCAAGTACACGGCGACCGACCCGGCGGCCGGGTTGCCCGAGGCGGATTTCCTGGCGTTTGAGTATCCTGATCTGGGTCTTTACAAACCCTGGGATTTATCAACCGAAAAAGCGGTTCGAAAAGCTTTGAAGGCCGAGAAAGCGTCACGCGAAGTCAGTCCGCTGATTACCAATACCGACGGCGCGTCGGTAAGCACTTTCGAAGGTCATTTTGTCTTGGGTAATACGCGGGGTTTCATGGGCGGTTTTCCTTACACCCGTCATGGCATCTCGGTGGCGCCCATAGCCGGGCAAGGCGAAAATATGCAGCGCGATTATTGGTATTCAGCGTCGCGTGATCCAAAACAATTGGCCAAAGCGTCGAAGGTGGGGCGTTATGCTGCTCACCGCAGTTTGGCGCGTTTGTCGGCGCGTCGTATCAAAACCGGAAAATATCCGGTTCTGTTTGAAGCGCCCCTGGCCGTTGGTTTGTTAGGGTCTTTGGTGCAGGCCGCCAGTGGCGGGGCGCTATATCGCCGCGCCAGTTTCCTGCTTGATGCATTAGGCAAGCCGGTTATGGCCGACCATCTCGACGTAAAAGAAAACCCACATGTTCCCGGTGGTATGGGCAGCTCACCGTTCGACGATGAGGGTGTGCGCACCACAGCGCGCGATGTGGTTACCGGCGGCGTGTTGAATGGCTATTTCTTGTCCACCTACACAGCACGTAAATTGGGGATGGAAACAACCGGTAATGCAGGCGGGTCGCACAATCTGGTTTTGTCTTCGCGTCTTACCGACCCGAATGACGACTTTCGTGCCATGTTGCGCAAATTGGGAACCGGCCTGCTGGTCACCGAACTGATCGGCCAAGGCGTAAATTATGTGACGGGTGATTATTCGCGCGGCGCGTTTGGTTACTGGGTGGAAAATGGGGAAATTTCCCATGCGGTGCAAGAGTTCACCATCGCCGGGAATCTGGCTGATATGTTGCGTCAAATTGCAGCGGTCGGCGCCGACACAATCACACGTGGATCCAAAACAACGGGGTCTATCCTTATTGAGCGTATGTCCGTGGCGGGTCAGTAAAACGGTTGCCATTCATCGTCGTTTATTTTTCGGAGAATAATCAAAATGAAACGTCGTGCTTTTCTGGGTAAGGCAGGGTTGGGTGCAGTGGCAGGCACAGCCGCCATTGCAGCGCCGGCGATGGCGCAACAGAACCCTAAAATCAGTTGGAAAATGGCGTCAACCTATGGGCCGAATTTGCCGCCTTTGTTCGGGTCGGCTGAAGTTTTTTGCAAAATGATTGAAGAGGCCTCCGGGGGGCAGTTCACTATTCGCTTGTATCCCGGCGGCGAGGTCGTGCCGGGTTTTGGCGTGCTCGATGCCGTTGGCAACCGTACCGTCGATTGTGGTCAATCCGCCTCTTATTACTATTACGGGAAAGACCCTACGCTTTGTTTTGATACGGCTGTTCCATTTGGCTTGAATGCTCGCCAAATGAACGCCTGGATGGATCAGGGTGATGGCCTGAAGCTTATGCGTGAGGTTTTTGCGCCACGGCATATCGTGAATTTCCCCATGGGAAATACCGGCACCCAAATGGGCGGATGGTACCGAAAGGAAATCAAGTCGGTGGCCGACCTGAAAGGTTTGAAAATGCGTACGGCAGGTTTTGCCGGCGAAGTGTTGTCACGTGTGGGCGTTATTCCGCAGCAAATCTCGCCGGGCGACATTTACCCCTCGCTTGAAAAAGGGGCGCTTGATGCCGTCGAGTTTGTGGGTCCACTGGATGATGAAAAGTTGAGTTTGCAACGCGTGGCCAAGTACTACTATTACCCCGGCTGGTGGGAAGGCTCCGCCCAGGTGTCGTTATATGTGAACGAGAAAGCGTATGCTGAATTACCTAAGCAATACCAATCGTTGATTGCACTGGCTTCGCGTTATGCCGGTCAGCAATTATTAACCGATTACGATGCACACAACGCGAATGCTTTGCGGCGCCTGGTGGCGAGTGGGGCCGAATTGCGGGCTTTCCCTGTTGAGGTGCTCGATGCGTGTTACGACGCAGCACAGGAAGTGTATGCCGAATTTAATGCCAAGTATCCGCAGTTCAAAAAGGTGTACGACAACTACATGGGCTTCCGAGATCAAACCATTCCCTGGTTCAGGCTGGCTGAGGGCAGTTACGACAGTTACCTGAACCGCGCGCTGAACCGGGCAAAGCAGCAATAGCTACGCAAAAACAATAATTTATGCTATGATTGTGGGCTTTTCTAGGTAAGGGTACGGGCGAGGAACAACGCTTTGACCCAGTTTTTTTATTTTTTTAGGAACCATCATGAAGACCTTCGTGGCCAAGCCGCATGAAGTCAAACGTGACTGGTACGTGATTGATGCCAAGGGTAAAGTCCTTGGGCGTGTAGCCAGCGAAGTTGCACGTCGCCTGCGCGGCAAGCACAAACCAGAATTCACACCACACGTTGACACCGGCGATTACATCGTCATTATTAACGCAGCCGATATTGTCGTTACCGGTAATAAGGCGCTCGACAAGCGCTACTATCGTCACTCGGGTTATCCCGGCGGTATTACCGAAACCAATTTCGAGAAAATGCAGCAACGTTTCCCCGGTCGTGCTCTCCAGAAAGCCGTGAAAGGCATGTTGCCTAAAGGCCCTCTGGGTTACGCCATGGCCAAGAAACTCAAGATTTACGCCGGCGCCGAGCACCCCCATTCTGCTCAGCAGCCTAAACCGCTCGAAATCTAAGGACAGGTCATGATCGGTAATTGGAATTATGGAACCGGGCGCCGCAAAACGTCAGTCGCTCGTGTGTTCTTGAAAAAAGGTTCAGGCAACATCGTTGTCAACGGTAAGCCTGTTGATGAATACTTCGCTCGTGAAACCGGCCGCATGGTCGTGCGTCAGCCGCTCGAGCTTACCAACCATCTCGAATCGTTCGATTTTCACATCAATGTGCATGGTGGCGGTGAGAGCGGTCAGGCGGGCGCGGTGCGTCATGGTATTACACGTGCGCTCATCGATTACGATGAAACGCTGAAGTCGGTGCTTAAGCAGGCCGGGTTGGTAACACGCGATGCGCGTGAAGTTGAACGTAAGAAAGTGGGCTTCCACAAAGCCCGCCGTCGTAAGCAGTTCAGCAAGCGTTAATTTTCGTGGTGCCTTCAGGGCGGCCTTCCGGCCTCCCCACACAAAAGCCCTGGCGCCGCCGGGGCTTTTGGCATTTTGGCTCGCGCGGGTTGGCAGGGGTAGGCTGAGAATGTCGCGGTGGTTTTTAGATTGCGTTCGCGTCGTTGCATAATGGCGTTAGTTTCTTTTTTTGGGGTTCAGCATGGCAGCAGTTAACGGCAAAAAAATCAAAGTGGGTATTGTTGGTGGTACGGGTTACACCGGCGTTGAGTTGCTGCGTTTGTTATCTTGCCACCCCAATGTTGAGCTCACTGCAATTACGTCGCGCAAAGAGGAAGGAATGCCGGTCGCGCAGATGTATCCTAACTTGCGTGGCCATGTTGACCTGTGCTTTACCACGCCTGAAACATCACCGCTTGAGCAGTGTGATGTTGTGTTTTTTGCCACGCCGCACGGTGTCGCCATGGAGCAGGCCAAAAGCTTGTTGGATCATGGTGTCCGCATCATCGACCTTGCCGCCGATTTTCGTTTGCAAGACACGGTTGCATTCGAGCAGTGGTACAACATGCCCCACACATGCCCTGATATTCTGGCCGAATCGGTGTATGGTTTGGTAGAGTTAAACCGCGAAAAAATTGCCAATGCGCGGGTCGTTGGTAACCCTGGTTGCTATCCTACCACCGTAGTGCTCGGGCTGTTGCCATTGTTGCGCCGGCAGGGTTTAATCGACCCTTCCTACATTATTGCCGATTGCAAATCGGGGGTGTCTGGTGCGGGGCGCAAGGCGTCTGTGCCTACCCTGTTTTCCGAAGCCAGTGATAATTTCAAGGCATACGGCGTAGGCGGGCATCGTCATCACCCTGAAATCACCGAGCAGCTTGAAGGGATTGCCGGGGGCGCAGTGCAGCTTACTTTTCAGCCGCATCTGGTGCCCATGATTCGGGGCATGTTTTCAACAATTTACGTGCGTGTGCAGCCCGACGCCCAGAGCACAGACTTCCAGGCTTTGTACGAGCAACATTATGCCGGTGAGCCCTTTGTTGATGTCATGCCGGCCGGTAGCGCGCCGGAAACGCGTTCGGTGCGCGCTTCAAACCAGCTTCGAATTGCGCTGCAGCGTCCTAACCCGGGTCAGCTTATTATTTTGGTCGTGCAGGATAACCTTGTGAAAGGGGCATCCGGGCAGGCGGTTCAGAATATGAACCTGATGTTTGGTTTGCCTGAAACTACCGGTTTGGACCTGGTAGCTGTTTTGCCTTAGTAATGTGGCCGGCACAGAGCGTGTTTAAGCAGGGTTGGGCCGGAACTCTTTATTCTTTTGGCGGTCAAAATCTGCATGGGTAGCAAACAATCAAACGCTGCGGGGAAACGTCGGTCCGCCAAACGTTCGACGTTCTGGCAGCGTGTCACATGGGTGCTGGTTTGGGTGGTTGCCATGGGGTTGGGTTTTGCTGCGGGTCAGCATACTCAGTTGGGCCAGGCTGCCAAGCAGTACGCTAACCTTCAAACCGATTTCGATATCACAGTTGCCCAACTGCGTTACGACATGTCCAAGTTGGCCGCCGAGAAAGAGGCATTGCAAAGCCGGTTGTCGGTAGAGCAGAGTACACGTCGTAGCCTGGAAGAATCGATTCAGCGTGCTCAGGGCGACTTGGCCAAAGCGAACGAACGGTTGGCTTTTTATGATCAGCTCTTGCCGCCTGGGCCGTCTGGTTCGGTGAGTATTCGAGCGCTTAGTATTCAACCGAACGGTGCATTTCTGGCGTATCGTGTACTGTTAACGCGCAACGCGCAGCCTGGCAGTGAGTTTAATGGCCATGTTGAGTTTGTGGCTAATGGAGAAAAAAATGGTGAAAGCGTTAAAATAGCGTTAAACCCAGCAACCGGTCAGGCTGGTGAAGCGTCGGTCGCGGCAAGTACTGCGCAGCCTCTTCCCGTAAGCTTCGACCAGTTCCAGCGTTTGGAAGGCTTGCTAAGTATGCCGGAAGGTTTAAGTCTTACCTCTGTTACGCTGAATATTATTGAAGAAGGGGCGGTTCGGGTTTCCCGGTCTGTTAACTTTCCCGGCCCCGACGCCTCAACCGAAACCGATGAAACTTCATGATGTGTTCATGAATGATTAACGCGGCATGCGCCGCACTGGAGTATCAAATGAGCAATGTGACTGAATCCGTCGATTTGCAAACCCCACCTCCTCCTTTGGTGTTTACCGACGCCGCTGCGGCCAAGGTAAAAGATCTGTTGGCTGAAGAAGGTAACCCCGAGCTCAAATTGCGGGTTTTCGTGCAGGGCGGAGGGTGCTCGGGTTTCCAGTATGGGTTTACGTTCGATGAAGTGATCAACGAAGATGACACCGCAATCGACAAGGAAGGCGTGCAGTTATTAATCGACCCCATGAGCTTCCAGTATTTGTTTGGCGCTGAAATCGATTACAAAGACGATCTCGAAGGGGCTCAGTTTGTTATTCGTAATCCGAATGCCACGTCAACTTGTGGCTGCGGCTCTTCGTTCGCGGCTTAAGCCGGGCAGGTTGCGTTAAGCGTAGTAGCGGCAGCCCAGAATAGTGGGGTGCCGCGCGCCCGTTACGTCGGGTAAAGCGGCTTTGTGGCCTGTGTCATAGGCCCAGGCCAGCCATGCAAAAGCCAGAGCCTCTACATGTTGCGCATCTATGCCCAGTTCCGAGGTGCTTCGAACTGGGCATTTTAATTGGGCTTGTAATACCTGCATCAGCGTGTCATTTAAGGCGCCGCCTCCACACACTAATACCTCTTGCGTGGCGGATGCGTAACACTCAATGGAAGTGGCGACGGTTTTTGCTGTTAGAGCCAACAATGTGGCCTGAACATCGACTGGGCGCAAAGAAACGTTATTATTTGAGCCCGTCCATTCTTCCAGCCGCTGGGTAAGCCAATTTGCGTTAAACAAATCACGACCGGTTGATTTCGGCGGTGCTTTGGCAAACCACGGTTCGCTACCTATTAAATATTCAAGTAGATCGTTCGATACCATGCCTTGCGCCGCCCACGCCCCATGGGCGTCGAAAGGTTGTTTCATATGGCGCTCACACCAGTAGTCCATTAAAACATTGGCGGGCCCCGTGTCGAAGCCTGTTACGGGTTTGCCCGGGTGTAGTCGAGTGATATTGGCGATGCCCCCCAGGTTAACGATTGTGCGTCGGGTGGCATTCGAAAGTAGCGCCTGATGGAAGGCGGGAACCAGTGGTGCTCCATGCCCGCCCGCAGCAATATCACGAGAGCGGAAGTCGGCAATGACATCGATATCTGTTGCTTCAGCCAGATGGGCGGGAGCGTTGAGCTGGATTGTGAAGCCCAAGTCGGGTCGGTGTCGCACGGTTTGCCCATGGGCGCCAATTGCGCGGATGTCGGTTGCGGTGAAATGTGTCGCCTGCAACAGTTGTACGCACGCGGTGTGGTAAAGCTTTGCTAACGCCAGGCTTGCTTCAGCCGCCCGATGCAATTCATTGTCTCCGGGGGAGTTAAGCGCAAGCAGTGTGGTGCGAAGGCTGGGCGGCATGGCCAGCGCAACTGCTTTGATGAGCTTGGGTTGGGAGGGGGTGGCGAAATCCGCCAGCACCGCATCGACGCCGTCGGTGCTGGTGCCGGACATTAGGCCAATATACAAATGCCCGGCCACTGGTTTCAAACCTTAGTTATTTCCAGCTTGGGCAACCTGCATTTCGCTGTCGATACCGCTTTGGCCTGCGTCTTGCAGTGCGGCCAGTAAAGTGAAGTGGTTGCGATAGTTATCCAGGGTCGACTGGAAAGCCGCCATTTGAGTTTTGGTAAGTGCTTCAGCAACGGGAAGGTCGATGGATAAGGGATCAACCGGTTTGCCGTTCACACGAAACTCGTAGTGAAGGTGCGGCCCGGTGGCCCAACCCGTTGAACCTACATAGCCAATTAGTTGGCCTTGTTCAACACGTGTACCCTTGCGAATGCCTTTGGCAATACGGTGCTGGTGGGCGTAATACGTTGTGATATTGTTTTTGTGCTTCAGAATAATAATGTTGCCAAAGCCGCGCTGTTTGCCGGCAAACTGCACAACGCCGTCGGCGGTGGCATGAATGGGGGTTCCGGTGGGCGCGGCGTAATCGACCCCATTGTGGCTGCGCCAGCTACCGTGAATGGGGTGGCGTCGCTTGCCGAAATTGGAACTGACGCGTGAAAACTTCAGTGCGTTGCGCAAGAACGCGCCTTTCAGGCTTTTGCCGTCGAAATCATAATAGCCGCCCGAGCCATTTTCGGGTTCGAACCAAATGGCGTCATAGGTTTTTTTGCCGTTGTTGAACTCCAGCGCCAAAATACGGCCGGAACCCACTTCCTTGCCTTGATGGGAATGGGTTTCATACACCAGACGGAAACGATCGCCTTTACGCAGGTCGCGAATAAAGTCGATTTTGCTGCCCAGAATTTCGGCCATTTGGAATGTGATGGCATCGGGGATGTCGGCCGCATCGGTTGCGCCAAACAGCGATGAAACAATTTCCCCTTCCGCAATTCGCATTTGGGTTTCGGTGGCTTCCGCCAGCTCAAGGGCCACAAAGCCGTTGTCGTTGTCGGGGCGGATTTCCAGCCATTTTGAAACGAATTCCCCGTTGTCTTTGGTGCCTGGGGTATGGTAATAGCGCAGCCATTTCATGCTGCCATCGGCATTCAGCGCAGCCTGTACCGTACGCCCGGGATACAACTTGTAAATAGAGCGAGCATCTTTGTTCTGGATAAGGAACTGCTGCAGATTGGCTTCCTGAACATTCAGGCGTTGCAATAAAGCAGCCAAGGTATCGCCCGGTTGAATGCGTGTTTCATCGATAAAAGGCGCTGAATTGGCAATTTGGCCGGGTTCAGGGAAAGGGGAGGGAAGGCTGAGCGTTTCGCGGGCTTGATATACTGGCGGCGTTGATTCGCTGATAGGCTTCACGACGGCCAGTGCCCCGGCGGCGGCAAAAAGGCCTAGTGCTACAAGCACAAGGCCACCGGTAATGTAATGATGCGTGGGTTTGTCTGCGTGCTTTCTGGGCATATTCGGCTTCAGGTAAGGTTTGTTCCAGCGCAAGTTGCGCGAATCAAAGCTTAAAATAGGTATTAATGCAGTTTGCAAACCCTGCAAGAAAGCGTGCGGGCCAAGAAAATAGGGGGCTCGCAACAGAGCCTCAACTGGGTGCTTGGCCAGCAATGGAAAGAGCGTGGTGGGTTTGCAACGGATGCGTGTTGTATTAACACGATATGCTATCGCATTCACTTGCTTTTTTCGAGTATTTTTTTGCAAATTTTTTTACGGTAACGTCATGTCATCCACAGAAGTCACTTTATCCCCTGAATTAGAAGAAGATTTGCGCGTAGTTAAGCGAGGATGCGATGAGTTGTTGGTAGAAAGCGAATTTGTAAAAAAATTGGCACGCAGTCGTGAAACGGGCCAGCCATTACGGATCAAGTTAGGTTTGGACCCCACCGCACCTGATATTCACCTGGGCCATACAGTGGTCTTGAATAAACTTCGCCAGTTGCAAGACTTGGGGCACACCGTTATTTTTCTCATTGGCGACTTTACGTCCATGATTGGCGATCCCAGTGGTCGCAATGCCACCCGCCCGCCTCTAACGGCCGAGCAAATTCAGGAAAACGCCCAAACTTATTACGCCCAGGCCAGCCTGGTGCTGGACCCGGAGCGCACGGAAGTTCGCTACAACTCTGAATGGTGCGATCCGTTGGGTGCGCGCGGCATGATTCAGCTTGCCTCGCGCTATACCGTAGCCCGGATGATGGAACGGGAAGACTTCACCCGGCGGTTCAAATCGGGTATTCCCATTTCCGTGCACGAATTTTTGTACCCGCTGATGCAGGGCTATGATTCGGTGGCGTTGAAGGCCGATCTGGAATTGGGGGGCACCGATCAGAAGTTCAACCTGTTGGTGGGTCGCGAGTTGCAGAAAGAGTATGGGCAAGAGGCCCAATGCATTCTCACCATGCCTTTGCTGGAAGGAACCGATGGTGTCGACAAGATGTCGAAATCCAAAGGGAATTACATTGGTATTTCTGAATCACCCGACTCCATGTTCGGCAAGCTTATGTCGATTTCCGACACCCTTATGTGGCGTTATTTTGAATTATTGTCTTTCCGCTCTGAAGACGAAATCAGTTTGTTGCAAAAACAGGTTGAAGAAGGCGCCAATCCGCGCAATATAAAGGTGATGCTGGCGCAGGAAATTGTGACCCGCTTTCACACGCAAACGGATGCACACGAAGCGCTCGCCCGCTTCGAGGCGCGCTTTCGAGACGGCGTCATACCCGACGATATGCCGGAGGTGGGTCTGGATGGGGCGCCCAAAGGTATTTTGAAGGTATTGCGTGAAGCTGGTTTGGTGGCATCGGGGTCGGAGGCCCAGCGCAATGTTGAGCAAGGCGGCGTGAAGGTTGACGGTAGCCGCGTGGACGACAAAGCCTTACAACTGAGCGCCGGCACATATGTTATTCAAGTAGGTAAGCGCAAGTTCGCACGCGTTACCCTGGCTTAATCTGAAGCAAGGTACAAAAGCAAGGAGGTTTGCATGAAACTGAGCAGCACATCATTTGCCGATCAAAAGTGGATTCCCGAGCGTTACGCCTTTTGCAAGGTCGATAGCAACGCCCCCATTGCGCTGTCCGACAATGTTAATCCGCAGTTGGCGTGGGCCGATGTACCTGAAGGTACGCGTTCTTTTGTTTTAATTTGTCACGACCCCGACGTACCCAGCAAACCCGACGACGTCAATCAGGAAGGCCGCGAAGTGCCGGCCGATTTGCCGCGCGTTGATTTCTACCATTGGGTGTTGGTGGATATTGCTTCGAACGTGCGCGAGATTAAAGAGGGGGAGTATTGCGACAGCATTACACCGCGCGGTAAAGGCGGCCCCGTGGCGCCGAACAATACACGTCAGGGTACCAATAACTACACGCAATGGTTCGCGGAAGACCGTGACATGAATGGCGACTACTTTGGTTACGACGGCCCTTGCCCGCCCTGGAACGATGCTATTGTGCATCGTTATGTTTTTACCGTGTACGCGCTGGATATCGAAACCGTTCCGGTTGATAACGCTTTTACCGGTCCCGACGTTCTGCAGGCCATTGAGGGCCATGTGCTTGGCAAAGCCAGCACGACAGGTCTGTACAGCCTTAACCCGAAGTTACGTGAGGCGGCGGCTTAAAGCCAAACCACGGTACAATTTCGGCTTTTACTGATCGCAATTTATTGCGCGCCTTTAGGATTGATTCATGTTTGACCGCTCCCGTACGCTTGATCAAGTTGACCCCGATTTGTGGGCCGCGATTCAAAAAGAGAATGTTCGTCAGGAACAGCATATCGAGCTGATCGCTTCCGAGAACTACACCAGCCCGGCCGTCATGCAGGCGCAGGGTTCGCAGCTGACCAATAAATATGCTGAGGGTTACCCGGGCAAGCGCTATTACGGCGGTTGCGAGTATGTTGACATCGTGGAGCAAATGGCCATCGACCGGCTGAAAGCGCTGTTCGGTGCGGAAGCGGCAAACGTACAGCCCAACTCCGGCTCGCAGGCCAACCAGGGTGTGTACATGGCGGTGCTTAAACCCGGTGATACCGTGCTGGGTATGAATTTGGCGGAAGGGGGTCACCTAACCCATGGTTCACCGGTGAATGCGTCGGGCAAGCTGTATAACTTCATTCCTTATGGTTTGAATGAAAAAGAGGAAATCGACTACGACAAGCTGGAAGCGCTGGCCAAAGAACATAAACCCAAGTTGCTGGTTGGTGGCGCGTCGGCTTATGCTTTGCGTATCGATTTCGAGCGCATGGCGCGTATCGCACACGACAACGGCGCTTTGTTCATGGTCGACATTGCCCATTACGCCGGTTTGGTGGCCGGTGGCGCGTATCCCAACCCGTGCCCTCATGCCGACTTCGTCACCTCAACCACGCATAAATCGCTGCGCGGTCCTCGTGGCGGCGTCATTATGATGAAGGCCGAGTACGAAAAAATCATCAATTCGGCCATTTTCCCCGGCATTCAAGGCGGCCCGCTGATGCACGTTATTGCCGGTAAGGCAGTGGCTTTCCAGGAAGCCTTGCAACCGGAATTCAAAACGTATGCCGCCCAGGTTGTGAAAAACGCCGATGTGCTGGCGAAAACCCTGGTGGAACGTGGTCTGCGTATTGTGTCCGGCCGTACCGAAAGTCATGTCATGCTGGTTGATTTGCGTGCCAAAGGCATTACCGGCAAACTGGCTGAGGCAGCTTTGGGCGAAGCGCATATTACGGTTAACAAGAATGCCATTCCGAACGATCCGGAAAAACCTTTTGTGACCAGCGGTGTTCGTCTGGGCACACCGGCGATGACCACCCGTGGTTTCAAAGAAGCCGAAGCCGAACTCACCGGCCATTTAATTGCCGATGTGCTCGACAACCCCGAAAATGAAACCGTTATTTCCGACGTACGTGCCCGTGTGAACGAGCTTACTGCGCGTTTGCCGGTTTATCGTTAAACCTTATCAAGGAAAGGTCGGCTTGTTGCGGGTAGGGCAAGCCGTTACACACCATGAAATGCCCGTTCTGTCACAGCGCCGACACACAGGTTATTGACTCCCGTGTTTCGGAAGAAGGCGACACCATCCGTCGGCGTCGCCGTTGTTCGGCCTGTGACCGTCGTTTTACCACTTATGAGCGGGTGGAGCTCACCATGCCGGCCGTGGTGAAACGCAACGGTACAAGGTCGGAATTCGATATTGAAAAGTTGCGGGCCAGCTTGAAGCTGGCTTTACGCAAACGGCCGGTTAGCACCGAAGAGGTTGATGCAGCGGTAGCCCGTATTGAAGAATCTTTGCTCACCAGCGGCAAGCGTGAAGTACCCTCGGGTTTCCTGGGTGAACTGGTCATGAATGAACTAATTAAATTGGACCAGGTTGCTTACGTGCGTTTTGCGTCGGTGTACAAGAGCTTTGAAGACATTAACGAATTCGTAAAAGCCATTGATGAAATCAAAGGCTAATTCCGGTACCGTCTTGCACTATGGTTGAGCCTTCCCTTACCGAACATCAGGCCCCCCCCGGCGCCGACGACGCCTATTGGATGCTGCTGGCTATTGAGCTAAGTCGTGAGGTGTTGTACTTAACCGCCCCCAACCCCCGTGTGGCGTGTTTAATTGTTAAAGACAACCAACTGCTTGCTGCGGGTGTGACGCAGCAGGCCGGTGGGCCCCATGCCGAGGTCATGGCGTTGCGTCAGGCTCAAACACGCGGGCACAACGTGGCCGGTACCACCATTTACGTTACGCTGGAACCCTGCAGTCATTATGGTCGTACCCCGCCTTGTGTGGATGCGCTCGTTCAGGCTCAGCCGGCGCGCGTGGTCGTGGCTATGCCGGATCCCAACCCGCTGGTGGCAGGGCAGGGCTTTGGTCGCTTGCGTGAAGCGGGCATACAGGTGCAAGCGCCTATATGCGCAGAACAGGCGCTTGAGGTGAACCCAGGGTTTGTGTCGCGCATGACGCGCAACAGGCCTTGGGTATGGTTGAAGTCGGCCGTTTCGATAGACGGGCAAATTGCTTTGGCCAACGGGCTGTCGCAATGGATTACCGGGCCGCAGGCACGGGCCGACGGCCACCATTGGCGTGCGCGAAGCAGCGTGGTGTTAACCGGCTTGCGCACCGTGCTGGCCGACGACCCGCAAATGACGGTGCGCGATGTTGAAACCCCACGTCAACCCATCCGTGCCGTTGTGGACACCCGTTTCGAAATACCTGAAACGGCACGTATTCTAAACGGTTCACCCACCTGGATTTTTACGTGTCACCACGATGCCGACAAGGCGCAACGTTTAGCCGAGCGGCAAGTGCAAACAGTTGTGATGCCCGAGCGTGACGGCCGTGTTGATTTGGCCGCGGTGCTGCAATGGATGGGGCATAACGACGTGAATGAAGTGCATGTGGAAGGCGGTGCCAGTTTGCATGGTGCGTTGCTGGAAGCCGGGCTGGCCGATGAGTTGCTGGTGTATATGGCCCCAAAAATTCTGGGAGCTGGGCGCGGGATGTTTACCATTCCCATGCGTCAATCGTTAGCCGATCAAGATGATTTCCGGTTTGTAGAGCAGGCGGCGTTGGGTGACGACATCCGCCTGCGTTTGCGGCACCAGGGGCACTGGCAGGCCTTGGTGCATAGCGTTTCCCAAGTTCCACAAACTTAGATTAACCGTAAAGCTAACGACACCGTTTCGTTAGCAGGTAACAGGAGTAGTTATGTTTACAGGCATTGTGGCCGCTGTTGGGGCCATTACCCAGGTAACCCCGTTGCAGGAAGGTAATGAAAATGCGGGTGTGCGGCTAACTATTTCCGCCGGTGACTTACCGTTGAAAGAAACCAAGCTGGGCGATTCCATTGCCATTCAAGGCGCGTGCATGACGGTGGTGTCTTTAACCGACAGTAGCTTCGACGTGGATGTGTCTCGTGAAAGTTTGAATAAAACAGCCGGGTTGGACAAACCGGGTGAAGTGAACCTGGAACACGCTTTGCGCGTGGGCGATTCGTTGGACGGCCACCTGGTGTCCGGCCATGTAGACGGCCTGGGTACTGTGGCAAAGTTTTCCCCGGTGGGCGAGTCGTGGGATTTGCGCATTGACGTGCCCCCGCACCTGGCAAAGTATTTGGCCTATAAAGGTTCAATTACCGTTAACGGCGTGAGCTTAACGGTGAACAGCGTGCAAGACGACGCCCAAGGCGGATGCCGGATTAGTATTAATTTAATTCCGCATACGGTGCAGGTCACCACGTTAAAGCACCTGAAACCGGGCTATTCGGTGAACCTGGAAGTGGATACCATTGCCCGTTATGTTGAGCGGATGTTAAGCGTTCAGAAGGCCGGCTGATGCAGCAGAAGTCATTTTTCTGTTAGAATGGCGGACTTCACTTTGGTGGTTGATAGTGAAAAAGGACAGGTGGCCGAGTGGTTGAAGGCGCACGCCTGGAAAGCGTGTATACGTTCAAAGCGTATCGGGGGTTCGAATCCCCCTCTGTCCGCCAGGATATAAGCCCTTGGTTTTTAGGAACCAAGGGCTTTTTTATCGTACCTACACGCGTACCAGTTTGAGTAATGGCTCGAATGCATACAGGGCCGGGCGGCGCCCAGCTGGTTCCTCAATGACGCTAAGAAGATTTTTCTCCACTAGTACCCGAGTAAACCGCGCGGCAGTGGC
This sequence comes from Neopusillimonas maritima, assembly GCF_003576595.1. Taxonomy (GTDB): domain Bacteria; phylum Pseudomonadota; class Gammaproteobacteria; order Burkholderiales; family Burkholderiaceae_B; genus Neopusillimonas; species Neopusillimonas maritima. The sequence goes on along the minus strand of NZ_NQOU01000001.1, from coordinate 866,414 downwards.
CGAAGGTATACCGCTTGTTCGGGTGAATCGGCTGTTTCGAAATACTGGGTTTGTGAAAACGAAGTCTAGGGCATTGACGCTCCACTTCGATGCAAGTACCTCACTGAACTCCTGTTTCATAGTTTCGTAGAGAGTGCGTATGTTCTCGGAGATCTCCAGGTTTCTGTAGGCTTGCTTCTCAACCGCTTCAAGAAAGAATGCGCACCACCCGGTCCACTCTCCGCTCTTCGATACATCCCGTAGCCTGTCTATATACTCGTCTTTATGCTCTTCCAGGAAACCACTAATGTAGAAATGTGGCGCGGATATAACTTCCGAGCGCCACAGAAGTAGGGTGATAATCATGCGTCCTATACGGCCGTTTCCATCCTTGAAAGGGTGGAGGGCTTCAAACTCGACATGCGATAAAGCTGCTTTTATCAGGGGCACATCCTTACTGTTCTCAATATAATCGAACAATAAATCCATGCCGTCTTGTAGCCGTTCCGGGCTGATTGGAACGAACAGAATGTTCTTTTTCTGACGGTCGGCAAGGTAGTTCTGTTCTGTCTTGAATTGACCTGGCGATTTGGTTGCTCCCCGGCCCCAAGACAACAATGTTTGATGGGCCATTCTGATTAATTGTTGACTTAAGGGTTGCCCAGATTCAATTGCTTGCTGGGCCCCTTTCAGCGCACGCTGATATAAGAATGTTTCGACGACCTCTGACCTAGCGTTAGGCGCCCCAACTCCCTCAGCTTCGAAATCAGCCTCGTACTTTAAAATCTCATCCATTGTGCTTACTGTGCCTTCCATTCGGGATGAAATGACTGCCTCTTGGTTCCGCAGCGGAGCCAGTAGAATCTCACTGTTGTGCATGTTCTTTAGCATTTGGTCGTACCTGGCTAGGGCATCGGTGGCACTGACCAGTTGAGCAACTAAAGATGCATAGTTGATAGAATTTGGAGGGAACTCGCCGTAGTGATAGTTCACAGCGTTGTCGAGGTTGAGTCCCGAGGCTTGAGCTTGCATGGCGTTTGCGCTAGTTTTGTTGTGAATAATTTAATTAATTTTAATATCAAAATTAATTGTCAGCAATAAATTTAGTAATTTGATGAACAACAGCGTTTATGTATCATCCATGCACTTCAAAGCCCGTTGTTTCTCAAATTGTCCTAAAGGTTAACGACAATCTAACTTGTCGTTAACGAAGCGAGGTCAAATATCCTTGTCAATCAAAAGTGGGAGGATGTGACTAGCAAACCTTACATCGCCAAGATGGTGGCCACTGGCAGTCAATACCCATACGCACGGCGTGAGAGCATTTCCATTTTGTTAACGTCGCCGCCAGCGCCGTTTCAACCCCGCTACGGATATTCGTCCTGGCGACATCCTTATGAGTCCAGCAGCACGAGGCTCGGCAGTGATCGCACGATTTTCATTGTTTCGAGGCTGACCGTAATCTCGCGCAGGAAGAGTTCGAGAGGATACTTAGGGTTGTGCATCGTTTCGATAGCCCAGTCGTTGGCATCGTTGATGATGCCACTAGCCTTGTGGGTTGTGACTGCCTGACGTTCCACCACCCAATCCAGTGCCGGCTTACCATTCACGACGTATTCATAGGCTTCCAGCGGGATGCCCTTGATGGTGATCTTGCTGTTGTAGTGCAGTGTGGTCCGGTCTTTCTCCGCCCCGTACTTCTTCTTTTCGACGCGGTAGTCATCGTCGGTTGAAGGATTGCCGACAATGGTGGCCGGGTACATGTCCACGGTTTCGTAGTTCAGATGAAGGTCAGCCAGCGCACGGCCAGCTTTGCTGAACGCCCAGAAGTCAGTCGCGGTTTTGACGCGGGGAATGCGCGGCAGTTCTTTGGAAAGGTTGTCGGAGTATTTCTCGCGGTAGTCTTCCGAGTGCAGTAGCCCGTAGACGTAGTAGAAGAGATCTTCCTTGCTGATTTGCTCGTTGGGATGGGCTTCCTGGAAGTGTGCTAAACCTTTGCCGGTGATGGCATCACGGCGGCGCAGCCCTTTGGTGGAGGCGGCACCCTGTTTAGTAAATAGGTCAGCTGCTTCGGATTGCTGGGCGGCTTCGTCATAGAGGTACAGCGGGAAACACTGGCCCTTTTCAATGTTGTCCAAACAGGGCAACTTATCAGATATGAGGACCGAGAAGGACTTTGCGCCGACCCCTGTAGCCTGAATCACCAAATTCTCCGCCCGCGCTTCCGGGAAGATGCGCGGCATCTGGTACACCCGCTCATTCAAGTGACGGTTGTAATACATCCATTGCTTAGTGAATGGTCGGTATTGAAGCGCCCCGATATTACTGCGCAAGCATTAAGTGAACGCGGTTTTAACGTGGCGACATTAAGCCAGTATTTAAGTACCGGCATGGCGCCTCAGGGTACGGCCTATGCCGATATGTATACCGTGGTGCATTTTTCTACCAGCGCCATGCAGTCGACCGACATTGAAGCTATTGCTACGTACTTGTTAACCGGGCCTAATGGCAAGATTGCCCCGGCGGCGCCGGCACCGCAGCCGTTACCGGGTGCCTCCGCGCCAAGTAACGGTACATCACCCGACGCGGACCAGTCTGATCGCACTGTCGGGCGCTTCACTTATGCCTCTGCATGTGCTGGTTGCCACGGTGCAAAAGGCGAGGGTATCCCCACTCAGGTGTTTGCGAATGGGCAACGTATGTACGCGATGCCTGATTTTTTAAATGGTGAAACCTACCCTAAAACCAGCGCAGTAGAAACACGCCGATAATCGGGAATGCAATAAATACGCCAACCCCCACCATATTTGCCGCTACGAAAGGCATGCTGCCTTTGAAAATCGTGCGAATCGGAACATCCGGGTTCATCGTTTTCACCGTGAAAACATTCATGCCGACCGGGGGTGTTAACAGGCCGATTTCAATCATCATCACCACAAAAATACCAAACCAAATCGGGTGGATGCCGACAGACGTTGCAATGGCATGAAAAATGGGTGCAGTCAGAATCAACAAGCTCAGACTTTCCATTAGCGCACCCAATATCAGGTAGATCACCATCATCATCAACAGCAATCCAAGCGTACCCATATTCTGTTGCTGAAGCATGTCGATCAATGCTGCAGTAAGGCCGGATAACGTGATGAAATTTGCGAACACGAATGCACCGAACACAATGGTGAAGATCATTGCGGTGGTACGGGCCGTGTCTTTCAGGCATTCGAACAGGGTCGGCCAGGTCATTTTGCGTCTGAGCACGCCGATTAATAAGGCGCCGCTTGCCCCGATACCGGCAGATTCGGTTGCCGTGAAAATTCCGGCGTACAAACCACCAATAATAGCGACGAACAACACAAGAACCATCCACACACTTTTCAACGACGCGAACCGTTCTTGCCAGCTTTTGCGCTCTCCGGTGGGGCCCCATTCAGGACGCAGCGTAACAACGCCTACAACCGCAATAACGAACAGCAGAGCCAGCATCAGGCCTGGCACAATGGCGGCAATAAACAATTGTCGAATGTCGGTGTTGGTTAACAGTCCGTAAACCACCAACGGCACAGAGGGCGGTATTAAAACGCCAAGCACGCCCGCCGAAGCGACGGAGCCGCACGACAGCGCATCGTGGTAGCCCAGGCGGCGCATGGGAGGAATAGCAACTTTGCTCATGGTGGCGGCCGTGGCAATAGAGCTGCCCGAGATCGCAGCAAATATCGCGCACGCTGCAACCGTTGCATGCGCCAAACCGCCACGAAGATGACCTAGCCAGGCATTGGCCGCTTTGTACAAATCTTCCGACAGGTCTGACTTGTGCACGAATAAGCCCATTAAAATAAACATGGGCAGAACCGCCATGCCGTCGTTGGCAGATGCATCGACAACCTGTTGTGCCAGCATGGAATAAGCCGACTCGAAGCTGCCGCGCAGCAGCGCAAAGCCAATCGTGCCAACGATTAACATTGCGAAAGCAAGCGGTACCCCCGCGAAGGCCAACAAAAACAGGATGCCGAAGCCAATCAGAGATGCAATCATTGGGGGACCTCCGTTGGCGTTGCGACGGCCCGCATGGCTTCAATGGTGCGCACGCCGGCAACGACAACGGACACCGCCGAGAAAATCGACATTGCATAGGCCAGAGGCGCCATGTTTAAGTCGAGTACGATTGTTGCGGTGTTGTTTCCTGCGTATTCACCGGCCTGTACCCACAATCGCCAGGCTATAACGGCCAGTGCAACGCCACTAAGCAGTTCAGCCGGCACTTGCAAACAGGCTTTCCTGCGGTTGCTGACACCACTGGTAAAAAGATCAACGGTTATGTGGCCGCCGGCCTGGGTAACCAGCGGCAGGGCTGTAAAAATGGCCATTGCCATCGCGAACTGGATAATTTCCGAAGCACCCGGAATAGGATGAGCGAAAACGTAACGGGCAAATACGTCGGAGAACGTCAGCACAACAATTAATGCCAAAGGCAATGCACTGACGTAACCCAATACGCGAGCAAAATAGCTGAAACCAAATGCTCTTGTAGTCATGGTCGTGTCCGGTTGGTTTACTGCGCGTTCGCTTTGGCTTCCTGCTCGTAGAACTTAAGTGCAGCCTCACCGTCGACGTCCAACTCAGCGGCTGTCGTTATCCAGTCACCGCGCAACTTCTTGCCGTAAGTACGAAAAGCAGTCATCAAACTTTCGTCTGCCTCGATGAACGGTATGCCTTGGTCTGCAACATCTTTGCGTAATTTGGCTTCAAGCTGATCAATGGCTTCCAGGCGAGCGGCAAAAGCCTCGCCGGATAAATCCATGACGATCTTTCGATCGGCCTCGGAAATGGCTTGCCAGCGTTTTTTGTTGACGAACAGCGCAAAGCTGGGCGCCGACATTTGCCCCGGTATGTCGGTAACGGCTTTGGCGTACTGGGCGGTGTGAAACGCGGTAGCGCTATAGAGCGGGTAGCCTGCAAACGCATCGACCGTGCCACCCGAGATAATTTCGTAACTGCGGGCGGCCGGCGCAACCACGACACCTGCGCCGGTTGCGGTTAGCATGTCGGCCACATTACCGGCAACAGAATAAATTTTGATGCCGTCAAGGTCGGCGGTGGATTTGACGGGGTCACTCATGCCGTAAATGGGCCCACCCGGAAAGGTGAAAAGCGACAGCAACTGAACGTCTTTATATTCGTTGGCGTCGGCGAAGTATTTCTCGTAGGTGCGCCATAGGGCAATGGAACTGCCCTTTGCGTTGACGTTAATGAATGGTAGATGCGCGATTTGGGAAAGCTTTACCCTGCCTTGCAGAAAGCCGTGGTACATGTAGGCGCCGTCAAAAACCCCTTTTTCAACCGCATCCATCTGCGCCTGGGGTGAGGCCATACTGGCCGGGGCGAAATCAATTTTGACACGCCCATCGGTTGCCTTGATGACGTCCTCCGCCCAAGGTTTCAACACCAGGGTGTTGAATGGGTCTTGCGGTGCCATGAACATATTAAACAGTAGTTTGGTTTCCGCTTGAGCGGCCGTTCCGACAGCCGCGAGTGCCAGTACGCCAGCACCCAGCAAGTTCTTGATATTCATGATTTGTCTCCTTTGGTGTTTGTATATTTTGAAACTGCTTGGGCAGTTATGCGGCAGGTTTGGGCTCTGCTCTTGTTGTGGAAGCCGACGATACCGGCGGCGCGAAAATAACGTCGTAGTCACGCGCGATTCGAGTCGCCTCTGCCGGGTTGGTGACGTTGTGCAAACGCTGATAAAGCTCTAGTAGTTTTCCGGCCGGGGCGGCCCAGAACAGGGCTGTGACGGCTTCACCTGAGTTATTAAAGAAGGCATGGGGCAAGCCTCGCGGCATGCGCACCAGGTCGCCACTGGAGGCGGTTCTTTTTTTGCCGTCCAGCAGCAGGTCGATACGGCCGTCAATAACAAAAATATATTCGTCCTGAAACGGGTGTGTATGCGGTGGAACAAACGTTTCAATGGGAAACGTTGCATGCCACGCGATGCTCTCTTCACTTACTTGTTTAGGGACATAAACTTGTCCCATCACATTCCACGCCACACCATCCAGGCCAACATTGGCCGGGGTGATATCGGGGAGTTCAAGGGTGGTGGATGAAGTCTCAGTCATGATGAATGGCTCCTGGTTACGCCGTTAGGCGGTCTAAAGTGGATTTCACTAAGGGGTTGGTGGAAGCAAATCTGGGCTTGAATCCTTGTCGAGCCGTTGCCAACTCTTCCTCGTCCCAGTAACCAATCAAGATGCCCCCTTCTGAAATGCGTGGCTGCACCTCGACCGACTCGATCGCATCGTCGGTAACGGTGACGCGTTGACGCGGCGCCCTGGCCCACTGGAACAGCGCTTCGTGAAGCCGCGCACGCGCTTCAATGTGTTCGTGTTCTTGAGACTCACCCAAATCATGAAATTCGTTGGGATCCTTTTGCAGGTCAAAAAGCATCGGACGATAGTTTTCAAACAAGACGTACTTCCAACGCCCATCAAAAATCATGCGCATCCAGGCCTGGCGCGCCTTCGTGTTCAGTTCAATACGAGAATCCTGGAAGGCGTAGTCGTACTCGCAAATGACTGTCTGGCGCCAGTCTTTCGGTTGCTCGCCAAAAAGCAGGGGGCGCAAAGAACGTCCATCCATAATGTGGGGCACGGCGGGGCCGCCGTAAGCATCAAGAAAAGTGGGGGCCAAATCTACCGCCTCAACCAGTGCTTTGTTGCGTGTGTTGCGGGTGCAATCGGCCCTGGGGTCCGGGTCGTACACAATCAGCGGCACGCGGATCACCGGTTCGTGGAAAAGGTCTTTTTCACCCATCCAATGGTCGCCCATGTAATCGCCATGGTCTGAGGTGAAGACGATCATGGTGTTGTCCATCAGGTCGCGCTCTTCCATGAATGAGAACAGCAGACCCAACTGGTCGTCGATTTGTTTAATGAGGCCCATGTAACCGCAGAGCACCGTTTCGCGTACCTCGTCGCGCGAGAATGTCTGTGAAACGCGATGATGCATCATGGCTTCATAAACGGGGTGAGGGTTGTGTTTTTCTTCTTCCGATCGCACCACCGGCAAGGCATCCGACGGCTTGAACATGCCGGCATAAGGCTCGGGTGCAATATAAGGCCAATGGGGCTTGATGTAAGACAAGTGCATGCACCACGGCTGATTACCGGCTTCGTTGATAAAGTCCATGGCGCGGCGGGTAATGTAGGGCGTTTCCGAGTGTTCGTCGGGTATGCGGGCCGCCTTGTTTGAATATTTCAGAAACCAGCCCGATCGAATATTCCCTTCATCATCGACGGTTGCATTTGCCCACTCTTCCCAGGGGTTATCACCTTCAAAACCCTGCTCCCTTAAATATTGGTTATAGGCAGGTTCGGGGTCATGACCCGAATAGGGGTGAATACCGTCGTCTCGCTCGTAGGGGTCGAAACCACATTCGCCAATACGGCGTCCGATTTTCGAGTTCGGGTCAATGCCCAATCTGGCCATGCCGGAAAGGTCGGCCCTCATGTGGGTTTTACCCACAATGGCCGACTGCACGCCAAGTGGACGCAGGTGATCACCTATGGTCATTTCGCCGACTTTGAGCGGAACAAAATTCCAGCTGGCACCGTGTGAATGAACATACCGGCCGGTGTAATAGCTCATGCGGGATGGGCCGCAGACCGGCGATTGCACATAGGCACGCTCAAATAAAACGCCTTTCGCGGCCAGTGCGTCGAGATTGGGGGTTTTCAAAGTGGGGTGGCCAAAGCACGACAGATAATCGGCGCGCAGTTGGTCACACATAATGAAGAGGATGTTCTTCACTTTGCGCTTACTCATGTCTCCTCCTGATACTTGTGTCATGGGGATTAATAATTCTGTAAACCAATTCTAGGGAGCCGTCATTTATTCGAGTAGTGCTTTCTTTTCATGTCGATTACCATTGGTTATCGCTCGAATGGAGTTAACGTATGCGTCTACAGCAACTTGAACTGTTGGTTACCCTGGCCGAGCAGGGTAGTCTTCGGGCTGCGGCGGAAGTGCTGAACATCACTCAACCTGCTTTAAGCAAGTCACTACGCCGACTGGAAGAAGAGTTTGGTGCCGCGTTAGTGCAGCGCAGCGCCAAAGGGGTTCGGCTGACGCAGGTTGGCGAGCTTCTGGCCGCCCGGGCGGTCACCGTTATACGGGAAGTGGCACGCGCGCATGAAGACGTTTCCTCACACCTGGGGAATACAACCGGTCGGGTTACGGTTGGGTTATCACCTGCGGTGGCGGTGCTTTTTTCGCCGGGGGCGGTAGCGCGCATTCGCAGGCGCTGGCCCCATGCCAGGGTTTGCATCCGCGATGTACTGTATCCGCAAGCTTTGCATCAGCTGCGGCGTGGTGATTTGGATTTTGTCTTAGGGCCGGTACCGGCAACCGGGGTTGGGGCTGACCTGCTTTGTCAGGTGCTGTTTCACAGCCAGGAGGTGATCGGAGCAAGACGAGGTCACCCACTGGCCAAGGTGCGTAAATTGAAGGATTTGTCTGATGCTTCATGGATACTGGTTGGGCCGGCGCGTGGGCCGGGTGACCCCCAGCATCTGCACCTGGAAGAGCGCGGCATGCCACCACCCAAGGTGCCCCTTGAGTGTGAATCTTTTTTTTCTCTGCTCAGCCTGATGCCTACACAAGACGTCATTGGCATTATGCCGCGCAGTTTTCTTAGCCGTCACGGCCGCCGGGCAGGTCTGGTGTCTTTACCGATTGAAGACCCTTTGCCCATCACCACAATTTATGCGGTCTCGCGCAGCGACGCGCCCCTAAGCCTGCCGGCACAAGACCTGCTTGAGGCTTTCATGCAAGAGGCCCGTGAGGTTGTGAATAGCCAATTAAAATAACGTTTATGTTTCGCATCAATTGCCCACAATGTCGGCGTCCCGAACCGTACTGCGTTTGCCAGTACATTACAAAGGTAACCAGCACCACGCGGGTTCTTATTTTGCAGCATCCGGAGGAAGATCGACACCCGTTTAATACCGGCCGCCTGGCTGCATTAAGCCTGAAGAATTGCGATCTTTGGGTAGGTGAACAGTTTTCTGGTCTTAGCGCAGAGCTGGCAAAGTTTTCATCTGTGTATTTGTTGTTTCCCGGCGAATCGGCAAAAACGCCCCCGACGTTGGCTGAACACGTAGCCGACAAGCCAACTTTATTAATAGTGCCGGACGGTACTTGGCGGAAAGCCGGTAAGATTCTTTATGCAAACCCGGAGCTTGAAAGTTTGCCGCGCGTTAAGTTGGGGCCGGGTAACCCTTCGCGTTATCGCATTCGCAAAGCGCCAAAACCCGAAGCCGTCGCGACCATCGAAGCAATTGTGCGCACCTTGGAAGTTTGGGAGCCCGAGCGTGATTTCTTGCCGGTTTTAAAACCGTTTGAGGTGTTGGTGGAACAGCAACTGGCAAAGCGTCCTTTGCGGAAAACCTCGACACCCCCAAATAGTTAAACGCCTATTACAACAACGACGCCATCAACCAGTAAATAATAGCGGCAAGTAGTGCCGATGCGGGCACGGTAATAATCCAGGCAGCTACGATCTTGGTAACGGCAGTACGCTTCACCAGTTCGTTTTTGTAAACCTTTCGAATCTTCTTATATTCTTTTTTGCTCAGTTCAATGTCGGCTTCATGGGCTTTCAGCTCTTTCAGCATGGTTTGTTTGGTGGCGACGTCGGCGGCCGCAAAGCGGTCGAGGAAGGCTTCAACAATTTCCTTGTCGGCACCGGAGTGGTGGTGCTTTATTTCTTCCAGCATGCGTGAGTAGTTAGATTTCAAACGTTCACGCAGGAAGCCCACGCCAAAAATGCCACCAATGGCAATATGGGTGGAGCTGACCGGCAAGCCTAACTGCGAAGCGATAATAACGGTAATGGCGGCAGCCATTGCCACTGAAAACGCGCGCATTTGGTCGAGGTCGGTAATTTCGCCGCCTACGGTACGAATCAGTTTGGGGCCGTATAAGGCCAGACCCAGCGCAATACCGAATGCGCCGATTAACAATACCCATAATGGAATACCGGCCTGGTCGGATACACCGCCGCGTAGAACAGTGTCGGCAATGGCGGCCAACGGGCCGATAGCATTGGCAACATCGTTGGCGCCGTGGGCGAAACTTAACAACGCGGCTGCAAAAATAAGGGGAACAATAAACAGCGAATTGATGGCCTTCTTGGTGTTGTTCAGCTGGCTGGCCCGGCGTGTAAGTAACTTACGCATGAGTAGCCATAACACCAGGCCCATAACAAGGCCAATGGCCGCTGCGGTGTAGAAATCAACCTTCCATACCTTGCTTAACCCTTTCAGCATCAGGTAAGTGGTAAACGAAAATGCCATCACACCAATAAGGATTGGTACCGTGCGGCGGGCGGCTTCCACCATGTCGGTTTTATAGGTAATAGCGCGTTTAATCCATAGCAGGAAGCCGGCGGCAATGAGCCCACCCATGACGGGTGAGATGACCCAACTGGCAGCGATTTTTCCCATAACGGGCCAGTTGGCGGCGGCGAAACCACCGGCAGCCAGGCCTGCGCCCAGAACGGCACCCACAATAGAGTGGGTGGTGGAGACCGGGGCACCTAACGCGGTCGCAAGGTTCAGCCAGAGTGCGCCGGCAAGTAGCGCCGCCGTCATGAGTGCGATGAAATGGTCGCTGTCGGGTACATACGACATGTCGATAATGTCACCGCGTACCGTGGAAATGACGTCGCCCCCCGCGATGATGGCGCCGGCCATTTCGAATATGGCCGCAATGACAATGGCCCACCCCATGGAGATAGATTGAGACCCCACGGCAGGACCGACATTGTTGGCGACATCGTTGGCACCAATATTCATGGCCATGTAACCACCAATCATGGCGGCAACCACCAGCAAGATGCCTTGTTGCCCGGTGATACCCAAGCCTAGAGAAGAGTAAATCATGATGCCGGCAACAAACAGTAGTGCCAGTCCGTAGCGGAAGAACTCGCGTCGGCTGCGTTTGGTACCTTGTTGCAGGTCGTTCACGTTTTGGAGCTTCATGGGTAAATTAGGGCTTGTTCTGGGTTAAGGAAAACAGCGTTTAAATAAACAGTGCAAATTATGAGATTTCTTTTTTTTGTCATATTTCGCACATGAAAAAGCCCATGTGTTGCATGCATGGGCGGGGTGTATTTTAACCGTTATTGCGGATTAGGCTGTTTGCAGGCTCAGGGCAAATTGCATATGGTGCTGATGGTGGTGGGCGTGGATTCGCTCGACCTCTGCAAAGCCCACTTTCAGCGCATTGACTTGTGCATCACTTAATAAGCGTTCCGCCATGGGGAACACCATGGCGTCTTCTTTCCAGATGTGGTCGGGGTAAAGAAGGGCAATGCCCCGAATGGCTTCGCAAATGGTTTGACGGGCTTGTGTTTCATTTTCGCCTAATAAGTTAATCCCCTCTTCCAATTGGCCGACCAGTTTTCGTCCTTTCACGTGTTCGCCTTTTAAACCACCAATGGGGCACCCGCTTTCCGGGACATTGGCGTCGACCAGTGCGGGAAAGAGCAGGTCTTCCTCTTTGCCGTGATGGCAGTGGTCGGCAAATTCCCGCATGAATTGAACGGCTTGGCGCAGGACGGATGCATTAACGGGTTCGGAGCCGGCAATACCAGGCGCAAGGCTGTTTAAATGATTTACAACCATCAGAATATAGCGATGGTCGTCAACAAGTTGTTGAATGGGGTGGTCTGACATCGTCCGACTCCTTTAAGAATTAGGGCAACGTATATGCAATGACATCATCACCTGCGGTGGTGTCCAGTGAACCATGGCCGCCTGCAACGACCACCAGATACTGCTTGCCGTTTTTACCCATGAAACTCATGGGTGTAGCCTGACCACCTGCGGGCAAGCGCTGCTCCCACAGTTGTTTGCCGGTAGAAACATCGTATCCGCGTACGTAATTATCGATAGTGCCCGAAAGGAAAGCGACGCCGCCCGCTGTCATGAGCGGGCCTCCAAGATTGGGAACACCCATTTTGAAGGGAAGCGGCAACGGTGAACTGTCGATAACGGTGCCGTTTTTGTGTTTCCAGACAATCTCGCCGGTGACCAGGTCGGCGCCGGCCACATAACCCCATGGCGGGGCCTGGCACGGTATGCCCAGCAACGACAAGAAGGGAAAGAGTTTAACCGCGTAGGGCGCGCCAAAGTTTTCGTTCAGTGCGGGTAAGCCGTGCTCTGGTGGTGCTTTGTTAACCACCAATGAGGTATCGTCGTTACGGGGAATAAGTTGCGATACAAAGGCAAGGTACGTTGGTGTGGTGAAAGCAACCTGACGTTGAGGGTCAACCGCGATGCTGCCCCAATTGAATACGCCAAAATTGCCCGGGTAAATAAGAGACCCTTCCAGCGACGGCGGGGTGAACCGGCCATCATAACGATAACGATGGAACTGGATGCGGCAGGCCAGTTGGTCGAACAGGGTGGCCCCCCACATGTCGGCACCCGTAAGTTCTGGTGGGTTGAACGACAGTTTTGAAACAGGTTGGGTGGGGGCGGTGAAGTCGCCTGGTACGGCGCCTTGGGGGGCGGGTTCTTCTTTAATCGGCAAAATAGGTTCGCCGGTAAGCCGGTTCAGCACAAACAGTTCACCTTGTTTGGTGGGTTGAACCAGTGCGGGCACGGTTTCGCCGTTAACCGTCAGGTCCAGCAAGCTGGGTTGCGAGGGTACATCGTAATCCCACAAGTCGTGATGAACGGTTTGGTAGTGCCAGCGAACCCGGCCAGTATCCAGTTCCAGTGCGACAATCGAGGTGGAATATTTCTCGACTTCAGGGCTGCGGTTACCACCCCACTGGTCGGGTGGCTGGTTGCCCATGGGAACGTAAATTAGCCCAAACTCTTCGTCTACACTGCTGATGCTCCAGCTATTGGGCGAATTCGGCGTGTAGGTTTCGCCTGGTGCTATCGGTTCGGTTTGTTCGGGGTTGGCGGCATCCCAATTCCAGACCAGTTCGCCGGTATTGACATTGAAAGCACGAATAACGCCTGAGGGTTCGCTGGTGGAGACATTGTCGAGTACGGTGCCACCCACAATTAGCAGATCGTCAGTGACTACTGCCGGCGAAGTTGAGTAATAGCCGCCCACGCGTTTGTTGGGCATGTTTTTCCACAGATCGATTTCACCTTTACCTTGTCCGAAGGCAGAGCAGACCTCGCCGTTTTCGGGGTTCAGCGCAATAATGCGGCCATCGGAAGTAGGCATGAATAAACGTGAACTGCAGTTGTCGGTAAACCCTTCCAGCACCGTTTTATCTACTTCGGCCTGATATGAAACACCGCGGCAGGTAAGGTGTTGCAAGGCCATATCGCCTTCGATTTCCGGGTCGAAGCGCCAGAGCTCTTCACCCGAGGTGGCATCCAGTGCAATCACGTTCTGGTGTGGGGTGCACAGGAACAAACGGTTGCCCACGTTCAGGGGCGTGACCTGGAAGGTGGTTTCAACCGGGTCGCCTGGTTGCCCACGCATATCGCCTGTTTTATAGTGCCAGGCCACTTCCAACTGCCCGATGTTCTCCGGTGTAATTTGTTCCAGCGGTGAATAACGTTGACCAAAGCCGGTACGGCCATAGGCCTGCCACTCTTCTTTGGGGACGTTGGGTCCGCGATAGGTGTCGGGTGTGGTGCGCATGGCAAGTGTGCCATCGATGCGATGCGGGTCGTTGATCCAGCTGGCGGCGGACACAACCAGTGTGCCCAGCAACGCCAGCCACAGCAAGCCTTTGTTCAGCCCAGGTGCGCCTTGCAGCGACCGGTTAACCCATGGCACCAGCAGCCATAAGCCCACCACGAAAAACAGCCCGACCCTTGCCGCCAGTGGCCACCAATCGAACCCTTGTTCGTGAATAGACCACCATAGCAAGCCGCCCAGCAGTAAGGCGTACCAGAAAAAAGCCAGGGCTTTTTGCTTGAACAGCAGAACGGCGACGAGCATTAATGCCAAGCCAAAAGCGATATAAAGTGGGGTGTCGCCCAGTATGAAAAGCCAGAGCCCGCCGGCTGATAACGCTAACCCGGCCAGTAACAGCACAAATGCGGTAAAGGTAAGAAGTAACGGGCGTCTGGTTAAGTTCATTCGCTTTCCTGTGGCTTGATTCGGAACCAAAGCCCGTAAAGGGCTGGTACAAATAATAGAGTAATAGCGGTGCCTACGGCTACCCCTCCGATGAGTACGAAGGCAAGTGGCCCCCAGAAGGTGTCCAGGGTTAACGGCACAAATGCAAATACCGCGGCCAACGCGGTGAGTATGACCGGACGTGCACGTTGCACGGCCGCCTCTACAACGCCTTCAAATTGACTCATGCCGGCTTTGAAGTTGTCGGTCACTTGTTGCGTAAGAATCAGTGTGTTGCGCATGAGAATGCCTGCCAGACCGGTGAGCCCAAGCAGGGCGACAAAGCCAAAAGGCTGCTGGAACATCAGTAAAGCCAGTACCGCGCCAATAAGCCCAAGAGGGGCGGTGGCGATGACCATAAATGTGCCGGAGAAAGAACGCATTTGCAGCATGATGAAAATCAACATCACTGCAAACATAATGGGTTGCATTTTTTGAATGGAGGACTCGCCTTTGGTCGATTCCTCAACCGAACCGGCCAACTCCAGATGATATCCCGGGGGCAGGTTGCTGCGTAACGTTTTAAGGTTGTCCCACAAGGCCAGGCTAACATCATTGGGTTGCGCGCCTTCAACATCGCCCTGCACCATCAGCACGCGTTCGCGATTGTGTCTTTTAATAACGGGCTCTTCAAAGCGGGTTTCTATTTCCCCCAATTGTGAAAAGGGGAGTTTGCGCCCTTCTGGCGTGACAATTTCAATGCGACTCAGTATGTCGGCATTGCTGCGTGCGTCGTGGTTCAATCCCGCCATGCGCGCGACGACGTTCACACTGCGAATGTCCTGACGAAGCTGGGTGACGGTGACGCCTTCCAGTTGGAATTGAAGCTGGCGCGAAACGTCGAGCGGCGTCATGCCCAGTAGGCGCAGACGCTCTTTATCCATGTTCAGATGCAGAATGGGGGCACGTTCATTCCAGTCGAGGTGGGCGCCGCGAACATGCGGGTTTTGTTCCATTACGTTGCGGATATCGTAGGCAATGCTGCGCAGCGTATCTGGATTAGGCCCCAAGATACGAAAGGCAACCGGCCACGTAACAGGTGGGCCATACAACAAGCCTGTTGCCCGTACACGAGCTTCGGGGAAGCGGCCACGATCAATAGCCTGGTTCACCTGCTCGATGATTCGGTCGCGTGCTTGTGCGTCCGTTGCTACAGCAATCAATTTAGCAAACCCTGGGTCGGGCATTTCGGGGCTGGCGGAAATGAAGAATCGCGGGGCGCCTGCACCAATGTAAGCCGACAACGATTCAATTTCCTCCATGGGCGTTAACAATTCCTCAAGTTTTTGAACGGTGCGATCCGTGGCTTCGATACTGGTACCTTGCGGCATGTAAACGCTAATCAGCACCTCGGGTCGGTCGGACGTGGGAAAGAATTGTTTCTGCACTACGGTGGCCATGCCTGCAATAGCCAAAAGCAGTAGCCCAATCGTGATAAACACAACGGTTTTGCGGTGGACGACACACCAGGAAATGAGTGAACGCAGGCGTTGATATCGTGAAGACTGATAGGGCTGATGGTTTGATTGTGCCGGGTCTTGGCCCTGCGTATGGGTCTTGTGTTGGGCCGGCAGCATCTTAACGCCCAGGTACGGCACGAAAATGACGGCAACCAGCCACGATACGATGAGTGAAATGCCCAGCACCCAGAAAATGTTGCCCGTGTATTCGCCTACGGCCGACTGCGCAAAACCAATGGGGATGAAGCCGGCAACGGTGACTAGCGTGCCGAACAGCATAGGCGCAGCGGTTACTGTCCAGGCATGCGCCGCAGCTTTAACGCGGTCCCATCCTTCCTCCATTTTTACCAGCATCATCTCAACCGAGATGATCGCGTCGTCCACCAATAAACCCAGAGCCAGAATCAGGGCGCCCAAGGTCACGCGATCCAGATTGATACGCATCATAAGCATGATCAAAAAGGTAATGCCCAGCGTAACGGGCACGGCAATGCCTACGATAAGGCCTGCACGTAAGCCGATGGCGAGTATGCTGACGGCAACAACGACAGCCACAGCGATAAAAAATTTGATTTGAAACAGATTCACTGCGCCGGCAATCGCGTCGGCTTGATTGGTTAACACATTCAACGACATGCCAAGCGGTAAACGCGTACGTTCTTCCTCAATAAAATTTTCCAGCCGTTCACCCAGTTCCAGGCCGTTCACGCCGCTTTCCATGACAACGCCAATTAAAACGGCGTCTTCCCCTTTTGAGCGAACCAGGTAACTGGGCGGGTCTTCGTAGCCCCGGTGAACCGTAGCGATATCGGCCAGACGAATCAGGCGATCGCCAATGCGTAATGGAACGTTCGCGAGTTCTTCCGGCTCAGACAGGTCGCTGTCCAGGCGCAAGTACAGACGCGGCCCCTCGGTTTCAATGCGCCCGGCCGGCACCAGGCGGTTATGCGCGTCGATGGCTTCGAAAATTGCCGTGGGTGAGAGCCCCAGGTTATTCAGGCGTATCGGATCGAACTCGATGAACACACGTTCGCTGCGTTCGCCCAGTATCAAAGCTTTACGCACGCCCGGCACTTGGTGGATACGGTCGCGAATGTTTTCCGCGTCTCGTGTGATCAGGCGCATGGGCAGGCCGGGCGCGGTCAGGGCAATCAGGTTGAAGTAAACGTCGGCAAAATCATCATTCACAATTGGGCCGATGACCCCTTCAGGCAGGCTGCCGGCCTCTTCCTGCATGCGTTTGCGCACTTCGTAAAACAGGTCCGGTACGATTTCTTTGGGTGTGTTGTCTTGAAACTCCACCATTAGGTTGGCCTGCCCGGGACGCACGGTGGTTTCAATTTCGTGCAGGTGGGGCACTTCCTGAATGCGTTTTTCCAGTCGGTCCGCCACCTGTTCTTGCATTTCCTGCGGCGTGGCTCCGGGCCAGTTGGCCGAGACCACGAGCGCGCGGACCGTGAAGGGAGGGTCTTCGGCGCGGCCTAACGACAAAAAAGCATAGATGCCCGCAATAACCGCCAGAATAAGAAAAAACAGGGTAATGGCGCGTTCCTTAACCGCCAGCGCCGACAGGTTTGGAAAGCTCATTCGTCTTGCACCCGAACGGACATGTCGTTTTGCAACAGGTGTGTGCCGACTGCAACAATCTGTTCGCCGCTTTCAAGCGGTCCGTTCACATGAGCGGTTTCCGTTTCAATGCTGATAATGGAGACGGGTACAGGGTTGACTTTTCCCTCTTGAATCCGCCACACCTGGGGGCCGTTACCCCGCTCGTTGATTGCGCCCAGCGGCACGACAAAAGACGTTTCATTTGATGGGGGGGCGTTAAACCGGGTACGCACCACACTGCCTAACTGCAGGTCAGAATTATTGCCATCTTGTTCAACGAGGGCGTAGCGCGCACGCAGTGTGCGGCTTTGCGGGTCGACCGCGCCGGCGGTTTCCCGCAGCGTTAACGCAAGCGATTGTTCGTTAAGCAGCAGCGCGCCCTTTTCAGGCGGTGTCGTGCTTTCGGGGAAATATACTTCGACTTCTCGTTTGCCGGCGTGGGCCAAGCGGGCCACGGTATAGCCCGACGCCACGACTTGCCCTTCGTCAGCGCTAACCTCAATTAATACGCCGTTGGCAGGGGCATTAAGTTGCGCGTAATCCAGCGCATTCTTTGCCTGGCTCAGTTGTGTTTGCGCCACTTCGCGTCGTGCACGTGCTTCGCGCAACATTAATTCGGCCTGTTCCGCCGCTTGTTTGCTCACTGCGTTGTGCCGCAATAATTCCTGGTGTCGAGTCAGATCTGCCTGCGCAATGCGCAAGGCGGCGTTTGCGGCGGCTAAATCGGCCTGGGCACCTTGAACGCGTTCCTGAAAGTCACGAGGGTCCAGCTCGAGCAAGGGTTGTCCCTGGGTAACGGTTTGCCCTGCATCAACGAAACGCTTGGCAATCCGGCCGGCTATTTGAAAAGCCAGGGGAGACTCGGTACGCGCACGTACGATGCCGGACAAGCTTATTGAAGACTGGTTGTCTGTTTCCAATACCCATGGCTTGACGATGGGCGCTTGCGATTGAGACGTGGAAGTGGCGGCGTTGTTGCATCCGGTAAGCAACAACGCTGTAGCCGTGGCAAAGCAAGCAACAAATGCGCGCATGGTACGTTCTCGTGATGATGATCAGCGAGATCGTACCGCATTCTTATGCCTGGGTTTTAGTCCCCGCCGTTTTATACAACGACAAGATAACCCCGCCGGCAAGAAGCGTGATCGTGACGCCCAACGAGATGGAGGGAGGAACCTTGCCGATTATATTGACCAGGAACACCTTGCCGCCAATGAACACAAGGATCAAGGCCAGTGCGTATTTCAGATAATGGAAACGGTGAATGATTGCGGCCAGGGCGAAATACAGTGCGCGCAGCC
Organism: Neopusillimonas maritima; assembly: GCF_003576595.1. Lineage (GTDB taxonomy): Bacteria > Pseudomonadota > Gammaproteobacteria > Burkholderiales > Burkholderiaceae_B > Neopusillimonas > Neopusillimonas maritima. The sequence goes on along the minus strand of NZ_NQOU01000001.1, from coordinate 847,909 downwards.
CCAGAATAGCGAAAATATTGCTGGTGTAAACAATAAATGGATCGGTCGTGATGGCGAAAATGGCTGGAATGGAGTCAACTGCAAATACCACGTCGGTGAATTCCACCAGAATGAGCGCCAAAAACAGGGGGGTGGCTTTTCGCATTACGCGCCCCGATTGTGGGTCGGACTCTTTCACCCAGAAAGCATTGCCGCGCAAACCGTCAGTGAACGGGATGTAGCGCTTTAGAATTTTCAGCAACAGGTTTTTGGAAATGTCGGGGGTGTGGTCGACCATAAACCACATTTTGACGCCGGTAAACACCAGGAAAGCGCCGAATATGTAGAGTATCCATTCGAATTCGTGAATCAGGCCTGCGCCCACACCAATCATGATGGCACGCAGCACGATCACGCCCATGATGCCCCAGAACAGAACCCGGTGTTGATATTTGCGTGGAATGGCGAAAAACGTAAAGATCAGCGCAATGACAAAAATATTGTCCATCGACAGGGATTTTTCAATAAGAAACCCGGTGTAGTAATGCATGCCGTCTTCAGGTCCGAAGAACCACCAGACCCAGCCGCCAAAAATGACGGCAGCCAGAATGTAGCCGGCGGAAAGAAAAAGGCTCTCACGGATGCCGATTTCGCGTTCTTCTTTATGAAGTACGCCCAGGTCGAATGCCAGTAACGAGATCACAACAACAAAAAAAACGACCCAGGTCCACGCCGGCACGCCCGCGACGGTTTGAAACAGAAAATCAAATCCATTCATGGCAATGCGATTCCGTAAAAAGGGTGAATGTTGAAACGACGCTATCATGCCTTTTCTTTCAATATGTATAAATACTGAATAAACTGACTAATACTTCGAAAAAAACGAAGTTTTGGCTTAGACGGCACAGGGCGTTCAAATGAATTATCGCCATCTTTATTATTTTTGGATTGTGGGTAAGGAAGGGGGCTTTGCACGTGCGGCGAGTCGCCTGGGAGTAGCGGTGCAGACCGTATCTGCGCAAGTGCGGGCGCTGGAAAAGGATTTGGGGCATGAGTTGCTCAAGCCGGATGGCCGCGGTGTGGTTCTAACCGATGCCGGCCGGCGTGCGCTGGTTCGTGCCGATGAAATCTTTCAGTTGGGTAAAGTATTGCAAGATGAGGTTGCACAGATAGCTTCGCGTCCGTTGATGCGATTTTCCGTTGGCCTTTCTGACGGGTTGTCGAAGTTGGCTGCCCATACCTTGTTGCAACCCGTTTTGGAAGAAAGTGGCCTGCAGCTTTTATGCCATGAGGGAGAGTTGGAGGCGTTGCTGTCGGAGCTGGCGCAATATCGGCTTGATGTTGTGTTGGCCAGTCAGCCCGCGCCACCGAACCCTAATCTGCGCCTGTTGTCCGACCGGATTGCTTCCAGTGAGATTGATTGGTTTGGTCCCAGGAAATGGGTTAGTAAAGAGGCGCAACAGGCATTCCCCGAGATTCTGGCCACGCTTCCCGTCTTGTTGCCCACTCGGCACTCTATGTTGCGTTTGTCGCTGGATCGTTGGTTTGAAACGTGCGGCATTAAACCCAACGTTGTGGGCGAGTTCGAAGACAGTGCATTAATGGCGGTGTTCGGAGCGAAAGGAATGGGCGTCTTTCCAACAAGCAGGTTGGGGGCGTCGGATTGGGATCTATTACCCCGGCTACGCCGTTTGGGGCAATGCATAGGCGTGCATGAGGATATTTATGCCGTTCGCCACCGTCGCAGTGATGCACATCCTTTGCTTCAGCGCGTCATGCGCGTTTCCCAAATGGCAAGGGGCAAGGGAGGGTTCTGATGAATGATGCGGGTAAGCACGTTACCCAGTGCATCAACGCCGCGCTCTGAACGCCACCTTTCCGGCGGGGTGGAGCGCCATTGCCCGGTAACCGGGTCGCGCTGCGCGACTTTGAACCGGAAGGAGTAATAGCCGGTGCCCAGGCCCATGCGTAAATCAGTGGCAACAAGTTGGTTGTCGATTTCATCGTAACGCAACCAATCGCCGCTGAACCAGCGTAAACCATCAAGCATTGGATTGTCCGTTAACTTGTGAGCGGGCTTGCTATTCAGCGGTAAACGAATTCGTTCCCCGGGCTTGTCGTCTAGAAAGCCCGTGATCATTTCATAGTAATGATCATCAGGGGTTTTTGCCATCACGCGCCAAAGCAAAATATTGAAGGGCGCGGGTGTTGAGAACATGTCGGTGATTTCAATATTCGATTCTGCGAATTCGGCGCGCACGCGGGCTTCAGTGACGTTTTTGGCGATCACCGACGCTGCTAAATAAAGCGCGCAATAACCCAGAACCCAGCCATTGAAACGCTGCACGCCGGGGCGTGCACCCGCCGCAATGCCCGCAATAGCGGCAATCAGCAGGGGAAGCGTAAAGAAAGGGTCGATAATAAATATGCTGGACACACTGGTGGGGGTGGGGTGCCAGGGCCAGAACAGTTGGGTGCCGTAGCTGGTGAGCGCATCCAGAAGGACGTGCGTCATGAAGATTAACCAGAGGGTTAAAAACAGGCGTCCTTTGCTGTATTGATGCGTCGGCGGCCAAAGCCGGAACAGCCAGGTCAGCAATAAGGAAAACAGGGTAAGGACGAACACCGAATGGGAAAACCCACGGTGATAGATCATGTTGGCAATGGGATTGCCGTAATCAATAATAACGTCTAGATCGGGCAGGGTGGCCAGAACGGCGCCGGCCACATAGGCTTTGCGACCGTGAAAGCGCCCCAGCATCACACCGGTAACACTTGCGCCTAGTACCGCTTGCGTAACTGAGTCCATGGGGAGTGTCGCGTTTTGAAGTCGCCTGATACTACCACAGGCGTCTTGCATTTGCGGTGCGTGGGGCTGCGTTTTTCCGGGTCGCCGGGCGCGTTAAAATGCACTTTTCATTCAACTTCTTGCCGCCCGTGCATGCGTCGGGGGCGCTAAAGGAATGCTCTTGTTCAATGTACTGTCCGCCTATGCCGGCGACCCTATTTTGTCCATGCAACTGGCGTACCGCGATGACGCCCGCCCCGAGAAAACCAATTTAAGTATCGGTTTGTATTACGACGATCAAGGGCGTATCCCTCGCCTAAACTCGGTGCAGCAGGCACGGGAACGGGTGTTGCGTTCTACAGATCCCAGTATGTATTTGCCCATGAGCGGAAACCCCGCCTACTGCAAGGCGAGTCAGGTCCTGGTATTCGGGGCCGACGCCCCCGCATTGCATGAAGGTCGTATCGCTACCATTCAAACCGTCGGCGGTTCGGGTGCGTTGAAAGTAGGAGCCGACGTTCTTCGTAAATTTTTCCCGGGATCCCAGGCACGTATCAGCGACCCCAGTTGGGATAATCACCGTGCCATTCTGGAAGGGGCGGGGTTTGTGGTTGAAACCTATCCCTATTTCAATCGTGACACGCAACGCCTGGATTTTGATCGCATGGTGGCGGATTTGAAAGCGTTGCAGCAAGAAACGGTTGTATTGTTTCACCCCAGTTGCCATAACCCGACTGGTGCGGATTTAAGTCAGGCGCAGTGGGATCAGGTCGTAGATATTGTGGTGAGCCGCCGCTTAATTGCTTTTTTGGATATGGCATACCAGGGCTTCGGCGATGGCCTTGATGACGATGCTTATCTGGTTCGCGCGCTGGTTCGTGCGAATGCATCGTTCCTGGTGGCGAATTCGTATTCCAAAACGTTCTCACTTTACGGCGAACGTTGTGGGTCGTTAAGCATGGTGTGCGCAAATGCCGATGAAGCGGGCCGTGCGCTTGGCCAAATGCAACAGGCGGTACGTCGTAATTACTCCAGCCCACCGGCGTTTGGGGCAAGCCTGGTGGAAACCGTTTTGAACGATGCTGAACTGGCGGCGCTGTGGCGCAGCGAATTGGCTGAAATGCGCACGCGCATCCAAACGATGCGGTCACGACTCTACGAGGGCTTGTGTGTGCAACAACCGGACGTTGACTGGGCGTTTCTAATGGCCCAGAAAGGCATGTTCGGTTATGCACCGGTTTTGGCGCAACACATGATGCGTTTAAGAAATGAACATGCGGTTTATATCATTGAGTCGGGCCGCATTTGTGTGGCGGGTTTGAATGACGCCAATGTAGATCGTGTGGCGCATGCTTTTGCTGCAGTGCTGAAATAGGGCGAAATTAAGCGAATTTCGCATATTTTTTGCCAACATGCTCATAAATTATCGGGAATAACCCCTAAATTCAGCGAAGTGTCATCTCTTTGACTTGTTTTTGGGGTACGCTCTTGGTGCAGTACAGAACTTTTGTGCTAACCGTAACTTTCAAGAGGTTATACAAGATGTTGGTGAAACCGCGTACTCCCGCTCCATTCCGTCCTTTCAAGGCCAGCTCGCAGCTAATGGTCAATCACGAGCGCGCCAAACAGGCATCCGCCAAACGCATTATCAGTATTGGCAGCATTGGCAACGATCGTTACGGGAGAAAACGCGACAGCTGATTCACAGCGTTTCCAATATCGAAAAGCCAGGTCTCGAGCCTGGCTTTTTTGTGGGCGCTATTTTTAGGGTTATGGTTGGCGGCACGATGATTGGCATTGGGTAAAGCGTTAAAATTAAAGATTAAATTTATTTTTTGTTGAAAGTTTATGTCTCAGATTTTGGTTGCGGCGCTTTACAAGTTTGTTCGCCTGGATGATTTCCAGGCCCTGCAGGCGCCTATTCAGCAGGTGTGTGAAAGCCACGGTGTGATGGGTACGTTACTGTTGGCCAAAGAGGGAATCAATGGCACCATTGCCGGCTCGGCAGCGGGTATTCGGGCCGTGCTCGACTATTTACGTTCTGATGCCCGCCTGGCTACGCTCACGCATAAAGAATCTTGGGCCGACACTATGCCGTTCTACCGGCTCAAGGTGAAACTGAAACGTGAAATTGTCACCATGGGTGTTCCGGATATCGATCCGGAAACCATGGCCGGCCAGTATGTTACGCCCGAGAAATGGAATGATCTGATTTCCGATCCGGAGGTGGTCGTTGTCGACGTGCGTAACGATTACGAAGTGACTATTGGCAGTTTTCAAGGGGCTGTGAATCCCAAGACGGAAAGTTTTACCGAGTTTCCCGAGTGGGTTCAGGCGCAGTCCTCCGACACAGGCCTTTTACGCAAAAAGAAAAAAGTGGCAATGTTCTGCACCGGCGGCATTCGCTGTGAAAAATCCACAGCCTATTTGCGCTCGCAGGGTTTTGACGAGGTTTATCATTTGGAAGGCGGCATTCTCAAATACCTGGAAACGGTTCCGCCGGAGAAAAGTTTGTGGAAAGGTGAGTGTTTTGTGTTCGACGAACGTGTTTCGGTGGGCCATGGCTTAACGCCTGGTGAGTACGAGTTGTGCCGTGCGTGTCGCCAACCTTTGGCGCCGGAAGATAAAACATCCGTTTATTTCGAGCTGGGAGTCAGTTGCCCGCATTGTCACGACCAACATACGCCGGAGCAAATTGGACGGTTCCGTGAGCGTCAAAAGCAAATTGAATTGGCGCGCAAACGTCGCGAACGCCATATTGGGGCGCCCATTGAGGAGCAAAAGGCGGCTAAACAGGCAATGAAAGAGAAGGCGCGACAAGCCGCGTTGGCTCGTCAGGCGCAGGTAGTGACTAAAAAACAGGCCTAAGTGTTGTGACTGATTTCTTACCTATTTTGTATTCGTTCCGACGTTGTCCGTATGCCATGCGGGCACGTTTGGCAGTGGCGGCCAGCGGGTTGTCGTGTCAATTACGCGAAGTGGTGTTGCGCAACAAGCCGCAGCCGATGCTTGACGCTTCACCGAAAGGAACGGTACCGGTTCTTGTTTTGCCCGATAACGAAGTTGTTGACGAAAGCTTCGATATTATGTTGTGGGCGTTGCGGCAAAAAGACCCCGGCCAGTGGCTTCGGCCTGAACGTGAAGATGTTGAAACAATGATGGCGTTAATTGCGTCATGTGATCAGGTATTCAAGTATCACCTTGATCGCTACAAATATCCCCAGCGTTATGAAGATACCGAGTCTGCGCCCCATGGGCAGGCCGGTGTGGCCTGGTTGGAGCAACTTGAAACCCGTTTGCAGTCGTCGCGTTACTTGTTTGGTGAAAGGCCGTGTTTGGCCGATACGGCCATTATGCCGTTTGTGCGTCAGTTCGCGCGTACCGACATGGGCTGGTTCAACGCTCAACCTTTAACACGCGTTAACGCCTGGTTGAGCGCGTGGCTTGAGTCGCCGTTGTTCATGCAAATTATGCATAAGTACAAGCCATGGGAGGAAGGGGACCCGCCGGTTGTGTTTCCAGCCCCATCCGAGCCCTCCTAAAGCGAGTTGCCGTTTACTCCATCCCGGGAATGACGGTTGAGAAACCGGCATCAACATGCGTGATCTCGCCGGTAACACCGGCAGCCAGATCCGACAACAGAAAAGCAGCCACGTTACCGACGTCGTTAATGGTTACGTTGCGACGCAGTGGCGCATGCGCTTCTACAAATTTCAAAATTGAACCAAAGTCTTTAATGCCACTGGCCGCCAGTGTTTTAATGGGTCCGGCTGAAATGCCGTTGGCGCGAATGCCGTGCGGCCCCAGAGAATTGGCCAGATAGCGCACGCTGGCTTCCAGCGATGCTTTTGCCAGGCCCATGGTGTTGTAGTTGGGCACTACTTTTTCCGCGCCCAGGTATGTTAACGTGAGTAAAGACGCGTTGCGGTCTTTCATCATGGGGAAGGCGGCCTTGGCCAGTGCCGGGAAGCTATAGGCGGAAATGTCGTGAGCAATGCGAAAGCCTTCGCGTGACATCCCTTCGAGGAAGTCGCCGGCAATGGCTTCACGCGGGGCGAACCCAATGGCATGAACCAGACCATCGAGGCTGTCCCAGTGCTTTTGCAATTCCGTAATGGCACCGTCGATTTGGGCGTCTTCACCCACATCGCAGGGAATAATGATTTTGCTGCCGAAATCGTCGGCAAAGCCGGTAATGCGGTCTTTGAAGCGATCGCCAACATAGGTAAATGCCAGTTCGGCACCTTGTTCGTGACACGCTTTGGCAATGCCGTAGGCGATTGACCGGTTAGAAAGAACACCGGTAATCAGGATGCGTTTGTTTTTCAAAAAACCCATTTTTTTAACCTTGTTTGAGCAATAAGTTTAGACATTAACCCTGAACATCGGTACCGGGAACCCGCAGGCGTTGACCGAGCTTAAGGTGAGTGCTTTTTAAATTGTTGAGGCGTCGCAATTCCCCTACCGACGTACTATAACGTCGGGCCAGATCGTATAGCGTATCGCCTTTTCGAACGACATGGGTGCGTAAATTAGGACCCCGGCGCACGATAACGTCGCGGGTTGTTGCGTTGGTGCGGGTGCGCAGCCGGGTTGGTGCTGCTGTTGTTGCGTTGGCGGAAGTGGTTGCACTGGTTGGGTCCAGTTCCATTGCCACCAGATGCAAGCCGGGCTCGCTGCCCGACCCCGGCCCGTTTTTCCCCTTCAAATAAGCTTCAAGATTGGCTTTAAAAATATCGACCCGGTTGGCCGGCAGCAGAATTGTGGGCACAATTTCCGGCATCATGACAGGGTGATTGACCGCTGCATTCAGGGCCTTGAATTCTTCAATGGGTATTTCCGCCAGTTTTGCGGCAACCGCTACTTCCAGTGGGTGCGTTTTACGGATGGCGGTGAAGTAAGGTGTATTGCTGACCGGAGGGAGCTTCACCCCATATCGTTTTGGGTCGGCAATAATATTTTTGATGGCCTGCAGTTTTGGCACGTAGTTGCGGGTTTCGTCTGGTAGTTTCAACGACAGGTAGTCGGTGGGGATGCCGGCGTCTTCATTGCGTTCCATCGCGCGCTTTACCGACCCTTCACCCCAGTTATACGAGGCCAAAGCAAGGTACCAGTCACCCTGAAAATCGTACAAATACGACAGGTACTCCACGGCAGCCCGCGTTGATGCAATGGGGTCGCGGCGCTGGTCAAGCGAGGCATCCTGTTTCAGGTTGAAATGGCGCCCCGTACTGGGAATAAATTGCCATAAACCCGAGGCGCGTGAGCGCGATAAGGCCTGTGGGTCATAGGCACTTTCCACGAAGGGCAGCAACGCAAGCTCGGTGGGCAGTTGATTGCGCTCCAGCTCATCGAGCACGAAATAAAGGTATCGCTTGGCCCGCTCGCTCATGCGGTACATCGATTCGGGGTGTGATGCGTAGTATTGGGTCCATTCGTCAACCAAAGGGTCTTGCAGGTTGGGAATGGCGAATCCCCGTCGGATGCGGTCCCAAATATCGTGAGCAGGATGAGTCAGGTCGATGGTACGCGACGTATCAACTGCCGCGTAAGGATTGCGACCTGCGTCCTTGTTGGCGTTTTGCGTGGCACATCCGGCAACCAGCGTAACCAGCAGAAGCACAAAGAGGCGCAGAAAATTCATGAGTCAAAACTAAAAATTATTTTTCCATTCCCGCAGCGACGCGAAGACGTTAACCGCTGAGCTCAGTGGTTTACCGGCATAGCGTTGCGCCGAGTCGATAACAGGCTGTTGCAAAGGCCGCAGGAAAGGATTGGTTTCCATTTCTATGCCGATAGTGGAAGGCAAGGTTGGCTGACCTTGCTCGCGTTGCTGCCGACAGGTTTCCCATCGCTTTTTAAGAACCGCATTACCCGGTTCCACCTCCAGCGCCCATTTCAGGTTCGACAGCGTATATTCATGCGCGCAACAAACCAACGTGTTCAGGGGAAGCGCCTGAAGCTTGGCTAATGAATTCACCATTTCCGAGGGCGTGCCTTCGAACAGTCGTCCGCAACCGGCAGCAAAGAGTGTATCACCACAGAAAACCACCGGCTGGTCGTTGTCGAGATAGCCGAAATAGGCAATATGGCCGGCGGTGTGGCCGGGGATATCAAGGACTGACAAAGTAAGGTTAAGCTTGTCTAACGGCGCTTCGTCGCCTTCTTTCAGGCGGATGTCGCATGCGGGTATTTTTTCACCCAATGGGCCGTAAACTGTTGCGCCGGTCGCGTCTTTTAGCGCTTGCACACCGCCAACGTGATCGGGGTGGTGATGCGTAACAAGAATGGCGTCGAGCGTGAGCTGGTGTTTTTTCAATTGTTCAAGAATCGGCTTCGCGTCGCCGGGGTCGACCACAACGGCATGGTTTCCTTTTCGCAATAACCAGATATAGTTGTCGGAAAAGGCTGGAACGGGAATGAGCCGCGTTGAACCGGAATCAGCGTGCGTAGTCATAACTTAAGCCACCCATTAAGGAGTTTATGTGCTTGGATCATCTGACCAACCCCTGATTTTCGAACTGGCCGATTGGCTGGAAACGCCGGTTGGCCAGTATGTGCGAAACTGGGAACAGCAAAAAATAAGCGCCATGGTTGCCAATGCGTTCGGCTATCATGCTGTTCAGCTTGGTTTGCCACAATGGAACTTGCTTGAGGCGAACCGGATACCCCATAAAATTTTTACGCATCAAAGCCTTGAGGGCGTATCTTCTTCAGGTGGGACCCTTTCACTTTACGCCGAACCAGAATATTTGCCGTTCGAAAGTCAGTCGGTTGATCTTTTGATATTACCGCATGTGCTGGAGTGTTCCAACAACCCGCATTTAGTCTTGCGCGAAGCAGAGCGGGTGCTGGTTCCCGAAGGGCGGCTCGTGATTTCGGGCTTTAACCCATGGAGTTTGTGGGGTGCGCACGGCAGATTGCCGGCGTTGGATCCTGTTACGCCGGTTCCTGCACCGTTACAAGTATCTTTGCCGCGTTTGAAAGACTGGTTCAAGTTACTGGCGCTGGAAATTGATCGCGGTCATTTCGGTTGTTATGCGCCACCTTGTTTTTCCCAGCGCTGGCTGGATCGCTGGTCGTTTATGGAGTCTGCCGGCGATCGTTGGTGGCCGGTTTGCGGCGCAGCTTATGTTGTTGCGGCCGTAAAGCGTGTGGCTGCCGTGCGTCTGGTGGGTCCTGCATGGAAGGAAAAAGACAAAAAGCGGGTGCGGCGGGCGGCGGTGGCTGCAAGTCCGCGCCGATCATCACCTTGGTGAGTTTTGGTTGTGTGGTTTGCGTTGAATAATAAGTGGATATTGATTGAATGGGCCAAAGTGTGACAAAAACGGTGCATATCTGGACGGATGGTGCGTGCAAGGGTAATCCTGGTCGGGGTGGCTGGGGCGCATTTCTGAAACAGGGTCGGCACGAGAAAAGCTTGTGTGGCGGTGAACTTGAAACAACCAACAACCGTATGGAACTGATGGCTGTGATACAGGCGTTGCAGGCGTTGAAGCGCCCTTGCGATGTCGTTATTCACACAGACTCCCAGTATGTACAAAAAGGGATGACGGAATGGTTGCCAGGCTGGAAACAGCGCGGCTGGAAAACGGCCGACCGAAAGCCGGTGAAAAATGCCGACTTGTGGCAGACCCTGGATTCTTTAACGCAGGCGCACAATGTGAGTTGGCAATGGGTAAGGGGTCATTCCGGTGACCCGGGAAATGAGCGCGCCGACGCGCTTGCCAATCAGGGTGTGGAATCAGTGGCTTAAGCCCCATGTGGCGACACTTTAGGGTAAATTTGCGGCAATACATCAATAAGTCAATGACGGAAGAGTAATGAAGAATCGAGTGTTATGGCCGCTGGTCCTGATCGTCGGTGTGCTGCTGGGGGTTGTTGCATCGCGCTGGCTGCCTGACCAGTGGTTTGGTGCGGGCTCTTCGGTACCGTCAGCCCTTGGGGGTGCCGCCTCTGTAGCTCCGCCTGCCGCCAAGCCTCAGGGGGTCGGCGTCGAGGTTGCTCCGGTGCAATTGGTTGCCATGCCCCGGGTGGTTTCGGCAGTTGGAACGCTGCGTTCGGAAAGTGCTGTGATGTTGCGGCCTGAAATTACCGGCCGTATTGCTGAGATTCGCTTCGAGGAAGGGGGGCGGGTTAAACAAGGCGATTTACTGGTCAGGCTCGACGATGGCGTCACACGCGCTCAATTGCAACAGGCGCAGGCAAATCTGGCGCTGGCGCAAAGTCAGTATCGTCGCTCGGAACAATTGACCAAAGAAGGGTTTATTAGTGGACAGGCCCGCGACGAGGCGTTTAATCAGTTGAAAGTGCAACAGGCAGCCGTCGCGCTGGCGCAGGCCCAGCTGGAAAAAACGGCTATTTTGGCGCCTTTCGATGGTTTGATTGGTTTGCGGCAAGTATCACTGGGCGACTACGTGAGCCCGGGGGCTGATTTGGTGCCGATTGAATCCATTGATCCCTTGCAGGTTGATTTTCGCGTGCCCGAGAGTTTTGTGGGGGCGTTGGATCCGGGCATGCCGATATCGGTGGAGTTTGACGCTATGCCGGGCCAGTCGCGTCAGGGTCAGGTTAAAGCGATTAGCCCTCAGGTTGATGTAGGGGGGCGGTCGGTTTTATTGCGTGCCGATATCCCGAATGCCGATTTGGCTTTGCGTCCTGGCATGTTTGCTCGTGTTCGCCTGCAACTGACGGATGCGCAAGCATTGGTGATACCGGAAACGGCTTTGCAGTCGGCGGGGGCCGAGCGGTATGTTTTTCGCCTTGAAAACGGTGTAGTGAGGCGGGTTGTCGTGGAAATCGGTCAGCGTCGCGCGGGCACGGTTGAAGTGGTGTCGGGTCTGGCGCAAGGTGACCAGGTGGTTATCGCCGGCTTGCAAAAAATTAATGATGGTACGCCTGTCCGGGTGTTGCCTGCCGCAGGTAATAGTGCTTCTTAACCCCGGGGCGGTGTCATGGTTCTTTCCGAAATCTGCATCAAGCGTCCTGTCTTCGCCACGGTGTTGTCGTTACTTGTGGTGTTGGTTGGTCTTATTTCGTACGACCGTTTAACGGTTCGAGAATATCCCGCCATCGACGAGCCCGTCGTTTCGGTCTTGACGGAATACAAAGGGGCTTCGCCCGAGGTGGTTGAGTCGCAGGTCACCAAGCCTTTGGAAGATCAACTTTCCGGAATCGAGGGCGTCGATGTCATGACGTCGCGCAGCCGCTCGGAGCGCAGCTGGATCAGCATTAAATTCAATATGGATCGCGACCCGGACGCCGCTGCCGCCGAGGTGCGCGATAAGGTCTCGCGTGCGCGTCGTTTCATGCCGGATGAAATTGACGAACCCGTCGTCAGCAAGGTGGAGGCCGACGCAACCCCCATCATGTATATCGCCGTGCAGGCCGGTAGCCTGAACACCATGGAGGCCTCCGACTACATTAATCGCTACGTCAAAACACGTTTGTCGGTGTTGCCAGGGGCGGCCGAAATTCGTATTTTTGGCGAGCGCCAACCGGCGATGCGGGTATATGTGGATCGCAACAAGTTGGCGGCATATCAGCTTACCGTTCAAGACGTTGAAAACGCATTGCGACAGCAAAACGTGCTTATCCCGGCCGGCCGCATTGAGTCGGCGATGCGTGAGTTTTCAGTGGTATCCACAACCGACCTTCAATCGGTCGATCAGTTTCGCGACGTCATTGTGGCCAGCGTGAATGGTTACTCGGTACGTTTAAGTGACGTTGCCCGTGTGGAAATAGGCCCGGCCAACGAAAGAATTTTGTCGCGCTATAACGGACAGGACGGCCTGAACATCGGGGTAACCAAGCAGTCTACGGCCAATCCGCTGGATTTATCGAAGGCGGTGCGTGCGGAAGTGGAGCAGATCAACCAAAACCTGCCTGCCGGCATGCGTCTGACGGTTGCTTACGACAGTTCGGTTTTTATTCAAGAGTCGATTAATTCCGTTTACTACACCATTCTGGAAGCCCTGGTTCTGGTGGTGTTGGTGATTTTCTTTTTTCTGCGCAGTGTCAGAGCCAGTTTGATACCGATTGTCACGATCCCGGTTTCGCTCATCGGGGCGTTCGGCATTATGTTTTTGTTCGGTTTTTCCATTAACACATTGACTTTGCTGGCCATGGTGCTGGCTATTGGCCTGGTGGTTGACGATGCAATCGTGGTGCTGGAAAACATTTACCGACACATTGAAGAGGGCAAGTCGCGTCTTGAGGCATCGTTTATCGGCATTCGTGAAATCGCTTTTCCGGTCATCGCAATGACGCTTACCCTGGTGGCAGTGTACGCACCATTGGCGTTTGCCACGGGTCGCACGGGCAGGTTGTTTATTGAGTTTGCGCTGACGCTTGCCGGCGCGGTGCTGGTATCCGGTTTTGTGGCCCTAACGCTAACTCCCATGATGTGTTCAACCTTGTTGCGCCATCAGTCTTCGCATGGTTGGCTGTATCGTCTTATTGAAAATTTTTTGGTCTGGCTTACCGGTGCCTATCGGCGCAGCCTGGCGATGGCTTTGCGTGCCCGATGGCTGGTGGTGTTGCTGGGTGTGGTGGTCGCCCTGGGCAGTGGCGCGTTGTTCAGCACGATTAAAAGCGAGCTCGCACCACTTGAGGATCGTGGCGTGGTGTTTGGTGTGGTTTCCGCCCCCGATGGAGCAACGCTCGACTACACCCTTGATAGCGTGAAAGAGATAGAAGCCATGTATGCCAATATCTCTGAGGCCAGCGGTAACCAATCGGTTGTTGGCTTTCCCACGGTAACCGATGCTTTTGCCATTTTGCGTTTGAAGCCGTGGGATGAGCGTGATCGAACTCAACAGAGCATTGCCGCTTCGTTGCAGTCTCAATTCCGGGCTTTGCCGGGGGTGCGAGCGTTCCCAACCAACCCTCCGTCGTTTGGGTTACGTGCCACTTCAAAGCCGGTAGAGTTTGTCATTATGAGTCAGGCGCCTTATGAAGAAATCGGCAAGTTGGTGGACACCTTTGTAGAACGCTTGTCCGATTATCCCGGTTTGCAGAATATTGAAACGGATTTACGCTTGAACACCCCCGAGTTAACAGTATCGGTGAACCGCGACAAACTGGCCGATGTTGGTGTGGATGTCGGTACTGTCGGGCGCACACTTGAGTCGATGCTGGGGGGGCGTCAGGTGACGCGATTCCGCGATAGTGGTGAGCAATACGACGTGATCGTACAGGTCGACAAACAAGATCGCGCCGAACCTGCTGATATTTCCAATATTTATATCAGAACGGATCAGGGCGGCATGGTGCAGTTAGCCAACTTCCTCGATGTAACCGAAAGCGTGGCACCGCAATCATTGAACCATTTCAATCGTTTAAGGGCGGTTGAAGTTGAGGCGTCGGTGGCGCCCGGTTATGCATTGGGTGAGGTTCTTGAGCACATGAGCGCCGTTGCGCTTGAGGTCTTGCCGCCTACGGTGCAAACCGATCTGGATGGGCAATCGCGCGAGTTCCGTGAATCGTCCAGCAGCATTTATCTGGTTTTCGTGATGGCGCTGGTATTTATTTATCTTGTGCTGGCGGCTCAGTTTGAGAGTTGGCGCAATCCCTTTGTAATCATGCTGTCGGTGCCGTTGGCCATTACCGGCGCGCTTTTGGCATTATGGTTAAGCGGAGGCACGCTTTCTATTTACAGCCAGATTGGCTTAATTACCTTGGTAGGGCTTATTACCAAGCACGGTATTCTGATTGTTGAGTTTGCCACGCAGCTCAGGCGTCAGGGGCTCAATGTGATGGAGGCCGTCATGGAAGCCAGTGTGTTGCGGTTACGCCCCATTTTGATGACGACGGGTGCCATGGTGCTGGGGGCCGTGCCGCTGGCGCTGGCAACCGGCGCCGGGGCTGAATCGCGTGAACAAATCGGGTGGGTGCTGGTTGGCGGATTAACGTTTGGTACATTACTCACTTTATATGTCGTACCGGTTGCGTATTCTTTAATTGCCAAGCGCTCAGTTGCGGGCAATTCCACAGAGCATACTCAACCAACGCACGAACACGGATAAGCGATGCGTCAAATTATTTTAGATACGGAAACCACCGGCCTGGACCCTGCGCAAGGGCACAGGGTGGTTGAATTGGCCTGCGTTGAAATGGTGAACCGCAGCCTTACCGGACGCCATTTGCATTTATATTTGAATCCGGATCGCGACTCCGACCCTGAGGCGCTCGCGGTTCACGGGCTCACTACCGATTTTTTGACTTCGCATCCCCGCTTTCATGAGGTGGCGGATCAACTGGTCGAGTACGTGCGTGGTGCCGAGGTCATTATTCACAATGCGGCATTCGATGTGAAATTTCTGAATGCCGAACTTGAGCGGGCCGGGCTCCCTCGGTTCGGTACGCTGTGCGAGAAGATTACCGATTCGTTGCTGTATGCCCGCGAATTGCACCCCGGTAAACGCAACTCGCTGGACGCTTTATGCGAGCGCTACGGTATATCCAACGCGCACCGCACGCTGCACGGGGCCTTGCTTGATTCCGAATTGTTAGCCGAAGTTTGGTTATCGATGACGCGGGGGCAAGACAGCCTGTTAATGGATATCGATGACAAATCATTTTCGGCTGCAGGCATCGCCGGCAATACCTCATTCGACGCCTCGTCTTTGAAAGTATTGCTTGCGGGACCGGAAGAAGCTGAGCGACATCGTGAATATCTTGAGGCACTTGATAAAACCTCAGGCGGGCCTTGTGTCTGGCGTCAGTATGAAACGACCGGCACCTCCGGCAAGGAATAGGGGTTCATGTTTTTGGGTGCATTTGCGGTGCACCCAAAATGCATCAATGTGAGGCAATGCGTGGCAGTTTTTTGAGCAGTCGACGCAGTGTAAAACGCAGGCTCGATTCCGTTTGCGCCGGTAAATAACAATTCATAAGCGAGGGCAGCACGGGCGCGGCGCTGTGCTGCGTAGCGAACTGCGGCGCGACCTGGTGAGTGTTGATGCGGCGATAAGAATAATAAGCGCTTTTCATGACCTTGCTTCCTTTTAGAAAAGAAAATGCATTCGGGCTTCATGCCTTCTCTTCATATGAAGCAAACTTCATGCCAGTTTTGATATCGGGTTTACCCCTATCGATAGCAGGGCTGTGCCAACGTATTTCCCCAGCTTGAGTCACAATGCGGTTTTGCACTTGTTCGTATTGGAAGACACGATGACGCGTATTGTTTTGTTCGAGAATATTCATCCCAGTGCCCTGGAAGTATTCGAGGCTGCAGGTTTAACTGACGTGACAACTTATGCATCGGCGTTGCCCCCCAATCAGTTGCGAGAGGCGCTTGAAGGGGTTGAGTTGCTGGGCATTCGGTCTCGTACGCACCTCGACGAAACGGTGCTTTCCAGTGCGTCGTCTTTGCGTGCGGTGGGATGCTTTTGTATCGGCACCAATCAGGTTGACCTGGAAACCGCCATGCTCAGGGGCATTCCGGTATTCAATGCGCCGTTTTCCAACACGCGTTCGGTGGCAGAGCTGGTGCTGGGTGAAACCATATTATTGTTGCGTCGCATTCCCGAGAAAAATGATCGCGTGCATCATGGCCACTGGGATAAAACAGCCGAAGGGGCTTATGAGGCGCGTGGCAAAACGTTAGGTATCGTGGGGTATGGCAATATTGGCTCACAAGTGGGAATTTTGGCGGAGGCCGCCGGCATGCGGGTGGTTTTTCACGATCTTGAGGCCAAATTGCCCTTGGGTAATGCGCGCCCATGCACCTCGTTAAAGCAATTACTCGAGCAATCCGACGTGGTTACACTGCATGTGCCGGGTGGCCGCGCCACTGAAAACATAATCAACGCCAAGACACTTTCCTACATGAAAAAAGGGGCGATACTTATTAATGCCTCGCGCGGCACAGTGGTGGATATCGATGCCTTGCACGATGCGTTACAGATGTCGCATTTGTCGGGTGCCGCGATCGACGTATTCCCGAGCGAGCCTAAGGGTCGGGATGAGCCCTTGCAGAGTCCTTTGATTGGAATGCGAAACGTCATCCTTACGCCACATATTGGTGGCAGTACCCAGGAATCGCAAGAGAACATCGGGCGTGAAGTCGCCGAGAAACTGGTGCGCTTTGCTTTAAGCGGTACAACCAAAGGCGCGGTGAATTTCCCCGAAGTACCGTATCAAGACGCTGCCGGCGCAACACGTATTTTGCACGTTCATCGCAATGAGCCTGGGGCAATGGGCGCATTAAGCAGCTTGATGGCGCGACATGGTTTGAATATTGTGCGACAACAATTGCAAACCAAAGGGCCGGTAGGCTACGTTATTTCCGATGTTGAGGGCGAAGTAAACGAGGCGGTCATGCAGGCTTTGCGACAGGACCCAATTACGATTCGATGCGATCAGATTGCATCAACATGATGACTTTTTCACTGGCCGGCAGAATGTCGGCCAGTGTGTACTGATCGAGGTGCTGAAGAAACTGCTGCAGCGCCCCTTCCATGATGCCTGTCAGGGCGCAATAGCCGCCTAGTGTGCAGGCGCTTTCAGTGCCCAGGCATTCAACCACGTGGAAATCGTTTTCCGTATCGCGCACCACCGCGCCAAGGTTGATTTCAGACGGCGATTTGGAAAGTTTCATGCCGCCGTTTTTCCCCCGTACGGTAGTGAGCCAACCTTTTACGCTAAGTCGGTGCGTGACCTTCATCAAGTGTGGTTCGGAAATGTTGTAGGCTGACGCGATCTCGGCGATTGTGCAGAGGCGATCGGGGTTCTGGCCTACATACATAAGCAGGCGCATGGCGTAATCGGTTAGGGTGGTTAAGCGCATGACGCAAATAATAACGGTAAAAGGATAAACACGGTTTTACCCTAAAAATTAAGGTATGGCATTGGGGCGGGGGCGTATCAACATGGGAACAAAGCGCCACAGATAGAGTGCAAGGCTCAATACCCAGCAAGCGGCTGCGGCATGCACAAGAAACGGAACAAGCGAACTGGGCCATAACGCAGTCATTCGAAAAACAACGGCAAAAACCATAAGCCAGTAGCTTGCGATCATACTGTGATCAAGCTTAAGCGGCCGCCCCAAATGCCCGAGAGCCGTGCGGGTAACCATGCCAATAATCAAGAGGGCAAACCCACCCATGCCGATCACGTGCGCAGGCAACGCGGTGCGCGATAAGATATTGGGTGTCCAGCCGGCCAGCCACAGGCCGGCAATCACCAAACCCAAACCCAGAAACGCATAACCCAAATAGAGAATCCAAAGTATGGGTTCGCTTAATACTGCGCCAGGCTTCCAGCGTATAACCTGATACAGGCTAATGAGCCCTGCGGCAGCCAGTAAAAGGGCTGTCAGGCGCGGCAGATTCACCAGCCCCGTGGCAATGGCAAGCAAACCCAGGCCCAATTGGGCTTGCCCCCAGCCGGTTAGCATGGGTAGCGACAAACCCGGCAGGGCGCGCATGGCAAAAAAGGGTATAACCCGGCGTGCAACCAGAAGGGCGATAATGGCCATGCCAATAAGCCCGATAGTGAAATAATGCATTAAGGCGGCGTAGTCTTGGTGCCAGGCTGCGTACAGATAGAATACGTTGGCTATACCCAAGCCCAGGGCCAGCCAGGGTAGCCCATAGTTGCGCCGATTTTGCGTACGGTTGATAACGCGCCAAAGAGCGATAAATGTCGATAAAAAAAACAGGGTTTCAGCGGCGCCCGCTAATATGAACAGCACTGGTTCGCTGAAAAGGTAAAGCAATCGAGCCGTTGCCCATAGCAGCGCCAGTACTGCCAGCGGAGTGCCCTTAATAGGGTTAAGCCCGGTCCAGGTGGCGCTGGCGGTGAGCAGAAAGCCAACGGCAATAGTGGCAATAAACCCCCACAGCATTTCATGGGCGTGCCAGGCCAATGCGCCCATGTGCATATTGAGCCATTGCGGCGTGAAAACCCAGAGCGCTACGGAGATAAGCGCCCAGGCACATCCCGCAATGTACAAGGGGCGAAAACCCAGTTCCAGGAATGCGCGCATGCTGGGTTTGGCGGGTTTTTGCTTTCCCGGCTCCTGAATGAACATGACGTTAGCCATGGACAACCTCGGTAAGGGGTTTGTCGGGGTTGTGATGCAATTGATATCCATACCAGAGGCTGCGGGCGATACGTTGGGCAAACATGTCTGCCCGTTGTGCCAGCGCCTGGTTTTCCAATGTGTTCATTGTTTCATTGAAAAGCTTAAGCCAACGCCCGAACAGCTCCCCGCTTAAACTGGGTAAGGCAACGTGTTTGGGCATAGGCGTGCCGTTGTAGGTGCCGGTACCCAGCAGCATCGACGACCAAAACTGCACCATTTTCTCGAGGTGGGTGTCCCAATTTTGAATATGGCTATTGAAAATGGGCCCCAGTTGTTCGTCGTCACGCACGCGATCGTAGAAACGATAAACAAAGTCGCGTATTTCGTCGACGGTTCCCAGGTTTTCTCGCGCCGTCATGACGTACTCCCTTAAAGATATATATTATTAATATCTTATTAATTGTTCCATAGCGTTGTCAATCGGTTTTTAAGTATTCCGATAGCAGGTACACTCCGAACAATTTCCTGACAATTTTTTGGAGACAAGCGCAGCGCCGGGGTCACCCAGCGCGGTAATGTGTCATGTCATTGCAAATGAAGTCTCGTTTACAGTCAATAAGCTGCGTGGTGCCGTGCCTGAATGAAGAAGCGAATCTGGGGGTGTTGCTCCCAGGTTTGCTGGCTGTTCTGAAAAAATTGGCCCCCGCGTGCGAAATCATCGTGGTCGATGATGGTAGTACCGATGGCACTGCCGGTCTGCTGTCGGGTTGGGCAAACGATCACCCTGAAATTGTTTATTTGCAACTATCGCGTAATTTCGGCAAGGAAGCGGCCTTAAGTGCGGGCTTGGCTGCGGCCAAAGGTCAGGTGGTGGTCAGTATGGATGCCGACCTCCAACATCCCCCCGCCTTAATATCTGAGATGTTGCTGCGTTGGGAGGAAGGGGCCGACATGGTTTATGCCGTCCGGGCCAGTCGCAACGATGAATCCGCTTTCAAGCGATTCGGCAGCAAGCTTTTTTATCAGCTTATGCGCACGCCGGGTGGGGTGCGCGTGCCGGAGAACGCGGGCGATTTTCGTTTAATGGATCGTGCGGTAGTCGACGCCCTGATGATGCTTCCAGAGCGGAACCGCTTTATGAAGGGCTTGTTTGCTTGGGTGGGGTTTAGGTCGGAGCCTTTGTATTACCACCCACCCGAACGTTTGCATGGAAGGACCAGCTTCCATCCTTTCAAACTATTTGGTTTCGCCATCGATGGGTTAACTGCCTTTACAACGTGGCCGTTGCGCTTGTTAAGCGTGGTCGGCATTATTATTTCATTGCTTTCCTTTGCGTATGGTCTTTTCACCGTTATTAAGCATTTGCTGTACGGTGATCCGGTTCAGGGTTTTACCACGCTGGCCACGGTTATTTTGTTTTTGCCGGGGTGAATTTGATTTCGGTTGGCGTGCTGGGTGAGTACATTGGCCGTATTTTTGGTGAAGTAAAAGGGCGGCCGGTATATATTGTGCGAAAACAAGCGGGCCGTGGGCTTGAGTCCGTGACAGAGTCAAATAAACCTACCCTCGCTGAGTCGCCCCGCGAAATGCCCAGAAGCGGCCAAGAATAAATGTCATGACTGCAATCGCAATTAATATCGAACCCAATAAAATATCGTAGCGAATTGTCGTGGTTGCTAAAAGCAAGGCATAACTTACTTCGTTAACGGCAAAACCCAGGGCCGACACAAGAAAAAAACGTCTTGCCGCCCGCCACATGGGGGCATGCTGGTGGCGAAAAGTGAGTTGAAAGTGGCCTGTAAATGAAACGACGAATGCAACGAGCCAACCCAGGACATTGGCAAAAAGCGGGGCGATGTGCAAAGTGGAAACAAGCGCAACGACAACCAGCCAATGTGTGGCGGCGGCACCGCAGCCCACTCCAATAAAACAGGCGAGTTGCTTTAAGGTATTTTTCATCATGCTTCACAATGCGGGTTCAATGGAAAAAAACAAAACCTTGATTCTGTGCGCCGACGACTTTGGTGCAAACTCGGCGGCAAATGCGGCTATTCTAGCGCTCGCGCAATGCGGGCGTTTAAGCGCCACCAGTTGCCTGGTTGACGGCCCGACCTTTGGCCGCGATGTTTCTTTGTTGCATGCAACGCAACTGCAAACGGGCCTGCACCTTAATTTCACTGATGATTTTGGCCAACCCGATTCAGTCATGCCTATTAATCAACTCGTTTTAGCGGCTTATTTGCATCGGCTGAAGGTGTCGGTTGTTCAAACTGCCGTGGCGCGTCAGCTGGATCGTTTTGAAAACCTGATGGGGCGTACGCCCGACTACATTGACGGACACTTGCATGTTCATCAGCTACCCATTATTCGTGATGCTCTGCTGGCAGAGATGACCAAGCGGTATGGGCGTATGTCGACACAACCATGGCTGCGCAATACCCGATTCAGAAATGCGCCGGGGCTTCCCACTCGGTTAGCTTTAAAAGCCAGGACTATTCAAGCGCTGGGTTCGGCAAAGCTGGTTCGTCTTGCTGCCGCAAAGCGCTTTGCGACCAATGCCGGATTTTTAGGGGTGTATGGGTTTACGGGTGGCGAGTCGGCTTATTCGAAGTATATGCAAGCCTGGTTGGGTGCTGTGCAGGACGGCGATGTGTTGATGTGCCACCCTGAGTGCGGAGACGAGGCCCGGGATGCCCAACGCTGCGCCGAGTACCATGTGTTAAGTAGCCACGACTTTACGGCGTGGTTAGAGGCAAATTCAATTCGCCTGGGGTAGTACAGTAGTACACTGTAGACATCAAGTTAATATGTTGGGCAGCGCCCGGCGCCTTATTGCGGAGACTCAAATGGCGGTTCCTGTTAATCCTTTAACCGACTCTTTTTCTGTTGCCCCTCAGTTGTCTGCCGGCGATATGTCGGCAGTGGCTCAGGCAGGGTATAAAAGCGTGATTATTAACCGGCCCGACTTCGAAGGCGGCCCCGATCAGCCTGCCTCGAGCGAAGTTATAACGGCGGCGAAGGCGGCCGGCCTGGAAGTGGTTTATCAGCCTGTGGTTAGCGGTGCCATTACCGCTCAAGACGTCACTCAGTTCGCCGAGTTACTCAAAACTATGCCAAAACCTATTTTGGCGTATTGCCGCAGCGGTGCGCGGTGCACACAATTGTTTCAGGCTGCGAGCATTTCTTGATGTAACGCAAACAAGCGTCGCAAACAGGCTTTATTTTTTTACAGGGTATGCGTAGCATTACGTTAACCATAAACCAGAGGCTTAAAAATCATGTTTAAAAAAGTTCTTATTCCTACCGATGGTTCCGTACTGTCCACCCAGTCTGCAAACAAAGGTATTTGTTTTGCCAAAAAGGTCGGTGCTGAAGTGGTGGCCTTGCACGTTACGCAACCCTTTGCAGCAACGGTCGGCTTCGACGGTATGGCTGCGGCTTATGCCATCACCGATGAAGACTATGATAAGACAGCCGCTGAACAAGCCCACAAGTATTTGAAAGCGGTTACCGATCGCGCTGAAACCGCGGGTGTGAAGGCACATGCCGTTTCAGCAACCAATTTCAATGTGGCGGATGGCGTTGTTCAGGCAGCGGAAGAGCATGATTGCGATTTGATTTTTATCGGCAGTCATGGTCGCAGTGGTCTGTCCCGGTTGCTTCTGGGTAGTGTCACGGCCAAAGTATTGAGCCTGGCTAAAACGGCGGTATTGGTGTACCGCGTGAAGGAAGAAAAAGACGCTTAAGTTTTGGGCATTAAGCGATCCCGATGTTGATTCAGGGCCTCCAGCGTAATCGGGCTAAGTTCCGATTCGGCCGTACGGCCTTCGGGGTTGCTTACCAGAAACTCAAGTATTTGGCGCCGCATACGGGGCTCCCAGAATTTCTCGATATGGTTGGCGACACCTTCAACACCTTCTGCCCGGTTGGGCATGGCGTCGAAAAAGTCTCCGATGCGGTTGGCCAAATGAATGAGTTGATCGATATTCACGACGATATTTCCTTGCTGAGATATTCCGGGTGGGCGTAGACGGTGAAAGACTCACCTCGCATGAAGCCCGCTAAAAAAAGATTTAAATTCTGTGCCATACGTGCCGCGTAAGCCGTAGGGGCCGACACGGCGATCAGGGCGTTAATACCGGCTGCCGCCGATTTTTGCACCATTTCAAAACTGGCGCGGCTTGAAATAACGGCAAATCCACATTGCGGATCGAAAGGTTTGCGAATCAGGCTGCCGATGAGTTTGTCCAACGCGTTGTGTCGACCGACGTCTTCTCGTACCGCTTTCAGGGTTCCGTCGGCGTCAGCCCAAGCCGCCGCATGAGATGCACCGGTTGTACTGTGCACAGGCTGCGCGTTGCGCAACTGTTGCGCGGCCCGAATAATGGCAAACGTTGCAAGGCGCTCGTGTCGCGCGGCAACGGGTTGAAGCGGGCGAACCACTTCTTCCAGGTTTTCAATGCCGCACAAACCACAACCGGTGCGTCCTGCCATGGCGCGCCGTCTGCGCTTCAGGCTGTCTAAACACGCACTGGCAATGGTCACCGCCACAATAATTCCGTTTTCCGTTTCTTTCAGCTCAATATCATAAACATCGGACGCCGAGCGAATCAGGCCTTCGGTATACGAAAAGCCATAAGCGAAGTCTTCCAGGTCGTTGGGGGTCGCCAATAATGTGGCATGTGCGATGCCGTTGTATTCCAGGGCAACCGGCACTTCGTTGACCAGTTCGTCGGGTTCCGCCAATAGAACATGACTGTCGGGGTGCCGGCGCCAGACAGTCGCGCGAAGGTGTCCGGCTGATAGTTCGGCCGGACACCAGGAGGGGGCGGATTTCAACGACGCCATAAAGGGCTGATCAGTTTTCTGTTGCGGTGTCCTGAATCCGTTCGTCGAGCAACTTGTGCTGCATGTCGGAAAACGCCGCCCAGTTGGCTTGCCACTCAGAAGGCTGCGTAACGCGTTTCACCTGAACTGCCGTGACCTTGTATTCCGGGCAGTTAGTGGCCCAGTCGGAAGAGTCGGTTGTAACGACGTTTGCACCCGACTCCGGGAAGTGGAAGGTGGTGTAGATGACGCCGGGCTGAACACGGTCTGTTACGTCGGCACGTAAGACAGTTTCACCTGCGCGGCTTTGAATAGCCACCCAATCGCCCGTACTGACGCCGCGATCTTCGGCGTCTTGCGGGTGAATTTCCAATACGTCTTCATTGTGCCAAACCACGTTCTCGGTGCGACGGGTTTGCGCCCCCACGTTGTACTGCGACAGGATACGACCTGTGGTGAGTAACAGCGGGAATTTGCGCGTGCTGCGCTCGTCGCTTGGAACATATTTGGTAATCACGAATTTACCCTTGCCGCGCACAAATTCATTCACGTGCATGGTTGGGGTGCCCTCGGGGGCTTCATCGTTGCATGGCCATTGAATACTGCCCAACTCGTCGATCTTCTTGAACGAAACGCCTTTGAACGTAGGCGTCAGGCGGGCGATTTCGTCCATGATCTCGCTGGGGTGCTTGTAGTTCATGGGGTAGCCCAGTGCGTTGGACAACGCGCAAGTGGCTTCCCAGTCGCCCATACCGGCTTTGGGCTCCATGACTTTGCGAACACGGGAAATACGGCGCTCGGCATTCGTGAACGTACCGTCTTTTTCCAGGAATGAAGAGCCGGGCAGGAACACATGGGCGTACTTGGCGGTTTCGTTCAGGAAGATGTCTTGCACAATGACGCATTCCATTGCGCTCATGGCGGCAATAACATGCTGCGTGTTGGGATCCGACTGAACAATGTCTTCACCTTGGCAGTACAAGGCTTTGAACGAGCCGTCTAGCGCGGCGTCGAACATGTTGGGAATACGCAGGCCGGGCTCAGGTTGTAACGTTACGCCCCAGGCCTGTTCGAACTCGGTGCGGGTGGCCACATCGGAAATATGACGATAGCCGGGCAGTTCGTGCGGGAAAGAGCCCATATCGCAGGAACCTTGCACGTTGTTTTGGCCCCGTAACGGGTTCACGCCCACACCTTCGCGGCCTACGTTACCTGTGGCCATGGCCAGGTTGGCAATCGCCATAACGGTGGTGGAACCCTGGCTGTGTTCTGTGACACCTAAACCGTAGTAAATGGCACCATTGCCTTGCGTGGCATACAGGCGTGCGGCGCCGCGCAAGTCGGCAGCGGGTACACCGGTGACTGATTCCATGGCCTCGGGTGAGTTTTCCGGCAAAGAAACAAATTCGCGCCATTCGCGGAATGCTTTTTCTTCGCAGCGCTCGGCAACGAACTGTTCGTCGATCAGGTTCTCTGTGGCAATGACGTGCGCCATCGAGGTCAGTAAGGCGGTGTTGGTCCCGGGGCGCACAGGCAGGTGGTAATCGGCCTTGATATGCGCCGAGCTCACCAGTTCGATTTGGCGCGGGTCAATTACGATAAGCTTGGCACCTTCGCGCAAGCGCTGCTTCATACGTGAGGCAAAAACCGGGTGCGCGGCGCTGGGGTTGGCGCCCATCACGATAATGACGTCGCTGTGCATGACCGAATCGAAGGTTTGTGTCCCGGCCGACTCACCCAGCGTGGTTTTCAGGCCATAGCCGGTGGGAGAGTGGCAAACCCGCGCGCAGGTGTCAACGTTGTTAGTACCGAATGCGGCGCGCACCAGCTTTTGAACCAGGTAGGTTTCTTCGTTCGTGCAGCGCGAAGAGGTAATACCCCCTACCGCATCACGACCGTATTGCTCCTGAATGCGTTTGATTTCACCCGCGGCGTAGTTAATGGCTTCGTCCCAGCTGACTTCTTGCCAGGGGTCGGTAATTTTCTTGCGAATCATGGGCTTGAGCACGCGATCTTTGTGCGTGGCGTAACCCCAGGCAAAACGGCCTTTCACGCAAGAATGGCCGCGATTGGCTTTGCCGTCTTTCCAGGGCACCATACGCACGACTTCTTCGCCTTTCATGTCGGCTTTAAAGCCGCAACCCACACCGCAGTAGGCGCAAGTGGTAACAACCGAGTGTTCAGGCTGGCCCATCATGATGACGGTTTTTTCGGTTAGCGTGCTGGTGGGGCAGGCTTGAACACAGGCCCCGCATGAAACGCATTCGCTGCCCAGAAAGTCTTCGTTTTGCCCGGCGGCAATACGCGACTCGAAGCCTTTGCCGTCGATGGTGAGGGCAAACGTACCCTGAATGTCTTCGCACGCGCGCACACAGCGGCTGCATACAATGCATTTCGAGGGGTCGTAAGAGAAATAGGGGTTCGACTCGTCGGTCGCGTCATTCAGATGGTTCTGGCCTTCGTAGCCATAGCGTACGTTGCGCAAGCCCACCACGCCGGCCATATCCTGCAATTCGCAGTCGCCGTTGGCGGGGCAGGTCAGGCAGTCGAGCGGGTGGTCGGAAATGTACAGTTCCATGACGTTGCGACGCAGGTCGTGCAACTTGGGGGTTTCCGTACGGATAACCATCCCTTCTTCCACCGGCGTGGTGCACGACGCCGGATAGCCACGGCGGCCCTCAATTTCCACCAGGCACAGGCGACAGGAGCCAAAAGCTTCCAGGCTGTCGGTGGCGCAGAGTTTGGGAATGTTAATGCCCATTTCGGCGGCAGCCCGCATAACGGACGTGCCGACAGGAACTTGATAGGCATTGCCGTCGATGGTGACATTAATCATTTCGGCGCTGACCCGGGCGGGGGTGCCGAAATCACGTTCACGTTTGGCGATAGTTTCTAACATAATGGGCTCCGGAATCAGGCTTGGCTGGCGGCAGGGGCGGCTTCAAGGCCGAAGTCCTGCGGGAAGTGTTCAAGTGCCGACAGCACGGGGTAAGGGGTCATGCCGCCCAGGGCACATAAAGACCCGCTTAACATAGTGTCGCATAGGTCGCGCAGCAGGTGAACCTGTTGTTCGCGTTGGTGATCCTGACGGATTTTCTGAATGACTTCGGTGCCGCGAACGGCGCCGATACGACAGGGCGTACATTTGCCACAGGATTCGACCGCACAGAACTCCATGGCGTACTCGGCCATGTGTGCCATGTCGACGGTGTCGTCGAAGGCCACGATGCCGCCGTGGCCCACCATGGCACTCACCTTCATGTACGACTCGTAATCCAGCGGGATGTCCCATTGGGATTCCGGCAGATAGGCACCCAGCGGCCCGCCAACCTGCACGGCCCGCAAGGGGCGCCCCGAGGCGCTGCCGCCACCAAAGTCGTACAACAATTCGCGCAAGGTTACGCCGAAGGCCAGCTCGACCAGGCCGCCTTGTTTCAGGTTGCCCGCCAGTTGGAAGGGGAGCGTCCCTTTGGAGCGGCCCATGCCGAAATCACGGTAATAGTCGCCGCCTTTGGCCAGAATAATGGGTACTGAAGCCAGTGAAATGACGTTGTTGATGACGGTGGGCTTGCCAAACAAACCCTTCAGGGCGGGCAGGGGAGGCTTGTAGCGCACCTGGCCCCGCTTGCCTTCCAGGCTGTCAAGCATGGAGGTTTCTTCACCGCAAATATACGCACCGGCGCCAATACGCACTTCCAGGTCGAATGCTTGGCCGCTACCTTGAATATCGTTGCCCAGCCAACCCGTTTCGCGTGCGATGGCGATGGCCCTGTTCAGGACGTCGGCGGCCTGGGGATATTCCGACCGCAAGTAGATATAGCCATAGGTTGCGCCTACCGCAACACCGGCGATGGTCATCCCTTCGATTAACGTAAAGGGGTCGCCTTCCATGACCATGCGATCGGAAAACGTGCCGGAATCGCCTTCGTCGGCGTTACAGGCAATGTACTTCTGATCGGCCTGGGCTTTCAGGACGGTATTCCATTTGATGCCGGTGGGGAAAGCTGCACCGCCCCGACCCCGCAAGCCCGACTCGGTAACCTCTTCCACGATTTTTTCCGGTGTCATGGCCAAGGCTTTTTTCAGACCTTCATAGCCCCCGTGCGCCTGGTAGTCTTCCAGGCTTAGCGGGTTAATGATGCCAACGCGTGCGAAGGTTAGGCGCTGCTGCTTTTTCAGGTAAGGAATTTCTTCAGTAAGACCATGGTAAAGCGAGTGTTCGGGCTTGCCTTCGTGCCAGCCCGCATCGAACAGACCTGGAACGTCGTCAGCCTCGACCGGACCGTAAGCAACCCGCCCTTCAGGGGTAACCACCTCTACCAGGGTTTCCAGCCACAGCATGCCGCGTGAGCCATTGCGAATAATGTTCACGATAAGCTGACGCTTCTTGGCTTCGGCCTGAATGGCGGCAGCGACGTCGTTTGCGCCTACCGCCAATGCGGCTGCATCTTGGGGAACGTAAAAAGTGATGTTTGTCATGATCAGGCCCCCTTATCCAGCAATTTGTCGAGTTTGGCGGGGGTCACACGTGCATGTGGCTGCCCGTTCACCATGACGGCGGGTGATTGCGCGCACAAGCCCAGACAATAAACAGGTTCAAGGGAAACCTGCCCGTTTTGGCTGGTTTCGTGAAAATCGCACCCCAGTTTTTGTCGGGCGTGGTCGATAAGGCGGTTTGCGCCCATGGCCTGACAGGATTCCGCACGGCACATTTCCAGTACGGTGGGCGCCATGGGTTTCGGGTGGAAGTGGGGGTAAAAAGTAATCACCCCATGAATTTCCGCGCGCGACAACTGCAAGGCTTCCGACAGCACGGGCACGGCATCGTCGGGGATGTAACCCAACGTGTGTTGGATATCGTGCAATACGGGAAGCAGGTTGCCTTTTTGGCCGGCGTAGCGGTTAACCGCATTGAGGGCGGCCTGTTTCACAGCGTCTGAAGCGGGCTGCGCCGCGGCAGGAGAGGCTGGGGTGGTCATGGAAAATCCTTGTTAAGCCAGGTTCGCGAAACCTGAAGTACGTCTGAATTGATGACTTATTATGTGTATACGTGCATAATAAAAGTCTTGTATAGCCATAATCTACTGCGGAAACCACTTGGTTTCAATATGAACTAAATGACATATAAGTTCCAGGCACGACTGCGATCTGAATGGGTGCTCGAAAAGCCAGGTGGCGAGACATTCGCCCTGGGCGATATTCTGCGCCTGTTGTCGGCCATTGATACCTTGGGCCACATTGCCGGTGCGTGCCGTGAAAGCGGTTTGTCGTATCGGCATGGCTGGGGCTTGTTGCGCCGGGCCGAGAAAGAGTTCGACACCAGTTTACTGGAAACCAGTCGCCGTCAGGGTACCCGTTTAACACCGTTTGCCCAGCATTTGTTATGGGCAAACCGGCGCGTTGATGCGCGTTTGGCGCCTACTTTACAAAGCATGTCGTCGGAATTGCAGGAAGAGCTCGACAGTCTGTATCCGGAAAGCCGGCCTCGCTTGCGTTTGCACGCCAGCCATGGTTTTGCGGTAGAAGGGCTCATTCAGCAGGCGGGGCAGCACGACACGCTTTCTATCGAGTTGCGTTACCGCACCGCCATCGAGGCTTTGGCTTCATTGAATCGGGGCGAGTGCGATTTAGCGGGCTTTCAGGTGCCTACAGGAGAGTTCGAGCAACCGATTCTGGCGCATTACAACCCTTGGCTCGATACGGATCGTCATTGCCTGGTGTACCTGGCGCAGCGCGATACCGGCATGTTTGTTCACCCCGATAACCCCAAAGGCATTCATACCATTGCCGATCTGGTTAAGCCCGATGTGCGTTTCGTGAACCGGCAAACCGGTTCCAGTACGCGTTTGTTGGTTGGTTTGATGCTGTCCCGGTTAGGTATCGATACGGCGCAAGTGGTGGGTTACGACAGTAGCGAATTTACCCATATGGCGATCGCGGCGCACGTTGCCAGCGGTATGGCCGATGTGGGTATCGGTGTGGAAACGGCGGCCTGGCGTTGTGGGTTGGCTTTTATACCCCTGGCTAAAGAGCGCTATTTCTTTGCGGTGAATCGCGACAGCCTGGAAACACCGCAAATGCAGCAGTTACTGGCCTTGCTGACGGGCAACGCATATCGTGATTACGTTGCAGGGCTGGCGGGCTATGAATCGCGTAATATGGGGCAAGTATTGGCACTCGAGGAAGCCTTTCCTTTGGGTGCAACGAAAATGAAGGTG
Organism: Neopusillimonas maritima; assembly: GCF_003576595.1. Classification (GTDB taxonomy): domain Bacteria; phylum Pseudomonadota; class Gammaproteobacteria; order Burkholderiales; family Burkholderiaceae_B; genus Neopusillimonas; species Neopusillimonas maritima. Next base: position 818,067 of record NZ_NQOU01000001.1, on the reverse strand, counting down.
GCGTAGATGCCGCGCAAGTTTGGCAAAAAGCAATGAGCAAAGTTTTTTACATGGCGCCGGAAGGGCGCGCAAGCGATGTGGAGCTGCAAACCGGGCAATGGCAAAAAGGTGAGCCGCTGCTGGATACGCGCAAGCGTCCGCTACGCGATTTACGCATTTCAGTCACCGACCGTTGCAATTTTCGCTGCACGTATTGCATGCCGCGTGAAGTGTTCGACGCGAATTATCCTTTCATGCCGCATGCGTCGTTGTTGTCGTTTGAAGAAATTACGCGGCTTGCTTCGGTGGCGGTTAGCCAGGGCGTGCAAAAAATTCGCTTAACCGGCGGCGAACCCCTGTTGCGTAAAGATATTGAAAAACTGGTGGCCATGCTGGCGGAACTGCGCACACCGCAGGGTGACCCGGTGGAACTCACATTAACCACCAATGCCACCTTGTTGCGTAAAAAAGCGGCCGCCTTGAAAGAGGCGGGTTTGAATCGAGTGACGGTTAGCCTCGATGCACTCGACCCGGTATTGTTCGAGCAAATGAGCGATAGCCAAGTGGCCGTAGACACAGTGCTTGACGGCATACAGGCCGCTGCTGAAGTGGGGCTGGCGCCGGTTAAGGTCAATATGGTGGTTCGCAAGGGTTTGAACGACAGCCAGATCTTACCTATGGCTGAATACTTCCGGAATTCCGGCCACGTGCTGCGTTTCATTGAGTATATGGACGTGGGTTCCACGAACGGCTGGAACCTGGACGAAGTGGTGACCGGCAAAGAAATTCTGTCCCTTATTGGTGCGCAGTATCCACTTGAGCCGGTGCAGGCGGATTACGCCGGGGAAGTGGCCGAGCGTTGGCGCTATCAAGACGGCAGTGGAGAAATTGGCGTTATCACCAGTGTGTCGCATCCGTTCTGCGGCGATTGCTCCCGCGCCCGCATGTCACCCGAGGGCCGCCTGTATTTATGTTTGTTTGCCGACCAGGGCTACGACTTGCGCGCCGTTTTGCGCGGTGGTGCGTCCAACGAGGAACTGGCCGCTCATTTGGCCGGAATCTGGCAAGGCCGAACCGACCGCTATTCCGAGCAGCGCGGTAAGGAAACGGTTTCGCGTCGCAAGATTGAAATGAGTTATATCGGCGGATGAGCGCGCGAATCACGAATAAACACGCACGAATAATTATTGCTCACTCGGTTAATGCATGACTACGCAGGTGATTTCTGCTGATCAAATTACCGGTTTGGTCCTGGCCGGCGGGCGGGGCAGCCGCATGGGGGCAGATAAGGCGGCGTTGGAACTGGGTGGTGAAACACTGGCAGCCCGCGCGCAGCGTTACCTTGCTGCGCGTACAGGCCAGGTTTGGTTAAGTGCCAACCAAACCCAGCAAGGGCATTTATTTGCGCAAGTGTTGGCCGATGACCCGGTTTACGGCGCCCAGGCGGGGCCGTTGGCGGGTGTGGCCACGGCGCTGGCAGCACTGACAACACCATGGCTTTTAACGTTGCCGGTTGATATTCCCTGGTTGCCAGACGATTTGCATGTTCGCCTGGTCGATGCGGTGGGGTCAACGCCGGCAAAAGTGGCGTATGCCCGCACGAACGACAGAGACCACCCCTTATGTATGCTGGTGCATCAAAGCCTGGCCGCGTCTTTACACCATTATTTGCTGGGTGGCGATCGCAAAGTGTTGCTGTGGCTTCATGCGCAACAGGCTGTGCCGGTAACGTTCACCGACGACGAAGCGCTGTTTGCCAATTTGAATACGCCGGAAGATTTGGCCTGGGCGCGACACCGTTTGGGTGAGTAACTAGCGTAACTAAACCAGCCAATCGGCAAATGCGTAGTACCGAACAATATCCTCGTCTTTCACGACAGTATTGGCCGGGATGCGCGCCAGCCCCGAAGCCCATGGCAGCGAGCTGATAATGGCCGAGCCTTGCAACTCGTAGGGAACCAGTGACAACTCGCCGTTGTTATTCGATTTGGTTTGTACACGCAAAAATTCTTCGCGCGTTTCATTGAACTGACGGTTCGACCGCAAACGACCATACATGACACGCGGGCGGGTTTCGGTGCGACCTTGCATCGCCCGAATCAGGGGCGAGACCAGCAAGGCGCAAACCACAAATGCCGATACGGGGTTGCCGGGCAGGCACACAATAGGGGTGCCCTGTGCCTGGGCCAGTGCCACCGGCTTACCGGGTTTCATGGCCACTTTCCACAAATCGAGTTTGCCGCCTAATAATTCAATAGTGGGCTTCACCAGGTCTTTCTCGCCAACCGAAACACCGCCTACGGTCAGGACCAGGTCGCAATCCTGCAGCAGTGTTTTGAATGCCGACTCAATTGATTCATGCGTGTCGGTGGCATGTAACTGGTGCACCACCGTGGCGCCCAGTTTTGCCACCAGGGCGGCCAGCATGGCACCGTTGGAGTTGTACAGTTGCGCCGGGCCAAGTGCTTGACCAGGGCTAACCAGTTCATCGCCGGTGGTAAGAATACCCACTTTCAGACGTGCCCATACTTCAACCTGATGAATTCCCTGGGAGGCCAGTAAGCCGATTTGAGCCGGCCCAAGTACGGTACCGGGTTGCAGTAATTCCTGTTCTTTCTCAACATCTTCGCCTTTTTTGCGCACGTGCGCACCGGCAACCGGCGGCGTGTTGATGACGATGGCGTTGTCGGTTTCCGTGGTGTCTTCCTGCATGACAACGGTGTCAGCGCCTTCGGGCATCAAGCTGCCGGTGAACAGGCGAATGGTGTGGCCCGGTTTCAATGGCTCGGGCGGTTCACCTGCAAAGCAGCGTTGCTGTATGGGTAACGTTGTGCCTGCTTCATAGTCGGCCAGTCGAATGGCGTAACCATCCATGGCACTGTTGTCGGCCGGGGGAAGGTCAACTTGAGCGCTTAAAGCCGTTGCCAACACACGACCCTGAGCCTCTTCCAGCGAGCAGGTTTCCTTGCGCGTAGGGGCAGTGGCTGCCTGGGCCAGGTGTTCCTGAGCGGTATCGAAATCAAGCATGGTTAGTCCGTTTTCAGTGTTTTCAAATAATGCGTGGCGAAATTGCACGGGCGGTGCGTGCTGTCGAGCTGTTCTTTAATAATGCGCTCCCATGCCGTACGGCACGCGTTGGTGGAGCCGGGCATGCAGAAAATTAGTGTGTTGTTGGCGGCGCCTGCGAAGGCGTCTGATTGTAAGGTTGAACTGCCAATTTCAAGAAATGAAAGATGGCGGAATAATTCACCAAAACCGGCAATGGTCATGTCGAGCAAAGGCGTAACGGCAGCGCCGGTGGATTTCTGATGCGAGAAACCTGTGCCGCCGTTGGTGAGGATAATGTGTACATTGGGGTCGGCAACCCAGTCGCTGATGACTTTGCGAATGTGATACACATTGCCGCTGCTAATATCGCGACGCACGCACTGATGGCCCGCCTGGGCAACAGCCTGGGCCAGGTAGTCGCCCGATGTGTCGTTGGCCGCAGTTCGGGTGTCGGAAATAGTGAGTACCGCGCAATTAAGCGCGACCTTTGGCGTGTTGGAAGTGGCTTTCGTCACGTTCTGAGGTCCTTCTTTTTACGATGCTTGCTTGGTTTCCCATTCCTGGGTTTTCCGGGCGTCCGACTCGCGTTGCTGTACCCAGAATTGCTCGCCGTTTGCCAGTGTTTCACGTTTCCAGAATGGCGCGCGTGTTTTCAGCGCGTCGATAATGAATTCACAAGCGCGAAATGCATCGCCCCGGTGCGCACTGGCCACACCGACAAACACAATCTGCTCACCGTTATGCATTTCGCCCACGCGATGCACGACAACCGGCTCCGCCGTGTTCCAGCGTGATTGCGCTTGTTGGCAAATATCGCCTATTTCACGTTCACACATGCCTGGATAATGCTCAAGAAACAACGTATGTGTTTCTTTTTCGCCGGCGTAATCACGCACATAACCTGTGAAGGTAACCAGTGCACCGGCATGTTTGGCTGTGCGCTCGCGCAAATCGGCGGTGAGCTCGGCGCTGTTGAAGTCTTCAGTTTGTACAACAACCATGTCAGCCTCCGGTAACGGGTTCAAATACTGCCACTTCATCACCCGGATTAATAACGGCGCTTGGCTTGACATGAAACTGATTCACCGCCAGTTTCAGACGGCGCGTGGGCGCCAGTTGCGGGTATTTCTGTTCCAGGGCATTGAGCCACTGTTCGCCGGTAATGGGTTCGTTCAGCGGCCAGTTTTCCAGCCGGGTGCCGGTAAGCTCGGCAACCTGGGCGAAGTACAGAACGTTAATCACTGTGCCATTCTCCACTTTTACCTCCCGACTTATGTTTCAGCTTGATCTGTTCAATGATAATGCCTTTATCGGCCGCTTTGCACATATCGTAGATGGTGAGTGCGGCGACACTGCAGGCGGTCATGGCCTCCATTTCCACACCGGTTTTGGCATCGGTGCGGCAGATGGAGCGAACAGTAATGCTGTGGTTCTCTTCATTCAGTTCAAAATCGATCCCGGCAAAGCTCAGCGGCAGGCTATGGCACAGGGGAATTAATTCGGCACATCGTTTGGCGGCCAGAATGCCGGCCACGCGCGCGGTATTCAATACGTCGCCCTTGGCGTTGTCTTTCGCGGTGAGCAAAGCAAAAGCCTGTTGGCTCATGCGCACGATGCCCTGCGCAGTAGCGCTGCGTTGGGTGGCGTGTTTGCTACCGACATCCACCATGCGGATTTGACCGCCTTCATCCAGGTGGCTTAGGGTAAGATCGGGGTCATTTGAGGAACTCATAGTCGGAAATATCAACTTAAAAGAACAATGATATACGTAATAAGTCCTTTATTGGGGTTATCCCCAGGGTATAAAATGCGGGTTCATACTTAAACAGGTGGAGAAACGAAATGGCAATTCAGAAAGGTGACCAGATTCCAGACGGAACGTTAACGGAATTTGTGGAAGTTGAAACAGAAGGGTGTTCGCTCGGGCCTAACGCGTTCAAGGTGGCCGATTTGGTGAAAGGCAAAAAAATTGCGGTTTTTGCGGTGCCGGGCGCCTTTACGCCTACCTGCTCGGCCAAGCACGTTCCCAGCTATCTTGAGCATTACGATGCTTTGAAGGCAGCGGGCATCGACGAAATCTGGTGTGTGGCAGTGAATGATGCATTCGTCATGGGCGCCTGGGGGCGCGACCAGAAAGTGAATGGGCGCATTCGCATGATGGCCGACGGCAGCGGTTTGTGGACCAAGCAATTGGGTCTGGAGCTTGATTTAACCGAGCGCGGCCTGGGTGTGCGTTCGCAGCGTTATTCCATGGTGATTGATAACGGCGTCGTGACGCAGCTGAATCTTGAGCAAGGCGGCGGTTATGAAGTCAGTGATGCCGAAACAATGTTGAAGCAACTCTAACTTGAAGTAACTCTAACCCATTAAATTTAGCGAGGTTGAATGCTTAGCGCAGTTGCGTCCTTTTCTTCGTTGTACTTTGCCACGTTGTTGTTGCTCCTGGGAACAGGGCTCATCAATACGTACTTGGGCATTAGTTTAGCGGAGGCTCAGGTTTCGGAAATCTGGGTGGGGACGCTGATTGCGGTGTACTACCTTGGGTTGGTGCTGGGCGCGCGAACAGGTCATCGTTTGATTGCCAGTGTCGGGCATATTCGCGCTTACACGGCCACTGCCGCGGTCGTTACTGTGGCGGTCCTGGTTCAGGCATTGGTTGATAATTTGTGGGTGTGGACCTTTCTGCGTTTTATGGCCGGCCTGGCAATGGTGACGCAGTTCATTTCCATTGAAAGCTGGTTGAACGAACAAACTGACAACACCTCACGTGGGCGTGTATTGGCCTTCTACATGGTGTTTTCAGGGTTGGGTACGGTTCTGGGGCAGTTGTCTCTAACCCTTTTCCCCGAGCTCGATTTCCGGCCCCTGGTATTCGCGGGTATTTGTTCCATTTTGTGTTTGATTCCGGTGGCGCTAACGCGCAGGCTGCACCCCACTGTGCCGCAACCCGCGCCCATTATGTTGTTTTATTACTTGAAGCGCGTACCCATGTCGTTAGCCGTTGTGCTTGTTGGCGGCGTGTTAACGGGCTCTTTCTACGGGTTGGGCCCGGTTTTTGCCTACAAACAAAACCTAAGCAGTGATCAGGTGGCTATTTTTGTAGCGGCTGCAGTGGCAGCCGGGCTCGTGTCGCAGTGGCCGCTCGGGTGGTTGGCCGACCGTGTCGATCGGGCCGGCCTCATTCGTATCAATGCTTTATTGTTGTTCATGATCACCGTGCCGCTTTGGGGTTGGCTGGATTTGCCATATTGGGCTTTGTTGGTGCTGTCGTGCGGGCTGGGGGTGCTGCAGTTTACGCTGTATCCCATTGGGGCTGCTTTTGCCAACGATAACGTTGACCCAGAGCGGCGAGTTGGCTTAAGTGCTGTGTTGCTCATGGTGTATGGTTTTGGAGCATGTCTGGGGCCATTGCTTGTGGGCGTGATTATGCGTGAACTGCAGGCTGGCACATTGTTTATCTTTGCGGCGGTTTGTGCAGCATTATTGGTGGCTTATGTCCGACCGGAGCGTGTCACAGGCGAAAATCTGAGTCAGGATGCGCCTACCCACTTTGTGCCCATGACCGAAATTCAAACTACTCCGGTGGTGGCGGAAATGGATCCTCGTGTAGACCCCGAGACGGATATATCGCACAACGTCGATCCCATGGAAGAAGAGCAAGACGCAATACAAAATTCGGACGACGGCCGGATACCTTCAGGCTCCGGTTAGTAAGGGTCATCGGGAAATGGTCCTGGTAAAAAGCCTGGGTTGGGCCTGGAAAAAGTGAGTTTCGTTCTAATTAATTAGCAGACAGAATGCTTTATATGGCGTTGAACAATAGCAGCATTGCGGCAATGGCCAAAGCGATGCCAATGACGTTCACCTTTCCCAAACGCTCGCGGAAAATAACAGCGCCAATAAGTGTGCCGGTGCAAATAACACCTATATTCATTGCGGCAAAAACCAGGCTGGGATTTTCCGGGAACAGTTGGTGGGCGCGGATATAAAAATAAATATTGCCGAAGTTAAGCACACCTAACAGCAAGCCTGCTATGACATTTCTTGCTGTCCACGGCGTTTTTTTGAACACTAGAATCAGTAGCATGAAGCCGCCGGCCAGCACAAAAGCCCCCAGCAAACTGGTGGCGAATTGACTGCCGGTCCGCGCCAGTTGCTTAAACAGAATGTCGATAACGCCATAGCCCAGCCATACACCGATAAGCGCAAGCGGGGTTAGAAAAGCGCGTGGTTGACTTGGGTTAAGGTTTTTTTTCTTTATCAACAAACAGATCAGGGCAGCGAACGCCAGTGCCATCCCCAGTAACTTCTGAGTCGTTAAAACTTCGTTAAAAAACAGGAACGCAGCAAGTAGCGGTATCAGCAGGGAAAGGCGTTGTGCGGCATCGCTTAAGACAATGCCCGCATGGCGCACGGCCATTGCCATAACGAGAAAGACAGTCGGTAAAAGCAAACCGAGTGCGCTCAGTAGCCCCCAGGCGTCGGGGTTGTTCAGCAGGGTTTGCGGTTGCGGTTGCAACAGGCCCAGCGTCAGTATTGTAGCGGCGATATAGTTCACGGCGATAGCTTGACCCAGATCGAATCGTCTGGATCGTGCCAATTTAAGCAGCACCGAAACGGCTACGCTGCAGCCTATGCTTAGCAAAAGGACGTACATGTGAAGGAAAGAGGGCCGCCTGAAAGCTCGAGGCGGCCCTTGCTGGTGTTCCTAAGAAAGTTCGTTAGTGGCTGCTGTTATGCGCTTGCAGGCCCAGGCGTTCGAATAGTTTTTGGTCTTCAACAAACTGCGGATTGCCGGTAGTCAGCAATTTCTCGCCGTAAAAAATGGAGTTGGCGCCCGCCAGGAAGCACAGTGTTTGCATGGTGTCGCTCATTTCCTCGCGCCCGGCGGAAAGGCGCACGAAAGTACGTGGCATGGTAATGCGGGCAACGGCAATGGTACGAACAAACTCCAACGGGTCAATGTCGTCAGTGCCGAATAATGGGGTGCCTTCCACTTTAACCAGATTGTTAATGGGGACTGAGTCGGGGTAGGGCGACATATTTGCCAATTGGGCAATCAGCCCAGCCCGTTCGCGGCGTGATTCGCCCAGGCCGACAATGCCGCCGCAGCACACATTCACACCGGCATTACGAACCCGTTCAAGCGTCTCAAGGCGGTCTTGGTAAGTTCGGGTGGAAATGATTTCCCCATAGAACTCGGGCGACGTGTCCAGGTTGTGGTTGTAGTAATCGAGACCCGCCTCTTTTAATTGCTCTGCCTGGCCGTCTTTTAGCATGCCCAGTGTGACACAGGTTTCCAGACCCAGTGCTTTTACTTCGCGAATCATTTGCGCCACGGCCTCAATTTGGTGTGGTTTGGGTGAGCGCCATGCGGCCCCCATGCAAAAGCGCTGCGCACCGCCTGCTTTCGCTTGTTTCGCCGCCTCGAGCACTTCCTCTATGGGCATTAATGCTTCCTTTTCAACCCCTGTGTCATAGCGTGCTGATTGAGGGCAGTAGGAGCAATCTTCCGGGCAGCCGCCGGTTTTAATTGAAAGCAAACTGGATAGTTGCACGCTGTTGGGGTTGTGGTGTTCCCTGTGCGCTGTTTGCGCCTGAAACATCAGTTCCGGGAATGGAAGTTCGTAGAGCGCCAGAATGCGCTTGATGGTCCATTTTTCGGTGTCGTGCTCTGAGGTGTTCTCGACGAGTGTTTCAACAAGGGCGTGCATGGTTGTTCGATACTTTGAAGTGAATATTAGAAGGCGCCGTGGGCGACCAGGAAACAAAAGTGTATTTAGAGCGCTATGTTAAGGAGGCGGGGCGTTGGCGGCAAGTTAAAAATAGGGTTTCATTGCGTTAAAAAGTTTCTATTTAGGCTTAAGTTTGATTATGTTTCATTTAATTTCGGTTAACGCTTTCAATGAAAGGAGGTTTCTGCGCATCCCGTCTATTTGTATCAAAAAGTAATTTACATGGGAAGGTGCAATTGTTGGGAAACCGGTATGATCATACTTTTTACCGATTGGAGCCAATAATAATGACGACGTTTAAACGCGACTTCACTGTTGAGTGGGGCGACTGCGACGATGCCGGCATCGTTTTCTATCCCAACTTCTTCTACTGGTTCGACAGCACTTTTCAAGCAATGGTGCGCAGTGTGGGCCTGAATCAACGTGAAGTGCGGTCGCGCTTTGGTGCTGTAACGCCGTTGGTGGATGTCGGTGCGACTTTCAAGTCTCCCGTCACTTACGATGATGTCATTACGGTTTATGCGGAAGTTGAGGAGTGGGCCGAACGCCGGTTTCGTATTGCCTATACAGTGAAGTGCGGCGAGCGGCTGGTGGCTACCGGCTTTGAAAAGCGCGCCTGGGCAGTGTACACACCGGAAGGCGGCATAAAGGGTGCCTCCGTGGCCCCTGAATTCAAGGCTTATTTCCAAAAATAAATGCGTGTTGGGGCGGGGCGGGGTTTTATTCGTCCCGTACCGACCTTCTTAGCGTGGAGCCAGACGCGTTGCCCCATCCAGACGGATAACCTCACCATTCAGGTATCGGTTGCCAATAATATGCTGAACAAGATCGGCGAATTCGTCGGGTTGGCCCAGGCGCGGCGGGAACGGAATGGATTTTGCCAATGATTCCTGTACTTCCGGGCTGGCGGTATAGAGCAACGGCGTTAAGAAAATGCCGGGTGCCACAGACATCACCCGCACGCCAAACTGGGCGAACTCTCGTGCCAGTTGAATCGTAAGCGACACCAGGCCGCCTTTTGATGCGGCGTATGCTGCCTGGCCAATTTGCCCCTCGTAGGCGGCCACTGAACTGGTAAACAAAATAACACCACGCTCTTCGCCTATCGGGTCAGCCGCGATCATGTCGGCGGCGGCCAGACGCGTCATGTTGAAGGCGCCGAATAGATTCAAATTCACCACTTTGGTGAACTCTTCCAAAGGCATGGGGCCGTTTTTACCGACAACCCGTTTACCTACCCCGCCGCCTGCACAGTTCACCAATACACGCGCAACACCGTGCGCCTCTTTGGCTTGGGCAATAGCTTGAGCAGCACTTTCTTCCGAGGTGACGTCGCAATGAACGGCGAGGCCGTTGATACGTTCGGCAACGGCCCGTGCTTTTTCATCCTGCACGTCTAGAATGGCTACGCGCGCACCCTGGGAGGCTAGCTTGAGCGCGGTCGCCTCCCCCAGGCCCGAGGCGCCGCCGGTAACAATTACGGGAGTGTCTTGCAAGTTCATAAGAGGCGTTCCTTTAGCAACAGCCGTCGAGAGTGGGCGGTTTCAAACGCGCATAACGACCGTAAACAGGGTCATCGTTCAGTCGCAACACACGAACCGCGTTGTCTCGCAGAATAAGGGGCTTGACCTCGTCGCGAATGCCGATTTTCTCGAAATCGGCCAGCCAGCGGTCGGGTGTGAGCACGGGGAAGTCTGAACCAAACAGCATTTTGTCTTTCAGAATGGTGTTGGCGTATTGAATCAGAATGGGTGGAAAGTATTTCGGCGACCATCCAGATAGGTCGATATATACCTGGGGTTTATGTGTGGCCACTGCCAAAGCGTTTTCCTGCCAGGGGAATGAGGGGTGGGCAATAATAATCGGCATGTCCGGGAAGTCGACTGCAACGTCGTCCAGGAACATGGGGTCGGAGTATTTCAGGCGTACGCCGCCACCCCCACGCATACGCGCACCCACACCGGTTTGGCCGCTGTGGAAAATAGCTGGCAAGGCATGTTCGGCAATCACTTCATACAGGTCGTAAGCTGCGCGGTCGTTGGGATAAAACTCTTGTGACGAAGGGTGGAACTTGAAACCGCGAATACCGTAGTCTTCAATAAGGCGTCGTGCCTCACGCACGCCCATTTTTCCGCGCAACGGGTCGATGCTTGCGAAGGGAATCAGCACATCGCGGTGTTTGGCAACCTCTTCGGCAACCTCTTCATTGCTGATACGGACTTGGCCGTTGGCGCGCTCGGTATCAACAGTGAAAATGACCGCCATCATGTTACGTTCACGGTAGTACTGGGCCGTTTCTTCTATGGTGGGCCGGGGCATTTTTTCTTTGAAATATTCCGCCATGGCCTTGTCGAATGCAATCGCTACTTCATCGGGCGGATTCCGTGTTGAAACGGTGGCGTGCGTGTGGATATCAATGGCAACAAGGGAGTCCTGCTTTTGTTCAGTCATCTAAATCAGTCCTTCGCGTTCAAAAGTAGATAGAGCGTCTCAGTTCAAGATGTTGCCATTCTATCTTGCAAACGCAGTACGGTTGAGCCGGGTTTGTCGGCGTAAAGTTGCTCGACGAGTTCGGCACGTGTACGCAATACGGTGCGTTGATTAATAGAACCTTTGTCGGTCATCTCGCCCAGTTCCATAACGGGGGGATCACGCAAAATAATGGCTCGCGTAATACGATTGGAGCTGCCTGTGGCTTTCGCACCCAGTTCGTTCAGGAGATTTTGAGCCCATTGTTGAACGTCGGGGTTGCCGGCAATGTCCTGTGTGCCGGCGTTGTCGGTCAACGTTGGTGAAAGTGCGGTTGCGGCGGGCAGAAGGAACAGCATCATGCCCAGTTCGTCGCGGTCGTGGCCCGTAACAACGGCGTCGTGAATATAGGGGGCACCCGCCGCAATAATGCTGGAACGCAAGGCGCCCACGTTTACCCACGTGCCGCTTATTAACTTGAAATCTTCGGCAATGCGCCCGTCAAAGCGCAAGCCTTCTTCCGGATGCTCGGGGTTAATAAAGGTGGCGGCATCGCCGCTGCAGAAATAACCTTCTTCATCGAATGCTTCCGCAGTCAGTTCTGGTTGGCGCCAATAACCCGGCGTGATATTCGGCCCCTTGTAGCGTACCTCCAGTTTGTCGGCCACGGGTGCCAGTTTGACTTCACAACCAGGGGCGGGATTCCCGATCACACCGGCCTGCCAGTCGGGCAGGTGCGCCGTAATGGCAAAAGGGGCGGTTTCTGTTTGCCCCAGCGCGGTGGTCATAGGAATACGCATACCCACGGTTTGAATGGCCAATTCATCGATGGTTTGTTTAAGTGGCCCCGGCAACGCGGCACCGCAAGGGAAAATAAGCTTCAGGTTCTTGAAGAATTGTTCGCGCAGCGCAGTGTCACGCTTCATGGCGTGTGCCAGCATTTCCAGGCCTTTGGGAACCGTGTAGTGAATGGTGGAAGGGATTTCGCGCAGATTGCGAATGGTTTCCGCCATGCCGTCGGGCGTGGGTTTGCCATCATCTATATACATGGTGCCGCCGTTGTACAGCACGATGCCAAAGTTATTGTTTCCAGCGGCTGTATGATGCCAGGGCAGCCAGTCGACCAAAACCGGTGGGTCATCTTTGGCAAACAAATAGCATTGGATGAACATCTGCTGGTTGCTGGTAAGCATGCCATGTGTATTCACAACGGCTTTGGGCAGTTTTGTAGAGCCCGATGTGAACAGAAACTTGGCAATGGTTTCATGGCTGACGGCCTGATGGGCGCTTTCAACCTGTTCGGTAACAGGCGTTTTTTCCAGAGTATCGAAAGTGGTGCAATGGCGACCTTCAAGGTTGCCTTCCATAAAAATCAGTTCCAGATCTTCCGGCACCGCCATTTCTATTGCATGCGCATAACGGTCGGCGTGCTGCGCAAACACCACGCCGGGGGTAAGAAGTTTTACGGCATGCTGAACGCGATCGGCGCTGCGCGACAGTAACGAATAGGCCGGCGAAATGGGCGCGAACGGAATACCTACATGTTGTGCGGCCAGCATCATCAGTGCGCTTTCAATGCTGTTTTCCGACAAAATCATTAAAGGTCGGTCGGCGCTCAGATTACGGTCGAGCAGGGCTTGTGCGATATGCAGAACACGCTTCAAAGCGCTTGCATAGCTTAGATGCACCCATTCACCTTGCGCGTTGCGGCGTGCAAGAAACGTGCGATCAGGTGCCTTATTTGCCCAGTAAACCAGTGCTTCCGTATAGCAGCGCAGATAAGGCTGCAGAGGTTCGGGGGAGCGCAGCACATAACCGCCGTCGGCGCGTTTTTCAACATGGCTGGTGTAAGGCCCAAACGCCACGGGGCGAAATTTCGCATTGGCAAGACTATTCATTCGTGTCTCCGGTGTTGCTATTTCGGGGCTATTATTAAGGGTAGTTTCTTATTGTTCCCGAAAAATAGATTCTGTACATTGTTAATCAGGTTAACAATATGCGAAATGTTATATTTTTGAAAATCCATATTCTATAAGTGCAAACCCTTGGTTAATTCATTTTCCCCCTCTACTGACGCCTTTGAAATGGCCGATACGCCATTGACCTATGTTGATTTGCAACGCGATTCTTTAGGTTATGCAATTAAGCGCGCGCAGGTGCGCTCTTATGACGTGTTGTTTTCTGTGATGGGGCCGGAAAGCCTTACCCCGGGTCGAATGACCGCTTTAAGTATCGTCGCCACCCAGCCGGGAATCAACCAGACTGTATTAGCCGATATGCTCGGTATTACGCGGGCGGGGGCAGTGAAGGTAATTGATTCACTCGAGGCATTGGGCTATGTGGAACGCAATACCATGCCGGATGACCGCCGCAGTTATGCTTTGGGCGTTACGCAAAAAGGGCTCGATGAATTGAAGCGCTTGAATGTATTGAACCGGGAATTTGAGAAGCGCATCGCGCAGCGCTTAAGCTCGGATGAGCGACGCTTGTTAATGGACTTGTTAGAACGTGTGGCGGTTGATTGAGGCAAAGATTCCGTTCGGTGCCTGATTGCTTTGCGCCGGCCGGCGGTGTATCCAGCCGGATCCTTATTTGGTCCGGCTGGTCGTATCGACAAGGGGTGCTGAGGCTTAGAAAACCCTGTTAAGAGACAGGTTGGCTGACTGCACTGTTGCCGTCCCGGTACTGCTGCCGATTAAAGAGCCGCTGTACGTATTGGGTGAGCCGGGGTTGTTATAGGTGGAGTAATAGTTCGCTGTTTTGTCTTGCGTCACACTGTACGTATAGCTGAAGTCCAGGAACCACGACTTATCAAGGTAATACGTGCCACCCAGCATCACTGCGGCACCCCAAACCCACTGACTTGCGGAGAAGCTTTGCGCAGAGCCTGAAATGTCAGTGCGGGTGCCGTTGATATCGGCAAAACCTACAAGATCGTTAATATTCGTATTGACCTGCGATAGTGTGGGGCCAACGCCAAAATAAACCGTACCCCTGTTAAAAGCATGGCCGAAATACGGAATCAGTGAGAACTGGTGGTTAACCGTTTTTTGGTAAGAGCGGGCAATGGCGTTGCCGGTGAACGGTGTGCCGTTTGAAAAGGAGCCATACTGCGGGATTCGAATGAAGTCCTTGGTTGCTGTTGTGCCGCCCAAGTAGTTGTATGAAAACTTGACGCCCCACAGGTAATCGGTGCCTTGCAGTTTCTCAAAGTAGCCGGCTTGCAAGGCAGGTGAAATGGAATTTACCGTGTCCATGCCGATACCCACGGGTGGGCCTCCGGCGGTGCCTTTGGAAACGAGCGCACCCGTTGCCGTGTTGGTGACTGTTGAAGTCCCTGTTGCTTCCAGTTTCTGGTTTTTAAATTGAGTCGAGTTGGCGCCGAATCCTAAGCCGAAATAAATGCCGGAGTCCGGCACCAATGATGTCGAGTTGGTTTGTGCAGTTGCCAATGCTGAATAGCCGGAAAACAAAGGGATTATCAACCCCAGAAGAACTGCCTTTTTCATTATCAGAAGCCTATAAAGGTACTGTGATTAACTCGTTAGAGGGGGGGGGGTGAGTGTAATGTGAAGTACCCTGGGGGGCAAGATAAAGGACGAAAAAAAAGCACTTACATGATGCAAGTGCTTTTTTACTGAATTCTTTGGCGGAGCGGACGACCGCCAAGTAATAATCTCAGAAAGTTTTAGTTAGTCTATAGATCGTATCTTTGCACGGTATATAGAAATAAAGATAGTCCATTTTGATTCCAGAATTTATCATTGAAGCTACGCAAAAATGTGGGGCTCATTGTGGGGTCGAAAGGTCATGGTTAAGATTACAGACAGGCAAGCGCAAGCGATTAAACCGGGCGGCAAGGCTATCCCGGCAGGCGTTACCGGTCTGACACTGCAGCCGGGCAAAACCGCAGGCTCCGGCAAATGGACGCTTCGCTTTGTCTCTCCGGTGACGGGCAAACGCCGGGACATGGGCTTGGGTGCCTATCCTGATACCGGCGTTGCCGAGGCGATTGCATCGGCCCTGGCTGCCAGACAGCAGATCGCCAGCGGTGTTGACCCCATCGAAGCCAAAAAGGAACTGTCCGAAATTCCGACATTCGAGGCGGCATCCAGAAAGCGCTGGGATGAGGTGAAGAAGGGCTTTCGCAACGAAAAGCACATTACCCAGTGGATCGGTACGCTGGAGCAGCACGTATTTCCCCATATTGGCACCGTAAAGGTCGACAAGCTTGACCCCAGGCGCTTCGCCGACGTGTTGCGCCCCATCTGGTTGACGATCCCCGAAACAGCACGACGCGTTAAGCAACGGTGTGCCGATGTGATGGCCTGGGCATGGGCCCATGGCTATGTGACAAGTAACCCCCTGGATGTTACCGACCGGCTGCTTGCTGCGCAGCCGACCCCGACGAATCACCAACCGGCCATGCCGTGGGCACAGGTTGGCAGTTTTGTAAGAGCGAGTTTGATGGTTGAGCCGCTCTTGGGTGCCCGGGCTGCGCTTTTGTTCGTCATTCTGACCGCGGCTCGATCTGGCGAGGTGAGAGCCGCTACCTGGGAAGAAATCGACCTCGATGCCAAGTTGTGGACAGTGCCCGCCGGTCGTATGAAGGCAAACATGATGCACCGTGTGCCACTGTCTGACGCCGCTGTTGATCTGCTGCAAAGGCAGGGAGAGCGTAAGGCCGGGCAGCTGGTGTTTCCATCCATGCGCGGTAAAGAGTTGTCTGACATGGCGCTGACTGTACTGTTACGCAAGGCCCAGGCTGTTAGCGACGTTCCCGGGCGGGTGGCCACAGCGCATGGGTTTCGGTCATCCTTCCGGGATTGGGCCGCTGATAACGGCTACGGTAAAGACATTGCTGAGCGTGCTCTTGCTCACGTCATAGGCAACAAAACGCAGCGCGCTTACGAGCGTACGGATTTGTTCGATGCCAGGCGGACCATGATGCAGAACTGGTCGAACTTCGTTTTTTCCGACCAAAGCAATGTAGTGCCAATCAACCAAAAGACGGGAACGAATGGCAGCCGATCTTATTTAGACTGATCGTATTTATTACCGCGCCCGACGGATTCGGGCAAAGCGGGGGCGCTTGGTACGGCAATACCGCTCGCCCCCTAACCATCATCACTACCAAGGAGTAAACGATGGCTTCCAACAATTTAACCCAAGACCGCAGCAAACAAGCTGGTGACGTACCTGCAGCGACACCTTCGTACCGCGAATTCGAACTTGATTTGATTGATCGATTATTTGATGCTCAGGCGCTTTTGAAGCTCGTGCTTGCGTCAGAAGAGCCAGAGCTGAATAACGATCTCAGCCGTCCTGTCGTGATGGCCAGCCAGCGTATAGATAGCGTTATCCAGCTGCTTGACGGGTCATCTAGTGTGTATGGGCGCAAGAATGGGACGGTGTCGAAATGAGCACACAGCATATGACAAACAAAGCTATTACAAGCGATGAGCAGAGCATGGCCTCGGTCACGAACCTGTCATACGTGAGTAATGAGCCTGTTGCCAAGCGCACATACCGCGGGCGGGATAACGGCAAGATCGTCAATTTCAGTCGCTACGCACGTATTGGCCCGGGCGTTCAAGCACGAATCACTCAAGGGCGTAATGCCGGTGTGCTGGTTCAGGTTATCGGGCTGGCGGGCGGGGGATGCTTTAAAGTCAGATCGCTTTCACGCCCCCTGTACGTCATCGACCCGCATACGGGATTGGTCAACCCCACGGAGATGACTGCTGTTATTGAGAAGCGCAGGCTATGTCGTGTGCTGGGGCTGCCAAAGGCGTTTGATCGGGAGCGTTATAGAAATAGAATGGAGTCTTGGCGCCCTGAAACCAGGCCGGAGCTGGTGTGAAGCACCCCTCAAAAAAGCAATTTCTGTACGCCATCAAGGCATTTTCTGACCCGCTGCCTGTCGAAGAGTGGCTGAATAGGCCCGGAGTGCCGAAAGCAATACTCGGTTCGGATGAGCAGCTGGCCAGACGTTATTTTTTAGAATTGGTTGGTAGGTATAGAAAACTGCTTGATCAAGCATATTCCATGGAGTGCGTCAAATGGCTTGGGGCACAGACGGCATTCTTGAACGCTAAAAACGCTGCTCTAGGCCGTGAGAACAGATTTATTGATGATGAGCGTATAGTCCAGCTGCTTCAAGAGGCTGTGGAAGCTCGCAGAGGCATTACCCGCGCCTCACACATATTGTTTGGAAGTGAGGCAAGCATTTCTATTACTTGGCGCTTGCAAGATGTTTTCGATAAGCAGGCATCCAGCCGAGAAATGAAATGGTTGATTCTTGTTTTGGGTGCGCTCTATGAGTACTTCCACGTTCCTAAGGCGGTGCCACATTATTTGTCTACAAGGAAACGCATCCGTACTTTGGTAGCAACAATCGAAAAAGGCCTTGAAGCCCAAGATAAATTGTTCAGCACCCCGATTCATGGTGAAGGCTTGTGGTTTCAAAAAGCAGTGCAGAGTGCCGAACCATCCAGCGCAGTAGTATTGGCAAAAATGGATGTTCAGGTAGCACTAAAGCGTATTTGCCAAGGCACATTGCCAATCTTCCGAGATGACGATAAATCAAACGAACGGTTACTTATTTATCGGCTTTGGCTTGCGAACAAGCTCGTTTTTGGAAAGCCAAATCGACACGTTGTGCAAATGCTCATGCAGTTGGAGGGCGTAGCCAGCGTCAGCGAGGCTGCAATCAGAAAGACAGTAAGCGGCTTTAAGAATGAGCTTGTCGAGCGCAACTATCACTATTACTCCAACCTGGTCGCCCACACCCGCAGTTCCATCATCGGACGATAACAAACCCCTACGGGTGACACTGATGGGTACCCAGTTATTTGGGTGAAAACTAAAAATTACTGGTCTTTCAGACTTTCACTGTATATCCGATCATTAGTCCACGTTAGTTACTTGGACTTTGATTATGCAAATCACCAACTCCGGGGCCGTGCCGACCATCAAAAACGCGCCCGACCAGACTCAACCGCAAGACCAGAAAAAGTCGTTCGCGACCACGGCGCTTCCAGAGTGCGGGATGGTGCGCATCCCGCAAGTTTCGGCTGTGTGCGGACTTGGGCGTTCAACTATCTGGGTGTGGGTTAAGGCAGGGAAGTTTCCAAAACCATTGAAATTGTCGACCCGAACTTCTGTTTGGCCTGTCGAAGAAATCCGTGCCTGGCTGAATGATCCACTTGGTTGGATAGAAGCCAATCGTGATATCCGTAATTAAGCGATATGACGGACATAAAAAGACCCGCCAGGGGGCGGGCCTGTGATCGTTTCCGAGTCGCTCACAGCATTGATTCTAAGCACGGCGCCGAAGAGAGTGGACATTCGTCAGGCCTGAGACTAGTCGGCATTACGGTGCTGACTGCGCGCGTTCGTAGAAAAGTGGTAATTGCAAATCGCCCCCGCGTGATGCATACTAGAGGCGTCGTGAAAACAAACGCGACCCGGGTTGGAAGCCGGAAAGTTCTGAGGCGGACGAACCGCCCCATGGCGGTATTTTTACGTCCGTATGCCGTAGTGCGCCTTCTTTGGGCGGGCGATGGCGGGGAGGGCTCGCGCCCTGCCGGTTCCCTTGGACGCCGGTCTTCCAACCTCGGCATTTGTCCGCCCACCCCATTTGGAAGTGGGGAGCGGGATAACAACCTGTCCAAGGAGGCCACAATGGCTTTGCGTATCTTCGCGCGTCCAGCGCAACCAATTTCCCATGCTGCACACACCGGCTATCAGGCTGCACGCCTGTGGCTGGCTAATCCCTGCCCTTCTGTATCTCTTGCTCAATGGAGAGAGAATCGCTGGCAGGTGTTTTGCATCTCTCACACTATTCAAAACAAGGTGCGTGCCGCCTTTGATAAGGGCTTTGCTGACGCTCTGGCCAGCCACATTTCTGGGAGGGTTTGAGCATGGACAAGCAACTTAAAAGTCTGATGAATGTTTTCACACAGGATGTAACGAGAGCCGCCATAGAAAATCGTTTGCCCAGTCGTGATCTGGTCGATTTGTGTGAGATAGCAATGCGGGTTGCTAAGGGATCGGCAACTATCTCGGAGCTGCTCCAGGTCAGTCAAATAATGAAAGATAGTGACGATCCAAAAGAATCCGGTGCTGCCCTTAATGATGCTGAGGTAGCGTCTTTGCTTGGTCTTCTACACGCTTCGTCATTAATGTTCGTGTCCCATCTATCTATCTTCGCCGAGGGCATAAACGACGATTTTGAGGGGAGCGAATGATGCGAGCCTTAGAACTTCAACAGCTGATGGTGGCAAGCGACGCGGCGCGCCTCGGCGCGACAAGTAATAGCGAGTGCGCCGCCTTGTTTTATTCGATATGCCAGGAGGCTGATGTCTTGCAAAATATGGCCGCGTTGCCTAGTGTTAGCCCAGAGTATAGAGCAGCCTTAGAGCGTGTGGCGTCCCATATCCGGACCATTTCCAGAATGGGTGCCAGGCAGGCCAGTGCAAGCGCCGAGCAGATCAGGCAGGCGCTCGGTTACTTAAAAGCAACCAGTGGGAGTGATCATGACTGATACAACAAGAACAAAGGCTCCGCTGTCCTATCCAGAGCGTCCTGGCCATGCGATCGCAATGGCTTGGTACGCCAGCCTTTGTCAGCGCATAGAAGCGGCTCGTGAGGCCACTGGAAATCCGGATATGGTGGATAGCAATATCGTGCCGATCGTCCGCGGCCTTGATGAAGGCGCCACGACTGATTTCCTTGAGGCGGTTGGAGCTCTGATGGTTGATCTGCTGGCTGTTGGCGAACCGTGCGCTACGAGGTGGGACCCTCTCGAGGAAATCGAATCGAAGAAGGCTTATCGAGAAAGCAGCAGGAAACTATGGCAAGAAAAGTTGTAAGCCTCTCAACCTCCAAAACGTCTGCAGGCTCGTGCGCAACGTCCGTGCGGTACCTGAAGGCTTTGACAGGGCCTATTTATTTGGGTGCGGCATGAGTGTTCAGGCGATCTCATGGGTACTACGCCAGCCCATAAACCGTTCGCCGGCCAAGCACTTGTTGACGGTGATGGCCCACTACGTAAGGGCTACCAACGATGCCCAGTGGGCTGTGTATCCGTCGATCACGCAGCTTGTGAGTGACACCGGGCAGGATCGGAAAACGGTGATGCTGAATCTCAAGCGGCTGGTAGAAATGGGTTACCTGTTGGATACCGGCGCGCGAGTGGGGGCGACCAAGTCAGTCAATGTTTATCTGATCAAGTCACCAGATGGATTGCCTGAGCTTAGTGAGGTTGCGCCAGGTGAAGAGGTACCAGAAACGGTACCGCTTGATTCGGTAAGCAGTTCCAAATTTGGTACCGCTTGTCATGAGGGAAGCAGTACCGTTTTTCACCCGAAGCAGTACCGTTTTTCACCTGAAGCAGTACCAAGTTTCCCTACAGATAAGGTAGATAAGGTAGATAGGGTAGTGCGCGTCAATAAAAGTGAGTCAGTTAAGCAAGATCGAGGGACGCGCATACCCAATGACTGGGAGCCTTCTGAAAAGCTCAGAGAGTTCGCCCTTGAAAAGAATCCTGCATGGTCTGAGCAAGACTTGAGAGAAGAGGCAGAAAAGTTTCGTGATTACTGGGTTGCTGCGCCTGGCTCTAAAGCCGTTAAGAAGGACTGGGATGCAACCTGGCGAAACTGGATAAGAAATGCTGCCCAGTTCGCAAGAGAACGCGGCCAAAGCTCCATCGTCAGCCAAAAGGATGATCGTTTCGGGGGAATGGTTTGAAATGCGTGGACATATGGCCATTAAGGATTTGAGGCGGATGGGGAAGAAACCCACTCAGGTGTTTGTAGTTCTGCTGGAAGATGACAGCAAGCTGTCGAAGTATGTTGATCCCGAGGACATGCTTATTAATGGTTTTTTGCCGGAAGTATTAGTTGAGCCAGGTGATGATATTCACCGTTTGGATTTTCGCTTCCTTGTGGGGGTAATCGTTCATCTGCAAGGCCAGAATGTTGACCGGTTACGGAGCGCATTCGGGCAGATCAGGCTCTGTAAGCCTGCACGTATCGTTGTGAGCGGCCCAAGCATTTTTTATGACACTTTGGAGAAAGCATGACGCAAGTGCAGGCTTTGCAGTTGATCCAGGACGATGACATTGACTGGGAAAAGTACATGCAGGAAAGCGAGCCGCAGATGAAGGTGCGCGGCATTGAGTCCTGGACTCCGATGATGGTCAATCAATTCCATGGTCATGAGGATGAGGGCGTTCAGGGGGCGAAGTTGCCTTGGGGGGTAACGCAGGACGGGTTGCGCTTTCGGTCGGGCGAAATAACGCTTTGGTTGGGAATTAACGGCCACGGTAAAAGTCAGCTATTGAATCAGGCTTGTCTTGGGTTTGCAGCGCAAAATGAGTCCGTTTGCATCGGTTCATTTGAAATGCCGCCAAGCAAAAATATCCCTCGAATGTTGCGCCAACTATCAATGACGAATCGGCCTGCGCAGGACTACATACACAAAATGATGAGCTGGCTGAAGGGCAAAGTTTGGATCTATGACCATCTTGGCAGTGTGAAGGCGGAACAGCTTTATGCAGTCATTCGTTACTGCCACAGAGAGTTGAAGATCAAGCATTTCGTGATTGATAGTCTGATGAAGTGTGTCCGGGCTGAGGATGACTACAACGGGCAGAAAGAGTTTATCGACACTTTGTGCCGGCTGGCTCGTGAATGTGAAATGCATATACACCTGGTACATCACTCGCGCAAGAAAGAGAACGAGCGTGACATGCCTGGAAAGTTCGACGCCAAAGGCTCGGGTGCGATTATTGATCAAGTCGATCAACTTATTACCGTTTGGCGGAACAAGCCCAAGGAGACGGAAGTTAAAAAGTGCCGGGATAGAGGGGCTGCGGTACCGGACGAAATATTGAAAAAGTGTGATGCCATGTTGATTTGCGATAAGAACCGTCACGGTGACTGGGAGGATCACGCATTTCTTTGGTTTGATCCGGCCAGCCTGCAATACACCAGCGACTCACGTCGCAAGCCGATGGACTTTATGCGGGTCGCTAAATGAGTGGATTGATGCTTGATGCGGCTGCCGCGCTGGCACCATATGCGCTTTTGTCGCGAAACAGATATTCCGGTGAGACCGTGCGCGTCATGGTTACAGCTGGTGCCCAAGAGGCAGCGCGGTGGCTGGAAGGGTGGATGGGGGAATATGGCGCAGGCCTGCTGCGCATTGTTTTTGAGGGCGACAAACACGTAGAGCATAAGCTGGATGAGGTTATGGCTGCATATCTGCTGGCCTCGGATGAAGATCAGGCTGTCAATAATCGTGCTCTTGCCGATGGATTTTTTTTCGTGATTGATCGAGCTTACTTCGTTGCCTACTCCTTTGCATACGACTACGCCCGGTTCGACTGTGTGGCAGAGTTGGCCGGTTACCTCGCTATACCGGCCGAGCACACTTGGTGCAGCTCCAAGCGCGCGATTGTTCGGGCCGGTGCTAGGGCAGCTGCTGAGCTTTGCAAGAGGTTTCTCTTCTATAGGGCGCAACATGAGGTTGAATTGTCGGTGGGGGATGACAAAAACGAACTGTTCGCGTGTGTTTTTAGGTTGTTTTGCGATTTTCAAGAGAGTTGCAGATTGCTTGTGGATGTCGATGAAATGGACGGTGGGCGATGGGAGTGTTTTGACTTTTTCTACACCGGGTTTGTGTATGTATTACGGGAGGTCGAGCGTAGTGAAAAATGATGAGATTGCAATTAAAGTTTTGGCCTTGGTGCCCGATTTAGTCAGGCATGCAGCCGATATCGGCAGAACAGCTGATGTTGGATCAAATCGACTTGATCTGAGGCTTGCCGCTGGTGCCCCCGCTTCAGTACTAAGGGAAGAGGATGAACAGGGTCCCAACTACCCGATCTACGCAGGGTTTGTAGGCGCCGGCGCCATGTTGGCTTGTGCATGGGTGTCCTTGGGGATGCCTGGCTCAAAGGAGGAATTGGTTGAGCTATCCGTCGGGCCGCTGACAGTTGGTTGGGATGGACCCGCCCCCGTGAGTCCAGATCAATGCCGGGCAATGTTTCACAGAGGCTTTGAATGGTTCATGACACAAAGTGAATCCCGCCAAGCACCAGATGGGACAAAGCCGACCGCTCGGGAGATTTGAATGGATACCCCCATTAATTTCAACGACATGCTTGACCCTGCATTGCTCCTGACGGCAGACCAAGCCAAAGAGCTACAGAACAGCGTCGATGCCGAGGTGCTCAAGTCGTTCTCACTTCTCACGCTGACCCATACGCCGAAACAGATTCTGGGCAATCTGATGGCTGTAGATGACGCTACGGCCCGAGAAAGCCTCGCTGAGGGCATGCGGCTGGTGAATGCCTATATCGATTGTGCGGAGGCTCACCTTACATTGGCCAGGCTTGCTCGTGCCAGATTGTTGATCGCCGCAGGAGCCTATCAGGAGCGCAGGCAATCATCAGCTTCGGTTGGCGAATCACCGGACGAAGGTTGATGTTGTTTCCGGAAGGGGCTGACTAGTGCTCGAGCAAACACTTTTTGAGGTTGAAGATTTTCCAATCGGTAGCCGCGTTAAGTTGCCATCCGGGCGCTCGGGCGTTGTCATCGCTCATAAAGGTTACGAATCGAAGCGTGACCCGTTCATGCGCGTCATGATCAAGCTGGACGGCGGCGATCGCCAGGACGTTGTTCAGTTGCAGCCCAAAATGCTTCGCCATTTCGATGACAGCAAGGACCGTATACAGACCTGGTGCGGTGACCAGTTGGCAACCGGTGATGTTGTTCGGCTGCCGTCTGGGAGGCTGGCCACAGTTTTGGTAATTTCGCACACGGTTCGCCGAGGCAATTCCGTTGGCGCGGTGACTGCAAGAATCCATGATGAGCAAGACTCTGATGCTCTGGTTGAGCTGGCCGCCCATCTTGTGCGCCGGGTAGCGCCAACTGAACAAGCTGCGAAGCAATTTGGGCCAGAGTTGTTAAGTAATGTTAAGGCGGCCGAGCCGACGGGCCATCCGGTTAACGTGTCGAATCTGGGCATAGCGACTAAAACTGACCTCGAGGAAACGCGTGGGCAACTGGGCGGACCGCAGATATGCAAACTGGATAGTTGCCGTTTAATGCTCGAAGCTATTGAGCACCTTGGGTATTCGCCTAAGGTGTTTCCCGCATGGAATCGCTCAGAGCCGGTTCGCGAACACAAGGAGCTTATAGCGCAATCTTTGGGTTGGACTCCAGCTAGATTTATTTCTGTCTGGCGTTATTTGCAAGCACAGGGCTTGATTATTGAGTCGGACGTGGTTGCCTGTCAGGCCACGCTGGAGAAGGGCACGGCCCCCGATTTGGCGACTCCTGATGCCGCCATATTGCAAACAATAGCCGCCATGGGCTTTAACCCGAAGGCTTTCCCTTGTGCAAAGCCGGCACGAAAAGCAAAAAGTCGGCGCTCGGTTCAGTCGCTCTCCGGCTTAACTCGGCGGCAGTTTGATCGGGTGTGGAGACAGTTGTGCAGAGCTGGTCAGATCGTTGAGAAGGACCCGCGGGGATCGTGTTTTGAGACGGTCGAAAATGATTGATAAGGGGTACCTCAAACTGCATACATAATTAAGCGGTAAGGGGTACCCCAAACTGTGCACCCTGGAAGGGTAGGCAGCGTTAAGAGGTGCGAGGTGAGTTTGACGCCAAAACAAGCCAGATTTGTCGAAGAATATTTGGTCGACCTGAACGGAACACGGGCCGCAATTCGCGCTGGATACAGCGAAAAAACGGCGCAAGAGCAGTCAAGTCGTTTGTTATTAAATGTCAAGGTAGCGGCGGCGGTCGCAGCCGCTCAGAAAAAACTGTCCGAACGCACTCACATCACTCAAGAAATGGTGCTGCAGCGCTGGTGGCAATTGGCCAATGTCGACATGAATGACCTGGTTGAATACCGACGCGAATGCTGTCGGCACTGCTGGGGAAAAGGCTTCAAATACCAATGGACAGAGCAGGAATTTACCCGCGAATTGAAGTTGGCCAAGACTTCAAAGAAGCCGGCACCCGACTGTTCCGGAGGCTTCGGCTTCCTTTCCAACCGTGCGCCGAACTCGGCTTGCCCGGAATGTGCAGGCGAAGGCCACGGCAAGATACACGTCAAAGACTCCAGAGAACTGTCTGGCCCTGCCAGAATGGCGTTTGCTGGCGTAAAAATCGGGAAAGACGGCCTACAGGTATTGGCGGCAGATAGAGAAAAGGCATTGGAAAACGTTGCGCGCCATCTTGGCATGTTCAACGACAAACTCGACCTCACTTCAGGCGGAGAAAAGCTCAACTCCGGCGTGCTCGTTGTCCCAGGAACAATGAGCGAAGAAGAATGGGAGCGTACTTTCAAATGATACGACTACTTCGCTATCACGCACTGTCGTGATGGCTTGAGATCAAACATTTACCCCGTCTTCACCTCTTTTCGCGGCATCATAACTAAAGATTAAATTTAACGCTGACGCATGAAGTTTGAGGTGTATTTCGCCCATCGCGTGCGGGTATTGAAAGGAGTAAATTCTCATGACAGGTTTTGAAATTGCCTCTCTTGTGTCTCTTATATCGGGTGCTTTTATTCAGAATCAAGCGGTGCAAGACGCGGCGGCTCGACAACAGCGAGCCATTCAAGATTCTTTGATTCGCCAACAAAACCTGCAGCGTCAGGCCGAACAGGCTGCCATGAAAAAGGCTACGGAGTTCAACCCCGATGATCGACTGGATAAGCAAAATGTTATTGAGCAGCAACTGACCTCGGAAATGCTGGAGCCAGTCAAACAAAACATGGCTGAGCGGGTTGAAGCCCCCAGCGTGCAGGGCGACGTTTCAGATGATTATTCAACTGCCCGGGCCTCATCCATGGCTCAACAAGCGAAAACTGCCGAGGCGTTGGCGCGAATCTTTGGCCGAATCGGATCGGCATCGCAATTACGCCAAAACGAAGCTATAGGCATTGGTGATTCGGCCAATGAAATTGGAATGCTCAAAAACTTCTCGAGGGGGCAGCACGCCGCCGACCAGGTTGGCATACAGGCTGCCGGTACGCCTAGCGGAGGGGCCATGTTGGCAGGAACCATCCTACAGGGCGTGGGGCAAACGGGATTGATGGGTGCATTTGATGGTATCGGCAGCTCAAGCAATAGTGTGTGGTCTGGGTCTGGACTTTCGCCTAACGCGGGCGGACTGGGTTTTAAGAATACAGGTAGCCTGGGATCAAAGCTTAATGGCGGTGCATCAAGTTGGATGCCACAAGCAAAAACCGGCTTTGGTTCTTGGGTCCCGAAGTCCATTTGATCTGGTGAAAATTGTGAACGCGATTCATATTTCTAAAGGAAGGCTTTGCAGGCGTGCTGAATGTTTTCATTACGTTTGTTGTTTTGGTATAGACCGTTAGGAGCATTTATGAGAACGACACTTCCAATCGGTGGTGGCTTTGCCGGTGGGCTTGCAGCCTCCATTACTCCAGCGTTAAAGGACCTGGCGAAATCTAAGGCGAATCAGACGCAGGCGATGGCAGAGGGAGCACTGCTTGGTGCAAAGACGTATAGCGCGGAACAGCAGGCAAATCTCGCCAACGTTAAGGCTGCGGATGTGGCACGAGCGCTTGGGTTGCGTGACAACCAAGATTACCTTGCGCAGTTGGATGCGATACAACCCGGGGCCGGTACGATTTTTAAAGGGGGCGCTTCGGCAGACAACTTAGCCAACACGATGCTAACCCTTCAGAAAGCGGGTTTGTTTCAGGAAGCAGCGAACGCCATTCCCGAGTCGTCTACGGGGCTGGATCGTCAGAATCGGTTTACTGCTGTGGCTAGTGGCGGTACTTATACACCGTTCAAGGCGGTGGGCGACTCGGGTTATGCGATCGATCAAGGCACCGGGAAAATTGTGCGGGCAAACCCAGGCATGGCCGCATTGTTTGGTGATCAGCAGACCAGTCAAGCCGCGTTGAGAAAAGCTCAGGCCGATCAACAGCGTTTCAAATACGATGCTAACCGCGGGGCAATTGTGGATATGGCCCAAGGCACGGCGCAGCCCGTGCATACGTCAAGCGGTCAGCCATTGCCCTATCAAGACAAGCCAATGCCAACGGCCGCGCTTAAGATGCAGCAGGAGAACCTTGACGCCATTGGTACCGCCGCATCAATCAATGCTGATCTTGGCAGCTTTGCCAGTCAGATAGAAAACGGTAGTCTGGATCTTGGATTTTTCACCAACCTTATGAGTAAGGCGCTCAATAACATGGGTCTGAGTACTGAGGAAAGCCGTAATCTGCAAAGTTTCCAGTCCACGCTTGAAAAGCTGCGCAATGATTCGCTGCGGCTCAATAAGGGCGTACAGACAGACGGCGATGCCCAGCGTGCCTGGAATGAGTTGTTGGCCAACATCAATGATCCCCTGGTGGTGCAGCAGCGGCTGGAAGAGATACAGGCCATCAATGCCCGCGCCGTTGAGCTTCGTTCAATGATGAACGACGCTATGAGGGCTAATTACGGCTTACAGCCAATGAGCTATGAGCAGTATACAAACCAGCCTTCTGTGATCAATAGCGGCGTTCGTGTTGACCAGCAGGAAGACCCGCGCATTTCAGAATTGCGCCGCCGTGCTGCTACCAACCCGGCTCTTGCGCAGCGACTTCGTGAACTGGGGTACTGATATGGCTTTCACTGCAAAAGACCTTGAGCGGGCGCTTGGCAATCCCAACGTTCGCCAGTTCCTTGATGTTATTGCGATGGCGGAAGGTACTGACCAGCACGGGTACGCTACTGCCTTTGGCGGCGGCAAGATTGCTGACCTGTCCGACCACCCCCGCCAGTTGCATGACTTCACCCAGACGGATGGCCAGCGCAACAAGACCAGTGCGGCAGGTCGGTACCAGTTCCTCCAAGGCACATGGGATGATGTTGCCGGAAAACTGGGCCTGACGGACTTCAGCCCGAAAAGCCAGGACTTGGCCGCTGTCGAGCTGCTGCGTCGTAATGGTGCTTTGCCAGCGCTCATGAAAGGCGACTTTGATACGGCGGTACAGCGATCAGGCCAAACATGGGCCAGCCTGCCGTCGAGTCCTTATGCGCAACCTAAGCGTGATGCCGGATTTATTGCCCGTGCGTTGGACAAAAGCGCCCAGGCATTGCTGCCAGCTGCTCAGGCCGGTACCGTGCCGGGCCAAAGCTTTACCGGTGTGCCCGACGATCAGCTACTGGCCGGCCTGAAACCCAAGGCATCCGCCCCCATGGATTTCTCGGCAATGACCGACGATGATCTGTTGTCCGGCCTGACGCCACGCGGCGCCCCCGACTTCTCTGGCATGAGCGATGATGAATTGCTTGCGGGTCTGTCTGAACCAGCCACGCCTGATTCCATCGGGCGGCAGTTAGGATTGACGGCGCGGGCGGGGCTATCTGGCGTTACCGCTCTGCCTAATATGCTTTGGAATGGCCCGGCAGGCGTCGTTAATTGGCTCGCTGGTGAGGAGGTTGTTCCCAAGGCGGACAGCAACGTAGCAGCCGATTGGATGGGGTTGCCCAAGCCACAGAACAGGACAGAGCGCCTTGCTCAAGATGTGGCCGGCGCAATGGCTGGGGCAGGCAGCATGGCCAGAGGTGCCGCTGAATTGGGCACTCGTGCGGTAAACCCAGTCGTGCAGCGCGTTGGGGCGCTTCTGGCGGATCAGCCCTTATTGCAGGCAGTCAGCGGCGCGACAGCGGGTGGATCGTCTGGCTTGGTTCGTGAGGTGGGTGCCGGGCCTGTTGGGCAAACGGTGGCCGGCCTGGTGGGCGGGGTGGCTCCGTCTGCCGGTATGGCGCTGGGGCAGGCTGTGGCCAGGCCGCTTGCACCTTTGGTAAGCCAGAATGCGGCGCAACGTTCTGCTGGTCAGCGGTTGGCAGGCATGGCCGATACGACGTCTGACGCTTTGGCAGTCCGTTTGCATGGTGTTGGTGATGATCTTGTGCCAGGCAGCGCCCCGACGACTGCCCAGGCCTTGGGCGATACTGCGCTACTGGCTGCCGAACGAGCACGGCGTAGCAATCGACCCGAGTTCAATACCGCCTTCACGGAACGAACAGCACAGCAGAACGCGGCACGGGTGGCGGCGCTGGACGAGATAAGCCCAGTGATCAAACCCATACACGACGCGGGCAATGATGTCGGTGCCACAATTCGGGGTGCCTTTGACGATAACTATGCAGGCATGAGGCAGCAGGTGCGCGAAGCATACGCCCCCATCGTTGCCGATGATGCTGCGACCATGGCACTACCCAAGGAAACGGCGCATCGGATCGTACAGAAGTACTTCGGCCAGGGCTCCGGTGGCCCTGATGCGGAATTGGGGGCGCTGGTAAGTGATCTGGCTGACCTGCCGGATAACGTCCCATTTGCCACTCTGCAAAACTTGAAGTCTCGGGCCGGTGAAATGCAGTCCAAGGCCAAGGCGGCATTTGATAACCGCAAAGCGGCCGCTGCTGGTGAGGTCCATGCAGCGCTTGATGCTGTGCCGGATGAAATGGTCCAGCTTGGCGCCATAGGGCCAGACCGTGCCGCACAGTTCGAAGCGGCCAAGGCGTTACGGCGTTCGCAGGCTGACCGCTTTGAAACCGGGCCAGCTCGTGGCATGTTGCGTCAGGGGTCTGACCGGGCCGACTATCTGCAAGGCGCTGAAATCCCGCGTGCCTTCTTTAACAACCGGCCTACGTCTCTGGCCGACATTCGCCAGTTCGGGAAAGCCGTTGGCAATCGTGCTGAGGCTACGCAGGCGCTACGCGATTACGCGGTAACTGGGCTGCATGACTTCGCCACCAAGGGCGGTACCCAGGCATTCAGGCCAACTGACTTTAAGCGCTGGCTGGATTCACACGGCCCAGCCTTAAAAGAGCTATTCAGTGAAAAGCACTTGAAGCAGCTTGGCGCAATCGCTGATGATCTGACCCGGGCGGCGCGTTCGAATACAGTAGGCAAGGCGCCGGGATCCGATACCGCCATGAACCTGTCGCATAGTACTGGATGGCAACTGCTGCTGGATAGATTCCCGGTCAGTACCCGGGTAATAGCGGGGGCGGCTCGCGCTCTCTCTAATGATCGGGTTGGCGTGTTGCTTGATCGGGCGTTACTTGACCCCGAGTTTGCCCAGGCGCTTCTGGCCCCAATCACGGCCCGCAATAAAAACCGCTTGGCTGATATTTTGGCTAGAGGCATGGCCGGGGCAACGGCAGGTACGGCGGCAGCTGTTGAACAGTGATATTCAAGGCCCGCCTTCGCGGCGGGTTATTTGAAGAAGGCTATCCAGGCCAGTAGGGCCGCGATTATCCACAATGGAAACGTCACGGCGCCATGAGATCGGCTCATTCGTTCTATGACTTGGTAGCGCATCGCCTCGACGTCTACCTTAATCGACTCCATCAGTTCAGCTGAGCGGCCGGCATCTTGATCAATGCTTTCCAAGTGTCGGCGGCAATCCTCAATGCCATTGCAAACTTCCTTAATTTCCGCATCTTGATCAGGCGGCAAGCAGTAGTCTGGCTGTAAATCTTTCAAAGTCATCGTGACGTTGTGGTCATTCATAGCGCCCCCGGAGTGGTTTCCCGAATGGTGCCAGTCGAATTAAAAAATGGCAAATAATAGAAGCGTGTGAGTGGGGGCTGGCTATGATGGTGTAAATAACACATATGAATAGTAAGGGAGCTTTGGGGACACAATGGATAGCCGTGACATGCGCCTGCGTTTTAGAGCAGATATCGAAGCTGTGGCAGAGCATCTAATAACAGTTTTTGGACTGATGTATTCCAAAGCGGAGGCGCGGCTGTCTAGCCCCATTTATCGGTGGATTGATTTTCGGATGAGGCATATTGACTCGCAGCCCCGTGCTGTGCTCTATTCCGACAGATTCCCACAGCTGTTACCGGTTCATATCGCTCGTGCTATTAAGACAATGGAGCTTCGTTTTAGCCACGGCGAAGACGTCAACCCATACCAAGGCAAGGGATTGATATTGCATAACGATTTCAGTGGCAAAGAGCGCGGACTGCGTACTGATTTGCTCTGGGCTGATTGGAAGATATCGCACTTTCATTTAACGAATAAGGTAGCGCGTTCCGGTGAGTACTTTGTGCCGCGCTCAGGATATCAACTGTTTGCCTTGGTGGAACACAATGTTGTGTTGTTCATTGACGCCTTACCGCATCCAAGGGGTTCACAGTATGCGGATATTGAGCTTTTAAAAACTGTCCAGCGCTGCTGGCCTGAGTACTTTGATCAATTTGAGTTGAAGTCGATAATGCCTGGTGAGAATGTTACCGATACTCAACGGTATGAATCCAGACGCTCAGGCATTAGCGTTCCGGTTTACTTAAATGGCAAGGCATACGTCGGGCCCGGCATGGGGATAACAACGGCTTCTACTGCGCTACGCGTTACCGTGATGGGCGATAGAATGCTTCAAGGGATTCGTGATCTTGCAGACATGGTGTGCGCCCCAGATGGGCAATTCCAACAAGAGGTCACGGCGCGTAGTATTACTGATCCTAGGTTTAGCTTAAGGCTTATCCCTATGGGTTTGGCTGTTTGTGAGGAAAGGTCAGATATCGCTTTTCCGCTTCCTCGAGCAAAGGACGGCAACTCAAATTGGATATCTGACCTGCATGACACGTTTTATCCAGAGTGGGCTGCCGAAGTGGTTCGGCGACTGATTACAGAGTAACTATCTTGAGGCAGGTGCGTGGATGGATCTACAGAGTTTAACGGTGGCAGCAGTATCGGGAACACTTGGTGCAGCAATGACCCAGGGAGTTGTGCTGTGGCGTGAAGCGAGGAAGAGCGACAAAGATAAGCGTTATTGGGCTCTGACTACTGCTCTGGTGTTTGAGCGGTTCGCTCTCACCTGTGCACATCAGTTGGAAGAGACAAGGTTGTTTCAGCAATCAAGCGGTGCGGCCGGCTCGGAACACTTTAATTTGCCTGTGCTGGATGCGCTACCTTCAGGCGTTGATTGGCAAGCGCTCGATCAAAACATTGTCTCTCTAGTGTTGAGTTTTCCGCTGGAGTTGGAGGAGAGCGGTAGGGGCGTGACATTCCACTATGGGGTGTTGGGTGAAGATGGCGCCGCCGAGTATTGTGAGGGCCAAATCAGGGATCGGGGCGCTCAGGCCGTTCAGATTGCTGAAGCCCTTAGAGCGAAATACGACATCAAGCCATTACGTTTGAATGTCGGTTGGGATTTTCGGGGCACGCTTCATAACGCGGATTAAGCCAGTGAGGCGCACGCATGCAGCCCGCCTGTTGTTTTTAAGAAACAGGTGTGAAGCTTTGAGCGGTGTGGGTCTAAATGTGGGGCTGTGTTTTGCCTGTCGTTGTTTTTCTTATATATATCAACAGACTACAAAAATGTTATGGCGGAGCGGACGGGACTCGAACCCGCGACCCCCGGCGTGACAGGCCGGTATTCTAACCAACTGAACTACCGCTCCGCAGCGGTAACGGTGCCTAACCAATGCCAAAATTTTTGGCGTCCCCTAGGGGATTCGAACCCCTGTACCCACCGTGAAAGGGTGGTGTCCTAGGCCTCTAGACGAAGGGGACAGGACAAATTGAGTTGCGCAGTATAACACGTTTTTACTGCACTTTTCCCTGCAAGCAGTTTTTGGTGGAGGTAAGCGGGATCGAACCGCTGACCTCTTGCATGCCATGCAAGCGCTCTCCCAGCTGAGCTATACCCCCGTGGCAAATACTGCTGTATCGCAAAGAAGCGAAATTATGCACTATTTTTTTTGTCTGTGCAAGTTGGTGGCATTTCATGCCAGGGTAATTTATTCGTATCGGTTTTGATTTGGCGCAACATATGGTTAGGCGATCCGGAAGGGCGCAACCCGCTTCGGGCGATAATAGTTAGCTAAATTTTATTTTTTTTGATTATGCTCACTTTGCTGGAAACTGCGATTGCCTTACAAGGCACAGACACACTCAATGGCACGGAAGCCTTGTTCCGAGGCCTGGCTGAAAACGCGGTTATTGGCGTTTACATTGTGCGAGAAGGACGTTTTATCTATGTGAACTCAAAGCTGCTGGAAATGCTGGGTTACGAGCGCAACGAGATGCTGCATGATATGACGATTTTGGATATTGTTGCGCACGATGAACGGCATCTGGTCGAATCGAACATAAAACGGGCGTTAACCGGCGACGTGCGGGAAATTCATTACGAGCGTAAAGCCCGTTGCAAAGATGGCAGCTACATTGACGTCGAAGTATTTGGGTCGCGCATGATGATGGCGGGCGAGGCGGTTATGGTGGGCCTGATGCTTGATATCACGCAACGTAAAGCCGATGCGGAGTCGGCTTATTTGGCGTCGCTGGTGTACCAGCATAGCAGTGAGGCTATGGTCATTACCGATGCAAATGGCGTGATTATTACAGTTAACCCGGCATTTACCGACATTACCGGTTATGCGCTGGATGAAGTGCTTGGTCATCGGCTAAGTATTCTCAGTTCTGGGCGCCACGATGAAAATTTCTACAAGGCGATGTGGGGAGCCTTACTGAAAACCGGTCACTGGCGCGGCGAAATCTGGAATCGACGCAAGAACGGTGATGAGTATGTTGAAAGCTTAAGTATCAACACCTCGTATAACGAGGATGGTTCCGTGCGCTGCAGAATTGGTGTCTTTTCCGATATTACCCAAAAGAAGCGAACTGAAGAGGTTGTATGGCGCCAGGCGAATTACGATCATCTAACGGGTTTGCCGAATCGCAAGCTGCTGGAAGATCGCTTGAAGATTGAGAAATCGCGCGCTGTGCGCACCGGCACCCGGTTGGCTTTGATATTTCTGGACCTCGATTTGTTCAAAGAGGTGAATGACAGTCTTGGCCACGATATGGGCGACGAGGTATTGCGCCAGGTCGCGCATCGCCTGGTGCGCTCGGTGCGTGAGTCCGACACCGTGGCGCGTCTGGGTGGCGACGAGTTCGTCATTGTTGTGGGCGGCGTGGTGGGCGACGAAGTGGTTGAGCGTATTTGTGAAGAGGTTTTGCATAACCTCGCCAGGCCATACCGGCTTAAGGACACCGTTGCCTACCTTTCGGCCAGTGTGGGTGTGGCGATTTATCCAGATCATGCCAGTGAAACTGACGTACTGATGCGATATGCCGATCTGGCGATGTATGCAGCAAAAGAAGCGGGCCGCAGCCAGTTTCGTTTTTATGACCCTAACATGCAATATGCGGCACGAGAGCGTCGTCGCTTGTCGAAGGATTTGTTGGGCGCTTTGGATAACAACGAGCTTTTGCTGCATTACCAGCCTGTTGTGGATTTGGACACTCACCAAGTGGTGAAGGCAGAGGCCCTTATCCGTTGGAAGCATCCAGAGAAGGGGTTTGTCAGCCCCGCCTACTTTATTCCGTTTGCCGAAGATAGTGGCATGATCATTTCGATTGGAGAGTGGGTGTTTCGTACCGCCGCCGATCAATTGGCCAAGTGGCATCGAAGCGGGTTCACGCAGTTCCAGGTCGGCTTGAATGTGTCGCCGGTTCAGTTTCGTGGCGAGGGGTTGAATGAAACGGAATGGATCGCCTATTTGGCGCAATTGGGTTTGCCGGGCAGCGCTATTGTGGTGGAGCTGACCGAACGCATGCTGATTGATGCATCCAATGTCACCAGCGATAAACTGTTGGCGTTTCGAGATGCCGGAATTCAGGTGGCGTTGGACGATTTTGGAACGGGTTATTCTTCACTTGCGTACTTGCGCAAAATGGATATCGATTTTTTGAAAATCGATCAATCTTTTGTGCGGAATTTGTCGAC
This sequence comes from Neopusillimonas maritima, assembly GCF_003576595.1. Classification (GTDB taxonomy): domain Bacteria; phylum Pseudomonadota; class Gammaproteobacteria; order Burkholderiales; family Burkholderiaceae_B; genus Neopusillimonas; species Neopusillimonas maritima. The sequence continues at coordinate 783,031 of NZ_NQOU01000001.1, read as the reverse complement.
CCATTCGGAAGACCTTGTGTTATGCGAAGCCATCGTGGTCATGGCGCACAAGCTGGGTTTGAAAGTGATTGCAGAAGGCGTGGAAACGGTTGAGCAACGCGATTTACTTGCTGGTATCGGTTGCGATTACGGTCAGGGCTATTTGTTTTCCAGGCCCATTCCCGCCGACGACTTCACGACCTTACTTCGTTCCGGTCTGTCGGCCTGCGAACACACCAACGGCAAATAACAACAAGCTCAGGGCCAGTACAGGGAGATTACCCCACCGTGCATAGGGTGTTAAACCTTGCATCCCTTGTACCTCAACGTCGAGGACGCCGGGTTGTTCAGGTAATAAGGCTGCGCGCACTGTGCCGTTGGGGTCAATGGCGGCGGTCATGCCGGTGTTGGTTGCCCGTAACATCGGGCGGCCCGTTTCCAGTGCCCGCATTCGGGCTATTTCAAGATGTTGCCGCAAAGCCCACGTATCCCCAAACCACGCCAGGTTGCTGACGTTCACCAATAGTGTCGCGCCCGGGCCGTATTGTTCACTGTCGTGAAGCGCGGGGATAATTTCTTCACCGAAGACGTCTTCATAGCAAATATTGGGCGCGATGATTTGGCCCTTCAATGCAAACAGGCTCTGGCGCGTACTGCCGCGATTAAAGTCGCCTAGGGGAATATTAAGGGCATCTACAAACCATCGAAAGCCGGGAGGTATGAACTCGCCGAAGGGAACCAAGTGGTGTTTGTCGTAACGATGCCGGGTTGTGCCGGTAATGAGGTCCTGCACAGGCGTTTCAGCGGTGAGGGCGATCACGCTATTGGTATAGCGTGTACCATTTTCAGTGTCACTCATTATAGGAATGCCCATGACTAACGTTGCGTTGCGTTCACGGGCGATGTCCTTCCATTCTTGCCAAATCTGCGGAGGGTAACGGTTTTGAAATTGCGGCATCACCGTTTCGGGCAGAATAATGATGTCCGGGTCCGCGCCGGCCTGTTTCGGTGGCAGAGCGGCGAGCTTCATATAGGTTTCGATACCTTGTTGCATGCGCTGAGGATCAAACTTCATTGATTGGGGGACCCCGCCTTGAACAAGGCGAACCAATATTGGGTGGCCGGTGGGTGCTGACCAATTAAGTTGCGACAAGCCAAAACCGGCCAAGCTAAGCACGATGGCCGGCGCAACAGCGGCGGCGGCCCGGCTGTCCTCCGTTGTTTTATGCGCTTGAATCAGCAAAGCGACGGCTGCGGCGCAAAATGCGGCCAGCCAGGCGACGCCATAAACCCCCAAAATGGGCGCCCAGCCTGCCAGGAAGCCACTGGCATGGGCATAGCCAATATTCAGCCACGGGAAGCCTGTGAAAAGGGTGCCACGCAGCCATTCCGTTAAAGCCCAAGACGATGCCCAAATCGCGGCGCTCAAGGCCAGCCCGAAAAAGTGGCCGCCCGGCTGCCTTAGCCCACGCGTAAGATAATAGGCTAGGCCGGTGGCCAAAGCGGGGTATAACGCCATCGCGGCGGCCAACGCCAATACGGCGGCAACCGAAAGCGCAGGTGCAAGCCCGCCGAAATGATGCAGGCTGATATAAAGCCAATAGAGTCCGAGTGCGAAATGGCCGAACCCAAATAAAAAACCGGCCTGGGCCGCCCGGGCTGTTCGCCGACATTGCCATATATGGCGCGCCAGGAACACCAATATCAGAATTTGTGCATACGGTAACAGCCAGCCCGGTAGTGGACCGTTAGAGAACGTGAACGCATGAGCGGCACCCAGCAGCAAGGGTTGAACCGCTTCGCGAACGCGATGAAGCCGGCTCTCAGTTGTTGTCATCGGGGCCGGCAAGTGTTGAGTGCTCGTCGTGTTGAATATTCAGCCACAAAACGCGTTTGGCGTCGGCGCCCACGACTGTGATGATAAGCCCCTCGCGGTGTACGGTGTCGCCACGCCGGGGGATACGCCCGAGTTCGGCGGTTACCCAGCCACCGAGCGTGTCGTATTCATCGGTTGGCATGGTCGTGTTGAATGAGCGATTGAAAACGCTGATTTCCGTCATGCCCATTGCGCGCCAGTTGTTGCTACCGGTTTGGAAAATGGTTTTTTCCGCGTCTTCATCGAACTCATCTTCGATATCGCCGACAATTTGTTCAAGCACGTCTTCCATGGTGACCAGGCCGGCCGTGCCGCCGTGTTCGTTAATGACAATGGCCAGATGGTTGCGGTTGTTGCGGAACTCGTGCAGCAATATGTTCAGCCGTTTCGATTCTGGAATAAATACCGCCGGACGGATAAGCGGGCGCAGGTCGATGGCGGGGTTTGTGATGGTTAACAACAAATCTTTGGCCAGCAAAATGCCTACGATGTTGTCGCGATCGTCTTCGAAAATAGGGAACCGTGAATGACCGGTTTCGATAATTTCAGGCAGCAGTTCCGGCAAGGGCTTGCCGATATCGAGCATGTCGATTTTTGAGCGCGGCACCATGATGTCGCCTGCTGTGAGATTAACGACCTCAAGAGCGCCGGAAATCATGGCGTAAGAGTCTTCGTCGATGATGCGGCGCTCGTGGGCCGCTTCGAGCAACGCTTTGATGTCTTCGCGGTCTTCTGGTTCAGGGCGAATGCGAGACAGGATTCGCGCCAGGAATGATTTGGTGGCCGGCTTGGCCGAATGAGGTTCCGGGTCGGGGGGTGTGGATTCTGACATTGTCCGCAGGACGAGTTACTGGAGTGTCTAGCATAACCGAAAAAGCGGGTTGGTTTCAGCGGGGTTCGGGCAAAACCTGGTAGGGATCGGTGAAGCCGAGTTGGGCCAGAATGAGGGTTTCGACGGTTTCCATCTCGTGTGCTTCCTGTTCGTCTTGATGGTCGTAACCCAAGGCGTGAAGAACGCCATGAATGGTTAAGTGAGCAGCATGGGCATGAATGGTTTTGTGCTGTGCCTGGGCCTCTTGGTAAAGGACGGGAAGACACAGCACAATGTCAGCCATTAAACTTGCATTAGGTTGAATGCCATATTCAAAGGTTAAGACATTGGTAGCGTAGTTGCGGTCGCGAAATTGTTGGTTAAGCGCACGCCCCTCATCGGCGTCAACCAGTCGCAGGGTCAGGCTAACCTGTTCAATTCCGGTATTCCCGGCCGTGGCAGCGAGGGCGGCTTGCGCCCAGCGCCGCAAACGCCAACGCGGTAATGCGTCGTCCGGGATGGCATATTGAACCGACAAACTCAGTTTAGGGCCGAGTTTCGAGGCTGGCTTTTTCATAAGCGTCGACAATACGTGCAACCAGCGGGTGGCGGACGACGTCACCACTGGTGAAACGGGTGTTGGCAATTCCTTGAACGGTTTCCAGAACCTCAAGTGCATTCGTTAAACCGCTGGGTTGGCCTTTGGGCAGGTCGATTTGTGAGGGGTCACCGTTAATAACGGCTTTGCTGCCGAAGCCGATTCGGGTAAGGAACATTTTCATTTGTTCCGGCGTGGTGTTTTGTGCTTCGTCGAGAATGACGAAAGAGTGATTCAAGGTACGACCGCGCATGTAGGCCAGCGGCGCAATTTCGATGGTTTGCTTTTCGAACAGGCGTTGAACTTTCTCGAAACCCATCAGGTCGTAAAGGGCATCATAAAGCGGGCGCAAATAAGGATCGACTTTTTGGGCCAAATCGCCTGGCAGAAAACCCAGACGCTCGCCGGCCTCAACAGCAGGGCGGGTAAGAATGAGCCGCTGCACCGATTCGCGTTCCAACGCATCGATTGCGCATGCCACAGCCAGCCAGGTTTTTCCGGTGCCTGCCGGACCGACACCAAACGTAATGTCGTGCTTCAGAATATTGTTCAGGTAATCCCGTTGTCGTGGTGTGCGTGGCCGCAAATCAGTGCGGCGCGTGCGCAGCACCAGGTCCATGCTTTGATCGTCCACCGGCGGCAGCTCGGGAAGCGGCTCGATTTTGCGAGGATCGTCTGCTTCGCTGCGACCGGCGCCCAACTCCACCAGACCAAGCTGGATATCGTCGATGGTTAGCGCCTTGTGAACCGCGCGTTCATGGAACCATTCGACAGCTTGTGCGGCCGCTTTTGCCTGTTCCCCCTCGATGGCCACCTGGCTGCCGCGGCGACTCAGCCGGACGTTCCAGCCGTCGGCGATCTGGCGCAGGTTTTCGTCGAGAGGCCCACACAAGTTGGCCAGATGCATGTTGTCGCCATCAAGCCGAACGGTAACCGGTTTATTCCGGCGTGCGCTTCTGGTCATGGGTGTAGTTCACCTCGGAGCGTATTGGCGCTGGTTTGCGTGATACGAACATTCTGCATTTGGCCGATAAGTTCAGCCGGGGCCGGGAAATTCACGATACGGTTGTTTTCCGTGCGACCCATGAGTTCGTTGGGATCGCGTTTGGACGGGCCTTCGACCAGGACTCGCTGCGTCGTATTCAGCATGCCCTGGGCAATAGCGGCCGCCTGTTCGTTTACAAGCGCCTGCAAACGATAAAGGCGCTCCAGCTTCTGTTCTTTTGTGGTGTTGTCTTCAAGGTCGGCCGCCGGCGTGCCGGGGCGTCGCGAATAAACAAAAGAAAACGATTGGTCGAAACCGACGTCACGGATCAGTTTCATGGTTTGCTCAAAGTCGGCTTCGGTTTCTCCAGGGAAACCAACGATAAAGTCGGATGAAAGCGTGATACCGGGCCGCGCGGCCTTCAGTCGGCGCACGATCGATTTGAATTCCAACGCGGTGTAGCCGCGCTTCATCGCCGCCAGAATACGGTCGCTGCCTGCTTGTACCGGCAAATGCAGGAACGGCACCAGGTTGGGTAATTTGCCGTGAGCCTCGATAAGGCGGCCGGTCATTTCCTTTGGGTGTGAAGTGGTATAGCGAATTCGTTCAATACCCGGGATGTCGTGGATGTATTCCAGTAACATGGCGAAATCGGCAATTTCGCTGGTATCGCCCATTGGGCCCCGGTAAGCATTCACGTTCTGGCCCAGCAGAGTCACCTCTTTGACCCCTTGGTCGGCCAAGTCGGCCACTTCAACCAGAACGTCGTCGAACGGGCGGGAAATTTCTTCACCACGGGTATAAGGCACCACGCAGAAAGTGCAATATTTGCTGCACCCTTCCATGATAGACACAAAAGCGGTGGGGCCGTCGATTCGAGCTGGAGGCAAGGCGTCGAACTTTTCGATTTCCGGAAAGCTGATGTCGACTTGAGAACGGCCCGACTCGCGCCGCTGATTAATAAGCTGTGGCAACCGGTGCAGGGTCTGAGGACCGAATACAACATCGACGAAGGGCGCGCGCTGCACGATGGCCTGGCCTTCCTGACTTGCCACACAACCACCCACACCAATAACCAGATTAGGGTTGGCCTGCTTTAAATGCCGTACACGGCCAAGGTCGGAGAACACCTTTTCTTGCGCTTTTTCGCGCACCGAGCAGGTATTGAACAAAATGACATCGGCTTCGTCGGGGTTTTGGGTTACTTCAACACCCTGTTCGCCACCGAGAACGTCGAGCATTTTGTCGGAGTCGTACTCATTCATTTGGCAGCCGAAAGTTTTGATGAAAACTTTGCGTGGCGCGCCAACGGGCGCTTTATTGGCGACTTGTGTGCCGGTGGTGTTTGAGGATGGAGTTTGGGGCGCTGGTGAGCGCGTGGCGAAACGTTTAAGTGGAATTTCTTGCATGATAGTGGCCGAAACGGGTGTTGATCCCGGGGGCAGGGTTGAAACAGCGGTCATTGTAACGCTTGTAGATGGTTTGTTCGTTTTCTTGGTCGTATAATTCTTTCAGCGCTCAAGAAATAAACTCATAATCAAAAATAATAAAAAATAGGTATTTGGTTTCTTCGTCTTGCTCAACAGGAGGTTGCCATGCAAGAAAAAATCAACACCCCTCGTCGCCGGGTATTGGCCGCAGCCGGCGCTGCCGCCGCGTGGGCTGGAATGAGCACTGTGGCGCGAGCCGATTCCACCGAGCCCGCTGCTCAATCCAACCCACAGCCTGTTTCCGACGTCAAACCGTTACCCGATTACGCGAAATGGAAAGACGCGAACAGCTTGATTGTGCATAGTGCAAACACCATTGAAACCCAGCGCGGCGCAGTGGGCAGCAGTGTGATTACACCGTTGAACCGGTTATTCATTCGCAATAATGTTTCCCCGCCTCCTGCCGGCATTACCGATAATCCCGATGCCTGGCAGATTAATATTGAAGGGGTCCGGAAACCCCATACGTTTACCTTGGCACAGCTTAAAGATATGGGTTTGCAGGCGTTGCCCATGGTCTTGCAGTGTTCCGGCAACGGCCGTGCGTATTTCCCGCATAAACCAGGTGGTACGCAATGGACCGTGGGTGCAGCAGGTTGCGTTATTTTCACTGGTGTTCCCATTGCCACGTTGGTTGAGGCATTGGGTGGTGTACAAGACGGCATGGTGTACATGACGGGCACAGGCGGTGAGGAAATCCCTGCCGGGCTCGATCCCAACTCAGTTAGGGTGGAACGGTCAGTGCCGCTGGAGGCCATGAAAGATGCAATATTGGCCTGGGAAGTAAACGGCGAGCCTTTGCCGTTGGCACATGGCGGCCCTTTACGGTTAATCGTGCCGGGTTACACCGGGGTTAATAATGTTAAATATGTCAAGCAGTTGGCGTTTACCAAAGCGCAGTCGCCGGCCAGTATCCAACAGAACAGCTACCGGTTTTCCGCAGTAGGGGAAAAAGGCGGGCCACAGCATGAGTCCATTTGGGAAATGCCGCCCAAGTCGTGGATTACGTCACCTTCATCGCCTGATACATCGTTAAAAGCCGGGCCTGTTGTCATCGGCGGGGTTGCAATGGGCGGTATGGATAGCCCGAGCAAGATCGAGGTGTCGATCGATGGTGGAAAGTCCTGGCAGGAGGCGCGGTTTGTGGGTCCCGACTTGGGCAAGTATGCGTGGCGCCAGTTTGCTTTTACGGCCGACTTGAAGCCGGGTCGTTATAATCTGGCCAGTCGCACCACCAATGCGGCAGGTCAAACCCAGCCTGCGGAACGCGCTGAAAACAATCGCGGGTACAACAACAATAGCTGGCAAGACCACATGGTCGAAATCAACGTAACTTCATAAAGGTTTGTTCATGAAATTTGCTTTTGCTTTTGCAGGTTTGTCGTTATTGGTTTCCTCGGCGGCCTGGGCCAACGATGCTCAGTTGCAGCGCGGGAAGGAGTTGTTTGTCAGTAAGGCAGTGCCCGCCTGTGCCGTCTGTCATACGCTGAAAGATGCAGGTTCGCAAGGTGCAATTGGGCCAAACCTCGATGAGTTGAAACCCAGTGCCGACCGCATTATGAAAGTGCTGAAAGACGGAATGGGCGCCATGCCTTCTTTTGCCAACTCCTTAAGCCAGGAAGACATGGAGGCGGTTACTGCCTACGTGGTTAAGTCTACGGGTCAATAGCGTTTTATTCAGTCAATAGACCCAGGTTTTAAGAAAGCAAAAGCCCCCGGTAACCCAGTTGTTATCGGGGGCTTGTTGTTTTGGCGAACGCGCTTTGCAGGCTTAGCCTTCTTCGACCTCGACTTCGGCGTCGTCTTTTTTAACTGGCTTAACCAAATCTTCGCGTTTAATGCCCAGCCACATGGCAATGGCGGCGGCAACGAAAACGGAAGAATAGATACCAAACCAAATGCCGATCGTAAGAGCAAGGGCAAAATAGTGTAGCGTCGGCCCACCAAAGATCAGCATCGACAACACCATAATTTGTGTTGATGTGTGGGTGATGATGGTGCGGGAAATGGTTTGGGTGATTGCGCTGTCGATCACCTCCGTGGTTGAAGCCCGCCGTTGCTTACGGAAATTTTCACGGATACGGTCCATGATCACCACCGACTCGTTTACCGAGTAGCCCAGTACTGCAAGAACACCGGCCAGTACGGCTAAAGAAAACTCCCATTGGAAAAAGGCGAAAAAGCCCAGAATGATAATGACGTCGTGGAAGTTGGCTACGACCCCTGCAATAGCGAACTTCCATTCGAAACGCAGGGCCAGGTAAACCATAATGCCGATAACAACACACAATAAGGCCAGCAGGCCGTTTGTGACCAGCTCTTCACCTACTTGCGGGCCAACAAACTCCACCCGGCGTAACTCCACGTTCGGCGTGTCGGCCTGCAGTGCAGCCATGACTTTCTCGCTTTGAACCGTGGCGTCTTCACCCTCCGCCACCGGCAGGCGAATCATGACATCGCGCGAGGTGCCGAAATTCTGTACCTGGAAGTCGGAGTAGCCGATTTCACTCAGGGCGTTGCGAACCTGCCCAAGATCGGCTGATTGCTGATAGTGGGTTTCCATGACGGTGCCACCCGTAAACTCGATAGATAAATGGAATCCGCGCGTGGCAATAAAAAATACAGCTAAAGCAAAAGTGATCAGGCTGATCAGGTTCAGCACCAGCGCGTGGCGCATGAACGGAATGGTGCGTTTGATTCTAAAGAGTTCCATTATTTCGTTGCCTAAATGATTGGGGCGAATAATTGCATGTTGGATCGGGCTTTAATCTTTCGGCTTCCAGATTTGCCCGATTGAAATGCTTTGCAGCTTACGACGACGCCCGTACCAAAGGTTGGTGATGGCCCGTACACCCACGACAGAAGAAAACATGGAGGTTAGGATCCCGATGCAATGCACGACGGCAAAACCGCGAACCGGCCCGGAACCAAATGCCAGCAACGCCAGCCCCACAATAAGTGTCGTCAGGTTGGAGTCGAGAATGGTGCCCCAGGCTCGTTCAAAACCTTGATGAATCGCCTGCTGCGGCGCCATTCCGCCTCGCAGTTCTTCCCTGATCCGTTCGTTGATCAGCACGTTTGCATCAATCGCCATACCCAGGGCTAGCGCCAAGGCAGCGATACCCGGTAATGTAAGTGTGGCCTGCAACATGGAAAGGACACCCAGCAGCAACAAAATATTGAAGCTCAGTCCAAGGGTGGAGAAGACACCGAACAGGTGATAGTAAATAATGATGAACAAGGCCAAAGCAGCAAAGCCCCACATCACTGATTTAAAGCCCATTTCAATATTTTCCGCGCCCAGGCTGGGTCCGATAGTGCGCTCTTCAATAATCTCCATGGGTGCCGCCAAGGCACCGGCGCGCAAGAGCAGCGCAATATCCGAGGCTTCTTGTGCCGTCATGCTGCCGGAAATTTGAACTTGCCCCCCCGGAATTTCACTGCGGATAACGGGCGCGGTTACCACCTGGCCTTTACCCTTTTCAAATAGCAGAATAGCCATGCGTTTACCCACGTTGTCGCGGGTAACGTCGCGGAAAATACGAGCGCCTTTTTGGTCGAGCGTGAGGTTGACCGATGGTTGCTGGGTTTGCTGGTCGCGCCCGGGTTGGGCATCTTGCAGGTTCTCACCGGTCAGGACTACCTGTCGACGCAACAGAAGCGGGCGCCCATCAGTGTCTTCGTATCGCTCCAGGCCAAAGGGTACGCGGCCGGCGGCCAAAGCGTTCTGGGCCGATTGTGACTCATCGACCATGCGAATTTCAAGAGTTGCCGTACGACCAAGAATTTCCTTGGCTTTGGCAACGTCTTGAACCCCCGGCAACTGAACAACAATGCGGTCGGCACCTTGGCGCTGAATAATGGGTTCGGCGACGCCCAGTTCGTTAATCCGGTTATGCAGCGTCGTGATGTTCTGTTGCAGCGCATTGTTTTGAACCTCCGTAACCGCGCTTTCGGTTAGCCGGGAGGTGAGCACGAAACGGTCTCCATTTTCAGAGACCGAGTAAATCATTTCGGGTAAACGGTTGCGCAACACAGAAGCGGCGTTGTTAGCGGCGTCTTCGTTGTCGAACTGGGCCACGATTGACATGCCGTCGCGCTCGACCCCGCCGGTACGAACACCTTCTTCACGCAGGATAACGCGGACGTCGTTGGCCAGCGTGTCGTAGCGGCCGTTCAGAGCCCCCTGCATGTCAACCTGCAGCAGGAAGTGAACGCCACCGCGCAAATCGAGCCCCAGATACATGGGGCTGGCACCCAATGCAGTGAGCCAGTTGGGTGACGACGGCAGCAAATTCAACGCGACGGTGTAATCGGGGTCGGCCGGGTTGGGGTTCAGCGCATTCTCGATAACATCTTTGGCTTGCAACTGTGTGTCGGTTGAGTCGAAACGAAAACGAACCGTGCCCACCGGCCCGTTTTGCTCAAAGAATGAACCTGTTGTTGGGATGTTTTTTTCATCCAACAATTGCTGGACGCGGCCCATCATGTTGGCTTCAACCTTGACCGCTGTTTTGGCAGGTGCAATCTGGACGGCAGGCGATTCGCCGAAGAAATTGGGCAGGGTATAAAGAAGCCCAATAATGACAGCAGCCAGAACGATGAGATATTTCCAGAGGGGGTAACGGTTCATTGCGGATCAACGGTTGAAATGTAAACAAGCCCCGTTTCGGTGGATACGGGGCTGAAAAGGAGCAGGTTGCTGCTTATAGTGCTTTGATGGTGCCTTTGGGCAACACCGAGGCAACGGCGGTACGCTGCAAAACCACTTCAACAGGCTTGTCGGCCAGCGAGGTTACTTCGACGGTGATGTAGCTGTCGCTGACTTTGGTGACTTTGCCCAACATCCCGCCCGTGGTAATGATTTCGTCGCCTTTGGCCAACGCGGCCACCATATTGCGATGTTCCTTTTGCCGCTTCATTTGGGGGCGGATCATAAGGAAATACAGAATGACGAACATTAAAATGATGGGTAGCATACCCATCAGTGCATTACCTTCGCCGGCTGCCTGTGCGACGATTTGTGAAAGGGTGTCAACGAGGGACATTCATTACTCCTGATTTTAGGTTTAGCGTTCTATTGTAGCGATATCTGGCTATTGGATGCCGCGCGATCGATTTTCTGTAAATTCAGCTTTCCATTGCTGGAACGATCCGTTCTCGATGGCTTCGCGCATCTCGGCCATTATCTTTAGGTAAAAGTAAAGATTATGCAAGGTGTTTAGCCTCGATCCCGTTATTTCGTTGGCCCGTTGCAGGTGATGCAGATAAGCGCGCGAGAAATGTTGGCAAGTGTGGCAATGGCAATCGGGATCAAGCGGCTGGGTGTCATCTTTATAACGGGCATTGCGAATTTTGATATCGCCGTAACGGGTAAACAGCCAGCCATTGCGGGCGTTTCGGGTTGGCATGACGCAATCAAACATGTCTACGCCGTGGCTGACTCCCTCAACCAGGTCTTCAGGTGTGCCTACGCCCATTAAATAGCGAGGTGCGTTGTCGGGCAATTTGGGGGCCACATGACGCAGGACGCGCATCATTTCCTCTTTGGGTTCCCCGACCGATAATCCCCCAATCGCATAGCCGTGAAAGCCGATTTGCGTCAGGCCTGCAAGTGATTCGTCGCGCAGATCTTCGTACATGCCCCCTTGTACGATACCGAACAAGGCGTTGGGGTTTTCCAGTTCATTGAAGGCATTCTTTGAGCGTTGCGCCCAGCGCAGGGACATGCGCATTGACTGAGCGGCTTCTTCGTGCGTGGCTGGACGTCCATCTATTTTGTAAGGGGTGCATTCATCGAACACCATGACAATATCTGAGTTCAAGGCGCGCTGAATACGCATGGACTCTTCCGGTGTCAGAAACAGGCGCGAGCCGTCGATAGGAGAGGCAAACTTCACGCCTTCTTCAGTAATTTTGCGCAGGCCGTCGAGACTGAATACCTGGAAGCCGCCGGAGTCGGTAAGAATGGGACGAGACCATTGCATGAAACCATGCAAACCTTGATGTTTTTCAATGACTTCCGTGCCGGGGCGCAGCCATAGGTGAAATGTATTTCCCAAAATGATTTGTGCGCCAATGTCGTCTAGTTCGTGAGGTAACATGGCTTTCACGCTGCCATACGTACCGACCGGCATGAAAATGGGCGTTTCCACCACGCCGTGGTTCAACGTCACCTGGCCTCTGCGGGCCGGCCCATCGGTTTTGAGAAGTTTGAAATTCAATCCGGTCATTTGGAAGGGGTCTCGATAAACATGGCGTCGCCATAACTGAAAAAGCGGTACTGCTGCGCAACCGCGTGTTCATAAGCCTGCTTGATCGGCGTCATGCCTGCCAGGGCGGAAACCAGCATCAGCAGGGTTGAGCGCGGTAAGTGAAAGTTGGTGATGAGGGCGTTGACCAGATCAAACTGGTAACCCGGTGTAATGAATAAGTTTGTATCGCCCGAAATGTCGACCCCAGCCTGGCCCGCCTCTCTTTGCTTTGCCGCCGATTCCAGCGCTCGCACGCTGGTGGTGCCAACGGCAATAATTCGCCTGCCTTGCTGTCGCGTTTCATCAACAAGCTTTAACGTTTCAGCGGGTACGGTATAGCGCTCGAAATGCATTTTGTGTTCGGTCAGTTTTTCCACCCGAACCGGTTGGAATGTGCCGGCGCCTACATGCAGGGTCACAAAAGCAAGCCGGACCCCCTTGTTTTTCAATTGTTCAAGCACAACATCATCGAAGTGCAATCCTGCCGTAGGTGCCGCCACGGCGCCGGGCTCTTGTGCATAAACGGTTTGATATCGCGCTTCGTCTTGGGCGTCTGCCGCATGTTCAATGTACGGTGGCAGCGGTGTCATACCATGCTCGTCCAGCGCGTCAAGTACGTTAACCGGAAACTGAACGGAAAAAAGTTCGCCTTCGCGACCGGTGACCGTCAGGCTTAAATTCGGGGCAATATGCAATACCGTGCCGGGTTTGGGCGATTTGCTGGACTTAATATGCGATAGCGCCTGTTTATCTTCGGTGATTCTTTCAATGAGCAATTCCACCTTGCCACCCGTGTCTTTCTGTCCCAAAAGACGCGCCTTGATCACTTTTGTGTTGTTGAATACCAATAAGTCTCCCGCTTTTAAGAAGTCGGGTAAATCAAGAAATTGGCGGTCGTGAATTTGCGATAAGGTGTCCAGGTGCAATAAGCGGCTGGCACTGCGTTGGTCGGCTGGTGTTTGGGCAATCAGCGCTTCAGGTAAATCGTAATCGAATTGTGAGAGGCGCAATTCGTTGTTGTCGGGATAGGGTTTTTCGGTCATGAAACAGAACGTGCTTTTCGGTATGCTTTGTGTTTGGGTTGACTCAACAGGATGACATTGATGCTTGCGCATTTTACTCGGCACCGGAAGGCGGCGGTTTCAAAGCTCGGTTTGATACTCGGTTGTGCGTGTGTGTTGGGCCTTAGTTTACCGGTGTCGGGCAGTAGCCAGACGTTGCCGGAACCTTTGCAGCAGGCCTGGCGACAAACCGGCTTAACTACCAATGACGTCTCCGTCGTCGTGAAAGAGTTGAACGGCCCGGTGTTGTTTTCCATTAATCCCGAGGTGCCGCGTAATCCTGCTTCAGTCATGAAAATGGTCACAACCTGGGCGGCTTTGTCTGAACTGGGGCCCGATTATCAGTGGCGTACGGCGTTTTTTTACGATGGTGTGCCGGTTCCCGACGCCCAGGGGTCACTGCCCAAGCCGATTTACCTCAAGGCGTCGGGCGATCCTTTTATGCAGGTCGAGGAGCTCTGGGCTTTATTACGTGAATTGCGCTTGCGCGGGGTGAAGAATTTAACGGAGGTGGTGGTTGATCGATCCATTTTCGGGCCGGTGGCGATTGATCCCGGTGCTTTCGATGCGGCCCCCGATCGCCCTTACAACGCCAGTCCCGATGCCATGATGGTTGGTTTAGGTGCCGTTCGGCTGTCTTTTCAGCCCGATTACCTGGCCCGAAAGTGGATTCCGGTTGTTGACCCCCCGGTTCGGGGTATTCGGGTTCAGGGCGAGGTGGCATGGAGCGATGCTGTTTGCCCGGGGTCGCCGCGGGTCTCAACCCAAGTTTTCCCCAGTGCGTCCGGGGCGGTTGTTGTGCAAGTTGATGGAACGGCGGCAGGATCTTGTGGCGAGTTCAGTGTTTATCGTCTTGCGATGAATCAGCCCGCCTACTTCGACGCTGTTTTTCGTTTGTTGTGGCGTGAGCTTGGCGGTACGTTAGGCAGGGGTATTCGACAAGGTGAAACTCCGCCTGGTGCATCGCTTTTCGTGTGGCATGATTCCGAGACGCTTTCAGATATGATTCGCCACGTAAATAAATACAGCAATAACGTCATGGCGCGTACCCTCTTGTTAACGCTGGCGGCTGAGTCCGGTGCCTATGGCGCAACGCCCGAAGCCGGTGCGCGGATTGCGCTCGATTTGTTGCGCCGCCAGGGCATCGATACCCGTGGTTGGGTTATTGATAACGGTTCAGGCTTGTCGCGCGACGGCCGCCTGACGGCGGCCGGTTTGGTGCAAATGCTGGATACGGCTTGGAACTCACCGCTTATGCCTGAATTCATGTCGTCTTTGGCCATTGCGGGGGTCGATGGAACGGTTCGCCGGCGTTTGCGTAATGATGAAGCGCGCGGAATGGCCCATTTAAAAACGGGAACATTGCGCGATACCCGTGCGATTGCAGGTTATGTGTTGGGTGAAAGCGGCAGGCGATACGCCCTTGTAAGTATGGTCAATGGCAATCGAACCGGTGCCATGCGGTCTTTTGATGATGCACTGATTCGCTGGTTAAGCACTCAGTAAGGGTGGCCGGACTTTAAGTCAAAGGCCGGCTGTAAAACGGCTAAACTTGCTACCTGAGTCTTTTAATTCTCCCGCAGGAATTTTGCATGCCGATACATGAAATACGCCACCCCCTGATCCGACACAAGTTGGGCTTGATGCGCAAAGCGGATCTCAGCACCAAGAATTTTCGCGAAATGTCGCAAGAGGTGGCGGCGCTTCTAACCTACGAGGCCACCAAAGATCTGCCCCTTGAGCCCACTGTGGTGCAAGGCTGGTGTGGCCATATCAATGTAGAGAAAATTGCCGGTAAAAAGGTTACGGTGGTACCGATTTTACGCGCCGGCATCGGCATGCTCGACGGTGTGCTTACCTTGATACCGGGCGCTAAAGTCAGCGCGGTCGGCATTGCCCGTAACGAGGAAACCCTGCAGGCGCAAACTTATCTTGAACGTTTGGCAGATTCCCTTGATCAGCGTTTGGCACTGATTGTTGACCCCATGTTGGCCACCGGGGGCTCGATGGTTGCCACCATCGATATGCTGAAAAAAGCCGGTGCCAATAATATTCGTGCTTTGGTTCTGGTGGCGGCGCCGGAAGGGATTAAGGCGGTTGAGACTCAGCATCCCGATGTGCATATTTATACGGCTTCGATCGATAGTCATTTAAATGATGATGGCTATATTATTCCCGGCCTGGGCGATGCCGGAGACCGAATTTTTGGCACGCGTCAAAAACACGCCTGATCGGCTAAAGGGCGTAATCAGTCTTTTTATTTAACATTTGTCAATTGCGTTTTAGCGCCAGTCCGGTACTATGAAAAGGTAAGCGGGCCAATTAATCCGGCCCGCCGTGATCACCACTAATTTAACTAAAGGGGTGCAAAAATGGCTAAAAATGAACTGAAAGCTCAAGAAGAAGAGTTTATTGAAGGCGTGAAGGAAAGCCTTGACGACGCTGAGAAGCTGCTTCGCGAAGCAGCCCAGGCAAGCGGTGAAAAAGCTGAGGAATTGCGCGAACGCGCCATGCAATCGCTGCGTCGTACGCGTTCGGCTTTGTACGACACGCAAGATGCCCTGCTTGAGCGGGGTCGTTTGGCCGCACGTGCCACCGACGACTACGTGCATGACAATCCGTGGCAGGCAATAGGTGTCGCGGGCCTGACGGGTTTGCTCATCGGCATGTTGATCAGTCGCCGTTAAGAAACGGCCCGAAATCATGTTCATTGCTTCAAGGGGCCCGTTTTAGATGGCACTTCGACAATCCGCCGGCCAGTTGGCTGCAACGCTGGTTTCCATCGTCGGTACACGTTTAGAGCTTTTCTCAATCGAATTGGCGGAGCAGCGCTTGCGCCTGATAAAGGTGATGTGCCTGACGGTGGGCGCGATCTTGTGCCTGGTGCTCGCGTTGCTGGTTGTTTCGCTTTTGGTTGCGCTGTATTTCTGGCCAACCGAATATCGGTATGCGGCATTGGGCTTGCTGGCGTTGGTGTATTTGTTCGTTGGCCTGGGCTTGGCCTGGTGGGTCAAAAACGAGCTTTGCGCCAACCCTGTCCCCTTTGAAGCAACGCTCGATGAACTGAAACGTGACCTTGCTTTGGTCAATCGGTTGCAGGAAGTGGATCGTGCCGATCGCAATCCAGGAGATGCACCATGAGCTCAACGATGTCGCGCGCCCGAGAGCGCGCTTTGCGAAAAGAGCTGCTTAGGGCCCGCGCGGCCGTCGAGCGTCAGTCGTTGCGTAAATCCACGTGCGATGTCGTGCACGACATCTCGCCCGCAGCATTGGTTCGTAGCGTGGTGCCGCGTTCGTTGTCGTCTGGTAAAGGGGCGGGTGCCGCGCTCATGCAGGGCGCCCGCTTTTTGAGCCGTTATCCGTTTCTGGTTTCTACGTTGTCCGGCCTGTTTTCAGGAAGGGGGCGTTCGCGCACTCGCTTATTGAAGGCAGGTGTGGGCGTTGTTGCAGCCTGGCAAATGGTGAAGCTGTTAAAGCCCGGCCAGGGCTCGCCGGACGCATCTTGAGGCAGCACAACATTACCCCAGGCCCAAAGTCGGCCAAATTTCGTCAATTCGGCTTTTAACCTTTTCGTCCATCACAATCGGTCGGCCCCACTCTCGCTGGGTTTCTCCCGGCCATTTGTTGGTTGCGTCCATTCCCATTTTGCCGCCTAACCCCGAAACGGGCGAGGCGAAGTCCAGATAGTCGATAGGGGTGTTTTCCACCAACACAGTGTCTCGTACCGGGTCCATTCGGGTTGTCATAGCCCAAACAACCTCTTTCCAGTCGCGTGGGTCAATGTCGTCGTCGACCACCACGATGAACTTGGTGTACATGAACTGACGCAGGACACTCCAAAGGCCAAACATCACGCGTTTGGCATGTCCGGGATACTGTTTTCGGATCGAGACAACGGCAAGCCGGTAACTACACCCTTCGGGCGGCAAATAAAAATCGACAATTTCAGGCAGTTGGCGCTTTAACAAAGGTACGAAAACCTCGTTCAATGCAACACCCAAAACAGCGGGTTCGTCGGGCGGCTTACCCGTGTAGGTACTGTGGTAAATGGGGTTTCGGCGCATGGTGATGCGATCAACCGTGAAGACGGGAAACCAGTCTTGCTCGTTGTAATACCCGGTATGGTCGCCGTACGGCCCTTCCAGGGCCATTTCGTAGCCAGACTCTTTCGGAGGCGTCGTCGCGCCCTGCGGGTTCGTTGGCAGCGCGCCGGGGTCGGTAGACGGCAGTATATGGCCTTCCAGTACAATCTCCGCATATGCTGGGACCGACAGTTCGCTGCCGATCGCTTGCGTTAGCTCAGTGCGGGCTCCCCGCAACAGGCCGGCGAATTGATATTCCGAGAGGCTGTCGGGAACCGGTGTGACGGCGCCCAGAATAGTGGCCGGGTCGGTTCCCAGCGCAACGGCAATCGGGAACGGTTGGCCGGGGTTTGCAAGACAATGATCACGAAAATCCAATGCGCCGCCTCGATGCGATAACCAACGCATTATTAATTTGTTGCGTCCAATTTGTTGCTGGCGATAAATGCCCAGATTTTGGCGTCGCGCATTCGGACCCCGAGTAATCACCAGCCCCCATGTCAACAATGGGGCAATGTCCTCGGGCCAGCAGTGCTGCAAGGGTATTTGGTTCAGATCGACATCTTTGCCTTCCAGCACAATTTCCTGGCAAGGCGCGCCCCGAATTTTCTTTGGACTCATGTCCCAGAGGGCCGACTTCAGGGTGGCGACTTTTGCGAACGCATCCCTCAGCCCTTTGGGTGCCTCGGGTTCTCGTAACGAAGCCAGCAACTCCCCAATATCGCGCAGGGCACTGACGTTATCGGCCCCCATGCCCAAGGCCACCCGATGCGGTGTGCCGAACAGGTTGGTGAGTACCGGCATGGCCGCTGCCTGATTCTGATGTTGCGCATTGCGGAACAAAAGTGCCGGCCCCTGGGTCTGAAGGACACGGTCACTGATTTCGGTCATTTCCAGGTGCGTGGAAACGCCGGCATGAATTGTCTTCAGTTCGCCAATTGACTCAAGTTGCGCTATAAAGTCGCGTAAATCACGATATTTCAAGAGATGTTCACCCCTATGGTTCTAAACAGTTCGGGCCAGGCGCTTGCCCGTATTTTTCGAAGTGTACGTCATCAACTTGCTGAGTTGGTGCATGTATGTGCTGTTTATTTGGGTCTGGCTGTTCTGGTCACTGTTGCACTAAGCCTTACGGTGCCCGCATTGAAGGAACAAACCCGTCAGGTTCATACGGCTTTGCTGGCCAGTTTGCGTCCTGCCTCTTTGCAAATCGATTTGTTTTCCTTGCCGGAGCGGGGTTTTAGTTTCGGTGCTTTGTTGTCGGAGCCCGATTGGGCGAAGAGCGAGTGGGCCGAAGCGCCGTTAACCGATAGCATGCCCGATGCCGATCAACCGTTTTCGCAGGCAATGGCCGAAGCAGATGACTATGTCATTCCAGGGGTAACGTCAGAGCAAAGCAAAGCGCTGCGCAGCTATATCGCGCGCAAATATCGCATCGCGCACAAGGCGGCGGGTGTGCTTATTCAGAATGTGTTTCAAGTGGCACGCCAGCGAGAACTCGATCCCCAATTGGTACTTGCCGTCATCGCAATCGAGTCTCGTTACAATCCGTTTGCTGAAAGTCATGTCGGGGCGCAGGGTCTGATGCAAGTGATGACACGCGTCCATAAAGAGAAATTTGTTGATTTTGCCGATGGAGTAGATGCCGCGTTGAATCCTTTGGCCAATATTCAGGTGGGCACTCAAATTCTGTACGATTGCATCAAGCGGCGTGGTTCAATTCGTGGGGGGTTGGCGTGCTACGTTGGCGCGACCGGGCCGGGCGACGGCGGTTACGGCAATAAAGTGCTGGCCGAAATGCGTCGTATCGCGCTTGCCTCGGGCATTGCGCCCAGCTTTAAGTTGTAATTCGGGTTAGCGCAGAAATTGAGCCATGCGCCCAACGGCCTCTTCCAGCCGATTTAAGCCCAACGTATAGGAAAAGCGCAGCATTTTTTGGGCATGTGCGGGGCCAAAGTCGCGACCGGGCACCGCCGCAACATGAGCCTGGGCAAGCATTTGCTGCGAAAACGCTTCACTGTCATTACTGTGCCGGCTAACGTCGGCGTACACATAGAACGCACCATCAGGCTTAACCGGAACGGTTAGCCCTAGTTTTTCAAGCTCCGGAACCAGATAATCGCGCCGCTGTTTGAACGAAAGGCGGCGGTTTTCATAGATGCGCATGACTTCCGGCTCAAAGCAGGTGAGGGCGGCATGCTGAGCCAGACTGGGTGCGCAGATGGTCAGGCTGGCCGCGAGTTTGTCTACGGCGGTGATCATGGTTTCGGGCACAGTCATCCAGCCCAAGCGCCAACCGGTCATGTGAAAATATTTTGAAAAGCTATTGATAATAATGAGATTATCATCCAGGGTGAGGGCGCTTTCGGGCTTTTCATCGTAATAAAGTCCAAGATAGATCTCGTCCATAATGACAAAGCCGCCACGGGCATTAACTGCCTCGATAAGCTTCTTGAGTTCAGACTGCAAAATGCGTGTGCCAGTGGGGTTGCTGGGCGAAGCAATAACGACACCGCGCGTATCCGGGCCCCAATGTGTTTCGATATCGTTTGCCGTTAGCTGGAATTGTTGTTCGGGCCCGCACGGAATCAGCTTTGGTCTACCACCTGCACAGCGTATAAAGTTCTGGTTGGCGGGGTAGGATGGGTCGGGCATGAGTATCTCAGCCCCCGGGTCGATCAGTGCCGTGCAGGCTAATAAAAGTGCGCCGGAGGCGCCCGACGTGACGATAACCCGTTCAGGCTTCACACGGGCACCGAATTCCTCGCCATAATAATGTGCAATGGCTTCGCGCAAGGGCGCAAGGCCCAATGGGGGGGTATAACCGCTTAATCCGGCGGATGAAGCCCGGTTCAGTGTTTCTACCACTTGGGCTGGAGCGGTGAAGTCGGGTTCGCCGATGCCCAGGCTGATAATGTCGTGCCCTTGTGCAATGAGTGCCGCCCCCTGTTTGAACACCTCAACGGCGTAGAATGGTTGTATCTCGGAGCATCTTTGGGCCAATTCGGGCATAACGGCGTCTCTTTGCAGGTCACGGTTTATTGAGTTTAAAGCGTTATTTAATCGTATTATTCAGTTCAAAGGAAATCAGGCATGCCGTCGCTGTCACGCCGCGCGTTTTTCACGGGTCGGCGCATCACGAATGATCCATGGGAAAATTTTTGCCAACGAATGCGCCGTTTAGTGCAGGGAAGTTTTTTTAACGAGGGTCGGGTCGACGGTTTTGGTCATGCCAGGCTGTCAGCCAAAACACCGGCCGACGCGCATCACGCGCTTATGTTGTGTAATGAATACGAGGTTGTGTTCATGCTTGATGGCTTGGAAGAAGAGGCACAGCAACCAGGGTCGCCGGTATTGTGGGTTGACCCCAGTATCTATTTGAAAACCTGTCAGCCGGTGCCTGAAACGGACGATAAATGGTTTGTACAACCGGGCTGTTTCGTTGCGGAACTTAAGCAGGCCGGCTTGAAGCAGTTTGATGCGTTCCCCGATTATTTAACCGTGGCGGCATTGCTTGCCGATCGAGTCCACATGAATTTGCCCACGGGTGAGCTTGGACGTATGGGCTTAAGCCATGCCGGAGTGCTGTTCGCCGATGAAACGAAGGCGGTTTTAGGTCCTTTCGGGGAGACGCAACAACAACCTTTGGGCACGTTAACGTTGCAGCAACTCGCGCCTGCACTTTTTCGCCTTGCTGCGGGAGATTCTGCCAAGCTGTGTGCCGACGCTTCTCACTGGCCCGGCCGATATCGCCTCGATGCGTTGATGCCGGCCGATGGGCATGAAGTGAACCTTTCGCACTTACTTTTCGGGCACGGCGGAGACTTATGCTGGGCGGAGTGGTTTGTGTTTCGGGCGATGTCGGAGCCAGTCGAACCGCTGCCGTTCCGGGGTGTGGCGTCGAACGCGTTTGACGATACGGTCGTTTATGCAGCGCAAGATATCGATCTGCATATCAAGAATCAGTTTGATCCCTGTGGTATTTTTCCCCACCCGGGCCAGGCATTGTAATTTTTTAACCGGGCATGTGTGTATCATTCCCTTTGTTTCATTCTTTTTTGACGTAAACGGACCATCATGGAAGAGAATCTTCGTAAAGCCGCGCTTGAGTATCACGAGAAAGGGCGTCCTGGGAAAATTGCAGTCACCGCCACCAAACAGTTGTCGAACCAGCGCGATTTGATGCTGGCCTATTCTCCGGGTGTGGCAGCCGCTTGCGAAGAAATTGTGTCAGATCCCCAAAACGCCCGGCGCTTCACGGCGCGAGGCAATCTGGTTGGCGTCATCACCAACGGTTCGGCTGTTCTGGGGCTAGGCAACATTGGTGCCCTGGCATCGAAACCGGTCATGGAAGGCAAGGCGGTACTCTTCAAAAAGTTTGCAGGTATCGATGTTTTCGATATTGAAATTAACGAATCGGATCCCGACAAGCTGGTTGAGACCATTGCTCGCCTGGAGCCCACGTTCGGCGGCATTAACCTGGAAGACATTAAAGCGCCGGAATGCTTCATTGTTGAGCGCAAGTTGCGCGAGCGTATGTCAATCCCGGTTTTTCATGACGACCAGCACGGAACGGCAATCTGTGTGGCTTCGGCCTTTATCAGTGCTTTGAAAGTTGTCGAAAAAGATATCGACAAGGTCAAGGTCGTGGTGTCGGGGGCGGGCGCAGCTGCGCTGGCGTGTCTTGAACTGATGGTCGATTTAGGCTTGCCCGCAAAGAATATATGGGTCTCTGACATTGAAGGGGTGGTGTACCAGGGCCGCACGGTATTGATGGACCCGGAAAAAGCTCGTTACGCGCAGGAAACCGAGGCGCGTACGCTGGGCGATATTATCGAGGGAGCCGACGTATTCCTGGGGTTGTCCGCCGGTGGCGTGTTGAAACCCGAGATGGTGGCCCGCATGGCCTCGAACCCCATTATTTTGGCTTTGGCGAATCCCAGTCCTGAAATACTGCCGGAAGACGCCCATGCCGTGCGCGACGATGTTGTGGTGGCAACCGGTCGTTCCGACTATCCGAATCAGGTTAATAACGTGTTGTGCTTCCCCTATATGTTCCGTGGGGCGCTCGACGTTGGCGCAACCACGATTACACGGGGCATGGAGAAAGCGGCCGTTGAGGCCATTTCGCAGTTGGCGCAGGAAGAGCAGAATGACGTTGTGGCGGCCGCCTACGGCAGTTACGGCGTATCTTTCGGGCGCGAGTATCTCATTCCCAAGCCGTTCGATCCGCGTCTTATTTTGCGCATTGCGCCGGCCGTGGCAAAGGCCGCCATGGACGACGGCGTGGCAACCCGCCCCATTGAAGATTTCGACGCATACGCAGAGCAATTGCAGCAGTTCATTTATCGCTCGGGTTCGTTCATGAAGCCCTTGTTTTCCGCCGCCAAAGCGATGGTACGTGATGGCGGCAAGGCGCGTATTGTCTTCACGGAAGGGGAGGATGAGCGCGTGTTGCGGGCGGTTCAAATCGTTGTGGATGAACATTTGGCAAAGCCGATTCTGGTCGGGCGTCCGGCCGTCCTGGAGGCGCGCATTAAACGCTTTAATCTGCGCCTTAAGTTGGGTGTGGATGTTGAGGTTACCAATCCGGATTACGACGAGCGGTTCCATCAATATTGGACAACCTATTGGGAAAAAATGTGCCGGCGCGGCATTAGCAAGGAAATGGCGCGGGTCGAGATGCGTCGCCGCCTGACGTTAATTGGTGCCATGATGGTGCATTTGGGCGATGCCGACGGCATGATTTGCGGTACGGTTGGGGCCTATGCCGATCATCTGCGCTTTGTTGATGAGGTTATTGGCAAGGCGCCTGGGGCAAAAACATACGCCGCCATGAATATTCTGTTGCTTTCCGAACGGACGGTGGCGTTGGCTGACACTCATGTGAATGATGATCCCTCGGCGGAGCAGGTTGCTGAAATTACCATGGCGGCGGCGGCACAAATGCGCCGCTTGAATATTGAACCGAAAATAGCGCTGTTGTCGCGTTCAAACTTCGGCACGGGCAGTTCGGCGTCCGGCGAGAAGATGCGTCAGGCGCTGGAGATGGTTCATGCCCAGGCGCCTGATCTTGAGGTTGATGGCGAGATGCATGGCGACTGCGCATTGGACGAATCGTTGCGTGAGCGCATTCTTCCCTCAACAACATTGAAAGGTGCGGCCAATTTGTTGATTTGCCCCAACGTTGACTCGGGTAATATCGCGTATAACTTGCTTAAAACAGCGGCTGGTGGCAATGTTGCGATTGGCCCGTTTTTGTTGGGCGCAAATGCGCCGGTGCATATCCTTACGTCCAGCTCAACGGTGCGTCGCATTGTCAACATGACCGCAATGGCGGTGGTCGACGCAAATACACTAAGCCCATCCCCGTAATACGTTTTTTATCGGAGGCGCAATGACCCAGTCCGCATTGCAAAAGAAGCTGAAAAAAGGGGGCCAGATCGACGCCCTTTCAGTCAGCCAGGAAGAAGTGGCAAAACAGGCCGACGCGCTGGGTATCACTTATTTCCCCGTTGAGTGTGATCGTGCCCGTAGTCGCTCGGCTGTGCTAAGGGCTGTTGTGAAAGCGGTTGATTTTCCCGAGTTTTTTGGGGGTAATCTGGATGCTTTTTACGATTGCCTGTGCGATACGGTTATCGATCAGAAAGCAGGGCTATGCCTTTGGTTTCACAATTTGCACTCGGGCGACCCGGCGCTTGAGGAAGATTCAAAAGCCATTATCTCGGTATGTGAAGATGTGGTGGAGTACGCTGCGAATAACGGGCGCAGCTTTTCTTTCGCGGTTCAGCACGCTGGAAAACATCCCGACCCCGAGCCGGGTGTTGCGCCGGTTCCGTACTCCGGCAGTTAACGTAGCGGCACCCGCGCCGCTATTCCCAGTCTTGCAGGGCACTAATGGCCGATACCATGGCCAGCCCTGCGGTTTCTGTTCTTAATATGCGCTTGCCGAAACGAACTGGTTTGACCCCGGCCTTATCGGCCTGCGCCATTTCTTCTTCCGACCAGCCACCCTCGGGCCCAATGAGCAAGGTGATGTGATTTGAGGATGGGTTCAGCACGTCGCGTAAGGAGTGGGGGGCGTCGGGGTGGCAAATAAGCGTCAGGTCGGTGGTTGCCAACAGGGATGGCAGTGTTTTTGGTTCGGTAAGTTGCATGAGTTGATTGCGACCGCATTGGGCGCAGGCCGACTCAATAATTTTCTCCCAATGGCGCATTTTCTTGCCGATGCGTTCGGCGCCCAGATTGACTACACTGCGTCGCGCTAAAACCGGAATGAAGGTGCGTACACCTGTTTCAACCGCTTTTTCGATGATCCAATCCATTTTGTCCGACGAGACTAACGCTTGCCCTAACGTTAAATGGCCGGCCAACTCAACATTTCGGGTTTCATATTTATGGATATGGGCCAGGGCTTTCTTGCCTTCAAGAATTAAGGTCGCGTGATATTGCCCCTGCCGGCCGTCGAATAACACTATCGGTGTGTCGTGCTTAAGGCGCAAGACTCGAACGGCATGGTGGGCCAGTGTGTCGGGTAGTTCAATCGTATCGCCGCATTGCGGCGAGAAGGGGTAGAAAAAGCGCGGAGCAGTCATTAAGGGGTGTCCGGGGTAAGCAAATGGACCTTGGAGGCCGGGTGCCTGAAAGCCTTTAATTCTAGCGTGCCGCCGTCAAAATGTTGCGTTCATTTGACATGTAACAGGCTAAATGTACGGCGGGTGTTAAAATGTTCGGCTTTGCAATCTTTCTTTATTGGGGTTTGCCCTGATAGGGTTCGCCTTCATATAGCGAGTATCCAATGAGCGTTTCGCCGACCCAAGACTCTTCCCTGGCTAATGCCGTACGTGCTTTGGCCATGGATGCCGTGCAACAAGCCAAATCCGGGCATCCTGGTGCGCCCATGGGCATGGCCGATATTGCTGAAGCATTATGGACGCGCCACCTGCGTCATAATCCAGCTGATCCGGCGTGGCCCAATCGAGACCGCTTCGTGCTGTCCAATGGGCATGGTTCCATGCTTATTTATGCTTTGTTGCACCTTAGTGGTTACGATTTGCCCATTGAAGAATTGCGCAATTTTCGTCAACTGCACTCGCGTACACCAGGCCACCCTGAAGTGGGGGTTACGCCCGGTGTGGAAACAACGACCGGCCCACTTGGGCAGGGGGTAAGTAACGCTGTTGGTATGGCGCTGGCCGAGGCATTATTGGCCAAAGAGTTCAACCAAGACGGTCACGCCATTGTTGATCACTTCACTTACGCCTTTGTGGGTGATGGTTGCCTAATGGAAGGCATTTCCCACGAGGCCTGCTCGTTGGCTGGCACCCTGAAATTGTCGAAGCTCATTGTCTTCTACGACGATAACGGCATTTCCATCGACGGCGAAGTGAAAGACTGGTTTGCCGATGACACACCCAAACGCTTTGAAAGCTATGGCTGGAACGTCATTCGTAATGTCGATGGCCATAATGTTGCGGCTGTTGATCAAGCCATTGAGCAGGCCAAAGCCTGGGCTGGTGAAGGACGCGGCCCAACGCTTATATGCTGCCGCACTGTTATTGGTAAAGGCGCGCCAAATGCGGCCGGCACCGAGAAAGTGCATGGCGCGCCATTGGGCGACGACGAAATTGCCGCAACGCGCGCAGCAATCGACTGGCCCCATGCCCCCTTTGAAATTCCCGATCATATTTATTTGCGTTGGGATGGCCGCATTAAAGGAAAGTTGTGGCAGTCGGAATGGGAAAATCAGTTCGACGCCTATGCCAAAGCGCACCCTGAATTGGCGGCCGAATTCACTCGTCGTATGAAGGGTGAGTTACCTGCCGAGTTTGCAGAGCAGGCTACGGCGTTCATTAAGGCCACAGCAGAGCGCGCAGAAACCGTTGCCAGCCGCAAGGCATCCCAATTTGTTATTACGGCTTTCGCGCCCTTGCTGCCGGAAATGCTGGGTGGCTCGGCCGACCTTACCGGTTCGAACTTTACCGACTGGAAAGGGGTTGCGCCGGTACGTGCCACCAACGCTGGTGTGCAATTCGGCCGCCACATTAACTACGGTGTACGCGAATTTGGCATGGCCGCCATTATGAATGGCGTGGCCTTGCATGGCGGGTATTTGCCCTTTGGCGGTACGTTCCTTACCTTCTCCGATTATTCCCGTAATGCCATCCGCATGGCGGCGTTGATGAAGCAGCGCGTGGTGCATGTGTTCACGCACGATTCAATTGGGCTGGGCGAAGATGGCCCCACCCACCAGTCAGTCGAGCATGCCGCCAGCTTGCGCTTAATTCCTAACTTGCATGTATGGCGCCCCTGCGACACGACCGAAACCGCTGTGGCCTGGTCTGAATCCGTTTCGCGCCCGTCCAGCATTGGTATGAATGTAAATAACGGCGGGCCGTCTGCGTTGCTCTTGTCGCGTCAGAACCTGCCTTTTGTCGAGCGGGACGACACCACCATCCAGGCAATTTCCCGGGGTGGTTACGTTTTGCGCGACGCAGACAACTTCAAGGCGATCATTATCGCCACGGGCTCCGAAGTGGCCTTGGCATTGCAGGCGCAACAACAGTTGGCCGAAAAAGGCATCCCGGTACGTGTGGTTTCCATGCCGTGCACCAATGTTTTCGACGAGCAAAGCGCCGAATGGAAACGCAGTGTGCTGCCTGAAGGCGCACCACGTGTCGCGGTTGAAGCCGGCGTGACAGCCGGTTGGTACAAGTATGTTGGCTTGAACGGCGCAGTGGTTGGCCTGGACTCCTATGGTGAGTCGGCGCCGGGTGGGGTGTTATTCAAGCATTTTGGCCTCACCGCCGAAAGGGTGGCCGAGGTCGTTGAACAGGTTTTGTAAACAGGAGAAATGTCATGGCAATTCGCGTAGCGATTAATGGGTTTGGCCGTATTGGCCGCAATATTCTGCGTGCCCACTATGAAGGTGGAAAATCCCACGATATTGAAATCGTGGCGATCAACGATTTAGGTGACCCTAAAACCAATGCTCACCTTACCCGTTACGATACCGCTCACGGGCGCTTCCCCGGCACGGTTGAGGTCGACGGTGATTACATGGTGGTCAATGGCGACCGCATTCGTGTGCTGGCCAATCGCAATCCCGCTGAATTGCCCTGGGGCGAGTTAGGCGTCGACGTTGTGCTGGAATGCACCGGCTTTTTCACCAGCAAGGAAAAAGCAAATGCGCATATTCAAGGCGGCGCCAAGAAAGTGATTATTTCCGCGCCCGGCGGTAAAGACGTTGACGCCACGGTGGTGTACGGTGTCAATCACAATGTGTTGAAAGCGTCTGATACGGTCATTTCCAATGCATCGTGCACGACAAACTGCCTGGCCCCTCTGGTTCTGCCTTTGCACCGCAAAATTGGTTTGGAAAATGGTTTGATGACCACTATCCACGCATACACGAACGACCAGGTACTGACCGACGTTTATCACTCTGATTTGCGCCGTGCCCGTTCCGCCACCTCCAGCATGATCCCCACAAAAACCGGTGCTGCGTCGGCTGTGGGATTGGTTCTGCCTGAATTGAACGGCAAGCTCGACGGCTTTGCCATGCGCGTGCCGACCATTAACGTGTCCATTGTTGACCTGTCCTTTGTTGCCTCGCGCGATACATCGGTTGAGGAAGTGAACGCTCTTTTGAAGGAAGCGGCTGCGTCTGCGGAATTGAAAGGCATTCTGGATTACAGTGAAGAGCCTTTGGTGTCGGTAGACTACAACCACACCTCGGCATCCAGCACGGTTGATGCCGGCTTAACCAAAGTCTCGGGTCGCTTGGTCAAGGTGTGCTCCTGGTACGACAACGAGTGGGGCTTCTCGAACCGTATGCTTGATACCACGGTTGCTTTAATGTCAGCCAAATAAGTTGTTTTAGTCCACACAAGGGCGGGGGTTCCCGCCCTTGTTCCATTTCATCGCTCTCTCGTTCTTCTTTTGCTATGTCTAATGTTAAAACCCTTACGGCACTAGCCGGTACCAATGCCCTAAAAGGCAAACGCGTATTTATTCGTTCCGATCTGAATGTCCCGTTCAATGACGCAGGGGACATTTCCGAAGACACGCGTGTTCGCGCTTCCGTACCGGCCATTCGCCTGGCACTTGATGCCGGCGCAGCGGTAATGGTGACTTCGCATTTGGGGCGCCCAAAAGAAGGAGCGTTGACTGAGGCCGATTCGCTGGCACCGGTGGCTAAGCGCCTGGGCGAATTATTGGGGATGAGTGTTTCGCTGGTGACCAACTGGGTGGACGGCGTGAATGTTCAGCCAGGCCAAGTAGTATTGCTTGAAAACGCGCGCGGAAACGCAGGCGAGAAAAAGAACGATGAAGGGCTGGCTCGCAAAATGGCCGCCTTGTGTGACGTTTACGTGAACGATGCGTTTGGCACGGCGCATCGTGCTGAAGCCACAACGCATGGTATTGCGCAGTTTGCGCCTGTTGCATGCGCGGGCCCCTTGCTGGAAGCTGAATTAGAAGCCTTGGGCAAAGCGTTGAAGGCGCCGCGTCGGCCAATGGTGGCCATTGTGGCGGGTTCAAAAGTATCTACCAAGCTTTCAATTCTGCGCGCGCTGGCCGACAAGGTCGATCAATTGATTGTGGGCGGCGGCATTGCCAACACGTTCATGCTGGCCAAAGGCTTGCCCATTGGAAAATCTTTGGCGGAACCCGATCAGGTTGAAGAAGCGCGCGCGGTAATGGACATTATGCAAAAGCGTGGTGCGGACGTACCCATTCCGGTTGATGTGGTGTGCGCCAAAACCTTTGGTGCCGATGCGCCGGCCGAGGTTAAAGACGCTGAAAATGTGGCCGATGACGACCTGATTCTGGATATCGGTCCCAGAACTGCCGCTCAATTGGCCGATATATTGAAGCAGGCGGGTACTATTGTCTGGAATGGCCCTGTGGGTGTTTTCGAATTCGATGCGTTTGCCAAAGGCACGCAAACCATTGCGCGAGCCATTGCCGAATCGGACGGGTTTTCCATTGCCGGTGGCGGCGATACGCTGGCGGCCATTGCCAAGTTCAATATCACCGATAAGGTAGGGTATATCTCTACGGGTGGCGGCGCGTTCCTGGAGTTCCTGGAAGGTAAAACCCTGCCTGCCGTTGATGTACTTGAACGCAGGGCGCAAGACTAAGGCGCTTTCGAACAACAGGAGTATTGTCGATGTCTGAGTCAGATCGTTTATCTCGTGCGCATCCCGATCAACTATTAGTGGGCTTGGTCTCTATTTCCGACCGTGCCTCGTCGGGCACATACGAAGATAAAGGGATACCCGCTTTGCAAGATTGGCTGAACGCTGCGTTGACTGAACCTGCTCAGTTTGCGACACGCCTCATTCCCGATGAGCCGGATCAAATTTCGGCAACGCTAATCGAATTGGTCGATAAGGTCGGCTGCGATCTGGTGCTGACCACCGGAGGAACCGGTCCTTCGCGTCGCGACGTGACGCCCGAGGCGACACTGGCAGTTGGTACAAAAGAGATGCCCGGCTTCGGCGAGCAAATGCGCCAGATCAGCCTGCGTTTTGTGCCAACCGCAATCTTGTCGCGCCAGGTGGCAGTCATTCGTGAGACCACGGAACATGCTGCGCTGATTATTAATTTACCGGGCCAGCCCAAAGCCATTAAAGAGACGCTGGAGGGCTTGAAAGATGCCGAAGGCAATGTACTGGCGGCAGGCATTTTTGCTGCCGTACCGTATTGCATTGATTTGATCGGCGGCCCGTATATAGAAACCCGGGAAGACGTGGTGCGGGCTTTCCGTCCCAAGTCGGCGCTTCGGGTAAAATGAACCCTTTATATTAATTTGCTTTCAGGAGTCTTTTCATGGCCCTCGTATCCATGCGTCAGCTGCTCGATCATGCTGCCGAAAACGGTTATGGTATCCCCGCGTTCAACGTCAATAACCTTGAGCAGGTCCAGGCCATTATGGAGGCTGCCCATGAAACCGATAGCCCGGTTATCATGCAGGCCTCTGCAGGTGCCCGCAAGTACGCCGGTGAAGGCTTTCTGAAGTATCTTATTCAGGCGGCTGTAGAAAGTTACCCGCACTTGCCGGTGGTTATGCATCAAGACCACGGTCAATCGCCTGCAGTTTGTCAGGGCGCCATCGACCTGGGATTTACCAGCGTCATGATGGACGGCTCGTTGAAAGAAGACGGCAAAACCATTGCCGAATACGAATACAACGTCGACGTTACCCGTAAAGTGGTTCAAATGGCGCACAAACTGGGTATTACCGTAGAAGGTGAACTCGGTTGTTTAGGTTCTCTGGAAACCATGAAGGGTGACAAGGAAGACGGCCATGGTGCGGAAGGTACGCTTACCATGGAACAATTGCTTACCGACCCCGAACAGGCAGCCGATTTCGTGCGTCAAACCGAGCTCGACGCGCTGGCGATTGCCATTGGCACCAGCCATGGGGCGTACAAATTCAGCCGTAAACCCACTGGCGATATTCTGTCGATTTCGCGCATTAAAGAAATTCACCAGCGTCTGCCCAACACGCATTTGGTAATGCATGGCAGCTCCAGCGTTCCCCAAGAGCTGCTCGCCGAAATTCGTGAGTTTGGCGGTGACATGAAAGAAACCTACGGGGTTCCCGTGGAAGAAATTCAGGAAGCCATCAAACATGGTGTGCGCAAAATCAATATCGACACCGATATCCGTTTGGCCATGACGGGCGCCATTCGCCGCTTTATGGCCGAGAATCCGTCCAAGTTCGATCCACGCGAATATCTGAAGCCTGCCCGGGCGGCCGCCAAGGAAATTTGTCTGCAACGTTATCAGCAATTCGGTTGCGCCGGTAACGGCAGCAAAATTAAACCCGTTGCGCTTGATGAAATGGCACGCCGTTATTCGGCCGGCGACCTGGCGCAAGTGGTTCAGTAAATGTCCGCCCTGCATCAGTCCAGCATCCCGTCCTTGCCCCTGCTTGCACGGGGCAAGGTGCGCGATATGTACGCGGTCAACGACGACCTTTTACTTATTGTCGCGTCCGATCGCATTTCTGCATTCGACGTCATCCTCGACGACCCCATACCAGGCAAAGGGCAGGTACTAACTGCGTTAACCGAGTTCTGGCTGAATAAGCTGGCACACGTGATACCCAACCACGCAACCGGCATCGATCCCGCATCGGTGGTGGCACCCAACGAGCGCGATCAGGTAAAAGGCCGTGCCATGGTGGTAAAACGCCTGAAGCCTGTCATGGTTGAAGCCGTAGCGCGGGGGTATTTAATTGGATCAGGCTGGAAAGATTATCAGGCAACGGGTGCGGTGTGCGGTATTGCGCTACCGTCCGGTTTGAAGCTGGCCGGCCGTTTGCCTGAAGCCATTTTTACGCCGGCCGCCAAGGCCGAAGTGGGTGAGCACGACGAGAACGTTGAATTCAGCCATTTGGTAGCGGAAGTGGGTCAAGCCATGGCGGAAAAAATCCGTGCCGT
This sequence comes from Neopusillimonas maritima, assembly GCF_003576595.1. Classification (GTDB taxonomy): domain Bacteria; phylum Pseudomonadota; class Gammaproteobacteria; order Burkholderiales; family Burkholderiaceae_B; genus Neopusillimonas; species Neopusillimonas maritima. Next base: position 751,442 of record NZ_NQOU01000001.1, on the reverse strand, counting down.
TACTTTGCAGTTGTATGGTGAAGCCGCTGAATTTGCGCTTGGCAAAGGCATTATTATTGCCGACACCAAGTTCGAGTTCGGCCTCGACGCACAAGGGCAGTTGCATTTAATGGACGAAGTTCTTACGCCCGATTCCTCGCGGTTTTGGCCGGCGAATGAATACAATGAAGGTAGCAGCCCACCTTCTTTCGACAAGCAGTTCGTACGCGATTGGCTGGAGCAGCAACCCTGGAACAAAACGGCGCCGGCACCGCGTTTGCCCGACGACGTAATACAGAAAACCGCAGCCAAGTATCACGAGGCGTTAACCCGTTTAACCACTTAAGACAGTCCGTTGCCGGGTGAAGTCATGGCCGGTTTCGCGTGTTGTTTAAGCCATTGTTATTGCCATGAATCAATCATCCTCTGTCTTGAATAATAGTGCCCCTTTGGTGGGGGTTATTATGGGCTCTTCCAGCGACTGGGAGGTGATGCGGCACGCAGTTGATATGTTGACGCAGTTTCAGGTGCCGCACGAGGTTAAGGTTATTTCAGCACATCGCATGCCCGCCGATATGGCGCAGTACGGCGCTGATGCGCGCAGGGTGGGGCTTCGGGCCATTATTGCCGGGGCGGGGGGCGCCGCCCACCTGCCCGGTATGATGGCCGCGCTTACCTCAGTTCCTGTTTTCGGCGTTCCTGTGCCGTCGCGCTATTTACGTGGTGAAGATTCTTTACTGTCGATTGTGCAAATGCCTAAAGGCGTGCCGGTTGCCACGTTTGCCATTGGCGAAGCGGGTGCGGCCAATGCGGCTTTGCATGCTATTGCCAATCTGGCGACAACAGATGCACGTCTGGCAGAGCAACTGGATGCATTTCGCCTAAAACAAACGGAAGCGGCCCGGGCAATGGTTGTGCCGCCGCCTCAGTCTTCTTGAGTTGATGAATTTATGTCTGACGATTGCAACAACACAATCATAAAACCAGGACAATGGCTGGGAATGATAGGTGGGGGTCAGTTGGGTCGTATGTTTTGTCATGCAGCTCAGCGCATGGGTTACAAGGTGGCGGTGCTTGACCCAGACGCCAATAGTCCGGCCGGTGCTGTTGCAGACTTCCATTTACGCGCGGCATACGACAATGAATCGGCGTTGACCGAGCTCGCGCAGCGCTGTCCGGCGGTCACTACCGAGTTCGAGAACGTTCCGGCCAATAGTTTGCGGTTTATTCAGGCGCAGGGCTCTAATGTAAGTCCCTCGGGTGATGCCGTGGCAATTGTGCAGAATCGAATCGACGAGAAAGCGTTTATTCAGAAAGCGGGTGTCGAGGTTGCGCCTTATATTCCGGTACGCTCTGAAGATGATTTGCAAAGCGCGCCCGAATCTTTGTTCCCGGGCATTCTGAAAGTGGCGCGTTTGGGTTACGACGGAAAAGGTCAGGCAAGGGTCGCTTCGCGGGTGGAAGCGTACGAAGCCTTTGTTGAGTTCAACAAAGTCGACTGCGTTCTGGAGGCCTTGATGCCGCTTCAGCGTGAAATCTCAGTTGTCATGGCGCGCGGCTATAACGACGAATGTGTTTTTTACGCACCCGCTGTCAATGTGCATCATCACGGTATTTTGGCGGTTTCAAGCGCCTCTCCTCAAGCCGATGAGCTGGGGTTAGGCAATGCGTTGCTTGATCAGGCGCGCGATGCCGCGGCCGGCATTGCCAGATCGCTTGATTATCGGGGTGTATTGTGCGTCGAGTTTTTTGTATTAGACGGTGGTGCTTTGTTGGCCAACGAGGTGGCGCCACGCCCTCATAATAGCGGTCATCACACAATCGATGCTTGTGTCTCAAGTCAGTTCGAGCAACAGGTTCGGGTTATGGCGGGTTTACCATTGGGTCATCCGCAGGCGCACAGTGCTTCGGTAATGCTGAATTTGTTGGGTGACCTTTGGTTTAACGACCAGGGGCAGTATGAAGAACCCGATTGGCCGGCCGTTTTGTCTATTCCCGGGGCGCATTTGCATTTATATGGCAAGGCCGATGCGCGCCCAGGCCGGAAAATGGGGCATATTACTGTTGTTGCCGAATCCCTCGAGCGCGCAACGCATCAAGCGGACGAAGTGAAGCGTTTGTTGAACCTGCCTTACTAAGTACGGCCGTTAATATTAAAAGCATAAGCCATTTAAGCGTGAATACCCGCACCACTTATGACCCAATCCATCAAGCTGCCCAACAACTGCTGGCGGGGCGGCTGGTTGCGTTCCCAACTGAAACGGTTTATGGCTTGGGGGCGGATGCCGAGAACCCTGAAGCGGTAGCGCGTATCTATACGGCCAAAGGGCGGCCATCCAATCATCCGGTTATTGTGCACGTTGCGCCAGGTGCCGACCTTTCCTATTGGGCCAAGAATATCCCGGACGAGGCGCATGCATTGATACGTGCATTCTGGCCGGGACCGCTTACGTTGATTCTTGAGCGTGCAGATCATATTCCAGCCCAGGTCAGTGGCGGGCAGACTACCATCGGGCTGCGTTGCCCCGCGCATCCTGTTGCGCGACAATTGCTTGCGGCTTTTTCAGCCCTGAAGAACGGAAACGGGGGGGTGGCTGCGCCGTCGGCGAACAAGTTTGGCCAGGTTTCGCCCACCCAGGCAAGTCATGTACGTGAAGAATTTGCCGATTTGGGCGAGGCGGACCTCCTTGTGCTTGAAGGGGGTAGTTCCGAAGTGGGGATTGAGTCTACGATTCTGGATTTGTCGCGTCTTGAAAGCGTGGGGCCGGTGTTGTTGCGACCAGGGCATATTTCCGCCACTGACATTGCCGGTGTATTGGGGGTAATGCCGCGTGAGCATGCGGATGCGGCGGCGCCGAAAGTCTCCGGCTCTTTGAAAGCACACTATGCACCCCATACGCCGTTATTATTGCGTTCCCGGGCGGATATTGATCGCCTTGTCGGCTTGGGTGTGGACGCAGTGTTATCGCTTGCCGGTTTGGGCTCGACACCAAGCGGGAACCAGCACGTTGCGATATTGGTCATCGGCCCGGTAGCCTCTGATTTAACCGGGAAATCGAATGCCGGGTTTACGTGGATGTCGGCAGCGGAAGACCCCGTTGTTTATGCCCGGGATCTTTATGCCAATTTACGGCGCCTTGATTTAGGCGGTTTTGATTGCCTGTTGGTACAGGCGCCGCCTGAAGAGGCAGCCTGGCACGCTGTGCAAGACCGATTGAAGCGCGCTGCGGCGGCATTCAGCAGTTAACCTGCTTTTTGCGTGTGCCTCAGCGCGTTTATACACCCAGGTAGCGGGTTAAAAGTTCGGGTTGTTTTGACAGGGTTGCACTGTCTTTTTCTTCCACCACGACGCCTTTTTCAAGTACCACGCACCGGTCGGTGTTGGCCAGTACCTTGCGGAAATTCCGGTCGACAATCAGCGTGGACACACCACTTTTACGAATGGTGTCGATAATGCGCCAGATTTCGGCCACGATCAGTGGCGCCAGGCCTTCGGTTGCCTCGTCAAGAATCAGGATGTCGGGGTTGGTCATGAGGGCGCGCCCAATGGCCAACATTTGCTGCTCACCGCCCGAAAGCTGTTGCCCGCCGTGGCCAAGACGCTCCGTCAGACGTGGAAAAGTTTCCAACACGCGATCGTAGTTCCAGTCGTTTCGGCCGTTCACACCGGAACGAGCGGCAACCAGCAGATTTTCGCGAACATTCAAGTTGGGGAAAATGCCGCGCCCCTCGGGGACATAGGCGACACCTTCACGTGCAACTTGGTATGGTGCGGAGCGCGTGTGGTCTTTGTCGCGAATAACGATATTCCCACTGGTTGGGCGCAAATGGCCCATCAGGGTGCGAATAAGCGTGGTTTTACCCATCCCGTTGCGGCCCAGAAGGCCAACCGACTCGCCCGCCTGAATTTTCAGATTAACGTTGAAAAGAACATGGCTTGCACCGTAGAAAGTATTCAACCCCTGAGCGTTGATCAATACAGTCATTCGTCTTCTCCCAGGTAGGCCGTTTGTACCTCGTGGTTCGTGCGGATGGCTTCAGGGTCGCCATGCGCAATAACGGTCCCGTTCACCATCACGGTGATGAGGTCGGAAATTCGAAATACGGCATCCATATCGTGTTCCACCAGCAAAATGGCATGTTCCTTTTTGAGCGAGTCCAGTAGATCCAGCATGCGGTCGGTTTCTTCCGCCCCCATGCCCGCTAGCGGTTCGTCGAGAAGCAGAACGGTTGGGTGTGTGGCCAGGCACATGGCGATTTCGAGTTGACGTTTCCCGCCGTGTGATAACAGCCCCGCGGTGTGGTCGGCGTATTCGGCCAAACCGGTTAGCTCCAGCGCGCGGTCGGCTGCTTCATTACTGATGCGGCAGTTTTTTGCGGGGGTCGCCCAGCTCCAGAATTTTTGGTGCTTGGCTTGTGCCGATAAACGGCAATTTTCATGTACCGTTAAAGTCGGGAAAATAGTGGTGCGCTGGTAGCTTCGGCCCAGGCCGGCACGTGCCCGATTGGGTTGGGGCCAGCGGGTAATGTCCGTTCCGTTCATGATAATTGAGCCTTCATTGGGCGGAATTTCCCCGGAAAGCACATTAATGAGTGTGGATTTACCGGCACCGTTGGTACCAATTACGGCGTGGACTTGACCCCGATCGAGATCGACGGAGACATTGTCGATGGCGACCAGGCCGCCGAAGCGACGGGTGACGTTTTTGGCCGACAATAAGGTTTGTGTCATGCTTTACCTCTAGTGTGCAGCAGGTGAGCCGGCCGAAGAGCGGCGGCGGGCGCGAAGTTGTTCAGGCAGTCCGATTAAACCTTTGGGCATGAGCGCCACCAGAATAATAATGGCCAGGCCGAAGGTAAGGTGCCAGTGAACGGCAAACTCGCCGAACAATGCTTGCGACTGGAATATTTCCTGCAGCAGAATGAGTGTAATGGTGCCGATAACCGCACCTGAAAGCCGGCCCATACCGCCCAAAATAACCATAAGCAGTACCAGGCCCGACTGTTCCCAGTTCATCAGTTCAGGGTTCACATAGCCGTCTTTGGCGGCATAAAGAATGCCGGCAAGACCACCCAAGCCACTGGCAATGATGTAGGCCGTGAGCTTGTATCCGAACGTTGAAAAACCGGCTGCGCGCATGCGCTGTTCATTCACCAGAATGCCGGTGAGCGCGGCGCCGAAACGCGAACGCATGAGCATGGCAAGAAATACCCACGTAAGGGTTAGGCAAACCAGTACAAACATGTAGAAAACGTAGGCGTTATCAAGATTCAGGATAACCCAGTCGCCAATGCGGAATTCGGGCCGAACGTACAAATAGATGCCATCGCTTCCGCCACCGATTTTGGTGTCGTGAAAGACGTAGTAAGCCATTTGCGCAAACGCCAGGGTGACCATAATGAAATAGACGCCTTTGGTTCGCAACGACAGCGCGCCGGTAATCAGGGCATACACCATTGCGATCCCTATGCTAACGGGTAACATCCACAATAAATTGCCGGACTCGTATTGGGGCGACAATAAAGTAACCGCGTAGGCGGAGATGCCGAAGAACGCGGCATGGCCCAGGCTGATGAGGCCGGTGCAGCCAACCAGCAATTGCAGGCTAAGCGCAAATAATGAATAAATCATGATTTTGACGATCAGCGCAGTGTAGTACTCGGACGTGACCAAGGGCAGCAGCGCGGTGACGACAAAAAGAAGCAGGGGCAGGATAAAGTTGCGTATCGAGGAGTGCATTGTTGTTAGCCTTGCTTGAAGAGCCCCTCGGGCTTGAATAACAGGATGGCGGCCATCATGACGTAAACCAGAACGCCTGCGGCTTGCGGAAACAGGACTTGGCCGAAGGTGTCGACAAAGCCGATGAGCATGGCGGCGACGAACGCCCCTTTAATAGATCCAATGCCGCCAATCACGACCACAACGAAACAGATAATAAGAATGGAGTGGCCCATGCCGGGATAAACCGAGGACACAGGAGCCGCAATGGCACCGGCAAAAGCCGCCAGCGCAACGCCCAGCGCAAAAACAATACGGAACAAGCGATTAATATCGATGCCCAGTGAGTTGATCATGTCGCGATTACTGGCGCCGGCACGAATCATCATGCCCAGGCGTGTGTGTGTAAGTAACCAATAAAGCAAGCCTGCAACGACCAGACAGACCACCGAAATGAAGAGACGGTAGGTGGGGTAAGTCATGATGTCGCCGAGCGAGATGGCCCCACTTAACCAGGACGGCGTGTCGACACCATGAACGTCGTTATCAATAATGATGCTGCGCAGCTCTTCAAACACCAGGATAAGGCCGTAAGTCATGAGGACTTGCTGCAGGTGATCGCGATGATAAAGATAGCTGTAAAAAGCCCATTCCAGGAAGTAACCCAGAATGGCCGACAAAATAACGCAGGCGAGCAGGGTTGTAACAAACCCCCCACCCACATACTGTTCAACAAGAGGTCCTAGCGCGAAGGCCATGTAGGCGCCGATCATGTAGAAGCTGCCGTGAGCCAGGTTGATGATGCCCATGATGCCGAAAATGAGTGTTAACCCACTGGCAACCAGGAAGAGCAGCAGCCCGTACTGGACAGCGTTCAGACATTGAATAAGGAAAATGACCGGATCCACATGGCCTCCTTTAGTATTGTTTTTTTATAGGGTGATTACATCAGTTTGCAGCCGCGGCTGGGGTCAGCCAGATCCTCAACCGCGATTTTCACAGGAACATTGTCCATGCCTTTAACTTCGCGCAGGTAGAAATCCTGAACGGGGTTGCCGGATTTGGAGATGGTGAAATCGCCGCGTGGACTCTTGATGGTTGCATTGCGGATGGCATCGCGCATTTGGTCTTTCTTGCTGACGTCGCCGTCTACCGCTTCCATACCGGCCGCCAGCATTTGTGCTGCGTCGTAACCCTGAACCGCGTAAACATCAGGCGGCAAATCGGGATACTTCTCGGAATAATTCTCGCGGAATTTCTTGTCGAGCTCGTTATCCAACCCATCGGCGTAGTGCAGCGCAGTGCGCAAGCCCTGAGCGGACTCACCTTGTGCTTTAAGCGTGCCGTCGGTCAGGAAGCCGGCGCCGACCAGAGGGATTTGATCTTTAAGACCTGCAGCTGCGTAATCCTGTACGAACTTAACGGCACCACCGCCCGCAAAGAACGTATAGACGACGTCGGGCTTGATAGAAGCGATTTCCGTGAGCAGCGGCTGGAACTCAACCTGGGGGAAAGGCAGGGTCAGGTGTTCGACAACTTCGCCGCCGCCTTTTTCGAATGCTTCCTTGAAGCCGTCAGTGGATTCTTTACCCGCAGCGTAGTTCCAGGAAATGGTCACGGCCTTCTTGTGACCATCTTCCGCGGCGACAACACCCATGGCGTAGCCAGGTTGCCAGTTCGAAAATGATGAGCGGAAGACGTTCTTGCTGCACAGTGGGCCGGTAATGGCAACGGCGCCGGCATTCGGAATAATGAGGGTAACGTCGCTCTCGGTGGCTGCTTTGGCCAGGGCCATGGCCACACCGGAGTGAACCGTACCGATCAGAATATCGACGTTGTCGCGTTTGATCAGGCGGTTGGCGTTATCGGGCCCTTTGGATGGGTTGGATTCATCGTCGACGCGGAAATAGGTGACTTCCTGGCCGGCAAGTTTGCCGCCTTGTTCTTCCACATACATTTTGAAGCCGTTTTCAATGGCTTCACCCAATTGAGCGTAGGTGCCGCTATAAGGCAACATAAAGCCCACTTTGACTTCGGCCGACGCAGCGCCTGCGCCGAATGCGAGAGAAAGGGCGAGTGCGGTGCCCGTTAAGACTTTCTTCATTGTGTCTACTCCTTGGTGTTGTAAAGGTACTGCTATGGCTGCGCATAGGCGCAATAAAAACAGGTTCATGGGTTGGTGGGTAACGTTTCGTTCAGTTTTTGTATGAAAGCCACCAACGCCTGGTTCAGGACTTCCGGCTGATCTTTATGGGGAGAATGACGGCAATCATCAATAATACAGAGTTCTGCGTGCGACACTATCCGTTGTATCCCTTGGATTTGGGCTAGCGTGCCGTACTCGTCGTTTTTCCCCTGAATCGCCAGAACAGGGCATTGGATTTTGGGCAAATAGGCTTCAATGTTCCAGTATTTGAATTCGGGGTTAAGCCAGATATCGTTCCAACCCCAGAATGCCGAGTCGGGGTTCTGGTGATAACGGGAGAAACGTTGTGGCAGATCAGTGTTCAGATAAGCCTCTCGCGCTTGTTCAATGCTGGTTATCGTGACATCTTCAACAAAGATATGGGGCGCCGCTACTGCAATGGCCTTGGGGCGGCTGGGGTACATCGCCGCATAAAGCAGGGCAATAGAGCCGCCGTCGCTGTGGCCGAACAAAATAGGCCGTTCGTGCTCCATATCCAGCGCTTCCAACAGGGCCGGCAAGGCTTTTTCCGCTTGTATATGCATGTAGCCAAGCGGCCATTTTTCCTCAGGTGGTCGGGGTGTGCTGGCGCCATAACCATAGCGTGAGTAAACCAGCCCACGGCAGTTGGCTTGTTCGCAAAGTTGCGCCGGCCAATCACGCCACAAGGCAACTGAACCCAAACCCTCGTGCAGGAAAATAACCAGGTCCCGGTCGGTTTTCTCCGGCGAAATGAACTGGCATTCGAGCTCATAATCGCGATCGTCGACGCGAATGGGGACTTGGCGGTGGGTGATGGACAGATTACTCATGTTGAAATCTTAGCTGTTCTGTTCGCGCTGGCGCAGTCGGAAACGCTGGATTTTACCCGTAGCTGTTTTGGGAAGATCTTCGACAAAATGGATCGTGCGTGGGTACTTGAACGGCGCCAACTGGGATTTCACGTAATTCTGCAGTGTTTTCTGAGTCTCGGCGTCTGCGGTGATGCCGGAGCGCAGCACGACGTAGGCGGATGTTTTTACCAGCCCCTGACTGTCTTCAACGCCGATGACCGCCGCTTCAAGAACGGTTTCGTGCTGGATCAGTACGTTCTCCACTTCGACCGGGGAAACATACTGGCCGCTCACTTTGATCATGTCGTCGCTTCGGCCGGCATAAGTGTAATAACCGTCTGCATCGCAAACGTACTTGTCGCCGCTTTTAAGCCACTCGCCCAACATGGTTTCGCGTGTTTTGGCGCGATTGTTCCAATACATCAGTGCGGCGCTGGATCCCCGTATATACAGATCACCGATGGCGCCGGCGGGAACGGGTTTACCGGAGTCGTCTCGCAGCTCAACTTCGTATCCAGGTACCGGCTTTCCAGTGGTGCCGTAACGGACATCGCCCATTTGGTTTGACAGGAAAATATGCAGCATTTCGGTGGAACCGATGCCGTCGAGAATGTAGCAGCCAAAGTGGCGCGTAAAACGTTCACCCAGGTCTTTGGGCAGTGCTTCACCTGCTGAGGCACAGACGCGAATGGCGACATCTTCCTTGGCCGGAAGGGCGGGCGACGCCAGCATACTGGCATACAGCGTGGGTACGCCATAGAAAACAGTGGGTTTGTGTTCTACAAGACGTTTGAAAACGGCTTCGGGGGTGGGGCGCTCTCCCATTAACACGACGGTTGCACCGACTGATAATGGAAAGGTCAGCGCATTTCCCAAGCCGTAAGCGAAAAACAGTTTTGCGGCGGAAAAAGCGATGTCGTCTTCGCGAATCCCCAGTACGGGCTTGCCGTAGAGTTCGGCGGTGTACCAAAGGTTGCCATGGCTGTGAACCACCCCTTTGGGCTGACCTGTAGAGCCCGAAGAGTAAAGCCAGAACGCGATTTCGTCGGCTTTTGTGTGTACGGGCGGCAACGCTTCTGCCTGTTGCATGAGTGTGTCGAAATGGGCTACATCGGCGGGCAGCTCGTCCGCGCCGACCCCGGCCACGACGACCTTCTTGACTTCGTGGCGTGAGTTTTGCATGGCCGACTGAACCGTTTCCACCAGGCCGGGTGAGGTGAACACTGCCTGAGCCCGGCTGTGTTCAAGCATGTACGCATAGTCGTCGGCTGTTAAAAGTGTGTTGACCGCAACCGGTACCACGCCGGCATGCAGGCCACCCAGAAAGACCACCGGCCAATCAACGGTGTCGTGCATCACCAGCAAAATTCGCTCTTCCCGACGGATGTCCAGGTTTTTGAGCAAGCCCGCAAAACGGGCGGAAAGATCAGCCAGCTCACCGTAGGTAATTTTGCGTGTGTCGTCGATATAGGCAGTTTTTGACGCGCGCGAACGGTTGAACTCAGCCAGATACTGGGCGTAATTCAATTCTGCAGGGCAGACTTCCATTTTGTTGTCTCCGAAAAAAGGAGGCCTGTCGGGGTATTGGAAGCACGACAGGCAATAATTTGTTTTATTAACTTTCAGAACCTGCTTCCTGGGCCAATTTGCCCAAGACCTCGGGAGAACCTTGAATGGCCGCGAGCCGGTGATAAAAGCGCAGGGCGCGCAAGCCGCCCAGTTCTTCGCCGCCGCCGGCGCGCCCTGGGCCGCCATGGTTCGATTGCGGCATCACGTTGCCGTGCCCGGTATGGGCTTTGGCTACGTCGTTGTTGATAAGGTGTACACGACCGTGGCTTTCCGCCAGGGTTGCGGCTGCTTGCGCCAGGAAATCGGGCTGATTGCTGTATACCGAGGCAACCAATGAACCCATGCCGCGACGTGTTAGCGTGAAGGCGTGTTCTGTGTTGCGATAAGGGATGAGCGTGGCGACCGGGCCAAACACTTCCATTTCGTGAACCAGGGGATGATCGTCGGGGTTGCGTACCCCGAATAGTACGGGTGGGACGACCGCTGTATTTTCGTTGTCGAGATCAATAGTGCTTTCCGTGCGGCCATCAAACAGGATATCGCTGCATTCCGCCAGTTTTTCAATGCCCTCGAGAATGGCGTCGCGTTGTGAGAGATTCACCAGGCTGCCCATTCGAACGCCTTCTTTGCGAGGATCACCCACCGTAATGGTTTTAAGTTTGTTGGAAATAGCCTGCGCCACTGCATCGTATTTCGATTCGGGGACAAAAATACGGCGTATCGCGGTGCATTTCTGGCCTGATTTGATGGTGAGTTCGCGCACCACTTCGCGCACCAGCAGCCCGGTGGCGTCATCGTCGGTGTCCGGGCCCAGAACCGCACTGTTAATGCTGTCGGTTTCCGCGTTGAAACGCACGCCGTCATGTTTGATGCGAGGATGGTCGCGCAACGATGCGGCGGTGTCGGCCGAACCGGTGAAAGACACGACATCAAGACCGTTTAACGCGTCGAGCAAAGCGTCGGGGCGGCCGCAAACGATATTCAAGGCGCCGGCCGGCAGGATGTTGGCGTCGACGACATCTTTCACCATTTCGTGGGTTAACCAGGCGGTGGAGGTGGCGGGTTTGATGACAACGGGAACGCCGGATAGCAGCGCGGCCGCGGCTTTTTCCCACAGGCCCCATGCCGGGAAGTTGAATGCGTTGATGAAGAGGGCCAGCCCCTGAATGGGGACATAAATGTGTTGGCTGGCAAAGACGTTGTCTTTTGCCAGCGGTGCCGACTCACCGTCGAGGCGCAAGGCTTTTTCCACCATTTTGGAACCGGCTTTGGCATAGAAGGATAGCGTGTAAATGGCGCCGTCGACATCGACCGAGCTGTCATTTTGTACCGTGCCGGAATTGCGCAGCGAGATATCAAAGTATTTGTCGCGATTTGCCTGAAGCACTTTCACAATGTCGCTCAGCAAGGCAGCGCGTTCGGCATAGCTTAATTTGCGCAAGGCGGGCCCGGCTTGTTGCCTGGCGTAATCGTAGGCGGCATGCATATCCAGGCCATCGGCACTAACGGTGGCCAACGTCTCACCCGTGATGGGGTCGAGAACCGGGCTGCCGTTGCCGCTTCCTTCTTGCCAGCGTCCTTCAAGATAGTTTGCGAGTTTTGTCATAACGTGTCTTTTTCTCGTAGAAACAGGTGCCGTACTGTGATGGGGGCCGCCGTGTAGCGGCAATTGTGCCGGGCACCTTGCAAACAGGCGGCCCAGTGGGCCCATAGCCTATGAGCGGGTGAATTCGATTTTGCCTTCAGGCAAAAGATACAGAACCAATGCCTGGCCCTGACTCACGGTGGGGCTGTGCGCCGTGTCGGGCCCATACACCAGCCAGCCGGCCGGGTGGTTGTCGAACTTGGCGGTGTCGTCGATGGGCATGATCAGGTCGATTTCGCCGTTTGGGTGGCGATGGTGGGGCCCGGCAAGGTCTTTCATATCGACCACGTCGACCGAATAGCCATTGAGTACATCTGTTGGCTTGATGACCCGCCCGTAACGAATGCCGCCCCCTTCGTATTGGCACATCCAGCCTTGCGCAACGCCTGTGCGACAGGCGTTGACTATTCCGTTGTAAACGTCGCCCCCAACAGGGAAGGTTTGATTCAGGTCGTCTTGCAACGTTTTATTCAACGGACGGTCGCCAATATGATTGGTTACTTTTTGAATGAGTTGCTGAAATGTCTCGAGGTTCATTTTTATGTATCCTTTCTTAGCGGAGTCGAGTGCCGGGCCAAAGCAATAAAATGCTATCTAACCCAGCAAGGCGCCCTCGCCAAGACTCAAAATTAGGCCTTTTCTTTCCAATTGTCAAGCATTATAATGCATCTATATCGACTCATTAGGGTTTTTCTGGGTGAACAATAAAGCATTAAATCAGAAAGTCCTGGCGGCTGAGGAGACAGGCAGCCAGGATCGCGACCCGTATCTCATCGCTCTTGGGGAGCGGGTACGGCGGCTACGCGCCATTAGGGGGATGACGCGTAAAGAGCTCGCGCGAGCTGCGCGCGTGTCTGAACGTCACCTTGCCAATCTTGAGCGGGGTGTGGGGAATGTATCCATCCTGGTTCTGCTGCAGATTTCCAAGGCATTTAATTGCGTTTTGGCGGAATTGGTGGGTGACGTGACCACTTCTACGCCTGAATGGCTGCTTATTCGGGAGCTGTTGCACAATCGCTCGGAGCAGGAGCTCCAGCAGGCACGAGAGGCGCTGGCGCAGCTGTTTGTCGGGCAAGCCGTTTCCACTGCAGGCAATCGCACAAAGCAAATTGCCGTCGTGGGGCTACGCGGTGCCGGAAAATCAACCTTGGGGCGCATGCTGGCGGCCGATATCGGCTATCCCTTTGTCGAACTTAGTTCGGAAATCGAGCGCGTGGCCGGGTGCGGCATTCTGGAGATCCACAGTCTGTATGGGCCTACGGCTTATCGGCGTTACGAGAAACGTGCCCTTGAAGAGTCGCTGCAACTATATCCTGAAATGGTGCTTGCCACGCCAGGGGGTATTGTTTCCGAACCTTCAACCATGAATTTACTGTTGTCCCACTGTTATACCGTGTGGGTGAAAGCGAGTCCGGAAGATCATATGGCGCGTGTAATGGCGCAGGGCGACTTCCGGCCCATGGCCGGCAATAACGAGGCCATGGCCGACCTTAAGCGCATTCTGGCCGGGCGCGAGGCATTTTATTCGAAGGCCGACTACGTATGCATGACAAGCCAACGCAGTTTGTCGGAAGTGTTCGACGCACTGCGTACGCACATCCGCGAGGTTGCAGGTCTGCCTCTTGTGTAGGTGCACTTTAGTGCAAGCATGCATTTTTTTGCATAAAAAAGTTGACGCCGGAAATTTGTTGCATTATTATGCATGAAAAATCTACAGATGCACTATTATTCCGGTTAAATAATTAGGAGACTCATCCATGAGTGAAGCCGCTACCCCCGTCGATTTTCGCACCGATCCCAGTCAATATAAGCACTGGGATCTCAGTTTTGATGGCCAGGTGGCCACCTTGGCGATGGACGTTAACGAAGACGCTGGTCTGCGTCCCGGGTACAAACTGAAACTGAATTCCTATGACCTGGGTGTCGATATCGAATTGCACGACGCGTTGCAGCGTATTCGTTTCGAGCATCCGGAAGTTCGGACTGTCGTACTCACCAGCAAGAAAGATCGTATTTTCTGCTCGGGCGCCAATATTTTTATGCTGGGTTTGTCGTCCCACGCCTGGAAGGTGAATTTCTGTAAATTTACGAATGAAACCCGTAATGGCATTGAGGACTCCAGCCGTCACAACGGTTTGAAATTTATTGCCGCCGTAAACGGCGCATGTGCCGGTGGTGGATACGAGGTTGCGCTGGCATGCGACGAAATCCTGCTTATCGATGACCGTTCCTCCGCCGTTTCTTTACCGGAAGTGCCGCTGTTGGGCGTGCTGCCGGGTACGGGTGGGTTAACGCGCGTTACCGACAAGCGCAAAGTTCGTCACGATCGTGCCGATATTTTCTGCACTTTGGTGGAAGGCGTGCGTGGGGAGCGAGCTAAAGATTGGCGTTTGGTTGATGACATCATCAAGCCTGCGCAGTTTGAAGAGGGTGTCAAGAAACGTGCTGCCGAGTTGGCAGAGCAAAGCAATCGTCCGGCCGACGCCAAAGGTGTTCAGCTGACACGTGTTGAGCGTGAAGAAAGTGAAAACGGCGTGAAGTACAAATACGTCGAAATCACGATTGATCGTGAGCAGCGTTCTGCAACCTGGGTTGTTAAAGCGCCCGATGCCGACGTACCGACCGACATTGCCGGCATTGAGTCTCAGGGTGCCGCTTGGTGGCCCCTGCAAATGGCACGCGAACTCGACGACGCGATTTTGCACATGCGTACTAACGAGTTAGACATTGGTACCTGGGTTTTCAAAACCGAAGGCGATGCGTCCCGCGTGTTGGCGGCCGATGAAACTTTGCAAAAGCTCAGCGATAACTGGCTTGTTCGCGAAACGGTCGGCATGTTGCGTCGTACGCTTGCCCGCCTCGATGTCTCCTCACGTTCGCTGTTTGCTCTGATCGAACCCGGTTCATGCTTTGTGGGCACGCTGCTCGAGTTGGCACTGGCTTGCGACCGTACTTATATGCTGGATGACCCTGAAACCGACAAACCTGCGCAAATTGCCGTAAATGAACTGAATTTCGGCGCGTATCCCATGGTGAATGCGCTAAGCCGTATTGAACGTCGCTTCTACGAGGAAGCGCCGGCTATTGACGCGGTCCGTGCCAAGATTGGCAGCACAATTGGTGCCGAAGAGGCGGAGTCGCTGGGGCTGGTTACCTACTCTCTCGATGATATCGATTGGGATGATGAAGTGCGCATTGCGCTGGAAGAGCGCCGTGCATTGTCACCCGATTCGCTGACCGGCCTGGAAGCCAATCTGCGTTTCGGCGTGAAAGAAACGATGGAAACCCGTGTGTTCGGCCGGTTGTCGGCTTGGCAAAACTGGATATTCTATCGGCCGAATGCCTCGGGCGACAAAGGCGCCCTGCGGTTGTATGGCAAAGGTGAGAAAGCCAGTTTCGACTGGGATCGTGTGTAAGTTAGGCGATAACCAATTAAGGAGTCAACGACATGTCCGGTATTAATTATTCCGAGAAAATCCCAAACAACGTCAATTTGTCCAGTGATCGCACGTTGCAACGTGCGCTGGAACATTGGCAGCCCAATTACCTGCAATGGTGGCAGGATATGGGTCCGGAAGCGTCCCAGGAATTGGATGTCTACCTGCGCACCGCCGTTAGTGTGGACCCCAGTGGCTGGGCTCACTTCGATTACGTAAAAATGCCCGATTACCGCTGGGGTATTTTCCTGGCCCCACAAGACGGTGAACGCAAGATTCACTTCGGCGAGCACCTTGGTGAAGCCGCCTGGCAAGATGCGCCCGGCGAGCATCGTGCCAACCTGCGCCGCATTATCGTGACGCAAGGCGACACCGAACCGGCTTCGGTTGAGCAGCAACGTCATTTGGGTCTGACGGCACCTTCGCTCTACGACCTGCGTAATCTGTTTCAGGTGAACGTAGAAGAAGGTCGTCACCTGTGGGCCATGGTTTACCTGTTGCACCGTTATTTTGGTCGCGATGGCCGTGAAGAGGCCGATGCACTGTTGCAGCGTCATTCCGGTAGCGAAGACAGCCCGCGTATTCTGGGTGCTTTCAATGAAAAAACCCCAGATTGGCTGGCGTTCTACATGTTTACGTACTTTACCGACCGCGACGGAAAATTCCAGCTGAGCGCCTTGTCCGAGTCGGCGTTCGACCCACTCGCACGGACCACCAAGTTCATGCTTACCGAAGAAGCTCACCACATGTTTGTGGGCGAATCGGGTGTGTCGCGCGTGTTGCAACGTACCGCTCAGGTCATGAACGAATTGAAAACGACTGATCCGGAAGCGATTCGCAAAGCAGGTGTCATCGACTTGCCGACCATTCAGCGTTATCTGAATTTCCACTACAGTGTCACGATCGACCTGTTCGGTGCCGACCAGTCTTCAAATGCGGCTATCTTCTACAGTGCCGGTTTGAAAGGTCGTCACGAAGAAGGCAAACGTACCGATGACCACTTGCTGAAGAACGACACGTACCCCATTCTTGAGGTACATAACGGCGAGCTGCGTGAGATTCAGGTTCCTATGCTGAATGCCTTGAACGAAGTATTGCGTGACGACTACATCCGCGATTCAGTGGCCGGTGTGAACCGTTGGAACAAAGTGCTGGAAAAGGCCGGCATTGATTTCCGTCTCACCGTTCCTCACAAAGCGTTCAACCGTCGTATTGGTACTTTGTCGGGAATCCGTGTGTCGCCCGACGGAACGGTACTGACCGAAGAGCAATGGAATGCCAACGTCGACAAGTGGTTGCCGACAGAGGAAGACCGTGCGTATGTTGCTTCCCTGATGGGGCGTGTTGTTGAGCCCGGCAAGTTTGCCAACTGGATTGCACCTCCTCCCATGGGTATCAACCGTCAGCCAATTGATTTCGAATACGTTCGATTCAATTAAAAAAGCGTAGACTAACAGTGTGCCGGGGCGCCTTTACCGGGTGCTCCGGCACATTGATCTTGACAGAATATCGTCACATAGCCGCACATTTTCAGTAGTGCGTCACGGAGACCAAAAATGACAACGGCCACCACAGTCATGAAGCAGCATTTAATTGATCCGGAAATTTGCATTCGCTGTAATACCTGCGAAGAAACCTGCCCGATCGATGCCATTACGCACGACTCCAACAATTACGTAGTGGATGCGTCGATATGTAATGATTGCATGGCCTGTGTGCCGCCGTGCCCCACCGGTGCAATCGACAACTGGATTCAAGTGGTAAGCGACAACGCTTACTCCATTGAAGAGCAATTTACGTGGGACGAATTACCTGAGCCGCAGGAAGCGCCGGAAGGGGCTGAAGTTGTTGAGGCAAAAGCACCGGCAGCACCAACGGCCTCCGAGGCACAAAAAGAAGAAGGCGATCAAGACCTCGAAAACAAGCCGTTTACGGCAGCGGGTGCGAGCATACCGCCTTGGTCGGCAGCCCATCCGTATACCAATTTGTATACGCATAAAAACCCGGTTACTGCGACAGTAGTGGGTAATTATCGTGTTACCGATAGCGATACAGACAGCGACATTCACCATATTGTGCTCGACATGGGCGACACGCCCATGCCGCTTCTGGAAGGTCAGTCAATCGCCATTTTCCCCGCAGGTGAAGACGAGAACGGTCGTTCTTATCATGCGCGGCAATATTCCATTGCCAGTCCGCGCGACGGTGAGCGGCCCGGTTACAACAATTTGTCGATTACCGTTAAGCGTGTTGTGGAAGACCACGACGGCAATCCGGTAAAAGGGGTGTGTTCGAATTATTTGTGCGACCTGCAAAAGAACGATTCGGTGAAGTTGATTGGCCCGTACGGCAACAGTTTCCTGATGCCTAATCTGCCCGACTCAAACCTGGTCATGATCTGTACCGGCACAGGGGCTGCGCCCATGCGTGCCATGACTGAACATTGCCGTCGCCTGAATAAAGAAGGCAAGTACCGTGGCAAATTAATGTTATTTTTTGGTGCGCGTTCTGAGCGTGAGTTACCTTACTTTGGGCCGCTTATGAATCTGCCCAAAGACTTTATCGATATTAACCTGGCGTTGTCGCGGCAGGCCGATCGCCCCAAAAAGTATGTACAAGACGTGATTCGCGAGCGCGCGTCTGATGTTTTGGCGTTGATCAACGATAGCAAAACCTGCATTTATGTTTGTGGCTTGAAAGGCATGGAAGAAGGTGTGTTGGCTGCACTGAAAGACATCGTTACGGAAAGCGGCAAGAAATGGGAAGATGTTCACGCCCAACTTAAAACCCAAGGTCGGTTACACTTCGAAACTTACTAGTATTCAGTTCAATCGATGAAAGGTTGTATTTCATGAAATTTAGTGAGTTTCGAGATGGCATGGTCATCAAGCACCCGCCTGTGGTGCTTGATGAAAAAACCATGATTGACTTTGCCAAACAGTTCGACCCCCAGTGGTTTCATACCGACCCCGAGAAGGCCAATAACAGCCGTTGGGGCGGCCTGATTGGCAGTGGTTGGCTAACGTGCAGTTTAGCGATGCGTATGGCAGCTGATTCTGCCTTGGCAGGCTCTGAAAGTTTCGGGTCTCCCGGCGTTGATAAGATTCGTTGGTTATTACCCACGCGCCCCGGCGACGCTTTGCGTTTGGAACTTACGGTTAATAACGTGCGCGTTTCAGAAACGCGTAAAGATTTGGGGATCGTGCGCTGGACGTGGCGTGTATATAACCAGAATGATGATCAGGTGCTGGAGTTGGAGGCCACGAGTTTGTTCGATTTGGGGCAATCCTGATCATAGTCCTTCCTGAAATGGAAGGGCCACGCTCAGGTCATTTTCATCCGTCTGCGCGATTGTCGATTGGCCAATTACTGAACGCAATGAAATACAAAAGAATAAGGTTGGCTAAAGGAATTAATATTAATATGCCCATCCACCCGGGGTAGCCAATTCGTTTGCAAATGCGCCAGGCGGGAATAACCACCAAAACGGCAATAACCAGCATCCATAGCCAGTGGCCAAACCACATACCGTTGCTAAACATATAATTTCCCATCATGCGGTCTTTTTAAGAAAAATTTGCTCTGTAATTGCAATAGCGATCATGGCGACAACCGCTACCCCAATAACAAACGGATCACTGTTCAATTTAACCCAGATGAACCCCCCAAGGGCCAGTAAATCCAGCACAATTGCGGTCGCGGGAACCCAGGCCTTGGCTTTGATATCTTCGCGCAGGTAACGCAATACACCCCAGTGAATGGCAATATCCATAACCAGGTAGAACACAATACCCAGTGCTGCGATACGAGATAGGTCGAAAAAGGCGGTAAGAATCAGGCCCAAGACAACCGTATAGACCAATGTATGTTTCTGTATGCTACCCGGCATGCCAAAATGACTGTGGGGAACAAGCTTCATTTCCGTTAGCATCGCCAGCATTCTTGAAACGGCAAATATGCTGGCCAGAATACCGCCCGCAGTGGCGAGCATGGCAATGGCGACCGTAAACCAAACACCGTATTCACCCAGCGCCGGACGGGCGGCAGCGGCAAGCGAATAGTCTTGAGTCTTGATGATTTCCTGCAAAGATAGATTGCCGGCAACAGCGAAGCCGACCAAAGTGTAGATGACGACGCAAGCAGCAATGGAAATAATAATGGCGCGCCCCACGTTGCGGTGGGGGTCTTGCACTTCTGAGCCACTGTTGGTGATGGTTGTGAAGCCCTTGAATGCCAGGATGCCCAGCGCGGTTGCGCCAAAGAAATGGCCAATCCCGCCGCCGGTTTCATTGCTATCGGAAAAGTCTAGCTTGACTCCGTCCGCGATCCAGACACCTACTAAACCGAAAATTAGAATGCCACCGATTTTCAGAATTCCGATGAAGGAAGCGGTGCCCTGAATAAATTGGTTGCCCAGCAAATTGATGATAAACGCTGCCAGGATAAGTAGAACACCAAGTAGCGGCACCATGTAGCCGCTGTCGTCACCACCGAATAGTTGCATGGTGTAGGCGCCAAATGTACGAGCAAGAAAGCTTTGGGCAATGACCATTGAAAAATACATCAATAGTGCATTGAAAGCGGTGGGAAGCCGATTTCCATAGGCTTTATGCAGATACATGCCAATGCCACCGGCCGATGGGTAGGCATTTGAAATCTTGATATAGGAATAAGCGCTAAAGCCAACGATAACGGCGGCTGCGAGAAAGGCCAGCGGGAAAAGCGCACCTGTCATTTGCGCCATTTGCCCGGTTAGCGCAAAAATGCCTGCGCCAATCATAACGCCGGTACCCAGCATGACGGCTCCGCCAAGTGTCAGGCTGTTTTCACGATAATGAGTTGTCCTGTCTTGATTCTCGCCCATATAGTCCTTTCATTGTTTTTCTAAAGGGTACGTCTGGTATGAGCGTTAATCAAGGGTTTGCACAGCCGATATAGCTGACGATTTGTTTTCAGGGCACAAAAAACGGCAAAGTATCATAAGAATACTTTGCCGTTTTTATTGAGCGCCTTGCCGTTAGTGAAACGGCTTGGTGAGCATAACCGTTAGCATTAGAAAAACGCCTGTAACCCGGTTTGTGCACGGCCCAGAATCAGGGCGTGAACGTCGTGGGTACCTTCATAGGTGTTCACCACTTCCAGGTTCACCAGGTGGCGTGCAACACCGAACTCGTCGGAGATACCATTGCCACCCAGCATGTCGCGCGCCATACGGGCGATATCAAGCGACTTGCCGCAAGAGTTGCGCTTCATGATGGAAGTGATTTCAACGGCGGCAGTGCCTTCGTCTTTCATACGGCCCAAACGCAGGCAGCCTTGCAGACCCAGGACAATTTCGGTTTGCATGTCGGCCAGTTTCTTTTGAATAAGCTGGTTTTGCGCCAGAGGGCGACCGAACTGTTTGCGATCGAGTGTGTACTGACGCGCAGTGTGCCAGCAGAATTCAGCCGCACCCAATGCGCCCCAGGCAATACCGTAGCGGGCCGAGTTCAGGCAAGTAAAGGGGCCACGCAAGCCGCTAACGCCGGGCATCATGTGATCTTCGCTTACGTCCACTTCGTCCATCACGATTTCACCGGTAATGGAGGCCCGCAGACCGACTTTGCCGTGAATGGCGGGCGCCGACAGGCCTTTCATGCCCTTTTCCAGGATGAAGCCGCGGATTTTGCCGTCGAAGTCGCCACCGACGCACTTGGCCCAAACCACGAAAACGTCCGCGATGGGGGAGTTGGTGATCCACATTTTTGTGCCGCTTAGCTTGTAGCCGCTGTCGGTTTTAACTGCGCGGCTTTCCATGTTGCCAGGGTCGGAACCGTGGTTGGGTTCGGTTAGGCCGAAGCAACCAATCCATTCGCCGCTGGCCAGCTTGGGCAGGTATTTCTGTTTCTGCTCTTCGCTGCCGAATTCGTTGATGGGCACCATAACCAGGGAGGATTGAACACTCATCATGGAGCGGTAGCCGGAATCGACGCGTTCAACTTCACGCGCAATCAGGCCGTAGCAGACGTAATTCAGGCCGGAGCCGCCGTATTCAGTAGGGATGGTGGGGCCCAACAAGCCCAGCTCACCCATTTCACGGAAAATTTCAATGTCGGTTTTTTCGTTGCGGAAGGCTTCCAGAACGCGCGGTGCGAGTTTGTCTTGCGCGTACGCTTGAGCGGCATCCTTTACCATGCGCTCTTCTTCTGTAAGCTGTGAATCAAGTAACAGGGGGTCTTCCCAATGGAAGGATGGGGCCGAGGACATAATGTATGCGCTCCGAAAATAAGTTTAGGTTTAAAGTATTTTACCGAAAACGCAACCCAAGGTAAACGTATTCGTACCAATACTGGCAGGTTATGTGAGTTATTGGCACAATGCAATTGATAAAATTGCACAATGTCGTGACAAATGTGCACGTTTCGAGTCACGACCAGATTAAAGGGGAAGCGATGCGCAAGGGCGTGCCGAATTTGGGAGCCTTACAAGCATTTGAAGCAACGGCGCGCCTGGGGTCATTTTCGCGCGCCGCGGAGGAATTGTCACTGACCCATAGTGCCATTTTTCGACAGGTGAATGGGCTGGAGGAGCGCTTGGGCGTCGCGCTTTTTACCCGTGTGCGTCGACGTATTGTGTTAACCGATGCGGGGGCGGAATATGCTGCACGCGTTCGCCATCATCTGGAGCAGTTGGAAAAAGACACGTTTAGTTTAATGTCGCGTGCCGGGCTGGGCCATAGTTTGCATATTGCCGTGCTACCCACATTGGCTACGACGTGGCTCATTCCGCGTTTGCCCGCTTTTCAGTCGCGTCATGCCGATATCGCGGTGAGTT
This sequence comes from Neopusillimonas maritima, assembly GCF_003576595.1. Taxonomy (GTDB): domain Bacteria; phylum Pseudomonadota; class Gammaproteobacteria; order Burkholderiales; family Burkholderiaceae_B; genus Neopusillimonas; species Neopusillimonas maritima. The sequence goes on along the minus strand of NZ_NQOU01000001.1, from coordinate 729,262 downwards.
TGTCCAGTCGCACGTTGCCGTTTCAGTTTGCCGACCATCCTTTCGATGCGGCCATTTATCATGCCGAGCAGCCGTGGGCCGCCACGCAAGGTATTCGCTTGTTTCCCGAAGAGGCGCTTGTTCCGGTTTGTTCTCCCTTCCTGTATGAAATTGCACAACATGCGTCGGATGGGTTGGCAGGTCTAACGCATTTGCACATGATGTCGCGGCCCGACGCATGGCGTGACTGGTATCGTACGCAGGGCCTTGAATACTTGCCCGGGGTCGCGGCGGGTCCTCGTTACGAGCTCTTCACGATGCTATTGGCGGCAGTGCACGCAGGGCTGGGGGTTGGATTGATTCCGAGGTTTTTGGCCGATGAGGCACTGGCAAATGGCGACCTGGTCGTGCCGTTCGACGGGGCTCTGGCTGTGCGGCAGTCGTACTATTTCAGTTACCCTGTTCATGTCGGCAAAACCGACGCACTGATTGCTTTTGAGGCATGGCTGCAGGAAACGGTTGAAGAACAGGCGGGTTGAACAAAGATGATCGGAACGAGACAGGTTGCACGCTATTTTATTTCGGCTCTGATAGTTGGTAGTTTGTTGTCGGGCATGTCAGTAGCGTTGGCCCGTACACCGGTCAACCCTGAAGAGGCAACGGGTTGGACTGAAAAGTCTTTGGCTCGCGCCGATGACTATATGATTTCAGCCGCGAATCCTCATGCCTCAGAGGCAGGGCTGGCGATACTGGATGCCGGCGGTAGCGCCGTCGATGCGGCGATTGCCGCACAGTTGGTGTTGAGTTTGGTTGAGCCTCAGTCATCAGGGCTTGGAGGGGGCGGGTTCATGGTGGTATTCGATGCCGCGAACCAGCGCCTTCGCACTTACGATGCACGGGAGACCGCACCGGTGGATTCCAATGGAAGCTATTTCAAAGTTGACGGCGAGGTATTGCCTTTTTGGGATGCGGTGAATAGCGGCTTGTCGGTGGGCACCCCAGGTTTGTTGCGTGGCCTGGAAAAAATGCATGCTGATGGCGGGCGGTTGCCCTGGGCCGACTTATTCGAGCCGGCAATTCAACTTGCGCGAGACGGCTTTGCGGTGTCGCCCCGTTTGCACGGGCTGCTGCTACGCAGTAAAGCGTTGCGCCAAAGCAAGACCGCCCGGTCTTACTTTTACGACGCGCAAGGCAAACCACGCCCTGTGGGCTATGTGTTGAAGAACCCCGCATTGGCCAAGGTGTTTGAGCAGGTGGCACAACAAGGCGCTGATGCGTTCTATGAAGGCGTTATCGCCCACGATATTGTCAGCGCGGTGCGGTCGCACGCAACGCCGGGTACGCTTGCTTTGCCGGATTTGGTTTTTTACGAAGCGGTGCCGCGCGAGCCGCTTTGTGTGGCTTATTTAGAGTACGAATTATGCGGAATGGGTCCGCCCAGTTCGGGTCCGGTTACGGTTATGCAAATTTTGCTGATGCTAACGCATACAGATATTCTTGATTATGCCCCTAACTCGCTCGAAGCCGTTCATTTATTTGCCGAAGCGGGGAAGCTGGCGTGTGCGGATCGTGATGTGTATATTGCCGACCCCGACTTTGTTTCCTTTCCTGTGAACACATTGTTGGCCCCCCGTTATATTGCCCGGCGCGCCGCTTTAATTAACCCCGCTCGCGCTATGCCGCGTGCCCGGGCGGGCAATCCGCTTGGGGAAATCTCCACGTTTGGCAAAGACCGTTCTCCTGAATTACCTTCGACAACGCACTTGTCCGTTGTCGATAAAGAGGGGAATGTGGTGTCGATGACAACTTCGGTAGAGTCGGCATTTGGCAGCAAAATTATGGTGCGCGGTTTCTTGTTGAATAATCAGCTAACTGATTTTTCTTTGCGCGGTGTCGATGACGCGGGTATGCCGGTTGCCAACCGCGTCGAGCCAAGCAAGCGTCCTCGTAGTTCTATGGCGCCCATGATCGTACTGCGCGATGGCAAGCCGTATATGGCCATCGGCGCACCCGGCGGGCCGTTCATTATTAGCTTTGTGGCTAAAACGCTATTAGGCGTGTTGGGTTGGGGGCTGGACATTCAGGCTGCAATTGCGCTGCCTAATCGGGGAAGTTGCAATTATGGCACCGAGATTGAACAGGGAACGCAGCTTGAGCCGCTTGCGGCTTCTCTTGAAAGAATGGGCCACAAAGTGCGTTTGGAGTCTCTGCCCAGCGGTTTGCAGGGGGTGGTCATAACGCCCAACGGTCTGGAGGGCGGGGCCGATCCACGCCGCGAAGGCGTGGCGCTGGGGCGTTAATATTTTTTAATGAAAGACCACCGTTCGGCTGCCATTCAGCAATATGCGATGTTCCACATGGCTGCGCACGGCACGTGACAGCACCAGCGACTCAATATCGCTGCCTACCTGGGTAAGATCTTTTGCACTCATATTGTGGTTCACGCGCTCGATATCCTGTTCAATAATCGGGCCTTCATCCAGGTCGGAAGTGACATAGTGCGCAGTGGCGCCGATAATTTTGACACCGCGTGCATGCGCCTGATGGTAGGGTTTGGCCCCCTTGAAACTGGGCAGAAAGCTGTGGTGAATGTTAATTGCACGACCCGAAAGCGCACGACACATTTCGGTGCTTAGAATTTGCATATAGCGTGCCAGTACAACCAAGTCCACTTGTTGTTCGTTCACCAGCGCAAGAATGCGTTCTTCCTGTTCCCGTTTTGTTTCGGGGGTGACGGGAAAGTGGTGAAACGGAATGTCATAAGCCTTGGCCATGCCGGCGTGATCGTTGTGGTTCGACACCACGCCGACAACGTCGACATTCAACTGGCCGCTGTGTGTGCGAAACAGCAAGTCGTTTAAGCAATGACCCTGCCGGCTGGCAAGAATCAGCAAACGTGCTTTACGCTGCGCATCATGAACGCGCGCCTGCATACCAAATTCCTGGGCAACAGCCTGGAATTGCTGTTCAAGCTCTTCCGCTTGCTGATGCTCGGGAAGCTCAAAGTGCACGCGCAGGAAGAACTGTTTGGTTTCGGTGTCGCCGAATTGCTGGGCATCCAGAATATTGCCCTGTCGTTCCAGCAACCAGCCTGAAACACGATGCACAATACCGGTTCGGTCGGGGCAGGACAGGGTCAGAATGTAGTCGTTCATCGTTATATCTGTTTGATTTGATCTTGGTTTTCAAGGGCCATGCGGCATTGCTGTGCGATAGCCAAACAGGCAGTCAGCCCTGGCGATTCAATGCCCAGTAAATGAACAGCACCAGGCACGCCATGCCATGTCGGGCCGGCAATTAAAAAGTCGGCGGCCGGTTGATCCGGGCCTACAATTTTTGGGCGTACACCGGTGTAAGAAGGCATCAGGCTATCGTCTGACAAATGTGGCCAGTATTGTCGCACAGCTTCATAAAAGCGCTCAACGCGGGAAGGATCAACGGCGTAGTTTATTGTGTCCACCCATTCTGTGTCGGGTCCGAACCGCGCTTGCCCGGCCATATCCAGCGTTAAGTGCACACCCAAGCCTGCTTCGTCGGGCATCGGGTAGATTAGATGCGAAAAAGGTGATCGTTGCATCAGGCTGAAATAATGGCCTTTGCAATAATGGGCGTTTGGGCGCGGTGTGGGCGCATGCCAGGGGAAAAGGCGGGCGATAGTCGGTGCCGCCAGGCCTGCTGCGTTCACGACATACCGTGCTGTTAACGACATGGGGTCGGCACCACCGAACCCCAGATGAAAGTTGCCGTTGGCCTGTTCAATACTTTGCAGCGGTGTGCGAAAGACAAACTGGCAGCCTGCCCCTTCGGCCTGGCCCTGCAAAGAAAGCATAAGCGCATGGCTATCGATGATGCCGGTTGACGGTGACAGCAAAGCCGCCTGGCAGGTGAGCTCCGGTTCCAGCGCAACGGCCTCTGAGGCTGATAGCCATTGAATGTCGGTTACCCCGTTGGCCAAAGCCTTGTCATGCAGTGTTTTCAACGCGCTTAATTGGCTGTTCGCCGTGGCGACAATTAATTTACCGGTTCGCTTGTGGGGCACGCCGTATGCTTCGCAATAGTCGTACAAAGTTTGCCGCCCGGCCACGCAAAGTTGGGCTTTCAGACTGCCTGTGGGGTAATAAAGGCCTGCGTGAATGACTTCGGAGTTACGCGAACTGGCACCGGTACCGATTTGGCCTTCGGCCTCTACCACCAACACTTCGTGGCCGGCCCGGCTTAGTTCACGTGCGACGGCCAGCCCAATAACACCGGCACCGACGACAATGCATTCAATGTCGACATTCATGAAAGACGCTGGACTCAGGGTGCCAGGCGCTGGTATGACCAAGCGCCGTTTGGTTGAAGTTCGTAAGCGATCCGGTCGTGCAGCCGCGATGGGCGGCCTTGCCAGAACTCGATATAGTGGGGAATGAGGCGATAGCCTCCCCAATGCTCAGGCCGGGGTGGGTTATCACCCAGTTCATCGGCCAGTTTCTGTGCCCGTGCGTCGAGTGCTTCGCGGGTAATGGGTTGGCTTTGGGGGGAAGCCCAGGCGCCGACACGCGACGCTAAAGGGCGACTATGGAAATACGTGTCGGACTCACTTTGTGCAACCTGTTCCACCCGTCCTTCAAACCGAACCTGCCGCTCAAGTTCCGGCCAGAAAAAGAGTGCACTTGCAAAGGGTTGTTCAGCCAGCGCCTTGCCTTTACGTGACAGATAGTTTGTGAAAAACACCAGACCGCGCGCGTCAAACCCCTTCAGCAAAACGATGCGGGAAGACGGCTGCCCATCCTTTACGGTCCCGAGAGTCATGGCAGTGGGTTCGATCACTTCTGCCGTTAAGGCTTCATTGAACCAAAGTTGAAACTGATCCAAGGGATCCGCTTTAACGGTATCTTCATGTAGCGCGTTTTTTTGATAGTCGCGTCGGATATCGGCAATAGACATAATGGTTGGTGTCACGTTTGGGCGCGACTGGCGGAATCAGGTTTGTGTTGGATTGGTGGCATCGTTCCGCAATTGCCGAACCAACGCGTTAAGGCGTGCATCGTGAATGCCGTGATCGGTTAGTGCCTGCGCGGTTTCCAATACGTACTCGATGCAGGGGCCATAGGTACCATGTGCATTGTGGATGATGTCCACCAATTGCGCGTGATTCAAATTGCTAACATAACCATCTTTCTTGCGGTCGACCACAAACACCAATGCGGGTGTTTGGCCATGCGGTGTTTGACACGGCAAGTGCCGCGGAATGTATGCGGCGCTGGGCATCTCTCGTTTCCACAGTTCATCCAGTGTTTCCGGGATGTCGTTGGAGCCGACGCGATAAACCATGCCGCGGCAGGAACCGCCGTTGTCGAGCCCGAATACCAGGCCGGGGCGTTCCGGTGTGCCGCGGTTGATGCGGGACCACAAGCAGAGTGAGCGGTGGTAGCCTTTCAGCAGCGCGGGGCGTCGTTCAAGGTAATGAAAATTCGGGCGCCATACCAATGAACCGTAGCCGAACACCCATAAATCCTGGTGTGGTTTCAGACAGCGCATGAACTGCTCAACCGATTCCTGTCGTTCGGCATCGGTAAGGCGTCGGAACGTGCCTGGGCTGGGAGAACAGGGCGGGCAGGTTACAGCAGTAGTTTTCACAATGCGTTCGACATGACGGTAGCTAAAGATTTATTCAACCAATTTGGCCATGATCTAATAGTACTACTTCATGAATAGGGTTTGTGTCGGCTATGGATGAGTTTGACAATTCAATCGATGCGCAGCGTCGCTTTTCCGGTTTGGCGCGGTTGTATGGTGATCGCGCGCCGGAACGGCTGGCACAAGCTCATATTGCGGTTGCGGGCCTGGGTGGTGTGGGTTCATGGTGTGCCGAGGCGCTGGCTCGCAGCGGCGTGGGAAATCTGACGCTCATCGACCTTGATCATATTGCCGAATCGAACATTAACCGACAGGTGCATGCTTTAACCGATACGTTGGGGCAGTCGAAAGTGGAAGCGATGGCGCAACGTATCCACGGGATCAATCCGGCTTGTCGGCTCACGAACATCGATGATTTTGTCGTGCCTGAGAATGTACATACAGTTTTTGGTGAAGAGGTTCGACTCATTATCGACTGTACCGATCAAATTAGCGCAAAAGTGGCGATGATTCTTGAGGCCCGTCGCCGCCGTATTCCCATTATTGTTTGCGGTGGTGCCGGGGGAAAAACCGACCTGCTGGCAATGAAAGTGGACGATCTGGCCTTTTCAACCAACGATGCGCTGTTGGCAAAGCTGCGTAACGTTTTGCGGCGCAACCATGATTTCCCGAAAGGCTCGGTGAGTGATAAAGCGCGCCGCCGTGTTGCCAAGATGGGAGTGCGCGTTATTTGGTTTGACCAGCCTGCTGTGTTGCCTGCCGCCTGGCTTGAGGCAGATGCGCCGGCCGAGGCGCTGCAAGGGTTATCCTGCGCGGGCTATGGGTCCGCAATGGCATTAACCGCAGCCATGGGTTTGGCTGCGGCAAATGATGCCATACAACAGGTATTGAAGAAAAACACAAAATCTTAGGCGATGTATCCCTGCGCCAAGCTAGTCTTCTCGTTACGCCGTCATAAACGTTTTTAGTACCTGTCCCGTGTGGGACCTTTCGGCAATTTTCATAATTGCCTCGGGTGGGCCGTTTTCAACCAAACGACCGCCGTTCGTGCCGCCTTCGGGGCCCATGTCCACAATCCAGTCGGCTTCGGCAATAACATCCAGATTGTGTTCAATTACCACCACGGTGTTGCCCGCTTCAACCAGGCGGTGCAGCACATGAATCAGCTTTTCAACGTCGGCCATCGACAGCCCGACGGTGGGTTCATCCAGCACATAAAGGGTATGGGGTGTGCGTGACGCACGCCCCGTTGTGATAACGCCCTCGGTTAAGCGCGCCTTGGTGAGCTCGGTAACCAGTTTGATGCGCTGCGCCTCACCACCTGATAACGTGGGCGAGGGTTGCCCTAATGTTAAATAACCTAAACCCACGTCCTGCATCAGTTTCAGTGCGCGAGAAATTTTTGAATGGGCGGTGAAATGTTCAACGGCGTCATCCACGTCCATTTTCAAAATTTCACCGGCGCTCTTGCCCTGCCAGTTCACATCGAGTGTGTCGCGGTTGAAACGTTCACCGTTGCAGGCATCACAAGGCACTTTAACGTCGGGCAGAAAGTTCATTTCAATGGTCCGCAGGCCTTGACCTTCGCAAATGGGGCAGCGACCATCGCCCGTGTTGAACGAGAATCGCGCCGCCGTCCAGCCACGTAGCCGCGCATCACGCGTATTGGCAAACAGTTTACGGATATCATCCCAAAAACCAACATAGGTGGCCGGGCATGAGCGCGGTGTTTTGCCGATGGGTGTTTGGTCGACCTCCAATACGCGATCAATGGTTTCCCAACCGGTAATCGATTCGCAGCCGTGCCATTTCATGCTGGATTGACGACCCACGACATGCGCCAGGTTATCCAGCAACACATCGCGTGCCAGGGTGGATTTTCCTGATCCCGACACGCCGGTGACCACACTGAGGCAGCCGATGGGGATGCGTGCGGTTACGTGCTGCAGGTTATGAAGGTGCGCGCCCTGGATTTCAATCATCGGGGTTTCGTTGTGAATAACGCGACGCGGTTTGAAGGGGTGCTGCAAGGGGTGTTTCAGATAGCGCCCGGTAAGCGATTGGGGATCCTGCATGATTTCTTCCACGGTTCCCTGTGCCACCACTTGACCACCCCGCACCCCGGCGCCGGGGCCCATGTCGATAATATGCTGGGCTTTTTTAATGGTGTCTTCGTCGTGTTCAACCACCACTAGGGTGTTGCCGTTCCCTTCAAGACGGGCCAGCGCTTTCAGCAGAATCTGGTTGTCGCGCGGGTGCAAACCGATGGTGGGTTCGTCCAGCACATAGCAAACGCCTTGCAGATTCGAGCCTAATTGTGCGGCCAGACGAATGCGTTGGGCCTCACCGCCCGACAGTGTGGGAGCGGCGCGATCCAGGCTTAAATAGTCGAGCCCCACTTCGCGCATAAAGTTCAGCCGCCCTTTGATTTCCTGCAGGATGTCGCGTGCGATTTCCGCATCGCGACCACGTAACACAAGCCCGTTGAAAAAGACATCGGCCTCGGCTACCGACCATGAAGCCAGTTCCGCAATACCTTTGTCGCGCCAAAGTACGGCACGGGATACGCGATTCAGCCGGGCGCCGTTGCAGGAAGGGCAGCTATGCGCTTCGCCTTCGTACCAGGCATTCCACGCCGTTTCTTCGCCGGTTTGTGTTTCGTCGAACCCTTGCAGGCGCAGGCCGGTACCGAAGCAGTCGGTACACCAGCCATGTTTGGAGTTATACGAAAACATGCGCGGATCGGGTTCAGGAAAACTGGTGCCGCAGCAGGGGCAGGCCCGTTTCACCGAAAAATGCTGCGCCGGAAGGCCTTGAAGCGACTCTAAATTTCGGCGGTCGTCGATTGGGCCGGATGCGTTGGTAAGCGGTGCCAAGACGGTCAGGGTGCCATGTCCGTGTTCCAGTGCTTGCCGAATAGCCTGACGCAGCGCCAGCTCTTCTTTCGGATCGACGATCAGGTCGGCCACCGGCAACTCAATCGAGTGCTCTTTATAGCGGTCGAGGCGGGGCCACGGCGATACGGGGATGAATTCTCCGTCGACGCGAAGGTGGGTGTGGCCTTTGCCTTGCGCCCATTTTGCCAAGTCGGTGTAATAACCCTTGCGTGCCGATACCAGCGGTGCCAGCAGGCCAATGTGCTGCCCTTTGTGGTCGCGAATAAGCTGGGCGGCAATTTGTTCGGGCGATTGCGAGCTAACTTCAACGTTGCAGTCGGGGCACATTTGGGTGCCCAGTTTCACGTATAGCAAACGTAGAAAATGGTGGATCTCCGTCATGGTGGCCACGGTTGATTTACGCCCGCCGCGGCTGGTACGTTGCTCGATGGCGACGGTGGGCGGAATGCCGTAGATGGCGTCAACATCGGGTTTGCCGGCGGGTTGCACAATGGCGCGGGCGTAGGCGTTCAACGATTCAAGATAACGGCGTTGCCCTTCGTTGAACAGGATGTCGAACGCCAGCGTGGATTTGCCCGAGCCCGACACACCCGTAATCACCGTAAAAGTATCGCGCGGAATATGGACGTTGACGCCTTTCAGATTATGTTCGCGCGCATTCAGGATGCTGATGTTGCGGGATAAGTTATGTTGTTTGCGCAGTGTCGTTTGCAGCGGCGTTCCGGCCTCATTATTGTGGCTTGTACCGGTTGCTTGATACGGCTTGAGAGGCTCTGATAGTGTGGGGGAAGAAAAGACAATATTGCCTTCATATTCGCGCAGCGCCTGGCCTGTATAAGAACGCTCGTTTTGCATAATGTCGTTGGGCGTACCGGCGGCAATCAGTTCGCCACCGCGTTCTCCACCGTCCGGCCCCAGGTCGAGCACCCAGTCTGCTGCGCGCACAACATCCAGGTTGTGTTCAATGATTAGTAAAGAATGGCCGGCCGCAAGCAATTTGCGGAACGCGCGCATGAGTCGGGCCACGTCGTCGAAGTGCAAGCCGGTGGTGGGCTCGTCGAATAAGAACAAATTGCCGCGCTTGGCAACCTTGGCACTCGAAAGGGTACTGCGCGAGGCTGCGGCAAGATGGCCGGCCAGTTTTAACCGTTGTGCTTCGCCGCCCGAGAGTGTCGGTACGGGTTGGCCCAGCCGCACATACTCAAGTCCAACGTCGGCCAGCGGTGCCAGGCCGGTTTGCACATCGCGCAGGCCCGAAAAGAAGCTTAGCGCTTCGTTAACCGTCATCTCCAGCACTTGGTCGATTGTCGCGTTGCGGCCTAGATGTTCTACGCGTACTTCCAATACTTCCGGCCGATAACGTTTGCCGTCGCAATCCGGGCATCGCAAATACACATCCGACAGGAACTGCATTTCCACGTGTTCGAAGCCGGTACCGCCGCAAGTGGGGCAACGACCATCGCCGTTGTTGAAGCTGAATGTGCCGGCCGTGTAGCCGCGTTCTTTGGCCAAGGGTGCCTGGGAAAACAGTTTGCGAATGGCGTCGAACGCCCCCACGTAACTGGCGGGGTTGGATCGTGCTGTCTTTCCGATGGGGCTTTGATCCACCATGATCACGTCGGCAATCAGTTCCGCACCCAGTAAATGAGTGAAGGGGCCGGGCGCTTCGGTGGGTTTGCCTTTTTGCTTCAGCAAGGCTGGGTACAGTACGTCTTGCACCAATGTCGATTTGCCCGAGCCTGATACTCCGGTAAGGCAAACCAGGCGGCCAAGCGGAATGGAAACAGACACATTCTTGAGGTTGTTGGCCGTTACACCTTCCAGTAAAAGTTTAGGTGTGCCCGCTTGCACTGTCATTGGGCGAGGGGCTTCCACACGCAACCGATTGCCCAGATAGTTACCCGTTAGCGTATCGGCACGACGCAGCTCATCCGGGTTGCCGTCAAAAATAATTTGCCCGCCGCGTTCTCCCGGCCCCGGGCCGATATCAATAATACGGTCGGCGGCCACCATGACCTGCGGGTCGTGCTCCACCACAACCAGGGTGTTGCCGTTGTCACGCAAACGCTGCATGACTTCCACAATGCGATGCATGTCGCGGGGGTGAAGACCAATAGAAGGCTCGTCCAGAACAAACAGGGTATTGACCAAAGAAGTGCCCAGCGCGGTGGTGAGGTTGATGCGTTGAACCTCACCGCCTGAAAGTGTGCGGCTTTGTCGGTCGAGCGATAAATAGCCCAGCCCGACATCACACAGAAAGTTCAGGCGAGCCCTGACCTCATTCAACAGTAGATCAAGTGCTGCATCGAGCGCCGACCCAAAACTGAGCTCAGCAAAAAAGCCTTTAACCTGATCGATAGGTAGCTGCATGAGGTCGTGCACACCGAGGCCGGGCAGCGCATCCAGTTGCGCCTGCGTCCATTCGGCATGAACCGGCATGAAACGGGGTGTCGTGCGGGATGCGGGAACGACATGTTGACCCAGGCGCCAAAGCGTGGCGTCCGGCTTTAGCCGCGCACCGCCGCAATGGGGGCAGGGGGTGTAGCTGCGATATTTCGACAACAAAACGCGCACGTGCATTTTGTAGGCTTTGGTCTCCAGCCAATCAAAAAAGCGCTGAGCGCCATACCACTGTGTTTGCCAGGCTTTTGGACCGCCTTTCCAGTTCGGGTCGCCATGAATGACCCAATGCTGCTCGGCTTCGGTTAGATCGCGCCATGGGGTGTCAAGGCGCACGTTGGCGGACGGTGCATAACGTTGTAATTCTTGCTGGCATTCCTTGTAGCTATTGGTTTGCCACGGTTTAATGGCGCCTTCCCGCAGCGTTTTGGTTTCGTCCGGCACGACCAGGCCGAAATCGATCCCCATGACGCGGCCAAACCCACGACAATGCTCGCACGCGCCTAACGGCGAGTTGAATGAGAAAGTGCTGGGCAATGGGCGCGCGTAATCAATGTTGCATTGTGCACAATGCAACCGGTTGCTGAAGCGCCACGCTGTTTCCGGTTCATCCGGGCCGTCGGAGGCATAAATGGTGATGTATCCTGCGCCCTGTTTAAGGGCGGTATCCAGGGCCTCCATGACGCGGCTGCTTTCCGCATTGCCGAAACGAAAGCGGTCTTGTACGACGTGTAATTGCAAACGCGGTTGCGTTTCGGTTGTGATCTTCTTGCCGGCCTTGGTTTTGGATTTTTTGCCTGCGGCGGCTGCGTTATTGTCGTTGAATGTGACGGTTTCCTGGCGGTGAATACGGGTATAGCCTTGTTGTTCCAGGAACCCGCGAATTTCTTCCTCGCTGAACGACGCAGGGACTGAAACGGGAAAGGTGATGATCAGACGCGGATCGTGGTCACGGGTGCGCTCAGCCAGCGCTTGCTGGATGGAACGCGGGTCGTCGCGCCGCACCTCCTGGCCGCAACAGCGGCAAAACAAACGGCCCATACGTGCAAAGAGCAGCTTGATGTGGTCGTTTAACTCCGTCATGGTGCCGACGGTGCTGCGCGAGTTGCGCACCGGATTGACCTGGTCGATGGCGATGGCCGGCAAAATGCCTTCAATGCGGTCAACCTGAGGTTTATCCATGCGGTCAAGAAACTGGCGCGCGTAGGGTGAAAAAGTTTCCACATAACGCCGCTGGCCTTCAGCGTAAAGCGTATCGAATGCCAAAGAGCTTTTGCCCGAGCCCGACACCCCGGTAAGAACCAGCAGTTCGCCGTTCTGAATGGTGACATCAAGGTTTTTAAGGTTGTTTTGGCGTGCGCCGAATATGCGGATAGGAGCGTTCATGGGAGGTTACAGCAGACGAATTGAGTTGAACGTGGAGTTTACGGTAGAATAGTGGGTTAAATATAGTTCGGAGAATGTCATGGCTGAAATCAAGCGTAACCGTCGTAACACCATTGAGCGTCGTTGCCTGGGTAAAGCATTTAAGCGTCTTTTTGTGCGCTCGCCCAAAGGTGTGTTCAAAATGCTGGAAAAAGTAAAACGGGCCTGATTCGTTCAGGTTTGTTAAAAAGCCCGAAGTGTTCGTCGCTTCGGGCTTTTTGTTTGGCTATCGGCCCAACCTGGTTAGTGTAATTTTTTCGGGTCATCAGGTTGAACATGGAAGGCGTCGTCTTGGGCGTCATCGTCTTCATCGTCGTCGGGGGCAGGTTCTGGTTCGTCTAACTGAAAGGGCAGTACCCCCTCTATTTCCAGGCTCCAGGCTATCTCCTCGCCCTCATGATCCACTTTAATAAAGCGGATGCCTTCGAGGTCGGATAATTGAATGGCCCATAAGAATTCGCATTCGTAGATATCGTTTTTGCCGACGGTTAACCCGCCCTTATTACCCAAAATACGCGTTTTTTTTCCACCAATGGCAACATTGACACCGTCTTTATCGGTTTCGTCCTTCCCCAGTGGGATCCCGAAAATTACCCATTCAAAGCCGGTTTCTTGCGCGTCAATAAGTTCAGCAAGCACGGGTTTGCCAATATAGGCACTCAGCGCGTCGGCTGTGCGGCCGAGTTTGTCGAGCTCTTCCTGGGTAAAAACAAGGGGCGCCGGCGCGCTGGATGTCATAGCAATAACCTGTGTTTCGATTACAAAGCTTTATTCTAGTTGATTCGCATGTCTTAACAAGCGCGGCCTGCTTCTGTCATGGGCGCGGCTTTATTTTTCGTAACGGCCTACAATCGAGGTTTGTTATTTAACGTCTTTTTGAATTCAAGGTATGGCTCAATACGTTTACACCATGAATCGGGTCGGCAAAATTGTGCCCCCGAAGAAACAGATTTTGCGTGATATTTCCCTGTCATTTTTTCCAGGTGCCAAAATTGGCGTACTGGGTTTGAATGGCGCAGGTAAATCCACTCTGCTGAAAATCATGGCAGGTGTGGATAAAGAGATTGAAGGGGAAGCCATCCCCATGCCGGGTATTAAAGTAGGGTATTTACCTCAGGAGCCTCAGCTCAATCCTGAACATAGTGTCAGGCAAGCGGTGGAGGAAGGGATTGGCGAGGTCTTTGAAGCGCGCAAGCGGTTGGATGAGGTGTATGCCGCCTACGCCGAGCCCGACGCCGACTTCGACGCATTGGCTGCCGAGCAGGCGGAGCTAGAGGCGGTCATTGCGGCAGCTGCGTCCAGTGGTTCAGACGATATCGAAACCCAGATGGAAATAGCGGCAGATGCATTGCGTATCCCCGCCTGGGATGCACAGGTGGATAAGCTCTCGGGTGGTGAAAAGCGTCGGGTGGCGTTGTGTCGTCTTTTGTTGTCCAAGCCCGATATGCTTTTGCTGGATGAGCCCACCAACCACCTGGATGCGGAAAGTGTTGAGTGGCTTGAGGTGTTCTTGCGCAAATTCCCGGGTACGGTGGTGGCGGTCACACACGACCGTTATTTCCTCGACAATGCGGCTGAGTGGATTCTGGAACTCGACCGCGGGCATGGCATTCCCTGGAAAGGGAACTACAGTTCGTGGCTTGAGCAAAAAGATGCGCGCTTACAGCAGGAGGAAGCTTCTGAGTCGGCACGCCAGCGCACCATCAAGAAGGAACTGGAGTGGGTGCGACAAAACCCGAAAGGGCGCCAGGCAAAAGCCAAAGCGCGTTTGGCACGATTTGAAGAGCTGTCATCCCATGAATACCAGAAGCGCAACGAAACCCAGGAAATATTTATTCCCGTTGCCGAGCGCCTGGGGAACGAGGTAATTGAGTTCGATGGCGTTACCAAGGCGTTTGGCGACCGGTTGCTCATTGACAACGTAAGCTTCAAGGTCCCGGCCGGTGCAATTGTCGGCATTATCGGGCCCAATGGAGCAGGTAAGTCGACCCTGTTCCGCATGATTAGTGGGGGTGAACAACCCGATTCGGGTGCCGTGAAAATTGGGCAAACAGTGAAGATTTCCCATGTAGATCAATCGCGCGATGCGTTACCCGATGATAAAACGGTATTTGATGCGCTGTCGGACGGTGCAGACTTGATCAACGTGGGCAAGTTTGAAATGTCGTCACGTGCTTATCTGGGGCGTTTTAATTTCCGTGGCGGTGATCAGAATAAACACGTTGGGAATTTGTCGGGTGGTGAGCGCGGCCGCTTCCATTTGGCAAAAACGCTCATTGCCGGTGGTAACGTATTGCTGCTCGACGAGCCGTCCAATGACCTGGATGTTGAAACGCTGCGTGCGCTTGAGGACGCCCTGCTTGAGTTCGCCGGTACGGTCATGGTAATTAGCCACGACCGGTGGTTTCTCGATCGCATTGCCACGCATATTCTGGCATTCGAAGGTGATTCGCAAGTGGTCTTCTTCGATGGCAATTATCAGGAATATGAAGAAGATAAGCGTCGTCGATTGGGTGAAGAAGGCGCAAAGCCCAAGCGCATACGCTACAAATCGCTTAAGTGAGTTGTTACAAAATGCGTGTCTAAAATACGTTTTTCATGGTGGGTTTGTTTATATTAAGATACATTATTTGCGTCTCTTAACAACGTCCATGGCCATATTTTGGCAATCTGAACTCATCGCATTTGCGTTTGTTATTCAAAAATCGGAGGGATCCATGCAATACAAGAAATTCAGCAAACTGGCTGCAGTTATGGTTTTTGCCGGGGCGATGGCCGGCTGTTCAACTTGGGACAGCATGACCGGTCGTGAAAAAGCCGCCGTTACCGGGGCAGGTGTCGGTGGCGTGGTTGGTGCTGCCGTAACCGGTGGTGGTGTATTGGGTACGGTTGGTGGTGCCGCAATTGGTGGTGTAGTTGGTGACCAAATCGGCAAGCACAACGATTAATCGTTATCTCGCATCACACCGTTAACTTAGTAAAACGGCCCCTGCACACAAATGCAGGGGCCGTTTTACTTCACATTTTTTACGCACTTCCCGGTTGAGGGTTAGGTGCGCCGGTTGTCTACTTGAGGCATTTCGATTTTTACCTCAAGGACTTCCAGTGAGTCGTGGCGATCGAGGTTGACCTTGATGTCGTCGGGCTGAATTTTCACATATTTGGAGATGACGTCCACCAATTCTTTTTGCAGTTCGGGCAGAAAGTCCGGGGCGGCGCTGTTTCCGCCGCGCTCATTAATAAGTATGAGTTGCAAGCGGTCTTTGGCGACACTGGCCGAGGTTTTTTTCTGCCCTAATAAAAATGAAAGAAACGACATATTACTTACCCCCGAACAGACGCTTGAGCAGGCCGGGTTTTTCATAGTCAGTAAAGCGTAACGGACGTTCTTCGCCTAAATAACGTGCCACGACGTCTTGGTAAGCTTCAGAAACGTCGCTACCACGAACATGAATGGCCGGTATGCCTTGATTTGACGCCTGCAAGACTGATTCCGACTCAGGCACGACCCCTAAAAGCTTAATGCGCAGAATATCTTCGATGTCTTGCAAAGACAGCATTTCTCCATCTGAAACGCGTTTTGGGTTGTAACGCGTTAGCAACAGGTATTCTTTAATAGGTTCTTCGCTATGGATGGCGCGATGCGATTTGGATGAAAGGATGCCCAAAATTCGGTCGGAGTCACGGACCGATGAGACTTCCGGGTTGGTGACGACGAGCGCATCGTCGGCGAAATACGAGGCCATAAGCGCGCCTGTTTCAATGCCTGCGGGGGAGTCGCACACAATGTATTCGAAGCCCATATGCTTAAGCTCGTTCAGGGTTTTTTCGACGCCTTCGCGGGTTAAAGCATCTTTGTCGCGCGTTTGGGATGCGGGCAAAATGTAAAGATTTTCAATTTGCTTGTCGCGGATGAGGGCCTGTTTCAGTGTCGCTTCGCCTTGAATAACATTGACGAAATCATAGACAACCCGTCGTTCGCAACCCATGATCAAGTCAAGGTTTCGAAGGCCGACGTCGAAGTCGATAACGACGGTTTTAAACCCGCGCATGGCCAGGCCGGAGGAGAAGCTGGCACTGGTGGTTGTCTTGCCCACACCGCCTTTGCCGGATGTCACTACAACAATTCGCGCCATGACGATATTTTTCCTTTATGTTGGAGAGAGTAAATCACGTAATCGTATAGCAAAACAGCTATAAAAAGGTAACCGGGTTTAGCCTTTTGAATCCAGCGGCAAAATATCCAGCTTATCGTTTTGCAACTGAACGATGGCCGGCTTGTTGCGAATGCCGGCTTCCAGTTCGGCCTCAATGACCCGGTACACTCCGGCTACCGCCAGGAGTTCGGGGTCGAGCTGTGTGGCGAAAATTCGTGCGTTGGTATCGCCACGGGCACCGGCCATGGCCTTGCCTCTTAGGGGGCCGTACACATGGATATTGCCGTCGGCAATAACTTCCGCACCTTGGCTTACCATGCCCACCACAATGAGATCGCCGCCTTTTGCGTAAATGCGCTGGCCCGATCTCAAGGGGCGGTCTACCACCATGGTGGTGGACGCGGGTTCGATATTTTCTTTGGGTGTCGAGGTGGTCGGAACGGTATCCGCTTTCCCGGCAGTTGAGTCGATGGTTTGCGTGGTATCGGAAGTTGCGTTCTGGCTCGTGTTTGCCGACGCAACATTTTTGGAGGGCGCATTCGACAAGTCGACAGCCGTTAAGCCTTCACGTAGCGCCGATTCCAGGTTTTTGTCGTTGGCCATCACGCCGATTGGCGAGAGTTTGTGCGTCCGAAGGGCTTTCAGCAGTGCCTTCCAGTTAATGTTTTCCGTTAGTGCCGTTGCATCGATGACAATCGCTTCATTTTCAAAAAATGCGCCGGCGTCTTTCATGCGCTGATCCAGCGCGTTAGTGAGCGCGTTGAGGTCGGCACTGTGTAGCACCACACGAATGGCATACAGTGTTGCGCTTTTGAAGTCGAGCGCGCTGAGATCGGGTTTTGAGGAAGAGTCGCTCACGGAATTCAGAACAGTTTATAAGGGATGGGCGCTATTGTGCCTTTCAGCGCGTTGCGTTGCAATATTTCACACCCATGTGTCTTTCAAGGTAACGGCGCGGTTAAGAACCGGTTTTTCCGGGGTTGAGTCAACTTGATCGGCGACAAAATAACCTAGTCGTTCAAATTGCCAGGTTTTCCCGGGGGCGGCAACGGTGCCGGGCTCAAGCCAGCCTTCGATTGTTTGACAAGAATCTGGGTTCAAGGCCTCAAGAAAATCTTTGTCGCCGGCATCGGGATGCGGATCTGCAAAAAGACGATCATACAGCCTTATCGTGGCGGGTACGGCATGCTTTACGCTGACCCAAGTAATATTTCCTTTGACTTTGACGGAAGACGCACCGGGCGTGCCGCTTTTCGTATCGGGCAGATACTCGGCGTGGACTTCAGTAATGTTGCCGTCTTCGTCTTTTACACAGCCCGTGCAGGTAACGATGTAGCCATATTTGAGCCGAACCGTGTTTCCTGGGAAGAGCCGGAAATATTTCTTGGGCGGCTCTTCGCGAAAGTCGTCACGTTCAATCCAGAGTTCGCGTGAGAAAGGAAATTCTCTTTGGCCGGCCTCCGGATGATGCGGGTGTCGCGGGGCGTGACACAATTCAGTTTGCTCTTCAGGGTAATTGGTAATGATCAGCTTTACGGGGTCGAGAACGGCTACGCTGCGATCGGCGACAGGGTCCAGGTCATCGCGCAATGCCTGTTCGAGTGTGCTGTAGTCGATACGGGAATCGGCCTTGGAGACGCCAACGCGCTCAACAAACAAACGAATCGATGAAGGCGTATAACCGCGTCGGCGCAACCCTGCCAAAGTCGGCATACGAGGGTCGTCCCAGCCTTGTACATGCCCTTCGCGCACCAACTGCAGGAGTTTACGTTTGCTGGTGATGACATAGTTCAAATTCAAACGGGCGAATTCGTACTGGCGGGGCAAGGGTTCGCCCAATTGGCCCAGTTCGGCCAGTCTGGCCAGAATCCAGTCGTAGAAGGGGCGCTGATCTTCAAACTCCAGCGTACAAATGCTGTGCGTAATGCCTTCCAGTGCATCTTCCACGGGGTGGGCCCATGTGTACATGGGGTAAATACACCATTTATCGCCGGTACGATGGTGTTTGGCATGTCGAATGCGATACAGAACGGGGTCGCGCATATTGATATTGGGCGAGCCCATATCAATTTTCGCCCGCAATGCCATGCTGGCGTCGGGGTGTTTCCCGTCGCGCATTTCTTCCAGGCGTTGCAATGATTCTTCAGCAGGTCTGTCGCGCCAGACCGAATTTTTGCCCTTCTCGGTGAGCGTTCCCCGGTTTTCGCGCATTTGTTCAGGCGTTTGTTCATCGACATAAGCGCAGCCGGCCTGGATCAAGGCTTGGGCGAAAGCGTACATGGTGTCGAAGTAGTCGCTGGCGTAATAAAGATTTGTTTCACCTTCGTATTGCCAGTTGAAACCCAGCCATTTCACCGTATCAATAATCGACTGAACGTATTCGTCGTCTTCCTTTTCCGGATTGGTGTCGTCGAAACGCAGATGACAAGTGCCTTGGTAATCGCGTGCCAGGCCGAAGTTCAGGCAGATACTTTTTGCGTGCCCAATATGCAAATAGCCGTTGGGCTCGGGCGGGAAGCGGGTGCGGATTTTGGCCGGATCGGGGCTGCCGTTTTGTTGCACCGATAAGGGGCCTGGGCGTCCGGCCCAGCGTTTGCCTGCAAAACGGTTGGCTGCGAGGTCGTTTTCAATAATCGTGCGCAGGAAGTTAGAGCTGGGAGTGGAGCTGGATTCCGTGGTCATAAGGTCGAAAGCTAGTACGAGAGAGTCAATACAATATTAAAAGAGCATTTTGCCATGATCTGCACCATTTGCCTGAGAGAGAGTCCGCGGTTAGCATTATGTGGCACATTATTCGCGGGATTCTATGACGAACTCACCCCTTTGGTTGGCGCAAATCCAATTTTTCACCAGCTTAGGCTTTCTTTCTTTGTTCCTGCTGCTTGAGTTGGGGCTGGCATGGTTGCTGGTTTATTTTAAGTTGCGGGCGGTGTCGCCGGGCCAACGCGCTTGCTTTATTCAAGCATACCGCTTCTGGGCGCGTATTTTTGCACTAACCAGTATTTTAGCGCTGGCGGCTGGGTTCCCCGTGCTTATTCAATTGGGTACGTTGTGGCCGGGGCTCATGGCGCGCATCGGCGAGGTGGCGGGGCCCTTGCTTGCGGCGGCGGTGTTAACCACTTTCATCATGAAATCCTGCTTTTTGGGCGCGATGCTTTTCGGGCAACGTCGCATGTCGGATCGCGCACATACGTTAGTCGTTGTCATGGTTGCCTTTGGGACGACTCTAGCGCTGTTTTGGGTTCTGGCGTTATTTGCCTGGATGCAAGCGCCGGCGGGTGCGCAGTTTCTTGAGGGTCGCTATCAGGTGACGAGTTGGTTTGACGCGCTTTTCAGCCCATTTCTTTTCAGTTTTATATGGATAGCCATAGCGTTGGCTTTGTTTGGCGCAGCGTTCATGATGATTGGGGTGACGGCTCGACAATCGTTGTGGCAGCCTGTTGATGACAGTCACAGGCAAGTGTTTCGTACGGGGTTGTTTGCTGCCGTGTTGTCGTCTACGTGCTTGATCGGCGCGT
This sequence comes from Neopusillimonas maritima, assembly GCF_003576595.1. GTDB lineage: Bacteria > Pseudomonadota > Gammaproteobacteria > Burkholderiales > Burkholderiaceae_B > Neopusillimonas > Neopusillimonas maritima. The sequence continues at coordinate 709,264 of NZ_NQOU01000001.1, read as the reverse complement.
TGGGTGTCTATAGCCAACAGGTGGCCGAACTTCAACCTGGAAAAGCGGCCGCAACCGCGGCGTATTGGCAAACTGGAACGCGCCCCGACTTGGCCTTGGTCGGCTGGCCTTCGGAAACACAACAAGTCACGCGTGGTGCGGTGTCGATTCCCAGCCTGGGGCGATTTGCCCTGGGGCGTGATGAAATCGGCAGAGCGGTTGGCTTGGATGAGTTCGCCGGCATGCATGCACCGGTTGCTTTAACTTTCTGGTCCTGGCGCTTTTTAATTTTGGCTGTCGTTTTGGCCTGGTTGCTGGGGGTGTGGTTTTTGTTCAGGTTGCGTCGAAAGTCTTTTGATATTTCGGCCATTTCGCAGCGTATGCGTCGAGGGTTCAGTGGCCTGACCTATCTTGGTTTGCCCGTTTTCGTGTTTTGGTTGGCTTATGTATGGTTTGGCCAACTGCCCTATGCGGTTAACGGTAGTGTGACAACAACTGAAATTCTGGCGGTTACCGGTGCCGGTGAAATTTTTGCCGGGTTACTGGCTTATAGCGCAGTGTATGTGCTGTTTTTTGTGGCATTTGTTCGACTCGTACGGTATTTCATGCGGTATGGCGTTATTCCGGTTGGGCGTCAAAGGGGCAGGGCATGATTGATTCTTTGGTTGTGTTATTGGGTTTGCAAGCCCACGACCCCCATTTTTGGATGCCATTGGCGTTCATGTTCCTGTTCTTCGCATTAGTGGTTGCAGGCACCGTTCTCGATGGTTTTGATATTGGCGTTGGTTGCCTTGTTCCATTTGCGTCGCCTGTTTTGCGTATGCGGATGTTGGCATTGCTGAGCCCATGGCGCGACGCTAATGAGTTTTGGTTGTTGTTGGGCCTAACCTTGCTTGCGACCGCCTTCCCTTTAGCCTGGGAAGCGGTCATGGGGCAGTTGTATGTCCCGCTGACGCTGTTGGGGCTGGGTGTTTTTATGCGTTCGGCCGCATTTGAGTTGCGTTTACGCTCACCGATTGCGTCTCAAAACGGTTGGGCGCTGGTGTTTGCCATGGGTTCGTGGATGACCGCGTTGGCGCATGGTTATTTGCTTGGGCAAATCGTCACTGGTTACGAGTCGGGAGCAGGCTATGTCAGCTATGCGGGGTTTGTAGCGCTTTGCGCAGTCGCTGCATACAGCTTGTTGGGTGCCGCGTGGCTCATGATGCGTGAGCCGGGCGAGCTGCGTGTAAGGGCGGCTTATTGGGGGCGACAGGCAGTGCGCTGGGCGGCTGCGGGTGCGGTGGCTGTGTCACTGGTACTTGCGTTTGCCAACACAGGCGTGTTTTTGCGCTGGACCTCAGGGTCGCAATGGTTGGTCATTGTTCTGCTTTGGGTCTGGATCCTGATCAGTTTCATGATTATTGAAATGATGTTGCAGCGAACCATTCATCGTAGTTATCGTCATGCCTGGTTGCCGTTCTTGCTGGTTTTGCTGGTTTTCCTGATTACGTTGGGCGGCCTTGGGTATAGTTTTTTCCCTTATCTTGTTCTTGATAATGTCACCATCTGGGACGCCGCCGCATCGGTGGATGCTTTGCGGCTTATATTGGCGGCAGCTGTGATTGCTTTGCCGGTGGCGTTAATTTTCAATATTTGGGTGTACTGGCGGATGTTTGGGGTGTCGCGCCCGCCTCAACCCCCGGCTTTTCGCCAACGGGTAAATTAACTTGCACCTCAAGCCCCGGGCCGGGCTTGGCGTTTGCCAGGCTTAAGTGTCCGCCGTGTGCACGGGCAATGGCGTCGGACAGGGCCAAACCCAGTCCAACTGATCCGGTTCGGGTTCGCGCTTTGTCCAATCGGGAAAAAGGTCGCAGGGCTTCAGCATGCTGCGCAGCGGCGATCCCGGGCCCGTAATCACGTATATGAATACATGCATTACCTTCTTCCAGCGTAAGCGACACCTCTACCGGTGGCTTGCCGTGATTCAAGGCATTGGTGACCAGGTTGTCAATCAGGCGCCCCAACGACACCGGATCCGCCTGAATCCAGACGGTGGCTGTTGGCATACCCAGTAAACGAACTTCGCTGCCGGCAGTTTCCCAGGCGTTGATTTGTTCATCCAGCCATTGAGTCAGGTTGAGGGGGGTGAAATGATAGGTGCTGGGGTCCGTTCCACGAACAAAGCCAATAAATTGGTTAACCATGCGCTGCATATCCTGGATGTCTTTGCGCAGACCGTCTTTAACTTCCCCGTCGTCGATCATTTCGGCACGCAGCCACATGCGAGACAAGGGCCCTTTCAAATCGTGGGGCAATCCGGCAAGAAGCGTGCGTTTGACCGTTTCCGATTCGCTCAGTGCATCCAGCATGGCATTGAAACGCTGCCCCAAAACTTTTGTTTCCGTTGGGCCCGACGGCGTGACACGTTGCGGCTGGCCGGCTGCCAATTGATCGGCTGCCCGTGCCAGTCGCGTAAGCGGACGGGTAATATGCCAGGAAAAAGCAGCGGCGACCAACAGCAACAGCCCCATCCCCCCCAACCAGGCGAGAATCGTTTGGCTGCTAACGGGGGGGGATAAACGATCAAGGGGGATAACCAGCCATTCCCGGGTGCGCTTGTCGGGGTTGTCGAAACGGTTGTCGAGTGAAATATAAAGTCGTGGGAGTTCGCCCCGCGATAATCCGACGCGTGTGCCATCATCAAGCCGGTTGTTCAGGGCCGTTACGAAATGGCGCAGCTCACGTCGTAAATCGTCGGGTGGCGACCGTCTTTGTTGACCTGACTCTTCCTGATTTTTGCGTTTTCTTTCGATATTTCGGGTGTTGGAAGGCAGGGTTCGAGACCATAACTGCCACTCGCCTCGCGACGCGTGCTTGACCAGTTCGGCTCGCTCATGTTCCGGTACCTGAGCCAGAGAGGCGCGTAAAGTTCTAATTGTGGTGGCAGTGACTTCAACGGTTACCTCTTCGGTGAATTTCTGACGAAAATGGGCAACCGTTGCAAGGGTGGCGGCCTGTACCACCAGCAAAGTGCCTAATGTCAGCAAAATCAACCGGGTGCTGAGCGAACGGGGAACCAGGCGCTGCGTGAAATGCTTGAATTTCATATTCAGGGCGAAAACCGATATCCCACTCCCCATACGGTTTGAATGTAGTGGGGTTGTTTGGGGTCGTTTTCTATCGCGCGACGCAAGCGCAGTATGGCGATGTCAATTGCCCGATCGTTACGCTCACCTTCTTCGTCGTCACGCGCGAGCGCAAGCAGGCGCTCTCGTGATAACGCTTTGCCAGGATTGCGAACCAGTGCTTCCAGCAAATTAATTTCGCCACCAGTGAGTTTAATGGGGGAGTTCTCTTTCAAGAGCTGCCGGCGTGCGGGGTCGAAGGTGAATGGCCCGAAATGAACAGGTTGCTCTTTAACCAGCGCAGAGGCGCCTTTTTTGCGCCTGAGTACGGCCTCTATGCGGGCCAGCAGTTCTCTTGGGTCAAAGGGTTTGCCCAGATAATCATCGGCGCCGGCCTCCAGGCCGAGTACACGATCAATGGTGTCATCGCGCCCGGTGAGTAAAATAACGGGAATATCCTCCCCCATTTGGCGCAGGCGGCGACAGGCATCGGCACCATCGCCATGAGGCAACATGCGGTCGAGCACGATGAGGTCGGGCGTGTAGCGTTCAATGCGTGCAGGCAAGTCGTGGCTATCGTTCGATAACAAAGTGTCGTAGCCATGACGATTCAGGTAGTCGGCCAGTAACTGCCTGAGCGCCGGGTCGTCATCAACAACCAGAACTTTGGTAAGCGTTTTTTCCATGGTGCGTCAAGTTTGCTGGCTGAATCAAATTTGGGCAAGAGGCGGAAACCAATTGAAATCTGTTGCGTACTATAAAATGCCCGCTGAGCTGTATGCCAATAGGGGCGGCTCGGTAACGCATTTGGGTTTAACTTCTAATAGTTTTTTGGTTTATTAATGTCTTTCTCCTCTTCTTCCCCTCTGGACGTCTTACAGCAGGTTTTTGGTTATGACTCGTTCCGGGGGAATCAACATGAGATTATCGAACATGTTGTGAATGGGGGAGACGCCTTGGTTCTGAAGCCCACCGGGGGCGGCAAATCCCTCTGTTATCAAATTCCAGCATTGGTACGTAAAGGAACCGGTATCGTCGTGTCACCGCTTATCGCGTTGATGCAGGATCAGGTCGATGCATTGCTTGAGTTGGGCGTGCGGGCTGCTTTCTTGAACTCCACACTTGACTGGCGTGAGGCGCGTCAGGTAGAGCAGGCGTTCAGGGCGGGGCAACTCGATGTGTTGTACGTGGCGCCGGAACGATTATTAACGGAACGGTGCCTGGCGTTGCTTGAAGAGGGTGACATAGCACTTTTCGCCATTGATGAGGCACATTGTGTGTCGCAATGGGGGCATGATTTTCGACCAGAGTACTTGGGTCTGTCGTTATTGGCCGAGCGCTGGCCCCAGGTGCCCCGGATCGCGCTAACGGCTACGGCCACAACGGCAACGCGTCATGAAATTATTCAACGTCTGGGGCTGGAGCAGGCCGGGCTGTTTATTTCCAGCTTTGATCGTCCCAATATTTGTTACCGGATGGTTGAAAAACGCGAAGTCAAACGACAGTTGCTAGATTTCATTCAATCCGAACATCGCGAAGATTGTGGTGTGGTTTACGCGCTTTCGCGATCACGCGTTGAGGACACCGCCGAATTTTTAGCCCGGAATGGTATTGCGGCACTTCCTTACCACGCCGGTTTATCGGCGACACAGCGTGCCCAGAATCAAGCCCGTTTTTTGCGTGAGGAGGGGGTGGTGATGGTGGCAACCATTGCGTTTGGAATGGGGATTGATAAACCCGACGTTCGTTTTGTCGCCCATATCGACATGCCCAAGTCTGTTGAGGGCTATTACCAGGAAACAGGTCGTGCCGGTCGCGATGGTTTGCCGGCGACAGCGTGGCTGGCATATGGTTTGCAGGATGTGGTGCAACAACGCCGGATGATTGACGAGTCGACCGGTGATGAAGTGTTCCGGCGCCGTTCCGCTGCGCAACTCGACGCTATGCTTGGATTGTGTGAAACCGTGGATTGCCGTCGTCAGCGGCTGTTGGCTTATTTTGACCAGGCTATCGGGCCTTGCGGCAATTGCGATGTTTGCTTGAGTCCTCCGGAGTCGTGGGATGGAACAGTTGCCGCGCAGAAGTTGTTGTCGGCGGTTTATCGTTTGTGGCGTGAACGCGGGCAGCGGTTTGGCGCAATACATTTAATTGATATTTTGCGCGGCAAGTCAACCGATCGCATCCGGCAGAATCAACATGACGCCCTGTCGGTGTTCGGTGTGGGTAAAGATTTGTCGGAACAGGCCTGGCGCGGTGTTCTACGTCAGTTGCTCGCACGCAATATTCTTGCGGTTGACCAAGAGGGCTACGGCACATTGGCGTTAACCGATGAAAGCCGGGCTGTGCTCAAAGGTGATGCCACCCTTATGTTGCGCAAAGAAACCCTGGACGCGCGTAAAACGCGGCCGGCCAGGCAACGTGCGGCAATGGACGATTTACCGGCTGATGCGCTTGCGCGTTTTGAGGCGTTGCGGGCGTGGCGCGCCGAAACGGCCCGTAGCCATGGGGTTCCGGCTTACGTTATTTTCCATGATGCTACGTTGCGGGAGGTCGCGCTGTCGTGCCCGCAAAGTTTGAACGACCTGGCTCATATTAACGGTGTCGGTGCCCGTAAACGCGAGGCATACGGCGAACAGCTGCTGAGCAGCATAAGGTCGGTCTGATGCCTGCGTCGCACGTTTGCGGGTGACGTTGACGCGTTTACTCAAAAAGGTTGGGCGTGTTGTCGCGTGATGTGGGGGCGGTAAGGCCCAGATGACGCCAGGTTGTTTGTGTGGCCATGCGCCCGCGGGGGGTGCGTTGAAGGTAGCCGTGTTGGATCAGGTATGGTTCGATGACGTCTTCAATCGTGTCACGCTCTTCGCCAATGGCCGCGGCAAGGCTGTCGACTCCCACCGGCCCACCGTCGAATTTGTGCACAATGGCATCCAGCAGTTTACGGTCCATTAAGTCGAGCCCCTGCGGATCGACATCCAGCATCGACAACGCGGCGTTGGCTGTATCTGCGTTGATCACGCCGTCGGATTTCACCTCGGCATAATCGCGCACACGTCGAAGCAGTCGATTGGCGATTCGAGGGGTACCGCGTGCCCGCCGCGCAATTTCCTGGGAGCCATCCGGCGTAATCGTGACATTCAGCAAACCTGCACTGCGGGTGACAATATGGGTAAGGTCGGTAACGCTATAAAACTCAAGGCGCGAAACAATACCAAATCGGTCGCGCAGAGGATTGGTTAGCATACCGGCGCGTGTGGTGGCGCCCACCAGCGTAAAGGGTTGCAGGTCGATTTTTACGCTGCGGGCTGCCGGGCCTTCGCCGATCATGATGTCGATCTGGAAGTCTTCCAATGCCGGGTAGAGAATTTCTTCCACGACCGGCGACAAACGATGAATTTCATCGATGAACAAAACATCGTTGCGTTCGAGATTGGTCAGCATCGCAGCGAGATCGCCGGGGCGCTCAAGGACCGGCCCTGAGGTTTGGCGCAACTGAACGCCCATTTCCTGCGCAATAATGTGTGCCAGCGTGGTTTTACCCAGCCCGGGAGGTCCAAAAAGCAGAACGTGGTCGAGCGATTCGTTGCGTTGCCGGGCGGCGGTAATGAAAATTTCAAGTTGTTCGCGCACATTGTGCTGCCCGACGTAATCAGACAGCATGCGCGGGCGCAGGGCCCTTTCAAGCGTATCCTCGTTAGGCGAGGAGGATTGTGGTGCGACGATTCGCGGCTCTGACGCGGTGCCGGAGAAGGAATCAGAATGAATAGCCATGGCTCAGTTCAGCTTGAAATATTGCGTTAATCGTACACGAGAACGATCGGGTCGGCGACTCTAGCGTGCCAGCGACTTCAGGGCCTGGCGTATGCCCTCGGAAACATCGATATCGGCAGGCAGAGCCTTCAACGCCGCCTGGGACTCACTGTTTGAATAGCCCAGTGCCATGAGTGCGTTCAAAATGTCATCGCGACCGGAGCTCGCGTTTCCGCCGCTCCCATGATGCGCCGGCGCGCCGAGTTTGTCTTTGAGTTCGAGCAGCAGGCGTTCCGCCGTTTTTTTTCCGATGCCGGGTACTCGCGTTAGGCGGCCGGTTTCCTGTTCCCGGATGGCCAGTGCCAAGTCATCGGTGGTCATGCCTGAAAGTACCGCCAAGGCGGTTCGTGCACCGATCCCGGTTACTTTGATTAAAGCGCGAAAGGTGATGCGTTCCTGAGCAGTGAGAAAGCCATAGAGAACATGGGCATCTTCCCGGATCGCCAGATGGGTGTAAAGCGTAACCTGCGCACCTGCCTCGGGCAGGTCGTAAAGGGTACTCATGGGTACATCGATTTCGTATCCCAGCCCCCCTGTTTGCACGCAAATAGTGGGTGGGGTTTTGTCGAGCAGCGTGCCGGTAATGCGTCCGATCATGTCGATACCTTATTCAATAATGTTCAGCGCGATAAACGGCCGCCGCGCAAACGCGCGCCGCCCCGGCCTGATAGTGCTCCGCCGGCATGTAGTTTCGCGGCCAGAGCACCCACGTGTGCATGGCAAATAGCACAAGCCAGGGCATCGGCCGAGTCCGGCGAAGGCAAGCCGTTCAGGTTCAATAAACGCTGAACCATGGCTTGTACCTGTTCTTTGGCGGCGTGGCCGTTTCCAACGACGGATTTCTTGATTTGCAGTGCCGTATATTCGTGGACGTCGAGGTGATGGTCGGCCAGCGCACACATGGCCGCGCCGCGTGCCTGCCCCAATAGCAAGGTTGAGGTTGGATTCGTATTGACAAATACTTTTTCCAGCGCGGAAACGGTGGGGTTATGTGCCTGAATGATCTCCCTGACATTATCCAGAATGGTTTTCAGGCGCTGTGCCAGGGGGAGGTCGGCGGGAACCTGAATGGTGCCACTGGCCACATAGCCAAGGCGCATGCCTTCGACATCGATAATGCCGAAGCCGGTGCGCCGAAGGCCGGGGTCAATGCCAAGGACTCTCATTAATGACGGAAATGACGGGTGCCGGTGAGCACCATGACAATACCGCGTTCGTTAGCGGCGGCAATGACTTCGTCGTCGCGCACGCTGCCGCCGGGTTGAATAACACACGTAGCGCCGGCTTCGGCTACAACGTCCAGGCCGTCACGGAAAGGGAAGAAAGCGTCGGAGGCGACGGCGGAACCGGCCAGACTCAGACCCGCGTTTTCAGCTTTGATGGAGGCAATGCGTGCTGAGTCAATACGGCTCATTTGACCCGCGCCAACGCCCAGTGTCATGCCGTTTGCGGCAAACACAATGGCATTCGATTTCACATACTTTGCAACTTTCCAGGCAAACAGCATGTCGTGCAATTGTTGGGGGGTGGGTTGTTTATCCGTGACGACCTTGAGCAGGCTTTCATCCACCTGGAAGGTGTCGGGGGTTTGTACCAGCCAGCCTCCGCCAACCCTTTTAATATCCATCGGGTTCTGGGCGTTGCCACTGGGCACCTCGAGCACGCGAACGTTCTTTTTGCTGGTGAATACGGCCAGTGCTTCGCCTGAGTAGGCCGGCGCCAATAGCACCTCGACAAACTGTTGTTCTGTAATCGCCCTGGCGGTTTTTTCATCAACCGGACGATTAAAGGCAATAATGCCACCGAAAGCGGATGTAGGGTCGGTTTTGAAGGCTTTTTGATAGGCTTCTTCCGAATTTTCCGCCACCGCCACGCCACATGGATTGGCGTGCTTCACAATCACGCAGCCACACGTTTCAAGGCTGCGCACGCACTCCCAGGCCGCATCGGCATCGGCAATGTTGTTGTATGAAAGTTCTTTGCCTTGAAGCTGGCGATAGCTTCCCAATAGGCCGGCGCCGACCGGTTGGTCAACATAAAACGCAGCAGCCTGATGCGGGTTTTCGCCATAGCGTAGCGTTTGTTCGCGTTTCATTTGCACCGTAAGCATTGCCGGCCAAGGGGTGCGCTCGGGTTCTGCGTTCTGCGCCGGCGCTTCGTTTGCCAGGCTGCTTAAGTACCCGGCAATGGCGCCGTCGTAGGCTGCGGTATGGGCATAGACCTTTGCCGCCAAGGCCAGTCGCAGGGCATAGGAGGGCTGACCGTCCGGGCCGTCGATATCGGCCAGTACTTTTTTGTAATCAACCGGATCGATCACAACGGCGACGCCGCCTTCTTCGGTACCATGATTTTTTGCAGCCGCCCGCAACATGGCCGGCCCGCCGATATCAATGTTTTCCACTGCATCGGCAAAAGTGCAGCCCGGCTTGGCGATGGTTTCGCGAAAGGGATACAAATTCACAACCAGCAAATCAATGCGGTCTATACCGTGCGCTTCCAGCGTTTCTAAATGTTCAGTACTATCGCGACGTGCCAGTAGCCCGCCATGAATTTTTGGGTGTAACGTTTTGACGCGGCCATCGAGAATTTCCGGTGAGCCGGTGTGTTGGGCTACTTCGGTAACAGGCAGGCCCGCTTGCGCAAGCATTTTTGCCGTGCCGCCGGTTGATAAAAGTTTAATGCCGCGCTCAACCAATGCTTGGGCAAATTCAACGATACCGGTTTTGTCGGAAACCGAAAGCAGGGCGGTTTGTATCTTCATGGGTACGACTCAAAAGTAGATGGGTTCAAGGTTGCAAATCGTGCGCGCTGAGTTTCTTACGCAAGGTGCTGCGCGTAATACCCAGCATAGCGGCCGCTTTTGACTGGTTGCCGTGCGTTTTTTCCAGCGCGATTTGCAACACCGGTTTTTCAACGCAGTTGACCACCATGGCCAGAATATCGTGTGGCTCGGTGTCTCCCAGGTCGGCGAAATAACGTTCCAGATGCTCGCGTACACACTGTTCAATGGGGTTGGGATAGTTCATTCTTTTCGCTGTTGTGAGTTCAGGCGGCCAGCGCCTGCGATGGTGTTGTTAAATATTTTTCGGGTGCGAACTGGTCGAACCAGGCTGCCAGGGCGGCGAGTTGTTCTTGACTTTGGTCGCTTTGATTGATGCGTTGAATCAAGGGCGCGCTCAGGGGAAGTTTGCCCAGATACCATCCAACGTGTTTGCGTGCCGATCTTACACCAGTGTACTCGCCGTAGAAACGATAGTGATCTTCAAGGTGTTCGAGCAGGCAATCGCGTAATTCCCCGAAAGTAGGGGGAGGCAGGTAAGTGCCGGTTGCCAGAAAGTGATCGACTTCCCGAAAAATCCAGGGCCGGCCTTGGGCCGCGCGGCCGATCATAATGGCATCGGCTCCCGTGTAATTGAGAACAAAACGGGCTTTTTCCGGACTGTCGATATCGCCGTTGGCGATAACGGGGATATGCAGTTGGCTTTTGACTTCTTTGATGGTGTCGTATTCCGCATGCCCGTTGTATAAGTCGGCACGTGTGCGCCCATGTAAGGTAAGGGCGGAGATGCCGGTGTTTTCCGCCAATTTGCCGATGCGAAGTGCATTGCGCGAGTGGTGATCCCATCCGGTGCGGGTTTTGAGCGTGACGGGAATGCCGAATGGCCGACACGCGCTAACGACGCTTTCAAGAATGCGGGCAATGAGGTCTTCGTGACGCAGCAAAGCGGAGCCGGAGGCGACATTACACACTTTCTTAACCGGGCAGCCCATATTGATATCAATAATTTGGGCGCCTTTACGAATATTGAAAACAGCGGCTTCCGCCATCATTTCAGGGTCGGCCCCCGCAATTTGCACTGCGATGGGGTCGATTTCCCCGTCGTGGTTCAGGCGACGTGATGTTTTGACGCTATTCCATAAACGAGGATTGCTGGCTGCCATTTCAGAGACGGCATAGCCTGCACCCAACCGCTTGCAGAGTTGTCGGTAGGGACGATCGGTTACACCTGCCATAGGCGCAACAAATACACGATTGGGGAGGGTCCAGGGGCCGATTTGCATGGGGGCATTTTAACGTTCCCTGACCAGGGTGGGGAGAGGGAAATAAATTTGGTTACCGACGCAGGCCTTGTAACAGATGATGAGCAAGCGGCATACGCGCTCCTAAACTGAGGTCCATGCCGAGTAAGGCCAGCCCTGCCGCATGTTCTACAAGAGGCTGTTTGGTTGAGAATATGCGCGGCAGGAAGTCGGTAATGCCCGTGGTGAGCCAACGGTCGGGTTTGCGCAGTTGCGTGTAGTGTTCCAGCATAGGGCCTGGGTCCTGGCTTGGTTGAGTAAGCCAAAAACGTAAGGTGTGTGCAAGCTGCGCTGCGTCCCGCAAACCCAGATTCAGCCCTTGGCCCGCTACCGGATGTAATGTTTGAGCTGCATTGCCGATTGCAATACCTCGCCGGCCGATGCGTGTGGGGCCCGCATGCAGCGAGAGTGGGTAGACAGCGCGCTCGCCCAAAACAGATAAAGTGCCCAGCCGTTCGCCAAAAATACTTTGTAGTTGGGTGTTGAAATCGGTATCGGGGGCGTCACGCAATTGCGCAGCGGTGTCGGGCCGGCAGCACCACACAACGCCATAGTGATTGGCGCCGGAGGGGTGGGGTAACAATGCTAGGGGCCCCTGCCGGGTAAATCGTTCGAAAGCCCAGCCTGGGCGCGGCTCACCCGCCTTCACCACTGTTAATACGGCACACTGGTCGTATTGTTTGTTGAGCCCTTTGGGGCGAATGCCATCAGATTGCACGCCCATATAAGCTTGAATCCTGCGAGTGTCGGCCAGCACTTCCGGATATTCATTCAACTGCAGTGCGGCGTGTTTAAGTTCAATGCAACTGATGCCGCTGCTTGCCAGCGAGTGGTGCAGCTCAGTTAATAGGTCGGTGTAATTGACTACCCCCCCCAGTTCCGCAACATTAAGGTCGGTATGTTGAATGACGGTTCGGCCCAATCGCCCTTGTTGCGAAACATGCACCGTTTCGATGGGCCGATAGTGTGCAGGCCAGGCCTTTAGCTTGCGTAAGAGTTCAATACTGCCGTGATTGACCGCGATTGAGCGCGGGTCGGAAGCCTCGTTGGGCGAAGCCCCCCGGCGCATGAACGACGCGCCAACCAGCGCAATCCGTTCGGGCTGTGGGGCGTAGCGCGCAAGCATTAAGGCAAGCGCGCTACCAACCGGGCCGGCGCCCGCAATCACAATATCGTAGTCGGGGTCAGACATAAAGGGGCCGAGCTTGAATACAATTCGGCTATTCGGTTATGAGTTTAAGAAATGTCTACACATCGAAGTAAAGTTATTGTATCGCTGCTGGCGGCTGTGCTGGGCGTGTTTGGAGCACATTGGTGGTATCTGCATCGTCGTGGTGCGTGGTTGTTTACGCTGGTAACCGCCGGCCTGTTGGCGTTTGCGCTTAGCCGCCCGGTTTGGTGGGATACACCCGCTTTTCTGCTTTTGTTCATTCCGGCCGCAGCCGGTTATATTGAGGCTCTCATCTTCTGTCTTAAGCCCGACAGTTGGTTCGATCAGCGCTATAACAACGGTGTGTCGATTACTCAAACCGGCTGGGGGCCAGTTGTAATCGCTATTCTGACCACGCTATTTGGCGCAACAGTCGTTATGTTCGGTCTCGCTATGACCGTGATTCATGTTTATGAACAGTTGGGTTGGCTGGATGGCTATACTTACTGAAAAATAGCCTGGCCCCTTGTCGAACAAGCTTCTACAGGCTATAATTTTGCTTCTTTGGTTATACAGGAGCTTTCTGCGGTGAATACCGACTCAAGCGACGACAGTTGTCGATTATCTATCGACCGAACAAGTCACTAGGGCGATTTCGGCAGTAAGCCATGCCACGCCCGGTGACACAAACAAGGGTGTGGCAGTCAATTTTTCGGAGTTCTTCCGAACAACCGACTCCACTTTAAATATGAATAGATTCTGCGCAGTCAGTGCGCGGGTCATCACGCTGTGCTTGTTTTCATCAAAATGGCACGCGGAGGAGTTGTGTTATGCGTTTATTCAATCTTTTTTTGCGTCGTGCCGGTGTACAAACCATGCCGGCTGGTATTGTCAAGAAACCGGCCGTGTCGCGTTTAACGCTGGTTTGTTCCCGCGCAAACATGGGGCAAATTCGTAAAACACTTTATCGCGACTTCGGTGTGGCTGGGTTGAGCGTTGGTTCAATGCAGGTCGACCGCGCACCCGATCCGGCGCTGGTCACAGCGTGTGTCACGGTTTCTTGCCCCGACGACTTGAAGCCGGCACTTATGAATCAGGCGCGCCAATTGAAAAAACTGGAAGGTGTGCGTGATGTACGCTGGGGCGATCATCGGCATATTGCTTTAAACTAAGCCGGTTGTCTTTCACAGAATCTGTGTCATGGATGTCCTCGGTTGGTTGACGCCGTGGGAGTTCTCCCCGGCTTTATTGCTCATGTTTTTCGTGGGCATTGTTTTGTTTGTTCGTGGCACACGTGTGCATCGGGTTTCGGCAGCGCGTCAGGCGCTGTTCTGGGTGGGCCTGGTGTTTCTTTACCTGTCGCTTCATACCCGCGTTGATTATTACGCCGAGCGCTTGTTCTTTGCGCATCGGCTGCAGCATCTCGTGCTTCATCATCTTGGTCCGCTACTTATCATGGGGGCATACCCGGGGCAGGTGCTGCGTGCCGGCTTGCCTTTGTCGCTGCGGGCTTGGTTACGTCGGTTTTTGCAAACACCGTTTGGGCGCTTCTGGGTTTGGTTGTTAACGCACAAAATTCTTGTGCCGTTCATGTTCGTGTTCCTCGTAGTGGTCTGGCTGATTCCCACTGTCCAGTTTTATTCCATGCTCGATTGGCGCTTGTATCGCCTGATGAACTGGTCAGTGGTTATTAGCGGCTTTTTGTATTGGAATTTGATTCTCGATCGTCGGCCAAGCCCCCCTGCGGTCATGTCGCCGGGTGGGCGAATTATTTCCCCGGTCATTACCATGGTGCCGCAAATGGTGGTGGGAGCCATCATTACCTTCACCGAATATGACCTTTACCCAATTTTTGATCTCTGCGGTCGGGCTATTCCAGGTATGTCCGCCGTGACCGACCAAGGTATCGGCGGTCTCACAATGTGGATTCTGGCGGGGTTTGTCGAGGTTTTCGGTTTATTGTTTGCATTGGGTACGCTGATGCGTTTGTCCGCCAAAAAGCGGTTGACGACACCGCGTCAGCGCGCCTTACCAGCTAAGGCATCGGGGGCTGCATGAGGTTAAAGCGCTGGCTGTGCACGGTTTTTCTGGTGTGCGCTGCAGGAGCGCAAGGTTTGCAGGCACAACCTGTGGGGTTGCCAAGCATGGGTGCGGCCTCCTCGGCCGACCTTTCCCCCGCATTAGAGCAAACCCTGGGCGACGCCATTATGGAACAAGGGCGTCGTTTCCCTTCGTATATTAACGATGCCGATGTCTCTCAATATTTATTGGGCTTGGGGCGTCGTTTAAGCCAGGCCTCATCAGGCGCAGATGTCACCGTCTTTGGTGTTCGCGACCCTTCAATTAATGCGTTCGCGCTGCCGGGGGGTTACGTTGGTATTAATAGCGGTCTTATCGTGGCGGCCGACAATGAGTCACAGTTAGCTTCGGTTGTGGCGCACGAAATCGCGCACGTCTATCAACGCCATGTCGCCCGCGGCATGACACAAAGCACGAAGTCACGAAATATTGCATTGGCGTCAATTGCCGGCGCGCTGCTTGCAGCTTTGGCGGGTAGTGGTGACCTGGCCATGGGTGTTGCGGCATTCGGCCAGGCGGCGGCAGTTGATCAACAACTTGGCTTCTCGCGTCAGGCTGAACAAGAGGCGGATCGGGCCGGCTTTGAAATGCTCACCAAGGCAGGGTTTGATCCTGCGGGAATGGTGCAGATGTTTTCCAAGCTCGAGAACGCCGCACGGCTGAATCGAGGTGAGGGCGGCGGTGCTTACGCAAGTACTCATCCGCTCTCCATTCAGCGTATGTCGGATATTGAAAACCGTGCCAGGGGAATGTCAGCAGGGCGTCATCAAGATAGCGACGCCTTCTGGTTTGTTCGCTCCAAGCTGCGCGTTCTTCAAGCGCGCGACTCTGGCTCTGCACGTAATGCCGAGTCTGTGTTGCGGCAAGAAGCGTCTCAATATGAAGGGGTCAGGCGCGCTGCTGCGTGGTATGGGCTGGCGTATCTGGCCTGGGAGCGCAAAGCATATGACGAGGTTGCGCAGGCCTTGCGCCAAGCCGGAGCTCAAGGGGTTCAGTCGCCCCCAATGGCCAGCCTGGAAATTGATTTGGCGATGGCCCGGAATCAAGTTGAACAAGCACGTCAAATCGCCGATCGGGCTCTGGCGCGTTGGCCCGAGAACCAGGGGGTAGGCCTGGCCGCCGTTGAGGCATTATTGAAGAACAATGAAACGTCCGCTGCGTTAAAACAGCTGGATAATTTAATTGAGCGCTGGCCTGAAGAGCCACGGTTTTATCAACTGCAGGCGCAAGCCTTTGAACGTCTTGGTCAGCCGGTTAAGGCGCGTCGGGCCATGGCCGATTATTACGAAAAAATGGGTGCTTTGGCGGCTGCGGTGGTACAGCTTCAGCAGGCAAGGGGGCTTTCCAATGATTTCTACGAGCAATCAGAACTTGATGTGCGTATTCGGGAGCTTCAGGATCGGGTGAGAACCAATCGTGAGTTACTTGAACAGTTCAGGTAAGGCGTTCAAAATAGTTGGCCATTCGGTTAGGCAGCCAGTTCAGGTTGCCGGGAAAGCCACCGGTAATAAAACCCACGTGCCCGCCTTGCGCCGGTTGGTGCAACAAAATGGCATCCGAGCACTCGCTCGTTCCAGGTAAAGATGCCTCGGGTATAAACGGGTCGTTGCGGGCGTTTAAGATGAGCGTGGGCCTGCTGACTGACTTGAGCACGGGTTTGGCTGAGGCACGAGTCCAGTAATCAAGTGCATTCTTATAGCCATGCATGGGCGCCGTGTATAAGTCGTCAAAATCACGTATGGTTTTAACTTGTCCGAGCTTGAAAGTATCCGTAATACCGGGAAAACGCTGTGCTTTTTCGCGTATTTTGGTGATCATGCTTTTCAGAAAATATCGCGAATACACCTGACGACCGGCCGGTGTGCGCGATAAAGCCTCTCCTGCCGCCACTAGGTCGAGTGGTACTGAAATAGCCGTGCAAGCATGCAACCAATGCGTGCTTTCGGCATTTTCACCCAAATATTTAACCAGTGCATTGCCGCCTAACGATACCCCGGCGGCGTGCCATTTGGCGTTGGGAACTTTGGATTTGAGTTGCGCCAAAATGAAGCCGATTTCATCGGTGTCACCCGAGTAGTATGCTCGGGCCATTCGATTTGGAAAGCCTGAGCATCCGCGGAAATGCGCGACAACAACAATCCAGCCGCGCGCCCGAAAATAGTGCGCAATAGATTGCGCGTAACGGCTTTGGCTGCTGCCCTCCAAGCCATGAAACAGGACCAGAGCCGGGATATCGCGGGCATGGTTGAGTACTTGTTGATCGGGCGGTTCCAGCCAGCGTCGTGCTGCCGTGTGTGCCAAAGCAGGATCGGGTTCAACTTTTCGGTTATCGGCGGAACGATCGGCGAACAATCCCGGCGCAGTCCAATCGAAGTCGACAAAATCGCCGTCGGGTGTGGTGACACGTTCGCGTATAAATGCAACCCGATGAAAGCGGGCGCCTGCAGCACCCCAAATCGTTTGCATGTGCCCATTCGGTAACCACCAGGGTGTGGGACAGACGGAAGGATCGAATTGAGCGTTCACTTAGTGCGTAAAGCCCTTGAAATTAAAACTTGAGGGGGCGGTAAGCCAGGTTAATGGCTGTGCACTGTCTGGCCGGGTTTGAGCTGGTAGGTTGCGCTGCAATAAGGACAAACGCCCTGACCGGATTTGGCCACTTCGATATAAACCCGGGGATGCATTGACCACAGCGGTGCCTTGGGCCCGGGGCAATATACCGGCAGGTCGGAGGCATCGACCTCGATGACGTCACCATGGGGAACAGATTTGTCTTCTGCGCGATTCATGAAGGTTCCTGAATAGAAGAATACCGAATGGCGGCATTGTACCAATTGCGGGCATTCACGCAGAATGACTCAACAAACTTGGTTGAGTCGGATATCATTTGTCGTTTCAGCATTAACTGTCAGCATGCTGACATATTTTATAACGGGGTTTTGCCTTGTCTTTGCCGTCCAGCCATTCGGTGCCCATCAAGCAGGCACGCGCCTGGCATAGTTTCAACACGGGTTTTCGTCAGGTTGCACCTACCATGGTTGCGACAAGTTTGTGGGGTTTTGTGACCGGCATTGCCATGATCAAAAGCGGCATGTCCGAGGTGATGGCGACCTTGATGACATTGTTTGTGTACGCGGGTTCCGCGCAGCTCACTGCTTTGCCGCTGATTGTTGCCGGTGCACCGGTCTGGTTGATTTTTTTGGCCGGTTGCGTCGTAAATATTCGTTTTGTCATTTTCGGCGCCGCATTGCAACCGTATTTTCGCCGTTACCCTTTTCTGCAACGCTTGGGGTTGGGGTATTGGTCCAGCGACATGGTTTTTGTTTTATTCATGACGCGCTACGGTGATGCGAAAAAGCGGGGGACCCGGGATCAACTCTATTTTTATCTTGGGGTGATCGTTCCCGGCTGGATTTCCTGGCAGATTGCCTCGATTGCCGGTATTTATCTGGGTGCGATCATTCCTCAGTCGTGGTCGCTCGAGTTTGCCGCCACGTTGGCATTGCTGGCCATTACCGTTCCGCTGGTGAAAAATATCCCCATGGCGGTTGCGCTGGTGGTGGCGGGTTGTATTGCCTGGGTAGGGCAGCCGTTGCCACTGCGGTTGGGGCTGGCCGCTGCCGTTATAGGTGGAATTGTGGCGGGTGTTATGGCCGAAAAGCATCGTGATCGTACTAAAGGAGGGCGTCATGTTTGAACCGGGGACTGACGCTTACATTTTGGCCGTCATTGTATTTTTGACGTTATGCAGCTTGATTACGCGAGCCGGATATTTTTTGTTTGGTGACTATCTGCCCTTAACCGACGGCATTCGACGTGCGCTGCGTTATGCGCCGCCGGCCGCGCTAATAGCCATTGTAGTGCCTGAGGTTTTGCCTTGGGGGGAAGGTGCGGCTGCCTTTGTAGACCTTAAAATGCTGGCGGTGCTGGTTGCGGTGCTGGTTTATTTGCGTACTCGCAGTGCGGTGTTGGTTATGGTCAGTGGCATGGTGGCGTATTGGGTAATCCGCGCGCTATTGGGCTAGGCGAGGCGAAAAGTGGTTCGATAACGCTAAGTCGTGGATATTTAACGACACTTTCGCCCGGTTATCGAAGCCGCATTTCGACCTGTACGTCCGCCTGCGTTAAAATAGATGTGTTTTAAATCCGCATGGGCGCATTAATTTGCCGTGCGGCATAACCCGATTTCGATGGCAGATACCACTATTTCAGATCTTACACCTCAGACTTTTTCCGAGCTCGGACTGCATGCCGACATCCTTAAAGCGGTAGCAGCAACGGGATACACTTCCCCCACTCCGATTCAGGCGCAAGCCATACCCGTTGTAATGCAAGGCCGCGATGTAATGGGTGCGGCTCAAACCGGCACAGGCAAAACAGCTGCATTCACATTACCTATTTTGCATCGTCTTATGTCGGTTGCAAATTCCAGCGCATCGCCGGCGCGTCACCCGGTTCGGGCGTTGGTTTTAACGCCTACGCGCGAATTGGCCGATCAGGTTGCCGACAACGTTTCAACATACGGTGCTTCAACACCGCTGCGTTCTGCAGTCGTGTTTGGTGGGGTCGATATCAACCCCCAGCGCGATGCATTGCGTCGAGGTTGTGAGGTGTTAATTGCGACGCCCGGTCGTTTGCTTGACCATGTGGAACAAAAGAACGTGAACCTTGGTCAGGTCGGCATTCTTGTGCTCGACGAAGCGGATCGAATGTTGGATATGGGTTTTTTGCCTGACCTCGATCGTATCGTGCGCCTGTTGCCTGCGCAGCGTCAAACGCTATTGTTTTCCGCCACATTCAGCAATGAGATTCGCAAGCTGGGTCGCAGTTGGTTGAAAGATCCTATTGAAATTGAGGTTGCTGCGCGTAATGCGACAGCGGAAAATGTAACGCAAATTGCCTATCCGCTGGGGGGGAACGACAAGCGGTCGGCAGTGACGCACCTTGTGAAGTCGCGCGGCTTGAATCAGGTCATTGTGTTTTGTAATACGAAAATCGGCACCAGTCGTTTGGCGCGGCAGCTCGATCTTGACGGCATTCGCTCAGAATCCATCCATGGCGACAAAAGTCAGCTTGAGCGCATGAAGGCGCTTGAAGCGTTCAAGGCGGGTAAGCTTGAGGTTCTCGTGGCCACGGATGTCGCGGCGCGCGGGCTCGACGTTGCAGGCGTGCCTTGTGTTATTAATTACGACTTACCCTACAACGCGGAAGATTACGTGCATCGCATCGGACGTACCGGACGTGCCGGGGCGTCGGGCGAGGCCATCGCGCTTTTTGCTCCTGATGAAGAACGCTTTTTGCTTGATATTGAAAAGCTGATCAAAACGAAAATTCTACGCGGCACCTTGGACTTGCCGAAGCCAGCGCGTCGATCTTCTTCTCCGTCTCCTGCATACGAGAGCCGTGGTCGCCATCGTGACACTAGCCGCTCCCGTGCACCGGTGGATGATTTTTTCTCACGCCCGTATGTTGCCGCAAACGTTGAAGCCAAGCCACGTTTACCCACTCATACCAGCGATACTAAAAATACCCGTAAATCGGTAGGTGTTTTGTTGGGTGGGCGTTAGTTATTCACCAACGAGGCAACCGGCCCTGGGCCTGATTGCGACGCAGGTAGCTCGGGTGCTTTGCGCAGCAGCGTTTCCAAATGCCCAATGTGGGGCAACAAGGGCCCGAAAAAACGATTGCCGCTATCGTCCTGAATCAGGACGGTGGGAAAGTTTTCAACGTCTTCCTCATCAAGCAACTCCGGATTTTCTTCGATGTCCACCCATATAAAAGTGTGGGTGGGCCATTGTGCGGCCAGGGCGCGAAAATCATTCAAATACTGTCGGCAGGTATCACACCACTCCGCGCAGTAGCAAATAACGGAAACCCCTTTATCTATTGATTCGGATGCAAAGGCCGTTTGCAATGAGGTAAGGTCGTTGGGGAGCAGATAAAAAGACATGAAACGCGATGAAATGGTTAGCGGACACAAAAAGAATAGGCTTTTGATTATGATAGACCAATGTCAGTAAAAAGGTTGATGCATGAATGATCCCAATGTAGTGGTTGTCAATCGGAACGGTCCTGGAAATCGGGGTATGAACGCGGTGGTCGAGGCGATGAAACGGGCGCTGGTATCCCAATTTCACCCGAAGATGCTGTTGGCCCTGTTTCTGCCGTTCATTATTGCGCTTTTGGGCGCAATAATTCTGATTTGGGCTTTTTGGGAGCCGCTCACCGGCTGGTTGAATTCCGAGATGGCCCAATGGGGCGTCGTGAACACAGTTGACCAGTGGATGCTGGCTATCGGCCTGTTTTCCATCAAGCTGTATATGGTGCCGTTGCTCGCGGTTGTGATTTTATTGCCGTTGTCCGGCATCCTGGGCCTGGTCATTGCCGCCATTTTCGTCATGCCTATCGTACTTCGCCATTTGGAGCGGCGTCAGTATCAGGGTTTGCGCCGGCAGGGTAGTGTCATTGCCGTTCAGGGTGTTTGGAACGCTGTGTGGGTGGGGGGATTGTTTGTGATTGGCTGGTTGCTTACCATGCCTTTGTGGTTGATTCCGCCGTTTGCGGTGTTGTTGCCCGTTTTTTGGTGGGCCTTTGCGTTTACCCGTATGTTACGGGTCGATTCCGTGCTGGAGCATGCCAGCCCTCAGGAGCGTCGTTTGCTTTGGCGTCGGCATGGTCGGGAATACTGGATTTTGGGCGGCATTATGTCACTCATTAATTTGTTTCCACCGGCCTGGCTTGTGCTACCGGTTTATTCCGCGCTGGCGTTTGCGCATTTCAGCTTGAGCGCGCTTGAAAATATGCGACAAGAAACGGTGGTTGAGGCTTAATTATTTACACGAACGAGGTTGAAGCGGGTAATGAGTACAACAAAAATAAGGCTGATTATCATCGGCGATGAAATTCTCTCGGGGCGGCGGCAAGACAAACACATGCCCAAGCTCATTGAATTGTTGGGGCAGCGCGGTTTACAACTGGGCGGTGTCGAATTGGTGTCTGATGATCGCCCCACTATTGTGCAAACGCTCAAGCGCAGTTTTGCCAGTGGCGACGTGGTTTTTTGCTGCGGCGGGATTGGCGCAACCCCAGACGACCAAACGCGCCAATCGGCGGCCGAAGCCTTGGGGGTCGATTTGGCCTTGCACCCTGAGGCAGAGCGCCTGATTTCAGAACGTTGCGCGGAAATGGCGGCGAAAGGTAACGGGAGTGCCGATATGAGCTTGCCGGAAAACAAACAGCGTCTGCAAATGGGTGTATTTCCAGTGGGGGCGGAAATTGTGCCGAACCCATATAACAAAATTCCGGGTTTTTTCATTTCAAATCATACTTTCATGCCCGGCTTCCCGGTCATGGCATGGCCGATGATGGAATGGACACTGGATCATCGTTATCGTCAATTGCACCATCAAACCCCGCGCGTTGAACATTCGTTTCTGGTTTACAGCTTGCCGGAATCCCGAATTACCCCCGCCTTGGAGGAGTTGGAACGTCGTTGGCCGGGTGTAAAGGCTTTTAGTCTGCCCAGTATGGGGAACGGGCGTTCGCACATCGACTTAGGGGTCAAAGGTGAGCCTCAGGCTGCTTCTGAAGCGCTCGCGTATTTGCGGCAAGCCGCTATAGAAGCAGGTGGGTCGCTGACACCTTAGGCGGGTTGTGAGTACCGTGCTTGAAAAAACTTGCACAGTCACGGCATAATTTCATAATATGATAATGTCGCAGTGCATCATTTTCATTGGTTAACTCATATCATGTCCGAATCGCGCGCTTCAGCCAATTCTTCACCGATTTCCATTCAAGTTTTAGAGCGAGCCATGCTGTTGCTCGACGTCTTGGCGCATCAAGCGGAACCCGTTGCGCTGAAAAGCCTGGCGGCGCGAACCGGGTTGCATACGTCAACAACGCATCGAATTTTGAATGACCTCGTGGCCGGTCGCTATGTTGAACGAGTTGATAGTGGCCTGTATCAATTAGGTATGCGGTTGCTGGAGCTGGGTGCCTTGGTGAAAGGTCGTCTGAATGTGCGCCAGGTGGCGCTTGAGCCCATGAGAGAGTTGCATAAGCTTACCGGCCAAACGGTTAATCTGGCCGTGCGGCAGAACGACGAAATTTTATATATCGAGCGCGCCTGGAACGAACGTTCGGGCATGC
The DNA here is from genome assembly GCF_003576595.1 of Neopusillimonas maritima. Taxonomy (GTDB): domain Bacteria; phylum Pseudomonadota; class Gammaproteobacteria; order Burkholderiales; family Burkholderiaceae_B; genus Neopusillimonas; species Neopusillimonas maritima. The sequence goes on along the minus strand of NZ_NQOU01000001.1, from coordinate 686,914 downwards.
AGGTTGTTCGTGCTGTTGGTGGGCGTGCACCGTTACATTTAACCTCGACCGGCAAGTTATTTCTTTCGGTTAGCGATGTGCGGCAAGTTAAGGCTTATGTGGCACGTACGGGGCTGGCGGGTGCTACTCCTAACAGCATCATCGATGCCGAATTGCTTGAGCAAGAGTTGGCTGGTATCAGGCGATCCGGCTATGCCCGCGATAACGAAGAGTTGGAGTTGGGCGTGCGATGCATTGCCGCCGGTATTTATGACGATGCGGGTAACTTGCAGGCCGGTTTATCCATTTCCGCGCCTGCGGAGCGTATGCACGATGATTGGATCGCAGCCTTAATTGAAACGGCCGGACGCATTTCAGAGGCGTTGGGTTACGAAGGGGTGCGTCTTGAGCAAGCGTGGCATGCGTGAGCGAACACGGTTATATTGCAACGCATCAAAAAAGTATTGACATGGTTGTTTTTTAAGGTTAAATTGAAATTGTGCAGTGCAATATTTAACCTTTTAAAGGAAACACCATGAGCGCAATTCCACAATCTATTTATGCTAACCAGAAAGCGTCGCTCGACAAGATCCTGGCTGCTCAGGGTTCAATCTTCGGCGGCTTTGAAAAACTGGTTGATCTGAATCTTAAAGTCTGGAAAGCAACTTTCGATGACGTTGCCCGTGCATCACAGCAGGCTATCGAATTGAAAGACCCCCAGGACGCAGTTGCTTTCACCAGCAATGCAATGCAACCCAATGCCGACAAGGCAGTGGCTTACAGCAAACATGTATACGACATTTTCACTTCGGTTCAGGCCGACTTAACCAAGCTCACTGAAGAGCAGGTTAATGAAAGCCAGCAGCAATTGCATGACGCCATTGAGGAGTTTGCAAAAACTGCTCCTACCGGTTCTGAAAGCGCCATTGCATTGATGAAGTCGTCAGTGGTTAGTGCAACGAATGCTTATGAAACTGCAACCAAGGCAGCCAAGCAAGCGTCCGATGCTGCGCAGTCGAACATCACCGCTGCAACCAATGCCAGCTTGAAGGCGGCAACTGAAGCTGCTGAAGCAGGCAAGAAAGCAACAAGTCGCGCACGTAGCGCGTCGTAATTAGCGGGCTGCCGCCGGCGATGCGTGGTTAACCTGCCAGGTTTTGGCCACGCAACGCTTGAACGCATTCAGTAATCAGTGCCGGGCCTTTGTAGATAAGCCCGGTGTATAGCTGAACCGCGTTGGCACCTGCCTCGATTTTCTCGCGTGCTTGCTGGGAACCCAGTATGCCGCCGACACCAATAATGGCAAATTCTTTGCCTAGCTGTTGGCGCAAGCGGGAAATGACGGCTAAAGAGAGTTCATGAACGGGCGGCCCCGACAGGCCGCCCGTTTCATTTGCGTGAGGCATACCTGTAACGGCATCACGACTTAAGGTGGTGTTGGTTGCAATGACGCCGTCTACACCATAGCGTTGAAGAACCGCCGCGATGGCGTCGACTTGTTCTGCAGAAAGGTCGGGTGCGATTTTAACAACGAGCGGAACACGTTTCTGGTGTTTGTCTTCCAGTTCCTTTCTGGCTGTTTGCAACTGCGACAATAAGTCGGTAAGTTCGCTTGCTTCTTGCAATGCGCGTAAATTCTGGGTGTTGGGCGATGAGATGTTCACCGTAACGTAATCGGCATGCGGATATACGCCGTGGTAACCAATCAGGTAGTCGTCTACAGCGTTCTCGATGGGGGTTGTGGCGTTCTTGCCAATATTCAAACCTAATATGCCGCCCTCGGACCGCCAGTGACTTTTCTGTACATTTTCCAGGAATATGTCGAGGCCGTCGTTATTAAACCCCAGGCGGTTAATCAGCGCATGGGCTTCGGGTAGCCTGAATAATCGGGGCTTGGGGTTGCCACTTTGCGGTTTTGGGGTCACGGTTCCGACTTCGATAAAACCGAATCCAAGATTGCCCAACGCGTCAATGTGGGCGCCGTTTTTGTCGAGCCCGGCCGCCAGACCTACAGGGTTGCGTAACTTCAACCCCATTAGCGTCGATGGCAAGGCCGGCCGATTTTCCACTAGCCTGCGTGTCAGGTTGCAGTCGTAAGCCTTCTGTAAAGCGTTCAGGGTAAGTTCATGGGCCTGTTCGGCATCGAGCGAGAACAGAGCCGGGCGCGCCAGCGCATAAGAATTGAAAAGAAACGACATGAAAACTCAGATTAACTGGTGTGGGTTAACCCACCGGCCATTGACATAGATTTGATGGGGGTGGAATTGGGATTTATATGCCATTTTACGGCTTTCGGAAATCCAGTATCCAAGATAAAGCCACGGTAGTTGAAGCGCGCGGCAACGTTCAATTTGCCAAAGAATGCCGTACGTTCCCAGGCTGCCTTGCGCTTCAGGCTCGAAGAAGGTGTAAACCGCCGACAAGCCGTTGTCGAGGATGTCGATGATCGAGATCATCATGAGTTGCCCGCCGGCCGGCTCACGGAATTCGACAAGTGATGAGCTCACCCGGCTGGTCAGTAAAAACTGGTTGTACTGCGCCTCGCTGTCGTCATCCAGACCGGAGTCGTGGTGGCGCGCCTGGATATAGCGCTGATACAGTGAAAAATGTTCCGGCTTGAATGCAAGAGGCTGGGTACATGTACGCAGGTTTTGATGCTGTTTCCAAATGCGCCTCTGGGTGCGATTGGGCGAAAACGCAGCGACGTCGAGACGGATAGGCTTGCATGCATGGCAATTGTCGCAATGCGGCCGGTAAGTAAACAAGCCGCTGCGCCGAAACCCCTGTTCCACCAGGCGTGAGTACATATTGCTGGTAATGAGATGCATCGGGGCAGCAACCTGCGATCGCGCCTCGCGACCCGATAAATAACTACAGGGGTAAGAGGCCGTTGCGTAAAACTGCAGGCTGTGGCATTTGAGGTCGGCGGGGTCGCTCATAAATAATATGCAAACAAATGTCGGCACGGATATTATGGCGGGTTTGTTGCTCCCTGTGCAAACACCCCGTGCTGTAAAAGCTGGCCCGACTGCCAGGGGGGCGCTGGACGCCCGAGGGTTTTGGTTAATGCTTGCAGAAAGTGGGCGCGTGAAATGGGCTTGGCGCCCAAACTGGCCAGATGCGTTGTTTCTTGTTGACAATCGATTAGCTCAACGCCGTGGTTCTTTAGAAAACGGGTCAGGTAAACCAAAGCAAGTTTGGAAGCATCGCTGACTCGTGTGAACATCGATTCGCCAAAAAAACAGCCCCCTATACTTACCCCATATAAACCGCCCACCAGTTTCCCTTCATGCCAGGTTTCAATGCTATGGGCAAAGCCCGCATGATGCCACTCTGTGTAAACGTCCTTGATCCAGGGTGATATCCAGGTGCCAGGCTGCCCGCCGCGTGGTTGGCTGCAGGCATCCATGACCGCTTCAAAGGTCATATTTGCAGTAATGCGAAAGGGCGCGTTTAGTTGCTGTTCCGTTTGCTGTATTGGTTTGAGCTTTTTTTCCAATGAGCGCGACACTTTAAGGTCGGCACAAGGCAAAACCATGCGCGGGTCGGGGCTCCACCATAAAACAGGGTCGCCATCGCTGAACCAGGGAAAAATCCCTTTTGAGTACGCTTCATGGAGGCGCTGAATACTTAAGTCGTAACCCGCAGCCAGCAAACCGTCGGCTGGCGCGGTTGTCGGGTCGGGTAAGGGTTGGTCGGGTTTTATCCAAAAAATAGACGACACGCTGGGGCCCGATGACTTAATGCAGATGCAATAACCAATTCATGCGCTAAAAATCGTGCATTGGAAGGGGAACGTCGTAATGATGAACCGGCGGTTTCTTGTGAGGCGAGTCGAAAACGCCGTTTTTCTTATCATCCAGATAGTGTTCCAGCGTTGTTATAACGGTGCGAAAGGCCAGCTCATCCCAAGGGATAGTTTCCGGACTGAAAAAACCTGCCTCCAAGCTTTCGGGTCCGGGTGCCAGTTCAGGACTTAACACTTTTGCCAAATAGAAGAAGTGGACCTGTTCGGCATGAGGCACATTGATAACGGTATAAAGTGGGCCAAGTTCAATTTGTGCGCCCGCTTCTTCCTGAGTTTCCCGCATTGCCCCTTGTGCCGTTGTTTCGCCCAGCTCCATGAAGCCGGCTGGTAGCGTCCATTTGTTGTATCGGGGTGAAATGGCGCGACGGCACAGCAGGATTTTGTCATTGAAAATGGGTAACACCCCCACGACATTGCGCGGGTTCTGATAATGAACCGCACCGCAGCTTTGACACACTGCGCGTAAACGATTGTCATCTGGTGGCGTAATGTAGGAGATTTCGGTTGCGCACTGGCTGCAGAACTTTTGTGACCGCGGCGCGGGGAAATAGAACGAGGACGGTTGAGTAGTCATAAAACGTTGAATTGTTATGGACGCTGGGAGTGCGCGATTCAGTTAAGCATAGCCTAAGGCCGGCAGTCGCACAAAACCAAGTTGCGCCTCTAGCCTGGGTGCCGGACAGTATCGCAATGGTACTGTATTCTCTGCGACGGATTGTAAAGCGCTACTTAACAATAATGTGGTTGACGTATCTTGAGGAATGCGTTCGGGACAGTCGGTTAGTCTTTGACCATCGGCGGTATGCAGTTGCTCCAGTACGGCCAGCGTATCACGGCCGGCGATCAGGCCGGGGCCATGCTCTGTCTGGGCGTAAAGCTTGCCGGCGTCGTCAAGCCACCAGGCCTGAATATGCTGAACTGCTTGTTGGGTATGTGTTGTGAGAGCGCCGGTTTCGTTTGTGTGAAAAATGTAGGGCGCGGCATCAAGACGTACATACACTTTTTGGGGCCCATTCTGAAAATACCATTGGCCGTTATCGCGGTGTGTGTAGTTACGATTGATGAAACCAATAATTTGCGTATTTGTAATTGATTCGCCGGGCGTGTCGGCTTGGGTGGCATCGCCTTTTGGATGCAGGCGCCACTTACCGGTTTCCGTTAAGGAAAGCCAGCCATAAACGTCGGGTACACTTGGCCAGCGGGCCATTGCTTCAAGAACGCGTTTGTCCATGCAAGCATGTTAGCACTTGGCGTAATTGATGGGGATAAGTACTGGAGGCGCAACTCGGAATCGAACCGGGGTACACGGATTTGCAATCCGCTGCATAACCACTCTGCCATTGCGCCGTGGGGAACGTACACGTTACATTGTACGTAAAAAAGGGAAGCGTTGTGGGCTTCCCTTTAGGTATCTGGAGCGGGAAACGAGTCTCGAACTCGCGACCTCAACCTTGGCAAGGTTGCGCTCTACCAACTGAGCTATTCCCGCAAAAAAGCACTGCTTTCTGTTCTTAAAACCCGTGTTGCCTGTTTCAAGAAGCTTCGCAGTATATATGAAATTTTTTACTTGGGCAACTTAACAGCTTCGGCTGTTTCTTTGCTGGGCGAAAAATTTTCCTAGCTGCGAAAGAACAAGATAATAACATATTTTTTATTTCAACGTGGTGTAATACAGGCTGTTGTTTATCGCATATGGCAGTTTTAGTACATGACACAAACAGTGCCGTTGAACTCAGTCGTTCCTTGCGCGCAAGATCTTACTGCGCTTAATACTTTTGGCTTGCAGGCTAAAGCACATGCTTATGTTCGCTTTACCGATCGCGCGCAATTGCCTGCAATTACTCAGCTTACGGGCCAGTGCAGGCAGGTGTTTGTGTTGGGTGGTGGGAGCAACGTGGTGATGGCGCCGCATGTGAAAGCCTTGGTGGTTCATGTTGCAACGAAGGGAATCCGCCTGCTCGAAGCGTCAACAGAAGGTTATCTGGTGCAAGCACAGGCCGGAGAAAATTGGCACGACTTTGTGCGTTATTGTCTTGATCAGGGCTGGTTCGGGTTGGAAAATCTGGCGTTGATTCCGGGTACGGTGGGTGCCGCGCCGGTTCAGAATATCGGCGCTTACGGGGTTGAGCTTGATCAGTTTGTGCATCAGGTACGGGCGTGGGATATGGCGCGTGGCGAAGAGGTTTGTTTTACCCGTGAAGCATGCCGTTTTTCATACCGCGATAGTTTTTTTAAACAGTCGGCGCCGGGCAAATGGCTCATTTTGTCAGTTCAGTTTTTCTTGCCGCGCGAATGGCGGCCAACATTGGGTTATCCCGATTTGGCCCGGCACGAAGGGCTGCAGGCAATGGGTAGCGCTGTAACCGCGCATGCCCTGTTTGAGGCGGTGTGTGAAATCCGGCGCAAGAAGTTACCCGATCCGGCGGTTCTGGGTAATGCAGGGAGTTTCTTTAAGAACCCGGTTGTGAGTGCCGCCCAGTTTGAGGAGATCAAACGTCGTCACCCCAATGTCATTGCCTATGCCATGCCGGAAGGTGGCATGAAGCTGGCTGCCGGCTGGTTAATTGACCGTGCCGGTTGGAAGGGCAAGCGCATCTGGGATGTAGGGGTACATGGCCGCCAGGCGCTGGTGTTGGTTAATCATGGCCAGGCAAGCGCGCTTGAGGTGCGTTATCTGGCCGATGAAATACGTAAGGATATTCGCCTGCGTTATGGTGTTGACCTGGAGCAGGAGCCTGTAAACGTCGTTTGAAGTACGTTATACACGCCGGCGGAAATACCGAACTACGTTACACCGACAGGACGTCTTGCATGTCGAACAGCCCGAATTCCTTGCGGGCGAGATAGCGAGCCGCGCGCAGGCTGCCTTGCGCGTACGTGGCTCGGCTGCTGGAACGATGTGAGATCTCTATGCGTTCACCGTCGCCGCAAAAGTAAACGGTGTGATCACCGATAATGTCCCCACCGCGCAGTACTGAAAAGCCGATTTTGCCGTCTTTGCGTGGGCCGGTGTGCCCGTGTCGTGCCCAGTCGGCCACATCGTCGAGTTTTTTGCCCCAAGTGCGCGCGATTGTTTCACCCATTGAAATAGCGGTACCTGACGGTGCGTCGACTTTATTGCGATGGTGGGCCTCGAATATCTCGGCATCATAGCCATCGTTCAGCAGCCGGGCGGCCATTTCCAATAGTTTGTATGTGGCATTCACACCAATGCTCATGTTGGATGCAAAGACAATGGCGGTTTTTTGGCCGGCGGCCTGAATCGCTTGTTTGCCCTCGGTATCAAATCCGGTGGTTCCAATAACACACTTCACGTTGTGCTTGATGCAGGCCTGCAGATGGGTCAGCGTGCCCTCAGGCCGGGTAAAGTCTATTAAGCAATCGGCATTTGCCAGGGCGTCGAGATCGTCGGTAATGAGAACGCCCGTTGTATGCCCCAGGCCCCCCCCCGCATCCTGACCAAGGCACGCCGCGCCGGGGCGGTCGAGTGCGACGCTCAGGGTAAGGTCGGGGGATTGAATGACGGCTTCAGTCAGCATACGGCCCATTCGGCCGTCAGCTCCTGCAATGGCGATACGCATGGGTTTCCTTTTAGCGGAGTGGTTCAGTATTGGTTTGCCCAGGGATTTGCGGGCGTTGGGGTTGTTCTACGTTAATGCCGATATCGGTATCCGGGCCCACCTGCTCTTCACGAGATGTGTTTTCGGTTGCCGTGTCGTCTTCGCGTTCAGCCGCACGGGCTTCCGTTTCGTCGACGCTACCGGTGTCGTTGGACTGAAATGGCTGGCGGTTTGGTTGTTTATCACCCCCCCAGCGAACCAGGACATCCCCTTCGAACCACACAGTGAATTGGCGTTCTTCCGGTTCGCCGTAACCTGGTTGGTTGTAAAACACATAATCCCAACGGTTGGTGCGGAAAATATCCTGCAAAATCGGGGTGCCCAGCACAAAACGCACCTGTTCGCGTGTCATGCCCTGTTCCAGTCGGGCGACTTGCTCGGCGGTGATCCAGTTTCCTTGCTGTACGTCGGCCCGGTAGGGAAAACCCCATTTTGTGCCGCCGCACGCAGAGAGTGAAATGGCCAAAAAGCCGATGGCAAGGCTGCTGCGCCAGGTTCTAAAGAAGGATTTGACAGTGGTTACCACGAATTGCCCCTGTTATTCAAATGAATAAAACCGTTATGATAAAGGCTTAACAATAAATGCAATGATAGCGTTACTCGAGATTCGGCGTTTTTTTGCCGTGTCATCCTACGGATTTCCGTCTTTTTGCCCGGGATTTATCACATGAATGATCAAAATGAATTAAAGAGCATGGGTTTGAAGGCGACGTTCCCGCGCCTGAAAATCCTTGATGTTTTCCGTAAGTCCGACCAGCGTCATCATAGCGCCGAAGATGTTTATCGTGCATTGTTGGCGGAAGACGTGGATATCGGCCTGGCTACGGTTTACCGGGTGCTTACCCAGTTTGAGCAGGCAGGTATTTTGTCCCGCAGCCAGTTCGACGGCGGTAAAGCGGTGTTTGAGCTGAACGACGGCGACCACCACGATCACCTTATTTGCACTAGTTGCGGCAAGGTGCTCGAGTTTACCGACCCTGAAATTGAGAAGCGCCAGCATATTATTGCCAAGGAAAAGAAGTTCACCCTGGAAAGTCACACCATGATGCTGTACGGCATTTGCAAAGAGTGCAATAGCAAATAAATCCGGGGTCCCCGGTTAGCGTGCCAGCATTTCTTTGGCATGACGAATGGTGGTGTCGGTAATTTCCAGCCCCCCCAGCATCCGGGCTACTTCGTCGACCCGGTCGGTGGGAGCCAGCAACTCAATGGTCGACTTGGTTTTGTTTTGTATGACCTTTTTGCTGACGCGATAGTGATGGTGGCCGTACGCTGCCACTTGCGGCAAATGCGTTACGCATAAAACCTGGTGCTGTTGTCCGAGCGATTTCAATAACTGGCCCACGACTTCAGCCACGGCCCCACCCACACCGCTATCGACCTCGTCGAATATCAGGGTGGGGACGCGTGCAGCCTGGCTCGCGATAACCGATAGTGCCAGCGAAATACGCGCCAATTCCCCTCCGGATGCCACCTTGGCCAAAGGCCTCGGGGTGGCGCCTGTATGGCCCGCCACCAAAAATTCGACGTTTTCAAGCCCGTGAGCATTTTCGCCGCCATTATTCAGGCCAATTTCGAAGCACCCGCCTTTCATGGCCAATGTTTGCATGGCATCGGTTACTTGCCCGGACATGGTTTGGGCCGCTTTCGCCCGTGCTTTGGAGAGTGCTTTGGCGGCTTTTAAATATTTCTGATAATAGGTGTCGACGTCTTGTTGAAGATGAGAAATGTCGGCGTTGGCACTGGCTTCGCGCAACTTTTGTGCAATGTCGGCCTGGAACTCTGGAATATTCTCGGGCTCGATCCGAAACTTGCGGGCCAGTTCGAAAATGGCGGACATGCGCTGTTCCGCTTGCGCCAGCCGCTCTGGATCCAGGTCAATGCGGTCAAGATAGGCATTGAGGTCGGAAACAGTTTCCGCCGTGGCAATACGCGCTGATTCCAGTGTCTCGTACAAGCTACGCACGGCCTCGTCGTGACGCAGCATGTGTTCCATTTGTTGTGCGGCCATATTCAGAAAGTGGCGCGCCCCCTGGTCGTCGTTGTCGAGTGCTTCCAGCGCGCGATTGGCGTTTTCGAGCAAAGACTGCGCATGAGCCAGGCGATGATGTTCAGTGGTTAAGGTTTCCCATTCCCCCGGTTGCAGGTCCAGGCGCTCCAACTCGGAGGCTTGCCATTCCAGACGGTCGCGCTCTTCGTTGAGCTTGTCGGTTTGCTCAAGCGCCCGCGCGAGGTGTCGTTTTGCCGTTTGCCAGTGTTGCCAGTGTTGTTGCACCTCTTGCGCCAAGGCGATATGGCCCCCCTGCGTGTCGAGCAGTGCGCGTTGGCTGGCAGGTTGCAAAAGACTTTGGTGGGCATGCTGGCCGTGGATGTCGACAAGGTGTTCGCCTAGTTCCTTTAATTGAGCCAGCGTGGCCGGAATACCGTTTATGTAGGCTTTGCTGCGGCCTTGCTGGTCGATTACGCGCCGCAGCACCAGTTCGTCGTGGTCCGTTTCCAGGCTTTGTTCTTCCAGCCATTGCGCTAAAGTTTCCGGCGCACTGAAAAGTGCGCTAATGTCGGTACGTTTACAGCCTTCGCGAACAAAGCGGGCATCGCTGCGCGCGCCCAATACCAGGGAAAGCGCATCGATAAGAATCGATTTGCCTGCGCCGGTTTCACCGGAAAATACCGTAAAACCGGCGTCAAAATGCAATTCGGCCTGATCAACAATGACAAAATCCCGAAGGTGCAGGGTGCGCAACATAAATTATTCGCCCTCGTTGGAAAGCTGGGGGATTTGGTTCCAAAGTAGCTTGCGCCGCAGGGTTGAAAAGAAGCTATAGCCCAGGGGGTGCACGAAACGAACGTTGTCTTTGGAGCGCTGTACGTCGATTCTGTCGCCCGGTTGGCACTCAGACCAGGCCTGCATGTCGAAATGCACGCTGGCACCGGATTCTACCCGCCCCAGGGCAGTTACTGTCATGCTAAGGACGCCGCTGTCGGGAATGACGATCGGCCGGTTGGATAAGGTTTGTGGGGCGACTGGAACAAGCAGGATGGTTTGCAACTGCGGGTGCAGAACGGGCCCATTGGCCGACAGGGCATAAGCGGTTGAGCCCGTGGGCGTTGAAATGATTAGGCCGTCGGCTCGCTGGTTGTAAATAAAGTTTCCGTCCAGTTCAACGCGCAGGTCAATCATGCCGCCCCTACCGGCGCGGTTGATCACAACGTCATTCAGTGCGACCCCCGAGAACATGACCTGGTCGCCGCGCATGACCCGGCCTTCAAGCATGAGCCGCTCTTCAATTTCGTAGTGCCCCCCAATAACCTGGCTCAGTGCATCGGTGGCGGTGTGAATGGGAATATCGGTAATGAAACCCAGGCGCCCATGGTTGATGCCGATAAGGGGGACGTTGCTGCGCGCCAAAAGACGACCCGCGCCCAACATGGTGCCGTCGCCGCCCATGATGACGGCAAGATCCGCATGTTCGCCTATTTCAGCGTAAGATGCCGTCTTGAATTCGGTAACGCCGGTATTGGTTGCCGTGTCGGACTCAACCAGCACAGTGCATCCGGCGCTTTCAAGATGCCGGGCCAGCCTGCGCAGTGGTGCGTCGAGCCCCGAGTCTTGGTAGCGCCCGATTAGCGCAACGGTTTTAAAATGCATTGTGCCGATACCTTGTATATGATGAGTTAGGTGAGTTCAATTTATTATAGGGTCGTGTCCGTTGTTATTGTGGCGGATCTGTTGACAAGTTTGTCTTGCTGGAGTGTAAGGTATCACCATGGACATGGATGACAGAGCGAAGTCACTGCTGAAAGCGTTAATCGAACGATACATTGCCGATGGCCAGCCGGTCGGTTCGCGTACGCTTTCAAAAATGTTCGAGCTATCGCCCGCCACAATTCGCAATGTCATGGCCGACCTCGAAGAGCTTGGCCTGATTCAAAGCCCTCACACTTCGGCGGGCCGTGTGCCCACGCCAAGGGGCTACCGACTTTTTGTCGATCGTTTGCTGGCCACGCAACGCTTTGAAATTCTTCAGCCTTCGCAAATCCAGGAAATGTTGCCGGTCACCGATCCAAGTCGTACGGTGAATGCAGCGGCTACTTTGTTGTCGAATTTAACCCGCTTTGCCGGTGTGGTGATGGCGCCCAGGCGCACTCAGGTTTTTCGGCAAATTGAATTTATTCGCCTTTCCGAGCGGCGTGTATTGCTGATTATCGTTACCCCGAATGGCGATGTGCAAAATCGTATTCTGTTTGTTCAGCGCGATTATCTCGATCAGGAACTGACAGAAGCCAGTAATTTCTTTAATCAGCATTTTGCCGGCAAGTCGTTCAACGAAGTGCGGCTTGCCATCAAAGATGAGCTTTCCTCCTTGAAAGAAGATATTTCGCGGCTGATGCAACAGGCGGTTGAGGCGGGCACCGTTTCCGATGAAACCGATGACGGCGTTTATATTTCAGGTGAAAGAAAGTTGCTCGACGTGTCCGATATTGCCTCCGATATGGATCGTCTGCGCCGCATGTTTGCGCTGTTCGAGAAAAAAACCGATTTACTTCAGTTGCTCGATGTCTCCAGCCGGGCCGAAGGCGTGCAGATATATATCGGCGGTGACTCCCAACTGGTACCGCTTGAAGACGTTTCCGTCATCACCGCGCCCTATGGTATCGACGGCAAAGTCGTGGGCACACTGGGCGTAATCGGGCCAACCCGTATGGCTTACGATCGCGTTATCCCTATCGTTGATATTACGGCTAAATTGTTATCTAACGCTTTAAGCCATCATTCTTCTTCCTGAACCGATTACAAGGGCGTCAATGCCTTCTTTACTTCCTTCCCGCTATTATCCGGAACCCCATGATCCCCACGGACTAGACCCGCAACCGCCGGTACGACCGTCTGGGCCGATCGGTATTTTGGTGGTGAATCTTGGTACACCGGATGAACCCTCTGCGCCGGCGATTCGGCGTTATTTGGCCCAGTTCTTGTCGGATCCGCGCGTTATTGAGATTCCACAATGGATTTGGCGCATTATCCTGCACGGCATTATTTTGCGAACGCGGCCTCGCACGCTCGTGCCGCGATATCGGGGGATATGGCTTGAGCAAGGCTCACCGTTAGTGGTTTACAGTCAGGCGCAAGCCACCGGGCTTGAAAAAGCGCTGCAAATGGAGGGGGCTGATGTTCGAGTAATGTTGGCAATGCGTTACGGAAATCCTTCCATAGAGGCGGGCATCGACGCACTGCGCAAAAAAGGGTGTGAACGTATTCTTACTGTTCCTTTGTATCCGCAATATGCTGCCAGTACCACCGCCACTGTGGTCGATGCAGTGACTGCCTACACAGCCCGGTTACGTAATCAGCCGGAACTGCGCTTTATCAAACGCTATCAGGATGATCCCGGCTACATACAGGCGTTGGTGAGCAAATTAACTGCATTTTGGAATGTGCACGGCAAGCCGGAGCGTTTATTACTTAGTTTTCACGGTTTGCCTCAGCGCACCATTTTGCAAGGCGATCCCTATCATCGCGATTGCATGGATACGGTTCGCGCCATTAAGGCGCATTTGCCGCAGGAAGACGCTGAACGCGTTTATGTCTCGTTTCAAAGCCGTTTTGGGGCCGAAAAATGGTTGCAGCCTTATACCGAGCCCACTTTGAAGGCGTGGGCCCAGGAGGGCATAAAACATATTGATGTCATGTGCCCCGGTTTTTTGGCGGATTGCCTGGAAACGTTGGAAGAGATTCAAGAAGAGTGTCGTGAGGCGTTTTTGCATGCCGGCGGAGAGACATTCAGATATATCCCCTGTTTGAATGATGATGCCCAATGGGTGGAGGCACTTTCTCAAATTGTGCGTCGCCATCTTTCGGGGTGGTCGGAAAAGGCGTAAGTTATTTGTACCAATGTCTTGAAATGGGGGCGCTTGCCCCCATTTGCATTTGATCGAATCAAATGCAAATGGAGTGCGTCGTTATGTCGAAACAGAATGAGCCCCTTGACCCCAAGGACGATAAGCAGGTTGCGAAAGCTTCGGAGTCTGCAGATGAAGTGCTTTCCGAAGGGGAGGGTGCCGCCGATGCAGAGCCGGCCGTTGAACTGGAGTCGGCCGAGGCGTTGGCAGCCAAACTTGAAGAGGCGCAGGCTCAGGTGGCTCAGTATTACGAAGAACTTTTACGGGCGAAAGCGGAAACCGAGAACATCCGGCGTCGTGCTCAGGATGATGTGGCCAAGGCGCGTAAATTCGGTATTGAGTCATTCGCTGAAAGCCTGGTACCGGTTAAAGACAGTCTTGAGGCTGCGCTTGGGTTGAAAGATCAATCCCCCGAGGCTTGGCAGTCGGGGGTTGAAGCCACGCTGAAACAATTGGTAGGCGCGTTTGAGCGCAATCAGCTTAAGGAAGTGGCGCCTGCAGAGGGTGATAAGTTCGACCCTAATTTGCACCAGGCCATTTCTTCGGTTCCGTCCGACCTGCCGGAAGGCGCGGTTGTGCAAATGCTGCAGAAGGGCTACACGATTGCTGATCGCGTGCTCAGGCCCGCCTTGGTGGCGGTGTCTTCGGGCAAGCCGGCGCAATAATTAGGCGCACTAACGGCGTAAAGAAAAAAACTCTGTGGGGTATGCCTTGAAAAGTTTAAGGCAGGCCCCACTTAAGAATCAGTCAAGTTTGTTTCCAACTGAATTGAACGCAATTTTTAAGGCGATACATTATGGGCAAAATTATTGGTATTGACCTGGGTACGACCAACAGCTGTGTTGCTGTGATGGACGGCGGCAAGGTCAACATTATTGAAAATTCGGAAGGTGCACGCACCACGCCGTCGATTGTGGCGTACATGCAAGACGGCGAAATTCTGGTGGGCGCGCCCGCCAAACGTCAGGCAGTCACCAATCCGGCCAACACGCTTTACGCGGTCAAGCGCCTGATCGGTCGTAAGTTTGATGAAAAGGCGGTTCAGAAAGATATTGATCTGATGCCTTATAAAATCGTCAAGGCAGACAACGGTGATGCTTGGGTTGAGGCGCAGGGCAAGCAATTGGCCCCTCCTCAAGTGTCGGCCGATGTATTACGCAAAATGAAGAAAACGGCGGAAGACTATCTGGGTGAAGAAGTCACCGAGGCGGTCATTACTGTGCCGGCCTACTTCAACGACAGCCAGCGCCAGGCAACCAAAGATGCCGGTCGCATTGCCGGCCTTGAGGTCAAGCGTATTATTAACGAGCCCACTGCAGCCGCATTGGCTTTCGGGATGGATAAGACCGAAAAAGGCGATCGTAAAATTGCTGTTTATGACCTGGGTGGTGGTACGTTCGACGTCTCGATCATTGAAATCGCCGATATCGACGGTGAAAAGCAGTTCGAAGTGCTGTCGACCAACGGTGATACTTTTTTGGGCGGCGAAGACTTCGACCAGCGCATCATTGATTACATTATCGATGAGTTCAAGAAAGAAAGCGGGGTTGATTTGTCGAAAGACGTTTTGGCTTTGCAGCGCTTGAAAGAAGCGGCTGAGAAAGCCAAGATCGAGCTGTCTTCCACGCAGCAAACCGAGATTAACCTGCCGTATATTACCGCCGACGCCTCAGGTCCCAAGCATTTGAACCTGAAACTGTCGCGCGCCAAACTGGAGGCATTGGTTGAAGAGCTCATCGAGCGCACCATTGAGCCATGCCGCATTGCCATTAAAGACGCAGGTGTCAAGGTTTCCGAAATTCACGATGTGATTTTGGTTGGCGGCATGACACGCATGCCGAAAGTACAGGAGAAGGTTAAAGAGTTCTTCGGTCGCGACCCACGTAAAGACGTGAACCCCGATGAAGCGGTTGCAGCTGGTGCCGCCATTCAGGGCTCGGTATTGTCCGGTGATCGCAAAGACGTTTTGCTGCTCGACGTGACACCGCTGTCGCTGGGTATTGAAACGCTTGGTGGCGTTATGACCAAGATGATTCAGAAGAACACGACGATTCCAACCCGTTTCTCGCAAGTGTTCTCAACTGCCGACGACAATCAGCCGGCCGTAACCATCAAGGTCTTCCAGGGTGAGCGTGAAATTGCGGCGGGTAACAAGAGCCTGGGTGAATTCAACCTTGAAGGCATTCCGCCGTCACCGCGTGGCGTGCCGCAAATCGAAGTCACGTTCGATATCGACGCCAATGGTATTTTGCATGTGTCTGCGAAAGACAAGGGTACCGGTAAAGAGAACAAGATCACCATTAAGGCCAATTCGGGTCTAACCGATGACGAAATTGAGCGCATGGTGAAAGATGCCGAGGTAAATGCTGAAGAAGACCGTCGTATAGCCGAATTGGCCACGACGCGAAACCAGGCCGAAGCATTGGTGCATTCCACCCGCAAGTCGCTGGAAGAGTATGGCGACAAGCTGGAAGCCTCCGAGAAGGAAGCCATTGAGGCTGCCATCAAGGAAGTGGAAGAAGTCCTTAAAGATGGCGACAAGGAAGCGATTGACGCCAAGGTTGAGGCACTGACATCGGCTTCGCAGAAACTTGGCGAAAAGATGTACGCCGATATGCAGGCTCAGGCAGCGGCTCAGCAAGGTGCCGATGGGGCTACCGCCCAGCAACCGGAAGACGAGAACGTCGTTGATGCCGACTTCAAAGAAGTTAAGCGCGACGACAAGTAAGGGCTCGTTTTAGCGGTTCTTAGCCCGGTTTCTGGTGTTTGCCGGAAATCGGGCGTTGTTGTTTATTACTGATTCAATTTAAGCGCAAGCAGGCGCAAAGAAAATATGGCAAAACGCGACTTTTACGAAGTGCTGGGTGTAGGGAAAAATGCGACCGACGATGAATTACGAAAGGCCTACCGCAAGCTGGCCATGAAATATCATCCTGATCGCAACCCCGACAGCAAGGAGGCCGAAGAGAAATTCAAGGAAGCGAAAGAAGCTTATGAGATGCTCAGCGACCCTGAAAAAAGAGCGGCATATGATCGATTCGGCCATGCCGGTGTCGACCCGAATGCGGCTGGTGCCGGCATGGGCGGTGCCGGTATGGGTGGCGCAGGCTTTGCCGACGCCTTTGGTGATATTTTTGGCGAAATTTTTGGTGGCGCCGGAGGCCGGCGTGGCGGCCCGCAGGTGTATCGCGGTGCCGACCTGAAATACACCCTGGAAATTTCGCTTGAGCAAGCGGCTACAGGCTTTGATACTGAAATACGGGTACCCAGCTGGGAAAATTGCGATACTTGCAAAGGCTCAGGGGCCAAGCCGGGAACTCAGCCGCAAACATGTAGTACTTGCGGTGGTAATGGCGCGGTGCGGATGCAGCAGGGTTTTTTTAGTGTGCAGCAAACTTGCCCAACGTGCCATGGCAGCGGCAAGGAAATTACGGATCCGTGCGTGGCATGCGATGGCGTGGGCCGGATTCGACGCAATAAAACGTTGCAAGTCAAGATTCCCGCCGGCATTGACGACGGCATGCGAATTCGTTCGGCCGGCAATGGCGAACCCGGCGTAAATGGTGGGCCGCCCGGCGATCTTTACGTTGAAATTCACCTTAAGCAGCATTCTATTTTCCAGCGTGACGGCGAGGATTTGCATTGTGAACTAACGATTCCGTTCACGACGGCTGCATTAGGGGGCGATGTTGAGGTACCCACACTGAGCGGCAAAGGTTCCATCACGATTCCCGAGGGCACGCAAACAGGTAAAACGTTCCGTCTGCGCGGTAAGGGTATCAAAGGTATTCGTTCGAGCTACCCCGGCGATCTTTACTGCCACGTTGCAGTGGAAACGCCCGTACGACTCAGCGAAGAGCAAAAGAAACTGTTGCGCCAGTTCGAGGCGTCTTTGTCGCAGGGTGGGGAGAAACACTCCCCCAAAAGCGACTCCTGGACAGACCGGGTAAAAAACTTTTTTAGTTAAGGTTTATTCACCTTGTTTTGTTTCGGCGTTTGCCTGGTTGGGGAAGTCCCCCGCCAGGGCGCTACTCAGGGCTTGAGGCTGGAAATATTTGCGGGCGGCAGCATTAACCTGCTCCAAAGTTAGGGCCTCAAGCTCTTTGTCGATTTTGGCCGACCAGGCAAAGCTTCTGCCTTCCTGCATGTAGTCCAGCCATACACTGGCAAGCACGCCGTCGTTGCTGCGATTCAAACGACGCAGATTCATTAGTGCACGCACAGCTTCGTTAAGCTCTTCTTGCGTGAAGCCATCCTGTATTGCACGTTCAAGCTCCTCATTCATTGCCTGTTTGAAACGCTGTGCGTTTTCGGGTGCCAGAATGGCCGATAGCGACCATTCACCGCTGGGCTCGAACGCCGAGGCGTCAATACTGCTACCTACGTCGTACGAAATACCTTCCTCAACGCGAATACGAGACCATAGTCGTGATGACGACGACCCACCTAGAATGTAGTTGGCCACGTACAAGGCCGTATAGTCGGGGGCATCGTCTTGAACCTCTAATGGTTGAAACGCCATGAAAACGGCGTTTGCCTTGTCGGGTGTGTGTAAGGTGAATTGTTCCGGTTCCACCTTGCGGAAAGGCTGTTCAATGCGTTTGTATTCAGGGGCCGATTTCCAGTTTTTGAAGGCCTGTAAAAGCGCATTTTTCGTATTTTGAGGGTTAAATGAGCCAACTGCACTAAAACGTAGTGTGGCCGCCCCATAGAAGCGTTGATGAAAGTCGACCAGTGCATTGCGACTCAGTGAATTGATTTCTTCCAATGCCTCCTTGAAAGTGGGCACATAACGAATATCAGACGGTGGCCAAGGGTTGTCGTGTCGCGCCAGTGTGCGAGATGCAACCGAACCGGGTTGTGTCATTGCGCTTTCTATTGAGGCGCGAGCTTGGGTTTTGTAGCGATCCAATTCCTCGGCAGGGTAGGTGGCTTCGCGCAGAATGTGGCCAACCAGCTCTATGACATCGGGTAAATTCTTTCCGGGTACAGAGATATTGATGCCAACTTGATTACCGCCTCCACCAAAGCCTACCTGTGCCTGCAGTTGGTCGAAGCGATCGGCAATTTCCTGGCGCGTGTACTGGGTTGTTCCACGGGTCAGTAACGCGGCGGCTGTGCTTGATACAGTACGCAGGTTTTTCAGGTCTTCGGCGCTGCCTGCCTGAAGTAATAGACGAGCTTCAACCCGGTCGCCTCGGGTGGGTTTGGGCAGTAAGGCAAGTTCAATAGTGCCATTGTCCAAAGACAAAGTTTCACGAACGGTTTGAGCGTCGATATTCTGGGGAGAGGCTTCGAATGCCGCGGTTGGATCGCGGACTTCGCGCCCCTCAAAGTCTTTCAGCAATGCGGCTGGATCCGTTGCTTTCGGTTTTGGGGCGCGTTGGGTTGATTCCGTTGGAATATACAGGCCGGTGGTGCGGTTTGAAGGCACCAGGTAGGCCGAGGTCACTTCCTGGACGGCTTTTAAATTTGCTTTTTCGGCTTGTTCGCGCGTCCAGTAGAACAAACGCCAGTCACCTAATGCCGCACTTTCAGAAAGCGCTGAAGCCAGCGAGGCCGGGTCGGCATGGGTTTGTTCCCAACTCGTCATCCATTGGGTTCGTGCTCTCTCAAGCTCCTCGTCGGTGAATGGCTGGGTTTCAAGGTCTTCAAGTGTTTCGGTCAAGGTAATCAGCGCTTCGTCTGGGTTCATGCCGTTTTCCAGTTGTGCCCCGAAAAGCGCATAGCCCGGCTGCCGCATAGGCCTTGCAAAACCAAAGCTGTGAGCTGCCAGGCCCTTCTGAACCAAGGCCTTGTAAAGGCGTCCGGAGGGGGTGTCGGCCAGTATCATGGCGCCAAGATCAAAGGCGACGAATTCAGGGCTGGCTGCCGCCGGAATATGGTATTGCGCGAGCACCAGCGGCGTGCCGCCTTGCCGGCGTACGATAACCTCTTGCTCCCCTTCCTGGACAGGTTCTATGGTGTATTCGGGCGGAAGACTGCGCTTTGGCCGTGGAATTTCCGAGAATGCGTTTGTCACCAGATCAAGGGTCTTTTGCAGATCGAAGCGGCCCGAAACGATCAGCACAGCATTGTCGGGTTGGTAGTACAGACGATAAAAGGCGCGCAATTGCTCGATATCAACATTCTCGACGTCGGATCGTGCACCAATCGTGTCGTTGCCATAGTTGTGCCATTGGTAGGCGGCCGATTGCACTTTCTGCATGAGCGATTCGAAAGGGCTGTTTTCGCCGGCCTCCATTTCATTGCGGACAACAGTCATTTCCGTGTCGAGATCGGCGCGTGAAATGGTGGCGTTAACCATGACGTCGGCTTGCCAGCGTAAATACCATTCAAGCAGTTCGGGGTCGGATGCAAAGGTGGCGTAATAGTTGGTTCTGTCGCTCGATGTGGATCCGTTGGCACGCAGCCCCCGTTTTGAGAATTCCGCCAGCGCGTTGGGTAGACTTGGGGTGCCCCGGAACAACATGTGCTCCAATAAGTGCGCCATGCCGGTTTGGCCGTAGTTTTCGTGACGGGAACCGACCAGATAAGTCATGTTGACGGTGACAGAGGCTTTGGACGCATCAGGGCTAAGCAGCACCGTTAACCCGTTCTCCAGCGTGTACTGTCTGGTGCCTTCTACGACAGGGCCGGCCGTGACGCCTTCAGGCAAAACAACTTGGCTGTTTTGTGCCCATGCAAATGAGCATGGGAGTAAAAACATGGCTAGTATGGCCAGCAGGCGGTTTGGTTGCTTTAAGAAACTGAAGGAAAAGGCGGGGCGTCGATTTAAGGTTTGCATGCGCTGGAAAAGTTGGGTTTACCGTTGGAGTTGCTACTTGGACAAATGTCGCATGGCCTGTTCAAGACCACTGACCGTGACCCCGTACATATGGTTGTGCACAAGGTCGCGGATAATGCCGATAGACTGACGGTAGGGCCAATAACCTTCGGGCTCCGGGTTAAGCCACACCGAGCGGGGCCAATTATCCAGCAGGCGTTGCAACCACGCGGCACCTGTTTCCCGGTTGTGATGCTCCGCCGAGCCGCCGGGTGTCAGTATCTCGTACGGACTCATCGTTGCATCGCCCACAATAATCAACCGCCAGTCTTCGTTGTATTTGCGTATGACATCCCACGTTTCAATTCGTTCCGAGTGCCGGCGATGATTGTGTTGCCAAAGGAATTCATATGGACAATTGTGGAAGTAGTACACCTCCAGGTGTTGGAATTCGCTGCGTGCGGCAGAGAAGAGTTCCTCTACTTGTTTGATGTGGTCGTCCATGCTGCCGCCCACATCGAGCAACATGAGTACCTTAACGGCGTTGTGCCGTTCGGGAACCAGTTGCAGGTCCAGCAAGCCCGCGTTGCGAGCTGTTTGGCGAATAGTGTCGTTCAGGTCGAGTTCCAGCGCGGCACCTTCGCGAGCGAATCGTCGCAAACGACGCAAAGCCATTTTGAAATTGCGTGTGCCGAGCTCTTGCGTATCGTCGTAGTCGCGATATTCGCGTTTCTCCCACACTTTGACCGCAGTGCGGTTACCAGCCGACGGACCGTTTACACGGATGCCTTCGGGGTGATAGCCGCCATGACCAAAGGCCGAGGTGCCGCCCGTCCCAATCCATTTGCTGCCGCCGGCATGGCGTTCGTCTTGCTCTTCAAGCGTTTTCTTGAAAAGCTCCATCAGCTTGTCCCAGCCGTGTTTCTCAATGGCCGCTTTCTCTTCCGGCGTGAGTTTTTTCTGGAACTCTTTGATGAGCCAATCGAGCGGTATCTCTTTGTCGACTGGCACGGCTGCTTCAATTTGTTGATAGAAGGCGCCGAACGCCTGATCGTAGCGATCGAATAACGTTTCGTCTTTAATCAACACCAGGCGCGCCAAATAATAGAAATCATTCAGCGACGGTGGCATGATTTTGCTTTTCAATGTGCTCAGGAGGGTGAGGTACTCCTGAACAGAGACGGGTAAACGATGCTCACGCAGGTGATAGAAAAAATCAAGCAACATAACGGCTTAAGCTTCCTTAGCGACGTTGACTGGCACGGGTAACGGCGGCCAATCGTTGCAGCAGGGTCAGGTCTTGCTCGTTCTTCAACAATGCGCCTGATAAGGCGGGAAGTCCTTGGGTGGGGTCACCGATTTCGTCGGCGGAGACGGATTCGGCAACCAGAAGTCGCAGCCAATCGAGAAACTCAGACGTTGAGGGCTTTTTCTTCAGACCGGGGACGTCACGTAATGTGAAGAAGGTGTCCAGCGCCGCTTCAAGCACGTCGTTTTTGATGTTGGGGTAATGAACGTCGACAATTTCCTGCAGTGTGTCGCGATCGGGGAAGTTGATGTAGTGAAAGAAACATCGACGCAGAAATGCGTCGGGCAGATCTTTCTCATTGTTCGACGTAATGATGATAAGCGGCCGGTGCTTGGCGGTAATGGTTTCACGCGTTTCGTAAACATGAAACGACATCTGGTCCAGTTCACGCAACAAGTCGTTGGGAAATTCGATGTCGGCTTTGTCGATTTCATCGATAAGTACAACAGTGGGTTCGTCGGCTTCAAACGCCTCCCAAAGCACCCCTTTCACAATGTAGTTTCCGATGTCCCGAACTTTTTCGTCTCCTAACTGGGAGTCGCGCAGGCGCGATACGGCGTCGTACTCGTAAAGCCCTTGATGGGCTTTGGTGGTGGATTTCACGTGCCATTGCAGCAGAGGGCGACCCAAGGCGCGCGCAAGTTGTTCGGCCAACATGGTTTTGCCTGTTCCGGGTTCTCCCTTGATAAGCAGGGGGCGCTCAAGCGCGAGAGCGGCATTGACTGCCAGTTTGAGATCGTCGGTAGCAATGTATTGATCTGTTCCTTCAAATCGGGTTGTATTGGAAGCGGGATTAAGTGTCATGAAAAAGTCCGTATTAAAATGCAGTTCACGCAACGTTAACCAATCAGTTAACGGTAGTGTCGATAATTATCGTACAATTCTAAGGATTTGTCGGTCACCCAGGGGTGGTCGGTCGTTTATTTACCGCCAAACAAGAGCTACTATGAAGTTGCGAACAAAAATGACGCGCACGCTGTCTGCGCTGGCCGTTATGGCATCCTGTGGGTTCATCGGGCAGGTTCAGGCTCAGGAATCTGGAGCAGCCAATGCGAAAGCGGCTGTAAACAAAGTGTCCATGTGCATTGGTTGCCATAGCATTGAAGGGTACAAGTCCAGCTTTCCCGAGGTTTATCATGTGCCCAAAATTGCTGGGCAAAACGCCGAGTACATTGTGGCGGCGCTGAAGGAATATGCCAGTGGTGCAAGAAGCTTCCCTACGATGGAAGCCATTGCCAAAAGCCTGTCTGAGCAAGATATGGCCGACCTGGCTGCTTATTATTCCAACCTCAAATAATCGGGAGCTTTCATGAAGAAACTAACACTCGCCCTGTTGGGTTCGGCGTTGTTGGCGGTAGCTCCTTTGGCTTCCGCAGCTGATTTGGCGGCCGGTCAGGCGGCTTATCAGAAATTCAACTGTGCCAGTTGCCATGGTGCCGATGCCAAAACACCCACCATGCCTGCTTATCCTATTTTGGCCGGCCAGCATGCCGACTACCTGGAGCATGCGCTGCGCGCCTACCAAAGAGGTCAGCAAGGCGACCCGGCTTCAGCCAATGTACGTAAAAACGCCATTATGGGGGCGTTCGCTGCCCAGCTGTCCGGTCAGGATATGAAAAACATCGCTGCCTGGTTGTCCAGCTTGCCTTCGCCGCTTAGCACCAAGTAACGTTTTCGGCTTTCGCCGATAATTTTATTGAAAAACGGGCGCTGTATACGGCGCCCTTTTTTGAATTAATTCAGTTCCGAGTTGCACGGCGCTGAATCAGCTCCAGGTAGGTGTCGTTATCGAAAGGCTTGCCCAAGCGTTGGGCCTCCCACACGACTTCACCCAAACATTCCATTATTTCATGCGCCGCTTCATGGGCGCCCACTTTTTGTGCCAGTGAGTTGTGTGCTGCACGAATGCCGGGCGGGTGGTCGATTGAGAGTTGTTCTGAAATAGCCAGATGCATCGACAGATGAAGAAAGGGGTTGGTTCGACCGCTTTCCACAGTGTATTCGGCGTTCAGGGCGTCTTTGCGCAATAATTCATCGTGGTATTCAGGATGTTGCTGAATCCAGTCGACCGCCATTGTTTCAAGGGGCGTCAGCACCTGATTATTCAGATGCTTTTGCCATGACTCGGTAAAAAATGTGCGAACTTGCTCTCGTGAAGGATTGAACATTGCGCTGAAACGGTATTAATTGCCAATACCCTATTTTACGACGAGGAGCCGAATACCGAACGCATGCGGGACATTAAAGAACCCTTGTCGGCTCCACCAGCGCCGGTTTGGTCTTCCGATGTGCTTTCGTCTTCGGCCGTGGATGGGGTTTTGTTCGTTGTCGCAGGTTCCGGCTGGATTTCGCCCGTGATACGCTCAGCCAGTTTGCGGCCGAAATCGTCCCACATGCGGTCGGCTTTGGTTTTCACCATATTCATGCCGAAACTGCCCAGACGGCCAAGAAGCTCAACGTTCACGATTGTGCGAAATTCGGTTTCGTTGGGGCCTAACTCAGTAAGAAAGACTTCGCTGGTGTGTTTTAGCGAGCTGGTCAGGCTGGAGTCTTCCCCTTTACCTTCGCTTTTCAGGTACTCGGGCCGGCGCGTTTCAACCACAAAGGTGCGGACTTTGAAGCGAGCACTGATGAACGACATTTTGACGTGGATGCTGACCAGATATTCTGTATCGCTAATAACGTCAATTGATTCCATGCCCGGAACACAGGCGCCCATGACATTAGGGTCGAGCAGCATGGCCCAAACTTTTTCCCTGGGCGCCGCAATTGTCATTTTCTTTTCAATTTCCATTTAATTTTCCTGCTGCGGATTGGATGGACTCAACAATACCCACATAGCCGGTGCAACGGCATAAATTGCCGTTCAGGCCTTCGCGGATCTCTTCTTCAGTGGGATTGGGGGTGTGATTGAGCATGGCGGTTGCCGTCATGATGAAACCGGGCGTGCAATAGCCGCATTGCAAACCACCACAGTTCATAAATGATTCTTGCACCGGATGTAGTTGCCCGTCTTGTGATAGCCCTTCGATCGTCGTAATGTCTTTGCCATTGGCTTGCACCGCGAGCGACAGGCACGATTTCACCACCTCACCGTCGACAATGACTGAGCATGCGCCGCAAATGCCGGTTTCGCAGCCTCGTTTCGTGCCTGTCAGGTTTAAATCGTCTCGAAGAAAGTCGGACAGTAAACGTCGGGAAGCGACCTCAACCGTCATTTCCTCGCCATTTACGGTCACGTCGATTGTATGTTTACTCATAGATCGCTCCTTGTTGCTGATCGAGGTTAAACAAAGCGCCGAGAGAGCGACGCAATACAACACGCGTCATTTCCAGGCGGTATTCGGCGGAGCCTCGGGAGTCGGATATGGTTGATAAGTCTTGTACGGCAAGATCGGCTGCCTGCGCACAGACCTCGGTGGTGATGGTTTTGCCCTCAAGATAGGCTTCGGCCTTGTCAAGGCGGGTAGCCGTCGTGGTTGAGGCGCCCATGGCAATGCGAATTTGCCCGCATGTTTTGCGGTCTGCTGTTTGGGCCAATAATGCAATATTCACTAATGGCCGATGTTCGGCTGGTGTTCTAAGAAAGCGAGTGTAGGATCCGAGAACATTGCCAGGTAAAGCGGGAATCAGGATGTGGGTTACGATTTCATCAGGTTCCAGTGCGGTTTGAAAATAATCCACCAGAAAATCTTCAATTGCCAGGCATCGTTCTCCTTTCGGACCCATAACGACAATTTGAGCGCCCAGCGCCAACAGGCAGCCGGGTGGGTCGGTAGCAGGGTCGCCGTAACAGAGATTACCCCCAATAGTGCCCGCGTTCCGCACTTGTGGATTGGCCAGACGCGAGGCCATGCTGGCCAGGATTGGGAAATGTTGATTAATTACTTCAGATCGAGCGATATCGGCATGGCGTACCAATGCGCCAATTTGAAGGCCGACACCTTCTTCAAACTCAATTTTTCGCAGGTTATCGAGCTTACCCAGGGAAATTAAGTGAGACGGTGACAACATGCGTTGCCGCATACCCAGCAGTAGTGCGGTTCCACCTGCAATAATCCGGCTATCCTCGCCAAAATCGGCCAGCATTTTGCATGCGTCTTGCGCTGTTGTCGGTTCCAGATATTCAAAATCATGCATGATTCGCTCCTTCATTGCGTTTTTCGCGCAATGCTGCGAGAACTTTTTCGGGCGTAATGGGCAGCGAGTTGATACGGACTCCAATGGCATCGTAAACCGCGTTTGCGATGGCCGCCGCGCCGGGCAGAATGGCCGTTTCGCTCGCACCTTTCGCTCCGTAAGGCCCGTTGGGGTCGTTCGACTCAATAATGCCGCTTTGCAGGGTAGGGACGGAATTGGCCGTTGGCATGTTGTAGTCGGCAAAGTTGCCGTTCATCAGGCGGCCGTCCTGGAAGTCGAGATTTTCATAGAGCGCCCACCCGGTTGATTGGGCTGTGGCCCCCGAGGTTTGTCCGTGTACCGCCATGGGGTTCAAGGCTTTGCCGCAGTCATCCGACGTGTAGCTCTGCACTAATCGTACTTGCCCGGTTTCAGTATCCACTTCCACTTCAACTGCCTGGGCGGCAAATGAATAGGCAGGCGCGACGTCGCCGTAATAGTTTTTGTCGGCCATGACAGTAGGTGGGTCGTAAGTGGCTTTGGCGTAGACGCCTTCGCCGCCGTGTCGGAATAAATGCAAACGCACCGCGTCGGGTAGTGATACGAATTGTTCGCGATTGTTCTTGACGACAATGGCTCCGTTCTCGACCTGAAGCTCAGAGGCTTGAACGTTCAGTTTTTCCGCAACCACGGCAAACAGTTTTTCTCGCGCTTCACTGGCGGCCATTCGAACGGCGTTCCCAGCGATAATTGTGACGCGCGACGCAATGGCACCAATACCGAACGGAGATACGTCGCTGTCGGGTTGCGATACGGTGACGTGGCTGATTGGAATGCCCAGCTCATGCGCACAGACTTGTGCCATCATGGTCGTGGCGCCTTGCCCCATATCCGATTCGGCCGATAAAAGTGTCACCCGGCCATCCTCGTTCATTTTTACCACGGCGGTGGAGCCGTCCCAGTTGCCTAATTGCCGATTGGCACTAACGTGTATGCCGGCCGCAACTCCCAACCCACGCTTAATTGCTCCTGTTCCTGGGGCTGATTTATTGGAACCCCGTTTATCGGCCCACCCAATGGCTTCAGTGGACTGCTTGATGCAGTCGGACAGCCCGCAGCTACGCATGACCCAACCATGCACGCTGGTATCGCCCGTTTGGATGGCATTGCGCAATTGCATTTCAACCGGGTCCATGCCAATTTTTTCAGCCAACATCGTAAGGTGGCTATTCAAGGGGAAAGCCATTTGCTGTCCGCCAAAACCTCGGAATGCGCCGCTGGGGATATGGTTGGTGTAAACCAGCTTGCCGCGCGCCCGTACGTTTTCGATGCGGTGCATTGAGTCGCTGCGCATGGAAGTAACGTGAATGACATGTGAGGCCAGCCCGGTGTAGGCGCCGTTGTTGCCGATAATCATGGAGTCTTTGGCAACGATGAGGCCCTCTTTTGAAACCCCCATGCGAAGCCAAACGGTGGCGCCCATGCTGGTTGGAGCGCCTAGAAAGTCTTCAAGGCGTGTGTTTACCAAACGTACCGGCTTGCCGGTTTTCAATGCCAGCAGCGCCGCAATGGGTGTGTTGGCGTCTTCAACGGCTTTGGCGCCAAACGCACCGCCTGTCATGGTTTGAATGAATCGAACGCGTGAATGAGGGACATCAAGCGCTTCGGCAAGGCGCGAGCGCGACATGAATACAGATTGTGTGGGTGCCCAAACGGTAATGCGACCATCGCCGTCGACGGCAGCCAGGGTGCCCATAGGCTCCAGATAACCCGGGTATTGGGGGGGCATTTCATACGTGGCTTCGTAAATAGCGGCTGCTGAATCAAAGCCTTTGTCCACGTTACCCCGGTCAACATGGGTTTCATAAGCGATATTGCCGGTTCCGTCGTGAATTTCAATGGCGCCCGGCTCCAGCGCGGAAAAGGGGTCGAGCAAAGTGGGTAGCTCTTCGTACTCAACGCGAATCAGCTCAAGCGCGTCGCGGGCGATTTCATCACTGACGGCGGCGACTGCGGCCACTTCCTCGCCTGCAAACCGGACTTTGCCGGCGGCAAGAATACGCCGCTCTTTACGTGCAGAACCCCACATGCGTGTGGGGGTGTCTTCACCTGTCAGGACGGCTTTGACACCCTTGAGGGCCTTGGCGCGCGACGTGTCGATGCTAATGATCCGCGCGTGGGGATAGGGGCTGCGCAATACTTTGCCGTGTAGCATGCCCGCCATTTTCAGGTCGCCCGCATATTGGGCTGTACCGGAAACTTTGGTGCGGGCTGTTACTTGCGGAATGCATGCGCCGATAATGGATTCGCTCATGGTGCAAGCTCCCTGTGTCGTATGATTGTAGGCGCACGTTAGCGCGAATTATGTTGATGTGTCAACATAGGATAAACATCAATTAAATTGTTTTTGTAAAACTTTAATCGAGTGTCAGTTTGCCGCTATCGCAAGCGTCATGCAGTTTCATGAGCGCGGAATACATTATTTCGCGTTCGGTTTTGGTCAGTTGCGCCAGGACGGCGGCTTGCAATCGTTGGGCCACCGGCATGACGATTTCATGTTTGGCCAGTCCTGCATGCGTAATCTCACATATCAGTTTTTTCTTGTGGCCGCCCGGTTCCGGCTGAACTTTGCAGAAGCCGTGTTGTTCGAGCGCGCGCAAGGTTCGGCTGACCAAAGCCTTATCCGAGCCCGACAAGGCTACCAATTCGCCGAATGGAATGGGTGCAAATCGCGCCAATAGCGATAATAATCGCCACTCAGAAACCGTCAGGCCATATTTTTCTGCATATTTGGTTGTTACCTCACGCCGCAAGGAGTTGGCCAACTGCACGATGACAGTACTGGGGAATTGGTCAACCGTCAGGCTGTGACCGTCTTCCTGTACATTTGTCCATGGGCAGTTGTCGGGGTTCGGGCGAATGCTGCGACCTTTAGGTTTGGTGTCCATGCAGGGTTCTGTTTTAGAAGTGGGTAGGCAATGTCTGCCATTGCAAAGCAAAGAGTGTAATGTGTCCGCTGGGCGTCAGCAAACAAGTCGGTACATTGGGCCTGCAGTGCGATAACCAGGTTCAACGACGGCATGTAAAATGAGTTCAACCTTTTCCAATTGGGGGAATGCATGTCGTTTTATGACGAGATGTGGGTGAATCCGGGCGTGACTAAGCCGGCGGTTCGTTCACACTATCAAGCGTTTGAATCTTGGCTGAAAGAGCAGGCGTTCCAGGACATCACCCATAAAAGGGAAGAAGCCGAGCTTATTTTTCAGCAGGTTGGCATTACGTTTGCCGTGTACGGTGATCAGGCGGGTACCGAGCGTACGATACCTTTTGATATTATTCCGCGCATTTTTCCCGCAACTGAGTGGGCCTTGCTTGAAGAAGGCTTGCGTCAGCGCGTTACGGCATTGAATATGTTTTTGCACGATATCTATCACGAGCAAAATATTCTGCGCGCCAATCGTATTCCTGAGGATCTGGTTCTTGCCAACACGCAGTTTCGTCCCGAAATGGTGGGTTTGGATGTGCCCCACAATATTTATGCGCATATTGCCGGAATTGATATTGTTCGCGCGGGAAGTGGTGAGTTTTATGTGCTTGAAGACAACCTTCGCGTGCCTTCCGGAGTGAGCTACATGCTTGAAAACAGGCGCATGATGATGCGCCTGTTCCCCGAGCTTTTTGCGTCCAATCGAATTACGCCGATAGCGCATTATCCCAGTTTATTGCTCGATGCCTTAACCAGTGCAGAACCGGGGGGAGTGGATGACCCCACAATTGTGGTTCTTACGCCCGGTATGTATAACTCGGCCTATTTTGAGCATGCTTTTTTGGCTCAGCAAATGGGTGTCGAACTGGTTGAGGGGCCGGATCTTTTTGTGAAAGACAATTATTTGTATATGCGTACCACGCGGGGCCCTCAGCGGGTTGATGTTATTTACCGCCGCGTTGATGATGACTTTCTTGATCCGGCTGTTTTTCGTGAAGACTCACAACTGGGTGTTAAAGGTCTCATGTCGGTTTACCGTGCGGGTAATGTAACGCTGTGCAATGCAATTGGAACGGGCATTGCCGATGACAAGTCGGTGTACCCCTATGTACCAGACATGATTCAGTTTTACTTGGGCGAACAACCTTTGCTTAAGAACGTGGAAACCTTTGTGTGCCGGCGTCCGGAAGATCTCAGTTATGTATTGGCGAATTTATCCAATTTGGTTGTTAAAGAAACGCACGGAGCCGGAGGGTACGGTATGCTGGTTGGGCCTTACGCGACAAAAAAAGAGCTTGATACATTTCGCAGCCTGATTAAGGCGGATCCAACCCGTTATATTGCGCAACCCACCCTGGCACTTTCTACATGCCCCACTTTTGTTGAAGAAGGGGTTGCGCCGCGCCACATCGATTTGCGTCCGTTCGTTTTAACGGGTTCAAAACGCATATCCATGGTGCAAGGTGGGTTGACGCGTGTAGCACTAAAAAAAGGGTCGTTGGTGGTTAATTCGTCGCAAGGCGGCGGAACCAAAGATACCTGGGTTGTAAGTTAAGCGGCACACAACTGCCAAAGATGCGAGGGCAAGCATGTTAAGTCGGACTGCAGACCATTTTTTCTGGATGGCACGTTACGCGGAACGTGCCGAGAACACCGCCCGAATGCTGGAAGTAAGCTATCAAACAGCGCTGTTGAGCACGACTGATCAGTATGCAGAGGGTAATTGGCGCGGTGTGCTGGAAATTTCCGAGTTGTCCGACCAGTATTTCGCGACATTTTCTCGCGCCTCGGCAACTGATGTCATCGATTTCATGGTGCAAGATCCCGATAACCCGTCCTCAATGTTGAGTTGCGTTCGTGCTGCACGAGAGAATGCCCGCGCGGTTCGTGGTGTTTTGCCTACGGAGGTTTGGGAAACGCTTAATGGAACTTGGCTTGAAATGAACAAAATGCTTAAAGGTCGAGTTTTGCAAAAAGATCCGGTACGTTTGTTTGACTGGATTAAATTGCGTTCCCATTTATTGCGCGGTGTTCAGGTTGGAACTATGTTGCGCGATGAGGCTTATCACTTTACACGCCTGGGGACGTTTCTCGAGCGAGCAGACAATACTGCCCGAATTCTTGACGTTAAATTTCAGCGGGGGACTCCGCACGATTCGGCGGGTAGTCAAGTTGATGTGTCGGCCGAGTTTTATTACTGGGCATCATTGTTGCGTTCGCTTTCCGGCTTTGAAATCTACCGCCGTCTTTATCGTGATGCCATTAGTTCGCGAGCAGTGGTTGAGTTACTGATACTTCGTGAAGACATGCCACGCTCTTTGGCCGCGTGCACGGGAAACATGGCCAAAATGGTGGCGTCTTTGCACGATTCAGCTTCTCACACAACGGTCAAGATGGCGGGTCGGCTGTATGCCGACTTGAAATACGGATCGGTCAGCGAAATCTTTGCGACCGGTTTGCATGAATACCTTGAAACTTATCTTTCGCGTGTAAACGAGTTGGGCGAACGAATTAGCCGAGATTTTCTGGTTCCGTTCAAATGAGACAAGACGCATTGCTTAATCAGTATTTGAATCACGCCGGTCATTACAATGAACTGCTGGATCAACATGGTGCTGTAAGACCTCATTGGGTACCGCTTGTGCGCCAGTTGGAAGGCTTTGCCGAAAATTCTTTTCAGGAGCCTATCGACCTTGTGGCTGAACGGCTGCGCAGTTTTGGGCTCAGTTATAACGCTTATTCCGAGGTTGAAGGGTTGTATCAGCCCTGGCGTTTAAGTTTGGTGCCGGTAGCGATTGAGCAGGACGAGTGGGCCACGATTGCCGGCGCGATCGCGCAACGAGCAAAGCTGTTGGATTACGTCTTGTCGGATATTTATGGCGAGCAACAGCTTTTGTCGAATAGCGATATTCCGGCCGCTTTAGTGCTTGGTCAAAAAGGCTATTTGTGGCCCTGTCAGTACTTGCTTCCCAGCCACGCCCCGAAATTGCATCTTTATGCGGCCGATATTGCACGTTGCGCCGACGGGCGCTGGAAGTTAATAGCCGACTATACACAAGATTGCCGGGGGGCTGGGTTCGCTCTGCAGAACCGTCAAATCGTGGCGCCCATTCTTGCCGAAGCATTTTCCGCCTCACATGTTCGCCACCAAACAGCCTTTTATGAAACATTGCAGCAGACGTTGAAGCACTACGCAGCGAATCGTGCTGATAACCCAATCGTCGTTCTGTTGTCGCCGGGTCCCGAACACGATCTTTATTTTGAGCATGCCTATTTGTCGAGTCAGTTGGGCTTCCCGTTGGTCGAAAGCGCCGATCTGACAGTGCGAGACGACTTTTTATATATGAAAACACTACGGGGCTTGAGAAAAGTCCATGTCGTTTTACGTTGCATGAATGATCGGGAGTGTGACCCGATGGAACTGGATGCCGGGTCAATGTTGGGTGTGCCCGGGCTGGTGCATGTGATTCGGCAAGGCAATCTGATTATGGCAAATGCGCTGGGTAGTGGCGTGCTTGAATCGCCCGGCTTGCAAGCGTATTTGCCGGGTTTGTGCAGCAAGTTGCTGGGTGAGCCGTTGAAAATGTCGTCTGTGCAAACATGGTGGTGCGGAGACGCCGGTTCGCTGGACTACGTGTTGGCTCATTTAAATGATCTGGTTATTAAGCCTGCTTTTACGGGGATGACGCAGGATACGGTTTTGGTAAGAGCGTTGAGCCAAAAAGAGCAGCAGTCACTTCGACAAAGTATTGAGGCGCAACCCCAGGCGTATGTCGCGCATGAGGCATTGGATCTGGCGCTGACCCCGGATATTGCCGAAGCCGGGTCAGTCTCTCTGGATGCTTACCCCTATCTGGTGCGTGTTTTTGCCGTGGCCAGGCCGGATGGGTCTTATGCCGTCATGCCCGGCGGCATAGCGCATGTGGGTTATGACCGCAGCCAAACTTTGCTTTCGCGTCGTAATCAGGGGGCGAGCAAGGATGTCTGGGTAACCCAGGTATCCTTGTCCGCCAAAAAAGGGCTCTCCAATGGCGAGGGTCCTGATCCCGCTGACGCCCAGATAGCTTCGGACCTAAGTCTGGAGGATTTGCTGGCTTCGCATGTTGATGTTTCAGCGCGTGTCGGTGATAACCTTTTCTGGATGGGGCGCTATGGTGCACGTTGTGAGCATGTCGTGCGTTGTCTGCAATTACTCGCGGGTTTGGTGGGCAATGATACGCAGATCGATCAACAGAAAGTGGCATTGGTGCACAAGTTGTGCGAGCAAATGTTCATTATGCAGGCCGGGCCGACTGCCCACCACCCAATGCACGGAGCGCTCGAGTTGCTTCGAGCTGCGATCTCCCAGTCTGATGCCGTTGAGTCTTTGGTAAACAATGTTTATCGGCTTTATTTTTGCGGGTGGAATGTTAAAGAGCGGCTCTCGCAAGACAATTGGCTGGTGATCAGCAAAATGCGAAATTCGGTGGCTGTGATGCCGCGTTCTTTACCTGCGGTGCAGTCACATCTCGATAACTTGGCGTTAATGTGTGCCTCGCTGGGCGGATTTGTGCATGAGCAGATGACGCGCGATGACGGCTGGTCGTTCCTTGAGCTGGGAAGGGTGGTTGAGCGGCTTCGCCATGCCGGACAGGTGATGGCGTATTTTTTGCAGCTCCCTTCTGCCGAACAAAAGATTTTCGAAGGCAGTGCCCTGAGGCTTTTGAATAGTGTGGTGACCTATCGCGCCCGTTATCGGCGGGAACCGGAGTTGCTGTCGGTTATTTACATCACTTTGTTTGACCCGACTAACCCGCATTCCCTGAAATATCAGTGTGAAAAAATTCGTTCCCGCTTGAATGATTTTGAATTAAGCGGTGGGCAATCCGTTGTGCTGTCGGACACCTTGGGTGAGCAGTTGCAATCGTTTGATCTGGGCCAGTTTGTTGCGCCCCAAGTAAATCATCGTCTGGTTTGCGAACGTTTGGTTGGGTTATGTGAACTGGCGCAAAAGCTGGTGGACACGCTAACGCGCGACATCAGTCGGCAATACTTCTTACTCGCAGATCATTATCACGACAATGATGTGGTTGATGTGCCGGGCGAGGAGGCGTCATGAGCGTCAGTATGGTCTATCAGGTAATGCATGACACCTTGTACCGCTATCAATTGCCGGTCAGTTTGTCGCGTCAGATCCTGCGTCTGACGCCGCGGCAATTGCCTTGGCAGGATGTGTATTCGTGTCACGTTGATATTCAGCCACTACCGTCGCATATCCATACCACGCGCGACGCATTCGGGAATGAGGTTTTATTGTTTTGTCTGGAACAAGAGCATACTGAACTTGAGTTCCGGTCACGCTCCCGGGTTGAGGTCAAACCACGCTACTTGCCTGCTGCATCGGTTGATTTGCCGTTGGAGGAGGTGGTTGATTTTTATCGATTTGCGCCGGGTAAACGTTACTCAGCTTCGGATTTTGAGGCGATGAAGTTTTTGTACGAGTCGTCGCATGTTCGCGTTAAACGGGTGTTTGCTGATTGGACTCGGGAAATGATGTTTCCCGGTCAATCTTTGTGTGGGCTTATTCGAGCGCTGCAGAACAGAATTTATTCGGAGTTTACTTTTGATCCGACGGCAACAACTGTGTCCACACCGGTCACCGACGTGTTTGATCATCGTAAAGGGGTGTGTCAGGACTTCGCTCATTTAATGTTGTCGTGTTTGCGTTCGGTTGGTTTGGCTGCGCGTTATGTCAGTGGCTATATTCTTACGCACCCGCCGGAAGGCCAGGCCCGTTTGGTTGGGGCGGATGCGTCGCATGCCTGGGTGTCTGTTTATATGCCGGGTTTTGGGTGGATTGATAGCGACCCCACCAACAATATTTTTGTGAATACCGAGCACATCACTTTAAGCTGGGGTCGTGATTATGCGGATATTTCCCCGGTGCGCGGCATGATGATCGGCAGTGGCGCACATACATTGGATATTGCTGTGACGGTCTGCCCTGAAAATGAATCAAAAATGGGGTTTGACACGCCACTGAGTCATTTTGAACGCTGAAAGGTGTCGATAAACAACATTATTGCCCCTGCGGTTTGCAATTCATAATATAAATTGAAATAATTGATAATAGTTTTCAATATCAATACCAATATCAACATTACCATTATTATGAATCGTACCGTACCATTTATAGGATTTTCTCTCGTGCTAATGGGGTCATGGGGGGCTGCAAGTGCACAGGAGTCATCAGTACAAACGCTACAGCCCATTGTCGTGGAGGCCAGTGCAGACGCTTCTTCAGAAGGTTTGTCGCCCGTATTTGCGGGAGGGCAGGTGGCCACGGGCAGTAGGCTGGGCATATTGGGAACGGTCGATGTAATGGATATGCCGTTCAACAGTGTGGAATATACAAATCAGTTTATCCGCGATCAGCAGGCTCGCAGTGTGGCCGATATTCTGCAAAGCGATCCCACGGTGCGAATTGCACGGGGGTTTGGCAATTATCAGCAGCTTTACATGATCCGCGGGTTTCCGCTTTACTCCGACGACGTCACATACAACGGGTTGTATGGGCTGCTGCCCCGGCAGTATCTGGCTGCTGAGTTTATCGAACGTCTTGATGTTTTCAGAGGGGCCAACGCTTTTCTCAACGGGGCAGCCCCAGGTAACAGCGGTTTGGGTGGTTCAATCAATGTGGTGCCCAAGCGGGCGCCTAATGAGCCGCTTATGCGTGGATCTGCCGGTTGGGAAAGTGGGAATCAGGGCTATGTGGCTGTAGATATGGCGCGGCGCTTTGGTCCGGAGAATCGCACGGGGATACGGCTAAATGCGGTCACGCGCTCGGGCGGTAGTGCAGTTGACGACGAGCACCGGCGATTAGGCGCTGTCGGTTTGGGTATCGACTGGAAAGGTGACCGCACCCGTCTGTCTGCCGACATTGGTTGGCAAGATCATCGCCTTAAAAGAAGTCAGCCAAGCATCACGTTTGCCTCGGGGCTCGAAATTCCATCGGCCATTGATGCAGAACGTAATGTGGCGCAAGACTATACGTTTTCCAACGCCCGCGATGTTTTTGGCACCTTACGTGGCGAGTTCGATGTGACCGACCGCATTGTTGCCTGGGCGGCATTGGGCATGAGAGAAAGTGAAGAGTCTTCTTTGCTTGCTAATCCGACGGTTACTAATGCAATGGGTGATATGACTCAGAACGCTTTTCGTGGGGAACGCAAAGACAGTGTGTTAACCGGTGAGGTTGGGGCGCGGGCGGAATTTGAAACCGGTTCGGTCGGGCACAAAGTGAATGTTGCGCTTAATTTCTATAATTTTGAAAGCAAGAACGCCTACGAGTACTATCCGACCACCAATTCGAATTTGTACAACCCGGTAACGCAACCTTTGCCGGCGGCACCCTCGTTCACGGGAGGGTCGTTGGATGATCCCAAGCGCACACTGCAAACACGTAATCACAGTATTGCGGTTTCCGATACGCTGGCATTCGCACAAGAGCGCGTTTTACTAACGGTTGGGGCGCGTTACCAGGTAATAGAAAATCAATCATACGACTACAACACAGGCCAGGCCAACCAGCCGTCGAATCGTTCCACGGCCATTTCGCCAGTAGTGGGTTTGGTGGTTAAGCCTACCGATACTATTTCGCTGTACGCCAATTATATTGAAGGGCTCACACAAGTTGGCCCGGCTTCCGGTTTTAATCCAGTGCCGGTAAATTTGGGCGCCACTTTTGATGCGGTTAAAACCAAGCAGAAAGAGGTGGGTATCAAATTCGATAACGGGGATCTCGGCTTGGGTGCGTCTCTGTTTACGCTGGATCAACCAACCGCCTATGTTGATCCGACTACGCGTGTCTATGGTGTTTACGGAAAACAGCGTAATCGTGGCGCGGAATTAACTTTTTATGGCGAGCCGATGCGTGGTTTGCGTGTGTTGGGAGGCATGACCTTCCTGGATGCAAAACAACAGCAAACGGCGGGCGGCGCGAATGACGGTAATCGCGCTATTGGGGCACCCCAATTTATTGCTAATGCCGGGCTTGAGTGGGACGTGCCCGGTTCCAGTGGTCTGACTTTAAGTGGCCGTGTGGTGCACACTTCGTCGCAATATGTTGACGCTGCCAATACACAGCAAATTCCAGCCTGGACTCGAGTTGATTTGGGCGCGCGCTATCTTACCGAGGTGCAAGGCCACTTGCTCACATTGCGTGCCGATGTTTTAAACGTGGCAAACAAGAACTACTGGGCGTCGGCAGGTGGCTACCCAGGCTCAAGTTACCTTACCGTTGGCGCACCGCGCACGTTCATGCTCTCGGCGTCTCTCGAATACTAATGGCGTATACGGCAGGTTATTGATTTTATGTTGCGTCGTGTCGCCACTTTATTGCACCGTTGGGTCGGGTTGTTTATTGCCCTTTTTCTGATCGTCGCCGGTCTAACCGGTGCGGTGATTTCCTGGGAACATCAAATTGATGAATGGTTGAATAAAGATCTTTATACGGTCAGTTCCGAAGGGGCTTTCTTACCGTTCGACGAGCTGGCGGGTCGGGTTGAAGCCGGCGATCCGCGCGCGCAGGTTGTGTATATGCCCTTGCAATATGAAGCAGGGCATTCTGTGTCATTCATGGTGCAGCCAAGGGTGGGGCCGGATGGGCAATTGTACGATTTGGGTTACGACCAGGTTTTCATGGATCCGGTAACCGGCGAGATAATCGGGCAGCGCGATACGTCGAATGTGTCGCTTTCAACGCGTACCCTGATGCCATTTTTACGTCAGTTGCACGAGAATTTGCATGTTCCGGCCTTTTGGGGTTCTGATCGCTGGGGATACCAGCTAATGGGGATTATTGCTTTAGTGTGGTTGCTGGATAGTTTTATTGGCTTCTATTTAACGCTGCCCAAACGAAATTCATCCGCGCGCTCAACATCCGCACGTTCAAGAACCAGTTGGTTTCAGCGCTGGAAACCTGCGTGGAAAATGCGCCTGAATGCTGGGGCGTACAAACTGAACTTCGACTACCATCGTGCTATTGGCCTGTGGGCGTGGGGTTTGATTTTTATTATTGCGTTTACGTCTTTTTCCCTGAATTTGTACAGGGAGGTGTTTTACCCAGCGATGTCCATGGTTTCCAAGGTGACGCCGGGGCCTTTTGAAACCCGGCCTTCGACTCCATTTAACCAGCCGATAGAGCCAGCGCTAACGTTCCAGGACATACGTGACATAGCGCAGGAAAGAGCGCAGCAGGAGCAGTGGGAGCGTCCGCCCGCCGGCATTTTTTACGCCAGAAACATGGGTTTTTACAGTGTGGCATTTTTTCATCCCGGAGCCGACCATTCCAGCGGGGGTATGGAAATAGCGAATATGTATTTTGATGCTCAAGACGGCCGATATCTTGGAGAATACGTGCCCTGGAAGGGAACCGCCGCCGATATTTTCGTGCAACTGCAGTTTCCGTTGCATTCGG
Source organism: Neopusillimonas maritima (assembly GCF_003576595.1). Taxonomy (GTDB): domain Bacteria; phylum Pseudomonadota; class Gammaproteobacteria; order Burkholderiales; family Burkholderiaceae_B; genus Neopusillimonas; species Neopusillimonas maritima. Next base: position 648,969 of record NZ_NQOU01000001.1, on the reverse strand, counting down.
GGCGTATTTTAGGTTTGTTCGGCCGTATTTTAATGTCGGTAATGGGTTTGCTTGTGGCGGCTTTGGCAATAACGGGTGTTGTGATTTGGGCCAGAAAACGACGTGCCCGACGTTTCAGCGCACTGGCAGAAAATTAAAAAACAGCAAACCTTGAACGTAGTTGATGCCGACGCGTCGCAGGTTTTCGTCCAGTAGGTTGGCAATCAGGTCTAGCCGCCCGATGATTTGGCCGAATTCCCTTTCGAAACTTAAGTTGGCCCCATCGGGGCCGATTTCATTAGCCAACAATAAAGGCTGGTTATGTTTGTCTTTGCGTGTAGCCAGTAGCCATGCCGCAATTTCCACGTTGCGTGCAGCATTGAATACATGTTGTGCGTCGATTGAGTCGGTTACGTAAAAACGGGTTTTACCGTTGTGCGCGCGGATAATGGTATCGGCCAAACCATACACAAACGCCGCAACCCGGTCGCCCGGGTAGGTGGGATCCAGCGAAACAGATAAAATTTGTATGTCGCTTAAACCCCGCAGCGCGCCAGGCGGCGTGCGCGAGTCTATCGCCGTGTTGCTGCGCTTAATGGCTTCTTCAATGTTTTCTGCGGTCGTCTTGCGCCATTGGTTCGGGTTACGACGATATAGCTTTTCAGCAAGAACTTTCAAGCTATCGAGGTTGTCTCGCATGGCAATCGTGACCGTGCGGTTGAAGTCGGTTTGTACCATTTGGTCAAACGTCATGTCTTCGTTGCTGGGGCCTGTGCCGTTGGGATTATTAATGGCCACGCACCCGCCAAGCATGAGGTTGATGACCAGAAGTAGGCCGAGTATGCGTCGTTGATTCATTCCAGGGGCGCTTCAGGCATTGCTGCCCTACTTAAACAGTGTATGGCTTCAAAGACATGTTTTGCACTTTAGCAGAAATGCCGGGCTCGAATAGATGCTCGTTTGGCGGTAATGTGATGAGAATTGCGCGTGGAACCGGACATTGCGCACCAAAGTGGTGCGGCATGCCTAAGAGTGGTAAGTGCCGATTGCACCATTTAGTAACTTTTTGCACGACCTAAGTGCAATCCCTAAGTGTCAAGTTGTAGCAAGTCGTGCACAATTCATTTCATGCAGGTGAGGAGACAAGCCCTGCATGGGCAAACCGATAATTCGGATATAAAACTATATCTGTCATTAAATGGCAGGAAGCGGTACCCATAATAATCAAGAAAAGCAAAGGCCGGTGAGTATTCACCGGCCTTTGTATTTTGCTTTGCGATTACTTGTTAATCAATCGACTGGGTTTTGGGAAGATCAAGCAGTACCTGCACCGCACCCGCTCCGCCATTCTGTTCGTTGCATTCGGCAAATGCAATGACGGCGTCGAATTGCGTTAACCATCTTCTAACCGAATCCTTCAGCACGGGCGTTCCTTCGCGCGAGCCATAGCCTTTGCCATGAACGATACGAATGCATTTCACCCGATGAGCAAGGCATGACTGCAAGAACTGCTCCATGCGCGTGCGAGCTTCGTCCAGTGTTGCACCATGAAGGTCCAGGCTGGCTGTAATGGGCCATTTCTGGCGTTTCAGGTTTTTCAGAACGTCGGGGCCATTGCCCAACCTAAGATAGCTTCCCGGTTCCCATTGAGGTTGAGACGGGTGGTAGTGGTCGGAAAAGCGTTGCGACAGGGGTTCCGGGTTACGACCTGTTGCCAATTGCCGTTTTTGCCTTAACACGTTGGGGTGTGCTTTAGGCGTAGGCGGCAAAATGACAATATTCGATGGCCGAAGTGGTTTAACTGTGCGTACCGCGCGTTTAAACAACGCGCGGTCTTCAGGCGTGAGTGTTTGGGCGGTGATGCCCGAATCAGAAGGTCGACCCTGCGGATTTTTTAAGGCATGGTTCGGCTTGCCTGCAGGTTCGACTGATTTTTCGAGCGGTTCCGCCAACGCTTGTCGGTGCAACTTTTTAAGGTCGGCCAACCCGTGTTTATTAACCTTCATTCTCCAACCAGCGCTGTGCGTCCAGTGCCGCCATACAACCCGTACCGGCACTGGTAATGGCTTGACGATAAACATGATCCTGGACGTCTCCGGCAGCAAAGACGCCGGGTACAGAAGACATTGTTGCCAAACCGTTCAAACCACTTTTAGTAATGATGTAGCCATTTTCCATATTCAGTTGGCCGCTGAAGATATCTGTATTGGGTTTGTGGCCGATGGCAATAAACACACCGGTAACATCGAGGTCTTCAGTTTCATTAGATTGGTTATTGCGGATACGTACACCCGTGACGCCGCTGTTGTCGCCCAAAACCTCTTGCAATTCATAGAAAAGTTTCAGGTGCATGTTGCCGTTGTTGACCTTTTCCATCATTTTGTCGACCATGATGGGCTCGGCGCGGAACTTGTCGCGGCGGTGAATCAACGTAACAGAGTTGCATATGTTTGAAAGATAGAGCGCTTCTTCAACGGCTGTATTGCCGCCGCCTACGACTACAACATCTTGTTTTTTATAGAAAAAGCCGTCGCACGTCGCGCACGCGGATACGCCGCGACCCATGAACGCCTCTTCAGACGGCAGTCCCAGGTATTGGGCCGAGGCGCCGGTGGCGATGATCAGGGCGTCACATGTGTAGACGTCGCCTGAGTCTCCATTAAGGGTGAAGGGTCGTTTTGATAAGTCGACGCCGGCGATATGGTCGAATACCATTTCGGTTTCGAAGCGTTCAGCATGTTCCTGGAAACGTTGCATGAGGTCGGGGCCTTGCACGCCGGCGGCATCTGCAGGCCAGTTGTCGACATCCGTTGTGGTCATGAGCTGGCCTCCCTGTTCAAGCCCGGTGATGAGAACGGGTTTCAGGTTGGCGCGGGCAGCATAGACGGCCGCGGTATAGCCGGCAGGGCCGGATCCAAGAATGATGACTTTGGCGTGTTTTGCAGTGGTCATGACAGAATATCCGAAATTAGTGTCAGCCAATTATAATGAGTCCATGTCTAGATTACCGGCAGCACCTACCCGTTCCTCGCGCAATGTGCGCAATGGCCCCTCACCCCTGCAAACCCGGGTATCCGGTTTGCTGCGCGAGGCGCGTTGGATTTTCTTCGCCGCACTGGCGTCTTGGCTGGCATTGGTGCTGGCGACCTGGTCGCCGTCTGACCCCGGCTGGTCGCACTCCGTGCACTCTAGCGTAACATTGAACCGTGGCGGCACGCTGGGCGCTTATATCGCCGATTTGCTTTTGTTCCTGTTCGGTTATTCGGCCTGGCTTTGGGTGATTCTGCTCGCGCAACGTGTTGCGGTCGGGTTTTATCGCCTCACCGGTCATTTGATGCCCGATTCGGCTCGGCCAGACCCTTTACCCCGCCTGCGTTGGGAAGTCGGGGTTGGTTTTTTTCTTCTGTTTATCGGCGTTATGGGCACAGAAGCGTTGCAGCGACCCACGATCGCGGCGGCCCTGCCGGCAGGGGCCGGCGGCGAACTGGGCAAGTTATTGGGCCAGGCGCTGGCGTATCTTTTGGGAATGACAGGCTCGTCGCTATTACTGCTGGTGTTTATTGCAGTGGGCGCCAGTCTGTTTTTCCGTTTTTCCTGGCTTAATGTGGTTGAGCGGGTCGGGGCTGCGGTTGAACGTTTACTGGTTCGTCTTTGGCAGTTCAAAGTCGCCCGTGAAGATCGCAAGGTAGGAGAAACCAAAAAGGCTGAACGCGAAGAGAAAGTGGTTGCCACTCAGGAAAAGCTGGTGCACGAGCAACCGGTTCGCATCGAGCCGGCCATTGTGGCGATTCCGCGGTCTGCACGTGCCGAAAAAGAAAAACAGAAAACCTTGTTTGCGCCACCCTCCGATGCCTCGGGGGATATTCCTGAAATAGGATTGCTGGATGCCGTAACAGATGCCCCGGAAACGGTTTCGCCGGAAACCATTGAGTTCACCTCGCGCCTCATCGAGAAGAAATTGTCTGATTTCGGGGTAGGGGTCACGGTTGTGGCCGCCCAGGCCGGCCCGGTTATTACGCGTTACGAAATTGAGCCCGACACCGGTGTGAAAGGCAGTCAAATTGTGAACCTGGCCAAAGACCTGGCACGTGCGCTCAGTTTGGTCAGCATCCGTGTGGTGGAAACCATTCCAGGCAAGAATCTAATGGGGCTTGAGCTTCCCAACCCGCGCCGGCAAATGGTGAAGCTATCCGAGATTATCGGTTCTCAAACTTATCACTTGGGCGCGTCGACGCTCACCATCGCTTTGGGTAAGGATATCGCCGGCAACCCGGTGGTGGCCGACTTGGCCAAAATGCCCCACCTTTTGGTGGCCGGCACAACCGGATCGGGCAAGTCGGTGGGGATCAACGCCATGATTCTGTCGCTTTTGTACAAGGCCGACGCGTCGCAAACACGGTTGATCCTGATTGATCCGAAAATGCTTGAAATGAGTATTTACGAAGGGATTCCGCATTTGCTTGCGCCGGTTGTAACCGATATGCGTCATGCTGCCAACGCCTTGAACTGGTGTGTGGGCGAAATGGAAAAGCGCTATCGGTTGATGAGCAAAATGGGTGTGCGTAATTTGGCGGGTTACAACAATAAAATTCGAGAAGCCACCAAACGCGGTGAAACTATTCCGAATCCTTTCTCTCTAACACCCGACGAGCCCGAACCGTTATCAACGTTGCCGACCATCGTGGTCGTTATCGATGAGCTGGCCGATTTGATGATGGTTGTGGGCAAGAAAATCGAGGAGTTGATTGCGCGTTTGGCGCAGAAAGCCCGCGCCGCGGGGATTCATCTTGTTTTGGCGACACAACGTCCCAGTGTCGACGTAATCACCGGTTTGATCAAGGCAAATATTCCGACACGTATTGCTTTTCAGGTCTCCTCCAAGGTTGATTCCCGCACTATTTTGGATCAAATGGGGGCGGAAACATTGTTGGGCCAGGGCGATATGCTCTATATGCCCCCCGGCACAGCGTTGCCGGTACGGGTGCATGGTGCGTTCGTTAGCGACGACGAAGTTCACCGTGTGGTGGAACGCTTGAAAGAGCAAGGTGAGCCAAATTACGTTGAGGGCTTGCTGGAAGGAGCGGTTGAGGGTGAAACAGGTGATGGCGTAAGCAGTGTTACCGGATTTGCCGACGCGGAAACCGATCCTTTGTACGATCAGGCGGTTGAGGTCATTCTTAAGAACAAACGGGCATCTATTTCCTCGGTTCAACGTCATTTGCGCATTGGTTATAACCGCGCGGCACGGTTGCTGGAACAAATGGAGCAAGCCGGGCTGGTGTCGGCCATGCAGGCAAATGGCAATCGTGAAATTCTGGTCCCTGGAGATTCCGCTAATGCAGATTAAATCTTTCTTGCTGGCTGTTGTTATTGGTATGTTGCCGATGTTGGGCCAGGCCCAAACCAGTGCGCGGGCACAATTAAGCCAGTTCAACGAGCAGGTTCAAGCCGCGTCCGGTAAGTTCTCGCAGCAAACTGAAACGCAAACGGGCGAAACAAAGGCCCCGCAAACCGGCGACTTTTCCTTTAAGCGGCCTGGTCGGTTTAAATGGGAAATTATTCAGCCTTATGAACAGTTAATTGTTTCCAATGGTCGGCAGGTCATGCAATACGATCCCGATCTGGCACAGGTAACCGAGCGGTCGGTGGACGAGTCTGTCGGGGCGTCGCCTGCAGCCATTCTGTTTGGTTCAGGCGAGCTGGAAGAGGCTTTTGAAATTCAAGAGTTGCCGGTCAAGAACGGTGTGGCCTGGTTAAGGGCGAAACCGAGAAGCGCGGATGCCGGATTTCAACACGTTGATCTGGGCTTTAAAGACGGCCTGCCCGTTGAACTTAAGTTGCTTGACGGCTTCGGGCAAACCACCGTGATTCGTTTTGAGTCGGTACAAACGAACCCGGAGCTTCCCGACGACGCTTTCCGGTTTGTCGTTCCCGATGGCGTCGATCATGTCGTTTTGCGACAGTAATGGACCTGTTTTCTCATTCCTCCCATAAATTGGCTTCCGGGGCGCCTTTGGCGGAGCGCTTGCGCCCTCGCACATTGGATCAGGTTGCCGGGCAAATACATTTGTTGGGTGAAGGCAAGCCGTTGCGTGTTGCCTTTGAGTCGGGGCGGCCGCATTCCATGATCTTCTGGGGGCCGCCGGGTGTGGGTAAAACCACGTTGGCCCGATTGATGGCCGCTGGATTCGATGCTCAGTTTCTGGCAATCTCCGCTGTATTGGGGGGGGTTAAAGATATACGGGACGCCGTTACTGCCGCGCAGGTGGCGCAGAGCCAGGGGCGCCGCACCATTTTGTTTGTCGATGAAGTGCATCGCTTCAATAAAGCGCAGCAAGACGCCTTCTTGCCGTATGTTGAAAGCGGCCTGTTCACTTTTATTGGTGCGACCACTGAAAATCCTTCATTCGAGGTGAACTCAGCGTTATTGTCTCGGGCCAGGGTATATGTTCTCGAGCCGCTTTCATCAGACGATTTAACGCGGTTGGCGGCGCAAGCGCTAACGGTGTTGAATGAAGATGAAACCCGCGAAGCGAATGCCGGCGTGCTGGCGCTCAGCGACGACGCATGCAAACAGTTGGCCGCCTGGGCTGACGGTGACGCCCGTCGTTTGATCAACGCGGTGGAAGTAGTGGCGGAAGCCGCCCGCGCGGCGGGTCGGTCGCTGATTGATCCCGAATGGCTGGAGGTTGCCTTATCGCAGAACTTGCGCCGGTTCGACAAAGGCGGCGACGCATTTTACGATCAAATCAGTGCTCTGCATAAGTCCGTTCGGGGCTCGAATCCAGACGCTTCCTTGTACTGGCTTTGCCGCATGTTGGACGGCGGGGCCGATCCCAAGTATCTTGCGCGCAGAATTATCCGCATGGCATGGGAAGATATTGGTTTGGCAGACCCCCGGGCCATGCAGATCGCCAACGAGGCGGCAGTTACATACGATCGTCTGGGTTCTCCCGAGGGTGAGTTGGCGCTTGCCCAAGCCGTTATGTATCTGGCCATTGCCGCCAAAAGTAATGCCGGTTATGTTGCGTACAATCAAGCCAAGGCATTTGTAAAACAAGATAAAAGTCGTGAGGTGCCTGTGCATTTACGTAATGCACCTACGCGGCTAATGAAAGAGTTAGGGTATGGGCACGCGTATCGTTATGCCCATGATGAGCCGCACGGCTATGCGGCCGGCGAAACCTATTTGCCGGAGGGCATGCCGGCGCAAAATTGGTATCAGCCGGTTGCGCGCGGCATGGAAATAAAAATTGCTGAAAAAATGGCGTTCTTGCGTAGCCTGGACGACGAGGTTAAATCATGACATACCAACATATTAAGGTGCCCGGTTCAGGGGAAAAAATTTGCGTTGATGCTGTTGGGGGGCTGCAGGTTCCCGACCAACCCGTAATTCCTTTTATCGAGGGCGACGGTACCGGAGCGGATATTATGCCGGTGATGCGCAGCGTGACTGATGCCGCGGTTGATAAGGCCTATACCGGGCGCCGTGCCATTCATTGGATGGAGGTGTACGCCGGAGCCAAGGCAGCGCAGATCTATGGCGAAGAAGGTTTGCCGAAAGAAACGGTGCAAGCAATCAAGGACTTCAGCGTCGCCATTAAAGGCCCGCTTACCACCCCGGTAAGCAGCGGGATTCGTTCGTTCAATGTGGCTTTACGCCAGCAGCTCGATTTATATGTCTCGTTGCGGCCGTTGCGCTACATCAAAGGCGTGCCTTCACCGGTGTGTCATCCGGAAAGAACCAATATGGTGCTTTTCAGGGAGAACGCCGAAGACGTGTATGCGGGAATTGAATACCCGGCCGAGTCGAAACAAGCACACGCACTCATTCAGTTTCTTCAGGATGAATTGCAAAGCAGCCAGATCCGATTCCCCGACACAACCGCTATCGGCATTAAGCCCATCTCTCGCGAAGGGACCCAACGACTCGTGCGAAAAGCGATTCAATACGCCATTGATCACGATCGTCATTCGGTCACGCTGGTACATAAGGGCAATATTATGAAATTTACCGAAGGGGCATTTCGTGATTGGGGATACGAGTTGGCGCGCACGGAATTTGATGCACAACTGGTCGACGGCGGCCCTCGGTGCCGCATTCGTAATCCCCGCACCGACCGGGACATCGTTGTGAAAGATACGTTGGCTGATGCTTTCTTGGCTCAATCGCTGTTGCGACCGATGGAGTTCGATGTCATTGCGACGTCGAATCTGAATGGCGACTATTTTTCTTCAGCACTGGCGGCGCAAATTGGGGGCACCGGGATTGCGCCAGGCGCGAACCTTTCGGATACCGTTGCGTTATTCGAGGTAACCCATGGTTCTTCCCCCCAATATGCAGGAAAAGACTATGTCAACCCAAGCTCAGCTATTCTTTCAGCCGAGATGATGTTGCGTCATATGGGCTGGTTTGAAGCAGCCGATCTTATTCTGAAGGGGCTTGAGGCCGCGATTGAGCGGAAGGTGGTTACCTATGATTTTGCCCGTCTGATGCCGGGTGCCAGTCAAGTATCGTGCTCGGGCTTTGGCCGTGAAATTGTTGAAGGAATGTCGTTGCAGTGATGTGGTCGTTATAATACGATCATTGTCTTGTATCTTATATAAGATTTAAAAGCCCAACCCAGGTTTACGAGGAAACTATGACTTCTAAGATTATCTATACCCTGACCGACGAGGCACCTGCTCTGGCAACCCATTCCCTGCTTCCCATGGTAGAGGCTTTTGCGCGCACCGCCGGGATCGCCATGGAAACGCGTGACATCTCGCTGGGGGGGCGAATTTTGGCGGTGTTTCCCGATAAGCTGACTGCCGAGCAGAAAACCCCCGATGCGTTGGCCGAGTTAGGTGAGCTGGCGAAAAAGCCGGAAGCCAACATTATTAAATTACCGAATATCAGTGCCTCTATTCCCCAATTGAAAGCGGCAATTAAAGAGTTGCAGGCTCAGGGCTACGCTTTGCCTGATTATCCCGACGAGCCCAAGAATGATGAAGAAAAAGACATTAAGGCACGTTACGACAAAGTCAAAGGCAGTGCGGTCAATCCGGTTTTGCGTGAAGGTAACTCCGATCGCCGGGCGCCTTTGTCGGTAAAGAATTATGCGCGCAAGCATCCGCATCGCATGGGCGCCTGGAAGTCCGACTCCAAAGCGCATGTCGCCAGCATGGAAGAGGGCGACTTTTATGGTAGCGAAAAGTCGGTTACGGTCGACCAGGCGGGCGATGTCAAAATCGAATTGACCGCAAAAGACGGCGGTAAAACGGTTTTGAAAGAAAAAACCGCGTTGAAAGCCGGTGAAGTCATTGATGCAGCTGTGCTGTCGGTGGGCAAATTACGCAGCTTTTTGGAAGCGCAAATTGAAGACGCCAAAAAACAGGGTGTGCTGTTTTCCGTGCATCTGAAAGCGACCATGATGAAGGTGTCCGACCCGGTAATTTTTGGTCACGTGGTGTCGGTCTTCTATAAAGAAGTATTGGCCAAACACGCTGATACGCTTGAAAAGATTGGTTTTGATCCCAACAACGGCATCGGCGATTTATACGCAAAAATTGCGGCGTTGCCTGAAGATCAGCAAAACACGATCAAGGCTGATATCGACGCTTTGTATAACGAGCGCCCTTCGTTGGCTATGGTGAATTCCGATAAAGGTATCACCAACCTGCACGTGCCCAGCGACGTTATTATCGATGCTTCTATGCCCGTTGTCGTGCGTGATTCCGGCACCATGTGGAATTCAAAAGGTGAGCAGCAGGAAGCGAAGGCTGTGATTCCAGATCGCTGCTATTCCGGCGTGTATCAGGCGGTTATTGAAGACTGCAAGAAAAATGGTGCCCTTGACCCGGCAACGATGGGCAGTGTGCCTAACGTCGGCCTGATGGCGCAGGCGGCTGAAGAATACGGTTCTCACGATAAAACCTTTGTGATTCCTGCCGACGGCGTGGTGCGCGTCACCGATGCCGCGGGCAACGTGTTGCTTGAGCACGAGGTGGAAAAAGGGGATTTGTGGCGCATGTGTCAAACCAAAGACGCCGCCATTCAAGACTGGGTCAAGCTGGCGGTTACACGCGCACGCCTGAGCAACACGCCGGCAGTTTTCTGGCTTGATGCACAACGCGGCCATGATGCCCAACTGATTCAGAAGGTGGAGCGCTACCTGAAAGACCACGATACAAACGGTCTGGATATCCGCATTATGAAGCCGGTCGATGCAACGCTTTTCTCTCTCGAGCGTATTCGTCAGGGTAAAGACACCATTTCCGTTACCGGCAACGTGTTGCGCGACTACCTTACCGACCTGTTCCCTATTCTGGAAGTGGGTACCAGTGCGAAAATGCTGTCCATCGTACCGCTGATGGCCGGTGGTGGTTTGTTTGAAACCGGTGCGGGTGGTTCAGCGCCCAAACACGTTCAGCAGTTTGTGGAAGAGGGCTTCCTGCGTTGGGATTCGTTGGGCGAGTTCCTGGCTTTGGCGGCATCGCTGGAGCATCTGGGTAATGCTTACAACAACCCACGCGCTAAACTGCTCGCTGAAACGCTTGATCAGGCTACGGGTAAGTTGCTCGATGAAAACAAGTCGCCCGAACGCAAAGTGGGGGGGCTTGATAACCGTGGTAGCCACTTCTATTTAATTATGTTCTGGGCGCAAGCGCTGGCTTCACAAACCACCGATACAGAATTGCAGGGCAAGTTTACGCAATTGGCGAAAACGCTCACAGAAAATGAAGCGAAGATTCTGGAAGAGCTGAAGGCAACCCAAGGCAAGCCGGTTGATATCGGTGGTTATTATCGTCCCGACAGCGCCAAGATCGACGCCGCAATGCAGCCCAGCACGACGTTGAACGCGGCAATTGCTGCGTTAGCGTAAAGGTATTGGACGTTGTCTCGCTAAGTTTATAGTTTCAGGCCAATTATGTTAGACCCTCAGTTGTTGCGTAAAGATTTATCCAGCGTGGTCAGTGCGCTGGCCCGCCGCGGTGTTACCTTCGATACCGCGCGTTTTGAGGCGCTGGAAGCGCGCCGCAAAGCGGTGCAAGTGGAAACCGAAAATCTACAGGCGCGACGTAACGCCGTGTCGAAACTGATTGGCCAATTGAAATCACGTGGCGAGGATGCGTCCAAAGAAATGGCGGAGTCTCAAGCCATTCCCGACAAACTCAAAGAGCTGGAACACGCGTTGTCGGGCATTCAGGCGGAATTGAATGGTTGGCTCATGACAATTCCCAACTTACCGCATCCGTCGGTGCCGGAAGGTGCTTCTTCCGACGACAACGTTGAAGTGCGTCGTTGGATTCCCGGTGAGTCCGACGCCAATGGCAACCCCGCCCCTTTGGCATTCGAACCGCTTGATCACGTCACGCTGGCAGAACGTTTCGGGCTGGATTTTGAATCGGCGCGCAAATTGGCGGGGTCGCGTTTCATGATGTTGCGTGGCCACGCTGCTCGTTTGCATCGCGCCATGGCGCAATTCATGCTCGATTTGCAAACAGAAACTCATGGCTATACCGAGTGCTACACGCCTTATATTGTGAACAGCTCAACCTTGTATGGAACGGGCCAGTTGCCCAAGTTCAAGGAGGATATGTTCTGGGTGACGAAAGGCGGGCATGATCATTCAGTGGATGAGCATGGGAATCCCATTGAGCATGAAGACCTTTATTTGATTTCCACTTCGGAAATTACGTTGGCGGGGTCGATGCGCGACACGATCACGCCTGTTGCCGATCTTCCTATCAAGCTTACCGCTCACACACCCTGCTTTCGTTCCGAGGCAGGTAGCGGCGGGCGCGACGTTCGTGGCGTGATCCGCCAGCATCAGTTCGACAAGGTCGAGCTGGTCCAAATTACGCACCCCGACGAGTCATACGCCGCCCTGGATGACATGGTGCAACATGCCGAGTCGGTTTTGCAGAAGCTGAAAGTGCCGTATCGCGTCATGCTGTTATGTGATGGTGATATGGGTTTTGGGGCGGCCAAAACTTACGACATTGAAGTGTGGTTGCCGGCGCAAAATACCTGGCGGGAAATTTCTTCGGTATCGAACTGTGAAGCCTTCCAGGCGCGCCGTTTGCAGGCGCGTTACCGCCCTGAAAAAGGTAAACCTGAATATCTGCACACGTTGAATGGCTCAGGTTTGGCTGTAGGGCGGGCACTGGTTGCAGTGGTGGAAAACTACCAGCAGGAAGACGGTTCCGTTATTGTGCCGGACGTGTTGCGGCCTTATATGGGCGGCTTGGAACGTTTGTAGAAAAACAGGTTGTGGTTCGGGCGACGCAGACGCGAGTGAGCGAACCTGCGTGGCTTGTTAACCAAATGCCCGGTTAGCGAGGCCGGCCTGACTTTGCCGGGTATGGGCGACGTTGAAGCGGGGTGGTGATGCTTGTGATGTCGGGTGGCGCCTACTGGCTCTCGTACGGACTGATGTGAATTAGCTTCGTTGTTTTTTTGTTCGGGATCGGTCTCGGAGGTGGCGTCGGGCGATAAGTACGATAGCGCCGTAAAAAGCAGTGCCGTCCAAAATAACAACGATATTAAAACGGCCAGCGTACCGTTCAAACTGGTGTAACCGGCTGATTCAGAGGCCCGGATATTAAGTGCGTCGGCGACGAACGGAATGTTGCCCAGCCCTTCGACCACAAGGTTTCCCGGGACACGATAGAGTTCTTTGGCAACCAGCCATAACTCCCATAGGCTGTATGCACCGTCGTTATTCAGATCGACATTGAAATTCAGTGTTTGTAAGGCCATGGCAACCTCCTGTAGGACAAGCCTCTGTGGCACTGTGACCAAAACCGAATCAGATGCAGCGCCGCAGCACTTTTCATCGTAATTTCATATTATCGCTGTCAAGTATTCGGCGCAAGCATGTTTCATGTCGGTTTGCATGGGCTTATGGGCAGGAAATAATGGCTGAGAGATGGTGAGATATTGCTGTGTATAGTTCAACGATACAATGATGCATGATCAAATCTTTTCGGCATCGCGGCTTGCAATGTTTCTTCGAAACAGGATCAAAGGCAGGTATTCAACCTGCCCACGCGCCGAAACTCGCACGTCAGCTGCGACAGTTGAATGATGCGTTGAGTCCCGATGATATGGATTTCCGGGGTGGAGTTTGCATGCCCTGGCAGGGAACAAGCTGAAAGGACATTGGTCGGTGTGGGTTAACGGGAATTGGCGTTTAACATTTATGTTTGAAGACCAAGACGTCATTTTGGTTGATTATCAAGATTATCACTAGGAGAACGAAATGCGTATGCATAACCCTCCTCATCCAGGAGAGACGTTACGAGAAGACGTTCTTCCAGCGTTAGGGATTTCAGTTGCCGAGGCAGCGCGACAGTTGGGTGTTAGCCGGGTGGCGTTGTCGCGGGTTTTGCATGGTCACGCTGTCAAGTGGCTTATGATTTATGGCAGGCTGAGCATTCGGGGGGGAAATTGAATGTTGAGCCGGCTCATGCTGTAACAGCGTAATTATCTGTATTTAATGTATGCCCCTGTTTTAGGGTAACGCCATATAGCCCCAAAACAAAAAAGCCGCCAAAATTGAGTTTCGGCGGCTTTAATAATGACCATCATTGGCGGACAGGGTGAGATTCGAACTCACGATACGCCTAAACGTATACCGGATTTCGAGTCCGGCGCATTCGACCACTCTGCCACCTGTCCGTGTTGCGGTCACTTCTCAGCAAGACTGCTATTCTATCAATAATTCAAACACCTTGCACAAACCGTTAGCTGTTTCAGTTAGGGCTTTTATATAGAATAAAACCCGTCTGGGCCGCTCAGGTATGCGAACGAACAGAAAGGGGAATTGATGCTGGTAGGAAAGAAAGCAGTGGTAACGGGGTCAACCAGTGGCATTGGGTTGGCAATTGCGCGTGAGCTGGCTGCGAACGGCGCAGATATCGTGCTGAATGGATTTGGAAACGCCAATGAAATTGAACAATTGCAAGTCAATTTGCGTTTGGAGTACCCGGTTAAGGTGGAGTACATCCATGCTGACTTGAGCCAGGCCGAATCAGTGCGCCAGTTTGTAGAACAATCTGTTCAGGCGCTGGGCAATATTGATATTTTAGTGAATAATGCAGGTATTCAGCATACTGACTTCATCGAGGATTTTCCGGTGGATCGCTGGGATGCTGTTATTGCGTTGAATTTGTCGGCAGTGTTTCATGCAACCGCGGCTGCTCTGCCACATATGAAGAAGCAGGGTTGGGGGCGCATTATTAATATCGCCTCTGCCCATGGTTTGGTTGCGTCCGCTCAAAAGGCGGCTTATGTCGCCGCCAAACATGGGGTGGTCGGGTTAACCAAAGTGACGGCTCTGGAAACGGCGGGAACGGGCATTACTGCGAACGCCATTTGTCCGGGATGGGTGCGTACGCCATTGGTTGAGCGTCAAATTGAAGCGCTGGCTGAAAAGCATGGGGTGGATATTGAAGCGGCTGCAAAGTTGCTGCTTGAGGAAAAGCAGCCTTCATTGCAGTTTGTGATGCCAGACCAAATTGGCGGGGCCGCAGTATTTCTGGCTTCCGATGCCGCCCAGCAAATGACGGGTTCAACGTTGAGCCTGGATGGGGGCTGGACGGCGCGCTAGGTGTGCTTAAGGGGTTGGTTATCAAAGGTTTGATGTAAAGGAAAGGGAAATGTTGCTTTTATTGTCACCAGCGAAAAAGCTGGATTATGAATCGGCCGTTCGAACGTCGTTGCATACCCAGCCGCTTTTTGTTGAGCAGGCGAAGCCTCTGATTGATATTTTGCGCAAGAAGTCGGTTTCCGAGGTTGGCGAGCTGATGAGCCTGAGTGATTCGCTTGCAGAGCTGAACGTTGAGCGTTACAGCAATTGGACTCCTAAGTTCTCTTTGAAAAACGCCCGTCAGGCTGCGCTGGCTTTCAATGGGGATGTATACGAAGGCCTGGAGGCGCCCTCGCTATCGGATGCGCAACTGAAATGGGCACAAGACCACGTTGCGATTTTAAGTGGCCTGTATGGGGTGTTGCGCCCGCTTGATCTCATGCAACCTTATCGGCTTGAAATGGGTACCCGGCTTGAAAACCCAAATGGCAAAAACCTGTATGAGTATTGGGGTAGTTCAATTGCCGACTATTTAAATGAACAACTGAAAGATCATAAATCCAAAATTATTTTGAATTTGGCTTCGGAAGAATACTTCAAGGCTGTCGATAAAAAGACACTGTCGGCCAATGTCATTCAGTGCGTGTTTCAGGATTATAAAAACGGGGCCTGGAAAGTGATTAGCTTTCATGCCAAGCGTGCGCGCGGCTTAATGGCGCGTTTCGTCATTGAAAACAAAATAGATGACCCCAAGAAATTGACGCAATTTGCTTCTGAAGGATATGCCTACGATGCTTCGGCCTCGACGGATGCCAAACTGGTTTTCCGCCGTAAACAGGCTTAATGCGAAGGGATGGCATGCAGAACGCAACACGGGTTTTTTTGTTCTTTTCGTTTGGGTATTTTGTTTCTTATCTTTATCGCGGCATTAACATTGGGTTTGCGCCGTTTTTAACATCCGAAATTGGCTTGTCGGCGGGCGACCTCGGCATGCTAACCAGTTTGTATTTTCTAGGCTTTGCGTTGGCACAGATTCCGGCTGGGGCCGCGCTTGACACGTGGGGACCGCGCCGCGTTAACGCGGCGTTTATGCTGGTGGCGGCTGTGGGCGCCGTGGTGTTCGGCTTAAGCGAGAGCTTAACCAGCCTTATGGTAGGGCGGCTGCTTATTGGGATTGGCGTATCGGTTTGTTTGGGTGCCGCCTTTCAGGCCATGGCATTCACTTTTCCTACACACCGCTTGCCAATGGTAAACGGGGGAGTGGTGGCAATTGGGGGGTTGGGTGGCGCCGTAGTTGGAACGCCGCTCGCGCTTCTTCTTGGCGTCATTTCATGGCAAGTGGCCAGCTATCTGGTCGCATTCATCACGGTTGTGGTCGCGGGTTTGTTGTATTTTGGTTCTCGCGATGTGGGGCCCGGGCGGGCGTCAGGCAGAACGCGCCCTGGCTTGGGTTCGCAGTTTCTCGGTACTTGGGAGCTCGCGAAAACCCCGTTGTTTTGGCAGATTGTTTTGTTTCCCTCAACGGCCAGCGGTGTATTTTATGGGGTCCAATCCTTGTGGATGAAGCCGTATCTGCTCGATGTGAAGAACTTGCCGCTATCGACTGTCGATGGTTTGGTATCCATGCTGGGCTTTGCAGCAGTGATTGGCAGCATTGTGTCGGGGGTTGCGGCGCGCCGTATCGAGAAAATGGGCATTAGTCTGTACCACTTGGTGGGTGTATTCACCGGTTGCTTTATGTTGGTGCAGTTGATGATTTTGCTGGATGCACCCGTGCCGCGTATTTTCTTGTGGGCTTCCTACGGCTTTCTTGGCGGTACGAACATTTTGATCTACGCCGTGCTGGTAGAGACTTTCCCCCGTCATATGCTGGGCCGTGTGGGTACGACCTTCAATATGTTGGTGTTTTTCCTTATCTTCCTCTTTCAGAACATTATTGGCTGGGTTGTGGAATTGTGGGAACCGATTACCACAGGGGTATATCCGGCAGTTGCACACATGACGGCATGGTATCTGCTCCTGGGCTTGCAGGCACTGACAGCGGTTTGGTTTTTTGCCAGTAAGGCACCCAGGCCGCTTGAGGATCCCTACGCCAGGCAAGCTTAGTTTGGCCACGATGGAATGAGTACGTCTGTTATTTTGGAATGAACGCGCCGACGAGTCAGGCGGGTTGGGGCTGGGGTGCCTGTGGCCCGCTTTGCGGCTTTTCGAAGACTTGCATTTCCTGGTGAATCAATTGTGCGGCGCGGCTCATTTGCCGAATTGGGTAGGCTAATGCCGCCAAATCGCCTTCAGTTTCAATGCTCACTGGAATCGGGGCATTGCGATCTTCCAATAGTGCGTCGATGGCGTCAAGCGATTGCTGGATGCCAGTTGGAATCTCAGGCAATTGTGCCAGTAGTGGAACCGCGGCGCTGATTTGCGATGCCAGCAAGTGATTCTGGATTAATAGGTGGTTAACCTCGGGAACATTCTTCTGACATCGGGTGGGTTCCGCCATCATTCGGTAAAACGCCGACGTTAGGTTACCCAGCGCTATGTACGCGTTCTTGCGTGCCAGGCGCCAATTGACGTCGGCCTCGTGGACTTGCTGGGTGAGCGTTGTGACGTCAAGGTCTTTTGTGACCGAGGAATTGACCGTTTGATTTTCGATGCTTAAAAGCGTGCGGTTTAAGTCGGCATACAGCAGCCCGGTGCGGTAAAAGCGATGGTTGGCTGTACGTGCCGCTTTAGCCAGCGAGCCCATGAAATTGTATTCCCACCAAGGCAGAATGTAGCTGCACCCCAGGGCGACCAGGCTACCGATTACCGTATCAACCAGGCGTTCACCAATAAGGAAGGTTGACGCCGGAGCGGTTAAATTGAACGCCAGCAGAATGCACAGGGTATTGAAGGTCGCCGAGGCCATAAAGTTAAGCTGAAGCATGCTGTACCCCAATACGCACGCGACAACCAGGATAAAGAAATAAATGTCGATATGCGGGTTGAGGTTCAGAATAATCAGCGCCAGCAGGCAGCCTATGAAAGTGCCCAGCAAACGAAGCAGGTTGCGTTGTCGTGTCAGGGCGTACCCTGGCTTGAGCACAATAATGGTCGTCAGAATAATCCAGTAGCCATGTATCGTGAAACCGGGATCGCGCCCTGACATCTGAAGTAGCAAGGTTAAACCGTGGTCGATCGCCAGTGCGATGATTGCGGCAATGGTGACTCGAACCGCATAACGAAAACTGGGAGAGTCCAGCCGCAGGTTGCTGGTGATCATGCCAAGGCGCAACTCATTGTGTGTCAGGAAACGGCCCAGGGTTTTATTAAGACGGGTATCAACCAAAGAAGACGCCCGCCGTGCGTGCGTGTGCTCTGTCATGCGTTCCACAATGCGCGCCGCATTGCGTAAACGGCGCAGCACTTGAACCAAAAGTGTATAGACCTCAGCGTTCCCTTGAGCAAAACCATTTTGTCGATATAGCTCCAGCTCGTATTCAATAGCCCGTATTTCCGCCTTAACACTGCTGCGTTCCGTGACGGGTTTGTGGCGGGCAACATCGAGAGCAATTTGACGCGTATTGTTGGCCAGTTTGCGCAGAGCGTCCCGAGCAAAAATGAGAACATCGCTGGTGGCCAGAGTGCGTTGCAAGGTTGCATAGTCGGTTTGTGTTGCCACCAGGGTGTCAAGCAGCGCGACCATATCAATGAATATGTTCAATGCGGTGTAACGTTGCTGGTCGGAGCGTGACTGACCGGTGGGGAGCTCGCGTAGTACGGTGTTTCGGGCGGCTTGTTGCGTATCGGTCATGGCCGATTGTGTGCGCATCAATTGGCGGTAACTTTCTTCCAGATCGTGATTGACGTCGTATAAGCGTGATCGCGCTTCGATATAGTCGGCGGTGGAAAAAAGGGCAACTGAAAGTGCTTGCCGTTCTTCCCGATGCCAGAAAACACGGTGAATAAAAGCGCTGAATGCAAAGTAAAAGACGCCGCCGCCGAATGAGCTTAATGTATGGATAAGGACTTCATGTGTTTCCAGGGGCTGACGCATGGTCAGTGTCATGATGAACAGGCAGGCAAACCCCATCAGGCCACCCTGGCGGCCGTACACAGTAAACATTGAAAAAATGAAACACAGGGTGGGGATGACAAACCAGAGCAGAATCGGGTGTGTCGTACTTAATCCGGTAACTGCAGTGGTCAGCGTTCCAAGCAAGACCGCACCGATCATGTTGTTGAAGCTATAGCGGCGCGGGCTGCCCGGTTGGTCGATTACGGCAACGCAGGCAGCGCCGATGGCGGCGACCATTGCCATGCCGTATTGTTGGAAAAAAAAACTTAGGAACAGTGCCGGGATAATGACACCGGTAGCCTGGCGCAGTCCGCCAAGAAAATAGTGGCTATAAAAAAAACGCTGTAGCTGGGGTAGGGTGGAAGCCATATTTGTTGCGTTTACTGCGTTGTTCTGTAGGCACAGAGTCCGCTGGAAGTTTTCAAGTATAGAGGCTTAATGTGTGAAATGTGCGACGTTGGCCGATTTAATCTGCAAAATCAAACGTTTCCATTTGATTCTGTTGCTGCAACGCGGTAAAGTAATCGTTTGGCTCGCCTGCTTATCCTGGGTGAGCCGTGAAGGTATGGCTTTTTGCCGGGTTATCCGCCTGGTTTCTTGCGCCTCAAAATTTAACGTGCGATTTGCGGTTGGCCGCGCCACAAGCGTGTGTTGCCAACGCTTTCCGTTTCTACCTCTTGCATTCATTTGAATGCGTGCACTGCATGTCGATGGGTGCGTGTCGGTTCTGCAAGGTGTCTGGGTGGCGTGGCTCCGTGGGTCACAAAGCGCCGGATTATGTTGCCGATGCCGGTGCAGCCCGGGCCGCAAGGGCCAGTCGGTGTGTCAGGGCCGGTTATGAAAGGAATTTATTATGGAACTCAATGGCGCCGACATCGTAGTGCGCTGCCTGGCTGAACAAGGTGTTGATCACATATTCGGCTATCCCGGTGGTGCGGTACTTTACATCTACGACGCAATCTACAAGCAAGATAGCTTCAAGCATATTCTGGTTCGTCACGAACAGGCTGCTGTTCATGCGGCCGATGCGTACTCCCGTTCGTCCAACAAAATAGGCGTTGCGCTGGTCACCAGTGGGCCTGGCTTAACGAATGCTGTTACAGGCATTGCAACTGCATACATGGACTCCATTCCCATGGTGATCATTAGTGGTCAGGTGCCGACAGCGGTCATTGGTGAGGATGCTTTCCAGGAGTGCGATGCAGTGGGTATCACACGCCCCTGTGTCAAACATAACTTCCTGGTGCGTGACATAAAAGACCTTGCCGAAACCATGCGCAAGGCGTTTTATATTGCCAAAACAGGGCGCCCCGGCCCCGTATTGGTCGATATTCCCAAAGACATTACCATCGCGACCTGCAAGTACACCGCCCAGAAGGGCGAAGTGGCGATGCGCTCTTATATGCCGGTTGTGAAAGGGCATCAGGGCCAAATTAAAAAAGCCGTGCAAATGCTGCTTGCGGCAGAGCGCCCCATGATTTATTCCGGTGGGGGTGTTGTGTTGGCCGATGCGGCTGACGAGCTACGCCAATTGGTTGATTTGGTGGGCGCACCTTGCACCAATACCTTAATGGGCTTGGGTGCGATCGCATCCACCGATCCGCGTTTCGTGGGCATGCCCGGCATGCACGGTACGTACGAAGCCAATATGGCCATGCAGAACTGCGATGTGTTGGTCGCCGTAGGCGCGCGTTTCGACGACCGTGTTATTGGTAATCCCAAGCACTTTGCGCAGAACCAACGCAAAATCATTCATATCGACATCGACCCGTCCTCCATTTCCAAGCGTGTCAAGGTCGATGTACCTATCGTCGGTAATGTTAAAGACGTTCTGCAGGAATTTACTAATCTTTATTCGCAAATGGCGGTGGCGGAAGACCGCACTGACCCGGCGCGTATCGATCCGTGGTGGAAGCAAATCAATACCTGGCGTGGCAAAGAGTGCTTGCGCTATAAGTCGTCCGATGAGGTGATCAAACCTCAGTTTGTTGTTGAAAAGCTCTGGGAAGTGACTGGTGGCAATGCCATTGTCACGTCCGATGTCGGCCAGCATCAAATGTGGGCGGCGCAGTATTACGGCTTCAAGGAGCCGCGTCAGTGGATCAACTCCGGTGGCCTGGGCACCATGGGCGTAGGTTTGCCTTATGCCATGGGGGCGCAAATGGCCAACCCCGGGCGTGATGTTGCGGTGATTACGGGTGAAGGTTCCATTCAGATGAACATTCAGGAATTGTCCACCTGCAAGCAATATCATTTGTCACCTAAAATTCTTTGCCTGAATAATCGTTATCTGGGTATGGTTCGCCAGTGGCAGCAAATTGATTACGGTTCACGCTACTCGGAATCATATGTCGATGCCTTGCCTGATTTCGTTAAGTTGGTGGAAAGTTACGGCCACGTAGGTCTGCTTATTGATAAACCCGCCGACGTCGAGCCGGCGTTGCGCGAAGCATTCGGCAAACATAAAGACCGTTTGGTGTTCCTTGATTTCATTACCGACCAAACGGAAAATGTTTGGCCGATGGTGAAAGCAGGTCGTGGCCTGACGGAAATGTTGCTGGGTTCAGAAGAGTTATAAGGACAGACTTATGAAACATGTCATTTCCATCCTTATTGAAAACGAACCCGGCGCATTGTCTCGTGTGGTGGGGCTTTTTTCGGCACGTGCCTATAACATTGAAACGTTAACAGTCGCGCCAACCGAAGATACCACGCTGTCACGCATGACGATCGTCACGACGGGTTCCGATGAAGTCATTGAGCAAATCACCAAGCACCTGAATCGTCTTATCGACGTGGTGAAAGTGGTCGATCTTTCCGAAGGGCCGCATATTCGTCGCGAACTGATGCTGATCAAGGTTCGGGCTGTGGGTAAAGAGCGCGAGGAAATCAAGCGTATGGCCGACATTTTTCGCGGTCATATCGTCGATGTAACCGACAAGGCTTACACCATTGAACTGACCGGTAATCAGGAAAAAATTGAAGCCTTTATCGGTGCGCTCGACCGCAGTGCCATTCTGGAAACCGTCCGTACGGGCGTGTCCGGCATTGGTCGGGGCGAACGTGTTTTAAAATTGTAGGTTTGCAGGACATTTTTGCCCGCCGCAGGCGGGCATTCGATTAACCATTATGGGTCGGCGTAAACCCGGCTCTACTAAAATACGCTTTGTACTGGAGCAAGTTAAATGAAAGTTTTTTACGACAAAGATTGTGACCTCTCGCTGGTGAAAGGTAAACAGGTTGCCATCATCGGTTATGGTTCGCAGGGTCACGCCCATGCGCTTAATCTGCATGAGTCCGGCGTGAATGTCGTGGTGGGTTTGCGTAAAAGCGGTGCGTCATGGTCGAAAGCGGAAAACGCCGGCCTGAAAGTGGCTGAAGTGGCCGACGCGGTAAAAAGTGCCGATGTTGTCATGATCCTGTTGCCCGATGAAAACATTGCTCAGGTATACAAAGATCACGTCGACGCGAACCTGAAGTCGGGTGCCGTGTTGGCATTTGCTCATGGCTTCAACGTTCATTATGGTCAGGTTCAGCCGCGTGCCGACGTCGACGTCATCATGGTTGCGCCCAAGGCGCCGGGCCATACCGTTCGCGGCACTTATAGCCAAGGCGGCGGTGTACCCGCGTTGGTTGCTGTTCATCAAGACAAGTCCGGCGCCGCACGCGATATCGCGCTGTCGTACGCTTGCGCTATTGGTAGCGGCCGTGCCGGTATCATTGAAACCAACTTCCGTGAAGAAACCGAAACCGACTTGTTCGGTGAACAGGCCGTTCTGTGCGGTGGTACCGTTGAACTGATCAAGGCGGGTTTCGAAACGCTGGTTGAAGCGGGCTATGCTCCTGAAATGGCTTATTTCGAGTGCCTGCACGAGCTGAAACTGATTGTCGACCTTATTTACGAGGGCGGCATTGCCAACATGAACTACTCAATTTCCAACAACGCAGAATACGGTGAGTATGTCACCGGCCCGCGCATTGTTACGGAAGAGACCAAAAATGCCATGCGTCAGGTTCTGCGCGATATTCAAACAGGTGATTACGCCAAGAGCTTCATTCTTGAAAATCAGGCCGGCGCGCCCACCATTCTTTCGCGTCGCCGTTTGAATGCCGAATCTCAAATTGAGCAGGTCGGTGGCAAGTTGCGTGCAATGATGCCTTGGATTGCGGCCAACAAACTGGTTGATCAATCCAAGAACTAAGATCTTTCCGGATCCATAGAGCGGGGTCAGGTTCGCTGCAGTTGTTGCAAGGCCTGTCCCCGCTTTTTCTTTGAAGCCTATGAAAAAACCGCCTTACCCCCATCCTGTTATTGCCCGTGAAGGCTGGCCTTTTCTGGCCATCGCTGTTGTGGTTGCAATTTTGGTTACGCTTTGGTCACCAGGCGTATCAGTAATTTTCTGGCTGCTGGCCTTGTTTGTGCTGCAGTTTTTCCGTGATCCGGCACGCGTGGCACCCGATGGCGAAGCGAATGTGTTAAGCCCCGCCGACGGACGTATTGTGGTCGTTGAAGAAACGCACGACCCTTACGCCAATCGTCAGGCGTTGAAAATAAGTGTGTTCATGAATGTTTTCAATGTGCATTCAAATCGCTCTCCCGTAAATGGTACGGTGGAGTCGATTGCGTATTTCCCCGGCAAGTTTTTTAATGCTGCACTCGACAAAGCGTCGCTTGAAAACGAGCGTAATGCCATGGTGCTTAAAACAGATGCCGGGCAAACTGTTACCGCAGTTCAAGTGGCCGGGTTGGTGGCAAAGCGGATTCTTTGCTACGCTAAGGAAGGTGAGCGCTTGTACAGCGGTCAACGTTATGGTTTTATCCGTTTTGGTTCCCGGGTCGATGTTTATTTGCCGCTGGGTTCACGACCCCGGGTTGCAATCGGAGACAAGGTCAGCGCGACCAGTACAGTGCTGGCTGAACTTTCAAGTTAATTTTCTTTATGCCTAATTTGTCTTCAGACGAAACCCGCCGACGCCGCAGTATTTATTTGCTGCCCAATGCATTCACAACGGCCAATTTGTTCGCCGGCTTTTATGGCATTGTGCAAGCCATGAATGGTCGCTATGAAATTGCTGCTATTGCGTTGTTTCTGGCTTTGGTGTTCGATGGCATGGACGGTCGCGTGGCCCGCCTCACCAATACGCAGTCTGCATTCGGTGAGCAATACGATTCCATGGCTGACATGACATCGTTTGGCATTGCCCCTGCACTCATTATGTACGAATGGATGTTGCATGACCTTGGCCGATGGGGCTGGTTGGCTGCGTTTATTTATGTGGTCGGGGCGGCATTAAGGCTGGCACGGTTCAATACCAATATTGCGGTGGTCGACAAGCGCTTTTTTCAGGGGTTGCCTAGTCCGGCGGCTGCTGCTTTGGTGGCGGGTTTTATGTGGCTCGCCGTCGACAACAAGTTTCACTTGCAAGATGGCGCAATTGCCTGGATAGCGTTCGCGGTAACGGTCTATGCAGGTGTTGCCATGGTCACCAACTTGCCTTTTTACAGCGGCAAGAGTTTCGCACTGGGCCGCAGTGTTCCATTTTGGGTCATTCTGGTATTGGTAGCGGCGTTTGTGTTTGTCTCCAGCGATCCACCGGTTGTCTTGTTTGGTTTATTTGTGGTGTATGGTTTGTCGGGTTGGGGCGTTTTGTTGTGGCGTTTGCGCAAGGCAAAGCAATTAAGCTTCAGGCGCGCTAACGACGATCAGCCGCCTGGCAACGACACCGAAAACCGTTAGAACATGCCGAACCGGTTGCGTTCGTACATAGGGTCGGGCCCGGGGTGAAAACGGGTTACCTGGTTGCCGTCTCGCCCTAAATAAACATGCATAAGCGAGTTCCATACGCCGTCTTGCTGGTAACGGTAGCTCCATACAATTTGGCGCACAGAGGGCAGGCCAACTGCTGATTTTTCGGCCGGTGGCCCGAATTCACATAGCAGTTTTTCCGGTGTCCATACGCCTTCGCGCAACATGCTGAAATGCGCGTCGGTTAAAACAGGTTTTACCCCCTCAATTCGCCCCTCTTTATCGGTATTGGTGGCCCAGGCCTGCTGACCAAAAGGCTGCAGGCTCCAGATTAAACGTGTACCGCCGTTTTCAAGCGGGCATTGATAGGTTGGGGTGCCGAACTGGCCGACCATTTGCTGGGCGGATGTGCCGGGAGGAACTGAGGTGATACTGGTGCATCCGGCGATTAATGCAAGCAGGCTTGCCATTAAAACCGGTTTTAGTGGAAGGGTTCTCATAGAAGTTGCACCTGACAGTGTGTTCCTGCAAATTCTACCGGATCAGTTATAATCCCACATCTGTCTTGTTGTATTTGGCCCATTTGGCTTGGGCAGCGTAGGCAGTTAGTCGTATTTATCTATCGTTCACGTCAAGGCACCTCGGCCTTGTCGCATGTTCAAGAGGAAATCTCATCATGTCTGTAGCAGAAATCAAGAAGTCCGATATTGTTTCGCAGTTCGCGCGCAAGCAGGGCGACACCGGTTCTCCGGAAGTTCAGGTGGCATTGCTCACCGCTCGCATCAACGAACTGACCGACCACTTCAAAACGCATAAAAAAGACCACCATTCGCGTCGCGGTTTATTGCGCATGGTTAGTCGCCGTCGCAAATTGCTCGATTACCTAAAGAGCCGTAATCCCGACGCTTACCGCACGCTTATTGAAAAGCTTGGCTTGCGTAAGTGATATCAGGGGCTGGTTCCCCATGATGTACAACCGTGGACACTACGAGACAATCGTGGTGTGCACGGTTTTTTTATTGTAAGGATACTGTGTAATGTTTAATAAAGTGACCAAGTCGTTCCAGTACGGCCAACACACTGTTGTAATGGAAACCGGCGAGATTGCTCGCCAGGCAACAGGTGCCGTATTGGTATCAGTTGATGATACCGTGGTACTGGCAACGGTTGTTGCCGCCAAAAATGCCAAACCAGGGCAGGATTTTTTCCCTTTAACCGTTGATTACGTCGAAAAGACTTATTCGGTTGGCCGTATTCCCGGTGGGTTCTTTAAGCGCGAAGGCCGTCCTTCTGAAAAGGAAACGCTCACATCGCGCCTGATCGATCGCCCGTTGCGTCCTTTGTTTCCGGAAGGCTTTTACAACGAAGTACAGGTCATTATTCACGTGCTGTCGGTGAATCCGGAAGTAGACCCCGATATTCCCGCCATGATTGGTGCTTCCGCCGCTTTGGCTATTTCGGGCATTCCGTTCAATGGGCCTATCGGCGCGGCGCGCGTGGGTTATGTCGACGGCGATTACGTTTTGAATCCTACCACTTCGCAGTTGCAGGTGTCGGGTATGAATCTGGTGGTTGCCGGTACGGAAGCCGCCGTACTCATGGTTGAGTCCGAAGCGAAAGAGCTGTCGGAAGAGGTCATGTTGAATGGTGTGATGTTTGGTCACGAACAAATGCAAGCCGCCATCAATGCCATTCATGATTTGGTCAGTGAGGCAGGCAAGCCCGAGTGGGATTGGCAGGCACCGGCCCGCAACGAGGCTTTGATCACAGCGGTTAAGGCAGTTGCAGAAGAGGGTTTGAAAGAGGCCTATCAAATCCGCGAAAAGCAAGTGCGTACTGCACGCCTGCGTGAGGTATATGCTGAAGTAAAAACCAAACTTGAAGAGCATGCCGCGGCTAAAGAAGCACCTGTGCCCGATTCAGTGGAAGTTGAGAATATTCTGTTTGATCTGGAGTCGGCCATTGTGCGTGGGCAAATTTTGGCTGGGGAGCCCCGCATCGACGGGCGCGACACACGCACTGTTCGTCCCATCAGTATTCGTTTGGGTGTTTTGCCCCGTACTCATGGTAGCGCCTTGTTTACCCGGGGCGAAACCCAGGCGTTGGTGATTTCAACACTCGGTACCAAACAAGACGAACAGATCATTGATTCGGTGATGGGTGAAAGCCGTGATCGTTTCATGTTGCATTACAACTTCCCACCGTTCTCCACAGGTGAAACCGGCCGTTTCGGCTCGCCTAAGCGTCGCGAAATTGGTCATGGCCGTTTGGCCAAGCGTGCACTCATTGCTGCTTTGCCGGCCCCGGAAGATTTCCAGTACACCATTCGTATTGTGTCGGAAATTACTGAGTCCAATGGCTCTTCTTCTATGGCTTCGGTATGCGGTGGTTCATTAGCCATGATGGATGCCGGTGTACCGGTTAAAGATCACGTTGCCGGCGTGGCGATGGGTCTTATTAAAGACGGCGGCAAATTTGCGGTACTTACCGATATTCTGGGTGATGAAGATCACCTGGGCGATATGGATTTCAAGGTGGCCGGTACGCAAACTGGTGTTACCGCGTTGCAAATGGACATCAAGATTCAGGGTATTACCCGCGAAATCATGCAGGTTGCTTTGGCGCAGGCCAATGAAGGACGTATGCATATTCTGGGTAAAATGAAAGAAGCCATTGAAGGGTCGCGTACCGAGCTTTCCGAGTTTGCTCCCCGCATGCTTACGGTGAAAATCAACCCTGAGAAAATCCGTGATGTCATCGGCAAAGGTGGCGCCACCATTCGTGCGCTTACTGAAGAAACGGGCACCAATATCGATATTGGCGACGATGGCACCATTACCATTTCCAGCGCCGATCTCGACAAAGCCCGTGAAGCCGAGCGTCGTATCAAAGAGCTTACGGCCGACGTTGAAGTGGGGCAAGACTATGAAGGTCCGGTTCTGCGTCTGCTCGACTTCGGTGCCATTGTGCAGGTATTGCCAGGTCGTGACGGCTTGCTTCATATTTCCGAAATCGCTAATTACCGTATCAACAATATCAACGATGTGTTGAAAGTAGGTCAGGTCGTGAAAATTAAAGTGATTGAAGCCGATGACAAAGGTCGTTTACGTTTGTCCATGAAGGCGATCGGTGGTATCGAGGCGCAAGGAGGTCCAACCGAGCCGGTTCCGCCGGCTGCTCCAGCCGCGGAATAACCTTCTGCGTTAGTTTGGAATAATTATGCCGGGTTCGTCCCGGCATAATTTTTTGTTTCATCAGTATCGAGCGAGAAATAAACATAGGCAGTGCTTGCCGGAGGATGAGGTACAAATCGGGCTCCGCTCAACCATTCAGGTCTTGAAGTAAGCGCCGGTGGGTTCGTACCTCTTTCAGTACATCGCCAAACGTGTTGAGATTACGCGCCTTCAACGCAGGGATAATTTTAAGTATGGCGTCGGCTGTTGCGGTGGCGTCGCCAATGGCGGTATGGCGGGCTTCCTCGGAAATCGTGATGCCCAGTCGATGCGCCAGGGCATCAAGGCTATGGCTTTCGCTCTCGCCAAATAAAACTGCCGATAGCAGCACAGTATCGAGTATGGGATTGGAAAAGCGACAGCCGGTTTGAGCTTCATATTTTTTCAGGAAGCCCATATCGAATGGCGCATTGTGTGCTACCAAAACCGCGTTCTGGGCAAATTTGTGAAAGCGCTGGATGACAGTGGCGATATCCGGTGCATTGGCAACCATGGTGTCGGTAATGCCGTGCACCTTTGTGCTCGCGGCAGGTATGGTGCGCCTGGGGTTTACCAGCGTATCAAATACTTCATTTTGTATGCGCCGGCCGTTCACAATACGCACGGCCGCAATTTGCACAATATCGTCTTGTTCAGCACTTAGGCCGGTTGTTTCCGTATCGAACACAACATAGGTCAGTTCGTCTAACTGGGTGGCCGAGACTTCCGCATTACCGGCTTTTGAGAGCAGCCCGAAGTCGTATACAACCGCTCGTGGTATGGACGGTGGGCGGCGCTGAGCCAACCGCGCTTCACGCAGAAACAAATTTACCTGCGGCCCGGCGGCAGATGAATCAGCCAGCCAATAGGCGCCATGGATTGAAAGAATGCCTTTCACGGTCATATTTGCAAGCCCGACATCAACAGGCTCATCCGACAACCTATCCAGCTCGTGCTGTGCGAGCGGTTTTCCCTGCCATTCTATTTGCAGCTTCGCTCCGGCACCTGCGTGCGTAA
The DNA here is from genome assembly GCF_003576595.1 of Neopusillimonas maritima. Lineage (GTDB taxonomy): Bacteria > Pseudomonadota > Gammaproteobacteria > Burkholderiales > Burkholderiaceae_B > Neopusillimonas > Neopusillimonas maritima. The sequence continues at coordinate 620,381 of NZ_NQOU01000001.1, read as the reverse complement.
TAATGAGCTTGATTTGCTCTGCGGGGGACGGTAGGCGCTGTACCAGTAACGAGAGTACTGCAATGACTTGGAAACCATCGCAGCGCAATATGAGTTCGGTGCTGTCAATAGCAATCAGCAGGCCTTTGCTGCGCAGGGTTGCTTGCAGCGCAGCAGCGAGGTCGCTGGATCGGATCATGGATAATGGCCAATCACCGGGGCGATCGGTGTTGGCGCGAATGCTGTGGGCGGCAAGATCACCTGTTACATCTCTTATTGTCAGTACGTAACCGGGGTGGGGCTGTTGCCCATCTGTTTTGGAGTTGGGCGTTTCGTCGAGAAGGCGCATTCGTGCTGCGAGAACACGCCCTTCTTCGACGGTGGCACAAAGAATGTCCGATGCGGCTTCCGGGTCTTGCGTGCGCAGCAATCGTTCGTATGCGTGTTCTATGGACGAGGTGTAGAGATAATCGGAAACCGGTCGATTCAAGCCCGGTGGGATCCCGGTTTCAAGGCCCCCTAATAAGCTCATGACGTGACCGTTGTAAAACACAAGTTGATGTTCTGCAGAACAGATCATCACGCCGACAGGAACATCGCCTAAAAGTCGTTCCAACCTTGTTTTTTCAAGCGCCAGTTGTTCAGTTTCCCGCTTAACGGTTCGCTGCAGAATGGAGCGTGTGTCCAGGAAAGCGTGGGCCAGTTCCGTGGCCGCAATTTCAAGGTCGCCCAAGTAGGGGTTAGGAGCGGCGTTGGGAAACTGGGTGATTTGGCTGTGTGTGCCGGCACGGATCAAGCCGGTTAAGCGCTGTGCGCGTCGGGCGATATTTTCGTCTATCAGTAACCATACCCAAGTAATCAGACCGCTAATAACAAAACCGGCAATGACGCCACCGATGACAACGGCCTCCAGAATGTCGGGATCATTTGCCCGATGGTATCCATAAATCAACCCGCCGGCCAGGGCCGTAAGGCAGCCTGCAGCCAGCCCCGCAAATAACAGGGCCAGCCGGCGTCGGGGGCGGTACGAAGTTGCCATATGACGTTGCTGGGTTAAGTGGGCCGGGCTCTGTGTTCGCACGCTACCTCGAGCAATGCGGTATCGTTCTGGACCGGCTGCCACTGCGTTCCGGTAAGTGTCCCTTCGGCCGACAAACGGGCGGTTGCACTTAAATCGGCGCGTAGCCTTTTATTGCAATCGAAAGCAACGACGGCGGTGCGTGTTGCTTGCCATCTTTCAACCAGAAATATCTGAATTCGAACCAGTTCCGGGCGCATTTCCGATCGGCTGATGCCGGCGGTATCGACAGCAACAAAACGTGAAACGACAGGGGCGAGATAGGTCCAGGGCGCCCACGGCATTGAGCGTTCGCCTGTCCCTACGACGACGACGTGATCGGGTAGTGCGGATTGCATGCGATTAAACCAAGTGTACTCATTCCAAACGGAATAGGTGATGACTGAAGCGCCGATCGCGAAAGGCATGATCCAGCGCGGTAATTGGCGCCCTCTTCGGCGCAGGAGTCGCCCGAGAATAAAAACAATACAGGCGGCCAGTACGCCAATGGCCAGCATCGCGATGTAATCACCCAGCATGAAAAAGAAGTCTCCTGTGAATAGTTTGCCCGTATTGGTTTTATACCGGCATTCTGCGGCCTTGGCTAATAGCAGCTTGCATCGTTCTTACAACGACAAAAGCATCGCGCAAATGATGGCGTTGAAAATCAGGTAATTCAGAAAGGGATAGGTAGTTATCGGGTTTTTGCCCTGCCTGGATGAGGCGCATTTGGTTTTCCAATCGCAGCGTTGCAATTAAATCGTAGGCTGCAATCAGTTCCCTGGCCCCGGCGCTTGAAATCATACCGACTTGTTCGGCGGCTTGAAGGCGCGCACGTGTATTGATTTCCTTAAGTTGGCTTTGCAGCGCGTAAACCCGAGCCAGATCAGTGACTGGAATCACGCCGTTATGTTTCAGGTCGACCTGGTTGCCGCCGCGTGTTGTTCGAACCGTCGAGAAGCCTCGCAGCAACCCCAACGGCGGAGTATGTTTCAGGCTGTTGGCGACCATATGAGCCATAAAAATGGATTTTTTTGAAGCGGCTTCAAGCGTTTCGGCCTGCAGGTTTTGAAACAGCTCGTTCCGGCCTGCGATAGGGCGCAGATCGAACATAACAGAGGCCAGCATATGTGACTCAGGCGCATGGCGTTTCATCCAGGTCTCAAAGTAGTTTCGCCATGTGGATACCGGCTGTCGCCATCGCGAGTTGCTTGCCATCATGTCGCCCGGGCAGTAAACATAGCCGCACGCATTCAAGCCGTCGCAGACAAAGCGGGCGAGTTGTTCAAAGTACGGCATGTCCTCGGGCGTGACGCGGTCGTCCAGAAACAGGCAATTATCCTGGTCGGAAACACCGGTTTGTTCCTGCCGCCCTTGACTGCCACAGGCGAGCCATAGGTAAGGCACAGGGGGCGAACCCAATTGCTCCTCAGCCATCGCGAGTAAGCGTCGGGTAATGGCATCGGTAATATCGGTAATATGGCGAGTGACGATTTCGTGGCGCTGCTGGCCGGCCACCATTTGTACCAGCAAACGGGGTAGCGTCGAGGTGATGCCCACCATTTTCTCAATACTGCTTGCCTGGCTGATATCGTGAATGAGTAAGGCGCTACTGACGGCCTGGAAACGGGTTAGGTCGGTTTGCGTGATAATGCCCGAGAACTGATCCCGATCAATCACGGCAAGATGGCCGATGTTGTGCTCCATCATAGTGCGCAACACATCCGAGCCCAGTGCATTCGGTGATAGCGTGGGGGGGTTGGGTGTCATGACCTCGCGTACGGGAACCGAGGCATCCAGTGCCTGAGCGAGTACACGGAAGGTTAAGTCGCGAACCGTAATCATCCCCACCAGTTTCTGTGTGTCTGCCGTGACAACCGCCAGGCATGATATGTTCTGATCACGCATGGTTTGTGCGGCGTTGGCCGCAGTAGTTTCGGGTGTGCACGAGATGGCTTTGCGCGTGATTAAGTCTCTGACCCTCAGGGAGTTGAGGTCGCCGGGTTGGTGTCGTGCCCGTTCGCCGTAATAGAAGTAATGCGCTACGGCTGGAAACTGTTTGATAAGTTGATGCAGTGTCGCAGCGGGTATCAGTAACGTTACGGCGTCTGTCTTGGCACGGGCGGTGGTAGACGCCTTGCCGTCACGCAGTAGGCCGCGCTCGCCGAAGCTTTGCCTTTTTGCCAACTGAGACACGCGCTTTCCATCGCGATCACTGATATCAATGGTGCCCGAAACAATAATATGAAGGCCTTCAAGCGGCGCGTCGATTTTGTAAACAAACTCACCGCTTGAGTAATGAAGGATCGAAACTGTTTCGGCCAGGGCGCTCAGTTGACTGGCGGGCAAACCATTATAGGGAGCCACAGTTTCAAGAAATTCAACAGCTTCGGAACGCGACAAGACGGTTTGTACCATGGGCGGCTTGAAGAAAATGGGTACGCCGCAATGGCGTACCCTTCATGTGAAAAAGCCCGGGCAGGGAACCCCGCCCGGTTTGTCTCAGGTTAATGGTGTGTCGCGGCACCGGCTCCTTTCGGAACGCGGATTGATTCGACCAATTCCTGAACATGTTGTGGAGGTGCCGCAGTGGCCGACGAGACCAGATAAGCCACAACAAAGTTAACCAACGCACCCACCGCGCCGATCGACAGTGGCGATATGCCAAAGACATAGTTTGCGGCGGTATCCGGCAGGTTGTTGGTGCCGGGGATGAAGAACCAGCCTTTGTACACAAAGATATAAATGGCAGTGAACAGCAGGCCGATTAACATACCGGCAATGGCGCCTTGCTTATTGATGCGTTTCCAGAAGATACCCATCATGAGTGCAGGGAAGATGGTTGCCGCAGCCAGACCGAAGGCCAGCGCCACCACCTGGGCGGCGAAGCCCGGGGGGTTCAGCCCCAGCCAGGTCGCCAGGATAATGGCAAAGGTCATGGATATTCGGGCCGCCGTGAGCTCTCCTTTTTCCGTAATGTCGGGCTTAATGGACCCTTTGATCAAATCGTGAGAGATGGCTGACGAAATAGCAAGCAATAGCCCCGCCGCTGTTGAGAGTGCTGCAGCAAGCGCCCCGGCTGCCACCAACGCAATCACCCAGCCAGGTAGGCCCGCAATTTCGGGATTGGCCAAGACCATGATGTCGTTGTCGATTTTCACCAGTTCGTTGCCTTTCCAGCCACGCTCTTGAGCCATTTGCATAATGGGTGAGTCGGCCGGGGCTTTATCGTTGTAGTACTGGATTCGGCCGTCACCATTCTTATCTTCCATATCCAGCAGGCCGGTTGCCTCCCACGTGCGAATCCATGAAAGCTCGGGTTTGGTTTGAATGTCCTCCAGGGAAAGCGCGGGGCCGCTGGTGGCGGTGCTGGTAATGGCGGCCGGCCACATGGTGGTGGTTAGGTTCAGGCGAGCCATTGAGCCTACTGCGGGTGCTACGGTGTATAGCAAGGCAATGAATACCAGCGCCCAGCCTGCAGAGGAGCGGGCATCCGCCACTTTGGGTACGGTGAAGAAGCGGATAATGACGTGTGGTAAGCCCGCCGTGCCAATCATGAGCGAAAGCGTGAACAGGAACATGTTAAGCCGATTGGGCGTATCTGCCGTATAGGCGGTGAAGCCAAGCTCAGTGACCACCTCATTGAGTTTGGTTAATAGGCTGATATCCCCACCTGAAGGAGCATACCCACCGATAAAACCCAGTTGCGGAATAACGGTTCCGGTGAGATTCAGCGAGATAAAAAGTGCTGGTACCGTATACGCGATAATGAGCACGACATATTGCGCCACCTGGGTATAGGTAATGCCTTTCATTCCCCCGAATACCGCGTAAATAAATACGATTGCGGCACCGATATAAAGACCGACATCGGTGGAGACTTCCAGGAAACGAGAGAACGTAACCCCGACACCGCGCATTTGCCCGATCACGTAGGTAATGGAAATGACGATCAGGCAGATTACGGCCAGGACACGCGCCCCGTTTGAGTAGAAACGTTCACCAATGAATTCCGGGACAGTGAATTTGCCGAACTTTCGCAGATAGGGGGCAAGTAGCAGCGCCAGCAGCACATAACCGCCTGTCCACCCCATAAGAAAGGCAGATTGTGTGTAGCCGCCGGTAGGCGCCAGGGCGATAATACCCGCCATGGAAATGAACGAGGCGGCAGACATCCAGTCGGCCCCTGTGGCCATCCCATTGAGTACCGGGTGCACCCCCTGGCCGGCCGCGTAGAACTCGGAAGTTGAAGCCGCACGTGACCAGAAGGCGATACCGATATAAATGGCGAAGGTGACCCCGACAAATATCAGATTGAGGACAAATTGATCCATAGGGTTCCCCTTACTCTTCAACGCCGTGTTCGCGATCCAGGGAATTCATCAACTTCGCATAAACGAAGATCAGTATGATGAATACGTAGATCGAACCGTTCTGAGCCATCCAGAACCCGAAGTCTGCTCCGCCTACCGAGATGCCCATTAGGGCGGGGCGCAGAATAATACCAAGACCGAAAGAGCAAATGAACCAGATAATGAGTGAAATCAAGATAATGCGGAGATTTGCCTTCCAATAGGCTTCAGAGGATGTTTTGTCCACCATAAATAACTCCTTGTCGTTGTCTCCATGAGGCACACTTATCCCACGTGCGTCTCCCCCAATGAACAGCGACCCGGGCTTGCAGAGACCGGGTGGCCGTATACGAAACAACCCCGCACTGCGGCGGGGTTGAAAGTATCCTTTGGTATAGCAGATGTTCAAGAGCGTGAATCGCAGGGCTGACAAAACCCCTTGCGGTTAGCGTTACCGCTTGTTTGCAACAGAACAACCTTGCGCAGGTTTGACTTCTGTAAGCCATTACGGCCCTCCCTTGTGGGCGCATCTTCGGCACGACACATGCCGGGATGCCGGAATCTTGTTATTTGTTATTGCTTCTTATTTGTTTTTTTGGATTCTATACCGGTTTATCCGATTTGTATAAGGTTTCTTGATACCGTGTCAATCGGGGTAAAAACGAGCGTGGTTGAAATACGTCGTTGGGTGCTTGCACCGGTAAATGCAATGGAGAAAGCCCGAAGGCTTGAGACTAGGAAAAACAGGGTGGTGCGTCCAGCCGGAATCGAACCGGCACGCCCTATGGGCGAGAGATTTTAAGTCTCTTGCGTCTACCAATTCCGCCATGGACGCGAAGCCCCAAATTATGACATAAATTCGCGTGTCTGGCATGGCAAGATCAATCAGCTGTCAACGCTAAATAGAAATGTCCGCTTTTGTGCAAAGTAGAAATGTCCTGTTTAAGGGGCTATTTGTCCCCGAGGGTTGGGCTCTGTGGATATCCATCTTTTCCAGGGATGGGTATCGGGTGCAGGCCGTCTGTTGAGTTCACGTCGGTCGATTTTATGCGTCACGACGTCATTTAATTGTTTTGCATCCACCGGGGGTAGTTTGTTGGATTTGGGCCCCATTTCAAAGGGCAGTGATGCGTTTTTATACAAGAGCGTCAGTTGCCCGTCCGGCTGCTCCAGAATCTGCACACGCTTGCCGGCCAACTGACGCTGCTGACCCGGTGCCTGGATCTGTAGCAGCTTGCCGTTGAACTGGCAGGTCAGTGCACGCGACAGGATGCGTTCATAATGCAGACTACAGGCTTGCACCAGCGCTTCAGGGCGGCTCAGGTAAGGCACATGGGCATCCTGCATGTTATGCGCGGCCACGGCAAAGCGTTGGTTATGCCCACGGCGAAACGCTTCTAACCAGGCATTGGCCTGTTGCATGCCGTTAATGCCCGCCAGGCGCATCTCTTTAACCAACCGGTCTTGCAGCGTCTGATTGGCGCGCTCGACCCGCCCCTTGGCCTGCGGGCTGCTCGCCTGTATGGCCTCGATGCCCAGCCGCTGCAGGGCCTGATTAAAACGCGTGGGTTTAACGTGCTCCTGTTGACCGTGATTGGTCACAAAAATGCTATGGCGATCACTGTACAGACAGGCCGGTAGACCATGCGCCAGAATGTATTGTTGCAAGACGCTTAAATAGTCACGGGTCGTTTCCTGCTCAACAAAGCGCAGCGCCATCAGCTCACTGGTGGCATCATCGATGAACACCAACAGCGTGCAGCGCGGTGCACGCCCCTCAAACCAGTCGTGCGGCGAGCCATCGATTTGAATCAACTCACCCCGGCAGGTGCGTCGCTCACGCATCGGATGAATGGGCTTGTTGCGCCGCCGTTTGGGATGCCACAGCCCGGCCTGGGTCATGAGTTGACGGGTATGTTCTACCGACAGCGCAATGCCGTGACGCTCAAGCAGCTTCTCGCTGGCCAGCGTGGGACCAAAATCCGCATAATAAGCCCCCACCAACTGCCGGGCCTGATCCAGCACTGTTTGCGGGGTACGCCGGTTCGAGGGGCGCCCGCGCAAACAGTGCACTAACCCCCGGGCACCTTGCCGCTCATAGCGTGTAAGCAAACGGCGCACCTGGCGCGTACTCAAACCCAGTTCCAGTCCCGCCTGGACTTGACTCAAATGCCCACTCCTAACCCGTTCAAGTACACCAAGACGGTGCGTGTCGCGTTCGCTCATCGTGATCATCCTGTGCCCCTGCTCGTTTGTCCGCCAACCGGACATTTCTATTTAGCAGATACAGGACATTCTCACGTTGCACTGACAGGCAAGATCAATCAGCAAGATCAATCAGCGCAGATGCAGCGTGCATTCTTTTCGCCAAGTTTTCGTTGACGGTGTGATGAGCGCCGCTCTATATTCAATAATCTTTTTCGGACGATGGGTAGGGCAGGAGAACAATGGCTAATTTCGAGGCACCTGTTCGTAAACGGAAGGGGGCATTTTCCTCTCCGGTCTTTACCGCCCGGCGTTCGCGAGCGGTTTGGTCGCCACGTTCCCGGGTCTCCACCATCACCTTGGTTTATGCCATGGTGTCCATCGTCTGGATTTATTTCTCAGATTATGCATTGCTCAGTCTTGCCTTGGATCAGGAAACTTTGGCCCGGTGGAGTGTTTTCAAAGGGTTGGCGTTCGTCGCGGTAACGTCGGCACTGCTCTTTTGGCTAATGTGGAAGGCGTTTGGTGCGCTGGAGCAGGCCTATGCTGCACTGCGCGAGCTAAATGGATCGCTTGAGGAAAAGGTGTCGGGGCGCACTCATGAATTGGAGAATGCCCTAAACAGGGCGCGCGACGCAGACCGTTTAAAGTCGGCTTTTCTGGCAACCATGTCACACGAATTACGAACGCCGTTGAATTCTATTATTGGGTTTACCGGCATCGTTTTACAGGGTATGGCCGGGCCGCTCACTCCCGAGCAGCAACGCCAGTTAGGCATGGTGCGCGGGAGTGCGCGGCACTTGCTTGATCTGATTAACGATGTGCTCGATTTATCGAAAATTGAAGCAGGTCAACTTCAAGTACGTGCTGAGGCCTTCGATATCTCGGATTCGGCTCACAAAGTAGTCGGTTTGGTTCAGCCGCTGGCGGAACAAAAAGGTTTGCGTTTGCAGGTGGAAATTGCACCCGATGTCGGCAGTATGTATAGCGATCGTCGTCGGGTGGAACAAATTCTTATTAATCTATTAAACAATGCAATTAAATTTACAGACGAAGGCGGCGCTGTTATTCAATTAACCTTGGATCCGGCGTTTCATGTAAACGCACAGGCACCGCCATGCCAAGCCCTTCGTATTCAGGTTCGTGACACCGGAATAGGTATCAAGCCTGAAGATATCGGTACGCTGTTTCACCCATTTAGTCAGGTCGATAACGGGCTCACGCGGGCGCACGAAGGTACCGGTCTGGGTCTGGCAATTTGCTCGCGACTCGTTAAGTTGCTTGGAGGAACGATTACGGTACGCAGTGTGTGGTCGGAAGGTACCATTTTCACAGTGACGCTACCGCTGGAGATGTCATGACGTTATTGCCGTTACGGATACTGATTATTGAAGATAACGAACAAAACCGGTATTTGCTGACTTTTCTTCTGGAAAAGCGCGGTCATACGGTGCAATCGGCGATTGACGGGGCATCGGGGATACGCAAGGCCCAGCAGTGGCAGCCCGATCTTATTTTGCTCGATATTCAGCTCCCGACCATGCATGGCTATGATGTCGCCGCAGAGCTTCGTCGCCACGCGTCAACGGCTCACATTCCCATTGTGGCGGTCACGTCATATGCAATGCCGGGCGACCGTGAGCGGGCGATTGAGTCTGGGTGTGACGGTTATGTTGAAAAGCCGATCGACCCGGATACATTTGTGATACAGGTTGAAGCGTATTGCGGCAGCGCGGAATCAGGAGGCCGACGTGGTTCAGGCTCTGGTTGTTGACGACAAAGAAGATAATGTTTATTACCTGCGTGTGCTGCTTGAGGCGGTTGGGCATCAGGTGATGGCGGCCCCCAACGGTGTGGTGGCACTTGAAAAGGCGCAAGCAGCGCCTCCCGACATTATTATTTCTGATTTGCTGATGCCGCAAATGGACGGTTATGCATTGCTGCAGGCCTGGAAAAGTGATCCTATTTTGCAGTCCATTCCTTTTATTGTTTACACCGCAACGTATACCGAACCCGAGGATGAAAAGCTGGCCCGTGATCTTGGCTGCGACGAGTTTTTGCTGAAACCCACTGAGCCCGATGTTTTTTTGTCGGTTATGAATGAAGTGCTTGGGCGTGGATTTGTGACTCGGCCGTCTGATCAGGCCGTGTTGGCGCGCTATGGAAATGAACCGTTATTCAAGTTGTATAGTCACACCCTGGTGCGCAAACTTGAAGAGAAATCAACCGAACTTGAGCGTGTGAACAGGGTGTTACGGCAGGATATAGAACGGCGGGAGCGCGCGGAAGCCGCACTGCGTGAAAGTGAGGAACGCTTTCGCTTGCTTGCCGAAGCAACAACCGACGTGGCCTGGGATTGGGACATAGCCACCAACCGTTACTGGGTCAGTGCGGGATGGTTTCCGGTTCTGGGGCATCCTGTGCCCGCCGCCGATCAATTAGGCTCATTGTGGCGCGAATTGTTGCATCCGGATGACCGTATTCGGGTACTTGATTCACTTGAGCAAGATTTACAGTCGGATGTGCAGATCCGGTTCGTTAAGTACCGGTTGCGGCATGGTAACGGGCATTGGCTGCATGTTGATGATCGCTCGCACATTCTTCGAGACGAGAGCGGCAGAGCGAAACGGGTGGTTGGAGGCTTCACCGACCGAACCCGGCAAATAAGGCTGGAAGAGCAAATACAACGAACACAACGATTGGAGTCGCTTGGCCAATTAACTGGTGGAGTGGCGCACGACTTCAACAATCTTTTAACCGTTATCTTGGGCAATGCCCAGTTATTATCGGAAGAAATACAGCGCGATCCACGTTTGATTACGCTGGTGAACATGGTTCTGCAGGCGGCTGAAAAAGGGGCGGAGCTCACGCGTCATTTGCTTGCGGTCGCCCGCCGTCAACCGCTTGAACCGGAGCGTCTGGACGCTGAAAAAGTGGTGCGAGGTATGTTGCCGCTGCTAAAAAATGTACTGGGTACGCGAATTCGCATCAATCTTGATTTCCCTGCAGACCTGCCGCCAATTCTTGTCGATGCAGGACAACTGGATAACGCCTTGTTGAATTTGGCCGTTAACGCCCGTGATGCGATGGTTGAGGGCGGCTGTTTTAATATTTCAGCCAGCTCAATACGGGTTGATAACGAAAGCAATGAAGTGGTAATTGATTCGAATCTGGCGCCGGGGAGCTATGTTGCCTTATCGGTGGCGGATACCGGCGCCGGCATTGCTGCAGACGACTTGCCCCACGTATTTGAACCCTTCTTTACAACCAAGGCTGAAGGGCAGGGCTCGGGTCTTGGGTTGGCGATGGTCTTTGGTTTTACGCTTCAGTCGGGAGGCCATGTTAGTGTTGAATCGGAACCAGGGCAAGGGGCGAAATTCACGCTTTATTTACCGTGTGCTCAGGGTGGTTCAACATCCGGCAAAGCAGCTTCAACCTTGACTCAAGTTGCGCAAAAAGCCAAAGGAACGGTGGTGGTGGTTGAAGACGATCCCGATGTTCGGGCGTATGTTGAAAATGCATTGAAATCGGCGGGCTATCATGTTTGCCCGGCTCAAACACCTGAACAGGCGCTTGAGCTTTTACGGGCGGGGCAAGTGTGTGATTTATTGTTCACCGATATTTTGATGCCCGGCATGAACGGGCGCGAACTGGTTAAACGCGCGCGTGCGTTAAGGCCTGAGTTGGAAGTGTTGTACACCACGGGTTATGCAGGGCACGAAATACATGCTTCGCTAGGCCAGGCCGATCTGGACGACGATGTTTTGCATAAGCCCTACCGTCGCGAAAAGCTGGTGGCGGCGGTAGGGTTGGCAATGCGTGGCTAGTTCTCTTGCTGTTTAGTCCAGTTGCCTTGTTGGTAACGGTCAAGATAGTTCACGGTAAAGCCCGTTATTGTGCCATTTTCGGTGTGGAACTTAACCGATGAAATAGAGCCGGCGGGTTCGTTTTCACTGAACGGCTTCATGGCAAAGGTATTGCCGTCCCAATGAGTTAAAGGATAGACCTGTGGCGTCGGACCCAAAGTGATTTGCAGTTTGCCCTCGTTTAATTGAATGCGCGCCGGGCCGAAATAGTTGTTGTTGAATAGGCCGGTGTATTGATTCAGGGGCAAAGCTGCTTTGGGTTCCGTGGGTGGTGCTTTACCGACTAAATCACCAACAGGGTCGAACATGCCCGATAAAACATGGTTGTAGCCTGCATACCAGTCACGTCTGGCTTCACCGTAAGAGACAAGGTCGATAAACTCCGCTGCAATTGCTTCGGCCGCGCCTACCGGGCTGGCATTCGTTAAAACAATAATGCCAAGATCGGCCGATGGCACTATACGAAAATGGGTGCCAGTACCCAGCAGGAACGCGCCCGAATGGTTTATTGTCGTGCGTCCATTCGCTTCGATTCCGTAGTCGAATCCAAAGCCGTAAGCGCTGGGGCGTGATATATCGGTTGCCACTTGATTGGTGATGGTTTGAATACTCATGGCAGGAACCAGCGCTTCTTGTGATGCAATGGTTTTCCCTTCGAATTTGCCATTGGCCAACAAAAATTTCAGCCATTGCGACATATCTTTGATGTTGGACGAAACACCGCCTGCAGGGGCTTGCGCATTGGGGTTACGTTCATATAGTGGCTTGAAATCACCCTTGGTTAAAGCATGCAAGGATGCACGGTTCCGGCGCGCCAGGTAGTCTTCATATCTTGCACTTGATGCGGTCATACCCAAAGGCAGGAACAAGTCCTTTTCCAATAAAGCTTCGTAGGGTTGGCCGGCCGCTGCGGCAACGGCCTGCCCGGCTGTTGTCGTACCGAAATTGGCGTACGCGTAAGAAGACCTGAACGGGTTCAGGTCAAGCAGGTGTAATTTTCCAAGGATGTAGTCGCGGTCGTACCCCAAGTCTTCCAGTGCGTCGCCCGCAGCGAACGGCAGGCCGGTACGGTGCGCCATAAAGTCGCCAATGGTTGCGTTTTGAGTGACGTAGGCGTCTTTTAGTTGAAACTTGGGTAAATGCTGAACAACGGGATCGGCCCAGCTTACCCTCCCTTGCGTTATCTGCGTGGCAATAAGAGAGGCTGTTAATGACTTCGACAAAGAGGCAAGCATGAAGACAGTATCTTCATCCACAGGTTCAGCTTTGCCAACCTCGCGAACTCCAAAACCCTGGCGAAACACAACCTGGTTGTTGTGCACGACCGCGACGGCCAGCCCGGGTATGCCGCTGCGCTCCATAATGCGTTTAACAATTTCGGGTAATGCAGCAATCGCCTGACCTGGGTCTGGTTGTGCCATGGCGACCACATCATCGCTGGGTGACGCACCCAGGATCAGGTCAGGGGGGGTGGCCATGGCCGGGGCCGTGACCCCAGCCATGATACTTATTGTTGCAAAAGCGAATGGACGAAAAACGCGGCAGAGTTTTTGCATGCGGTTAGGCCTCGGCCGCTTCCGGTTCAGCTTCTTCAAGCAGCGGCAGGGGTTCCAGCACCGTTTTCGGGTCTTCGGCTTCTTTTTGAATTTGCATATCCAGCATTCTGCGTGCCCTTACGGCAGCTTCATCCAGCCGAATAGCAACGTTGGGGATGCTTTCCCCGCCCATTTCATCCAGCTGTTTCTGTTGGATTTCAAGAATAACCTTGTCTTCATTAAAGGTATCGTCAATGGATTTTTTGATGCCCTGGGTTAGTTTTTCGTCGCCCAGATCAAAGTTGCGGTCAACTGCCCAGAAATAGTGGGTGGATTTTTCCGTTTCGGGGGTGAGTAAATGCAAAACATGCATGACGTGAGCCTGCGAGCGGTCTTTCTCAACCGGGTATACACCCACGTCTGTCATGTTGATGCCCGGCATCAGGTTAATTGCTGTTTGCCAGCGATTGATCGGGTTACTGCTTTTGAGCACCATTTCGAAGAAAGGGGGAGGATCGATATTCGGCATTTCGCGGTGAGCACGAATAAGGCGGTCGCCGCTGACCGTGACGTTAAGAGGATAGTTGGCGATAGACTCTTCTTCTTCATTTCCGATAGTGCGGGTATGCACATAACTTTCGTGGCTTAGATCAAGCAAGTTATCGTTCATAAGACGAAAATCGCATTCGAAATGGTGGTAACCCAGCGAAGGCGTCCAATCAGGCGAATCATTCCAGTGAACATCGGGAACCAGGGTGTCGGAGGCTAACTCGGGGTCTCCCATCCATATCCACACAAAACCGTGGCGCAATACAGTTGGAAAACGTTTGACACAGGCTTTTGCCGGAATTTGGCTTTGTCCTGGAATGGTCGTGCATGTGCCTTGGGCATTGAACTTCATGCCGTGATAACCGCATTGGAGTTCGTCGCCAATCCGTTTGCCGACCGACAAAGGCATCAGGCGATGAGGACAAAGGTCTTGCAAAGCGGTAGTCTCGCCTTCAGACGTGCGATAAATAATCACATTTTCGCCCAGCAATTTGCGGTTAATGGTCGTTTCCTCGAGTTCATGCTCAAAGGCGGCAACATACCAGGTGTTCTTCAGCCAAATCATTGTTTGCTCCTCCAACAATTACTTTATTCAAAATGACAGATTTTTATTGTTCAGGTCGAACGTGCGCTTCCAGGTTTTCTAAAAAGCGGGCGAGTTCGACGGATCGTAAAGCCACGCCAGGCTTTCGTAACCCTGATGGTCCGTTCGCGACTCAAGCATATTATTACGCAATTCACGCGTAACACCGGCCGCGTGATAGGCTTCGCCATACAACCGCGCGGTCAGTTGAACGCGCCCTGTGCGCAAGTAACGCTTATTCTGGTAGCTTGCAAACGCCTGCTCGAAGTTCTGTGTGTTTCGTAATTCGCCGGCCAGGCAAACCGCGTCTTCCATGGCCATGGCGGCACCCTGCGCCATATATTGAAGCATGGGATGGGCAGCATCGCCAAGCAATGTTACACGGCCCTTCGACCACGTTTTAACCGGCTCCCGATCGCATAACACCCACATCCGCCATGTTTCAATTTTTGACAGAAGTTCTTTTACCGGCTCGCAGTTTTGTGCGAAGCGGGCGTGCAACTCCTCGGGGTCGGCCTTGGCGTCCCAACCTTCCACATAGCGGTCGCTGTGAAATACGGCGACCAGGTTGTACAGCGCTCCTTTGCGCAACGGGTAGTGAACCAGGTGATTGCGCGGGCCGGCCCATAAAACCATATCATTACGGTACAGATGCTCGGGAACTTCCTCAATGGGAAGAACCGCACGGTAGGCAATGTGGCCTGCAACCCGCGGGGGTCCGTCATTCAAAAGCCGGCTGCGAATGCGCGACCATAGGCCGTCGCAACCAATGAGTGCTGCGCCTTCAAAAGTACGATTGTCCTCGGTAGTGACTTTAACGCTATTACCCGTATCGTCATACTCCGCGACTTTGCAGCCCGTGTGAATCGTCACGTTGTCGTTATTTTCACAGGCATCAACCAGCGCGCGGTGTAAATCGGCGCGATAAATAACGCCGTACGGCTTGCCGAATCGATCAATAAAGGCCTGGCCCATTTTCATGCTCGTAACCTGATCGCCGGTCAGGCCGTCCATCATGACCAGATGCTCTGGATAAACAACGCTTTTTTCTATTTCGGCGGTAATGCCCAATGCATCGAACATTCTGAAGGCGTTGGGGCCTAATTGAATGCCGGCCCCAATTTCCGATAGTTCATCTGCTTGCTCAAGCAATGATACTGTGTAACCGACTTTGCTTAGCATGATTGCGGCAGCACAGCCGCCGATGCCGCCGCCCACGATAAGAATGGGGGCTTTAGCCGAGTGAGTTGCTTCATTCATATACGGTTTTCTCCTTTATCCCGTATTCTCGGTTGTCGCTCACTCTAATTCAATATAATCAACTTTATACTTTTCATTAGGCGTGGTTATGAAGAAGCTGGCCAATATCGATTTGAAGCTGCTTCAGTTGTTCGACGAGATCTGTAAAACGCGAAACTTGTCTCGTGCAGCGGAAAATCTGAATTTGACGCAACCGGCCGTTAGCCTCGCTTTGGGGCGTTTGCGCCAGCATTTTGGTGACCCTTTGTTTGTGCGTGTCGGCGGCAAAATGGTACCCACTCCCATTGCCGAACAATTACACGAGTTGGTCGCCAATGCGATTGCTTTGCTTGAGGCAACCATGGCCTACCAGCCCCGGTTTGATCCTGCCAGTGACGCACGACTGTTTCGTATTGCCATGACCGACGTGGGGCAAATTGTGGTGTTACCGCATATTTTGAACACATTCCGCGACATTGCCCCGCATATTCAGGTTGATGTCATCACAATTACCAATGAAATTGCTGATCAGCTCCAGCATGGAGATGTTGATTTGGCGTTGGGATTCGTACCTGATCTTGACGGACGATATGTGCAGCAAAAGTTGTTTGAAGATGGGTTCGCCTGTTTGGTACGCGAAGATCATCCGCGGGTCAAAGAGGCACTGACTGTTCGAAGTTTTCAGGATGAGGAGCACGTGATTGTGAAAACGTCCGGCACCGGCCACCTGATCATTGAACATAATCTCCAGCAGCAGGGCTTGAAACGCAAAGTGGGTGTTCAGGTGCCCAATTTTATTGGCGTGGCAACAGTCGTGGGCAGTTCCAACCTGATCGCCACGCTGCCAGGCCGCGCAGCTAAGTTGCTTGCGCGTGCGCATGGTGTACGTGTCATGAAATTGCCGGTTGATATGCCGTCTTATCACGTGCGGCAAAGCTGGCACGAGCGTATGCAGCACGACCCGGCACACAAATGGTTGCGCAAAACGGTTGCCGAGATTTTCGGTTCCAACTAGCTGTTGTTGGTACAAACTCTAATCGGGGTTGGCGTTGCCGATTAACGCGCTTGGTGTATGCTGGCAATGCCTTGTTTCAGTTGACCCTCAATGTTGCTCATCGACCTCATCTATAACATTAGTCTGCTGCTTTCCCTGATGGTTTTTTATCAGGTTGTGGTGTCACGCAACAAGCGTGAAAAGGTGTCGCGCAAGGTGATTTTAGGGGTATTGCTGGGGGCGGTTGCTGTGGTGGGTATGTTGGCCCCCCTGGAGTACGGTGAGGGCATTATTTTCGATGGCCGCTCCATTGTGTTGTTTATAGCGGGCCTTTTTGGCGGGCCTGTGTCCGCCGGGGTTTCGGCGTTACTGGTGGGGGCTTATCGTGTCTGGTTGGGTGGTGCCGGCATGCCGGTTGGTGTCGCCACCATTGTCATGTCGGCGGGAATCGGCGTTATTTTCTACTATTTCCGACAGCGATACGGCAGCTTAACGGCCATCCAGGCGTTCGGTGCCGGGCTGGCGGTGCATTTGTTCATGCTGCTCTTGTTTCTGTTGCTTCCCAACGGGGTCGGGTTTGCGATTGTTGAGCAGATCTGGTTAACCGTTTTACTGGCTTACCCTGCGGGCACGGCAGCGGTGTGTCTTTTGTTTCAGGATTACGAAGAACAGGAGAAGACCCGGGATAATCTGAAATGGTTGGCCTATTACGATGCGCTTACTACGTTACCCAATCGCCATTATCTGGCCGAGCAAGTCGACGATGCTTTGTCCCTGTGTTTAGGTTCAGGTGAAAAAGGTGCAGTATTACTGATTCATCTCGATCGGTTTTCACGGCTCAACGATGCCAGGGGCTACGACGTGGGTGATCGTTTGTTGCAGGAAGTAGCCCGCCGGTTGCAAGAGACGCTGATGCAAAAAGGTACGTTGGCGCGTATGTCCGGCGGCGATTTTTTTGTTTTACTGAACGAAAATTTTGCATCGGATTCCCAGTTGGAGCAGGTGGCGACCGACTGGATTACGCGTATTAGAGCGGAATTGAGAACACCGGTTGAGCTCGACGATTTGAAGATACCGGTTTTTGTGAGCATTGGAATAACGTTTTTTCCGCACGACCGCTTCGATACGCCTGTTCAAGTGTTGAAGCGCGCGGATATTGCCATGCACCGGGCCAAGTGGAAAGGCGGTAATCAAAGTATCTTTTATGAGCAGTCCATGTCGGTGGTGGCGGAGCAACAATTTCAAATCGAGCGCGAATTGCGTATTGCCATCGCCGATAATCAACTACACCTCTATTTCCAATCGCAAGTGAACACCAAAGGCACCGTTGTTGGTGCCGAAACGTTTGTGCGTTGGTTGCATCCAGAGCGCGGGCTCATCTCACCAGGCGTGTTTATTCCGATTGCGGAAGAAACCGATTTAATCGTTGAGTTAGGGGAGTGGGTGTTACACGAGGCGTGCGAAATACTGGCCAAAGATTCAAATGGCTTAATTCCAGGTCGATTGGCGGTCAATATCAGCCCTCGTCATTTCATGCACCCTGGCTTTCTTTCATCGGTTCAGCATATTCTGCATGCAACCGGCGCCAATCCCGAACGGCTCACTTTTGAAGTGACAGAGTCATTGTGGATTCATGATCTGGTTGATGTAACCGAAAAAATGCGCACGTTAACGAAGCTCGGCATCCACTTTTCCCTGGACGATTTCGGCACGGGATATTCCTCACTAACTTACATTAAACACTTACCAATACACGAGCTGAAAATCGACAAAATATTTGTTCAGGATGCACCCAATGCAAAAGACAGCGCCGCGCTTGTTGAGTCGATTCTGGCGGTTGCACACCATATGAATCTGCAGGTTGTTGCCGAGGGGGTGGAAACACATGAGCAGGCTGATTTTTTGAGTGCCCGGGGTGATGTGGTGTATCAAGGGTATTTGTTTTGCAGGCCTGAGCCTTTCGAACAATGGGTAAAACATCTGGCTGAATAAGAAAAACCCCGCTTAACCGATATGGGCCGAGCGGGGCCTGGAATGTATAAATTACTGAATTAGTTGAATTTATTTTGCCGGTGCTTTGGCATAGCGCAGGTAAGGCAACTTAATGTCGAGTTCGCCGAATTTTTCACGGGCCTGGTCGTCTTTCAGGCTCAAGGCAACGATAACGTCCTGACCGGGTGTCCAGTTGGCGGGGGTGGCAATAGGTACCCCGTCGGTTGCCTGAACGGCATCCAGTGCGCGCAAAATTTCAGCAAAATTGCGGCCGACCGACATAGGGTAAGACATCGTTAGGCGTACTTTTTTGTCGGGGCCGATAATAAATACGGTGCGAACCGTTGCGCTGTCGGCCGGTGTGCGCCCGTCGGGCAAATAGGCGTCGGCAGGCAGCATGTTATAGAGCTTGGATACCTCCAAAGACGTGTCGTCGATAATGGGGAAGTTGGCCGGTGCACCCGCCACTTTTTCGATGTCGCGTTTCCATTTCTGGTGATCGTCAACGCTGTCTACCGAAACACCCAGCACTTTTGTATTGCGCTTCTCGAATTCGGGTGCCAGTTGGGCAACCGCGCCGAACTCCGTGGTGCAGACGGGGGTGAAATCTTTGGGATGTGAGAACAGAATAGCGTAGCTGTCGCCGATCCAGTCGTGTAGTGTGATTTTGCCGGCGGTTGAGTCGACGGTGAAATTGGGAGCGACGTCGTTAATACGTAATGACATGGTTTAACCTCTTTCTTGAAAATAGACTGCTTTAAATTGTTATCCGGTTCAGATTCATCCGGTGTCGCACTACTCATTAATACTAGCGCAAATGATTCGGGTTTTCCATAGGTTGACTGGGTAAATATCCAACCCGGTATTGATAAGCATCAAGCATCGCGCCTTTACTGTCAACGAAGCTTGGGTAATATGGTTATCTGGTAATTTATTTATAGGGTGTCGTTATGATTTTTCGCCAATTATTCGACAACACATCTTCAACCTATACTTATTTGCTTGCTGACGAAAACCACCGGCAGGCGATGCTGATTGATCCGGTATTTGGACAAGTGCGTCGTGATTTGGCACTGATTCGGGAACTGGGTTTGACGTTGGCGCTTGTTGCAGACACGCATGCGCATGCGGACCACATTACGGCTGCATGGTTGCTCAAACAGAAAACAGGGTGCCGGATTGCATCGGCCAAAGTGATTAATGCCGATCATACCGACGTGGCGCTGGAGAATGGCGATGAGTTTGGGGTGAAAGGTGTTCGGTTAAAGGCGATCTCGACGCCCGGTCATACAGATGGTTGTATGAGCTTCATTCTGGAGGGGGAGTCGATGGTATTTACCGGCGACACCTTACTCATTCGTGGATGCGGGCGCAGTGATTTTCAGCAAGGTAGCGCACATCGCTTATACCATTCAATTACCGGCAAGTTGTTTGCTTTGCCCGATTCCTGCCTGGTTTATCCTGCGCACGACTATCAGGGGCGCACAGTCAGCACGATCGGTGAAGAAAAAGCGTTTAACGCGCGCGTAGGGGCGGGAGCCAGCGAAACGGATTTCGTTGAATATATGAATGCAATGAAATTACCGCATCCGAAATTAATTGACGAAGCTGTGCCAGCCAATTTGCGCAGTGGCCGTCCAGAGAACGGTAAACTCCCGGAGGAACCGGGTTGGGGCGATATCCGTATTACCTACGCCGGCGTACCTGAAATTGATGAGGAGTGGCTGGAGCAGCATTTGGGCGAGGTCACGGTGCTCGACGTGCGGCTGGATGATGAGGTGAAAGACAATCCTCAGTCCAGGCGTTTGGTTGATGTGCACATTCCGTTGAACCAGTTGCGTGACCGTCTGGAAGAAATTCCGCGAGATAAACCGGTGGTTGCCATGTGCCGGTCGGGCCGGCGTTCTTCGTTGGCCGTGTCGATTTTGAAAGATGCCGGGTTTGAAAAAGTAGCAAGCTTGAGTCGGGGTTTTGTCACCAGTATCCCGTAAATTTTGGAGTTAATTTATGTCAGAAATTGAAATCCCTTATGGTGCTTATTGGTCGACGCCGTTTGCCCGGTGGCAAGGTAGTTTGTCGCATTTGCATAGTTTGAAATTTGCGGCGCATGTTGCAAAAGATGCGTTGAAGCGACGGCAGGTCGACCCGGAAAGTTTCGACTTTGCGGCCTTGGGCATGTCGGTACCACAAAAAGGGTCTTTCTATGGCTTGCCTTGGCTTGCAGGTGAAATGGGTATACCCCACCTTGCCGGCCCTACCATTAGCCAGGCCTGCGCGACCGGCGTGCGGCTATTGCAAACGGTGGCGTCAACCATCCGCGAAGGCGATTCACAGGTGGCGCTGGCCATTGCTTGCGACCGCATATCGAATGGGCCGCATATTTATTATCCCGCGCCCCAAGGGCCTGGTGGAACGGGAGATCATGAAAATTGGGTGCTCGATAGTTTCAACTGGGATCCCTACACCGGTGTCAATATGGTAACCACCGCGGAAAACGTTGCCAAAGAATATGGTTTCACTACCGAAGAGCAAAATGAACTGACACTCATCCGTTATGCGCAGTATGAAAATGCGTTAAAGGACGACAGTGCATTCTTGCGCCGCTTCATGGATCTGCCGTTCAGTGTGCCCGATGCCCGGTTCAGAAAAGAGCAAACAGTGCTTTCGGGAGATGAGGGCATTTTCCCCACGACACGCGAAGGGTTAGCCAAGTTAAAGCCGGTTATGGAAGGCGGGACGGTTACATTTGGCGGCCAAACGCACCCGGCCGACGGCAACGCCGGCATTGTGCTGACGAATGCTGACCAGGCGAAGGCGTTATCGCGTGACCCAGGCATTAAAGTGAGTATTGTGTCGTTTGGGCAGGCACGGGTAAAAGCGGCTCATATGCCGGCGGCAACCATTCCCGCAGCGCGCCGGGCGTTGCAAGCCGCCAACCTGACAGTGAACGATCTAACCGCCATCAAAACGCATAATCCCTTTGCAGTGAATGACCTGGTTTTGGCCAAAGAGCTTGGGTTGTCGTTGGAAAGCTTTAACGACTATGGCTGCTCGTTGGTTTGGGGTCACCCCCAGTCGCCCATGGGGTTGCGTGCGGTTATTGAGTTAATTGAAATGCTGGCGATCAAGGGAGGTGGTCATGGGCTGTTCGTGGGTTGTGCGGCAGGCGATTCCGCCATGGCCATTGTGATCAAGGTGGAAGACCGCGCGTAACCTTGATAAGGTTGAGCCCGCTTAAGGCTATTAACAATCAGGAGCATAAATGAAAGTCGTCGTAATTGGCTCGGGAATTAACGGCCTGGTAGCCGCTGCAGAGCTGTCGCTTGCCGGGCACGAAGTAACTGTTCTTGAGCGCCTTGATCGCCCGGGCGGTGCGGTACGTACAGAAGAACTGACATTGCCCGGGTTTCGCCACGACGTGGCGGCCATGAATTTATCCATGTTTGCCGGGTCGGGCTTTCATAAGAGCCATTCGGAAACACTGGCTATGCATGGTTTGGAGTTTGTGCCGGTTAACCGCCCGTTTGCGTCTGTGTTCCCCAACGGCGACTACTTCGGTGTATCAACCGATATTGAAGAAACGTTAGCCACAATTCCCAACGCGCAGGACAAAGCCGCGTGGAAAGCGGGGCTTGCGTCGTTTCCGGCCAATGCAGGTGCCTTGGTGGCTTTGCTTTCGGCCCGAATGTCCAAGCGGGGGCTGACAAAAGCCGGATGGCAGATCTTTCGCAGCCTGGGGCTCACAGGCTTGTTTGAGCTTAAACGTTTAATTGTGTCCTCTCCCCGAAATTGGGTGGAGCAAACTTTCTCCGATCCGCGTCTGCATGCGGCACTGTCAACTTGGGGATTGCACCTTGATTTTGCGCCGGATATTTCCGGTGGGGCGATTTTTCCCTACCTGGAAAGCTTTGGCGGTCAGGCGATGGGTATGGTCATAGGCAAAGGCGGAGCTGACACCGTTACGCGTTCGCTCATCAAGCTGATTGAGTCGCGTGGTGGGCAGGTGCGTTGTGATGCTGAGGTGGCTTCCATTACGGTTGCAGGTGGTCATGCCCGAGGTGTTCAACTGGCAAATGGGGAAACGGTGCAGGCCGACCGCGTTTTGGCCAACGTGGCACCGCGCGCGCTGTTAAACATGCTGTCCGACCATAGCGGTGATGCTCGGTTCGATCAGGGTATGAAGGCATTTCGACATGCGCCCGGCACGATGATGATTCATTTGGCCTTGTCCGATTTGCCTGCCTGGCAGGCGCAAGCGTTGCGTCAATTCGCTTATGTACATATCGGCCCGTCTATCGATGTATTGGCGCAAACCTATCAGCAGGCGATAGCGGGGTTGTTACCCAGCCAGCCTGCGCTGGTAGTAGGGCAGCCCACGGTTTACGACGCGTCCAGGGCGCCAGAGGGTAAACATGTGCTGTGGGTGCAGGTGCGCTGTTTGCCGGCACAGGTGGCGGGTGATGCAGCCGGTATCATTCAGGGCCGTGCATGGGGCGACATAAAAGAGGCCTACGCCGATCGTGTCATACAGCAAATTGAACAATACGCACCGGGTTTGTCCGGCCTGATTCTGAAGCGTCATGTGGTTTCGCCACTTGACCTGGAAGCGGAAAATCCGAATCTCGTGGGCGGAGATCAAATTTGCGGGTCACATCATTTGTTCCAGAATTTTCTCTTTCGCCCGGTACTGGGTTTTGCCGATGGGCACACCCCCGTGAAAGGGCTGCATATGGTGGGGGCGGCAGTGTGGCCGGGTGCGGGCACCGGGGCGGGTTCCGGATATATGGTGGCACAAGACTTGCGGGGATGATTTGGGGTTAATACCAGTGGGTATTTCAACCTTCAAACATTAATATGAAAAGTAAATCGTCACTTACTTAAGTACTAAAAAAGGGAACCCACCATGAAGCAAACCCGACGCGACTTTTTGCAGTTCAGCATTACAGCTGCCGGTATCTCAGCGCTTGGTATGCCCGCCTTTGCACAGAACGGCGGTAAAGATCTTGTTATTGCGTACAACACAGGGCTGCCCAGTTGGGATCCAACCACCGGCCCGTCGGCGGTAAACCCGAAACTGCAGGCTTTGTATCTGTCGGTTTTCGATCGCTTTATCCAACAAGAGCCCGACCTCAGCTTTTCCCCCGGTTTGCTCACCGAATGGGGCTTTACCGACGACAACAAGAAAGTTCGTATGGTGGTGCGTGAAGGGGTTAAATGGCACGACGGCTCCGACTTTACTGCGGAAGACGTCGCCTGGTCATTGGAACGCGCCGGCGATCCTGCCACCGGAAATCCAGGTCAGTTTGTCTGGAAGAATTTGGCCAACTTTAAAGTAGACGGCAATGTCGTGACTGCCGATGTGGTGCAATTTGAACCCACTATTTTCAAATGGATGGCGTTCCTTACCGGTTATGTTTTGCCCAAGGCGTACTACGAGAAAGTGGGGGCGGAGGGCTTTGAAAAAGCACCGATCGGCACAGGGCCTTACAAGCTCGATGCCTACGAACGTGGCGCTTACATGCGCCTGGTGGCAAATGAGGACTACTGGGGGGGCAAGCCCGCGTTTGAGACGGTCACCATTAAATTCGTGCCCGATGCGGCCAGTCGCGTTGCGGAAATCGAATCGGGTAACGCCCAGGTCACGATGGAAATTCCCTATGAAGAGTTTGATCGCCTGAAGGCAAAACCCGGTCTGAAAGGAGAGGCCTTCCCCATTGCCGACGTGGGTATGATCTTCCTGAACGATGTAGGCCCCATGCTCGACAAAAACGTTCGTTTGGCTGCGCATCATGCCATTGACAAACAGCTTATTATCGACCGTTTGTTGCGAGGCTACGGCGTACCATTGGCCACTTTGGAAGCGCCTGAATACGATGCCTTCGATCCGAACCTGAAAATGGAGTACAACCCGGAAAAAGCCAAAGAATTGCTGGCTGCCTCGGGTTATTCAACCGAAAATCCGGTGAAGTTCACGATCCAGACCACGCGTGGTTTCAAACCCAAAGACTACGAAATGATTCAGGCCATCGTGGGGATGTGGCGTAAGGTGGGCATCGAGGCCGATATCGAAATTTACGAAATTGCCAAGCATTTCGAATTACGTGCGGCCGACCAACTGGCTCCTGCTGCGTTCTATAACTGGGGTAACGCGATTGGTGACCCCACCACGTCAACCGGTCACGCCATGTTTGGTCCTTCGCCGCACTCGGTATGGGACACCCCCGACCTCATCGAAAAAATCGGGCCCTTGTGGGCGGAACCTGATGAAGCCAAGCGAATCCAGGGTTGGAAAGATGTCAGTGCCTACATTTTGGAGAACGGTTACGTCATTCCGATTTTGCAGTACGTGCTGCCGGTTATTCATTCTGATAAGGTCGTGGTGCCGCCTACCGCAACGGGTGATGTCACCCCCGCTTCCATGAAGCCGGCGTCTTAAGGTAATACGTCAGGCTCCCTGGCGGGTGGTTCTTAAGAGCCACCCGCTTTCTTTCGCAATGCCGTTGTAGTTTTCATGCTGAAACCCATTCTTATTCGTTTGGCCACAATGCTGGTAACGCTTGTTGGTGTGGCCATTGTGGTGTTTATTCTTATTCGGGTTGCACCGGGTAATCCTATTGCCATGATGATATCGCCCGGTGCATCCGAGGCTGATATTGCCGCTTTAACCGCCTTGTATGGTCTTGATAAACCCCTGGTTCAACAGTTTTTTATATGGGCCGGGGGCGTTCTTCAAGGTGATTTCGGAACGTCAATTACGTTAAAACAACCGGTTGCGGAACTGGTTTTGGCCCGTTTGCCCGCCACGTTGGAGTTATCGATTCTGGCGCTGTTGATTGCATTGGCAATTGGGGGTTTCACGGCGGTGTTGGGCGCGAAAGAGCGCGGTCGAAGCACTGAAACAGCGGTCGACCTATTTAACGGGGCTACGTTATCGATCCCCGACTTTTTGTGGGGTTTGTTGCTTATTTTGTTGTTTGGCGTGTTATGGCCTGTGTTTTATATTTCCGGACGGGTTTCGCCGCAGTTGGATTTCGACTTCACTACCCATTTCTATTTATTTGAGGCATTGTTGCGCTTGCGTTTCGACGTTTTGCAAAACTTGTTGGCGCATATGCTGATGCCCGCACTGGCCTTGGCATTACCGTTGGCCGCCATTATTTCGCAGTTACTCAAGCAAAGCCTGAAAGAAATGCTGCAACTCGATTACACCGTTCTGGCGCGTGTACGAGGGTTTACCGAGACGCAAGTGATCTTGCGCGAGGCCTTGCGCAATGCGGCATTGCCCACGCTAACGCTAATAGGCGTGCAGTTCACGTTCTTGATCGGCGGCACTGTGATTGTCGAACGTTTATTTGCTTATGAAGGTTTGGGGAATATGGCGATTGATGCCGTCATAAATCGCGATTTGCCTCTTATTCAGGGCATTGTATTGATGTTTGCCTGCTTGTTTATATTGGTTAATTTGGTGGTCGATTTGCTCTATACCGTCCTGAATCCGAGGTTGCGTCATGGCTGAAGCGACATCCGGTGTATTGCGCGCTGAGCCCAGGGCAAGGGCGCGTCAGTTCAACTTTCGTCTTTGGTTGTCGGCGGGTTGGCTTACGGTGCTGGTACTGGCGGCCTTACTGGCGCCGTGGATTGCACCGCATAATCCGCTTACTCAGGACTTGCTGTACGGGCGGCTTCCACCTTTTGGGTTCGACGGCTATGAAGCGGGATATTACCTTGGTACTGACAGCCTCGGGCGCGATGTGTTGTCCCGCGTTATTTACGGTGCTCGGATCGCGCTGACTGTTGCGCTGGTCGCGGCAACGGCGGCCTGTGTTTTCGGTTCTGTATTGGGGCTGCTGGCGGGCTATTTCGGGGGTTGGGTCGACAGGGTGGTCTCCCGGCTGATCGACGTATGGATGGCATTTCCACCGGTTCTGTTTTCCATTTTGCTGGTGGCTGTGCTGGGCACGGGGCTGACATCCGTTATTCTGGCCATTGCGATTATCGATTGGACGCGTTTCGCCCGCGTCATTCGCGCTGAGGCGATGGTGCAAACACGCATGGATTACGTGCATTCGGCGAAAATCGGCGGCGCAACCCGTATGGGGACATTAGTGGGCGAGGTGATGCCTAACGTCCTTCCCACTATTGTGGCTTTATTGGCGCTTGAAATGGGGGTGGCCGTTATTGTGGAAGCCATTTTAAGTTTTGTGAACTTATCCATCTCTTCCGATTCGCCTACGTGGGGCGGTATGATTGCCGAAGGCAGAGCATCCATTCATTTCGCGTGGTGGGTGCTGGTAGCGCCATTGGTCGTGCTCTTCCTTACCGTGCTTTCCTTCAGCCAGTTGGGTGAAGGCTTGAAAGCGCAGTTTGACCCTTTGTCGAGGTAAGCGACATGACACACATTAATAGTCAGCAGCCAACACTCGAGGTTAAGAATCTGAATGTCGCCCTGCGTGGGGGTCAGCGCTTGCTGCGTCAGGTTTCACTAGCGGTAAAGCCGGGTGAGGTTCGGGCGCTGGTGGGCGAAAGCGGGGCCGGTAAAAGCATGATCGGTAAAGCCGTGTTGGGTGTATTACCACGCAACATCGAGATCACGTCGGGTGAAATTCTTTTGCAAGGAGAAAATCTCGATCAACATAGTGCCGCACAGCGCCGTCAAACCGTTGCAGCCACCGCATCGCTTATCCCCCAGGATCCACTGACCGCCTTGAACCCTTCCCGACGCATTGGACCGCAAATTACAGAAAGGCTGGTGAAACGTTTGGGCTGGCGTCAGGATGCCGCCCAGGCGCGCGCTTTGGAGTTGCTCGAGCGCGTGTATATTCGTGACCCCAAACGGGTCATGTCGTCTTACCCGCACGAGCTTTCCGGTGGCATGCGACAGCGGGTATTGATTGCCGCAGCATTCGCGCCCAAACCCAAGCTTATCGTTGCCGATGAACCCACAACCGCGCTTGATGTGACTGTACAAAAGCAAATTTTGAGGCTTATTCGCGAACTGCAAGCCGAATCGGGCACGGCAGTACTTTTTGTGACTCACGACATGGGCGTTGTGGCCAAAATCAGTCAAACCGTGACGGTCTTGTTTGCAGGAAAGGTCATGGAAAGCGCTGATACCGCCAGTATTTTTGCCAACCCCCAACATCCTTATACGCGTGCGCTCATTAGCGCAACACCGCGCTACACTCATCCTGATGAGCCGATGCGGCCGGTGCCGGCGGAACTTATTACGGCGCTAGCGCAAGAAGTCGCGCTTTCCGACGTAAATGGAGGGTCGCATGGCTGAGCCATTATTTTCGGTAAGGGATCTGCATCTTGCCTTGCCCGACATGACACGCAAGCCCTTATTCGGGCCTGCGCCGCGTATTGAAATTTTGAAGGGGTTGTCTTTCGATCTGCCGGCAGGTGAAATTACCGGCATCGTGGGTGAAAGTGGCTCGGGAAAGTCAACGTTGGGGCGTGTCCTGGTTCGGCTGCTTGGCGTGTCTT
This sequence comes from Neopusillimonas maritima, assembly GCF_003576595.1. GTDB lineage: Bacteria > Pseudomonadota > Gammaproteobacteria > Burkholderiales > Burkholderiaceae_B > Neopusillimonas > Neopusillimonas maritima. Next base: position 592,544 of record NZ_NQOU01000001.1, on the reverse strand, counting down.
CCGGGCAGGTTCTATTTCGAGGTAAAGATATTTCGCATCTCGATGAGGTTCAGCTCAAACCCTTAAGGCGTGACCTGCAAATGATTTTCCAGGATCCCATGTCGTCGCTGAACCCGCGTCATACGGTGGGCCGCATTGTGGCATCGCCAATCAAGCGCTATGGTATCGATGCTCCCGAGAAAAAAGCGTATGAAGCGCTGGAGCGAGTAGGCTTGTCGACGGCTTTTGCAAAACGCTATCCACATGAATTATCGGGCGGACAACGCCAGCGCGTGGGAATTGCGCGCGCGGTGGCGTTGAATCCTGCCTTTATATTGGCGGATGAAATTGTGTCCGGGCTTGACGTGTCGTCGCAGGCACAGGTGCTTACCCTGTTGCGTGGCTTGGCTGCTGATATGAATCTGACGATTGCGTTTATCAGTCACGACCTTTCCGTTATTCGCACCGTCTGTTCGCAGGTAATGGTGTTGAATCGTGGTGAAATTGTCGAGGCCGGCCGCTGTGATCAGGTTTTTGACGCCCCTCAAAGCGAAGTGACGCACGCGCTGATCGATGCCATTCCCTTGCCGGAAATGGATGATGAATGGTTTGACAGCATTAAACTCGATAAGGTTTGATATTTGGATTAAATCGTGCGAAATTGTCGTTTAGATAATTGAGGTTTCAACTAAAGGAGAGAGTATGAGTACCGCTACAAATAATCTTGAGCAACTGGCTACCGGCAATTTCAAGGTGGTTGATCTTACCCACACTTTGTCGTCAGATTTTCCTGCCTTGCAATTGCCGCCGCAATTCGGCCAGGTCACGGCATTCAAAATGGAGACAATCTCTCAGTACAACGATGCCGGGCCGGCCTGGTACTGGAACAACTTTACCTGTGGCGAACACACGGGTACGCACTTCGATGCGCCGATTCACTGGGTTACCGGTAAAGATCACCCCAACAACACAGTTGATTCCATCGATCCCAAGAATTTTATTGCGCCTGCAGTGGTCGTTGATGCAACGGCCCAGGTTGCGGAAAACGAAGATTGGGTGCTTACTGTTGATTATTTAAAGCAATGGGAAGATAAGCACGGCAAGATTCCCAAAGGCTGTTGGGTAATTTTTCGCACAGGTTGGGCTGACCGCCTCGAGAAAGATCCGGCTTCCTACGCCAACGTTAAGGAAGACGGCGCGCACACCCCTGGGCCTTCGCAAGAAGCCGTGGAGTGGATGATTAAAGAGCGCGATGTGTTGGGTTTCGGTGTCGAAACCATTAACACCGATGCGGGTCAGTCGTTCGGTTGGCCCATGCCGTATCCTTGTCACACACTCATGCATGGCGCCAACAAATACGGTTTGCAATGCCTGAATAATCTTGATCAGTTGCCGCCGACAGGGGCCATTATTGTGGCTGCACCGTTGAAGATCAAAGGGGGGTCGGGTAGCCCGTTGCGTGTGTTGGCACTGGTACCTTAAGGTCAAATTATGAGTAATCAAGCCCAGATCATTGTGGTGGGTGGCGGCATGAATTCGTTGTCGTGCGCCGCTCTTTTAGCCAAACGGGGAAAGTCGGTTTTAGTGCTAGAGCGTAACGATCGGCTCGGTGGCTGTATTCGCACCGAAACGCTGTTCCCCGGCTTCACGCACGAGGTGTTGTCGTCGTGGTATCCGCTTTTCATGGGCGGCGGCGCGTATGCCGAGTTGAAAGATGATCTGGCTGCGTTGGGTGTTGAGTTCGTGGCCAACGAGTACACCACGGGCATCGCCACACCCGACGGTCAGTTGTTGGCCTTAAAGCAGGATATCGAAGACAGCGTAAAGCGCATTAATGCCATTGCGCCGGGCGACGGAGACGCGTTCGGCGCAATGGCGGCCAAACTGTTCGAGCAAGACGCCGCACTGACATTCGGTTTGCTGGGTCACTCGCCCTACAGTGGTAAGGTAATGCGTTTGTTCTTTTCTGAATGGCGTAAGCGAGGGCTCGACGGTTTGTTGCAATTTACGTCGGAATCGGTGGAGTCATTCCGGCGTTGGTCGTATCGCGAGCTGAATTCCGATATTACCCGTGCCATGATGAGCCCCTGGGTGCTGCATTCGGGCTTGGGTCCCGACGATGCCGGTGCCGCCTTAATGGGCAAACTTACCTTCGCCGCGGTTGTTGCCGGCGGCATGCCGGTGGTGAAAGGCGGCGGCCAGCGTTTGGTAGAGGCCCTGCAAACCTTTATTGAGCAGCGGGGCGGGCAGGTTTTAACCGGCACAGAGGTTGAGTCGGTTACCGTAAGCGGTTCAAGGGCGACCGGCGTGGTGGCCAACGGTCAAGCATATCAGGCCAGTGAGGCGGTGGTTTGCAATGTGACGCCACCCCAGCTGTATGAGCGGTTGCTGCCAAATGTGCCTCAGAAACTGACTCAGCGGGCCAAAGGCTATCATTTTGGACGCGGCTGTATGCAGGTGCATTTTGCCTTGAACGGGCCTGCGCCTTGGCGTGATCCTGAAATGTTGAAAGTGCCTTTGGTGCACTTAACCGAAAGCATGGAGAACGTAGCGCTGTCTGTGGTGGAAGCCAATAATGGTTTGTTGCCGCGCTTGCCCACCATTGCCATTGGCCAGCCCGTTGCGGTTGATGCCGGCCGGGCACCGGAAGGTAAATGGATTCTATGGCTGCAACTGCAAGACATGCCTTCGCGGCTGAAGGGCGACGCTGCGGGTGAAATTCAGGTGCCGTCCGACGGGCGCTGGAATGAAACCGTGCGCGAGGCCATGGCCGATCGAATTCAAAAGCGTATTGAAACGGTGTTGCCTGGGCTGGGCGACTTAATTATTGGTCGTAAGACGTTTTCGCCTGGCGATTTGGAAGCCATGAACTGCAATTTGGTGGGCGGTGATCCTTATTCCGGCGTATGTTCGCCCGATCAATTCTTTTGGTTGCGGCCGTTTGCGGGCAGCTCCGGCGCGCGCGGGCATCGTACACCATACAAGAATGTGTATCACATTGGCGCCTCTACCCATCCCGGGCCAGGTTTGGGGGGTGGTTCCGGGCAAATTGTGGCCGATATACTGGCGCGCAAATAAGGCCCGGAAAGTCAGCCTGGTACCACCTGCCCCGCGCGGTATCCGGCAGTCGTGCTAATTAGTCTTGACGGCCGGTGACTTCAACCAGATGAAAACCAAACTGCGTTTTGACGGGGCCTTGAACGACGCCGACAGGTGCGCTGAATACGACCTCGTCGAATTCCCGCACCATTTGACCTCTGCCGAAGGTGCCGAGGTTGCCGCCATCGTTCGACGAAGGGCAGCGCGAGTTCTCTTTGGCAACCTGGGCAAAATCGGCGCCATTTTCAATAGATGTTTTAAGCTCGAGACAGCGGTCTTCGGTGTCAACAAGAATGTGGCGGGCTGAGGCTTGGGTCATGTAGAGCTCCTTTTAAATTAGGCTTTCCATTATAAATGGCACGTCAAATGCAGATAAGGTAGATAAAAAAGCCCCTGATCATCAGGGGCTTGATTTATTTATTTGGCGGAAGCGGTGAGATTCGAACTCACGGAGGGCGCAAACCCTCGCTGGTTTTCAAGACCAGTGCATTCAACCGCTCTGCCACGCTTCCTGAAAATGGTCTAATTACGCGTTGGTGCTAGGCTTGCTACTACTACTGTAAGCTTAACTTGCCAATGCAAGCCCGCTAGTTTAGCCTATGCGCTTTGAATTGTCCAAGGAGTACTTGTCATGAAAGTGGTGGAAATTACCCAAGCGGGCGGGCCTGAAGTGCTGGTGCCTGCCGAGCGCCCCATGCCGGTGCCCAATGAAAACGAAGTGTTGCTGAGGGTGATTTCGGCGGGGGTAAACCGGCCGGATGCTTTGCAGCGCGCAGGTAATTATCCGCCGCCTCCCGGTGCTTCTGACATTCCAGGCCTTGAGGTTGTAGGTGAAATTGTCGACGGTAATGTCGGCGACAGCGGCTTTGCCAAGGGTGACAAAGTTTGCGCTTTAATTACCGGTGGCGGTTACGCGGAATATTGCGTCGCACCGATCGATCAGTGCCTGCCGATTCCCAAAGGTTTGTCCGATATCGAGGCGGCGGGTTTGCCTGAAACGTATTTCACGGTTTGGAGCAATGTGTTCGATCGCGGGCGCCTGGCAAAAGGGGAGTCGTTGCTGGTTCATGGCGGAGCCAGTGGTATTGGCACGACGGCCATTCAACTTGCCGTAGCCATGGGTAACCCTGTTTATGCCACAGCGGGAAGTGATGAACGCGTGCAGGCAGTTGAAAAACTGGGCGCCGCCAAAGGGATTAATTACAAAACACAGGATTTCGTTGAAGAGATTCGTGCCCTGACCGATGGCAAAGGGGTGAATGTCATTCTGGATATGGTGGCGGGCGATTACATTAACCGCGACTTGAAATGTTTGGCTGATGATGGGCGAATCGTGATTATTGCCTTATTGGGTGGCGTGAAGGGTACGCTGGATTTCGGCCAGATTTTACGTCGCCGTTTAACGGTAACGGGGTCAACCTTGCGTCCGCGTTCGGTTAGTTTCAAGGCGGAAGTGGCGCACTCGTTGCGTGAACATGTATGGCCGTTACTTGAAGCCGGCAAGATTAAGCCTATTGTTCATGCTACTTTCCCGCTTGAAGAGGCCGCCAAGGCACATGCCATGATGGAAGCGGGCGAGCAAATCGGTAAAATTATTCTCACGGTTTAACCGCGACAGGCTCAACGAGATCGAATAAATCACGCTACAATAGCGGGTTTATTCGATCCCGGCTTTACTCATGACTACCTCGCAAGCGCGTCAACGTTTGGTTATTGGCAATTGGAAAATGAACGGCAGCCTGGCCGACAACGTCGAGTTGCTGGAAGCGCTGCGCGCCGGTGCCGACGTTAGTGCGGATGTGGCGGTATGTGTGCCGTTCCCCTATCTGGCCCAGGCCCAGGCTTTGTTGGAAACCAGTAAGGTGTCCTGGGGCGCCCAAGATGTGAGCGTGCACGCATCGGGTGCCTACACGGGTGAAGTCAGTACAGCCATGTTGAGCGACTTCAATTGCCGCTGGGTGCTGGTTGGCCATTCCGAGCGTCGCAGCTATCATGGTGAGTCAAGTGAGTTGGTGGCACAAAAAGCACAAGCTGCCCTGCAGGCGGGTTTGGTTCCGGTTGTTTGTATTGGGGAAACCCTGCAAGAGCAAGAGGCGGGTGAAACGGCCGATGTTATTGCGGCTCAGTTAAAGCCGGTTTTGGCGTTGGGCCCACAAGCGGTGGCGAAAATGGTTATTGCTTACGAACCGGTTTGGGCTATTGGCACCGGGCGTACGGCAACACCCGAGCAGGCACAGGAAGTGCATGCGCTGATCCGCGCGGCGTTGCGCGAACTGGGCGCAGAGCAGGTGCAGGTTTTGTATGGCGGCAGTGTTAAGGCTGCCAACGCGGCAAGTTTGTTTGCCATGCCGGATATCGATGGCGCGCTGGTGGGTGGCGCATCGTTGGTGGCGGAAGAATTTTTACGTATAGCGGCGGCCTAAGGGCCCGGAGTAATTTCAAAATGGAATGGTTGTCTTCTTTTCTTCTGGCGATTCAGGTAATTTCCTCGCTAAGCATTATTGTGTTGGTGCTGTTGCAGCAAGGTAAAGGCGCCGACATGGGGGCCGCTTTCGGTAGTGGTTCGGCCGGCAGTGTCTTTGGCGCAACGGGAGCGGCGAACTTTTTGTCGCGCATGACCAAATGGGCGGCGGTTATTTTCTTTGCCTCAACAATCGGCCTGGCCTGGGTGTCGCACCGTACGGGCGACTCCATTCTCGACTCGGGTATCATGCAGGGCTATGAAGAAGAGGCGCCGGTGGAAGGTCCTGCGGTTCCTCAAGCGCCGGGTGCCGGTTCCGAAGTGCCTGCCACAGGCTCTGAAGTTCCCGGCATGGGTTCCCAGGTACCTGCAACGCCCAACGCCGGAACAGACGGCACGTCGTCTGCCGAGGTGCCTGAGGTACCCGCTTCTAACGCAGCAACAGAATAAATTGTTAAAAGCATGCTAAAATAGCGTGCTTTGCTAACAAGCAATTTAGCCGACGTGGTGGAATTGGTAGACACGCTATCTTGAGGGGGTAGTGGCGAGAGCTGTGCGAGTTCGAGTCTCGCCGTCGGCACCAAGATTCAAAATCAGACTGTTTCATAACGACTGATAAAGTACCTGAAACCCGCATAAGCATTAGCTTCATGCGGGTTTTTTGCGTTCAGGGTGTCTCATAGGGTTTCAGTAAATGCCGGGTTTTTGGGTACTCGTTTGGGTACTTATAATGCAGGTACCCAAATCATGCCCAATGTGAGATTAAATCGATGCCTAAGCTTGCTCAACAACTGACGGAACTGGCGGCCAGTAAGGCGAAGCCACGTAAAACAGCATATGCCCTCGCCTCGGGCCAGGGCTTGTTCCTCCTCGTACTGCCAAGCGGCGTCAAGCAATGGCAAGTCAGGTATCGTGAGCCGGAAGGTCGGCGAGGTAAGAAAGTCGTCGGTATCTATCCTGACATGGGTATCGCAGCAGCGCATCAAACGGCTGCGCAATTGCATCAGCGAATTCGTATGGGTGAATCTGCTGTAGGCCTATACGACCATCTCAGGATGGAGCGCGAAACGCTGACGCTTGCAGAGACTCAGCAACAGCAAGAAACGGAGGACGCTCGGAAGCATTCTTTTACTGACGCCCTTCTAATTGTCAAGCCGCTATTTGTACCTGATTAATCGCTTGGTTGCGGCTTCGCAAAATATAAAACACCTCTCGTGCAATGTAGCGTTTCAAACATCGTAAGGCTTCCAATTTGGATAGGCCTTGCCCGGTGCGCTTCACCACATATTCCTGCGTCCTCGGGTCCAAGCGCAATCGGCCAATGGCGATGATGTGCAAGGCGCTATTGGCCGCTCGGTCACCGCCCCGGTTGAGACGATGACGCTGCGTCATGCCGGACGATGCCGGGATAGGGCTCACACCGCACAGTGCGGCGAAGCTCGCTTCAGAGCGTAAACGTGCCGGGTTATCGCCCGCCGTAATCAGCAACTGCGAGGCGGACTCATACCCTACGCCTTGACGAGCGACGAGCTCCGGTGCCAGATCGTCCACGATCGCCTTGATCATGACATCCAAGTCTGCGATTTCATCGTGCAGTTCGAGATAACGACGGGCGAGCGATTTGAACGCAATCCGGTATGCCGTCGTGACGTCTCGATAGCCACTCAGGTCAGGGCGCCAAGCTGCCAATGTTCGGAGGAGCTGCATTCGTGTCATCTTACGCAGTGGTTCGCGCAGCTCGTCTGGAGTGGAGATAATTTGCATTTGAATCATTTGCAAAGCAATGCGGCGGGCCGCAATAGCGGTTTTGCGGCACACTTTTAAAACACGCAAGGATTCAATCATGCCATCGCGTGTCTTGGGCGTGACGGTACGTCGACCTGCGTAGGCGGCATGAGCCGCATTTTCTGCATCGATCGTGTCATCCTTGCCACGCTTGCGACGCACAGATTTATCGGGTGCGGTCACTTCAAGAACGGTAATGCCCGCCTGCTGTAAATAACGCAGCAAACCGGCACCGTAGGTACCAGTACATTCGACGCCGACCCGACTGAGTGTGCCATAGGAACGCATCCATGCGAGCATGGTTTTATAGCCATGTCGGGTCGTGGGAAAGCTGGCGCTACCCAGCAGACGATCATGGTGGTCAACAATGGCGGCAACGTGCAACTCCTTATGGGTGTCCACCCCACCGACAACGGTAGAACTGTTATCAACTTGCAAACTCATGGAAGGCCTCCAGGCAATTAATGCTGATGGGCTTACCACAGTCGATTGCGCGGACATGACAGTAAAGAGATAGACGTTCAGGCCCTTCTTGGGTCACAAGCATCGATGAGGTAAGACCTCACCGTCAGGTCTCCCGGCGCACCGACAGGTCCAGGGAAAGACAGGTCAGCGACGTCGATCAGAGTGCGGGTCAGGTGCTCCGGAAGGCCTTTCGGTACCAGGTGTGTCGAGGATAGCTAATCCAGCAACATCTGGCACCCACAGTATTACTGACCCCTTCTACGCGAAGGGCAGTGGTCTGATGCCAACGGCGTCTAATGGCGGCAAGTTCCTGTCCTACGCAGACTTGAAGGCGCAGGACCCGCGGTACGAACTTCGAGAGCCGACGCGGGAAATCGAGCTCCGCCTGACCGGTAACATGGAACGCTACATTTGGAGCATAAACGGCGTTAAGTACGAAGACGCGGATCCTATTCGACTGCAATATGGTGAGCGTGTTCGCTTCAAGTTTGTGAATGAGACGATGATGACACACCCCATGCACCTGCACGGTATGTGGTCGATACTTGATGTTGGCGCAGGTCAGTGGAACCCGATCAAGCATACGGTCAGCGTGCAGCCTGGAACTACGGTTTATATGGAAACTGAGGTAGATGAACCTGGGCAGTGGGCCTTCCACTGTCATCTGTCTTACCACGCTTCAGCGGGCATGTTCAGAAAAGTGATCGTTGAGGGCGGCCCTGATTCGACGCAGGCAAAGGCAGACGCTAAGTACGAAGAAGGAAGTGACGCATGAGTTGTACCCGATCTTTGATAACTATCAGCCTGCTTGGTTCGATCATTTTCCCGACTACGTTGGTAGCACAAGAAATGATCTCTGACACCACCGCCCGTAAGAAACCACTGACAACATGGGGTATTCAGTTCGAGGAGTTTGAGTACCGCTACAGCGACGATGATGAGGAGTTGGGAGTCTGGAATGCGGACGCTTTCTATGGCACTGATGACCTGAAAGTCCGGTTGCTTACAACAGGCGAATACGAGATTGAAGAGCAGGCCTTCGAGACGCTGGAAAACCAGTTGGTTGGGCAGATTCCTATTTCCGACTTCTTTGACGCCAAGGCGGGTGTTCGATTCGACACGCCTGAGGGGCCAAACCGTACCTACGCAGTTCTGGGCGTTGCCGGGCTGGCACCGCAATGGTTCGAGATTGATGCCAACCTCTATCTCAGCGATGAGGGCGACACATCTGCCGAACTGGATGCCGAATACGAGTTGCTTTTGACCAATTACTGTATACTTTCGGCAACGCTGGATGCCACTGTGGCGTTCAGTGAGGATCGGGAAATCGGAGTTGGTAAAGGACTGGCTTCCACTGAAACCGGCCTGCGGCTGGGCTATGACCTGATCGATCGTTCCTTCTCACCCTACGTTGGTGTGGTGCATGAGCGAAAGTACGGCGATACCGCTGACTTTGCCGAAGCCGGAGGCGGAAGTGCGGAAGACTGGTTCGCCGTGATCGGCGCCCGCATCGCTTTCTGATCCGTCTCTAAACGGGCTGGGGTATTTCCCTCGCCCGTTTTGTTTCTTATTTAATGTATTTGCACTCAATTTAAATGTTTAGCCATGGTACTCTAGCTATGAAAGGACAGGAGGTCCAAATGAGCAGGGAGCAGGACAGAAATACCCAGTATAAGAAAGGCAGTCTCACCCTGTCGGGAACCGTCATGCTGGGTACCGGTGTCATGATCGGCGCCGGTATTTTTGCCCTGACCGGGCAGATGGCGCAGATGACGGGTGCGCTTTTCCCGCTGGCGTTTCTCGCGGCGGCCCTGGTCGCCAGTTTCAGCGCCTATTCCTATATCAAGATCTCCAATACCTGGCCGTCTGCGGGTGGCATTGGTATGTACCTGCACAAAGCCTACGGCAACCGCCTGCCAACCGCGTTCAATGCGCTACTGATGTATTTTTCCATGGTGATCGCCCAGAGTTTTCTGGCCCGGACCTTCGGCTCCTACACCATGCAGCTGTTTGGTGGCGATGAAAGCGGGCGCATGGTGCCTGTTCTCGGGGTGTCACTGATCATTGCCGCGTTTCTGATTAACCTGCTTGGCAACCGGATGGTTGAGGGTGTGGCCTCCGTCATTGGCATTCTGAAGATCGGGGGTATTCTGATTTTCGGAGTTGTAGGTATCTGGGTCGCTGACAGCGTCTCGGTGGATTTCTCCAGCCCGGAAGAAGCCGGAACCATGGGCAACTTCCTGGGTGCGACGGCGCTGGGAATCCTGGCCTTCAAGGGCTTCACGACGATTACCAATAGTGGTGCGGAAGTAAAAGACCCCAAACGCAACGTAGGGCGTGCCATTGTTATTTCCATCGCGGCCTGCGTGGTGATTTATACCCTGGTCGGTTTTGCTGTCTCCAGCAATCTGTCACTGGCTGAAATCATCGAAACCCGGGACTATTCTCTTGCCGCAGCCGCGCGACCGGCGCTTGGGCAGTACGCCGTGTGGTTCACCATTGCCATCGCGATGATGGCCACTGCCGGAGGCATTCTTGCCAGCATTTTCGCTGTATCGCGCATGTTGGCCATGCTCTCCGAAATGAAACTGGTCCCGCACAGCCACTTCGGCATGCCAGGCAGCATCCAGAAACACACGCTGGTCTACACTGTGGTTCTGGGGGTGATACTGACCGCCTTTTTTGATCTTTCACGCATTGCGGCGCTGGGTATCGTGTTCTACCTGATTATGGACATTGCGATCCACTGGGGCGTTCTTCGGTATTTGCGTGCAGATGTGAACGCCAGGGCATGGGTGCCAACCATGGCCATCCTGCTGGATCTGCTGGCACTCGGCGGGTTTGTCTGGGTCAAACTGAATACCGATCCCTTTGTCATCGGGGTTGCCGTTGTCACCATGATTGTTATTGCAGTGGCGGAACAGATCTTCCTTAAAAAGTCCGGAGAAGCTGCAGGCTCAGGCCATGAACACCATCACTAGTCATAAATATCAGATACGGAGGATAAGCACATGATGGAAGGCAATATGTATGGTCACACAATGTGGGGAGGGCACTGGCTGTGGATGCTGGTTTTCGCAATCGTGGCCATTATTCCGGCCTGGCGTATATGCCAGCGTATTGGGTATCCGGGTGCACTGGGGCTGCTGATAGTAATTCCTTTAGTGAACCTTTTCCTGCTTTATTTTCTTGCGTTCAGTGAGTGGCAGGCTAACTGGAACGGAAAGTCCGGAGAATAGAACATGAGCCTTCTGGAGCAATACGCCCTGTTGCTGGCGCTGGCAATCGGCATTGTTGGCAGCGTTTTCTGTCTGTATACGCTCGCCCGCGCGATAGGCCCGACACGTAAGGAGTCGGGCAAGGATGTGCCGGCGAGTTCCGGAGTCTTGTCTCGGGATCCGGTGTGGGGGCGCTATCACGCCCGGTACTACGGTTACGCGTTGCTGTTTCTGGCCTTCGATATGGAGATGGCTTTCATGTACCCGTGGGCAGTTGTGTACAAGGAAGTGGGAATGGTTGCGTTGCTTGATATGGGCGTGTTTCTGGCCATTCTGTTTCTTGGCCTGCTTTACGGATGGAGCCAAGGGGCTTTCAGGCGGCAATGAGTTCTGATCCGGCAATAAACGCAACGGGCGCACGGCAGAAGCGGCCGTCATTTTTGCACAAGCTGGTTTCCCGGGCACTGGCCCGTAACCTGAGTTGCCTGGTCGTTCCCGGTCCGGAGGTTGCGCTGGCACATGGTCTGGACGTACCCGCTGCAGGCTTGCTCATCAGCACCACGCCGCGCGATGCCAGCGTACTCCTGATCGTCGGTGAGCTGTCAGAAAAAATGGGCGATGCTGTGGCCGTGCTCTACGCCCAGATGCCACGGCCGCGAGCCATTCTCATGGTAGGTGGGCAGACACCATCAACTTTACCCGGTGCCGATATTTCCGCAGGTCTGTCGCAAGAGAAGCTGACCGAAGCCGTAGGTAAACTACAGCGCGCATTTGTCGACGGTGCCTTTGCGGAATCGCCGGAGGATTTTGACGCCGATGTTCTGCATGCCAGAATCGAGTATGTCTGCCCCATGCACCCGGAGGTCGTTGAAGACGAGCCGGGCAGTTGCCCCAAATGCGGCATGGACCTGGTAGCGCGCGAAGCCGGGGAATCTACCCCTGAGGGCGGCCACGATCACGAGCACGACCATGCACAGGAAAATACCGGGACCGAATATACCTGTCCCATGCACCCGGAGATCGTCCGGGACGGGCCGGGCAGCTGCCCCAAGTGCGGGATGGATCTGGTAGTCCGTGAGGACGCTGAAGATGAGGGCGACTCCGAGGAGAGCTCTGGCCACGATCATGAGCATCACCACGATCATCAGCACCATCATGATCACGAACATCAACATGGCGAATCTGACGACCACTCAGAACATGAACATTCCGGGCATGATCAAGGTGAACACGATCACAGTGGACACGATCATGGTGCCTCGGGATTCATGTCGATGATTGAAGTCACTAAAGACCTGCCCCGCAGCGCCGACGGCCTGCAGATGGACTGGCTTGAGGTGCCATTCGGCCCGGTCTTTCCTGGCTTGCCCGGTGGTCTGAAGTTGACGCTGACGCTCGACGGCGATGGCGTAACCGAAGGGCGGGCGACCTCCCTGGTGGGTATGACCACTGAGGCCGAAGAGGTTGAAGGGAATGAAGAAAGCGAAGAAAGCGAACAGATAAATGCCGGGACCTTTATCGAGCATCTGGCCTCGGCAATGCCGCTGGCGCCGGTGAGCTACCGTCTGCTGGCATGTCTTGCGATCGAGCAAGGGGCTGGGCTGAATGACGATCAGGCGACCACTCAGGCCAGGAACAGCGGACTTGAGCGTGAGCGCATCGCTAGCCATCTGGGTTGGCTGGCTCAGCTGGGACGTCAGCTCGGATTCGCCTGGCTGACCCAGCGGACTTCCACTCTGCAACTGCAAGTCAGAGACGCTGATCGGAACAGGCTTGCTGAGCTGGAGCCAGCGCTGCGCGCATTGGGTACCCGTCTTGAAAGAACGCCTTTGCTCAAATCACGGCTGAAGGGTATCGGCCTACTACCACCGGAATCTTCTGCTCTGCGCGGCCCGGTAGCGCGTGCTGCGGATGAAGGCGGAGATGCCTGGGCACGTCTGTGGCAACGTCTGGCCGAAATTTCGGCCAGCCTCGAATTTATCAGGTCGAGCGGCGAGCCCGAGCTGGCATCCCTGCGCAACATTGGCGATGTGTCAGGAGCCGGTGAGGCAACCGTTGACACCCCGCGCGGCGAGGCCCGGTTAAGTCTGAAGCTGGAGCGTGGAAAGGTGAAGTCCTACAAACTGGACACTGCCTGTAGTCACCATATCGATCTGGTCCCGAAGCTTGTTGAGGGCCGGGAGCTGGGCGACGCGCTGCTGGCAGTCGGGTCACTGGACCTTTCGCCCTGGGAGGTAATCTCGTGACCGTCGTTATCGTCTTGCTCGCCTTGCTTGGCAGCGCCTGGCTGCTGGCCGTGATTGAGGGCTGGATCACAACGGGCCGCCTGAGTCCGGCCGCGCCACTATACAGCGGCCTGGCTCACCTCGGTCGTGAATCCATTGTACCGCGCTCGCCAGACAGGGTCTTTTTCGAGGCGGCGCCGGTGCTGCTATTGGTTGTGGCGGTGCTTGGTATGGCGGTCCTGCCGCTGGCGCCGGATCTGGTCATCGCAGACCTCGGCACCGGCGGGCTCTTCATCAATGCGGCCCTGGCCTATGTGCTGGTCGCGGTGATCATGGCGGGCTGGGGGCCGGATGGCGCCTACGCGATGATCGGCGGCTGGCGCTTTCTGGGCCAGCTTATTGCCTATTCCATGCTTATTGTCATGCCGATCACGGCCGTGGCCATGCGCGCTGAGTCTCTGGTGAACACTGCGATCGTTAGTTCCCAGGAGAGCCTGTGGAACATTGTCTACCAGCCCCTGGGCTTCGTGCTGTTCTTCATTGCCGCCATGGCGCTTGCGTTTCGCGCGCCATTCGATCTGCCCACCGCGGAGGGGGAGCTTGGCGGCGGTGTGGATGCCGAGTACACCGGCGTCCGCCTGGCAGTGTTGCGCCTGGCTCGCCTGACGCTGGTGGTTACCCTGGCCTCCGCGACCACGGTGTTCTACCTTGGTGGCTGGTACGGCCCGCTGCTGCCACCCTGGGCCTGGAGCCTGATCAAGACCCTGGCCGTGGCCGTGTCGATGCTGCTGGCCGGTCGCTACCTGCCACGCATTCGCGAGGCGGATCTGATGCGGTGGTGCTGGGTTCTCGGGATTCCCCTGGCGCTGGTTAATATCATTATTGTCGGTTTACTGATTCTGGTGGTTCCTTGATGTACGCACAGGCTTTTTTCGTTGCCGTTTTCGGGCTGGCTGCCATTGGCTTCGGCGTGGTGGTGTTTCGCACCTCGTCCATGATGCGTTCCGCACTGGCACTGCTGTTTTCGATGACCGCCGTCGGCTGCCTGTTCCTGGCGATGCAAACCGAATTCCTGGGCGTGCTGCAGATCATGATGATGGCCACCGAGATGAGCATCATGGCCATCTTCATGGTGATGTTCATGATGGATCCCGGCGGGCTTGGCGGTATGGATATGAGCCACCAGAAGCGCTTCTCGATAGGTGCCGGGGTGAGTGCCGCCGTTGTCGCCATCGCCGTTGCGCTGCTGTCCGACTGGGGCCCCGCAGCGGAGCAGGTGGTGGACGCGCAAGCGCAGACACGGGCGCTGGGCATGGAACTGCTCGGGCGCTCGATGATGATCTTTGAGACCGCCGGTATCACCATCCTGACCGCAATGATTGCCGCCACGGCGGTGGCAATACCTGTGAAAAACCTGGCGGGTAAAGACGACAAGGAGGCCTCGGAATGACCGTAGTTCTGATAGTAGCGCTTCTGACCGGCGCCATCCTGTTCGGTATCGGTATCTATGGCGCGCTGTCACAGACCAATCTGGTGATGATCATGATGGGCGTGGAGCTGATGCTGGCAGGCGCCATGGTGAATCTGGTGGCTTTCTGGCGCTTTCTGCATCCGGAAGCCTATTCCGGCCAGATGTTTGTGCTGGTGGTGATGACGGTTATGGCATTGGAGATGGCGGTCGGCTTTGGCGTTGCCATTGCGCGTTTCCGGGCCAAGGGCTCGGTCGAGATGGAAGAAGCGGAGGACCTGAAAGGATGAGTGCAGTACTTCTGCCGATACTGCCGCCGCTGATCGTCACCCTGGCCGTGTTGATACTGCGCCGTGGCAGCGCTGCGCTGGCCCTGGCTGGCGCGACGCTCAGCCTGGCAGGCGGTGTCCGGCTGCTGGCCGGAGCCCTTGACGGCCAGGCCGAAACCCTGCTTCTACCCGGGCTGCCGGACATGCCCTTGCGCCTGGTTTCGGGTCCGATGACGGCACTGCTGAGTGTGGCAGTGGCCACGGTCGGAACCTTCGTTCTGGTTTATGCCATCGGCTATATGAAGCGGGAGTCCGGCCAGGCGCGCTTTTATGCCGTAATGTCGCTGTTCCTGGCGGCGATGCAGGCGTTGGTGCTGGCTGGCGACTGGGTTCTGTTGTTGGCGGCTTGGGAACTCATCGGCCTCTGCAGTTACCTGCTGATCGGCTTCTGGTTCCAGCGGCCGGAAGCCGCAAACGCAGCCAGCCGTGCTTTTCTCTATACCCGCAGCGCCGATCTCGGGCTTTATGTGGCGATATTCATACTCATCGGGTCGTCGGGTACCAGTGAGATTGCCGCCTCTCTGGAAGCTGGCGGTAATGCCTCGACCGCCGCCGGGCTGCTGTTATTGCTGGCGGCCATGGGCAAGTCGGCCCAGGTTCCCCTGCAGGACTGGCTGATGCGCGCCATGGCCGGCCCGACACCGGTCTCGGCGCTGCTGCACTCGGCCACGCTGGTGGCGGCGGGCGCCATTCTGCTAATCCGGTCTGCGACGCTGCTGAGTCCTGAAGCGCTTTTCGCTATAGGGCTTGTGGGTGGTGTCACCACGGTGGCAGCCGGGGTCATTGCGCTGGCTGAACGTGATCTCAAACGCCTGCTGGCGGCTTCCACGGCCAGTCAGTACGGCCTGATGCTGATTGCTGTGGGCGCCGGGGTTCCGATGGCCGCGCTGTTGCACTTTCTCGCCCATGCTGCCATTAAAAGCACCCTGTTTCTTGCTGCCGGTGACTTTCAACATGCCCGCGAGGGTACCGCTTTTGATCAGTTGAAAGGCGTTGGCCGCGCCAGGCCCTGGGCCTTTGCCGGCTTTGCGCTGGCAGCGCTGGCACTGGCGGGCATTCCACCGCTGAGCGGGTTCTTTTCCAAGGATGCGGTAATTGCTGCCGCGCTGTCGGGGCAAGGCGCCGCCTGGCTCGGCCCTCTGGCCCTGGCGGGCACTCTACTTACCGGCGCCTATGTGGCCCGGGCTCTACGGGTGCTCTGGCAGAGCACGGGCGACAGCCGGTCGGTAGAAGGTACTGGCTGGATGCGCGCTGGCATCTGGGGGCTGGCAATTCCCGCCGCTGGCCTGGGTCTGGCCTTTGGTCCCCTGGAAACAATACTTGATCTGCCCGCTCCGGAAACCGCAGGTACCGTCGCCATAGTGCTCGGGCTGGTCGCCGCATTGGTCGGGCTGGCCCTGGGCTGGCTGGTGCCGGTCCAGCGCCTGCTTGGACCTGCCCATCAATGGGCAGAATCGGGTTTGGAAGTTGCGGGCGGGCTTACCGCCTGGATAGGCCGGCCCGCAATGGCTGTTGCCCGGGGCTGTGACCGTCTGGAGGATCATCTGTACGCGGCCGCGCTTGCCATTGGTCATACAGCTCTCAGCATTGCCCGTGGGGGCGAGCGACTGGAACAACGTTTGTATCTGGCCGTGCTTGGCGTCGGCCGCGCCAATCTGGCGGTGGGTCGCTGGGTTCGGGGCGGGGATGAGCGTGGTATAGACGGCCTGATCTTCGCCCTGGTGGCCGGTGTGCGGGACCTCGGCGCGCGGGCGAGAACCCTGCAAAGCGGCCTGATCCATCATAGCCTGGCGATCAGCGCCGTAGCCACCGCTGTGCTCCTGGCCATCCTGTTTTCAGCTTCACTGAGTGTCTAAAGGAACCCTGTACTCATGTTACCACTCGTATCTCTGACCCTGTTTTTGCCACTCGTCGGCGCTGTGTTGATTCTGTGTTTGCCGAAGCCGACGGCACGGACGGTGCACAGCATAGCGATCGCCAGTGCCGCCCTGACCCTGGTCGGCGCTCTGGCCATGTGGCTTCAGGGCGTGAGTGGTGACGGCTTTTCCCAGGTCGAAGAGCTGGTATGGATGCCGGCCATTGGCGCCGCCTACCGGGTCGGGGTTGATGGCATCAGCCTGCCGCTGGTGCTGCTGAGTGCCGTGCTTTTCCTGGTTTCTTTCATCTACACGTCGTCGCTTCGCGACCGACCACGTGCCTACGTAGCTCTGATCCTGCTTCTGGAAACCGCTGCAATCGGTACTTTTACCGCCCTGGACGGCATTCTGTTCTACGTCTTCTTCGAAGTTTCCCTGGTGTCGATGTATTTCATGATTGCCGGATGGGGACATGAAGACCGGCAGCGGGCCGCCCTGATGTTCTTTATCTACACCCTGTTGGGCAGCCTGCCACTGTTACTCGCGATTCTGGGGCTTTACCTCGGCAGCCCCGACCCCACCTTCGATATGCGGGCGTGGATTGCCAACCCTCCCCTCGAGGGGGCGGCGGCCATGTGGGCGTTGATCGCCATGCTGATTACCTTCGCGGTCAAGATTCCTGCGATACCCCTGCATACCTGGTTACCTGCGGCACACGTGCAGGCACCGACCGTTGGTAGCGTCATCCTGGCGGGTATCATGCTGAAGTTCGGCACATACGGGCTGGTGCGGTTCGCCCTGCAAATGACCCCTGACGCCCTCCGCGATGCCGGCATCGTTGTTTTGTTTTTCGGTGTCGTCAGCGCAATCTACGGTGCCTTTGCCGCCCTGGCACAAACTGATCTCAAGCGCCTGGTGGCCTATACCTCAATCAACCACATGGGCTACGTCATTGTCGGCGTTGCCGTTGCCGCACTGACTCTGGACCCGTCGGTGCGTGCCGTCGCGCTGGATGGAGCCGTGCTGCAGATGTTCAGTCACGGCCTGGTCACCGGTGCCCTGTTCTTCCTGGTGGGCATGATTCAGGAGCGCGCCCATACCCGCGAAATGGGGGAGTTTGGCGGCTTGCTCAAAACGGTTCCATTGCTTGGCTGGTCCTTTGTGCTGGCGGCTTTCGCGTCTCTGGGTCTCCCCGGCCTGGCGCACTTCCCGGCAGAGTTCCAGATATTTCTCGCCACCCTGGGCACCACTCCCATCGCGGTTGTGGTGATTCTGGGTATTGCCATTATCGCCGGAACCTTTCTGAAGGCACTGCGTGAAACCTTTCTGGGTGAGCCCCGGGATCGCTGGAACAAAATGCCGGATCTGAGCCCGCGCGAAATTCTTGCGGTGGCGCCCCTGCTGGTGCTCACCGTTGCCACTGGCGCGGCGCCGTCCTGGGTGTTGGACGTTATTCATCGGACCACATTGGCACTGGTGCTGTAATGGGTCGTGATCTCGCATTAATCATTCCGGAAATTGCCGTTCTGTTGACGGCTGTCGGTGCCCTGATCGCGGAGATGCTGCGCCGGCCCCGGATTTCGCTGATCATTGCCGTCATCGGCCTGGTCGTTGGCACCGGGCTAACCCTGCGCCTGCTCGGCACAGACACAACGGTATTTGGCGGCAGCTTCCGGATCGACACGTTAAGCATCTGGGCCAAGCTCATCCTGCTGCCGGCTACGGTGCTTACGATGTTGCTGGCGCGGGTGGATGTCCGGGGGAGCGCCCGCGAGGGTACGGTCTACAGCCTGCTGATCTTTTCCACTCTCGGCGCCCTGGTGCTGGCGGGGGCAGGGGACACCATGTTTCTGGTGCTGGGTACGTTGCTGACCGGTTTGGCCACCTTCGCCCTGGTCGCCTATCCGGACACCGACCGGGCGACCGAAGCGGCCATGAAATTCTTTGTGTTCGCTTCGGTCACCACATCGATCATGATTTTCGGCCTGAGCTACTGGTTTGGCGCCTCCGGCTCTACGCTACTCGCCGATCTGCCGGGCATCGACACCATGCCGCTGGCTGTCATTCTAGGGTTCGTGGCTGTGGTTGTGGGTCTGGGCTACAAGGCATCGCTGGTTCCGTTCCACTTCTGGGCACCCGACGCCTACGAGGGCGCGCCGCTGTCGATTGCCGCCTACCTGTCGGTCGTGCCCAAGATTGGCGCCCTGTTTGCGCTGACTCAGGTGGTTCGTGACCTGCCGCCGGAAACCGGCTGGGCTGCGGTCATGGCGGGCCTGGCCGTGCTGAGCATGACCTACGGCTATCTTGCTGCACTGGTGCAGGACAATATTGTCCGGCTACTGGCCTATTCGTCGATTGCCCAGTCAGGCTATTTCCTTCTGGGCATCCTGGCGGTGAGCTCCAGTGAGCTGGCCTTGCCTTCAATCATTCTGTTTGCCGCTGCCTATGCGGCCATGAATCTGGGCGCTTTCGCCGTTGCCGCCGCAACCGGGCGCAGTCTGAACGATTTTGCCGGACTGGGACGTGCGCGGCCGCTTATGGGAATCGCAATGGTGATTTTCCTGCTGTCGCTGGTCGGCATACCGCCGCTGGCTGGTTTCGTTGGCAAGTTTATGCTCTTTGGCGCTACCATTGATGCCCAGTTTACCTGGCTGGCTGTGGTGGCAATTATCAACAGCGTGCTGTCGCTGGCGGTGTACCTGCGGATCATCGTGCCGATGGGCAGGTCAGGGGAGTCGGCATCCGTTGCAACCGAACCATGGCATGGAGTTGTGGTTATAATGGCGTTTTCGGCCACGCTTATTATCGGCTTGGGCGCCCAGTTCTTTCTCGTGTAAGCGAATACACCGCAAGATACAGCATTACGGTTTGGGCGCTGGGATGCGCCACCACAATGCTTGCTGTCGATTCGTGGCCTTAGTCGCCAAGAGCGCCATCAGTGGTTCTCCGGGCAGTGGGGTTAGGCTACTGGCTTTCTGTCTGCTGGTACTCCCGTTGTTCATCCGTCCAGAGGGTCTTTAGGTACTCGATTACTGCGCCAATTTCCTGGTCAGTCAGACTCTCCCCGAACGCCGGCATGGTTAGCCGTTCAGTTTTGTTGAACGGGTGTCGCCAGCCTTCCGCAATCATCTTGAACAACATGGCATCGCTGTGGCGCCAGGTGTGACCGGTGTCATCATGAGGTGGCGGGGGCATTTCCCCTTTCTCATCCGGCTTCTTCCAGTTGGCACCGCCTTCTCCCTGCCACCCGTGACAAGCAGCGCAGTATTGCTCATAGATCTGTCTGCCCTGGGCGACTTCCGCCGATGCAATCTCAGAAGCCCCGGGCCCGCCTGAGCCGCCGGCAAAGGCCGGCGCAGTGAGCAGGGCCACGGAGACAATCCACTTAATCATGGACAGGCGTCCATTCGCCAGCGGTGCTTCGGGCAAGCAGGTTCCCGTTTGCGGTGCCCACCACAAGTCCTTGTGTCGACGAGAAGGCAAGCGCTGTTACGGTTTGGGGGGCCTTAAGACTTGTCCAGGTTTCACCGCCATCGGTACTGTGATGAAGCTGCCCCTCGACTACGGCGTAAACGTTTTCCGGAGCCGCAGGATCATAGCTGATGGCGGACACGGTGCCGCGCAGGTCACCGGCATCGCCCCAGAAGCAGAAACAGTCCATGGAGCGGGCGACGCCGCGGGTTGTACCCGCGAACAGCCAGCCACTTTCCATGCTGCCGGGCATGTCCGAGTGCAGGAATGCCTGCACTGGCTCCTGGGGTCCGCTGTCTACTTTCACCCACTCGATGCCACCGTCCCTGGACCGGAACATGCCGTCCTTCCCGAGGTAGGCGTAGAGGGTTCCGGGCTGGGTGGCATGAGCGGCTATGGCAGTGTGTAGTGGTCAAGCAATTTCAGACACTGCGATAGGTTTTTCTACGTTGTTCTGTAGTTCATAATCAACGGGTGCGATGTATCCGAGCGTCGAGTGCAAACGCTGCACGTTATAAAAGCCAACAATGTAGTGCGTCACATCCTTTTCGGCCTCGACATGGTTGGCATAATCGCGCTGCCAGACGCGTTCCATTTTCAGGTTCAGGAAGAAGCGCTCCATGACAGCATTGTCCCAGCAGTTGCCTTTTCGGCTCATGCTGCAGCGTATACCGTATTGGGTCAGCAGAGTCTGGTACGTATCCGAAGCGTATTGGCTGCCGCGGTCCGAATGCACCATGACGCGTTGCTTTGGCTTGCGCCGCCAGACCGCCGCAAGTAAGGCCTGTAAAACCAGATCTTTACTCATACGCGAATCCATCGACCAACCGACCACTTGGCGTGAGAACAAATCCAATACAACGGCCAGATACAACCACCCCTCATGGGTACGGATGTAGGTGATGTCCGTTACCCAGGCGGTGTTAGGCGCGGCAACATCGAATTGGCGGTCCAGAATGTTGGCGGCAACGCTATGCGGGATACCACCATACGAACCCGGTCGACGACGGTACCCGACCTGAGCGCGCCAGCCGTGGATGCGCATCAAGCGTGCCACGCGGTGCCGGCTACAGGATTCACCCAATGCACGTAAATCATGATGCACCTTACGGTAGCCATACACGCGTGCGCTCTCCAGCCAAGACGCCTTCACTAATGCCAATAACCGTTGGTCTTCATGGTGGCGCTGACTGTGAGCATTGCGCCGCCATGCGTAATAACCGCTGTGATGCACTTGGAGCACGGCGCAAAGCCGTCGCACCGCATACTGAGTCGAATGCTGCTCGATAAACGCGTACTTCAGCCGGACTCCTTGGCAAAGTACGCGGCGGCTTTTTTTAAGATGTCTCGCTCTTCAGTGAGTCGCTTGACCTCGGTGCGCAACCGCTTGATCTCGGTGGCCTCGGCGCTGTCTTGCTGGCGCTGCTCGGGCGACGTGTTATAGCGCTTTAACCACGCATACATGCTGTGGGTCGATACGCCCAGACGGGCGGCGACCTCCGCAACCGGACGGCCGTGATCGGCCACCTGTTTGACCGCTGCAATCTTGAATTCTTCTGTAAATCGAGCCCTGCTCATAATGATCTCCATCAGTCGATATTATGAGGCAAAAATGTGTCTAGTAAACCCTGGTCGATTCATTTGAGCACTGCGCATAAAGCAGCGGCGGTCTCATGCGGTATGAGGGCCGCAATGGCCTGCTCCAAATCGACGATACGTTGGGCATGATTCCGATAATGGTGCGTGTTCTTGACGGTTCGACCCTTCTCGGAACACAGTTCATGGACGGCAATCGCATCGCCCGTTTCCAGGTCCGTAATAGTCAGATCATTGCCGTGCTCAGCGACGCCAACATTGGCCTGCTGCCAAGCCATGGGCACGGAATACTTGTTGGACTTCCAGGAGATGAGCCCCGTCTTATCGGCGCGCCGAGTCTGGGCACGGGTGCCCTGGTCGGTCAGGCTGGCCGGGGCCAGATATGACCGTAAGTGCTGACGTTCGTCTTGTTCGAAGTGTTCCCGTGGCACCCGCCCCGTCGTCCCATGAACCCGTGCATTAGCAACCGTCTCGAGCCAGTGCTGCATGTGCTGACGCAAGTCCTGCTCGCTGGCAAACTCTTCGCCGTATAGACCGTCTTGCTTGACGTATTTGACGCCAGCTTCCACTTTACCTTTGCTCTCCGGGTCATAGCCTTCGCAGGCATGGATGCGGAAACCCGCTGTCGTGGCGAACTCATGGAAACGCGGGTTGAGGGTCAGTTCCCGGTACTGCTCGCTGAGCACCACCAACTTGGTTTGATCGTACACACATTCCTCGGGTATGCCGCCGAAATAACGAAACGCCTCGTCGTGCAATTGAATAAAGGCAGCGGTATCCAATGGCTTGAAGGCGAGGCCCACATACATCAAGCGTGAGCACGACAGTACGAACACGACGAAGTGAACGGTACGTTCTTGTCCTCCAATGAGTACGCCGCGCAGTTCGCCTGGATCAACCTGGCATTGAATTCCGGGCACGGACTGAGGCACGGGTTCGTAATAGCGTAGCTGGCCTGTAGCGACCTGTTCCTTTAATGTCTGCACATAGCGACGAATGCTGCGCGAGGACACCTCAAGCTCTCCGCCGCGCTCCTGGAGCCGACGTGCCAGCTTGACGGCACTTAACTTCGGGAAGCGCTTAAGCTGATGAATCAGGAAATCCCGATGCGCATCCAGGCGCTTATGGCGCGACCGGTCGCCTTGGTAGGCACTGATCTGCGTCTCGTCCATCTGCACATACTTACGCACCGTGTTGCGCGAGATATCCAGCTCAAGGCTGATAGCCCGCAGCGACAGCCCGCGGCCCTCGTCATACAACCCTTTGATTTTATGAATCACTACCCACTCCTTCAATGATGCGCTCCCGTTGCCTTTTATATGGCAGGAACGCTACACGTTTCATGGCTTTGCAGCCACCGGCAGGTGGGTCAATTCTGTTGGCCAAAAGAGGGGCAGTTTAATTGGCCATCAACATTGAAATCCCATTTCAAGGCCAACGGCATAGATGCGACTGTACTGATGGATGGCAATTACGCATTGCAGATTTGTGTTGATCCAAATGACATGATGAAGGGAGTTTTTCGCATAAGTGAGCAGCTATTTCTCAGGGTGGCTTGCGAGTTCCAATCTTTACGGTGGTTTGCGGAGGAGCACTCTTCGATCTTCAGCGATGTGGTGGGAGACGTGAGCCCAATCACTATGGGCACCCATGGACTTATTAATGAGTCACCTCCAGGTTGGCAAGGCTTGAAGTGCCTGCTTGACGATCCAGCCTAGCTTAGGCCTCTGCGATCATAGTGGGTTTCCTCAGTAGTCGGGTCGTTGCCTTGGATCAGTGAGCGAGAAATTCCAGCCGCTGGCCCAAAGCCCATCATGTTTGGCGTTCCACTCGGTTTGTGCGGCCTCGTAGTCCTCAGCCTTTACCCAGAGCCCGCCCATGGCGGGTTTGCCGACATAGCGAACAGATAGTTCATGCGTCCAGGCGTGATCGTTGTAGGCGACGCAGTAGGTGGGAAGTTGGCTGAGCGTGACAGTGGGTAGTGGGTGGACTTCGTAAACCGGCTCCGCGCTGTCGCCGCTCCAGTAGTTGTAGCCGCGTTCGCGCCATTTATAAGCGGTGGCCGCATAGCTGCGGTTCAGAAATTCCGCATCGCATTTCCCAGCTCCGCGTGAAATCGCATCTATGCGTTCTGGTATGCCCGGATCGCTGGCTGCCGGACACTCAGATAGAAAATCGCGTCTTGCTGCGACCGTAGCAGTCCAGTCCAGCCCGCGCTTGTTGAATTTTTTAATACGAAAGTAATGATTTAGGGAAAGGTTGCATTCACCAGGACGCAAGCTAGACGACAGACAAAGTGTCGCTTCACAAGCCAGACGGGGGATGCCGGTAAGCAGTTCGATGGTGCCGGTGGCATGGGTAGCGGGAGCTAAAACGCAGGCAAGCGCCAGCGTCCCAGCCCGCAGGACGGGAAGGGGTTGCATGAGGGTGTCTCCGGGGGATGGTAAAGCAGGTGGCCGTGGTCAGGCCGGGGAAGGTTAGCGTTGCTGCTGTAGCGTTTGTTGTGCGATGGCAAGGTGCTCTGGCTTGGCCATGGCCCGTAACAGATGGGCGGATTCGACTGCGGCCAAGCGGGTGTCGCGCAGATGGCCCAGGTCGGCGACGATCTGACGTAATAGCGTCAGTTCTTCCTGCAGCGTGTCGTCAGCGGACAATCGTCGCCTTATATAGTTAGAGAGGGACAGTCCGGAGAGAGCGGCAGCCTCACCCAGACGCGCAGCATGGGACGGGGTCACCCGGATACGGATGACCTCAGACAGAGATTCGTTCATAGAGAAGCCTGTGGGAATGGTGATTCAGAAAGCTTGCGTCAGCATGTGCTGTGGGCGAAAATACAGCAGGCTGATTAGCTTGGCTAACAGCAAGCAAAAGATTTTGGGTACCTGTTTGGGTGCTTATTGAGATGAGGCCCTCTGTAGACCGCATGAATGCTGACTATTCGAGTCCCGCCGTCGCACCAGAATTTTAAAAAACCGTAACCAGTCCGGGTAGGTACCCTGAAGGTTGCGGTTTTTTTTCGCGTGGCGCTTTCATTCACCGTTGATGAACCGGCTTAGATGCTGATTAGTAAATGCAAATCGTTTACAATCTCAGTATTGAAATTGAAAACAACGGTTAAGGGCGAGATAAAGCATGATTAAGTTATCCAAGTTGGGGCATGTGTTTGGAGCGGTGCTGTTGATGGTTTCGTCCGCCTCGTGGGCCGCCACACCCGAAGCTGTAACCAAAACCTATGCAGACATTGCGCACGCTGCCTATACAGATGCACTGGATTCTGCACGCGATCTTCAGGCGTCGATCAATTTGCTTTTGGAAAAACCCAGTGCCGAGACGATGGCGGCGGCGCGCCAAGCCTGGATCGACTCGCGTGTACCTTATCAGCAAACTGAGGCATATCGTTTCGGCAACCCCATTGTGGATGCCTGGGAAGGCAAGGTGAATGCCTGGCCGCTTGACGAGGGCATGATTGATTATGTTGATGCGTCGTATGGCACTGACTCCGATTTAAATGCCTATTATGTGGTGAATGTCATTGCTAATCCGCAGTTGAAAATTGGTGGGCAATCAGTAAACGCATCGGAAATCACCCCTGATTTATTGCGTAATGTATTGCATGAAGCAGATGGCAACGAGGCGAACGTTGCAACGGGCTATCACGCTGTTGAGTTTTTACTTTGGGGGCAAGACTTGAATGGCACGGGGCCGGCTCCGGAAGGGCGCAGTGGCACCCCACAAGAGCGACACTCGGGTAATCGCCCCTACACGGATTACAGCATTGAAAACTGCACCAATGGAAATTGTGAGCGTCGCGCCCAATACTTACGGGTGGTAACCGACATGCTGGTGTCCGATCTCGAGCAAATGGTGACGTATTGGCAGGATCAGGGCCAGGCGCGTGAAGCGGTTGTGTCGGATCCTAAAGCGGGTCTGATCGCCATGCTGACCGGGCTGGGTAGTCTTTCTTACGGAGAGCTGGCGGGTGAACGCATCAAACTGGGTTTGATTCTTCATGATCCGGAAGAAGAGCACGATTGTTTCTCGGACAACACCCATAATTCACACTACTACAACCAATTAGGGATGCAAAACGTTTATTTGGGCGAGTATCTTGCGATTGACGGCACACTCACAGAAGGCCCGTCGTTAAGCGATTTGGTACGCCAACATGACCCCAAGTTGGACGAAGAAATGCGCTCGCGACTGTCGGCCACGTTGGCTGCAATGGAAATCATGCGTGAACGCGCGAAACACGTAGAAACGTACGATCAAATGATTGCGTCAGGCAACGCCGAAGGTAACGCTGTAGTGCAGTCGGTGGTGGATCATCTTGTTGCGCAAACGCGTAGTATTGAGCGGGTTATTGCTTTGCTTGACCTGGGTGGTGTTCAAATCGAGGGTTCTGACAGTCTTGACGGCCCCTCGGCCGTCTTCCAATAGCAGACGACTCATGACGCAGTTCGCGCACTATGCCATGAGTGGCCGGTCTCTGTTGCTTGCATTCTGTCTTGCAATCGGAGGGCCGGCGTACAGCCAATCGCAGCAGGCCGTGTCTGATCAGGCTCGACCCGATTTGTCTGATGCGTCTTATGAACGGGTTCAGGCGGTCACCGAATTCACTGAAGACTTCTCGCAAGCGGAGTCGTTTGAGGTCATGCAAGGTGGCGCGGGAACAGTTGATAAGCGGGTGAATGCCGATATTTTTTCCCATCCGGCTGCCAACTTAAGTTTTGAAGAGCGCCAACAGTTTCTTGTCGGGAACGGTTTGTTTCGCAAAGACTGGGTTTCGTCGCCCTCGTCTACGCTCGCATCCGACGGATTGGGGCCGCTATTTAACGCCCGATCATGTCAAGCGTGCCATGTCAAAGATGGCCGAGGTACGGTGCCGGGGTTTGACCCCGAAGCGCTTACGGGGAATATGGCCTTATTGATACGTTTGTCATTGGCGCATAATCAGAACGAGGCGGTCGACTCCGTGATTGAGGCATTGGAGGCACCCGACCCTGTTTATGGTCATCAGTTTCAGCCTTTTGCTGTTCCCGGATTAAGTCGAGAGGGGGATTTGCAGATTGGGTATGAATCGCAGGAAGTTACTTTGAACGGCGGCGAAACAGTTGAGTTGATGAAACCGGTTTACGAGCTAACCGACTTGGCATATGGCGCGCTACACGAAGATGTGCGTTTATCGCCTCGGTTGGCTTCGCCAATGATTGGGTTAGGTCTGCTTGAGGCGATTCATCCTAACGATATTCTTCGCAATATCAATCGCCCGGAGGCAAAAAAAGACGGTGTTACCGGGCGTGTACGTTGGGTTGAAGACCTTGAGACAGGAAAAAAAGCCTTGGGTCGTTTCGGTTGGAAAGCCGAGCAGCCTACCGTTAAGCAGCAGGCGGCGGTGGCGTTCTCCGCCGATATGGGCTTGTCCACTCCTCTGGTGCCGTCACCGTATGGCGAATGCACGTTTGCTCAAAAGGCGTGTTTCAAGATGCCGCATGGTGTTCAAAATAGTCAGGGGGCGCATGAGGTACCGGGTGAGCTGCTGGATTTCGTCAGCCGGTATTCCGAAAACCTGGCGTTGCCTCAACGTAGAAATGTGAATGATGTGCGGGTGTTGGCCGGGAAAAAGTTGTTTTACGAAGCCAACTGCGTGGCCTGCCATGTGCCTAAATATGTCACGCGCCGCGATGCAACGCATCCTGCCCATCAGTTCCAACTGATTTGGCCGTATACCGATATGTTGCTGCACGATATGGGGCCGGGCCTTGCCGATGAAGGAGGCGCATGGGCGCGGGAATGGCGTACCCCGCCTTTGTGGGGTATTGGGCTTACTAAAACGGTTAATCCGAACGCGACCTGGCTGCACGACGGGAGAGCTCGAACGTTACTCGAGGCCATTATGTGGCATGGCGGCGAGGCACAAGCCGCGCGAGACCGCGTGGCCGCCATGACGCCGGAAGATCGCGACAATTTATTGAAATTCCTGGAGTCTTTATGAAGCGCGTTGAGACGAAGGCACACGCTTGCGCCGCACGGGTGACGGCGTTTTGCATGGTGGCGGTATTAAGTTATATGGGCGTGAAATCCGCGTCGGCGCAAGGTGGTGAAAAGCACTCTGCGTCAGTTGCCGGCAGCGAGGTTGGCCGGCTGTGGGTTGAACGCGCGATTGCGCCTGGTTTTCAGCATTTGGCGCAACAGTCACGTAATTTGCAGCAGCATTTTGAACAGGGGTGCATCGAGGCGGATCCGGCGTGGCTGCACAAAACGTCTTCGGGTTTTGAGTCGGTCGTTAAAGCATGGTCGGGTGTAGCCTTCCTGCGGTTTGGCCCTTTGGTTGAAGATAATCGCTACGAACGTTTGAGTTTTTGGCCTGACCCCCGTGGTGTCATGCTGCGACAGGTTTCGGGAACGCTGCAGCAATTTCAGGGTGAAGAGCCTGCCGTGCCGATCGGTCAGTCGAGTGTTGCGGTTCAAGGGCTTCCGGCACTGGAATATGTTTTGTATCGGGATAAAGGCGTGTTGAATCATTCCTTGTCGGCAGATGAGCGCAGGCCGCTGTGCCGTTATGCCGCTGATCTCACGAAAAACATTGCGTCGGTAGCCGGTGAGTTAAGTGAGGCGTGGTTATTACCCGATGGCGAGTATGCGCAGCGTTTTGTTAAGCCTGCGGAAAATAATCCGGTCTATCGCAGCAATCAGGAGATTTTGTCGGAAGGCGTCAAGGCGTTATCGACAGGCTTGCAGTTTGTGCGCGATATTCAACTTGCCCCGCCGTTAATGGGGTCTGAGTCAAAAGTGGCGGTCAAGAAGGCGCCGTATTGGCGCAGCGGTTTAACCGGCCCCGCGATCGCGGCTTCACTGAGGGGGATGCGGACCTTTGTGCTTGCCCCCGACTTGTTGCCTGCTGATCAGGAATGGATTGTGGATCAAATTGAAGCTGAACTGGGCCGCGCAGCGCAACAGGCTAACACGTTGCCTCTGGCAGATGAAGCAGTTCCGTCGCCTTCCTTGCGACAGGAGTGGATGCTTTTGGGACGTATTGTTGATAATGCGAAAGATTTAACCGATGCCGATCTTGCGTCGGTGTTAGGTGTCAACGTAGGGTTTAACGCACTCGATGGGGATTAACCGAAGACAATGGCTGGGCTTGGCATTTGTGGCCGCTGTGGCACCGCAGCGCGCGGTCGGGGCGGCGGTGGAGCCCGGCTCTGCGTTACGCGGACCACTGTATCTGGCGGCACGTAAGTTGGGCGGCAATTATGAGGCGGTGCTGCTAACGGAAGGGGGCCAAGTCTTACGCTCCGTCAGGCTGTCAGGGCGGGGACACAGTTTTGCGCTTGACTCAAGCAGCGGCACAGTGGTGGCGTTTGCGCGACAGCCAGGTACGCAAGCTGTGATATTTTCCTGTGATCCCGGCAAATTGAACGAGCCGGCACGGGTTTTTCATACCCCACAAGGGCGCCACTTTTCGGGCCATGGTGCGTTTTCAGCAGATGGGCAATTACTGTATGCGGCTGAGAACGATTTTGAGGCCGGGCGTGGCGTGATTGGTCTTTATCGGTTGAACCCATCCTCCGGCGGATTCGACAGAGTGGGGGAGTGGGCGTCTGCAGGTATCGGCCCCCACGAAATAATTCTTGATGTAAAGCAACACCGTTTATGTGTTGCCAATGGCGGCTTGTTGACGCATCCGGATTACGACAAACTGGTGTTGAATCGAGACACCATGCAAGCTTCATTGGCCTATTTGGATGTGTCCAACGGCCAAATACTGTCGCGCCACGTTTTACCCGCTCGCCAACATCAGCAATCTATCAGGCACGTGGTGTTGGATCATCAGCAATCTGCGTGGTTTGGCTGCCAGTATCAAGGAAGTCGTGCGCATCAGATACCTTTGGTGGGTTATCACAGCGGGTCGGGCTCCCTTGAGTGGGTGCAAGCCGACGACGAAATCTGGCATGCCATGCAACATTATGTGGGTTCAATCGCGTTCGACCCCATCACCCGTGTTGTCGCAGCAAGTAGCCCGGTGGGGGGAGTGGTGGCCTATTGGGATGCCGCAAGCAAGACGTTTCTTGCGATGCACGATCTACCCGACGGGTGTGGTGTGGCGCCGGCTTCACAGGGGGGATTCATCGTGAATAGCGGGTTTGGTCGGTGGGCTCACTGGCGCCCCGGTATGGCAGCGCCCAAAGTGTTAAAAAGTGATCAATCGGTAGCATGGGATCACCACTTGCGCACCCTTTAGAGAGCCGTTGAAATATGACAAAAATGTTTCAGTTTTGATTTTGGTATTAGAACTATCCCGTAGTCGATTGTTATTACACGTTTTTCTAAAGTGACAGTCTCTTTTATGTCTTATACTTGTACTGTACGGTACAGAATTTATAATTAGAAAATATTAAATGAAACAAATATTTAACAATTCTATTTAAAATAAAACATCGGTTTAAAGTTGGCTTTTTTATTCTTTTGGAAAAAATTTTCCTAGGGTTATTCAGATCAGTGAAAACCCTTTGTTTTGATCATTTTTTGATCACTTTTGTTGTCGGGTAGCAACACAAAAACAGAAAGAACCGGGTTTTTGCGTGTTTGTGATGGCAAGAAGTCGGGATTTTTGTTGGAATACTCTTCAACTTCCCATCGCGGAGTTCAACAAGGCAACTGGGCAATGACCGGGTTGCCACTCAACTCAAATCTACGGAGATTTACTCATGAAAAAAAATCTGCTTACAGCCGCGTTGATCGCCGGCTTCGCTGCAGGTGCGGTACAAGCTGAAACTTCCGTTACGCTGTACGGCCGCGTTGACGGTGGTTTTGGTTACCAGCAATTCAAAGGTACCGATGCTGCCGGCGCCGACGTTAAAGGCACAAACACTGGTATGGTCAGCGGTATCAACTCCGGCAACCGCTGGGGCTTGAAGGGTACCGAAGATCTGGGTGAAGGTCTGAAGGCGGTTTTCCAATTGGAAAGCGGTTTCGACCTGGGTACAGGTGAATCCGGTCAGGGTGGTCGTTTGTTCGGTCGCCAGGCTACTGTTGGTTTAATGTCCGATTCCTGGGGTCGTCTCGACTTTGGTCGTCAAACCAATATCGCCTCGAAATACTTCGCCGGTGTTGCCAGCCCCTTCGGGACTTCTTTCGGTCAAGCTCGCGTGGGTTCGGCATTTAGTGCTGCCCGCAACCACCGCCTCGACAACATGATCATGTATCAAACCCCTAATTTCTCCGGCTTCCAGTTTGGTTTGGGCTATTCCTTCAACGCCAGCGGCAATCAGGAATTCAAGCAGTCTGGCGGTGCAGAGCCTAATGTTCGCTCCTGGACAACTGGTCTTCGTTATTCCAATGGCCCATTGGCTGCCGCTTTGGTATACGACCAGTTCAAAAACAAGTCTACTGGTAACTTTACTGCGGCTGACGATGGTGTAACGGTTAAGTCATGGAACTTGGCACTGAGCTATGACTTTGAAGTTGTTAAAGTTCACGCTGCGGGTGGTCAAACTCGTAACGGTTGGTTCTCCGCCAACTCCAGCTTGGGTAGCAACAGCTACTTGGGCAACTTCTCGGGTAACATCCCTGACCCCAGCTCAAGCAACCCTGCCAAAACTAGCCTTGAGTTGAACTCGTTCGCTGTTAACGACAACCTGAAAGTGAATTCCTACGCTTTGGGTCTGAGCGCTCCTGTTGGTTCAGCCGGCAAACTCATGGCCAGCTGGATGATGTCTGATCCCAGCAACGCTGGTATCTACAACTGGGGTGAAGACAAGCAAAACGTATACAGCGTTGGCTACAGCTACAAGCTGTCCAAGCGTACCAACATCTACGCTTTGGGTTCCTATGCTGACAACGTCAACTTCCAGGACGACCTGAAAGCTACTCAGTTCGCTGTTGGTCTGCGTCACCAGTTCTAATTTGAAGTTGTATCTCGCTTCAAATCTGAACGCGTTGTAAAAGACAAAAGCCACCTTTCGGTTCCGTATAGGACATAAAAGGGTGTAATTTTGATAAACAACCCCCGATCAGGGGGTTGTTTTTTGCCTAAGAATATAATTAGTATGTAGGAAAAAACATGTAATCAGTGTAAGGAATAGGGATGTTCGCCACTAAAGTGAAGGCAAAAATCGTTGAGGACAGTAGCGGAGTGACCACGGAGATTCCGGTCATTCTGTCAGACGAAGGCGTGTTGGAATCCGTCACCGATTATGTCCTTAACCTCCATTTGAATGGTGTCTCGCTTTCAACCATCAATAAGCGACTTCAGTCTATCATGCTCCTCATTGAGTTCATGGATGCCAACACAGGCATGTTCGACGATCCCGAGGAGCTGTTTTCGGTCTTTGTCAGGAGGCTATACAGCGGCACAGTTGGCGAAGATGGACTAGATACTTCCGGACTGTATTGGATACCTGCCTCAGTCGGGTCAGTTGGTAAGCACATATACAATCTGACGGAATTCACGGACTGGGTTTCTGAAAAAGGCCTGGGCAAGCCCCTAAATACCCTGCGTAAAGCCACTCGCCATGAGGAGCGCATTCTGTTCGCAGCGTGGTTCAGGCGAAATCAGAATGACTTCCTCGGGCACATCAAAGACAAGTCGATCAACAATACCGTCAAGAGAGCCCGCAGCATTAAAGGCAGAACACCGTTGGCAAAAACCAACGACGATGCCATTGCCTTCCCTGCGGGAAAGTTTGAAGACTTCTACCTGAAGGGCCTGGGTAAAACGAAAGACCCTCGCGTTGCGCTAAGAGATAAGCTCATAGCCCTCCTGATGCATGGTGCTGGATTCCGGCGTAGCGAGGCCCTTTTGTTGTGGGTCACGGATGTCTTCGAGGACCCCGATGATCCGAACCGGGCCATCGTCAGGATTCACAACGAATTAGAAGGAATAGCGCCAAACAACTGGAAATCCAGAAAAGGAATAACGACACGCAAGGCGTACCTTAAGGAAAAATACGGGCGCATACCGCGCCTGGAGATGCAAGGCACTCAGCATCTTGGCTGGAAGGCAAAGCAGTTTGACCATAAAGACGGTTACCTAGAGGCGTATTTTTTTCCACAAGACTTTGCACGGGTCTTCATGGCCCTATGGCGACAGTATCTGGTCTATCGGGCGGGCGTGGACTGTCATCACCCCTATGCCTTTATCAATTTCAAGGCTCCGCATTTGGGGAATCCCTACACTTACAACGCCCTCAATTACAGCTATGCAGCGGGACTGCGTCGAATCGGCCTGGAACCCAACAAGGCCGAAGGCCTGGACCCACACGGTCATCGACACAACTACGGTCGCCGATTGACCGATGCGGGCATTGATCCGCTCATCCGGAAAAAATGCCTGCATCATAGAAGGCTGGAATCCCAGGAGGTTTACACCCAACCGTCCAGTGCAAAAGTTTCAGAGGCTCTATCTCAGGCATCACAGCGACTTCAGTTGGGATCGGATAAGGAGAAGACACCCGCGTCTTTCGACTGGAAGACCCTGGCAGAACACGGTTTTGAAGACATCGATCCAAACGGCCACTTCACCGGCAAGAATCCGCGGTTAGGGAAACGATAACATGACCAAAAAATCAGGAAGGAAAGGCTACACCACGGATCTGACGCTGGGGTGGGTGACTGAGGAACTCGGGCACGACTGGCTGCAATGGCAGCAGTACGCCGTTGAATGGCTAAAAACGCAAGACAAAGGCGTTAGTAAGCGTTTGGAGGGTATAAGAAAATTGTTTCTTTACCTGAACGCAAAAGCCCCGTATGCCGCTGACGTGGTCACAATGTTCAAGGGCCATCCGAGCGGCCACAAGGTGTCCAGTGAAGAGCTTGAGGCCTTTCTGGTTAGCAGTGGAACGACTGCCAATAATCATCAATACGTTGCGTTCATGGTCGATTTATGTGACTACATCCTCCAGCACCATTTGAGTGTCGAGGATGATAACGGCGTCGAGCGGCCCCTGTTCCTGAATCCGCTCGATAAAATCAAGAACAATACATCAAACACCGAAACCGTCCACAGCCCGTTACCCTATCGCTATATCCAGCAAGCCAGGCACATCCTCTGCCCCTATCCAACCGATGACCCTGGGAATAAAACGCCATGGATCGGCTTTGATTTCCGGGACTGGCAGTGGGCTATCGACTACCTTCAGTCTGGCAATCAGGCGTGGATGGAAGTGCCTTCGGAGGTCATTGATTCCGACGATCCGGATTGCGTTGCCCGTACACGGATTATTAACAGGAACAATAAGAGCGTTGAGATTCATGAAATTTGGTCGCCAGCGATGGCGATGTTTCTATTTACCAAGCTCCATCTGCCGCTTCGTTCTTACCAAGTGCGGTTTCTGGACTCCGGCGAAGGCGATACCTGGCGTTACGAGCGCGGTCATTGGGTCGAGAACATCAAGCATCCATTGAGGTACGGGACCCCGAAACGCCCCTATCAGAAAGGCGTCTTCCGGCGCATTTATGACTCGATGACGGAGAGCTATACCACCGGGCTGTACGTGTCCACCAACAAAACCGCCGACCAAAACAAAGAGGAGATTCAGCGAGGGTATACTATCCCGTGGCAGCACGAAGAACTGCTGTATTGGCTGGAAAAACTCCGCAACTGGCAGGAAAAATATAACCCCATCGACCGGTTGATCGGTGGTACAGAGCTTCAAAGAAAACACGTTGGCGCAGCCAAATCCAGGAAGCAATTAGCCGAAATGGGCGAGTTCGCGTTTCTGTTTCGAGACCGAAATTCCGTGCTCCCGATCTCCAAAAATTCTGTTTTTAATCCTTGGTACCGCCTGTTGTTGAAACTGGAAGGAGATCTGTTCAAGTCAGGCCTGACGATGAAGAACGGCGACCGCCTTCGGTTTGTGAAAGACTACGGCGAGGACTACGAGGGTCAAGAATCAGTCAAGTCGGCAACGGACTACCCGCTGCACAGCCTCCGCGTATCGCTGATCACCTGCTACACCATGGACACCGATCTGCCGTTGCCGGTGATCTCCAAGCTTCTGGCCGGTCATACCCGGCTGTTAATGACGATCTATTACAACAAGATCACGCCCTCAGTGATGGCCGAGAAAATGAAAGAGGCAGACGCAGCGCTGTCTGAAAGGGGTGAAGGCTCGCTCCGAAACTTCCTTGCAGACGCCGAGATGAGGCAGATCCCCCTCCGCGCAGCCTTTCACAACGACCAGTACAATTCTGTTGAGTCCGTACTTGCCAACCGGAATCCCATTGGCTGGGAGGAACGGGCCACGGGCGTGTGCCTGGTCGGCGGTAACACCGTGCGCTCGGATGAGCTATCCACCGTGGGCGGTTGCTGGAACGGCGGCCCCCTTATGAAAGATTCAGAACATGTGTACTCAAGGATTTATGGCCCGGTACCCCATGGCCCTGAAAACTGCCCCCGCTGTCGCTGGCACATCACCGACGCGACTTACCTTCCTGCACTCAACTCTAAGTTCAATCAGGTCAGCTACAAGGCGCACCAGGCGGCTGAACTGGCCGTCGAGATTGAGGGCCAATTAGAGGCCCTGAAGGATGATTTGTACCTCGCCGAGGAAGCCGGCAAGCCGTTCCTCAAGCACAGCGAACTTCAGGCGCTGGAGCGCCGGTACGAAAAGCAGCGCGTGGAGGCAGATGAATACGCCAAGGACTACATCGCGATCTTCAATTTGATCAACAAAGTGGTCCAGATCGAAAATGAGCGAACGGAGGACGATGACCGTCAAAAGCTGGTCGCCGTAGGGTCTGCGGAAGACCTCAACGTCAGCATGAAATTCATCGAAACCGACTCGGAATTGCTGCACCTGTCTTTGCTCTGTGAGGACGCTGAATTCTATCCCGACCTGCACGATGACCTGCGCAAGACGCCTGCGATTGCCAAGCGCACCAACGCCTTGAGTCGCATGATGGCCCGCTCCGGGTACAAGCCCGTCTTCCTGGAAATGGACGAAAACACGCAGTTGATTGTGGGTAACGCGCTCATTCGAAAGATGGCTAAGATCGCGGACCCAGACGACAGGATGGAAGGCTACCGAATCGCGACTAATTACATCGAAGCGCAAGAGTACCTGGAGAACGATGGGCTACTGAAATCCGGATTTGAAGCCGTCAAACAAATAACCCCGATCACGCTGTCGTCGGGCGCTCTGAAGCGCATTCCGGCCTTGGAGGTGTCCGAATGAACATTGATGTCGATGCGGTTCTGGACACCCTTAAAGACGGCAAGACCGCGAAGACGAAGGCTTCTCTGGATAAGCTTCACGAAACGTTGAGCGTCTACTTCGACTCCGGTGCTCGGGACTTTTCCATCACCACTATCGGGCGCGTATCCGAGGAGGATGGCGGTGTGGGCTATCAGTCGATTCGTGCCACTGCAAACAAGCATTATCGGGATCTAGTCGAAGCCTGGGCCGCCAAGGCAAAGACCACCACGAAGAAACCACCGGTCGGGCCACCCAAGAGAATGAGCCAGGACCACCAACTGCTGGAGCGCATTGAGGACGCGGCGGTGCGTGCCCTCTTTGGGCAAATCATTCGGGAGCGGGATCGCTACAGAAGCGAAGCGAACATGCTCAAGAGCACAACCGAGATCGTGATTGATAAGCGTCCCACGACCTATGGGGAACCCCAGTCAGAAGCCAGTGTGGAGCTGCTGCCCTCGTTAAAGGGAATCTGTTCGGAAAACGAGATCAAGGCGTTGCAAACCGTCTGCACTGAGGAATGGTTGGAGAAACTCGGATTTAGAGCGAACGCATTGGGCCAAGTGAAAGATGAGCTGGGTACGGAAATCCTGCCTCGTGGCTTCCTGACCGGGCTCAAGAAGATCCTGGGGGAAATGGATGAGTAATGGTCAGGAAAGAGCACGTCAGAACCTGAGTGCCTTTCAGAGCTGGGTGGCCACCCAAACGGATGACGACTTTAAGCAGATCGTCTTTCGGGGCCAGTTAAACCGTGGCGAAGTGGCTAAAGCCATAGGCATCGGAAAGAGCGCGTTGCGCCAGAATCCGGCCATCAAAACGGCGCTGGAGAATCTGGAGCAGAACCTGCGTGATCGGGGTGTTCTGCCAGAACTGACCGAAACCGCCCAGGCCCAGCGATCAGAACCCAAACGCTATGATCCCAGCGTTAACAAAAGAGCCATGGAATCGAGAAGGCTCTCAGTGCTGGAGCAGGAAAACATTGAACTAAAGGCCCGGGTGGCAACCCTCGAAGCCAAGCTAAAACGTTACGGTGAACTGTCCGAAGTCCTCACAGAGTTCGGAGTAGCGCCCGATGCATGAAGAGTATTTCCGTGTCACCAGCTGCCAGCATAACGGCTATAAATACACGATCTTCACGGGCGTTCCCCTCAAGACTGACAGTTACAAGATCAACTCGGGCAAATACATCGTCAGCATCCGATGCGAAAACCAGTCCCTGCCTATCAAGCCGTCCGTTGGTCAGCAATGGCGAGTGCGTGGCGTAAGGACGCTGGAGACCGTTCAGGCAGGCGATTATAAGCTTCAGCAACATTTGTATGACGCCCCAGCTGAGATGGAGTGCACGCTGCCGGAAACGGGCGAGGCGCTGATCCGTTTCATTGCCAATGAAAAGGAGTTCACCGGTATCGGTGAGGCCAAAGCACGCGCCCTCTGGAACGTTTTTGGCAGTGACCTGCACCCCATGCTCCAATCCAATACCTCCGAGCACAGAGGCCGTCTCAGGGAGGTTCTTAGCGAGGTTTCAGTAACCGCGCTATACAACGGCTACGCCAAGTACAAAAACCTTGCGCATGCGAATTGGCTGGCTTCTCTGGGAGTGCCGCTGAGCATCCAGCAACGCATTCTAAAGTACCACGATAATCGAACCGTTGAGGTACTCAAGACCAATCCCTACGCATTGCTCGGATTCGGAATGCCTTTTCCCGATATCGATGCGATTGCTGAAAAAATGGGCATGGATAAATCGGCACCGGTGCGGCTCGCAGCTGCGTTAGAAAGCGCGATACGAAAAGAGGTAGAAAAGGGGCACACCTACGCCTCCCATCCGGCGCTCAGGCCCGAGGTGACCAAGCTTCTGGGCGATAAAGCTCTGGTCGCAGAGGCGTTCGCCAGCGGTTATCGCAACGGCCAGTTCATTCTCAGGCCAGAGACCGGCACCTACCACCCTACCGCCCAAATCATGATGGAGTCGGTCGTTGCGAAGCGGCTCAAGGCCCTGGCCGCCATCAAGAATGAAGATGAATCCGTCTTCAAGGCGCTCACCGAGGCCGTTCAGGAGTTGCCCTACGACCTGACCGAGCAGCAGGTCCAAGCGGTCGAGTTGAGCCTTACCAATGCGGTGTCCTGCATTACGGGTGGTGCCGGTACGGGTAAAACCACGGTCCTTCGTGCCGTGCTCAAAGCCTATGCCGCACTAGGCTATCAGGTTCATGCCGTCGCTCTGTCGGGGCGAGCTGCTATGCGACTGCACGAGAGCATCGGATTCTTCACCATGACAATTGCTCGCCTGTTGCGGGAAGAGCCGATCTCGCCGTCACTGGATCAGGCGCAGCATCTCCTGGTCATCGACGAAGCCAGTATGACCGACCTGCCGACCATGTATCGGATTGTTACGCACCTCGATCCTTCGGTACGCATCATCCTGACCGGCGATCCGAACCAGCTACCAGCCATCGGCTGCGGCAAAGTCCTCTCAGACATCGTTGAGTCCGGTGCAATCGCTACGGTTGAGTTGAACATCGTCAAACGCCAGGAAGACTCAACGGGCATCCCGGAATACTCGGCCACCATCAATCGGGGTGAGGTGCCTCCTGCGTTATCGGTTGGCGCAATCACGTTCCACGAGACGCCTCCGCAGAAGATGGTCGATAAGTGCAAATCCTTGTATGCGGAGTCACCCTATAACACTCAGATCATCGGAGCCACCAAGGCTCTAGTTGGCGAGGTGAACCGTGAGTGCCAAAAGCTGATCAATCCCGATGGGGAGTGCTTGCAGTTTAGACTGCATGGCGATGAATTCTTCCTCGATATCAGAGTGGGCGACCCGATCCTCTTCACCAGGAACAAGTACAACATCGGCATTCAGAATGGGTCTCTTGGCGTATTATCCTCAACAGAGCGCGACACCAAGGACGGCCAGGAAACATTTGGTGTCGTGACGCTGGATACCGGCGAAGCCATTTCAATTACGGATGAAGTCTTCGATTGCATGGAGCTTGGCTACGGAATCACGCTCCACAAGGCTCAAGGGAGCCAGTTCCCGAGAATCATCGTGGCAGTCCAGACGGGGCGTATCTCAGACCGTGCGTGGCTTTACACGGCGATTACCCGTGCCGAGGCAGAGATACATATTGTCGGGCAGGCTAGTGATTTTGCGTCCATCGTAAAATCGGTAAGCAATGCCACCAGGCGGGCGAGTTTCTTGAGGGAGCTGCTGCAAGAGAGGGATTCGGGGGTAAGCCATTAATGGCACGCCCCCTCATCGCCGGTCGCGGCCATCGGGACCTCTCCCTGTACCGCAACTTCATCTTAAACGATCATCGCTGGTCGTCAAATACCTCGAAATCAGCTCATAAACAAAAGCGAACATTCGAGTCAGGCCTTCCTTCTCCCCCCCGAAGGTTCCAAGCTCGTCATTGGCCTTTGATTCATCATGGTTGATGGAGCAACTTTCAGGTGCCAACTAATTCCGGTATAGAGTTAGCGATAATGGGCTAAGCCGATGTTTACCCCGATTGACCTGCCCCCAGCTTTCCAAAGGCCAAAAAAACTGGATATGTGAAGCCCGGCAAAAGATGAACATAAGCATCCGACAATCAAATCTTGAGTCACGGGCTGCTGCCGTATTCCGCAGCAGCTAAGCATTACTTTCCAATGGCAAGCTTCGTTAACTCAGGCATCCTCCTGAATAAGAGCAGCGAGGTCATGCCGAATTTCTTCCCCGCTCAAATCGGGCCGCATTAAAAGGCGAGGGTTACCTTCGCGATCAAATACATAAATCGCGCTGCTGTGTGACACCGCATAATTTCCATCAGCGTCAGGTTCGTCATAACCGAAGGTTGTCCTATATCGTTTTGCCAGTTCACGAAGCTGGGGTTCTTTTCCAGTGAGCCCTACAATATTGTCACCGAAGAAATCCACGTATTTTGCGAGGCGCTCGGGCGTGTCACGTTTCGGATCGACACTCACGAACAAAGTGAGTACTTCATCCTGAAGCTCGGGGTCCAGGCCACTGGTTACCTGATTGAGTTTTTGCAGGGCGGTCGGGCAAACATCGGGGCACGAGGTGAACCCGAAAAACAGCATTCTCACGCGGCCACTGTAATCATCGCCAGATACAGACTTGCCCTGGCTATTGATCAGGTCGAATTCCAGCTCAGGCATCAAGCCACTGATGTTTTTACCGTTCCAGTCTTCCTCGTCATTGCCAAAGCAACCAGTCAGCAATAGGGATGCTATCAGCGTTAAGGTCGCCGATATGATGTTGGCTGTCGCCAGAAGCGAGTTCTCATGACGCTGTTTCCTCAAGTTGTTTGGATTGGTTGGTATATTTTCCGTCCTGATGCATGGCTCGCCGGAGCATCAGAAGAATGCCAAGAATGCTCATCATGGCCGGAGGAATATAGGTCAGCATGCCGCCCAGAAGCTGGTCGACTTCTGGATCCAGCGGCCAGGCCCTGCCACAGACTTCGTAAACGTCATAGACCATGTCACGTGAGAACACGATCCACGCCCCAAGAAACATCTGAAGCACACCCGCGGCAGCCAGAACCAACATGCGTCTGCCATACCCCAACGATGAGGTGATCGCCGGCGGTCTTGGGTCAAAGATCAACCACCAGAAGAGAAGACCATCCAGCAACATGCTCCAGTTCATGACCCAGTACAGCTCCCGGCTGAGCATGGCGTCGAAATGGATCGATGGCCACAGCCAGAAATAAATGAGCCCAACAAATAGGAAAAGGGCGATAAAGGGCTGTTGCAGAACCTGATAAACCCAACCCAGAGGCCGTAGCGCGCGCCTCCAGCCCGGGCGGATTTTTTCAAACCAGAACCGCATGACCGGTAAAGGGTTGGACAGGGCGATAAGGATAGGCCCGATGTGATGAAGAATCAGATGCTGGCCCCGATGGACGAAGAACATGTATTGCGCGTAGTAATCGAAGCGCGTCTGCATCACCGCATAACAGATCAGCACCCCCAGGGTGAACGCAAAAATCCGTAGCGAGCCAGGCCGATCCTAATCCGGCATCCGAATTAGCCCGACGCCATAGAACCCCATCACGAGCATGTAGCTCAGCACGGTCAGCGGCGAGAAATCGTAGGGTAGAAGGTAGTCAAGCAGTGACATAGCGTTGCCGGTTTTGTTGTTATTCCAGTGACTCTACCTTGGATGTCACCAGGTCGTACAGTTCCTGAGGCCCCAGGCGGCTCAAGATGTCTCCGTTAACGTAGAATGTTGGGGTTCCGGAAATTCCAACCGCCTTAACGTCCGCAGCATCCTGTTGAATAATGCCGTCAATCTCGGGTGAGTTCATACCGGCCCGGGCGGCTTCTACGTCAAGCCCGGCTGACGCCGCCGCATCCCATGCTGCGGTGACCTTTGGATCATCGTGCCATTTCGGCTGTGCTTCCATAACAGCGTCAAGCACCGGTTCATAGATTC
This sequence comes from Neopusillimonas maritima, assembly GCF_003576595.1. Lineage (GTDB taxonomy): Bacteria > Pseudomonadota > Gammaproteobacteria > Burkholderiales > Burkholderiaceae_B > Neopusillimonas > Neopusillimonas maritima. Next base: position 550,951 of record NZ_NQOU01000001.1, on the reverse strand, counting down.
CCTGTTCACGGGCGGTTTCCAGAATTCTGACGGCCTCTTCCGAGCCTTTGTGAAACAATACGTAGCGCAGTACCAGACGCACGTTGTCCGGGTAGGCAGCCTGAATCTGTTTCACATAGGGATGCATGGCGCGACAACCTTCGCAGGATGGGTCGAAGAACTCGACAATGGTTACCGGCGCGTCCTCAGGGCCAATAACGGGAGAGTAATCCCTCACCAGTGGCGTTTTTTCAACAACGGCGGGTTCATTAGTGCCCTGGGAGCGATCGTAAATAACAAAAGCACCAGCAAAGACAACCAGACAAAAAAGAAGGAGACTGATGACCAGGGTTCGGGTTTGCACGGGAGATCTTCCTATTTTAAATGAGTTTACGGGTTTCAGATTATTCAGGTGTCCGGTAGCAGCCGACTAGGCACCCACCGCAGATAAAGCATCATTCCAAACAGTTCCAACAAAGACTGGACGACAATCACCACGACGGCCACAGCCCAGGCCTCTGGCATTGACAGTGCCAAAGGTAAAACCACGAAGGAGTTGCGTGTTCCTAGGCTGAAGATGACGGTGCGACCGGTTTCTACCGGTAATCGAAAGACCCGGCGCAGAGCCTTTCCAACCAGAGCCGCAGCTAGAAGATAGGCCGGAAACAGAATCATCAAGGGCCAGATAAGTGAGCCGGTACTGTCGATCTGGCTGACCTGTGTCATTGAGATGATGAACAGTACGACTGTCAGCAGAGGGACCGGCATCAGACCCATGAAGCGAATGAACCCGATGGCTTTTCTGGAGTTTTCGGCCCATTTTTCAGTCAGAAATGCCAGGATAAGCGGGACAATAATCAGCCCGCCAAAGGCCGGCAGGAGGTGCCGCCCAAGCTCAAGATTCACGTCGAACTGATTACCCATGAAAAGCCAGAGGTAAAGTGGAAGAAGACCCAGTTGAGCAATCAGCAGAACCGGTGTTGCCGCAATGGCTCGGGTGCTGTCCCCCTTGCCTAGGTGAGTGAAGGTGACAAACCAGTCGGTACAGGGCATCAGCAATACCAGAAGCACTCCCAACTTCAGCGCGTCATTGTCCGGCAGCGCCAATATCAGCAAGGCAGTGATCGCCGGCATGACCAGAAAATTTCCGGTGAGCAAGGCACCCATGAACCGACGGTCCCGGAACATATCAGACAGGTGGGTCAACGGTGTTTGAGTAAATGTGGCGTAGAGCAGAACTCCGAGCAACCCCCAGATTAAGTAATCCGGCACACTGTCACCGAGGGACGATGTCCAATCCACAGACAGTCCGAAAACAACAGCGATGAGGTAGGCCCAGACCTGGTGGCGTTCAATTACGTCTCGCATGGCGTGCTCGTAACCGAGTGGAAGGTCGGCCATTCGCAGCATATCTGCCACACGGTACCCTTTTCAGCAGCCCTGCTAGCCATGGCCATAAGTATGGGCATCTTTGTGACTGTGATCAGGATGTTCAAACTCCAATGTTGAATGAGTGATGCCGAACTCGTTTTCCAAAGTTCGTTTTATCCCACCCTTGACTTTTTCAAGTTCATTCCAGGCACTTATTTCGACCACCACATGGGCGTCGAGGGAGGCATCATGCTCACCCATCTGCCAGAAATGTACGTGGTGAAGGTCTAAAACGCCTTCTACGTTTGATAAAGCCTCGATGACAGAATCTGTGTCGATATCCAATGGACTACCCAGCATGAGTGTCCGGATGGTTCCGCCGATTTCCGTTAGACCCAGGTAGAGAATATAGCTTGCGATACCAATTGTGATCGCGGGATCAACCCAACGCATGTCGTACAGGAGAATCAGGGCGCCGCCTACAACGACTGCAATTGACGCAAACGCATCAGACAAGTTGTGTAGAAACAGCGCACGGATGTTGACGCTGTCCTTTTGCATGGAGTAAGTAAGCAGCGCGGTCAAACCATCCACTACCAATGCGATAATGCCAAGCCAAACTACCCACCACCCCTTGATTTCCGGGGGATCTATGAATCGCATGCCACCTTCGTAGATCAAATATGCCCCGATCATTATCAAAGTGGTGTAATTTATGAGTGCCGCAACAACCTCAATTCTCCCGTAGCCAAAGGTCATCTTCGAGTCGGCCGGGCGGCGTGCAATCTTCCGCGCCGCAAATGCGATAAATAGTGACGCCATATCCGAAAAGTTGTGTATAGCGTCGGCTATCAGCGCCAAGCTGCCAGCGAAGATCCCTCCAGCGATCTGAGCCAAGGTTAGGATACCGTTCGCCCAGATAGCTACTGCAACTCTCTTATCCTTAGTATCCGGTGACATGTGAGCATGCTCGTGGCCCATTGTTTTCTCCTTGGTCGTTGCTGTTCAATTAAACGTAGTCGCAACACTCGCTAAGCCTGGCTCAGAGGGCTTAGCGAGTGTTGCGACCGCGCGAAAACTAGCCATTCTGGCGATTTTCCATGTTATTCCCGGCACCTTTCTCGGCTGTGAAGCCCGTGACCAAAATCATGGCCACGCTCAGGAGGATGAACACGTCGGCAAGGTTGAACGCCGGCCAATGCCAAGATTGCCAATGGAAATCCAGGTAATCGACAACGTAGCCTCGGAAAACTCGGTCGATGACATTTCCGAATGCACCGCCAAGTACCATCGCATAGGCCAGGGCTTCTGTTCGCTTATGGCTGTCCCGCATCAATTTGACCAGAACAGCCGAGACGACAACGGCTATCGCAATAAAAAAATATCGCTGCCAGCCCCCGCCATCGGCGAAGAGACTAAAGGCAGCGCCTTTATTCCATACGTGCACCCAATTAAAGAAAGGAGTGATCTCAACCGATTGCCCGTAAGCCATGGATTGCTGGACGAGCCATTTAATAAGCTGGTCGGCCAGCGCTACCAGTGTGGAAAAGCCGAGAAAGATAAACGTAGAAAAACTAGCACGGTGTTCAGACATCGAATTATCCTTTTAGTGCAAGGATGCGCTTGGCACCAATGAATACAATGCCTCCCACAACGCCGCCAATAACCAGATCCGGATAGTTTGAACCGGTCCAGGCAACAAGAAGCCCCGCAAGGATAACTCCCAGATTGATAACCACATCATTGGCCGAAAAGATCCAGCTGGCTTTCATGTGAGCACCGCCTTCACGGTGTTTTGCGATCAGAAGAAGGCAGCTGATGTTGGCAACGAGAGCAACAGAGGCGACGGTCATCATCATTGACGACTGGGGATCACTGCCGAACAGAAAACGCCTGCCAACCTCAACCAGTACACCGACGGCAAGGATAAGCTGGAGGATGCCTGCCACATGGGCCGCTCTGACCTGCATTTTGATGCCGTGCCCAACGGCGTAAAGTGCGAGACCGTAGACGGCGGCATCGGCAAGCATGTCTAGCGAGTCTGCAATCAGGCCAGCGGACTGGGCGATCAGGCCCATCGTCATCTCGACCAGAAACATCAGGCCGTTGATTGCCAGCAGTATCCATAAAGTGCCGGATTCTTCGCTTTCGTTGGCCTTAGAAGATTCAGCCGCTCTGACGGATTCAGCGCTGGCGTCTTCTGTCCGCTGCAAGGAAGCACCCAAGCCCAGGTTTTCCAGTTTGCTGGTAATAGGACCGGTTTCTCCATGGTGGATAATTTCCAATGTACGACCCGATAAATCGAATGACAGCGACTGAATGTTTTCAACGCCAGTCAGTGCCATTCGAATCATTCGCTCTTCCGAGGGACAATCCATTTTTGGTATTTTGTAGGTGCTTAGCTGGCTACCTGTTTCGGCGGTGGCGCGTCCCTGAAACTTGTCATCTACGACAGAGTCTTCACTACCACACTGCCCATTGCAGGGTTTGCTCATTTTCTCGGCTCCGGTTTTCGTACAAATGATGCAATTTAAAACCCTGTAGCCACTACAGGGTCAATAACTAATCTACACTAGTAGTCGTCAAAATCGGCGTTTGTCTGGATAAAGATCTACAATGATAAGTGCGATGATGTGGACGTCTAATTTTATTTCGAGGGTAAACTTTATGATTTCATTTAAAGGACTTACAGCAACCGCTGCGTTGTTGGTTTTTCCTGCATTCGTGCTAGCGCATGGTGATCAAGGCTCATGGCAAGGGCATGGTCCTGGCATGATGATGGATCAGGAGCAAATGCAACAGATGCACCAGAACTGGTCTCACATGAACCAGCTGATGCAACGCATTCCTGATGAAGCTTCACCGCAAGAACGGCAACGATTGATGCGAGAACACAGGGAGGCGATGCAAGAGCAAATGGGTTTTATGCATCACGGTATGATGGGCCCCGGCATGATGCGTGGACAAAACGGCATGATGGGAGGTCAGCACATGATGAACGGCGGCGGTAAATCAAAGAATGGTGGTAGTCTGTCTAACGAGCAACAAATTCAGATGATGCAGGAGCGCATGGATCAAATGCAGCTGATGATGGAGCAAATGCTGCAATACCAGCAAAATCTAAAGGTAGAGTGATCGAGAAGCCTTCAAATACTTTTACTTAACAGACGCGTAGTAACTGGCGAGTTTGATAGGCTGAAGTTTGTGAAAACGGCGCAGTAGCTGGGTTTCGGTCTCAACGAAATCCCTGGCCTTTTACGGCTGGAAGATGGCGCTCTGGGCACCACTTCGAATGTTCGCTTTGCGACCAGAGCGACGGGCGGCCAATTTAATGTGGCAATCTCCAGCTACAGTATGAGTATGGTGGTACGACCATTGCTCACTTTTAAGCATCCCCGAGGAAGTTATCTGTATCTGTGCTCTCACTCGATCACATCGCTGGTCGTGAAATACCTCGGGTGAATCGCCGCTTGCGGCGAGAGGGCAGAGCCCTTGGAACAAGTGCTCCTATTTTTACACACCAAATTACACACCGTGTAAAAATGAAAATGCCCCAAAAACCATTGCTCATGGGGCATTCACTCACTCACCGACAGAAGTACACAAAATTCACTATATACTCTTTCGGGGTGGCTTTTGTTTTGCTTCGCTGTTTTGTATCAAAACAGGGTTAACCCCCAAATGTGCGTTCGCAAAATGATACAATCCAAAAGTTTACTTATCACGGTTGGACGCATGGCATGAACCTGCAAGAGTATTTTCCCGTTCTGCTGTTTATTATCGTTGCCACGGGCATCGGCTTTGCGCTTTTAACGGTTGGGCGCGTGTTGGGGCCTCATCGCCCCGATGCCGAGAAGCTGTCTCCTTACGAGTGTGGTTTCGAAGCTTTTGATGACTCACGCATGAAGTTCGACGTGCGTTATTACCTGGTTGCCATTCTCTTTATTTTGTTCGACCTTGAAATCGCCTTTCTTTTCCCTTGGGCAATTGCAAACGATGCCCTTGGCATGGCGGGGTTCTGGACTGTAATGGTGTTTCTGGCGGTGCTCACCGTTGGTTTCCTTTACGAGTGGAAGAAGGGCGCGCTCGACTGGGAGTAGTCGAGGCTTGCGTGGCAGGTTTGTTAAGGCCGGCATACGGCATTTATCGTTATATGGGCTAAATCATGGCAATCGACGGCATTCTGAAAGAAGGCTTTATCACGACCAATGCAGACAAGTTTTTGAACTGGGCGAAAACCGGTTCTCTATGGCCAATGACATTCGGCCTGGCTTGCTGTGCCGTGGAAATGATGCACGCCGGCGCGGCGCGCTACGACCTTGACCAATTCGGTATTATTTTTCGCCCCAGTCCGCGCCAGTCCGACCTCATGATCGTGGCCGGCACTTTGTGCAACAAAATGGCACCTGCCTTGCGCAAGGTTTACGACCAAATGCCCGAGCCGCGTTGGGTGGTTTCCATGGGCTCCTGTGCGAACGGGGGCGGCTATTATCACTATTCTTATTCCGTCGTCAGGGGCTGCGATCGAATAGTCCCGGTCGATGTTTATGTGCCGGGGTGTCCCCCCACAGCGGAAGCGCTGGTTTACGGGCTTTTGCAAATGCAAAATAAAATTCGCCTCACCAACACCATCGCCCGCTAATTTGCGCGCCCCTTTAAATCGTCCGACGAATTTATTATGACCCGGCTTGAAACTCTGAAAAATCACCTGCAGACACAGTTTGCCCAAAACTGTTCCCTGAAGGAAGCGTTGAACGAGCTCACTCTTGATGTCCCGGCGGGCCAGTGGGTAGATGTCTGTACGGCTTTGCGTGATACGCCGGCATTGTCTTTTGAACTATGCATCGATTTATGCGGGGTCGATTACGCCACTTACGGCGAACCCGCCGCGCAGGTTGCGCCGCCCAAGTTTCCGCAACGTTATGCCGTTGTGATCCACCTGCTGTCTGTTGCGCACAATTGGCGGTTGCGAGTTCGTACATGGGTGCAAAACGATGAATTCCCCGTGATAGATACGCTGTTCAATGTCTGGCCTTCGGTGAACTGGTTCGAGCGCGAAGCATTCGATTTGTATGGCATTGTGTTCGAAGGTCACCCTGATTTGCGGCGCATTCTTACCGATTACGGGTTTATCGGGCATCCCTTCCGCAAAGATTTCCCTCTGTCGGGCAACGTTGAAATGCGTTACGACACCGAGCAGAAACGGGTGATTTATCAGCCGGTTTCCATTGAGCCGCGCGAAATTACGCCGCGTATCGTGCGTGAAGAGGGCTACGGAGTAGAGCGATAACATGGCTGAAATCAAGAATTACACCCTGAACTTCGGGCCTCAGCACCCTGCGGCACACGGCGTGTTGCGCCTGGTTCTTGAGCTCGACGGTGAAGTTATTCAGCGCGCCGATCCTCACATTGGTTTGCTGCATCGTGCCACCGAAAAACTGGCCGAGCATAAAACGTATTTGCAAAGCTTGCCTTACATGGATCGTCTTGATTACGTTTCCATGATGTGCAATGAGCACGCCTATGTGATGGCGATTGAAAAGCTGGCCGGCATAGAGGTGCCATTGCGCGCGCAGTATATCCGGGTCATGTTCGACGAAATCACCCGGATTCTGAATCATTTAATGTCTCTCGGCTCGCATGCGCTCGATGTGGGTGCCATGGCGGTATTTCTTTATACGTTCCGCGAGCGTGAAGACCTAATGGATTGTTACGAAGCCGTGTCCGGTGCGCGCATGCATGCGGCATACTATCGCCCGGGCGGCGTGTATCGCGATCTGCCTGACACCATGCCGCAATATGGTGAAAGCAGCCAATACCGCAGCGCCAAAGAATTAAAAGCCATGAACGATGCACGTTCCGGCTCATTGCTCGACTTCATTGAAGATTTCACCAATCGTTTCCCAACCTGTATTGATGAATACGAAACGCTGTTAACAGATAATCGTATATGGAAGCAGCGTTTGGTGGGCGTCGGTGTAGTCGACCCGGATCGCGCCAAAGCGCTGGGCTTTACCGGGCCTATGCTGCGTGGTTCCGGTGTGGAGTGGGATTTGCGTCGCACGCAACCTTATGAAGTGTACGATCGCCTCGATTTCGACATACCGGTAGGTGTGAACGGCGACAGCTACGATCGTTATCTGGTGCGTGTGGCTGAAATGCGTGAAAGTAATCGCATTATTCGCCAGTGCGTTGAGTGGTTGCGCAATAATCCCGGCCCGGTCATCGTCGACAACCACAAAGTCGCGCCGCCTTCGCGCGAGGAAATGAAAACCGGGATGGAAGATCTCATTCACCATTTCAAGTTGTTTTCCGAAGGGATGCATGTGCCGCGTGGCGAGGCCTACAGTGCGGTTGAACATCCCAAAGGCGAATTTGGTATTTACATGATTTCCGATGGGGCCAATAAGCCGTATCGCTTGAAAATTCGTGCGCCGGGGTTTGCGCATTTGCAAGCGCTTGATGAAATGTCACGTGGGCACATGATTGCCGATGCGGTAACCATTATCGGCACGCTCGATATTGTGTTTGGTGAAATTGACCGCTAACGGGCGCAAGCCAAGGTAACGACCGGATCAAACTATGCTGCTTTCCGAAAAAGCCTATCAGAAAATTGACCGGGAACTGATCAAGTTCCCCGAAGAACAGAAGCAATCAGCCATTATGGCTGCATTGGCCATAGCCCAAGACGAGAAAGGCTGGGTTTCTATCGACGTTATTGAAGATGTTGCCCGTTATTTGCAGGTTCCACCTATTGCTGTTCAAGAGGTGGCAACGTTCTACAATATGTTCGATACCCAGCTTCCTGGTCGTTTCAAAATATCCGTGTGCACTAATTTGCCCTGTGCCTTGCGCGACGGGGTTAGCGCAGCGGAGCATTTGAAGAAAACGTTGGGTATCGGTTTTCATGAAACAACGCAAGACGGTCTCTTCTCATTGGTTGAGGGTGAGTGCATGGGCGCTTGTGGAGATTCCCCGGTCATGTTGGTGAACAACAAGCACATGTGTGTGCGCATGATGCCGGAAAAGATCGATGCCATGATCAATGAATTGAAACAGAACGGGGGGGCGCAATGAGCACCGCCGCTATTTTGCAAAAATTTTCGGAAGGCCTCGATATTGCGCCCAACAACGATTTGTCGCGCAGTATGATTTTTCATGATCGTCATATCAGCCCGCAAATCGTGGCCGGTCTCGATGGCACGAATTGGCGCCTGGAAGATTACGTCAAGCGGGGCGGGTATGAAGCCTTGCGCAAAATTTTGTCCTCCGGCATGTCACCGGAAGACGTCATTGAAGAAGTTAAAACCTCTGGTTTGCGCGGTCGTGGGGGGGCGGGCTTCCCCACTGGTTTGAAGTGGAGCTTCATGCCCCGCAACCTACCTGGTCAGAAATATCTGGTGTGTAACTCAGACGAAGGCGAACCGGGTACGTTCAAAGACCGCGATATCCTTCGCTTTAACCCACATATTGTCATTGAAGGTATGGCTATTGCGGCTTACGCCATGGGTTGCAGCGTGGGCTACAACTATATTCACGGCGAAATTTTCGAAATATATGATCGTTTCGAAGAAGCGCTGGAAGAAGCGCGTAAAGCCGGTTTTCTGGGCGACAAAATCCTGGGCAGCAATTTCAGTTTCCAGTTGCACGCATTCCATGGTTATGGCGCTTATATTTGCGGGGAAGAAACCGCACTGCTGGAGTCGTTGGAAGGCAAGAAAGGTCAGCCACGTTTCAAACCGCCTTTCCCAGCCAGCTATGGCTTATACGGCAAGCCCACCACCATCAACAATACGGAAACGTTCGCTGCGGTGCCCTGGATTTTCCGCAACAGCGGTCAAGCCTATCTGGAAACCGGCATCCCCAATAATGGCGGCACAAAGTTGTTTTCTGTGTCGGGCGACGTCGAATTACCGGGGAATTATGAAGTTCCAATGGGCACGCCGTTTTCAGAGCTTTTAAAGTTGGCAGGCGGCATGCGTGGCGGGCGTAAAATCAAAGCGGTGATTCCCGGAGGGTCGAGTGCTCCGGTGGTGCCGGGCGACGTCATGATGGAAACCACCATGGATTACGACGGCATTGCCAAAGCCGGCTCGATGCTGGGTTCGGGGGCCGTCATCGTCATGGACGAAACCCGCTGCATGGTGAAATCTTTGATGCGCCTGTCTTATTTTTACTATGAAGAAAGCTGCGGGCAGTGCACACCGTGTCGCGAGGGTACGGGTTGGTTGTATCGCATGGTGCATCGCATTGAGCACGGTCAAGGGCGTCCGGAAGATCTTGAGGTTCTTGATTCCGTTGCGCATAACATCATGGGTCGCACGATTTGTGCGCTGGGTGATGCTGCAGCCATGCCCGTTCGCAGCTTTATCAAGCATTTCCGCGACGAGTTCGCACACCACATCGAGCATAAAAGCTGTGTGGTGTCCAAATATTTGTAGGGTCAGGATACGCTAATGGTTGAACTCACCATCGACGGCAAAAAAGTTGAAGTGCCCGAAGGCAGCATGGTTATGCATGCGGCCAATAAGCTCGGGCTGTATGTGCCGCATTTTTGCTATCACAAGAAATTGTCTATTGCGGCCAACTGCCGCATGTGTTTGGTTGAGGTTGAAAAAGCCCCCAAACCCATGCCCGCTTGTGCCACGCCGGCCTCCAACGGCATGGTTGTTCACACCGCGTCGGAAAAAGCGGTGGCGGCACAAGAAAGCGTTATGGAGTTCCTGCTGATCAATCACCCTCTCGATTGCCCTATTTGCGATCAGGGCGGTGAATGCCAATTGCAAGATTTGTCGGTGGGCTACGGCGAGTCGGCTTCGCGCTATAAAGAAGAGAAGCGCGTGGTCTTTCATAAAGAGATGGGGCCGCTCATTTCCGCAGAAGAAATGCCGCGCTGTATTCATTGCACCCGTTGTGTGCGCTTCGGTCAGGAAATCGGCGGCATGATGGAGTTGGGCATGATTAACCGGGGAGAGCACTCCGAAATCACCAGCTTCGTGGGGCGGGCGGTCGAGTCCGAGTTGTCGGGCAACATGATTGACATCTGCCCGGTTGGGGCACTGACGTCCAAGCCGTTCCGCTATTCGGCGCGTACATGGGAGCTGGCGCGTCGCCGGTCGGTGAGCCCGCACGACAGCCTGGGTGCGAACCTTGTTGTACAAGTGAAGAACGATCAGGTGATGCGCGTCGTTCCCTTCGAAAATGAAGAGGTTAACGAGTGCTGGATTTCCGACCGTGATCGTTTTGCCTATACCGGTTTGTATGCCGGCGATCGCCTGGCGCATCCCATGGTGAAAGACGCCGACGGCAATTGGTCGGAAGCGTCTTGGGGCGATGCGTTGCAGGCTGTAGTGAAAGGCCTGAACAAAGTACGCGACCAACACGGTGCGAATCAAATCGGCGCATTGGGCAGTGAACTGGCTACGGTGGAAGAGTTATCGCTATTGGCCCGACTTACGCGCAGCCTTGGTTCGGAAAATATTGATTTTCGTCTGCGCTATAACGATACGGATTTTGTCCAGGCATTCCAGGGCGCCCCTTGGCTTGGCATGCCGGTTGCCGAGTTGAATACGCTGGATCGTGTTTTGGTTGTGGGCAGTTTTATCCGCAAAGATCAGCCTCTCATGGCGCAGCGCCTGCGTCAGGCCGCCAAAACGGGTACCCAGATCGCATTTATTGGTAGCGCCTACGACGATCCGCTCATTAATGTCGCGTCGCATTTTGAAGTAAAGCCTTCAGCTCTGCCCAACGCGCTGGCGGAAGTCGCGGTGGCATTGGCTGAGTCTGCCGGTGAATCACCTGCTCAGGCTTTCGCGGGTGTCAAAATCTCGGACGCGGCAAAACGTGTTGCCGAAATGTTGGCTTCAGGTCAACGTGTTGCCATTTTGTTGGGTAACACCGCGGTCACTTCGCCTTTTGCTTCTCAGATTGCGGCCAATGCACAAGAGGTTGCACGGCTGGCGAAAGGGCGTCTTGGGTTGCTAACAACCGGTGGTAACACGGTAGGTGGTTATTTGGCAGGGGCTGTACCGGCCGTCGGCGCGCAAACGGCTGCGCAAATGCTAAGCAAGCCATTAAAAGCGTATGTTGTCATGCACGCTGAACCCCTGTTTGATGCCGATAACGGCCGGCAAGCTGTGCAAACCCTGAAGCAGGCAGAGTTCAACGTGGCGCTTACCCCTTACGCCAATGCGGCTGCTGATTGGGCCGATGTTATGTTGCCGGTTTCTCCCTACACAGAAACGTCGGGCACGTTTGTGAATGCAGAGGGGCGTGCGCAAAGCTTCCGTGGCACAGCGGCGCCATTCGGTGAAACGCGTCCAGCCTGGAAAGTGTTGCGTGTTCTGGGTAACTTATTCGAATTGTCGGGTTTCGACGAAGAGACATCAGAGGCAGTGCGGGATGCCGTGTTGTCGCCCAACGCGCATGAAAGGCTATCTAACGAAGTTCGTATTGCGCCGGCCTTGGTCAATGAGGTCGAGGGGCTTGAGCGCGTGGCCGATGTGCCGGTGTATCGCAGTGACTCAATTGTTCGTCGCGCCAAACCTTTGCAGGAAACGCCGGCTTCCCGTCCGCCCGTTTTGCGCGCGCATGTGGAAACATTGAAGCAATATGGTTTGCAAGCAGGCGATGCCGCGCGGGTTCGTTCAGAAACCGGGCAGGTGGTTTTGCAAGTACAGGCAGACGACGCCGTGGCGCCGGGTACTGTACGTGTTGCTACAGCGTTTCCGCAAACCGTTGACCTGGGTAGTGCCTTTGGCCAAGTTACGTTGGAGCGTGCCTAAATGGAATGGCTGAACACAATTAACGAGTTTGGGGCGGGTCTGATCGGGCCAACTGCGTGGTATGTGGTTTGGACGCTGGTAAAAATTGTGGTGATCGCCGTTCCGATCATTCTTTGCGTTGCCTACCTTACCTATTGGGAACGGAAAATGATCGGTGCCATGCATATTCGCTTGGGCCCTACACGGGTGGGGCCGCGTGGGCTACTGCAACCGTTTGCCGACGTTTTTAAATTGCTCACAAAAGAACTGGTGGTTCCCAGTCAGGCGAATAAGATTTTGTTTATTCTGGCGCCGGTTGTCACGCTAATGCCGGCTTTGGCCGCCTGGGCCATCATTCCGTTTGGGCCCGAGCTCGTACTTTCCGATATTAATGCGGGCTTGCTTTACCTGATGGCTATTACGTCGGTGGGGGTTTACGGCGTTATTGTCGCAGGGTGGGCATCGAATTCGAAATACGCTTTTTTGGGCGCAATGCGGGCAGCGGCTCAAATGGTGTCGTATGAACTGGCAATCGGGTTCGTGCTGGTTACGGTACTGCTGGTATCGGGTTCGCTGAATTTAAGCAATATTGTGTTGGGTCAAGACCGTGGCCTGTTTGCCGACATGGGGCTGAACTTCCTGTCGTGGAACTGGCTGCCACTGCTGCCGCTATTTGTTATTTACGTGGTGTCTTGTGTGGCGGAAACCAATCGGCACCCATTCGATGTCGTCGAAGGTGAGTCGGAAATTGTTGCGGGTCACATGGTGGAGTATTCGGGTACGGCTTTCGCGCTGTTCTTCCTGGGTGAGTACGCCAATATGATTCTGCTGTCGGCTACGGCTTCTATCATGTTTCTGGGTGGCTGGCTTCCCATTATTGATATCGCACCCTTCACCTGGATTCCCGGCTGGTTGTGGTTGGGTCTCAAGACCTTTTTCGTGGTTTCCCTATTCATATGGTTCCGTGCAACGTTTCCCCGTTATCGCTACGACCAAATTATGCGCCTGGGCTGGAAAGTATTTATTCCATTGACGGGTGTCTGGCTGGTCGTGGTGGCGATCTGGATGCAAACGCCGTGGAATATTTGGCAATAAAGGGTTAACTGGGGCTAGATATGGAAGCGATTAAAGATTTTTTCGGCAGTTTAATGCTTACCGAAATGCTTAAAGGCATGCGGTTAACCGGCAAGAATTTTTTCAAACGGAAAGTGACATTGCGCTATCCGCAGGAAAAAACGCCTGCTTCACCGCGCTTTCGCGGGTTGCATGCGTTGCGTCGTTATCCGAACGGTGAAGAGCGTTGTATTGCCTGCAAGTTGTGCGAATCGGTGTGCCCCGCCCTGGCCATTACGATTGAGTCTGAAGAGCGAGACGACGGCTCCCGTCGTACCAGTCGCTACGACATTGATCTGGCCAAATGTATTTTCTGTGGGTTTTGCGAAGAAAGCTGTCCGGTGGATTCCATTGTGGAAACCCATATTCATGAATACCACGGTGAAAAGCGGGGCGACCTGTACTACACCAAAGACATGTTGTTGGCGATTGGTGATCGCTACGAATCTGAAATTGCGCGCCGTCGATCCGAAGACGCGCCTTATCGCTGATTTTCAGGACTGACTCTTATGACATTTGCTACTGTCCTGTTTTATTTGCTGGCCGTTGTTCTGGTGGTCGCTGCGTTTCGCGTTATTACCGCTGCAAGCCCGGTTACCGCTGTATTGAATCTGATTCTGGCATTCTTTACTGCTGCAATGTTGTGGATTCTGATTGGTGCGGAATTCCTTGGCTTGTTGCTTGTGCTGGTTTATGTGGGTGCGGTGATGGTGCTTTTCCTGTTCGTCGTCATGATGCTTGATGTGCGAATGGAAAATCTCCGCCGCGGAGTAAAAGCGTATTTACCCATGGGTCTGATTATCGGGTCGATCATGGTGCTGGAAATGGCCTTTGTGCTTATTACCACATGGGGCGACACCGGCGGCCCGGCGGCGCAACAAGCGGGTTACAACAATACCGCTTCGCTGGGCGAGCTCATGTACGGCCAATATTTTTTCGCCGTTGAGGTTGGTGCGGTTATTTTGTTGGTCGGCATGGTTGCGGCAATTGCACTTACCCTGCGCCGTCGACGCGATGTGAAGTACAGCAATCCATCGCAGCAGGTAAAAGTGCGGGCCAAAGATCGGGTGCGTCTGGTTAACCTGCCGTCTCAAACTGAAAAGGTCGATGAGTCGCGCGACCAGGGGGAAAAATAATGACCATTACCTTGGCCCACTATCTGGTTCTGGCAGCCATTCTTTTCTGCATCGGTATTTTTGGTTTTTTTGTGAATCGACGTAATTTGTTGATTCTGCTCATGTCCATCGAGCTGATTCTATTGTCGGCCAATATTAATTTTGTGGCGTTTTCCACCTGGCTGGGCGAAGCCTCGGGTCAGGTCTTCGTGTTCTTCATTCTTACCGTCGCCGCCGCAGAAGCGGCGATCGGCCTGGCTATTTTGGTGTTGTTGTTCCGTAACCTGAACACCATCAATGTTGAAGAACTGGATCACCTGAACGGTTGATGGAATAAATAACTATGAGTTCAACCACTTTATATCTTGTTGTTGCCTTGGCTCCATTGGTGGGGGCGATATTGGCGGGTCTTTTCGGTACAGGGTTTCTGGGGCGTCAGGTGGGTCGCTCGGCTGCCCATAGCATCACCATTCTGGGTGTGCTTATTTCGTTCATTGGCTCGGTTGTGGTGCTGTTCCAGGTACTGAATGGGGAAACCTTTAATGGCGCCGTATACACATGGAATGCCATTGGCGGCACCGCTATCGAAATCGGCTTTTTAATCGATAGCCTGACCGCCCTGATGATGGTGGTCGTCACGTCAGTTTCACTCATGGTGCACATTTACACCATTGGTTATATGGCAGATGACCCGGGTTACCAGCGCTTTTTCGCCTACATTTCATTGTTCACCTTTTCCATGCTCATGCTGGTTATGGCCAACAATATGCTGCAGCTGTTCTTCGGTTGGGAAGCGGTGGGCTTGGTGTCGTATTTGCTGATTGGTTTCTGGTATACCCGGCCAACCGCTATTTTCGCCAATATGAAAGCGTTTCTCATTAACCGTGTCGGCGATTTTGGTTTTATTTTGGGTATTGGCTTGCTGTTTGCCTATACCGGCAGCATGAATTACGACCAGGTTTTCTCACAGGCAGGTTCACTGGCGGAAACGTCGTTCCCCGGCACCGATTGGTCGCTTGTTACGGTGGCGTGTATTTGCCTGTTTATTGGCGCGATGGGTAAGTCTGCCCAGGTTCCCTTGCACTCCTGGTTGCCCGACTCAATGGAAGGCCCCACGCCCATTTCGGCATTGATTCATGCAGCAACCATGGTGACGGCCGGCATTTTTATGGTGGCGCGCTTTTCGCCGGTATTCGAACTTTCCGATACGGCTTTGTCATTCATCATCGTCATTGGTGCGATCGGTGCCCTGTTCCTGGGTATTCTGGGGATTATCCAGAATGACATCAAGCGCGTTGTCGCTTATTCCACGCTTTCCCAGCTGGGCTACATGACAGTTGCCCTGGGTGCATCAGCATACTCGGTTGCCATTTTCCACTTAATGACGCACGCTTTTTTCAAAGCGCTGCTGTTCCTGGGTGCGGGCTCTGTCATTATCGGCATGCATCACGATCAGGATGTTCGCAACATGGGTGGCCTGCGTAAATACATGCCGATTACCTGGATTACTTTCCTGATGGGGACGCTAGCCCTGGTGGGTACCCCGTTCTTTTCAGGTTACTACTCGAAGGAACACATTATCGAAGCCGCCGGCGCGGCAAATGTGTGGGGCGCGGGCTTTGCCTACTACGCAACCCTGATTGGCGTATTGGTGACTTCGCTATATTCTTTCCGGGTTTACTTCTTGGTGTTTCACGGTAAAGAACGCTTTGACACGCAAGGCGACCACGGCCATGGCAGTCATGATCATGGCAATCACGGGCATCATGGCGGCCCACCTCACGAGTCGCCCTGGGTGGTAACGCTACCGCTGGTATTGCTGGCGATTCCATCGGTAATTGCGGGTATCTGGTTTGTCGACCCCTTGTTGTTCAACGGCTACTTTAGTGGTGTTATTGCAAACCTGCCGTCGCACCCAGCAATGGCGGATCTGGCTGAAGGCTGGCACGGCTGGCTGGCTTATGGTTTACACGGTTTTATCACGCTGCCATTCTGGTTGGTGGTCGCAGGCTTCGTTATTTGCTGGTATTGCTACATGGTCAATCCTGCCGTGCCGGCAGCCATCAAGTCGAAGCTTTCCGGGCTGAACACAGTGCTGGAAAACAAATACTATGCCGACTGGTTCAACGAGCAGGTTATTATGCGCGGCGCGCGGTGCCTGGGTCGGGGCTTATGGCAGAAGGGTGACCGCGGCTTCATCGATGGTGTGCTGGTTAATGGCAGTGCCCATGTGGTTGGCATGGTGGCGGCCGTTAGCCGGCATATCCAGTCCGGCTACATTTATCACTACGCGTTTGCCATGATTATCGGCATTCTGGCGTTTCTAACCTATTTTGTGCTGATGGTTCACTGATGGCTAGCGATATGGCGTCTTCCTCTCTTCCTTGGCTTACCTTGTCGATTTTTGTGCCCATAGTGGCAGGCCTTCTGGTGCTGCTGCTGGGCCGCGACGACCGGCCCGGCCTGACGCGCTGGCTGTCATTGGCGGGTGCTGTTCTGGGCTTTCTGGTCACGTTGCCCTTGTATGCCGGTTTCAACAACAACACATCCGACATGCAGTTCGTGGAAAAATCACCATGGATTGAAACGTTTGCCGTTAATTACCACCTCGGCATCGATGGAATCTCCCTGTGGTTTGTGCTGTTGACCGCGTTTATTACTATTATTGTGGTGGTGGCCGGTTGGGAAGTCATTACGCGCAAAGTGGCGCAGTATATGGCTGCATTCCTGATTTTGTCGGGTTTGATGGTGGGTGTGTTTGCCGCGCTCGACGGTCTGCTGTTTTATGTTTTCTTCGAAGCCACCCTGATACCCATGTACATCATTATCGGGGCATGGGGCGGTCCGAATCGGGTATATGCGGCATTCAAGTTTTTTCTGTATACCTTGTTGGGTTCATTACTGACACTGGTTGCTTTCATCTATTTGTGGCATGCCTCGGGAGGCTCTTTCGATATTCAAACCTGGCATCAACTGCCGCTGGCCTATACCCCTCAAGTGCTGATCTTCCTGGCATTGCTGGCTGCCTTCGCTGTGAAAGTGCCGATGTGGCCGGTACATACCTGGCTACCCGATGCGCACGTTGAAGCACCGACGGGGGGGTCGGTAGTGCTGGCCGCCATCATGTTGAAGCTGGGCGCTTATGGTTTCTTGCGCTTTTCGCTGCCGATCGCGCCCGATGCATCGCAAGATCTCGCCTGGCTCATGATTTCACTGTCGTTGATTGCAGTGATATACATTGGCCTGGTCGCCATTGTGCAAGACGACATGAAAAAACTGGTGGCGTACTCTTCGGTGGCGCATATGGGCTTTGTGACCCTGGGCTTTTTCATTTTCAATACCGCCGGTGTTGAAGGGGCCATTGTTCAAATGATCTCGCATGGTTTCGTTTCAGGTGCGATGTTCCTTTGTATTGGCGTACTTTACGACCGCATGCATACACGTCGCATCGACGCGTACGGCGGTGTAGTGAATGTCATGCCGCGTTTTGTCACCTTGTTTGTGTTGTTTTCCATGGCCAATGCCGGGTTGCCTGCAACCAGTGGTTTTGTCGGCGAATTTACCGTCATTATGGGCGCGGTTGAATACAACTTCTGGATTGGCTTGCTGGCGGCCACTGCGTTGATTCTTGGCGCTGCGTATTCATTATGGATGGTCAAGCGCGTGGCTTTTGGTGACATTACCAACGAAGAGGTACGCGGCATGTCGGATCTGAATGCGCGCGAATTCCTCATTCTGGGTGTGATGGCGGTCGCCGTGCTTTACATGGGCATTTATCCGAAGCCGTTTACCGATGTCATGCATGTCTCGGTTGAGGCACTGCTGCAACATGTCTCTGTTTCGAAACTGTAGGCCTGAATCATTATGCAATATCAATTTCTGTTCTCTATGGCATTACCCGAGATTCTGCTCTTGATTCTGGCCATGGCCGTATTGCTGATCGATGCGTTCAGCGACAGCCAGACCCGGTTACGTACTTATGGGTTGACGCTGTGCACTTTGGGGGTGCTGACGGTTGTCAGTGCCTATCAGTGGATGCAGGGCTTTGAAGGGGCGACATTCAGCGGTTTGTATGTCGTCGATGATCTGTCGCATTTTCTTAAGATTGCTTCTTACATTGCTGTTGCCGTAACGCTTATCTATGGGCGGGAGTATGCCGAAAAGCGCGACATGATGGCGCGTGGAGGGGAGTTCTACACGCTGACGCTGTTTGCCCTGTTAGGGCAAATGGTGATGATTTCGGCCGGTAATTTGTTGACCGTCTATCTAGGCATTGAGTTGATGTCGTTCGCTTTGTATGCGCTGATAGCATTGCGTCGTGACCACATTCAATCGACGGAATCCGCCATGAAGTATTTCGTGTTGGGCTCGCTGGCGTCCGGCATATTGCTTTACGGTTTGTCGATGTTATACGGTGCCACCGGTAATCTCGATTTGGCAGGCATTGCGCAGGTTATCGAAAGTGATCAAGCTGAAACGCTGCCCTTGGTGTTCGGGCTGGTTTTCGTTGTAGCGGGTTTGGCGTTTAAATTGGGGGCAGTACCATTTCATATGTGGGTGCCCGATGTTTATCAGGGCGCACCTACCTCCGTAACCCTGATCGTAGGCGCTGCGCCAAAAATTGCCGCTTTTGCCATTGTGATGCGTTTGCTGGTCGACAGCCTGCACGGTTTGTCGAGTGACTGGCAGCCGATGTTACTGATTTTGGCTGTATTGTCGCTGGCCATTGGTAATCTTACGGCCATTGTGCAAACCAACTTTAAACGCATGCTGGCGTACTCAACCATTTCGCATATGGGCTTTGTGTTTCTGGGCTTGCTTTCGGGTGTGACTCAAGATCAACCGCTGGTCTCTACCGAAGCTTACGGCGCTGCGTTGTTTTATATGTTGGTGTACGTGCTCACAACGCTTGCCTCGTTCGGGATTATTTTATTGCTGAGTCGCCAGGGCTTTGAGTGTGAAGAAATTTCCGACTTGAAGGGGTTGAACCAGCGTAGCCCTTTATTGGCCGGGATTCTTTTGCTTGCCATGTTTTCATTGGCGGGTATTCCTCCACTGGCGGGATTCTATGCCAAGCTGACCGTACTGCAGGCCTTAATCGGAGCAGGTCATGTGATTGTTGCTGTCATTGCCGTACTGTTCTCGCTTATTGGGGCGTTTTACTATTTGCGTGTTGTAAAGGTAGCGTACTTCGACGAACCTGAGGAGGGGGCGCCCGCTGTACCGACAGGAACGGTATCCAGTACATTAATGTCGGTTAACGGCCTGGCCATTCTGGTTTTGGGTATTTTGCCGGGTGGTTTAATGGCCTTATGCGTTGCGGTTATCGATAGCTCGCTCGGGTTTTAAGCGTGTCGTTTTGCCTGAACGTAACGTAACAATTTAACGGAAGCTGCCGGCTATGGATCTTACGCTCGCCATTGTGCTTTTAGTGGGCTTGTCACTGGTAACAGCGAATTTGCCGTTTCTCGTCGAGCGCTCTTATCTGGTGGTGCCTTGGGCGGCTCCCGGCGGTCGATTCCCAAATGGGCCGCTTCGTTGGCTGGAGTCTTTGCTGTTTTTTGCTGTTTTAGCGGCCTTCGCCTGGATTACATGGGTCTGGATTGGCAGAAGTATTGCTGGGCCTCTTGGTCTGATCTTGCGCGTGGTCGTAATGAGTGTGCTGTTTGGGGCGGTGTTGGCCTACCCAGGGCGGCGGATGCACAAAAGTGGCGTTAAGCCATTTTTGCTTCGCTTGTGTGAAGTTTTGGTTTTTTATTGCCTGATTGGTTTGCTGGCCTTTGCCTTTGAGGCCAGCATGGGCAATGTGTTTCAGCAAAACTGGGAATTCTACGTGATTACGTTAAGCCTTTTTTTGGTTATGGCTTACCCCGGTTACGTTTATCGTTATCTGCTGCGTCGTCGCTAACTAGAATTAGTGCTTGAACCAGTTCAGTACGGCGTCAAGGCCGCTTACGTTCAAACTGAAACGCGTTTGTTGCCGAACAATGGGTTTGGCACGATAAGCAACAGAATAATACGATAGCGCCAGCATCTTTAAATCATTTGCCCCGTCTCCCAGCGCAATGATCTGTGAAGGCTCGGCTTGTGTCTCTTTGGCCAGCCACGTTAAGTGGTCTGCCTTGCCTTGTGCGTCAACAATATCGCCCAGAACCTTCCCAGTGAGTTTTCCCTGTTCTATTTCAAGCGTGTTGGCAAAAGCGAAATCCAGACCCAACTTTTCTTTCAGGCGCTCGGTATAGAGCGTGAAGCCACCGGATACCAGCATGGTTTTCAGCCCTGCCGCCTGAGCTGTTTGAATAAGTTTTTCGGCGCCGGCATTCAGGCGCAACCGCTCTTCAAACACCTTGTCCAGATCACGAACGGAAACGCCCTGAAGTAAAGCCACGCGACGTCGCAGGCTTTCGGCAAAGTCTTTTATTTCACCTCGCATGGCAGCTTCTGTAATCGCGGCAACTTCCGGCTTACGGCCAACCATATCCGCAATTTCATCGATACATTCAATATTAATGAGCGTTGAGTCCATGTCCATGGCCAGCACGCGGCAATCAGAAAAAGGTTTGATTTCTTCAAGAAATGCGCCGTCGACACCCAATGCGTCGCATGTTTGCCTAATAAACTCCTGTTCTTCAACGTCGATATTCTGCAGACAAGTGGCCGTGCTGTTGATGCGTTGTATGCTTGCCGCCTGAGCGACCGCTGCGATTTTCTCAACGTGGGTAGGATTTAAGTTCGGTGCTTGAATGACGAGATGGGTCATGACAAAAGATGATAACGATTTAAGAAAAAGCGCTTGTCGTGGCGCAAAGGTGGGCGGATCTTTATTCCAGCGCGTTCAGAATATTGCGCAAGACCGCTATTCTGGCTTGAATGAGTTCTAGCGAAGTGTTCTTTTCGACGGGTTTCATTTCAATTTTCAATTTGTCCTGCCCCGCCAGTTTAACGTGGCGCTGACTTTGCACCAGTTCGATAATCTTGACGGGGTCGACATTAGGTTTTGCTGAAAACTGAATAAGCGCCTGCGTTTCTCCAGCATCGATTTTGGTAATACCCAATGGCTCTGCAACCAGACGCAATTGATGCGTGGCCAATAAAGTACGGGCAGCGTCGGGCAGTTTGCCATAACGATCAATTAATTCTTCCTGAATCGATGTGAGGTCGTCGGGGCTGGTGGCATGCGCCATTCTCTTGTATAGCCCAAGGCGTGCGTGAACGTCCGGGCAATAGTCGGCCGGCAATAATGTAGGGGTGTGCAGGTTAACCTCGCATTTGGCGTCGAACGGCGATTCCAGGTCGGGCTCTTCGCCATTTTTAAGCGCTTTAACTGCTGTATTCAACATATCGGAGTACATGGCGAAGCCCACTTCCTGGATATTCCCCGATTGGGATTCCCCCAGAACCTCACCGGTTCCCCGGATCTCCAGATCGTGCATGGCCAGGAAAAAGCCGGAGCCAAGTTCCTCCATGGCCTGAATGGCTTCAAGTCGTTTCTTGGCGTTGCTTGTAATGGCATCTTCGCCGGGCGTTAGCAAGTAGGCATAGGCTTGATGGTGCGAACGACCCACCCGGCCACGCAATTGGTGTAATTGAGCCAACCCCAGGCGATCGGCACGGTGAATAATAATGGTGTTGGCGCTGGGAACGTCGATGCCGGTTTCAATGATGGTGGTGCACAACAGAACATTGAAGCGTTGCTGGTAAAAGCCCTTCATGACATTTTCCAGTTCACGTTCGGGCATCTGTCCGTGCGCCACAGCAATACGCGCTTCCGGAACCAATTCTTCCAGCCGTGCCCGACGGTTATGGATGGTGTCGACTTCGTTATGCAAAAAGTACACCTGGCCGCCGCGTTTCAGCTCGCGCAACACTGCTTCGCGGATGGTACTGCCATCTTCACGGCGCACGAACGTTTTGATTGCCAGTCGTTTCTGAGGTGCGGTGGCGATTACCGAGAAATCCCGGATGCCTTCCAACGACATGCCCAGAGTACGGGGAATCGGTGTGGCGGTCAGTGTCAACACATCGACTTCGGCGCGAAGGGCTTTCAACGCCTCTTTCTGGCGGACACCGAAACGATGTTCTTCGTCGATGATGACCAGCCCCAGAGATTTGTACTTAACGTCTTTTGACAGAATTTTGTGCGTGCCGATCACGATGTCGACTTTACCGTTCTTGAGCCCTTCGATCGCCGCATTGACTTCTTTGGTAGAGCGAAAGCGCGAGAGCTCAACAATATTGACCGGCCAGTCGGCAAAGCGGTCGGAGAAGGTTTGCGCATGCTGTTCCGCCAATAGTGTCGTGGGACATAGCAACGCGACTTGCTTGCCGTTGGCTACGGCAAGGAAAGCAGCACGCAGGGCAACCTCGGTTTTGCCGAAGCCGACATCACCGCATACAAGACGATCCATAGGTTTGTTGGAGGTCATGTCTTGAAGCACGGCTTCAATCGCGTTGGCCTGATCAATCGTCTCTTCGAAACCGAAGCCTTCTGCGAAAGTTTCGTAGTCGGTAATGGGCAGCTTGAACTGATGGCCTTGTCGGGCGGCGCGCATGGCGTAAAGCGCCAGTAATTCGGCAGCGGCATCGCGCACGTTCTTTGCAGCCCTGCGCCGCGCTTTATCCCACTGGCCTGAGCCCAGTTGATGCAGAGGGGCATGTTCCGGGTCGGTACCACTGTAGCGAGAGATCACGTGCAGTTGAGAAACCGGGACATATAGGGTGCTGCCGGAGGCGTATTCCAGGTGCAGGAACTCCATGGTGCCTTCACCCAGGTCCATGTTGATCAGGCCTTTGTAGCGTCCGATGCCATGATCAACGTGTACTACCGGATCGCCTTCGCGCAATTCCGACAAATCACGCACCATAGCCTCAACATTACTGCCCCTTTCCTGGCCGCGCCGCTGGCGTCGCACTCCGTGTGTATGACCGGGGTATAGATTGTTCTCGGTTAAGAGCGTGAGCGGGACATGGGGCAGTTGAAAGCCGCGATCAAGGGGAGCGACGGTAAGAATAAAACCGGGAGCATGTCGCAACGCATCGTTCAGGGAGTCAACGATCGCATCCGGGCGCAAATCAAACTCAGTGAGCATTTGCAACAAGGTTTCCCGACGCCCCGCGGAGTCGGCGCAAAGGACGATTTGACCGGAGGAATGCGTAACGAGTTGGCGCAGTTTGGCCAGTGGGTCATCCGCACGCCGCGCCACCGCGACATCCGGGTTGGCTTGAATTTCAACATGTTCCCCTTCGTCTGCCACGCTGACTCGGGCGAACTCGCCTAGTGTGTGAAAAAACGTCTCTGCATCGAGGAAAAGGGTTGACGGCGGTAGTACAGGTCTTTCCCGGTCGCTTTTCAGGAATTGATAACGGCTTTGGGTGTCTTGAGTGAAATGGGTAATGGCGTTTTCAACCAGGCCCAGGGTAACGACAAGTGTATCGGCACTCAAGTAATCAAACAGGGTGGCCGTCTTTTCAAAGAAAAGCGGCAAATAGTACTCTACCCCGGCGAACGCAATGCCGTTGCCAATGTCGCGATAGGGCAGCGCCCGTGAAGGATCGCCTTCGAAAACCTCACGAAAGCGCGCACGGAATTGATTGCGTGCTTCCTCGTCCATGGGGAATTCCCGGCCAGGTAAAAGCTGGACCTCTTTAACCGGATAAATACTGCGTTGTGTGTCAACGTCAAAACTTCGAATCGTCTCAATTTCATCGTCGAACAAGTCGATGCGATACGGCACGGCCGACCCCATGGGGAAAAGGTCAATCAGGCCACCACGTATACTGAATTCTCCGGGCGCGGTAACCTGACTTACATGCGCGTAGTTGGCCAACATGAGCTGTTCGCGCAATGCCTCTTCATTCAAAGAGTCCCCTTGGCGAAATGAAAAGGTATAAGCTGCCAGGAACGAGGGCGGAGGCAGGCGGTAAAGCGCTGTGCTGACAGGTACCGTCAGAATATCGACGTTTTGCTGCATCAAGGCGTGCAGGGTGTGCAGGCGTTCTGAAACGAGGTCCTGATGGGGTGAGAAGCCATCGTAAGGCAGTGTTTCCCAGTCGGGTAAAGGTCTAACGTTTAACTTGGGATTGAATAAATGTATCTCGTCGGCGAGGCGTTGTGCAGTTAGTGGTTCGGCGCACAGAACGAGAATGGGGCGTTTGGCCTGTGTGCTGAGTTCGGCAAGCAACCAGGCGTCGCCCGAACCGGCCGGTGGTGGTATTGCATATCGCGCGCCGGGTTTAACGGCCTTGAGCAGTTGAGATAATGAGGGCAGCAAATTGGGGACGGCGTGAGCGTCGGAAAATATTTCGGTTGTCATTTCACTGTGCATTATAAAATCGGTTTGTTATGTCTAAGAAAATTATTGCGATCGTGCCCGCAGCCGGAGTGGGCAAGCGCGCTTTGGATGTCTCTAACGAAGGCGCTGCCGTGCCCAAGCAATATCGATTGCTTAAGGGCAAGCCCATGTTGCGCTGGTCAGTGGAGGCGTTGTTGGCTGACCCGCGTGTGGAGCAAGTCAGGGTTGTCGTCGCAGTCGACGATCCGCGCGCCCAGGCAGTGCTTGACGGTTTGGCGCGGGTGGTTGTGCGTCCGGTTGGCGGGCCAACACGGGCTGAAACCGTTTCGGCGGGTTTGGCTGATGCCGCCTTAGATAATGACGCTTGGGTTTTGGTCCATGATGCGGCACGACCAGGGTTGCCGCTTTCCAGTTTAAATCGCTTAATTGACATCTGTTTGTATGAACAACAAGGCGGTTTGTTGGCTCTGCCGGTTGCAGACACAGTTAAAAAGGCGCATAAAGCGGCTGCATTTGCTCCGGCCGAGGGTTGTGTTTTAACCGGCACTGCCGGCAAGCCCGCAACCCGTTATGCCGTTGCTGAAACGCTTTCCCGGGAATCATTATGGTTGGCTCAAACACCGCAAATGTTTCCTGCTGAGCTTTTGCGCAAAGCGCTTTTGCAGGCGCACCGGGCTGGTGTTGAAATCACGGATGAGGCGTCGGCGATGGAGCGTTATGGGGTTGAGCCACGCCTGATTCCGGGCGATCCGCGCAATTTCAAGGTAACGTGGCCAAGTGATTTTGATTTGATGGAAAAGTGGTTATGAGTTTGTCTATTCGTGTTGGTCAGGGGTTTGATGTTCATGCGTTTGTTGAGGGCCGTCCACTTATTCTGGGCGGCGTGACAATTCCCTATGAAAAAGGTCTTCAGGGGCACTCCGACGCCGATGCGTTGCTGCATGCGCTTACCGACGCTTTGCTCGGCGGTGCAGGACTGGGGGATATTGGTCGTCATTTTCCTGATACTGATCCACGTTTTAAAGGGGCCGATAGCCGGATACTGTTGCGAGATGCTTACCAGTTGGTACGTGAAGCCGGTTGGTTGGTGGGCAATATCGACGCCACAATACATGCACAGGCGCCAAAAATGGCGCCTTATGTCGCAGACATGATTCAATATATAGCGGATGACCTTCAAATTGACGCCGGTCAAGTCAACATCAAGGCGAAAACAAATGAAGGTCTTGGCTACCTGGGGCGTAAGGAAGGCATTGCAGCCAACGCAAGCGTGCTGCTATTTCGCCCCTAGTGTCTTAAAGCGTTTCACCACCGGGCTCGCGACCGCAGGGGCACAACTCTTCCGTTTGCAAGGCATCGAGAATTCGCAAAATTTCTTTCGGATTGCGTCCTACGTCGAGTGTATTAACCGAGACATGCTGAATAACGTTGTCGGGGTCGATAATAAAAGTGGCGCGTAACGCGACGCCCTCGTTGCGTTCACGAATGCCCAGTTGGTCGATTAATGCACCGCTGGTGTCGGCGAACTGGAAATGGGCAAGTTTGGCCAGATCAGCGTTTTCACGGCGCCATGCCAGCTTAACGTGTTCGTTATCAGACGAGCCTCCCATGAGAATCGCGTCGCGCTTATCGAACTGTTCAGTCAGGTCGTTGAAACCAACAATTTCGGTGGGGCAAACGAAAGTGAAATCTTTCGGGTAAAAATAAACGACTTTCCATTTGCCCGGGAATGAACTTTCCGTGATGTCCTCGAACGCAGACACCCCGTTTTCCTCATGCTGACTAAAGCCGGGCTTCACGCCGGTAACCTTGAAAGGTTCCAGTTTGTCTCCCACTGTTTTCATGTGCACTCCTGCGAGGTTTTTCTGGGCACAAGTTTGCGCCCGCTCAGTTGATTGTATGCGATTCAGCCGGCTTTAGTGGCGAGCCAGGGGCAGGGCAATGCGTGCAATAAGGCCGCCTGAGGGCGGTGAGATGAGCGTTAGGCGGCCGCCAACATGCCCAAGCAGGCGCTCAACAATGGCTAACCCCAGGCCTGCTCCGCTAACGCCGGTTCGCGCCGCTTCCCCGCGTGAAAACGGACGTAACAGACGTTCGATCTCAGAGGCTTCAACACCCGCCCCCTTGTCGCTGACCTCAATAAAGGTTTGTGATCGCTCTTGTCTGGCACTTAAATGGATGTGGCAACTGTCGTCGACGGGTGAGCGACCATAGCGGCGCGCATTCTCGATGAGGTTGCCAACAATACGTTTTAAGTCGTGCGCGGTGATACGGGCGGTGAGTTTGTCGGGGATGTCTGCCGTCAGGTGGCCACCGAGTGCCTCTGTGTGTGTTCTTTCACGCTCGTAGATATCCTGCAGAACCTTGGAAATATCAATGCCTTTTTCCGGCAGGGCCGCCGCCGGCCGAGCGTATTCCATAAGCTGCCCAATGCTGTGGTCGACTTGCGCCAGATCTTCATCGATTGCCTGTCGGGCTTCATCGTCGACATTGCTCATTTCTATTTCCAGACGCATGCGTGCCAGCGGGGTGCGCAAGTCGTGGGAAATACCGGCCAGCATAATTTCGCGATCGGCTTCAATACGACGCAGGTCACTGAGCATGCGGTTGAACGCGTCATTCATTTCCCGCACTTCCAGTGGGCCCGCTTGTGGCAGGGGGGACGGTATTTGCCCCCGGGCGACTTGTCGGGCCACTCTGGCCAATTGGGCCAGCGGGCGATTGACAAAGCTGACGCTGATTGCCGAGCCGATCAGTGCCAACAAAAGTGCGGTAGCGCCCCACCAGAACCATTGCAAGCCAACGGTTAGCCCGAGTTGCTCGCGATCAAACACCAGCCAGTAGTGGTCATTTTCAATATCGAAACTGACCCAAATGCCGGGAACCTGGTTAACCGACCACATGACCTGCGCGTTGGGCCCCAGACGGGTTTTTATTTCCTCAACAACATGATCCCAATAACTTGATTCCGGGATCGGTTCAAGTTCATCGGTTGGTTCGCGGGGTTGGACACGCAAGCTTTCTTTGGTTGCCAGATCCAGCAACAGAGCGGGTCTGACTTCTTGCGGTGCATAAATTAACGCAGATCGGGTGATACTGACCGATGTCGTGACCCGTTGCGCCATTTGGGTGGCGCGGGGGCCTTCTTCCATGCTGAAAAATACGTGCAGCCATGTTCCCAGGCTAACCAGCATCAGAAGGCCGAGGAGCAAAAAAGACCGGCTGAAAAGGCTCAGCCGGATCTTCGAAGTGAAACGCTGCAACTGTTTTTTCAGAAGCGGCATTTTTGTTTAATTACCGCCATCGGGGATAAAAACGTACCCCAGCCCCCAGACGGTTTGAATAAAAATGGGTTTGGACGGGTTGGGTTCGATCAATTTACGCAAGCGGGATATTTGCACATCGAGACTGCGGTCGAACGCTTCATATTCTCGCCCACGTGCCAATTCCATGAGTTTGTCGCGTGAGAGGGGAATTTTAGGGTGGCGCGCGAATACTTTCAGGACCGAGAATTCGCCCGTTGTAATGGGGACGGTCTCGTTGTTGCGCGTGAGCGTGCGGGTAGACAGATTCAGCACATAAGGCCCGAACTCGATTGCCTCGTTATCCTGGCTGGGCGCGCCGGGATGCTCTTCAGTACCACGGCGGCGCAAAATTGCATTCACACGGGCCAATAACTCGCGCGGGTTGAATGGCTTGGACAAATAGTCGTCGGCCCCCATCTCAAGCCCGACAATGCGATCAATTTCTTCAGCTTTGGCTGTAAGCATGATAATGGGTGTGTTGTCGTGGCTGCCGCGTAAGCGCCGGCAAATCGACAAACCATCTTCACCGGGCAGCATGAGGTCGAGCACCAGAAGGTCGAAGTGCTCGCGCTGCCAAAGCTTGCTCATTTCCTTGGCGTCTTCGGCAACAAATACGTTGAAGCCTTGTTCAGATAAGTAGCGACGCAATAGGTCGCGCAGACGTGGATCGTCGTCGACGACCAGTATTTTTCGTGCAGGAGACGGGTTTTGTGTGTTCATGGTCGAAAATGTAACAGGGACGGGCAAGCCCGTATAGTAGCCGGTAGCAAGATATTACATAATTTTCATTCTCTTTAAGCTTATCACCGCCTTGGCGTTTTTGGTAATTTTTTTAGCGCACCCGGCCGGCGTTGCGATCTCCCCATGGCACCTGGGCGCAACTGGCATAAAATGCCCGACATGGCCTTCAATCTGATTGCATTTGAAACATCTACAACAACCTGCAGCGTGGCGCTCTTGACCGAGCGTGACGGCACGCCGAAGGTTGTGTCCGCAAGTCACTCGTCGCAGGGGCATGCCGAACAGGTTTTGCCTTTGGCGGAGCGCTTGTTGAGTCAAGCCGGGTTAACGCGTGACGACCTGGACCTGGTGGTTTTCGGGCAAGGCCCTGGTGGGTTTACTGGTTTGCGGGTGGCGTGCGGGGTGGCGCAGGGAATGGCTTACGCGCTGGGGGTGTCGGTTGTGCCAGTGCCGACATTGCAGGCAATCGCGGCGTCTGCAGGCCCGGTCAGGGCGCCGGGAGTATGCCGCATCGTGGTTCAGGACGCCCGGATGGGCGAACTTTATGTCGCTGCCTACTGGCTCGCTTCAGGCACGCGGGAAACACAAGCAGCCTGGCAGGAAATTCAACCGTGTGTGCTGGTGGCGGCGGAAGATTTCAACTATTGGCTGGATCAACAAACCCGCGAGTGGACGCTGCCCGGTGCCATTGGTTATGTGGAAATGGTGGGCGATGGTATTCAAGCCCATCCGTCATTGCAGTTTACTGCAACAGTTATGGTCGCCGGTAACGCGCACCCCTTGCAATTGCTCTCGGGCATGCCTCTCGACGCAAAGTCCATTGCCTTGCAGGGGTTGCAGTTATTTCAGTCCGGTCACTTTATAACACCTGCCGAAGCTGCGCCGCTCTATGTGCGCGACAAAGTCGCGTTCACGACGCAAGAGAGAGAAAAAGGGCTGGGGGGGAATCCCAGGGTGCATGGCAAGTTGCGTATTGAACCCATGCGTCTGGAACATTTGGATGTGGTCGTTGATATCGAAGCAGCGGTGCAATCGTTCCCCTGGACGCGAGGCAATTTTGCCGACGCCCTGAACGCGGGCTATGGTGCCTGGGTCGCGCTTCAGCAAAACAAGGTAGTTGGCTTTAGTGTGGTTATGTTCGCGCCCGATGTGGCTCATTTGCTGGTTATTGCAGTGGCCCCCCAACTACAGCGTGGAGGCGTCGGCTACATGCTTTTACGCCATGCCGAACAGGCCGCACGCGACAAAGGCCTGGGTTCGATGTTGCTTGAGGTTCGCCAGTCCAATTCGAAAGCGTTGAATTTTTATCGTAATCGCGGCTTTCAGTCTTTAAGCGTCAGGAAAGGGTATTACCCCGCCGCGCGTGGCCAAAGGGAAGATGCTTTGGTTTTGCAAAAAGATTTGAGCGCGGCGGGGGCGTCATGACAAAGCCCGAACGATTTCACGTTTTAACGCCCCTGCAGATGGCATGGTTGCAGGAATTGGGT
The DNA here is from genome assembly GCF_003576595.1 of Neopusillimonas maritima. Classification (GTDB taxonomy): domain Bacteria; phylum Pseudomonadota; class Gammaproteobacteria; order Burkholderiales; family Burkholderiaceae_B; genus Neopusillimonas; species Neopusillimonas maritima. The sequence goes on along the minus strand of NZ_NQOU01000001.1, from coordinate 520,785 downwards.
CTCGACCGACGCCTGTTGCAGGTTGCATTTGATGCGACACAGACAGATGCTGATAAAGATGCAGATTCCCCCCAGGGTTTGAAGGGGCAAGCGTCGACAAAGCCTGAATCAGAGCCGGCCAAGTTGTCAGGTCTGCCGATCAAACGGAAAAAGGTTCCCGCTGTTGTTGGGCATGCGATTTTGCCGGCAGATCTTGACTCCTTGAAAGCGGAGGCAGCCCGATGTACCCGTTGTGGTTTGCATGCCGGGCGTCATCAGGCCGTCTTTGGTAATGGCCAAACTGCATCACCCGATTGGATGGTCATTGGCGAAGCTCCGGGAGACCATGATGATCAGGTCGGACTGCCTTTTCAGGGAGCGGCGGGCAGGCTATTGCAGCTGATTTTTGAGGCTTCCGGTCTGGCTCCGCATGCTTCGTTCTATTATGCGAACGCAATAAAGTGTCGGCCTCGCGGGGGGCGTGTTCCCAGGAAAGAAGAAATAGAGGCTTGTTTGCCGTTTTTGCAGGCACAAATTGAGCAGATTCAACCCCGGGCCATTCTGGTGTTGGGCTGGTTGGCTGCCGAGGCGTTGCTGCAGGAAAAGGGCGATATTGAACAATTACGTGAGCGCGTGCACACCTATACCGCGCCGCACGGACGAATTCCCGTGGTGGTTACTTATCACCCCGCCGCGTTACTGTTGCGTGGTCGACACAAGGCCCAGGTTTGGCGGGATATGCAATTGGCGCGACAGCTTAAGGACAGCGCCCCCGAAAGCCAGACGAACAAGTAACGCGTTAGTGCAACGCCTGGCCGTGACCATGTTGCCCGATTTGGTCTTTTAAAGAGGGGTCGCGTTTCTGGTTAAGGTAATGCCAACGTGCGAAAACAATCATCAACAGGGCAACCAGCAGGCCAAAAATAACAATAATGATATTGATGGGTAAATTAAGCCACAGCAGTAAACTGTAAATGCCCAGCATCAACAGAATGTTCAATTGTTCATTGAAGTTTTGCACTGCAATCGAGTGCCCCGCCGAAAGGAGCACGTGTCCCCGATGCTGCAACATGGCATTCATGGGGACAACGAAAAACCCCGACAAAGCGCCAATTAAAATCAATAACGCATAAACAGCCCAAGGGGAGTACACCACGGGCATGAGCAGCACGACAAACCCCATGATCACGCCAAGCGGCAATACCGAGAAGGCTTTTTTAAGCGGTACGCGCCCGGCAAATACGGCCCCTATTACGGTGCCGACAGCGGCAACGCCCATCAGTATCGAAGCCTGATCCAGGCGGTAGCCTAAATGTTGCGCCCCCCACTCAATAAGAATCAGCTGCAGTGTTGCGCCGGCGCCCCAAAATAATGTGGTTACAGCTAACGATATTTGTCCTAGTTTGTCGCTCCACAGCGTTTTAACGTAATAACTGAATTCGCGTACAAGTTTGAGGGGGTGCGTTTGTTGTTTGGGGTAACTAATATTGGTGTTTGGAATCAGAAGGTTGCAGGCCGCCGCCATGAAATACACAAGGCCAATCACAAAAATGGCTGCTTCACCCCGGCTTTCGACTACGCTGCCAATAACGGGGTTTGCCAACAAAACGGCGGAAACATTTGGGTTAATAAGTATGCCGCCCAGTACCGTGCCGAAAATAATGCTAAGCACCGTCAGGCCTTCAATCCAGCTATTGCCTTTAACCAATTGGTCGGGGGGAAGCATTTCAGTCACGATGCCGTATTTTGCCGGCGAATAAGCGGCTGCGCCCACGCCAACCAGCGTGTAAGCGCAGAAAATAAGCGCAAGCTGGCCGCCAACTTCAAAACCGAGGCTCTGATAGCTGAACATAATGATGCAGCCTGTAACCTTTACGGCATTGGTGGCAAACATGACTTTCCCTTTCGGGAACGAATCGGCGAAGGCGCCTACAAAAGCTGCCAATACAACGTAGGAAAGTGCGAACCACCATTTCATCATCGGGGCCATCCAGTCGGGGCCCTGAAGATCAACAATAATTGCGATGGCGGCAATCAGTAATGCGTTATCAGCCAGCGACGAGAGCGCCTGGGCCGCCATGACCAGATAAAAACCTTTTTTCAATCTAAACGCCCCAGTTGCGGGTTAGAGTGCCGGGTAGCCGGAAACCATGCTTGGTGTGCATTTTAAGGAACTTTTAAGCTATGTGAGAAAGTTTGGATACAGAGTATAGCGCCCGACTGAGGCGCTTTGTCCTGGGGTATCATACAAACGATAAAATTCGACCTTCCCGTAATCGTTTTGAAGACTTTTGCATTGTGCGTCTAACTCAAATCAAGCTCGCTGGTTTCAAGTCGTTTGTTGAGCCCACGGTCATCCCAACGCCCAGTCAACTGGTCGGGGTGGTGGGCCCCAACGGTTGTGGCAAGTCGAATATTATCGATGCAGTGCGCTGGGTGCTTGGTGAAACCCGAGCGTCGGAATTGCGTGGAGAATCCATGCAAGACGTCATTTTTAATGGGTCAGGTCAGCGTAAAGCCTCTGCAAGGGCGTCGGTGGAGCTGGTTTTCGACAATAGCGATGGGCGCGCGTCGGGGCAATGGAGCACGTATGCTGAAATTGCCGTACGTCGCGTGCTGACGCGTGATGGAACCAGCAGCTATTACGTTAATAATCAGCAAGTTCGCCGTCGCGACATTCACGACATTTTTTTGGGGACGGGTTTAGGTACGCGTGGCTACGCCATTATTGGCCAGGGCATGATTAACCGTCTCATCGAAGCGCGCCCCGAAGATCTTCGTGTTTATCTCGAAGAGGCGGCGGGGGTTTCCCGCTATAAAGAGCGTCGTCGTGAAACTGAAAATCGCTTGGCGGATACCCGTGAAAATCTAAGTCGGGTTGAGGATATTCTGCGAGAGCTCGATACCCAACTTGAGAAGCTTGAGGCTCAGGCGGAAGTGGCGACACGCTATCGCCGGTTGCAGGAAGAAGGCGAACACAAACAGCATGCATTGTGGTTGTTGAAAGAAGAGGGTGCGCGTAACGATCAGAAAACGAAATTCGTTGCGATTGAAAAAGCACAAACCGAACTTGAGGCGGCGGCGGCCGGTTTAAGACGGATTGAATCTGAGCTTGAGTCGCGTCGGCAGGCACATTATGCGGCCGGTGACCGTGTGCACGCGGCCCAGGGCAAATTGTACGAGGCGGGGGCGCAAGTCAGTCGTCTTGAGGCTGAAATTCGCCATGTTGTGGATTCCCGCGCAAGAGTGCAGGCACGTCGCACGCATTTGGAAACCCAGCAACAGGAATGGCAGGCGCAGCAAATGCACTGTGAAGAGCAAATCGCCGGCTCTGAAGTTGCTCTGGAGGAAGCGGCCGCGCAAACGGAGGAGCTCAGACTTCAGGTCGACGACGCTTGCGCGGCCTTGCCGGGTATTGAAGAGCGGGTGCGTTCGGCCGGCGCCGCCCGTGACGACATGCGTTCGGGTTTATCACGCATTGAACAGGATTTGGCTTTGGCGGCTCAATCCCAGCGTGATGCTGATCGTCAGCTTGACGCGTTGATGGTACGCCGGGAGCGTCTGGAAGCCACGTTGCGCTCACTTGACGCGCCCGACCCCGAGCGTATTGACCAATTGGCGGGCGACATGGAAATGTTGTCGGGTCAGCAAGAAGAGGCTCAAGCGCGTTTACTGGAACTAGAAGAACGTCTGCCAGAGCTGGATGAAGGGCGGCGCGACGCCCAACGTAGTTCTCACGAGGAAGCGGCCGCGCTGGCACGCCTTGAGGCGCGTTTAACCGCTTTGGAAAAATTGCAGCAAGATGTCCAAACGCAAGGCAAACTTCAACCTTGGCTTGAAAAGCATGGGTTGGCGAATATGTCGCGGTTGTGGCAACACTTAGGCATCGACTCCGGCTGGGAGCCGGCGCTGGAGGCCGCGCTGGGAGATGTCATGGGTGCGCTCGAAATGCGGCGGCTCGAAATGGCTCAGGCGTTTGTTAACGACCCTCCTCCCTCGAAGTTAGCGTTTTATCAACATCCTATCGCCGGTAAACCACCGGCAAATCATGCGTCGTTAACACCATTGTCTCGTTTGTTGCGTGTCAATAGCGCCGATCTGCGCAGCTTGCTGGAGCATTGGCTGGCCCATGTTTATACCGCCGACTCGATAGAGCAAGCCATGCGTTTGCGTAGCGACTTACCCAACGGTCAAGGGTATTTTGTCGTGCCGTCAGGGCATATTATTGATGCTCACAGCATTCGCTACTATGCGCCGGATACCGATCAGGCGGGCATGCTGGCGCGGCAGAAGGAAATCGCTAATCTGCAAAAGGAAATAAAGGCGCGCCAATTGATGGCCGATCAGGCCGTCGCAGCAGTGGCCCGCGCGGAGGCCGCCTGGAAAGAGGCGGGCCAGGCGCTGCCTCCGGCACGTACACGGCTGGCGGAAATGACGCGCCGCTTGCACGATATACAACTTGAACATTCCCGGCTCGTTCAGCTTGCCGAACAGTCGGGCCAGCGTGCCAACCAGATTCGCGACGAGTTAACCGAGATTGCAACTCAAACGGAAACCTTGAAAGGCATTCGCGAAGAAGCCGAAATGCGTTTTCAGGCGCTGGATGAGTCGTTGGCGGAGCAACAAGGCCGTTACGAGGATGCGCAATTGTCGGGGGAGGCGCTTGCCAATGAGGCGGAACAAGCGCGCCGGCGCGTGCGTGAACTTGAGCGCCGGGTACAGGAATCCGAGTTTGCAGAACGTACCTTGCAAACACGTATCGACGATTTGCGCCGCAATTTCAGTCTGGCGCGGGAGCAGGGTAGCAAAGCCGTCGACGAACTGGCCTCGCTGCAAAATGAATTGGCGGAACTGGATGCTTCGGCGGCCCAGGCTGGGTTGCAAGATGCATTGGAACAACGCGCTGCTTGTGAGGAGGTGTTAGGCCAAGCTCGAATCGAACTCGATAATCTGGCCGCCGGGCTGCGTGAAGCCGATGAAAGGCGGCTGGAAAATGAGCGTCAGTTGGAGCCGCTGCGGTCAAAAATTACCGAATTGCAGTTGCAGGAGCAGGCGGCAAGACTGGCTGTTGAGCAGTTTTCAGAGCAGCTCGATGCTCAGCAGGTTGATCGCGATACGTTACGACGTTTTCTTGAAGAGCAGGCTGACTCATGGCAGCGCGTGGGTTGGCTGCAATCCGAAGTCCAGCGTATTTCGCGCGAGGTAGAGGGCTTAGGCGCGGTAAATCTGGCGGCGCTTGAAGAGCTGGGGCAGGCGCGCGAGCGTAAATCATATCTGGATTCCCAGCATACCGACTTATGTAATGCAATTGAAACGCTGGAAGATGCAATCCGCAAAATTGATCGGGAAACCCGCGCGTTGTTGCAGGAAACATTCGACACCGTCAATCATCATTTTGGTGAGCTGTTTCCAAAATTGTTTGGTGGTGGTGAAGCCAAGCTGATTATCACCGGCGAAGAAATTCTTGATGCCGGCGTACAGGTAATGGCGCAGCCTCCGGGCAAGCGAAACAGCACAATTCATTTGTTGTCGGGGGGAGAAAAAGCCTTAACCGCAACAGCATTGGTTTTTGCACTGTTTAAACTTAACCCGGCGCCGTTTTGTTTGCTCGACGAGGTTGATGCCCCATTGGATGATGCCAACACCGAACGTTATGCGAGCCTTGTCACCAATATGAGTGAGCAAACCCAGTTTTTGTTTATCTCACATAACAAAATTGCCATGCAGATGGCACGGCAATTAATTGGTGTCACAATGCAGGAGCAGGGCGTTTCGCGTATTGTTGCAGTCGATATCGAGTCTGCCATGCAATTGGCGGAAGCGTAATTGAATACACTATGAAAACCATGAAACCGCTAAGCGGAGTGCGTACATGAGCGATTTGCAGATCGGGCTGGTTGCCCTGGGGGTTGTCCTGATTTTTGCCGTGCTGGTTTTTAACTGGTGGCAAGACAGGCGTGTACGTCGGCATATGCAGGAAAATTTTCCGCAAACTGATGAAGATCCGTTGTTCGGAGGCCTGCCGCCAACCGTTGGCCGTCGCGAGCCGGGTCTGGGTGAAAGTCTTGACGTGGCTGCTGAAAGTGAGTCGGGTGGTGATGATGTCGAAGAGGTTGATCCCTTGTGTGAGGCGGTAATTGATGTTGTCTTCGCACAACCGGTATCCGGTGCCCAATTGAAAGACGCAACTCGAACTTTGGCGGTCAGTAGCAGCAAGCCGGTACGTATTTTTGCAGAAACTACCACTGGTGTTCATCGCGCCGGTTTACCTGCAGAGGAGTCGTGTGTGTCAATCCAATTGGCGATTTTGCTCGCCAACCGTGCCGGCCCGCTCACTGATGTCGAGTGGTCCCGTCTTTGGACCGCGGCTCAGGGCTTGGCCGAACGATTTGATGGCTCCGTCGAAGGGCCCGAGCAAGATGAAGTTGTAAGTCGTGCTGAGCGGCTGGACGAGCTTTGTGCCAACCTGGATGCCCAGGTGGGCTTGGTGGTTCAACTCAACGGCGCGCAACCTCTTGGCAAAGTATGCTCGGTTGTGGAAGACGCCGGTTTCGTGATGCTGGTTAATCAGTATGTTTGGGTGGCGGAGTCCGGGCAGGCCCGCTTCGCGCTTATGTTTGATGGTGAAGCGGCTGCGGGCTTCAAGGGTGCGAGCGTCTCGCGTCTTGATTTGCTGCTTGATATTCCGAACAGTCCCAGTGATAGTCAAGCATTCAGCAGAATGGCAGGAGTGGGGCGTGACCTGGCTCAGCGTTTCCAGGCTCAGTTGGTGGATGACCAGGGGCGCCCCGTTACTGAGTCGGCCGACGCACGTATCGATGAGCAGCTTACGCCACTTTATGAGCGCTTGGAGCAAGCCGGGTTTACGCCGGGTGATGAGCGTACGGCAAGGTTGTTTTCGTGACCGGTTCATTGTTTGATATTTCGGAAGCGGTGCTCAAGAAGGTCGCCCGGTTGCGCGACGATATCGCGTTGCATAACCATCGGTATTACGTTTTGGACGCCCCTGTGATTTCCGATGCACAGTACGACCGGCTGATGCAAGAGCTGGCTGACCTTGAGGCACAGTATCCCGAATTGGTTACACCCGAGTCACCCACCCAGCGCGTCGGCGCAGCACCGCTGGATGCTTTTGATAGTGTGCGACACAAAGTGCCGATGTTATCGCTGGGTAATGGTTTTGACCCAGACGATATCCAGGCGTTCGACCGTCGCGTGACGGACGGTCTGCTGGGCAGCGGTTTGTTGAAAGACGGCGAGCATGTGGCTTATCACGCCGAATATAAGTTCGATGGGCTGGCCGTGAACTTGCGTTACGAGGCGGGCAGACTTGTGCAGGCAGCGACACGGGGCGATGGTCAGGAAGGGGAGGACATCACTTCCAATATTCGCACGCTGCGCTCTGTGCCCCTGCAGTTGAAGCAGGGCTATCCCAGTGTGCTCGAAGTGCGTGGCGAGGTGTTCATCAATATTCGCGACTTTCAGCGTCTGAACGAAAGCCAGCAAGCACGTGGCGAGAAAATTTTTGTGAACCCGCGCAACGCAGCTGCCGGCAGTTTAAGGCAGCTCGATCCCCGGATTACCGCCCGCCGCCCATTGCGTTTTTTTGCTTATGGGTGGGGTGAAATCGACGCCGACTTGTGTGCCACGCAAGCTGAGATGCTCGACTGGTTCGATAAACTGGGCTTGCCGGTTAATCGTGACCGCGAAGTGGTTAAAGGTGCGCAAGGCATGTTGGATTTTTACGGTAACGTCGGGCAACGGCGCTCTTCTTTACCCTTCGATATCGACGGCGTCGTGTATAAGGTGAATTCGCTTGAGGCTCAGGAGGTGCTTGGTTTCGTAGCACGTGCCCCGCGTTTTGCCATTGCCCACAAGTTCCCCGCCCAAGAAGAAACGACCGTGTTGTTGGGGATCGATATTCAGGTTGGGAGAACGGGCGCGATTACACCTGTTGCCCGTCTGAAACCGGTTTTTGTGGGCGGGGTAACCGTAACGAACGCCACGTTGCATAACGAAGACGAAATTCGCCGCAAAGATGTGCGTATCGGCGATACGGTGATTGTCCGGAGAGCCGGCGATGTCATTCCCGAGGTGGTTGGTCCGGTGCCTGAGTTGCGGCCGGAGAGCGCCGCTTTTTTCGTGATGCCGAAACAGTGTCCTGTTTGTGGGTCGACAATTCATCGGCTTGAGGGGGAGGCCGTCTCCCGTTGCACGGGTGGGCTTTTTTGTGCAGCACAACGTAAACAAAGCCTGATACACGCCGCGGGCAGAAAAGCGCTTGATATTGAAGGTTTGGGCGAAAAACTGGTTGATCAACTGGTCGACAGCGGGCGCGTAAAGTCCATTGCCGATTTGTTTTCATTGCGCGTTGAAGAGTTGTTGAACTACGAGCGAATGGGCCGCAAGTCGGCCGAAAATCTTGTGAAGGCAATTGATGCTGCGCGTGCGCCGGCTTTGGGGCGTTTGGTGTTCGCGTTAGGTATCCGGCATGTTGGTGAAACGACGGCACGTGATCTGGCTCGCCATTTTGGTTCGCTACAGGCCATTATGCATGCCGATGAAGACGCGCTCATGACGGTTCCTGATGTCGGGCCGGTTGTGGCGCATTCCGTTCTGGAGTTCTTCGCCGAAGCTCACAATCGCGATATTGTGCATTTATTGGAGCAGGCCGGTGTACAGGCCAAGGTGGAAAGCGAGCCAAATCGCCAGTTGCTGGCCGGTAAGACTTTTGTATTAACGGGTACGCTTCCGTCCTTAACGCGCGATGAAGCCACGCGCATGATTATGGCTGCCGGTGGAAAAGTAAGTGGGTCTGTTTCAAAGAAAACCGCGTATGTGGTTGCCGGCGACGAGGCAGGCAGCAAATTGACCAAGGCTCAAGAACTTGGGGTTGCGGTTCTGGATGAGCAAGGCTTAAGGGAGCTGCTGGCTCAGGCCTGACTTCGCCTGAGCGCAGCTTAACCCTTTTTTACTGTGTTTCAAGCCCTATTGGATCTTGGCTTTTTCCATTAACTCTTCCTGGTATTGCGACAGTTTTTCCTGTTGCAGCATTTCCTGTAACTGGGGTTTAACTTCAGCCAGCGCAGGGAAAGTAACCGGCCGGATATCTTCCACTTCAATAATATGCCAGCCAAATTGCGATTGCACCGGGTCGCTGGTGCGTTGCCCTTTTTCCATGCTTTCAACAGCCTGGGCAAATGGCGGTACATAGCTACTGGTGGTCGACCAGCCTAAATCACCGCCTTGGCTGCCTGTTCCTTTGTCGATTGAGTGTTCCTTGGCAGCATTTTCAAAACTTATTTCGTTCGCTTCGATTTGGGCGAGAAGGTCGCGGGCGGCCTGTTCTTCCTCAACCAGAATGTGACGGATTTTGTATTCTTTGCGATCAGACTGGGCTTTCTTGATAGCCTCATATTCTTCTTCAATCTGTTTATCCGTTACAGGGTTTTCTTCGAGATAGTTTTCCATAAGTGCGCGAACCAGAATACCTTGGCGGGCCAGTTCCAGTTCCTGGCGCACTTCCGGTTCCTTGTCGATGCCGGCGCGCTCAGCCGCTTGCACGGCAACCAGACGGCCGATCATTTCTTGTTTTACCTGTTCGCGCAGTTCCGGGGAGTCTTTCGCGCCCTGGCTGACCAGCAAACTGATAAATTGGTCGAGCTGGTCTTGGGTAATGGCTTTGCCATTGATTGTGGCCACATTTTGGGCGTACAGCGGAGCGGAAATGGCAAAAGCAGCAGCGAACATAACAAGTTTCTTCATACACATCCTTAAGCGTTGGCTGTGGCCACAATGGCCAAAGCATGAATGGGAAAGGGGATAAGATCCTGGACCTGATCATACACGAGGCGATGACGGGCAAGAGGACGCAGCCCGTTGAACTGTGGGCTGCTGATGATGACGCGTAAATGACTGGCCCCGGTTTCTGCACCGGCATGACCCGCATGCAAGTGCGACTCATCAATAATTTCAAGAGTTGACGGCGCGAGCGTTTGCAAGCGCTCGCGAATCAGTTGGATACGGTCTTGGATTTGAGAGGATTCGGGTTGACTCATGGGGTGTCTTTCATGTGGCGGCTAAGCCAAATAGATTGCACAACAACAAAAACCAGCAATAAAGCCATCAGGCCGAAAACCTTGAAATTGACCCATTGCGACTCTGAAAATTGGCCTGAAAATGCAACGTAAAGATTCAGGGCGCCGGAGCAAATAAAAAATGTTGCCCAACTTATGTTGAGTTTGTCCCAAACAGCAGACGGAAGTTCAATTTGCGCCCCCATGAGTTTTTGCATAAGGTTGCGCTTGAACAAATATCGGCCTCCCAGCAAGACGACGCCGAAGATCCAATAGAGAACCGTGGGTTTCCATTTGATGAAGGCATCGTTCTGCAACAGTAGCGTGGCGCCACCGAACAGAACGATCACGGTGAGGTTGATCCAGTGAGTGGCTTCAATTGTTTTTGCCATCACTTTTAACCAAACAAACTGGCCGATGGCCGCTACGATGGCTACGCCGGTTGCCAAGTAGATGTCGGCATACCGGTAGGCGATAAAAAACAGGATCAGAGGGAACAGGTCGAACAGCAGTTTTTTCATTTTTCCGGTTCGAATTTTAATGAGAGGGAGTTGATGCAGTAGCGCAGGCCCGTTGGCGGTGGGCCGTCGGGAAATACATGGCCAAGATGTGAATCGCACACTTTGCAGATGACCTCGGTACGAAGCATGCCGTGCGACGTATCCGTCTCTTCCAGAATCAGTTCGGGATTGATTGGGGCAAAATAGCTCGGCCAGCCGCATCCCGCGTCAAACTTGGTATCGGAAGCAAACAGAGGTGTGCCGCAACCCACGCATCGATAGATTCCCGCTTCGGTTGTGTTCCAATATCGGCCTGTGAAGGCACGTTCCGTGCCTTTTTCGCGGGTAACATAGTATTCTTCGGGCGTAAGTTGCGCCCGCCATTCGGTTTCCGACTTGCGAATTTTTTCCATTCTGAGCCTTTTAGTACCAGTAACATCGATGCAACGTGAACTCTAATGTTAAACGACTTTGATAAAGACAACAGGGAAACCCCGTAAAGACACTGCGTGATGAATTAGGCATAATTCTTTAGGTTTAGAAAGTAAGCTGGTTTGCGAATATTAGGTGCACGCTGTTTCATGAGCGACTTTTCTACGTCAAGACACTTTGTTGTCTTTTTTTTGGTGTTGTAGATGGACTCAACAATTTTTCTTATTTTGCTCCAAGACGGGGTTCTGAATGGTGCAGTGTATGCGCTGCTTGGGCTCGCGCTGGTGCTGGTTTTTGCCGTTACCCGGGTTATTTTCATTCCCCAGGGCGAGTTTGTGGCCTACGGGGCGCTTACATTGGCGTTCATGGTGAATGGGCAAATTCCCGGTACCGTAGCCATGTTGCTTATTGCGGGGGTGGTGACATTCCTGATGCAGCTCTTGTCGGCGGCGCGCAATAAAGACTGGTCGACACTGCCCCGGGCGGCCCTTGGCTCGCTGGTGCTGCCCATTGCATTATATTTATTGGCGCCCTATGTCATTAGCGAAACAACGCCGCTCTGGTTGAATGTCGTGTTTGCGCTGGCGCTGGTCATTCCGTTGGGTCCGATGATCTATCGCATTGCCTACCAGCCAGTGGCGGAAGCCAGTGTATTGGTTTTGCTCATTATCTCCGTTGCGGTTCATTTCGCCATGTTGGGCCTGGGTCTTGTGTTTTTCGGTGCCGAAGGGTGGCGTACTCCAGCCTTCCTGGAAGGTGAGGTGTCCATGGGGGTTATTTCCTGGTCGGCACAAACCTTCTTCGTATTGGGCACGGCAGCGGTCCTCATCATTGCATTGTGGCTGTTTTTCGGTAAAACCCTGTATGGTCGTGCGTTGCGGGCAACAGCCGTGAATCGGCGCGGAGCGCGCCTCATGGGGATTAGCACCAATATGTCGGGCAGTCTTACATTCACGCTTGCAGCGGCGATTGGCGCGTTGTCCGGCATGCTCATTGCACCGGTAACCACCATTTATTACGACACCGGCTTTTTGATTGGCCTTAAGGGTTTTGTCGCCGCCATTATCGGTGGTTTGGTCAGCTACCCCGTTACTGCCGTCGGTGCGCTTTTTGTCGGTATTCTCGAGGCATTTTCATCGTTCTGGGCCAGTGCTTACAAAGAGGTTATTGTGTTTACACTGATCATTCCTGTGCTGTTGTGGCGTTCGTTCGGCACTCATCATCACGACGACGAGGATTAATGCCATGAACCGACTCATACTTATTCTCTTCGTTGTTTTTATGGCGTTTGTGCCGCAATGGTCGGCCACCCCGGAATTCTGGGTCACGCAGTTGAATTACATTGGCCTCGCCTCTTTGGTCGTTTTAGGGCTTGTGCTGCTTACGGGTGTGGGCGGGTTAACGTCTTTCGGTCAGGCGGCTTTTGTGGGTCTGGGTGCTTACACCACCGCTTACCTCACCACGGCAGCTGGCTGGTCTCCCTGGCTGGCGCTTATCATCGGCTTGGTACTGACGCTGGTCGTTGCTTATGTGCTTGGTGCCATTACGTTGCGCTTGTCAGGGCACTATTTGCCGTTGGGCACCATTGCCTGGGGTTTGTCGCTTTATTACCTGTTCGGGAACATGGCGTTTTTGGGCCAGTACGACGGGATTGCAGGCATTCAGCCCGTTAATGTGTTTGGCCTCTCGCTGGACAGCGGACGCGAAATTTTCTATTTGATCTGGGTCTGCGTACTGTTGGCCATGTGGGGTACGTATAACCTGCTGAGCTCCCGCCCGGGGCGAGCCATTCGTGCCCTCAAGAGTGGTTCGGTTATGGCCGAGTCTTTCGGCATCAACATGGCATCGTACAAAATTATTATTTTTGTTTATGCCGCTTTGTTGGCTTGTCTTTCGGGATGGTTGTATGCACATATGCAGCGTGCGGTTAGCCCGAGTCCTTTCGGTTTGAACTACGGTATTGAGTATTTGTTCATGGCCGTGGTAGGGGGGAGCAGCAGTGTTTGGGGTGCTATCGTTGGTTCCGGAGCTATCCTCACACTGAAAGACCAAATTCAGAATGTCCTGCCTGCTATTCTCGACACGACTGCGAACTTCGAGCTGGTTGTGTTTGGGGTTCTGATGGTGTTGGTGCTGCAATATGCGCGCGATGGCATATGGCCATTGATTGCGTCTGCGTGGAATAGTGTTACTGGGCAAGGCGCAACCCGCCGCATGGCGCCGCCGCCCAAGGCGGAGCAACTGCCGCAACGCACTCGGCCCGAGCAAGGCAAGTTGGTGCTTGAGGTTGAAGGTGCCCGCAAAGAGTTCGGGGGGTTGGTTGCTGTTAACGACATCAGTTTCAAACTGAAGGCCGGCGAAATCATGGGTCTGATCGGCCCTAACGGTGCGGGTAAAAGCACGACGTTTAATCTAATAACAGGCGTTTTGCCGGTTACCAGCGGGGCGGTCAATTTTATGGGCCATCAGCTTGAAAAGCTGCGTTCACGCGAAATTGCAAAACTGGGCGTCGGCCGTACGTTTCAGCATGTTCAGTTACTGCCTACCATGACCGTCCTCGAAAACGTGGCAATTGGTGCGCATTTGCGCCGCAACGTGGGGGTGGTGTCGGCCACGCTACATACCGAACGCAAGAGTGAAGCCGAGCTACTTCACGAAGCGGCTGTTCAGCTTGAGCGTGTGGGCCTGGGCGATCACCTGTATGAAGAGGCCGGCAATCTGGCGCTGGGGCAACAACGTATTCTCGAAATTGCGCGTGCTTTGGCGGCGGACCCCGTGTTGCTGCTGCTCGATGAGCCTGCGGCGGGCCTGCGTTACAAAGAAAAGCAGGAGTTGGCGAAAGTGCTGGATCAACTGCGTAACGAGGGCATGAGTATTCTCTTGGTTGAGCACGATATGGATTTCGTGATGAACCTTACCGATCATTTGGTGGTAATGGACTTCGGTACCAAAATTGCTGAGGGTCGTCCCGAAGAAATCCAGAAGAACCCGGCAGTGCTTGAGGCGTACCTGGGGGGCATTGAAGAAGGGCTTGATCTGGACGACGGTGTCGATGGACACGCGTCGGCAACGGCAGGGGGTGTGGCATGAGTGCAACGGAAAATCTGGTCTTGCAGGTGAACAGCCTTACATCACAGTATGGCAAGGTGACTGCTCTGAATGAGGCGAGTATCAAAGTGGCCCAAGGTCATATTGTTACCGTAATCGGGGGCAACGGCGCGGGTAAGTCGACCTTGCTGAACTCGCTTATGGGTTCCTTGCCCAGTAATGGACACTGCACGGGGGAAGTGCGTTATCGCGACCGTGATATTTCCGGTTGGCAGGTTGAACAAAGGGTGGCGCATGGCATTTCCCTTGTTCCTGAAACGCGCGAATTATTCGGCAGTATGTCTGTTGAAGACAATCTGTTATTGGGTGGCTTTCGTCTTTACCGCGCCGGCAAAACGGGCTGGAAAGATAAAATCGATGAGGTTTACGAGCTTTTTCCCCGCTTGAAGGAGCGTCGCATACAGCATGCCGGCACGCTTTCCGGCGGTGAACGGCAAATGCTTGCAGTGGGGCGCGCGCTAATGGCGCAACCGGAATTGCTGATGCTTGACGAGCCTAGCCTTGGTCTGGCGCCGCGGATTGTGCGTGAAATTTTTCAAATTATCGCGCGGTTGCGGCAGACTGGCGTTTCGATTTTGCTGGTCGAGCAAAACGCCCGTGCTGCCTTGCAGGTGGCTGATTACGGCTATGTGCTGGAAACAGGCGAAGTGATTCTTGAGGGGCCGGCCAAAGAGCTTAGCGACAATCCGCGTGTTATCGAGAGCTATCTGGGGCTGGGGAACAAGAAGGCTGAAGCGGCATAGGGGATGCGGCTGGCGGGGGCGCAGGTGGTGTTTCCAGCTCGTCCCAGGAAGGCGCCGGTGAAAAACTATTCAGTAGCTGCCCATTTTTAATGACGTGAAAATAGTCGGTAACCTGGGCGGCAGCCCCCGGTTGATGATCCGCCATGACAATGGTGTAGCCCTGTGTTTTCAGTGTGCTAATGGCGTGGCTGAGAATGTGAGCAATATTGGGCGTAATGCTGTCACTGATTTCGTCGAGCAACAGTATGTTGGTTCCCTGCCGCAATACTTTTGCAACAGCAAGTAATTGCCTTTCAGGCGTTGATAAATGTGCCACGGGGTGATGCCGGAAATGTCGTAAAAGCGGCATGAGTTCGTAAATGCCCGCCAATGACATCCCCCCGCCCAGTGTCTCCGTTGCCTGCATTGGTTTGAGCAGGTTTTCTTCGCAGCTTAGGTCTTCGGCAAGCGTGTGTTCGTCGGGCCCGTAACTTATACCTAAATGGGCGATTTTCTGTGGGGGCATATGAATGGACTCAACACCGTTGACTTTCACTGAACCGGTTCTGGTGCCCGTTAGGCCGAGAAGTGAGCGAAGCGTGGTTGTACGGCCGGAGCCATTGTCGCCGAGTAAACCAATAACCTGGCCGGGCATGACGGTAAGATCGATGCCTTTGAGGACGTGGGTATGGTCGTCGTACCACGCATTCAGGTTTTTGATTTCGAGGGCAGGGTGCGCCATGCAACCCCCTTATGATTGCTTGTGAAATACAGAACAGTGTTCAGCCAGACGTCAGTATGACGGGACTCGAACCAAAAGCAAATGAGGGTTTGTCATAGCGGGACAATCCCTGATTTTTCTTTGTATTCACATAAATCGTTAATGCCGCATTGCCTGCATTTGGGTTTACGTGCCAGACATACGTAGCGACCATGCAAAATCAGCCAATGATGTGCGTCCAGCTTGTATTCCTGCGGAACTATCTTTTCCAGTTTTCTTTCAACATCCAGCACCGTTTTGCCCTGGGCCAGGCGTGTGCGGTTGGCGACACGGAAAATATGCGTATCAACTGCGATAGTGGGATGACCAAAGGCCGTGTTGAGTACGACATTAGCCGTTTTTCGGCCTACTCCGGGCAGCGCTTCAAGTGCCGCGCGATCTTCAGGCACTTGGCCCTTGTGTTGTTCCAAAAGGATCCGGCACGTTTTGATCACATTTTCAGCTTTGGTTCGATAAAGCCCAATTGATTTGATTTTTTCAGTTAGGCCTTTCAGCCCCAGAGACAAAATACCTTCGGGTGTTCCGAACTCAGGAAAGAAACGGGCGGTGGCAAGATTGACTGATTTGTCGGTTGCTTGCGCCGATAGGATGACGGCAATCAGTAACTGGAAATGAGTGTCATACTCCAGTTCGGTGGTGGGGGTGGGATTGGCGGCTTGCAAGCGGGCAAAGATAGCTTTGCGTTTTTGTTGATTCACGCTGTTTCGCCCCGGCGTCTGGCCCGTGCACGTGCCAAGGCATCAGCAATAGTTTTTTTGCGGGCTTCTGCATCATTGTTGGCAGAAGCGGTTAGTGCAGCCTTGTTGCTGAGCGTGCGTGCAGCCAGTGGTTGGTCTTCAGGATGCTTGCGTTTTAGCCGCGCTTCGCGACGCCGGGTGTTTGTACGTGCTTTGTCGGCATCTTCGGCAGTCCATTCCCGCTCAGCCGGAACCATATTAATACAGTCTACCGGGCATGGGGCGACGCAAAGTTTGCATCCCGTACAGGAGTCGGGTAGGACGGTGTGCATCAGTTTTGAAGCGCCCACAATGGCGTCGGTTGGGCAAGCCTGGATGCACAGGGTGCAACCAATGCAGTGCGCCTCGTCGATTTGGGCCACTTGCAGTGGTTCGGGCTGCCCGCAGTTTGTGTCCAGTGTGGTAACAGCGCGGTTCAACAAGCGAGACAACGCCTCAATGCCGGCGTCCCCACCAGGGGGGCATCGATTGATGGGTGCATGCTCGGTGACAATGGCTTGCGCATAGGGCAGGCAGCCGTTGTACCCGCATTGCGTGCATTGCGTTTGCGGCAAAATTGCATCGACTTGTTCAACAAGCGCGTTCTGGTTCATGAAGCTGGGCGTGCATTGGCAATGAATTGAGCCAGTTCCGGATAAATAACATTCCTCCAGCGCCGGCCGGAAAATATACCGTAATGCCCTGAACCCGCTGCGGTGTAACGATGTTTGTGCTTGGCGGGAATGGCGGTGCACAGTTCATGTGCGGCATGCGTTTGACCTTGTCCGGAAATATCGTCGAGTTCGCCCTCAATGGTTAACAAGTGGACGCCCTTGATTTTTCCCGGATCAACACGCTCTCCTTGTACATCCCAGCACCCACGCGGCAGAAGGTGTTGTTGGAATACGATATCGATTGTGTCCAGATAGAACTCAGCCGGCATGTCGAGAACGGCGTTATATTCATCGTAGAAACGACGGTGCGACTCAGCGTCGTCATCGTCACCCTTGACCAAGTCCAGATAGAAATCGTAATGCGATTCCATGTGGCGATCCGGATTCATGGCGATAAACCCTGCATGCTGCAGAAAGCCGGGGTAAACCCGACGGCCGGCACCGGGGTATTTGGCCGGAACGCGATGAATCAGGTTGTTTTCGAACCAGGAGTGTGACTGCGTTGTGGCAAGACGGTTAACTTGCGTGGGAGATTCCCGCGCATCGATTGGGCCGCCCATAAGGGTCATGCTAACCGGCAGGCATGGGTCACTGTCCGCAGCCATAAGCGACACTGCGCCCAGTACGGGAACAGTGGGTTGGCATACCGACACCACATGTGCGCCGGGCCCCAGGTAATGCAGGAAATCACGAATATAGTTTACGTAATCATGTAAATGAAAAGGGCCGTCGCGCAGCGAGACCATGCGGGCATCGATCCAATCGGTAATGTATACCTCATGCGCAGGTAAAAACGACTTTACTGTGTCTCTTAACAGCGTGGCGTGATGTCCGGATAAGGGCGCAACCAGTAGCACGGTTGGCAGGTTTCGGTCGGCTGGTTCCTGACGCTTGAAATGGATGAGCTTGCAAAACGGGCGTTCTTTGACGCTTTGTGGTTCTACCGGAATTTTTTTTCCGTCGATGACCGTGTGGTCAATGTCCCATTCTGGCTTCTCATACGCCTTGCCCAATCGGTGCATGAGCTCGTATGTTGCGGCAATATGGCGCGAAACCGGCGTGTACGATAGGGGGCTGTATGGGTGGGTAAACAGTTGCGAGCCCTGACCGGTAAAGGAAACGAGCGGCATGAGAAAAGTGCGTTGCAATTCGTGTAGGTCGTAAAGCATTGCGAGTGGTTTCCTTTTTGTGACAGGGTATGGGTTTACCAGTAATTTTCAACAGCAAGATTGCCCGGGTTGCCGCGTCGGCCGACGGCAAAGCCTTTTTTCTTCAGTATGGCGCGGGCGTCGGCCAGCATTTCAGGGTTTCCGCAAAGCATGATTTTGTTGCGGTCAGGGTCTAACGGGCAGTGTGCCAGTTTTTCAAGCTCGCCATTCTCGATAAGCGTGGTAATGCGTTCCTGTGGAACGCCGGGTATGGATTCACGGGTTGGGATGGCAAGGTAGACAAACGTTGCCGGCAAGGCTTGCGTGCCGCTATTAGCCTGCCACTGGCGTATTTCTTCGCTGTAAGCAAGTTCGTCTTTGGTGCGTACGCCGTGGATCAGGATGATTTGATCGAACGCGGCCCATGTGGCGGGATCGTTCAGCATCGACAGGTACGCCGACAGCCCGGTTCCAGTGGCGATCATCCACAGCGTACCACCCGGTTCAAAGCGGTCGGCCGTTAAAAAGCCGAAAACCGTGTTGTCGATGTAAATGGTGTCGCCCGGATTCAGGGCGGCCAAACGAGGGCTGAACTCACCTTCGGGTACGACAATGGAATAAAACTCCAGTGGTGTCTGGTCAGGCCCATTCACCATTGAATACGCCCGCCAGATTGAAGGTTCGGTGTCTGTTTCGATTTTGTTCGATAGCCCAAGACGTGCGTATTGGCCACCTTTGAACTTGAAGTTGTCTGGGCGGCTTACCTTGATGGATAGCAACTTTCCCGGTACCCACTCACGAACTTGTAAAACTTTCTGGCGTGTGTATTTCTGTTCAGTCATGCCCTATCTTTCCAGATACTGTTCTTTACCTTCAACCCCATTCCATTCATCGGCGTCGGGCAAGCCGCCTTTCGAGCGGTTTATGGGCCCGAATTCCGGGGAAAGATCTGCATTGATCTGGATAAAGCGAACCTGGTCGGCAGGAACATCTTCTTCCGCGAAAATGGCGTTGGCCGGGCACTCAGGTACACACACCGCGCAGTCGATGCATTCGTCGGGGTCGATAACGAGAAAATTAGGCCCTTCCCGGAAGCAGTCGACAGGGCAGACGTCGACACAATCAGTGTACTTACATTTAATACAGTTTTCGGTAACCATGTGGGTCATTCAGAGACTCCGGCAAAAATGACATTCAGGTTTGTGACGACTACCTTGCGCGACCGCAATGTGAGATGCCAGGTTAAACATTACAATGCCTGTTTTGATACATTGGGTAAAACCCCTTACGGTCATTTTACCTAATAATGATTCAATTACCCGGAAGGCAACCCGCGTAGGCAGCGCAAGCGAACACATGATCATTACATCACTTTTGGATACCGACCTATATAAATTCACCATGATGCAAGTGGTTTTGCATCATTTTCCTGCTGCGCAGGTGGAGTATCGGTATAAATGTCGCACGCCCAACGTCAATTTGGCGCCTTATCTCGATGAAATCCGTGAAGAGGTGCATGCCTTGTGTCAATTGGAATTTACCGAGGATGAACTCGATTATTTGCGCGGGCTGCGGTTTATTAAAAGTGATTTTGTTGATTTTCTCGGGTTGTTTCATTTGCCCGAAAAATGTATTCATATTGATCATGGCGAGCTTCCCGGCGAAATCGCCATTTCCGTGAAGGGGTCGTGGCTGCACACCATTCTGTTCGAAATACCTGTTCTGGCCATTGTGAATGAAGTATTTTTTCGCAATACCTGCAAAGAACCCGGCTGGGATGAAGGGCGCCGCCGGCTACGCAAGAAAATGAACCTCGTGATAGATGATCCGGCACTGGCGGATTTCCGCGTTGCAGAGTACGGCACGCGTCGCCGGTTTTCCAAACAATGGCACGATGAAGTGGTGGAAACGATGCACGCTCAAATGGGCGCGCATTTCGCCGGGACGAGCAATATATTTCTGGCGCGAAAGCATGGCGTGACCCCTTTGGGTACCATGGGGCACGAGTATCTGCAGGCGTGCCAGGCATTAGGGCCGCGTTTGCGCGACTCACAGGTTTTTGCGCTTGAGACCTGGGCGAAGGAATACCGGGGCGACTTGGGGATTGCGTTGTCTGACGTATATGGTATGGACGCTTTCCTGCGCGATTTCGATATGTATTTCTGCAAATTGTTCGACGGTGCGCGTCATGATTCCGGCGACCCTTTCCAGTGGGGTGAACGCCTGCTGGCGCATTACGTCGCCAATCGGGTCGATCCACGAACCAAAACGTTGGTTTTTTCCGACGCATTAACTTTTCCGCGCGCTATTGAGTTGGCCAAGCAGTTTTCGGGTCGTTGTAAAGTATCGTTTGGAATTGGTACCAATCTGACTAACGATCTGGGTCATGAACCACTGCAAATTGTGATGAAAATGGTGCGTTGCAATGGGCAGCCTGTTGCCAAAGTGTCCGACGCACCCGAAAAAACAATGTGTGATGACCCAGCCTACTTGGCTTATTTGCGGCAGGTGTTTCAATTGCCGCCTGTTTGAGCATGAGGTGAAGCGTGACGTCTGAGTCTGGTGATAACGCTGGGCTGCAAGCGCCATTCAACGCTGTTTGGCTGGCACAAGCAGCCGAAGGTCTTGATCCCCCGGGGCATGCGCTGCTGGTTCAGGCCGTGCGCACCGCCCAACCTTTGCTTGAAGGGCAGCGTGCAAGCACTGGTGAGCCACTGGATACGCATGCCGCGGCCGTAGTTTGTATCCTGGCGGAAATGAAAGCCGATGCGGCGACGCGTGCAAGTGCAGTGCTTGCATCTATTTCGTCGGAAGACGCTTTTTTAACGGGGCGTAAAGATCCACTGGTAAAAAAATTTGGCAGCGAGATCGCGTCTTTGGTTCAGGGAGCCCGAAAGCTGCTTGGTATGAGCAGGATGGCCAGGCTTAATACTGATGACCCACGAACCGGTGTAGATCAAAGAGAACTGCAGCGCAAAATGTTGCTTGCCATGGCGGCCGATTTGCGAATCGTTCTGTTGCGCCTGGCTTCCCGGTTGCAAACGTTGCGTTGGTTCGCTAGTTCCAAAACAGTATGTCCTCCGAATCTGGCCCAGGAAACCATGGAGCTGTATGCGCCGTTGGCCAACCGCCTTGGAATTTGGCAGTTAAAGTGGGAAATTGAAGATCTGGCTTTTCGTTTTTTGCAGCCTGAAACGTACAAAATGATTGCCAAGGAGCTGGAGGAGAAGCGGGTTGAGCGCGAGCAGTTTATTGACCGGGTCGTAAGCCGGCTTAGGCAGGCTTTGAAAGACGAGGGGGTGCAGGCCGATGTGTCGGGGCGTCCCAAACACATTTACAGCATCTGGAACAAGATGCGCAACAAACAGTTGTCTTTCGGGCAACTGTATGATTTGCGTGCATTGCGGGTGATTGTGAATGATGAGCGCGATTGTTATGCAGCACTTGCCCTCGTGCATTCCATGTGGAGTCCGATCAGCGAAGAATTTGATGATTACATTTCGAGGCCCAAGCCGAATGGTTACCGGTCTTTGCATACGGTTGTTGCAGATGCCGATGGCAAGCCGTTTGAAGTGCAGATTCGCACCCACGAGATGCATCAATTTGCGGAATACGGTATGGCCGCGCATTGGCGTTATAAAGAGGCGGGACCCAAAGGTGGAACGCAGGTTGCCGCCTCGGAGTACGATCGTAAAGTGGCCTGGATGCGTCAGCTATTGTCCTGGGGCAAAGCCGACGATGCGTCCCCACAAGAGGCGTCGCCAGAGAAAAGTTCGACTGCAAGTGCTGCAAAACCTGCGGCAGATGAGCGAATCTACGTTTTAACGCCGCAGGCGCGTGTTATTGAGTTGCCGGCCGGCGCGACACCGGTTGATTTTGCTTATGCGCTGCATACTGATTTGGGCCATCGCTGCCGCGGCGCCCGGGTGGATGGCCAGATGGTGCCACTGCTGACAAATCTGCAAACTGGCCAAACCGTTGAAATCATCACGGCAAAGTCGGGGGGGCCGTCGCGTGATTGGCTGAACACGCAACTGGGTTATCTGGCCAGCAACCGTTCTCGCGCCAAGGTTCGGGCCTGGTTTAATGCCATTGAGCTGCAGGAACGTATCGCTCAGGGGCATGCGCTGGTTGAGCGGGAGTTGCAGCGACTTGGCAAAACTGCTGTCAACCAGGAGCAATTGGCAGACCAATTGGGTTTCGCCCGTGCTGATGATCTGTATGTTGCGGTGGCGAAAGATGAATTCAGCCTGCGCCATATTGATCAACATTTTCGTCAGGAACGTGATGGGAGCGTAAGCGAAACCACACCTGTTGGCCCGGAACGACTTCAATTGGAAGGCACGGCGGATAACGTTACCCGGTCGGGTAAGAGCGGTGTACTGGTTGTGGGCGTTGATTCACTCATGACACAGTTGGCACGCTGTTGCCGCCCGGCTCCACCCGATGATATTCGCGGGTTCGTTACAAGAGGGCGCGGTGTATCGATTCACCGGTCCGACTGCCAGGCCTTCTCGGCACTCGCCATCAAGCACCCGGAGCGTATTATTGAGGTGAGTTGGGGCGACACCCAGGATCGCGTTTATCCGGTTACCGTCAGTATTCATGCTCCGGATCGCCTGAATCTTTTGAGAGACATTACCGATGTTTTCGGTCGTCTTCGTTTAAATGTAATTGGTGTCAATACGCAAAGCCGTCGTTCGTTGGCTCATATGATTTTTACCGTTGAAGTGCAAAATGGTGATCAAATCACACGCGCGTTGACCGCCCTGAATGAAATTCCAGGCTTTAGCGCGACCCGCTTGTAACTGCGTGGGTTCCGCGAGAAAGTTCGGTCGCTGTTAAAATGGCCCTAAGTTGTTATTAAGCCGCTAATACCGGCCCAACCAGAGAGTTATTCCTTGAAACCTTATCAGTTCCCAGACGAAAAAGGGCATTTCGGGCCCTACGGTGGTTCGTTTGTTGCCGAAACCCTGGTGCACGCACTCGACGAGCTGCGTCAGGCTTATGACAAATTCAAAGAAGATCCCGACTTTCTGCGTGAGTTCGATTACGAGCTAAAGCATTTTGTGGGGCGGCCCAGTCCGGTTTATCACGCCAAGCGATGGTCGGAAGAGCTCGGGGGCGCCCAAATCTGGTTCAAACGCGAAGACCTCAATCACACGGGGGCGCACAAGATCAACAACTGCATCGGGCAGATATTGTTGGCCAGACGTATGGGCAAACCTCGAATCATTGCCGAAACCGGTGCAGGGCAGCATGGCGTGGCCACGGCAACCGTAGCAGCACGTTATGGTCTCGAGTGCGTTGTATACATGGGTAGTGAAGATGTCCGTCGTCAAGCGTCCAACGTATATCGAATGAAGCTGCTGGGCGCCACAGTCGTGCCGGTAGAGTCCGGCTCGCGTACATTGAAAGACGCTCTGAACGAAGCCATGCGCGATTGGGTCACCAACGTCGAAAACACCTTTTACATTATCGGAACGGTTGCGGGGCCGCATCCTTACCCCGCGATGGTACGTGATTTCCAATCTGTTATCGGCACTGAATGTCTTGCACAAATGCCGGAATACGCGGGTCGTCAGCCGGATTACGTGTTGGCGTCGGTCGGTGGTGGCTCCAACGCCATGGGCATTTTTTACCCCTATATCAACGAGTCGAATGTGAAGCTGATTGGTGTTGAGGCGGCGGGCGACGGGCTTGATACCGGCCGCCATGCTGCGTCTCTTAATGCCGGAGTGGTGGGGGTTCTGCACGGTAATCGCACTTACATTATGCAAGACGAGCATGGCCAGATTCAGGAAACACACTCAATCTCCGCCGGGCTTGACTACCCCGGTGTCGGGCCTGAACACGCCTGGTTGAAAGATTCAAAGCGTGCCGAGTATGTTGGCATCACGGATGCCGAGGCGTTGGAAGCATTTCACACGTGCTGCCGTACCGAGGGCATCATGCCGGCGCTGGAGTCTTCCCATGCCATTGCGCACGCCGTCAAGCTGGCACCCACGTTGTCGAAAGATAAAATTATTTTGGTGAATTTGTCCGGTCGGGGCGATAAAGATATGCACACCGTGGCTGAAATGAGCGGAATCAAATTATGAGTCAGGTAACACAAGCCCAAGCTGATCGTTTGGCAGCGGCCTTCGCGAAAACGAAGGGGCGGGCGGCGCTCATCCCCTACATCACGGCAGGCGATCCCTCGCCACAGGCAACGGTTCCGCTCATGCACGCGCTTGTTGCGGCCGGCGCCGACGTTATTGAGTTAGGTGTGCCCTTTTCCGACCCGATGGCCGATGGCCCGGTAGTGCAACGTGCAACCCAGCGTGCCATTGAAAAAGGGGTTGGGATGCGCCATGTTTTCGACATGGTTCAGGCGTTCAGGGAAAGTGATAAAACAACACCGGTGGTGTTAATGGGTTATGCCAATCCGGTTGAACGTTACGGGCAGCTTGAGTTCGCCCGGAAAGCGCAGGAAGTGGGCGTGGACGGCGTGTTGGTTGTTGATTACCCACCTGAGGAAATGCTTGAGTTCGCCCGCTATCTAGACGACGTCGACGTTGCTCCTATATTTTTATTGGCCCCCACATCTACCGATGCGCGAATTCAAAAAGTTGCCGAAATCGCGCGCGGATATGTGTACTATGTGTCGTTGAAAGGGGTAACCGGCGCTGCCACTATCGATCTTTCCGAGGTTGAGCAACGTGTGCAGGCGATTCGCCGTCATGTTTCCATTCCTATCGGGGTGGGCTTTGGCATTCGCGATGCACAAAGCGCGCAGCGTGTGGGGCAGGTGTGCGATGCCGTTATTATTGGCAGTAAATTGATTGAAACCATGGAAGAGGCCGTGGCCCGGGCAAATGGTCATGAGGCCGATCAGGCCGCAGTCAAGGCAGCCGGAGCGTGGTTGGCGGGGATTCGTCAGGCACTCGGTTAAACAATAAAACTTCAATCAGGAAAATTACAATGAGCTGGATTGACAAAATTCTGCCGCCACGGATTAACCGGAACAATGATGCTAATTCGCGGCGTGTCCCAGAGGGCTTGTGGGTTAAGTGCCCGGGCTGCGAATCGGTACTCTATAAAGACGACCTGGCGGCAACGCTGAATGTTTGTCCCAATTGCAGTCACCACATGAGAATCGGCGCGCGCCGGCGTATTGATGCTTTGCTCGACCCGGATGGGCGGGTAGAGATCGGTGAAAATACCCGGCCCGTCGATCCTTTGAAATTCAAAGACTCCAAAAAGTATCCCGACAGGGTGATCCAGGCCACCCGGCAAACAGGTGAAACTGAAGCAATGGTGGTCGTGAGCGGACGGATTCTTACATTACCTGTCGTGCTGTCGTGCTTTGAGTTCGAGTTCATGGGTGGCTCAATGGGCTCGGTAGTGGGCGAGCGTTTTGTTAGAGGCGTACAAGAAGCGATTCGTTTACGCTGCCCGTTTATTTGTGTGGCTGCCTCGGGTGGAGCGCGCATGCAGGAAAGCTTGTTTTCGCTCATGCAAATGGCTAAAACGAATGCCATGCTCACACGTCTGTCGCAAGAAGGATTGCCGTTTATTAGTGTTCTTACCGACCCGACAATGGGCGGGGTATCCGCCAGTTTTGCTTTTATGGGCGATGTGGTGGTGGCGGAGCCCAAGGCATTAATTGGTTTTGCCGGTCCCCGGGTGATTGAGCAGACAGTTAGGGAAAAACTGCCTGAGGGCTTTCAGCGCGCGGAATTCCTGCTTGAGAAAGGTGCGATTGATTGTGTGGTTGATCGTCGTGATATGCGCAAGGAGCTCGCGCATATCCTGGCGTTGCTAACCCGCCAACCCGTTGAGGCAATCGCGCGTACGGAATGAGCGTTTGTTATTAAGTAAAAAAATGGCCGGAAAACCATATGGTTTCCCGGCCATTTTTTGTCGCTTCAAAAGATTATTACTTAGCGCTCGTTTCGACTTGTTGTAAAGACTCGTCGTGAATGACGACCGCCGATTTACGTGGTCGGCCTAGTGAAGCAGATGCTGCAGTGGGCGCACTGTTTTGAGGCTTGACAGCATCAGGACGTGTTTCCACCAGTTGCAGCCCCGATGAGGCAACAAGGTCTTTGAGCGAGGAACCTGTATCGGCAACCTTGGGGTGATGCAAGCCATTGGCTTTGTGCGTTGCCGTTGATACTTGTTGCGGTTGCTCTTTCGCCTCGGTCTCAGACGGCTCGGTGACGGCTTCTGTGGCCACTTCAGTTCCGTTTTCGGTGTCGGCGGTGAGTACCTCACCCGTTTGAACGACTTCCGCGTTCTGTTTTGCTGCGTCAGGCTGTGCCTCAGGCTTGGCAGCTTCAACAGGCTCAACATTTGCCGGGGTTTCCTCTTGAGCAACGGCAGGTACTTTTTGAGCCGTTGGCGCTTCTTGAACCCTTGATGTTTCCTGAGCGGTTGACTCAGAAGCATTAGCAGTTTCTTCAGCCGCTTCAAGTTTGGCGGTGTCTGCCTGTTCTTGATTGGTAACAGGTGCAGGAACGGCTACCGGTTCTGAAGTGGTTTTGGCTGTTTGTGTTTCCGTATTCTGATCCGCTGAGAGATCAGTATTCGACTCGGCGCTTGCTGCTCCGGTTTCCGCAGAGCTGCGACGCCCGCGACGACTACGACGACGACGGCGCTTGCGTTCGGTACCGGTATCGTGCGTGTCGGCAGAAGCGTTGTCGTTATCCGCCTCAATTGCCTGATCTTCTTGTTCGTTGTCGTGGTGTTGCGCGTTTTTTGCCTGCGGCCGTTCTGACCCTGCTGTTGGCGTGTCGGTTGTTTCGGCAGCGTCATTGTTTGACTGCGCGTTTTGATCAACCGCGGGGTCGTTGCGATCACGCCGGTTTCGCCCACGCCCGCGGCGCCCACGTCGATTTGAGCTGGTGCGCTCTTCATTTTGGCTGTCATCGGACGTGTTGTCTTTTGCTACGACCGTATCGGACGTTTCTTTTGAATCGTTTTCTTCCGACCGATGTCGTGCCCGACGCCCACCTTGTTGGTGAGATGTTTTTTCAGCCGTCGTGTCATTTTCGTTACGACGACGTCCTCGTCCGCCGCGACGCCGTGACCGGTGTTCAGTTTTTTCTTTCGATTCTTCGCTCGCTTCAGGGGTTGAAGCAGCCTGGGTACTACTGGTGCTTCCTGTACCGCTGAGCCAATTCATCAGGCGTTTGAACAAACTGGTTGCCTGTTGCGCAGCAGATTGGCCCGAAGCAATCGTTCCGGTAACTGCCGTAGGAGCCGTTACCGCTACTACCGGCGCCGGCTGTGCGTGAGTAATGCTTTTAACAATGGCTTCCTGACGTGGCTTGCTATCAGTTTCTTTGCTGCCCGGATAGCTAATGTCGGTGTCAGGCGCTTCCACCAGCTGGAAACTGGTGACGGCATTGTCCAGGCGAGGATCGTCGTGCCGCAAACGCTCAATGTGGTGATGAGGTGTTTCCAGGTTCTTGTTGGGAATCAGAACCAGGTTAACCTTCAGGCGCGATTCGATTTTGGTGATGTCGGCGCGCTTTTCGTTCAGCAGGAACGTGGCAACATCGACCGGTACCTGTGCATGCAAGGCGGCCGTGTGTTCTTTCATGGCTTCTTCTTGCAACAGGCGCAGTACGTGAAGTGCACTGGACTCTGCGTCGCGGATGACGCCGGTGCCGTTGCAGCGAGGGCAAGTAATGTGAGAGCCCTCGTTCAATGCAGGGCGCAGCCGCTGTCGCGACAGCTCCATGAGGCCGAAACGGGAAATTTTGCCCATTTGGACCCGGGCGCGGTCAAAGTGCAAGGCATCGCGCAGGCGTTGTTCAACAAGACGCTGGTTCTTGTTGTCTTCCATGTCGATGAAGTCAATGACGATCAGGCCGCCAAGGTCGCGCAAACGAAGCTGACGGGCAACTTCGTCGGCCGCTTCCAGATTGGTTCGCATGGCCGTTTCTTCGATATCGGCGCCACGCGTTGACCGTGCCGAGTTGACGTCGACCGCCACCAATGCTTCCGTGTGATCAATAACGACGGCACCGCCTGACGGCAACTGTACCGTGCGGGCATAAGCGGTTTCAATTTGGTGTTCGATCTGGAATCGTGAGAAAAGCGGGACGTCGTCTTTATAAACCTTAACCCGCTGCACGTTGTCGGGCATAACCACGCTCATGAACGCGGTGGCTTGCTCGGCGATTTCTTCAGTGTCGATCAGGATTTCGCCGATTTCAGGCGAGAAATAATCGCGAATGGCGCGGATAACCAGGCTGGACTCAAGGTAGATGAGGATTGGGGCCGCGTTATCTTTTGCTGCCGTGTCAATCGCTGTCCAGAGTTGCAGCAGGTAGGATAAGTCCCATTGCAATTCTTCTACGCTTCGGCCAATACCGGCGGTGCGTGCGATGATACTCATGCCTTGAGGAACATCGAGCTGGTCCATCGCTTCGCGCAGTTCCTGACGTTCTTCGCCTTCCACCCGGCGTGATACACCACCCCCGCGAGGATTGTTCGGCATCAGAACAAGGTAGCGTCCGGCCAGCGAAACAAAAGTGGTCAGTGCGGCGCCTTTGTTGCCGCGCTCTTCTTTCTCAACCTGAACGATCAGTTCCTGGCCTTCGTAGACCGCATCCTGGATGCGCGCAGACCGAACATCGACACCGTCTTTAAAGTAGCCGCGTGCGATTTCCTTGAAGGGTAGAAAGCCGTGGCGCTCTTCGCCATAGCTGACAAAGCATGCTTCAAGGCCTGGTTCGATGCGGGTGATGACCCCTTTGTAGATATTGCCTTTGCGCTGTTCGCGCCCGGCGGTTTCAATGTCGAGGTCGATGAGTTTCTGACCGTCGACAATAGCAACGCGCAACTCTTCTTGGTGCGTTGCATTGAACAACATGCGTTTCATGAGTGTATTTCTCCGTAGTCATGGCACGCCACATGGCTGGCGCACGACCTTGGACCACTCGGTGTGAGACGTTTAGTTTTGCAAAGAAAAGGAGTGCCGGCTGACCGATGTCAGGGGGCGTCCACCTTTTTCGTTAGGCAGGAATGACTTGCCACTTGGCACACGGTTCAGGCAGCAGGAAGGTCAGATTCACAATAATTAACGTGGTTGACGAACAATTTGCTGGGAACAGCAGATGCGCCGTTTGCGCGCATCTGGTGCATTAAAACTTTCGAGTAACGAAGCAAAGACTAAAACGTCGCACGCGGTTGGCGCAGTGTCTGACACAAAAGCAGTTTTTTCTTCTTCTGCTATTGCGCCGACGCATGACGCTCCGGCGACCGATTGGCCCGGAAGCTGAAACACGTAAGCAGTACAATATGGTCTTTCGCGACCCACGGAGACGTAACACTTTCGTCTCTACGCAGGTGGGTTTCAGCTTCTATAGGCTAATAAGATTATATGCCTGTTTTGTCTATGCGCAAACCGGAATCTTTACAAACCATGAATATGGTCGTTCAAACGTTACAAATCGGCGCGGAGCAAGCTGGGCAGCGCATTGATAATTTTTTGTTGAAAACCTGCAAAGGGGTGCCGAAAAGTCATATTTACAAAGCCATCCGCTCTGGGCAGGTTCGAGTGAACAAAGGGCGGTGCCAAGCAGAATATCGGCTATTGGAGGGGGATGCGGTTCGCGTTCCGCCGTTTCGCATGGCCGATCCAAACGCCCGGCCGCCTGCGCCGGCAGCCAGCTTTCCGGTTGTTTACGAAGATGATGCCCTATTGGTTATCGACAAGCCTGCCGGTGTTGCCGTGCATGGCGGTAGCGGCGTTTCCTTCGGGGTCATAGAGCAGTTGCGTGCCGCCCGCCCGGCAGCCAAGTTTCTCGAGCTTGCTCATCGTCTCGATCGTGAGACGTCCGGTTTGCTTATTATTGCGAAAAAGCGGGTTGCGCTGGTGGCTTTGCATGAAATGATGCGTGAAGGGAAGGGGCGCAAACGTTATCTGGCTTTGGTGGAGGGAGACTGGCAGAATGACCGACAGCATTTGCGTCAACCTTTGTTGAAATGGTTGACCGCATCGGGTGAACGGCGAGTCAAGGTGGATGCCCTGGGAAAGCCGGCACACACGATTATTAATTTGATGCACCGTTACGGTGGTCGCTTTTCGTTAGTCGAGGCGGAATTGAAAACCGGGCGGACACATCAGATCCGCGTACATCTGGCGGCCAGTGGATATCCCATTGTGGGGGACGACAAATACGGCCACGATGAAGTCAGGGCCCGCTTTTCGCGGCATGGTTTCAATCGTATGTTTCTGCACGCCTGGAAACTGGATATTCCTCATCCAGTCGGCGGTGAAATACTGAAACTCGAGGCCGCACTTCCGCCTGCATGTCAGGCCCTTCTTAAAGAGCTGGAGCAGATGTCTTGAAACAGTATGATGCCGTTATTTTTGATTGGGACGGAACCATAATGGATTCCACCCAGTCTATTGTAAGTGCGATTCAGTTGGCATGCGCCGATATGCAACTGCCGGTGCCGCCTCGTGAGCGGGCCGCCTGGGTGATCGGTTTGTCGTTGGAAAGCGCGCTGTATCACGTGGCGCCCGATTTGCCGGCTGACCAGCTTTCTGCATTTGTGGACCGTTACAAGCATCATTTTTTCCAAAATGATCAAACGATTCCGTTGTTTGAAGGGATTCCCGAGATGCTCTCGGGCTTAAAAGAGGAACGGGTCAGTCTTGCCGTGGCGACCGGGAAAGGCCGGGTCGGGCTTGATCGGGTGTTGCAGGCTTCGAACCTGCAGCATTATTTTGACATGACTCGGTGTGCCGATGAGGCAAAAGGAAAGCCGGATCCAACCATGTTGTTCGACATTATTCATGGTTTGGGTCTGGATCCGGATCGGGTGGTGATGGTAGGTGACACAACGCACGACGTTGTCATGGCGCATAACGCGGGTATCGACAGTATTGCGGTTAGCTATGGCGCACACGATGTGGATACTTTGTTTGGCGCGGAGCCGACTGTGTTGGTTCACAGTGTTGAGGAAATGAGCGACTGGCTGTCTGGGCGGCTGGTTCCAGTAGTACGGTAGTCGGGGTGACCCGGCTTCGTGAAATCAAAACGAAGGTGGGTGAAATGTCTCGATTCAAAATACCGCAAATTGCTCCGTCTGAAATAACACCGGAATACATCTGGACCTCGCGCCGAACTTGGTTGAAGCACGTTGGAGCAGCGATGGGGGCGGGTGTTTTGTCGTCTTTGCCGCTGCAGGCTTGGGGCCGGGAGGGCATAAGTTACGGCCAACGTAATCCCGAATTTGGTGCTGACGAAAAGCTCACGCCTGAAGAGGACGTCACAACCTACAACAACTTTTATGAGTTCGGTACCGGCAAGGAGGATCCGGCGCGGTATGGCGGGGACATGCGTCTGCAGCCGTGGAAAGTTAAGGTGGATGGCGAAGTTTTGCGCCCTCAGGAGTTTGACCTGGACGATCTTTTGAAGCTCGCGGCACTTGAGGAACGGGTATACCGCATGCGCTGTGTGGAAGGGTGGTCGATGGTGATTCCCTGGAATGGCTACCCGTTATCAGCTTTGTTGAAGGCGGTGGAGCCGACGGGCAATGCGAAATACGTGGAATTTATTACCGACATGCAACCCGATGCGATGCCTGGGCTGCGCAGCCGGATTATCGACTGGCCTTATCTAGAGGGGTTGCGGCTTGATGAGGCGATGAATCCCCTTACCCTGCTTGTGTTCGGTGTGTATGGCAAAGCGCTGCCGGTTGCCAATGGAGCCCCTGTGCGTGTCGCCATCCCCTGGAAGTACGGTTTTAAATCAGGCAAGTCTATTGTTCATATCCGCCTGACTGAAAAGCAGCCCGAAACCAGTTGGGTCCGTATCGCGCCGCACGAATATGGTTTTTACGCCAACGTGAACCCTGATGTTCCGCATCCACGGTGGAGTCAGGCGACCGAAAGGCGTATTGGTTCGGGAGGCTTGTTTGCCCCTCGGTTGCCCACCCAAATGTTCAATGGCTACGGCGAGCAGGTTGCGTCGCTGTATTCAGGCATGGATTTGTCGCGTTATTACTAAGCTAACAAATAATAATGATTTCGGTGTTGATGTTTTTTGCCTGCCTGTATCCGGTTTTTTTGTGGGTGGGGCTGGGTTTAACCGGGGGGCTAACCGCGAACCCGCCCGAATATCTGATTCGCTCTTCTGGTGAGTGGGCGCTGGTGGCATTATGTGTTGTCCTGCTGGCAACGCCATTAAGCCGCTATGCCCGGATATCGGTATTGTTGAAGCATCGTCGCATGTTAGGTTTATTCGCCTATTTTTATTCGATTTTGCACCTTCTGGGCTGGGCCTTTTGGGAGCAGGGTTTTGGTTTGGAAGCGATGTGGCTTGATGTGGTGACACGCTGGTTTATTACGGTGGGGGTCGTTGCGTTTGTATTGCTCACGCCGCTGGCATTAACGTCTACTTATGGCTGGATGCGTCGCCTCGGGCGCAATTGGAAGCGCTTGCATTACGGCATTTATCCCGCGATCGGGTTGTCGATATGGCATTTTTGGCTGGTTCGGGCCGGTAAAAACGATTTTTTTGAGGTGTGGATTTATTTGGCCGTGGTATTTCTGTTGTGCCTGCCGCGTATTATTCAATTGAGGCACCATAAATAGTGGCTGGTTGTTACCCACCGGTGCTTGCCATGTCATGATTTGCTGAATCAGGCCTGAAAGAGAAATAAAGTGGGTTGTTTCTGTAAAACCGGGGCAGGCCGTTTTTTCCAGTCATCGATAGAGTGGGTTTGTATCCATTCATGGTCGGTGGTGAGGGCGCGTGCGATACAGAGTCGGGTAGATCCGGAAAGTGTCAGGATCAAGGTTTCGAACATGGCATCGTTGCGGTACGGTGTTTCAATGAATATTTGTGTTTGCCGGGCTTTGCGTGACGCAGCCTCCCATGCGCGCAGCTGTTGTGCCCGTTCAGCGGGGGCAACAGGCGCATAGCCATGAAATACAAAATTCTGCCCATTCAGGCCGCTTGCCATTAGCCCAAGAATGATTGAGGAGGGGCCTGTCCAGGGCGCCACCCGTATTCCCATTTCATGAGCGGTTTGTACGACCAGTGCGCCGGGGTCGGCCACAGCAGGGCATCCTGCTTCGGATACCAGGCCGATGTCGCCGGTTACGCCTGATTGCTTTAGCCACTGGCGTATTTGCGCAGCGTCGGTGTTGCGGGACAATGCGTGGATGGTGATGTCTTGTACTGGCTTTTCGGTGCCGATCAACTTCAAGAACGCGCGCGCGGTTTTGGCGTTCTCGGCGATGTAGTAATCAAGCTTGCTTGCCTTCGTTTGTGCTTCGAGAGGGAGCCAGCGTGATGCGGGGCTTTCCCCCAGGCTGACAGGGATCAAATGAAGAGTCTGTGGCATGGTTACGGCGAATCCGGTTGCAAAGGATTAATGTTAAACCGGCGCAGCATATTGCTTAATGTGATGAGCGGAAGGCCGATAATGGCGGTAGGGTCGTCCGAGCGGATATGTTCCATCAGCGTGATGCCCAGAGACTCGGCCTTGGCGCTGCCGGCCGTGTCGTAGGGTTTTTCCTGGTCGAGGTAATAGTGAATTTCGGCTTCGTTAAGCACCCGGAAGCGGCAATGAGTAACGATATTTTCAGTTTCCGTTACCCCTTCGTGCGAGACGCACAGCGCGGTGTGGAACATGACCGTCTGGCCGCTTAGCATTTTAAGCTGATTCATTGCGCGCTCATGGTTGCCTGGTTTGCCGATAGCGACACCATTAATGGTCGCCACCTGGTCGGACCCAATGACGACGGCACTTGGGCTGATTTTGGCAATGACCGTTGCCTTTTCCTTCGCCAGCCGCAGAGCAAGCTCAACCGGGCTTTCGTTTTCCAGGGGAGTTTCGTCGATGTCGGGTGCAATGGTTTCGAATGGCAACCGCAGTCTTTCAAGCAGTGCGCGGCGGTAAGGTGAGCTTGATGCCAGAATCAGACGCATAGGCCGGGGTTCTTCCAGAAGGTTTGACGCAAGAGTGGTGAAAGCGGTATTATCTAATGTTTTCTTTAATAGGCAAAGAGCAACCCGTGAGTGATTCACTTATCGACGCCCTTGGTTTTGCGCGGGCGGGGTCGTTTTTGCAGGGTCAGGCGCCTTTAGGGTTGTTTACCCGTATGCTGGATGGCCAGCTTGCCCAGCCTGATGCACAGCGTAAAAGCTTTGTGAACTGGACGCTGGAAGGTGAAAACACTGCTTCCGGTCGGTACTTTTTGCACGTTACCGCGCACGCAGAACCCATGCTTGAATGCCAGCGTTGCCTGCGTCCGTTTATTTGCAATATCAACGTCGATAACCGGGTTGAGCTGGTGCGAACACCGGCTGAGCAGGAGACCGACGATCTTGATGATGACGGTATCGAGCGTATTGTTGGGTCAAAACGGTTTAGCGTGCTAGGCTTTGTTGAAGACGAACTGATCCTGGCGATGCCTTATGTGCCAAAGCATCACGAGTGCCCGTCGGATAACGGAATTCAGGCAGATCGGTCTGCCTCTTCCCAGGAACAGGAAACCAGGCGTCAATCACCATTCTCGGTGCTTGAGCAGCTTAAAAAGAATTGATTATTTTGAATTAACCCCGGGG
Source organism: Neopusillimonas maritima (assembly GCF_003576595.1). GTDB lineage: Bacteria > Pseudomonadota > Gammaproteobacteria > Burkholderiales > Burkholderiaceae_B > Neopusillimonas > Neopusillimonas maritima. Next base: position 486,066 of record NZ_NQOU01000001.1, on the reverse strand, counting down.
GTAAAACACCCCTTTACCAGGAGTCATCATGGCTGTTCAACAAAATAAAAAGAGTTCGTCCAAGCGCGGAATGCATCGTGCGCACGATTCTCTTACCACGCCTCCCACAGCGATCGAGCCAAACACAGGCGAATTGCATCTTCGTCATCACATCAGCCCCAACGGTTTCTATCGTGGCCGTAAAGTGCTGAAAACAAAGAACGACGAATAAACCGGTATTTCAGCAATCTGCTGTCAGGTTGCCTAATTAATGCCACATAAGAAGATTCGAATCGCCGTAGACTGTATGGGCGGTGATGTAGGGGTTTCCGTTACGGTTACCGCTTCATACCAGTTTGCGCAACGTTTTCCCGATACCACCTTCTTGCTGGTTGGTGACGCCGTCGCCATTCAGTCTCAGTTGGCGCGGTTAGGTTGCGACCGTGCCGATTGGTATCAAATACTTCCCGCCTCCGAAGTCGTCGCTATGGACGACCCGGTCGAGGTCGCTTTGCGCCGCAAGAAAGATTCTTCCATGCGGGTTGCAGCACAGGCGGTCAAAGATGGGGTCGCGGACGCCTGCATTTCCGCTGGGAATACCGGCGCCTGGATGGCGATTTCACGTTATGTGTTGAAAACGCTCGACGGCATTGATCGACCGGCAATCGCCGCGTCGATTCCCAATCAGCATGGCGGCGCAACCACTGTTCTCGATTTGGGCGCCAACGTCGATTGTTCAGCGCAGCATCTGTTGCAGTTCGCCATTATGGGTACGGCTCTGGTGAGTGCACTTTACGGCACTAGTGCGCCCAAAGTTGGCTTGTTGAATATAGGTGAAGAAGTCATCAAGGGAAACGAAGTCGTTAAGCAAGCGGCTGAGTTGTTGCGTGGCAGTGGTCTGAATTTTTACGGCAATGTCGAAGGCGATGATATTTGCAAAGGTACTGTCGACGTCATTGTTTGCGATGGTTTTGTGGGTAATGTCGTTCTGAAGTCCATGGAAGGCCTGGCGCGTATGGTGGCAACCATGATTCGCGCTGAGTTCAAAAGCGGGATTTTGTCGATGTTGGCGGGGCTGATTGCGTCGCCGGTGTTGAATCGTTTTCGTAAGAAAGTGGATAACCGCCGTTACAATGGCGCCGCTTTGCTGGGTTTGCGGGGTATTGTCATTAAAAGCCATGGCTCTGCGGATGTTTATGCTTTTGGCTGCGCCTTGCAGCGCGCAAGGGAAGCCGTAAATAACGGCCTTCTGGAAGGAACGACGACGGCAATTCATGACTTGCATCAAAGCCTTGCCAAAGCCAAGTCGCTGCAAGCGAATGTGTCTAACGATGTAACGGGTCGGGCAGCATAGGCTGCCATCCAATGGAAGTGGTTTCACTATGCCTTATGCCAAGATAGCAGGAACGGGGGGCTATTTGCCGCCTCGTGTGGTGTCAAACGATGATCTGGCCGCTGAATTGGCGACCCGGGGGGTCGAAACCTCCGATGAATGGATTACCGAGCGCACGGGTATCCGGCAACGGCATATCGCCGGCCCGGATGTTAAAACCAGCATGCTGGCCACTGAGGCGGCAAAAATTGCGATGGCTGATGCGGGGGTTGGTCCCACCGATATCGATTTGCTGATTGTGGCTACGTCAACGCCTGACGTCATTTTTCCCAGTACGGCATGCCTGGTGCAAGCTCAATTGGGCATTCGTCAGGGAGCGGCATTCGATGTGCAGGCCGTGTGCAGTGGTTTTGTTTACGCGTTAACCACTGCCGATGCGTTTATTCAGGCGGGCCGTGCACGTACCGCGCTGGTCATCGGCGCCGAAATCTTTTCCAGTATCCTTGATTGGGACGATCGACGCACTTGTGTGCTGTTTGGCGATGGTGCGGGCGCAGTGGTGCTCAAGGCAGCCGATGAGCCGGGCATTCTGGCCGCAGAGCTTCATGCCGACGGCAGCCAACAGGGCATTTTATGTGCCAACGGTCGTATAGAAGCCGGGCAGGTAGTGGGTGATCCCTTTGTGCGAATGGATGGTCAGGCCGTGTTTAAAATGGCGGTTAATGCATTGTCTAAGTCTGCGCACGATGTGTGTCGGTCGGCCGGCGTTGGTTTGGCGGATGTCGATTGGATGGTTCCGCATCAGGCGAATGTCCGTATCCTTAATTTCCTGGGTAAAAAGTTGGGCATTCCCACAGAAAAAATTGTTATTACACTCGATCAACATGCCAACACCTCCGCTGCCAGCGTGCCGCTTGCGCTTGATGTCGCTCGGCGTGACGGCCGTATCAAAAAAGGGGATGTGGTACTCATGCAAGGTGTGGGTGGCGGGTTCACTTGGGGCTCTGTGCTTGCCCGCATGTAAAATCACGCAAATTTGCCATATTTCGCGTTCAAATAAATCAATTCAATTGTCATGAAAGTTGCTTTTGTATTTCCGGGGCAAGGGTCTCAATCCGTAGGTATGATGGATGCCTGGTCAGGTAATTCCATTGTGCAGGCTGCGCTCGCCGAAGCGTCTGATGCGCTGGGTCAGGATCTGGCCGCGCTTATTGCTCAAGGCCCTGCTGAAGACCTGAATTTAACCACCAACACCCAGCCAGTGATGTTAAGCGCGTCTGTTGCCGTTTACCGTGCCTGGCGTGATGCCGGCGGCCCGGTGCCGCACCTGGTGGCAGGGCACAGTTTGGGTGAGTATTCCGCCCTGACAGCGGTTAACGCGCTTACTTTGGCCGATGCGGTGCGTCTTGTGCGTGTTCGTGCTGATGCCATGCAGGCAGCGGTACCGGTGGGCAGTGGTGGAATGGCGGCGATTCTGGGGCTGGATGATGATCAGGTTCGCCGGTTATGCGCCGAGTCCGCACAAGGCGAGATCGTCGAGGCTGTAAATTACAACGCGCCGGCGCAAGTCGTGATTGCCGGTCATAAGGCGGCGGTGGAACGTGCTTGTGAGCGGGCACGCGAGGCAGGCGCCAAGCGTGCTTTGGTTTTGCCTGTCTCCGCCCCTTTTCACTCAAGCTTGCTCGAGCCTGCCGCCAAAGTGCTTCAGAACGCATTGGCCGGTGTCAACCTCATGCCCCCTCAGGTGCCTTTGGTCAACAATGTCGATGTGGCTTCTCCTGCGGAGCCTGAAGCCATCAAAAATGCGTTGGTTCGCCAGGCCTGGCACCCGGTGCGCTGGGTCGAGACATTGCAGGCAATGAAAGCTCAGGGTGTCACCCATGTTGTCGAGTGTGGGCCGGGTAAAGTGCTGGCAGGTCTTACCAAGCGTATCGACCGAGATCTTGTCGGTCTGTCGATTACGGATCCCGCGTCGCTGGATTCGGTGTTGGAAACCATCAAGGGGGCATCATGAGTGAGCAACTGGAAGGAAAGGTTGCGCTGGTAACCGGCGCAACGCGTGGGATTGGTAAAGCCATTGCCCTTGAACTGGCCGCACGGGGCGCGAAGGTGGTTGGAACGGCAACGTCGCAAGGTGGGGCCGATAGCATTTCGGCCATGCTGGCCGACTTTGGTGGGCGCGGGGTCGTGCTGAACGTAACAGACGGCGCTGCATGCGATGCCTTGTTGGCGGATATCGGAGCCAATGAAGGCGGGCCGCACATTTTGGTCAATAATGCGGGTATTACACGTGACAACCTGGCGATGCGCCTGAAGGATGATGATTGGTCGGATGTGATCAACACCAATCTTTCTGCGGTTTTCCGTTTGTCGCGAGGCGTACTCAAAACTATGATGAAAGCGCGTTGGGGGCGGATAATCAATATCACCTCGGTTGTCGGTGCCAGCGGCAATCCTGGTCAGGCCAATTATGCAGCGGCAAAAGCCGGCGTCACCGGGATGACCAAAGCCCTGGCGCGTGAGCTGGGCAGCCGCGATATTACGGTAAATTGCGTTGCGCCGGGTTTTATTGAAACTGACATGACGCGCGCATTGGGTGAAGCGCAAACTTCGGCACTTTTATCTCAAATTCCGCTGGGACGCTTGGGCGCACCGGCCGATATTGCGAATGCCGTGGCTTTTTTGGCAGCACCCGAGGCAGGTTACATTACAGGTACAACGCTTCATGTAAATGGCGGGATGTACATGTGATGATTCATACAGGTTAAAATCCTGTTTTGGTACGAGGTGTTCCAATGCTGTCGCCGGTACAGCTTTGTGTATGGCAAGTATTGAAACACTGTTTTTTTTGTCATAGCCGTTTCCTATTATTCAATACGTTTGGCTATAATTCGCGGGAATTTTTCCCTAATTGGAGAACTGCATGGAAAGCATCGAACAGCGCGTCAAGAAGATCGTCGCTGAACAACTTGGCGTTAACGAAGCCGAGATCAAAAACGAATCTTCCTTCCTTGACGACCTCGGTGCCGATTCGCTCGATATGGTCGAGCTCGTAATGGCACTCGAAGACGAATTCGAAACTGAAATCCCTGACGAGGAAGCAGAGAAAATTACGACCGTTCAACAAGCCGTCGAGTACATCAACTCGCACAGCAAAGAATAATTTCAACAAAAAGGCTCGGAGTCGCGCTCAGCGCAACTCGGGTCGGAGCGGTTTCTAGAGAGTCTATTGGCAGTGGCAGTAATTGCGCCTGCATGGATAGGCTGGCTTTAAACCGCTTTTTTTATTTCTAGGAGTCATCTGTGAAGCGACGTGTCGTCATAACGGGTCTGGGTATTATTTCGCCCGTGGGGAATGATATCGACAACGCCTGGAGTAACTTGGTTAGCGGGCGTTCGGGTGTGGGTCGTATCACACGTTTTGATGCCTCAGGTCTGAACGCGCAGATCGCGGCGGAAGTAAAGGATTTCGACGTCACGGACTACATGTCGGCCAAAGAAGCCAAGCAAATGGATACCTTTATTCATTACGGCGTGGCGGCGGGCGTGCAGGCATGGAAGGATGCCGGCCTGGAAGTTACCGACGAGAATGCCGATCGTATTGGTGTCATCGTCGGTTCCGGTATCGGTGGTTTACCTCGCATCGAGGAAACGCAATCCGAGTATCTGGCGCGCGGCGCGCGGCGTATTTCGCCGTTTTTTGTGCCGGGATCGCTCATTAATCTCGTTTCCGGACAGTTGTCGATTATGTTGGGTTTGAAGGGGCCCAGCTACGCCGTGGTGTCAGCTTGCACAACAGGTTTGCACTCAATTGGCGACGCCGCCCGTCTCATCGAATACGGGGATGCCGATGTCATGGTTGCCGGTGGTGCCGAGTCGACTGTTTCACCATTAGGTGTCGGTGGTTTTGCCGCCATGCGAGCCTTGTCTACTCGAAATGATGATCCGGAAACTGCATCGCGGCCTTGGGATGTCGACCGGGACGGCTTCGTGCTTGGTGAAGGTGCCGGTGTGCTGGTTCTTGAGGAGTATGAGCATGCCCGTAAACGCGGCGCTCGTATTTACGGTGAGTTTGCCGGATACGGAATGAGCTCGGATGCCCATCATATTACTTCGCCTGACAAAGACGGTCCGCGTCGTGCAATGTTGTTGGCCATGCGTAACGGCGACATCGATCCTACCGAGATCTCTTATGTCAATGCCCACGGCACATCAACCCCTCTTGGCGATAAAAATGAAACGGAAGCACTGAAGCTTGCGTTTGGTGATCATGCGCGTCATTTGGTGGTTAATTCCACTAAATCCATGACAGGCCACTTACTGGGCGCGGCGGGCGGAATCGAAGCCGTTTTTACAACGCTGGCGGTGTATCACCAAGTGTCGCCCCCTACTATCAACATTTTTAATCAAGATCCTGATTGTGACCTTGATTATTGCGCCAACGAGGCACGCGACATGAAAATTGATGTCGCTCTGTCTAATTCGTTCGGTTTTGGCGGCACGAACGGGTCGATGCTGGTGCGACGGGTTTAGGTGGCAACCGGAATGCAAAAGCCGGTCGTGTGGCAGGTCCGGACGCCTTTTTGGGTCTGGTTTGTCACTGTCACTGTGCTTTTGCTGGTGTCGTTAATTCTTGTGTTTCAAAGCTTTGTGCTGTTCCTGAGCGCGACGTTGGCGACTTTTTTGTGTTGCCGACGTCGCGTTGTGCATTCTTTATTCGCACGGGGTTCTTTGCGTTTCGAAAACGGGGGCTGGTTCTACGACGCCCATCATGGAAGTGAACGTCAGGTATTATTGAAGCGGGTCTGGCCCAATGCGTTTTGGACGACATTGCGCTTTACACAGGAAGCTTCCGGGGCGAACGAAATTATGGAATTAACAGTCTGGAAATCTCGAGTACCCGAGCAGGCGTGGCGTGCGCTGGGTATGCTGGTTGCCCAACACATCGCGGCGGCAGGGGGTGTGCGTGAGCGAGCGTGACGTAGATGCGGAACTGGTTGCTCGCGTTCAGCGGGGTGACAAGCGGGCTTACGACTTATTGGTATTGAAGTACCAACGCAAAATTATGCGTTTATTGTCGCGTATGATCCGCGAGCCCTCCGAAGTGGAAGATGTGGCGCAAGAGGCGTTTATTAAGGCGTACCGTGCTTTGCCGCAATTCCGAGGCGACAGCGCGTTTTATACGTGGCTGTATCGCATTGCGATCAATACTGCGCGGAACTGGCAGGCCTCCAGTCAACGTCGTCCGATGTCTTCTTCAATTGTTTCGAATGAAGATGATGAAACTTTTGACCAAATTGACAACCTAACCGATATCAGCACGCCCGAATCGGTTCTGGCCAGTCGGCAGGTGATCAGTACAGTTAATGAGGCAATCGATGCGCTGCCTGAAGAGTTGCGCACCGCTATTGTGCTGCGAGAAATTGAAGGTATGAGCTATGAGGACATCGCCCAGGCGATGGGTTGTCCCATAGGAACAGTTCGCTCGCGTATTTTTCGTGCGCGAGAGGCAATTGCGGCGCAGCTGCGCCCTGTGCTGGACACAGGGGCGGACACGCAACGGTGGTAAGGAGTGACAATTATGCATAGTCAAACGCGTTCCGATTACGAACCCTCATGGGAGGAAAGTGTTTCCACCTGGGTCGATGGGGAAGCGGAAATTCGAGCTGAAGATCTCGATACCCCTTATGGCAGGCAATTGTGGGATACCTACCATTTAATTGGCGATGTTATGCGCAGCAACGAGCTGGCACTGCAACCCTCGGATCGTTTTTATGCCCGTGTGTCAAAAGCAATCGATGATGAGCCCGCCATCGTCGCCCCCCGGCTTCGCAAACCGTCGCCTGTGTGGCGTGCAGGGGTATCGGGGTTGGCGGTTGCCGCCGCAGTGGCGTCGGTTGTGTGGGTTGCGTTGCCGTACTTTGTCGGCGGTCAGAGCAACGACAGCCCCCCAGTATTGGCAACGGCTGATGATTCAGGCCTACACGACTACGTGAGTGCGCATCAGCAGTTTGCTGGTGTGAACCCAGTGCGGCAGGTATCGTTTCAAGCGGGGGCCGGGGTACAATGAGAAGGGTAACTCGGCAGATGTCAGCCTGGCACATGGCTTGGTTATTGGTGGGTGTGCTGGCTGTTTTGCCTTCGGTCCAGGCGCAACAGAACGAGAAGCCATACAAAGCGGTATTTGAGTTGTTGCAGCAGGCGCAGCAAGCGGCGCGCAATACTGATTATGCGGGTGTGTTTACCTACACGGAGCGTGGAACCATGCGCTCATCCCGTATTGTTCACTTGGTCGATGGCACGGGTGAGCGCGAGCGACTCGAGGTACTTGATGGCTCGCCGCGCGAATTTATCCGGCATAATGAAACGCAGCTTTGTCTGATACCCGAGAAAAATCTTGTCTTGGTCGATAAAGCGCGTACAGATCGCTTTCCCAGCCTGTTTTTGGGTAATACCGATGCGATTGTCGATCACTACGAGTTGTTTTTCAGTGATGCAGACACGACACGTGTTGCAGGGCGTGAATGCCAGATGATTCATGTTGAGCCGCGCGCGGATGACCGATATGGTTACAAATTTTGTGTCGACACGGAAACTAAATTATTAATCAAGGCTCAAACCGTCAGTAACCAAGATGTTATCGATGAAATTGCCTTTACCATGCTACAAACCGGTGAAAATGTTGTCAGTGAAGAGCTGGATCCTTCATGGGATACGTCGGACTGGAAAAAGGTACAAATTTCAACACGCGACATTGACGTTACAGAGTCGGGGTGGCGTATTCAATCGCCTCCAGGCTTTTCATTTACGAAGCAACTTGCTCGCCCCATGAAGTCGGGCGACGCGGTAAAGCATGTCGTGTTGTCTGATGGGTTGGCTACGGTCTCGGTGTTCATTGAAGCGTTCGATGCGGCAAACCAGACACGCACCTTGCAAAAGGGTGTAATGCGTAATGGCGCAATCAACGTTTACGGTACACGAATCGATGATTATTGGCTGACAGCTGTGGGTATTATTCCTGCATCCACCTTGCAGGGTATTGCCGAGCAAACGCAATATGTCGAGCCCCCGACCGGACAACAATAATTTATTTTCAAGGAGATTTCATGATGCGAACAACCAGCGTTGAAGGACGCGTGAAACGGTTTTTTGCAGGCGCCATGGCTGCCTGCGTCTTGGCGGGAGCGGGTGTGTCGGTACAGGCACAAACCACTCCTGTACCAACGCTAACCGTTCCCGACTTCACCGAAGTGGTGGCGCAGTCGGAAGGGTCGGTTGTGAATATTCGCACAACCGAGAGCATTCCCGTGCGCTCTCAAATGGGGCCGGGTACCGACCCCTATGAGTTGTTTCGCTGGTTTTTCGGCCCCGATTTTGTTCCTCCCGGTCGTGGAGGACCTCCCGGCGCACCGGCACCGGATGGGGCACAACCTCAGGAGCGTACTGTTCCCAGGGGTGTGGGTTCCGGGTTCATTATTTCCGAAGATGGCTATATCCTGACCAACACGCATGTTGTTGCAGGGGCGTCGGACATTCATGTCACCTTCACAGATGGTCAGGAGTACGAAGCTGAAGTAATTGGCACAGATGCACGAACCGACGTTGCACTCATTAAGATCGATGCCAAGAATTTGAAACCTTTACCTATCGGTACATCCACCACCCTTAAGAAGGGGCAATGGGTGTTGGCTATCGGATCCCCTTTTGGTCTGGAATCAACAGTTACTTCGGGTATTGTTAGCGCCATCAATCGCGATACGGGCGACTATCTTCCGTTCATTCAAACCGATGTAGCGGTGAACCCCGGCAACTCGGGCGGACCGCTGTTGAATCTGGGCGGTGAAGTGGTGGGTATTAACTCGCAAATAGTATCGCGCAGCGGCGGATTCATGGGTATTTCGTTGGCCATTCCCATTGATGAAGCCATGCGTGTTGTTGAACAGTTGAAAGAGCACGGCAAGGTTACGCGTGGTCGCATTGGCGTTCAGATTGGGCCGGTTTCAGAGGAAGTGGCCAAAGCAATTGGGTTGGATAGCGCCAAGGGCGCCATGGTCAGTCATGTCCAGCGTGGTGGGCCTGCCGATAAGGCAGGCGTTCAGGCGGGCGATGTAATAACCGATTTCAATGGCGAGCCAATCCTTCAATGGTCGGATTTACCCCGTATTGTGGGGGGGACCAAACCGGATACCCGTGCAACCATGAAAGTATGGCGTAAAGGTAAAGAGGTATCGCTACGTGTTCGCGTCGGCGAGTTTGAGACCGACGATGCGGCGACCCCGTCCGAATCCGGCTCACAGGCTGAAGAAATGGCAACCAATGCACTGGGCCTCGGAGTACAGTCGGTGCCAGCCGAGATCCTCGAAAGCGAGAACCTTAAGCAGGGTGTGATGGTGACGGCGGCCAAAGGTCCGGCAGCCATGGCGGGTATTGCGCCCGGGGATATCATTCTGACGGTGAATGAAACAGACATCACCAATCCTGAGCAGTTCGCCAAAACGGTGGCGGGGCTTGATACTTCAGAAACTGCGGCATTACTGGTGTATCGTGAAGGGCAAACACAATGGGTTGTTGTAACGCCCACAAAATAATTCGCCAAACCGGCTAAAATGCGGTAGTCGCTACAAGAGGGGCGCCCAGTGCGCTCCTCTTTTTGCTTATATTTTTATCCGTGGCTCTCATCTCAGCCCGGATTTTATTCATTCAGGTTTATGAACCACATCCGCAATTTTTCAATTATTGCCCATATCGATCATGGCAAATCCACTTTGGCCGATCGCCTGATTCACCGTTGCGGCGGTCTGCAAGACCGCGAAATGGCTGCGCAAGTACTTGATTCAATGGATATTGAACGTGAGCGTGGCATTACAATCAAGGCTCAAACGGCGTCACTGTCTTATACAGCACAAGACGGAAAAGTCTATGCGTTGAATCTTATCGATACGCCCGGCCACGTCGATTTTTCCTACGAGGTGAGCCGTTCTTTGTCTGCGTGCGAGGGGGCATTGCTTGTTGTTGACGCCTCGCAAGGCGTCGAGGCTCAAACCGTCGCAAATTGTTACACGGCAATTGAACAAGGCGTCGAAGTGATCCCTGTGCTGAACAAAATGGATTTGCCGTCGGCTGAGCCTGAAGCAGCCCGTCAGGAAATTGAGGATGTAATCGGTCTTGATGCATCGGATGCTGTGTTGGCGAGCGCCAAAACCGGTATGGGGATTGATGAAATTCTCGAGCAGGTTGTTGCCAAAGTGCCGCCGCCCAAAGGGGATCCAGACGCTCCGCTACAGGCTCTCATTATCGATTCCTGGTTCGATAATTATGTGGGTGTCGTGATGCTTGTGCGCATTGTGAACGGTGTCTTGAAGCCAAAAGACAAAATTCGCCTGATGGCGACAGGTTTCACACATTTGTGCGAGCAAATCGGCATTTTTACACCGAAATCAGTACCGTGTGAACAGTTATCGGCGGGGCAGGTTGGTTTCGTGATTGCCGGAATCAAAGAGTTGGCTAATGCCAAAGTGGGTGATACGGTTACATTGGCCAACCGTCCCGCCGATAAGCCCTTGCCCGGCTTTAAAGAAGTGAAGCCGCAGGTCTTTGCTGGTCTGTATCCGGTAGAGAGCAGCGAATACGACCAGTTGCGTGATTCTTTGGAAAAATTGCGCCTGAATGATTCTTCGCTGATGTTTGAGCCTGAAGTCTCCCAGGCGCTGGGTTTTGGCTTCCGATGTGGTTTTCTGGGGCTGCTGCACATGGAAATTGTGCAGGAACGGCTGGAACGAGAGTTCGACATGGACATCATCACGACAGCGCCGTCTGTCGTGTACGAGGTTGAGCAGCGTGACGGTACGGTTATTATGGTTGAAAGTCCGTCGCGTATGCCGGAAGTGGGTGCCATAACCGACATTCGTGAGCCCATTGTCAGAGTTACCTTGTTCATGCCACAAGATTACGTGGGGCCGGTCATGGCTTTGTGTAATAACAAGCGGGGTATTCAGGCCGACATGACCTACCACGGGCGCCAGGTACAACTGGTTTACGAAATGCCCCTGGCGGAAATCGTGCTCGATTTCTTCGATCGTTTGAAATCTGTATCGCGTGGCTACGCGTCGATGGATTATGACTTCATCGAATATCGCTCATCCGATGTTGTTCGGGTGGATTTGCTCATTAACGGCGATCGCGTCGATGCCTTGTCAATGATGGTGCACCGAAGCAATGCACGGTATCGCGGGCGCGAGGTCTGTGCCAAAATGCGTGGCTTGATTCCCCGTCAAATGTTCGATATCGCCATTCAGGCGGCGATTGGCTCGGAAATTATTGCGCGTGAAAGTGTTAAGGCTTTGCGCAAGAATGTTTTGGCCAAATGTTATGGTGGCGACATTTCACGTAAGAAAAAACTCCTTGAGAAACAGAAAGCCGGTAAAAAGCGGATGAAACAGGTGGGTAACGTTGAAATTCCGCAGGAAGCGTTTCTTGCCATTCTTCAAGTCGACGACAAGTAATGTTGCGTAGCAGCAATAGGAATAAATAACGATATGAGTTGGGATTTTGCGCTGATTTTGTTTGTTTTGTTGGTCGTTACCGGTGTCGTCTGGTCTCTAGACTATTTTTTCTTGCGATCCCGCCGGCGCCAACGTGCTGCTGCGGAAATGGCGCGTTACGACGCAGCCCCTACGGGCGTTGGATCGGCGGAGGCGGCAAAATTAAGGCGCGAGGCATACGAGAAAGCACATAAAGTGCCGTGGTTTATTGAGTACTGCGTAAGCTTTTTCCCGGTCATTCTGTTTGTGTTTGTTCTGCGTTCATTTATTGTCGAACCCTTTCGCATTCCTTCGGGCTCCATGCTGCCAACTTTGCAAAATGGTGATTTGATTCTGGTAAACAAGTTTGATTACGGTATTCGCTTGCCCGTTATCGACCGCAAAGTGGTGCCTTTGGGAAATCCGGATCGGGGCGATGTAATTGTATTTCGTTATCCGGTTGATACCGATGTAGACTATATCAAGCGTGTGGTGGGCATACCCGGTGATGAGGTGGTCTATCGAAATAAAGTGCTTTATTTGAATGGGCAAGAGGTACCCCTTGAGCGGGCAGGTGAGTTTTACGAGCCTGATCGTTCATCATATGTGGGTGAGTTCATTGAAACGCTGGGGGCGGATACACATCGAATTCTTCTCGACCGTCAACGGCGCCAGGACCTCATGCCCATTACCGACTACCCCTACCGAAAGAACTGCAACTATTTTTCAGGTGGTGTCCGGTGTGTTGTACCCGAAGCGCATTACTTTGTCATGGGTGATAATCGCGACAATAGCCTCGATAGCCGTTATTGGGGCTTTGTGCCCGATGAGAATATCGTCGGTCGTGCGTTCTTTATCTGGATGAATTTCGGTGATCTGGGCCGAATAGGTCGGTTTAACTAATGGAAAAACTTGCAAATCTTGAGAAAGCGCTGGGTTACACCTTTTCCGACCCTTCTTTGCTTGAGCAAGCCTTAACGCACCGAAGCCATAATGCCCGTCACAACGAGCGATTTGAGTTTTTGGGTGATGCCATACTCAATTTTGTGGTGGCGTCTTTATTGTTTCATCAGTTTCCAAAGGTCGATGAGGGCGATTTATCCAGGCTGCGGGCTAATTTGGTTAAACAGGCGTCGTTGGCTGAGATCGCTCAAAACCTTAACTTGTCGAATTTTCTTCGCTTGGGGGAAGGGGAGCTGAAAAGTGGGGGGTTTCGTCGTCCTTCTATTTTGGCGGATGCGCTTGAAGCGGTTTTTGGTGCCGTTTTTCTCGATCAGGGTTTTGACGCGGCGCGTAAGGTTATTGGCGGTTTGTATGCACCCAAGCTGGAGAATGTTGATCCAAAGACACTTGGTAAAGACCCCAAAACCCTTTTGCAGGAAGTACTCCAAGGTCGCAAGCTTGAATTGCCACAATATACCGTTGTCGGCACGCACGGAGCTGCGCATAATCAAATGTTCGATGTTGAGTGTTCGGTACCCAAGCTTGATATAAAAGTGACTGCGTCCGGGTCAAGCCGCCGGGCGGCGGAGCAACTGGCCGCGACACAGGTTATTGCTTTAATTCAGCAAATGGCGCCGGCTAAAGGGGCGGCAGGGCGTGCACGCGCGCGAAAGAACGCGCAACTGACGTTACCGGTCGCCGTATCCCAGGAAAATAAATGAGTTCAGCCTTTCGATGCGGTTTTGTTGCAGTAGTGGGGCGACCCAATGTGGGTAAGTCGACGCTAACCAATGCGTTAATCGGTTCCAAAATATCCATTGTGTCACGTAAGGCGCAAACAACCCGGCATCGTATTAATGGGGTGCTAACGCGCGAGCACGAACAGTTTGTTTTCGTCGATACGCCGGGGTTTCAAACGCGGCATGGCGGTACGATGAACCGTATGATGAATCGTGTCGTTACCCAGGCGTTGGCCGATGTTGATGTTGTGTTGCATGTGGTTGAGGCCGGCAAGTGGTCCAAGGGCGATGAAGAGTTGTTACCGCTGTTGCCGACGTCGCAGAAAACTATTCTTGTGCTTAGCAAGGTCGACCAGTTGAAAGACAAAAACAGTCTTTTTGGGTTTGTAAACGATTTGATGGCTAAGCATCCTTATGCAGCAGTCGTTCCGGTTAGCGCGGTCAAGGACATGCAACTTAACGTGCTGCTCGATGAAATTGCTGCGCGTTTGCCCGAGGGCGAACCGATGTTCGAAGCCGATACACTTACCGACCGCCCGATGCGCTTCATTGTGGCCGAACTGATCCGTGAGAAAGTATTTCGCCTGGTGGGTGATGAACTGCCTTACGCTTGTACCGTTGTGATAGAGCAATGGGAGGAGCACGAGCGCGGTGCCCGGATTGCAGCGTGCATTGTTGTTGAGCGCGAAACGCATCGTCCGATTTTGCTGGGAGCTCAGGGCATGCATATGAAACGTATTGCCACCGAAGCTCGTCAGGATATTGAAAAACTACTTGAAAAGCCGGTACATCTTGAGGTGTATATAAAGGTCCGAAAAGGGTGGTCGGCGCGCGAGTCTTCACTGCGCGATTTGGGATATGAGTAAACGGGTTATCCGGGTTACGCATAGCTTGGCCTATCTGCTTCATGCTGTTCCCTGGCGTGAAACGTCTTTATTGATTCAGGTGTTTTCGCGTGATCACGGCATTGTTGCGATGGTCGCCAAAGGGGCAAAACGCCCTTACTCGTCGTTACGCAGTGTATTGGCCGGGTTTCAGCCTTTGCATTTGTCGTGGTCGGGTGGTGGGGATGTAAAGACCCTCACACGTGCTGATAACGCAGGGCTCAGGCCATTGTCGGGGCGAACGCTCATGTCGGCGTGGTATATGAACGAGTTGCTGCTCTCGCTTTTACCGCGCGAAGATCCGCATCCCGCATTATTCGAGGCTTATGATGCCGCGCTGATACAACTGGCTGCGGGATCCGCTGCTGCGTCGGCACTGCGTCGGTTCGAATGGATTCTTTTACATGAGACCGGTTATGGCCTGGAGGGTGCCCCTCCTGATTTCGACGATCCCGCCTCTGAGCCGGAACTGCGGCGTAGTCTTCGCGAACGCATTGATTCCTTGCTGGTAGGCCGACCGTTGCGTACGCGGGCGGTGTTAATGGCGCTGCAAAGGTTGTGATGTCTACACTGCCTCGTTTTGTGGTGCTCGATACCTGTGTGCTCATTTCCAATGTTCTACGCCCTGTGCTGTTGCGCCTGGCTGCTGAAAATGTTTTTTGCGTAGCCTGGAGTCCGGTAATCGCTGATGAATGGTGCCGCACAGCTGAACGTCTTTGGTCTGTGCCGAATGAGGTTATTCGTGCTCAGTGGTTAGCCTTACAATCAGATTTTCCTAATGCAGATCAGGGGGATGTGTCGGCATATAAAGCGGGTTTGAAATACAGCGACCCTAAAGATTGGCATGTTATTGCAGTGGCCCGCGCTGTTCAGGAGCAGCACGCAGGCTGCCCAGTGGGCATCCTGACCCGAAATATGAAAGATTTCAACCGCAGTGAGTTACGTCGGCTGGGTATCCAGCGGTGGGAGCCCGATGCGTTCCTGGCGTTATGTTTTCAAACACACGGCGAGCTTGTATATGAAGCCTTGAGTGCGCTTCTGGGAGATAAAAAAACGGCTCGCCGTTATGACGAGCCGCTGATTGAAATGCTAAAGCGGGAACGCTTGTTCCGTTTAAACCGCCTAATCGCCGTCGCCACCAAAAATGCCCAATAACATGAGCAAGTTGGCGAATATGTTGTATAGGTCGAGATAAACCGCCATTGTTGCAGAGACGTAATTGGTTTCGCCTCCGTTCACAATGCGCTGCAAGTCGACCAGTAGCAGGACGGAAAATAGCCCGATGGCGATCACTGAAATAGTCAGCATTAAGGCCGGCAGTTGCAGGAAAACGTTAGCGACCGCCGCCACGATCAACAGAATGACGCCGATGAACAGGAATTTTTGCAGGTGAGTGAAATCACGCTTTGTTGTGGTGGCAATACTGGCCATTGCGCCAAATACAACAGCTGTGCCGCCGAAAGCCATCATGATTAACTGGGTGCCGTTACCCATGCCTAATATAAACCCAATGAGTCGGGAGAGCATCAGGCCCATGAAAAACGTGAAGGCAAGTAGAAACGCAACCCCTATACTGCTGTTCTTGTTCTTTTCAACCAGGTACATAAGGCCAAATGCACCTACAAAGAACAAGATGAGACTCATACCGGGGCTGGATGCCATCGCCGAGTTAATGCCGGTGGCAACACCCACCCAGGCGCCCAAAACAGTAGGAATCAAGGACAACGCCAGGAGCCAGTACGTATTACGCAAAACACGATTACGTACAACCTCTTGGGAGGCCGCACCGTAGGTTTCCCGGCCAGGGAAAGAGGGTTGACGGGAGTCGCTCATAGTGAATCCTTTTAATTGAGTGTCGTGATCGTAAAAAAATTTTTTGATCGCAGTGTATCTGACCTGCAAATACACCAAGAGTTCCTAGTTGGAAGCTTAACTGACACCATGCTGAACATCAAGTGGGTTTGCGTGCGGAAAGGTCATGTGCATGGAGCTCGTGGCCGTCATTTTTGTAATCAAGCCAGCGTTGTCGTGCCGGCTCAATGTCGCCTTGTTGCAAACTGACAATTTCAAGAATACGTTCAAATTGATGTGCGGTGGGGGGGCATGCCGCATCAAGGTTGAGCAGCCATACGGGCTGAGTGTCAGCCTGCGTGTGCATGGCCGGTTCAGGCGGCCTTGTGGTCAGTAACACCGGCGTGCATGAAGCCAGGGGGTCGTCCGCATCGACATGAGGGATAAATGCATCCGGCTCAAACGACCATAACAACTGGTCGAATTGCCCCAAAAATTCGGCTTGACTGCAGTAAATCAGTAAAAGACGGCCCTGCTGGTGGTGTTTGCGAACCACCTCGCAGGCGGTTCGCAAACGATCCTGGGCACCGAATGCAAAATCGATTCGTGCCATTACGCTCAATTCTGGTTAAGCAGAAATTGAATGAGCAGTGGTACAGGGCGGCCTGAAGCACCTTTTTCTTTGCCGCTGCGCCATGCCGTACCGGCAATGTCGAGGTGAGCCCAGTCATAGGCTTTGGTATAGCGTGACAAGAAACACGCCGCAGTCACCGACCCAGCGGGTGGCCCACCAATATTGGCCATGTCGGCAAAATTAGACCGTAATTGCTCCTGATAGGCTTCATCAAGTGGAAGGCGCCATGCGGGATCATTGGTTTGCCGCCCGGCTGTTTGCAATTGTGTTGCAAGCTCATCGTTCGGTGAGAAAAGGCCCGTATTGACATGGCCCAGCGCGACAACACATGCACCGGTAAGCGTGGCGATATCGATCACTGCCTGGGGTTTGAACCGCTCAACATAAGTGAGCGCATCACACAAAACCAGGCGACCTTCGGCGTCGGTATTAAGAATTTCAATTGTTTGCCCTGACATGCTGGTAACCACATCGCCAGGTTTGTTTGCGCGCCCACTGGGCAGGTTTTCGCATGCGGGGATGACGCCAATCACTGAATGGTTCAGTTCCAACTCGGCAACCGCCCGCATGGCGCCCAGCACACTTGCCGCACCGCACATGTCGTATTTCATCTCGTCCATGTTTGCGCCGGGTTTAATGGATATCCCTCCCGAGTCGAACGTAATGCCTTTACCGACAAGTACGTAGGGCTTCTTGCCGCGCGCCGTTTTCGTTTTTCCGGCGGGAGGGGTGTACTTCAGGACAATAAATGCGGGAGGTTCGTCTGAGCCTTTGGCAACCGACAGGAACGCATTCATCTTGAGATCCTGAATCTGTTTTAGCCCTAAGACTTCAGCTTTCAACGTTTTGAACTCTTTTGACAGTTTCTTCGCGGTTTGGCCCAGGTAGGTGGGGGTACAAACATTGCCCGGCAAATCGCCCAGCAAACGGGTGAGCTGCATACCGTTGCCGATTGCCTGTCCGGCTTGCAGGCCCAGTTTTGCCTGGGCGGCGTCGCCACGACTGACCCATTGCGCTATTTTTTTTAATTTGGCGGGTTTGTTGCGGTTTTCTTTCCCCAGCGTGGCATCATAGTGATAAGTGGCCTGGCCGGCTGCGGTTGCGGCAATTTGGGCGCGCTGCCGAATTCCCGTTTCCTGGTAATCGAGGCTTGCAAGGGTGGACACACCTTCTGCGACCTGGGCCTGAATACAATATTTTGCAAATGCCAGTTCGGCATTTGCATGAATTTTGCTGTTGTAGCTGTCTTGTTTGCCTAACCCGATTAAAATGATCCGCTCGGCGGCAATGCCGTCGAGGTTTCTAAGCAGGGTTTGGGTCCCGGCCTTGCCGGGAAATTCGCTTTTAACAACACGCGATAGTGCGCCGTTGCAGGCTTGATCGAGCAGTTGCGCAGGTTGTGTAAGCTGGCCTTCGGCAAAAACGCCGACAGCCAGTGCCGCGGTTTTAATTTGGTTCGGTGCTGCGTTGGTTTGTGTGCTGAATTCCATATAAGCTTTCCGTAGTTGATCGGCAGAGTGTTGTTGATTATCTCGCATTTTTGTTTATGTCTCTATTCAAACGATCTGTCGTATCCGAAATCATGAGTCATGCCGGCGTGGTTTTTTCCACGTTATTGGTGGTTTGGCTTAGTGTCCTGCTGGTTCGGTTGTTGGGCGACGCGGCCAGCGGCAGCATTGGTGCCGACGTTGTGTTCGGCCTGGCGACGTTTTCAAGTATTACCGCCTTGCCGGTTATTTTGTCGGTTTCATTGTTTATTGCTGTTCTTACCACCGTAACACGTAATTTTCGTGAGTCTGAAATGGTAGTGTGGTTCGCCAGCGGCCTGTCGTTAAAAGACTGGATTGGGCCGGTGATGCGTATTGCCGTGCCGGCGGCCATGCTTATTGCTTTTCTTACCTTGTTCGCGTCGCCGTGGGCCTATCGGCAAATTGCTGAGTATCGTCAGCGTTATGAGCAGCGATCTGATTTGTCCAAAGTGACGGCCGGGCAATTTATTGAAACAGAGAACGGCGCGCGGGTGTTTTTTGCAGAAGAGCCTGTGAATGAAGGCGATGAGCTGGGTAAGGTTGTGGCCCGGATTAAAGATGATGGCTGGCTGAGCGTGGTAACCGCCAATAGCGCTCGGGTTGAAACCCAGGATAACGGTGATCGTTTTTTGGTTTTGTCGGAAGGGCACCGTTACGATTTGAAGCCGGGTCAAACTGAATTCCGTTTGCTTGATTTTCAACGCTATGGTTTTCGCCTTGAAGGGGAGAGCGATACCACCCCCGAAGCGTTGCGTGCACAGGCAGAGAGTCAGATAAAGGCGCGTCCCACGCAACAATTGTTCAGTGACGATAACGATAACGCCGACTCTCAAATCATGTGGCGTCTCGCTTTACCGCTTGCTGCATTGAATCTGGCTTTGCTGGCGATTCCATTAGGCGCGGTGAATCCGCGCCTGGGGCGCTCCGGTGATGTCTTGATTGCGGGTTTGGTGGGCTTGCTGTACATGAACTTGATTAACCTGTCGCGTGGCTGGATCGGCACAGGCCAACTGAACTTTTATGTGGGTATTTGGCTGGTTCACGCCATTTTTCTTGCTTTAATGGTGTTCATGATGTGGCGCAAGTTACGTATTCGCGCGCCGAAGCCTCCCAAGCCCGCATCCTGATCAACCTGCTTTTTGTGTATAGTCTTATTACTGAATATTATTTGAATTTGTTTCTATATTACGTATAATTTTGCCCCTATACGGGGTAAAAAATGAATCTTCAGCAATTTCGCTTCGTGCGAGAAACCATTCGACGCAACTATAATTTAACGGAAGCCGCCCGCTCTTTGTACACGTCCCAGCCAGGAGTGTCGAAGTCGATTATTGAATTCGAGGAGGAGCTGGGCGTCAAAATATTCGAGCGTCATGGGAAACGTATTAAAGGTTTGACCAAACCGGGCGCTGTCGTAGCTCAGGTTATTGAACGCATCATGCGCGAGGTGGATAACCTAAAAAAGGTCAGTGACGAGTTTGCTCAGAAAGACGAAGGTGGCTTGGTTATTGGTTGTACTCACGCCCAAGCGCGGTATTTGTTGCCCAAGGTGATTCCCGCGTTTCGGGCCCGTTTCCCCAAGGTCAGAATGTCGTTGGCGGAAGGAAACCCTCCCACTTTGGCGCAAATGGTGCTGCATGAACAAGCCGATCTTGCCATTGCTACCGAGTCGCTGGCACACACGCCGGGCCTGGTTGCCTTGCCGGTTGTTTCATGGGAGCACGTTGTTGTGGTGAAACCGGATCATCCTTTAACGGAGCTGACGTCGTCGCAGGCGCGCAATTTAACGCTGGAACAACTGGCGCAATATCCCATCGTTACGTATGATCGCCAGTTTTCCGGGCGTCGTGTCATCGATGAAGTTTTTGAATCTCGTCATATCACCCCCGACATCGTTCTGGAAGCAATTGATGCCGACGTTATTAAAACTTATGTCGACGTCGGCCTGGGAATCGGCATTATCGCGGGTATTGCCTATGACCCGCGCCGAGACAAAGGTTTGGTGGGTATTCCCGTTGGGCATTTGTTCGGAACCCATGTAACCCGCGTAGCGATGAAGCAGGGTGTATTTTTACGTGATTATGTTTATGCTTTGCTGGAAATGCTGGCACCCGAGCTCACACGCGAAGTCGTGCAACAGGCCTTGGAGAAAACGCCTGCACCCGAATAAATAATTTTACTGTTGTTGTTGATACTGATTGACAATACAAATAAGAATGATTATCGTTTGTCTTAATTTGAAGACAAAGGGATCATTATGACGACGTGTGTAAATGCGGTAATTGTGGGTGCCGATCGCTTAGGCAATATTCCTGATTTGTTGAAGGGCCATAATATTTCTATTCACCGGCATATCAGTGGCCGGGATCCCGCCCATCAGAAGAAAAATCTGCAATTGCCCTCAGGCACGGATTTATTAATTTTGTTAACTGATTTTCTGGGCCATAACGTAATGAAAACGTTCCGGATGGCAGCCCAGCGTTCTGGTGTAAGGGTTGTGGCTTGCCGCAGATCGGTGTGTTGTATGCAGAAGGCGCTGATGCAATGCGGCTATTGCAGCGAAGCTGAGTGCAAGGTTTCAGGCCCGAGCCGGCGCGCGCCGTTATAGCGCTTCTTCCAGTATGCAATGTCCATGCTTTCCACCCTTACCTGGGCGCCCCGGCGGGGCGCATGGACGAATTCTTTATTTCCCAGGTAAATGCCTACATGTGAGAAGCGACTGCCCAAGGTGTTAAAAAACACCAAATCACCTTTGCGCAGTTCCGATTGTTTAACCGCGATACCCTGGCGGGCGATGTCGGCTGAGCGACGGGGCAATTTCAAGCCGAGCGATTTTTCGGCAGCGTAAATAACCAGGCCACTGCAGTCGAAGCCGGTGTCGGGCTCATCGCCGCCGAATTTGTAGTCGACCCCTAAATGTTCCAACGCGGCGCTGGCAAGCGCGCGCGAATCGTTGTAATACGTTTCAGAGGCCCGACTAAGGCCGAAATCGTTTTTGGCCAAATAAGCCCCCAGCGGATCGGAGCGCAAATGTGCCTGATAAGCTTCGCGGCCGGCACCGGCTTGAGAACCTGGGTCGGTAGACGCGCACCCTGCCAAAAAAGTGGCCGCAGCGAGGACGAATACTTTTACACCAACCGAGATGATTGGCGTGCGACGTTGACTCCCAGATAAAACTGGCACGTTATCCGACATGGTTCCCCGATAAAAGGCCTAAGTATTTTGGCCTGTTGCTGGTTGGCGTTTTTTGCGTGCCCGAGTTTAACTAAAACTTTGTGTCAGGTAAAGCCTCAAATGTTACAAATCGCACGTGTTGCGCCGTTCGGGTTGTGATGGGGAACTTATGGCATTATGCGGTTTCATCGTTGAATAACGCATCACATACCAAAGGAGACAGTCCGATGAATACCAAACCTGTACTCGGCGCGAGCGACGTCACAAAAATTTTGTATGCGGCGACTGATTTTGCCAAAACCAATAATTGGGCGGTGGCGATTTCAGTGACCGACGATGGCGGCCATCTGCTAGGTATGGTGCGTCTCGACGGCGCTGCGCCCATGACAGCCAAAATGTCGGAAGCGAAAGCCAGAACAGCGGCAATGGGGCGTCGGGAAACAAAAATCTTCGAAGATATTATTGCTCAAGGGCGTGTTGCGTTCCTGTCGGCGCCCAATCTCGATGGTTTGTTGGAAGGCGGTGTGCCTGTAATGGCAGATGGCCAGGTCATTGGCGCCGTCGGTGTTTCCGGCGTGAAATCGTCTGATGACGCCGAAATTGCGCGTGCCGGGATTGCCGCGCTTAAGCTTTAATTCCAACCAGTTTTAAGCAACGTGCTGTACTGCGATACATGACGGGGTCAGTCAAAACAACCCCTGAGTCCTCAGCATTTACGAACGCGCTGCGTCCCGGCGTGCGTCGTCGGGAGTTGTGGGCTTGGGCGATGTACGATTTCGCCAACTCAGGCTACACCACAGTTGTTCTGACCACGGTGTTCAACAGCTATTTTGTGTCGGTGGTCGCCCAGGGGCAGTCGTGGGGCACTCTCGCGCTCACAGCGGCCTTGTCAGTATCGTATTTACTGGTCATGTTCACCATGCCGTCTTTGGGTGCGTATGCCGATGCAAATGGGAAGAAGCGTCGTGTTTTATTCTTGAGCACGCTTGGTTGTGTGGCGGCCACGGCCATGTTGGCAGTGGTTGGGCCTGGCGCTGTGTTGCTGGGGCTGGTGATTTTGGCCGTATCGAATTATTGTTACTGTGTGGGTGAGTCGGTTATTGCCGCGTTTCTGCCGGAAATTGCACAGCCTAATGCGTTGGGTCGTGTCTCAGGCTGGGGCTGGGGGTTTGGTTACTTTGGCGGTATGCTGGCTTTGGGGTTGTCGTTATATATCGTTACGTCACTTGCCGCCGGAGGGTTTGAAGCCCCTCAGTATGTCGCAATCGTCATGCTGTTCACGGCTGGTCTGTTTGCGTTGTCAGCCCTGCCATCGTTCCTTTTGTTGCACGACCGCTCGTTGCCGAATCGGCGCCCACGTTCCGCCCCGCTTAAACAATTGAAGCAAGCCTGGCGGGAAACATCCAGCTTTTTCCCCGATTTTCGCCTGTTGCTGATATGTGGGGCGTTTTATCAAGCAGGGATCGCCGTAGTGGTGACACTTGCCGCAGTGTATGCCAATCAGGCCATGGGGTTTACCATGGCCAAAACAATGTTACTGGTTTTTGTGGTGAATATCGCTGCGGCGGCAGGAGCCCTGACGTTTGGACACTTTCAGGATCGGGCGGGTCATAAAAAAGCGCTTGCTTTGACCCTGATGGGTTGGATTCTGATGGTGTTGGTCGCCTATGCCGCAGTCAGTGAATGGATATTCTGGGTCGCTGCCGGATTGGCCGGCTTATGCATGGGTACAAGTCAGAGCGCCGGGCGCGCCATGGTGGGCGCGTTGGCGCCACAGGGTCGGTTGGCGGAATTTTATTCGCTTTGGACGTTCGCCATACAGTTGGCGGCTGTCGTGGGTCCGTTCACTTACGGCCTGGTTACCTGGCTAACCGATGGCAACCATCGGCAGGCGCTCTTGGTAACCGGTTTGTTTTTTGTTGCGGGTTTGGTGGTGTTACAAAGGCTTGATTTTGCGCGCGGCATCAAGGTGCGCGATACTTACTCTCTGTCAGGCCATGAAAATTCATTGAACGAGGAGTAATGAGAATGGCATCTACAGATATTAAATCGGTGCTGGTTGAAAATCGTGTGTTTCCACCGTTTGCCGACATAGAGAAAAACGCAACCATTTCCGGTATGCAGGCTTACGACGATCTGGTAAAGGAAGCACAGCAAGATCCGAATGAGTTTTGGGGGCGTCTGGCCAAAGAACATCTTAATTGGACCACCCCCTTCACGCAGGTGCTCGATGAGTCTGAGGCGCCGTTCTATAAATGGTTTTCCGACGGTGAGTTGAATGTGTCGGCTAATTGCCTTGACCGCCATCTGGGAACGCCAACCGAAAATAAAACCGCCATTATTTTTGAAACCGACGACGGCAAGGTGCTGCGAGTTACCTATCGTGAACTCTACGATCGGGTATGTGAGTTTGCCAACGGCTTGAAAGCGTTGGGCTATAAAAAGGGCGATCGTGCCATTATTTATCTGCCGATGTCGATCGAGGCGGTGGTGGCCATGCAGGCATGCGTCCGGTTGGGCATGATCCATTCGGTTGTATTCGGTGGCTTCTCTTCCAAAAGTATTCATGAGCGTTTGGTGGATGTAGGAGCGTCGCTGGTGATTACCGCCGATGAGCAAATGCGGGGTGGAAAAACCATTGCATTAAAGCCGGCGGTTGATGAAGCCATAGCCACGGGTGGTTGCCAGGCCGTACGCCACGTCGTCGTTTATAGACGCACCGGAGGCAACGTGCAGTGGCATGAAGGGCGCGACCTTTGGATGCATGATGTATGCCAGGGCCAGGCCGGGCCGTGTGAGCCGGTGCCGGTTAATGCCGAGCATCCGTTGTTCATTCTCTATACCTCGGGCTCAACAGGCAAGCCCAAGGGCGTTCAGCATGCTTCGGCGGGCTATTTGTTGTGGGCTTCTCTTACGGTGAAATGGGCCTTCGATGCCAAAGAGTCCGATGTTTACTGGTGTACCGCCGACGTTGGCTGGATTACAGGTCATACTTATATTGTGTATGGGCCTTTGGCGGCAGGTGTTACCCAGGTGATGTTCGAGGGCGTACCTACTTATCCCAATGCGGGCCGTTTTTGGGAGATGATTCAACGACACGAAGTGAGCATCTTTTATACGGCGCCGACGGCGATTCGTTCGCTTATCAAAGCGGCGGAAGCACAGCCGGAATGTCACCCGCGCAAATACGATTTGAACAGTTTGCGCATCATCGGTTCGGTAGGCGAGCCCATTAACCCCGAAGCCTGGATGTGGTATTTCAAGGAGGTGGGTCGAGAACGCTGCCCCATTCTGGATACGTGGTGGCAAACTGAAACCGGGGGTCACATGATCACGCCTTTGCCGGGCGTGACACCGCTGAAACCGGGCTCGTGCACCTTGCCGTTGCCGGGTATCGAGATGGCTATTGTTGATGAGACCGGCACCGATGTTAAGTCCGGCACCGGGGGTTTTTTGGTTGTGAAGCGCCCCTGGCCCGCTATGATTCGAACCATTTGGGGTGACCCAGAGCGTTTCAAGAAAAATTATTTCCCGCCGGAAATGAAAGGTTATTACCTTGCCGGCGATGGCGCGCAACGTGATACCGATGGGTACTTCTGGATTATGGGTCGCGTCGACGACGTGTTAAATGTATCAGGCCATCGCTTGGGTACGATGGAAATTGAGTCTGCCCTGGTGTCCCATTCGTTGGTGGCGGAGGCGGCGGTAGTAGGGCGGCCGGATGATACGACGGGCGAGGCTATTGTGGCGTTTGTTGTGTTGAAACGGAGTTTGCCTGAGGGTGACGAGGCAGCAAAAATTGCCAAAGAGCTGCGCGATTGGGTGGCCAAGGAAATTGGCCCGATTGCCAAGCCGAAAGATATCCGTTTCGGTGAAAATTTACCGAAAACCCGGTCAGGCAAAATTATGCGGCGTTTGTTGCGCAACGTAGCCCGGGGCGAGGAAATTACGCAAGACGTTTCCACGCTTGAAAACCCAACAATTCTCGACCAGTTATCGCAGTCGGTTTAAAGCCGGATCGGATGTGGTTTAGGTAAAAAAAGGGGCGCCTCTGCGAACATGAGGCGCCCCTTTTTTATGCGGCTTTTTACATGCCGTTGTAAACCGGTCCTTCGCCCCCTTGGGGTGTTACCCAAACAATGTTTTGTGTAGGGTCCTTTATATCGCAGGTTTTGCAATGCACACAGTTCTGCGCGTTAATCTGTAATTGATCTTCACCGTTTTCCGTTTTCACGAATTCATATACGCCTGCCGGGCAATAGCGCGCTTCCGGCCCACCATACTTTGCCAGATTCACGGCCACCGGAACCGAAGCGTCTTTCAACGTTAAATGAATCGGCTGGTTTTCCTCGTGGTTGGTGTTCGACAAAAATACTGAGCTGAGTTTGTCGAAGGTGAGCTTGCCGTCGGGTTTGGGGTAGTCGATACGGGCGCATTCCGCGGCCGGCTGCAAACAGGCGTGGTCGGGTTTGGTACGGTGGATTGTCCAGGGCATTTTGCCTTTCAGCAACCACTGTTCTACGCCTGTCATGACGGTGGCGACTGTACGGCCTTTCTTGAACCATTGTTTGAAGTTACGTGACTTGTTGAGCTCTTCATAAAGCCACGATTTTTCGAATGCCTGTGGGTAAGCGGTTAGTTCGTCGCGGCTACGCTCGGCGGCCAGCGCGTCGAACGCGGCTTCGGCTGCCAGGGCGCCGGTTTTAATGGCCGCATGGCTTCCTTTGATGCGTGATGCGTTCAGAGTGCCCGCCTCACAGCCCACCAGTACTCCCCCGGGGAAACAAAGCTTTGGTAGAGATAGCAGGCCGCCGGCAGTAAGCGAGCGGGCACCATAGGCAATGCGCTTGCCCCCTTCAAACGTTGAACGAATGGCCGGGTGCGTTTTATACCGTTGGAACTCTTCGTAAGGAGAGAGCCACGGGTTGGCGTAGTCCAGACCAACGACCAGCCCCACCACAACCAGATTGTTGTCGAGGTGATACAGGAAAGAGCCGCCGTAGGTATCGGCATCGAGCGGCCATCCGGCAGTGTGAACGACCAGACCGGGTTTGGATTGTGAAGGGTCGACCTCCCACATTTCCTTGATGCCGATTGCGTAGCTTTGCGGATCTTTACCTTGATCGAGTTTAAAGCGTTCGATTAACTGGCGCCCCAGTTGGCCGCGCGAGCCTTCGGCAAAAATGGTGTACCGCGCATGCAGTTCCATGCCGGGCTGGTAATTAGGTGTTTCAGAGCCGTCGCGCGCCACACCCATATCGCCGGTGGCCACCCCTTTTACAGCGCCATTTTCGTCGTACAGCACTTCAGCGGCCGAAAAGCCGGGGAAAATTTCCACGCCCAGCGCCTCAGCTTGTTCGCCCAGCCATTGGGTTACTTCGCCCAGGCGGACAACATAGTTGCCGTGGTTTTGAAAACATTCAGGCAATAGCCAGTTTGGGGTTGCCCGTGCGCCTTTTTGCGTCAGGAAGAGGAATTTGTCCTCCTTGACTTCGGTATTCAGCGGTGCACCTTTTTCTTTCCAGTCGGGGATCAGCTCGGTGAGTGCTTTCGGATCCATGACCGCGCCCGACAAAATATGGGCGCCGACTTCCGATGCCTTTTCCAGGACACAGACATTGATGTCTTGACCTTTATCGTTGGCGAGTTGTTTCAGGCGGATGGCGGCAGACAAGCCGGCCGGCCCGGCGCCGACCACCACTACGTCGTATTCCATCGATTCGCGTTCAGCCATGGATGTTGACCTCCGTTATATGTTTTCTGTGGGCGTATACTTTGTGCATTGTACTTCCGATATGGCCTGCCTGCGCGTTTGAAGCGTGTGCACGGTCGGCTTGACGAACAAGAAGGTGTGAATGTCTGAAACTCAATTTGTCATCAAAAAGCGGATTCAGCACTTGCGTGAATTGATGTTTTCCCGGGGGGTGAAGGCTTGTGTGGTTCTCTCGGCCGATCCGCATTTGTCTGAGTACCTGCCCGAGCATTGGCAGGCTCGTGCCTGGTTAAGTGGATTTCAGGGGTCGGCCGGCACACTGCTGGTAACGCCCGAGTTTGCGGGATTATGGACCGACAGCCGCTATTGGGAGCAAGCGATTGTTGATCTTGCCGGTACTGACATTGAGCTTATGCGGGCCGGGCAAGAGGGTGTGCCGTCGCCTCCAGATTGGCTCGTTTTGAATCTGGCGGCCGGAGACTGCGTGGCCGTCGATGGTGATACGCTCAGCGTTGCCGCTCATCGGCAGTGGTTGCAGGTCTTGTCTGGTTCAGCGATTCGTCTGCAAACCGATCTCGATTTGCCGGGCGAGGTTTGGGCGGATCGCCCTGCGTTGCCGTATGCGCCGGTTTATGCTCACGCATCACACTTTGCGGGTCGAAGTCGTGCCGACAAGCTGGCGGCGGTTCGCAAGGAAATGAGCGAAAAGAAAGCGCAGTGGCATTGGTTGTCGTCGCTCGACGATATTGCCTGGATATTGAATCTGCGTGGGCAGGATGTGGCTTATAACCCGGTTTTTCTCAGTCATTTCTTAATTGGGGAGCACGACGCCCGTCTTTTTATCGACCAATCCAAAATTGCGGATGAATTGCGACGTGATCTTGAGATGGATGGCATTGTGCTGGAGTCTTACGACGCTTTGGCCGGTGTACTTGCCTGCTTGCCGGAGTCGGATACTTTGTTGTTCGATCCGGCTCGAACGACGGCGGGGCTCTTGTCGTCGGCAGCGTTTGTTAAACAATGCGAGGCTGACAATCCTTCGCAAATAATGAAGGCATGCAAGACCGAAGCGGAACTGGCCCACATTCGCGAGACCATGGAAATGGATGGTGCGGCGTTGTGTGAGTTTTTTGCCTGGTTCGAAGAACACGTTGGGAAGGAAAGAGTGTCTGAGCTCATGGTGGATGAGCGCATTACCGCCGCGCGTGCCCGTCGGCCGCATTTCGTCTGCCCCAGCTTTTCCACGATTGCTGCGTTTAACGCCAATGGCGCCATGCCGCACTATCAGGCTACTGAGCAGTCTCACGCCTGGATAGAGGGGGATGGCTTGCTGCTGATCGACTCGGGAGGGCAGTACCTGGGAGGTACAACAGATATCACCCGGGTTGTTCCCATCGGCACGCTCAGCGCATCCCAGAAACATGATTACACTTTAGTGCTTAAAGGGATGATTGCTTTGTCTCAGGCGGTGTTTCCGAAAGGGGTGGCCGGCTCGACGCTCGATGTGCTTGCACGCATGCCTCTTTGGCAGTCAGGGTTGGAGTTTGGCCACGGTACGGGGCATGGTGTGGGGTACTTCCTGAATGTGCATGAGGGGCCGCAATCCATTTCCTATCGCGCTCCACGCGCCGTGCCCATGCAGGTGGGTATGGTGACGTCAAATGAACCGGGGTTGTATCGTCCGGGCCAATGGGGCATTCGTATCGAGAATTTAATTGCCTGCCAACCGGCCCGACAAACTGATTTTGGTGATTTCCTGCAGTTTGAAACGCTTACGCTGTGCCCGATTGATACACGTTGCATTGAGCCCACACTCATGACGGATACCGACAGACAGTGGTTGAACCATTATCATGGGCAAGTACGGCAACGTTTATTGCCGCATGTGAGCGGCGCAGCCAAGAATTGGTTGATCACTCGTACCGAGCCCCTGTAAGGTTGGGGTGTGTCGGCTATAATTTCAATTTCCCGCTACCGCCTGGTGATCCCGGGTGCTGAAAACCGATGACAAAATATGTATTTGTAACGGGTGGGGTGGTGTCTTCGCTAGGCAAAGGCATCGCTGCTGCTTCTCTGGCTGCCATTCTTGAATCGCGCGGTTTGCGCGTCACCATGTTGAAACTGGATCCCTACATTAATGTGGATCCAGGTACCATGAGCCCTTTCCAGCACGGAGAGGTCTTCGTGACTGAAGATGGAGCCGAAACCGATCTCGACCTGGGCCACTACGAGCGCTTTATTTCCACGCGCATGCGCAAGGTGAATAATTTCACCACCGGGCAAATTTATGAGTCCGTCTTGCGCAAAGAGCGCCGTGGCGATTACCTCGGTAAAACGGTTCAGGTCATTCCGCACATCACCAACGAAATCCAGGACTTCATCGCACGTGGCGCCAAGGCGGCTTACGACGGAAATGCCGATATCGCCATTGTGGAAATTGGCGGTACGGTGGGCGACATCGAATCTTTGCCTTTCCTGGAAGCGGCGCGTCAAATGAGCCTGCGCCTGGGGCGCAATCAGGCTGCGTTTGTGCATCTTACTTTGGTGCCTTATATTCCATCGGCCGGCGAACTGAAAACCAAGCCCACCCAGCACTCGGTGCAAAAACTGCGTGAAATCGGTATCTATCCGCATGCTTTGTTGTGCCGCGCCGACCGTCGGATTCCCGACGATGAGCGTGCAAAAATTTCACTGTTTTCAAATGTGCCGCTTGATGCCGTCATCTCGGTTTGGGATGTCGACTCAATTTACAAAATCCCGGCCATGCTGCATGCACAGGGGCTGGACAATCTTGTTTGTGAAGCATTGGCCCTTACCGCCCCTCCGGCTGATTTGTCGGAATGGAATCAGCTGGTTGCGGCTATTGAAAACCCACGCAACGAGATTCGTATCGGCATGGTTGGCAAATACGTTGATTTAACCGAATCATATAAATCATTAACCGAAGCACTGATTCACGCCGGGATTCATACCGAGTCGCATGTTTCCATTGAATATATCGATTCCGAGGTAATAGAAACGCAAGGGCCGGAATGTCTCGCTCATCTCGATGCCATTTTGGTGCCGGGTGGTTTCGGCAAGCGGGGTACCGAAGGCAAAATTGCCGCCATTCGTTATGCCCGTGAAAATAATGTGCCTTATCTTGGCATCTGTTTAGGTATGCAGCTTGCCGTCGTTGAGTTCGCCCGTAACGTGGCGCAGCTGGGTGGCGCGAACAGTACCGAGTTCGACCCTTCCACTCCGCATCCGGTGGTGGCGCTTATTACGGAATGGCAGGACCGCGAAGGGCGGGTTGAAAAGCGCGATGAGTCATCCGACCTGGGCGGTACTATGCGTAAAGGCGCGCAACGCTGCCCCGTTAAACCGGGAACCAGGGCGCAACGCATATACGGAGACGAGGTTTATGAGCGGCATCGTCACCGTTACGAGGTGAATAACGTGTATGTATCACGCCTGGAAGAGTCGGGGTTGGTTATTAGTGCCCGTACACCCACCGAGCAATTGCCTGAAATTATGGAGTTACCTGATCACCCCTGGTTTATGGGCGTGCAGTTTCACCCCGAATTCACATCAACGCCGCGTAGCGGCCACCCGCTGTTTACGAGTTACATCAAAGCGGCGCTTGCGCATCAGGCGCAGCGCAAGCAAAAGGCACTTGTATGAAATTGTGCGGATTCGAAGCGGCGCTAGAAAACCCTTTTTTCCTTATTGCGGGTCCCTGTGTTATTGAGTCGCGCCAAATGGCCTTTGATACGGCCGGCCAACTCAAGGAAATGACCGCCGCCCTTGGAATTCCGTTTATTTACAAAAGTTCGTTTGATAAGGCCAATCGCAGCTCGGGCAAGTCGTTTCGGGGGCCCGGCATGCAAGAGGGCCTGCAAATTCTGGCCGACGTTCGGGCGCAATTGGGCGTGCCGGTTTTAACCGATGTGCATGAGATCAGCCAGGTGAACGAAGTTGCGCAGGTGGTTGATATTATGCAAACCCCGGCGTTTCTGTGTCGGCAAACCGACTTTATCCAGGCTTGCGCCGCAACAGGGAAACCGGTCAATATCAAGAAAGGCCAGTTTCTGGCACCGCATGACATGACACAGGTTGTGAACAAAGCGCGTGAAGCATCTTTGGACGCGGGCCACGACGGCAATAACATACTGGTGTGCGAACGCGGTGTTTCGTTCGGCTACAACAATTTAGTGTCGGATATGCGTTCGTTGGCTATCATGCGTGAAACCGGGTGTCCGGTCGTGTTCGATGCAACGCATTCCGTACAACTGCCGGGTGGGTTGGGAAATGCGTCCGGCGGGCAACGAGAGTTCGTTCCGGTGTTGGCAAGGGCTGCAGTTGCAGTGGGTATTGCGGGCCTGTTTATGGAAACACACCCTGAACCCGAGAAGGCGTTGTCCGACGGGCCCAACGCAGTGCCGTTGCATTTAATGCCCAGTTTATTGAAATCGTTGGTCAGTATCGATCGTTGCGTTAAGGAAAACGGCCTGTTTGCGTTCGATTGACCCTATTAGGCGGAAAGGCTATGGAATTATCGTTCCTTGGGGCGGCAGGCACTGTTACCGGCTCGCGTCATTTGCTCGAATCCGGCGGTAAACGTGTCCTGGTCGATTGCGGACTGTTTCAGGGGTTGAAGTTTTTACGTCAACGCAATTGGGCTCCTTTCCCGGTTAACCCAGCCGCCATCGATGCGGTTGTGCTAACTCATGCACATCTTGATCACTCCGGTTATTTGCCACGCCTGGTGCGCGATGGGTTCAAAGGGCCAATTTATGCGTCACCGGCCACGCTGGAGCTGGCCGAGGTGCTGCTGCTCGACAGTGCACACATTCAGGAGTCCGACGCCGAGTTCGCCAACAGGCATAAACTGTCTTCTCATGAGCCGGCCCTGCCGCTTTACACAAGAAAGGACGCGCAACGTGCCATTGACTTGTTTCAGCCTCTTGAGCGTGGTTCGTTTCACCCGATAGCCGGAAATATAAAGATCAAGCTGCATCGGGCCGGACACATATTGGGCGCGTCCATTGTGGAAGTGAAGTGGGATGGCCGTACCCTGGTATTTTCCGGTGACTTGGGTCGTTATAACGATCCGGTTATGCCTGATCCCGATCTTATCGAGCAAGCCGATTATCTGGTTTTGGAGTCCACGTACGGTGATCGCTCCCACGATACAAGCCCGCCAGAGAGCGTTTTGGAAGCGTTGATAGTGCGCACTGCAGAACGGGGCGGGACGGTTGTAATTCCTGCGTTTGCAGTCGGGCGAGTGCAACTGCTGCTTTATTATTTGCATCGTTTGCGCTCGCAAAACCGGTTGCCGCAGAACATGCCTATTTATCTCGACAGCCCCATGTCGGTCAGGGCTCAGGAAATTCATTGCGACTATCCGGGCGAACAGAAATTAACTAAAGCACAAGTGCGCGATGTTAATGCCGTGGCAACCCGTATTGAAAGTGTGGAAGAGTCCAAGGCTTTGGATACGTCAGTGATGCCGAAAATTATTATTTCGGCAAGTGGAATGGCGACGGGGGGGCGCGTTATTCATCATTTGAAACGCTATGCACCCGACCCCCGTTCGTCAGTTTTGTTCGCCGGTTATCAGGCGGCCGGAACGCGCGGCGCTAAAATGCTGGCTGGGGCTCAAACAATTAAAATTCACGGTGAGTATATTCCGGTGAAAGCCGAGCTCGATAATCTTTCTATGCTTTCCGCCCATGCCGATGCGAATGAAATTCTGCGTTGGTTAGGTGGTTTTCGCCAGGCGCCTTCGCATACTTTCCTGGTGCATGGCGAACCCGAGGCGGCGGACGCCTTACGTTGTCGTATTAAAGACGAGCTGGGCTGGCGTGTGAGAGCCGTTGAGCATCTTGAAAAAGTAGACTTGACGCATCACGAGCGAAGGTAATGGGCATAGCCGGGCATCGCAGTACAATGCTTTTCTAATTCAATGACTTTTTAAATTCAGGCAGGGTATTTCAAATCATGAGTGCTATTGTAGATATCATCGGGCGCGAGATTCTGGATTCGCGCGGGAACCCAACCGTTGAGTGTGATGTATTGCTGGAGTCCGGTGCAATGGGTCGAGCTGCGGTTCCTTCGGGTGCATCAACCGGGGCGCGCGAAGCCATTGAGTTGCGTGACGGCGATCAAACCCGTTATCTGGGCAAAGGCGTATTGAAAGCCGTTGAACATTTGAATACCGAGATATCCGAAGCGCTGATGGGTTTGGATGCCCAAGAGCAGACGTTTGTTGATCGCACATTAATCGACCTCGATGGAACGGAATCAAAAGGTCGTCTGGGCGCTAATGCGATTTTGGCAGCCAGTATGGCGGTTGCACGTGCCGCCGCTGACGATTCAGGTCTTTCACTGTATCGGTATTTCGGTGGGAGTGGCCCGATGCAAATGCCGGTGCCGATGATGAACGTTATTAATGGCGGCGCGCACGCGAACAATACGCTCGATATGCAGGAGTTCATGATTCTCCCGGTGGGTGCGAGCAGCTTCCGTGAGTCGCTACGCATGGGCGCCGAGGTTTTTCATGCGCTTAAAAAACTGATTCACGACCAGGGCATGTCGACCGCGGTGGGCGATGAAGGTGGTTTTGCGCCGAATGTCGCCAATCATGAGGCGGCAATTCAGTTGATTCTCCAGGCGATTGATGCGGCCGGCTACGAGGCGGGTTCTCAAATTGCCTTGGGTCTTGATTGCGCCAGCTCCGAGTTTTATCGCGATGGTAAATACCATTTGGCCGGTGAAGGAGGCGTGTCTCTCGAGGCTGCCGATTTCGCGAACCTGTTGGCAACCTGGTGCGATAAATATCCCATTATTACCATTGAAGATGGTATGGCCGAGAATGATTGGGATGGTTGGAAAATCTTAACGGATCAGTTGGGCAAGAAAGTGCAACTGGTGGGTGATGACCTTTTCGTGACCAACACCGCCATTTTGAAGCAGGGTATCGAGCAAGGCGTTGCCAATTCCATTCTGATCAAAATCAACCAGATCGGGACACTGACCGAAACTTTCGCCGCGATTGAAATGGCCAAGCGTGCAGGTTATACCGCAGTCATTTCTCATCGTTCGGGTGAAACGGAAGACGCTACCATTGCCGATATTGCAGTGGCAACTAACGCCATGCAAATCAAAACAGGATCATTGTCACGCTCCGACCGCATGGCCAAGTACAACCAGTTGCTTCGCATCGAGGAAGAGCTCGCTGAAGTGGCATCGTTCCCCGGTCGCGAGGCTTTCTACAACTTGCGTTAAACAACAGGTATGCCCCCGAACCCCGGGGGCTGACAGGGAGCGGGCATGCGATTGCTTCTGCTGGTGCTGGTGATACTGACCCTGGCGATTCAATATCCGTTGTGGTGGGGTAAAGACAGTTGGAGCCGGGTGGCGGAACTTGAGGCCAGAGTGGCCGAGCAGCAAGCCGAAAACGAAGCCCTCACGATGCGTAACAACGCTTTGGCAGCCGAGGTGCATGATTTGCGCGCCGGAACGACGGCTGTTGAAGAGCGTGCGCGGTCGGAATTGGGTATGGTGAAAGAGGGTGACGTTTTTGTGCGTATTTTGCGTTCCGATACAGCTCCCCGTTGACGCAGCTTAGGTCTGAATCGGGCTCAGGCTCAATGGGCCCATTATTGGTGTTCGGGGCGTTGGGGTTGGTTTCTGGAAAGCCTTCAATTGGTTTGTGTTGCGGGGTATGCGGGGCTGTTTCCAGCTTGGTTTCAGCGTTTATTTCCGGTGAGGTCCCTTGCCAGGGTTTGCGGCTAACCCGTGTATGGATGGTGTCCGGCCAGAGTATGGGGTTGGATTGCATTACTACCTGTGCTTCCCGACGAATAATAAGTGGGCCCGGCGCTAGAGCAGATAAGCCCGGCACCAGCGGCGTGTATTGATAGGTTAGCAACAACGATAAGGTATTGGCCTGAAAAATGGTTTCGCCTGATTTCGGACCGATACCGTCTCCCCAGCCGTTTTCCATGGCCTTCAAGTGTTGTTCACGTTGATAACTATTGCGGATAGCCCGGTAATTGAGCGTGTTGCCGGGCAAGTTTGCCGGGAAGTCGCTGAACACGGCGACCGATGGCGAACGAATCTGAATATGCCAGGGAGACGCTTCCGTACTTGGCCTATTCCCATGCAAGGGAAGCGTGCTTTGTTTGAAGGCGAGGGCCATGGCAGAGGGATGAGCGTGGTGGATGCTGCCCGCTTTGGCGGCGCTGATAAGTGCCGCCCCGACAGCCTGACGTGTGTAAATCCAATGTGTTAGTTCGACTGCGCCAACCCCGGCGAGGATCATGGGTAACGTAATGAGCGAAAATTCAACCATGCTTGCGCCTTTTTCATATTGCGCGTATGCGCGGTGTAACACGGCACTGCCAGTTGTTTTCGGGAGGCATCGACTTGAAGGTGTGGCCACAGCCGGGTTGATTTTTGTCATACCCTTATTTTGGCTTTGCCCGAGATCGTTTGTCGATTGCGACTTCTACGGTAGGCGTTTAATGAATTGAGCGAGGGTGCGCATGAGCGCTGTCGGGATTGTGTGTAAACAAGCTTGCGCAATCAACCGCATCGAATTGATAGGGTTTCCCGCAAAAATTGCACGAAACGTCGACCGTCTCACGCTCAGTCAGAATACTTTCCACTTCATCACGCCCAAGCATACGCAGCATATTGCCGACCCGTTCACGGGTACAAGGGCAATGCCACCGTATTGATTGCGGTTCAAAAGTCAGTAACGTTTCTTCCCAGAAGAGACGTTTGATTATTGTGTCGACACCCAGTTCGCGCAGCTCTTCGGGTTTTAAGGTATCGGCCAGCGTAACCGCGCGGTTCCATGACTCTTCTGATGAGGTATCTGCGTGGCCTCCGTGATCGGGCAGTTTTTGCAACAGCAAGCCACTACTGCTGTTTTCGTCGGCAGCCAGCCACAGGCGGGTGTCAAGCTGCTCGGAGTGTTGCATATAGTGTTCGAGCACTTGTGCAACGGTTTCGCCTTCAAGCGGCACAATTCCTTGGTAAGGTTGCAAGTCGGTTGTGTTCTTGTCTGGATCCAAAATAACGCTGAAACGCCCCTCACCTTGGGTGTTCAACAAACTTTGCAGTGATCCATTGTCGGGGATCTCGGCCCCTTCACGCAATGTGGCCGTCGCCCGAATTGTGAGATCGGCGTTGCACTCGACGACGATGAGCGAAACAGGGCCGTCGCCCTGTAATTGCAGTACCAGCGACCCATTGAACTTGATG
Organism: Neopusillimonas maritima; assembly: GCF_003576595.1. GTDB lineage: Bacteria > Pseudomonadota > Gammaproteobacteria > Burkholderiales > Burkholderiaceae_B > Neopusillimonas > Neopusillimonas maritima. Next base: position 449,572 of record NZ_NQOU01000001.1, on the reverse strand, counting down.
TTCGATGCCAATAAGACGGCCGCCGACATGAGCTCGCCCAATAAGTTACGAACGCAATCGGGCAGATGCTGATGGGCCATGCCGGTTTGCCAGGCCTGGGTTAACCGAACCGCCTGAATGCGGGTGCTGTTGTCTTGAAACAGGTATTTTTTAAGAAGGTCGCTCATGCCGACCATTTTAGCTTATTGGGGCGTTGAGCAGGCTTTACGCCAGCCTGACCAGATCGCGCTTGTACTCATGGCCGCGATCGATATAGTGCTGCGTGTTGGCATGCATTGTCTGGATTTCTTCGTCGCTCAGTTGGCGTAGGATTTTCCCGACACCCACAACCAGTGAGCCATCGGGAATTTCGCGGCCTTCTGGAATAATAGCGCCGGCGCCAATCAGGCAGTTTCGCCCCACAACAGCATGGTTCAATACGATGGCCTGCATGCCGATAAGCGCCCCATCTTGTATTGTGCAGCCGTGCAACATGGCTTGATGCCCGACCGTAACACGGCGCCCGATATTCAGGGGGACGCCTTCATCAACGTGCAGTACGCTGCTTTCCTGGACATTGCTTCCCTCGCCAATGGTAATGCGGGCATTGTCGCCGCGAATGGCAACGTTCGACCAGATGCTGACGCCGGCGGCCAGGTGAACGTCGCCGATGATATCGGCGCTGTCGAAAATGAACGTGTCCGGGTCAATGTTGGGTGTCAGGTTTTTGAATTGGTAGATAGGCATGGTTACAACAATGGAAAAGGTGTCAAAGGCTTAATGATACCGAACCATTGCTCTGGGCAGTTACCTGGCTGTCATTGGTTGAGTGATGCCCAACATACCAGAAATACCCATCGCGATCGATACTCGCGCATTCGCCCGTAAGATACCAGTCGCGTAGAAATGTTTGCTGGGTCGATGTGTCATCTTGCCAGTAACCCAGAAATAATGCCGGATCGGGAAAACCATGGATGTCGTATCGGTTGACGGCTATTTGCCCGCTGACGCCGGCCGGACACGGGCGCCCGGCGTCGTCGAGTACGGTGACCAAATGGCCTGGAAAAGCTTTGCCTATACTGCCTGGGCGCGCGGGCCAGCGAACATGGCTATGGCCGATAATATAAGGCGCTTCGGTTTGCCCGTATACATGATTTGGCGTTAACCCCAGCATACTTTTACACCATTCATGGACTTGTTCAGAGGGGTGTTCGCCTGTTGACATAATGGCCCGTACCGACAGACCGCTGAAATCGACATTAGGCTCTTCCATGACGGCCCGTAAAGATGAATAAGGCAGGCTAACATTAGTTACTTTGTATTTATGCAGACATTCAATGGTTTGTCGGGTGGACAAATGGCCGTCAAGGGCGACAATCGGGCGACCGAAATACAGGCAGGGCAGCAACCCCCCTAAAAGACCGTCGGTATGGGTCCAGTAGTGTTGCGTCCAGAAAATATCTTTGGACTGCGGAAACCAATTCTGCGATGCGACGAACCCGGGCAAGACGCCAATTAATGCGCTATGCGGTAAAACAACCCCCTTCAGGGTGGGTGTGGGGCCGATGGGATAGAGCAAAAAGGCGGGGCTTGAGGAGAGCGTGGGGGCGACGTGCAAGTCGCTGTTCTGACGGGCCAGGAGGCTGCTCCACGATAGTGTTAACTCGTGCTGGAAACCGAAACTGATAATCTGGCTGAGTCCTGGATACTGACCATATGCTTGAAGGATGCCGGGTGCATGAGGCATATCTATGATGGCAGCCCGGACCTGGGCGTGACTCAGACGCTCGGTGACCTGTTTGGCGTTAAGAATAGCGGGAATCGGTACAACAATTGCACCAACTGCAAGAATTGCCATGCAGGCGGTAATGTATTCGGGTGATTGGCCCATGGCCACTGCAACCCGGTCACCGCGGCCGATACCCATTTTCAGCAGGCCATTAGCCAGTTTGCCCGTGGTTTCGGCCAGTTGGCCAAAAGTACGCACGGTTGTCTCGCCGAACTCGTTTTCGGCAAATACCGCTGGGCGACGCCCTTCCAGGGTGTTGGATGCCCATCGCAAAAGGCAATATTGCGCAATATTAAACTGTGATGGAACAAGCCAACGGAATGATGAGTACAGCTCCGGATACTGGTCGTTCATAGGTGTCCGATAAATCAACGGCGCGCACTATTGGCGCGGTAGCTGTGTTACCGGTGCAAGCATGAACGAAGCAGGCTATCTATGCAACGATTTATTGTTACAAAGCCTCAAAGGCTAGGGTTTACACTGATATAAGACGTGTTCCAAGTATTCGATCGTGAAGGAACTGGCGGTCCGGGTCGAACCACGTCCAGATGAAAAGGGTAAAAGGTGCAAATACAATCAGTAGATCGGTGGAGGGGTAGCCGGTAATGCGGCTTAGCCCTTGAATAAGAAGGATTGCAATAAGGGGAATTGGCCAGGCCAAAACATAACGGAGTATCAATCGTCCGACGGTAGGAGGCAGGCCGTTTTTGTCGATTAGGCGGATATTCCAGGTTTTCATCGGCAAGGTCTGGCCTTTGTATTTCCAAGACAATACAAAGTAAATACCGATAGCGAGAAAAAGCGCGACTTGTCTTTCGTGCCGGAACATAAGCCCGCTTCGGCTCTGGGTTAACGTGTCGAATAGATAACTGGCCAGAAAAACCACGGCAAAAAGCAACACGCCTTCGTACATCATGCTGGAAAAACGGCGCCAACGACTGGGCGTGTTCATGCTATTGGGGTAGTGTGATTCGCGGGATGTTTTTTGCATTGCGCAACTAAATAAGTAGTTCAAACGTTCAGGAAAACGTCATTATCACCCAATAAATTGCCTGGAATGTGTTGTTAAGTTATAAAAAAAGCCGCTTGCGCGGCTTTTTGGAACCTGCTTCGTTTCGCAGCGGGTTCTTGCAATACGTTGGGGCCTAATTAAGCAGCCGATTCAACGTTGCGGCTAGGAGCAACATTTACCGTCGTTGCCTTGTTAACATTACCACCCAGCTTGGTGAACAGCTTTTTCAGTGCACGGCCGGGGCGGAAGCGGTTTTGCTCCTCAATGGCGGCTTGCATCAGTTGGCGCTCAAGTTCATCGGTAAGACGGATATCGCTGTGTAGTTTGTTCATAACTGGCCTCTCTTTCGTAAAAATTGAACGTTTCGTTCAGGGTTAACCCTATTATAGGGAAAACCCTAGTTAAATGCAAGCCTAATTGTTGCGTTGCATAAAAACGGCGTTCCGAGGTGCAATTTGTGTTTTTAAAACTACAGTGTATGCGCTTCTTTAGGTTCGGTATTGGTCTTTCACAATATCAAAACCGAATAAGCGGCAATCCAGTGCTCCATTATGGAGCGGGTAGCGCTTAAGAGGCTTGAGCCGCATTTTCTGTGGCAGGGCGAGGTCATTTGAAATAATGTGTACATGCCACCCATCGTAATGCTGCTTCAGGTTGCTCGCCCATTCCTGCCAGAGCGTTAATGCTTCGTCCGGAAGGCGCTCACCGTAAGGTGGGTTGGTGACCAACCAACCGTTGCCTGATGGAGGAATGACATTGCGTGCGTCGGCCACCTCAAATCGAATTGTATCGGGTGCCAGTCGGGCCCGGTCTTGATTTTGCTGCGCTGCGGCAATGGCTTGCGGATCGACATCCGTTCCCACAAGAGGCGTTTCAAGATGCGTACGAATGGCGTCACGGGCTTCGTCTTTGATGTCTCGCCAGTGCCGGTACGGATGGTCGCGCAGTCGTTCAAAAGCAAAGGGGCGCCAGATGCCGGGCGGCACACCCAAGGCAATCCACGCCGCTTCGATCATAATCGTGCCGCTGCCGCAGAATGGGTCCAACAAGGGAGCATCCGGATTCCAGCCCGATAGTGCAAGCAGGCCGGCAGCCAGGTTTTCGCGAATGGGGGCTTCGCCTTTATCCAGTCGCCAGCCTCGCTTGAACAACGATTCGCCTGATGTGTCCAAATAGAGGGTGGCCGAAGTTTCGTCGAGGAAAAGGTGGACGCGGGCGTCGGGACGGACGGTATCAATACTGGGTCGCTCCCCTTCCTGATCACGCAGTCGGTCGCAAATGCCATCTTTTGTGCGCAGGTTGCAAAATTGCAGGCTTTTCATCGGGCTTCGAATAGCCGAGGTGTCCACCCGAAGTGTTTGTTCAGCGCCAAACCAGCGTTCCCACGGCGTGTGGTAGGCCAGATCGAAGATATCTTCCTCGTGGCGAACCGGCGCATGGGAAAGTTGAACCAAAACGCGTGTGGCCAGCCGGGAAAAGAGGTTAATGCGCATGACGCCCGTCCAGTCGGTTTTTAACCGGCAGCCGGCGCGGTCGGCCTCAGCCGACTCGAAACCCAGGGCTTGCAGCTCCATAGACAAGGGCAACTCAAGACCGTGCGGGCAAGGAACAAAAACCTGATAGACCTGGGCCTGTTTCACGACGGGTTTACGTTCATGCTTGCGTGAAGGGGCTTTCTCTTTTGCGTGCGGCACCACCGGCGCAGGCGCCGCATATTTCTGTTTTGTGATTTCCTGTTGCGCCACATGGCGCGCCCGCGCACCACTGCGCCTGCGGGGTTTGCCTGCATCTTCCTGGTGCTGAGCGGGTTTGCGTTGTAGCGTTAATGTTTTCTTTTTTGACGTGTCGGTCATGGGTCAGCCCGAGGCTAGAAGGGACGAATGAATACCATGATGAGAACCAGGGTAAGCAAAAGCACCGGTATTTCATTAAACCAGCGATAAAATTTTTCCGAATGGGAATTGCGGTTTTGCTGGAAAAGCTGCAGATAGCGGTAGCAGACGCCGTGATACGCGAGCAGCAGAACGACGAGTCCCAGTTTCGCATGCATCCAGCCCTGGCCGCGCCCCAGGCCATAACCCAGGTAAAGCCACAACCCCAATACCACCGCCGGAATCGCCAGAATCGTCATGAAGCGAAACAGCCGACCAGCCATACCGATTAATCGGGTGTGGGTATCCGGTGAATTGTGTTGCGCAAGGTTGACATAAATACGTGGCAAATAAAACAAGCCGGCAAACCAGGAGATGACAAATAGAACATGGAAGGTTTTAATCCAAAGCATCATTTGTATTAGCCGCGTAGCTGGCCGTCTCCGGTTAACACCCATTTCAATGTGGTTAAGCCTTCCAGCCCAACCGGGCCGCGCGCATGCATCCGGTTGGTTGAAATGCCAATTTCCGCCCCCAATCCGTACTCAAAGCCGTCAGCAAAGCAAGTGGGCAGGTTAACGTAAACAGAGCTGGAATCCACATAGCGCTGGAATTGGGTTGCCGCGCCGATATGTTCGGTGACAATGGCTTCCGTATGGCCTGAACTGTAGTGGGCTATATGGTTTATTGCCTCATCTAGCGTGTTAACGACGCGAATGGCCAGGATAGGGGCAAGGTACTCGGTTTGCCAGTCTTCTTCGGTAGCTGCCGAGGCCTGTGGCACCAACGCTCGTGTTTTATCGCAACCTCGCAGTTCAACGCCTTTGCTGGTGAGCGTGTTCGCAATACGCGGCAAAACGGCCGGGGCGATATCTTCGTGCACCAAAAGTGTTTCCATTGCCCCGCACACCCCATAACGATACGTTTTTGCGTTTACAGCAATATCGTGGGCTTTATCCGGGTCGGCGGCTCGGTCGATATATACGTGGCAGTTTCCGTCCAGGTGCTTGAGCAGCGGTACTTTGGCTTCCGCCGCCAAGCGGGTAATAAGCCCTTTTCCGCCACGGGGAATAATAACGTCGATATAGTCGGTTAAGGTGATTAAACAGCCGACTGCGGCGCGATCAGTTGTATCAACAACCTGTACAGCTTGTTCAGGCAAGCCGGCCTCTTTGAGGCCGGCTTGAATAATTTGACCCAGCGCACGGTTACTATGAAATGCTTCACTGCCGCCGCGCAAGATGGTGGCGTTGCCTGATTTCAGGCAAAGTGCCGCAGCATCAATGGTTACGTTAGGGCGCGATTCATAAATGATGCCGATGACCCCCAAAGGAACCCGCATTTGGCTCACACGCATGCCGTTTGGACGCGTGACCGTGGCTGTCTGGCTTCCTACGGGATCCGGCATGTCGGCTATTTGACGCAAACCCGTGATCATTGTTTGCAGCGCTTTGTCGGACAGCGTAAGGCGATCGAGCAGCGCGGGTGACAATTGATTTCGACGAGCTGTTTCGAGGTCTTTTGCATTCTCGTCTTGCAGCCACGTTTTTCGGCTTTCCAACTGGGTTGCCATACTGCGTAACGCGTGCGCTTTTGCTTGATCGGAGGCGACCATAAGTATGCGCGATGCTTTTCGTGCCTGTTGGCCCAGAAGATTGACGAGGTTGGCGATATCTTGATCTTTCATGCTGCTTGCCGGGGTGATTGATTAGGTTTTTTCGAGGTTGCCAATGAGATACGTAACACGAGTCGGGCCAGCTCTTCCCATGGATCCGGCAAGCGGCCGCTTACGTTCAAGCCCTTGATCAGGCGGTCGATGTCGTGCGCGTGTTGAATCGATGCGGCCCATACCGCCGGCTTGACTGTTTCAAGAGCCCTCCGGGCGATCGTTTCGCGTTGCCCGAACAACCGATGGGTACGCATAAGCTCACTTAAGGGGTGGCCTTGTCGTACGGCAAGCGAAAGTCGTGAAAGGATCCGTATCTCGTCGGCAACAGCCCATAATACCAAAGGCAAGGCTTCTCCTTCGGCTTTCAGGCCTGACAATACTTTAAGCGCCCGCGCCGACTGTCCTGAAAGCATTGAGTCGCGCAGGCTGAAAACGTCATAGCGTGCGACGTTTAAAACGGCACGTTCCACTTCAGAAGGGTCAAGCCGGCCTTCCGGATACAACAAACCGAGCTTCATGATTTCCTGATGTGCGGCCAGCAAGTTACCTTCCACACGATCGGCAATCCAGTGTTCCGTTGCGGTGTCGGTTGATTGATTCTGGCGTGCCAGGCGTCGACCAATCCATTGGGGCAAGTCGTGACGTTGAACAAGGGGTATTTCAACCACGGTGGCTGATTGCCATAATGCGGTGGCCCATTTTGAGGCTCGGCCAGCTTTGTCGAGCCGAGGCAAGGACACAACGCAGGAAACCTCCTCGGCTCCGGCGTCGTTTTGGCGTTTTGCCAAGCTTATTAAAGCTTCGGCACCACTCTTTCCCGGTTTGCCGGTTGGAATCTGAATTTCAATCAGGCGACGGTCACCAAATAGTGAAAGATTCTGCATGGCACCATCAACTTCCGCCCAATCGCTGCGGGCGTCCATGACAAAACTGCTGCGCTCAGTATAAAGGGCGTTGCGCGCGGCCTGACGCAAGGCATCGGTTGCCTCGGTTACAAGCAAAGGCTCGTCGCCGGAAATGACGTAGAGTGCGTCGAGTGCGTTTGCTTTCTCCAGACTTTTGGAAAAAGTGTCGGGGTCAAGCCTGCGGGGCATGGCGAAAATCTTTGACCGTTAATAAAAAGAACTGGTTGGATTCATGTTCGGCATACGCAGCAAATCGCGATCGATGCCTAAGTCGTCATCCTGTACGGGCGCATTGTCATTTTGTACCTGGCTTTCATCAATAGGCAAGGTGTCTGCATTTTCGTACGCCTTCATGACCTCGGGTGAAGTGATACGGCGCACCATACGATCAATGAGACTTTGTTGCATTTCAACATACAACGAGCCAATTTCACCTTGTTTCGCCTGCAGTGCGCCGGAGTCGTAGGGAATCTCACGTGTTGTGCCGAGCGTGGTGGGTGCCAGCAAAATATGACCTTCGGCGTCGGTGAGCTGGAAGACAATGGTGACACTGAGCTCATATACTTCTACTTGCCCTTCAACACTGATTGAAACCTCTTCGAGATCGCGTGTAAGCGAAAGTTGCGTTAAGCGCACTTGTGCTTCTTTCGGGTCTTCCACAAAACGGGTGTTGGGTGACGTGGCGCGAATGACACGGCGCAGTTGCGCACCGAAAGCAGAGTTCTCGGCAATATTGGTGTACATCGTTTGAAACGGCAGAGGCGTTTGGCCCTTAAGGCGAAAGCCGCAGGCGGTTAAAAGCGCCAACAGCCCTACTGCAACGAGCCAGCGCAACGAGTGTCGCGCGGTAAAGACGGACGAAGCGGGCAGGGCGGCATGATGCATAGTGGTGTTATCCAACAATATTGACCAGTTTTCCAGGTACAACAATGATTCGTTTTACAGGGCGGCCTTCGAGAAAGCGACTGACGGCATCGTGCTGCGAAGCCAGTTGTTCGATTTCGGCTTTAGGGGCGCCATTTGCAACCTTCAGGCTGCCCCGAAGCTTGCCGTTAATTTGCACCATCAGTTCGATTTCATCGGCAATCAGCGCTTGTTCATCCACTTCCGGCCAAGGGGCATCGAGCAGGTCGCCAAAGTTCGCACTGTAACCCAGCTCCTGCCAAAGTTGCCAGGTAATATGGGGTACAACCGGATAGAGAACACGCAATAATATGCCCAGTGTTTCTGCCAAAGCCTGTTGCGCTGCGGGTGTGTCGGGCAGCTTGGCGCTTTCCAGTGTGTTCAGCATTTTCATGCAGGCCGATACCACCGTGTTGTACTGGATGCGTTGGTAATCGTAATCAGCCTGTTTCAAAAGGCCATGAATTTCGCGTCGCAGCGTTTGGCTGGTTTCGTCGGCGTTTGACCAGTTCGGTTGGCCGGCTTGCAAGCCTGCTTTAACCGAATTGTGCTGTGCGTGGGCAAAAAGCCACAGCCTGCGAAGAAACCGGTGTGCGCCGTCGACACCCGAATCGGACCATTCAAGAGTTTGTTCAGGCGGGCTGGCAAACATCACGAATAAACGTGCAGTGTCTGCACCCATGGTGTCAATTAAGGATTGGGGGTCGACACCGTTGTTTTTCGATTTCGACATCGTGCCGATTCCGCCGTACTCAATGGCTGAATTATCGGTCTTAAGGCGTGCGCCGGTGATGGCGCCTTTTTCGTCGTACTGGTTCTCGACCTCGTCGGGCCAGAAGTATTCGATGCCGCCTTGCGCATTCTTGCGGGAATAGATGTGATTGAGCACCATGCCCTGGCAGAGCAGCCGGGTAAAGGGTTCGCTGAATTTCACCAGCCCCAGGTCGCGCATGACACGCGTCCAGAAACGTGCATACAGCAAGTGCAACACCGCGTGCTCGATGCCGCCAATGTATTGGTCCATCGGCATCCAGTAATCATTGCGCTCGTCGACCATGGCTTGATCGTTACCGGGTGAGGTGTAGCGCATGAAATACCATGATGAATCGACAAAGGTGTCCATGGTGTCGGTTTCGCGTCGCGCGGGCGCACCGCATTTCGGGCATGAGCACGACAGGAAGGCCTCGTTCTTGGCCAGCGGATTACCCGTGCCGTCGGGGATGAGGTCGTCGGGCAAAACAACAGGCAGGTCTTGTTCGGGTACGGGAACTGGGCCGCAAGTATCGCAGTGGATAATGGGAATGGGCGTACCCCAGTAGCGCTGGCGGGAAATGCCCCAATCGCGCAGACGCCAGGTGGTTTGTTTTTCGCCCAGGCCTTTTGCTGAAAGGTCTTTGGCAATGGCATCCACCGCTTGCGCGTGGCCAAGTCCGTTATAAGGCGCTGAATTAACCGTTATACCCAGTTGTTTGTCGCCATACCATTCCTGCCAGTTGTCGGTGGAATACGCTTTCCCTTCGACTTCAATGACCGGTTTAATGGGCAGGTTGTACTTTTTGGCGAAGGCGAAATCGCGCTCGTCGTGTGCCGGTACGCCCATGACGGCGCCGTCACCGTAGCTCATGAGTACGTAATTTCCCACCCAGACATCGACAGGCTCACCGGTAAGCGGATGCTTTACCGTTAGCCCGGTTGGCATGCCCTCTTTTTCGCGCGTTGCAATTTCAGCTTCCGTTGTACCGCCTTGTTGGCAGGATTCAATAAATGCAGCAAGCTTCGGGTTGGTAGCGGCGGCATGCTCGGCCAGAGGGTGCTCGGGCGCAACAGCGCAAAAAGTTACCCCCATGATGGTATCGGCACGTGTGGTGAACACGTACATGCGGCCGTCTTGAATCAACTCGTTATTTGCGTTGCGAATATCGTGCGTAAAGGCGAAACGCACGCCTTCACTTTTACCGATCCAGTTTTCCTGCATTAAGCGAACGCGCTCGGGCCAGCCCGGCAAACCATTCTTCACCTGGTCAAGCAGCTCGTCGGCGTAGTCAGTAATACGCAGGTAGTAGCCGGGAATTTCGCGCTTTTCGACCGGTGCGCCCGAACGCCAGCCACGGCCATCGATCACCTGCTCGTTGGCTAAAACCGTTTGATCTACCGGGTCCCAGTTCACGACTTGTGTTTTGCGATACGCAATGCCTTTTTCCAGCATTTTCAGGAATAGCCATTGATTCCATTTGTAGTAGCTGGGGTCGCAGGCACACATTTCGCGCGACCAGTCGATAGCCAGCCCCATTGCCTGCATTTGCTTCTTCATGTAGGCAATGTTGTCGTATGTCCATTTTGCAGGGGGAACCCCTGATTTCATCGCGGCGTTTTCCGCCGGCATGCCGAAAGCGTCCCAGCCCATTGGCATCAGTACGTTGTAACCGCGCATACGCAATTGCCGCGCCATCATGTCGTTGATGGTGTAGTTACGTACGTGGCCCATGTGGAGTTTGCCGCTGGGGTAGGGCAGCATGGAGCAGGCGTAGAATTTTGGCTTGGGTTTGCCATTCTTGTTCTTGGCATGTTCCGTTACACGGTAGGCGTCTTGCTGTTGCCACTTTGCCTGTGCGGCCGCTTCAACTTCGGTGGGGTTGTATCGTTCCTGCATGGTCTTTGTATGGGTTGGTATAAGTGCAAACCCCACATTATAGGGTGCATGTCGGGCTTGCGTTTCAGAAGAGTGCAAAAGGCATTGGCCGGCATTGCCGGATATAAAAAAACCCTGCCGGGGCAGGGTTTTCAGGGCCAAGCTTCAGGGCTTATTTAAGCTTGGTTTCCTTGTAGTCCACATGTTTGCGCGCGACCGGATCAAATTTCTTGATGAGCATTTTCTCGGGCATGTTGCGCTTGTTCTTGGTGGTGGTATAGAAGTGGCCCGTGCCGGCGGTGGACTCGAGCTTGATCTTTTCGCGAATACCTTTAGCCATGATAAGTTTCCTTTACGCTAGCAATAAGTTAAACCGCTTCGCCGCGTGCGCGGAGGTCGGCCAGAACGGCGTCGATGCCGTTTTTGTCGATAGTGCGCAGGGCGTTGGTGCTGACACGCAGGCGCACCCAGCGGTTTTCACTTTCAACCCAGAAACGACGTGTTTGCAGGTTGGGAAGAAAACGACGCTTGGTTTTGTTGTTAGCGTGTGAAACATTGTTGCCCACCATTGGGCCTTTGCCTGTAACTTGGCATACGCGTGCCATAATTTTGCCCCTTTTCTACCTGACCTTGTTCTTTTACCGGGCCGCACTTTCAGGCCGTGGCAACTGCGTTCTACAAGGCTTGTAGCAATAAAGTAGTAATTAAGTAAAACCGAAAAATTCGAAAGTTATTTCAACTAAGCCTGCTATTCTAATACGAAAAGTGTATTTATATCAAGCGGTTTTAGCGGGCGGACTAAACGCCATTCGACCTGAAAGCCAGGAAAATGCCGCACTGATCAACAAGAGACCCATCATGGGTAATGCCGTATCGGTGTGCCATGCACTAATCGCAAGCCCGGCCATCGTTCCGCAAAGCATTTGAATCGTGCCCATTAAGGCCGATGCCGATCCCAGTCGCTTGCCCTGGTGATTCAGCGCAAGCGCCCCCGAATTCGGGAGAACGAAACCCTGGCTGGCCATAAATGCCATGAGGCACACCATGAACAGCCACAAGTTCAAAACCCCTGCCAACGTAAGCGCAACCCCTATAAGCGCGACAATAACAATACTGTTTTGCGCCAGTTTGAGCAATTTTTCAGGACTGTGGCGGTTTAGCAGCCGCGCGCTAAGTTGCGACATGGCGATAAGTGACGCTGCGTTCAGACCGAACAGAAAGCCGAAATATTCGGGGTCGACTCCATAAACATCGATTAGCACTCTGGGTGAACCTGCTATGTAGGTAAACAACCCGGCAGAGCCAAACCCGCCCGCCAGTGAGTAAAACATAAACTGTCGATGCTGCAGCAGTGCCCAGTAATTGCGCCCGATATTGCGAATGTTAAGCGGGATCTGCTTTTCTACGGGGAGTGTTTCCCGCATATGGCGCGCAGCGGCGTAAACAAGCAAAGCGCCGCACACCACCATAATGACGAAAATGCCACGCCAGCCGCCGATAAACATGACTTGGGCACCAAGAATGGGCCCCAGAATGGGGGTGACGCCCATGATCAAAATCAATAAGGAAAGCGCTTTTGAGGCATCACGCGTTTCCAGATTGTCGCGAATGACTGCGCGGGGAATGACCATGCCGGCGGCCCCACCAAAGGCCTGAACAATGCGTAAGAGAGTGAGATGAGTGACATCGTTTGTGAAGGCGCAACCAATGGATGCCAGGGTGAAGAGGGTAACGCCGAAGATTAGGGGCTTTTTGCGGCCAAATCGATCGGCAACCGGGCCGTAGGCCAATTGCGCCAGTGAAAGGCCGAAAAGGTAACTGGCCAGTGTTCTTTCCACCTCGCCTTGGGAAGCACCCAGCCCTTGTGCGATGTTGGGAAACGCCGGGAGATACATGTCGATGGCAAGAGGCCCCAGGGCGGTCAGGGCGCCCATGAGCAGTAGCCATCCAGGAATATTCATCATAATTCAACTTTACTGAAGGCAGGTCGTGCGAGCGGACGTGCATTCAAAAGTCGTCAGTGTAATAGAAATTGAAATGCTAATGTAAGTGAAATTTAGTTAACATGAAGAAAATGGCCGTGCGGCACGTTTCGTACTCGATATGACGGAATAATGCTAAATTGACGGCATAAAAAAGAAGCGTGGTGAAGAATGCCGCGTCGAGGATATGTATCTAGACTTGTTTTTGTTTGTTTACATAGGGAGCGGAGTGTGAGTTCGGTTTTGTCGATGGTAGAAAAAAAACTGGCGGCGTTGCCTGTCTCAGTGCAAATGCAATTGCCGGGTGGTGAAACAGTTGGGGCCTCAAACCCGGAAATGAAACTAATCGTCAAAGATCGTGCGACGTTAGTGAATTTTGCCACCGGCCAGGCCGGAAATTTGGGTGAGGATTATGTAGAGGGCCGCTTCGTGGTTGAGGGCAGTATGCGCAACCTGATGAAAATTGCGGCGGCGATCCTGGATCAAAACCCCGTTGACGCGGCCAAAGGGAATTGGTTAACGGCGCTGATCCGACACTTGGTGTCTATTCGTCGCCACTCCACAACCCGCGACGCTGAGCAAATTCAATTCCATTATGATTTGTCCGACGAGTTTTACGCGCTTTGGCTGGATCCTCGTCGTGTATATTCGTGCGCCTATTTCCGCGAACCCGATATGACATTGGCGCAGGCCCAAGAGGCGAAACTCGACCACATCTGCCGCAAACTTGATTTGAAAAGTGGTGAGCGTTTCCTCGATATCGGTGCCGGTTGGGGTGGTTTGTTACTTTGGGCGGCCGAGAATTACGGTGTTGATGCCACTGGTATTACGTTATCGAAAAATCAACATGCTCATGTGAATCGTTTGATAGAAGAAAAAGGTTTGAGTGGGCGCGTGCGCATGAATTTGCTCGATTACCGCGACCTCGACGAGTCTCGGCCATACGACAAAATCGCGTCCGTTGGCATGTTCGAACACGTCGGGCGGGCGCAGCTGGAGGAATATTTTGCAAAACTTCGTCGTTTGCTGGCGCCCGGCGGCTTGATTATGAATCATGGCATTACCGCCGGTGGCGTATACAACGCCGAGGTGGGCGCCGGTATGGGACGTTTTATTGAAAAGTATATTTTCCCTGGCGGTGAGCTCACACACATCAGTAATGAGCTGGCCAAAATTGCGTTAAGCGGCCTGGAGGATGTCGACGTCGAAAATTTACGCCCGCATTATGCGCGTACCTTGTGGCACTGGAGCGATACGCTGGAGGCGAATCTGGATGCAGCGCGTAAAACCCTGAAGCCGGGCGAGCAGGGCGATAAGTCTTTACGTGCTTATCGCATTTATCTGGCCGGTTGCGCGCTGGGCTTTGAACAAGGCTGGATCGCCTTGCACCAGGTTTTGTTAAAGCATAAGGCGACCGGGCGTCACGACGAACTTGATTATCCCGCCGATGAGGCCTATCCGTGGCGTCGCGATTATATTTATCGTTAATATTCAATGTTTAAACTGGCTCTGGTATTGACGTACGACACGGCGATACCAGAATTTCAGCAAGATTGCTGATAAGCCCAGCCCCAGTGCGGCCATGAACCAAAGGCTGCCGGCCCCAACCGGGGCGCCGGGCATAAGAATATCCAGCAGGGGTTGAAGTGCGCCTTTCCAGGGGCCGAAGCCCAGCAGCCAGCCGCCAACCAAACCAAACACGGTCAGTGCCACCACTTGCATGATCAGTGGCACAACCGCGACCTTATACGCTCGCAACAAGTAGGTCATGATGCATTGCATGGCATCACAGAAAAGAAATAGCGGCAGTATCGTTAACAGGGTTAAAGCGACTGCGGCTACTTCGGTATCGTCGGTATAGGCCGACACAATCAAGTCGCGGAAAACGAGAATAAGGACAACAGTTAGGCCGGCGCCCACGAGAACGACCGCCAATCCCGCCCGCCCGGTTAACAGAGCCCGCTGCGGCGCTTGTGCTCCGATCGCTTGAGCGGTGAGTGACGCTGAGGCGATCCCGATCGCCATGGGCAGCATGTAGCATAGCGCGGCCAGATTCGCCATAATCTGATGCCCTCCTGTTACGAACATGCCTTCCCGGGCGACAAGCAAAGCCATGAATGTGAAGGCACAGACCTCAACCAGGTATGAGCCACCCATAGGTAAACCCAGGCGCAACAGTGATTTAAGTTCCGCCCAGTCGGGGCGCCCCAGCCTTAATTGAAAGGGCTTGAAGAACGGGTCATGTGTGATGACCCATAAACCAATGAATAAAGTCATCCAGGCGACAATGGCTGAAGACAGGCCTGCACCGACTGCGCCCAGCGCAGGCATTCCGAATTTGCCGAAGATGAAAATCCAGTTAAACAATGCTTTGAAACCGACACTGACCAGATTGATCGTCATGACAATTTTGGGTCGTGACACCGCAGTACCCAGGCAATAGATAGTACGGAAAAGCAGGCTGGCCGGCAGCGCAATAATTAACATGCGCAGATACCATGTGACGCCGTTTCGCACTTCGGGCTCGATCGTGCCGGAGAACATCAGCCACAGGTCGGGGAAAAACAGCGCGATGCTGCCGACACCGGCCAGGCCGAAGGAAAGCCAAACGCCTTGCCCCCACGCGTGCCCCACCCGAGCAGGCTGACGGGCACCGAAATGTTGGCCGATAATGGGTATAAGCGCATGAACTACGCCCATCAGCCCAATAAAAACTGTTAAATAAATGGAGACGGACAACGCCATGGCCTGAAGGTCGGCGGCGCTCGCGTGCCCGACCATGGTGGTGTCGAGCACCCCGAAGGCGATGCCCGCCCAGGCACTGATCAGAACCGGCCAGGCTTGTTTAAGTGTTTCCTTGATGTAGAAAAACAAAGAATGCGTGCCGGCGTTGTTCATTGTGCATGAATACGAACTAGCTGAAAGAGTTCACGGCGTTCGGGTCGGCGTTTGCCTTCCCATAGCAATGTGATGTTCAGGTTGCCCAGCGGGCGTATCCCGGCGTCCAGCGCTTGTGGGCTGGTTTGAATAATGGCCAGAGCACAGTTGCGGTTGCTGGTTGGGTCCAGGCCATTAAACACATAAAATGCCGCGCGTTGTCCTACCCCCAGATCAATGGCTTGCACACATTCGTTATCACGTTGGTGCGTTTCGATTGCCTGGCTCAGTGAGTTTGATACATCGCGGTAGCTACGGACGTAGTCAAGTGCCGGCATCCAGAGGGTAACGAGTAACAGCCAGGTGGTGACGATACCTCCGGCGGACAGCACCGTACCGCGCCATAACGCCGCAGGGCGGTGCAATACGCGCCAGCGAACAAGAACCAGCCAGGCGACGGTACCGGCCAGCGCAATGGTTACGGCGGGCCAGGAAACATACGCATCGTAACCCTCGGTTTGCCGGGCGATGTTGTCGGAAATTTGCTCGGGCCATCCTGCCTGTAGTGCAACCCATCCCAGCCACACGGTTGCAATGGTGAGAGAAAAACACATGACGGCAAACCAGTCGAGGGAGTTCACCATGCCGCGACGTAAAGTAGGCAGAGCGAAGGCGGCCATCACGGCGAAAGGTACCGCCATTAAACTGTATTCCGGTTCAAAGGAATCGGCCAGGAACAGCATTGTGATGAAGGGCCAGAGCGCAAACATCAGGGGCAACCATACATGGGGTGCGCGCAGCCATGATCGCCATTGCCACAATGCCATCAGTGCGAAAGGCCAGGTGGGCCAAAGAAACCAGGGCAGATCGCGGAAAATACTGAATACTTCGCGCCAACTGGGGAATGTGAACGATTCAATATTCCATAACCACCAATATTGAGCCCAATATGGGTTCAGGCTTTGCGCGGGAATCCACCACGCGAGGCAAAGCAGGGTGCCGATCAACACCGACAAGCCGACCCATTTCAATCTGGCTCGTAAAGCGGCAGTCGGTAAAAATGCAGTGGCAATGGCAAGGTAAATTGGCAGGGCGCCAATCCAGCCGCGCGCCAAAAGCGCGGCTCCGATAGCCAGACCGAGTGTGATTGCGCCCGACAATGGACGGTCGAGCATACGAACAATCGAGTAAAAGGCTACGGCTTGTACGGCAATAATGACCGGCACTTCCGAGGTTTCGTGCATGCGCCACATAATGCCGGCAGTTGCCAGAATCAGCAGCAGTGAGGCGTCGGCTATCATGCGGCCATAGTCGCGCTCGGTGGGCTCGCCACCGAACGGTAAACGCAGAGGTTGTGGTTCGGGTCGTCGCCCTAAAAGGTAGGTGGCGTACCACACGGCGCCTACCATTAGGCCGAACCAAAGTAAATTGGGTAAGCGTGAGGCAATAATCTGCGCGTCGAGTGTTTGGGTGAATAGCGTAAAAATGGGGGTAAAGACGCTAATAAACGCAGCGCCAACCCACATTGCCAGGGGGCCGTCCTGAGCATGCGCAAAACTGCCTATTTGGGGAAGCCAGGCAGCTTGGTCGGGGCCGTTCAGTGCGGTAAGCATTGTGGCCAGGCCAACGATATCGTCGGTTTTCCACGGTTCGCGAAAGAACAGGCCGGCAAAAATGTAAATAATGCCCAACAATAGCAAATAGAGCCTCGGCAGTTTTGCGGTTGCCGGGGCGGTGAGTCGTGCCGGAGTGGATCGAGGATGATGAGGCGCCACGTTCTGACAATAAGACGATGCTTAAAAGGGGAATCTTAAATTAAAAAGGCAGCCGTTTGGCTGCCTTTTCCAACTGCCGCGCTATTGGGCGCGGCAGAGAGGGTAGCTTTGCGTTGCCGCTGATATCAGGCGCCTTTTTTCAGGGTGCCGGTAGTGCGGGCAAAGCGGGCGCGGAATTTCTCGACACGGCCGGTTTCCACAATACGTGTTTGTGCGCCAGTGTAGAAAGGGTGGGATTCCGAAGTGACTTCGCACTTGAACAGCGGATAGGTTTTGCCGTCGATCTCGGTTGTTTCACGAGAGTTCAAAGTTGAGCGCGAAATAAATTTGTTGCCCGTTTGTTGGTCTAGAAACACAACTTCGCGGTATTCGGGATGAATGCCTTCTTTCATGATGAAATTCCTGATAATTAAAATTTCGGGTCGCCAGATGGATCTTGCTCCTATTTTCAGGGGCAGCCAACTACGTATCCAGGGTAACCATTAATTTTAGCATGGCCGTTATTTTAGGTCGAGCGCTTTTATGATGTGTCTATCATGTAAGGGGTACGGTTTATACCTGTCCTTGTTCAGCCAGCGAAATTGCTTGTGTCGGCGTCACAATCAAGTGATCAAGCAAGCGGATGTCGACCAACGCAAGTGCGTTTTTCAAATGTCGTGTCAGGGCAAGGTCGGCTTGACTTGCTTCGGTTACACCTGATGGGTGGTTGTGTGCGAGGATCAAGGCGGCGGCGTGATGATGCAGTGCCGATTTAACTATCTCGCGCGGGTAAACCGAGGCTTGCGTTAACGTCCCTCGGGAGACTTCTTCACTTTCAATCAGGCGGAATTGGCTGTCAAGGTACAGTGCCATGCAATGTTCTATTTTGCGATGGCCGATGGAAGCCGTGCAATAGAGTTTTACGCGTTCCGGCTGATCCAGTGCCCGCCCATGCTGCAACTCTTCCTGGAGTGCGCGTCGGTTGAGTTCGTTGATTGCAAGTAGCTCACAGGTTTTGGCCTGACCCAGTCCGGTCATTTCAAGCAGGGATTTTGAGTCGGCGCTTAATAAGCAGCGTAATCCGCGAAAGTGTTCGATCAGTTGTTGACCCAGCGTAACGGCATCACAGCCGCGAATACCTGTACGCAAAATAATGGCGAGCAGTTCGGCGTTGGTCAGGCTATGGGCGCCGTGGGTAAGCAAACGTTCACGTGGTCGCTCCCGGCTTGGGGCGCTGTTTGGCACCGGCCGGGGCCGGGTTAGGCGATGTGTCATGGGAGGCTCTAAAATAGTCAAATTAATGAAGACCTTTAACGGTGACAGATTTTGACCTCCTCCTCTGACTCAGTGAACGTTTTTGTCCAATCGGGCTCTTACCTGACCTTGCATTATCGAATCACAATTATTTCCGGCCCGGGCAAGGGGTCGGTGTTTGCCGATACGTTCAGCGGCAATCCCGCCACCTTGCAATTAGGCATGGGGCAATGGTCGCCCAGCCTGGAGCAGGTTTTGGTTGGGCGAGCCGAAGGTGCCGAGTTCTCTGCAGAGATACCAGCGGCACAAGCCTACGGAGATCGCAACCCCGAGTTGATCCAATGGGTGGGGCGCAAATTGCTCGATCAGCACTCCGAGCCGGGCATGCAGTACGAGCCGGGTGATATTGTTACTTTTACCTCTCCCGAGGGGTTGAAGTATTCGGGCGTTTGCAAAGAGGGTCGGGATGACGCTGCTTTGTTTGATTTCAACCATCCGCTGGCGGGTGCCGACCTGCGGCTGGATGTTGTGCTGTTGGGGGTAATGTGATGATTGAGCAACCGGATTTGTCGGCAACTGAAATTGTTTTGGCGCAACCGCGTGGCTTTTGTGCCGGTGTTGATCGTGCAATTGAAATTGTCGAGCGTGCTCTCAAGCTTCACGGCGCGCCGATCTATGTGCGCCATGAAATAGTGCATAACCGGTTCGTTGTGAATGATCTGCGTGAGAAGGGCGCTATTTTCATCGACGAGCTGGATCAGGCGCCCCAGGGCGCGATTGTGGTGTTTTCCGCACACGGCGTGTCGCGGCAGGTGCGCCAACAAGCTCAGGACCTGGGCTTGCAAGTTTTTGATGCAACATGCCCATTAGTTACCAAAGTCCACGTGGAAGTGGCCCGTATGCGCCAGGCAGGGCGTGAAATTATCATGATCGGACACCGCGGACATCCTGAGGTTGAAGGTACATTGGGTCAGGCCGATGGTGGCATGTATCTGGTGGAAACGCCCGAGGACGTCTGGGCGCTGGAGGTTTCGAATCCTGAAAATCTTGCTTTTGTCACGCAAACGACTTTGTCGGTTGATGATGCTGCAAAGGTGGCCCAAGCTTTGCGTTCGCGTTTCCCCGGTATTGTAGAACCCAAGAAAAGTGATATTTGTTATGCCACTCAGAATCGTCAGGATGCCGTCAAAATCATGGCGCCCGAGTGCGATCTCGTGCTGGTGGTGGGGAGTGTGAATAGCTCAAACTCGAACCGGTTGCGCGAGGTGGCCGAAAGAGGCGGCGCGCAGGCCTATCTTATTGACGACCCCGATATGATCCAGTCTGAATGGCTGAAAAATGCCCGGCGGGTTGGCCTGACAGCCGGGGCATCTGCGCCGGAAGTTTTGGTGGAAAGTGTGGTGGCCAGATTAAAAACGCTGGGGGCGGTTTCCGTTCGCACGCTGCCCGGCGTAGAGGAAAACGTGGCATTCCCTCTGCCCAAGGGGCTGTCGTTGAAAACCACACAAGGATCCTGATGAAAGTCTTCAAATTTTTCCTGGCTTTTTTGGTTGTTGTCGTTGCGCTGTATGGTGCGTCGTCCTGGTACACGGGGCGCGAGGCACAAGCGTTGATTGAGCATGAACTGGCGCAAGCAAATGAGCAGGTATTAAAAGCAATGGGGCCGGAGACCGGTGTACAGGGTGTGCAGATCCGTATCCGAAGCTATGATCGCGGCATTTTCACGTCGCAGGCCGAATATGAGATGCAGTGGCGCGACGAGGATGAGGATGTTGTCAGTTATGTATTCACTGATAATTTGCAACATGGCCCTTTCCCGTTAGCTGCTTTGCAGCAGGGGCACTGGGCGCCCGCGTTGGCATTTAGCGAAGCGCGTTTGCAAAAAACCGAATCGACCGAGACCTGGGTAAACAGCCTTGACGGCGCCGCGCCCATCGTTGTTCGCACCTTTGTCGGCTTTGGTGGAACAGGCGTTTCAAACTGGGTTTTTCGCGAAGCGAATTTTAGTGAGCCGGATGGCAGCAAAGTCTTTTTCAGCGGCGGGCAGGTCGATATTCGTTTCAGCGATCATTTTCAGTCGCATGTTGCCTCCGGCGATTTCGACAAGCTTGAGATGACCGATGTGTATGGCAGTGTCATGGCGCTGGATGCGATCTCGCTTGAAAGTGAAAATGTCCTTTCACAAAGTGGCGAGCGCACTGTAGACAGTACGGTGAAGGTGGAACGCATTGGTCTGATTGAGCCTGAAATGCAGAATATTGTGCTGAGCCAGACGCGGGTGGTAGTGCAGGCAACACAAGTCGAGGGGTTGCTAACCGGTCAAGTTAGCTACGGCGCCGACGCGGTCGAGTTTGGCGACGCTCCTTTGGGGTCTGTCGTTGCCCAAGTGTCGGCCGACCAGTTGAACATGGCGGCACTCACTAAGCTGGTACAGGAATATGACGCCATGCGGTTGGAAGACACCGGCTCAGGGGAGGGGTTGCCGCAGCTGGATGACGACCAGGCACGCCGCCTCAGGGCAAATTTGTTTGAGTTCCTGGGCAATCAGCCCGCATTGGTCCTGGGGCCGCTAGTATGGACCAACTCACAAGGCCAGGCACGCATTCAACTGGATGCCGATTTCGTTGAACCTGATCAGGCCTTGCTTGATGCACCTGCCGATCAATTGTTGTTGGCTGTATTAGGTCGGTTGCATCTGGACGCCGAAATTGAAAAGCCGTTCTTTGAGGAGCTTTTCATACAGTTAAGCGACGAAGAGCGGCAACGCGCGTCGGCGATGGCAAGAATGGTGTTCGATCTTTATGCCGGGCGCCTGAGTCGTGCGGGCTTGGCCGTGTATGAAAACAACACGTTGAAAATGAATGCCTCCTACGAGGAGGACACCATTCGGTTGAACGGCGAAATGGTTGGGCTGACGGAATTTTTGCAGCGTCTCTTCCAGGGCGTGCTCTGATTTGTTTTGCTTGCTTGCCACAATGTCACAATTTGACGTTACCATCATGCCTGATCAATGGCAGGCGACGGGAGGGGCGTGATGTTTTTTCATAACAATACCGTACTGATTGTTTTTGTAATCGGTGTGATTTTGCTGATTATCGGTTTTGGTCTGCGTGACCGCAATCCTGGCATGGTGCTGCTGGGCATCGGCCTTTTGGCAACACTTTACGCAGTGGTAAAGAAAGCAATTGAGCTCTTTTCCTAAGGATCAGGTATGACGAAAAGAACGGCTCTGGTAACAGGGGGTATGGGGTGTTTGGGCGAAGCAATTGCCAAAACGCTCCATGATGCCGGGCATACGGTGTGGGTCACGTATTTTCCCGGGCACGAGGAACCTGAGCCATGGCTTGGCCGCTTACGCGAGCAGGGGTACGAATTTCGGGCTGTAGGCGTCGATGTGTCTGATTATGAGTCTTGCCGGCAATGCGCTGAGCAGCTTGCCGCCGACGATGTGAAAATTGATATGCTGATCAATAATGCCGGTATTACACGCGACTCATCGTTGGGCAAAATGAGCAAGAGCAATTGGGATGCCGTGTTGCGAACCAACCTTGATTCGGTTTTCAACATGACTGGGTTGTTATATGGCGCCATGGTTGAACGGGGTTGGGGCCGTATTGTAAGTATTTCGTCGGTTAACGGCAGCAAAGGCGCGTATGGCCAAACCAATTACTCGGCCGCCAAAGCAGGTATCGTTGGGTTCACCAAAGCCCTGGCCCTCGAAGTGGCGCGTAAAGGTGTTACGGTAAATGCCGTGTCGCCGGGATACCTCGATACACCTATGGTGGCTCAAGTGCCCGAAGATGTGCTTGAGTCGCAGGTGTTGCCTCAAATTCCTATGGGTCGTCTGGGCAAGCCGTCGGAAATTGCTGCATTGGTTGCGTTTATGTGCAGCGAGCCCGCCGCTTTCATGACTGGGGCGAATGTCGCCATGAATGGTGGTCAACACATGTATTGATCATTGCGCCGCATAATCTTTGTGAAAGGTCTCAGATGCAGCAAGGCAATTCCCGTTATCAGGTTTTTATAGATCGTGCTGTATCAGAAGGAACCACGCTGGTTTGTGCCGTAGCGCACCCTTGCGATGATGTGTCTTTGGCGTCAGCGGCCTCAGCAAAACAGCAGGGAATTTTTGAGCCGATTTTGGTGGGGCCTAGAATCCGTCTGGCCAAAGCAGCGAAGAGGCTTGGTCTCGACCTGGACCAGTTTCAGGTGCGCGACACCCCCCATAGCCATGCGTCGGCTGATGTGGCTGTTGATTTGGTTAAATCGGGACAGGCGGCGCTGCTCATGAAAGGCAGCTTGCACACCGACGAATTGATGCATGCGGTGTTGGGAATACAAAGCGGGTTGCGCACAAACCGAAAGCTTAGCCATGTGTTCATGATGGATGTGCCCGGTCACACTGAATTGCTGTTTATTACCGATGCCGCCATTAACATTTTTCCCGATCTTGAGACCAAAGCCGATATTGTGCGCAATGCCATTGAGCTGCATCATGCGCTGGGGTTGGGCAGGCCCAAAGTTGCGATTCTGGCGGCTGTTGAGCAAATTAATCCCAGGATGCCCAGCACAATTGATGCCGCCGCTCTGTGCAAGATGGCCGACCGGGGGCAAATTGAGGGGGGCGTAATCGATGGCCCCTTGGCGCTTGATAATGCCATCAGTCCTGATGCCGCGCGTATCAAAGGCATTCACTCCAAAGTTGCAGGGTATGCCCAGATTTTGGTCGTGCCCGATCTTGAAGCCGGTAATATGCTGGCCAAAAACCTGACTTTCTTATCCGGTGCCTTGGCCGCCGGTGTGGTGGTGGGCGCACGGGTGCCCATTATTCTCACCAGTCGGGCGGATTCCGAACAAACACGGTTGGCCTCGTGCGCGGTTGCGGTGTGTTACGCACGTTGGTTGTCGGGCAGGAAATTGCCCGCCACTTAACAGGTTTATAACGCCATGAATCCGCTATTACTTGTTGTTAATGCCGGTAGCTCCAGTTTGAAATTTGGCGTTTATGAGAGCGACGGCAACAAGATGTTGGATTTGACATACTCGGGGCAGGTTACCGGTATCGGTTCGACCACGCCTCATTTTCGCGTTCGTAGTTCTGATCGTCCCCGACTGGTAGATCGGGAGCTTGACACGCACGAGGTGTCTTCACTCGACCAGGCGCAGGCTTTGGTCTCCGACTGGTTGACACAGAACCTGAAGCGCGACCCCGATGCAGTCGGCCATCGCATTGTGCACGGCGGCCCAAACTATCACGACAGCGTTCTGGTTACGCCTGCGGTGCTTCAGGAGTTGGAGGGGCTTGCATCGTTGGCACCTTTGCATCAACGCAATAATTTGCATCCGGTACATGTTATTGGCCAACGCCACCCGTTATTGCCGCAAGTGGCTTGTTTCGATACCGCGTTTCATCGCGGACATCGCGACGTAGTCGAGCGCTTCGCCATTCCTGAGCATTTTTTCCAACGAGGTGTGCGCCGGTATGGGTTTCATGGTCTTTCCTATGAATACATTGCCGGCCACTTGAAGCGGCATTATCCGCAAGAGGCTGACGGACGGGTGATCGTGGCGCATTTGGGGTCGGGTGCTTCGGCTTGCGCAATGAAGGCGGGCTTGAGCGTTGAGACAACCATGGGTTTTACCGCGCTCGATGGTTTGCCCATGTGCACACGGCCCGGGCGTCTGGATGCCGGGGTTGTGCTTTGGATGATGGAACAGGGGATGACCCATGAGGACATACAGCATGTTCTTTATTATGAGTCGGGTTTGAAAGGGTTATCGGGGCTAACCGATATGCGCGAGTTGTTGGCAAGCGATCAGCCGCAGGCGGAGTTGGCCCTGGCTTACTTTGCTTATCGGACAGCGGAAAGCATTGCCGGGTTGTGCGTTGCGCTGGGCGGATTGGAGACGCTTGTATTCACTGCCGGTATTGGTGAAAACTGCCCGGAGATAAGAGCGCGGGTTTGCCGGCATCTTGAGTGGTTGGGGCTGACGCTCGATGGGCAGGCCAATCAACGCAACGCTTCAAGCATTGCGACCGGCGAGTCCGCCGTTTCTGTTTTGGTTGTGCCGACGAATGAGGAGTGGGTCATCGCCAACAAGACACTGCGGGTTCTGACGGGGGCCTGAATCATGACAGCCCGCACGCTGGCGGTAAATGCCGTGGTATTTAGCGAAATGTTCCATCTCATTAATAGCCGCCGCATCGACTCTTCAGTATTGAATCGCGATGGACTACTGGGAAGTCCTCATTGCCTGGTCGCCATTTTGTTTTGTATTTTGTTGCAAATGGTATTTACCTATGTACCATTGATGCATACTGTGTTTTCTTCGGTGGCCTTAACCTGGGTAGACTGGCTCAAGGTGTTATGCGTAGGAGTGATGGTGTTTTTTATTGCGGAACTCGAAAAATGGATTACCCGTCGGTTTTTTAGACGGACACACGTGGCAAAAATGCGTTAGGCCTGTTTGAAAAAGAATATCGATGATAATAAAAAATACTTCAGCGGTTGTGATCGCCGTGCTGATGGCAGCCATTTTATGGCTGGATTCCATAACGCATTTGGGCCTGACAGTGGGTGTTTTATATGCGCCGGTCGTGTTATTCACGATACAGGTCAGGCGGGTCGGTTTTACCCTCGCGGTCACGCTGGTGGCTGCCTTACTGGTTCTGCTGGGGGCGTGGTTTTCGCCTCCTGTGGTTGAGGGATATCCGCAAGAGTTCGCCTGGTTGAACCGAATCATGTCGATTGCAGCCATTTTGGTTACCGGCTGGCTGGCTGTTGTGCGTGTTCGGGCAACGCAAGCGTTAACAGACTCACACAAGGCATTGGTCGATGCCCGACAAACCCTTTCCGACCAACGTCATTTGCTTGAGGTGGCGGCCTCAGCCGGCGGGTTGGGGGGGTGGTCTGTCGATTTGCAAACGGGGGTGGTGAGTTGGTCTGACGAGGTGGCGCGCATACACGGTAAGGCCCCCGGCTATAACCCGGCTTCACTTGACGAAGCGTTTTCGTATTATGCGGAAAGTGAGCAAGCGTATTTACGCAGCACAGTTCAAAGAACCCTCAGCACAAAAGAGCCCTTCAACGTTGAATCGTGCATTGTTTTGTCAGACGGCCAAACCGTATGGGTTCACGCATCAGGCCGGGCGGCTATGAACGCCGACGGCGACGTTGTCAAAATCGAAGGCGCGTTGCAGGACATCACGGCAAGAAAAATCGCAGAGCAGGCTTCAAGGGTCAGCTTGCAGCGCTTCCAGCAATTGGCGGAATCCATGCCTATTACTGTCTGGACGGCCGCTGAAAATGGCGATATCGAGTATGTCACCCCCTTGTTTTTTGAGTATGCGAACGTTGCCCATCGGCGTCTTGAGAAAGATCAATGGCAACATTATGTCCACCCCGACGATATGCCGTTTGTGCTTGAGGTGTGGCAACGTGCCTTGCAAACTGGGGAACCGTATGAGGTTGAAATGCGTTTGCGCCGCGCCGACGGCGAATACCGCTGGCATTTGGCGCGGGCCGTCCGGGTTCGCGATCAAGTCGACGGCACGCTTAAATGGTTCGGCTCCCTGACCGAGGTCCACGAGCAACGCAGGGTGGCGCAGCAAGCACGCGATTTGGCCACACGGTTGTTTAACACATTGGAAAGTATTACCGATGCGTTTTTTACGGTGGATACCGAGTGGAATTTTACTTATTTGAACGGGCAAGCCGAGAAACTGCTCAAGCGCGACCGCGACGAACTGATCGGCCGCAATATATGGGTTGAGTTTGCACCGGCCCGGGGAACGACGTTCGAAGTGGAATATCGTCGCGCGATGAAAACGGGGCAGCCCGTCGTGTTCGAGCAGTTCTATCCGCCGCTTGAAACCTGGTTTCAGGTTCACGCCTATCCTTCCCAGGAAGGGTTGGCTGTTTACTTTCAGGACATGACCAGCAGTCATAATGCGCTGGCCCATTTGCGTTTGCTTGAAACGGCCGTGTCGCGCCTTAACGACGTGGTCATTATTACCGAAGCCGAGCCGATTAATGACCCTGGGCCGCGCATTGTCTATGTTAACGACGCATTTGTTCGTCGAACGGGGTACAGCCGGGAGGAAGTCATTGGCAAGTCACCCCGCATATTGCAGGGTTCGGGTACCTCGAGGGCCGAGCTTGATCGCATTCGCCAGGCGATACAAAATTGGCGCCCTGTGCGAGCCGAATTGCTGAACTACACCAAGGCAGGCGACGAGTACTGGATTGAGATTGACATCGTGCCCATGGCCGACGATACCGGTTGGTATACCCATTGGGTCGCGGTTGAGCGAGATATCAGTGAAAGAAAGTTGCTGGAGGATCGTGTGCGTCATTTGCAACGCATGGATGCAATCGGGCAGTTAACCGGCGGGGTTGCGCATGACTTTAATAACTTGCTGACAGTCATGGTCGGTAATGCCGAATTGCTGGTGGAAAGTCTGGATGACCGGCCGGAACTGTCAACATCGGCCAAAATGATTGCACAGGCGGGGTCGAAAGGCGCCGAGCTCACCAAGCGTTTGCTGGCATTTGCACGTCGTCAGCCGCTTGAGCCCCGGGCACTGAATGTAAGCCGGGTGGTCACCGACATGCAAAGTCTGTTGATACGCACCCTGGGCGAACACATTGAGCTGGAGTTTGTGATGGGGGCCGGTTTGTGGTCTGCTATGGCCGACCCCTCCCAGTTGGAGGACGCACTGCTGAACCTGGCCATTAACGCACGCGATGCCATGATGAGCGGAGGGCGCCTTACCATTGAGACCGGAAACGTTTGGTTTAGCAGCGATTATGCCCGTGAACACCCCGACCTCAGCCCCGGCCAGTATGTCATGATTGCAGTCTCCGATACCGGTTGTGGGATACCCCCTGAAAACATGAAACGTCTCTTCGAGCCTTTTTTCACGACTAAGCCTCGTGGTCAAGGGACAGGCTTGGGTTTGCCCATGATATTCGGCTTTCTCAAACAGTCGGGTGGTCACATGACGGTTTATTCCGAACCTGGTCAGGGAACCACCGTAAAAATGTATCTGCCCAGAACCACCGAGCAATGGGTTGAACCAATTGCCGCCGAGGTTGAAAGCACTCGTGGCGGCGGGCAAACCATCTTGCTGGTCGAGGATGATCATTTGGTGCGTGAATATGCCCGCTCGCAATTACTTGGCTTGGGTTATAACGTGGTGTGCGCCGAAGATGGAAAACGGGCGTTGGACATTCTTCGTTCCGACGCCCGCTGCGATTTGCTGTTTACCGATGTGGTCATGCCGGGGGGGCTAAGCGGCCGGCAATTGGCGGATCAGGCCAGGCTGTTGCGGCCTGGTCTAAAAGTGCTCTATACCTCCGGCTACACTGAGAATGCAATTGTGCATCATGGTCGGTTGGACGCCGGGGTACTACTACTGAATAAACCTTATCGTCGGGTGGAGCTTGCTGAGAAAGTTTGGCAGGCCTTAAGTGAACCAACGGGTCAGGAGCCCTGATATGTCCAATAATACGCGTCGCTTGTTGATCCTCGATGATGATCCGGGAGTGGGTCAAACTATCGAGCTTATCGCTCGTGCCAGTGGGTTTGAAACCCGGTTCACCTCGAGCCCGGACGATTTTTTTCAAGGTGTCGACGAGTGGCGGCCTGATCACATAGCCATTGATTTGATCATGCCTGAAATGGATGGCGTGGAAGTGCTTGCCAGGTTGGCTCAACGTCAGTGCGACGCACGGATTATCGTGACCAGCGGCGTGGATCACCGGGTACTGGATGCCGCCGGAAGATCGGCCACGGAGCGAGGCTTGAATATTGTGGGGGTGTTGCCCAAGCCGTTCATGCCCTCTGCATTGCGCAAGCTGTTCGACTTAAGTGAACCGTTAGTGATCACCGCCACGGGCGGACGCAAGGGTGGAGCGGGTACACAGGTTTATTCGCCCGACGCCGCTGATTTGCAGTCGGCTTTGGATCAAGACCAGTTTTTCGCCATGTATCAACCGAAAATTTCCTGTTTTAGCGGCGACCTGGTGGGGTTCGAGGCACTGATGCGGTGGAATCATTCTCAGCATGGTTTTATTCCTCCCGACCGGTTTATCGCGTCAGCTGAAAACACCGGCATGATCGATGCGCTGACCGAGCGCATGCTGGATATTAGCCTCAGTTGGTTTGCACCTCGCTATGCCCGTTCGTCGGTGCGTTTGTCTATTAATTTGTCGGCGCGTTCACGGCTCGATGATGCATTCGTTGACAAATTACTGGCACGCTGCACTGAAGCGGGGGTGCCGGCCGACCAGCTCATTTTTGAGTTAACCGAAACCAGTGCCATGGAGGATCCGGTTGCATCGCTTGACCTCTTAACCCGGATGCGCATGAAAGGCTTTCATCTTTCGATTGATGATTTGGGAACGGGCTTCTCCTCTTTGCTGCAACTGGTTCGTTTACCATTTTCGGAGCTTAAGGTGGATAAATCGTTCGTGATTACAGCGGCTTCGTCGTCGGAGTCGCGTCAGGTGATTCAGGCTATTGTGAGCCTGGGGCAAAGCCTGGGGATCCAGTCGACGGCGGAAGGGGTTGAAGACGCGCAAACTTTGCAGTTCCTGCGTGAAATTGGCTGTAATTTCGCGCAGGGCTTTCATATCGCGCGGCCCATGGAGCAAGATGCCGCAGCCAATTGGACGCACTTCACGTTACAGTGAACGCGTAAGGGTTGCAACCGGGGGCAATACCGGGTTGCACTACCTGCGTAGCATGATGTTACCCTAATTGCTCCATAGCCAAAGGTAACCATTTATGCAGAACAACAATCAAATTCTGCGCGGATCAACGGTGTTGATCCCCGTGTTTATACCCGCCGTTATTGTGATTGGTTTGATGGTCATCGGTACCATCAGCAACCCAACTTTAGCCGGCGAGTTATTTTCCGTCACGCTAACGTATATTACGCAGAATTTTGGCTGGTTTTACATGCTGGCCGTTGCCATTTTTTTGGTATTTATTGTTTCCATCTGTTTTACGCAATGGGGGCTAATCAAGCTCGGGCCTGATCACGCCGAACCGGAATATAGTTTTCCATCGTGGTTTGCCATGTTGTTTTCGGCGGGGTACGGTATTGCGCTTCTGTTTTTTGGTGTGGCCGAGCCAGTGTTGCATTATGCTTTGCCGCCGGAAGGCCCGGCACTTACGGTGGATGCGGCCAAGCAGGCCATGCAAATTGCTTTTTTCCACTGGGGTTTTCATATTTGGGCCATTTACGGTCTGGTCGGGCTCGTACTGGCGTATTTTGCATTTCGCCACGGCCTGCCACTCTCCATGCGTTCAACGCTTTACCCTCTTATCGGCGACAAAATTTACGGCCCGGCAGGGCATGCGGTTGATACCTTTGCCATTTTGGGTACCACGTTCGGCCTGGCCACCACACTGGGTTTGTCAGTGGCGCAAATTAATGCCGGTTTGAATTACCTTTGGCCGACTATTCCTGTTGCAACCTGGGTGCAGGTAACGTGCATTATTGTTATTACGGCGTTGGCTACCATTTCGGTGGTGGCGGGGATGGACAAAGGCATTAAACGTTTGTCGCTGCTGAACATGATTTTGGCGGTGTCATTAATGCTGTTCGTGTTTGTCACCGGCCCCACGGTTTTCATCTTGAATACGTTCATGCAGAACACGGGCAGTTACCTCAGCAACATTGTCGAGCGTACTTTTAACCTGCAAGCGTATACGTCCAGCGGCTGGATCGGCAACTGGACGCTGTTTATTTTTGCCTGGACAATCGCCTGGGCGCCGTTTGTTGGGCTGTTTATAGCGAAAATCAGCCGTGGCCGCACGATTCGCCAGTTCGTGGTGGGCGTCATGTTCGTGCCAACTATCTTTACCTTCTTGTGGTTTTCGGTTTTTGGCGACACCGCTCTGCATATGATCATGGTGGAAGGCTACACAAGTCTTATCGACCAGGTACAGGCCGATCATGCCGTGGCGCTGTTCCAACTACTTGAAAGGCTGCCCTTGTCGGGTATTGTTTCTTTTTTGGCTGTTGTGTTGATTTCCACCTTCTTTGTGACTTCGGCTGATTCGGGCGCACTGGTGGTCGACTCGCTGGCGTCGGGTGGTGCAGCGAAAAGCCCGGTGTGGCAGCGGGTATTTTGGGCTTCGCTGTCGGGTCTTGTAGCTATTACCTTACTCGTTGCAGGTGGGCTGAGTGCCTTGCAAACCGCTTCCATTGTTAGTGCTTTGCCGTTTGCCATTATTATGCTGATTGCTGCGGTGGGTATGTGGCGCGCCCTTGTTATTGAAAGTCATCATGAAGTAAGCCTGCAACAGTCCATGCAAGGTCGCCATCACAAGGAAGGCCCGGGTTTCTGGAAAAAGCGTTTGGCCAACCTGGTGGATTTTCCGGCAAAGGCCGACGTCTCACGGTTTATTGCAAATACGGTTTACCCCAGCATGCAGCGGGTAGAGCAAGAGCTGGAGCAACAAGGCTGGGAGGCAACGGTTGCTTTCGATCAGGAACAATATCGTGCCCGCTTCGAGGTATTCAAGAAAGGGCAACTTGAATTCGTTTACGAAGTGCGTTTGCGTGCTTATGCGATGCCTGATTTCGCCTACCCGGAAATGTCGCGCGATGTCGATGGCGATAAACATTACTACCGTGCGGAAGTGTTTTTGCGCAGGGGTGGGCAGGCTTACGATGTATACGGATACGACAGTCAGGATATCATCAGCGATATTCTCGATCAGTTCGAAAAGTATATGCATTTCCTGCATGTGTCGCCGGGTATTCTGCCGTGGAAGATGGAAGAGCCTGAAGAAGAAAAACCACAATCCTGATTGAGCATGCGCTAAAATAAGTCGGCCTGTCTAAATGGCGGGCCGATTTTTTTGCCCGCGTAGCATTGCACTCAAAGACCGGATCAGGTCTGTTTCAGGTATTTATATTTATTGTGGTAAAGACGGTTCCGACCTCTGTGCAAGAGCTCGAGGCGCGGCTTGCGCACTCGACGGCCCTGGTTCGTCGATTGTATTTGCAATACGACGTGTCCGCGATTCTTGCCGAGTCCGAGTCCGAGGAGGAAGCTCTGCCGCAGGTGCTACAGGCTATAGCACGTAACAAAAGCTGGGATCTTGCGCTTGCGTGGGTTTTCGACGATGAACAAATTAATTTGTATGAATGGTCGGAGATTGATGAAGACGTATCCGATTACATTGATGCTTCGCGTGAATTGGCGCTGGAGCAGGTAGATGATCTGCCGGCTCAGGTGTTGGGCGCGAAAGATATTGTCTGGGTGCCCGACATCAGGACTGAAACGAGCCATAGCCGCCATGCAATTTCAACGCAGACCGGATGGTGCAACGCCGTGGCGTTTCCCTTGCAACATGGCCAGAAGTTGCTGGGTGTGATTGAGCTGGTTCGTCGCGATTGTGAACCCCTTGAGGAAGATCTGAAAGGGCTGTTGCGTATTCTGGGGCGCGACATTGCCCGGTTTATTGAGTCGGTGCGATACGAGGAAGAGCTTGAGAAGAAGAATGCGCGGCTGGCACAAGCACAGCTGATTGCCCGGATGGGGGTGTGGGAATGGCGCCCCTCTGATGACCGCCTCAGGACAAATGACGGAACGCTTATGGCGCTTGGGTTGCCCGCCTCACAAACGCCCAGGAACTGTCAGGCCTATCTTGCTTTCGTGCCTGAGCCTGATCGTACGCGTTTGCAAGAAACGCTGTCGTCGGTTCAGAATCTGGACGTAGATGAAATTGAGCTCGAGCATACTTTTGCAAGCCAGGATGGGGTGCGTTTATTGGTTTTAAGAGCGAAAGCGCGTACCGACCGGCATGGTCGCCTGAAGAAAATTATCGGCATGGTGCAGGATATTACCGAACGTGCCGCACTCGAGCAGGAATTAAGGCTTACCGCAGCGGCGGTTGAGCAGGCGGCCGAGGCAATGGTCATTTTGGACCAGCAAGGCAATATTGTGTCGGTAAACCCCGCCTTCACCCGAATTACCGGCTACAACAAAGAAGAAGTGAGGGGCAAAAGCATGTCGGCCTTGCTCCACTGGCCCACCGGTAAGCATGATGGCTCTTTCTTTCGTGCATTAACCGGCCGTTTATTAATGAGCGGTCACTGGGAAGGCGAGGTTTGGGCCCAGCGCAAGAACGGTGAGCAATTTCCCGAGCTATTGAGTATTAGTGTCATTCGCAACGCCGCCAACCAAATCACGCATTATGTCGGCGTGTTCAACGACATTTCAGATCAGAAAGATCAAGAAGAAAGGTTGCGACGGCGTGCGTTGTACGACCCGCTAACGGCGTTGCCGAACCGTTTTTTATTGCTTGATCATTTGGAAAAAGCAATCGAGCGCGCCAGCCGGCGTCAGTTGAAGTTGGCCGTGTGTTTTATGGATCTGGATCACTTCAAGCCGGTAAATGATACGTATGGGCACGAAACAGGCGATCAGTTATTGAAGCAGATTGCGGTTCGCCTGGTGCGAACGCTGCGTAAGAGCGATTTTGTGGCCCGTTTTGGGGGGGATGAGTTTGTGTTGGTACTGGAAGATATCGACGGCCTCGCTCAGGTTGAGTGTGTCGCTCAAAAAGTGGTCGATGCCCTGCGCGAACCTTTTGCCTTAAATGACGTCACCGTCGAAATAGGCTGCAGCATTGGAATTGCACTTTATCCGGATCATGCTGAACGGGCAAAAACGTTGTTGCGTTACGCAGATGAGGCTTTGTATGAAACCAAAGAGGCCGGTCGCGACGGGTATCGTATAACACGGCGTTGAACTATGCCCTATCAAGTTTCGAAACCCGCAGTAGCGCTTGTATTTTTGTTGGCTTTTTCAACCGCTTTGGCGCGTCCGCCTGTCGCAGACGCTCGTACCGACAATCGGCGAGCGCTGACTTCAGAAGCGGTCAAAGATTATGAAAAAGCCGTCGGGCAAATCCGGGCTACGGGGGTCGACCGCACCCGGCATTGCACCGGAACGGCAGTGGCGCCTCAGTTTGTGCTAACCGTGGTGCATTGCCTGTTCAACGATTTGGGTGAGCCCTATGGGAAAATTGATTTTTTTCCTGGGGCGCGAGCCAATAACGGTGAGCCTTTTGGTTCCTTTCCTGTCTTACGCTACTATCGCCCGGTTCAATACCAGCTTGACCGCAAAACAGCCGGTAATTTACGCTATGACCTTGCCTTGGTTGAAGTGGGTTTGAATCGAAAGGGTCAGCGTATAAGCGAGGCGGCCGGCGTTGTTCCGTTTCGCGCCGCCCATGGATCTACACCCGGTGTGATGACTACTCTGGGTTATCCGAACGATAAAGAACTATACGGTGCCTATATCCAGTCCGACTGCCGCATTCGGCTTTTTGCACGTATTTTGTATCGTACGGAATGTTTTGCCACCAAAGGGCAAAGTGGGTCGCCTGTACTGGTTTACGATGATAATCAGCAGCGCTACTATGTTCAGGGCGTGCTTAGCGGTGTGACCAAATCGGCCAGTTTTGCAACGCGTATCACGCCTGAACGAGAGGCTATTTTGCAGGCGATTGTTCAGGGGGATTACCCTCAGGAAGTGCCGAACAACACGCGTGAAAAGTGGCAACAATATTATGTGGGTTCAGTGCCATAGGGTTAAGCAGGGTTAACCTGTGTTGCAAGAGCCTTTCTTAAGAGGAAAATCATGGCTGGAGTAGAGCGGACAGCAACACGCATTACCGGTTTCAAATCAGCGGAAATGGACTTCCAACTGATGCGCTTGCTGGGAGCGGCCGGCACCGGCGGCAGTACGGCAGGAGAGGTGTTTGCCGCCAGGGCACACATGGTTAACAACGACCCGCGCGAATGGCCCGGTGCATTTTCCTCCTTGGCCGATCGTTTGGTCAAAATGGCCGATCAAAACGTGAAACAAGGGCATTTGCCGGCGGCGGCATCCGCTTTGCTGCGGGCCGCCAATTATTATCGTTCGTCGGAATATTATTCCGATCCCTACGGTGATGCGGCGCTGCGCTTCGGGCAAGAGTCCCGTAATGCCTTTATTCGGGCTGCTGGTATGTTGGCGCATCATATTGTGGCTGTGGATATTCCGTTCGAAGGGCATGACTTGCCGGGTTACTTTATGCAGCCGGTATCAGGCTCCGCCGACGGCAGAACCGTCATTATCATGACGGGGTTCGACGGTACCGGGGAAGAGCTGTATTTTCAGTCGGCCGCCGATGCGTTGAGTCGTGGCTATAACGTATTGATTGCAGAAGGGCCCGGGCAAGTGGGTTGCCTGCGTCGCTATCCCCGTCTTTTGTTTCGGCCCGACTACGAAAAACCCATTTCAGCCGTTATCGATTACGCCGTTCGACATCAAAAGGTGGCGCCCGAGCGTTTGGCGCTGTATGGAATCAGCTATGGCGGATACTTCGCCTCACGGGCGGCGGCGCACGATCAACGGATTCGGGCATTAATTGTTAATTCTCCCATTATTGACCTGGGCGCCTATATGCGTGGTTTCGCGCATCTTGAAAGTGATGAAGTGCCGCCGGACGAGGACGTTTCGTTGGCCGAGGTGGACGAGGTCCCCGAGCAATACATGACTCAGGAAATAAAGCTGGCCTTCAAGTCGGCCTGTCGTCGTTTCGGCGTCGAGCGTTTTTCCGAATGGATTGATGTATTGAGAGATTATCGGGTTGAAAATTTGGCGGCAATCCAGTGTCCCTCGTTGGCGCTGGTGGGGGCCGGCGAGGGCGACGAGGCGTTTCGCCAACACGAGCGGTTTCGGCAAGCGGTGTCCGGGCCGGTAACCAGCCGCATTTTTGAACCGGAAGAGGGCGCCGACATGCACTGCCAATTGGGTAACTTGCCGCTTTCCAACGCGGTCATTTACAACTGGCTTGACAACATTTTTGGAGAATAGAAGATTAGTGCTTAGGGGCCGGAGCCTACCCGTCTTTGCCAGCGCGGGTTATTTCCCTTAACGAAATGGGAGTCGGCAAAGATTGCCGTATAGGTCATGGTCATGACATTCGTGGCCAAATCCTGAATGCCGTAAGAGCGGACAATTGCATTCTGGATACCCATGGAAAAGGCGAGCATGCTAACCAACGCAATTCCGCTCCAACTATCGGGCCGCGGGGCTGTTGTGAGTGCCAGCACGCATGCACAAACAAGCGCGAACCACTCTACAACGTACCCAACGCGCTGGTATCGCCCGCTTTGCCTGGCCGCATTAACGATGTACCCGCCAAGGAGTGCGCCGAAGGTGAACGCGACAATGGCGGTGATGTAAATAATATATTCATATTTTACCTAGTTGCTGCTGAGCTCGAGCAGTACGTCGATGACGCGATCAAGAGAATGAAAGCGGAAGGTGATTTCTCCGCTCTGACCGACTTGAGCAAAATCGTCGCGCCAATCTCGGCTCTGACTAAGCTGGGCACATTCCTCCTCAGGCTCAAAGGAGTTGCCTAGCTTCCCCGAACGACAGCTCTTGGCCGAAATAGGCCATTTATATCGGCACCGTTCCGGTAGCGCGGTAACTAAAATTACACACGCTTTCACGAGGGTCTAGTGATCAGCTCGTGACATGCGGTTTGGCCGTCATATCGACCCCAAGTGCTCGCATCACTGCCAGGGTGGTCTTCAACGTCGGATTGCCACGCTCACTGAACGATCGATAAAGCTGCTCACGGGAAAGGCCGGTTTTTTGGGCTATTTCCGTCATCCCCTTAGCGCGGGCAACTACGCCAAGGGCCTTGGCAATGTAGGCTACATCGCCTGTTTCAAAGGCATCGGCCATGAAGAATGCTATTTCTTCATCATCTACCAGGGCAGCGGCAGGGTCGTAGGTCGTTAGTTTCTCAGTCATCTTGGTCGCTCCATTCGGTGGCAAGTTTCTTTGCAGTAGCAATGTCGCGGGCCTGGGTGCTTTTATCCCCGCCGCATAGCAGGACAACCAGAAGGTTTCCCCGTCGCTGGAAGTAAACTCGATAGCCTGGGCCGTAGTGAATCCGCAGCTCGCTAATCCCTTCGCCTACCGGTTCAACATCGCCCGGCAAGCCTTCCGCCAAACGCATCAAGCGGGCTGCGATGATGGTTCTCACACGCTTGTCACGGAGTCGGGCTTCCCACTTCTCATAGGTTGCTGTCTGCTTTAACTCTATCATCGACCAAGTGTAGTCTATAAACTACGTTTTTGCAATTTCCCCTTAAGGCAGAAAGGAAGCGATTGGTACTTAGGGGAGACGTGGATGAGCTAAGCGCCGAGTCTGCAAACTCCACTATGTATATCATTACTCACAGGGGATGCCATCACGCCAGAATTGAATATTGCGGAATGACAGATTGTTTACCAGATATGCCACTTCGTCCCGATAAGGCTTGATAGCCTGCGTAAACCTTTGCTTTGCATCTTCATCAAGTTCCGGAGCCGTGTTAACCAGTTCATCTATGATCTGTGGCGCTTGATTTAGTGGTGATTTATAAAGGCGAGCAAGGCAGTTTGAATAGTGGTTATCAAGGTTGTGTTGTCGTCGGATGATTGCAGCGTTTTCTTCCTCTTGGCTGGGTGTCAGTGGCGAAGTGTTATGCATTTGGGCCTGTAGTTTTTGGCGAAAAGGCTGGCTATATTCCTTGAACACCTCACCGGGCTTTAGCATCAGGTCAAAAACACATATTTTGAGCAACGGTTCCCAAGTCTGCCGTATTTGGTCTTTTGTGGCTCCAGTTTCGCTGAGGATTTTTTCGAAACCTATTATCAGTTCATGCCGCTCATCAAAAGTCGGTGCTCCACCAATACGTCCTACCGAGCTGAACAGCCTCACCGTAGTTTTCGAGGTTAGTAGTGTTAGTTCTTTCAATCCGGTTAATGCTTGCTCTGCTTTGTCTATGGTGGCGTCCAATCGCCTGACCTTGGCCTCTATCCCGAATCCTTTTAGAAATTCAAACCTGCTGACCGTAGCTGCAAATAGCAGGGCGATACCTGCGGCGATGCCTGTAGCCGCTAACGCTGCAGAGTCCCGATATAACGCCAACAACCCGCCGACTAACGCAGTCAGCCCTGCGATTGTTAGGGCAGTATCAACGATACCTATCTGAATGCTGCGTCCGCTGTACCGTGTGGTCTGTTTCTTAGTCATGCCGACTCCGTTGTATTTCTAAATCCTCCCGCCCACACCCTTAAATTTCTCTACAAAAGCCGCAATTTTCTGGAAAACAGTTTGTTTCTTGGTCAGGTATTGCGGGTTTAACGGGCTCATCTTGGGCAATATGGTGTTCAGCTCGGTACCATTTTCGCTGGCGTACTCGCGCTTCAGCGAGCTTGTGATGTAGCGCCGGGCTTCTTCCGTATTCAGGTTTTCTGCGCTGATCAGCTCCTCGGCTTCTCGTTGCTGTTCGGCTTGGGCAAAGGTGAAGAAGGCTTCAATCACGCTGGCTTTATCGCCCATCTGGTCCAGGTCGGTTTGGTTGATAAAGTCCACCACCAGGCTTTCTTTGGCGCGGTTGCCCAGGCTGGCGCGAATCACACGACGTACCTCTTCTACCAGGTCGGCTTTGCTTTTGGTTTTCTTGTTGTGCTGGAAGATCAACTCCAGAATGTAGTCCAGGTTGATTTCCTGGGATTTCAGCAGGTCCACCTCAAATACTACGTCGTCCCAGTCGATGGTAGAAGCGTCTTTTTCGTTGGCTGTTTTTTCTCGGCGCAACCAATCGCGAATATCGTTGTAGGTGGAGCGGTAATCCTGAATTTTGCGCTCGGCCGGAATTTTTATGGCTTGCAGTGCCGCCAGGCTTTCATCGGTCAAATAGTGCGCGGCCTTAAACGCTTCAACCGCTTCTTGGTCGCTAACGTCAATGTCTTGCAAGGCTTTCAGGCTGGCAAATTCATCGTAGTTTTGCAGTACATTTTCTACGCGCAGGTATTCACCAAAAAGCTTGGCAAAGGCCTTCTTGTCGGCTTCTTTTTCAATGGCCGCTGGGTCTGGAAAACGCTGTTCAAGCTCGTTTACGACATCCATATAGCCGCGTCTTGCTTCACCGGTGACCACATCGGTAAAGCCTTCCATGTACTCCTTGTAGCTCTTTTCCAGCACCACGTTTTTGGTGTTTTTATCCCCAAACAGGGTAATGGCGTCGACCGTTGCCTTTTCCAGGTCGCGGAAGGTGACAATATTGCCGAAGGTTTTGGTGGCGTCGTAAATGCGATTGGTACGCGAGTATGCCTGCATCAAGCCGTGGTAACGCAGGTTCTTATCTACGAACAAGGTGTTCAAGGTGGGTGCATCAAAGCCAGTAAGGAACATGCCCACCACAATCAGCAGGTCTATTTCTTTAGACTTCACCCGCTTGGCCAAATCGCGGTAGTAATTCTGAAAGCCGTTACTGTCTACACCGAAATTGGTTTTGAAGTAGGCGTTGTAGTCAGCAATGGCCGCCGTTAAAAACTCTTTGGCGCTGCTGTTCATGGCCGTAACATCGAAGCTTTCGTCCGGAATATCGCCCACGGCATCCTGCTCTTCGTTGGCCGCAAAAGAAAAAATAGTGGCGATTTTTAGTGGCTTGTCGCTGTCTGTTTGCAGCTTGCTGAGCGATTCGTAATACAGCTTGGCCGCATCCACGCTGCTTACAGCAAACATGGCGTTAAAGCCTTTGGCACCGGCGTGCAAACGATGGGTTTTCTGGCGGTAGCTCTTCAGAATGTACTGCGATATTTCCTGAATACGGTCTGGGTGCAACAAAGCTTGCTTGTTTTCTGCTGCACTGAGCTTTTTCTCATCCTGTTCGGTTTCGATGGCTTTGAACCGTGGGCGCACATCGTTGTAGTCCACCTTGAACTTCAGTACTTTTTCATCGCGAATGGCATCGGTAATCACATAAGAATGCAGCTCACGGCCAAAGATGCTGGCCGTGGTTTCAGCGCCCAGGGCATTCTGAGGGAAGATGGGGGTGCCTGTAAAACCAAATTGATAGAACTTTTTGAACTTCTTTTTCAGGTTTTTCTGCGCCTCACCGAACTGGCTGCGGTGGCACTCGTCAAAAATAAATACTACTTGCTTGCCGTAAATGGGCAGATCGCCCTCGCTCTTCATCAGGTTGTTAAGCTTCTGGATGGTGGTGACAATAATCTTGTTATCGTCCTTGTCCAGGTTGCGTTTCAGGCCGGTCGTACTGTCTGAGCCATTCACGCTATCTGGCGAAAAGCGCTGGTATTCCTTCATGGTCTGGTAGTCCAGATCCTTGCGGTCAACCACAAAAAACACTTTGTCGATAAAATCCAGTTCGGTGGCCAAACGGGCGGCTTTAAAACTGGTTAAGGTCTTCCCAGAGCCCGTGGTATGCCAGATGAAACCGCCGCTTTCCGGTTTGCTCCAGACTTTGCTTTGGTACGAACTATTGATCTTCCATAAGATGCGCTCGGTAGCCGCAATCTGGTACGGTCGCATAACCAGCAACGTATTGTTTACATCGAATACCGAGTAATGCAGCAACACATTCAGCAGGGTGTTTTTCTGGAAGAAAGTTGCAGTAAAGTCCTTTAGGTCTTTAATCAGGCTGTTGTCCGCCTTCGCCCAGTTCATGGTGAAGTCGAAGCTGTTCTTGTTGCGCTGGGTGGTGTTGGCAAAGTAACGGCTGTCGGTGCCGTTGGAGATCACGAAAAGCTGCAAATACTTGTACAAAGAGTTTTCGCTGTTGAAGCTCTCTTTGCTGTAACGGTGAACCTGGTTGAAAGCCTCACGAATGGCCACGCCGCGTTTTTTAAGCTCAATTTGCACCAGGGGCAAACCGTTTACCAAAACGGTTACGTCGTAGCGGTTGGCATGGCTGCCACTTTGCTCAAACTGCTTGATGACCTGCACTTTATTGCGAGCAATATTTTTCTTGTCCAGCAGGTAAATGTTCTGGATGCGCCCGTCATCGAACACGAAGTCGTGAATGTAATCATCGTGAATTTTTCGGGTTTTATCGACGATGGTGTCACTGGGTTTGTCCAGATAGGTTTCAACAAAACGCCGCCATTCGCTCTGTAAAAACTCTACATTGTTCAAGGCCTGCAATTGCACGCGCACGTTGGCCAGCATTGCATCAGGGTTATTCAAACCGGGCAGGTACTCATAGCCTTGATTGGTCAAGTCTTGAATCAGCTCGCGTTCCAGATCACCTTCACTCTGGTAGCTTTCGGCGACCTTCCATTCCTTGGTGTATTTATCCAGAACGATGAAGTTTTTGGATTCGGCAATGGTTTTGTAGTCATTCATTGGGCTGGCCTTTTTTGCTCAGCATCTTTTTCACCTCACGGTCAAAATCGGACTCGATCCGCTGCTGCTTGTTGAACTTTTCATACTCGGCAAAGGCTTTTTGTTCGGCCTGATTCCGGGTTATAGAGCCGTAGCCCTCCAGAATTTGATATTCGTTAAAGGCGAGAAATTTATTTACGCTCTCGGCAAAACTGGCCATGGTGAATGGTTTCTTGCGCTCGATAATACCCTCGATGTAATCAAAAAAAGCAGAGACGGTACGCTCCAGTTTCTTGATGTCAGCCTCGCTTAAATAGTTTTTTGCCACTACCGAGTCCGACTTCAACACCCGGCCCGCGGGCGCATTCTTGTATGTGCTCATACCCATCAATGGCTGGCTGGCATCTGCTTTTCGGGCAATGATTTCAGCCGCTGTGTGGCCGGTAATTGCAAAGTGAAACTTGTCTTGTATGTGAGCGTAAAACAGGCGCGTGGTTTCCGATTTGGGGTCATAGTCTATGCTGCACTCGGCAAAAATATCGGTAATTTGCTGATAGATTCGCCGTTCGCTGGCGCGAATCGAACGCACCCGCTCCAGCAGTTCGCGAAAATAGTCCTTGCCAAAGTAACGACCGTTTTTCAGGCGCTCATCATCCATGGCAAAGCCTTTGATGATGTACTCTTTGATCAGTTGGGTTGCCCAGATACGGAACTGGGTAGCTTGGGCCGAGTTAACCCGGTAGCCCACCGAGATCACGGCATCGAGGTTGTAGTGTTCAATTTTTCGCCTGACATTACGGTCGCCCTCCTGGCGAACTGTTTCCAAAATGGAAATAGTTGCCTCGCGTTGCAACTCATTGGAATCGTAGATATTTTCCAGATGCTTGGAGATAGCTGGCACGCCTACGCCAAACAGCTCCGCCATACGTTTCTGAGTCAGCCACAGGGTCTCGTTGCCAAGCAGCACCTCTACCTTGATCTGGCCATTGGGTGCTGTGTAGAGCAAAAACTCGGTGGTCTGGTCTTGCAGGCTAAGGTTGGGCACAAGCTCCCTCCTATGCGTTTAAAACGGATTTCGCCGCTTCCGGTTTAGGGAAACTTAGCAGTAGGTCTCGGTAGTACTCGTATTGCTTTTGGCGAAGGGCAATTTCGCGGGGTAAGCCTTCGGTGATGGAGGTGGTGAGCGTGTCGAATTTATCGAGGATGTTTGCTATTTTCTCCTGACTGGGAAGGTCGGGAATGGGCACTGGCAATGTTTTGATGATATCTGCATTAAGGTTACTCACTGATCCGCTGTTAATTTTTCCTGCCCAATAGTTTTGTACATTGTCGGACGAAAGGTAGTGATACAGATAGTCTGAATTCAACCGCGCACTAAATCCGCTGATTGAAGCCCATCCGTCATGAATGGCGCCACTTATGCCAAGGATGTAAGGTCGCCCAAAACTCATTGAGTTGGACATGATGAAATCACCCGCATTCAAAATGCGAGACTTTTTTGCGCCTTCTTGCGTGATCTTCTGCGCTGTGCTGGTAACATATTTTGATCCGGGTGATGTATCACCTATTTTGATCCACGGAACTCCATTCTCATCTTCAGTGATGTATTTCGCGATTGGCCTAGGCGATCCACCACGCTGAATGTTAGCTACCTCCCCCAGCGTCTTCCACTCCACTTCCCCTTCTTCAAAGCTCAACAGCGTATCGCGATAGTAGTTGTACTGTTTTTTGCGGGCGGTAAGTTCGGCGGTAAGTTCGGCGGTAAGTTCGGTGAATGCATCCAGAATGCGAACGATTTCAGCCTGGATTTCAAGGGATTTTTTGGGGTTTTCCGGGCATGGGATGGGGACTTGAATTTGATTCAAAATTGTCTGTGTCAGACTAGGCCTTCCCGACCCAGTATCCAGAGCCATTAGGTCGATGGTTTTAATAAAATGATACAAATACTTTGGAACAATTCTTGAGATGTTGATTTCGGTGTAGTAGATGGTGTCAACATTCCAGAACGGCGTATCGACATAGAAAATATTTGTAATTGAGCCTTTCCGAGGTATCAGAACAGATGGCTTATCGTATGAGTAATTGTTGACATAGCCCATCACGCCACCTGAACCATAAACTGGAATATCACCCGCCTTTAAGCCTTTCCAATCTTTTCCATGCTTAATCTTTGCAACTTGCGCCAGGGGCACGTAGTCATATCTACTTCCATCCAGCAGCTTATCCATAAAA
The DNA here is from genome assembly GCF_003576595.1 of Neopusillimonas maritima. GTDB lineage: Bacteria > Pseudomonadota > Gammaproteobacteria > Burkholderiales > Burkholderiaceae_B > Neopusillimonas > Neopusillimonas maritima. Next base: position 406,507 of record NZ_NQOU01000001.1, on the reverse strand, counting down.
CTCACGCGGCTCATGCCCCAAGCTCCTCACCCTCAATCTCTGCCACGATGGTGTCGATTTCAGCCCGCAACTTATCAATCTTAGCCACAGTGGTTTTCAGCTCCGAATTAATCTGGGCGATATCCACCTTTTCGCGATTGTCTTTGGCTTCCACATAGCTGCTAACCGACAGGTTGTAGTCGTTGGCAGCGATGTCTTCAAACGAAACGGATCGGGCAAAGTGCTCAACACTCGCCTTGCTGTCGAACACCCGCATAATTTCTTCGACGTGTGCATCGGTAAGCGTATTGTTGTTTGTTTCCTTTTTGAACAATCCGCTGGCGTCAATGAATTGGGTGGTGGTGTCGATTTTGTGTTTTGACAACACAAGAATAGTGACCGCAATGGTGGTACCGTAAAACAGGTTGGGCGCCAGCGAGATCACTGTTTCCACATAGTTGTTGTCGACCAGATACTTTCTGATTTTTTGCTCGGCACCGCCTCGGTAAAAAATACCGGGAAAGCAAACAATGGCGGCGCGGCCTTTGCTTGAAAGGTAGCTAAGAGCATGTAATACAAAAGCAAAATCGGCTTTCGATTTCGGTGCCAGCACGCCTGCCGGCGCAAAACGCTCATCGTTAATCAAAGTGGGGTCGTCTGCACCTACCCACTTCACCGAATAGGGAGGGTTAGACACAATGGCGTCAAAGGGCTTGTCGTCGCCAAAGTGCGGGTCGATCAGGGTGTTGCCTAGCCGGATGTTGAACTTGTCGTAGTTGATGTTGTGCAAGAACATGTTCATACGCGCCAGGTTGTAGGTGGTGTGGTTGATCTCCTGGCCGAAGAAGCCCTCTTCAATAATGTGGGCGTCGAAGTGCTTTTTCGCTTGCAACAGCAACGACCCCGAACCGCAGGCGGGGTCGTAAATTTTGTTGACGCTGGTTTGCCCATGCATGGCTAGCTGAGCAATTAGCTTGGATACGTGCTGCGGTGTAAAAAACTCACCGCCTGATTTGCCAGCGTTGGCCGCGTAGTTAGAGATCAGGAATTCGTAGGCATCGCCAAACAGGTCGATCTGGCTACCGTGAAAGTCACCAAGCTCCAGGCCGGCCACACCTTTAAGCACAGCGGCCAGGCGCGCATTTTTATCCTTCACTGTATTACCCAGGCGGTTGCTGGTGGTGTCGAAATCGGCAAACAGGCCTTTAATATCGCCCTCTGATGGGTAGCCATTGGCCGAGCTTTCGATAGCAGCAAAAATAGCGGCCAAGTCGGTGTTCAGACTTTCGTTGCCAAGGGCGTTTTTGGTAACGTTAACAAACAGCTGGCTTGGGTAAATGAAATAGCCCTTGGTTTTGGTGGCGTCGTCTTTGATCTCAGGGGTAATGACGCTGTCGGGCAGTTCGGCATAGTTGATACTGTCGTCGCCAGCCTCGATATAGCTGGAAAAATTTTCACTGATAAAGCGGTAAAACAGCGTGCCCAGCACATACTGCTTGAAATCCCAACCATCTACAGCGCCACGTACATCGTTGGCAATCGCCCAGATCTGGCGCTGCAAAGCGGCTCGTTGTTGGCTATTTGTCATTCTTTTGTTCCTGTTCTAATGCCTCTGTGCTTACGGGTTCTCTTGTTCTGTAATCCACGGGTAGCTTTCGAGCACTTTCACAATTTCTTGCGCTATATGATTTCGTATCTCGCGTGACTCTTGCGTCTCATCATGCCCCTTCAGTATGAGGTAAGACCAAACGAAGTCTGCCGCATCGAACGCGATAGCTGTAATATCCGAATGGTCGGAGCTAAGCTCTCCTTTGTTTGTGTTGCGTTCGTCGATTAGTCGTTGCGCTGCGGTGCCATGCCGTGCAATTTTTTCAAGTAAGTAGGTGGGCGTCATTTGAGTACCTCGTAATGGTTTCGATTTGCCCCCTCTCTCTCGGTCCTTCGGAGATGGCACAATCCAATGTGGTTGGTCTTATGGTTACATTTAGTCGTCGCGTACTGAATTTTTAGAAATATGAACTTGGGCAGTCTCATGCGATCGCCGTGCGGCTGGCTTTTGAGGAAAGGTTTTCCCAGATAGAAGACTGAATGTCAAGAGCAGTCACTCACTGGGTTGCAGAGTGCCGGCAAGTTCTTCATTTGTTAATACTGTATCGAATTCTTGATTAAGCGAGAACCCAACAATATCGGGGTGAAGCCATTCGTTCGTCTTCGCTCCCTTTTTCGTGGACTTGCCATGGCAGATTGTCTTGCAGGTGACATCAAAGCGGGAAAATTCACTAGCAGCGAACCATACGAGATAGGGATGGAGATGTTTTTCCAGAAACTTGGGCGTCTCCGTCGTTTCCTCTTGCTCAATACTTTGGAAACTCTCTAACTCCAACCCGGTAAGGTGTTCGGCATTCGCCTTTAGGATGAATCGAGCAGGCCAGGCGCCTATTTTCATGAGGGCCGAATCGGGACGCTTCACATTCTGCTCCACAGTAAGGGGAGTTTGCTTCGAAGCCAGAACATCAAGAGCGAGATCTAAAAAAGTGTATTTCGCCATGATCGTGTGTTGTCACTATTTCCGTTTGCCGAGTATGGTTTCTAGAACTAAGTGAATAGCTATGCGTCACTTCGTGTGTTACGACCTTCAACCGTTTTGGGAACCCATATTTTTCCCTAGTTAAATTTATAACTGAAAGAGTAACATTTAATTGCAGAGTTCAATCGCCTTACTGTGACCTCGCGACAATATGAAATCGCTCGTTTGATTGTTATGTTGGCGAAGTCAATCGTAGGCCGCTACCCTCAATGAGCCATAGCGAGGGGCTAACTACTGGATATGCGACAGCGTCTCATATTCCGTCTCAAACAAAATAAAAAGCCCTTAACGTGAATTTCGCTAAGGGCTTGATATATTTAAGAATTCTTGGCTCCCCGAACTGGGTTCGAACCAGTGACCTGCGGATTAACAGTCTGCAAAATATCATATTGTGTAATATTTTTTAGTGTTGATAAAAACAAAAATAACAAGAAAATAAGCGCTTTACGGAGTTTTTACATAAATCCGTAGGTTGATTAATGTTGAGTGATATTCCATAATAATGTTTACATAATGCTTACATGGAAATCGCTGAGCATGGCAAAATTGAAATTGACGGCAGGACGCGTTAGGGCATTTACATGCCCGGCTGACAAGCCTCAAGCCTTTCTGTGGGATGCCGACGTTAATGGTCTAGCTGTGCGTGCGACCTTAGGCGCGAAGGCATATATCTACCAAGGCCGCCTAAACGGGAAAAGCCTGCGAGTGACCATTGGTGATGTAAATGTATGGAGCCTGGAGGAATACCGGGAACCAAAAACAGGCAAGGTAATCACGCCGGGGGCGCGACCCGAAGCCCGCCGCCTGCAAGCCCTCATTGACCAAGGCCGTGACCCACGAGAGGTTAAAGCCGAGGTTACTGCCGCCGACATTGCCAAGCGTGAAAAGACAAAACAAGCCAACACTCCTGCGCTTGAGGCATGGCAGGCATATATAAAAGCCCGCGCATCAAAATGGAGTGAACGGCACAAAGCCGACCATGAAACCATGAGCCGCGAAGGTGGGCAGAAAATCAAACGAGGACGCCGCGAAGGGATGCCCGACAAGAAAGAGCCGGGCATATTGCGTCCGTTGCTTGAGTTGCCATTATCGAGCATCACTCGCGACGCAGTAGCAGGCTGGTTAGAGCAACAAGCATACCGACCAACACGCGCACGTTTAGCCGTGTCTTTACTGGGTACTTTCCTGAACTGGTGTTCAGACCGGCCTGAGTACCGCGACCAAGTGAACCCGGACGCCTGCACTCGCATGAAGAAAGATTTGCCCAAGCCGCAAGCAAAGGATGATTGTTTGCAGCGCGAACAGGTAAAGCTATGGTTTCACCACGTACAGCGCATTTCAAACCCGATTCAAGCCACATATTTGCAATGTTTACTATTGACCGGCGCACGGCGCAACGAAATGGCCGCACTGCAATGGGAGGATGTGGATTTGACATGGAATACGTTAAAGATACGCGACAAGGTAGAGGGCGAGCGCATCATACCGCTAACGCCTTACGTCAAAAGTCTGATCGACGGGCTGAAACCGGCACGTGTGGTGCTTTTGCATAGTGACGACGCACTGAAGCGTTCTCCGTTTGTTTTTGCTAGTGCTACGTCTACAAGCGGGCATATCACTGAGCCACGCATTGCACATAATCAGGCATTGAAAAACGCGGGTTTACCTGCGCTAAGCTTGCATGGTTTGCGCCGTTCGTTTGGTACGCTGGCTGAATGGGTCGAGTGTCCGGCGGGCGTGGTGGCGCAAATTATGGGCCACAAGCCGACCGCGATTGCCGAAAAGCATTACCGTCGCCGCTCTATTGATTTACTGCGTGTTTGGCACGTAAAGATTGAAAGCTGGATCTTGGAGCAGGCGGGTATCGAACAGCAAAAAGAAGAAACATTGAAACTGAAAAAAAGTACCGCCGCCTGACGGTTTCAGGTAAGCGGGGCGCGAGGTAGTGCGAGTACCGAGTGACCCCTAACCACAACGCAATACAGGAGATTGCATTATGGCTCATGACAATTCTATCAATGGTATTCCTTATGGCGAGATAGGGGTTATTTTTGAGTAAATCGCAACCCTATCCTCGCAGTGTGAACGCCTGTTTTATTACATGTCTGAAGATGAAGCAGATGACCCCGGAAACAAGGACACCAGAGACCGTGTTGTACGCAGCCTAATTGGAAATATAGGAATGCTTGCCGAGGTTTGATACAGGGGAGTAACAGGCAGCCCCGGAATTCTTGAGCGGGTAGAAGATTGGGTTCTACCGCCTTCTTATCAATGGCAGAGGTCAAGCAAATCGGTTACCTAATCCTTACGCCAGCGCCTAGCCCGACGGGGCGAAAAACCGGACACCTTCACTGGCCTGACGCTGGCACCTAAATTACGGAGGGTGAGCATTGAACGGATGCCATGAAAAACATTGGATACAGTGATTTCATAAGAATATTTCAAGTATGGGACCCTGAGGAGTGGTGCAGTTGGTTGAGCGTAAGGGGCGACGGGATTTATATCAAAGAGATACCTAACGACATTCAACTAACACCCGAGGAAAGGGCTGTCCTCACAGAACACCCTAAGGGAAATTTAAGTGAGCCCGTTTTATCGTTCCCCTGTGAAGTTTCAGCCCTTCAGACATTTTTGGTGCAGCAGTCAATTGGAATAGATGAACTCGATGTTGAAGGATTTTTAGCCGAAAGCAATTGGAGTGGTGACGAAGCATCCAGCCCAGTGCGCGAACAATCTGTCGTCCACAAGCTTAGAGACCGAGTTCACGCACTCGAACATATCATAAACGAGGCCAAGAAAAACGCCGCCGAACCGCAGAACTATCACGCGGTATGGGCTGAGCTTGTGCGTCTTGCTGAGAGGGTTCCGTGTTCACACCCATTAGTTGGCTACGCGGAGGGAGATATTAAGTACTACGGAAAGGGTGACGCTGTTAAAACATTTAACAAAGACGCATTACGAAAAAAAATGTCGTACCAAAGTAAAAAGAAATAGCGAATAGTGGACGCCTGTGCCCACTCGTGCCCGCTGACGCCCACACGGGTATGGAATTGAGGTTTCAGGTTAAAGAATACGTATCACCATTAATCAACATAGGTGATACGCAATGTACGTTTCTCAAAATATTCGCTCCTTCCAAATTGACTCAGAAAAAGGTTGCACCGCCCTTGATGCACTGACCAAGCCTACGGTCGATACTGCAACTGCGGCCTTTTACTTGAACCGTAAGCCACAAACGTTAAGAGTGTGGGCTTGTCGTGAAAATGGACCCATTCGCCCATTGCGAGTTAATGGGCGTTTAGCATGGCGCGTGGCCGATATTAAGGCCATCATAGGGGTGTAAGCATGCATCGGCGCCAATTAATTAAAACTCGTGAATTTGACGGTACGAGCAACCCGAGGCATTTGAGGGCGATACAGGCGCTCTTGAGACGACCTATTACTCGGGAACAATTAGACAAAGTAGTGGGTTGTAGCAACGGCCCTGACCTAATAGCACAACTTCGACGTCGTGGGCTTGACATACCATGCGAGCGAATTAGTTTTGTTGACCGAGATGGGAGAAAATGTAGGCCCGGAGTGTACATGACCACGGTAACAGACCGTAGGCTGATTTATCGGTGGTTGGCCCGAAATGCGAATACTAAGCTGTCACATCCCTGTCAGCGGTTGCATTTTGGTTGGCCGATTGATGTTGTGTCTGCAACGGAGGGCAAGCACTATGATAGCTAGCCCGGCACGACAGGAAAAAGCGTTCGCTTTAGGCAAACCTAGGCGGTTAATAGTTTGCCAGGATAAACGTGTTCAGTGCGGTGGGAGGGCTGCAATAAATTTGCAGCAAGCTTGGTCGTGTCGCTTTAGCTATTGGACCTGATGATATATGGCCAATCAAACAGCTAGGCAATACCGGGATGGTGGACGATTTCTTGCGCTACCTCATGTTGTCTTGGAGTCAGAGGCTTTTAAATCTTTGACGGGTCAGCAAATTAAACTGCTACTGGATATTGCAATGCAATTGACTACTAACTATTCGAATAACGGACGTTTAAGCGCGTCCTGGCGTTATCTGAGTGAAAAGCGGGGTTGGACAAGCAAAGACACAATTCGTAGAGCATTAACGGTCCTTGAGGAGCGAGGTTTGATTCTATGTACTCGCAAAGGGCGGATGCCTAACGTAGCCGCGTGGTATGCAGTGACTTGGCACCCGTTATTTCATCATAATGATATGGACGTAGGACCGCAGGCGCTTCCTCGTGGTGCTTATCGATTGTGGACTCCATAAAGTAACCGTCTTTGCCCGAAAATCGTACTGATGATACTGCCTATAAGCCCAGAAATCGTACCTATAATTATCCTATCAGGCCCGAAAACCGTACTTATATGCGGTTTTTTTAGGGGTGCCTTTGCCCGATTTTCGTACACTATCTAGAAATACCATCTGCAAAGTAACGGAACATAAGCAAATAATAGAGTAAGCGTCCGACCAATACCGTCTAGCTTTCCCACATAAATCTCATCAAACTAAATGTCCATTAATTTTAAATGGACATTTAGTTTGATGAGCAACTCATCTATCTCTGTTGTTGAGCCAACGAGCCAACCACGCCGCCGTTATACCGTTCAATTCAAACGCCAGGTTGTACAGGAATCGATGGCCAGAGGTGCCTCAATTGCCCGCGTTGCCCTGACGCACGGGCTGAACGCCAACCAACTGCATAACTGGCGTTGGCAATATCGTCGGGGTGACTTTGGGCCGGTTAGTCAGGACGCTACGTTAGTGCCAATACATATTAATGCGCTGCCCGCAGGGCGGCAAGCAGAACATTATGCCTCAACGGCTCGAGGTGTTGAAGCTGACGCTGTTGACACGACGGGGCGAATTGAACTGCATCTTGGCCATGCAAAAATTGTCGTACACGGTGCCGCCGATCCGCGCGCATTGCAATGCATGATTGAGCTGTTGCGCACATGATTGGTCTGCCGGCAGGAACGAAGGTCTGGCTGGTTGCAGGGGTAACCGATATGCGCCGCGGTTTCGATGGCTTAGCGTCCAATGTGCAATCCAAGTTAGCCGAAGATCCGTTCAGTGGACATGTGTTTGTCTTCCGGGGCCGCAAGGGGGATCGCTTAAAAGTCTTGTGGTGGAGCGGCGATGGGATGTGTCTATTGGCTAAGCGTCTAGAACATGGGCACTTCGTGTGGCCCAGTGCAGAATCGGGTGCCGTTTACTTAACCCAGGCGCAGTTGTCGATGCTGCTTGAAGGGATTGATTGGCGTCGACCTCAGCGCACGCATCGCCCACTGCGGGTTTAAATGATTCAATGCTTCGAAATGCGCATTTTTATTAGGATTTTAGGCGTTTAAATGCATTAGACATAGCCGATATTTGGTAAAATATCGGCTATGCAAAACGCACTCACTGCCTCTTCTGATCCGGCTGCTTTATGGGCAGTAATCAAGGCATTGCAGCAAGAAAATGACTATTTGCGTTTGCAGTTAGCCAAGGCCCGGCACGAACGCTTCGGGCGCAGCAGTGAGCGTAGCGGTGATCTTCTAGCGCAATTAACGCTGGGGTTAAACGATGAACCCGATACGCCCAGTCAAGCCAATGGTATTGGCGTTCATAAACCCGTTGCTCTAAAGCGTGCGCGTACCCCTGCACGTCAAAGTCTGCCCGACTTCTTGCCGCGTGAAGAGCAGGTACTGGCGGCAAACGATACCTGCGGCTGCCCGGCCTGTGGCGGCACGCTCAAATTCCTGGGCCAGGACGTCAGCGAAACGTTGGAGTTCGTACCCTCCAGCTTCAAGGTGATTCGTACGGTTAGGCCCAAGCTGGCTTGTGGGCGCTGCGACACCATTGTGCAGGCGGCGGCGCCATCACGCCCGATTGCCCGAGGGCTGGCCGGCCCCGGGTTACTGGCCCAAGTGCTGGTAGCCAAATATTGCGATCATCAACCTCTTTACCGGCAAAGCGCTATTTATGCCCGTCACGGTGTGACACTACCTCGCTCTACGCTGGCCGATTGGGTGGCTGGCAGCAGCCAATTACTGCGCCCCTTGGTGCAAACGTTGCATCGTTACGTAATGGGTGGCGATAAGGTACATGCTGACGATACACCCATACCGGTGTTGGCCCCAGGGCGCGGAAGAACACGTACCGCCCGTTTGTGGACCTACGTGCGTGATGATCGCGCATTCGGATCCGCGCAGCCTGGCGCTGTATGGTTTGCTTATTCGCCGAATCGTAAGGGTGAGCACCCGCAGAAACATTTAAAGCCCTTCCAGGGCATTGTGCAGGCAGATGGCTATGCCGGGTTCAATGCCTTGTATGCCAGTGGACGAATTCTTGAGGCTGCTTGCTGGGCCCATGCACGGCGCAAATTCTATGAAATAGCCGAGCAACAAGCCAGCCCTGAAGCGCTGCATGCACTTGAGCGTATTGCGCAGCTGTATGAGATTGAAGCGCAGATCCGGGGCAAACCGCCCGATGTGCGTTGCCAGGTGCGCCAGGCCCGTGCCGGACCACGGCTCGAAGCGTTTTACGCCTGGCTAAACGATACGCTACGATCTGTCTCACGCAAGTCGGCACTGGCGGGTGCCATTCGCTATGCCTTGGGTCGCTGGGCGGCGCTCACGCGCTATGTTGATGATGGCCGTATTGAGATCGACAATAATGCGGCCGAGCGGGCCTTGCGTGTCGTAGCCCTGGGGCGCAAGAATTTTTTATTTGCCGGATCAGATGCCGGTGGCCACAGCGCGGCGTCCATTTATAGCCTGCTGGGCAGTGCAGTGCTAAACGGCATGGAGCCCATGGCGTACTTGCGCGAGGTGCTGGCCCGTATTGCCCAGCACCCTGTAAATCGAATCGACGAGTTGTTGCCATGGAACCTAAAGCCACACTGCACCGGACAGGATCGCGCCGCCTGAGCTCAAATAAGGTGACGCCATTGCATGGCTATGCGATGGTGTTGCGCATTGAGTTGTGCGATAGTAAGCCGCAGATCTATCGCATCATTGTGGTTCCGGCAAATATCACCTTGCGAAAGCTGCACGTCACCCTGCTGCGGGCGATGGGTTGGGAAGGGGGGCATTTGCATGAGTTCATTATCAACCACACGCATTACGGTGAACCGCACCCGGACTTCTTTGAGCCGGACGTGAAAAACGAGCAACGGGTTCGTCTGGACAAGGCATTGGGTGGCATTGCCACCTTCGATTATGTCTACGACTTCGGTGATGCCTGGTGGCATAAAATCAAACTGCTGGAGCTGGCCGAACTTGACGGCCCTCTGAAATCACCCTGGTGCCTGGATGGGGCGTATGCCTGTCCACCTGAAGATGTTGGCGGCATCCCTGGATACGAAGAATTCCTGGAGATCATGGCGGATACGTCGCATCCTGAACATGCGGATATGAAGCAATGGTGCGGCAGGACATTTGACCCCGCCCACTTCGACCTGGATGATGTCAATGAACGGTTAAGCGAAATCCAGCTGTAACGCAAGACGGTAATGGGCGTACGCTTACATAATAGAAAGGAGTAAGCATTAGAGAATTCAATTTGTTCTAGGGCCTGATGCTGTCCATTGGATGGGTTCAGCTGAAATCCTTTAACGCAAAGGTGATTATTTTTCGTTGTTAGGGTTGGTCAGTATCAAGTTGGTGTTTGACCTAGAAGCAAAGTTTGCGAAGCAGTACGTGCGCACGCGAGCGAAAACAAAAAATTTTCGACTTGTAGTAGGTTGTGGTTTTGGTTTTTGGCTTTTTTAAGCTTCCAGATCTATTCTTGTGAAGTCGGTCCGTATTACAGCGGCGCTTACATCGAGCACACAACAAACTGTTAGGTCTCGTACTTATCTTGTATTACTTAAGGCAAATGGCACGAATTTGATCACCGAATGGAGACGTGGCAGCGTATAAGAGATAGCGGCCACTTGGACTAAATCGTGGGTCCCACTCGTTCTCTGCCGTCCCAATACGTCTGATGGCCTTTTGATCATGGCTGTCATTCCGCATCGTGAATACATCAAAATTTCCTCCCTCTCGCTGAGCAAATGCGAGCAGCAATCCATCCGCTGAAACAGCCGGATCCCATTGCTCATAGTCGGACTGCATCACAAGTCGCTTAGCGGAGAGTGGTTCGTCGCGTTTCTTTGTGTAGACCTGGTATCGACCAGTCGAATTATTGATGAAATATATATCGCCATTTGTACTAGCGAATGGTCTCCAACTTTCTTCGCCAGGTATGGTAATTGGTCTCGGCATACCGGCGGACTCGGTCAGTTCATACAGAACGGGAGGTTGTTGATCAACATGCTTATATCCCGAGAAGTAAATGGCATTGTCTGATCCGACATTCGCTATTGCGCCTTGCAACTCTTGGTCCACCAGTAGTTGTTTTGCTTTTCTGTCCCGGAGGTCAAAGACCATCAGACGGCGATCGTCCCCAGAGCGCTGAGTGAAGAGAATGCGCTGCTCATCAATCCACGTCGGATGTTCAAGCCCCAAGGGATCACTACTTCGAAAAACCTCTTCCATCATGCCAGACACGATATTCAAAATGACAATCTCGCTTCCATCTAAGTGATTGCGCTGGAACAAGAGTCGCTGATCTGAACTGTCGAAGCTTGGGTAACGTCCTCGAAGAACATTTTCATGAAGGGGTGCAGTTAAGAGTGATTTTCCGCCTACTCGAAGATCCGGACACGTAAATGACTCTTGAGGAGTAATTGTGTTTTTTTCCCCAATGATCTGATGGAGTGTCTGAGCGATCACTTCTGAAGCCCATTTCGATCCGTAATTATTAAAGTGGATATGGTCGTCGTAGAAAAGAGTCGGCTTGTCTGATAGGGCCTCGAATGCTCTCGCGAGATCGATAATTCCAGCCGATTCTGTTTTTGCAACACTACGTATTGCCTCATTGAAAATATCCTGCTCTACGGACTGCCGACCAAGTGGTTGGGTCATTAGGACTGGCAACTGGCCATTGGCTTTGATAACAGCGATGAGGTTTCGGAGGCTCTGCTCGAATATGTGAACGCGGCTTGATGCGACCCCTGAATAGGCATCAAGAGTCCTCTCGCTTACTTCGATACCCTGTCCGTTCTCTGCCCGGTTAATTCTTCGAATTACAGCATCAGAGAGGAATAGCAAATTGCTATTAAGACGTGCCCAGTCCCACACGGATCGGATCAACTCCGTTCCTGCGTCTATGAGTCCAATCGATGTGGCCTCCGAAGAATGTGAAAAATCAGATCGATACGTTTCGTTCAGCGTGAGCCGTAGTCTGTCGTTGATGTTATGCATCACGACAACCACCTCAGCATCGCGGATGCTGCTGGAAGGATGATTTAAATAGAGATTTATGCTGTCGTGCGATGTGTGGCCGCGCACTCCCGCATTTAGACCTTCAAAACTTTGACTAGAAAACTTGCTCAGCTGAAATGCCGCAAGAAATGGGAATCGATACTGCTCATCGACCTCATTATTTTCAGTAGTAGATCCCCCGAGAAAAAGTATTTTCCGTGTCGAGTCTTGATATCGAATGTCCGGTGGTCCAAGAACAAGACCGAATGAGTCTGTCCGTAGTAGTCGCTTAAGTTCCGCATCAGGTTGTTCGTTTATAAACTCGTCAGCCAAATGGGGGCGGAGCCAGCGCGTTGTGGTCATCAACGGAGCGGACTGATTAAGGAATGTCCTAGTCTCAATGCGTGTAAGTTTGACGTTTTCGGTCCAACCTGCAATTAACTCGGCCAAGGCAAGTGTGCCGCCCAAGAGCGCAATTGCTACAGCTATAAATAGGACTTTCTTTGCTCGTTCGCGAAGTGTAGACATTTCAGTATGAAACTAGAGTATGGTCAATCGAGTGCATAAAGCTCATGATGCGGGCCGGGCGACACGACGGTTTGTTCGCTCTTCTCAAGAAAGCAGTTTCCCACGACGAGCACGTCAAGCCCAGTGCCAAGAAAACATTTGAAGGCATCTTCAGGAGTGTTTATGATTGGTTCGCCTCTAACGTTAAACGACGTGTTGACCAACACCGGACATCCGGTCATTTCCTTAAAGCGGCTTAACAGTCCGTGGAACCTAGGGTTTAGATCGCGACTCACAGTCTGGATCCGTGCAGTCCCGTCCACATGTGTGACCGCAGGTATGGTTGATCTTTGCACTGCCTGCTTATCCAGTCCGCTTACCTTATCGAAGCTGTCATTTCCTGGAATCCGCTGGTGCTCCGCCACTTCCCCCACTAACAACATATAAGGGCTAGTTTCGCTTAGGTCGAACCATTCTTTTACATCTTCCTCACGGACGCTGGGCGCGAAGGGACGGAATGACTCCCGAAATTTGATCTTCAGGTTGAGCTCCCGCTGGGCAGTCGGAGATCTGGGATCGGCGAGTATGCTTCTTGCCCCCAGCGCACGTGGGCCGAACTCCATACGACCGTTCATCCAGCCAACAGCCCTTCCATTCGCGAGAGCCTCTGCAGTTTTAGTCAGCAGCTGGCTCTCTTCGAACACATTGAAGCGAGCACCGCACGCTAATAACCGTTGCTCGATATCACTCTGAACATATTCGGGCCCTAGGAAAGCACCCTTCATTTCGTCGGAGGAGGATACAACGCGACTTCTGCCAAGCAGCTGGTAATTTAGGGCCAATGCAGCACCGACGGCTCCCCCTGCGTCTCCTGCTGCAGGCTGAATCCAGAGCCTATCGAAAATACCAGCCCGAGCCAGCTTACCGTTGGCAACACAGTTCAACGCCACACCTCCAGCAAGACACAAGTTTCGGGCACCAGTTTGCAGTGATATTGCTCGGCCTAAGCCCAATACAATTTCTTCAGTTACGGCTTGAATAGATGCGGCGATATCAAGATGGCGCTCTTCAAGTGTTGTCTCAGGTGTACGCGGCTTCCCCCCGAACAAATCATGAAAAGCTTCACTCGTCATAGTCAAGCCCGTACAGTAATTGAAGTAGTGCAGGTTGAGAGCGAACGACCCGTCGGTCTTGATGTCAATGAGATTATTCTTAATTAGACCTGCGTACTTTGGCGTCCCATAAGGTGCCAGTCCCATCACCTTGTACTCGCCGGAGTTCACCCGAAAGCCTAGGTAGTAAGTGAATGCTGAGTAAAGAAGCCCAATCGAATGAGGAAATTGAATCTCTTGTTCAATCGTCAGGCGATTTCCTTCCCCGAGCCCGACTGATGTTGTCGTCCACTCCCCAACTCCGTCCATCGTAAGAATTGCAGCCGAATCGAACGGCGAAGGGAAGAACGCACTCGCGGCATGACTTAGATGATGCTCAGAGAAAGTTAAGCGGGGCTTCCAATTCACATTCTCATCAATGTGCTCATTCAAGTCGTGCAGTAACTGAGATTTCTGAAATAGTTTGTCCTTAATCCACTCGGGAAGAGCCTTTGAAAAGCTGCGAAAGCCTCGTGGAGCAAATGCGAGGTAAGTTTCAAGTAGCCTTTCAAACTTGAGAAACGGCTTGTCATAGAAGACGACGTAGTCGACTTCAGAAGGTTTTGTATTGGAGTATCCCAAACAGAACTGGATCGCATTCATCGGAAAGCTTGCATCATGTTTGATTCGTGTAAATCGCTCCTCTTGCGCTGCACACTCGATCTTTCCATCTATGAGAAGGCACGCAGCAGCGTCATGGTAGTAAGCGGAAATGCCAAGAATACGCATATAGTCAGAAAATCGTGTAGACGAAGGGCGCAAGAATTGAACCTTTGGCCGCGACCATCAAACCGCCCAACGCGAGCATGATCAGAATAATTGGAAGAAGCCAGAGCTTTTTTCTGGCTTTAAGAAACTGAAGCAGCTCGTACAACAGACTCATAGGATTATTAATATTGTTGGTTAAAGAAATCTTTTGGCTTACGCTCGGGCGGCGGCCGCTGAATCCAATAAGTAGAGCATCTGCGCCGCTTAAGCCTGAGAGCGTCTCGACCAAGCGACCGGGAAATAAGGGCAGTAGGAGTCACAATTATGAAGTAGAGCGCTGTAAGAACCAGGGGGTTTACAAACGCTCCAAGCCGCTCACCAAACCATAGCCAGGCAAGCTTGAGCCTCCCGAATTTATTAGGGCAAAGAATCACCATAACTATCAAGATGGTCGTAAGTAACGCCAGCGACTGCGCGATAGCTATACTTTCTTTCCAAAAGGCGTAGGAAGCAGCTAATGCAGCAGCCGCACAGAGCAGTATTCCGAACGCCCTGTCTGAAGCCGTAGGCCTAGCCATCGGTTGAAAGAAGTAAAGTCGTGGAACTTGATCTCAAGCTAATTTCAGTTTTTGAAAGTAGGGTGTCGATGACCACAAGGACTCCTCACAAAAAGGGGGTCAGCGATTGACTGTACCCGTTACGAATACCTGATGAAAAGAATCCACCGCATTCGCTCTTCCGACGACAAGGCTCACATTCCTTCGCAAACTCGTTTTTCCAATCTGAGATGGACTTGACGTAGACTGGAAAGACGTCTGCATTGACCAAGCAAAGGGGATGGTTGTAGACCGCCGCCCGGATGCCGTAGCTTGTTAAAATTTGTACTGCTTCGCTGAGCTGATCCTTATATTCGACTGGATCGACCCAAAGAGTGTCGATGTTTGCTCTGGCGAAACCAATATTCTCGAGGCCCATCAAAGCTACCTGATCAACAAAGAGCAGATTCCTAGCAATGAAACTGGCCAGCTCGGGTAAACCATCGCACGTTTGTTTGTGGATAACTACTCTTATCTCGACCCTCTGCTTGTAGCGCTTGAGATTAATTACGCCCCGCACCGTCTCGTCAAACGCGCCTTTAGATTGAACAACATAGTCATGCAAGCTGGCGTCAGCTGAGTAAATTGGTATTCCGATCATTAAATCGGGATGCTCTACCTGAGCGTAGGCCTTAGCGTATTTCTCATCGGCAAAGGCTCGTCCATTAGACAGCACGTGTACACTCGTTTTGGGTAGCCAGTTTTTAATGTGTTGGAGCAACTTGATGAAGCCACCCCCGTAGATTGTGGGCTCTCCTCCAGTGAAACCAATTTCTGCTGTTTCACGGGGTATCATTTTGATAGCTTCGAAAGCTTCATTGAGGAGCCAACTATCATCAACGCGTTTAGGTGGCTGAGAACACATCAGGCAGTAGTGATTACACTGCTCCGTGAGCAAGATACTGTTGTGGCTTGAATTGGCACGAAAGATTGATCGAATACGGCCATCGGGAGATAAACTCACGACATCCCCATCACCAAAGTAGTCAAACTCTGGACCTAGGCGGGTTATTTTCTCGGGTGGAATTCCTTCGAGCGAGGCACCCGGAAGAGCGAAGTAGCGCTTGAAGCCGCTAGGTGCAGTCGAAGAGTCTCGTGCGAGAAATGCCTTCATATCCCGTAAGGGCGAGGGCAAAGTGGCATTAGTCGACAGGCTATAAAGACCTGGTTCCTTGGTGTCAGAAGCAACCTCCGACTTGCGAATTACTCTACCCGAAAGCGTCAGCATCTGTTGGCCCACCCCATAAAGATAGTTTTTACTTTGGGGTCAGACCTCATCCGCTCCAGAAGGAGCTTAACCACGCCCATGATGCGCTTGCAGAACTCGGATTCTGGCTTTCTGCCGAGCACATCCCCATGCATTGCGTAGTGGAATACTGGATCAGCGCCACACCAGGGCTCAAAAGCACAGTCACTGCACATGGGAGCCGACAACGTGAATGAGTCTTCTAGTGGGCCAAGTAGCGCTTCATTGGTAAATACATCTTCATAGCTGCTCGTGTTCAGGTTGCCGATTTTAAAGGTCGTGTCACCCATTTCACGCAACATTCGACTTTCGTCCGACGCGTAAATATCACCGTCATAGTTGAAGACTACTGCACCAATGCCAGCACCAGATGGGTTCATTAAATCAACGAAGCCAGGATCGTTCGACGTCAGCATTTTGGTCAGCATTAGCGCAGCGAAATGCTCGGTGAACCTGACCCCCTGCTTGTTGACTTCAATAATGTAGTCGAGCCCTTCCTCGTAAAATTTTAGCCATCTTTCGACGTTGTATGCGCCATAGCTCTTAGTTTTGATCGCAAATCCATAAGGCGATAAATGGCGTAAGAAGATTCCATCAAAACCAAGTTTTAGGTACTCGTCAACAATGTCTCTAACTCGAGTCAAGCTGGCCGGAGACGTAGTCATTAAGGCCGAAACAGCGTCATAACCTAGCGCACTGCGCGCCTTTTCAAGGCCTTCTACGAACCGTGCGTGGCTGTCACGGCCGGGTCTGGGGCGGTTATGATTGTGTAAGTCTTCAGGACCGTCGAGTGAGCTGGACAAATAAATTTTATGTGACTTACAAAAAGCCAAAACGTCGTCGGTTACGAGTGACAAGGTGGTTGTGATAACAAACTGAAGATCACGTTGCTGAGTTTCATTAATTTCTTTGGCCCTCAGTACGATATGCTTGACCAAGTCGAAGTTGAGCAACGGCTCACCACCTTGGAACTCGATCTTGATGGCAGGGTTCGGTGATCGAAAGACAATGGCGAGGGCTTTTTCGGCCATGTCTATAGTCATATCAAAGGCAGCCCTGTTCTCAGATTGGCGTGATACCTGGCAATACTGGCAACTATGATCGCATCTCAGCGTTACCACGAAAATATGCAAGTTGGTGAAGTTTCGGAGCTTGCTATATTTTGTACGCGTTTTAAGACCTAAGAGCTCAACACTGGCCTCATCCCCAAGCTCTCGGATGAAGTGGCGAGAGCGCATCAAGGAGTAAGTTTTGCTACTTGGATCGAGGTTCTTGTTAACTGTAGCGCGCAACTCATCACGTGAGATGAAAGCAAATTCGCCCACGAAGTTTGTGATGACAACATCATCTTCGCTTAATGGTTCGAACTTAAAGGGCAGCAATTCATACTGACCTTTATTGGCCTGATACTCAACAAGAGGTTTAAATTTTGTCACCCTTGTAACCCCGTGCGTGAAAACGTATAGGCCAAGATCAAGTTGCGAACAGCCTCTGTCTCTTCTTTTATCTGCTTTCGTAGTTGTTGATCTAGCAGTTCACGCTTGAAGTTCGCGACGTGATCGTCGAGTCTCTCTTCGTGACCTTCAACAGGATCGATTGTGCAAACCAACTCATCTCCAACTGGTTCGATCAAGATCGTGAGGCGATCAATGAACCTGTAGGCGGCTTTTTGCGTTGCTTCAATACTGTAGATTTCTTTGTTTAAATTTAATTTCATTATTAATTTCCAAAGAAAAAAGTCCTCATACGGCGGACTGCCACTCAAGTGATGAAGGGCTTAACTAGCGGCTCGAATAGTGAGACCTGTGAGAACTGTGGGAACTGTGGGAACTGTGAGATCGGTGGGAAGAGTGATACGCCATCAGCAGACCAGAATCTTCCGATTTTTTGAGAATAAAGTCGTATTCGTCGCCATTTGTGTTCTTAACGGTGAAATTCTCACCCAAAACCGTACCTTGGCTCACAGTGGCGTTGGGAGAGTCTTTAGCAAACGAGGCACTAGATACATTTCCGGGACTCGGTGCTGCATCGGCGGCAAAAGCTGCCGCTAAGCTAGCGAACGCAGTAAGAAATTTTTTCATAGAATTCTCCTAAAGTTTCGTAACACCTTATCAGCTGGTTATAGAAATCGCAACATAATTTGATAGAGCCGCCCTCCATTTCGCATTTTGTCTGAGGCGCGTCGCAGTTCGGTCGAATGTATCGTCAAGCAGCCAAGCCACGCATTGCGGTACCGTTTTACAACCGACCTACAGCAAACCCGTAGGGAAAACGTTGCCGTAAAAGAGCTGCTGGGGCACGTTGAACCTGGAATCACTACGATCTACAAGCTCGGGCGTTGTTACTGGATCGGTTGCAAATAATGTCTGGTAGTAGTTATAGTCGCCTTGCCGTTCGCATGGGGATTCCCGGACGTGCTGTTCTGTGAAGGAAACTTCCTTGGGCATGTTTGCTCCTACAAAAATGTGTAATTGGAAGGTTCTGATTAGGCTGGTCCCAGCCGGGCGAATGGCGTGCAAACGGATAAAGCGAGCACATTCTTGCAATATTTCTTACATTGCTTTGAATAGGGCTATATCGCTCTATTCGTTGAGCTAATCAGTGTATGTTTCATTTCCACTATAGAGATTTAAAGGCAGTAGAGTTACATACTGTAGTATATTAAGCAGTAGTCCGCCACTCTTCGTGCATGAGCACGAACACAGTTCCCATTAAAAATGCAGCACGCAGTCGAATAGCTGCGAATTTGAAGCGACTGCGTATCGAACAAGGTCTTAGCCAAGAGCGCATGGCTGAGTTGGCTGATTTTCACCGAACGTATGTTTCTCAGCTTGAACGATGTGTTACCAACATTAGCATTGATGGGCTAGAGCGAATCGCTCACGCGCTGGGTGTCGATGTGGTGGACCTGTTGCTAGAACCTGTGCGAGATAAAAAGGAAGATGGGTGAAGGGGTGCGCGGCCGTTGAGGTCGTGGTTCTGTGGGCAGAAACCTAATGGATGATGTTGCCGATGTTATCGCTGTCGTGTAACTGAGCCTATTTACTTGACCTTGTAGGACAAATTGGGGGTAAAACCGAAGGATTTGTCTAAAGTGTTTACAAAGTGCTTACATAAACCCAGAAAGCAAAAACGCCACCCGATTAAAGGTGGCGTAAGTGCTTGATATTCTTGGCTCCCCGAACTGGGTTCGAACCAGTGACCTGCGGATTAACAGTCCGTCGCTCTACCGACTGAGCTATCGGGGAATTGAAAGAACAATACTATAGCACACAAAAACTTTTATAGGCAAACTAGCCTGCTGTTTAGTTCTTCACCTGACCACATTGGGGCCCGGGCGGGATAATACCCCATTTAACCATGAACGATGGGCTGCGCTTGGAGCGCGACCAGTGTTGTTCGAACTCCCCCTTTATGCCGGCCGACTCATAAAGCGCAATTAGTTGGGGGGACCAATATCCTTTTGCTTGGGGTGCGTAAACCACGAGTGCGCCGCAATTCAATGCCGTTTCCGGATCAAGCCAAGGTGACTGGAAGTAGTTGGCACCAATGAAAACCTGGGTGTTGCGATTCAGGTTCAGGGCGATATTACCGCCAAACCATCGGTCCGACGCCACCAGGGGCACGGGCGTATTGGGAACGTGTTGTTCCCATATTGCATTAAGTTTGCCTGCGAGCTCCGGCCCGGCGAAAACCGAGCGGGCGTCGCGCCCGGCATATTCGGCAATGGGGCCGCGCGCCAGCCCGTACGCGAGTGCCATGATCAGTTGCATTGCAACCGCCAGAACCAGGGTGCGTTGCAGCCAGATACGGTCGTTGCCTTTCAGTTTCCAGAAGGCGTAGAAGCCGAACAGAATAAAAAAAGTCGTGCCCCACGATGCGGTCAGGTTGGTTCCCAAAGCTGCCGAAATGGCTACCGTTAAAAGAAAGGGACTCAGCCCCACCCATAACAGGAACTGCCGCGCGCCCGCATTCAGCATGCCCGCATAGGTTTGGTCGGTGGCCAGGTGAAGCGTTTCAATGGGCTTGCGTCGTTGCCAGTACCACAGCGCACCCCAAAGCAGAACCATGGGGCTCAGGCGCGCCAGTTGGTCGAGCACGAACGCGATAATACTTTGCCATGCTTGCGAATAGCTGTTGCTTTGCATGGAGGCGTCGGCGTACTGCAGGGGAGCGAAATGGTGGCTGATTAGCCACAGCAAGTGCGGTAGCAAGACAACAAGGAATATGCAGGCGCCTACCAGCAAGCCTTTTTGAACTGATTTGCGACGCAAATCCCCATGCACAAGCATGAAAAGAAAAAATGCAGCGAACTGAACCAGAGCACTGTATTTGGTGAGCATGGCCAAGGCAGCCACGAAACCCAGCGCGGCCCAATTAACCAGGGAGTCGAATTTCAATGCGCGATAAAACAGCCAAATGCAGGCGGCAATTGACCAAAGCTGCGCCGTATTATGGTTGTAGATGGTTGACCGAAGCGAAAAGTACATGGTGACCGACACCATGACAGTGGCCAGGAGGGCGCGTCGCGCGGAAGTAATCTCACAGCCGAAAAGGTATACAAAAACCAATGCCGCCGCCGACATAAGCTGCCCGGCAAAAAAGGAAACCCAAACTTCCCGACCGAATAGTTCGACAAGTACATACAGAATCCAGGTGGGGAGAGGAGGGTGTTTGGCGTACCCCCATTCCAGGCTGGACGCCCAAATAAGCCCTTCCATGCCATCCAGGTAGGGGGCCCGATGGCTCGCAGCAGTGGATATCGTCCATAGCGCGATCATCCCTAAAAGATAAATGATCAGCACCAGTAGTGGAGCGACTGATGAATTGTTTGATGATGAAGCGGGCATTCGGGAAGGGATGAGGCTCATTTTTCGGATGCGTTCGGGGTTAAGTAAACGGTTTGCAGAAGTTTAGCGGTATGATGGCTGCTTGTCCGCTTTTGGAAGCGGATCGGCTCAAATTATTGGAACATACGGAGCATACATGGGCGAAAATGGTACGTATTACCGCAGCTTTGTGACCCTGTTAATTGTAGTGTCACTGGCATTCGGTTGGCTGTTGCTGCCTTATTACAGTGCGATCTTCTGGGGGGCTGTCCTGGCGGTGAGTTTTTCGCCCCTGCACCGGCGTATTACCGAGCGCTTTCCCCGTTATCCGAATTTGTCCGCACTCGCCACATTACTCATTTGTCTTGTCATTGTGATTTTCCCGCTGCTTGTTCTCATTAGTGCTTTACTTCGGGAAGGGGCATTGATCTACCAGCGCCTTGAAAGTGGTGAGTTGAGTCTTGGCTTGTACTACGAGCGTATAGTCGATGCGTTGCCCGATTCCGTGCACCAATTATTGCAAGAGCTTGGGCTGGGGGATATGTTCAGCCTTCAAGAGAAATTGTCGGCAGGCGCGCTTGAGGGCAGCAAGTTTATTGCAGGCCAGGCCGTGAATATAGGGCAGAATACCGCCGGAGTGCTCATTAGTCTGGGCATTATGTTGTATTTGCTCTTTTTCCTGTTGCGTGACGGCGCCCACCTGGCTCGTACGGTTAAGCTGCTTATGCCATTGGACGACGAACATAAACTTATGCTCATTCAAAAGTTCATCACGGTGGTGCGTGCCACGATCAAGGGCAATATTGTGGTTGCCGCCACTCAGGGCGCGCTAGGCGGTTTCATTTTCTGGGTGCTGGGAATCGAAGGGGCTTTGTTGTGGGGTGTCATTATGGCGTTCCTGTCGCTATTGCCTGCGGTGGGTGCTGCAATTATCTGGTTCCCGGTTGCCGTGTATTTCCTGGTTACGGGTGCCTATGTTGATGCCACCATTCTTATTGCGTTCGGCGTGTTTGTTATCGGCCTTGTCGATAATATTCTGCGCCCGTTGCTGGTTGGCAAGGATACGAAAATGCCCGATTACGTCGTGTTGGTATCCACCTTGGGCGGCCTGGCGACGTTTGGGTTGAACGGTTTTGTTATCGGCCCGTTGCTGGCGGCGTTGTTCATGTCGGTATGGTCATTGTTTCCTGCGGCAATCAAAACGCACCATGGGCGCTAGCTAAAGATTTCAACTGAGTGGACGTTAAACGTTTCAGTGCAAATAAAATTATTGCGAATGAGTCATAGCCATGAGTGAAAACCAGAGCCCGATGGAGCCGATTGACGATATCGATCCGGATGATCCTTATACGTTAACGGCGCCGCTGGAAATTCAGTCGGTATTACGTAATATTAAACTCAGTAAATCACTGGTTCACGTATACGTGCTCGGTCAGGAAGCGTCTGCCATTACCACGGTGCTCGACGTCGACTCAAAAGAAAACCGCTTGATTGTCGATTCCTTCAATGACCCCATGGTGACGCAGCAGGTGCAGCGCGCTCGCAAGCTCGTTGCCCAGGTCACGCTTGATCGCATTCATGTCAAGTTTGTGTGCCCGCCCCTGGCGCCCTGTGAGTTCGAAGGTAAACCTGCGCTTCAGGCCGCAATGCCGGCGGCTTTATCGTATTTACAGCGTCGGGACGCTTACCGAATCGAAACCCCGGTCGTCAATCCGGTGATCTGTACTATTACGCTTAGCGAAGACACTAAAACGCGCAAGGTTCGTTTGCCGCTTGCCGATATCAGCATTGGTGGAATAGGGCTTTACGATGAGCAGCAGTTACCCGAGCACTCTATTGGGACGATTTATGAAGATTGCCAGATCGCGCTGCCCGAGGTGGGGAATTTAACAGCTGCGTTGCGTATTCAACACGTAACCGACCAAACCCTTACCAATGGCAAAACACGTTTGCGTTTGGGCTGTGCGTTCGTGAACCCGTCGAATTCCGCCATTAATATGGTGCAGCGCTATGTTGGGCGCCTTGAGCGTGAACTATTGGCCAAAAAGCGCGGCTTTGTCTGAAAACTCGTGCCGTTTTAGAAGGCGTTTTCAAAAAACGCTATAATCGCAACCCTGAATCTTTCAGCCGATGTAGCTCAGTTGGTAGAGCAGCGCATTCGTAATGCGAAGGTCGGAGGTTCGACTCCTCTCATCGGCACCATTTAAGTACCCAAATATAAAATCCAGCTAATTGCCAGTAACGTGCTTGCCAGCGTTACCGGTACCCCGCCGCCAACCATAATCAACAGCATGGCGCCCAATAGCGCGGCACCGGTATATTGTGCCGATACAATACCCCCATACAATTTCTATTTGGTCAATAACAACATCGGAGAGCTTGGATGGCTTACGACAGCAATAATATTTTTGCCAAAATTCTGCGTGGCGAGGCGCCTTGTGTAAGGGTGTATGAAGATGAGCACACGCTGGTATTCATGGACTTAATGCCACAGGCCGATGGGCACTTGCTTGTTATTCCCAAAGAGCCGGCTGAAACCTTGCTGGATGTATCGGAAGAGGGTGCCCAGGCATGTATTCGCGTCACGCGCCGCATGGCGATTGCCGTAAAAAAGGCGTTAGGCGTTGAGGGCATTCATATTGCCCAGTTGAATGGGGTGGCCGCGGGGCAAACGGTTCCGCATTGCCATTTCCATGTGATTCCGCATGAAAAAGGGGTGGTGTTGCGTATGCATGCAGCCGAACCCGTTGCGCGCGAGGAACTGGAAGCGATGGCAGAGCGTATTCGGGCCTATTTGTAGCGTGTGACCGTTTGTTCTACCGAAACGATACAGTTTCGTCCTGGTTTAAATAAATGGTTGTGGTGCTGGGGGGCGTGTGTGCAATAACGCGCCCCGCACGCACAGAGTAATGCGCATGAACTTGACGGCGCAGGGCGTCGAAGCCGTTGGTTGCGGGCAGGATGACCAGGTTGGCGGCTTTACCTTCCTGCACACCATAATTGGCCAGGCCCAGGGTGGTGGCGCTATGTGTGGTGATCAGGTCGAGCCCCTCGTCCAGTTCCTGGTAGCCCATCATTTGGGTAATATGCATTCCCATGTGCAGTACTTGCAGCATATTGGCTGTGCCGAGCGGGTACCAGGGGTCGAACACGTCGTCATGGCCGAAGCACACATTCAGGCCTTCGGCCAGCAACTCTTTAACCCTGGTAATGCCTCGGCGTTTGGGGTAGGTGTCGAAACGCCCTTGCAGGTGAATGTTTACCAAAGGGTTGGCGACGAAGTTAATGCCCGACATTCTTAGCAAACGCATCAGGCGCGAGGTATAGGCGCCGTTGTAGCTATGCATGGCAGTGGTATGGCTGGCGGTTACCTTCGCGCCCAGGCCCTCCCGGTAAGCCAGCATCGCCAATGTTTCCAAAAATCGGGATTGTTCGTCGTCGATTTCGTCGCAATGCACATCGATAGGGCGGTCGTACTTCATGGCCAATGCAACGGCTTTGTGCAGCGACTCAACGCCCAGTTCGCGTGTGAACTCAAAATGGGGAATCGCGCCGACCACGTCGGCGCCCATGCGCAGGGCCTCATCAAGCAATTCCTCGCCATTGGGATACGACAAAATACCTTCTTGCGGGAAGGCCACGATTTGCAGATCAACCCAGGGCGACACTTCACTGCGCACCTCCAGCATGGCTTTCAAGGCCATTAAGGAAGCATCGGAAACGTCAACGTGGGTGCGTACGTGTTGTACTCCGTTGGCAATATGCCATTTCAGGGTGGTCCACGCACGGCTTTTGACGTCTTCCATGTTCAGCATGGATTTGCGCTCCGCCCAGCGTTCTATGCCTTCAAACAGTGTCCCCGATTGGTTCCAGTTGGGTTGCCCGGCCGTTTGGGTGGTGTCCAGGTGAATGTGAGGCTCTACAAATGGGGCGATCACCAAACCTTCGTGTGCATCAATACAGCTTGATTTCCCATTTTCGGGCAGAGTCTCGCCGACGGGAGCGATACGTTCAATACGGTCGTTTGAGAGTTGAAGTTGCCACAAACCGTCCTGTTGGGGCAAGCGTGCGTTGGTAATGTGCATATTGATCTTCAGGCAAATAGAATGGCAATATTTAGCGCCAGGGCCAGTGTCCAGACCAGGCTGCGAAGCGTGCCGTATCCACCGATATAGCAAACCAGGTAGCCCAGGCGCACGATAATCCAGGCGCCCATCAGGCCGGCCAGCCAACCTGGGTCGGCGTTTTGGTGCAGGGCGTACAGGCAGGCGGCAAAGAAAAACGGCAAGGCTTCAAAAGTGTTTGTTTGCGCCGCATTGGCCCGGGCACGCCAACCTTGCAAAGCAGCCAGCCATGGGCGGGGTTGTTCATTGTCGAAGCCTTTGGCACCGGCTTTTGCGCACCCGGCCGCAACAATCGGGAGTAGGGCGGCAATAAGAAACAACCAGGTGATGGTATGCATGATGACTCCTTGGAAACAAAAAACAAGCAGGCTAAGTATTCGGCCCGGTACCGCGTGGCAACCCAAGATTGCGCAGCTTTTCGCCCTGCATGACCTTGGTTTCAATGTCCTCTAGGCGAACGCGCCGGGTTTCCGGCAAGTAAATGATGCTGATGATGAGGGACATGAGGCAAACCACCATGAAAATGCCAATTGTGGCGCTTAGCCCGATGGTATTGATGACCGACAGGAAAGTAAATGCAATGGTGGCGTTGAAAAGCCAACTGATTGACGAGGCGACGGCAATGCCGTTTTCACGGATTGCACTGGGGAAAAGTTCAGACATCATGACATAGGGTAAAGGCCCCAGGCTGATGGCAAAGGCAACGATAAAGAGGCACAAGCCAATTAAGCCAATATAGGGCATGGCATAGAGTGAAGCCAAAATGACCAGCGCCAGACCGACCGTCATGAGAGCGGAGCCGAAAATCAGCAATGGACGTCGCCCGGCGTTGTCGACCAGTTTCAGCGCAACAATGGTAGCCAGAAAATTGGCCAGCCCGAGCCCGAACGTGGCGGCCAGTGACGCAGTGCCGGGCGCAAACCCCAGTGTCTGGAAAAGGTGGGGAGCATAGTAGAGGATGGCGTCGATGCCGCTGAAATTCTGCAGAATGAAAAGCGTACTGCACAGCACCAGCACGGCCACAATGCTGGTGCGGGATTTTTTTGTGGGGGTGGCGGGGTGTGCTGCAGATGGTACATGCGTGTTTGCATCGAGGCTTTCTTCCTGGCGTGCCGCTTCGTGCCACTCTTGCTGCAAGGATAAGGCGCGGGCAGCGTTGCCGGCGTCTTCCAGCCGAGACTTTGCACTTAGCCAGCGTGGGCTTTCCGGAAGATTAATTAAAACCCAAACACCCAAAATGCCGGGAATGATGCCAACGCCCATAATGTAGAACCACGACCAAGACGACACGAATAGCAGAGCAACGGTGTACGACAATAAAATGCCCGCGGTGATGGCAAGTTGAAAAAGGGCCACGACGGCGCCGCGTTTTCGGGCCGGCGTGGCTTCAGCGGCATACATAGGTACGACCATGGACGACAGCCCGATCGAGATGCCCAACGCCAGGCGCGCGGCGATCAGAACGCCGTAAGCAGGTTCGGAAAGAATCACGGCATATCCGGCCAAAGTTAAAGCGAATGCCAGATACATAACAGGGCGTCGTCCCCAACGGGACGACAACGGGGCGGCCAGCATGGCGCCTGCAAAGCAGGCGATGACCAACGTTGAAACCAGTGTTTCCTGAGCACTGGTATCCAGCTGGAATATCACGGCTAAGCGTTCCAGTACGCCGGCAATAGAGGTGATGCCAAAACCAAACAAAATGCCGAAACAGCAAACCAGGGCGGCAACGCGATAACTGGGGTCCAAACCTCTCAAAGCACTGTCCTTTTTTATTGGTTATTCCGCATAGACTTCAACGGTTCCTGACTTTACACTGTGCGACGCTGTCCGACCACCCCTTGTCGTTCTGGAGCTACCCGTTATGTCGTCGAATTCTGCATCAACGTCCGCCGAACAACTGGCCATTGATGGTGGCCAACCAGTTAGAACAGCACCATTACCCTGGGAGTTTCCAGGCGCAGGATGGATGAATGAAGAAGAGCGCGAATTGGTTATGCGGGTGGTCGATGCACACAGCCCATTCCGCTTTTACGGGCCGCAGGCCCAGCATATGGTCGACGTTTTCGAGAAAGAGTGGTGCGAGAAATATGGGCACAAGCATGCTTTAGGCGTGTCCTCCGGCACGGCTGGCTTAAGCATTGCCATGTCGGCACTGGGGTTGGGTCCCGGCGACGAGGTACTGGTGCCCGGATATTTATGGGTCAGTTGCGTATCTGCCGTTGTGCGCTCGGGTGCTATTCCCCGCCTGGTGGATGTCGACAAAACATTTTGCCTGGACCCGAACGATTTGCGAGAAAAGATCGGGCCGCAAACGCGGGCGGTATTATGCGTTCACATGAGCGGGGCCCCAGGGCGGATCGACGAAATTGCGGCTCTATGTCGGGAAAATCGTCTGGCCCTTATTGAAGACTGTGCACAGGCTTCGGGAGCCAGCTTTAAAGGGCAGGCCGTTGGCACGTTTGGTGATATCGGTGTGTTCAGTTTTCAGTTAAACAAGAACATGACATCCGGTGAGGGCGGCATGGTTGTCACGCAGAGCGATGCGTTGTTCAAACGAATCGTTGCGTTGCACGACTTGGGTTATCCGCGTACTCCGGCAGGGCGGCTTGACACCTCCGACCCGAACACCCAGCTTTGGGGCGTTGGCGCGCGCATGCCGGAATTAACGGGGGCTATGGCGCTGGCGCAAATGCGCAAGCTGGAAAAAATTACGGGCGCGATGCGAGGGGCGAAATGGCGTATCCGCGAAGCGCTCGAGGGCACACCGGGCCTTGAGTTTCGTCATGTGCCCGATCCTGCCGGAGACTCCGGGCCTTTCATGCTGATGCTATTACCCACGGAAGATCATGCGCAACGCTTTGTCGATGCCCTGAAAGCCGAGGGTATTAGGGGGCCGGACGGCAGCTTGGCTTGCTTGACGATGCGTGATTGGGGCCTGCACTGGTATTCCAATATTCCAAGCCTGGTGAATAAGCGTTCGAACAGCGCCGATGGCTTTCCATGGTCGCATCCGCTGAATTCATTTGCAGAGCAGTACAGTTATGAACATGGCGCTTTGCCTGAGTGCGACGCGATGCATGCGCGCGGGGCATTGCTCACCATCGCCTCTGTTCTGAAAGATAACGATATCAACGACATTATTACAGCCATTAAGAAAGTATCTCGCGCGGTCTTAAGCTGAATCGATCGCCTGTAAAACAACCAATCAAAAAACTCAGGGGGAGTCAGGTGATTTATTTTGTTGCGTTGGTAGCGGGTCTTGCCGGCATTCTGTTTGGTTTCGATGAAGGGGTGATTGCCGGCGCGTTGTCGTCTTTGCGCGCCGAGTTTCAGATAACCTCGTTGGAAGAGGGCATGATGACGGCCGCCGTGCCGTTCGGCGCGTTGTTCGGTGCCTTATTGGCCGGGTCGTTGGCCGAGCGTTTCGGTCGTCGTCAAACCTTATTGTTTGCGTCTGTTTTGTTCGTGATCGGTGCGTTGTGCGCCGGCCTGGCGCCGGGGGTGTGGGTGCTGACCGGATGCCGGTTAGTGCTGGGCCTGGCGGTGGGGGTGGCCGCCATGGTGGCGCCTTTATATATCTCTGAAAGCGCGCCCAGTAAGCAGCGCGGTATGTTGGTTTCGGTTTATCAGCTTGCCATTACCATTGGTATTCTTTCGGCCTATCTGGTGAATTTCGCCTTCGACGATAAGTGGCGCACTATGTTTATGCTGGGCGCTTTGCCGGGTATTGCCCTGTTCCTTGGCATGGCGGTTTTGAAAGATACGCCGCGCTGGTACATTTTGAAAGGGCGTACCGAAGACGCACGACGTGCCCTGCAACGGGTCCGTGGCACGTCTGTAAGTCAGCATGAAATTGAATCAGAGCTTGGGCATATCAAAGCGGCCATGGACACGGGCGGTTCGGGTCGTTGGGCCGATTTGCTGGCACCTGTCGTCTGGCCGGCGTTTATTGTGGGTATCGGGCTCTTTTTCCTGCAACAGCTAAGTGGCATTAACGCCGTTATTTACTATGCGCCTACGGTCTTTCAAGAGGCCGGTTTTGATTCCGGCTCCACCCAGCTCATGGCTACGATTGGCGTCGGGGTGGTTAATGTACTCATGACGTTGGTTGGTATGTATCTTATCGACCGCATCGGGCGTCGTCGCCTCTTGTTTTTGGGGTTCGTGGGTACCGCGTTGGGTTTGGGCATGATTGCCGTAGGCGCGGCAACCGGGATACAGTCGCTCGATATTCTTGCCGTCATCGGTATGGCGCTTTATATAGCGGCTTTTGCCGCCAGTATCGGTCCTTTGCCGTGGGTCATGATGGCTGAAATTTTTCCGTCTCATGTGCGTGGCATGGCGATGGGCGTGACCTCACTTACCAATTGGGGTTTCAATTTTCTGGTGGTGTTTTCGTTTCCGGTTCTGGTCTCGGCGCTTGGGCTGGGCGGGGTGTTCGGCATTTACGCGTTGGTCTGTGTTGCAGGCGTGATCTTTACCTATTTGCGTATTCCTGAAACCAGCGGTGTTTCGCTCGAAGACATCGAAAAACATTTGTTGTCGGGCCGTCCGTTTCATATGTTGGGCCAATTTGCGCCGCCACCTATGTACACCGATGCTCCGGACATTACCCAGGATCAGGCGCATGAAATGCTGACGCAGCTTGTCGAGCTTAGTCCGTATCGTGCCTATTTACGCCCTTTAATTAACAGAATTAGCGAAGTAGGTTATGACAATCACCAGGTTCGCACGGCGCTGCGCATTGTTCATGCACGGGTAAGCCGGCAGTCGAGACAAACGCTGACGCAGCACGATATGGGGTCCGAACGCGAGACTTTCGTGGCGTTTTTTGAGCATATCCGGTTTGCCTCGCCGTCGTTTCTGGAATGGGTTGGAGAGCCGCAAGTGGACAACAAAGGAGATTCGCGTGGAGCGTGACTATGATTGCGATGTGTGTATTGTAGGAACAGGCGCAGGGGGCGGCATTCTTGCTCATCAGTTGGCCAAGGCCGGTGTGAATGTCTGGTCGCTTGAACAAGGTCCACGTCTTCAAGACGATTTCTTTAAAACGGTTATGCCACCGGGTCCGGGCTCCACTTTCGGTATAGGTCGGAACACTGTTTGGCCCAGCGATCCGCACGACAGCCTGTTTGTTCATCCCTTGTTTGCCGACGGTCAACACGGCTCAACAGCGCGACCCGAGGGGGGCTTTCAGCATTTTCAGGTTTTGGCGGTTAATGGGCTGCAAAACTTGTGGAATGGGGTCAGCGTGCGGTTCGCCCGTGAAGATTTCAAGTATTGGCCAATTGAAGGCCAATCGCTGGATTCACATTACAGTGCGATCGAAAAACTCATTACAGTCTGTGGCACACGTGAAGGTCTTGATGCGCTTCCGGATGGCGAATTCATTGAGCCCAAGCCTTTGCGTCCGGCCGATCACATGATTGTTGATGCGGTACAAAAGCTGAAAGATGGCTATTCTTATGCGATTCCCAATCGTAAAGCCATTAATACGCGTCAGGGGATGGCCACGTCTTGTGTATCCACCGGTATTTGTACCTCGGGCTGCCCGGTGGGTTCGGTATACAAGTTTACGGCACGGTTATTGCCTGAAATTACCACGCTGGCAAACTACCGTTTGGTTTCCAATGCAAAGGTGTTGCGTGTGTTGCGCAGTGCGCAGCGCAATGATCAAGTTGATGAAGTAGAGTACCTCGACACGCAAACGCAGGAAAAGCGTCGGGTTCGGGCACGTGTGGTTGTGTTGGCAACGGGGGCCGTCGAAACGCCCCGCATTTTGTTCAACTCGGCAGATGCAACCGACCCCCAGGGTTTGGGGAATGCCGGCGATATGCTGGGTCGCGGCTTGCAGGATAATCCTAAGGTGGTGTTGTCCACTTCATTGCGTCGGCTGTGGGGCAAGCAGCGCGATTACGACATTGGTTACGGCGATTTGCTGATCTTAATGTCGCGCGGCAAGTTGGCCGATGGCGCCGAATTTCCGTTTATTGGTCACGCCATTCACGGTATTCCCGATGTCCCTCACTATCTGGGTCAAATGAAATGGATGCCGCCACGCATCAAGGAACGGATGGCAAAGTACCTGTTTTACAGTTACGTCACGCTCGGGCTCTTTTGCGCCGGCGAGCGCAAACTCGACAATAAAGTTCGGCTCGCCGACACCACGGATCGTTACGGGGTGAGGCAGGTGGCGGTTGATTTCACGATGCCGGAATCGGTTCATGAGCAAATGGATGTCATGATGGCATGGGGCCGGAAAATTCTGAAGTCGGCTTCTTCCACACTGATTTATGAAACCCGCGACAACAGTGGCACCGGCATTCATTATGCGGGTACCACCGCCATGTCGGCCGATCCGTCCGAAGGTGTGGTTGACAGCCATCTGCGCGTGCATGGTTTCGATAACCTGTACGTGTGTGATGGCGGCGTCGTTCCACATTTGCCGGATAAACACCTCACGCTGACCATTATGGCGCTTTCACACCGTCTGGCGCAGCGCTTGTCGATTCAGTTTCAGTCGCTTGAAGTGCAAACGGGGCAAACCGCCTGAGGGGCGTTTAATGAAAAACAGCCCTGATTCGTTTCCGATTTCGCCGCATATTGCGGCTTCGCTTGAGCGCGCCGAAGCAGACCCTGTTATTGACGAAACGACAGGTCTGCAACAGGCGCAACTACTTCGACTTCAGTTGCTGAAAGCACAGTATGCGCATTTGCGGCGAGCGAATCAGGCGTTGTTAATTGTGATTGCCGGTATTGACGGGGTCGGTAAAGGCCGCTGCATTAATCTGTTGAATGAGTGGATGGACGCGCGTTATGTTCACACCCTGGCTTTTGGTGAACCTGAAGCGCCGGCATCATTAATGCCACCATTGTGGCGCTATTGGCAACATATGCCTGCAAAAGGCACTACCGGAATTGTGTTCGGCTCGTGGTATCGGCCGTTATTTGAGTTATTGAAGAAAAAACGACCCGATTGGAAACAGGTGGAGGCGGTGACGCACGCCATTCGTGATTTCGAAACGACCTTAAGTCGCAACGGGGTACAGGTTGTTAAGCTTTGGTTTCACATGTCGAAACAGGCCCAGCAGGCGCACATAGACGGGTTACTGGCTAATCCGGAGACCGCCTGGCAGGTAGAGTCGCTTGATTTCAAGGTACGTAAAAAATTCGATCGTGCGCGCCGTGCTGGGGCCGTGGCAATGAGCTTAACGCATGAACCGCGTATTCCTTGGCAAATCGTTCCTTCAGCACATGATTTGTATCGGGTCATCAGCACCGCGCAAGCAGTACTTAAAGGCTTACGTAAACGCCCGTCTTCGACCTGGCGTCCGGTTTATCCGTTCTGTTCAGAGCCGCCCGTGTCATTGTCTTGTATATCGCCCGTTTCGCTCGACGGAATTGATTTTTCAGTCAAACTCAAAAAAGCCGACTATCAAAATCAGTTGCCCGTTTTGCAAGGCCGGCTGGCTCGTATGTTGCGCGATACGAGATTCAAAAATCGCTCGTTGGTGCTGGTGTTTGAAGGTCAGGATGCCGCTGGTAAAGGGGGTGCGATTCGCCGAATAACGGCGGCATTGGATGCTCGCCAGTACCGGGCCATTCCCATTTCAGCGCCTACCGACGAAGAGCGGGCTCGCCCTTATTTATGGCGTTTTTGGCGGCGGTTGCCCAAGCCTGGGCGAATCGCCATTTTCGATCGTTCGTGGTACGGGCGCGTCCTGGTTGAACGGGTGGAGTCGTTTATAGAGCCGTTGCAGTGGGAGCATGCATACGACGAAATCAATCAGTTCGAACAGCAAATGATTGACAATGGTGCCATTGTGATCAAGTTCTGGCTGGCCATTACCAAAGAGGAACAACTGGAACGCTTTCACGCGCGCCGCAAATCACCTTTTAAGTCTTTCAAAATAACGCCTGAGGATTGGCGTAATCGGCGAAAATGGGATGCATATTGGGTAGCAACGAATGACATGCTGGGCCGTACCCACACCTCTCTTGGCCCTTGGCATCTCGTGTCGGCCAACGATAAACACCACGCGCGGATTACGGTGCTTGAAACCGTATTGGCCCGTTTGGAGACCGAGTTTCGGGGGGCAGGTTAATATGGCGTCCTTTGGCTACATTAAGTTTGGGCAAAGTGTGATTGCCAAGACTTGGCCTGATGGGGTTTTAAGCTGGGTAAAGGTTTTAGAATGAGTGTTGCAAAATTCGGCCGGTATATTTTTTTTGCGTTGTTGTTCTGTGTTGTGCTGCAGCCGGCTTGGGCTGATATTCCACCGCCCAGCCCCGACAAGCCAACATTGGTGAATGTTGACCTGAAGCTTGAGGATATCAACGATATTAAGTTGGGTTCCGGCACCTTCGACTTAACCGCGCAGTTCGGTATGCGCTGGCATGATCCCCGTCTGGAGTTTGAACCGGAGCCCGGCAGACCGGGGCCGCGCATCTGGATGGGCGCGCGCGCGGAACAGCAGTTACAACAAATCTGGCATCCGATTATCGACGTTAACGGTGAAAAGGGGTTGTCGGTTGCACGTGTCTATTCGCTTAGTATCTGGCCCGATGGCCATGTGGAGTTGCGTGAGAAATTCTCGGCGACGCCGCGTTTCGATGGCGAGCTAACGTGGTTTCCGTTTGGCCATTTAACATTAAGCCTTACTTTAACCAGCGCGGCAATGGACCGTCGGCAAATCGAATTTGAATTGGGTGAGCTGACCCCCAAAGAGGATCTTGCTGCCGTTGATCGGGTTATTCACGGTAACTGGGTTCCCGAAGATGTGAGTTGGAACGTTAGTGAGCGTACTCGCATGGTGCATTCCAGTAATTTGTATCCACAAATCGACATTGATATTCGGGTGGAGCATGATTTTCTTGACGGTGTTCACAAGGTTTTACTCCCTTTAATTGTTATTGCGTTGGCATCGTGGGGCCTGTTATGGCTCAATCCCACCGTTCAGCCTGCTTTTTCTTCACCAAGAATAGGGGGAACAACAACCCTGATACTGACTACCATTGCCTTGAAGTTTGTTTTGGGGCGCGAGTTGCCGGTGGTGCATTACTTAACGCTGGCCGACGTGTTGTTTAACGTCACCATTATTATGCTAACGATCAGTCTGTTAACGTCATGCCTGGTTGCCGCCGTATTTACCGAAAGGGGGGCCGATTCGGCCCGTTCCCTGAATCGCGTAATAGGGCGGTTGTACCCCCTTATTTATGTCGTGTTGCTGGTTGTGTCGATCCCTTTATTTATTGAATGATGCCGGTTAACTCTGCAAAGCGGTTTTGGGCAGGTTATTGTCTGGCGATTCTTGGCGCCATCTTCTTTTCGGCCAAGGGTGTCGTCGTCAAAATGACCTATCTTTACGAAGGGGTTGATGCCGTTACGATTATCGGCTTCAGAATGCTTCTTTCTGGGCCTATCTTTCTTGCGGTTGCCGCGTACCAGGCGAGCAAGGCGCATAAAGGATTAATACCGCGCCTTACCGTGCGTCAGCGCTGGCAAATTGTGCTGCTTGGCTTCATCGGTTATTACTTATCCAGTTTTCTCGCATTCCTGGGCCTGCAGACGATTTCGGCCGGTTTGGAGCGAGTGGTGTTGTACCTTTCGCCAACTTTCGTCCTGCTTATCACTGCGTTGTACTTCAAGCGCCCGATTGCGCCACGCCAGTGGTTGGCGCTGGCCTTGTCATACGCAGGCGTTGTTTTTGTGTTCTTGCACGACTTATCGTTTGCCGGGCCGGCCGTGATTGTCGGCGCCGGGTTTGTGCTGGCGTCGGCCCTCTGTTACTCGGTATATTTGATTGGCTCGGCCGAAATTATCAAAGTGGTTGGGGCGACACGCCTGGTTGCCTATGCAATGTCAGTATCGGCTGCCTTTACGATTGCGCAGTTTTTCTGGGTCCATTCGTGGGCGGGCCTGCAACAGCCCTGGCCGGTTTATCAGTTATCGTTGATTCATGCCACGTTGAATACGGTCGCGCCCACATTCATGATTATGTGGGCGGTGGCCCGCATTGGTGCACCGTTAACGTCGCAGCTTGGCCTGATCGGCCCCGTTTCGGTATTGTTTTTGGCCGCCTGGTTACTGGGTGAGCCCATTACCGTGCTGCAACTTATTGGTACTGCCTTTGTGTTAACCGGTGTGATCGTACTGGGCCGGGGAAGGCGCTAGTTTGGCGCCTTGCTACGACCACCACGACAATGGGTTATGCGTTAAAGCGACACCAACAATATAGAAAAAGATCAATACTGCCACGACTGCGGCAAGCGCGCGCGTTGTCGCGGTTTTGCCTTTCTTGATGGCGACCATGCCAACCGCAATGTAGAAAATAACACCAATGATCTTGGCCAGGATCCAGGTTTGGTGAAAGCCGATCATGAAGGCCAGGGCAAGGCCGCACAATAGAAGGATCGTATCAACCACGTGCGGTGCAATGCGCACAAACCGGCCCTGCAGTCTGGGCGAGCGCATGACCGACCAGTATGCGCGCACAATAAAGAACACCAGGCTGATAACGGCTGCGGTAACGTGCAGATGCTTCAGGATCGTATAAGAGAGCATGGCAGTGTCAGGCCGGCAGGTCGTTGGACATCGACCACTGACCGTTTCCTTTTAAGTTAAGTTGTTTGGCATGGTGTCGGACCAGTGTGCTGCGATGTCCGACGCTAATTAAGACGGTATCCGGTAAATGCCGGCGAATCAAGCGATACATGGCGTCTTCCAGGCCTTCGTCCATTGCGGAAGTGGCCTCATCCAGGAAGGCAACTTTTGGGTGCGCCACCATCAGCCGACCGAACGCCAGCCGTTGTTGTTCACCCAACGACAAAATCCGGCTCCAGTCATTCACCTCGTCGAGTCGGTCGGTTAAATGGCCCAGTTGAATTTGTTCCAGTATTTCACGCGCCTGAGGGTCTTGGTGCGTCGCCAAAGGGGTGACTGTGGAGGGAGTTTCGACCTGTTCATCCAGATTCTGGGGCGCTGAGCCGGAACTTGCCACTGCCGCCTCTTTCTGCTCTTCGCGGTCGATAAGCAGGCCTTCCCGGGTGCTGACGATTTGCGGATAATACAAAGCCTGGCGCAGCGAGCCCAGTGGCAAGTACGGTTTTTGTGCCAGGAACAGCAGATGGTCTTGAGGCCGTTCTATATCACCCTCACAGAAAGGCCAAAGGCCGGCGATGGCACGCAATAGCGTTGTTTTACCCGCGCCGGATGGCCCGCGAATAAGCAGCGCATCGCCCGGCGTAAGAGAGAGGTCAAGTTTGTCTATCAGCAACCGGTTGTTGGGAGTGTGTACCGTTAAATTTCGGATGCTAAGGTGGTCTGCATGGTCATTAAGGTTGGGGCGCGGTAATTGCTGCGCCTCATCAATCGCCCGGTTGAATCCGGTTAGACGGTCGAGTGTTGCGCGGTACGACGCGAACTCATCGTAGGCATTGCGGAAAAAAGACAAATTATCTTGCAGACGCCCGAATGCTTGTGCTGTTTGCATTAGATCGCCCAGCGTGATTTGCTCGGAAAAGAAGCGTTTGGCCTGAATAATGAATGGAAAAACAACGGCTGCCTGCGTAACCGAAAAGTTAAAACCCAAAAACTTCAATGATCGATACACAATCGCCCAGGCATTGCTGATCACTTGCGCAAATCGGCCGCGCAGGAGCGTGCTTTCCACTTTTTCACCGGCGTAGAAAGCAATACTTTCTGAATATTCGCGCAACCTGACCAGTGCGTAACGATAGTCGGCATTGAAACGTTCATTCAAAAAATTCAGCATGATCAATGGTCGACCGATTCGAATCGCCAATAGGGTGGCCACCAAAACATAAACAAAAACCAGAAATACCATGGCACGGGGAATCTCAACGCCAAACAAGCCCAGCGGCCCCGACAAACCCCATAAAATAAGCGTAAAGGCAACCGTTGATACCAGTGCGTCGACGACACCCATGGACAGCGTCAGCGACGACTGCACGAATACCGTAACGTCGTATTGAATACGTTGGTCGGGGTTATCGACGCCTTTTTCCAGGTGTTGGGTGCGGTAGTAGGATTGGCGGTCGAGCCAACGGCCAAGCAACTGGTTGTTGAGCCAGGTTCGCCAGTGAATTGAAAATGCCTGCTGAACATAGTAGTCGAGCAGCGACCGCAAAACATGGACGGTGGCCAGGGCCGCAAATAACCACATGGCCAGCCAGAATGCCGCTTCATTTAAATCCTGAAGGGCGCTATACATGGTGTTATACCAGTTTGAAAACAACACCTGTAAACGCACGCCTGCCAGGGTCAGGAACAGAATAAAAGCAATGGTCAGAATGGGCTTCCAACTGCGCCGGGGGGAAAAATACCCTCCCGAAAGTTGCCAGAACTGACGCCCCCACACTGTGCGACGTGCCAAAAACCAAACCGTTAAACCGAAGCATATCAGCGTAACGACATATACTTGTGAAAGCCATATTGCACTGTCGATCAGTTCCTGCGTCCAGTTCATTCAGTTCACTCCGGCATGCTACCGTGCTAGCGTTCGATTTTTGACTTGTAAAAAAAGCGGCCATAAAGCGATAATGGCCATCCAGTTTCAATAACTTTTAAAGGGTAGTCATGCCATACGTCACCATTACCACCACTTCAGGTTTGAACAATGTTCAGAAAAAACAGCTGATTGAAAAATCCAGCGATGCCATTGTTCAGGTTTTGGGCTCCGCTTTGCCTTCAGTCCGCGTGATGTTACATGAATTGCCGGAAGGCCACTACCTGGATGGCGGGCAATGGGATGCGCCGGGCATTATTTTCCACGTCGACATGATTGAAGGGCGCACGGAAGAACAGAAAGCCGAATTACTGGCGGCGTTCGGCAAGCTGGCCAACGAAGTAACCGGTTATTCTCAAGATCAGATTCACGGCATTTTGCATGACATTCTGAAAACGAATATTCGTGTAAAAGGCGGGCTTACCGCCAAGCAAGCCGGCCGCTAAATGGCATTTTTTGTGCTGTAACAGCTTACGGTGCTTAATGTTGCGAATAGGAAACACCCCAAAAGTTAGGACGGGTGTCCAACTTTTGGGGTGCAGTTCAACTTGGCGACGGGGTGTTTTTTAATGATTTAATAGCGGCCCAGGTTTTCAATCGCGTCTACGACCATATTGGTACCCACCGCCAGTAATAGAATGTCCGAGGCCACGCGCACGTATCGATAGCCATCCGGAGGGTCGCCCAGGCGGATGCGTAAGTTTCGATCCAGGTCATAGAACGTGATGTCAGACCCAAGGGGGTAACCCAATCGCCATTGCTTTGCTTGCCCTGGCGGCATACAGCCGTTGTTTTTCTTGGCCAAACCCGGTGGGCAGTGGCCGCGGCGAAACATGTCATTGTAGTAATCCCCGGCGATCCGGCGGTGGTTGTCGCCAAAGAAAGATATTTCGATCGCGGAACCGGAGTGACGAGATTCAGGGCCTTGGTCGTATCCTGAAGCACGTTGGTTGTTATGACTCTTTTGCACTTTGTCAGGCGGCCCGTTACCGTTGCCGGGCCCTTTAGGGCCGGGTCCTTGAGCGGCAACAATTGATGAGGCCAAAACAAAAGCAAGCGTGGCAACATAATAAGCTGGTTTGGCGAATTGCATAGTGCGCTCCTTTCAGGTTTTAAACCGGGCGTCGTAATTAGTATCGCCCCAGGTTTTCAATGGCATCAACCACCAGATTGGTACCCACTGCCAACAGCAAGATGTCAGATGCAACACGCACGTAACGGTGTCCGTCGGGGGGTGGGCCTAAACGAATACGCAAGTGTCGATCCAGATCGTAATACGTAATGTCGGGTCCAAGCGGGTATCCCCTTCGCCATTTTTTTGCTTGCCCAGGGGGCATGCAGCCATTGCGTTTCATTGCCAGCCCGGGCGGGCAATGGCCGTAATAGTGTTCTTGGTAATAATCGCGCGCAAGCCTGCGATGTCGGTCACCGAAGAAAGATACATAAATATCGATTCCTGAGTCGTGGCGGTCATGGTAGTTTCGTCCACGGTCATAATGGCGATCGTGATGCCGCTTGTATCGTTCTGCTTGTCGATGTGCGCGTTTGTGGTGCTTGCCGCCATCCCAATGTTTGGCGGAATGGCCTTTGCCGTGATGTGGCCCTCGATGGTCTGGCCCTTTAGCCAGCGCCATCGAGGAAGCGATTGCCAGCGTTAACGCACTGATTACGGAAGTGGTTTTTGCAAATCGCATTGTTGAACCTCTTGTTATTAAGACGGTTCAAGTGTAGGAATTTTACGTATTACCTTGCGTTCCGATAATTATAAAAATGTTACTGCTGTTACGAGGTAATGCGTGTTGCAGCGCTGCGCGTGCCAAAGGCGAGTAAAAAGGTAAACGCCAAGGTTGGCAGGGCTGAACCCAGGCCCGGCGCCCAATGTCCTACACTGTGGTAGCACACAATGCCCAATATCCAGATTGTTGCTGCCGACCAGTCGGCCCGTTTTCTGTTGTCGGCAATTGCACCCGTTCCAATACCGTGGCGCCCCAGAATCACGCCGTAAAGGGGAACGAAAACGGAACTTAACATGAGTAGAAACGGCTCAAGCGTGTGAATGGGTAAAACCGTAGCGAACACCATGCTAATAACCGCCAGCGTCATGCCCCAGCGTTTGATACTCCATTTTGGTAGCAAGCTATGGGTGGATACCGATCCCGAATAGAGGTCGCCGTAGGCGTTGTCCAGCTCGTCGATCATGATCAGGCCCAGTGCAACCAAGCCGCCTTGTGCCAGCAAAAGTGCGTTAACCAGACCTGCATCGGGCTCTGCAACACTGACGATAATGACCCCCAGGCTGTAGCACCAGATATTGGCAATGGCGTACCCCAACCAGGTGCCGCCCAGGGCACCTTTCGTGCTGCGGCCGTGGCGTGCGTAGTCGGCTACTAGCGGCAGCCAGGAAATAGGCATTGCAATGACCAGATCCATGGCCGAGAACAGCCCCATTTGACCGTTACCCGGCCGATCCCAAACAGCGCTCAAGCCTTGTTCATTTAGCAACACCAGGAATTGCCAGCTAAGCCACAGTAAGGACAAAATAACCAGAGGCAGGGCAAATCGCGCAATGAGCTTGCGTACCAGCTTAATCATGGAGCCTGCCAGCAATGCCAGCAGAATAGCCCCCCAAAACAGGGTGATTACAATGACGCCCAAGGTGCCGCTCAACTCCAGCCCGAAAGCCTGATTTGCAATGGCGGTGGTACCTTCTCGCATAATCACCATTTCGAAGGTGGTCCAGCCCAGAAGCTGCACAATATTCAGAATGACGGGTAGACGAGCGAAATGACTGCCGTAGGTGCGGTGTATCAATCCTGCACTCGACAACCCACTGCGGCAGCCCGTTCGGGCAACCCAGGCGAGCAGGCCGGCGCCAATAATCGAGCCGCAGATAATCGCGATAGCGGCGTCGCGCGTGCCCACTGATGGGACAAGATAGGCCCCCACTTGCATGACCAACAGTCCAACGCCCAGGCTGAACCATAGTGAAGCATGTTCGTGCCAGCCGAAAACGCGGTCGGATTCGGGAACAGGGGTAAGGGCCTGATTGGTTGAAGAAGAGGAGTTCATAGCGGGCAATTTTCCAAAAATGCAGGGGCGACAGCCCCGCCAGGAAAGTTGCACGAATGCCATTCAAGACGAAGGTCGCTTTCCTGCGCGAGGATGATCTCAACAGGTTCCAAGGGACTCTCTCAGACGCCTACGGTAAATGACCGGGCGACACCCCTAGCGATAACGTGGCAAATTGTACCGATTTCAGAGAAAAAAGAAAGTGCTTCTGAAAAAGGAGTTAGACGTGTTTGATGATATTGAAGCTGAGGCGGTTCTGGCTATCGCGCGAAACGTCGTAGCTAAGCCGCTCATCAATGGAGTTGTCGGGGTGGAAGGTCAGGATGACAGGGTTGATTTGTTCGATTTCCGATTCGGTAACGTAAACCGAATTGCAAATGATAATTTCGTCGCCTTTCTGGCAGGTGCGAGCCGCTGCACCATTCAGAATGCAACACTGCGAACCGCGCTCGCCATATATCACATAGGTACTGATACGCGCACCGGAATTTTTATTCCAGATGTCGACAAACTCCATTGGCAGAATCCCTGCTGCTTCACAGTGATCCGGGTCCAGAGTGATGGATCCGTGGTAATCGAGATCGGCTCCGGTGACGCGAATGCCGTGCAGCTTACCGGCGACAACTTTTCTCACTTTCATTCTCGGAAAAGGTTAATTGGGGGGATATTGTAGTGCTTTTGTGCGTGTTTGCAGCGGGAAAGCAACATCCGTGAACGTTGACGCGTTGAAAATGGATTTCTCCTACTTTAATATTATTTGATTATTTTTTAATGTTAATTTAATTAACATATTCTTCTTTTTGTTTGAAGGTACTTGAATGTTTGCTTTGGTCGAAGCCTGGCATGCCGGTTTATTCAGGCGTCGTTACTGGCTTCCCAATATCGTGGCAGGCCTGATCGTCGGCGTGGTGGCACTTCCGTTAGGTATGGCGTTTGCCATTGCTTCCGGGGTAAAGCCGGAGCAAGGCTTGTATACGGCAATTGTCGCGGGCTTGTGCGTGTCAGTGTTCGGCGGCAGCCGGGTGCAAATTGCGGGGCCCACCGGTGCATTTATTGTTATCTTGGCCGATATTGTTGCGCAACACGGTATCGACGGCTTGCAAATCGCGACGCTGATGGCGGGCGCTATTCTGTTATTGCTTGCAATTTTTCGTTTGGGCGCGGTGATCCGGTATATTCCCCCTCCTGTGATCATAGGCTTTACCGCTGGTATTGGTGTGATTATCTGGGTTGGACAATGGAAAGACTTTTTCGGTTTGCCGGTTGCACCCGAAGGGCATTTCCACCAAAAGTTATGGGCGTTAGTTCAGGCGTTTCCTGATCTAAGCTGGGCTGTCACCGCCGTAGCGTTGGTGTCATTGGTGTTGGTGGTTGTGCCAAGATGGTTGCCTTACCGGTTGGGTCGTATTCCCGGGCCATTGTTAGCCTTGGTTGTCCTGACGCTCATGCAGGCGTTGTTTGGATTTGAATGGTTGCCGACGATCGGTTCCGTGTATGGCGATATTCCCAGGGCGTTGCCAACGTTTCAAAGCCTCGATTGGGACTATGCGCGCTGGCTTCAATTGTTGGGCCCGGCATTGGCCATTGCCATGTTGGGCGCAATTGAGTCACTTCTTTCCGCTTCAGTCGCTGATCGCATGGCGGGAACACGCCACCATTCGAATCGAGAGCTGTTTGGGCAAGGGTTGGCTAATATTTTTTCCCCTTTGTTCGGCGGGTTCGCGGCAACCGGCGCCATCGCACGCACGGCAACCAATATCCGCAGCGGTGGGTCAAGCCCCATCGCCGGTATCGTCCATGCCGTGACGTTAATCCTGATTATTCTTGTTTTGGCGCCTTACGCCGGCCATGTTCCACTTGCAACATTGGCTGCAATATTGTTCGTCGTGGCATGGAATATGAGTGAAATACCGCATGCATTGACACTTTTTCGTCGTGCGTCGTGGCTCGATACGTTGACCTTGGTGGTTACCTTCACCCTAACCGTATTTCTTGATTTGGTCGTGGCGGTGTGTGTAGGGGTGGTGCTGTCGTGGCTGCAGTTTATTCCCCGGCTGAAACCACACAAAAATACAACGGGTTAATTATTGGTTTTTACCGTGTTAGGCGGTTCAGTTGGTTCCGAGGTGTAATTGACGCCGTGATCAGCCAGATAACCACGAATCAGTTGCCTGACAACCTGCGACGGGGTGATGTCTTGGGCGGCGCACAGTTGTTCGAACGCTTCTTTTTTGCGCGGGTCGATCAGCACTGTGAGCCGGGCCGTTTTGTTTTCCATAATAGTACGCCTGGCTATTTAAGCATGAGATATTCGGTGGGGTTGTCCGGGCACGCACCCAAGCCGCATTCTAAAAAAGTGGAAGCAAGATTACCCACAATCATTAGCACGAACAACCACATTATTAAGCGCACCACTCCGTTGGGTGGTGTGGTAACAACGGCGCCGTTCATGGTGCGGTCAAGCATTAGCATGACTGCGCAGTAAGCAATAATGACAACAAACAGAATGAGCGCCCAGGTATAGAAGTGCATGCCAA
This sequence comes from Neopusillimonas maritima, assembly GCF_003576595.1. Taxonomy (GTDB): domain Bacteria; phylum Pseudomonadota; class Gammaproteobacteria; order Burkholderiales; family Burkholderiaceae_B; genus Neopusillimonas; species Neopusillimonas maritima. The sequence continues at coordinate 363,338 of NZ_NQOU01000001.1, read as the reverse complement.
GAAAAGGGCTGCCGAACCCTGGATCGCCCGGTGCGATGTGCAGCAAAGTTTGACGACCGGAGGCGATTGCACCACCAATGGCCGATAAAATCGTTATGCCGTAATGTATGGGCGACGAACCGAAGCGGGCGTTCAGCAAAAAGCCGATACCCACCAGCATGAAAGCCACGCGCTGAAGCAGGCAAAGGGGGCAGGGTAGTTCGTTATAAGCGAACTGCCAAACAAAAGCGAAGGCCAGTACGAAAGTAATTCCGATCAGCCCCAACGTATTCAGAAAACGGGGAAAAGTGAATGCAGCACTAACGTGATAATTGCTCATGGCAGCCTTAGAGTGAAATCGGCAAAGAGTCAGTCATGTGGTATTGGCACCATGCAATAAATATAACGAATGTTATAAACCAGGCCCACAGGCAGGCGCGCCGTTTGCCCGCCACGCCGAGCCAAGCGGCGGTGGCGCCGGTGAGAAATGGCAAAACCATGATCATTTTGTGTCCCCTATTTTCAATGCCACATAATGTAACGGCATTTTCCCGCATAAATGTATCAGGGTTTGCCGCAGGTTACGATTGCACTGCAGGAAATTCATCGTCGCTCATGAAAGCATACCGAATTGCATCAATCAAGCTGATTATGACGACCAGAGGCGCGAACACCCACAAAATAATCAAATAAATAATACCCCAGCCGATTTGGCCCAAATAAAAACGGTGGGCGCCCAACCAGCCCAGGAAAATTGCCAGGATAATTGCCATTTTGCGGGTGCTGACGCCACGGGCCAGTTTTTCGCCTTGATGCCGAATGAGCCAAACGCTGATTGGAACGGTTAAAACCAAGGCAATGATAATTTTGGTGAAGTGCGTGTGAACAAATATTTCAACCGCGTACCAGACATCCGCGAAATTATGGATGACCAGGCCGGTTAAATGGTTGAGCCAACGCAGCATTTGGGCACCCACTGTTTCGCCAAAGGTGAGTGCGACCAAAACGATGATGAAGACTGCAATAGGGATCAGGGCTTTACGCAGCATAAGTATCTCGATGTTTCCGTGTTCGAAGAGTGCTCATAGTTTAGCGGTTGCGCCGGCGGAAGGAATGAGTTTCCATAGGCTTGTTACTTCGCGGGCGCGCGCTTCATATAAAGGGTCGTTTGTATTTTTGGATTTCGCGTGTCCGGGCTTGGTGTCAAGGCGCTCAATGACGCGTAAGCCATGCTTTTCAGCCAAATAGGGTATGAAGTTTGGTGGGCGAAGTTGAATAAGTTCGGCCAGGTTCGACATCACCAGCCATACTTGGCCGTTTGGATTCAGGTGTTGTGTTACTTGCGATAAAAACCTTTCCAGCATTTCGTTGCCGGGATCATATACCGCGGCTTCTATTGGCGATGTTGGGCGTGCGGGTATCCAGGGTGGATTGCAGACGATCAAATCGGCGAGTGCGGGTTGCGGCGGGAATAAGTCCGCCTGAACCAGCCGAATGGCATGTTGAAGCTTTAGACGCGCGAAATTCTCAGCGGCACAAAGAATGGCATCTTCACTGGTATCGGTCGCGATAATTTCCGGGACGCCGCGTTGCGCGAGAATGGCTGCGATGACTCCGCTACCCGTTCCGATGTCGAATGCGCACTGAGTGTTCGCCGGCAGTTTCGCGGTCTGGATCAGGTTCAGGTATTCTCCCCGCACCGGTGAAAAAACGCCGTAGCGAACGTGAATAGGCTCGGGCAGTGCGGGAATATGGACCCCTTTGTTTTGCCAGGCGTAGGCGCTGAGCGCACCTTGGACCATACGAAGCGGGATCAGGGTTTCGTTTGAGAGTTCGCCGAAGGCCGCTTCACATGCGCCTCGAAGATCGGGCGCTCGTTTCAAGTCGAGTGCGTATTCAGGGCCCACTTTAATAAGTAGTCGGTTTAAAAGGCTGGCCTTTTGAGACTGAAACATGCGATAGCGGTGAAACGCCTCTGCGTTAATGGGCCCTGACTGCTGTTTGCGTTTTTTATCGGTGCGCCGCTTTAAGGCTGACAGCAATTGAATGCCATTGTGGTAATCGCCCGACCAAAGCAGATGCGCACCTTGGTTGATCCACTGATAGGCTTTGTCGGCAGTGCAATCGTCGGCAATTGGGTATAAATGCTTTGGGGTGATGGGTGGCAGGGGCGTGGGCATAATACTAAATTATTGGGGAACACAGGCTTGGCGAACAGCAAACTCCCATTGGGCCATTTTCCCGGCAGCCTCGTCGCGTGTCATTGAAGGCGTGAAACAAGTGTCAGTCTGCCACAATTCGGCCAGTTCGTCGGTGTGGCTATATATCCCCGCGTTCAAGCCCGCCAGCCAAGCGGCGCCCAAGGCGGTTGTTTCGGTTACCGCCGGACGAATAACCGGGATACCCAACAAGTCGGCCTGAAATTGCATTAATAAATTATTGCTGCTGGCGCCACCGTCTACCCGCAGTTCTGAAAGCTCGGCCCGCGCGGTTGCTTGGGCATCGCGATTCATTGCTTGTAATAGCGCGGTACTTTGGAACGCAATACTCTCAAGTGCCGCGCGGGCAATATGTGCGAGTGTCGTGCCGCGTGTTAGCCCGGTAATGGTGCCTCGGGCATCGGGTTGCCAATAGGGAGCGCCCAATCCCGAGAAAGCCGGAACGACGGTAACCCCGCCGTTATCGGGCACACTGCGGGCTAGCTTTTCGATATCGGCGCTACGTTCGAAAGCGTGCAAGCCGTCGCGCAGCCACTGAACGACGGCACCGCCTACAAAAACACTGCCCTCGGCGGCATAACTGGGTGAGCTCAACGTTGATTGTGCATTCAGTGTGGTGATCAACCCATTAGCTGATAGCTGAAATGTGCCGCCTGAGTTCATCAGGGCAAAGCAGCCGGTACCGTAGGTATTTTTAGCCATGCCCGGTTTAAAACATGCCTGGCCGAAAAGGGCGCTTTGTTGGTCACCGGCCATCCCAGTTATGGGAATTGGGTGGCCAAGCCATTGCGGGTCGGCAAAACCAAATTGATGCGCGGACGGGTGAACTTCCGGAAAATATGAGGATTTCAGTTCGAACAAATCAAGCAGCGATGTATCCCAATGGTTTTTGCGAATATTGAAAAGCAAAGTGCGCGATGCATTGGTTAAATCGGTAGCGAAATTGGCGCCTTTGGTTAGATTCCAGAGTAACCAGGAATCGACGGTTCCCAGTGCCAAGTGGCCGGCGTCGGCGCAGGCCTTTGCGGCAGGTATGTGGTCGAGTATCCATTTGGCTTTACCGGCCGAGAAATAGGCGTCGATGCGCAAACCGCTGCGCGCTTGAACCAGGGCCTCGTGCCCGGACTCTATAAGTTGTTCACACAGGGCTTGTGTGCGCCGGTCTTGCCAGACCAGTGCCGGGCACAATGGCTCGCCGGTTAATCGGTTCCAGGCAACCAGTGTTTCTCGTTGGTTTGTTATCCCAATGGTCAGAATATCCCGGGTGGAAATGCCGGCGCGTGCAATGACATTTTGCGCCGTTTCAAGCTGGGTACGCCAAAGCGCATGGGGGTCGTGTTCCACCAAGCCGGGAGCGGGAAAGCGCGGCAACACTTCTTTTTGATCCATGGCAATTAATTGCCCGTGCGTATCGAACAAAACGCTGCGCGAGCTTGAAGTACCTTGGTCAAGTGCCAGTAAGTATTTTTTCTTCATACATCAAAATTAAATTTAAGTAAATGGGCTTTAAGGCCTAGTCCGTTAGTCATCGGTTGTGTTGTACATTTTGTTCGTCATAAAACAAAACTTAACAATTTAAGTCGGCTTAAAAAGAGCGGAAAAGCCTAAGTAATTGTTTTTATTTAATAATTTTTGATTTACCTTCGTCTCTTCTAGTTGCAACTTACTTTGGGCTAAGTGTTTTTCGATATTTTGAGCAATTGGGTGAATCTAGGCCTTTTGGGCTAAGTTTCTGATTTATATGAAAAATGGCCTATTTGTTTTTAATGATTTTTCATTTGTTACCAGCTGTTTGTCATAATCTTGTCGAGATGTTTCACTAGAATTTGAGCCAATCCAATTGTCTCTATCTTTAAAGGAATACTAACGTGTCAGTTCAAACAAATAACATTACGCAGGATATTCAGGAAGTCAACCTGTCGTATCTTATGCTGGCCCAACGTTTGTTACGCGATAACCTGGCAAGCGGCATGTTCCGCCTGGGTATTGGTAAAGATGCCGCCGATATTCTTTTGCAACTTTCGCCGGCGCAGTTGGTTCGCCTGGCAAGTTCAAGTTCACTGGTTTGCGGTTTCCGTCTCGATGACGCGGCATTGCTTACTTCTTTAACACGCGGTGTGCTCGACGGCGTTTTGCAGCAAGCTCACTCCACTATATTGCTGTCGCGTCGCGAAGAGGTTGCGGCTTCCTGATAAAGCCGTCTGATTCGTTTTAAGGATATCGTCATGGCCATTAAAAGCGTCGCTAAAGAAGCCGAAGAAATAATGCTGGCTTCACAAATGGTTTCGTTGGGGGCTCGTCTGCAAGTGCTCCAGGCGGAAACTTCGCTTAGTTACGACCGGCTCGCGAAACTTTATCGCGAGGTTAAAGGTTGCTCGCCGCCCAAGGGAATGTTGCCGTTCTCGGTTGATTGGTTCATGACGTGGCTTCCTAACATTCATTCAAGCCTTTTTTACAATATTTATTCGTATATTCACGAGCATACGCCTTCAAAGAACGCTTACGCGCTTATTGAGGCCTACAAGGTTTACCTGGAGCAGGCCGGGGCCGGCCGCGGTGGCGTTGATACTTCGGAGCCCTTGTTGAGTTTTACTCGTGCCTGGATGTTGGTCAGGTTTTTTGAAAGCGGTCTGTTGCAATTATCTCAATGTGAGCGTTGTACAGGGCATTTTGTTGCGCATGCCCACGACCCTCAGAAGGGCTTTGTTTGCGCGATATGTCGGCCCCCACCGAGAGCGGGCAAAACACGCGCCAATCGCGCGCGTCGCACGGCCGAGGAGCAGGTTGTAACCGTTTGAATGCCCTGTTTGTTTTTTTAGCCGCCGGATTTAGGTGTAAAAATGCCCGTTGACGGGCATTTTTATTTTGGGTGAATCAGGCGATGATAGTGCGCTCATAGGATTAATCAGAGGTTTACCCGTGCTGATCTTTTTAGGTTTTGTCATCGTTATGTTGTCGGTTTTCGGCAGCTATGTGGGGTTGGGGGGCTATCTTGGCGCCTTGTATCAGCCGTTCGAGTTCGTTTTAATTGGGGGCGCGGCGCTGGGTGCCTACCTGGCGGCGAACAACATGCGCTCCATCAAACTGTTGCTCAAGGCCATTCCCGGAATATTTCGCCGCACGCCTTACGACAAAGCCCTGTATATGGAGCTCATGGCGCTGCTTTTTGTATTGTTGAACAAAGCGCGTCGCGACGGCTTGATGACGATTGAAGCCGATATCGAGGAGCCGGATAAAAGCCCGGTTTTTGCGGAGTATCCCCGAATTTTGAAAGACCATCATTTGGTCGAGTTCATTACCGACTATATGCGCTTGATGATTAGCGGCAATATGAGTCCTTTCGAAATCGAAACCCTGATGGACCAGGAGCTGGATGCCCACCATCAGGAAGTCAGCGTTCCATCGCGCGCTTTATCAGTTGTTGCCGATGCGCTTCCCGCCTTCGGGATCGTGGCGGCGGTGCTGGGCGTCATTAAAGCGCTGGCCTCGGTTGATCAGCCTCCTGCCGTTTTGGCCGATCTTATTTCCAAAGCCATGGTCGGGACGTTTTTGGGGATTTTGCTGGCCTACGGGTTTGTGGCACCGGCCGCTTCAGCCATGGAGCGGCGCAACGAAGCATCGTTGAAGGTGCTTGAGTGCATCAAAGTTACATTACTTGCCTATATGAACGGCTATCCGCCGCAATTGGCGGTTGAGTTCGGGCGCAAGGTGTTGTTCTCTGATGAGCGTCCGTCGTTCCAGGAACTGGAAGAGCATGTGCGTCAGGCGCGCTCGGCAGGTCGTAAGTAAACAGGGGAAACGTCATGAGTGATGCGCCCCGGATCGTTATACGCCGCAAGCGCCGTGAGCACGCCGCCCATCATGGGGGGGCTTGGAAGATTGCCTATGCCGATTACGTGACGGCAATGATGGCTTTTTTTCTGGTAATGTGGCTGGTTGCGCTCATCCCGCGGGAGAGTCTCGGGGAAATGGCCGAGTATTTCCGCATGCCTTTAATGGATGCCATTCGCGGTGGTGAGCGAACCAATGACAGTAAATCGATTATTCCCGGGCAGTCGCCCAGCGTGATTCCGAATAAAAACCCCTTGCCGGTGCGCCCCGCGAATCAGGAGAACGACCAGCGTGATACGCAACGGTTGCAGGATTTGAAAACCCAGCTCGAAGCGCTTATCGATACCGATCCGGTTTTACGCCAGTTTCGCCCGCAATTGTTGCTTGATATGACACCGGAAGGCTTGCGCATTCAAATTGTGGATCAACAAAATCGGCCTATGTTTCAAATCGGCAGCGCAGTGGTTCAACCTTATATGCGCACCATCTTGCGTGAGCTTGGCCCTTTGTTTAACCAAATTTCAAATTCGGTGACCATTTCAGGGCATACCGATGCACAACAATATGCGCGCGGCGAACGTGCCTACAGTAATTGGGAGCTGTCAGCCGACCGGGCCAACGCGGCACGTCAGGAGTTGGTGGCCGGCGGCATGCAAGAAGGCAAGGTCAAACGCATCCTTGGTTTGGCCTCAACCGTTAATCTAATTAAAGATGATCCCAATGCCGCCGTTAACCGTCGTATTAGCTTGGTAGTACTAAATCAGCGCACTGAGCGTCGAATCGATCAAGAAAATGCCACGGGTAATTTGTCGGTCGATGCGCAAGGCAATGTCGCTGAAGCTGTTGAAAATTCCATGGGGGCGTCGGGCTCCGAAGCGGTAACAGGGGCCCGATCGCCGGAAAGCAACCAAACGCGGTAAAGAAGGATACTTATGAGCGAAGGTGTCGACCTTAGCCAGTTCTACGACATGTTTTTCGATGAAGCGGATGAACTGCTCGCCGAGATGGAGCAAACACTGCTCCAATTGAATATAGAACAGCCCGATATAGATCAATTAAATGCCATTTTCCGGGCTGCGCATTCAATTAAAGGTGGGGCGGGTACTTTTGGCTGTTTTGGTGAACTGGCCAATACCACTCATTTGCTCGAGAACCTGCTCGACGCCTTGCGCATGGGCGAGATGGCTCTGCGTAAAGACATGATTGACCTTTTCCTGGAAACGAAAGACGTGTTATCTGATCAAGTGTCTGCATATCGCAACGGTGAGCGCCCCGATGAACAGGCTTATGAGCGCATTTGCCGGCAATTGCAGCAGTTGGCCGTTGAAGAAAAAGGGGGGCAGGTTATGGATTTGCCTGATCCGAACGCAGGGCAGACGCAGTCTGAACCTGCGGTTGAGACAAGCTCCGCGCAAGTGTCCTTGGAACCCGATGCCGCCTCGCCGGCGCAAACGGGACCATTACATATTACGTTGTTGCGATTAAACGACAAAGATGCCGCCTCGCTAGAGGCCGAAATGGCTCTGATGGGTTCCATTTTGCATCGTGAGCGTCAGGGCGATACCCTGCAGCTTTGGCTTGAAACGACCGAGACGGCCACTGATATTGAGGCGGTATGTTGTTTTGTCATTGATGCCGGCCAAGTAACGGTCGTTCATGCTGCGTTGCCGTCAGACTCGGCAAGTGCAGATGAAAAGCCGACAGCTGATGCCGCTGTCGAACCCTCTCAAGCTGATACCAGCGCAGCCGACAACGTAACCGATGTGCCGGCGGCCGACTCCCCAGGTGTTCAGCGTGACGCGGCCCGTGCAGCCTCTAAAGAGTCAACATTACGGGTGGGGGTTGAAAAGGTTGATCAAATCATCAACTTGGTTGGTGAGTTGGTTATCACCCAGGCGATGCTGGTTCAAACAGCGTCTTCGCTTGATCCCGTTATACATGATCGTTTGCTGAATGGTATCGAGCATCTCGAGCGCAACGCACGGGACTTGCAGGAAGCGGTGATGTCGATTCGCATGATGCCAATGGATTATGTGTTCAGCCGCTTTCCCCGTGTTGTGCGGGAATCGGCGGCCAAGCTGGGCAAGCAAATTCGCCTGACGACCAAAGGCCAGGCCACGGAACTGGATAAAAGCCTGATTGAACGCATTATCGATCCTTTAACGCACTTAGTGCGCAATAGTATCGACCACGGCATTGAAGCGCCCGATGTGCGTGCTGCAAACGGTAAACCCGCTGAAGGGAATTTAACGTTGTCCGCTCAGCACCTGGGTGGGCAGATTGTGATTGAGGTTGCCGATGACGGCGGTGGCCTGAGCCGCGAGCGCATCTTGAGAAAGGCTGCTGAGCGCGGCATGCCGGTTAGTGACAGCACACCCGATGAAGAAGTATGGCAATTGATCTTTGCCCCTGGGTTCTCCACCGCCGAAAAAGTAACCGAAATATCGGGTCGGGGTGTAGGTATGGATGTGGTACGCCGCAATATCCAGGATATGGGTGGGCATATCCAGCTTAGCTCACGGCCTGGGCAGGGCACCACAACACGCATCTTTCTGCCTCTGACACTGGCCATTCTCGACGGTATGTCAGTTCAGGTGGGACAGGAGATTTTTGTGTTGCCGCTTAGCCACGTTACCGAATCACTGCAGCCAAGCGCTGAGCAAATACACCATATTTCGCAAACCGAGCAAGTACTGCATGTGCGGGGAGAATACCTCCCGCTTGTAGCGCTGCACGACATTTTCAATGTTGAGGGGGCCCAAACAGATATCAACCAGTCGATTGCGGTTATTTTACAGGCCGAGGAAAGCCGATTTGCCTTGCTGGTTGACCATTTGGTGGGTCAGCAACAAGTGGTGGTGAAGAACCTGGAAGCCAATTACCGGAAAATCCCCGGCATATCAGCTGCCACCATTCTGGGTGACGGTAGTGTTGCGCTGATTGTTGATGTGTTTGCTTTAATGCGCATGACGCGTAACAAAGGCGTTACCCCCAGCCCCAATATGACTGTTATCGGAGAACATTATGCTTAATGACGCGCAGAACAAAGCCGGCTCCACTGAGGGTGATGGCAAGGAATATCTGATTTTCACCCTTGCTAACCAGGAGTATGGTATCGACATCCTGAAAGTTCAGGAAATTCGTGGATACGACGATCAAAGCGTCACCCGTATTGCCAACGTCCCTTCTTTTATCAAAGGCGTGACCAATTTGCGCGGCGTTATCGTGCCCATTGTCGACATGCGTATCAAATTCAACCTGGATAACGTGGAATATAACCAGCAAACTGTTGTAGTTATTCTGAATATTGCCTCGCGGGTTGTGGGTGTGGTTGTCGACGGCGTATCCGACGTTTTAATGTTGAATCCGTCGCAAACCAGCGCCGCGCCGCAGTTCGGTACGGCTTTTTCCACGGAGTATTTAACGGGCATCGGCACCGTCGGCGAACGTATGATTATTCTGGTCGATATTGAAAAACTCATGACCAGCAATGAAATGGCGCTGGTAGAGCAGGCTGTTACCTGATAAGCGGCATAAATTGACTACGACATCATTGTTTGCTCAACTGGCGCCTAGTGTGCTGGCCGTTGAGCCGGAAGAGTTTGAGCGTGCCGCGCGTATGCTGAAGGCACGCACCGGTATTTTGCTGGGTGAACATAAACGTGAAATGGCGATTCGCACGTTGGGTATGCGGGCGCGTCGAATGGGCGCTGAAAGCGTAGGTGCCTATTTGTCTGTTTTGGCGCAAAGCCCCGATTCGGATGAATGGCATGATTTCGTGAACGCTTTCACAATTAACCACACTGCCTTTTTTCGCGAACAACACCATTTTGAAATATTAAAGAAGTTTGTTCGAACCCGAAGCAAGCCTATATCAATTTGGTGTGCTGCGGCCTCGACCGGTGAGGAACCGTATTCGCTTGCGATGACTTTGTGTGAGGCGCTACCGGCTGCGCAGGGGCAGTGCAGGGTTTGGGCAACCGATATCGATACTCATGCCATCGCCCGGGCGCGTAAAGGTGTTTATACCCTGGAGCGCGTCAAGGATATTCCCGAGGTCTTACTCAAAAAGTATTTTCTCAGAGGGACGGCGGCTAAAGCGGGATTGGTCAGGGTCAAGCCAATACTGCGTGACATGATCGATTTTGAACCGTTGAATCTGCTCGATTCCCGTTGGCCCGTTGACGGTAAGTTCGATGCGATATTTTGTCGTAACACCATGATCTACTTTGATCGCGACACGCAAAGCGTGCTGCTCGACCGCTTTGCCCCATTATTGAAAAAAGATGGCTTATTGTTTGCCGGACATTCAGAAAACTTCACCTATCTGACAAAACGCTTCAAGCTGCAAGGGCAAACAGTGTATACGGCGGTGGGTTAAGGTACGGTTTTGGGGTGTGTGAATGAAAAAGGTAGTTGAATGAGCAAGATTCGGGTTTTGTGTGTCGATGATTCTGCGTTGGTGCGTGGTTTGATGAAGGAAATCATCAACGGGCAGCCCGATATGGAAGTCGTGGCGGTTGCGCCGGACCCTTTGGTTGCGCGTGAGTTGATCAAACAACATAATCCTGACGTCCTGACGCTTGATGTTGAAATGCCGCGGATGGACGGGCTTGATTTTCTCGAGCGTTTAATGCGGTTGCGGCCTATGCCGGTGGTGATGGTGTCGTCGCTGACGGAACGTAACTCAGAGGTGACGATTCGTGCACTTGAATTGGGTGCGGTTGATTTTGTCACCAAGCCCAAGCTGGGCTTGCGCGATGGTTTGGTTGAATATAGCGACCTAATCGCCGAGAAGATTCGGGTGGCCGCCAAGTCGCGTCCCAAACCGCGTCCGGCCACAGATAAAGGCGACACCCCGCGCCGTTTAAGTCCGGTTTTTTCGACAACGGAAAAGTTGATCGCGATTGGCGCCTCAACAGGGGGAACGGAGGCGATTCGCCAAGTGCTCATGCCGATGCCGGCGAATAGCCCTGCAATTCTCATTACGCAGCATATGCCGGCTGGGTTTACGCGCTCTTTCGTGCAGCGCCTTGATAATATTTGCGCAGTGAGTGTTCATGAGGCGCAAGACGGAGATCGAATATTGCCGGGGCATGTGTATCTTGCGCCAGGAGGCGTAGCGCACATGAAGTTGGCTCGCTCGGGTGCCAATTATGTTATCCATTTGGAAGAAACCGAGCCGGTGAATCGGCATCGACCATCGGTCGACGTGCTGTTTCACTCGGTGGCCGAAGTGGCGGGAAAAAATGCCGTGGGCGCACTTTTAACCGGGATGGGTAAAGATGGTGCCCAAGGCATGCTGGCCATGAAACAGGCGGGTGCGACCACCTTCGCACAAGATGAGGCCAGTTGTGTTGTATTCGGGATGCCTCGCGAAGCGCTTTTGATCGGTGCGACGGATCAAGCCGTGCCCTTGTCGCAAATGAGCGAGACCTTGCTTGGTAGTGCCGGCGCGTACGGGCATCGGGTTTAATTTTTATTACGTTTGCATTTAGCGTATTCAATTTTTTGGGAGTGCAAAGTGGTACAGAAAAACATCAAGATTCTGGTGGTGGATGATTTTCCAACCATGCGCCGAATTATTCGTAACTTATTGAAAGACCTGGGTTTTGAGAATGTCGACGAGGCCGAGGACGGGCAGATGGGGCTGGATAAGGTTCGAGATAACAATTTTGACCTTGTCGTATCCGATTGGAACATGCCCAATATGGACGGCCTATCGATGTTGCAGGCAATTCGCGCCGATGAAAAGCTCGGTAAGACGCCTGTGCTCATGGTGACCGCCGAAGCCAAGAAGGAAAATATTGTTGCAGCTGCCAAGGCGGGTGCAAACGGTTACGTGGTTAAACCCTTCACTGCGGCAGTGCTAGAGGAGAAAATCAACAAGATCTTTGACAAGCAGGGTGGGTAGGGGGCCGTATGTCGACAGAGAGCAATCACATAAAACCAGGCGCCGATGCCAATACACCTGAACTTATTCAACAGGTCGCCAATGTTACGCGTATGTTGCGCGAAAGTATGCGTGAACTGGGGCTGGATCGCGCGATTACCGAGGCAGCCGACGCCATTCCCGATGCGCGTGAGCGTCTGGATTATGTGGCGCATAAAACCGAACAGGCGGCCACGCGGGTGTTGAATGTTGCCGAAGAAATGCAGCCCGCTCAGGAAGAGATGCAAAAAAGAGCGGAAGCGTTGGATCAGCGTTGGCAGGCATGGTTCGATCAACCCGCCGAGCTGGCGCAGGCGCGCGAGCTGGTAGACGACACGCGTTCATTACTGCAGGATATTCCCGACAGAACGAAAACGGCGCAGCAGCAAATTCTGGAAATCATCATGGCGCAAGATTTTCAGGATCTTACCGGCCAGGTCATTTCTCGCATGCTGGGCGTCATTAACTCCATAGAAACCGAACTCATCCAGGTGCTGATCAGCCACTTACCGGAAGAAGAACGAGAGGCCAAACGCAAGGAAATTGACCAACTGTTGAACGGCCCGCAGATTAAACCTGCCGAGAAGCCGGATGTGGTCTCAAACCAAGATCAGGTCGACGATTTATTGTCCAGCCTGGGGTTCTAGTTCCCCTTTGACTCCGGGCGGGTTGCCATGGAGTCATCCGAGGTCGGTGGAATTAAGCGGTTTTATAGGCGTTACTTCGCCGATAGGTAAAACAAGGCCGCCCATACAATGGGCCGTCATTTGTCCTATCTATTGTTTGCCGCAAGCAGTTTTCATCCATGGCCGAGGAAAGCGATCTCGAAAAAACCGAAGCCGCAACGCCCAGGCGCCTTGAAAAGGCGCGAGAAGAAGGGCAGGTTGCGCGCTCTCGTGAGCTTAATACCCTGATGCTTCTGGCGGGCGGGGTCGCGGCGCTATGGTTTCTGGGCGCTGAGTTTTATCGCGTTTTACGGGGTGTGATCCGGTCCGGCATGGCTTTCGATGTGCGTGTGGGAACCGATGTGGGCGTCATGACAAGCCAGGCGGTGAATGCTGCCTGGGAAGCCCTGGTGCTGTTGTTTCCTGTTTTCGGTGCGCTGGTGGTTCTGGCCGTTATTTCCTCTGTGTCATTGGGCGGATTACTGTTCTCTGGTAAGGCCCTGCAACCGAAGTTCGAACGGTTGAACCCGCTGAAAGGCGTGATGCGTCTGTTTTCCGCGCAAACGCTCGTCGAGTTATTGAAAACCATTGCAAAAGCCATTGTGATCGGGGGTATTGCGGCGGTGGTGATTTGGTCTTATCAGGATCAAATGATTGCGCTAATGTATGCGCCTACAACGCAGGCGCTTGCCGCCGGGATGCGCCTGGTTGCGCTATGTTGTGCACTGATCGTGGCGGCGTTGTTACTTATTGTGCTAATTGACGTGCCATGGCAATTGTACAGCCACCATAAAAAACTGCGCATGAGCCGGCAGGACGTTAAGCAGGAACACAAAGAGAGTGACGGAGATCCTCACGTAAAGGCCAGAATACGTCAGCAGCAGCGAGCCATGGCGCGCCGTCGCATGATGGCGGAAGTACCGAAGGCCGATGTGGTCGTCACTAATCCGACGCATTACGCTGTTGCATTGAAATATGAAGCCGGCGGGTTTGGTGCGCCGTGTGTGGTTGCCAAAGGGTCAGGCCTGATTGCCGCACGCATTCGAATGCTGGCTGAAGAGTACGATGTTCCGCAGCTTAGCGCGCCGCCGCTTGCGCGCGCGCTGCATGAACACGTTGAATTAGGTCAGGAAATTCCTGCCGAGCTATATAAAGCGGTGGCTGAGGTACTAGCCTGGGTATTCCAGTTGCGCAGCTGGAAGGAGGGGTTGGCCGCAGAGCCGCAGCACCCCGCCGATTTACCCGTTCCCGACGCACTGGACCCGCAGGCCAATGGTGCCACCTGATGCAATTAACAAATATCTATGAATAACTTCATCGCCTTATTCAAGCTTAACGGTTCACAGCACGCCCGATTCCTGGCGGGGCCGGTGCTGATCCTCATGGTTTTGTCCATGATGGTTTTGCCGTTGCCGCCGGTTATTCTAGATTTGCTTTTCACCTTCAATATCTCTATGGCCATTATGGTGTTGCTGGTGGCCATGTTTACCAAAAAACCGTTGGATTTTGCTGCGTTTCCGGCTGTGCTTTTGTTTACGACCTTGCTTCGGCTGGCGCTGAATGTGGCTTCCACGAGGGTGGTCTTGTTGAATGGTCACCAGGGGCCCGACGCGGCCGGGCAGGTAATCGAGGCGTTTGGACACTTCCTGATTGGCGGCAACTTTGCCGTTGGCATTATCGTTTTCATTATTTTGGTCATCATTAATTTTATGGTGATTACAAAAGGGGCAGGCCGTATCGCCGAGGTAGGCGCACGTTTCACGTTGGATGCGATGCCGGGTAAGCAAATGGCGATCGACGCCGATTTGAACGCCGGGCTAATTGGCGAGGAAGACGCGCGATCTCGTCGTGCTGAGGTAGCTCAGGAGGCCGAGTTCTACGGCTCCATGGATGGGGCGAGCAAGTTTGTGCGCGGTGACGCTGTGGCCGGTTTGCTGATTATGGTGATCAATATTGTAGGGGGGTTGATCGTGGGTGTGGCGCAGCATGGTCTTTCGTTTGGCGAGGCCGGCGAAGTCTATACCATTCTTGCGATTGGTGACGGTTTGGTGGCACAAATTCCCGCACTCGTGATTTCCACTGCGGCCGGTGTTGTGGTGTCGCGGGTGGCAACAGATGAAGACATTGGCCAGCAGATGATTGGCCAGTTACTGAATAACCCAACGGTGATGTTCATTACGGCGGGCATTCTGGGTGCGATGGGCTTGATTCCCAATATGCCGCATTTTGCGTTTTTGTTGTTGTCTGCCGTCTTGGCCGGCAGTGGCTGGCTGCTTTATAAGCGTCAACAGAAAACGAAGGAGGCCGAGGCACCCGACCCGCAGGTTCAACAGGCGGCTGCGGAAGCCGCCGCGGCCGAAGCCAGTTGGGACGACGTGGCGCTGGTCGATCCCTTGGGTCTCGAGGTGGGTTATCGGCTTATTTCCCTTGTGGATCACTCGCAAGGGGGCGAGCTGCTGCATCGGATACGCAGTTTACGCAAGAAGTATGCGCAGGACGTCGGTTTCCTGCCTCCGGTTGTGCATATTCGCGACAATCTTGAACTGAAGCCGAACGAATATCGTATTTTGCTGTCGGGTGTGGAAGTGGGGCGCGGCGTTGCCATGACGGACCAATGGATGGCGATTGATCCGGGCGAGGTTGCCATGAAGCTTGAAGGTACGCCCACCACAGATCCGGCATTTGGGTTGCCTGCGGTCTGGATTGACGTTGCAATGCGCGAGCAGGCACAAATTGCGGGTTACACGGTGGTTGATGCCAGTACCGTAATCGCCACGCATTTGAATCATTTAATGCATCGTCACGGCTCTCAATTGTTGGGCAGGCAAGAAGTTCAGCAGCTGCTGGATCACATCGGTCGGGACGCGCCTAAACTGGTCGAAGACCTTGTTCCCAAAACCATTAGTCTGACCTTGCTGCAAAAGATACTGCGTGGGTTGCTTGAGGAAGAGGTGCCGATACGGGACGCTCGCACCATTGTTGAAAGTATTGCCGAAAATGCGCCCCGATTGGCGGCTGCCAACACGGCCGGGACGGGGCCTGATCCGTCAGAACTGTTACAGCAGATCCGAATTGCCTTGGGGCGCGCTATTACACAGCAGTGGTTTCCAAGCGGTGATGAGGTTCGTGTCATTGGGCTGGACCCCAAGCTGGAACGCGTATTAACCCAAGCCGTGACAAGCAGTGGCGCATTGGAGCCCGGGCTGGCAGATACCTTGTTGCAGGAGGCCCAGCGCACGGTTCAGCAGCAAGAAGCGAACGGTGATCCGGCGGTACTGGTGGTGTCACCTGTATTACGTTCTGCTTTGTCGCGTTTCTTGCGTCATCATTTTCCCCATATGGGTGTACTGTCGAACTTTGAGATTCCCGAAGAGCGTATCCTGCGTGTGACTGCAGTGATCGGTGGAGGTAATGCATGAATGTCAGCCGATTCTTCGGAATAACCAATCGTGAAGCGATGCGTCAGGTGCGTCTGGCTTTGGGGCCGGATGCCTTAATCATTTCCAACCGCCGGGTCAATGGTGGGGTGGAGATTCTTGCCACCGATGAAACTTCGCTGTCGCCGGAGATTGTGCGTCGGATCGCTGACGAGGAAGTAGCCAAAAGCAGTACGGCCGGTCCGGTTACCATGCGCAGCGCCATATCGCGCCCGCCTGCTCAACCTGCGCCGCAACAGCCAAAGCCGGCTCAACCTAAGTCGCACGCACCTGCGCAGGCGGTCTCCGCTCCCGCAGTGATGCCCGCCGCGACTCCCTCATTACCGGCTGGCGCCGACGTGATGGGCGCCATTGGTGCTCTGCAAGGGGCACTTGAGTCTCGTATTGACGAATTGATGTGGGGAAATCAGTTGCGGCGTGTCCCTCAGGCAGTCAGTTTGTTTCAGACATTGTTGGGGTTCGGTTTCAGCACGGCGCTTCTGCGGGCCATGTTGAAGGGCCTGCCGGAAGGGCTGGGTTCGCGTGCGGCTTTACAATGGGCGCGCACGGAATTGGTTAAAAGTCTTCCGGTGCTTGAGCGCGAAGAGGCATTGTGGCGTCCGGGAGCAGCCATTGCCCTGGTTGGGCCTACGGGGGTGGGGAAAACCACGACGGTGGCCAAGCTTGCCGCACGATGTGTCAAAAAATACGGGGCTGAAAATGTGGTGCTGCTAACCACCGATACCTATCGTATCGGTGCGCATGAGCAATTGAAAATCTACGGCAAAATGATGCATGTTCCGGTGCATGTCGTTCAGGATGCAGAAGAATTACGGCGTATTATTGCCTCGGTCGCCGCACATCAAATAATCATTATCGACAATGTTGGTATCAGCCAGCGTGACCGTTTTGTGTCAGAGCAAGCGGCGATGTTGTCTGCGGCGGGGCGCGAAGTAAGCCGATTATTGGTTCTGAATGCGTCAAGCCACGGTGACACACTCGATGAAGTGGCGCGTCGTTATACGCATGATGGCGGTAGCCCATTGCGCGGAAGCATTATTACCAAGATCGACGAAGCAACGCGCCTGGGAGCGGTTCTGGATACCGTTATACGGTATCAACTGCCTGTTTGTTATGTTTCCGATGGCCAGAAAGTCCCGCAGAATTTGGCGCATATGACGGCCAATGAACTGGTCGACAAGGCACTGGTAAAAAATCAGCAAGCGTCGGCTTTGTACGCACCGTCCGAGGCCGACTTCGCAGCTTTAATGTCTATGTCGGAACAGTCACGCCCGCGCGACGACAAGGCGGGTCATACCACTCAGCGCCGGGCTTTATTGCCGAATTTGTTAACGGTTGCACGCTCAAGTAAAGCGCCGCTTGAGGTAGATGAAATTGAGCAGGCCGGCCGCTATATCGACGAAAACGTCCTGGCCAGTGAGACCTACGCACTTTGGCGCGCTTACTTCAAGGGCGAGGCTGCCGACAGCATGGGGTCGCTCACGCAACATTTTCTGGGTGTGGCGCGAAACGAATTTGCCGAAGACGCCGACCAATACGTGCTTGCCCTACACGATCATGTAGGTTTGCGTGATGAGTCAGCCGGGGGGGCGGTTGGACGGTTGCGTGCCACCGTGCTGCTTAATCATGCGGGGGTACCCTGGTGCTCACCGTATCAGCAGTTAACGTTGCCCGATGGATGGCGTGCCTCCGATGGAGAAACGGCGCTGCGGGCGCCAACGGGCTATGAGTCCCTGCAAAAGCAAATGCAATGGGCCGCCGGGAATGTCCGTGACGTGCCCTTGCTGCATCTTTTTGATGGCGCTACGGTATCTGTCTGGCAGTCGGCAACAGCCCAGGGGTTAGCCTGGTTGTCTGCCTGTACGCGTACAACCCGAGTTGTCGATGAGGGTAGTGCCACGACCGTTGGTGCAGTTGTAAAAACACTGGATTTTCATCCTGTCGGCGCCTTGGGTACGCGTTACGAGCGCGCAATGGTTCAAGGCGTAGAGCGCGGCCAATTGGTTGTTTGGGTGGCTACTCGCGAGGTGAGTCTTTTTTCGCGCCAGAATGGTTATACACCGGTTCAGTTGGTTGCTGTGCGTGTGGTCGACCGTCGTGACGGCACGGTTTTGCGTGAGGCCACAGGCTTGGCCGATGCGACTTCCGTGGCTGCTCAGACTGAAGCTTTGGCGTTGGCTTTGTTGGTGCATGCCGAACATAAAACGGCACTGAAGTTTGCCGCTCGCTGGTGGCCCATGCTGGCTCAGCGCCAGTGGGCCGATGCGGTGTCGCGGCGTGCCTTAACGGCGATGCAAGTCGGTTTGACAACCTGGGATGCCTTCCAGTCGCCCGACGGCCATACGTTGCTCAGTGCTATTCAGGGCTTAAGCGGCAAGGCGCAACCGAATCAGGCGGAGGCAGTGTCCGCCATGATGAAGTTATTTACCTTAAAGGAAATGACCGCCTGATATGTTAAACGTATTCCGGGCTGGAGGCGTGCTAGCCGGCCTTAAGGGGTTTCAGCCGGGGTACGTCGGCTGAAACCGACGCAGCTTTCTTTTTTCCCGACGCATCATAAACCGTGTTGTTGCCGGTAAGTGTTTGTAATGCCGCCATCATTCGTTGCGTGTTAGTTAGCAACGCATTAATGATATTGCCGTTTTGTTCGTTCAGGCGTTGTGCCCGGTCCGACAGGGCGCCTAATTCCTCAACAAGTGCGGAAAGTTCGGGCTGTTGGGCGGCAGCGGCACGCAGACCCTGAAGGTTATTGGGTAAATTTAAGGCTTCGAGCAGTGATCCGCGACGTTGCGTTGCAGCATGCAGGTCTTCTGCGATTTTCTCTTTCAACGAAGTTGTACGGTTGAGGTCGTCGGGTTGGCCGGTTTCCAATACCTGGGATTCTTCGTTGAGTATATTGAAAAACTGCTGCGTAAGATGCAGTTCCTGTTGCAATTGAGATTGCAGGGGCTGAAGCCGGGCCTGGGAGTCTGTCATGGTCAAGCCTTATTAATAAAACCGGTGCCTAGCATGCACACCGCTTATTTATTTCAGTAGTTCCCTTGCGCTTGCCAGCAAACCGTCGGCAATGCGTTCGGGGTTAATTTTTAATTGGCCCGATGCCAGGGCATCTTTAATTTGCTGCACGCGCGCCATGTCGATATCGTTTTCGCCATTTTGCAAATTGGCCAACTGGCGCGCGGCTGGGCTGAGGTCGACAGCCGTTTTGCCACCCGTATTGTTTTGGGCGGTTTGTGCAGGCCCTTGACGCGATGGTGTCGCGGGGGTGACTGCAGTATTCTTGATGGATGGTGTGATTTTCACGACAGACTCCGGTAATTCTGGGTGCCCGGCACATTGCCAAGCTTAGTATAGGGAATAACGGCTGCGCCGTGCAAAACTTTAGGGTTGCCCATACTATGTTTGATACGGAACGTTACATGGGAATGAGTACGGTATGGGCATCCAGTATCGTGGCTGTAACAATTTGCCCGGACGCGGTGCGCACCTGGATATGATCACCAGGCTCACCGTCTTCCATGGCTTTGCCTTCGCTGCGTGCCACAAAGCCCACCCCGCGTACTTCCATGTAGACCATTTGGCCGCGTTCAATTGATAGCGGGCTGCGTATGGCCGAGGCCTTAATAGGTTTTCTTGCATTGAGCCGATATCGTGTGATGTAACCCACCAGTTGTTCGGGGTCAATCAGTGTTCCCCTGGGCAGGCGAAGAAGATCACCGTTGCGTTGCTCCAGATCTTGCATGCTCAGGGTAGTGCCTGCCCTGACGGGGCGGGCTGTAATGTAGTAGCTGCCTTCGATGCGAATGCTCGCTTGCGTATAACTGACCCAGGGTTTGGGCCCCAAACAGCGAATGCCCAACGTGACAGTGGGCCGCAAAGTGGCCCCGCGCCCCGGTATGAAAATCTCGACATTTTCGCACTTGGGTTGATTCTTAATATTGGGCGGCTCAATTTGGGCTTGTAACGTGCCGTCCCAGCTCGCCGCTTTGCCCTCCAGGAAAGCAAGCATTTTCTTTTGGAGATTCAACTCTTCTGGAGTTTGAGCGGCGGCCTGGGCGACACCGTGAGCTACTGGCTGTAGCAGCATAATGAGCCCGAGCGAAACGATTACTTTACGCATAACCGTATTGTAGTAAGGGCCGTTTACATTCAATCCCGGAATTGGAGCATAAATGGCGTGTTATTTCCGGGTTTGTCTTGCCTTGCCGGCAACTACCATACAACCTGATGAATGTTATGAACATGTCTGCAGGTAATCAAGATGGTAGATCGTATCAGTAATGACTTAAGCTTTTTTCAGGAAGCCGTTCGCTTGCGCGAACAGCGCCAGGAAGTGCTCAGTGCGAATATTGCCAATGCCGACACGCCTAATTATAAGGCGCGCGACTTTGATTTCACCCAAGCCCTGAAAGAGGCGATGGGGGGCGGTTCACTGAGTTTGCCGGATACCTCGTTGGCGCTGACTTCAGAGCGGCATATTCCAGGAAAGGCGCAGTCGCCTGCCCGTGCGGAACTGTTGTATCGGCAGCCGGTTCAACCCAGCCTGGACGGCAATACCGTTGATATGGATCTTGAGCGCGTTGCGTTCGCCGACAACACCATGCGTTATCAAACTGATCTCACCATTATTTCACAAAGAATCAAGGGCTTGATCGCCGCGTTGCAGCAATAAATCGCACGTGGCCGCCTCGGTCGTATTTAAGGAGTGACTCCATGTCCACTTTCAGTATTTTCCAGATAGCCGGTTCCGCCATGACAGCGCAGTCGCAGCGCATGAATGTGGCTGCCAGCAATTTGGCCAATGCCGATAGCGTAGCAGGGCCTAACGGCCAGGCATACAAGGCACGTCAGGTTGTTTTCGAAATGGCGCCGGTACCAGGGCAGGCGTACGCAGGTGCGGTGGGTGGTGTTCAGGTATCGAGTGTAGTCCAAAGCAATGCGCCCGCCCGCATGGAGTATCAACCTGATCACCCTTTGGCCAATGCCGAAGGGTATGTCGAAATGCCGAATGTCGATGTCGTGGCGGAAACCGTCAACATGATTTCCGCTTCCCGTTCATATCAGGCCAATGTAGAAGTGGTAAATACGGCCAAGGCGCTGATGAGCCGCACGCTTTCAATCGGGCAATAAGCCGTTATTGAAATATTTTTAAATTTTCTGGAGGTGCGACTGTGACCACTGTCGATCCGAACACAATAGCGCAGGCAACATCCGCAGGCTCACTGGCTGCGTCCACTGCCGAGGCAGCCAAGCGCGCAGAGGACATGAAGAACCAGTTCATGACCCTGCTTATTACTCAGATACGTAATCAGGATCCGTTGAATCCGATGGAGAATGCCGAGTTCACATCGCAGTTGGCGCAGATGGAAACTGTAAACGGTATTACGCAACTGAATAAAACGTTGCAGGCGCTGTCGGGCCAAATGGATATGACGCAATCCATGCAGGCGGCAACACTGATTGGTAAAGAAGTTCTGGTGACCGGTAACAAAATTTCCACCGGTAGCTCCCCGGATGATCCCAATACCAAGGTTGCAACGCCTTTTGGTATTGACCTTATTTCACCGGCGGAAAAAGTGAAAGTGGCCATTTTGGACGGCAGTGGGAAGGCTGTGCGCAACGTCGAGATAGGCCCAGTGAATGCAGGTGTGGTGTCGCTTGAGTGGGACGGTCTGAATGATTCCGGCGAGCCGGTACCCGACGGTGCCTACACGCTCGATGTGTCGGGTGTGGGGGCGGATGGCTCAGCTGTTGGCGTCGAGGCGCTCACTTATGGACAGGTGTCCAGCATTGCGTACTCATCTTCGGGGGTGCAACTGGATTTAGGGCTTATGGGCGCGCGTTCTTTATTCGACGTACGCAAGATTATGTAACAGCGTGGTTTTTACTCGTTGAATTTGGCCGACCCGGCGCGAAAGTTTGGGCCGGCAACGTTGAAAATTAAATTTGAAAGGAAAACATTATGGGTTTCGGTCAGGGTCTAAGTGGTCTGAATGCCGCAGCGCAAGAGCTGGATGTTATTGGCAATAACATTGCCAACGCGGGAACGGTGGGTTTTAAGTCGTCGTCGGTCACATTCTCCGACGTTTTTGCTAATTCGCAGGTGGGTTTAGGTGTGAAGGTGGCATCCGTAAACCAGCGCTTCACGGTAGGTTCGATCAGCAATACCGGTAATTCGCTTGATTTGGCCATTGACGGTACCAAAGGCTTGTTCCGCACCGAAGACACGAACGGCAATGTTTTATATACCCGAAACGGGCAGTTCTTTGCCGATAAAGATAATTTCATCGTCAATGCTCAGGGTCAGCGCTTAACAGGCTTTGGTTTGATTGGGGACGATCTGCAGGCGCTGACGGTCCCGGTAGGTAATCTGGCGCCGCGTGCTTCAGCCGATGTTACGACGCGCGCCAACATGGATGCGAATGCGAACCCGGTGTATGAAACGGGTGTAACGGAAGTGTTGGGCAGCGTTTGGATGGATGATGCCGGACCCGGTGCCAGTGCTCAATACCAGTATCGTATTGGTTCAACGGGGCAGATTTCTTGGTTTGATATGACCAACAATCCGGTTAGTTTGCCCGACGGCACCTATACTGCAACGACGGATGGCGTAACGCAGGATAGCACGACCATCACGTTGGCGACGACAACGGGTCAAGCAGCCAGCCCCGCCGGTGCGTTGGGGGAGAGCGCGACAGTCGGTACAGCTTATACCGCGCCTATTATTGCGCATCCTTTCAGCCTTACCGATCCGGAAAGTTATACGCACACATTACCTTTAACCGTATACGACTCGGTGGGTAATTCGCATCAAATGATTCAGTATTTTGTGAAACGTCCCGGTGGCGGCGGCGATTCACAGTGGGATGTCTATTACGCCCTTGATGGAAATGTTGTCAATGCCGCAACACCTCACGAAATTACCTACGATACGGCTGGTCGCCTGAAGACGGGAACCAACGCAAATTTGGTTATTCCTAATCCCGGCGGCGCTGACGCGCCGGCCGATGCATTGGAGCTAACCTTCGATTACACCGGTTCCACACAGTTCAGTGGCGATTTTTCCTACAACTTTACGCAAGACGGTTTTCCAACGGGTGAATACGCGGGCTTGTCGGTTGATACCGACGGCTCGGTGATTGCCAGTTACACCAACGGCGAGTTGCGTACGATTGGCTATGTGGCCCTGGCCAATTTCAACAACCTGAATGGGTTGAAGGCGTTCGGTGATAACTCATGGATTGAAACTGGTGCGTCGGGCCAACCTATTGTGGGTCGTCCGGGCACAAATGGTCTGGCCACCATTAAAGGTCAGGCGCTCGAAGAGTCGAACGTTGATATGAGTCAAGAGTTGGTGAATATGATTATTGCCCAACGCTTCTACCAGGCCAATGCCCAAACCATTAAAACGCAGGATCAGATCGTTCAGAATCTGATCTCCATGCGTTAATAACAGGGTAGCGTAATGGATCGAGTTGCCTACATTGCGGCCGGTGGTGCCGCCCGGGTACTGGAGCAGCAGTCGGTGCTGAGTAACAATATGGCCAACGTTAATACGTCCGGTTTCCGGGCGCAGTTGGCTAATTTCCGGGCGGTGCCGTTTCAAGCACAACAGGGTGAACTATCGACCCGTGTGGGAACGGTTGCTTCCACCCCGGGTAGTCGCCTTACGCAAGGCACCATGACGGAAACAGGCCACGCGCTTGATCTGGCCATTACCGGGGAAGGCTGGTTTGCCGTACAAACACCGGATGGCCAGGAAGCGTATACACGGGCGGGCGATTTTGCCGTGAACGCGCAAGGCCTGTTGGTAGGGCAGTCGGGTTTGCCGGTGCTAAGCAATGATGGTCAGCCGGTTCAGGTTCCCGACCGCGGCAGTGTCACGTTTTCCAGCGATGGATTTATTACCGCTTTGGGCGCGGGTGACAACCCAGCCGATATTCAGGTTATTGGTCAATTGAAATTGGTCAATCCGCCTGCTGAGAATCTGGAACGCGGCGACGACGGCCTGTTTCGGTTTAATCCCGGTGAAGGGCCGGCGGCGGCGCCTGCCGACCCCAATGTACGCATGATTTCCGGGTTCATCGAAAAAAGCAATGTGAGTGCGGCTGAAACCATGGTCGGCATGATTAAAAACGGTCGTATGTTTGAAATGCAAATGAAAGCCATACAAGATGCCGACCGTAATGCAGAGCGTGCCAATTCAATCTTGTCGGCCAACGGTTAAGCAAACGGAATAACGTAATTGTGAACGCAGCCGTTGGGTTGCCTCATCAAGGAATAGAAAAATGATTCGATCTCTCTGGATTGCCAAAACAGGCTTGGAGTCACAGCAAACCAATATGGATGTCATTTCCAATAACCTGGCCAACGTGAATACGTCGGGCTTCAAGCGCAGTCGTGCTGTATTTGAAGACTTAATGTATCAAACCATTCGGCAACCTGGTGCCCAGGTAGGGGCTGCCAACCAACTGCCGTCGGGCCTGCAAATTGGTACGGGTGTGCGCACTGTGGCAACGGAACGGATTCACACGCAGGGAAATTTGCGTGAAACCGGCAACCCGTTGGATATTGCGATTCAGGGGCGTGGATTTATCCAGGTTGAAATGCCTGACGGCACTTTTGCCTACACGCGCGACGGCAGTCTTCAGGTTGATCAAAACGGGCAAATGGTGACAGCCGGAGGCTATCCTGTTCAGCCCCCGATCAATATTCCTGATAACGCGTTAAGTGTCACGATTGAGCGCGACGGTACGGTGTCGGTGACCCAGCCCGGCGCAGTGGGTATCAATGTTGAAGTCGGGCAGTTGCAGTTAAGCACCTTCATTAACCCCACCGGTCTGCAAAGTATGGGCGAGAATCTGTACGCCGAAACAGACGCTTCGGGGCCGGCCAATTTTGCGCAGCCGGGTTTGGATGGTGCAGGGCTGGTTTTGCAGAATTATGTGGAAACGTCGAACGTGAATGTGGCCGAAGAGTTGGTGAACATGATTACGACGCAACGCAGTTATGAAATGAACAGCAAGGCAATTCAGACATCCGATCAAATGTTGTCGCGTTTGACGCAGCTGTAATGGTTTGATGAGTGGATTGTGTTGGAAATGAACAAACAAGTGCGTTTCGTGATGGCTGGTGTGGCTGCATTCGTATTGCACGGGTGCGCCATGATTCCACCTGAACCGATCGTAACAGGGCCTTTAACGGCGCCCCCGCCTCCTATGGTGACGACGGCGCCTCAAGCCAATGGGGCGATTTATCAGCCAACGGCTTATGGAAACTATCCGCTGTTTGAGGATCGTCGACCTCGCAATGTGGGCGATATCGTCACGATTTTGATTCAAGAGCGCACCAATGCGGCAAAGCGTGTTTCAACTGAAAGCAGCCGTTCCGGTAGTGCAGGCTTGGGGATGGACGTCGTTCCCGACTTTTTCCCACCGGGCCTGGGCCCACAGCAGAACTTTGATATGAACGGTAATAACGTCGCGGAAGGCAGCGGAGCCAGCGAGGCGAATAATACGTTCACCGGGACTTTAACAACAACGGTTATTGGCGTTCTGCCCAATGGCAATCTGCAGGTGGCCGGCGACAAACAGATTGCAATCAATCGCGGTTCCGAGCATATCCGGTTCTCCGGCGTGGTTGATCCCCGGTCGATTGCAGGCGACGGCACTGTCCCATCGACACGCGTTGCGGACGCACGTATTGAGTTTCGCAGCAAAGGCCGCATGGACGAAGTACAGACCATGGGTTGGTTGCAACGATTTTTCCTGAATATTTCGCCGTTCTGACAAGGATGAAAATAGTGTTGAACAAACATGGCCGCGCAAAGTGGGGCATGAGCTTAAAGGGCGGGTTGGCCTGGTTATTGCTTGCGCTGTTGTTTTTTGCCGTGACGCCGTCGGCGCATGCCGAGCGTATCAAGGATCTCGCATCGATTCAGGGGGTGCGAGAGAATCAATTGATTGGCTATGGTTTGGTAGTCGGGCTCGACGGCAGTGGCGATCAGGTGCGCCAATCGCCTTTTACGCAGCAAAGTCTTACCAATATGTTGTCGCAATTGGGCGTAACGTTGCCGCAAGGGACCAATATGCAGCTGCGCAATGTGGCGGCAGTCATGGTAACAGGGCGACTGCCGGCGTTCACCAGGCCGGGGCAAACGATCGATGTCGTCGTGTCATCGATGGGTAATGCCAAGAGTCTGCGTGGCGGTACCTTGCTGATGACGCCTTTGAAAGGGGCTAATGGGCAGGTGTATGCGCTTGCTCAGGGCAACTTGTTGGTCGGTGGAGCCGGTGCCCAGGCCGGCGGCTCCAGTGTGCAGGTTAATCAGCTGAATGGCGGCATTATTCCCGACGGCGCGATTGTCGAGCAATCCGTTCCCACTACTTACATTCGCGATGGCTTTATTAACCTGGAAATGAATACAACCGATTTCGGGATTGCGCAGAATGTTGCTGCGGC
This sequence comes from Neopusillimonas maritima, assembly GCF_003576595.1. Lineage (GTDB taxonomy): Bacteria > Pseudomonadota > Gammaproteobacteria > Burkholderiales > Burkholderiaceae_B > Neopusillimonas > Neopusillimonas maritima. The sequence goes on along the minus strand of NZ_NQOU01000001.1, from coordinate 336,814 downwards.
GCTGAACAGAAAGTTTGGCCCGAGTACGGCTTCGGTGCTCGACGGGCGTCTGGTTCAGTTGCGGGGTCCACTTGACCCGTCGCGACAGGCGGCGTTTTTGTCGGAAGTTGAGAATCTGCAGGTTAAATTGCCTCCGGTTCGAGCCAAAGTCATTATCAATGCGCGTACCGGGTCGGTCGTGATGAATCGCACTGTCACTATCGACGAAGCGGCTGTCGCTTATGGCAATTTGTCGGTTTCCATCAGCCGCCAGGAACAGGTGAATCAACCGGACACGCCGTTTGCCGGTGGTGAAACGGTTGTAACCGAGAACACGGAAATTGCATTAAGAACGGATACCGGCAGTATCAAGCGTGTGCAAACCAGCGCAAACCTGGCCGATGTTGTTCAGGCGTTAAATGCCTTGGGTGCAACACCGCAGGATTTGTTGTCGATCCTGCAAACCCTGAAAAGTGCGGGCGCTTTGCGCGCCGATCTGGAAATTATTTAATAGGCGGCACTCATGACGGCAATGCCCTATTTTTTACCCCGCCCCGATGCCGGCGCCAGCGCAATGGACTTCAGCCATTTAAACCGGCTGGGTTATACGGCTCGCCATTCCAATGGCCAGGATCCCGCTGCACAAAAAGAGATTGCCAAGCAATTCGAGGCGCTTTTTTTGCAGCAAATCATGAAGCAGGCCAGGGCCGGTGATGTGGGGTTGGAAGGGTTGCTTGAAAGCAATCAAACACGCCTGGCCCAAAGCATGGCCGATGAGCAAATGGCTTCCAATCTGGCCGAAACAGGTACGGGCCTTGCACAAGCGCTTCTTGATCAAATGCGGGGGATAAGCGAAGTCAAGTCCGATCCCCGGTTGGCCGCCGATCGCGGCTTGCAGTCATTTTCCATTCAGGGGCCCGCTGCAGCACGAAAAGAAATTGCTGATTCTATTTCCGAATTGCTTGATCTGTTGGCAAGCTCCCCGGTTGTTGAGTCCGGGCGCCGCACCGGGGAAGCATTGTTAAGCGCGATTCGCGGTGCGCCAGGCCATATTGAGCAGTTTGTTACCAAAATGGGCGATGCCGCCCGTCATGCAGCCCAGGAGTCGGGTATTCCCGCCAAGCTGATTTTGAGTCAAGCGGCATTGGAGTCGGGCTGGGGACGTCGTGAAATCAAAATGGAAGACGGCTCAAACAGTTACAACCTGTTTGGCATTAAGGCGACCGGGGGCTGGGAAGGCAAGGTTGCCAATATCGTGACGACGGAGTTTATTGACGGCAAGCCTCAGAAAATGGTGCAGGCATTTCGCGCTTACGACTCTTACGCCGAATCATTTGCCGATTACGCCCGGCTTATTAGCCAGAATGATCGTTATCAGGCCGTACTAACGGCACCTAACGCGGAAATGGCGGCAGTTAAGGTGCATGAAGCAGGCTACGCCACCGATCCCAAGTATGCCGAGAAGCTGATTTCAATTATGGGGTATCTGGATGATCGTCTGGATTCCTTCATGGTGCGGGGGCCGTCTGCGGGTAGCCGGGGATAGGGGTAAATATTCCGGGATTCCTGCCGTAAACCGGTTATGTTCCGTTCTTGCTGTTAATTGTTTGGAAACACTATGAACTTATCGAATTTGGGCCTTTCCGGCATTCAGGCTGCGCAAAACCGGTTACAAACCGCCGGCCATAATATTAACAATGCCGCAACGGAAGGGTATAACCGCCAATCGGTCAAGGTTTCCACCGCCGGGGCACAGGCAACCGGCGCCGGCTATGTGGGTCTGGGCGTTCAGGTTGATACGATCGATCGTGCTTACAACAACTTTCTTTATCGGCAATTGGTCGACTCCCAGAGCAAAGGGGCGGAACTGGGTGCGTATGGTACGGAAATTACGCAAGTCAATAATATTATGGCCGACCGTACGGTGGGCATTTCGCCGGCGCTGCAAAAATTCTTCGACGGCATGCAGGCCGTAGCCTCTTCCCCCGCCGACCCGGCAGCCCGTCAGGAACTGTTGGGCCGCGCGTCCAGCTTGGTGGGCCAGTTGAATGACACCAATGCATTTCTGAATGATCAGCGCAGCAATATTAATACGCAGGTTAATACGGTTGTGCGCCAAATTAACAGCTACGTCGAGCGGGTTCACGATTTGAACAATCAAATCGTTACCGCCAAAGCAGCCGGCTCGGGTCATGCTCCGAACGACTTGCTCGATAAGCGCGATCAGGCCGTGGCCGAGTTGAACGAGCTGGTAGGGGTAAACGTCATTGAGCAGGGCGACCGTTTTGGGCTGTCTTTTGGTCGAGGACAAGTTCTGCTGAGTTCCGACACAGTTTATCCTTTGCAGGCCGGTCCATCCATCGACGATCCCAGCCGCACCGTGGTGAGTTATGCGATGCCGGCAGGCAATGGAAAGACCACCATGACGGAAATTGGTGATCAATATATTCGTGGTGGAAAACTGGGTGGTTTATTGCAATATCGCTCGCAAACACTGGATGCTGTTCAAAATGATTTGGGCCGTCTTGCCACCGGTTTGGCCATGGCGGTTAACGCGCAGCATGAGCAGGGGTTTGATCAGGTTGGTCGCCCGGGGGAGGCGTTTTTCTCTTTGCCCGATCCTTCTGTCAGTGCGTCGGAACGAAATCAGGGAAATGGTGAATTTTCCGCGTCTTTTGTCAACGCGAATGACCTTACCGCAAGTGATTATCAAATCAGTTATAACGGCGCCAATTATTCTATTGTTCGTCAGCCCGATGGCAACCTCATGTACGAGGGAACGACCTTCCCTGTGACCATCGACGGAATCGAAATGGATTTTTCCGGTACCGCGTTGGCGGGTGATCGCTGGACAATGACACCCACGCGTGGTTCTGCTTCGGATATCAAACTGAATATTTCCAACCCGGCCTCCATTGCCGCTGCGGGAAGTGATGCGGGTGATGCCGACAATGGAAACGCGTTGAAATTGGCGCAACTGCAAACTGACAAGGTGCTCGGTAACGGCACCATGAGTTTAAACGAGTCGTTTTCGCAAATTGTGAACACGATAGGGGTGCAAACACAGCAAAACCAAACTGCTCAGAAGGCACAGGACACGCTGGTTCAGCAGAATTTTGCAGCGCAACAGGCAATTTCGGGTGTCAACCTGAATGAAGAATATGTCAACCTTGAGCGTTATCAAGAGCACTTTCGTGCCGCCTCAAGGCTCATCGATGTCAGTTCAACGTTGTTTGATACTTTGCTGAGCTTACGTCAATAATTTGTTTTGAATTTTCCGGTGTGAAGGGGTGGCGCGATGCGTATTAGTTCTAACTTGTTCTTTGAGACCGGTCTGCGAACCATTAATTTGCAGCAGTCCGACCTCATGCATCGTTACCAGCAGGTAGGAACCGGGCGTCGTATGATTACGCCGGCCGACGATCCGCTTGCCGCTGCACAAACAATCAATATTGCGCAATCTCAGTCGCTCAACGTGCGTTATGCCGAAAACCGCCAGGTTGCCAAAACCCAACTGGGTATTCAGGAAAATACGCTCGATTCGGTTTCAACGTTGCTTTCGGGCCTTAAAACCCGTTTGGTCGAAGCCGGCAACGGTACCTTGTCAGACGCCGATCGTGGGGTTCTGGCCAACGTGCTCGAGAACGCCAAAGATAATCTTATGGGGCTGGCGAACGCAACCGACGGCAATGGGCAGTATCTTTTCTCAGGTCATTCCGGCAGCCGGCCGCCGTTTATCGCCGACTCGTTCGGTGCGGTAAGTTACCAGGGTGATGAAGGGCGTCGTTTGATTCAGGTCGATCAAACGCGACAACTCGATTCGGCCGATACGGGATTGGATATTTTTACCAAAGCGGCGCCCGGTGCCCGCGATTACATCACGCATGTGGCAGCCGGAAATCAAGGTACCGGCATTATCGGCAAACCCGTTATTGCCGACCCGAAAGGACAGTATGTGGGCGCGAAGTTCGAGCTGTCGTTCACGGAAGCAGGTGATGGTTCGATGCAGTACAGCGTGACCGTGCGCGATGCGGCCGATTACATTCTTTCCGGCCCCAGCGTGCCTGTTGCCTACGATGATTCAACCGAAACATTGGCCTTGCCGGGTGGCGTACAGGTGGCATTCTCAGGTATGCCCGCCGATGGCGATGCATTCAGCGTCGAGCCGGTCTTTGTCACGGACCCCTTTATTTCTGCGCAACAGTCGGCGGCTGGAACAGAAGGCACGGCGGTATTGGGCAAGCCGGGTGTAACCGACCCCGCCGGCGAATACATGGGCAAGCAGGTCGACGTGGCTTTTCAGGAGGTGGTTCCGGGTACGTTTCAGTACCAGCTTACGGTTGACGGCACAACAGGCCCCTGGATTAACTATACTGACCCTGGTCCGGGTGGGGTTCTGGATCTGGGCGGCGGCCTCGAAGTGGCTTTTGAAGGGGTGCCGAACGATGGTTATGCCTTTTCCGTTGAGCCCGTTGAGCCGTCCACCAATCTGAACGTGTTTGACGCGCTTGATGACATTATCGAAGCACTGAAAACGCCCATCCAGGGTGATCCTGCAGCACATGCGAGTTATCAGAACGTTCTTGCCTCTGCCATGCAGCGCCTTGACGTGAACTTCGATCAGGTACAAACCGTGGTGTCGTCGGTTGGTACCCGGCTGAGTGAAATTGACGCCATCGATGCCAATAGCAATGTACGTGGCCTAAGTTATGCGCAAGACCTTTCCCGGCTTGAAGACGTTGATTATTACGAAGCCATTGCGCAGTTGCAGTTGCGCACCGCCGCGCTTGACGCCGCTTCCATGGCGTTCAAAAAGATCCAGGCAACCAGTATGTTCAATATGAAAGGCTGACATTAATTGACGAAATTCGGCTTGTGTCGGCGCGGACACCTTTTTTGTGTGTTTAAAGTAGCGGTAGCGGGGAGCGCTTTAGCGTTTCTGTCGGGCTGTGCCACCAGTGGGCGTTCTTTCAATGAAATGGCCCTGGCGGAATTCGTGCCGGGTCAAACAACTTATACACAAGCTGTGCGCCTTCTTGGTGCAGAACCGGTTAATACTTATTCCCAGTTAAATGGCGCGATGTTGGCCCAGTGGGAACATAAAATAACGGTATTGACCGACGCTGCTTATTACCGACGTAATCTGCTTTTAAGGTTTAGCCCGGATGGGCGCTTTGAGGCGGTGGTGGACAGTAATAATGTGCTGCCGTCACCCAAGCAACCTGCTGATTCAGCTAGCGGCTATACCCAGATGCCGCCACCCCCAAGTCCTGTGCGTCAGCCGAACCCCGAACTGGAACAAACGGTGTCCTCGCAGGCCGTCGCGTATCCCTTGAAATAGAAATAGTTTTAGAGAGCACCCATCAGGCGCCCCATTGCGCTGAATCCGGCATCGAAAAGGCGGCGCAAGAAGGGCGACGTTTGGGGAAGTACAACCCATAGCAGAATGATTCCCACCATCAGGCTAATTGGAAAGCCCACCGCAAATACAGATAGCTGCTGCGCTGTTCTGTTCAAAATACCCAGCGCCAGGCTGATAGTAAGTAAAACAATAATTAATGGCAAAGCAAGCAACATGCCTGCAATCATGACCTGAGCACTCCATTCAAATAAAACGGGGAGCCCGTCAAGGTTAATTCCGTTGCTCTGGATAGGCAGAATGTCGAAGCTTCGTATAAAGCCGGCCAGCATAAGCAGATGGCCGTTGAGTGCAATAAAAAGCAACATTGCGATCATATTCATCAGCCGCGATAACACGGCAGTGTTCGCACCCGTTGCCGGGTCGAAGAATGACGCAAAAGACAACCCCATTTGGAGGCCGATGAATTCACCGGCGGTTTGCACCGCGGCAAACACCACTCGCATGACAAGTCCCAGCAAAATCCCAATTAATATTTGCTGTAGCAGTATGAATAAACCTTCGTAAGAAGCCGGAGAAATGGCCGGCATGGGGGGCAGGGTGGGGGCGATAAGCATCGCAGTGAAGGCGGCCAAACCCACCTTTGCGCGATTGGGAATAGAAGACTCACCCAGTAACGGTACTGCGCCAATAAATGCAAGCAGTCGTGCAAAGGGCCACAGAAAGGTGTTGATCCAGCCGTAGAGTTGGGTCAGGTCAACGGAGATCATGGCGCATTAGCCGGCCAAAGTGGGTAAGGAGAGCAGCAATTGCCTGATGTAATCCACCATAGTGCCGATTAGCCAGGGGCCCATTAGTGCGAGCGTGACGCCGATTGCCAGCAGCTTCGGAATAAACGATAGCGTCATCTCATTAATTTGTGTGGCGGCCTGGAAAATACTGATTAACAAACCCACTGCCAACGTAATGAGCAAGACAGGGCCGGCCAGGAAGAAGGCTACTTTCAGCGCGGTGTAGGTCATCGACATGACGGTTTCAGGGGTCATCGGGTCGAGTCCTCCGTATCAATAGAAACTGCGTGCAAGTGAGCCCAGCAGAAGGTGCCAGCCATCGGCCAATACAAAGAGCATGAGCTTGAAAGGTAACGAAATGGTGACCGGCGGCACCATCATCATCCCTAGCGCCATCAGCACACTGGCCACGACAAGGTCAATTATCAAGAACGGGATGAAAATCGTAAAACCGATTTGAAATGCAGTTTTAAGTTCGCTGGTAACAAAAGCGGGCACCAATACGCGCAACGGCACATCTTGCGGGGTTTGGAACTCGCCGGCATTAGACATGTTGGCAAACAGGGACAAATCGGTTTCGCGCGTATGGCTCAGCATAAACGCGTGAAACGGACGCGCACCTTCAGCCAGTGCCGCTTCGAACGAAAGTTCTCCTTGGCTGAGAGGCAGGTAAGCCGTTGTATAGACTTCGTCGAGTACCGGTGACATGGCGAAAATGGTCAGGAACAGCGCAAGGCCGATGAGTACGGAATTTGGCGGTGAAGCACCGGTACCCATAGCGTTTCGAAGCAGGCTCAGAACGATAATAATGCGTGTAAAGCCGGTCATCATAAGCAACATGGCCGGCAGAAACGATAGCATCGTCAGCAGTAATAAGGTCTGCAGACTGAGTGAATAGGTTTGCTCACCGTTTGGCCCGGGCGTTGTGGTGAACGCGGGCAGGGTGGCTTGGGCCATTGCGTCTTGGCATAACAATGCCAATATCAACAACAGGCTGATAAGAGCAAAGCTTTTCATGCAGGGAAAGGCGCCGGACAGACGGTTCATGACAGCGTGTATTTATGCGTCGGAAGGGTTTGAGTTGGTTGTTGCTTTATCTTCCAGCGTATGCAACAAGGAAATATTTTGCGGCGTAACACCAATGACCAGGCGTGCGTTTTCGACCTCGACAATCGAGATGAAACTGCGTCCACCGAGGCTTTGGGACCCTACAACGCGGATGGCGGTTGCTTTGCCCCGTGTTTTCAACAAGCCCGTACGGCGTGCAACCCATGCCCCGCCTAAAATAAGCGCAAGAATAAAAAGCAGCGCAAGAATAGGTTGAAGGACTTCGGGCGCTTCCATGATTATCGACGACTATTCAGTCGGTGTAGTCGGTCTGACGGCGTAATAATATCGGTCAGACGAATGCCGTATTTGTCATCAACCACGACCACTTCGCCTTGGGCAATTAAATACCCGTTTACGAAAATATCCATCGGTTCACCCGCCAGGCCGTCGAGCTCGACAATGGAGCCTTGGCCTAGTTGCAGGATGTTTTTGATGGTGAGCTTGGTGCGACCCAGTTCAACAGTGAGTTGAACGGGGATATCCATAATCATGTCGATGTCGCTGCCAACACCGGTGGTTGCGCTTGAAAGCGGCTGGAAGACCTGTTCTGCTGCAGGGCGCGCGAGGTTTGGGTCAAGGCCTTGTTCGGAGGCGCTCGTTTCTGCTTGCTCTGTTGCAGGGTTGTCTTGTGCCGAGGCGTCTTCCACGGTGTCGTCGGTTTGCGGCTGCGTTGCAGCGGTTTGCTCGGCAAGCGCTGCAGCCCAATCATCCATGTCGCTTTTCAAACCGTCCGCCTGGGTGCCTTGGGTGCCCGCAGCTTGTTCTGACAGGGCGGCAGCCCAATCCGTATCCAGCTCCTCAGGTGTTTCCTGGGCGTTTTCTTGGTTCGGGTCTTTATCGGGATCGTGAGTCGGATCAGTCATGGTGAGAAGCTCGAGTAAATTCAGTTTTCGCTGGGGACAAGGTTTTTTCTACCCGCAAAGCGTAGTGATGGTTATGGGTGCCGTAACCGCATTCCAGTATCGGTACACCTCCAACGTGGGCAACAATATTTGGAAGCAAATCAAGCGGCAAAATGTCGTTTACTTTCATTCGGACCAATCCACCTACGGTGGTGTCGATGTGTCCGAATTCGGCAACCAGTTCAACCTCCGCACTGCGTACTTCGCCGGAAAGTTGCTGCATCCAGCGTTGGTCGGTGGATTCGAGTGTGGTGTCTTGAAGCGGTCGCGACAGCACGTCGCGAACCGGTTCGATCATGGAGTAGGGAATGCAGATGTTCAAGTGCCCGCCGGCCGCGCCGATTTCAATTTGGAAGGAGCAGACCACAACGATTTCATTGCCGCTCGTGATACTGGCGAACTTGGTGTACATTTCCGATCGAATGTACTCCAGTTCAAGCGGGTAAATACTTTCCCAGCACCCCTTGTAACAGTCAAGTGTCACGTTCACCAGGCGGCTGATAATGCGTTGCTCGGTGGTTGTGAAATCCCGTCCTTCCACCCGCGTGTTGTAGCGGCCGTGACCGCCAAACATACTGTCGATGATGAGGAACACGAGATTGGGATCGAATGTGAATAGTGCGGTGCCTCTTAGCGGTTTCATGGCAATCATGTTCAGATTGCTTGGAACAGGCAAGTTGCGTTCGAAATCGGAGTATTTTTGTATGCGAATTGCCGACACCGTGATGTCGGCGTTACGTCGCATGAAATTCAATAGCACGGCGCGCATGCGCCGGCCAAAGCGCTCGTGAATCAGCTCCAGCGTGTGCATGCGATGCCGCACCACCCGGTCGGGCGAGCTTAAGTCGTACGGACGAACGCCGGAATCGGCTGTACCCGATTTTTTGGACGCATTGGCGTCCTCGCCGGTCATATTGGCGATAATGGCATCGACTTCGTCTTGCGAGAGAAAGTTGGAGTACGACATTTACTGGATCACAAAAGCGGTAAACAACACGCTGGAGAGTTTTGCTTTGGTGGGGTCGGGTTCGTAAGGTTCTTGTAAAGAGACCTGTATTTCCCGGGCCAGGGTTGCACGGCCGTCGTTTGTTTGCAGAAATGAGGGCGAGTAGCTTGAAAGTGCCGTGATGATGCGGTTACGTACTTCAGGCATATATTGTTCCAGATGCAGCTTCGATGCTTCATCGCCCGTTCGCAAGGTAATTTCCACATACAGAATGCGATTCAAACTATCGTTGTCGCGCAACGTAACGGTAAAGGGTTCCAGCGGCAGGAAAATAGGTTTGATGGGTGGAGGCGTTTCCAGCGTATTTTGGGCTTGCGCTTCCGAGGCGCCCAAAACACCGGTGGCCGACAAATAATAAAACGTGCTGCCCAGGGTAACGGCAATAATGGCAACGACAAGTAAGCTAAGTTTCAGTAATTTCATTAATTTTCTACAACTCAAACAGATTAGGCAAAGGTATCAACTTGCCCATTGTGAGAACGCTGGGCGGCAATCTGGGGTTGGGCTGTTTCGTCAGCGGCATGAGCGTCACCGGATGACGATGCGGTTGTTGTGGTGTTCGACATTGCCGTGTTTTGGGATCCTTGCCCTGGCTGATGTTGTTCACCGACCGATGTTTGTCCTAACGAGATCCCTGCTTGCGCTAATTGCTCCTGCAATTGCGGAAGCGCTTGTTCCACAGCGTGACGCACTGCAGCATGAGGGGAAATGAACGAAGCCTGGGCGACGTTGTCAGACATGCTCAAGGAGATGCGAATCGGCCCCAAATCGGGCGGGTCCAGGCGTAACTCGATGGTTTGCAGCCCGTTTCTGAGCTGCTGCCCAAACGAACTGACCTGCTGGCTGAAGTCGCGGCCCCATTGTGTGTGACCCATGGGTGTCGACACTGTTGCCGATCCGAGTGAAAAAGCAGTGGTGTTCGAGCTTCCCATGAGGATGCCTGAAACAGCTTCGGAACCCCCTGCCGTGCGTTCGGCGGCTGTGGCAGCTATGTCGCTGTGTAGCGTACTTTGCAATAATTGCTGTCCGCTCATGCGTCGCGCCTCGACAACACGGTCAAGGAATGCGGAGGTATTTTCGGACCGATTAAAGGCGGCTTCGATTTGTTGTGGGTTGGTGCCGTCGAGCCTATGAGCACTGATGCGGCCATTCAGCAATTCAGTTTGCGCTGTATCGGTGCGTCCATTGGTTTTTACAATCGCTGCGCCTGCCTGATGTCCGGCGGTTTGCACGCTGAGCAGGCTCGCTTCCCGGTTGCTTTTGCCGTTAAAAGACGCGTCGTTAATGGCTTCCTGCATTTCGCCTAAGGCTGCAGTTCGATTTTTTACTGGATTCGTTGCCGATTTGTCGACAAGAATTTCATTGGCGGAAATACTTCTGTTTGTCGTTTTTTCCGTTATTGCAGGATTTATTTCCAGCGCATGCTTTGGATCGGACGCCGTGGGTTGGTCCATTGCTTTTTCAACGGTAGTGGGGGCCAGTCCGTGAATCATTGACTCAAGCGAGGCCTTCGTTTGGGCAGAGGCGGCGAGCTGTTTTTCCTCGTTGCCGCGCAGTTTGTTATCTTCAGCCTTTTTGTCGCTGTTTGTCGTGTCGGATACGGTTTTTTCTGTCGGAGCTTCGCTGCGCGCCGATCGATTGGCCTCTTGCTCTGCGCTCTCGTTTGCGTGCGAATTGCGCTCGTCAATGGTTTGTTCGTTCGCAGTTCCGGGCTTCGATTCCGTTGGGCGTGCGTCATTAGACGGCTTTTCGTTCTGCGCAACCGCTTTTTTCTGTTGTTCCAGAGCGTTTGAAAATGACGTGCCGCCCTCGTTGGCTGAAGCTTGAGGCGGCGCGCTTCTTTCAGGACGGGCCAGTACGTTCAGCGCGGAAACCGGTGTAGGTGCGTTCATGCTGTGAGTGCTCCGTTAATGACTGTGGTGCGCGCGGCGAAAAAGGTTCATGGACAATTCGTCGTTCGTGCGTTGCTCAATTCGATTCTCGCGTTGAGCGGCCTGCCGTTCCTGGCGGCTTAACAACGTTTCATAGGACGATAGCTGCCGCTTTTGGTCGACCCACTCTTTCTTGCGTAGCTCGACGTTAGCGTCAATTTGCGCCACGACTTTATTTTGCTGCGAAATAGCTTCGTCCAAAGTGGCGATAAACTGCCTAAAATTGTGATAATTCGCCGCTGACAAGCCGGTGGTCATCGCTTGTTGAAGGCGTTGGGCGTAATCTTGTCGGTAGGTGTGCAATGTTTCAAGCTGCTCGTGCGCGCTCTGGCGGCTGGATGTCAGGTTTTGTAGTTGTTTCGCAACGTCATTGGTTTTATCTTTGGTGAGGTCGATCAGGGTCGTTAATGCGGAATTCTTAGCCATTTAGTCCTCCTGAATTTTTTTGCCCCATTAACGCCGCGAGATCGTGGCAGGCGGCGTCATAGTCAACACGCTCTTGCATCCCCTGCTGAAGAAAAGCTTCAAGCCAGGGGTATTTGTGAATTGCTTCGTCAATTTTCGGGTCGCTTCCCGCTTTGTAGGCACCCACCGCTAGTAAGTCGCGATTACGTTGGTAGCGGGAAAGCATTTGTTTGAACTGGTGCACCATGGTGATGCGCTCTCCGGGCACGATGCCCGCCATGACCCTTGAAATCGACGCTTCAATGTCAATTGCGGGGTAGTGGCCGGCTTCGGCAAGTTGACGCGAAAGCACGACGTGACCGTCCAGGATGGCCCTTGCCGAATCGGCGATTGGGTCCTGCTGGTCGTCGGCTTCGGTAAGTACCGTGTAGAACGCGGTAATGGAGCCGGCCGGTTTGCCGTTCACCGGGGCGCCGTTTCCTGCACGTTCCACCAACGCAGGTAATTTGGCAAAAACGGAAGGAGGGTAGCCTTTCGTGGCGGGCGGTTCACCAATCGCCAATGCAATTTCCCGCTGCGCCATGGCGTAACGTGTCAGGGAGTCCATAATCAACAGAACGTTTTTCCCGTCATCGCGGAAATGCTCGGCAAGTCGCGTGGCGTAAACGGCGCCCTGAATGCGTAAAAGGGGTGAGACGTCGGCTGGTGCGGCAACGACAACAGACCGCTGCAAGCCGTCGGGCCCAAGGTTGTGTTCAATGAATTCTTGTACTTCACGACCCCTTTCGCCGATTAATCCCACCACAATGACATCGGCTTTTGTGTAGCGTGCCATCATGCCAAGCAACACGCTTTTACCCACACCGGATCCGGCAAACAAGCCCATGCGTTGGCCGCGGCCCACGGTGAGCAAACCGTTGATAGCGCGCACACCGACGTCGAGGACGGATCGAATGGGCGCGCGTTCAAGCGGATTGAGCGCGACGGCGCTGAGCGGGGCTTGCGCAACATTTTTCAATGGCCCCAGATTATCGAGCGGTCGACCGGCGCCATCGAGGACGCGCCCCAGTAAAGCGTCTCCAACCGGCAAATGGCGCGCTTGAGTGGTAATGGCTGAAGGGCGCTGGTTTCCCCGTTTTTGAGTGTTGGGGGTGTTTAAAACAGCCGTTTCGGCGGGCATGACGCGTGCGCCCGGCGGCAGGCCCGATATATCGCTTTGTGGCATCAGAAACAACGTGTTGCCATGAAAACCCACCACTTCCGCTTCGGCCCATTGACCGTGGCGGGCGGAAATTTCCACACGGCATGCCGCGCCCACGGCCAGACGTAATCCGGTGGCTTCCAGAATTAAGCCGGTGGCACGGGTGACGCGACCATAGGCGTTCCAGGACTCAGTGGTACTGACCAGGTTCGAGGCCGTTTCAAGCCGGTCGAACCAATGTTGGGCGGTGGAGGGTAGTGCGGGCTCGCCCATCAGCCTTCCTCCAGCCATTGAGTGTTTTCCTGCAAAAGCCCGGCCACGCGGCTCCAGCGTGTTTGCAAGGTGGCGTCGATGCTGCCTAAAGACGTTTCGGCCATACAGCCGCCGCGCTCAATGGTTGCATCGCTTAATAGTTGCCATTTTTGAAGACGAGGGTCGTCTTTAAGGTGGCGGCGTACGATAGTGATATCGTCGGGATGCATGCGGATGCACAAGAAGCCTTGGTCCGATGTTTCTGTAAGAAGAATGTCTTGTACGGTTTCAATAATGTATTCGGGCCGAGCCGCAAGTGCGGTACGAATAACCTGACGCGCAATATCCAGAGCCAGTGTTACCAATGCATCGCTGACTTGTTGATCAATCCGGCTGAGAGATTCGCCCAGGTTGTCGGCCAGTATTTTCATTTTTCGGGCTTCTTCGCCCGACAAGGTTTGACCTTCGCGCAGACCGTTTTCGTACCCCTCTTTATGGCCGTCCTGATATCCCTCATCGTGACCTGCTTTAAAGCCTTCTGCGTGCCCGGCTGCACGACCTTCTTTCAGGCCTTGTTGTTTGCCCTGCTCAAAACCTTTTCGGGTGGCTTCTTCGCGCGCGTTCAGGCTGATACGTTCAAGTTCCTGAAGTACGTCTTGGGGTATGTCCGACTCGGCAGGCGCGTTCGCACGCAGCGCGGCGCGGTTGAGCTTTTCAGGAGAGAACTGGCGCGCTCGGCCAGGCTCTTTCAAATTGTTTTCGTTAACCGGTTGAGCAACGCGACCGCTTGCCTGACTGCTTAGTTCATGCAGTTCCAGGCGCCGCCAGGCCATAGGTGAGTTCGAGTTAGACGCGTTTGGGTTAGACATATTCGTCATTTCCAAGTCGGGTCAGGCTGATTTGGCCTGACTCTGCGAGTCGCCGTGCAACACCCAGAATATTCTTCTGTTCTTCTTCGACTTTGGACATTCGTACAGGACCTTGGGCCTCCAGGTCGTCACGCAACATCTCTGCCGCGCGATTCGACATGTTGCCGAGGAATTTTTCGCGCAGTTCTTCCGGCGCGCCTTTGAGTGCGATCGTGAGCCCGTCGGTGTTGATTTCCTTGAGGATGAGTTGAATAGCCGTGTTTTCGATATCCACAAGATTCTCGAACACAAACATTTCCTCTGAAATGCGTTGGGCAAGATCTGCGTCGAGCTGCTGCAGATTGCTCATCACTATTTCCTCTTCGGAGGAGCTCATGAAGTTTAGAATTTCGGCGGCGGTACGAACGCCGCCCAGTTTGCTGCGTTTGGCGCCCTGGCCCGAGAGCAGATTATTCAGCACGTCGGTTAACTCAGACAGAGCGGCCGGTTGTACCCCGCCAAATGTGGCGATACGCAGCATGACGTCGTTGCGCAAACGCTCAGGCAAGAGCTCAAGTACCGCAGAAGCCCGGTCTCGCTCCAGGTGCACCAGAATCGTTGCGATAATTTGCGGGTGTTCGTCGGCAATCAGTTCCGCAACACTATTCGCATCGAGCCAATTTAGTGCATCAATACCCCCTGCACCGGCGTCGGCATCAAGAATGTCTTCGATGAGTCCGGCGGCACGGTCATTGCCCAATGCCTTGGTCAGTACCGAACGAATGTAGTCTTCCGAGCCGATCGAAACCGCCATGAACTGGTCAGCCTCTTGGCGAAACTCCGAGATAACCTGATCCACATCTTTGCGGGTGAATTGCTTAAGGTTCGCCATGGCACCACTGATCCGCTGGATCTCGGGCGCGGAAAGATGTTTGAAAACGTCCGCCGCGACGTCCTCGCCCAGGGACATCAACAAAACGGCGCAGCGCTCCATTTCATTTTCAAGGTTTGCCATTTTTATCCATCCATGCTCTTAGTACCATTGCAACCGCACGAGGGTCTTTCTCGGCCAGTTCGCGGGCGGATTTCAGGTTTTCTTCGTAACGGGAAATATCCGATGCTCGCCGCATTTCGTCAGCCTCAGTGCTGCGTCGCAGCGCACCGGCGGCTGAAGAGTCCGGCTCGGCCGGTTCGGTTGCGACGCGAGTCTGGGCCAGGCTCTGTATCAACGGCCGCAGTACTTTGCGCCACACAATGAACACAGCCAGAGCAATCAACAGGTACTCAAGTGCCTCGAGTGCAAGGTCGTGGTAATGCGGATTTTTCCAAACCGGAATTTCAGGCTGTTGATTTTCCGAAAACGGACTGTTGATGACGGTGACAGTGTCGCCGCGTTCTTGCGAATAGCCCATCGCATCGCGCACAATTTGTTCGATGTTTGCCAAAGTGGCCTCGGGTAGGGGCTCGTATTCGCCTTCCTGGTTAAGCCGATGGTTCAGCACGACCGCGACAGACAGGCGACGAAGTGAGCCTGCAGGGCCCTTGACATGGCTGATTGTGCGGTCAACTTCGTAGTTGACGGTAGAGTCGCGCTGAATCGACGCCGGCCCTTCGGGCGCGTTGTTGTTCGCGTTGCCGTTTTGGTTGTTGTTGGCATTGTCGGCTTCGTTGTTTTGCGCGGCTGCGTCGTCCGGGGCCGCAGGCGGTTCAACGATCGGCGCTTGCGCGTTGACCGGTGGCTGGTTGGTTAACGCGCCCGGTACACCGGCCGGCGGTAAAACATCGTATTGGTCCGACGAACTGATTTGTTTGCTGCGAACCGCCGCTTCACCGGGTGTTTGGTTCGGGCGATAGACTTCGGAAGTTTGTTCGCGTACTGAAAAGTCGAAGTCGGCGCTGGCCTGAGCCCGGACATTGCCCGCCCCGACCAGTGGAGTGAGTAGATTCATAATGCGCTCTACTGTGCGCTGTTCGACGTCATTAATAAGGGATCGGCGATTGTTTTGCAGACCCGCTTCCCCGGACGGTTGAGTTAACAAGCGGCCGGTTTGATCGACTACCGATACTTTTTCAGGCGATAGTTTGGGGATGCTTGCGGAAACCAGCCAGGTTATTGCTGAAACCTGGGCTTCGCTAAGCGTTCGCCCCGGATAGAGCGTAATCAGGACGGACGCTGTGGGATCTTGCCGTTGACGTACAAACAGCGATTCGCGTGGTATAGCAAGGTGAACGCGGGCGCTTTTCACACTGTGTACTGCTTCGACCGAGCTGGCAAGTTCGCCCTCAAGAGCACGTTGATAGGTGACTTGCTCGGTAAACTGGCTGGCCCCGAACTGGGTATTATCGAGGAGCTCGAAGCCCACTTCACCGCTTTGGGGTAAACCTTGTTCCGCAAGTTGCAGACGCGTGGCGTGAACTTGATCGGCGGGGACAAGAATAGCAGTTCCGTTGTTGGAAATACGGTACGGCACATTCATTTGGCTTAAGGCGGCAACAATCGCCCCACCATCGCGGTCTTCCAGGTTTGAAAACAAAACCTTGTAGTCGGCCGGTCGAGCCCAGAGTGCAATAACAACAATTAAGGCCAGGATGCCCGACGCAATACCAATAAGAACCGGCTTGGGAAGCTGGCCCAATTTTGCAGCGGCGGGGAAACGAGCCAGCAAAGCGGACGCCTGGCTCATCGATCACCTCGGGCTTGCAGAGCGATTGAGCTGGGCAAACGGATTGGCTGGGTGAAAGACAAAGTACGCATTCGATACAACGTTAATAATCGGAGACTGGATTATTGCGTGTATCGATCTTCGACCAAGCTTAGAAAAGCACCACTTTTGGGTGCTTTTTCCGGTTAACGGCTTCGTGACGGGAGAGTTTAGTGTGTTATTAGAAGCGCGGTGCGGAATGGCTATCATGGTTTATTGATGAAAAACAGCCATTTTTGCCGTTTGTTAACCGGCTTTGAAAGCCTTTGGCGGCGTTATAGTAAACGCGTCATCTTGACGTTTATATGGAAAGCTTCATGAGTGTTTCACAGCTATCAGCCATTGAGGATGTGCTTGCCCAGATGCGATCGGTTGCCGACGCAGCGTCGGGGTTCGAACGAAAAGCGGCCGGGCCGGTTGCTGAGCCCGGGGGCTTTGCCGCAGAGTTGCAGCGGTCTTTGCATAAAGTATCCGACATGCAAACGCAAGCTACTTCACAAGCCAAAGCTTTTCAGCTTGGGGCGCCCGACATTTCGTTGAACGACGTGATGATCGACATGCAAAAAGCCAGTGTTGCATTTCAGGCAACGGTACAGGTTCGAAACCGCTTGGTAGCGGCCTATCAGGAAATTGCGAGTATGCCGGTTTAAATATGTACGCAGCGTGTTGTTATGCTTCGCCGGTAAACTCGCCGTCTCTCGATTCAAGCGCGTAAAGCCAGGCAAGCAGCTCTGCAACGGCTTGGTAGAGTTCCGGCGGAATATGTTGATCGAGATCCACTTGCATTAGCAGGCCAACCAGTTCGGGTGATTCATGTACATACAGCCCGTGTTCTTGTGCTGTTTTGATGATGTTTTCCGCCAAAGAGCCGTAGCCCTTGGCCACCACTTTTGGGGCACTGTCTTTTTTATCATAGGTAATGGCAACAGCTGAACTGCGCTTACCTTGGGTGGGTAGAGTCGGCCTGTTCACTATTATCTTCCACCATTGCTTGGTGCTGGGCTACAGTAATTTGCGCCAGTTGAAGCCCGGCCAGATCAAGGCGCTGGTGCAGCGCGGGCGTGTTTTCTTTCAAAATAGGTGCAGACTCCGGGGCCACAATGGCCATTTGAAGCGAAGCACCGTTCAGGTTTAAGCGAACGTCGACCTCGCCAAGATTGGGAAGCGTTAACTTTAAACGCGTTGCCCAGTGTGCGAAATCGGCGTTTTGTTCGTTAGAGTCCGGCTCACGCCGCTGTATGTGCATTTCCAGATCGGTGCCGGCCCATGCTTCACCCTTCCATATGAAACCTTGATTGGCCAAAACTTCAAGTTGTTGGCGAACAAGCGTGTGCGTTTCAGGGTGCAGGGCGGCTAATGCGATGCCTGAGCCGGGAGTGCCTGTGCCTGCGGCCGTCCCCGGTGAAGTGCTTGTATTTGCCGCTGAAGAAGCAGGGGCTTGGCGTGTTTGCTGTAAAGGGCTGGTGGTTGACTCTGCCCGGGGAAGGAGGGCGGTTGAGCTGCCGGCGCCCCCTTGTGTTGATGGCGTTTGGGCCGGTTGGGCGTTTGATGCGCTTGGCTGCGACGTGCCTTGGGAATGCGCGGCCGGTTGGGAAGTTGACGCCGGAGCTTGCCCGCCGGCCTGCGCATTCGATCCGCCGGCAAGCTGGGCCTGAGGTTCGCCGCGCAGCGCCGATGCGGCGTATTTGCCGAACGATAAAGCGCTTAAATGAGATTCGTAAAACAATCCGCTCGACTGTACAGTTTGGCTTAACGTCTGAGCCAATGCTTGAGAGGATATGTGCGTTTGTGGCAATGATGATGCGCCCCGTGCTTGTGCCGCACCCTGGCCTGAGGCGCTACTTTGTGTATTTGTGGGCGCATTGCCGGGATTCTGGGTTGCTTTCCCTTGTGGTTGAATGAGTGGCTGCTGACCGCGCACAACAGCTGCTTGCTCCGGGAAGTTTTGCAGTAACGCCAAAATTGTGCGTGCGGCGGCCCCCAGAGTGGTTGGCGCCGAGGCAGTGGCTCGGGTGTTGGGTTGGTCGCCTCCGCCCTCAAGCAATGACTTGTGCGCGTCGATCTTGGCGCGCTCCACCGCCTGGCGGGTTGCCCGTTCGCCGTGACGCTGAACCTGATCAATGGCCTCCCGGGTGTCACGGGTAACCCTGTTCTGGGCGGCGTCGTTGCGTTGTGCTTCAGGTGTTTGAGTAATGGCGTCGGGTCTTGCGCCATTCACTAAATTGGTTTGTTGAGATAATGAAGTGCCAAGAACAGCATCCAGACGCTGAACCAGCAGAGTACCCAGACCGGACGGACCGTTTACGCTCATGGTCTGGGTTTAGGCGGTGCCAGATAGGTTTGCAAAACATTCTGATGGCGCTTCATGTTGCCCAGCAGTGAGCCCAGTCGGGCCAGCTCAGGCGCCGCAAGGTCTCTGATTTCGGCATCGTCACGCAGAATTTTTTGCAGCAAGGGTTTACGCGCAAGGCGGTCGTGGTCGTCCAGAGGTTCGTATTGGCGCAATTCTTGCACCGCAACCGAGTATTCCCGGCTGGTGGCGACCACCTCATCCCATTGGTTGTCGCGCGCCAGCTGAACCATTTTTCCCGACAGGTTGGCGATGATTTTGTATTGATTCAATATAGACTTCGAGCGGCTCATGGCGATATTGTCGGCGAACATAGGTCGGAAGTAAGTATAGGTGGGATTAACAGCGTAGGTGTGTCCGCTTGTGTATTTCGTAACGTAACGTTCACGAGGCCACAGCCGCGGGCTTTTTTACATCGACCGCAGATCGCCAGGCATCGGCAATTTCAGAGAGAGCTTTCTCGGCCGCTTCAAGTCGTTCAATGTCGGCGTTCAGATTGGCAAGCAGCAAATTACGTGTGATGAGCTCGTAAGTGGCGATCAGGCTCTGCGCTACCTCGCCACCGGCTTCTGTATTGATGCTGGCCTTCAACCCGCAGTCAACGATTTCAATAGCTTTGGAGATCGCTGTGCCGCGACCCGCTGCGTTATTGTTTTGCATATACAGTTTAGCTTTCGCCATGGCGGCAAGGGCGCCGTCGTATAGCAGGGTAATCAGGCGTTCAGGGCTGGCACTCATGACCTTGGTTTCAAGGTCTATGCTGGCGTAGGCATTGGCGGAACGAGTTGCCCGGGGGCCGCGTGCAAATGAATAGGTCATTCTTTATTTCCGCTGCTGAGATTTCCCAACATACCCATTTGTTGGGTTAGATAACTGCTTAAAGAGTTCATTTCGGCAATCATGCCGTCTAACGCCGAGAACTGTTGCTTGTAATTTGCCATGCGGGCATCAATGCGCGCAGAGGTTGTTTCGAACTGTTCTTGCAGTCGTTCGGAAATGCTCTTGGCGCCGTTGGTTGCCGCCGCTATAAGCCCATTTGCATCCAGGATATTCTCGGCACTTTGTTCAAGACGGGTGGCAATTCCATTGCCGCCGGTCAGAAGATTCTGAACATCACCCAGGTTGTTTTCCAGCGCCGCCGTTAGTTTTTCCTGATCAATGGTGAGTTCGCCTGAGGTCAAGTTCGTTGTAATGCCCATTTGCGACAGCGTTCTGACGTCGCCTGAAGAGGTGAACGAATTGACAATTTCACGGGCCTCGTTCTGAATACGCCGGGCCATTGAGTCGCCGGTGAGCGTGTTGGCCGTTTGTGTTTCGGTGTTGTACGACGTAAGTGACTTAATTGTGCCTTGAAGCGCGTTATACGCTTTGACGAAGGTTTCAATGGACGATTTTGCCGTGCTGTCGTCGCGAGTGATGGACAATGTTTCGATTTTGCCCGGGTTCGCTTCCGTTAAATTGAGCTTTACACCTTCAATCGCGTCTTCAATAGAATTTGTTTGGCTGGTAATCGTAATTCCGTTGACCGTAATTTCGGCATTGGATGCCGCTTGTTCCTGCAAAGTGGAGCCTGCCGTACCGAAATTGAGCAAATCTTCCAAAGGGCTGCCTGCGCCGTCGGTGTTGCCGGTGATGTCAATTTGTGTAATTGCGGCGTCTGTACCTGTTTCCGTGCTCGACAGCATAAGACGATAGGGGGTGGCCGAGCCGTCGTTCAATACAGTGGCCTGCACACCAAGGCTGTCGTCGGCGTTAATGGCTTCGATAATGCCGTCGATTGACGTGTCTTTTCCGGTGAGGTCGAGCGTTTTGGTTGAGCCGTCGCCAAAAGTGAATGTGATCACACCGTCGGTGCCATTGGCGTCGGTGCGGCTTGCCAAACCTTGGGCGACCAGTGTTTGCGTATTGGCCAACGACTCTACGGTGATGTTGTATTGGCCCGAGACGGCACTTGTTTCCGCCGTGGCACTGAATGACTCCGCGCTTGTATTGGCTTTGAAAGCGCCGAACGTGCCTTCTTTCGAAAGCGTTTGTCCTGCTTTCTGAAAAGCTTCGAACGCGCTTTTTATTTTTCCGTAGGCTGAAATGCGGTTTTGAACATCGGCTTGCCGCGTTTTGATTTGCTGCAATGCGATGTTTTCACTTGCTCTTAGGTCGGAAAGGAGTTCGTCGAGCGGAAGCCCGGATCCAACGCCGATTACGGAAATAGCCATTTTCTTGAATCTCCTGTTACGCTATTTTGACTCGACAAAGCGTATTTCAAAGCCGGTGTCTGCTGCCAAATGCGTCGTTACTTTTCCAGATTGCCTTTTAACCAAGCAGTCAATGAATTAATTGATTGCTTATACTTTGGTATCCACACCCTGGCCTTGCATTTGTACAATCATTTTTTGCAACCTGCAATACGGCTTCCGAAGGGACAGTGCGCAGTACCTCACCGCTATGATTGTCGATAATAGACACAACAATTCGCTGCGCTTCTTCGTCGAACTTGAACTGCATTCCCGTTGACCAAGCCTGTAAATGTCCGTTCACTTCCTCTAGCGCTTTGTTGGTAGCGTCGGCAGTAAGATTCGGTTGCTCGGCGTCCGGGCTTAACCGGCCGTCCAGCGCGCGTTCGGCTGCGGTCACTTTTTGAGCGGGCTCCGGTCGATTCAGCACCGGTGCAGTATCAGTTGTTACCGGCGTACCGGCGGAAACGGCAAAGTTGGTTGAAACTGAGTTAATCATTGGGCTGACTCCCGGAGTATGAGCGCATTCAGGTTAAGATGCATGCCTGAACCGCTTAACGGCACTGTGTAGGTAATCTTTAGGGTTGTTTCCGGTTAAGCAGGCCAAAGAAGGGAATTACACTGCTAATGGGGTGTAAATCAGCCAGTTTGCCGACGCTTATTCAGGCGAAAATGCTATTTCAGGTTTTTTTCATTGTCTTTCCAGCGAATGCCCGTTTCTGAAGAACAGCTCGTAACCGAACACGCACCTATGGTGCGGCGGCTTGCCCTGCAGCTTATCTCGCGGCTACCGTCCAGCGTCGAACTCGACGATCTGTTACAGGCCGGCATGATGGGCTTGCTTGACGCTGTCCGGCGTTACCAGCAAGTACCTGAGGCGCAGTTTGAAACTTATGCCGTAACACGTATTCGCGGTGCAATGCTCGACGAGCTACGAACACAAGACTGGCTGCCGCGCAGTGTGCGGGCGAAAGGCCGTGTCATTGAACAGGCGATTCATGCTTCGGAGCAGCGTCTTATGCGCCCTGCGACCGAGGCGGAACTGGCCGAAGAGCTGGGCGTGTCGCTGGCGGAGTATCAAGAAATGCTTGAGGGCGCCCAGGGTGTGCAGGTTGTACATTACGAGGACTTGTCTCGTTTTCATGGTGAAGGCACGCGTATTGCGGAAGAGGCCCTGCCATCGGATGAATCCGCTCAACATTGGACGAATCCCTTGCAGCAGATTATGTCGCAAGGGCTCCGAAGTGCGCTGGTCGACGCCATCAGTCGGTTGCCGGAACGGGAGCAGCTTCTGCTGTCGTTGCAATTTGAACAAGACTTGAACCAAAAAGAAGCGGCTGCCGTATTGGGTGTGACGGAAGGGCGCATCTCCCAGTTGCGGGCTCAGGCGATTGGCCGCATAAGAGCGGCCCTGGCGCAAGGGCAATGGGACACCGATCCGGGATCGGTTGATTTTCAGAATCTGCTCTGACCCTCAAAGAATGTTAATCTTTAGCTTTTGCCGAACCCAGCAAGCGGCGTATTTGCCGTTTCTCAGAGTACCAAATTGGACTACGTAGCCACCTGTAAGCTGCCCACTCCCTGGGCTGTTTTTTCTTTGCACGCTTTTGTCTCACCCGAAAGCGGTAAAGAACATGTCGCCATGACGCTTGGCGACTTAAGCACCACCGAGCCCGTGTTGGCGCGAGTGCATTCCGAGTGCCTGACGGGAGACGCGCTTTTTAGCCAGCGCTGTGATTGCGGCGCCCAGCTTGAGGCCGCTTTGCAGGCAATTGCGGCCGAGGGTCGGGGGGTGTTGCTTTACTTGCGCCAGGAAGGGCGGGGTATTGGGTTGGTCAATAAAATTCGGGCCTATAGTCTGCAAGATGAAGGCGCTGATACGGTCGAGGCGAATGTGCGCTTGGGGTTTCCGGCAGACATGCGTCGCTACGACGTGTGCCGCCCCATGCTCGAGCATTTTGGGGTGACGCAATTACGTTTAATGACCAATAACCCCCGCAAGGTTGATGCCTTGCGTGAAAATGGTATTGAAGTGGTGGCACGCGTTCCGTTGCAGGTTAACCGCAATCGTTATAACGAAGGCTATCTGCAAACCAAAGCCGCCAAAATGGGGCATTGGTTCAATTTAGCCGACCTTCCTGAAAATCCGTAACTGCCTGAATAATTTCCTGTTGCGTATTCATGACGAACGGGCCGTATTGCGCGATGGGCTCTTTAAGCGGCCGACCGGCGATTAGAATGAGTTTTGCAGCATCGTCGGTTTCAATCACGACGCCGTCGGCCTGTGGGTCGTTTTCGAGTATCGCCATATGCTTCAGGGGGATATTTTTACCGTTTACGGCAACCGCTCCCCGATAGACAAAAATAAAGGCATTGTGATCTGGTTTAAGTGATTGCCTGAAATGGCCTGGGCCGGAAAAATGGATATCGAGATAGAGGGGTTGGGTAACCGGATGCTGAATTGTGCCGCTTACGCCATGGCTGGTTCCCGCAATGACGCGTGCTTTTACGTTGGCATTGGGTTGTATCTCGGCAATGTCGTCGTTTTGGATGTCTTTATAGGCCGGCTCACCCATTTTTTCATTGGCGGGTAAGTTCAGCCACAGTTGAAACCCTTCCATTACACCGGCTTCCTGTTCAGGGAGCTCAGAGTGAATAATGCCGCGCCCGGCGGTCATCCATTGCACACCGCCATTTTGCAGAATACCTTCGTTGCCGCGACTATCGTTATGACGCATGCGGCCGGCAATCATGTACGTAATGGTTTCAAACCCGCGATGTGGGTGGTTTGGAAAGCCGGCGATATAGTCATCCGGGTTGTCGCTGCCGAAAGCATCGAGCATAAGATAAGGGTCGAGCCTTCGTTGCAGATGCTGGGTGATGACACGCGTCAGGCGTACACCTGCGCCGTCTGATGTGGGCTGTCCCGCCACCAGGCGCTCTACATTTCGTGAGTGCGCGACGGTTTCAGTGTTTTGGTCAACAGGCGTAGGTTGAGACATGGCATCACCCCTATGAAAAATGAAGGATTAACCGCGAATGGGTTTGATTGCCGCCGCCCATTTCTTCAGCTCGATGAGCATGGCATCGGCCGATTTCTCTATTAACTCGTTCGACTTGAAGTTTTTGTCATCGTCGATCATGGTGGCAACCATGGGAACCATAACGCACTCGGTCATTGGCATCATTTTCAAGGTGGTCACCAGCGTTTTGGCCGATTGAATCGCCCGCACACCGCCGGAAGCGCCGCCGTAGCCGACAAACCCACATGTTTTATAGTTCCACTCTTTGCTGAGGTAAGTGAGTGCGTTGTAGAAAGAGGGGGGCGGGTTGTAATTGTATTCCGGCGTGACAAAAACAAATGCATCGCCTGATTCTACGATTTCGCTCCAGCGCTTGGTGTAATCGAACTGATAGTTGCGTTGCACCGGATGGTTTGGTTCGTTAAACAGCGGCAGGTCAACCTCGGCCAGATCCACCAGGTTGACATCAAAACCGGTACCGTGGTTTTTGGCATATTCAGCAAACCATTTCGCCACCGACGGGCCCACACGGGTGGGGCGTGTGCTGCAGATAATGACGTGCAACTTCAAAGACATATGTTGTTTCCCTAATAGTTGAGTTGTGCAACAGAGCGATGGTTATCGCATGATTGGATAAGTCATCAGCTATCATACCTCTTTTGAAATGCCGCTTTCAGCGTGTAAGGATGCCCCATGTTGTCTGCCGAACAAATTTCCCTCCAGAATCAAATCAGAACCGAATTGAGTGTTGATGAGCACTTCGATGTTGATGCGCAAATTTCCCGGCGCGCCGGTTTTCTGGCCGATTACCTGAAACGTCATCGTATTGATTCTCTCGTATTGGGTGTCAGTGGCGGGGTTGATTCTTTGGTGGCGGGTTGTTTGTGCCAAAGGGCGGTTGAAAACTTACGCGCGCAAGGAGGGGCTGCGCGGTTCTATGCCATGCGCTTGCCTTACGGCGAACAAAAAGACGAAAGTGAGGCCCAGGCGAGCCTGAACGTGATCAAACCCGATGAGGTTGTCACGGTTAATATCAAGGCCGCATCCGACTCAATGCTGCAGGCTGTTAAAGCAGGGGGTACCGGCTTTCGGGATGCTTTTCACGAGGATTTCGTTTTGGGGAATATTAAGGCGCGCCAACGCATGATTGCGCAGTATGCCGTTGCGGGTGCTTATGGCGGGGTCGTGGTGGGAACTGACCACGCGGCAGAGGCCTTGATGGGTTTTTTTACCAAATTTGGTGACGGCGCCGCCGACCTTACGCCGCTTACGGGTTTGTCGAAAAGGCGGGTCAGAGCTCTGGCACATGCATTGGGCGCCCCTGATGACCTCGTATATAAAGTACCAACCGCCGACCTTGAGTCGCTGGCTCCTCAGAAACCGGATGAACACGCGTTTGGCCTCACCTACGACCAACTTGATGACTTCCTTGAAGGGAAGGAGGTTGCACCGGATGTTTTCGAGCGGATTGTGGATATTTTTCGCCGCACCGCCCACAAACGTGCGTTGCCTTATTCCCCATCCTGAACAAGGCTTATGGCGATGATTTCCAAATGGGACTGGTTGTTGAAGCAGTTTTCCCGCACCTTGTGGGTTCGGGCTTTGTTGTATTCCTTATTAGCTATTGTGACAGCGTTGGTGGCCATTTGGATTGACCCCTATATCCCGGCTGATTTCGGCGGACGTATTGGTGCCGATGCCGTCGACCAAATTCTCGATATTATGGCCAGCAGTATGCTGGCCGTTACAACGTTTTCGCTCACCGTCATGGTGTCGGCCTACAGTGCTGCGACGTCCAGTGTGACACCCCGGGCAACGCGCTTGCTTATGCAGGACACGACCACCCAGAACGTTCTATCGACGTTCCTGGGGGCGTTTCTTTTCAGCCTGGTGGGTATTGTGGGCTTGAATGCTGGTGCTTACGGTGATGGCGGGCGGGTATTGTTGTTTGTTGTGTCACTGGCCATGATTTTGATTGTGGCGCTGACCTTATTACGCTGGATTTCCCACCTAACGCATTTCGGCCGGGTGGGAAATACAACTGAAAGGGTGGAAAAAGCGGCCCATGCTGCGCTTGAATACTGGGTTGAGCATCCTTGTTTGGGGGCGAACCCTTTAACCAACCTTTCGGTAATCCCGGATACGGCGCAGACGCTGCCTGCCTGGAAAGTGGCCTATGTTGAGCATATCGATACGCAAAAGTTATCGGAGTGCGCTTGTGAATGGGGCGTAAAGGTCTATGTTTTGGCCGCCCCTGGGTCTTTTGTAAATCCGAGCACACCGTTGGCGAAAATTGAAGGCTCCCTGACTGACGAGCAACGCGGCATCTTGCAAGGCGCTTTTTCGCTGGATGCCGAGCGGTCTTTTGATCAGGATCCACGCTACGGGATGTGTGTGTTGGCTGAAATCGCGTCGCGTGCGCTGTCTCCCGCCATGAATGATCCGGGAACGGCCATTGATGTTCTGAGCCGTTCAGTGCGGATATTGTCTTGTTGGGAGCACCATGCCGATGGCCGTAGCGACGCCCGGCGGGCAGGCAAAGAAGGCAAACCCTTGTGTGAAAATGTCTGGATGCCGCCGCTCGACCCGCAAGATGTGTTTAACGATTTTTTTACTCCTATTGCCCGGGATGGTGCCGGGATGATCGAGGTTCAGGTACGGTTGCAGAAAGTGCTCAGCCACTTGGCTGAACTTCAACCTGATACTTTGGGTGAGGCCGCTCGCGATCACGCCAGGCTGGCGCTGGAACGTGTGATGCAGGTTTTAAATCTTGAAACAGACCGCCGGAATCTGACCGACCTTTCTAATCGTTTGTTTCCACCGCGTTAAGTTGTTTTCCGAACCTTTTGCATGTCGACAAAAAAAAATCCTGATTCTTCGCTTAAACGGATACGCGCTTCGTTGCGCCGACGAGTCCGTCACTTAAATAGATTCTCACGCCGTTCTTTACAGTTTTCACTGGTGCTGGTTGGGGCAGGGCTGGTTTCCCTGGTATCTATCGGATTCGCGCATTTGGTGGATTGGGGCATTAAGTTGAATCAGCAATGGGTGGCGCTGGCGCCATGGGCTGTGTGGATTGTTATTCCATGTAGTTTGGCTTTGCTCTGCTGGATGACACGTCGCTTTGCCCCTTTTGCCGCCGGAAGTGGGATCCCGCAGGTGATTGCCGCGATGTCTTTGCCGGATGATTCGGGGCGTGGTCGTTTGGTGTCGTTGGTACAGGCTTTATGGAAAATTCCGCTCACTTTTCTGGCGCTTATCGCGGGGGCTTCGGTTGGGCGTGAAGGGCCGTCGGTTCAGGTTGGGGCGGCTTTAATGCTGGCGTGGGGAAAGTGTTGCAGAGTGCTGGGTGTTCCGCTCATTCATGTACAAACTTCGGAATTGATCGCCACCGGAGCGGCAGGCGGTTTGGCTGCGGCATTTAATGCACCTTTGGCCGGGGTTATTTTTGCCATTGAAGAGCTTGGGCGAGGCGTATCGTTCAAATGGCAAAGAATGGTTCTGCTGGGTGTATTGGCTAGCGGCTTTATTGTTGTGGCACTGATGGGGAACAATCCTTACTTTGGTATGTTTGATACGCAGGCCGCTCATCGGCAGTTAATCTGGGGTGTGGTTTTGGCCGGCGGCATTTGCGGTGTGGCCGCCGGGTTTTTTTCAAGGTTATTGGCCAAGGGTGCCGCCGCGTTTGCGCCTTCTCGTATGCGGGGCTGGATACGACGCCACCCGATTCAAATGGCTTTCCTGCTAGGGCTGATCTTGGCGGCGCTTGGCACGTTAACGCATCATACGGTTTACGGAACCGGGTACGGCATTGCCGCCCAGGCTTTATCGGGCGGTGCTGAGGTTGAAGCCGGCTTTGGCATCAGCAAGTTGTTGGCAACAGTTGTGACGTATTGGTCGGGTATTCCAGGGGGGATTTTTACGCCCGCTTTAACCACGGGCGCGGGAATTGGCGCCGAGTTGGCGCACGTTTTTAATGGGTTGTCCGACCCCGAAGTGCTTGCGTTGCTAGGCATGGCTGCATTTTTGGCCGGCGCAACGCAGGCACCACTGACCGCTAGTGTGATTACAATGGAAATGACTGGTAGCCAGCCGATGTTGTTTTGGCTATTGTTGGCATCGTTGCTGGCTTCCGTGGTCTCCCGCCAGATTACGCCCCAGCCTTTCTACCATTACGCTGCCGGCCGGTTCCGGCAAGCCATTCGTGAGCAAGACCGGCAACGGGCTGAGCAACAGGCTTAAGTTTGCGGCGTATGGGTCCAGCGTTGGTACAGTTTCTGGGCAATGGTGTCCAGCATAAAGCCCAGGGCGCCGATCAGCACGATAACGGCCATCAGTTCGGAATACGCCAGGCGGTCTCGTGTATCCAGAATAAAGTAACCCAGGCCTGAGCTGACCCCCAGCATTTCGCAGGGCACCAGAACAATCCAGATAATCCCGATTGCCAAACGCGCACCGGTAAGGATGTGGCCCAGGATTCCCGGCATGATAATACGGGAAAGCAGTTCCCAGCGGGTGGCACTTAAACTTTTGGCCAGCATCAGCCATTTTTTATCCAGCTGTTTTACCCCGGCGGCCGTATTCAGAATAATCGGCCATACCGCGGCAAAGGTAAGCAGGAAGTAAATGGGGGCATCGCCGATGCCGAAAACCATGACGGCAATCGGCATCCAGGACAACGGTGAGATCATGCGCAAAAACTGAAACGCACTACTGGTGCTGTTTTCAAGTGTGCGCGAACTCCCAATGGCCAGGCCGACGGGAACGCCGATTAACAAAGCCAGCAATAATCCAATCAGAACCCGTTTCATACTGGTTAAGGTGTGAACGGTAAGCTGATTATCTGCCAGCAAACTGAACAGGTTTTGAAATGTTTCTTCAGGGCCCAGCAAACCTGCCAGGCCAATGTCTTGTTGTAGCCAACGGGTTCCCAGCGACCACAGCCCGATCAGCACCAGCAGGCCGCTCAGGCTCAACAGGGTGCGTTTTCCTGGAACAGAAAATGAAAGGGCTTTTAACATGGAGACTCCTGATTAAACCGTGATGATTTCCTGACGCTCGTAGTCCGGCTGGAGGCCGAATACCGGCAAACCACCGATTGACTCGATCGCTTTGCGGGCAAAGCGGTCGTCAACCAAGTCTTTTGCAACATAGGCAGGATCCAGCTCAGCCAGGAAGTCATTGCGCCCGGAGACCAGGGTGTCTTTCAGTCGGCGCACCAACTCTTCGGTGTAGCTGGGGAAGGGGTAGGGTTGGAAGTCAATGCGCTTTTCCTCCCATTCTGTGTTGACGATGGCGCCGTTTTTCTCATACATGGCGCGATTGAGCTTTGCCGGAACGAGTACTTCAGCCAGGGTTTCATAGGCATGCGGTGTATAGCGCTGATCGTGCTCTTTTGACAGGATTCGCGCCGTTTCCTCACGGTTGTCCTGAATCCAGGCTTGTGCCTGAACAATTCCGTTCACTACGGCCTGCGACCATTCGGGGCGGTTCACTGTGTCTTCCTCGTGCATTAGAACAACGCAGCACGCGTGGTCTTTCCATACGTCGCCGGTGAACCGCAGGATTTTGCCTACTTTCAATTGTTCGGCCGCCGCGTTGAACGGTTCCGCCACGATATAGCCTGAAATGCGGCGGTTGGCCAATGCCGGCAGCATATCGGATGGTGCCATGACAACAAGCTTCACTTGCTTGGGGCCCGGCTCGCCGTCGGCGATCGATTCCAGGCCTTTACTTTTTAGTAGGTGTTGCAGTACGACGTTATGGATTGAATACCAGAAGGGAATGGCGACAGTTGTGCCGCCCAGGTCGGACAAGTCGTTGATGTTCGGTTGCACGGTTAGGCCCGAACCGGACATATGATTCCACGCGACGATCTTAGCCTTCGATTGGCTTCCGTAGCGTGCCCAGATCGTCATGGGTGAGAGCAGGTGTACCGCGTTGACCTGCCCGGCCAGAAAGGCCTCAACCAATTGCGCCCAGCTTCTGAATAAACGCGGCTTCTCAACTTTAATACCTTGTTCTTCGAAAATGCCATTGTTATGGGCCACCAATAATGGTGTGGCGTCTGTAATGGGCAGGTAGCCAATTCTTAGGGGGGCATCCGTTTCCGCTGCGCGCGCTTGCTTGTGCAAATTAAGCAAGGGAAGCGCGCCTGCTGCGGTAAACAGCGATGATAATTTTAGAAACTGACGACGTGCCTCTTGTGTGGCGACAGGTTCGTTTTGGGAGAGGTCGGTTTTTTTCATGGTGATCAGAACTCAGTGGGCAACCGTGGTTGCGGATTTGGGACGTGCTTTGCGCAAGGCATGCACGATTTCAAGACGAATAGGCTCAAGTGCATCAATTGCTTCGTCGCGCGGATGGGGTAGCGGAATACGCCATTCTCCAACCAGGCGACCGGGTTGATGACCAATGAGTATGATGCGGTCGGCTAAGGTAAGTGCTTCGTCGATATCGTGCGTAACCAAAACGGCTGCGGCGTGATGTGTTTGTGTAATGCTGCGCAGTAACTGCTGCATTTCTTCGCGGGTAATTTCGTCTAAGGCGCTGAACGGTTCATCGAGCAAGAGAATTTCCGGTTGACGCGCCAGGCAGCGTGCCAGTGCGGTACGTTGGGCCATGCCACCTGAAAGCTCGGTAGGATAGCGGCTGCGGGCAGTACTTAAACCGACTTCATTAATGGCGGTGTTGATTCGTTGGCGTTTTTCCTGGTCGCTTAAATGAGGCTGATGCTTGAAATCGAGCCCGAAACCAACGTTTTCTTCCAGGTTGAGCCACGGCAGGAGGCTGGGGTCCTGGAAGACAAAGCCCAGCCTGGGGTGGGGGCCTTTTACCAATTGCCCGTGTAAATGTACCGTGCCTGCCTGGGCAGTTTGCAAACCGGCAAGCACGCGCAGCAGCGACGATTTTCCGACTCCGCTGGGGCCTAAAATGGCGACGGTTTCGCCTTGCGCCACGGTCAGTGAAAAGTCGGTCAGGACGGTATGGCGTGGTTGGCTTGTACGTACATAACCCAGTTCAATGTTGTGGGCTTGCAAGACGATGTCAGTGACGGAGGCGGAGCGAGTTTGCATGATGCTGCTGGTGTTATTGGATGAGATCAAGCGGCCTGAGCTTGTTCGTCGGGGTGTTCGATAGCGTGAATCTCTTTGCGTAAATGTTTGAGCGCCGGCGTAACGATGGCGACGAATACGGCCTCACGCTGGCGGCGCTGGGCGGGATGATTCATGAGATAGCCTTTAGCGCCGGTATGCAATACGGCCGAATGCGTGGCACGCAAGCAGAGTTCGGAGGTTGCCAGCCGCGCCTTTAACACATCCAGCACTTCCGGGTTGCCATTTTTGGTGGCTTGTGCCAGTTCTTTAATGCGCGATTTCAACGATTGAAGTTCGGCGCTTAAATCGTCGGCTTGATCGTCGAGAAAGACGTTCACGTGCGCATGTGTGGCGTTCGTATCTTCTATGGTTTCCACACTGGCTTCGATAATGCCCAAGCCCATGCCGGTTTGTCCGAGCACGAACCCTGGTTTAATGCGTTTAATGTAATCACCGAATTGCTCCGGGTGGGCAATGATGTCGGTTTGGTTAAGCGCCACTTTGTCGAAGCGGAGGCATAGAGTCTGTGTGCCTTCCATGCCCGAAAACTCCAGGCAAGGCCGCAGGGACACGCCGGGGGTATCGCAACGTACGGCGAACATAATGTAGCCCTCGTCTTGCACGTAGGCGGCCACCAGGGCCAGATGGTCGGCGCTGATGTTGGAAACCCATGGCAAAGACCCGCTTACCTGATAGCCGTTGTCGGTTCGCACTGCGCGTAGATTGATTTTTTCTATGCCGGCCAAATGCTTGACGGTATTCGACATGCCCGTTCCGGCCAAAATACGGGCACGCGCCACGTCTTTCAGGTAACGTTCACGAACCTCTTGATTGGGGGAGTGCAATAAATACCAGGCACAAGTCGACTGACACCACACCATGAATCCGGTTGAGCCGCATTCACGGGAAATTGATGTGGTGATATCAATTTGGGTGGACAGGTCTAGCCCCAGACCATCGTATTCCTCTGGGATAGCAGCGGCAAAGCCTCCCAGTTTGCCCAGCTCGCGTAAATACGTTTCCGGGTAGAAGCCTTCGCGGTCGATGGCATCGGCCAGAGGGCGCAATTCGGTGCGGGCCTGCTGGGAAATGGCATTGATGATTGCTTCTGATTGATTCATGGCGCTGACGTCCTAGTATTACCTGTGGGTTGCAAACTTCAGGCGTGGGGTTGCAGTTCAGGGTTGATGGGGGTGCGAGCCAGGTTGTTGGCGTAGTTGCAAAGGGTTGCCAAACTGACGCCTAACACAGCCTCAAGTGCATTGGCTTCGGTATAACCCGCTTCGAAAAACGCTTGTAATGTTTCATCTGATACATCGCCCTTGTTTTCCATCACAGCAATCGTGAATTGGGCGAGTGCGTTTAATTTGGCGTCGTTCAGTGCTTCGGTTTTGCGCAACGCCTGAATGACTTCTTCGGGCATTCCCAGTTTTTTGCGTGAAAGAGCCGTGTGGCCTGCTACGCAGAATCCGCAGCCATTCAGCGTGGCGGCGGTAATTTGTACGACTTCACGTTCTTCCGGAGTCAGGCCGGTTTTGGCGTTAATGCCGCCAACAACCTGGTATGTTTCCAGGGCGGTGGGTGCGTTAGCCAGAACGCCAATCAGGTTTGGGAGAAAACCGTTGTTCTTTTTCGCAGTTTCCAGGCGCTCTTTAGCGGCTTCAGGGGCGGAATCGAGGGTGTGAATAGTAAGACGGCTCATATAGAAAAACACTTTTTAAAGGAGAGTTTAAAAATCTGCTTTTCATTGTAGAGATGAGCCGATAGAATTAGAAATAATATAAAAGAATATATTTATTTCTACTGGAAATAAAGATATGGGTAAGGAGGCATACGGGCACCGGTTGTGGCGCCCGTAATGTTAGCGCTAATGCAGCCGATGCTTAAGCCTGTTGCTCCGTGCGATAGGTTGCGGCAATTTGCCCCAGCGCATCGGCGAACAAGGCAACCGTGCGGTCAACATTCTGTAATTTGTCCAAGCCGAACAAGCCTAGGCGGAAGGTCATGAAATCGGCGGGTTCATCGCATTGCAATGGCACACCGGCGGCGGTTTGCAGGCCAATTTGCGTGAATGCGCGGGAGGAGTGGATATCCGGATTGGTTGTGTAACTTACAACGACGCCTGGCGCTTCGAACCCGGGCGCCGCCACGC
The DNA here is from genome assembly GCF_003576595.1 of Neopusillimonas maritima. Classification (GTDB taxonomy): domain Bacteria; phylum Pseudomonadota; class Gammaproteobacteria; order Burkholderiales; family Burkholderiaceae_B; genus Neopusillimonas; species Neopusillimonas maritima. The sequence continues at coordinate 303,475 of NZ_NQOU01000001.1, read as the reverse complement.
TTTTGTAACCGCATCCGCCCAGCAGTTTGCGTACTGCTTGCCCCAATTCGCGCTGACGCGTTTTAGTTTGCTCAAGGCCTTCCGCCTCGGTTTGGGCAATGGCATTGCGCAATACCACCAACGCATCCGTTGGCATGGTTGCGTGGTAGGCATGGCCGCCTTTTTCGTAGGCTTGCATAATTTGCAACCATTTGCGCAGATCACATGCAAAGCTTGAACTGGTGGTTTCTTCAATACGGTTCAAAGCGCGGTCGCTTAACATCACCAGGCCGCAGCAGGCCGATGCCGACCAGCCTTTTTGAGGGGCGCTGATCAGGATATCCACATTCGAACTTTTCATGTCGACCCACATGGCGCCCGATGCGATGCAGTCCAGAACGAACAGCCCGCCATTGGCCCGCACGGCGTCACCGACCTGTTTCAGGTAGTTGTCCGTCAACATAATGCCCGAGGCCGTTTCTACGTGTGGCGCGAATAAAAGATCGGGTTTGTATTCGTGAATGGCCTGAACAACCTCTTCAATAGGCGCCGGAGCAAAAGCCGCCTGACTCCCCGCTTCCATTGGGCGCGCTTTCAGCACACGCGTGTCGGCTGGAATGTTTCCCATGTCGAAGATTTGCGACCAACGATAGCTAAACCAACCGTTGCGCAAAACCATACACCGCTTTCCGTGGGCAAACTGGCGGGCAACGGCTTCCATGCCGAAGGTTCCGCTGCCGGGTACGATGATGGTTGCGTCGGCGTTGTATACCCGTTTCATCGCGCTGGAAACATCATTCATTACGCCTTGAAAAAGCGCCGACATGTGGTTAAGAGCTCGATCGGTGTAGACAACCGAATATTCGAGCAAGCCATCGGGATCCACGGCGGGCAACAATTTCGACATAATGTACTCTTGGGAATCGGTGTAATAAACAAATCGATTGTAGTCGACATGGGTAAATGGTTCCGCCTGGTTTTATTGAACGCCAAAATTAAGCCTTTGAACGACTTGAACTGCCCCGTTTTTGTATTTAACGACGATACCTTCATCCGATCGGGGCACAATCCCCGTTAGCGCTGTGATGTTTACTTGGTGTGTTATCACCACCATCAGCCCGGGACCGTCCCACCGCGCAAATCGGGCCAGCGCGCGTTGGGTTTGCATCGCTTCGGCTTGTCGATTGCTGAAAAAAGAGTTGAATTCCGGTGCTTCGGTGACTTGGCTGGGAAAGGCCAATGTGGCCGTATCCATGCAACGACACCATTGCGAGCTTAAGACTTGGGTCACTGCAATCGTCTGGTTACGAAACCATTGACCAATTTGTCGTGCCTGTTCGCGGCCGGTTTCGTTCAAATTGCGTTGAGTGGCGCATTGACCCAATGTGAAATTGGCTGGGTCGCCTCCGCCGGGAGCGCTGCAAAGACTGAGAGCAACAGTGTGAGGCAAAACGCAATAAACAGGTGCATAGGGACACGACAACGAGCGCATGAGACGTTCATATAAAGTCCTTTAGGGCGAACCGGAAGTGCTGTGTTATGAGTAAGGGCATTGCATAATATATGCGCAAAACGAAGGAGCAGGGGGGTGTTGGAACGTGGCACGAGTTTGAGGAAATGACGTTGCAGTTGAAATCGAGTGACTTTAATGACGACGCATCGCGCGTGGCTCGCCGTCTTATAGGGGCAATACTGCTGGTGGATGGTGTGGGAGGCCGAATTGTGGAAACGGAGGCTTACGATCGGGATGACCCGGCGTCACACTGTTTTGGCGGACGAACAAGCCGTAATCAAGCCATGTTTGGGCCTCCTGGATGCGCCTATGTTTACCGGTCGTATGGTATCCACTGGTGCTTGAATTTTGTTTGTCGAGAGCAGGGCCATGGCGCGGGTGTACTAATTAGAGCGTTGGAACCGCTATATGGTTTGGATGTCATACGGGAGCGTCGAGACGGCCGACCGTTGCGCGAATTATGTTCAGGGCCGGGTCGGGTGGGGCAGGCGCTGGCGATTCACCGCGATTACAACGGTCATCCGCTTGACAGGCCGCCTTTTGAAGTGTGGGCGGCCGAAGCACCCCTACCGGTGAGTGTGGGTCCGCGCATTGGTATCAGCAAGGCTGTGGAAACCCCCTGGCGATTTGGTCTGACGGGCTCAGGGTTTCTTAGTAAACCGTTTCGCGAAGGGGCAAAGACAGGGCCGAGCCCAAAGCCGTAAACCGGGTCATACTTTTTTGGTGGTTTAGAGGGGGCTTTCCGCCAGACGGCCGGCCGCCCAACTTGCTTTGGCTTTTTCGTATACATCTTCGAAGACGTTCGCTTCAACAGGCGGTTTTTCAGCCCCTTTCAGGCCGTCGTCGTGGAAAATATATAAACGTGAGGCGAAGTCGGCAAAGGGCAACGACCCTTCGCCCGGCAATTCGCCACTGCCTTGTGTTGAAACCACGGTGCCATTGCCCCAGTCTTGACCGCTGTCGTTGTTAGGGTTGAAAAAATACACCCGCATTTCGTTGTTTTGGTCAAGCGCGACGCGAATAATGGTAATCGCATGCCAACCTACAAACCCGCCTGAACTGTCGGTGACTGCAATCCCCGCTGGTTGGGGGTGAATAATGGGCTCGTTGCCGTTATAGAGCGGATGGTAGGTTTGATAGAACGATGTAATGAATTGATGGTACTGCTTTAACTGCCCGGTTGCGATGTCGACCGCAATATAAAAGTCGCGCCCTACCCACCAACCGTGTAGTTCCGGATTAATCCACTTGTGCGGGTCTTCGCCACGCCCTGCCACGCGCCGGCCCATTTCTGCATAAAGACGGTCAAGGTGCGGTACCAGCAGGATTGACACTGCGTCGGCATCCAACGGAATGTTCGACGCCAAGCCAAGCTGTAATTGGCTTGAATCGAGCGGTTGCCCTTCGAAATGCATAATAATGCGGTCGTTATGGGTGACCTGGGCCAATAACCACAGCAAGTAGTCGGGGTCATTCAACGCCCACATTGATAAGGCGCGTGCCGATTGACAAGTGGGGTTGTTGCCCTGGCCCACCCCTAGCGGTTGCCCCAACATCTGCATAACCCCGGCAATCATGCGTTGTCGGGCGGGAATAGTCGGGCCAAAAGCCACCTCTAAAGAATAGGTACAGGCAGTGCTGGGTTCTGTCGCTAAAAGTCGCCACAATGACGGGGCAATAGGCGGCGAATACAAAATGCCGCGCTCAAGCATGAGCGCCATACCTAAAATGGCCTCGCCGGTGCCGATATGGACCGATTCTTTAATAAGCTGATTAACCAGCGATTGATAGCAACGCAGGCAATCCAGGCCGGTACTGGAAAGGCCCAGTACCTGAGGTAGAAGGTCTCGGTGATCGGAGGCCATAATAAATTGCACAAAGCCAACCTGGTAGTCGGATACCAGACCGGTGTCGTGCATGGCGCGGGCCATACCCATGGCTTCCGCTTGCAGTGCGCCGCGGTCGGCCGCGTTCAGGCGTTGTGTGTAAACCTCAAGACCAGGGTCGTCGCGGCATAAGTGCGTGGGGCCGAACAGCGCGCTAATGAGGCGGTCGGCCCCCACTGCGCGGGTATCACTCATGCCGTTCTGCTCGGCGTGCAAGGCGACGGCGATTTGCACAATCATTGACTTCACCGGCCCAACCTGCAAGGGCCGTTGGGTCAGGATACGCCACACTTCATCCACCAGGCGGCTCAGGATACTTTCCGCGCCGATCTGCTCTAGAACGTGTTTTAACAACTGGTCGATTGCCGGACCCATCGGGCCCTCACGCACACGTGATACTTCAGACGCGGTGCCCAGAATCCGGTCGAGATTCAAGGCCAGTACCTGCGTTAAAAAATGGCGAGCTTGCGCTGCGGGCAACCCGTTTACGCGGTAGGTATATTGCGCAACTGCCAAAAACCGCAGCAAGCTTAAACATTCAAGTGCAACGGTTTGGGGTTCCGCTTTTTCAAGCGTGTTCTTTACCAGCCCCGGCAAAAGCTGGGCCGGGGTGCTCCAGTCGGTTCCGGCAAAAATGCCCGCTTGGTCGAGGCGTTGAATTCGCCCTTGAAGCGCGGCAATGCTGTCGGGCTGCTTCAAAAGCCGGCAAGTGGCCTCCAGTATCCGGCTTTGATATGTTGCCTTACCAACAAGCGAAGCCTTTTCAAGTTGCGACAACATGTGGTCGAACTTGGAAAGCATCGAGTCGAGAGATGCCGGATTAACTGCTGTGGAAGGGCTTTGAGCCGATTCCGTTGTGTAAAGCGGATTACCCATGTGGCAAAACACTACCCTTAAACATAGAAATCAAGATCTTCTTGTGCCTTAAGCAGGTCGCGCAGGCGGTGCGGATCCTCACCGTGGAAATAGATCAGCCCCCAATGTGTACCAAATGCCGAGCGTTTTGTAACCTTTTGCTCAAGCGGCGGCACCAGTTCGTGAAACTCGAAATACGGATCGTTAACGGTTTCGTCGGGCAAGGCAAGCTCGCTCACTACACGGCGGCGTGGGTAAACGCCAAAGCATCCTGCGTGGCCGTTGGCATCCTCAACCGGTGTGGGGAAAAACGCGTCAAGCTCTTCCTGCGTTGTTTTCGGGTCGAACGCCATGACAAGTGCCTGATAGCCATTGAATTCGTAAACCCGCTCAAGCAGCTCAAATACGTTGAAGCCGGGCGGACGATAGGCCACTTCGCCAAAATACATGGTGCCGTCGCTCGTAACAAAGTATTCAGGGTGAATAAAACCGAAATCGATATCAAACACTTCAATAAGCTTTTCTATTTCCTGTGTAATGCGGCCACGCCACTTTTCCAGTTCAGGGGTGGCCGGCACGAATACAGAGTAGCCTAGCGAGACATATTCGGAAATATTAAGAAACTGGATTTTTCGGTCTTTAATCCAGGCTTCCACTGCGAATTCCCAGCCGCTTAGATGGCTTTCCATTAAAGCGGGGAACTCGTCATCGGAAATCGTGGCGACATCGTCGGCCGTACGAATAACACGATGTCCCAAACAGCCGGCCTTATCGAATGCCTTGAAGTGAATAGGGTCGTTTGGGTCGCCGTCAAGCTTGAGCAAGGTTTGGTTTACCCGCTTCAGAAACCGGATCACGTCGTTTCGATCCATGGCTTCTTCGAAAATGCCAACGCGGATACCGCCTAATTGTGCGCGACGCTTCATGAGCGATTTGTCGCGGAACAACATCGACTGACCCAGCAAGCGGGGGTTGTCGAGCAAAACGGAGTTAACGGCCCCGGCCCATTCCACCGTTTCCTCGAATAGCGGTACAGCGACATCGACGCCCATTTCCTGCAGCGTAATCGCCAATTCATAAGAGCGATCGTTAAGACGCTCGAAATCCCAGGATATAAACGGAATATTATGTTCTTTGGCGTAATCTTCAGCCCAGGGTGGGGCGACAACAATATAGCGCCGGTCGAAATTTTCGAGCGCATCAATACAGCGCAGGCTCCAGCCCAGCACCGCAATAAATCCCTTATTCGGGTCTTTTTCCATATGAGACCTCCTTAAATGTTCGCCGGCTGGCAACAGGTGGCCCGGAACCGGGCGTAGGCGAGCCGGTTCCTGTTTAGCATACAGGGTTAAGGCTGGGATGTCTTGTTTCCTAGGAGGAACTCGATGATGCGATGTGGGTTCCTTGTTCATGGGTGCCTTGTTTCCAGGGCTGGTGCTCGCGGCCTTGTACATGGTTACATTTTTGTTGTTTGCATGGTCAAGCCTAAGCTGGCGCCGCGCATGCATGCCGATGAGGCGCCAGCCGACAGCGCCGAACTATGGTCTTTGATTTTCCGTAGCTTTATCCCGCCGGTTTTCCTGATTGTGTTGGTGCTGGGTTCCATATTTTTTGGTTGGGCAACCCCCACTGAGGCCGGTGGTGTAGGAGCTTTCGGTGCAATACTGCTTGCGGCGGCGAAACGGAATTTGAAATTTTCAGTGATGAAAGATGTACTGGTGCGGTCCGCCAAAATCAACGCTATGCTCTTTATGATTTTTTTGGGCGCGACGGCATTTTCTTACGTTTTCCGTTCTTTGGGCGGGGACGACATTATTGCCGAGTTCTTTGAAAACTTAGGGATCGGCCCTGTAGGTGTTCTGGTTTTAATGTTGCTTGTTGTTTTCGTGATGGGTTTCTTTTTCGACTGGATCGAAATTATCCTGATTATTTTGCCGGTTTTTACCCCCATTCTGGAAACAATGGACTTGGGTAGTCACGTTGCACAAAGCGACTTTTTGGTTTGGTTTGCCATTTTGCTGGCGGTTAATCTGCAAACCTCTTATCTGACACCGCCTTTTGGGTACGCCTTGTTCTACATGAAGGGGGCGAAGATACCCGGTGTGACCATGCAACACATTTATGCGGGCATTATTCCTTTCGTGATTCTGCAGTTGATTGGCCTTGTATTGGTGGCATTGTTCCCGGAAATCGTTTTGTGGTTACCTAGAAAGCTCGGTTTGTGAGCATAGCCTGGTATTTGGCTTGCCGTCTGGATACGACTCAGTCAGAATAAGCCCGTTTTCTTCGGAAGCTTGCGGGCTCTTTCAAAATGTCTAATCCAGACGGCCGGTATGCCGATGCAGTTTATTTCTTTATCGCTCTTGTTATTGGTATTGCCGTTGGTGTGGTGGGGGGCTATTTCCATCAACTGATTGATTGGCTTTCTCAGTGGCCGCAATGGTTGGGCGGCCAGTTGCAAGGGGCGGCGCGTATTGCCGTTGGTGCGCTAGTCACCATGAGTGTCGCGGTTTTCTGTGTTTTCATTGTTAAGCGATTCGCACCCGAAGCAGGCGGGAGTGGCGTTCAGGAAATTGAGGGCGCCATGGAGGGTAAACGGGTTGTGCGCTGGCGGCGCGTTTTGCCCATTAAGTTTTTCTGCGGCGTTCTGTCTATTTCATCCGGTCTGGTGTTGGGGCGCGAAGGCCCAACGATTCATATTGGCGCGGCTATTGCCGCCGGTTTGTCCGAAAAATTTCGTGTTTTGGTGCAGGAACGCAAAGGGCTTCTGGCAGCCGGCGCAGGTGCCGGTCTGGCATGTGCATTCAACGCCCCGGTTGCCTCCATGGTGTTCGTGGCAGAAGAAATGCGTCGACAGTTTCCGTTCTCTTTTCGGAACTATGTCGCGGTGGGGCTCGCTTGCGTTATGGCCACTGTCATGACGGAGTGGGTGGGCGGCGTAGCGCCGGACTTAAGTATGACCTTGCATGGCGAAGGTGTGTCATTACCGTTGCTTTTGGCGTTCATTCCCTTAGGGGTTTTACTGGGCGCCTTGGGTGTTTTGTTGAATCGTGGTTTGTTGGGTGCGGCTCAGCTCGCCGCGCTTTGCCATGCTCGCGTGCCCTATGCTTTCCCTGCTGTTGTGGGCCTGGTTGTGGGTGCTTTGCTCATGGTATTTCCCATGGCGGTAACCGGGGGGGAGCACATGATTCAGCGTTTTAACTTCGACTCACCGGGTTTATGGATGTTGCTGCTGCTGGTGGTTGTGCGGTTTTTTACTTCGACTGCCAGTTACGCCTCTGGGGTGCCGGGTGGTATTTTTGCGCCTATTCTGGCATTGGCAATGTGCGTTGGCCTGGCTTGCGGCACCATGGTTGAAATACTGTTTCCTCATGCCGGAGTCGACCCGGTTGCGTTCGGCATTGCCGCCATGGGAGGCTTGTTTACCGCATCGGTACACGCGCCCACGGTTGGCATTATTCTGGTGGCTGAGCTCACCGGAACGTACCAATTATTGTTGCCTTTGGCGATAACCTGCCTGTGTGCCCACATTTGCGCAAAATGGTTAGGTGGGCGGCCGATTTACGAGGCGCTGCTAGAGCGCACGCTGGAGCAGGACCGTTTAAAAGTTGCCGGGGCACAAACAGGGCAATGACCCGGGCTCATTCACCTTGAGCGGTGTTATGTTCTGTGCATGCATACACCAGGGTCACGTCGCCGTCCGAGGGCATGACAGCCGAAAGCGGCAGGCATTGTTCTTTTTGGCACCAACGATAGTCGGGCACGTATTTTGAACGCATCAGGCGAAGGGTGGAGGGGTACGTTTTCGCTGGTTTGTATTCGTACCAGCCATTATGCAACACCGCTTTTTCGGGCGGTTCCATTCCTGCGGCGGATCCTTTTATACGCGCTTGGGTGGCCACCAGTCGGGCACCCAGCTTGTTATTGAATGATTCGACGGCATAATCCTCTTCCCATCTTACTTTTTCAATAGAGTGGGTCCAGGCAAGTGTGAATTCCGTAACGGGAACGAATAAGGGGGGTAAAGAAGGGAGACCTGCCAGGGCAAAGCAGACACCAAGTGCAGCAACACCCGACATTACTCCGACTCCGGGTGCATGCGTTTCTCTGGGTGACGCCACGCATGCCAGATAATAAAACCAACGCAAAGCGCAATGCCGATTTCATCGGTAATGGGGGCGGCAACAACCAGTAAAGTGGCCGCCGCAATAGCGATAACGCGGCTAAGCCACCCGAGCGGGCCAAATAAATAGCCGATGGCTCCCGCTCCCCACAGCCCAATGGCCAGCAACGCTTTTACCACGATATACATGACTGCCGTGGCGCCGCCGTCTCCTTGCAACATGAGCGCCGGCGCATATACGGCCATATAAGGCATGATGAATCCGGCCACGGCAACACGAAGTGCCTGAACACTGATTTGCAGCCCCGGCGCTTTGGCGATCGGCGAAGCGGCAAAGCAAGCCAACGCCACGGGCGGCGTGAGGTCGGCCATGATGCCGAAATAAAACACGAACATGTGCGAGACAATGAGCGGCACCCCCAATTCAAGCAAAATGGGCGCAGCCAGTGAGCTGGTGAGAATGTAATTGGGAATAGTGGGTATGCCCATCCCTAGAATCAGGCAAGTCAGCATGGTGAGTAGCAAGGCTAAAAACAAGTTGCCTTGGCCTATGCTGATAATGTATCCGCCCAAAGTGGTGGCCACCCCCGTTAAGTTAATAATGCCGATAATGACTCCGACCAGAGCGCAGGCAATGGCAACCGGTAAGGCATGACGGGCGCCCATTACCAGGGCCTCAACGGCCAGGCGCAAGGCATTCGTCTCTTTTTTGCTGATTAACAACAACGCCACCAGCATTGCCGTTACGACAAAGAACGTGATGACGCCAAATTCCAGGAAGCCCCCGCACGCAAAGGCCAGTAGTACCCAGAAAAGATAACGCATACTTTGCCGGCTTAGGCCCTGTACTATGGCCGCGCCGAAAATGAGGACAACGGTAAGCGCCAAGCCAATAGTGCCGGAAAACATTGGGGTGTAGCCTGAAAATAACAGTGCGACCAACCCGAGCAGAGGGAGCAGCAAATACCAACGTTCTTTAAGCGCAGCCCATGGATCGGGGCAGTCTTTTTTGTCTAACCCATGCAGGCCTTTGCGCCCAGCCTCAAGGTGGACTGTCCAGAAAATAGTGACAAAATACAGAAGTGCGGGAATAAGCGCCGCCTTGCAAATGTCGATATAGGGTACGTTTAGCGTTTCAGCCATAATGAACGCCACAGCCCCCATGACCGGCGGCATAATTTGCCCCCCCATGCTGGAAGTGGCCTCGACACCGCCCGCAAAAGCAGGGGCATAGCCAAAGCGCTTCATTAAGGGAATAGTGAACTGCCCGGTTGTGACTACATTCGCGACTCCGGAGCCATTAATGGTGCCCATGAAGCCTGAGCTGATGACCGAGACTTTTGCCGGGCCGCCGCGCGTATGGCCAACCATGCCCATGGCAAAGTTGGTAAACAGCGTAATCATGCCCGCTTGCTCAAGAAACGCGCCAAACAGAATGAACAGGAAAATGTAGGTGGACGATACGTATGTGGGCGTGCCGTATATGCCTTCCGTACCAAAACTTAACGTTCCGATGATTTGGTCGAACCCGTAGCCCCGGTGTTGTAGCATGCCGGGCAAGTATTCACCGAATAGGCCATACAGAAGAAACAGGCCGCAAATAAAAGGCAGTGCCCACCCCATCATGCGTCGGGCCGCTTCAAAAACCAATATCAGTAGTACAACGCCCACCAAGGTATCCGTGGGGGTTAGCATGCCGGCACGCGCCGTTAAGTCGCTTTCGAAAACCCAGTGATACAGACTCAAAACGAACGCAATGCCACCCAAAGCCCAACTGAAAAAACGGCCGCCCCGTGAAGTGGCGGCCGGCTCCAGCATGAAAATAAGCAGTACGACAAACCCTACGTGTATTGCCCGTATAACCAGGCTGGATAGCGGGTGGAAAGCCGCCATGTAGATTTGGAACGCCGAAAACGCCAGCGCAACCCAGAACACGCTGCGCGGGATATCAGCAATAGCGGACCGGGGAGAGGAACTCATGCTGTACGACGGCGCCGGCGTTACTTCATAATGCCCACTTCACGGTAGTAGCGTTCCGCACCCGGATGAATTGGCACCGGCATTCCCTTCACGGCATTTTCAGGCTTAATGGCCTTGGCTGCGTTGTGGGCGGCGGCAAGCTTGCTTAGGTTCTCGTACATTGCTTTTGTCATCGCGTAGGCCAGGTCGTCGGAAACTTCGGACTGCGTCACCAGGAAATTGGGAATCGCCGCCGTTTGTACATCCTGAGTTTGGCCTTCGTAGGTATTGGCCGGTATGACAGACGGCTGATAAGCCGCATTCCCGATCTTTTCCACGGTTTCAACAGGAACCGGCACGACCACAATCTCAACCGCGGTGGCTAAATCGCGAATGGATGCCACCCCCAAACCTGCGGACTGCAGTGTGGCATCCAACTGACGGTTTTTCATAAGCTCAACCGACTCGCCAAAAGGCAGATATTCAACCTTGCCCAGGTCATCGTACGAAAGCCCGGCCGCTTTAAAGACGGCCCGGGCATTCAACTCGGTACCCGAACGTGCCGCGCCGACTGAAACGCGTTTGCCTTTCAGGTCGGCCAAGGAGCGAATGCCCGAATCGGCGTTAGCGACGATTTGCACGTAGTTGTTGTAAGTGGCCGATAAGCCGCGCAGTTTATCCAACTTGTTGGCAAACCCGGCCTCTTTCGAGCCGTTCCATGCTTCTGACACCGTATCGGCTAATGCAAATGCCAGTTCCCCACGCCCCGCTTGCAGCAGGTTCATGTTTTCGGCCGATGCTTTGGTTACTTGAGCCGTGGCTTTGGCGTTGGGGATTTCTTGCGCATAAATTTGCGACAGGGCAACACCCAGTGGGTAATACACACCGCTTTGTCCACCGGTTAGCACGTTAATAAATTGCGGCGTTTGTGCCATGGCGGGGCCACATAAGGCCGTGCTTAACGCAAGGGCGGCGGTGGCAAGCCATTTTATTCTTCCCATGATTGTCTCCTTTTTGAAGTGTGGGTTTTTTGTTTAATTATTTCACGTTTGGAAAGCCGCGGGCGCATTTACAATGACCTTGGCATCGTTAAAAGGCAAATCAAATGGTTCTTAACAAGTTAGGCGGGTATAGCGCGGCAATCTGTATTCTGGCTGTGGCGGCAGGGTGTTCATCGGGTGGGCCAACTTTCTCGGGCGAGCGCGCGATGGGGCCGGGCTCGGTTGTGGGAAGCCCCGAATGCCAGAGGAATCCGCGAAGTTGCATTTACGAAGGGCGGTATGAGTCTGACGAGCGGGCCTATGCGGAGTACGAGGCGGCGCGTTTGAACCAGATGGAACTGGAGCGGCTGCGCCGTGGGGGGCGGTGGTAGTAATTCAAGCGAGCGCCATCCGGACGCCGAGCAGCCGCTCAAGGCTTGGTACGAAGAGGCCAAGAATGCGGCCTGGACTCAGCCGGCTGATATCAAGGCTCAGTACCGCAGCGCAAGTGTGCTGAAGAACCGTCGCGTGGTCTTCAACATCAAAGGCAATGACTACCGGTTGATCGTGGCCGTTGCGTACAAGTTGCAGATCGTCTACGTGAAGTTCGTCGGGACCCATAAGGAGTACGACGTAGTGGACGCAGAAACCGTTGAAATGGCCTGACCGGCCACAGAGGAAAAATATGGACATCCGCCCAATCCACACCGAAGCAGACTACAAGGCCACGCTCAAAGAGATTTCGGCTTTGATGGAGTCCGACCCTGATCTGGGCACGCCGGAGGGTGATCGCCTGGATATCCTTGCCACGTTGGTCCAAGCCTACGAGGCTAAGCACGTGTCCATTACTGCGCCTGATCCGGTGGAGGCCATCAAATTCCGAATGGATCAGAGCGGTCTGTCCGTCAAAGATCTTGAGCCGATCATCGGCAAGAGTAACCGAGTCTACGAAGTTCTGAGCCGCAAGCGCCCGCTGACGCTGGCCATGATCCGCAGACTGCACAAGAGTCTGGGTATCCCGGCCGATGTGCTGATTGCGGAGACGGCTGCAGGATGATCGTCGCACACTGAGTTTGGTTTCTGCGGGGAACAGCCCATATTCAATGCACTAATTACCCAAACAAAAAAAGGGCGTGAATTAAAAGATTTGGCCAAACGTGTAGAGGCATCACACAGCCCGCAAGTGATGAACGGAACCTCAAGCTCTTGCGGACCAAGCGGCAGGTGTGACCGTTGGAATGACCAAAGAACTGGTCTTGATGGATCGAAGGGGTAAGCCAAGAGGCCCCAGGTCGACATTCCGGTAGGAGACTGGAAGCGCCCCAGGTAGGCGGCCATCTGGTACAGGTCGTCGCGCTGCGGCCCATTTGGTGAGCTGGCAGACGGATGGAGGGACTTGTACTTGGCATCAACCTCTGGTCATCCACCGCGTCGCAACTCCCTGACACCCCGGCCCAGCTTGCGGCGCAACAGGGCCCGCAGGGTCACCCCATCCGAGTACCCGACCTGTGCGGCGACTTGGTCGACGCTCGCGTTTCCGGTGCGCAAGAGATGCACGGCATGCTCCACGCGCAGGTCCTGGAAATACGACAGCGGTGTCTTGCCCAAAACGCTTTGCAGCCGCCGCGCCAAGGTGCGCTCGCTTGTGCCCGCGGCGCTGGCCGCCTCGGCCAGCGAGAACCCCTTCGCGAGCCGACGTCTGGCCCAGCACTCGAAGCGCTCCACCATCGGGTCGGCATGCGCAAGGTGGTCGGGAATCACGAACTCGGCTTGCGAACTGCGTGCCTCGACCAGCAGATAGCGTGCCACTAGGGCCGCCAGCGCCGGACTGCGCCCCCGGATGATGCGCAAGGCCAAGTCGACGTGGGCCAAAGCGGCACCCGCGGTAGTGAAGCGTGTCGAGTTCACGATCATGCGTGACTCGTCCAGCGTGACGTTCGGATAGCGCTGCCGAAACATCGGCCCCAGCCACCATGACGTCGTCGCACGATGTCCATCAAGCAGGCCACTCTCTGCAAGCAAGAAACTACCGGAGCAGGCGGCACCAAGGTGCGCGCCAGCGGTGGACCACTGCTGTAGCATGGCGACCGCATCGGGCACGTCGGGGCGTGTGAGCCGAGCCGAGAGCGTGTCAGGCATCTTGTCACCAAACGCGGGCACGAGCACGACGTCTGGTTCCGGCACACCACGCGCAGTGACCACGGGGACCGTCAAGCCTTGCGCAGTTCGGATGCGACGCCGCACGCCCACCAGCGTGAGCTCTATGTGCGCGGGAGCCTGTGGCAGCGAGCCCGACATCGCATTGGCCAAGCCCACTGTGTCAGTGAGCGCCGCAAGCCCCAGATCAAACACGCCATCACAAACAAGGATGTGGAGTTTCATGGCAACAATGATATCAAAGTTGTCATTATTGCCTATAGAGATGGCTGTCATGAAGATTTAAACTGCAGGCTCGTCGATCCCTTCACCTAACCCATTTACCCAAAGGATTACAGTATGACCAAGCTCGCCCTGTTTGTTCGCCTCGAAGCCAAACCCGGCCAGGAGGCTGCGCTTGCCGACTTCCTGGCCAGCGCACTGCCGCTCGCCAACGCCGAGTCCGGCACCACTGCCTGGTTCGCATTGAAGTTTGGCCCTTCGACGTTCGGTGTGTTCGATGCCTTTGCCGATGAGGCAGGTCGCCAAGCACATCTGAACGGCCAGATCGCCGCGGCCTTGATGGCCAACGCCGCGACCTTGCTCAGTTCTCCGCCCAATATCGAGAAGGTCGAACTGCTTGCAGCCAAACTGCCTGCATGACAACCCGGCCTTGACCCAATCAGGTCACGCAGCAGGAGGGGGGGGCACACGGCCCTACGCAGCGATCCCCCTCCAATTGCACTTGCCCAGGGAGCTACCTTCCACAGCGATTGGGGGGTAATATTGCAGCCAGAACTTCCAAGCTGCGTCAGCAAGCACGGGCAACATCAGGGCGAGCTGAGATGTTCCGATTCGTCGGGTAGTTATCGAGAAGTACCGACTGTTTGCAACGTGTCGGTACCGAGAGCCGTCTGGGCGAGCCAGATTTCCGGCCCATTGGAAGTCCGCAGTCCGCAAGCGCGGATCGATCGAGCGATTTGTTGAAAATCAACGCCCTAGCATCAGGCCATGCGGGCTGGTTAGGGTTCCTGCGGGTTCGTTCGTGGGAATAATGTTAGCTTTACCACTGTTTTCTGTTCACTAATCTGGGTTTTCATCCACATGCTATTCAATCCACTTCAAGTAGGTTCTCTCACCCTGCCCAACCGCATCCTTCTGGCACCACTGACACGCGCCCGTGCCGACGCTGGCCACATGCCCAACGCGCTGATGGCCGAGTACTACAGCCAGCGAGCCACCGGCGGCCTGCTGATTTCCGAATGCACCATGGTGGCGCCCGGTACATCGGCCTTCGTCAATGAGCCTGGCATCTACAACGACGCGCAGATTGCAGCCTGGAGGCAGGTGACCGACGCGGTGCACGCCAAGGGCGGACGCATCTTCATGCAGATCTGGCACGCTGGCCGCGCAGCCTACCCTGGCGCTGCCGATGGTGCCCCCATTGTCTCCAGCAGCGCTACCGCTATTGAGGGTGAGATCCACACGCCCCAAGGCAAGGTGCCGCACGCGGTGCCCCGCCCCCTGACCGTCGAAGAGATTCCCGGCATCGTGGCTGCGTTTGCTCAAGGCGCACGCAACGCCATTGCCGCCGGCTTTGATGGTGTGGAAGTACACGGCGCCAACGGCTACCTGATTGACCAGTTTCTGCGCGACACGCCCAACCAGCGCACCGATGCTTACGGCGGATCGCTGGAAAACCGTGCACGTTTGCTGTTCGAGGTACTCACTGCCGTGACCCAGGCGATCGGTTCCGAACGTGTGGGTCTGCGCCTGTCGCCCCTCAACAGCTTCAACAGCATGAAAGACAGCGACCCGCTGGCCCTCATCGGCTTCCTGGCCGATAGGCTCAATGCCTTCAAGCTAGCCTACCTGCACGTGATGCGCGCCGATTTCTTCGGCGTGCAGAAGGCCGATGTCATGCCCGTAGCGCGTGAAAAGTACAAGGGTGTGTTGGTGGGCAATATGGGTTACAGCGCTGATGAGGCAGAGGCAGCTATTGCCGAAGGTAAGCTTGACGCTGTGGCCTTTGGCACCGCCTTCCTGGCTAACCCGGACCTGCCCGCACGCATCAGGGCCAAGGCACCGCTGAACGCGCCTGACTCCAACACGTTCTACGCAGGTGGCGCCAAGGGCTATACAGACTATCCGACACTGCAGGTCGCGTAAATCACCGCCCCAGAAGACCGAAGAAACGAGCCACTTTATACCCAAGGCTCTGCCCTTCGATCTTGCGAAGCTGTGAATCGATGGCGTCTACCGAGTGTTGTGCGCCATCACGATCTTTAATTGATAGGTTGCCTCGGTTTCCCTATCTGCTCAAGGGCATCGTGTTCGGCAACGACGGTCGCGCACTTTCACCATGGCACACCACCAAAAAGAATGGCCGGCGCTACCGTTACTACGTGCCACAGCGGGATGCCAAGGAGCACGCGGGAGCCTCGGGCCTGCCGCGACTGCCGGCCGCCGAACTCGAGTCGGCCGTGCTCGACCAACTGCGCGCGATCCTGCGTGCCCCGAATCTCCTGGGTGAGATGTTGCCGCAGGCGATCAAGCTCGATCCTACTTTGGACGAGGCGAAGATCACCGTGGCCATGACCCGGCTCGACGCGATTTGGGATCAACTGTTCCCGGCCGAGCAGACCCGGATCGTGATGTTGCTGGTGGAGAAAGTCATCGTGTCGCCCAATGACCTCGAAGTGCGGCTGCGCGCCAACGGCATTGAGCGTCTGGTGCTGGAGCTGCGCCCCGAACCGGTCGAGCAACATTTCTTTACCCGTAAGAAGGGTTACGCGACCACCTTGGTTGATTTGAAGAATCACAAGGTTTTTGATGTGGTGTTGGGGCGTTCAGAGGCGAGTCTGCGCAGTTATTTGAGGCGTTTGCCGGGTAAGGAGAATGTGCGGGTCATCGTGATGGACCTGTCAGAGACGTACCGTCGGATTGCCCAGCAGTACTTTCCTAACGCGATGATTGTGGCTGACCGCTTTCATGTGATTCGCCTGGTCAATCAGCACTTTTTGAAGCTGTGGCAGCAGTACGACCCCGAGGGACGTAAGAACCGGGGACTGCTCAGCTTGATGCGCCGTCATCACTGGCGACTGTCTGCTGTTCAAAAGGAACGGTTGCATCAGTATCTGGCGCAATCGCCTGTGCTTAAAGCTTTGTACTTTGCCAAGCAGCAACTGAATGGCTTTTTGACCCTGCGCATGACGCACCGAGAACGGGCCAGCAAGATGCTGCCTAAGTTCCTGGCGCTTATTCGCCAGTTTGAACAAAGCCCTGCAAAAGCGCTGGCAAACACGCTAATATCGTGGCTAGAACCCATTGTGCGTATGTGGCGCTTTTCCAAATCGAATGGCATCACCGAAGGATTCCATACGAAGATGGAGATGCTTTCGCGCAGAGCGTATGGATTCAGGAATTTTGAAAATTACCGCCTGCGCGTCTTGGCTCAGTGCGGTTGGAACGGCGTGATTAACCGTGTTTAGTGAATGCGGCATCCCCCGTTTATGGGGTAGAGCCCTGGAGCCGATCGTGAGAATGTGGCGCTTCACCAAATCCAATGGCATCACTGAGGGCTTCCACACTAAAATGGAAATGCTCTCACGCCGTGCATATGGGTTTAGAAACTTTGAGAATTACCGCATGCGGGTCTTGGCCCAATGCGGTTGGAACGGTGTGATTAACCGTGTCTAGTGAATACTGGATCCCCCGTTAATGGGGTAGAGCCGTATTGATTAGACAAGAAAAAGCCCGTAAACCGTTTGTTTATGCGGTGTTACGGGCTTAATTGCTAGTTGTAATGGTGGAGTCGGGGGGAATTGAACCCCCGTCCGCGGGACCTCTGCAGGCAGTTCTACATGCTTAGTCAACCCATTTTAAAATTTTAACCTCGGATCATGCCGGCTGACGGGCCCTTCCTTGGCGAGTCACTAAGATTTAAGCATTAACTTCGTAACCCAGCTAATGCCGATTCCTTGTATATGACGCTGCTGTAGGTTTCCCTACCTAGCCCAAAGACAAACTAGTGCAGCGGCTCACCGCTTAAGCGGCCAGAGCGAAACGCTCGTCGTTGGCGTTTATATTTTTTCCAGTGGATTTACGAGCGAACTGGTGCTCGGCATGCCCTACGCTGTTTCGCGACCCACGTCGAAGCCAGATCGACCCCTTAGTGGAATAACGATTGTAACGTATAACAGTAAGTTAGAGGTGCAGCCCTACAAAAAGTTCCCGCTGCCGCCCCAATTAAGCCACCCGTTGCAACAATGCTTGTACAGCTGGCCAAATTTCATGTGCTGAATCCACTACCGCATCGGCGTTCCAGCGCGGAATATCTTCCACCTGGCAATAGCCATAAGCCGCCGCAATAGTGGGCATGCCTGCAGCTTTGCCCGCCACAATATCGCGCTCATCGTCGCCAACGTAAATGCAGTCTTCCGGCTGGAATCCGGTTTTTTCCGCCGCATACAATAACGGAGCAGGGTGGGGCTTTGCATGCCCGGCGGTATCGCCGCCCACCGTTACCGCACACTCGGCTTCAAGTTGCAGATGCCGCACAATGGGAACCGCCAGGTATTCAACCTTGTTGGTGACGATGCCCCATTGAAATCCTTCGGCTTTCAACGTTGCCAGAAGCTCACCCACACCAGGGAAAAGTCGTGTGAGCGAGGTCATTTGTTTTTCGTATTCGCTTAGAAAACGTATACGATGTTCTTCATACTCGGGGTGGTCCGGCGCCAAATCTAAGCCGGCCTTCAATAAACCGCGCGCGCCTTGCGACGCCATCGGGCGCAAGAGTTCGTAGGGTAGGGGTTCAAGCCCTTTTTGCACACGCATGGTGTTGGCCGCGGCGGCCAGGTCGGGTGCTGTGTCGGCCAGTGTGCCGTCGAAATCGAACAGAATCAGTTTTTGCATTACAGGACTTTACGTGTTGCCATGAGGTAGTTCACCGAGGTGTCGCGCGATAACTTGTAAATATCGGTTATTGGGTTGTATTCCATGCCCGCCATTTTTTCCACTTTCAGGCCGCCCAGGCGTGCTGCCTGGGCCAACTCGCTGGGCTTAACGAAATTTTCGTAGCTGTGCGTGCCTCGTGGCAACAAACGCAAAACGTATTCGGCACCCACAATGGCGAACAGAAATGATTTGGGATTGCGGTTCAAGGTGGAAAAAAACGCCCAACCACCCGGCTTCAACATTTGCCCGCACGCCTGCACAATAGCAGCCGGATCGGGTACGTGTTCCAGCATTTCCATACATGTGACGACATCGAACTGGCCGGCATGTTGGTGAGCGAAGTCTTCGGCGCTGATCTCTTCGTAATTCACTTTTACGCCCGATTCCAAACTATGCAACTTGGCAACCGTTAACGATTTCTTTGCCAGGTCGATGCCCGTAACGTTTCCCCCGCTGGTGGCCATACTTTCCGCCAGAATACCGCCACCGCAGCCTACGTCGACAATGTTTTTGCCGTCGAGTGAACCTACCGTTTCGCGTATCCAGTTCAGGCGCAGCGGGTTAATGGCATGAAGCGGCTTGAATTCACTTTCGGGATCCCACCAGCGCGATGCCAGCGCGCTGAATTTTTCCAGCTCGGCCGGGTCGACATTATTTGTTGTGGCGCTGGATGAGGACGCATTATTGGAAGCAGAGGTTTGTGTCATGTTACGGCCCAAAAAACGAAAAGGGGTGCCCGAGGGCACCCCTTAATTGTAGCGTTATACGCGCAAATTACTTGCGGGTACCTACAATTTCGATCTCTACACGGCGGTTTTGTGCACGACCTTCGCGAGTAGCGTTGCTGGCGATAGGATCGGACTCACCTTTGCCTTCAGCGTAGATACGGTTGGCAGGAATACCTTTGCTAACCAGGTACTCTTTAACCGTGTTGGCACGACGCTGGGACAAGCCCATGTTGTACTGTTCGGTACCGATGGAGTCGGTGTGACCAACAGCGATAACGGTTTCAAGATTCAAGCCTTGTGCCTGAGCAGCAACTTGATCCAGAACTTGACGACCAGCAGGCTTCAACGTGGATTTGTCGAAGTCGAAGAAGGTGTCGGCGTTCAGAACAACTTTCGTTGCTTGAGGTGCTTGAACAGGTTCTTGCTGAGCAACGGGTACACCGTCACAGCCGGGCAGGCCTGTAGCGGGTGTCCAGAAGCTATCGCGCCAGCACAATTCGTTGGTGCCGTTCATAACGGGGCCACCAGAAGAATTCTGCCAGTTGTCGATGGTTTGCGCAGAAACTGCACCGGAAGCCGAAAAGGCGGCAATAGCAAGGGCTAGTGCGAATTTGGAGGGTTTATTCATGTTTCTCCTCGTTTGAGCTTAATGCTGGTAAGTGACCGCAGCGAACCTCCGCCGCATATAAAAAACGTAACCAGTATAGCAATGCAATGGTTTGGTTCAAAGAATTGCACTGGATTTTCATGCTTTGTTAGGCCGAATCTTACGGCATTTTCGTGTTGTTCGTTACCCCTATATGGGCATGACGTGTCCAGTTGTGCGTAATTCTACCTTAAGTTCCCCGATATTGTTGGTTTTAGGCAACGGCAAAGGTAAGATTGGAAGGTGCTAGAATTTGCCATTCGCCCAAAGTGGGTCAGCCAACCTAATTTTCTTCAAGAACTGAAACTATATGGATTCCTTCGCCAAGGAGACGCTTCCTATTTCGCTGGAAGAGGAGATGCGCCGCAGCTATCTTGATTACGCGATGAGCGTAATTGTGGGGCGTGCGCTGCCCGATGTTCGCGACGGCTTGAAGCCGGTTCATCGTCGTGTGCTGTTCGCCATGCATGAGCTTAACAACGACTGGAACCGGGCGTACAAGAAGTCTGCGCGTATTGTGGGTGACGTCATCGGTAAATATCACCCCCATGGTGATTCCGCCGTGTACGACACCATTGTTCGCATGGCACAGAACTTCTCGCTGCGTTATCCGCTGGTCGACGGGCAGGGCAATTTTGGCTCGGTCGATGGTGACAGCGCTGCTGCCATGCGTTACACGGAAATCCGTTTGGCGAAGATCGCGCATGAATTATTGGCTGATATAGATCAGGAAACGGTGGACTTCGGCCCCAACTACGATGGCAGTGAGCAGGAGCCTTTGCTGTTGCCTTCGCGTTTGCCCAATCTGCTGGTGAACGGCAGTGCCGGTATCGCAGTGGGTATGGCCACCAATATTCCGCCACACAATTTGTCGGAAGTGGTCGACGGCTGCCTGTATTGTTTGCGTAATCCCGAGTGCACGGTTGATGAGCTTATCGAGCTTATCCCTGCACCCGACTTTCCTACCGGCGGCATTATTTATGGTGTTTCCGGTGTACGAGAAGGTTATCGCACGGGGCGCGGTCGCGTCATTATGCGCGCGAAAACGCACTTTGAAGACCTTGAGAAGGGAAACCGGCAAGCCATTATTGTTGATGCCATTCCGTATCAGGTGAACAAGAAAACGTTGCAGGAACGCATCGCGGAACTGGTCAACGAAAAGAAAATCGAAGGTATCTCCGATATTCGTGACGAGTCCGACAAAGACGGGATGCGTCTTGTTATCGAGCTCAAGCGCGGCGAAGTGCCGGAAGTGGTGCTGAATAATCTGTACAAGCACACGCAGTTGCAGGACACCTTCGGTATGAACTTTGTGGCGCTGGTCGACGGCCAGCCGCGCTTGTTGAACCTGAAGCAAATTGTTGAGTACTTCCTGTCGCATCGTCGGGAAGTGGTGACGCGTCGCACGGTTTACCAACTGCGCAAGGCGCGCGAGCGCGGCCATGTGCTGGAAGGTTTGGCGGTGGCGCTAGCTAATATCGACGACTTCATCGCCATTATCAAGGCGGCGCCGACACCGCCGGTGGCGCGCCAGGAGCTCATGTCACGTTCGTGGGATTCCTCGCTGGTGCGCGAAATGCTTCAGCGCGCCGATGCGGGTGAGACACCAGGCGGTCGGGTAGCGTACCGGCCTGAATCGTTGCCCGAAGGCTTCGGCTTGCAAGACGACGGCATGTATCGTTTAAGCGATACACAGGCGCAGGAAATTCTGAATATGCGCCTGCAGCGCCTTACCGGCCTCGAGCAAGACAAGATCGTTAATGAGTACAAAGACATCATGGATACGATCACTGATTTGCTCGATATCCTGGCGCGTCCTGAGCGTATTACCAGCATTATTGCCGACGAACTCGCTGCCATTAAGAATGAGTTCTCCACCGGCACAAAAGACATCCGTCTTTCGGAAATTGAGCACAACGCAACCGAACTGGATACTGAAGACCTGATCACCCCCATGGATATGGTGGTGACGTTATCGCAGTCGGGTTATATCAAGAGCCAGCCGTTGTCTGAATACCGGGCGCAGAAGCGGGGCGGTCGCGGCAAGCAGGCCACCACCATGAAAGAGAACGACTTTGTCGATCAACTCTTCATCGCCAACACGCATGATTACCTCTTGTGCTTCTCCGATCACGGCCGCGTGTATTGGCTGAAGGTGTGGGAAGTGCCACAAGGGTCGCGTAACTCGCGTGGTCGACCGATTGTGAACATGTTCCCGCTTATGGAAGGCGAGAAAATTACTGTGGTGCTGTCTGTAAAAGAGTTCAGCGAAGATCACTTTGTCTTCATGGCCACGTCGCGCGGTACGGTTAAGAAAACACCGTTGTCTGATTTCTCCAACCCGCGCAAAGCCGGCATTATTGCGGTTGGGCTCGACGAGGGCGATTACCTTATCGGTGCCGAGCTTACCGATGGCAAGCACGACATTATGCTGTTCTCCGATGCGGGCAAAGCCGTGCGTTTCGATGAGAACGACGTCCGTCCCATGGGCCGTACCGCACGTGGTGTACGCGGCATGATGCTGGAAGACGGGCAAACCGTTATTTCCATGCTGGTGTCGAACGACGAATCGCTTAGCGTGCTTACCGCTACTGAAAACGGCTATGGCAAACGTACGCCTATTACCGAATATACCCGCCATGGTCGTGGCACGAAGGGCATGATCGCTATTCAGGCCAGCGCGCGTAACGGCAAAATGGTCAGCGCCGTGTTGGTGCATGCCAGTGACGAAATCATGCTCATTACAAATTCGGGCGTGTTGATTCGCACACGTGTATCTGAAATTCGTGAAATGGGTCGCGCCACGCAGGGTGTCACGTTAATCAATGTTGATGAAAACAGCTATTTGTCGGGCGTGCGTCGTATTGTGGAAAGTGATGTCGACGATGTCGAGCTTCTGGACGACGTTGATAATGATGACGTCGAAGGCACAAGCGCTGCGGATAGCAGCGATGCGACGGATGCCGGCGATCAAGGCGGAAACGACTCACCCGCCGATGATTCCAACGACTCGGATTCGGAGGATCGCTAATGCGCCCCTGGAATTTTTCCGCCGGCCCTTCAGCGCTGCCATTGCCGGTGCTGGAGCAGGCTGCGCAGGAAATGACCGATTGGCATGGCAGTGGCTTGTCGGTTATGGAGATGAGTCACCGCGGCAAACATTTTCTTCAAATCATCAATGAGGCCCACGACGATCTGCGTGAGCTGTTGTCTGTTCCCGATGATTTTGAAATTTTGTTTATGCAGGGTGGTGCCACCGCTGAAAATGCCATTATTCCGTTGAACCTGATAGGTCGTCAGGGTTTGGGCAAGGCCGATTACGTGTTATCGGGAATCTGGTCGGAAAAATCGTGCAAAGAGGCCCGGCGCTACGGCGATGTTGCCGTGGCGGGCAGCAGCGGATGCGCTTCGGTGATCAATGGTCTTTCCCAGGCGGCTTTCACTTGGTTTCCCGAACCGGCGCAATGGCAGTTGCGCGACGATGCCGCCTATGTGCACCTGTGCAGCAATGAAACCATTGGTGGTGTGGAGTTCGTTAATTGGCCCGATCTGAATGCCTTGGGTGCGAAAGGCGTGCCGTTGGTGGTGGATGCGTCATCGCACATATTGTCGCGACCCATTGATTTTTCCAATGTTGGCTTGGTGTATGCCGGTGCTCAAAAGAACGCAGGCCCGGCCGGCGTCACGCTGGTGATGATTCGCAAAGACTTGATTGGTCATGCTTTACCGCACTGCCCCTCGGCTTTCGACTACGCAAATGTTGCGGCTTCGGGCTCCATGTTCAATACGCCACCCACTTACGCAATTTACGTCATGGGCCTGGTATTCAAGTGGCTCAAGCAACATGGCGGGGTCGCCGCCATCGAACAGGTCAATATACAAAAAGCCAATGCGCTGTACAACTATATCGACGCCTCCGGCTTTTATGAAAACCGGGTTCATCCCAGCGTGCGTTCTCGCATGAATGTGCCGTTCTTTCTGGCGAACGAAGCATTGAACACAACGTTCTTGGCCGAATCCGAGCAGGCGGGTTTGTTCCAGTTGAAAGGGCACAAAAGCGTAGGCGGGATGCGCGCATCCATCTACAATGCCATGCCGCTTGAGGGCGTGCAGGCGCTGGTGAGTTTCATGCAAGAGTTTGAACGTCGCCACGGATAAGAAAAGTTTGCCATGGATAAAAATTTACAGGCCAGTTTGACGCCGTTGCGTGAAGTAATTGACGCGATTGATAAGGAAATTTTGTCTTTGTTGAATCAGCGTGCCCGCACGGCACAGCAAGTTGGTGAAGTAAAAGAGGCTTTTGATGCCGCCGGCCCGGTACTGAAACCAGAGCGTGAGGCCACCTTGATTCGCCATTTGCAATCACTGAACCAGGGCCCGTTTACGCAAGAGGGCATAGAGTCGGTATGGCGTGAAATTATTTCTGTCTGCCGTGGTCTGGAGCGCACGTTGATTGTGGCTTATCTGGGCCCGCAAGGCTCGTTTTCAGAGCAGGCCGCCTTAGAACAGTTTGGTCATTCCGTTCAAAAAATGCCGTGCGCCAATTTCGATGAAGTGTTTCGCGCGGTTGAATCGGGTCAGGCGGATATTGGCATGGTACCTGTGGAGAATTCCACAGAGGGCGCTGTCAGCCGAACACTGGATTTGTTATTAAACTCTTCTCTGAAGGTCATGGGTGAGCGCTCACTCAGTATTCAGCATTGCCTGATGACGCAATCGGGGACGATGGACGGCATTACCACGGTAATGGCGCATCCGCAGGCATTGGCGCAATGTCAGGCATGGTTGGGTCGACACTATCCGCAACTGAGTCGCGATGCGGCGTCCAGTAATGCCGAAGCAGCGCGCGTGGCGGCTGAGAACGCCAAGGTGGCTGCGATTGCAGGGGCGGCTGCGGCAGAGGCCTGGAATTTGAAAGTTGTGGCGCCGGGTATTCAAGATGATCCGCATAATCGCACCCGCTTTCTGGTGGTGGGTGCCGACGACGTCGCTCCGTCCGGTCACGACAAAACAAGCCTTATTTTGGCAGTACCGAACCGCGCCGGTGCAGTTTATGACATGTTGGAGCCGATTGCCCGCAACGGCGTGTCGATGTCGCGGCTGGAGTCGCGACCGGCGCGCACCGGTCAGTGGGAATATTATTTCTATGTCGATATTTTGGGGCATCAAAGCGACCCTGCCGTTAAAGCAACGCTCGTTGATTTGAAGAAACGCGCCGCTTTTTTCAAGGTGCTGGGTTCTTACCCCGTGCAATAACGGGGCGAATTGCATGGAAAATTCTCCGCCTTTCCCGTCGATTGATGTTTTGGCCATTGTGGGCGTGGGCTTGATTGGTGGTTCGTTTGCGGCGGCGTTACGCAAAGCAGGGCGGGTTAAGCGCGTGCTGGGTGTGGGGCGGCGGCCAGGGCCGCTTGCGCAGGCCAGGCGCCTGGGCCTTATCGACGAGGCGGTATCGCTTGAAGAGGCGGCCGGGCAGGCCGACGTTATTTTGCTGGCTTCGCCGGTGGGATCCATGCCGGCTTTGTTTCGTGGGCTGGTCCCTCATTTGAGAGAAAGCACGCTGTTAACCGACGCAGGCAGTACCAAGGCCGATGTTGTGAAAGCGGCATACGAAGCCTTGGGAGAGCGCGTTGGGCAGTTCGTACCGGGCCACCCCATTGCGGGCGCTGAAAAAACCGGCCCCGAGTCTGCCGAAGCAGGCCTATATGAAGGCAGGCATGTTGTTCTCACCCCCTTGCCTGAAAACTCAGCGGTGATGCGTCAGCAGCTAACGCAGTTATGGGAAGCCGTGGGGGCACGGGTTGTACTAATGGATCCGGAAAGTCACGATCGCGCGTTGGCGTCGGTAAGCCACTTGCCCCACTTTCTGGCTTCTGTTTTTATGGAGCAGGTCGCAGCTTGCGCCGACGCCGATTTGCGTCTTGGTTTGGCCGGAACCGGTTTCCGGGATTTCACTCGTGTGGCGGCGGGGTCCGCCGAAATGTGGCGCGATATTTTTATGGCCAATCGTGAAGCGGTGTTGCGTGAGCTCAAGGATTTTCGTGTCACGCTGGATGAGGCCGAGTCGGCCTTGCGCGACGAAGATGCGCAAAAGCTTTACGACATGCTTGAACGCGCCGCCTTGGCGCGGCGCTTTTGGGGTAGCAGGAGCGGTTTGTCATGAGTTCTTCCGGTGTCAGAGAGGCGTTGGGTCGTCTGGCGTTGCCACCTTCCACTGAAGCGTTCGGGCAAATGACGCTGCCGGGATCCAAAAGCATTTCCAATCGTGTGTTATTACTGGCCGCACTGGCCCAGGGGCAAACGCGGATTCGGGGGTTATTGGATTCGGACGATACCCGGGTCATGCTGGCGGCGTTGGAAACGCTGGGCCTGACGCTTCAGCGGGTATCTGATACCGAAGTGTGGGTAACAGGCCAGGCGGTTTTTAAAAACCGGCAAGCAGATTTGTTTCTTGGAAATGCCGGCACGGCGTTTCGGCCGCTTACTGCGGCACTGGCCCTGATGGGGGGGGATTTCCGGTTGTCGGGTGTGCCGCGCATGCATGAACGACCGATTGGCGATCTGGTCGACGCTTTGCAGCAACTGGGGGCCGGGATTCAATATGAGGGCCAGACGGGGTATCCGCCTTTGAAAATTTCACCCGCGCAGACAACCGTGAATCCCTTCACGCGCGTTAAGGGGTCGGTTTCCAGCCAGTTTCTTACTGCTTTGCTCATGGCGGCGCCGCTGGCTACAGCCCGAATGGGGCAACCCCTTGTTATTGAGGTCGAGGGTGACCTGATTTCGAAACCCTATATTTTGATCACGCTTAATTTAATGGCGTATTTCGGCGTGCAGGTTAAACGTGAAGGTTGGTCCCGCTTTACGGTGCCGGCTGACGCACACTATGTTTCGCCGGGCGATATCATGGTCGAGGGCGACGCCTCTTCAGCTTCGTACTTTATGGCGTTGGGTGCAATTGGGGGCGGGCCGGTTACCGTACATGGCGTGGGTGCCGACAGTATTCAGGGAGATATTGCCTTTGCACAAACGCTGGAGGAAATGGGGGCGCAGGTGAATTGGGGCGCGCATTCGGTTTCTGTTTCAGGGCCGTGTGTGGCCAAGGGGGCGCGGTTACGTGCCTTCGATAAAGATTTCAACCTTATTCCCGACGCGGCGATGACGGCAGCTGCTTTGGCCCTGTACGCTGACGGCCCTTGCCGGTTGCGCAATATTGGAAGCTGGCGCGTAAAAGAGACCGATCGAATCCACGCGATGCATACTGAATTGGCCAAACTGGGCGCGCAAGTTGAGTCTGGGCCGGACTGGCTAAGCGTTACCCCTCCGGCAACGCCCGACAGTTGGCGGGCGGCCGAGATTGAAACCTACGACGACCATCGGATGGCCATGTGCTTTTCACTGGCAGCGTTTGGTCCGGTACCGGTAATTATTCTTGATCCTGGATGCGTTAGCAAAACTTTTCCTGATTATTTCAACATCTATAGCAAACTGGTGAAATGACGATTAATACGCAAGATGTTCCGGTCATTGCGATTGATGGGCCGACCGCATCCGGCAAGGGCACAGTGGCACAGCGTGTGGCACAGCATTTGGGTTGGGCGGTGCTTGATAGTGGTGCGTTGTATCGTCTGACTGCTCTGGCTTGCATGCAAAATGGAGTGGCCGACAGCGATGAAGCCGAAGCGGCACGAATTGCCGCCGGCCTGGATGTGCAATTTCATAATGGCGCGATCTGGCTGGGTGGCCACGATGTAACCGCAGCGATTCGTGAGGAACCCGTTGGTGTGTTCGCTTCCCGCATAGCCGCTTTCGGTATGGTTCGACAGGCACTATTGGAGCGCCAGCGTGCATTCAGGCGGCTGCCTGGGCTGGTGGCCGATGGCCGGGATATGGGTACGGTTGTCTTTCCAAATGCACCTTTAAAAATATTTTTGGTGGCCGATGTTGCGGCGCGCGCTGAAAGACGCTGTAAGCAGTTGAAGGAAAAGGGTTTTTCTGCTAACCTTTCTAGTTTGATGGAGGATCTGCAGGCGCGCGATGAGCGTGACCGTACCCGCAGCAATGCACCGCTGGTACCTGCACCTGATGCCATCATCATTGATTCTTCAAATTTAACCATTGAAGAAACCGTGAATGCAGTACTCGACCACTGGTCGAAAATTGGGGCCTGAATTTAGCTGGAAGCCGCGTTATTCCAACGTATTCAGTTTTTCAGGCAATGTTTAACTCCACTGGGGCAATGGTTGCCTTGGTGTGTTTTTACCGGCCATCTTGGCCTATGGATTGAATTTAATGTCCTCAACTTTAACCCCTGAAGCCGCTATTGGCGGCGAAAGCTTTGCCGATCTTTTTGCTGAAAGTCTGAAAACCCAAGACATGAAGTCTGGCGAAGTTATTTCGGCAGAAGTCCTTCGTGTTGATCACAATTTCGTCGTTGTTAACGCCGGCCTTAAATCGGAAGCTTTGATTCCGCTGGAAGAGTTCCTGAATGATCAGGGCGAGCTGGAAGTCAAGGAAGGTGATTTTGTTTCGGTTGCGATTGATTCGCTCGAAAATGGCTACGGCGACACCATTCTGTCGCGTGATCGCGCCAAGCGCCTGTCGGCCTGGCTGTCGCTCGAACAGGCGTTGGAATCCGGCGAACTGGTTAACGGCACCATCACCGGCAAAGTGAAGGGTGGTCTTACTGTCATGACGAACGGTATCCGCGCATTCCTGCCCGGCTCACTGGTCGACATGCGTCCTGTTAAAGACACCACGCCCTATGAGGGCAAAACGCTTGATTTCAAAGTTATCAAGCTCGATCGCAAGCGCAACAACGTTGTGCTGTCGCGCCGTGCGGTGCTTGAGGCCAGCATGGGCGAAGAGCGCGAAAAGCTGCTCGAAACATTGCACGAAGGTGCGGTTGTCAAAGGTATCGTCAAGAACATCACCGACTACGGTGCGTTTATCGACCTGGGCGGTATCGACGGTCTGTTGCACATTACCGACATGGCGTGGCGCCGTGTGCGTCATCCTTCTGAAGTTCTGTCCGTTGGCCAGGAAGTGGAAGCCAAAGTACTCAAGTTCGATCAAGAGAAGAGCCGTGTTTCACTGGGTGTGAAGCAATTGGGTGAAGATCCCTGGATCGGTCTGGCACGTCGTTACCCACAAGGTACACGTTTGTTCGGTAAAGTCACCAACCTCACCGACTACGGTTCATTTGTCGAGGTTGAAGACGGTATTGAAGGCCTGGTTCACGTTTCCGAAATGGATTGGACCAACAAGAACGTTGACCCACGCAAAGTCGTCACCCTGGGTGAAGAAGTTGAAGTCATGGTTCTGGAAATCGATGAAGATCGTCGTCGTATTTCGTTGGGTATGAAGCAGTGCCGCCAGAACCCGTGGGAAGAGTTCGCCATGAACTTCAAGCGCGGTGACAAGGTTAGCGGTGCAATCAAATCCATCACTGATTTTGGCGTATTCGTGGGCTTGCCAGGTGGTATCGACGGTCTGGTGCATTTGTCCGACCTGTCCTGGTCCGATACAGGTGAAGAAGCCGTTCGCAACTTCAAGAAGGGCGATGAGATCGAAGCCGTTGTCTTGGGTATCGATACCGATAAAGAGCGTATTTCCCTGGGCATCAAGCAACTTGAGGGCGACCCCTTCAACAACTTCGTTGCTACTTACGACAAGGGTGCAGTTGTTCCCGGCGTGATCAAATCAGTTGAAGCGAAAGGGGCTGTTATCAATCTGTCGCTCGACGTCGATGGCTATCTGCGTGCTTCTGAAATTTCCAGTGGTCGTGTTGAAGACGCCACAACGGTATTGAAAGAAGGCGAAAGCGTTGAAGCCATGATCATTAACGTTGATCGCAAGGCGCGTTCCATTCAGTTGTCCATCAAGGCTCGTGATAACGCTGAAACCGCTGAAACACTGCAGCGTATGACTGAGGCAAGTGCATCGTCCGGTACAACGAATCTGGGTGCATTGCTGAAAGCCAAGCTCGACCAGCAACGCGACGACGGTTAATTGGTGTGACTAAGTCAGAACTGATCGCCTTATTGGCCACCCGGTATCCGCAACTTGCGTTGCGTGATACCGATCTGGCTGTGAAAACGGTGCTTGAAGCCATGACTCAAGCGTTGGCCGATGGCCAGCGCATTGAAATCCGTGGCTTCGGCAGTTTCTCTTTATCGAAGCGGGCGCCTCGTGTGGGGCGTAATCCCAAATCAGGAGAAAAAGTCATGGTACCGGGTAAACAGGTTCCTCATTTCAAGGCCGGCAAAGAGCTGCGTGAGCGGGTTGACGCGGCATTTGAGCAGGAACAGGCCGGCAACAAGGCAGAGAAAGCTGAACTTTTTCCAACGTCGTACGACACGAAAATTGCGCATGGCTAGCTAACGCACGCCAAAGCAAATTTGCTGTATCGAAGAAGCCGGAACCCGCAATGGTTCCGGTTTTTTCATTTCAGATGTGTCCGGGCGGCTGCCCTCGATAAATTCCCTTTACAATTGTCATCACTGAAATATTTGCGGAGCCATTGTCATGCGCTATATCGTATGGGCATTGCGACTGATTATCTTTGTCGTTGTTTTATTGTTTGCCTTGAAGAACACGAATCCGGTTGAGGTCGGCTTCTATGGTGACCATGTTGTGTCGGGTGTGCCACTTATTGTCGTCATGCTGGTGGCGTTTGTTATTGGTATTGCGTTTGCGCTGCTTGCTGTCGTGCCGGCCACGCTGCGCCGCAGGCGGGAATTGAAAAAAGCCCAACGTGAGGTTCAACGCTTGCAGGACAGCCTTGCAACGCGGGAAGTTCAGGGGCATTCGGATCCTGAGCCGGCCGTACCGTTGGCACCGCTGTAGTACCTTTTTACTGCCTGATTCCAATATACAAGGCTTGATACATGGATTTTGAACCGTGGTGGCTCATTGCCGTTCCCGTTCTGTTTGGTTTGGGCTGGATTGCTGCGCGCGTGGATATTCGGCAAATGTTGTCTGAAACCCGCAGTTTGCCCGACTCTTACTTCAAGGGTCTGAACTTTATACTCAATGAAGAGCCCGACCGTGCAATTGATGCATTTGTCGAGGTGGCCAAGCTCGATCCTGAGACGACGGAGCTGCATTTTGCATTGGGGAGTTTGTTCCGGCGCCGGGGTGAAATGGAACGGGCGATTCGGGTGCACCAAAGTTTGTTGTCGCGTGCCGATTTACCGCAAGCAGAGCGCGAGCACGCATTGCATGAAATAGCGCACGATTATTTGAAAGCGGGCATGCTTGATCGCGCCGAAGAGGCTTTCTTACAGGTGGAGCATACACGTTTTGCCGTTTCAGCCGTGCGAGCCCTGATTAGAATTTATGAGTCTGAGCACGATTGGCCTCGGGCAATAGAGGCGGTAAAGCGTTTAACTGCGTTGGTTGATGAGCCTGTTCCGCAGTTGGTTCATTATCAGTGTGAACAGGCGCTGAGTGCGTTGTCGCAAAAGCCGGCCAAGCTCGACGTTGCACAAACTGCCCTTGATGCCGCAGAGAATGCGGCCGGAATCCTTAAAGTGCAACGAAAAGGGGCGGCATATCAGGCTCGTATTGCCATATTACGGGCAGCGTTGTGTCGTGCCAAAGGTGAGTCGGGTCCAGAACGGGTTTATTTGGAATCGATTTTGTCCGATGCCCCTGATTACGCCGGCCTGGTGGCGGCGGATCTTCTTGAAAACTATCGCCAGTCCGGCCATACGGACCAAGGCCTGGCTATCTTGAAGTCGCACTACGCCTTGTATCCATCGCTTGATTTGTTCAATCTGGTCTTTCGTGAACTGCGCAGCCAGGAAGGTTATGGTCCGGCATGGGCTTTTGCAAGGGAAGCGCTGCGTTCGACGCCGTCTTTACTGGGGCTCGACCGTCTTCTTGAGGCGGAACTGGCGGTTGATCACCGAGCTCAAGCTGATTCCCCCGCGGCAACGGCTGTAGCTCAGGCCGACCTCAGCCTGCTGCGTAGTCTTATTCATAAGCACAGTCAGCGTTTAGATCGTTATGCCTGCACCCAATGCGGCTTCGAGGCACGCAATTATTATTGGCAATGCCCGGGTTGCAATGCGTGGGAAACCTATCCACCCCGGCGCCTGGAGGAAATAAGATGACGGTCTTCCCGCAAGATAAAGTAGCGCGGGCGCGAGTGTTGGTGGTGGGCGATATTATGCTTGACCGCTATTGGTTCGGAGAGGTGGAGCGTATTTCGCCCGAAGCACCGGTTCCGGTTGTGCATGTTGCGCGCCGCGAGAACCGTTTGGGGGGCGCGGCTAATGTGGCGCGCAATATTGCTGCATTGGGCGGACAAACCACCCTGATTGGGGTGGTGGGCGACGATGAGGCCGGGGTTGAAATTGAAAACCTGGCAGCGCAGGATAATATCGCAACCCGTTTGGTTACCGATCCTGTTTTGCATACCACGTTGAAAATGCGCGTGCTTGGGCGGCAACAGCAAATGTTGCGTATTGATTTCGAAGAGCATCCCGGCGAGGCCAGCCTGGCTCAGGTAAAAACATTGTTTGCCGCGCAGTTGCAGCATCATGATGTGGTTGTGCTCTCCGACTATGCCAAGGGTGCGCTTGCCCATGTCGATGTATTAATAGACATGGCGCGGGCGGCGAATCGCCCGGTGTTGGTCGATCCCAAAGGGCACGATTACCAGCGTTATAAAGGGGCAACCATTATCACACCGAACCGGCAGGAAATGCGTGAGGCAGTGGGGTATTGGTCTTCTGAGGCAGATCTTGAGATGCGCGCGCAGGCTTTGCGTCATAAATTGGCACTTGAAGCGCTACTGGTAACGCGCTCTGAACAAGGGATGACGTTGTTTCTTGATGGATCGCGTTTTCATGTTGATGCGGCAGCTCAAGATGTGTTCGATGTTTCGGGCGCGGGTGATACGGTGTTGGCAACGCTTGCGCTGATGCGCGCTGCGGGGTTGTCGTGGGAGGATGCCGTAGCATGGGCTAATCGGGCCGGCGGCGTTGCCGTGGGTAAATTGGGCACGTCGGTGGTAACAGTAGGAGAGTTAAGATGATTGTGGTTACCGGAGGTGCCGGTTTCATTGGCAGCAATATTGTAAAAGGCTTGAATGTACGGGGCATCAGTGACATTTTGGTTGTTGATGACCTCACAGACGGCGATAAATTCATTAATTTGGTTAACCTGAACATTGCCGATTATTTGCATAAAGACGTGTTCCGAGAGCGCCTTTTGAAGGGGCAGTTGTCGGGCATAGAAGCGGTCTTTCATCAGGGGGCCTGCTCCGACACGACCGAACGTAACGGCCAATACATGATGGATAACAATTATCGTGTCACCCTGGAGCTGTTCGAGTGGTGCCAGCAGGCCAAGGTGCCTTTTATTTATGCTTCATCGGCAGCGGTTTACGGTGCGGGCCCCAGTTATATTGAAGATATTTTGTATGAATCGCCGCTGAATGTTTACGGCTATTCGAAATTTTTGTTTGATCAGGTTTTACGCCGCCGTTTAAGTGCATTGACGGCACCGGTGGTGGGTTTACGGTACTTCAACGTGTATGGCCCCCATGAACAGCATAAAGGGCGCATGTCTTCGGTTGCCTTTCATAATGCCAACCAATATCGAGAAGAGAACCATGTTCGCTTGTTTGGTGGCTGGGATGGCTACCCCGACGGAGGGCAACAGCGCGACTTTATTTATGTAGACGATGCCGTAGAGGTTAATTTGTATTTCCTTGAGCATCCCGAAATTTCCGGCATCTTCAACTGCGGAACGGGTCGGGCCCAGCCTTTCAATGACGTTGCGTGCGCGGTTGTAAATGCCTTGCGTATGGCTGAAGGCGAGTCGGAGCTGTCATTGCAGGAGTTGGTGGATCAACAGCTTATTCATTACATTGACTTTCCGGAAGACCTGAAAGGACGTTATCAAAGTCACACCCAGGCCGATTTAACCCAATTGCGGGAAGCCGGGTACGACAAACCTTTCCACGACGTGCATACTGGTGTGACCAAATATATGCAGTATCTGCTGGAGCAAGGGCGCTTATAAGCGCGTCAGTGGGCGTCAGTCTGCCCCTGTGGGTGCGTAGCTTTACGCATGGATAAACCACAGACGGGTCCGTATCGGTTTTGAGCGCTTTCACGCAAGATCAAACATCGGGGATATCCCCCGATGTTTTTTCTTATCAGGAGCGCTTTCATGAATCCCTTTACTGAGTCAACGGTAGCCAAACCTTCGGATATAACCTGGCGTGAGCCTGCTGCGGCGCCTGGGTGGGTCAAGCAGTTGTCCCGAACTTGCCTGTGCCTTGCATTACTTGGAACGACTTATGCCAACACCGCGCACGCGGTCGACGTCAATGCCGCCACGCTGGCGCAACTCGAAACGGTGAAAGGTATCGGCCCCAAAACCGCCGGTATTATCATTCAGGAGCGGGCGCGCGGCGGCAGTTATGAGTCGTTTGAAGACTTATCTGATCGTGTGCGGGGTATCGGCCCGGCCAAGGTCGCAGCTTTACGAACGGCCGGCCTTACTTTGGGGTCGGGTACCATGCCAAACAGTCCGAACAAGGTGTATGATTTGCGCCATGAAAACATACATGACGATTGAAGACACCATCGGAAATACCCCTTTGGTTCGCTTGCAACGGATTCCGGGCAGCCTTGCGCAAGAGCGGGGTAATGTCATTTTGGCCAAGCTCGAGGGAAATAACCCGGCCGGGTCGGTAAAAGACCGCCCGGCGGCCTCAATGATTCGTCGTGCCGAGGCGCGAGGTGAGATCAAACCCGGCGATACGCTCATTGAAGCAACCAGCGGCAATACAGGTATTGCACTTGCCATGGTCGCTGCCATTCGTGGGTATCGCATGATTCTGATCATGCCCGACAATCTTTCGCTTGAGCGTCGGGCATCGATGGCGGCTTATGGCGCAGAGCTGATTCTTACCAAAGCCAGTGATGGCGGCATGGAATATGCGCGTGATCTGGCGATGAAAATGCAGGCCGAAGGAAAAGGCAAGGTGCTCGATCAATTTGCCAATCCCGACAATTTCCAGGCGCACATCGACACCACAGGTCCCGAGCTTTGGGAGCAAACCGGGGGTGAAATTACCCATTTCATTAGCGCAATGGGTACAACGGGAACGATTATGGGGGTTGGCATGTATTTGCGCGGCCGGAACCCCGATATTCAAATTATCGGTGCGCAGCCGGCCGAGGGGTCGCAAATTCCGGGTATTCGTAAATGGTCAACCGCATATCAGCCGAAGATTTATGATCCCTCGAAGGTTGATGCGTTCGAACTGATTGAACAATCGAAAGCCGAAACCATGGCGCGACGCTTGGCCGCCGAAGAAGGGATCTTCGGCGGTATATCGTCTGCCGGCGCGCTGATCGCTGCGTTGCGCGTGGCAGAGCGGGTGGAAAACGCGACCATTGTGTTTATTGTGTGTGATCGCGGCGACCGTTATTTGTCGACGGGTGTTTTTAACCCCGCCGACTAACTCAAAATGCGCGCCCGTAGCCCATGCGATCAGCCAGGATGTTAGCCAGTTCAGCCACCGAAGTAGCATAGAAATAGCTGCGGTTGTATTCGGTTAATGCGAAAAAATTAGGTGTAGCAACCCGGTATTCGGCCAGGTTGCGTGGTTCATCCAACAGGTCGATCACGCCGACGGGGTGGCGTGTCCAGGCGTCGCTCTCGTGCCCGGCGCGCGCCTGGAAACCGGCTTTGTTAAGTTCAGGCCAAGTTAGATTGGGCGTTAGGCCGCCATCGACCCATTTGGCCGCGTTGGCGGGCACAGTAACCGGTGCGAAAACCGGCAGGCCGGGCTCCCAGCCGTGCAGCCGCAGGAATCGGGCAACCGACGCGACAGCATCGGCAACACTGTGGTGCAGATTAATTCTACTGTCCCGGTCGCCGTCGGCGGCGAAACGCCGCAAACTGCCCGGCATGAATTGCGGCAGGCCCATGGCACCCGCAAATGAACCCGTCACGTTCATTGCATCGAGTTCTTTTTTCCAGTCCAGTTCAATCAGGTCTGCCAACTGGTCGCGAAACAATTGGCTGCGTTCAGGCCGGTTCGGGTCGGGATTGCGGAAGCCCAGGGTGGCCAGCGCGTCGAGAACGGCAAAACTTCCGGTATACCGACCATAAAGCGTTTCAACGCCGATAATGGCAACAATGACCGATACCGGCACGCCGTAACGCTTTGCGGTGTCGTCGAGTAACGCCTGGTGCTCTTGCCAGAAACTCACGCCCTGGTTAATTCGCACCGGCTCCACATAACGTTTTCTATAAGTGACCCAACTACGTTTTATGCGCCCCGAAGACGGCGTCATCAGCCGAGCAACCTTTGGGTTATAGTGAGCGGCTTGCAAGAGTCGCGTAACATGGTTCAGCGGGACGTTTCTGGTTTGTGATACTTCGTTGGCGTAGGCCTGAATGTCGGGCAGCAACCTTCCGTTGGCGTCGGTAAAACCCTTGGCCTGGTTAATTGACCCGCCGGCCTGAATGGCCGGTGCCTCTGCTGCGCGTGGTGCGACGTATGCCAAAGTGGTGATTGTTTCAGACGCTGGGCCGGCCGATGCCGGATTGTCATGGATAGCAGTGTCTGGGCTTTGTGCCTGGCTGGTTGCGACGTTAGGGGCCGAGGCGCATCCCGCCAGAACCATAACGATTGAAGCTTGCAATACTTTTACGGCTTTGAACATAATCTTCCTTATGCAGACCCTATATATTACTCATCCTGCCTGTCATCTGCACGAAATGGGTAGCTGGCATCCCGAGTGTCCTGAACGCCTCGATGCGATTAATGACCAGTTTCTGGCTAGTGGGATTGCGGGGTTGCTGCGATCATGTGAGGCGCGTGAGGCGAGCGAGTCCGATTTACTGCGGGTTCATACCCACGCACACCTGGATTTCTTGAAAAAACATGTACCGTCGAGCGGGTATTTTGAGGTTGATCCGGATACCTATATGAATCCCCATACGTTGGCCGCATCGCTGGCAGCGGCCGGAGCTGGATTAACGGCGGTGGATGAAATTATGAACAGACAGGCGCAGAACGCATTTTGTGCGGTTCGTCCCCCGGGTCATCATGCCCGACCCGACCAGGCGATGGGGTTCTGTTTTTTGAATAATATTGGTGTAACTGTAGCGTATGCACTTGAAAAATATAATCTTGGAAAAGTCGCTATTATCGATTTTGATGTACACCATGGGAATGGGACCGCAGAAATGTTTGCGAGTGACTCAAGGGTGTTGATGTGCAGCTTTTATCAGAATTTGATATTTCCTAACGTACACACTGAAAAAAAATCAGAAAATATGTTAAACATACCAGTTGAGGCCTACGCAACCGGTGAGGTGGTTCGAAAATTAATTTCAGATCATTGGCTGCCGCGCTTGCAGGCTTTTGAACCCGAGTTTATTTTTGTATCGGCTGGGTTCGATGCCCACAGGGAAGACGAATTGGCTCAGCTGGGTTTGGTGGAAAACGATTACGCCTGGATCACCGAACAAATTGTGGCACAGGCTGAGGCGTCGGCGCAGGGTCGCGTCGTTAGCTTTCTTGAAGGTGGTTACAACTTGTCTGCGCTTGGACGCAGCGCGGTTGCCCATGTCAAGGCATTGGCTAAGCTGTAAAATGGAAAAATTTTAATCCCCCGGAGGAACTGCTCGATGAAGGTTTTGGTGCCCGTCAAGCGTGTGGTTGATTACAACGTCAAGGTACGCGTGAAATCCGATGAAAGCGGCGTTGATATCGCCAACGTCAAAATGTCTATGAATCCCTTCGACGAAATTGCTGTTGAAGAAGCAACGCGCCTGAAGGAGCAAGGGGCGGCAACGGAAGTGGTCGCAGTGTCGTGCGGGGTTCAGCAATGTCAGGAAACCTTGCGCACGGCAATGGCCATTGGTGCCGACCGTTCTGTTTTAGTGCAAACCGACGCAGAGTTGCAGCCTTTGGCGGTTGCGAAACTGTTGAAAGCCGTTGTTGAAAAAGAAGCGCCGCAGCTCGTGATTCTGGGTAAGCAGGCAATCGACGACGATGCCAACCAAACCGGTCAAATGCTGGCTGCGTTGTTGAATTGGCCCCAGGCTACGTTTGCCAGCAAAGTCGAGGTTTCGGGCGACACGGCAAAAGTCACCCGTGAAATTGACGGCGGTCTTGAAACGATTTCCTTGAAGCTGCCCGCCATTGTTACAACCGATTTACGCCTGAATGAACCACGTTACGTCACGCTGCCCAACATTATGAAGGCGAAGAAAAAAACCATTGACACTCTTACGCCTGATGAGTTGGGTGTCGATGTCGCGCCCCGTCTTAAGACATTGAAAGTGACTGAACCGCCTGTGCGTTCCGCCGGTGTGGTGGTTGCTGATGTGCCGGCGTTGGTCGATAAACTGAAGAACGAAGCGAAGGTGGTGTAATTATGTCGATTCTGGTGATTGCTGAACACGATAATGCCCAGTTGAAAGGGGCAACCTATAACGTCCTGGCGGCGGCTGCGAAGTTGGGTGGTGACGTCCATGTGCTGGTAATGGGTCAAGGCGCCCAGGCAGCGGCTGATCAGGCTGCCAAGGCGCAAGGCGTGGCCAAAGTTTTGTTGGCCGATGGCGCATCGCTGGCCGAGGGGTTGGCTGAAAATGCCTCAGCCCAAGTACTGGCCCTGGCCTCTGATTATTCTCATATTTTGTTTGCGGCGACTGCTTCAGGCAAGAACGTGGCGCCACGTGTGGCCGCCAAGCTTGATGTTGCTCAAATTTCCGATATTGTTTCGGTCGATGCCCCTGATACGTTCCAACGTCCTATCTATGCGGGTAATGCCATTGCAACGGTTCAGTCGGGCGATGCGGTGAAAGTGATTACGGTTCGTACGACAGCCTTTGACGGCGTTGCACCTGAGGGTGGGCAGGCGGCGGTTGAGTCGGTCAGCCCAGTCGACGATTCGGGCTTGTCGTCTTTTGTGGGACGCGAACTGGCGAAAAGTGATCGGCCGGAACTGGCGGGTGCCAGTGCAGTGGTTTCCGGTGGTCGTGGCATGGGCAGCGCGGAAAACTTCAAAATTCTTGAGCCGTTGGCCGACAAGCTGGGTGCCGCGTTGGGCGCTTCGCGTGCCGCGGTTGATTCAGGATATGCCCCGAACGATTGGCAGGTGGGTCAAACCGGCAAAATCGTTGCGCCGCAGTTGTATGTGGCGGTAGGGATATCCGGTGCCATTCAGCACTTGGCCGGCATGAAAGATTCCAAGGTTATTGTGGCAATCAATAAAGACGCCGAGGCACCGATTTTCGGGGTGGCCGATTACGGCTTGGTGGCGGATTTATTCAAAGCCGTGCCTGAGCTTACCGACGCGTTGTAAATTGTGCCGGCGGCCGGGTTCAGCCCGACCAAACGATTTACTGCACGAAAAAGTGCTTGCTAAATTCACTGTTGTTTTATACAGTATAAGAATACTGTGTTTAACAACAGTGAATTTTTTTATTCAGTTTCTGTTTGTATGTGGTTCAAACAGGCTTAATAAAGGCTTAATAGCGAGGCAAGCATGAATTCCTTTACACATAACGGCCACCGCGCCGAAACAGCGAAAAACGGCCGTCAAACACGCGGCCCGAATCAATCCGGCGTATCAAAATGGCCCTTTACACCCTCGGCGTCTTTTCCACGTTCGAAATCGTCGCCGTCCGGCCACTATGCTGGCAGTGGCACTGATGCAGGCGGCACCAAAAACAAAGGTAAGCTTACCCGTGCCGCAATGGTTTCAGATGTTTTTTTGGTAGTGGTTTGGGGGGCAACCATTCCGGGTCTTATGTGGCTGGGTACTTTAGGCGGTTTTTAACTGTCAAAGTGAAATAGAAATGTCAACGCTAAATAGAAATGTCCGCTGTCAACGCTAAATAGAAATGTCCGCTTTTCATACTCTTCTTTCTCTTATATAATTGTGGGCTTTGCAACCTCATCC
This sequence comes from Neopusillimonas maritima, assembly GCF_003576595.1. Lineage (GTDB taxonomy): Bacteria > Pseudomonadota > Gammaproteobacteria > Burkholderiales > Burkholderiaceae_B > Neopusillimonas > Neopusillimonas maritima. Next base: position 263,759 of record NZ_NQOU01000001.1, on the reverse strand, counting down.
TCTGCTGGGCTTTTTACAAACAAAGCATGTGGTTTAAACATGCCGTAAAAATGTGTTATTCAAACATGCCCTGAACATGATGATTTATGGAGTCTATCGTGGATCTTATCCAACAGTTGGAGCAAGAAGAAATTGCTCGTCTTACCAATGGTGAACCCCGCCCCGAGTTTGGGCCTGGCGATACCGTTGTTGTTAACGTAAACGTGGTTGAAGGCAACCGCAAGCGTGTGCAGGCGTATGAAGGTGTTGTAATTGCACGTCGCAACCGTGGTTTGAACTCTTCGTTCATCGTTCGTAAAATTTCTTCGGGTGAAGCGGTGGAGCGTACATTCCAGCTTTACTCCCCTCAAATTGCTTCCATCGAAGTCAAGCGCCGCGGCGACGTCCGTCGTGCTAAACTTTACTACCTGCGTAACCGTTCGGGTAAATCGGCGCGTATTAAAGAAAAACTGGTTCGCAAGGCAGACAAAAAAGCAGCTGAATAAGCACTTTTTCTGCTCCAGTTAATCAAAGGCACCCCGGGCGGTGCCTTTGTTTTTTTGTGGTTTATGTCGCAAAATCCTTCCATTCCTCCGTGTCGCGTACGTCCTGTTGTCAAACTTTCGTTTGACCCGCAAACTCAACCCGTGATTGCTCCCAATGTTGTTTTGAATCCTTTGCCGGACGCTGCACTACAGGCAGACTTCATTGCGCAGGCATTTAGCCGGAACATTGAGTGGCAGGTGGAACCGGTTTTTGCGAAAGATTTTTTGGTTCATCGCGACCCCGAAACCGGTTTATTGTTGCCGGATCATTCCGGTATGATTCCGGCCGCCGTTTTTTTTCCTCTCATTCAACGTGAAAACGGTTTGCATGTTTTGTTTACACGCAGAACGGACCACCTTACGTCGCACGCCGGCCAGATCTGCTTTCCCGGAGGGCGAATTGAGTTGCATGATGCTGACGTTATCGCCGCAGCGCTCAGGGAAACCCACGAAGAGGTGGGTATTGGGCCCGATCACATACAACTGATTGGAACGCAACCCGGTTTTATTACGTCTACCGGCTATACCATGCAGCCGGTTATTGGGTTGGTGAAGCCTGGCTTTGTCGTGCAGCCCGATCAATCGGAAGTTGCCGAGGTTTTTGAAGCGCCTTTGTCGTACTTAATGGATCCACGGCATCATCAGCTTCACCAGGCAACATTACCCGACGGCCGCCAGCGTTTGTATTTTTCCATGCCCTGGAACCACTATTTTATTTGGGGCGCGACGGCGGCATTGGTGCGAAATTTCTATCATTATTTGGCCGCTGCACATAAACAACTGTAAAGGCCGTTACCTTTGGTCGTTAATACCGGCCTTGCGCCTCATTCTCGGCAAGCAGTCTTACGTACAGCGCGTGCCTTGAGGGCGGAATGGCACCGCTTTTTACCGCCTCCAGAATGGCACAGCCCGGTTCGTGGCGGTGGGAACAGTTGTAGAACCGACATTGCCCTGTGTAGGGGGCGAACTCGGCGAACCCGGCTTCTATCTCGGTATTGCTCAGGTGATACAAGCCGAAATTCTGGAAGCCGGGTGAGTCAATTAAATGTCCGCCTTGGGGTAAATCGTATAAGCGTGTGCTGGTGGTGGTGTGTTTGCCCGCATCAAGCGCAATAGAATGGGCCTGGGTTTGCGCTTTTGCATTGGGAATAAGCGTGTTCAACAAAGTTGATTTCCCCATACCGCTTTGCCCCAGTAGCAAACAGGTTTTATCGCGTAAATGCGGAAGCAAGGTTGCGTTGACCTGATCGGCGTTTAGCGCACTGAGCTCAATAACGGGTAAGTCGAACGCTGAGAAGGCTTTAAGGCGTTCACGTGCAGTCTTTAAATTTTCTTGTATGTCGGCCTTGTTCAGAATAATAAGACAATCAATGCCGGCGGCCCGCGCGGCCACCAGGGCGCGACCCACCAGGTCGTCGGAGAAGGCGGGGGTGGTTGCTACGACGATAAGCAGCAGGTCGACGTTCGCTGCGAACTGTTTTGTGCGCATGTCGTCTGAGCGATACAGTAAATTGCGGCGCTCAAGACGTTTGACGATCACCCCTTCTTCCTCGCCCTCCAGTTGAACGAGCACGTTGTCGCCAACGGCGGCATCGGTTTTCTTGCCTTTCGGGAAACAGGTGCGTTGGGTACCATCGGTTAGCTCAATGGTGTAATGTCGCCCGTGCGCGCTGACGACCCGGCCACAAACTTCTTTTTCATTTCCCATGGCGTTCGGTTTTCGCACTTAAAGACCGTACTTCAGTTTTTGGATACGAATGGCCGCCGGAGGGTGGCTATCGTAGAAAGCGGAGTGGAGGGGGTCGGGGGTGAGCGTAGCCGCGTTATCGTCGTACAGTTTGACCAACGCCGATACCAATGCATCGGGGCTGGCTTGTTGGGCGGCGAAATGGTCGGCCTGGAATTCGTCGCGCCGCGACAACAAACTGAATAATGGCGTAACCCAGAATGTGAAAACGGGAACAACCAGGAAAAACAGTATCAATGCCAGCGCGTCGTTTGGTCGACCCAGTTGCGGAATAACACCCAGATCGGTGTAAAACCAAACTTGTTGCGAGAGCCATCCCAATACCTGAAAGAAGATGAGGGCCAGGAGGAAACTTAGGGCCATGCGTTTAATAATATGCTTGAACTTGAAGTGTCCCAACTCATGCGCCAGTACGGCTTCGATTTCCTCGCCGGATAATTTTGAAAGCAGTGTATCGAAAAACACAATGCGACGCGATTTGCCGAAGCCGGTGAAATACGCGTTGCCGTGTGCCGAACGCTTTGATCCGTCCATGACGAACAAGCCGTTGATCGCGAAGCCGCAACGTTTCGCCAGATTATGAATACGTTCAGCCAGTTCGGGGTTGTCCAGCGGGGTGAATTTGTTGAACAGCGGTGCAATGACGGTGGGGAATAGCCACATAATGGCCAGGTTAAAAGCCACCCAAATACCCCAGGCCCACCAATGCCAGTTGGCGCCCGCGTTACCCATAACCCAAAGGACCAGGGCCGCCAGCGGCAGGCCCAGAATCAGGGTAACCAGTAATCCCTTCGCCAGGTCGCTGAAAAACAGGGCGGGTGTCATTCGGTTGAAGCCAAAACGTGCTTCAAGGCGAAATTTGCGCCATAAGGAAAAGGGCAGGTTTACCACCCCCATAATTAATACCACAGAGCCGATAAGGGCCAATTGACGCACCATTTCATTCTCGATAAGGCGGGCCAGTTCAACATCCAGGAATTGCAAGCCGCCCAATAAGGTAAGCCCTATCAGAACGGCTGCGTCCACCAGGGTTTCCATCATGCTGACTTGGATCTTGCCGTGCGTGTAGTCGGCCGCTCGTTGATGACTGCGCAGGCTGATACGGTCGGCAAATGCAGCCGGCACTTCGTTGCGATGTTGGTGAACATGGCGAATTTGGCGCCAGCCCAACCAAAGGCGCGTCACGATATCGGCAAACAGAAAGGCAACAAACAGAATGGTGAACATAGACACTGGACAGTTATGCGAAAATTGGTGTTTTAAGGGATGATTATATGGCGGTTAATAAAGAACAACGTTTAATATGGCTCGACCTGGAAATGACGGGTCTCGATCCGGAAAAAGAGCGCATTATTGAAGCTGCGGTGGTGGTTACGGAACCCGACCTTACCCTGGTGGCGGAAGGGCCGGTTATGGTGGTCCACCAGAGCAACGAAATTCTGGATGCGATGGACAAATGGAACACATCGACCCACGGCCGTACCGGCTTGACCGACAAGGTCAAGGCCTCGACCATCACGGAACAAGAAGCTGAAGAGACCTTGTTGAAATTTTTGGCACAACACGTACCTGCCGGAAAATCACCACTGTGCGGCAACACTGTTGGCCAGGACCGCCGTTTTTTGGTCAAGTACATGCCGCGGCTGGAGGTTTTCTTCCATTACCGCAACCTCGACGTGAGTACTTTGAAGGAGCTGGCATTACGTTGGAGGCCTGAAGTGTACAAAAGTTTCGTTAAACAAAGTCGTCACGAAGCGTTGGCCGATATTTACGAGTCAATCGATGAGCTCAAACACTATCGTGAACATTTTCTTAAACTGGATACCCCTGCTGCCTCATGAGTGATACAACTATTTCTCTTTCCGACAGCAGCGTGCTGTTGTCGATTCAGAACGGCATCGCGCGCATTACGCTGAATCGCCCCGACAAACTCAACAGCTTCACGGCGCAAATGCATGAGGCTATGCGTGAAGCCATGACACACGTTGAAAAGCAAACTCCGCGGGTCTTGGTTATTACCGGCGCGGGGCGAGGTTTTTGCGCCGGGCAGGATCTATCTGCGCGTGTAGCCAAGCCCGGTCAGGCACGGGTGGACTTGGGTGAAAGTATCGAGAAGAACTACGGCCCGCTGGTTAAACGCTTGCGCGCGTTACCCATGCCGGTCGTGGTGGGCGTAAACGGGGTTGCCGCCGGTGCCGGTGCGAATCTGGCTTTGGCGGGCGATATTGTCATCGCGCGCGAATCGGCCGGCTTCATCGAGCCGTTTTGTCGCCTGGGCTTGTTGCCCGATACGGGTGGCACTTATGCTTTACCACGCTTGGTGGGGTCGGCCCGGGCTATGGGCATGGCTTTGTTGGGCGAGAAAATAAGCGCCCGTAAAGCCGAGCAATGGGGGCTTATTTGGGAGTGCGTTGCCGACGACGCGTTCGAAGATCGCCTGAATGAATTGGCACAACACTTTTCAACTGCGCCCACGAAGGGGTTGGCGGCGGCTAAACACGCGCTGAACCAAAGCCTGGGTCATACTCTGGCTGAACAATTGGATCTGGAGCGTGATTTAATGCGTGATTTGGGTTACAGCGACGATTACGCCGAAGGTGTTGCAGCGTTTATGGAAAAACGCACGCCGGTGTTCAAGGGGCGTTAATATGCTGCCGAGCATGCCGGGTGCGGTGGCTGGTATAGGTACCGATATTGCCGTTGTCAGCCGTTTCGAGGCGGCTTTCAAGCGGTTTGGCTTACGTTTCGCCCAGCGCATTTTGGGCCCGGGCGAATTGCAGGTTTTCGAGCGTCGACGTGCGCGTGATCCGGCGCGGGGAACCCGTTATCTGGCCACGCGGTTTGCCGCCAAAGAAGCCTTCTCCAAAGCGATCGGGCTGGGTTTGCATAGCCCCATGAGCTGGACGCGTATGGAAACCCTGAACGCACCAGGCGGCAAGCCGCAAGTGAAGCTGAACGGTATATTGGCCGATTGGTACGCCGAGCGCTTTGGTGCCGCACATGTTTCCGTGAGCGATGAGAAAGACATGGTGATTGCATTTGTTTTGGTAGAGTCAAAGTCGGCCTGAGCGGCCAAGGGAGCATTATGGTTGCGGTGTTGCCGCCTGGCCAGGTCATGGTCGATGTGGAAGGATTGAGTCTTGAGCCTCACGAAGCAGCGCGTTTGCGTCATCCGCATGTAGGCGGCGTTATCCTTTTTGCACGTAACTTTGAAAGTCGAACGCAACTCACGCAGTTGTGCGCCGAGATTCACGCGGTACGCGACGAACCCTTGCTTATTGCGGTCGACCACGAGGGTGGGCGTGTTCAGCGTTTCAAGTCCGATGGCTTTACGCCTCTGCCGTGTATGCGCCGCTTTGGTGAAATCTGGGAGGATGACTCTTTGGCAGCTATGCGCCTGGCGACCGAAACGGGTTATGTATTGGGTGCTGAGCTGCGTGCGTGCGGTGTTGATTTAAGTTTCACGCCGGTACTCGATCTGGATTACGGCCAGAGCTCCGTTATTGGCGATCGTGCTTTTCACCGTGAGCCCCAGGTTGTGGCTATGTTGGCACGCGCTTTGATTCAGGGGCTGATGCTGGCCGGCATGGCGGCATGCGGCAAGCATTTTCCCGGCCATGGTTATGTGGTGGCTGACTCGCATCACGAGATTCCGGTTGACGACCGCTCGCTTGAGGAAATCATGCGTGAAGATGCCGCCCCTTATGGATGGCTGGGCGACATGGTGTTGCCTTCGGTGATGCCTGCGCATGTTATTTATCCGAAGGTGGATGCGCATCCGGCCGGATTCTCGCGTTACTGGATTCAGCATATTTTACGTGAGCAGCTCGGCTACGAAGGGGTGGTGTTTTCCGATGATTTAACCATGGAAGGCGCTTCGGTTGCGGGCGATATTCTGGCGCGTGCGCAAGCGGCGTTCGGGGCAGGATGCGATATGGTGCTGGTGTGCAATCGTCCCGATTTGGCCGACACGCTTTTACAGCAGCTTGAGCAGCCTGAAAATCATGCCGAGGCGGTTGCCCGCATTCGTCAACTAGCGCCGCGCTTTGCGTGTGCCAATTGGGATGCCTTACAACATCAGTCACGATATCAGTATGCCCGAGACCTTCAATCTGAAATCATTTCTGGCTGATCTCCCGCATTTGCCGGGCGTGTATCGTCATTTGGATGAAAATGACGAGGTCTTGTATGTAGGTAAGGCGCGCGATCTTAAAAAGCGGGTTTCGTCTTATTTCCAGAAGAATCTGTCGAGCCCGCGTATCGCCCACATGGTGGCGCGGGTTAAACGGGTTGAAGTCACGGTTACGCGCACGGAAGCCGAAGCGTTGTTGTTGGAAAACAATTTAATCAAACGTTTGCGGCCCCGCTATAACATTCTTTTTCGCGATGACAAATCGTATCCCTATTTGCAAATTACCGGGCATGAAGCGCCCCGCATTGCTTACTACAGGGGCACCACAAGCGGCAAGGGGCGGTATTTCGGGCCTTATCCGAACTCGTGGGCTGTGCGCGAGACTATCCAGATTTTGCAGCGGGTGTTCCGTTTACGCACTTGTGAAGACAGCGTGTATGCGCATCGGTCGCGCCCTTGTTTGTTGCATCAAATTGGTCGGTGTTCGGCACCGTGCGTGGGCGTGATTTCCATTAAAGACTATCAGCATGATGTTGATCGTGCGGTACGATTTCTTGATGGGCAAGCCGGTGACGTGATGCGCGACATGGAAGGGCGCATGCAAGAGGCGTCCGAGCGCCTGGCGTTTGAAGAGGCCGCCGTTTTGCGCGACCAAATGGCGGCATTGGCCAGCGTTCTGCAGCAACAAACTATGGAGAAAATCGGCGATGAGGATGCCGATATTATTGCCGTGGCCATTGCCGGAGGGCGAGTTTGCGTGAATCTGGCTATGGTGCGTGGCGGACGTCACTTAGGCGATAAAGCTTTTTTCCCAACGCACACGCAGGACGATGAGCCGGGTGAAATTTTGTCGGCATTTGTGGCGCAACATTATCTTGATAGTCCGTTACCCCCCTTGTTGATTTGTTCCCATGCGTTATCTGATAGCGATTTGGTTGCATTGCTGCAGGAGCAGTTGGGCGTGCGTACCCGAGTGCTGACACGGCCGCAAGCCACGCGTCGATCATGGTTGGAACAGGCCCAGAAGAATGCGCAAATGGCACTGGCCCGTATGCTCACGGAGTCGGGCGCTCGTGTAACACGAACCCGTGCCCTGGCTGAAGCCCTGGGGCTGGAAACCGACGAAACCGCATTGGACGCTTTGTATATTGAGTGTTTTGATATTAGTCATACTGCCGGTGAGGCCACGCAAGCGTCTTGTGTGGTGTTCAAACATCACGAAATGCAAACCTCTTTATATCGTCGCTATAACATTGCCGGAGTCGCGCCGGGCGACGACTACGCGGCAATGCGGCAGGTTTTAACGCGCCGGTTTTCACGTGTTGCCGATGGGCAGGCGCCCATGCCGTCTTTGGTACTGGTCGACGGCGGTAAAGGCCAAGTCAGCATTGCGCGACAAGTATTTGCCGAACTCGGTCTGGATATTTCCACTTTGGTGGGCGTGGCGAAAGGTGAGGGTCGTCGTGTGGGTTTGGAAACGTTGGTTTTTGCCGACGATCGGGAACCGGTTGCATTGGGGAAAGAGTCGGCGGCGTTAATGCTTATTGCGCAGATTCGCGATGAGGCTCATCGTTTTGCGATTACCGGAATGCGGGCCCAGCGGGCCAAGGCCCGCAATGTTTCACGGTTGGAGCAAATTGAAGGTGTCGGCGCTAAACGCCGCCAGAAGTTGTTGGCGCGTTTTGGCGGGCTGTCGGGCGTGGCGGCAGCCAGCATCGACGACTTATGCCAGGTGGATGGTATTTCAGCCGAATTGGCCGAGCGCATCTATTATGCGCTGCGATAAGTTAGTATTACGACTATGCCATTGAACACACCGATGATTCTGACCTGGCTGCGGATTGCGTTGATCCCGCTGGTCGTTGCGCTGTTTTACCTTCCTGCCGGATGGTTGGGGGGAGAGGCATTGCGTGACACGCTGGCCGCCTCGGCATTTATTGTGGCGGCGTTAACCGATTGGTTCGATGGCTGGCTGGCCCGGCGGTGGAACCAAACTTCGGCGTTCGGCGCATTTCTCGACCCGGTCGCCGATAAGCTCATGGTGTGCGCGGCTTTGCTCGTGCTGCTCGATTTGCAACGGGTTGATATTTTCATTGCGCTTATTATTATCGGCCGTGAAATCACCATTTCGGCCCTGCGTGAATGGATGGCACAAATTGGCGCCAGCGGCAGTGTGGCGGTACACTGGCTGGGTAAGTTTAAAACAGCTGCGCAAATGGTGGCGATTCCCTGTTTGTTGTATGGTCAGTCTTTGTTCGGGGTGTCATCCATGCAGGTAGGCAGTATACTGATCATAGTTGCGGCCATTCTCACCGTATGGTCGATGTTTTATTACCTGCGCCGCGCCTGGCCGCAAATCCGGGAGCGCGCTTCCTGAGCCTGCCAGGCATCGTTGCAGCAGGCGTTTAGCCGAATGTAGAAGATTATGGTTGCCACTACCGTCGAAGATATTCCCGATAGCCCCCAGGTTCAAAAAAACGATTGGAAAATCATTAGCTTGATTGGCGCCGCACATGCCGGTTCGCATTTTTTCCAATTGGTTCTCCCAACCTTGTTTTTGTCTCTGGCCAATGAGTTCGGTTTCAGCTACAGCCAGTTGGGTTTGCTGGTTTCCGTTTTCTTCATAACGTCGGGTGTGGGCCAGGCGTCGTCCGGCTTTATTGTCGACCGTATCGGCCCCGCCCCGGTCTTGCATTTTGGTTTGGCTTGTTTCGTGTTGTCCGGCGTACTTATCGGGTTTTCGAACAGCTACGCCTTATTGCTATTGGCGGCCTTTATTGGCGGGGTAGGCAATTCTGTTTTTCACCCGGTTGATTATTCCATTATTAACCACCGGATAAGCCGCTATCGTTTGGGCCACGCATACAGCACGCACGGGTTCACGGGGAACTTGGGTTGGGCGCTTACCCCGGTGTTTATGTCGGCGTTAATTTATATGGCCGATTGGCGTGTTGCCGCTTTTGGTGCGGCGGCTTTGCTGGGTGTCATTTTGGTTGTTGTCTGGTTGGGGCGCGATCTGCTTTCGGGGCGCAATATTGTCGGGCGCAAAATCAGCGCGCCTGTCGACCATAAAGGCGACCCGGCATCCTTGGCGTCGAAATCGGTTGCCGAAACCTTTGTGACTTTAATTAAGCAGCCTGTTTTGTGGGGTGCGTTCTTTTTCTTCACGTGCTCAACCATGTCGCTTTCAGCGGTGCAAAGCTTTACCATTCCCATGCTGGGGCAGGTGTACGGTATTGATAAAGTCTTGGCCGGCACGGCATTGTCGGGCTATATGCTGGCGTCTGCGGCTGGCATGATTGCCGGAGGTTTTCTGGTTGGCGCAAGCCGCCGCAATGAAATGACAGTTGCCGGGTCTTTGATTCTTGCCGGTCTCATTCTGGTGTTGTTGGCGTCGGGTATGTTGCATCCCTGGCTGGCCATTGTCATGGTCGGGTTAGGTGGTTTTTGCGCTGGTATTGCGGCACCATCGCGCGACATGCTGGTGCGCAGCGTGACACCCAAAGGGGCAACCGGCACGGTATACGGGTTGGTGTATTCGGGCATGGATGTCGGTGCATCCATTGGCCCGGTTGTATTCGGTATTCTGCTCGACGCCGGTTTCCGTCAGGGCCCGTGGGTGGGTGCTGCCATTACTTTCGCGCTTGCTGCGGTGGTTGCCTTGGTTATCGGCCATACGGTCGCTCAGCGCAAAGCCACCGGGGCGGCGCCCGCATAACCAACGCCCGCTTCTATCTTAAAACTTATTGGCGTGGCGTGCGGGTCGGTTCAAATACCAGGGGCTCACTGCTGCGCCATGGGTTAATGTCCAAACCTCCACGGCGCGTATAGCAGGCATATACAAATAAAAATTCAGGGTGGCATGCCTGCCAAATATCGCAATAAATCTTTTCCACGCAGTGCTCGTGGAATTCTGTGTGTTGGCGTAGCGACACAATGTATTTCAACAATGATTCCTGATCGATTTGGGGGCCTTTGTATTGGATTTGCAGGCTGCCCCAATCGGGTTGCCCGGTGACCGGGCAGTTTGATTTCAATAAGTCGGACGTAAGTGTTTCGTTAACCGGTTGAGGGTTTGTTGTGCACTTCAATAGGCCCGCATTGGGTTGGTAGTGTTCAATGTCGACGTCGGCTCCATCAATATTCAAGCCCTCCAGCGGGGCACATTGTATGGTTTGAATCTCGTGTAAGTCAGTTAATGCCACTTTAATATGCCCGCCTGCTACTGCCGATAAATCTTTTTCCAAATGGTGTTGCACACTGCTTATTGAGTTGAATTGGCTTTCGTTAAAGCTGTTTAGATAGAGTTTGAAGGACTTTGATTCAATAATGTGGGGGGTGTTATGCGGCACAATAAAACGGGCCATGGCCACCATTGGTTTGCCGCGTGTGTTAAGCCAAGACACTTCGTACGCATGCCAGATATCCGCGCCCGCCCAGTTCGGGATGAAGGGCAGCTGCGCCCGGTTGGTTTCCCGGTTAACCGGGAAAAGAATGCTGGGGTCATAATGTGTTGGATAGGCGACATCGCGCCCAAGGGGGGCCTGATCTAAAGGGGAAGACGACATTTTATTTTGAAAAAGGGTAGGAAAATTGCGACAGTCATGTGAACATTTTACTGTGCTTGATTTAAATCAATGAACTAAAGCTTACTATCAGGTACAGTTTTGTCATGTCCGTAATGTCCTTATTCGCCCCTCCGGTCGCAATGGCACCGGCCGACCGAAATGCACGACGCCACATGGTGGCACGGTTGGGTTTGGCGTGGTTGGGCATGATGCAGGTCATGATGTTTGCGTTTCCCGGTTACTTGCGCAATCAACCCATGTCGGTTGAAAACCAATTATTCCTCGATGACGCCATTGTTTTGCTGAATTGGTTAAGTCTGGTTCTTACGGTACCCGTCATTTTGTATTGCGCCTGGCCGGTTTGGAAAGGGGCTCTGGGTCGTTCCCGTTCACGTGTTATTACCATGGATGTCCCCGTTGCCTTGGGCATTTCGGCGGCGTTTATTCCCAGCGTTTACGCTACCTGGGTCAACCACGGTGAAGTGTATTTTGAGTCGGTCACTATGTTTGTGGCTTTCCTGCTCACGGCACGCTACTTGGAGTTTTGCGCGCAACAAACCATGGCGCACGGCGCTTTTCATGAAAATATTCAATCATTACGCCATGCTTTGTCGGCGGGTGCCGACCGTATTGCGCTTTGGTTTACCGTTGCGCAACTTACTTTGGCCGCGCTGGCGGGGGCATATTGGTTTGTTTTCGCACCGGAACATGCCGTAGCGGTGACGGTTGCTTTGCTGGTAATCAGTTGCCCGTGTGCCTTGGCAATGTCGGTGCCTACGGCTATTGCCGCCGCGCACGCAAGCTTGTACCAGCGTCAACAGGTTTCTTCCCGCCACCTTGAACAATTATCCAAAGACACAACGCGGGTAGCGCATCAGAATTTGTATGGTTCCATGATATGGCACTTATTGCTTACACCTTTAGCGGCATTGGGTTATGTGCAACCCTGGTTGGCGGCGATCACCATGCTGGTGTCGTCGCTTGCCGTAGCGGCAAATGCTTTGCGTTTGTATCGCCGACAATCCCGTGAACTGGCCGGCGTGTGGGTGGGCCGGGCCGTTCAGGGTTAGGCCAATGGGGGCGCTGTATTTATTGTTACCTATTTCGCTCATATTGGTCGTGTTAATCGGTGCCGCTTTTTGGTGGGCCATTTTTTCAGGGCAGTTTGAAGATACCGACGAGGCGGCGCGATCAATTCTGGAGGATAACGATACGCCGGAACCCAAGATGCAAGAGCGAGAAGAAGAGAAAGAGTCACGACGTGATAGCAGCGAATAAACAAGTCAAGCCGACAAAAAGTTAGAAATTAATCATGTGTTTTTTGTTTTAGGGGATTTTTATGGGCAATTCCGGCACGCGGGATAAGCAGCCAGAAACCTTCAACTATGGGGTGGTCAGGCAATTTACCGTCATGACCATTGTGTGGGGGGTTGTGGGCATGGCAGTAGGCGTTCTTATCGCGGCACAGTTGATCTGGCCCGATTTGAATTTCAATACGCCGTGGCTTAGTTACGGGCGTTTGCGCCCGGTTCATACCAATACCGTGATTTTTGCCTTCGGCGGTACGGCTTTGTTTGCAACCTCGTACTACGTGGTGCAGCGAACCTGTCAGGTGCGTTTGTTCTCCGATAAGCTGGCGGCCTTTACGTTCTGGGGTTGGCAAGTTTGTTTGCTGGCCGGTTTTTTAACCTTGCCTTTGGGTTATACCAGCACCAAAGAGTATGCCGAATACGAATGGCCGATTGATATTCTGATCACCCTGGTTTGGGTGGCTTACGCCGTCGTGTTTTTCGGCACCATCTTTAAACGTCGTGTAAAGCACATTTACGTGGCCAATTGGTTTTTTGGCTCATATATCCTAACCATCGCCATCCTGCATATTTTCAACAACATTGAAATCCCGGTTTCCATGTGGAAATCGTATTCCGTTTATTCGGGTGTGCAAGATGCCATGGTGCAGTGGTGGTATGGGCATAATGCGGTGGGGTTTTTCCTTACCACCAGCTTCCTGGGCATGATGTATTACTTCGTGCCCAAGCAGGCGAACCGGCCAATCTATTCTTATCGCCTGTCTATTGTGCATTTCTGGGCGCTGGCTTTTACCTATATGTGGGCCGGCCCGCACCATTTGCATTACACCTCTTTGCCCGACTGGACCCAGGCACTGGGCATGATCTTTTCCTTGATTTTGCTGGCACCGTCATGGGGCGGCATGATTAACGGCATCATGACCGTATCAGGTGCATGGCACCGCTTGCGTACCGATACCATTTTGAAGTTCCTGGTCACAGGCTTGTCTTTCTACGGCATGGCGACTTTTGAGGGCTCAATGCTGTCGATCCGTACGGTGAATGCCTTGTCACATTACACCGACTGGACAGTGGGGCACGTGCACGTGGGCGCGCTCGGTTGGGTTGCGATGACTATTTTTGGTTCCTTCTACTACATGATTCCACGTTTGTATGGCCGCTCGGAAATGGCCAGTCCCAAACAGGTTGAGCTGCATTTTTGGCTGGCCACGATCGGGGTGGTGCTGTATATCGCCTCAATGTGGGTTGCCGGTGTCATGCAGGGGTTAATGTGGCGCGCCACGGCTGAAGACGGCACTCTGGTTTACAGCTTTGTTGAAGCACTGCAGGCAACGTACCCGTTGTACGCCATTCGTTTGCTGGGTGGGTTCTTCTTTCTGGCCGGCATGCTCGTGATGGCCTGGAACACCTGGAAGACGTTGCAGGGGCAGGACAAGCCCAACCCGGTGGTTTATCTGTATAACCCTGACAGCACCCAGCCGGAGCTCGTGGGGCCGCCTTCCGATAAACCTGTCACAGGCCCGGTGTCGGCTTAAGGAGTAGATGAATGGCCAATCAAAAGAAAAAGTTTTTCAGTCACGAAACACTGGAAACCAATATCGGGTTGCTCATTATTGCCAGTATTCTGGTGGTGAGCTTCGCCGGCCTGGTGCAAATTGTGCCGCTTTACTTTCAGCACTCTACAACGGAACCGACGGAAGGGGTCGAGCCCTACGAAGCGCTTCAACTGGTTGGGCGCGATATTTATATTCGTGAAGGGTGTGTGGGTTGTCACTCGCAACAAATTCGTATGCTGCAATCGGAAGTGCAGCGATACGGTCCTTATTCGTTAGCCGGTGAGTTTGTGTACGACCATCCGTTTTTATGGGGCTCAAAACGCACCGGGCCCGATCTGGCCCGTGTCGGCGGCCGTTATTCCGACGAATGGCACCGTATTCACTTGCGCAATCCGCGCGACCTGGTACCCGAATCAAACATGCCTGCTTATCCCTGGCTTCAACATAACTCGGTCGAAGGGGTCGATGTGCAGGGTCGCATGCGTGCTTTAAGGGCGATTGGTGTGCCTTATACCGACGAGCAAATTGCACAAGCCCCGGAGCAATTGCAAGATCGAACCGAAGAAGATGCCCTGGTGATGTATTTGCAAAGTCTGGGTGTGGCCGGGCGTGAGGCTGCGGCGCGCGCTGTTGCGGAAGGGAGCCGATAGTCATGGGTATTGTTAACGGTATTGTCACGTTGGTCGCGTTGGTCACCTTTCTTGCCATTGTGGTGTGGGCCTTCTCAAAAGGCCGCAAGAAAGCCAACAAAGACGCTTCCATGCTGCCGTTTATGCAGCCGGATGAAGACAACCTGAGCAACGACAAGAAAAAGACACCTGGCACGCAAGAAAAAGGGGATTCTCATGACTGATTTCGTGAGCAGTTTTTGGGCTTATTTCATTGCCATCATGACGGCGGCGGGAATTATTTTCTGTGTCTGGTTGCTGTTTACCCAGCGTCGCTGGCTGGGCAAGGAAGTGAAAGAAGCCAAGAACACCGGGCACGTGTGGGATGGCAATCTTATGGAGTTGAACAATCCCGTGCCGCGCTGGTGGACCGTGTTTTATCTGGCCTTATGTGTTTTTAGCGTGGGTTATTTGGTTTTGTATCCCGGCCTGGGTATTTTTAACGGGATTTTGAATTACTCAACGGCTCAGGAAGTTAAGCAGTCGCAAGAAGCGTTGTCTGAACGTATTCGTCCGTTCTACGCGCGTTACGAGGCCATGCCTATTGAGCAGGTCGCGGCCGACCCGCAGGCCCGGCAGATTGGTGAGCGTCTATTCTTGAATAACTGTGCGCAATGTCATGGGTCGGATGCGCGTGGATCGGTCAGTTTTCCGAACTTAACTGATAAAGATTGGCTTTATGGTGGTTCGCCCGATCAAATCATGACTTCGATTACCAAAGGGCGTCACGGTGTGATGCCGCCCATGAGCGCACAAGTCAGTGCGAATCAGGCAGCGGATATTGCGCAATTTGTTCGTTCACTTTCCGGCCTGGCCAGTGATCCGTTGCAGGTCGTAAGAGGAAAGCAAGGTTTTGAGAATAATTGCGTGGCGTGCCACGGTGTTGACGGCAAGGGTAACCAGGCGCTGGGCGCGCCAAATCTTACCGATGACGTCTGGCTTTATGGTAGTTCGGCGGATGTGATTGTGAACACTATTCTGAATGGTCGCGATAACCAGATGCCGGCTCAAGAGGGAGTGCTGACTCCTGAACAGATTCGTATGTTGGCGGCCTGGGTATGGGGGCGATCAAACTCTCCGCGTTAACCAGGCCGTATATCGTCGCGTTTTCAAGCAGGAGCGCACATGGATAAGAAACCTATTGCTCAGTCGGAGGACTTGACCCAGACGGGTCAGGGTGCCGCACCCGCATGGCAGCCTCCCAAGGTGACGCCTGCGCCGCGTCGGGGTGGGGTTTCACCCCAGGTTGAGAAAGCGCTTACCGATGTTCGCAGTAAGGTTTATCCGCGTGCGGTGACCGGGCTTTATGCCCGCTGGCGCGTCATTATGGTGCTGTTCACACAGGCCATTTTTTATGGTCTGCCCTGGTTAACCTGGGGCGATCGTCAGGCGGTGCTGTTCGATTTGGGTGCCCGTAAGTTTTATATCTTCGGCATGGTGCTGTGGCCGCAAGACGTCGTGTACTTGGCCGTCTTGCTTGTTTTGTCGGCATTTGCCCTATTTTTGTTTACCGCCATTGCCGGGCGATTGTTTTGTGGCTATGCGTGTCCGCAAACGGTTTATACCGAAATTTTCATGTGGGTTGAGCGAAAAATTGAAGGCGATCGCCTGGCGCGCATTCGGCTCGACGGTCAACCCTGGTCGTGGCGCAAATTTCGGTTGAAAGCGGCCAAACATGTCGTTTGGATTGTTATTGCCTTTTGGACAGGTTTTACTTTTATTGGCTATTTCGCGCCCATCCGTGCGTTAGGCGCCGATTTAATCGCCTTTTCGCTTGGCCCATGGCAGTGGTTCTGGATGTTGTTTTATGCTTTTGCCACATGGGGTAACGCAGGATTCATGCGCGAGGCGGTTTGCAAATACATGTGCCCGTATGCCCGCTTTCAAAGCGTGATGGTCGATGACGACACTTTTGTCGTGACGTACGACTACAAACGGGGTGAGCCCAGAGGAGGACGCTCACGGCAAATTGATCATAAAGAAGCGGGCATGGGTGATTGCGTTGATTGCACTTTGTGTGTTCAGGTTTGCCCAACGGGCATTGATATTCGCGATGGCTTGCAGTACATGTGCATCGGTTGCGGCGCCTGTGTCGACGCTTGTGATCAGGTGATGGACAAGGTGGGTTACCCGAAAGGCCTGATTCGCTATACCTCGGGTGCCGCCATAACAGAAGACCTTACCCAGTCGCAAGCACGTAAGCGGGTTTTGCGGCCGCGTGTGCTGTTTTATATGGGGCTGATGGCAGTTATTGCAGCAGGATTCGCTTTCTCGTTGTTCACCCGCGAAACGCTGAAAATGGATATCATTCGCGATCGCGGCAGCCTGGGTCGCGAGATTCCAGGCAATTTAATCGAGAATGTTTATCGCTTGCAGATTATGAACACGGATGATAAAGCGCTTACCGTTACATTGCGTGCCGATGGCTTGCCGGGGCTTGAATTGCTGGCTGCCACAGGTGAACCCACCGGCACAATTGAAGTAGCGGGTGGCAGCCATCGGTTGGTGCCTGTGTTGGTGCGCTTGCCTGCAGACCAGGCCGGCCCCGGCGTGCACAGTATTTCGTTCGTCGCCAGTGCCGAGTCGGCCTCTGGATCAGGCGCGCAGCTTGTTGAGCAAACCAGTTTTTATGTCCCGCAATGAAACAAGATTTCAACCATACTGACACGCGCCCGTGGTGGAAAGAGCCCTGGCCCTGGATTTTGATGGCCGGCCCGTTTATTACCTTGGTGGGCTGCGTGGTAACGATTGTGCTGGCAGTGCATTATTACAGTGATCAAGCGATTCACGATGGTGGGCAGCGTAAAGGTTTGGTCGTGCAAAAAATACAAGATGCGCCGTTGCCGGAGATGGACGCTAAAAACACGTCTGCCGAGACGGCAGCCCATAACAGGAGACAATCACCATGAGTCGCTATTCTTTAATGTGGATACTGTGGCCCTCGTTTTTATTTGCGGGGGCGGGCAGTGCCACGGTATTTGCATTAATTGATCCGCTGGATATTGCCGTGTTTGGCTCGATGCATTTTAGCCGCGAGGTTGTGTACACAGCAGGCTTCTTTCTATTCTGGATTATGACTGCGTTGTCGAGTGCGCTGACGCTGTACATGGCCCCGTCGGAAGGGGTCGATCAGTTGCCTGATCGTTGAGTGACAGGGTGGGTTACCCGCAGTCGGTGCCGGCTAAATCGCGCAGCGCGGGCAGGTCGAGCAATTTGACTTCGCGTTGGTGAATGCGGATGAGGTTTTCACGTGCGAAACGGGAGAACAGGCGGCTGACTGTTTCCAGTGTCAGGCCTAAATAATTCCCGATTTCTTCCCGGCTCATGCGCAAAATGAATTCAGACGAGGAATAACCCAGGATGGATAGCCGTTGTGACATGTTTACCAGAAAGGCGGCCAGGCGTTGTTCTGAGCGCAAAACGCCCAGTGATACGACCAATTGGTGTGAGCGCTTCATTTCCGTGCTGGTCAGACGCCGTAACTGTTGCTGCAGTGACGGGATGTGCGCCGCGACGCGGTCGATTTCATCCACGCGAGCAACGCACACTTCGGTATCTTCCAGTGCAACCGCATGGGATAACTGGTGGCCTTCCAGAAAGCCGTCGAGCCCGGCGATTTCCCCTGGTAATAGAAAGCCCGTTACCTGCACATGGCCCGAAGCGTCTTCCAGTTGTGTTTTGAGTGACCCCACCCGAATGCCGAAAATGGCGTCGGCGCGCTCGCCCGCTTCGAACAGGCTTTCGCCTTTTGGAATGCGTAAACGTTCCTGTACTACTTCTTCGAAACGGCTGATATCAATGGTTGACATGCCCACGGGCAGGCATAGGTTGTTCAACATACAGGTTGAGCAACGGCTTGAGTCTGGTGTCAGAGGAATTCGTTTCTGCATAGACATCGTGGCGCCTGGGCGGGCCGTGTAAAGAGGGGGGCTTATATGACGGTGCAAAAAGCTTATGGAACGACCTGACGGCAATTGTACATGTTTGTGTAACGATTGACACCTTATGCAAATTATTTTCGCATCAAATGTGATGAGTACGAACGGCCTAGTGCCCATCCCAATAGCTGGGCTGGGCGTAGGTATTTTTCAGCATTTCCACGAAGACCCGCAGGCGTCGGGGTTGATGTTTGCGTTCTGTAAGAATGGCAAAAATACCATTTGGGGGAGCGGCGTACTCATCGAGCACACTTACAAGACGGCCTGCTTCAATTTCTTGCCGTACCTCCCACAGCGATCGCCATGCCAACCCACAACCGGCCAGCGCCCATTCCAGCAAAACCGACCCGTCGGTACTGGTAAGGGTACCTTTGACCCTGTACGCCCTCACTTTACCGTTGTGTTGAAGCAACCACCCTTTCGACTGATTTCCCTGGCTGCCGAACGACAGACAATTGTGCTGGATCAGGTCGTCGGGGGTACGGGGGCGGCCAAAGTGTTTGAGGTAATGGGGCGAGGCCACAATGACGCGGCGGTTATCCGCCAGGCGCATCCCGATGAACTGCGAGTCATCCAGGTCGCCGATTCGAATGGCGCAATCGTAACGTTCTTCAATCAGGTCGACCAGTCGGTCGGTCAGGTCGAGCGTAATGTTGATTTCGGGATAGCGTTGCAAAAAAGCCGGTACCAGCGGGGCGATGTGTCGCCGACCAAACCCCGCAGGCGCGCTGATGCGCAGTTCGCCACTGGGGCGGGCGCTGCCTTGCGCCACCTGGCTCTCGGCTTCGGTAAGTTCTTTCAGAATGGATTGGGCTTTTTCAAGGAAGGCGGTGCCTTCCGTGGTCAGCGACAAACGCCGGGTCGAACGCACCAGCAATTTCACCCCCAGCCGTTTTTCCAGCGCATCCATGCGGCGCCCCATCATCGTGGGGGCAACCCCCTCGGCCCGGGCGGCGGCCGAAAGGCTTCCCAGTGTCGCGACCGACACAAAACTTTCCAGTTGTTTGAATTTATCCATTTTTCACATCTTGAAATGCTGCGCTGCGGCCTTATTTAATCATTATTCGAGCAGATGCTCAGCCTTAATTTTGAAAGAAGACTATGCGATTCGACAAACTAACAACCAAATTTCAGCAAGCCCTTGCCGATGCGCAAAGTCTTGCAATTCAGAACGATAATCAGTATATCGACCCGTTGCACTTGCTGTCGGCTTTGCTGGCGGACACCGACAGCGGGGCGGGGAGTTTGCTGGCGCGAGCGGGCGTGGCGGTGAATCGACTGGCGCCGGCGGTTAGTTCCGCCATCAAGTCCTTGGCGCAAGTGCCGGGTTCGGCAGGGAATGTACAAATTGGGCGGGAGCTGCAATCGGTTCTCGCACGCACTGATAAAGAAGCCTCGAACCGCGGCGACGCCTATATTGCCAGCGAGCTTTTTTTGCTGGTGCTGGTCGACGACAAATGTGAAGCCGGCCGCTTGCTGCGTGAAGCGGGCGCGCAACGCAAGCCTTTGGAAACCGCCATTGAGGCGGTGCGCGGTGGTGCTACGGTGGGCGATCCGGAAGGGGAGTCGAACCGTGAGGCTTTGTCGAAATATACGACCGATTTAACCGAGCGCGCGCGTGAGGGGAAGCTGGATCCGGTGATCGGCCGCGATGACGAAATCCGTCGTACCATCCAGATTCTGCAGCGTCGCACGAAGAACAACCCCGTGTTGATTGGTGAGCCGGGGGTGGGTAAAACGGCGATTGTGGAAGGCCTTGCCCAGCGGATTATCAATAATGAAGTGCCTGAAACACTGAAGGGCAAGCGGGTGCTGTCACTGGATCTGGCTGCATTGCTGGCCGGCGCCAAGTATCGTGGTGAATTCGAGGAACGCCTGAAAGCGGTGTTGAAAGAGCTGTCGCAAGATCAGGGCGGCATTATTGTCTTTATCGATGAGTTGCACACTATGGTGGGAGCCGGTAAGGCCGAAGGCGCCATGGATGCCGGCAATATGCTGAAGCCGGCGCTGTCGCGCGGCGAGTTGCATTGCATTGGTGCTACCACGTTGGACGAATACCGCAAGTACATTGAGAAAGATGCAGCCCTTGAGCGTCGTTTCCAGAAAGTGCTGGTAGACGAGCCTGATGTCGAGTCCACCATTGCTATTTTGCGCGGTTTGCAAGAACGCTATGAGCTTCACCACGGCGTGGCGATCACCGATCCAGCCATTGTGGCGGCGGCCGAGTTGTCACATCGCTACATTACCGACCGTTTCCTGCCGGACAAGGCTATCGACTTGATTGATGAGGCGGCCGCGCGTATCCGTATGGAGATCGACTCCAAACCGGAAGTGATGGATAAGCTGGATCGTCGCATTATTCAGCTGAAAATCGAGCGCGAGGCGGTGAAGAAGGAAACTGATGAAGGCTCCATGCGTCGTTTAAAAGTCATTGAAGATGAACTGGAGAAATTGCAGCGCGAATATAACGACTACGAGGAAATCTGGAAGTCGGAGAAAGCCGCTGTGCAGGGTTCACAGTCGGTGAAAGAAGAAATTGAGCGCACGCGTGCCGAGATGGCCGAGCTGCAACGCAAAGGTCAGTTTGATAAGCTGGCTGAACTTCAGTACGGGAAATTGCCGGAGCTTGAAGCGCGCCTGAAGGCGGCGGAAGCGGGAAGTGGCGAAGTGCAGGAGAAGTCCGACAAGCCGCGTTTGTTGCGCACGGAAGTGGGCGCTGAAGAAATTGCTGAAGTGGTGTCGCGCGCAACCGGTATTCCTGTGTCAAAAATGATGCAGGGCGAACGTGAGAAGTTGCTGGGTATGGAAAGCCATCTGCATCGCCGCGTCGTAGGGCAGGACGAAGCGGTGAGCCTCGTGGCCGACGCTATCCGCCGCTCCCGCGCCGGGCTGGCCGACCCTGCACGGCCCTATGGCTCATTCCTGTTCCTTGGCCCCACCGGCGTCGGCAAGACCGAGTTGACCAAAGCACTGGCTGATTTCTTGTTCGACTCCGAAGACCATATGATTCGGATCGATATGAGCGAATTTATGGAAAAGCACTCGGTGGCACGGTTGATTGGTGCGCCGCCGGGGTATGTGGGTTACGAAGAGGGTGGTTATTTAACCGAGGCTGTACGTCGTAAGCCATATAGCGTGATTTTGCTGGATGAAGTGGAAAAGGCGCATCCGGATGTCTTCAATGTGCTTTTGCAGGTGCTTGACGACGGTCGCCTGACCGACGGCCAGGGTCGTACTGTGGATTTTCGCAATACGGTGATTGTGATGACATCGAACCTTGGTTCGCATCATATCCAAAGTATGGCGGGGCAACCCTACGAGGTGGTGAAGGAAGTCGTGTGGGAAGAATTGAAGACCTCGTTCCGTCCCGAGTTCCTGAACCGTATTGATGAAGTGGTCGTGTTCCACGGATTAGAGGCCAAGCATATTGAGTCTATTGCCCGCATTCAGATCCAGCGTTTGCAGGCGCGTTTGGCACAGCACGAAATGCGGCTCGAAGTGTCTGATGCTGCACTGGCGCAACTGGCGCATGCGGGATTCGACCCTGTATTTGGCGCTCGTCCGTTGAAGCGGGCTATTCAGCAGCATATTGAAAACCCGGTCGCCAAGTTGATTCTGGAAGGCCGTTTCGGCCCCAAAGATGTCATTCCCGTGGATTGGCGCGACGACAAGTTCGTGTTTGAACGGACATTGCAATAAAAGGGAAAAGCCCGCTGAAAAGGCGGGCTTTTTTTTAAAGCGTTTCTTCGCGCCCGTAGAACTTGACGCCGATTTCAATGGCTTCGCGCCCTTGTGCACGACGATGACGATTGGTGTCGCGCAGTGAGTAAATGCAGCCGCAGTATTCTTGCTGATAAAAGTTTTCCCGCTTGCTGATTTCGATCATGCGGGCCGACCCGCCGCCTTTGCGCCAGTTGTAAGTCCAGTAGGCCAGGTCAGGGTAGCGGGCGGCGGCACGCTCGCCACAACCATTAATTTGGTTCATGTCTTTCCAGCGTGAAATGCCCAACGAACTGGTAATGGTATCGAACCCGTTCTCGTGTGCATAAAGCGCGGTGCGTTCGAAACGCATATCGAAACAGACCGTGCAGCGTTCGCCGCGTTCGGGTTCATTTTCCAGCCCTTTCACGCGCTCGAACCAATTGTCGCGGTCGTAATCGGCGTCGATGAACTCGATGTTGTGTTCTTCAGCAAAGCGGATATTCTCGTTTTTGCGAATCTCGTATTCACGGTCGGGGTGAATATTCGGGTTGTAGAAGAAAATACTGTATTCGATACCCGAGGCAGTCATGGCTTCCATGACTTCGCCCGAACAGGGCGCGCAGCACGAATGCAACAGCACTTTCCTGCGGTTGTCGGGTAGTTGAAGTTGGGGGCGTTTGTAATCACTCATAAAGCGTATTTTAATCCGGTAAGACCGTATTCCAAAGTGCAATGACCGCATCGCGTTCAACCACGAACTCATCCTGGGAAACCCGGGCGGCTTCGGCACCCTGCAAACGCAAGCTATGTTGCGCTTTGCGAAAGACCCGGTATGCATCAGAGACTTCCCGGGCAAGTACGGCCGGAATAAGCTTTGCCTCGGAAGCCAGTTTCAGCAGGGTGATGTTGCCCAGGTTTTCCAGTAATACAGGGTGTTCGCGGGCGTGGCTGAGCACCAGGTATTGCGTAATAAACTCAATATCCACCATGCCGCCCCGGTCATGTTTCAGGTCGAACAGTTCACTGCGGTTTGGATGGCCGGCCGCGATTTTGCTGCGCATTTCCTTCACATTTTTATAAAGCGTGGCAGGGTCGCGCTCCAGCAGCAATACTTTACGACGCGTGGCTTCGAAGCGTTCTCCAACGACGGGGTCACCGGCGGCAAAGCGGGCCCGCGTGATGGCCTGATGCTCCCAGGGCCAGGCGTGGGTAAGCTGGTATTGTTCGAATGCATCAACGGAAACCGCCAGTACGCCGGCATCGCCATCGGGTCGCAGACGCAGGTCAATTTCGTACAGGCGGCCGGATGACGTCATGGTTGAAAGCCACGACGCCATTCGTCGCCCCAGCTTCGCGTAGGTTTCGGCGGCGTCTTCGCGCTCGTCGTCATACAGAAACACCAGATCGAGGTCGGACGCATAACCGAGTTCTTTGCCACCCAGGCGGCCGTAGGCAATGACGGCAAAGTGATGGGGAGGGACGGGCTGGTGGCGCTGTTCTTTAGGTTGCACCATGGGCCATACACGCTCGATGGTTTCGTTCAACAGCATATCTGCCAGCGCCGATAGCTGGTCGGCCAGCTTTTCAACGCTTAGTACACCGCCCAGGTCTTGTGCCAGTAATTGAAAACTGATCTGGCGCTGCAAATCGCGCATTAAGTTCATTTGCTGTTCAACATCGGGCTGACCCGAAGGCAGCAGGCAGGCGTCGAGTTCGCTGCGCAACTGTTGTGCCAGTTCGTTGAAATTGGGCGGATCCATGAGCGAATGCCATTCGATCAGGCTGTCGAGCAGGAGTGGGTATTGACGCAGGTATTGCGCCGCCCAGGGGCTGGCACCAATAATTCGGGCAACCCGTGCAAGCGTTTCGGGATACTCGGCAAGCAAGGCCAGATACGGGCTGCGTTGCGCGATTTGCTCCACTAAATCGCACAGGCGGATGGCGGTTTGTTCGGGGTTGCTGGTTCGGTGCGCGGTTTCCAGCATGGCAGGTAGCAGGGTTTTAACGCGTTTGCGGCTGCTGGTGGGCAGGCTGCGGATACGATGACTTTTCATCAAGGCCTGAATCCGTTGGGCAACGGATTCGCTGGCCTCACCAAAATAGGCTTTGACCTCGTCTTCCAGCTCATCGGGGCTGGTATCCATGGTGGGATTGTCGTTTTCCTCTTCCTGCGATTCGCCCATTCCTGCGATGCGAAAGGCGTTGCGGAATGTGCCATTTACGAAAGCCCTGTGTGCATTCAGCGTTTCCTCAAACTCGGAACCGGCCATGCCCATGGCAAAGGCAAGTTCTTCACGTAATTCGGGATTGTGTGGCAACAGGTGTGTTTGTTCGTCTTCACGGTACTGAAGAAGGTGCTCTGTGCGACGCAAGAATAAATACGCTTCCTCGAGGCGGCGCGACAATGTTTCTTCAATGATGCCGGCCGAAAACTGTTGCTTCAAAGCTTTCAGCAGATTGCGTTTTTGTAGCGAAGGCGTGCGCCCGCCGCGAATAAGCTGATTCAGTTGCACCACAAACTCAATTTCCCGGATTCCGCCATCGCCCAGTTTGATATTGTGTGTGGCGTCGATACCGTTGCGCCGGGTGGCGCGACGGTTCCAGTCTTCCCGAATGCGTTCGCGCAATGCGCGTAACGACGACAACGCATCGAAATCAAAATATTTGCGGTAGACAAAGGGGCGGCGCAGCGCTTCCAATTGCGCACGCTGCGGCTTCGGGTCGCTGTCGTCGAACGCTTTGGCAGGAACCGCACGGGCTTTTAACCAGGCATATCGTTCCCATTCCCGGCCCTGAGTGACCAAGTAGTTTTCCAGTGCGTCCAGGCTCCAGGCCAATGGGCCGGAGTCGCCGTCGGGGCGCAAGCGCAGGTCGGTGCGAAAAACGACGCCATACTGATCAGGTTCCGAAAGAATGGGCATCATCCGTTGCGTTACGCGCCCATAGAATTCGTGATGGCTGATTTTGCGCCGCCCGCCTGTTTCGCCTTCTTCTTCGTACAGCATAATGAGGTCGATATCAGACGAGACATTGAGTTCACGTCCGCCCAGTTTTCCCATTGCCAGAATGAGCATTTCCTGGGGTTTTCCGGTGCTTGGGTCAATCGGTGTGCCATGAATTTCAGCCAGTTCCGTTGCGACCGTGCGATAGGCTTGTGCAATCGCCAGGTCGGCCAAATACGACATGGCTTTAACGACTTCTTTGAGATCGGCCAGTTTTGCCAGGTCGCGCACAAGGATGGTGTAGAACACCTGGCTACGGATTTCGCGCAGCGCTTTGCGCAGCGTATCAAGCGGTACAATGGCCTCGGCCGACTCGGCCTGTGTGGCATCCAGAAACCATTGGTCGATGCGGGCGGGCGTAACCGGGTCTTGGGCGGCTTGTTCAAGCCAGGTTTCAAACTCGGGGCTGCCTGCGAGCTTTCGTCGCAGTGCCCCCGACCAACGGGAAGCAGTTTTTATCGGCGTAGTGTGGTTCATGCTAAAACGTGTAAGACGCAACCAGAAAATTCGGGTATAAGTCGAACAAGATACCGCAAAACGCGCTTGTCATGTTGTTAGGTTAATCAGGGATTTCGTGCGTTCGTTTCCTAAAATACTACGCTGGCTGGGTTGGCTGGCCCTGTTCATTTATCTCGCTTTGGCGTCGGCCATTCTCATTTTGCGCTATGGGATATTGCCTAACATTGATACCTGGCGTCCCGCTATTGAGCAGCAACTATCGCAGACGATGGGGGGAGAGGTTTCCCTGGAGCGGTTGCAGGCCGATTGGAAAGGCCTGAATCCCAGCTTCGACATAACCGGTTTGCGTATTCACGATAACAGCAATGACCCGGTGCTTAGCCTGCCCCGCGTGCGTGCCCAACTGAGTTGGCTCGCGCTGTTGCGTGGGCAGGTTCAGTTTTCCACCTTGCAGGCCCAAGGCCTGGAACTGGACGTGCGCCGTGATTCGCAAAATAATTTTTGGGTGCTCGGGCAAGAGATCGATATATTTGATGGCGATGATAATGAGAAAACGCCGCCCCCGGCGCTGCAATGGTTACTGGGCCAGAAATCGCTGGTACTGTCGCAGGCAACGGTGCATTGGAAAGACGAGTTGCGCAATGCCCCGGTATTGTCATTGGAAAACGTTTATATCCAGTTCGAAGGGGATGGCCGCACCTATCAGGCGCGTGTGCGAGCCGGCGCACAATCCCTGATGCATTCAGCGGAATTATTGGTTGAATTGCAGTTCGAACAAGACTTAACGACTGCAGCAATGCCTGCGCACATGGGCTCATTGCCCGCCTGGAGGGTTCGGGCTTATGCAGACATGCAAAACATGAATTCTGTGGCCTGGGCGCCGTGGGCTGACGTGCCAAAAACGCTGCAAAGTGCCATGGTGTCGACGCAGGCCTGGGTGGAAGCGCAGCGTAATCAGGCACCGCGGGTGATGCTTGACGCAAAAGTCATGAATGCCCAGTGGAGTGGTGCCGAAAACGCCCGAATCAAGTTAGACGATATGCGTGTTTTTGCCCAGGGCGAGCTTCCTCTTCTTGGCGGTACAACGTTGAGCCCGGAGACAACGCAGTTGGCTTTTGGCTTGCGTTTGCAAGCCATGGATGTCGACATGCCGTCGATCTTCAGCAGCCCACTGGCTTTTGATGATATCCAGTTGGGGGGAAAGTTAAGCCATGGACAGGGCGCGCTAAAGCGGCTTGATTTACATGCCGCCCGCATCGTCAATGCCGATATGGATGTCTCCTTTGAGGGGCATTGGCATGACGATCCGGCCCTGTCACTGGGTGCGGTGGAAACGCAGGGTCGCTTTGCCCGGGCCAGCTTGAATGCCATTCATCGTTATCTGCCGCTGGAAGTTGATGCCGATGCGCGCGACTGGATGTCTACCGGCTTGGTGCAGGGCCAGTTGTTGGGTGCCGGGTTTGTGTTGCGTGGTGATCTGGCTGCTTTTCCATTTGGCGACGAGCCGGAGAAAGGGCACTTTTATGTGGGCGGCCCGCTGAAGGACGCCATTATCGATTATGTGCCCTCAACACCCGATAGTCTGGGGTGGCCGCGCCTGGAGGGGTTGAACGGCTTGGCATCGTTAACCGGGGTTGATCTTCGTGTGCAGGCCGACGCGGGTAGCGTAACGCCGGGCGACGGCCCTGCTATTGCCCTTAATCGGGTATTGGCACGTATCCCCAATATCGAAGACAACGCCATATTGTCGGTTGAGGGGCAATCATCAGCGCCGGCCACCGCGTATCTGGCGTTAAATCGACATTCGCCGCTGGGCGGACTGCTGGACAATGCATTGGACGAGGCACGTGCCGACGGCACCTGGAATGTGCCTTTATGGCTGAATGTGCCACTTTACGATACCGACGAAACAACGGTGTCGGGGTCCGTCGTGTTCAATGGTGGAACGTTCCAACTGGATTCCGTTATGCCAGTTATGTCAGGAGTGAACGGTCAGCTCGATTTTTCAGACACCGGCATTCGTTCGCAGGGTGTTAAAGCAACTGCTTTGGGAGGCGCACTGGCCATCTCAGGGGGGCTGGGAGGTGATAACAAGAACCTTGTGATTGCAGGCGAAGCAAGTTCCCAAGCTATTGCCCGTTTCGCCGGGTTAAGTAATGACGTGGGCCTGGAGGGGCGGGCTGCTTATCGGGTTGAGGTCGAGCGTACGCCGGCCGGGCGTTACGATATCGCCTTAACGTCGAACCTGAAGGGCATGCGTATTGATTTGCCCAGTCCTTTAGGCAAATTTGCCGATGAGAGCAAGGAGCTTGAGGCACAGTGGGCGCCGCTGGGGCAAGGGCGCGCTCAGTTGCAAGTACGTATTGGTAACGACATTCGCATGGACATGCGCCGCGATCCGGCCGTGAAAGGAGCGTATTTCAACCGCGCGGTGATGGCGTTGAATCAACCACTGTCGCTTCCTGATGCAGGAATGAACATTGACGTCCGGTATCCCGCGCTGGATCTGGATGCCTGGTTGGCCTTGATGGACTCCCCGTCTCAGGAAGCTTCAGCGTCCCCGGGCTTGTTGCCGGCACTCAATCAAATTCGTATTCAGGCTGATCGCTTGCGTGTGCAGGATGTTGATTTGACCAAGGCTACGTTAACGTTGTCGCCGCTTAGGCAACCCGATGGATGGCGATTGGATATCAGTTCCAGCCAGACTGCCGGTACGTTATGGTGGCGTGAACCTGTCTTGGGCAAACCGGCGTCACTTGAGGGTAAGTTTGCCCGGCTGGCGTTAGGGAACCCGGATGCCCCCGAAACGACAGATGAAATCAAGCCGCCGTCGGAGTCACGATTTGAAGATTTCAAAATACCGTCTCTTAATCTAACGGTGGACGACCTGGTGGTGTATGGCGAAAGTGTGGGCGCCGTGACACTCAATGGTTCAGCCTCGGGTGCCGGTCGGGTTCTGAATATTGATCAATTGGAAATTAAGAATACAGGTGCAACGCTAAATGGGAAAGGCGTATGGCGGCTGGACGGTGGCAACCGCGGTTTGTCGTTAAATGCCTCATTGGCCGTTCAGGACCTGGGGCGGTTTCTTGACCATGTGGGGTTGAAGCGGGCGGTAACCGGCGGCCATGGTTATGTTGAAGGCACACTCACCTGGAATAATCTGCCGTGGCGTTTTCAGAAGTCTGACTTGCAGGGGCAGTTGAACGTTAAGTTGGAGAAAGGGCGTTTAAGCTCTGTGAATTCAAGGTCGGCCCGCGTGTTGGAGTTACTGTCATTGCAGTCTTTGCAGCGGATTCTGTCGTTCGATGCGAATCCAGAAGGGGCGTTTGCGCAAGGTTTCCCTTTTGATTTACTGGAAGGTTCGATACAAATTCAAAGCGGCGTGATGAGTACCAATAACTTTCGTGTGAATAGCGCAGTGGGCACAATCAGCCTGGGTGGCGACGTGAATGTGGTGAATGAAACGCTCGATTTACAGGCGATGGTGGTGCCCAACCTGGACATGAGTGGCGCTTCGGTGGCCGCAGGTATCATTAACCCGATTGTGGGTGTGGGGGCGTTCCTGACGCAATGGCTTTTGAAAGCACCGCTTAGCAAAGCAATGACGGTCCATTACGATGTTTCCGGAACCTGGGCCGATCCACAATTGCGTGAGCTCAAATAAGAAGGGGTTGGCCTTCTGGCGGTGTTATGAACCACCGGCCAACCCAATCTGTTTAGTCACGTGTATTCCTTTTACTTAATACACGCCTTGCTGCAACATGGCATCGGCAACTTTCACGAAGCCCGCAATGTTGGCACCGTCGACATAGTTCACTGTATCGCCGCGTTGCCCGTAGCGCACGCAGTTCTGGTGGATGTCTCGCATAATGGCGTGTAATTTGGCATCAACGTCTTCACGCGGCCATGACAGGCGTGCCGAGTTTTGGCTCATTTCAAGGCCTGACACTGCAACCCCGCCCGCGTTGCTGGCTTTGCCCGGCGCATACAACACACCCGCTTCGATAAAGAGATCGGCTGCGTCTATTGTGGTGGGCATATTGGCGCCTTCAGAAATACAACGAACGCCATTGTTGATGAGTGTCCTGGCGTCGTCGATTTCCAGTTCGTTCTGGGTGGCGCAGGGCATGGCGACTTCGACTGGAACGTGCCACGGACGCTTGCCTTGTTCATACGTCAGGTTCAGCTCTTTGGCATACGTGGCCAGGCGTTCACGGCGATTATTTTTGATCTCCATGAGCAATGCGAGCTTTTCAGGCGTAAAGCCGGCCGGATCAACGATGCAACCGTCGGAGTCGGACACGGTAATGACTTTGGCACCGATTTGCATGCATTTCTCGATGGCATACTGGGCCACATTGCCCGAACCCGAGACGGAGACGGTCATGCCGTCAAGTGAGCGCCCGGCGTGTTTGAGCATTTCTTCAGCAAAATAGACTGTGCCGTAACCCGTTGCCTCCGGACGGATCAAGCTGCCGCCGAACGCCAGGCCCTTACCGGTAAATACGCTGGCGGCCGAGTTCGACAGTTTTTTCATCATGCCGGTCATGTAACCCACTTCGCGTGCGCCCACACCGATGTCGCCTGCAGGGACATCGGTATCGGGCCCAAGGTGGCGATACAGTTCAACAATGAGCGCCTGGCAAAACCGCATGACTTCCCCGTCGGACTTGCCTTTCGGGTTGAAGTCGGAGCCGCCTTTACCCGCGCCCATGGGCAGCGTGGTAAGGGCGTTTTTGAAGGTTTGCTCGAACGCCAGGAATTTCAGAATGGAGAGATTCACCGACGGGTGAAAGCGCATGCCACCTTTGTAGGGACCAATGGCCGAGCTGTGTTGAACACGGAATGCCCGGTTGGTTTGCACTTCGCCTTTGTCGTCGACCCAGGACACACGAAACTGAATGACGCGTTCCGGTTCTACAAGACGGTTCAGCAAGCCCTGTTCCGCGTATTGCGGATTTTGTTCGATGAATGGCCACAGCGATGCCATGACCTCCCTGACCGCCTGCATAAACTCAGGCTGATGCGGGTCGCGCACCTGGAGTTGCTCCAGGAACTGGTTAAGACTGGGTAGTTTCATTCGTTTTTGCTCTGTAGTTTTGTGTCGGCCACGAGAATACCGGCACAGTGGCTAAAGAAAAATTGTTTTTTGCCCGTTATCGCCGGGCTTATGATGCAGCAAGCCTCTCGAAAGAGAGGCTTGAGAGAGTGGAGATGAGTTTATTTTTTCATCATCTCGAAGAATTCCGCATTATTTTTGGTTGCGCGGATCTTATCCAGGATGAACTCCATGGCCGCTACCTCGTCCATGTCGTGTATGAACTTGCGCAGCACCCAAACCTTTTGTAAAAGTTCCGGCTTAATCAGTAATTCTTCCCGACGGGTACCCGATTTGTTCAAGTTAATAGCCGGGTAGACCCGTTTCTCGGCCAGGCGGCGTTCCAGGTGTACTTCGGAATTGCCCGTGCCTTTGAATTCTTCATAGATGACTTCATCCATACGGCTGCCGGTTTCAATGAGTGCGGTGCCGATAATGGTGAGCGAGCCGCCTTCTTCCAGATTCCGTGCCGCGCCGAAAAAGCGCTTGGGGCGTTGCAGCGCGTTGGCATCGACACCACCGGTAAGCACTTTGCCTGATGACGGCACAACGGTGTTGTAGGCGCGCGCCAGGCGGGTGATGGAATCGAGCAGAATGACCACGTCTTTTTTGAGTTCAACCAGACGCTTGGCTTTTTCAATAACCATTTCAGCGACTTGAACGTGTCGGGTGGCGGGTTCGTCGAAGGTGGAGGCCACCACTTCACCGCGAACCGTGCGCTGCATCTCGGTCACTTCCTCCGGGCGCTCGTCGACCAGCAAAACAATCACATAGGCTTCGGGGTAGTTCGTGGTGATGGCATGCGCAATGTGCTGCATCATCACCGTTTTACCTGATTTGGGGCTGGCTACAATAAGTGCGCGCTGGCCTTTACCCATGGGGGCGAAGATATCCAGAATACGACCGGTAACGTTCTCTTCGCTTTTAATATCCCGTTCCAGCGTCATGGTCTGGTTGGGGTGCAGCGGCGTGAGGTTCTCAAACATAATGCGGTGTTTGATGGCCTCAGGCTGCATTCCGTTAACCTTGTCGACCTTCACCAAGGCAAAATAGCGTTCGCCGTCTTTCGGTGTGCGCACTTCCCCTTCAATTGAATCGCCCGTATGCAGGTTGAAACGCCGTATCTGGGAGGGGGAGATGTAGATGTCGTCGGTGCTGGCCAGGTACGAAGTTTCAGGCGAGCGCAGGAAACCAAAGCCGTCGGGCAACACTTCAAGAACGCCATCGCCGAAAATCTGTTCGCCTTGCTTGGCGCGCCGTTTCATGATGGCAAACATGATTTCCTGTTTGCGTAAACGGCTGGCATTGTCGATATCCAGACTGGCGGCCATTTCGAGCAACTGCGAAATGTGCAGTGCTTTAAGTTCGGTGAGATGCATGGAGAGAAAAGAGAAGGGAAGTTATGCGTTGATGGCAGGCCGAGACAGGCCTGCGCGCAAGACAAAATTAAAGGGTTATTTACAGAGCTTCTTCAAGAAAGCTGTTCAGTTGCGACTTTGACATGGCCCCTACCTTGGTAACCGCCGCTTCGCCGTTTTTGAACAGCATGAGCGTTGGGATGCCACGTACGCCATATTTGGCGGGGACGTCGGGGTTTTCGTCGACATTCAGTTTCGCGATAGTAACACGACCCTGAAAGGTTTGTGCAGCTTCGTCGAGCAGTGGTGCAATCATTTTGCACGGGCCGCACCAGGCAGCCCAATAATCGACCAGGACGGGAACATCGGATTGAAGCACTTCGGCTTCAAAATTGGCGTCAGTTACGGTTTTGATGAGGTTACTCATGATGTGAGAAAAAGTTCAGGTTACTGAAAAAACTATACTAAGCATAACATTAGCCCGCTTAACCTGACTACTGAGTCGCGCGAAGTCAGGCAAAATACGGTTTTTTCATTTGTTCGATTTCAGGGGGTCATTTGGCGAACGCACCACAGTACGACGAAGGGTCCATCAAGGTTTTGAAAGGCCTGGAGCCGGTCCGGCAGCGGCCGGGCATGTATACGCGCACCGAAAATCCGCTGCATATCATTCAGGAAGTCATTGATAACGCGGCCGATGAGGCGCTGGCAGGGTTCGGTGGCAAAATCAGTGTCACGCTGCATACCGACGGCAGTATTTCGGTTGAAGACGACGGCCGTGGCATTCCGGTGGGCTTGCATCCGGAAGAGCAGGTGCCGGTGGTGGAAATAGTTTTCACGCGCTTGCACGCGGGTGGGAAGTTCGACAAGAAAGCGGGCGGGGCCTATGCCTTTTCAGGCGGGTTGCACGGGGTCGGCGTATCGGTCACGAATGCGTTATCGACTCGTCTTGAGGTGGACGTCTGGCGTGATGCTCAGGCGCATCGGCTGGCGTTTCAGAATGGTGATGTGGTTGAACCCCTGGCGCTGCAAGGCTCGGTCGGCAAGCGCCGCTCGGGCACTCGCGTACGCGTATGGCCCAATCCCAAGTATTTCGATTCCGCCGTCATTCCCGCCGCCGACCTGGTGCATTCGTTACGCAGCAAGGCGGTATTGCTTAGTGGTGTCAAAGTTTCGCTGACCATTGAAAAAACCGGTGAAACGCGTGAGTGGCAGTACGACGACGGCTTAAAAGGCTATTTGAATGAGGCGTTAGGCGAAGCCGAACGGATTGTGCCCCTGTTTGAAGGCAAGCGGTATGCCGAGGCGGGCGACGATACATTTTCCGAAGGTGAGGGTGCGCACTGGGCCGTTGTCTGGTCGGCTGAAGGCCCTGTGGTGCGAGAGTCCTATGTAAATTTGATCCCGACACCAGCGGGCGGCACACATGAAGCAGGGCTGCGTGATGGTTTGTTCAATGCAGTGAAATCGTTTGCAGAACTGCATAGCCTGATTCCTAAAGGGGTGAAGCTGTTACCTGAAGATGTCTTTGCGCGGGCCAGCTTCGTACTGTCTGCGAAAATTCTCGACCCTCAATTTCAGGGGCAGATCAAGGAGCGCCTGAATAGTCGTGATGCCGTGAGGCTGGTAAGCGCCTATGTAAAAAACGCACTGGAACTGACTCTGCATGCCGATGTAGAAGCCGGCAAGAAATTGGCCGAAAGCGCCATTCGTCAGGCCCAGGCCCGCGCGCGCTCGGCCCAGAAAGTTGAGAAACGTAAAAGTTCGGGCGTTGCCGTTCTACCAGGTAAGCTAACCGATTGTGAATCCAACGATCCTGAACGCACTGAGTTGTTTCTGGTCGAGGGTGACTCGGCCGGTGGGTCTGCAAAAATGGGGCGCGACAAAACCTTTCAGGCTATTTTGCCTTTGCGAGGCAAGGTTTTGAACTCGTGGGAAGTTGACCGCGACCGGTTATTTGCCAACAACGAAATTCACGATATTTCCGTGGCAATCGGGGTCGACCCCCACGGCCCGGGCGATCAGGTGGATTTGTCGGGTTTGCGCTATGGGCGGGTCTGTATTTTGTCGGATGCCGACGTTGACGGTTCGCATATTCAAGTGTTGCTGCTGACCTTGTTCTTTCGCCATTTTCCGCGTCTGGTCGAGGCGGGGAATGTTTACGTGGCAAGGCCACCGCTATTCCGGGTCGACGTACCCGCCCAAGGCAAGCGTACCGCGCGTAAACTGTATTGTCTTGATCATGGCGAGCTGGAAGCGGTGCAAGATAAATTGCGCGCGGAAGGCGTACGTGAGGGGGCCTGGAGCATCAGTCGCTTCAAGGGTCTGGGCGAGATGAGTGCCGAACAGTTGTGGGAAACCACCATGAACCCCGACACGCGTCGTTTGGTGGCGGTGAGCTACGGTGATCTAGGTATGGAAGCGACAGTCGACATGTTTGATATGTTGATGGGCAAGGGCGAATCGGCGCAACGCCGAGCCTGGCTGGAGGAAAAAGGCAACCTGGCTGATGTGGATGTGTAACGGCCTCACGACTCACTTTGTACGACAGCCTTAGCAGGAAATTATGGACAGCACACAAGTAGGTTTATTTGATAGTGATGAAGGCGGCGAACAGCTAACACTGGGTCTTTACGCCGAACAGGCGTACCTTGATTACGCGGTTTCAGTGGTGCGGGGGCGGGCGTTGCCCGATGTGGCCGATGGCCAGAAGCCCGTGCAGCGTCGTATTTTGTATGCCATGGACGCCATGGGTTTGGGGCCGGGCGCCAAGCCTGTGAAATCGGCCCGCGTGGTGGGCGATGTTTTGGGTAAGTATCACCCCCATGGCGATCAGGCGGCTTACGATGCCATGGTACGGATGGCGCAGAACTTTTCACTGCGCTATCCCTTGGTCGACGGACACGGCAACTTTGGCTCGCGCGACGGTGATAACGCTGCTGCCATGCGGTATACGGAAGCCCGTTTAACGCCGTTTTCCCGTATCTTGCTCGACGAACTGGGCGAAGGGACGGTTGAGTTTATTGCCAATTATGATGGCAGTCAGAAAGAGCCGCAGTTACTGCCTGCGCGCTTGCCCGTTATGTTGCTGAACGGGGCTTCGGGGATTGCGGTTGGTATGGCCACCGAAGTGCCTTCGCATAATTTGCGTGAAGTGGCGCAGGCTTGCGTGGCTTTGTTGCGTAACCCCAAATTACCTGATGACGAATTGTTTGAAATGATTCCCGGCCCTGATTTTGCAGGGGGCGGGCAAATTATTTCGCCGCCGGAGGACATCGCCGCCGTGTATCGCAGCGGTCGAGGGTCTATTAAAGCGCGAGCGCGTTGGCAATTTGAAGAGTTGGCGCGGGGCCAATGGCAATTGGTCGTCACTGAATTGCCGCCCGGTACGTCGTCGCAGAAGATTCTGGAAGAGATTGAAGACCGCACGAATCCCAAGGTGAAAACGGGTAAAAAATCGCTCACGGCCGACCAGCAACAAACCAAGGCGTTAATGCTTAGTTTGTTGGACGCGGTTCGCGACGAGTCGGGCAAGCAGGCCGCGGTGCGTTTGGTTTTTGAACCCAAGAGCAGCCGTATTGATCGTGACGAATTTGTGAACACCTTATTGGCGCAAACCAGCCTTGAGGGCAATGTGTCGATTAACCTGGTGTGTATCGGTACAGACGGCCGTCCGGGTCAGCGTGCGTTGCGCGATATCTTGGCTGAGTGGCTGGGTTTTCGTACCGAAACGGTCACCCGGCGCACCCAATATCGTCTCGACAAGGTAACTGACCGTATCCATGTCCTGGAAGGGCGTATGGTGGTTTACTTGAATGTTGACGAGGTGATTCAGACTATTCGCGAGTCGGATGAGCCGCGTCCCGCACTGATGGAGCGATTCGACCTTTCCGAACGCCAGGCCGAAGACATTTTGGAAATGCGCTTGCGCCAGTTGGCCAAGTTGGAAGGTTTCAAAATTGAAAAAGAACTGGCCGCCCAGAAAGAAGAGCAAGGTCGCCTGGAGGCGCTGCTTGCAAGCCCGTCGGCCTTGAAGCGCCAAATTATCAAAGAGATTGATGCCGATACCAAACAGTATGGCGATGATCGGCGTACCCTGATTGAAGAGGCTGAAAAGGCGGTGCTGGAAACCAAAGTGGTCGACGAGCCGGTCACGGTGATTGTGTCGCAAAAAGGGTGGCTGCGTGCGCGTCAAGGGCATGGCCATGATGCTGCGCAGTTCAACTTCAAAATGGGTGACAGCCTGTATGACGCTATCGAGTGTCGAACCACTGATAATTTGGTGGCATTATCGTCAACCGGGCGGGTGTACACCGTGCCGGTTGCCGGTTTGCCGTCGGCCCGCGGCGATGGCCAGCCTGTGACGTCGCTTATTGACCTGGAGCAGGGCGCCCAAGTGGTGCATATGGTGGCCGGCGACGCCGAGCAAGCCTGGTTCCTGGGCACACAGTCGGGTTATGGTTTCATGGCAAAACTGAAAGACATGACGACGCGTCAGAAAGCGGGCAAGCAATTTGTTACGCTGGAAAAAGGCGATGCCATGCTTAAGCCCATTGGCTTGCAGGGAACCGACAAGGCCTTGGCGATGTTAACGCGTAAAGGGCGTTTTCTGATTGTCGATTTATCCGAATTCAAGACGCTTTCAGGGGGCGGTCGCGGCACGATCCTGATGGGACTCGATTCGGGTGACCGTCTTGAACAGTGGAGTGCGGTTAGCCCGGCCGGCGTGTGTTTGAGCGGTGTTTACCGTAATAAACAAACGGATGTTGTATTGGATGCGGCGGAAATGGAAGTGTATACAGGCAAGCGAGCGCGTAAAGGCCGCTCATTGGCCGTGAAGGTTAAACAACCACAGCTGCGGCGTGCCTAATTTATTAAATTGCAGGTAATGACAACAATGAGTTTTACGGTAACGGTTCAACCTACAGGTCATACATTCCCGGTCGCGCCCGGCGAAACGGTGCTGGATGCCGCTTTGGCAGCCGATATTATTCTCCCTTACAGTTGTCGCACGGGCGCGTGCTCAACGTGCAAAGGCAAGGTTGTGTCAGGTCGGTTTGAGGCCGGTTCCGCGCCCGCGCAGATTTTATCGCCCGAAGAATTGAAAGACGGCTATACCTTGTTTTGTCAGGCCAAGCCTGATTCAGATATGGTGATTGAGGCGCAGGAAATCCGCATGGCCGGCGATATCCAGATTCGCAAAATGCCGTCACGTGTGATGGGTTTGGAGCGCGTTCGTGATGACGTTATGGTGGTGAAGTTGCAATTGCCGCCGGCTGAACCTTTTCGCTATTACGCCGGTCAGTATCTGGAGTTCATTTTGAAATCCGGCGAGCGGCGCAGTTATTCCATGGCGAACCCGCCGTCTGACGATAATATGGTGGAGTTGCACATTCGGCATATGCCGGGTGGTGTTTTTACCGACCACGTTTTTGGCGTCGGTGAAACGGCCATGAAAGTGCGGGAAATCTTGCGTGTGGAAGGTCCGTTGGGTTCGTTCTTCTTGCGCGAAGACAGCGACAAGCCGGTTGTGTTTCTTGCCAGCGGAACCGGTTTTGCCCCTATTAAGGCGCTGGTAGAGCGCATGCAACAAACGGGTCATATTCGCCCGGTCGTGTTGTATTGGGGCGGGCGCCGCCCGGGTGATCTGTATATGAACGAGCTGGCACGGCAATGGGCTGAAACTTTACCTGATTTCAGGTATGTGCCGGTTGTTTCCGATGCTCTGCCGGAAGATAACTGGACAGGGCGTAGCGGGTTTGTGCATCGGGCCGTGCTCGAAGACATTCCCGATTTGTCGGGCTACCAGGTATATGCCTGCGGCGCACCGGCTATGGTGGAAGCGGCGCGTAAAGACTTTACCCGGCAGGCAGGTTTGCCTGACAATGAGTTCTATGCGGACGCCTTTACCTCGCAGGCGGACACGCACAAATAACGCTTTAATGTGGTGTCCGCTGCGGGAAACAGGGCCCGTCGTTTGAATTGACTAAAGGTGAGCGTTCATGAAAGTCGTGGTACTGGGTAGTGGAATAATCGGCGTTGCCTCCGCCTGGTGGCTGAAGCAGGCCGGTCATGACGTGGTTGTGATCGACCGCCAGCCCGGACCGGCGCAGGAAACCAGCCGCGCCAACGGATGCCAGATTTCGGTTTCTTATGCTGAACCCTGGGCGAACCCCCAAACGCCCATGAAGTTATTGAAGTGGTTGCTTAAAGACAACGCGCCCATGGCATTCCGTCCGCAGGCCGACTGGCGCCAATGGGCATGGGGGCTGCAGTTTTTGCTTGAATGTCGCGCGGCGCGGGTGCCCAAGAATATTCGCCCGATGGTGGCGCTGGCTGAATATAGCTTGCAAACCCTGAAAGGCATGCGCGAAGAGCTGGGCATTGAGTACAACCACCTGAGTCGCGGTATTTTGAATTTTTACCGTAATAGCGAACAGTTCGACGCCTCCCAGCAGGCGGCCGGGTATATGCGTGACTACGGCCTCGATCGCCGCATTGTGAGCAAAGAAGAAGTATTGCAAATTGAACCGGCCCTTTCACCGGTGGCCGATTCCATTGTCGGGGGCGATTACACCGAGCTGGACGAAAGCGGCGACGTGTATTTATTTACCACCGCGTTGGCAAAGAAAGCCGAAGAGGCCGGTGTTGAGTTTCGTTTCTCAACCCAAATCAATCGGCTCATGGCTGACGGCGGTAAGGTGACCGGGGTTGAGGTGGTAGACCCCGACGGGACTTTTCACACGATCACGGGCGATGCTTATGTCGCGGCTTTGGGCAGCTTTACGCCGCATTTGGTTAACCCGCTAGGGGTGTCTTGCCCGGTGTATCCGGCCAAGGGCTATTCGGCTACCTTTAAAGTGGTGAATCCTGATGCAGCCCCTGTCGTCAGCCTGACCGACAGTGAACATAAGGTTGTTTTCAGCCGATTGGGCGACAGCTTACGTATGGCCGGTACGGCCGAGCTGGCCGGGTATAGTCGTTCCTTGAATACAAACCGTTGCAGAAACCTTGTTGTGTTGGCGCACGAGCTATTTCCAAGTGCCCTTGATTTTGATAATGTTGCTTTTTGGTCGGGTTTGCGTCCCTCCACCCCCTCGAATGTGCCCTTAATCGGTCGTACCCGCGTTTCCAACCTGTATTTGAATACCGGTCACGGCACGTTGGGCTGGACCATGGGCGTGGGGTCGGGGCGTGTACTGGCCGACCTTGTTTCGGGCCAAACGCCCGAGCCCGATTTCCCTTTTCTAGGTTGATTCACGGTATGAAATTACACGCGTTTGAACGTACGCCCAGGTTGTTGCGTACGCGGCTGGCTGCAATGCTAGTGTCGGTTTTGGGGTTTGGTGCGGCGCAAGCGGCAACGGACGTCCAGGTTTGGGTTTCGCTTATCCCCCATAACCAGGCGGTTTTCGACGATTTGGTTGACGACTTCAATAGTGAACAAAGCGAGGTTCGTGTTGAGATCAAAACGTTTAATACATCGCGTGAAATCGAGCCGGCCTTGCTGGAACGGGTGAGGGATAAACAGAAAACACCGCATCTGGTGCAAATTGACGACAATCGCAATCCGGAAGCCTTGGCCGCCCAGAAACACATTGCGCCATTGCACACTTTGCTGGCGAAATATCCTATTAAGCATGCCCAGTGGTTTGTGGCACCGCAGAATTTAAGCATGCGTGACGCACGTGGTCGGTTGCTGGCGTTTCCCTATATGATCGATGTGCCGGTTATGTTTTACAACATCCGCGCTTTCGAAAAAGCCGGCATGTCTCCGGCGGTTCCACAGCGTTCGTGGTACGGCTTGCAGGAACAGCTGGTCGACCTGGCAAATAAAGCCACGCGTAATTGTCCGGCCATTACCGATCAATCCGTTTCCGTGAATCTGGAAAATCTGGCCGCAGTCAATAATCAGTTTTTCACGTCGGCCGACAACGGTACAAAAGCCCAATCGGCTGCGTTCACATTCGACACCACGTTCGTGCGACATCTGTCATTAATGATTGCCTGGGTTCGCTCCGAGCTGCTTGTTGACCCGGAACCCAACGTATTTGCCCCAGACCTGTTTGCGGCAGATGAATGTTCCGTATTGTGGTCTGAGTCCAGCAATATCGGCCGTTTCATTGAGTTGGATACATTGAAATTCGGCTTAACAGGTTTGCCGTATTATCCGCAGGTTACCAAAGCACCGGGTAGTCCATTCCTGGATGGGACAGGCCTTTGGGCAACGTCCGGACATACCGATGAAGAGCACAAGGCAACCGTTAAGTTCCTGGCCTGGTTGGCGGAGCCCGACAACGCTGCCCGCTGGTATCAGGAAACGGGTTTTCTGCCATTAACCAAGCAAGCGTTCGAGCAAACGGGTGAAGCTTATTACAAAGATCACGGTATTGAACCCTGGCGTGACCTGGTTGCCGTGTACGCCAAGCCGCCCTCTGAAACAGGGCGTGGGTTCAAAATAAAGAATTACCCGCAAATTCGCGAAATGTTTCACAAAAAGCTGGATGAAGCGCTCGGTGGGCAGTATCCTGCTGTGACGGCGCTTACCACTGCCAAATCGGAGGCTTCCCGCATTATGCAGGGTAAATAAACAGTGTCAGCAAGGGCCGCCGTTAGGGCGGCCTTTTACTTTCAAATACCAAGGAGACCTGTTCGTGAAAACAATAACAATGAAGCTGGTGGTTGGTACGATCTTCACATTGATCAGTGGCTTGGTTCAAGCCGATGACGTACGTGTAGACGAAGCTTATCGTTTGGCCAGTGACGGTATCATCAAACCTTTCGATGGCTTGAATCAAACAGCGCTGGAAGCGCGGCGTGGGCGTATCATGGATACCGAACTGGAAAACAATCGTGGCAATTACGTTTATAAAGTCACGATTCTTGATTCGAAAGGCCAAGAGTGGGAGATTAAAGTCGACGCAGTTACCGGTAAGCTCATAGAAGAAGAAAAAGAAAGTTAATGTTGTTGGTCATTTATCTGGTTGCAATAACGGCTGAAGCCATGTCGGGTGCGCTGGCAGCCGGGCGTCGCAATATGGATGTGTTTGGGGTGTCGGTTATTGCTTTTGTAACGGCCCTGGGCGGTGGCACTTTACGTGATGTGGTGCTGGGTCATTACCCCGTGCATTGGACACAGCATCCTGAATACGTTTATATCGTTGTATCGGCCGGATTAATTACCACGTTAATCGCCCGGTACCTGCACCATATCAAGCGGTTGTTTCTGCTGTTGGATGCCATGGGGCTGATTGCGTTTTCGCTAATTGGTTGCAATGTAGCGCTGGAGCACAATTACCCCATTGTGGTGGTTATTATTGCCGGCATGATGACGGGCATTAGCGGCGGGGTGATACGCGATGTATTGTGCAATCAGGTCCCCGTGGTTTTTCGTAAAGAACTGTATGCCAGTGTTTCGCTGGCGGTTTGCGTGCTGTTCCTCAGTTTGCGTGCGCTCGATGTGGCTTTTGAGTTGAATGCGCTGGTGTGTTTTGCTTTCGGTTTAGTGCTGCGGTTGCTGGCTATCCGGTTTCAGTGGCATTTGCCTATTTTTTCGTATCATCAGCGCTGGGATTAGTTTTTGGGCGTGGTGGCACTAAAGATTATGGGTGGTCTGGCCGTTACCTCTTAAGGGTGCCATTTCTGGCCATCCGTATCAAGGGAGTTTTTTATGGAACTTTCGTCAGTTGAATCTGCTGTCAGCGCATACATGGGGTTGAAAAACGCCAGCGCCCAGCAGGATCAGCAAATTGCGTTGTTGCGTAAAACGCTGGATAACCAGAAACAAATGGTTGAACAGATTATGTCGCCGCTTGAACCCAAGTTGGCGAATAGTGGTTCGGTTGGAACGCGTTTGCATGTAACAGCGTAAGTTGCTTCAGAAGAAGTAGGGAAGACCGAAAACCGCTTTTGGGGTTTTCGGTCTTTTTTGCGTTTAATATCTGATTTGTCTTGAGTCGGTATCTAGCAACGAACTCGTTTTTTAATAATTCTTAACAACGCCCACTTATTGCATGACAACGCACGCTGGCACTCCATGGAAATACAAAACAATTCAATTGCTGAATATTTTTGGTGTATTGGCCTCGGTTTTATTGATTGCAAGTATCTCGATTGAGGCCTTTAGTAATGCCGCATTTGTAGGCGATTCCATTTATGACCAAATCCAGTTTGGTGTGTGTATTTACTTTTTGCTGGACTTCCTGCTGCAATTCATTATTGCGCACAACCGTTTGCGTTTCTTTGGCAGGAATTTCGTACTGATTATTTTGTCGATACCGTATGCCTTTCTTTTAGGTTACTTTTCCGTCGACCTTTCCAGCGAAGCTTTCTACGTTATTCATTTTCTGCCTATTATCCGGGGAGGTTTTGCACTGGCGATATTAGTGAAAATGGCGGTGAACAGCTTCATTTCCGGTTTGCTGATTATTTATTTGGCCATCTTCATTGCCATAGCTTACTTTCAAACCCTCATTTTCTTCGCATTCGAATCGGGCGTGAACCCACTGGTGAAATCCTATCCGGATGTGCTTTGGTGGGCCTCCATGACAGTCACCACCGTGGGGTCGAACATTATTCCAGTTACGGCTGTGGGGAAAATTTGCACTGCGGTGTTGGCCGTGGTGGGAATGACGACTTTCCCTATTTTTACTGCTTATATTACGGCGCTGGTGCATGGGATTAACGAGCGTCAGAAAGCAAAAACGCCACCCGGTTAAAGGTGGCGTAAGTGCTTGATATTCTTGGCGGCGCAACTCTGATTCGAATAGGGGAGCTGCGGATTATGATTCACCAATACAGTATTTGGGACACCAGCCGAGCCGGGAAACAGCTGGTCGTTAAATCCGACGCTACTGAAGACACCTTTGCATGATCGCATCTATGTGCCTGTAACATGAAGTGGTAATGCATTATTATTCTGCACGAAACTAATCCAATGGATTATAATCTGACTTTAAACGGCATTGCGGAGTTGCCTTCATTCATTCGTCTGGCCGACAAGCTTCTCAGCCAGGATGAACGTTCCGACTTAATCAGCTATCTTGCTGAACACCCCAAAGCGGGCGACTTGATGCAGGGCACGGGCGGCGTACGCAAGCTTCGTTGGCGCCGAGGCGGTCAGGGCAAGAGTGGTGGCGTACGAGTCATCTACTATTTTCATGATGATGTCATGCCGCTTTACCTGTTGACCTTGTTCGCCAAAGGTGACAAGGAAAACCTTAGTAAAGCTGAGCGCAGCGAATTGGCCGGCTTGGTCGATTTGTTGGTACAGATTTGGAAAGGATGATAATGATGAGCAAAGCATTCGACAGCATTAAGCAGGGCCTGCAAGAGGCCATTGAGCATGCGCGTGGCAAAGAGATCGGTGTCAGGGTGCATCGGCCCAGATCGGTGGATGTGAAGGCCGTGCGCGCCAAAGTGGGTATGACGCAAGAGCAGTTTGCGGCACGGTTTGGTTTTTCCACGGCAACGCTGCGGCATTGGGAACGCGGTGACAGGACGCCACGCGGACCAGCACTGGTGCTTTTGAACGTGATTGAACGTAATCCAGATGCGGTGATAGAAGCGCTTGGGTGATTGCATCCTGTGCTTCGATACCCCGTGGAAATTTAACCAGAAAGCAAAAAACGCCACCCGGTTAAAGGTGGCGTAAGTGCTTGATATTCTTGGTGGCGCATCCCTGATTCGAACAGGGGACCTGCGGATTATGATTTCTAAAGTACGTTGATTCACTGCGTACAGGTAACTATAAACCTAAGAAAGAATAAAAACAACAAATAGTCGTCTATAACGAGTACATGAAACTAAATACGCAACATTTTTTCGGTTCTTTTTTGTCACGTCCGTGACACTAATTGGTTACTCTCCTAGGTTCGATCTGGGCAAGAGTCGTACAGTTATCGATGATAAAGTTTTTTTACGGTGTATCTCGTAGAAAAGTGTATAAGCAAATGGCCTTATTCGTACATTAATGAGTGTTGGGTCAGGAATGTAATAAATATGTTTTTTCTACGTTAGAAATAATTGTT
Organism: Neopusillimonas maritima; assembly: GCF_003576595.1. GTDB lineage: Bacteria > Pseudomonadota > Gammaproteobacteria > Burkholderiales > Burkholderiaceae_B > Neopusillimonas > Neopusillimonas maritima. The sequence continues at coordinate 219,665 of NZ_NQOU01000001.1, read as the reverse complement.
ATAGCTAAATAATTTACACATTATTTTATTTGCAAAAAACATTAATCTGTGGATGAAAGCTTGTTGAGGATGTTATACTGTATGAAACTTATATTTTCTAGCGCCATGACCTATGATGAATTTCAGCGCCAGATTGGCAAGGCTGGACTCAATATTCGGGAATTCGCCGACCTGGTGAAAATGCATCGCAATTCTGTGACTAACTACGCCAAGTTTGGCGAGGTCCCATCGCATCTTGCGGTCATTGCGGCATTGCTTGGCGCAATGGCAGATAAAAAGGTGGACTTCCGCTCAATTCTCAATAGCCTCGAGATTGAACCAAAAAAACCGCGCGGAGGGGCAGCCAAGGGACGGTTTGGCGGTAGCAAGCAAACAGAATTGCCGATGGAGTAAAGTTGTGTTAGCTCAAAAAGAGTTGGTTGTTCACAGGGGCGTTCAGGATTGTCGTCCTCTTTTAAAATGGGCTGGGGGTAAGACCCAGTTATTGGGAGAAATTCTTCCTAAGATGCCAAAGAAATATGGTCGTTATATCGAGCCATTTTTCGGTGGAGGGGCGCTTTTCTTTGCCGTGCGACCAGTTGGTGGTGTGATTGCTGATAGCAATCCGGAATTAGTTAACTTGTACCGATCGGTGGCAAGTGACGTTGAAATGGTTTTGGCAAAACTTCGCTTGTACCAAAACACTGAGGAGGTCTTTTATAGCGTTCGTGCTCAAGATTGGACAAAGCTCTCAAGTGCTGAAGCTGCTGCACGGACTGTCTTTTTGAACCGTACCTGCTTCAATGGATTGTATCGGGTCAACAAAAAGGGGCAGTTCAATGTTCCGTTCGGGCGTTACAAAAATCCTAAAGTACTTGATGAGAGTACATTGAGGGCGGCTTCCCGTTTATTGCAAAATACGACTATTCTCTGTGGAGATTATAAAGACGTATTGCGAGAACAAGCACGACCTGGTGACTTCATTTTTCTTGATCCACCGTATTTACCAGTGTCAGAGTATGCTGACTTTAAGCGCTATACCAAGGATCAGTTCTACGAAGAAGATCATATTGAGCTTGCTGCCGAGGTTAAGCGCCTGCATGAACTGGGCTGCCATGTCATTTTAACCAATTCAAACCATCCATTGGTGCATGAACAATATAGCGCTTTCTTCATCGAAGTTATACAAACCAAACGTCATATTTCTTGTAATGGAAAAGGGCGAATTGGTGAAGATGTCATCGTAACGGTGCCGCCGAAGCCGACGTTTGATATTCGCCTGGTTCCAGCCCCGTTATCTAAGCAAACATTACTATATCCGCCGACTCGCTATATGGGATCCAAAAACAAGTTATTGTCCGAAATCTGGGCTGTAGCTTCTCAGTTTGAGTTCGAAACAGCGGTAGACCTGTTCTCCGGTTCCGGTATTGTAGGTTATATGCTGAAATCGAAGGGGAAGTCGGTTATCAGTAACGACTATATGGCAATGTCATCTACCTTTGCCAAGGCGATGATTGAGAACAATGACATCACGCTAGGAGTGGATGAGGCCTTGGCATTGTGTGAGCCTAGACGGCCCGTGGATGGCTTTGTCGAGACCAAATTCAAGGGCCTTTACTTTTCTGATGAAGATAATCGGCTAATCGATATTTTGCGCGCCAACATCAGAGCGATTAGAAACCCTTATAAACGAGCAATTGCGATGTCTTCGTTAGTGCGTGCGTGCCTGAAGAAGCGTCCGCGTGGAATTTTTACCTATATTGGCTACCGTTATGATGACGGACGTAAAGACTTGTTAATGTCTTTCCGAGACCAGTTCTTGGAAGCTGTGAAAATGGTTAATGCGGCAGTTTTTGATAATGGGAAAAAGAACAAGGCTAGAAACGGCGACGCTATGACCTTGCGGCGGCAGGAGTCTGGATTGGTTTATATCGATCCGCCTTATTACTCACCGTTATCAGACAATGAGTACGTGCGTCGGTACCATTTTGTTGAAGGTTTGGCGCGCGATTGGAAAGGTCTCGAGATTCAAGAGCACACTGTGACCAAAAAATTCAAGTCCTATCCAACGCCGTTCTCTTCTCGTAAAGGAGCTGCTGAGGCCTTTGATTTGTTGTTTAAGCGATTTCGCGATAGTGTGCTTGTTGTGTCTTATTCATCAAACAGCCAGCCGACTTTGGATGAGATGGTTACTATCATGGCAAAGCACAAACGCCATGTCGAAGTTGTGCCAATGGACTATCGTTATTCGTTCGGTAACCAAGGGCACAAGATTAGTGATAATAATAACGTAGCCCAAGAATATCTGTTCGTAGGGTTCTGACACTTATGGTGGCAACCTCTGACTTTCCGCAGGCGGATCGCTTAGAGCAGGTGGGGCAAGTAGCGATCGCCATAGCCAACGGGAAACGAGCTGACGAGGAGATTGAAGCTGCTATTGGTCTCGACTCGGACGGTCGGCAGGGGCGTTATTACCGTCATGCGGCTGAAGTTTTAGGGTTAATTGTAAATCGACACAACAACGCTGTCCTGACCGCACTGGGTAAAGAGTTTGCTTCGCTGTCCAGTCGTGCTGCACGCATCGACTTTTTAGCTCGTTGCCTGTTGGAAACGCCCGTTTTTTATGAAGCGCTTTGCTACATCCACCAACACCATCCAAACGATGCTCAACTGAAGCGATGGTTTCGAGTGTTTTATCCTGGGGCGGAGAGTACTGCCGACCGGCGCTTTCACACATTTATAAGTTATTTGTGTGAGGCCGGTTTGTTGCAATCATCTAGTAATAAAAACCACGTAAAAAAATATGTGGGCAGTTTAGTTAAAAAGTCGATAACATCTACTCGGAGCCTGACTGGGCGCAACCTAAAGAAGTCGTTACCCTCTTTGCCTCCAACGGCAGGGCAGGGCAGCATCCGCGTGGATGTTAATTTACAAAAGCTCGAACGCGCCAATCAAATTCATTGGCAACTTGTGGATGCAAAGTCTTCCTTTCTTGATGATCGAGGGCTCGAACCTTATGCCAATGAGCATATTGACCTTTATTCTGATAATCGGGGCGATATCATAATTTATGAGATGAAGTCGGTTGATGCCGAGGGGGCTAATTTTCTTTCGCAGATTCGCAAAGCGGTGTCGCAACTTTATGAATATCGTTATATTTATGAAGAGCCTAATGCACGGCTTTGTATTGTAACTAATCATGGTATAGCTAAAAAAGACGAATGGTTGCTTGATTACTTAGCAAGGGATCGAGTTATTGCTTATGAATGGACAGACGATTTTGCAAACTTTGAGTGTCGACATGATGCTGCGTCACTCCTTGGTGATTTCTCTCCTTGTTTTAATGGAAGATGACTTTTGAAACCATGGCATCTTGGCAACACCACCGTTCGCAGTCCGTTCCGCTTACGGGACGGACTTGTTGCGTTGTCTACATCTTCACTTCAAGGTAATTTGCGAGGAACTGCTCAGGATATTGCATTTCGTAATTTGCTGGGTCAGCACGGTATCGTGGCCTTGGGTCGAGACGATACTAATAGTGTCGGACGGAAATGGCGTTCCGCACTCACTAAACTCGGATTCCTATTTCCGCGCGTACCAGACATTGATGATCTAGTACAAAACGATGTGGGCCCGGTTGATTCAATTACGCCGAATGGCTGGCGTCTTATCAGGGCAGAAAGCGTTCCTGCTATGCAGGAATGTTTTTTGCGGGCACTCCTAGCGCATTATCTTCCGTCAGTTTTAGAGGGTGAGTTTGAGTGCTCTGTTTTTTCGCCGTTGAAGCATGTTTTATCCGTAATGCTTGAGCTTGAGCGTAAAACCGGCGAAAGTCGTCTGAACTTCATCGAGATGGCGACGGTGGTGCAAGTTACAAGCTCTGATAATGAACTGGCCCTAATTGCAGATAAAGTATTGGATTTTCGGGAAAGAAGGGCCGCCTCAACGCTTAATAAAAATAAATTTGACCGTGAGGAGCTTGAGGCTACCGCAAAAAACATACTCAAACCAGGTGGGGGTTCTTATAAAACGCAGACGTTTAATGATTATGCGGACGCAAATTTTCGATATCTAAAGGCGACGGGTCTTGTTCAAAGCAAAGGGCGTGGTCTTTCGTTAGTGCCGGAGAAGCATTTGTTCATAGAGCGGCTGGTTGCTGAAACTGATATTCCAGAGTCTAACCAAGCTTATTTCAATACGTTGTGCAATGGTGCGGCCTTGCCCACAGACAACCAGGATTCGGCACTGGCCGTACTAACAGATTTGTTGGCACAACTAAGTCAACGAGGTATTCCGTTTGACGTTAGTGATCGATCGACCGAGACACCAGCTGATATTGAGATTATTCGGTATGAAATTGAAGCGCTTCTGGCTGAGGAGAATGAGGAAGTTTACGCTGCGCGGCAGGCAGAGGTATGGGAAGAGATAGTTGCTTACATGCAACTGATCATCGCTCGCCGCAACAGAAGAACTTTATCCAATGGCGAAGAAATCGAAGTACCGAAATCCGAAGCTCCTGCATACTTCGAGTGGGTGTTGTGGCGCGCGTTTTTGGCAATTAATAGCTTGGTTAACAAGCCTTACGAGGCTCGTCGCTTTAAGATCGATCAGGATTTTTTGCCGGTAGGTACTGCCCCAGGCAACGGTCCGGATCTGATCTTTGAGTTTGATAATTTTGTGTTGGTCGTAGAGGTTACGCTGACAGCCAATTCGCGCCAGGAAGCAGCGGAAGGGGAGTCGGTAAGACGTCATGTGGCGGATCTGGTAACCACTTACCAAGAGACGTCGGGTAAACCAGTCTACGGTTTGTTCATTGCCAACAGAATTGACTCCAATACCGCTGAAACCTTCCGCATTGGTGTTTGGTATACCAATACGGATGAGAAAATGCGGCTGGATATCATCCCTGTTACCTTAATGCAGTTTAAAGACGTTTTTGAGGCGCAGTTTGTTTCAGGACAGGTCGATGTAGCCCTTATTCGAGAGCTGCTTGAACAGTGCGGTAGTTTGCGAATAAAACATGAGGCGCCAGCTTGGAAGCATGAAATTGCCGACGTTGTACAGCGAACAATAAATCGGCTTCTGCACTAGACCTTATCAATTTCTATACTGTATTTGAAACGGTAGTCATACGTTCAAATGACGGTGGTGGGCGACTAGGGTGGACATGTAAGTAAGACTTTACGAAAGCTTCACTATTTCCAAGTCGGAGGCAATCATTTGGCTTCTATATACGTAGCGGCACAGTTGAATGTAGCTCCCAGCTACCTACTCGCTCGATTTTGGCAAGAACTTCATTGAATACGTTCTCAATACTCTCCGTTGTCACAAAAGCTGGTTCTATTTCAATTGTTTCTTGTTCGATCCGGTTACTGTTGTATCCATCTACCAAATCATGGCCTTCTTTTAGAATACGTTTCAGAGTGTCCCGATATCTTGTCAAACCAATGACTGCGTCACGATAGTTGGCAGCCATTTTTGCTTCACGTTCAACTATTCTTTGCCATTGAGCAGGAGTAAATCGGATTAGATCAGGCATTTTTATATCGTCACTAAGCCAGCCGCGTTTGCGGGCGACCTTGCAAATCTCTCGAAGTTTAGCGGGCGAGCATAGGTACTCGCCGTTAGACCATCGGCGCCAGTACTTGCCTTGATTTCCATCGTTTAAACCGATTCGTCGATGGGCTTTTAACGCCCTCTCCATCTCAGGATTGCTCATCTTAGCCCGCAATTGAATAGACCGAAGTAGCGTGATTTGCTCAAGTAGTTGCTTTTGGGTTCGTAAGCTATCGTCCTTTCGAGGTCGCCCCATTTTTTTGGTAGTAGCACGTTCAGACTGGGCTGCATGAGAGGAAACATGATTTTTTGCAAACATAGGAATAATTAATAGTAAGTACTTAAAAGTATAAAATTTCGCGTCCTTCCTTATTTTATGGAATTTATTTACGATTAACAACAGTACATAAAGCAAAAAAGTTGGGAATCGTTATGAAAAAGTTCACTAGTATGTCTGACGCAATTTCAGGTGCGGGTCTTGTTCTCAAGGAAATCGAGTCGTTGCCAGCCGATTCGCTGGTTCCGTCTGACTTAGTTGCAATTTTGTTCGGTGGTTGCACCAAGCAAACACTTAGACGTTACGTCACCATTGGCTTGTTACCAAAGCCGGTTCGATCGGGACCTTTTGGCAGGCGAAACTGTTGGGCAGCAGGAGAGTTGAGGGCTTCGTTGAAAGGCACACGCAGGGCTGAAGAAGTTATCAATGAACAACCTTTAAAAAAACGACGAGGTCGGCCGCGCAAGGATGATGAGGGGCTTTTTTAGGGCAGGGGTTGCGGACACATGTTTCGTACGAAACCAGAGCGTGAGCCTGCATCGGCGGTTAACCGAAATACATCAGATGAAAACTGTTTTAGGGTGCCTGAAGATTCAAGAGAGGCCTTGTGTCTATCACCCGCAGATAGAGCAAGGCAAATGGAGCAAAGGGCTATTGCCACCTTGACATCGAACGTGCAGGCCCGCGATGCACCGAGCGAAGTTGATTATTTCGTTGCTGACATTGTTGACTTCTCTTTCAAAATTGATATGTGGACGCTTGAGTGGCCGTTGTTTACGCTTGAGAAAAAAGACATCCAAATTTGGAGGTGGACGAGCGCCGACAAGAAAACCGTGCTGGAGGTCAGTGGCGGTGTTCTAGGCCGGGCGACGATGCATGATAAAGCTGTACTTGTTTACTGCGTGAGCCAAATTACTGCAGCACTTAACGCTGGGTTTCCCCTTTCTAACCGTACAGTACGTTTCGGTGCGCGGTCTTTCTTGCGATGCACAGAAAGAGGCACCAGGGGAGACGACTATTTGCGACTCCGGGATAGTCTTAAGCGATTAAAAGAAACATTGATCACAGTGGAAACACACGATGAAAAAGCGCGTGCGGTACGCCAGGTCGGCTTTATCGATGATTGGACGGTGATAGCTAGAAATGCATTCAATCCGTTTGTAATGGTAGAGATCACGCTTTCAAATTGGTTCTTCAGTTGTATACAAAAGAAAACGGTTTTAACGGTATCACCTGAATACTTCTCGCTTGGCTCGTTCGAGCGAAGGCTCTACGAGATTGCCCGAAAGCATTGCGGGCGTCAAGCGCAGTGGTCCATAGGCCTTGAGCAGTTGAGGTCCAAGATGGGCAGTCGCGTGGTTCGATTGAGACGGTTCGAAGAAAAGATCAAGGATGTCATTAAAGTTGATGCGTTACCTGAATACAGACTGCAGTTTTTGGCGTCGGGGAGGGGGAAAGTGAAAATGGTGAAGTTCTATTTGAAGGATCAAAGGAAGTATGCGCGTCGTTCACTAAAAGCCTAAATCATGCCTGTGGATAAGTAGACTAAGGCGCGCGGTTACAGGGGCGCTAGGCACGCGGTTACGGGGGCATTTTTACGCGGTTACAGGGGCACATGGTGCGCGGTTACGGGGGCATTTCTACGCGGTTACAGGGGCGCAGGGTGCGCGGTTACGGGGGCAAAAAAAGACTCGTAAGGCGCATGGATAAAGGCTTAAACCAACGTTTAACCCCTGCGCGCGCCTTAACACTTTAACTAAATATTTAACAGAGAGTAGAGCGCAAGATGAGTAGCAAAAATAAATACTGGCGAAACGCAGATAAGGGCCGGGGCTGCTGCCCCCTGTCCGGCTTTGCCGGCCCTTCGACCCCCGGGGACAGTAGCCTGTCCCCCACGCCCATTGGGCGCGGCTCCCCCTGCGCAACGAGCCGCCTAGGCGGCATTGTTTGGCAGTAGAACTAGATAGGCGAGAAACTGAAAGGAAGAAAATGATTATTAAATGCATTAAGTTGTTTTTTACTTTGGCGTTGCTTTTTCTTGGACAAGTACAGGCGCAAATTACACCCGCGTCGGTTGACGTGCCTGGCTGGGATTCGCGCGAAATGCTTGATTTCAGCACCCTGCCCTTTGAGCTCTCTATCAAAGAAATAAAAGGCGACGGATCACGTCAATTGGCGCTTTTTGGTGACCCAAATTGTCCATACACGAAGCAAGCTGTTGAGCAGCTGAGTGAATTGACTGACGTGACAATACACGTCTTTCCGGCCGCTTTTATTGGCGGACAAAAATCAGAGTCGCAGGTTCAGCAAGTATTTTGCCGTTCGACAAATGAGGAGCGTGTCGCTGCATGGAAATCGCTCGTTCTTCAGGGGGAAGAGTCCGAGGTTATTACAGACTGTCGAGCAAATAATGGGGAAAAAATAAGAGCAAGTTTTGGTCAATTGAGAAGCAGTGTAGGGCTTTATCGGAACATCGCCCCAACTTTGATTTTTTCAAATGACTTGGCGCATCCAGGCCCACTGCCAGCAGACGATATTGAATTCCTACTTGACTACCAGCCATAGTTTGTGTGGGGTTTCGGAGTTTTTAAGTGCTTTGCCGAGCTGCAAAGGTGAGACTTTGCAGGGAAGTAGGAAAGGTGAGTATTTACAGGGAAAACAAAAATGAGTTACGACAAATTTCTCGAGCAGAAAAAACAAACAGCAGGTTTCAAATGGCCGGATCGTAGATCATTTTTTGGTAATGAGTTCCTTCGCATGATCTACGATTGTCCGAATGTGCCTGGTTACTTGCATGATCTACGAACATGGCTCCATTCAGTTACTGACCATCGTTTAGCCAAGATTACTCGAGCCAGAAATGCTCGTTGCATTGCTCAATGGTTCACTAGATCGAGTAATCGAGCGGAAGCCCAACAATGGTGGGATCTAGCATGTTTGGCGGGTGACCCGATTGCTGTGTACTCAGAAACGAAACAATTATTGGATGACGCTGGATACACAATTATTCGTGGACCACGCGGCTATCTACCGTCGATTCATGTCCGACCCGGCATAGGAGCAGTTTTTCGGGATTTAATGAAGCCGGCCGAAGAATTAATGATGCATCTGATCAATCTTCCGCGAGTCCGAGAGCGGGGTCTGGAGGGATGGTTGCTCGAAGAAATTAAAGCAGAAATTGACTGTATTGTTCTTTTCTTTATCCTAGCAATTAAAGTATTCGATCAGGATCAAAATGATTTTGAGAGTAGATTTATCTTTCCGGCGCAAGAAAATAAAGAAGAAAATGAATCGCTGTGGCCTGCGCGTGCACGTTCCGTTTACAGCCAACTAGCCTGGTTAGAGCCAATTTGGTCGTGGCTCATCAATCAAGCAGCAGCTGTTTGTATGAATGAATATGTCGATCCAGAACGTGCTGAGCACTTATCCGAACAACTCGAGCGCGAGCGGTCAGTGGTTAAGACTTTTTTGTTCCATTTAAGTGAGGCAGCAGAGCAGCAGCATTTCAGCGTGGCCCAGCGTTTTGCGTTGGCTGAGAATCCCGCAGAGGAGCATGGTCAGAATATGCTGAGGCAGCACTCTACAGATAAGGTAATTTTGGTAAGGGGCGAGATTCCTGAAACCCAAGAAAAAAACGACGCCGCTTTTTTAAAAAAATTTGAAAAACTGCGGTCACCAATGCCTGTTGCGCGATTGCCCTCAGCTGAGAAAATCGGGCAAATTGAAGCCGAGTTAAAAACCGAGTTTCCTTGGGCCACGTGCGCCATTGAGACGGTTATTGAAGAACTGCTGGCTCGGGCGTCCCTCGGTTCGCGAAAGCTTAATTTTTCGCCATTGGTATTGGTTGGCCCTCCCGGCAGTGGCAAAACACGTTTTGCCCAAAGATTGGGTGAAAAACTACTCGTTGAGAACACGAAAATTAATTGTGCTGGCATGCCTGACAACAAAATTTTCCGTGGATTGACCAGAGGTTGGAGCGGTGCTCGGCCTTCATTAATTGTCGAAAAAGTATGTGCAGCAGGCAGCGCATCATGCCTTTTTGTGCTTGATGAAATTGATAAACTCGGCGCGGGGGGAGGAAATAGCGGGGATCCACGGGCTGTTTTGCTAGACCTTCTGGAGCCAACTAACTCGCGTAGTTTTTTAGACTCATTCTTGATGACCGAAGTGGATTTAAGCTACTGCCTTTACGTTGCCACGGCAAATTCGCTGGAACTTATTCCTGCGCCGTTGCTTGATCGATTAAATCCTGTCCTCTTTCCGGCGCCAGGGCCAGAACATAAAGCCGCGTTAATCAATTCCATTTTGGCCGATTTGGCGCATGAATGGGGTTTGCCGGACGGGACTATTGAGCTTAAGGATGAAAATAGGAAGTTGTTGGCGGGGCTTTCCTCACGGCAGCTAAAACGTACAGCAATCAGGTTGCTGGCACGCCAAGCGAAAGAACGTCCGGGTGCGTTGCTTATGCAATAGTCCACATCGATAACGATGCTATATTTCTTTTTTAGATAAAAAATATATTGATATGAAAAACAGAAATTTTAAAGTCAAAATCGATGTGCACGATTACGATAAGCTGGCGAAAAATGTCTCTCAGTTACGCGCTTTGCTGATCTCTTTAAGCGGAAATGGATACCAGTCTTTCATTGAAATGGGAAGCCGCGACCAGGAATCTTTGTTATGGTTGGCTCAGGACTTGGCCATTGAAATAGATAAATCCCTAAGATACTGAAAAATAAATAAATAATAAAAGAAAAGGCCACAGTAAAAACTGTGGCCTTTTTTCCTCTGCTCGTAAAGGGTAATAAATAAAGTTTTGAAGCCATATAAGGCTAAGAGTTGTTTCAATCCCTACAGAAAAAGGGTAACAAAAAACTCATTTTGAACATGCGTTCATGTTGTTTCAATCCCTACTGAGCAAGAGGAATGTACTATATTTTTAATTATACTATTTCGGTTTTAAATGTCAATATTTGATATCATTTTTTAAGTATTATTTGAATGAGGAATTGGGGGGTGATATGGAAAAAGGGAAGCACAAAGCAGAGGACTTTGAACTTGTCAAAGAGGTTGTTTCAAAAGATGAATTTAAAAAAATTAGGAAAGCCGCTACTAATGTCCTTTATACCGTCCAATCATCTATTTTATTTTTTATATCCATACCATTTTGTATCGCCGGCGTACTTATGAGTTTTGTGTTCACTGAACGTAGGGTGTCATTTCTATTTGCAAACTTTGACAATTTTATGGGCAATTTAGGTGAAATTTTGTTTCTTATCATGGTTGTCTGGTTCATAGTTTCACCTCTAGTCATTGGATTATGGGCTATTTGTTCATGGCGAAAATACAACGAGTCACAGCGTTTTCTTAACAAGCACGTTGCAGAACGTGCAGAACAAATCAGAATTCAAAATAATGTGGCTTATGAGCGGAAGCTGGAAATGGAACGTCAGCGGCAAAGGTCAATGTCGGATGGTATGGTTGGCTTAAGCTGACCGAACCATAATCAGTCCAAACATCCTAGCATTTGCAGTGAGAGTGACAGACCAACGGTTACATGATGTAATCGAAACTTCTGCCATCGGCCAGGAGCGGCCGTTCGAGGCGCACGCCAAATAGCGGACCTCCCACTCAATGTCGGGACTTAACAACACGTAGAGTTTGCGACATCCATTACGTGGGGCCTATGGGAGAAAGCAGTTAGTGATTGACTGGGCTATTGACATTGTCGGAATAGCAATTGCCTTGCTGCCGACAACATCTTTCGGTAGTTTTTCTTACAAACTATCCCTTATGGTCACGGTCCGCAGGGTACTCAACATCTTACAAACATCGCAATGTTATTCATAACATTCCTAGATGACGTAGTCATTCACACGCTCGCGATTCGATTTCCGGACATGCATTGCCATGTCTATGAAATTAGAGACTTCAACCAGTGCACCGAGAGAAACATTAGCCTACCTACAATGTTCGAGGAAATTTCATGTACCAATATGATCAGCGTCCAAACACTCGCTTTACGAAGAATGCCCAGGATTTACTAGAAAAAATCCGCGATAGCGATTACGCTGTGTTGGTCGGCCGAAACAATTGCGGAAAGTCGTTCCTACTCAAAACTCTCACTCAACAATGGGGGGCAACCGCGTCATATCTTGGCCCAGCGCGCTATCAGAACTTCAACCTCCTTGGCTATTTCACTCCAAAAAGAGATATAAAAAACGAGCGTCATCGCGAGTTCCTGAATCAGTGGAACCAACAAAAACAGAACATCGACAACTCGCCAATCAATCTTCAGCAAGCAATTGCCGAGTTAACGGACTCTCAGCGTGACACGTTGGTCGAGATTGTTGAACTACTTCTCGGAACCCGGATGGAAATAAAGGAGACAGTTCCTGGTAACTCGATGTCCCAGAAATATATCTCTTGCGACGGGCACAACATCTCCTACACAAGCTCAGGGTTCCGCCTGATCGCAACGTTATTGACTAGTCTACTTAGCAACGACTGCGACACGTTCCTAATCGACGAGCCTGAACTAGGTGTCAGTCCAGAGGCACAGGGAATGCTCGCAGATTTTCTCTTCGACCGCGAATATCGTGCTAAGTACTTCCCCAAAATCCGAACTATAGTTTTCGCGACGCATTCAACTGTGTTTTTGGACCGGCGGCACATTGGCAACAACTACGTTGTATCAAAACAAGGTGATGAGATTGACTTGAAGCCGGTTTCAACGCTAGGAGAGCTAAACAAAGTTCACTTTTTTCTTTTGGGTAACCGCTTCGAAACGCTCTACCTCCCATCTGCCATCCTCCTTGTAGAGGGAAAATGCGATCACCTCTTCATTGAGCGAGCGACAAGTCTCAGATTTCCAAACTCCCAGCTAAGCGTCATTTCAGCGAACTCGGATTCTCGAATTAAAGAAGTTCTAACAATTGCTGGCGGTCTGCTGACAGACATTCAACGAAGTCCTTATCGAGATCGAATATTCGTAGTTCTGGATGCTGTTCATTCAGCCTCGCTTCCTGAGCAGCTGGAGAAGATGGGGGTTCTTCGTGAGAACATAGTCAAGTGGCCATTGAACGGTATTGAGCACTTCTATCCCCCTGTACTGGTTGACAAGATATTTCCAGGTGCTGGAGAGCTCGATATTCGTGGCGATCGGGTATCACGTGGAGGCGTTGAGTACAACAAGAACGATTTAACTGAGAAGATCGTCACAATGCTTGAAACCACGACACCACATCACGCGGATTTTGAACGGCTTCTTCTTGAGCCCGTTGCGCAAAGAGCGGGCTAACCTCTCATCATTCTACCCGACCTTCGCAAAAAGCCGCGCAGATAATTAGATTCAAAGGTTAAGCTTCTGTTTCCGCAGCTAACGAGACCGCTCAGGGTCGAAACCGGTCTCCAACCGATGACTTTTGTCGACCCAATGCTGTCACTGATCGCGGGGATTGGCACGCCCCGAATGACTTACATGCCGACCGAAGATGCTAGGTGAGTGTACGGGTTAACAAATTACGAGTACAATGCCCAAGCATGATCATTCGTCTGAAATGCGTATGACGACACTGAGCCTCGAAACTCGCGATATGCTGCACGCGTTGACTTGGTACATGACGGCACGGAAGACCGCGCTGCGCGCAGCCTTGTCGTTTCGCACACCACTCACCACGATCATGCACACTGATATGCGCGTGCAGTACAGCGCTTATTTCCAAAACCTGTTGTCCGCAACTGAGCTAATGCGTGAGCCGACACCATTACCGCCAAAGTCTTTCGAGACTGAGTTGTATGCGCGATTTGTCTTCCCAGGATTTCAGGACGGCGAGTCGAATTACGAATACATCAAGTACCTGAGGAACGCCATCGTCCATCGCGGATACAACATCACGTCCGCCTGTCACGTGGCCGGTGATTTCCCGATGCTCATCGCGGAACCGAGTTTTCAAAACAACGCTACGAATCCAGCAAAGATCAAGACTTTCCATACCTTCGATAAATACGTGCTGAACATCATCACGAAGTGTGAGTCGGTGATCGGTGGGGTGATCTTCGACACATTGAACAACGCAGGTGTCTTTCAGGCGACCATTGATCCGCAAGCCGCTATTGCTGAAACTCGCAACGCTCTTCAGAACTCGCACGTGATGCCGGATTGGGCCAAAGCGATGGCTGCAGCGTCGGAACTCAAACCCGAGTGGTTCGTCGATATGAACAATTCAATGAAGGACAGGCTACGCGAAGCCCTAGCACCGTGCGATACCTTGAATCCAGCCTAAAGGGTCGATCGCCAACGGCTCAAAATAGCCGCTTCCCGTCAAAATGGATATGCAAAACTGGATGCACTAACGTGAAGCCGTTGATGAAATCAATACTCGGAAACTACGAATAGCGCCCATGATTTTTTAAGGCGAAAATTTTGCCATGAACGAAAAATTTTGCGAAGAGCTATTCGAGAAAGCCGTCGAACTTACCTACCACAGCTTTGAAGAGCCGACCGACCTTCACATTGAATGGGTATTCGGACGGTTGGTGTTTAACTGGAAAACGGGAGCCGGCGTGAATGGCGCAACGACATTGCATTAAGACGGCTAATCACTGTCGATTAAGCATTGAAAATGTAAGTAACAGAACTTATCAGTTGTGAGCGCATGACTTCGTCTACTCAAAACTGTATAAGCTCTGTAGATATAGATTTGTCTTCTACTAGTGTAGTAAGTCAATCATTTCTTTTAGCCCATAAGCGGGAATTGCACCTGGAAAAGCAATATTATTCGAGAAAACTAACGTTGGTGAAATTGAGTGATATGTATCACCCTCGGCAGATCTAAGCCCTTTTAAGGAATTAATGATCTTCTGAGAAGAAGTACTGCACGAGGACGTTTTTTGTGGACTTTGTCCATTAAGAATCCAATTGTCCCATGCCTGTGCGCGAGCTTGGTTGTTTGGTTGGCACATAATTTGCTCAACCATAGGTTCAGAATCTGCGCCTAGTAGTGGTGCTACAAATGTATAAATCGTCACGTTGTCATATTTATTCAAATCTCGCTCTTGAGTCTTGGAGTGGGGACAATGTGGATCAGAGAAGATCGCCATTTTTTTCGATCCATCACCGCGAACTCGCACAATCGCATGTTGAAAAGGTAGACTATCAAAATCAAGACCATCTAACCATTCAGGATGGTCAAACTTACGAACTTTGCCAGTATTAACAGGCTGCGGCGCCATCTTGTCATAGGGATACCACACAAACTTCGTTGGCCAGTTACCAGGCTTTTCGTTGGTCCCGGCGGTTGCCGATCCAACTACCTGGCCAATGACATTGCTTGCATCATTAGAACCGATTGCTTTGGTCACTTCTTGGGTGGCGGTTTGTACCGCAGCATTGACTAGCGCATCAAAATTAACCGCGCCGGCTGTTTTTCCGTAGAAGGCAAGCATTAAAAATGCTACTAACGTTGCTTGTTTCGGCATTGTTCTTGTTCCAGTAATCAGTCTTTCAGGACGTTGCCGACAGGCACCCATTCGTCAAACTCTTTTTTGAAAAAAGGTTTGATTACGTTTGTATCTTTTTTCCCGTCTAGTTCAATCGTGACGGAAACTTTACATTGATAAATTTGCTCGTTTTCGTGTGGTTCACATTGTTCTAGCGAAACATCTTTAATTGCGTTTTCGGCCTTCTTTGTTCCCTCTGGCCCCGCAAATAGAGACAACATTTTGACTTGCTGTTTCCATGCATCGCGGACATGTTTTTCGATGTCGCCCTCAGATGGGCCAGAACTTCCGCAGCCGGCTACAAAAAGTGATACAGCGGGGATGAGAATAATAGTTTTCAATTTCATTTTGCGTCCAATAGTCAAACGTAATTATTTTTGTAACTTAATTTGCTTGGTCGCAAAAAAGAGAACTGACACTCAAAATATCGAGTGTTTCAGCTATTGATACTAAATATTATTGTTGTGCTAACTTTGCACAAGTTTGCACATTCAGCGGTCCGAGGGTGTGCTGAAATGTGCAATTATGTGCAAATTCGTGTAATTATTAGCTTTGTTGTCCAGTCATAACAATTTTGTGTGCTTGATCGATCTTTTTGGTATTTTTGCGAAGGCCGAAGCAGCATAAGATGAACAACGCAGCCGGGCCACAACTAACCAAAATATCGAGCCAGCCAGCACTTCGCTGCATTGCCACGAAGATCCAGAGGCATATAAAAGCAGGCACCACCAACAAATAAATGCCGAGCAAGTAAATGCTGGCTGAAAGAATGGTTCGTTTTGCCTGTTTATGTGTCATTTTTGGTCCTTGTTCGAGTCGTTTACTTGATGTTGAAGTCGGTTTCGAGCTCTTGTTGCATTCAGCGTCGTTCTTGCGTGGTTAGCTGAGTGAGCAGCACCCCCAGCCCAACGCCCGGCTGCCTGGGCTTGTCCTTCAATTTTTCCACTCATTTCGCGGCCTGCCACAAACTCCATTCCGCTACCGGCCCAGGCAATTACTCGGTCTGGAAGGGCAAAAATCATATCGAAACAGGTCGAAATGAGTGTTAGTAAAAGGATAGCAAAAATGATTAAAAAACCTAAAATCGAAATTAGACCAGTGGCACTGTTTCCTTGAACGTTTTCAATTACTGTGCGAATCGAATCAACCAGGAACGTACCAAGCAGAATACAAAGAGCGCTTGCAAAGAAAAAGGCCAAAACCATCAAAGGTGGTCTTAGCAACATGTTGAAGAGATATTGATATCCCTTCTCTGTTTTCTGACCCATACCCTCCCCATCAAGGCTCAAGTGGCCAAATGCCCATACTTGCGCGGCAATTAAGCCTTCGATGACACTGACAAAATAACCGACAAGAGCCGCAAACCAGGTCAAAAACGGAATCAGTGGCACGTAAATCGATAGGACTCCGCCGATAATTAAAAGCAAGATAGCCACAACTGGAAGAAGTGTTTGGACGTCGCTTAACAGGGAGCCAACCATGCCACCGAAGGTACCGACGCCAGGAACAGCACCAATCAGATCAAGTGCTTTCTTGCCGACGCCGAGCGGAATGTTCTCCAAAACAGTCGTGACTGAGTACACGGCAATCGCAGAATTTATCATCATATCGCCGCTTGATTTTGCTAACGTTATTGGGTTTGTCATGCCACTTCCCCCAGTTCCGCCAGCGGCAGCGCTAAACAACCAGGTGGTTAACCACCTGCCTGGTGACCGATCAGTTTTAAACTGACCGTCACTCTTGGTTGTCGCTGGGACGGGCTGGTTAAGATAATGATCTGCAATGTCGATGAGTCGTTCGGTACTTGTGCTTGTTCTGCTTCGTTCAATGATTAGCGGCTGCTCTTTTAATTGACCGTAATGTGACGCCGTTTGAAGTGCTGCCTGAACTTCAGCGTAGGTGCTATGCCAACTGCCCAGGGCCATCCAGCCGCCCTGGCTGATTGCTTCTGTCGCGCTTTGCGTCAAAGCCGTTTTTTGGGCCGCACCGGCTTCATCAGTAGCGTTGATTGACTGCTGAATCGCATTAGAAACATCGTAATTTGCATCGTTGGCTAGCTTCTCAAAAAGACTCAGGTCAAGCTGATAATTATTTCTTTCGCCATTCCAATGGGCTTCGACGAATCGAGCGGCCTCATTTGTCATTATCTGCTGGATAAGGTCTAGTTGCTGAAGTTTTGTGCTGTAACCGGCTAAGGCGATAGAGTTGATTGAGTCATAGTCGACGGCGGCCGATCGATACCCAATTTCAAGCAGCCCATCTTCTCGAAGTAGGCCTCTTTCAAGCAAGACTTCGCCGCAATCGACACCCCAACTAGTGTTCCGTGCGGATAATAAGTGGCCGTCGGATGTCTCTTTCAATTGAACCACAGGAGCTCTGTTCAGCGACCAGGTCATGTTCTCGTGATGTTTGCGACCAGCTGCTGCGCATACGTTCATCTTGAAAATATTCTTTATCAAATCGGCGGAAAAAGCGGTTTGTGGCCCTGGTGAACTCAACCCCGGCGGTGGAATCAGCGCATTAAATTTTTGGGTATCTGAGATCACGGCGCTTGTCATGATGTTAGCTAGTCCAATACCCAGAATCACGAACCACATCACAACCGCCTGGGCTAACGAGAAGCCGCCAAAGACGGGCAGCATGCCAAATACACCAAGGGTGACGCGAATGGGTACCCACAGCCCATTAATCCGCTTACCTAGGACCTCCCCCTCATGCGCTGTTTGTGCTACCGAAGCAAGAATGAAGTAACTTAGAAGCACCGTACCAACAATAAAAATGCCACTGTTGAACAGGAAGAAAAGGTTGCCTAAGAGCGTATCCGGGCGTCCGGCAGCCATAAAGGGGTTGTCAGCAAAATCTGATAACAAGTTGCCTAAAATCTGGCGAGAATGATCACCGTCACTCTGCGACGCCAGGATCAGTTCGTCGTAAGTCGTGCCGATCCCTTCAGCAAGCTGGGCCGACGCGATTGCTGGCAATAAGGCCGTGAGAAAAAAAAGAATAAGGAAAAGGGCACGACTTCTAGCCATTTGGGCACCTTTATTATTTATTGATTACGTATGGTTCGGTTGGCTGCTTCGGCTAGCCGTTCGAGACGCGGCATGTTGTTTTCTTGGACGTCTTCGGCCAGTTGCTGACCATTAACCACGTTCAGCTTCTTCAGCTCGAGGAGAATCGAGAAAAGTAGTCTCTGTTGCTCAGCCAAAATAAGCGGCACTTCGGCAGATTTGGCAACATCATCGGCGCCAGCCATGTATGTGTACCAGTCAGGATTGCCCGCTCGTTTTTCAACTTGAAGCGCGCTCAGGTGAAGTGGAGAAACACCTTCCTGCGCCCATTCTGGGAACTCTTTATTTAATTTTTTTTCCAAAAATACTGCCGTAATGTTGTCGTTTAGCAATGCTCGTAGTGTTTCGAAGCTTTCGGGCGAGGCAGTAGTCGCAACATCCCAATCGCGTATTGGCTCGGTCGCTAACGACATTTTGGCCTGATGCTCAGTTAGTTGGCCAACGTAAGCGAGGCCTTCGGGCGAGGCAAGTGCGGTTGGCCGAACCCCCGGCGGTGGTACTGGTTGTGACAATGAGGCGAGGATCGATTTTCGCGCATCCCGTTCAGCGCTACTATGCTGGGCTGTCACCGTTAATTGAACTCGGCCTTTTTCTTTCTCTTGAGGGCCGTGAAACAACGTTTCGGCCCGGATATCCGCATCCGCATATTTATTGCTTTTAATTTGCAGCCCCTGGACACTGCGACACAGTTGGCCGCGCATCGAATTTGGGTCACCGGCAAAGCCCTGGCAACTACCAAAGCCGAAATCAGCCGCAGCAACATTTTGATCGAAAGGTGGTAAAACTGACGCATTTGGATCTGATTGATCCCATGCCTTTTTTAGGCGCGGCGGTATTTTTGAGCCTGTTGAAAGTGGCTCTGTCGTTTGTTTTCTTGAAACCATCGTCATTGACGATGACTGTGAGCCGCTCGCCGATCCGCACGTTACATTACTTCTTTTGATAATTGAGTCTATTTTTCGACCCGCTTTTGCTAGCTCTTCCGCATGCCGTGTCTGCGTCTCAACCGCTTGGGCAGTCTGACCCGAAAGCGAACTTGTTTGGCGACCCAGGGCGTTGATAATATCCACTCGGGCTTTATCCACCTCGCGCGCGATATTGGAGTCCATTTGGTCGATATTGGTATTGATTGAGCTTCTCGCTCGATCTATTGCTATCACACAATCCTGAGACAGCGTGCATTTAATTGCATTGGCTTGACCGGACCAAAGTAATGGCACAAGCAACACGAGTGCGGTTGAGATCAAGTTCTTAGACATAGTTAATGTGTCCTTATCTTATTACTGAGATTGTTGGCTGGAGCGACCAGACATCGCCTCGCTAAGTCGCGACCAGACATCATTGGAGTTTGAATTGCTACTTGGTCCAACAACAGGTGGTGGGGTCGGGACAGGCGCTGGCATCGCTTGTTGGGAAGCGGCTGCCGGCACATAACTTGGCGTAGCACCGCCGTAGCCCTCATGGTTTCGGGCATTGTTATTGGTCACATTGCACATTGATTCACTGATTTGCTTGAACACATCGTCAATGATTGCGCCAAGACCGTAGCTATCTGCACTCACTGCACCACCCAACTCTTTTGACAGATCGAGCATGCACTCCCTATCCGCTTCTCTTTGTTGGCTTAAATCTTCAAAAAAAGGGTCCTCTTCGACAGCTGTTTGGGCCTGGGAAATTGCACGGGTATTGCTTTCTTTTAAGTCAACGCAAAGTTGATCACCATCAGGCAAAGGGGCAGCGGCTAAAGCTGAAGGAAACACTAGAACCGATATGAGGATTTTCTTGTTCATGAGCCATAGGTCCAGTTGAGTAAATATGCGAAAGATTTAAACGAAACACTAATGATCATCGTGAGCACGAAAAACATGAGCATTATCTGAACGCCGCGAACCAGTGCATCACCCAGACCTTTGAACAAGGCCACGGCTAGGCATTCTGCAATGTCCAACGGCTTTTTAAGAAGGCCTGCTAGACCTTCTTTTTTAAAAATTTTTAGCTGAGCCTGGATGTGCTCGTCGATATAGTATGGTTCTCGTTGTTTTTCTTTTGTTCTGTCGTAAATCCTAGCTTTATGCCACTTCATGGTTCGACCTCCACGTTACTTTCGCCAACGGGGAGACCCAGGAACTCTCTGTCGTTTCGCCTGGTAATCGATTCGTTGATTAACTGAAAAACTTGGTTTTCGGTAATGCGACCGTGGCGCATCGCCTCAATCAAGCCAACGCCGAGCAACACTTTTCGGCGATCCTCTTCCTTCTTTCTTCTCCTAATTTCTTCGCGTCGTATCTTGGCTAGTTCAACGCGCTTTCTTTCTCGTATCTGTTTAATTTTTTTCTTGTATTCATCGATTTCTCGTTCGAGTTGATTCGGATCCATTGATTCTCCCTCTCTAAGTAACGTATTGAGAATATCGTTTTAAAAACGAGATTCAAGGTTTTGGAAAGCTTTATTTTCATTTAGGGAAAATTTCTTTGGATGAAAATTTTGACCTCGGTTTTCTTGACCTTCGGCGACTGAAAAATATACTTGTTCGAAAGTGTTCGCCGCTTGTAACGGCCCACGAAGTGCGCACTTAGAGCCAAACAAGTTGGCGTGCGGTCCTGGCCGGACGGGCAAAACGACGAAGGTGAGGGTTGCTACGTTTTTATTTTTTGACGATGTTGCTTTTCCGTAAGTGAGTGTCTCCAGTGCAAACTGAAATCCATTTTTCCTTGAAGCCAATGCGCCGACTCGACGCGCCTTTGGCCGCGCGGGTTGCGTACCGTTCTGGGCAAAAAATTACCTGCGAACGCACCGGTGAGGTGTTCGATTTCAGCCGGAAAACTGATGTCATGAATCCCTTCGACCAGGTCTATTTGCCCGGCGGAAAGAGAGAGGATCGAGAGACATTCTGGGCGCGAGTAGACGTCCACGACCGCAAGGCCGCAGCCATCCCAGCAAGGGAGGCAGTGATTGCTCTTCCGTATCTACTTAGTGACAACCAGCGAGCCGCTTTGATCACAGAGTTTGCGCAAGAAGTCGTAAAAAAATACGGGGTTGGCGTTGATGTTTTTCTACACCGGCCGGAAGCTTTTTCCGACGATTATCTTAATGAAAATAAAGACCAATTTTTCATCAAGGATAAGTGGCGAGGCGGGGAGAAAAACAACGGCAATTACCATGCTCACTTGCTCTTAACAACAAGCAAAGTTGATGCAGAAACCGGCGCACTAAGCCGTAATGTCCGCGAACTGGACCCAATCCACTGCCGTCGGAACAAGCTTCAAAACACGGCGGAATGGGCACGGCCGTTATGGGCCTCTTTGGTTAATAAACATCTTGCCGTGGCGGGCATCCAGCACACTGTTGAGCATGCCAGTTTTGAGAAGCGGGGCGTTGAGAAAGTGCCCACTAAACACCAAGGTCCTGCCGGTCGTATTAAAAGAACTGGCCGACAGTCAAACAGGGGCGATTTTGTTGCCGAACACAATTCTCAGGCTGCTCGCATCAATCGCCGAATTGGACGTTTGAAATTGCTCACTCAGCGGCTACAGACGCTGCTCGAGGAGCGAACGGAAGAGGCTCTAAATCGCTGGGTACCTTATAAAAATTTGGTGTCGTTGGTTGAGCAATTGGAGCAACGAAAAGCCACGGCAAACATGTGGCTCGACTGGAGAAAAATAACCGCCGCGCAGAACATTACCGTGGCCGCAATTCTCATTCACAGGCTGCTAGCCTGGCTAGGCCTGGGAGGCCTGCCAGACGTCGTCGCCCAGGTCGCAAAGGTGCATGATTCTGCGTCGAAACTAGACAGAACCGCTACAACATACGAAAAACAGCTGGCCAGGCTCGACCGCTTGGCGGAAAAGGCACTGCCGTCCATCGAGCAAAGGCGCGAACATGCCCAAGCTGAAATCAGCAAGAAACTCGAGCAGTTAGCACACTCAGCCTCCCTTGACAGGCGACCCGAGACTGACCTTGCCGAGAAGCAAGATCTGGTGAACCAAGTGGATGTGATCCTGGCCACAGCGCGTCAATTGCTTTCGACCAAAACGGTTGAAATCGAGGCAGTTCCGACGTGGGCCTACACGAAAACGCCTGCGGAAATTCGTGCCCGTATTAACCTGCTAAAGCAGCAGGCCCCTGATATCGTTGTTCAGCAAAAAACAGCGACGGTGAACGAACAAGGGCAGGCTGTTTTCGATCGTGTCCAGCAACTGCAGACACAGCTCGATTCGTTGGCCAAAAAACTGGCCGATCCAGCCGAGATGAACCGACTTTGGTCACTACAGAAGAAAAAAGAAATCGAGCAAGCCAAGGCGTCATTGACGGTCCAGATTGCCGAGCAAAAGCAAATGCTCGCGGCGTTGCGCCGAACCTACGCAGAACTTCACGCACATGTTAAGCGCGAGGCGCAGCACAAATGGAAAGCCGAGGTCCAGCCCCAGTTGGAGGAGCTGCAGAAATGGTTGCCAAAGGCGGAGGCTTTAGCCCACCGAAAAACCAAACTGGAAGAGGCTCGCCGAGCAGAAGCGCAAGCTAAAGTCGCGGCCGCGCTGCAGGCGCAGCGCACGAGGTTTTTGATGCAGACGATCAAGGCTCCCTCGGTGCGAGGCAAAGGGTCATTTGCACGGATGATCAACCCCCACCAGGTCGCTTCAGCGCGGCCAAGAACCCAGCAACCAGGAGTAAAAAATGACGCAAGGATTTCAACTAGAACCACAAAAACAGCCCATACAAAGCCACGTGGTGCCTAATCCCGATTCACTGGAGCCCCAGGTATTCGGCTCATTCGTGCGGGTATTGAATGACGTCGACGTGGCACTGGAACCATCAAATGTTGCATACATCGCATTGCATTCGATTATGCGGCTTGTGGTGCGTGACGCCAGTGTTTGGGCAGAAACTTCGGACGACCGAATATTTTTGATTGCAGGCCGGTACAAAAATGATTTTGAAGCAAATGAGGCTAGGCACAGCATGCTGCTTGTCCTAACAGGTGAAAATCACAACAATCTTTAATTTACCTCGCACTAGGCCAAGTTTGGGTTTCCCGAGTACTTGGCCTAGCAGTATTTCGATCATTTGCTACGATGCAAAATATGACTATTGACAATAATGACCAGGTTCTCACCATAGAGCAGGCGGCGCAACTGGCCGGAGTTAGCCGGCCCTACATGGCCAAGCTGGTCAAATCCGGCGTCGTGAAACTGCATCAAAAGGTCGGCAACCAGCGTCGCGTCCTGCAAAGCACTGTAACTCGCTGGCATAAAACGGAATTAGTTCGCCAGGGCAAGGCGCTCAAGCGCCTTGCCAAGGACTTGGACGAAGAAATGTACCCGCTTGCATCGATTGATTGACCTTTTCGTTCGCCCGTGAGCCGAGTATGGCTGGCCTTAGAGTGGAAAGAAAAGTTTCTGGCAGCTCAGATCGGAACGATAAGCCTGTCTGATGCAAGGTTGTGTTCATTTATTCACCTTGAAATTCTTTTAGTTTTTCCAGTTGTGGCCGGTTCAATCGGCCAGCTAAGTCGGCGGCCGAAGGGTTGTAATATCTGCGTAGCATGCTCAAAGTCTTGTGTCCGCTGATTCTGGAGAGCTCTAAACTGTCAGGGACTAAGCTGGCCAATCGGGTGATCGCGGAATGGCGAATGTCGTGCCAGCGTAAGTCTTCGAACACTGCCGAGACCGGCTGGGCTGCAGCTTCCTGGCAGTGCTCAGCATATAGTTTTTTGGCTCGCTCTAGCGCATCAAGCCAGCGAAGGCGAAGTGCATTCGGACTCATGGAGAACACCTTTATGCTCTTCTTGTCGCGCCGTACTGCGGCTTCCCGCATAACGCTTTCGGCCGCCAGAGTCAACGGAACGTCCCGATTTTCACCGTTCTTTGTGTCAATGATTCGTACCCAGCAGAAACCAGTTTGGCTTAGGTGTACATCTTCCCAGCGCAGGCCTAGGAGTTCCGAGCGCCGCATGCCTGTCTCAATCGAAAGCTCAAACGCCCATAATAGTTCCGGGCCGATACGTTGGCACGCAAAGCGGCCATCGGGCGTGTGGCTGAATTCTCGGGGAGCCATAGCCTGGCGTAACCAATGCACCTCGGTTTCGCTGAGAGTACGTGTCCGCGAGTTACGTACAGTCGGCTTTTTGACTAACTCAAGCGGGTTCTCAGGTAGATAGATTTGCCATTCTTTTCGCGCATGATTGATGACGGCCGAAAGGACCGCCAAGTCATTTTTTGTTGTCGCCGGCCTCACTTCTTTAAGACGACGATCGCGATACTGAATAAAGTGTATGGGCCGCAGCTCTGCTAGACGGATCGAGCAGAATGATTGCTTTTCCAAAAAAAGCAGTTTTCGCACTTCTTGTTCGCCGCCTTTTTTGGCAGGCGCCACATGAATTCGGTATTTTTCTAGCAGCTCGCCAAGTGTAATGCGCTTTGCGCGTTTGTCGTCACGATAGTGACCGCTAACAATCGATGCTTCGGTTTTTTGAACCCAAGCTCGTGCGTCAGTCCGATCATCAAATGTTCTGGCAAGTGAGTACCCTTTCATACGAACTCGGCCAAGGAAAGTGCCAGCGTTTGTTTTTACAATTGTTCCCATATGGTGCACACCTATGTTTGTTTTAAAAATGCAGTGCGAACAATGGTACTTTGTCAGTTTCTTGGCATAAAGGCCGCGTATTTATTTTCTTTTGTGTACTTTCAAAAAAGAAAAAAGCCCTGATAAATCAGGGCTTTAGAAATTTGGTGGCGCATCCCTGATTCGAACAGGGGACCTGCGGATTATGATTCCGTCGCTCTAACCAGCTGAGCTAATGCGCCGCTCGGAAGACCGCTACTATACCATAAGTTTTTTCGTTGTTACGTGAGTCGCAGCAAAAAATTTTATTGGCGCTATGGGGGTGCTTTACTTGACGCAGATTCTTTGACGGCCATCCAATGAAAAGGCCTCACCTTCTGGTGAGGCCTTACTGCCCTTGCGGCAGTTGACACACGGCTTTGCGGGCCGGTGTGGGCACCGCTTCGGAGAGCGGTGGAACCGCCCCTATGGGGCAGTAAGTTCAATTTAACGCTACCGCTGCCTGTCTTCAACCTAGTGTTTCTACTAGGTTTATGCTGCTCGCGCATCAATTTCCGACATGGCTTCGCTTAGGCTGTATAAGGGTTCAAATGATTCCGCCTGCGCCATGGGCCAGCCCACACGAAAGATCGTTTGGCGGAATTTGCCTTCCAGAATTTCACCTTCATGCATATCGGGGAAAATGGCCGACAGCATACGAACTTCCAGGTTCGAAATGCGCCGCGCAATATGGTGCGGGCGCAGGTCGCCAGGGTGGGTCAGGCCGGCGGCACCCAGTAACTCTCCGAGTGCGCTCAGGGTGTTGTCGTGAAAATGGGCTACCCGTTCCGATTTGTCTCCCACCACGATAGCGGCCTGCCGTTTCGGGTCTTGGGTTGTGACGCCGGTTGGACATTGGCCTGTGTGGCAAACCTGGGCTTGTATACAACCTACCGCGAACATAAAGCCACGGGCGCTGTTACACCAGTCGGCGCCCAGTGCCATAATGCGTGCCATGTCGAAAGCGCTGATGATTTTGCCCGATGCGCCCAGTTTGATTTTCTTGCGCAGGCCAACTCCAACCAGGGTGTTATGTACCAGTCGCAGCCCTTCACGCAGTGGGGTACCCACGTGGTCAACAAACTCAATGGGGGCGGCGCCGGTACCGCCTTCTGCACCGTCGACCACAATAAAGTCCGGCGTAATACCTGTTTTCAGCATGGCTTTGGCAATGGCAAACCATTCCCAGGGGTGACCAATACACATTTTGAAACCCACAGGTTTGCCACCGGATAATTCGCGCAGACGGGCGATGAACTCCATCATTTCAACGGGTGTAGAGAATGCACTGTGATGGGCGGGAGAAATACAGTCTTCGCCAACGGGGATACCCCTTGCGCGGGCGATTTCCGGCGTAACTTTTGCCGCCGGCAGCATGCCGCCGTGGCCGGGTTTAGCCCCTTGCGACAGCTTGAGTTCAATCATTTTTACGCTCGGCTGCGTGGCGCGTTTCGTAAACTCCTCTTCCGAGAAATTGCCTTGGGCATCACGGCAGCCGAAATAGCCGGAGCCAATATTCCAGATAAGGTCACCGCCGTGTTCCAGGTGGTAAAGGCTAATACCGCCTTCGCCGGTATCATGCGCGAAACCGCCTATTTGCGCGCCTTTATTCAATGCACGTACGGCGTTGGCCGATAGCGCCCCGAAACTCATGGCTGAAATGTTCAGCACCGACATGGCGTAGGGTTGGGTGCAGTTTTCTCCGCCCACTTGTATTCTGAAATTGGTGTCGGCCAGATGCGTGGGCACCATGGAATGGTTGATCCATTCGTAATCGTTGCCGTAAACGTCGTTTTGGGTGCCAAACGGTCGTTTGTCTATGTCGTGTTTGGCGCGTTGATACACTAACGAACGTTCGGCGCGGGAAAACGGTAGTTCGTCTTTGTCGCTTTCTATAAAGTACTGGCGAATTTCGGGGCGGATGAATTCGAACAAATAGCGCAGATTGCCGATAACGGGGTAATTGCGGCGAATGGCATGACGTGTTTGATTCAGGTCGTAAATGCCCAGAACTGTGAGCCCGATGAATGCAAGCGCAACCGGCCACCAGGCAAAATGTACCACCAGCGCAAGCCAGGAAAAGAACAGGGCCAGCACAATAACAATATAAAACGCGGTATGGCGGGTAAGAAATTTGTTCATGCGGTACTCCGAAGCAGGCAGTATGAATCGCGGCAGGTACTAACCATAGCAGAAAGTGTTGTCATCTTCATGTGTAATAGCGTAGGCTAACAAACTGTTTTGCGTGCACTCGGGGCACTTGGCTTATCTAATCAGGAGACCGATGTGAACCGTTTCCAGCTTCTTAATTTACGTATGTATCATCAGCGCCGTCGCACGGCGCATTGGTTGCTGGATGCAACCGACGATGTCTTTGACCAGGGCACGTCTGAAGGGGGGCGAAGGGTGTTGCGCTATCAGGGTGACCATCATGCCGATTTGTTGAAGGCCGATGAGGATGATGACCCGTCGGATAATGATTAATAGGATGCTTCTGTCAGGGCGGCATTCGACGTACGTTGATTCTTGCTTTCGTCGTTATTTTAATGCGTATTAAAGTATAGTTGCGCCGTATATGAACATTAGCGGCAAGTAATGACTGTATTTTTGAATCGGCAGATCCTGCTATATTTTTTCTTTTTCTTCCTGTTTTTCTTGTGGTCTGCTCAGGCCGTTGCGGCGAATTGGTCGGGCGAGTGGGATAGTACCTGGCGGCATCGCGCAGCGCGTATTACGTTGGAACAAACAGGAGATCAGGTCAGCGGGGAATATCCGCTGTTCGGTGGCACCGTAAAAGGAAGTGCGCTAGGTCAAGAGTTACACGGTACCTGGAGTGAGGGCGGCCGTGAGGGCACCTTCGTGGCCATTATGGCCGGCGATGGTCGAACCTTTACTGCCAGATTCGGAACCGGAGAATGGCTTACCGCCGTACGGGTATCTGACGATAACGAGTTTATGGGTTACTCCATAGACCAGTCGTCGCCCGCAATGACGCTCTATCATTTTCTTGCGGTAATGAATGCTGTCGGACCAGGTCGTATGGAGTTGCAAAGTGAGGCTTCACATTTTATTGATTTTTCAACGCTTCCTGGGCAAACGATAAGCGAGCTGGATTACACCAGTTTGTTGTTTAACGTTGTAAATAGCATGACTTTCAGAGTGTGGGAGATTCAGTCTGATGATAATGCCGACACGTTTACGGCCACTCTTAATCAAGCCGGGACATCGGTCTCGCTGGACCTGAAGTTTTTGCGCAGAAACGGCGACTGGTTCATTCAGGCTTTGCCAATTGACTTGTTGGAAGATGTATTAATGCGTGCCCAGGCTGCACATGCAAGCTTACTCGGTGGGCGCAGTGGTGATTTGCTTTCGCCCCGCGATACCCTCAAAACTTTGGTACGTTCCTTCAGCTATGGCGGTGTTGATGGTGCAGAGCGCGCTATGGAAACCCTAAATATGGCTGATTTATCGGCACTGGCGCGTGAGTATGAAGGGCCGCGTTTAGCCCGGTATGTTTACAGGTCTTTGCGTCGGTTGGGTGCCATTACCTGGCAGGAGGTGCCCGACAATCCAATACGTTCCGAGCCGTATGTTTTTTTCGAACATCCGTTAGGCCGCATTGCTATTGGCCCAGTCTTAACGAAAGAGGGCGTCATATGGCAATTTACGCCTGATACGCTTCGGACTATCCGTAGTTTGTATGCGGCGCTGGATAATCTGCCCGCCAACAATATTATTGAGCTTCAAGCGCAGCCTGAAAGTCTTTATTTCAGAACGCGTGATGCAATCCGTGAAATGAGTCCTACCTTTGTGCGGCCTGTTGGTGTCATGGAATTGTGGCAGTGGCTGGGGTTGCTGCTTACATTAGTGGTTGCTTACGCAGTTGGCAAATTGGTGAATTTGTTTTTTTACGGCGTGCTGAAGCGAAGTGGTGGCGATGCGCATGGCCCGGTCGTTCGCGGTTTTTTCTTGTGGTCGTTTCGGGTGTTTAGCCTGGGGGTGGCATTGCGTCTGGCTGATCGTGTGCTCAGCTTTCCTGATCTGGTTCAAGTTGCGTTGGTAACGATTAGCTGGTCATGTATTGTCTTGTCGCTCATGGTCCTGACATTGCTGACTATCAAGCTAGTTGCGGCCAGAATTCGTAATGTTGAAACGCTGAAAGGAAACAATATTACGTTGGTGTCCTTTATTGCCGGGATTCTGCGTATTATTGTCATTGTGTTTGCTATTTTGATGCTGGCCGATGTGTTGCAAGTGCCTTACCAAAGTGTTTTGGCGGGTTTGGGGATCGGTGGTTTGGCCGTTGCGCTGGCTGCGCAGTCAACCTTGCAGAACTTTATATCCGGCATTACCTTGTATTTCGATAAGCCGATTGCAGTGGGCGATTATTGCCGGTTCGGAGACAAAACCGGCACGGTAGAGTTTATCGGGATGCGCTCGACTCGAATTAGGACACTTGATCGTACTTTGCTTACGGTTCCGAACAGCGAGTTTTCAAATATGCAGATTGAAAATTATGCAAAGCGCGACAGCATGTTTTTGAATCCGACCATTAGTTTGCGTTATGAAACCACGCCGGATCAATTGCGCTATGTTTTGGCCGAATTGCGCAAGATGCTGTTAAGTCATCCCAAGGTTGCAGCTGACCCTTTACGGGTTCGGTTTGGTGGGTTCGGCTCCCATTCACTTGATATTTCTGTCTTTGCTTATGTGATGTCGGTTGATTATTCCGAATACCTGGGAATTCGTGAAGATATCTATTTGCGCATGATGCAGATTGTGAGTGAGGCGGGCACCAAGCTCGCCGTGCCCTCGATGGTGCATTACAACGCTGCCGATAGCCTGCCGGACGCCGATCGAGTGCAGGCCAGTGAAGCGCAGGTGCATCAATGGAGAGAAGAAGGCAAGTTGCCATTTCCCGATTTCGCTTGGCAAGATAAGGCCGAGATGCGCGAAACGCTGGACTACCCTCCACAGGGTTCAGCGGTGAAAGAAGAATTGTCTAATGGGCCCGTACATGAAAGAAAATCTGGTGCCTGAGTCTATTCGTGTTGTGGTTGGAGTCTGGCAGCAGTGCCGGCAAGATGCCATGCCGATTCGGCACGACGTATTTATTGTTGAACAACACGTGCCGCCAGAGTTAGAACTTGATAAATTCGATGCAGTTGCAACTCATGTTGTTGCTTATTCTGAAGACGGTCAGTCAGTGGGTACCGGGCGCTTATTGCCAGATGGCCATATTGGCCGGGTGGCAGTATTGAAGGTGTGGCGAGGGCGGCGTATTGGCCGACAGATAATGCAGGCACTTATGCAACAAGCCCGACAACAAGGTTTGCCAGGGGTTGAATTGTCGGCCCAGTACCATGCCCGTTCCTTCTATGAAGACATGGGTTTTCAAGCAGAGGGCGGTATTTATATGGAAGCGGGCATTGAGCATATTGCCATGCGGCTGGTATTCTGAATGTGGGTGGGTGTGAATAACGCCTGTTAAGTACCCACACCCCCGGCCTTCACGTGAGCCCATACTGTGCTGCCTGTAGTCAGCCCAAGATCGTGGGCTGCTTTGCTGGTGATGCGCGCAAGCAGGGCTTGGCCGGCGCAGTTCAGGCGCACCAGTTTCTGGGCCGGGTGAATGTCATTAATAATGTGCTCAACCGTGGCCTGAAGATGATTTTGGATACTGGTGTGCGTGGAGGTGTTGGTGGATAAGCTGACATCCCTGGCCATAATGCGCAGACGAACGACTTGCCCGATATTAAAGCCATCGTCGCGCACCCATAGCAGGCCGCCGCGAACAGCAATTTTGGCCAAATGCCATTGAGTTTCCTTTTCCTTAACCACGCCACTTAGAACCGCACTGGCTTCGTCGCCCGTCAGTGCCGGGTATTGTGTTGAGGTCAGAATATCTTCTACTGAGCCCGTTGCAATGGCCTGGCCTTTGTCCATCACCACAACGTGGTCAGCCAGGCGGCTTAGTTCATCGGACGAGTGGGTAACATACAGCATGGGAATGGCTAATTGGTCGCGCAGGCGCTCAAGCCAGGGCAAAATTTCGTGGCGGCGCGCCAAATCCAGCGAGGCCATCGGCTCGTCGAGCAACAATAACTGAGGGTGGGCGGCCAGTGCGCGGGCAATGGCGACGCGCTGACGCTCGCCGCCCGACAGGGCCTGGGGCGCACGCTGCAATAGATGAGCAATACCTAATAGTTCCACCGCCTCATCCAACGCGTGCCGATCGTGTTTTTTGCCTGAGCGTCGTAAGCCGTATTCAAGATTGCCTTGTACGTTCAGGTGCTCGAACAGGCTGGCTTCCTGGAAAACGTAACCTATTGGGCGTTTCCAGGTGGGCTGAAATAGTTTGCGGGCGTTGTCTTGCCAGACATCACCCCCCATGCGTACCAAACCTTTTCCGCGTTCCAGGCCGGCCACACACCGCAAGATGCTGGTTTTCCCCGACCCCGAAACACCAAATAGGACCGTAATTCCGGTTGTAGGCAAGGTAAGGTCAACGTTGAGCAGGAAGTCGGCACGAGGCAGTGTCAGGCGGATATGGTTTTGCACCAGGCTCATCGAATAACCCCCGACCCTTTGCGCTTGAAAAGCGACAAGCACATGAGCACCGCAAACGAAAATATCACCATGCCGGCCGCCAGCCAGTGTGCCTGGCTGTATTCCATGGCTTCAACATGGCTGTATATTCGGGTGGACACCACGCTCGTTTGGCCGGGGATATTACCGCCTATCATCAACACAACACCGAATTCCCCCACAGTATGAGCAAAGGTCAAAATGGCGGCGGTAATCAGGCCCGGGCGCGCCAGGGGCAGGGCAACGGTTAGAAAAGCATTTACGGGGCTGGCACGCAACGTGGCTGCGGCCTCCAACGGGCGCGGGCCGATGGATTCGAAGGCGTGTTGAATGGGTTGTACGGCAAACGGCAGAGAAAAAATCAGTGAGCCTATAAGCAGGCCTGTGAAGGTAAACGACAGTAAGCCCCAGCCTAGGTATTGGGTTAACTGGCCCAACGGGCCTGCCGGCCCCATCACCACCAATAAATAAAAACCCAGCACAGTGGGTGGCAACACCAGCGGTAACGTTACCAATGCGCTAATGGGAGCGCGCCAGCGCGATTGCGTTTGTGATAACCACCAGGCCAGGGGGGTGCTTAGAATCAACAGCAAAACGGTTGTTAACCCTGCCAGTTTCAAGGTGAGGTAAACAGCGGACCAGGTTTGCGGATCGAGTGGCATGGTAGAAAAAAGCTGTGTTCAAAGCGATGTTGCGTTAGCGTTCCGGCAAACCGTAACCAAAAGATTCAATAATTGCGAGCGCGGTGGGGCTTTTCAGAAACGCGATAAACGCGGTGGCGGCGGCGTTATTCTGGCCGTGCTTAAGAAGTTGGACATCTTGTGCCAATGGCGTGTACATATTTTCGGGAACAATCCATGCTGAACCTGATTGAATCTTGCCCCGGTTGAACACCTGCGATAACGCCACAAACCCTAAAGGAGCATTGCCGCTGGCAATGAACTGATACGTTTGGCCGATGCTTTGTCCGAACACCCATTTTTCGCTCAAGGTGTCGACCAGATCCAATTTCTTGATGACCTGTTCGGTGGCCAGGCCATATGGTGCAACTTTGGGATTAGCCATGGCAATACGCTCGAATCGGTCAGTTTCTAGCACGGATGCTTCATCTTCTACCAAGCCGGGATCCGGGCTCCATAACACCAGTTTCCCTATTGCGTAGGTAAAACGTGTTTCGGGCACTGACAAACCGGCTTCTTCCGCCTTTCCGGGTGTTTTTGTGTCAGCTGCCAGAAAAACATCGAACGGGGCGCCGTTCTGAATTTGCGAGAACAGCTTGCCGGTTGACCCCGCAGAGATGGTCAGATGGTGTCCGCTTTCGCTCTCAAATGCTTGAGCAATTTCTTTCACGGGTGCAGCAAAATTGGCTGCCACAGCGATGTTAGCCGTTGCTGCGTGTGCGATACCATTCACAAGCAGACTCGCCAAAACTAAAGAAGCGCGTATTATTTTCAGCCGGACACACATTTTTATTTCAGATTACGCTATTCAATAATGGAATAGCGAGTATGCTACCGGTAACGTTTTCGTTTGGCAAGTTACGTATGAAGAGTTCACCAACATTCAGGCTGGATGCCGCGTTAGGGCATGACATTACCGATAAGCGCATCGACGTTTTGCGCCGTATCGATGCCGTGGGTTCTATCTCAGAGGCGGCTCGGGACGCCGGCATCAGTTACAAGGCAGCCTGGCAGGCCATTGAAACGCTGGGTAACCTGGCCGGCACGCCGCTGGTGGAAAAGGCAGTGGGTGGCAGTGGCGGGGGTGGGGCGCAACTGACATCTGCCGGGCGCAAGGTGCTGGAGGCTTTCGATTATTTTGCGAAGGTGCGTCGGGTTGCTATGCAACAGGCTTCGGATACAGGCCACCATGTAACGTTTGGTCTTAGAACCAGCATGCGGAATCAATGGGTTTGCACGGTGCGTGAACTCGTGCCAGGTGAGCAGGGCCAAAGCGTTCAGTTGGCGCTGTCCGACGGTATGTTAATGCACGCTCTGATAACGCACGAGAGTGCGCAGCTACTCGGTCTGGAGCCGGGTTTAAGGGTATTGGCATTGTGTAAAGCAACAGCAGTGCCGGTTCAAACGGCGTACCCAGCCGATGACACGCAGAATATATTGGCCGGGCGGATCGAGGTCGTATCTGCTACGACCAAGAAAGCGGAAGTATCGATGCGTTTGGGCAGCGGCGCCATTTTGGTTGGCTTTCAGAGTGGGGGGCCAGCATTGCAGGTTGGGCAAACTGCGTGGGCCCGGGTTGACCCGGCGGCAGTTGTTGTGGCCTTACCTTGAACATGTTTTAAACAGTTTCATTTTGTTACCTGCGTTTTGCCATAAATTTTTCTTGCTGGCAGACGATAACCGGTTAAGACGTTGGAAGTAAGAGGCTTGTTTTGCTTTGCAACGATTAATAACCGACCGGAATCGCAGGTGTTTTTATGTTGCAAAATCTTCGTATCAAGACCATTTTCATTGTCTTGGTTGTAATCAATCTAGGCTTGGCATTAGTAACTTTTTTTGCGCTGACTTACTACGGCGCAGTGTCGACCGAACTTCGTGCCGCCCAGGAGCAGCAACGCGAATCGCTTATGCTGGCCGATGAGATGCGTGAAAGCTCGGTGAATCTCACACGATTTGCACAGGCCTATGTGGTAACAGCAGATCCAAAATTTCTTCAAATGTACAACGATGTTATTGCGATTCGTAATGGCAACAAGCCGCGTCCGCAAGAGTATCACCGTATTTACTGGGAGTTCGTGGCGGCGGGAGAGCAACCGCGCCCCAATTCCGACTCACAGGTTGCATTGCTCGATATGTTTCGTGATGCGGGTTTCGTGGAAAAGGAGTTTGATGAGCTGAATAAAGCGCTCGCATTATCGAACGCTTTGGCAGAGCTTGAAACAGAGGCCATTGCCTTGGTTGAAGGATTGGGCTCCGAAGTGAACGGTACCGATAACGACCTTAGCGGCAGCGCAAGAACCGATCTGGTGAAAGCGCAAGCGATGCTATTCAGCGAAGATTACTATCAGCAAGCAGCGCGCGTGATGCAGCCGCTTGATGCGTTCTATGTCATGGTTGAAGATCGAACGCAGGCATATATTGATGAGGCTGAGGCGCAACAGCGTTTGGCGTATATCTGGGCGCTGATCGCATTGGGTGCAATGGTGCTGTTGGTGGCGTTGTCGCTGATATTTGTCTACCGGCGCCTGGGAGGCGCTTTGAGTCAGGCGCGCGAAGTAGCACGGCGCCTGGCTCAGGGTGATTTGTCGGTTGATATTCAGGTGAAGACCCAGGATGAGGGCGGCGACCTTTTGCGCGCCATGGATGGAATGAGACTTAAACTCATTGAAATTATTGGAGATGTACGCAGCAGCGCGCTTTCAGTTGGTACGGCGTCTGGCCAGATCGCCAGTGGCAGTAGCGATTTGTCGCAACGCACACTTGAGCAGGCATCTTCCATCGAGCAAATAGCCTCCAGCATGGAGGAAATGACGTCAACAGTAAAAAATAATGCTGATAATGCCCAGGAGGCGAATCAGCTTGTGTTTGGAACCCGCGACAACGCACAGGAAGGTGGGCAAGTGGTTCAGCAGGCGGTGTCGGCCATGCGTGAAATTGACAAAAGCAGTGAGCGCATTCTGGAGATTATCTCGGTTATTGACGGCATTGCCTTTCAAACCAACCTGCTGGCTTTGAATGCGGCAGTCGAGGCAGCCAGAGCGGGTGATCAGGGGAGGGGCTTTGCCGTAGTTGCAACCGAGGTCAGGAATTTGGCTCAACGCAGTGCCACTGCCGCCGAGGAAATCAAGGCGTTAATTACCGACAGCGTTGGAAAGGTGAAAAACGGCTCGCAGTTGGTTGAGAAATCGGGCGATACATTGCAAGGTATTGTGGGGAATGTACAGCGAATCACCGAACTTGTGTCGGAAATTGCCGCGGCGTCGAACGAACAAGCTTCCGGTGTAGAACAAATTAACCATGCAATGATGCAAATGGATGAAGTCACGCAACAAAACGCGTCGCTTGTAGAACAGACCGCCGCAGCGAGCCAGTCAATGAAAGAGCAGGCGGCTCGATTACAGGAGCGCGTTGCTTATTTCCGGTTCGGTAGCGGGAGTGAGTTGGTTAAAGTTTAGCCAAACCGTCATGTTAGAATATGAGCCTTATTGCCTTGTGGCTCGTCACATTGTGGCGCGTTGCAAGGCATAACTAATGTAGTACACCTTTCTTCAGACCCATGTGAATTTTGCTTGTCTTTTCTAATCGGCGTATTTGCTGATTCAGCCTGTTTCGCGCGCTTAATGCGGCCTAGTGCTTGGCCCGCACGCTTCCATGCCTGCTCACCGGTGCGTTATTCCTTATTTCATACAAGTTTTCTGCGCCCCTGGCGCAATAAGATCGCTGCGTTGTGTCTGGGCACAAGGACAGGCGGCAGCTCTCCTGTGACAATTTTCGCTTCGTACAGACTCCTTCCATGCAATTCAAACAAATTCAAGAAGAGTGGTTTTCCAACATTCGCGGCGATATCCTGGCGGGTATCGTAGTTGCGTTAGCCCTTATTCCAGAAGCCATCGCGTTTTCCATTATTGCCGGGGTCGACCCCAAAATTGGGTTATACGCCTCGTTCAGTATTGCGGTCGTTATCTCTTTTACCGGAGGGCGCCCGGGCATGATTTCCGCAGCTACCGCGGCCATGGCGTTGGTGATGATTACGCTGGTCAAGGAGCATGGGCTGGAATATTTGCTGGCTGCCACTATTCTTACTGGAGTGCTTCAAATTCTGGCTGGGTTGCTACGACTGGGTGTATTAATGCGGTTTGTCTCTCGTTCAGTGATTACGGGGTTTGTTAATGCCTTGGCCATCCTTATTTTTATGGCCCAATTGCCTGAGTTGATTAATGTTCCATGGGCGGTTTACGTTATGGTGGCCGGCGGCCTGGGAATTATTTATTTGTTTCCGTACGTCACTCGGTCGGTTCCGTCGCCCCTAGTCTGTATCGTGGTGTTAACGGCCATTTCATTAACACTGGGGCTGGATATCCGTACCGTTGGCGATATGGGTGAGTTGCCGGATACTTTGCCGGTGTTCTTGTTGCCTGATATTCCCCTAAACTTCGAAACCTTGCAGATCATTTTTCCTTATGCGGCGACATTAGCCGTGGTGGGTTTGCTTGAATCTTTGCTAACCGCACAAATTGTTGACGACCTGACAGATACACGCAGCAACAAGAATCGTGAGTGTGCCGGGCAAGGGGTTGCCAATATCGCAACGGGTTTCCTGGGCGGCATGGCCGGGTGCGCCATGATCGGGCAATCGGTTATTAACGTGAAATCGGGTGGGCGTGGTCGTTTGTCGACCTTCGTCGCCGGCTTGTTTTTGTTGATTTTGGTGGTCTTTTTGGGCCCGTGGGTCGAGAAAATCCCAATGGCGGCATTGGTGGCCGTCATGATTATGGTGTCAATCGGTACATTTAGCTGGGGTTCGTTGCGCGACTTGGTGCGTCACCCGAAAACGTCAAGCATTGTGATGGTCTCTACAGTTATTGTGGTTGTTGCTACGCATGATTTGGCAAAAGGTGTTCTGGTTGGTGTCTTGTTAAGTGGCATTTTCTTTGCGCATAAAGTGGGGCGGGTATTGCGTATTACATCTGAAACACGCAACGAGGGGCGTGAACGGGTGTACACCATTGTGGGCCAGGTTTTCTTTGCCTCGTCTGAGAAGTTCACCGTTTCATTCGACTTCAAAGAGGTGATTGAAAAAGTGGTGATTGACCTGAATCGCGCACGTTTTTGGGACATCACGGCGATTAGTTCTCTGGACGCCGTCATTCTGAAGTTTCGTCGCGAGGGAACCGAAGTTGAGGTTGTTGGTTTGGATGAGGCCAGTTCAACTTTGGTCGACCGTTTTGCCGTGCATGATAAACCCGGCGCCATGGATAAGCTCATGGGCCACTAAAAGGTTTAGCTGTTGTGCTGTTCAACGAAGATGCGCTTCGCGTTCTCCGTTTTTAGAACGCGCCGTTTTCAAGGCGCATTGCGTTGGGAAGGATCACGCTGAAAGTGTTTGATCAGGTCGTGGGGGTTTACCTGTTCAGCGTGCGTTGCCGCGGCTTGTGCCCACCACACCAGTTGGCTGATGCCGCGTTCGAAATAAGACGCCCATTGCGCATCCGTATCCGTTTGGGTGCAGTGCCCCGTACTATCAAATATTTCAGCCGCTTTGGGTACGTGAATCATGGCGGAAACGGGCAGGCAGCCCAGCTCCGACAAGAAGCTTCGCATTCCCACCGCTGCGCGCACGCCACCCCATTGACCCGCAGAGTAGGTCACGATGAGGCTGGGCTTGTACGCAAAGTTTGAGCTGCCAAAATGGTTCAACAAATGGGCTAAGGCGGGGCTCATGCTGTGGTTGTATTCCGGGCTCACCATAAGGTAACCGTTGGCGTGTCGAATTTTGTTCGCCAGTGTGCCCAGTGTTTCTGGAACGGTGCGTGGGCCGTAAGCAAAATGGGGCTTGAACACGGAACCTGTATCGATCAAAAGCGGGTCTATGATTTCAATTTCGTGTTCTGGGAAAACGCGTTGAAAATAGCGCTTGCAGGCTTGGGTAACGCGTTCGCCCAAACGGGGTGGGTGCGGGGGCGAGCTTTGTCTTGCGGAGCCTAGAAAGATCAGGAATTTCATATTTGGTGTCGTAACTTTAACTGTAAGCGTGCAGCGCAATCGCTTTAATGGTGGTTGATATGTAGGCGTATTAGCGTGCCTTTGCCTTCTTGCGCTAGTTCGAGTGGCCAATTCAGGCGCTCTGCGATTAGCGTAACCAAATAAAGGCCTAAACCCGAAGTCACTGCGGCAGGCGAGCGGGCGGGACCGGCAGAGGTTAGCAAAACCCTTGCCTCTTGGGGAAGACCGGAGCCTTCATCGCGAATTTCCAGGGTGTTTTCGTCTAACTCAATATAGACCCGGCCGCTGGTGTGTTGAAGTGCATTTTGAAGAAGGTTACGCAAAAGCATTTGCACCAATGCGGGGTCCGCGTGAACGCTCACAGGTTTATGGGCACTGAAACTTAAGCGTGAATCGACTGCAAAATTAACCGATAAGTCGTCAATTGTTTGGTGAATCAGCGATGGGAGAGAAACCGTTTGGGCAGTTGCTGTGTCTACTGTTTCCTTGCGGGCAAGGGTTAGCAGGGCGTTCACATTGGTTTGCATTTCGGCAGTGGCGCGCCGAATGCGAGCAAGCGTTGCCTGATCTTGTGCGTTCAGTGTGCCACGCGTTTCAAGAATATCGATCGCACCGGATATCACAGCTAAAGGCGTTCGGAATTCATGGCTGGCCATGTTAAGCAATGACTTTTCCCGTTTAACGTAGGCTTCAAGTTGCGTGACAAACAGGTTGAACGAGCGGGCAATACTATGTAGCTCTGCATCTTGCCAGTTTTTTGGCAACCGAGGCATATTGGCACCAACGGGCAGTTTTTCAATTTCGTTAGATAGCGACTTTAATGGTTTAACAATGCGCTTTGCTTCGATAATTGAAAGTAGGGCGGTAACAGCCGCCACCAGCAAGATAACAATGAGTAGTGCAAGCCGAAAAAGCCATTCGCGCTTTTCAAAGTGTGTAATATTTCTGGCCAGATAAAGCACGCCATGCTGCAGTGCTTGTACTGATATTAGGTAGGTTTCATCGTTTTGGTAAACTTCCCCGGAAAAACCAGGCTCAAGCCCTTCAAATATAATGGGTGTAGCAGAGGGCTGGTAAAAGCTTTGCGGCGTATTGTGTGTTTTGGTGTTTGGGATATAAGCCAGAGTTAAGCCGGAGGTTTCGCGCAAAATAGTTTGTTCTGGATCAAAATCGTCTCCCATAAAAAACTCGCGCTCTTGGGTTAATTCCATTCGAAGCATAGTCGACTCGAGGTCTTCGCTTACCCAGGTAACGCCTAAAAACATAACAATAAGTGAAACCAGGCTAATCAGCGCCGAGGTTCGATAAATCCGATGGGAAATAGATCGCATTACTCTGGCTCACCGGGTGCAGTCAAATGGTAACCAAGGCCATGCCGGGTTTTTATCAGCGGCTTTCCAAATTGTTGTTGAAGCAATTTTCGAAGTGCATAAGCATGTGTTCGAATGGTGTGTCGGTCAACCTCGCGGTCGCCCCATACTGCCTCGGCAATTTGGTCGTAAGAAACTAAGTCCGGATAAGCGTTAACGAGTTGTTCGAAAATCCGGGCTGACGTACCTGTTAATTCAAGCGGCTTATATCCGTTGACTAAAACAGAGTGTGTTGCTGCGTTGTAAGAAATGCCCGGAATACTGGTTAATATTGCATTGTTTTTGTCGTGGCGCCGCGCCAGTGCCTCAACACGAAGTTGTAGCTCCCGCAAATTAAAAGGTTTTACCAAATAGTCATCTGCACCCACACCAAAGCCGGTTTCCTTATCCTCTAAGAGGTCTTTGGCCGTCATCAGAATGACGGGCGTACTTTGTTTGAGGTCAAGCCGTATCCGCTTGCAAATTTCAAAGCCCGACACGCCCGGCAGCATCACATCAAGAATAATGATGTCGTAGTGGTGACCGGCAATCAGGTGCAAAGCGGTTAACCCATCGGGCGCGAAGTCGAGGATATAACGGGGATTTTGCCCAAAAAACTCATATAAGTTTTCCGCTAACGCTTTGTGATCTTCAACAATTAGAATTTTGAGTTGCGTTTCGCTCATTGGGTGATGGGTTCGTTCAGATTAGTTTGTTTTGCCCGTGCAGTTAGTGCGTGCTGCTTTGGATTGTTTATTAAATATAAATTGTGGCGTTTACTGGCGAAAACTGGATTTTTTAAGTCGGCGCGCGCTGATTCCAATCGATTCTTTGGAACCGCCAGCCAAAAACTTTGACCTGAACTCATTTTGCTTGTGACTTCCTGCTCTTTAAGGGGCTTTGCCGACTCAAAAGAATAGAATCGCGCAGAAAACGGCACTTCGTCAAGGTAATAAAGCGGAATGCCGGAAGGGTTGGTCGTGCGGGTGTGCTGCACCAAAAGCTTTTCGGTTTTAATCAGGTTGGGGGTGTAAGAAACCATTGCGATGAGTACCACGACGGCGGTGGGTGCAATCATGGCCAGGAAGGCTGGGCCGGATGCTCGCCAAGGGTAGTTTGTTTTTTGACCGGCAGAGTGTTCTTCTGCGCTGGACTGTGGGCACGCGTAGGCCAGACAGATGCTGAAACCGCCCAGTGAAGGAAGAATGTATGTCCAAAGAATATTGCCCGACAATGTGAAAAATAAGGGTGTAAAAAGGCTCCAGGCCAAAAAGTAGCCCAAGCGAGGATCCGACAGGCGTTGACGCATGGCG
Organism: Neopusillimonas maritima; assembly: GCF_003576595.1. Lineage (GTDB taxonomy): Bacteria > Pseudomonadota > Gammaproteobacteria > Burkholderiales > Burkholderiaceae_B > Neopusillimonas > Neopusillimonas maritima. The sequence goes on along the minus strand of NZ_NQOU01000001.1, from coordinate 178,748 downwards.
GTTCGCTGCTTAGTTTTGAGCAAACCTTTCATCAAAATAAACAACCCTGCCAAGCCCCACGGGAAGGATGCCTGGAGCCAGTAGTACCAGATGGTCCCGAAGGGCGCTTTGTGGGCAGTGCCATATAGGTCGCCTTTCCAGCCTGGGTCGACAAAACGCAGAAAGTGTTCTCCCAGGAAGAAATAGTTCAGGAAACCCGGGGTTTTAAATTCCGCGGCAAGATACCAGGGCGCACTCAAAACGAACGTGAGGGCGATCCCTTTTAACCATGGTAGGGAACGGATCGTTCTGCGGGCTTGTGGGTAAAAGAGCATCCATAAGACAATTGCGCCGCCTGACAGAACAAGAATCAGAGGGCCTTTAGCCAGCAAGCCAACAACCAGCCCAATGAAAAAGCTATAACGCCAGAATAACCCAGACGAGTTTGCCGCCATGATCCATCCGGTCATGCAAAGGGTGGTGCCCAACGCTAGGAACGGGTCAGTCAGTACGGCGCCCGACGAAACAAATGAAAGCGCACATGTAGCGTAAATCAGAACAGCAAGGCGTGCGGTTGTGGCGTTGAATAGGGTTGCGCAACAACGATAAAGCAAACCCAATGTAAGAAGGGTGGCAATCCAGGAAGGCAGCCGTGCTGCAAACTCAGTGGGGCCGAAAATATGCATTGATATAGCTTGCAGCCAGAACGAAAGTGGCGGCTTGCCCCAAAACGGATTGCCAGGCGCAAACCAGGGGGTAATCCAGTCGCCCGATTCATACATGAGTCTGGCAATTTCCGCATAACGGGGTTCCGACGTATCGGCCAGCGGAATGAGCATCATCGCAAATAGCGGAACGATCAGCGCAATGCCCAATAGAGCAAGAAAGCCAGTGTTACGCCGCATCACGTTGATGTCCTTGTGTACGGGTTTGAGTCAGACGGACAGACTTCGTTTGCAATACGTCACGCACCAGATAAACCGGGCGTTGTTTCGCCTCGAAGTAGGTTTTGCCCATGTATTCGCCAAGCAGGCCGATGGAAATTAATTGCACGCCGCCCAGGAAAGTAATTAATGCGATTAGAGAGGGATAACCGGGTGTGGGTTCGCCTAGCACCAGGGTTTTAATGACAATCCAACCTGCGAACAGAATACCCAGTAACGCGGTCGTGACGCCGGCCAGGGTGGCCAGACGAAGCGGAGCAATTGAAAATGAGGTGATTCCCTCAAAAGCCAAATGGAACAAATTCAAGTAATTCCACTGGCTTTGGCCTGCCGCGCGCGGAGCACGATCATACTCAATAACGGTTGTCGGCAATCCGATCCACGCGAATAAGCCTTTCATGTAGCGGTTACGCTCGGGCAAGGCCGCCAGCGCATTCACCGCTTTGCGGCTCATTAACCGGAAATCACCGGTGTCCTCCGGAATATCTGTGTCACTAATGCGGTTCAGTAGCCGATAAAAAAAATGCGCACTGGTTTTTTTGGTAAAGCTTTCCCCGGCTCTGGAACGTCGTTTCATGGCGACAACATCGGCTCCCTCGTGCCATGCCTGCAGCATCTGTGGAATGAGTTCAGGTGGATCTTGCAGGTCTGCATCCAGAATAATGACTGCGTCCCCATTGGCATGGTCAATGCCCGCCGTTAGAGCCGCTTCCTTGCCAAAGTTTCGGCTCAAGCGAACGGCTCGGACATTGGGCACACGTAATGCAAGGTCTGCAATCCAGTCGTCACTGCCGTCTTTGCTGCCGTCGTCGACAAGAATCAACTCATTCTTTATGGGGATAGATTGCAAAACGGCTTGGACGCGTTGGTATAAAACGGGCAGAGCCTGTCTTTCGTTGTAAACGGGTACGACAACGGACAACAGTAGTTTCTCGTTGACGTTATTTTTTTTCAGAGGGGAGCGCAATTCTTTAAACACCGGCATAGTCCAATCAATAAAGTGATGATATGTGCGGTAAAGATAGCGCCCGGGGCAACAAAAAATCGTCAAATGAATATCAAAAAAACATCAATTCGGTACTAAATTATCGAAAATTGAATAATTCCTGATGTATGTCAACGTTTGACAAACCCTGTGTTTTCAGCGCCTTGTGGATATGGTTCGCCAGTTTTGATGGGCCGCAAAACCAGAGGTCTATCGCTTTACCTTGAGATAGCGCAGATAAGAAAGTGTCGGCGTTAAAACGGCCTTTTGTCTTTGTTTCGTGTACGTGGAGTTCCAAATTAGTAAGCTCGCGGCACTTTTGTTCCAGTAACGACACAAAGTGGTTTCCGTCCCGCCGCGTTACCACGTAATGCAAGCTGGTTGGCCGGTTAAGGGTTTTGTTTTCTAATGCCTCAACCCATGCAAGGAACGGGGTGATACCAACGCCTGCGGCCAGCCATACCTGCAAGGCATTTTTTCGGCCTTGATTGCACTGAAATTTTCCGTACGGACCCTCAATAGCAACAGGCTGATCGATTTTTAGTGTTTGGGCCAGCTTTGCTGTGTAGTCGCCGAGATCTTTAATATGGAAGGTAAGTTGCGTAGTGCCCGACTCTTTTGGTGCAGACGCAATGGTAAAAGGGTGTGCGCCTTCGTCTTGATCAAACGTCAAGAAAACGAATTGTCCCGGGGTGTGTCCACGCCAGTCGGGCCCGGGATCGCAAACCACCTCCAGTGTTTGATTTTCATGGGGGCGAATCATAACAACACGTCCCACATGAGTGCGTTTATGGCCAATGCGTTTGGCCAATATGATGAAGGTAGCTGAGACGCCTGAAAGTAGTAACACTGCCATAACCATGCCGTTCACGCTGGCCCAGTAACTTGCGGGCATCAAAGCAACGGAATGGACTACAAGCACTAAATATAGCGCTGGAATAAGTTTATGGATTCGGCGCCAGAAGTGGTAGGGGATGAGTTTCCACATGCTTAACGCGACCATGATAAGTAGAATGTAAAAGCCCCATTCACCTAGATCTTTTGCAATAGAGTGCAACCATTGCATGGCAGGTAAAACAGCCAGTTTAGGCCGGCCTGTTTTACCAACCAGGTCTGAAATAGGTCCGCCTGCTTCCTTGAAGAGCCAGTGCGCGATAGCAAAGCCCGCTCCGGTAATGCCCAACCATTTATGCAAACCATAGATTTTGTCCATGCCATTAAACAGTGATTCAAGCCACACAGGCCGCGTTGCCAGAATCATGGAAACAGACATCAAGGCAATGGATAGTTGCCCTGTTAGATACATTCCAAGTTGACGAATGACCCATAAACCGTCTCCTGATAACTGAGACAAGTAGAGAGCATTCCATGACCATGCAAGGGTTAATGTCGCGATTAAGAGAAAAATGGCTGGTTTGGTTTTCATGTTTTGCTTTAAGCCCCCGTCTCAGCGGGGGCTTTTTGATTTGGCAAAGTGAGGTTTTCAGAGCGTCAGCGGCGAATTAGTCGTGATCTTCATCGCGCCGCTTTTCGTTGATAATGTTTCCGCTAATGGGCTCGACGTATAGCTTTACCCTTTCTCCACGTTGATTCCGGGCTTTTACCTCGTAACCACTGCTTTCTTTCTCAACTTCACTAATATCGGTGTATCCGGCCAACTCCACGCGGGACAAAATATCGCGCATATCAAGCCATTTTTTTTGCGCTTGTTCTGAAACGCTTGATGTTTGTGACGCATTTACATTATTTTGCGCATAGGCGGGAAGGCCTAGAGCAACTATGCCGGCACTGCCAAGGGTGGTAACAATAGCGAGTTTACGTAAACCTTTGAACATAACTTTCTCCTGATAAAGAATTCGGCCAATCCGAAAACAGTTGCTATTGTGGTTATGGTGCTGTGAACAAAACATGAAGCCGGCGTTCATGTTCTGTTCATGTTGTATGTAATAAAACCGTACGTATAGTTACTACAAGGGCATGAACAATGCGGTCTTTTAAAACAGCGTTTCTTGTCGTGGTGTTTGCGGCAACGACATCGATCTTTCCGTTGCTTAGCTTTGCGGATAGTGAGCGTGATGATCATGATCGCGCCCGGAAAGCATTGCTCGACGGGAAAGTACTCTCTTTGCGCGATGTGCTGGATAAGGTCAGTCGCGATTTTCCGGGAGAACCGGTTGAAATAGAATTTGAAGAAGACGACGGGCTTTATTTGTATGAGATAAAGTTGCTTCAGCCGGCGGGCACTATTTTGAAACTCGAAGTTGACGCAGTAAACGGTGAGGTGCTTAAAGCGAAAGGTCGAAATATTCGGTATGGGAAAGAATGACTATGCGTTTGTTGGTTGTTGAAGATGATCCCGCGCTTGCAAGTCAGTTGGAGCAGGCGTTGTGCGGCGCAGGTTATGCAGTGGATGTTGCCTGCGATGGTGAGGATGCCCATTTCAAAGGTGACACCGAATCTTATGATGCCGTCGTTTTGGACTTGGGCTTGCCGGTTCTGGACGGCCTGACCGTCCTACGAAAATGGCGTGCTCACGGGCAAAATATGCCGGTTTTGGTACTAACGGCGCGCGATGGTTGGGACGAAAAGGTAAGTGGTATCGATGCAGGGGCCGATGACTATTTGACCAAGCCGTTTCACATGGAAGAGTTGCTTGCCCGCATTCGTGCCCTGATTCGCCGAAACGGCAAACATGCCAGCGCTCAATGGCAGTGCGGCTCGATTTTGCTGGATACGCGTTCGGCAAGGGTGTCCGTAAACGGCGTTCCATTAAGTCTTACGGCTCACGAATATCGGGTTCTGGCCAGTTTAGTGCAGCATGCGGGCGAGATTGTTTCGCGGTCAAGTTTAATTGAGCATATTTACGCGCAAGATTTCGACCGTGACTCAAATACGATTGACGTTTTTATAGGACGCCTAAGAAAAAAGTTGCCGCCAAATACCATTGAGACTGTCCGTGGGCTGGGATATCGCATTAACGAGGCGCCTGAATGAGGCGTAGCTTTCTTGCTGTTAGCCATTCCTTGCGCGGTCGCCTGTTCGTGGGAACGCTTGTTTGGATTATTGTTACTGTTGTTGTGGCAGGTTGGGGCTTAAATGGCATGTTTCGCCAGCACCTTGAACGCCAGTTGGCTTCAGAGTTACGTGTTTATATGAATCAATTGGTAGCCGGCTTGTCGGTGGATGAAAATGAAAACGTGACGTTCATTATTGAGCCGAGTGATCCCAGGTTTGAGCAACCGCTTTCAGGCTTGTATTGGCAGGCAAATAAGTTGTCCGGCAACGTGGCTGACCTTCCGGTTGTAGCGCATTCGCGCTCTTTGTGGGATCAGACGCTTAAGGTGTCGGATTTGCAAACGCAAGGAAGTAGCCCGAACCTGGCGCTTTTTGATGCCGGTGAAGGGGCGCAGCTTTATGGGCTGTCGCGCGTTGTCACGCCGGCGGAGGGGCAGGCGCGTTATCAGTTAACCGTGGCGGTGAACGAGCAAGTACTTATTGCGCCGTTAAAGCAATTTACGCGCTTACTGATGGCGGCGTTGGCAGTACTTGTTTTGGGTATGATTGCTGCAACGATCATGCAATTGTGGTTGGGGTTAAAACCCTTGATAAGTATGCGGCGCGAACTGACAAAAGTGCGTACCGGTGCTGAGCGTCAAATTCTTGGCCGCTACCCCTCTGAGATTCAACCGCTTGTAGACGAGTTCAACCAAGTGTTGCACAGCAGCGATGAGATTGTCCAGCGCGCGCGAACTCAAGCCGGAAACTTGGCCCACGCGCTTAAAACGCCGTTGTCGGTATTGGCGAATGCTGCGCAACAAAATAATGGCGAATTGGCGACGCTGGTAGGCGAGCAGGTTTCGCAGGCTCAGCGCCACGTTGATTATCATTTGGCGCGTGCCCGGGCCGCTTCAATAGCGCGCACGCCGGGTATGTGTGCGCCGGTTGCGCCGGTTGTGAACGGGTTGGTTCGTACCCTTAAGCAGTTGTATCGAGACAAGGGTGTTCAGTTTAATTTAACGGGTGACTCATCGAAGGTTGCATTTCAAGGCAGTGCACATGATTTGCAGGAAGTGCTGGGAAATGTATTGGATAACGCTTGTAAATGGGCGACGCAGCAGGTGTGGGTTCGTATCGTCGAGACGTCGCTTGCAGATAAACGATGGGTGGTTGTTAACGTGGAGGACGATGGTTCAGGCCTCGCCCAATCAGATCAAAAGCGTGTATTCCAGCGAGGCACTCGATTAGATGAACAAACGCCTGGGTCGGGACTAGGCTTATCAATTGTGCACGATTTAGTGCAAAGTTATGGCGGGCAGGTTAGTGCCTACACATCTGGGCATGGTGGCTTAGGTGTTGAATTGACGCTACCCGCTGCCTCATCAAAATCACTAAAGAATTAGTTTAATCGGCGCCAGTGCCTCTCCTTGCGCAAGAATGCGCCCAATTTTTACGGCAGGATATCCCAAGGCTTGAAGCGCCGCGATGGCGGCATCGGCGTGTTCTGCCGGCACACTGGCTAATAATCCGCCTGCAGTTTGCGGGTCGAAAATAAGTGGGTAGTTAGGGTGCGAAACGGCGGCTTCTTGGTTTTGCAACGCCCGGCGCAGGCGTACGTTGGCTGGTTGCAGCGAACTTAGAATACCCAGGGCGGCCGTTTCTGCGGCGCCTTCCAAAATTGGCAGGGCGTCCAGGTTAAGTTCTGCATCCACCCCCGAGGGGCGCGTCATTTCCACCAGGTGGCCCAAGAGGCCAAAGCCGGTTAAGTCGGTGCACGCGGTGGCACCGTGCTCGATTAAGCAGGGCACGGCCAATCGGTTCGACATCTGCATATAGGTTAGGGCGTTGTCGATCCAGCGGCCTTTTGCTTTTAATTGGGCATGGGCGGCAAACAAGGTGCCGGTGCCAATGGGCTTGGTTAGAACCAGTACATCACCCGGGCGCATGGCGCCCTTGGTTAAAACGCCTTCAAGCGATTCGTTCACAACACCGTTAACCGCGAACCCCAAGGCCAATTCTTGCCCTTCACCGGTGTGGCCGCCTACCAGTGCACAGCCGGCTTCATTCAGTACCTCCACCGCGCCTTTCATCATTTGGAAAACCGTGTCTTCCACTTTAGACTCAAGGCCCGGGGGAACGGTGGCCACGGCGGTAGCCGACAAGGCCTCGCCCCCCATGGCAAAAACATCACCCAGGGCATGGTTGGCCGCAATACGGCCGAACAAGTAAGGGTCGTTGATGAAGGCACGAAAAAAATCCACGGTGTGCACCATGGCTTTGCCGGGGGGCACTTTCACCACCGCCGCGTCGTCGGGCGCATGCAGGCCTATAAGAACCTCCAGCCGATTAAGGGGTTCAATATTGGCCAGTGCGCTGGATAAAACGCCGGCGCCCACTTTGGCACCGCAGCCGCCACAACGCATGGCAATCGCCGAAATGGCCTGGGTTTGTTCTTCCTGTTTTAACGGAATAGGGGTTTGTGCAGCTTCTGTCTGGCTCGACATGGCCGGATCAAGTTCATTGAACTTGCGCATAAAGCGGCGGTCGATTTGATCTTTCCAGCGCCAGACCCAGTTGCCTTTGGCATAGAGCGCGCCCCGCGAGGCAATCGCATGTTGGTCGCCTGTGCTGATGAGTGCCAGCCATTTTTGTTGTGGCCGATAGGGTATCAAAGGCTTTTGCTCGAGGGAGCGGCGTAAATTATGGTTCAGCGGTTTACCCATGCGCACTGCGAAAACACCGGCCTTTTCCAACGGGCGGGTGGTAAAGGCCACGCAATCGCCGGCTGCAAAAATCAGTGGGTCGGTTTCTGTTTGCAGCGTTTCACGCACCTTGATGAAGTTACTCTCATCAAGCGCCAGTCCGGTCTCTTTTAACCATGCAGGGCCCGTGGCTTGTGTTACCCAGAACGTTTCATGCGTGGCGAATGTGTCGCCGTTTTCTGTATGCAAGCAATCTTTGTCCAGGCGGGTAACTTTGGCGCAGGTATGAACTTTGACATCCCGCGCTTGCAGTGTGCGCATAAACGCGGCGCGTACACGCGCGTTGTGGGTAGGCAAAATAACGGGGTCGGCTGAAAACAGGTGGAACTGCACGGCATTGGCCGGTTGCCCCCATTTCGCCATTTCATGCTTTAAACGGTGCTGTATGGCTAGTGTGAGCTCGACACCACCTGCGCCTGCACCCACCACGGCGATAGTTGTGGGTTGCGTTCGTTCCTGCATTCGGCCCAGCAAAGCCAGCCAGCGTTCATTGAAATGCCGGATAGGTTTAACGGGAATGCTGTATTCAGGCGCCCCAGGTACGGCATGAACGGCGGGTGTTGCACCCACATTAATCGACAACACATCGTACGGCACCGCTGGCCGGTTGCGACATAATACGCGTTGCATATTGCGCTCAATGCCGGTGACTTCATCTTTGAAATAGCGTGCGCCGGCAAACTCGGCCAGTTTTCGTATGTCGATGTGCACGTCGTCGTAGCTGTAATGGCCGGCTACATAGCCAGGCAACATGCCGGAATAAGGGGTGTCGGTATCGGTGCAAATGACCGTCAGGCGAACACCTGGCATGGGCCTCATGGCGAACATACGCAGCACCATCACATGGCTGTGGCCACCGCCCACCAAAACAATATCGCGTACCACGGGGGAAGACGCTTGCTGCATTCAGGACACTCCGAGTAAGTCTTTAACCAGTGTTTGGATCGCGTGTTGTTCAACTTTCGGGTCGAACAGTTTGGCCCGGTCACGACATTGCTCGCTTAATACATTCAACAAGCCATTTTCATCGCTTTGCGTTGCGCGGCATTCTTTAATGCTTTCAGCCAGCACATTGGCGTTGTTGAATGGGAAGTAGCCTTGATAGTTCTTCCCCAGCATGCCGATATTGCCGTCAACATCCGAGGCTAAAACGGGTGTCCCGCTGTTCACGGCCTCCATAACGACATGTGCGCCGCCCTCCATCTCACTGGTGTGTACCAGTAAATGCGCACGTTGAATGCGGCTTCGCACTGTGTCATGGGGTAAACCGGCTATCCAGCGGTAGTTTGGCGCCTCAAGCATGGTTTGCTGTGCAGCTTCACCCAGCGCAGGGTCCAACACTTTGCCGATGTGATCAATATAGATATCCGGATGGGTTTTCAAAAGGCGTGTCACCTGGAAGAGGGTATGCGGCGCTTTTTCCGGGCGCAAATGCCCCACCATTAGGACCCTTAAGTGTTTTGTTGTTTTGGCCAGGGGTTTGCGTAAGGAAGTGGATTGAAAAATGAGGCGCGTTTTTTTTCGTTCGGCCGGAGCTAATGCCTCGGGTGCTTTTTCTTGCAACACTACCAGGCTGTGCGCCTGTTGCAGTGACCGTTGCGCGTCGGGGTCGTAGTTTATGTCGCGATATAAATCGGTACCAGCCATAATAACGGCCAGACCGCGCGAACCATGGCGAGCATACCAATTGGATATGGATGGCGCCGAGCGCCGCGCATGCAGCGCGATTAGAACATCGCTTTCTTCGGCCGAGGTATCGTCACCGGGCCAGTGCTGCACAATGCTTACCTGCGCAACGGGGGCTATCGCACGGGCCCAGCGGCGCACAGTTTGCCAGTTCCCGTTATTGGCGGCGGCCAAAGAAGGGGTGACAATGGTAACCTTCGGTTTTTGGTTGGAGTTGAGTGCCATGGCAGTGGATTTCTCAGTTGCGCAAACGGCGCGTTGCAATAATGCGGAAGAGCTTTCAACAGCATTACAGGCTGCGCGCGAGAAGACATTAACCTTGCTGCAAGCCTACGTTGACGCGCTGGGGCCTGAATTGCCGGTTCCCTATAGTACCGAATTGAACCCGCCCCGGTGGGAGTTTGGCCATGTTGCCTGGTTTCAGGCATTCTGGACAGCGCGCAACTTGCAGCGGCAAGCCGGCACTCACTGCGATCCCGATCACATCCGCCCGGCGGGGCATATGCGTGACGAGGATAAATTTTACGACTCCAGCAATGTGCCGCATAAAACCCGTTGGGATTTGCCGTTGCCCGATCTTGAATTGACACGCGCCTACATGCAGTCTACCTTTGAAGAAACCCTGCGTCTGCTTGAGCACGACGCCCAGCGCGGTGAAGACCTGTATTTTTATCGTTTGGCCTTGTTTCATGAGGACATGCATGCTGAAGCGTGCATATATATGGCGCAGGCGCTGGAGATTCCGTTGCCGGCCTCCCTTATTAAAAATACGTCGGAAAAGGGAGGCTTAAAACCGGGGGAATTAAAAGCGCTTTCAATTCCGGCAACCACATGGCAGTTGGGTTGGTCGGATCCTGCATCAGGCGATGACGCTGAGCTGACTCAAGAGACTCATCGTTTCTTTGCTTTCGATAACGAACTACCGGCCCATTCTGTTCGGTTACCTGCGTTCAGTATCGATAACGGGCCCGTCAGTTGGCATCGTTTTCTGCCCGCGGTTGACGCAGGCGCCGTGACGATGCCGCGTTATGTTCGTAAGCAGGGTGGTGTTTGGCAGGCCTGCCATTTCGGGCAGTGGGTTGAGTTGAATCTTGATGCGCCCGCTGTTCATATTTCCAAAGATCAGGCCGATGCCTGGTGTCGTTGGGCGGGTCGACGCTTACCGACCGAGGCGGAATGGGAATATGCGGCTTACCACGCGTCCGATTTTCAATGGGGCCAGGTATGGGAGTGGACCTCCAGCCGCTTTGTGCCATTCGATGGCTTTGTTGCGCACCCTTATCGTGACTATTCCCGCTTTGGGTTTGAAGAGCACCGCTACGTATTGAAAGGAGCCAGTTGGGCAACTGATGCCCGGATGGCGCATCCGCGTTACCGGAATTTCTTTCCGCCCGAACGGTGCGATATTCACGCGGGGTTTCGTTCGTGTGCGTTGTGAGTTTTTAAAAAACAACGCCGCGAGTCAAAGTGCGCGCTAAGCTTGTGCGACGAACACGGCAAACCAGTTTTTATCGTCCGACCAGTGTCGGCAGTCATTGAATCCCGCCTGTTTCAGTAGAGTGGCGAAGGCATCTGTTTGCCATTTATAAGAGTTTTCGGTGTGAATTCGTTCACCGGCAACGAATTGACGTTGTCCATTGGGCCAGGTAACGGTTGTGCCTCGGGTTGCCTCCAGATGCATCTCGATGCGTGATTCATCGGCATTGAACAGGGCAATGTGCCGCCATTCATGAAGATTGAAATTGGTTTGTGCCAATTGATTGATGTGGCGCAAAATATTCCGATTGAAAGCGGCGGTCACTTGAAGAGCATCGTCGTAGGCGCGTTCAAGTATGTCAGCGGGCTTGATCAGATCGACACCTATCAACAGCCGGCCGTTCGGGCAAGCCGCGCGAACGCGTTGCAAAAAAGCCAGAGCATCGGCTGGGTTGAAATTACCAATGCTCGAGCCGGGGTAGAAGAATAAACGCGGGTCGTTGCCGATTTCGTTGGGTAAATGTAGAGAATGCGAAAAGTCTTGTTCCACCGCAACCATTTCTACATGCGGATAGCGGCTTTGTAGGCGCGCCAGCGAAGTTTGCAGAAAAGCGGCTGAAATATCCACCGCAACATAGCGCTTGATTTGAAAGGGCTCGAACAGTGCCGTGGCTTTTTCTCCATCGCCCGCACCCAAATCGATCAACGTTGAGGTTGCTCCAACAGCCTGCTTAATCTCAAGGCTGTGTCGTTTTAGTATTTGCGCTTCCGTGCGAGTCGGATAATACTCCGGAAGCTCGGTGATCGCGGTAAACAAGCGTGAACCCAGCTCATCGTATAGATATTTTGGAGAAATATGTGGCGGGTCTGCAGTAAGCCCCGAAATGATCTCCTGGCTGCTTTTTTCGCTATGCTGAACTGACACGGCTTTCCTTCGTGGTTCGTTTTGTTGAAAAAACAAGGCCGGTGATGAGCCGGCCTTGTCAATTTAGCATGAACGTTGCGAGGGTTAGTAATGTAAGAAGCGTCCCGGTTGGAAGGCTACGAATGTGCATTTCTAGTTTGCGGAAAGCTTCATCAACACCAGCCCCGATACAATTAATACTGCAGCTGCAACGCGCATGGCACTGAGTTGTTCGCCCAGCACCAAAATTCCTACCAAAAACGCACCTATCGCTCCGATACCCGTCCAAATGGTATATGCGGTGCCCAGCGGTAATGAACGCATTGAAAACGCCAGCAAGGCGAAGCTCGCAATCATGGTGATAAGGGTGATGACTGTGGGGATGGGTTTGGTAAAGCCGTGGGACAGCTTCATTGAAAATGCCCAAATCACTTCAAGAATGCCGGCAACGAAAAGGGATATCCAGGCCATGATGACTCCTTTGCAAAGAGTCGGGCCGTCCCGATATGCGTTCCCGAAGTGTGGGGGAGGTCGTCCTCCTGGAGGTGATTTGCGAACCGAAGCGGGTTGGCCTTCGAGTCGCACGTGTCTATTATAGACATAAGGAAAAATAATGGGCAAGAACAAATAAACTGAAAGTGGTCAAGATCAAATGGGAGTGTTATGAGCGACGCTAACTATCATATTCGTTGCATGACGAGGCCGGAAATCGACCTTTGTGTATCCTGGGCTGCTGCCGAAGGCTGGAATCCGGGTTTGCATGATGCCGACGCTTTTTATGCCGCAGACTCCGAAGGGTTTCTGGTGGGGTTGCTCAACGATGAACCCATTGCGTGCATTTCTGCGGTGCGTTACGGCGAACATTTCGGATTTATCGGTTTTTATATTGTGGCGCCAGGTTATCGGCGGCAGGGATATGGGTTGAAACTGTGGAATGCCGCCATGCAACGCCTGGAAGGGCGCCTTATTGGTTTGGATGGTGTGGTTGCGCAACAAGAAAATTACCGTAAAAGCGGCTTTGAGTTTGCATATAACAACGTTAGGTATCAAGGAACAACGAGCCGTAAGGATTCGTTCAGCACTTCTGTTGTCGATTTGGTCAAAGTGCCTGAGGCAGCGCTTGTTGCGTTCGATCGCGTTTTATTTCCCGCACCCAGAACGCCATTTCTTTCGAGTTGGATAACGCGACCCGGAACGGTTGCCAAAGCCTGCATTAAAGACGGCGTCATGCAAGGCTATGGCGTTATTCGACCATGCAAAATGGGATACAAAATTGGCCCCTTGTTCGCCCAAGACCCACATATTGCACAAATGCTTTACGAGACCTTGGTTAGCCAGGTTGAACCGGGGGCACAAGTACAGTTGGATATTCCGCAAACGAATCCCCACGCGCCGGCGTTGGTTGAAAGCAATAATATGCAACCTGTTTTTGAGACGGCGCGCATGTATACAGGGCAGGCCCCGAATTTGGCCATTCACAATATTTACGGGGTAACCAGCTTCGAACTCGGATAAATTTCGGCTTAGGGTTGAACTATTTGTATTTATGCCGGCTGAGATAGCGCGTTTTTCAACACAGCAGATAACTCTGCCCTTAAGTAGGGCTTGGGCAAAACCCAATAACCCTCAGAAGTGCGCTTATGTGCATCGGCCAGTTTGCCGGAATAACCAGACGAAAGCACAACCCGAATTGCGGGGTTATGTTGTTGGGCGAGTTTGGCTAACTCGTAGCCGTCTAGGCCGCCGGGCATCATCATGTCGGTGAAGAGCAGACCAATTTCGGGGTGTTCTTTTAGTTCATGCAGGCCTTCTTCGCCGTCGTTTGCCGTTATAACGGTGTAGCCCATTCGCGTTAGCTGTTGCACGAGCATTTGCCGCACCATGGGCTCATCTTCCACAAGCAGTATCGTTGTCGTCTCGGCGATCATCGTGGGCGTGCTATCCGGGGTGGATCGGGACTCATTTGGAGGAGGGTTATCAGTACCGTTTTCGTAAAGCGGGAAATACAATCGCAGGGTGGTGCCGTGGCCTAAACGGGAGTCGATATCAACAAACCCGTGGGATTGTTTTACAAACCCGTAGACCATGCTAAGGCCCAGTCCACTGCCTTTACCCACTTCCTTGGTTGTAAAGAAAGGGTCGAAGATTCTTTCTTTGATTTGTGTATCAATACCGCTACCGGTGTCGCTGACCTCAACCATGACGAATGTACCTTTGTTGTTCGATTTGGTTGATGTTTTCAACGAATCAAACCTGACGTTTGCCGTGCGAATGGTCAGGGCGCCCGCATCGTTCATGGCATCGCGCGCGTTCGCCGTTAAATTGAGCAGCGCGCTTTCAAGCTGGCTGGGGTCGATAAAGGCAATGCATGGATTGGCTTGCAGGTGTACATGCAATGAGAAATGCGTGCCTAGCGTATGTTTGATCAGATCTCGCATGTCGATAATCAGGCTATTGACATGCACAGGCCGGGCATGAAGTTCTTGCTGGCGTGAAAATGCCATTAAGTTGCGAATTAACCCTGCACCTTTGGTTGCCGCCGTTTTCATCATGGCCGCAAGAAATTGCTGTTGGCTTCCCGAAGGCAGTTCATCAGCAAGCTGACCCGCATTAGCCAAAACGATCGTAAGCAGGTTATTGAAATCGTGTGCGATACCACTGGTTAGTTGGCCTACCGCCTCAAGACGTTGAGAGTGACGAAGTTGTTCTTCAAGCAGCTTTTTCTCGGTGATGTCGGCAATTGAGCCAACCACACGCGTTGGGTTGCCATTTTTGCCGGGGATAACGACCGTGCGATTTACCACATGGGCGTATTGGCCGTTCGCCCGCAGCCATCGATATTCAATTTCACAGGGTTCGCCTTTTTGCGTGGCTGATTCCAGGGCGGTAAGCGCGGCATCACGGTCATCTTCATGTATGTATTTCGTGGCAAGAAGTGCCTTGCCCAGCTCGGCATCGTGGGCTGGGTCATGGCCGAATACATGCTGCATTCCCTCGCTGTACCACATGCTGGAGGTGTTTAGGTTGTATTCCCAGATGATGTCGCCGCTGGCTTGAGCTATGGCACGAAACCGGGCCTCGTGCGCATGAGCTTGTTCACGGTAGCGCGTGCGCTCGATAACGATTCTGACAAACTGGCAAATGCGTTCTATTAAAGCCAGATCCTCAGGCGAAGGGGTCATGGGTCGAGCGTAATACATGCCGAACGTGGCCAGGACCTTGTTGTCGGTATTTAATACGGGTGTTGACCAGCACGCACGCATACCTAGTGCGCGGGTGATGTCGGGGTATTGGTTCCACAACGCATCGGCAAGGATATCCGAGACAATAACCGGCCGGCCTCGTGCCGCTGCGGTGCCGCATGACCCGACACCTTCACCGACCGGAAAGCCATCGATCATTTCGTTGTACTTTTTAGGTAGGCTGGGGGCGGATCCATGCCGCAGGTGCCCGTTTTCCACGAGCAAAATCGATGAGCAGACATCAGGAATGATTTGGTCGACGGTGTGCGTAATTTCGTCGAGAATATCGTGCAATCCATGTTCTGCGCTAATTTGTTCAAGCAGACGGGTTTCAAGTTCCTGTAACGCCAGCAGGCGTCGTAACTCTTGATGCGCCTGTTCTACGGCTTTATGAGCGAGTTTAGAATCGTGAATGTCGGTAGTGATACCGTACCAGCGCACAACTTTGCCGCTTTCGTTGAAGTGCGGGCTGGCAGCCACATAATGCCAGCGGTAAGCATGACTGGCCTTATGGATAATGCGAAATTCAGTTCGATAAGGCGTACTGGACTCAATGCATTTCGCCCAAATGGCAAGCGTGGGGGCTTTGTCGTCTGGGTGAACGACAGACAGCCAATCAATTTGCCCCGGCTGGTCGGCTGTTTCGCCTGTGTAATCCTCAAATACATGGTTAACGTAATCCACCACCCCCTCGGGCGTGGCCGTCCAGATCATGCTTGGCAGGGCCTCAGCCATGGCGAGCTGGCTGTCGGTAAGGCTAGACATGCAAGCACCCCCCTAGTTGAATTTTTTGTTACATTTTTAATGATTATTCTGATACCAGAAAGCCGGTTCGTCCAGAAATTTTTGTGGATCGGAAAACAAAAAACCCAGCTAAACAAGCTGCTTAGCTGGGTTTTCTATATATGGCACTGGTGCCCAGGAGAGGACTCGAACCTCCACACCTTGCGGCACATGGACCTGAACCATGCGCGTCTACCAATTCCGCCACCTGGGCCCTTAAAAACTTAAGAGTATGCTAATGTAAGCCCTGTTAAAGCACTACATTTTTGCACCCGCATAGCTTTGTAAGCCTGCGTGGTTTGCCGGTGCTTACGCAAATCGACAAGAACAAAATTATACAACAGTTTTTCAGTTAATGGGAAGTACCCTACTTGGTTAAGCGAACAAAAACCCCCCCCCCTAATGAGTCTGATTTAAATGGCGACGAGCTCGACGCCGGGCTGCCGTTGCTGCCCGCCGATTTCGACCCCGAAGTGCCCAGTCGCGAATCTATTCTTGCGCAACTGCGGCAAGTGGGCAAACCCATTGGCGTAGAAGACCTCGCCCGCAGTCTGGGGGCTCAAGTCCCTTTATCCACCGGTTTCGACCGCCGCCTGCGCGCCATGGAGCGCGACGGCCAGCTGCTCTATAACGCCGGCGGCAAGTTATTGGTCAACAAGAAAATGGATTTCATCGCGGGCCGGGTTCAGGGGCATCGCGATGGTTTTGGGTTCCTGGTGCGTGAAGACGGCGGTCCTGATGTGTTCCTCTTGCCACGCGAAATGCTCAAAGTGCTGCATGGTGATCGCGTCCTGGCGAAGGTTGACGGCGATTATCGTGGGCGCCCGCAAGCTACGATTGTGGAAGTGGTTGAACGTAAAACCAACCGTCTGGTCGGCCGGTTTTTGTACGAACGCGGTGCGCATATTGTGGTGCCGGAAGATCAGCGCATTAAGCACGATGTACTCATTCCTGCCGGTGAGACGGGGGCTGCTCAACCTGGGCAGGTGGTTACGGTGGAAATCGTGCAACAACCCACGCGTCACACGCAGCCGTTGGGCAGGGTGGTTGAGGTATTGGGCGAAATTGATGACCCGGGCATGGAAATTGAAATTGCGGTGCGCAAGTTCGACGTTCCCCACGAGTTTTCCGACGCGGCGGTGCGCCAGGCCGAGCGTACGCCCTCGTCGGTAAGGCAGCCGGACCTTGAAGGGCGTGTCGATTTGCGCGATGTGCCTTTTATAACCATCGACGGTGAAGATGCCCGCGACTTCGATGACGCCGTGTTTTGCGAACCGGTGAATCTGGGTACGGAAAAGCGTCGGCGCCCGGGCTGGCGCTTATTGGTTGCCATTGCCGATGTAAGCCATTATGTGAAGCCGGGTGATCCGCTTGACGACGACGCGATTGAACGGGGTACCAGTGTGTACTTTCCCCGGCGCGTTATTCCCATGTTGCCGGAGGCCTTGTCTAACGGTATCTGCTCCCTGAACCCGCACGTTGATCGCGTGGTGCTGGTATGCGATATGGTTATTTCTGCGTCGGGCGCCAAGGCCGGTACCGTGTCAGCCTATCAGTTTTACAATGCGGTTATCCATTCGCATGCCCGCACAACCTACACCGAAGTGTGGTCGGCGCTGCAACAACCCGATGGCCCTGCAGCCAAAGGCATGAGTGCGGTTTACCCCCATGTTCGTCATTTGTATGACTTGTTCCAACTGTTGTTTGAAAGCCGTGCTAAGCGCGGAGCGATTGATTTCGACACGGTTGAAACGAAAATTCTTTGCAACCCCTTGGGCCGCATTGAAAAAATTGTGGCTTATGAACGTAATGACGCCCATCGCTTAATTGAAGAATGTATGTTGGCCGCCAACACCTGTGCGGCTGATTTCATGAAGCGCAACAAGCGCATCGGCTTGTATCGCGTTCATGAGGGCCCAACACCCGAAAAGCTGCAACAACTGCGCGATTACCTTCGCAATATCGGTCTTTCCCTAACAGGGGGGGATGACCCTTCCACCGAAGATTACGCCCGGCTAATAAAGGCCGCGCGTGGGCGCCCCGATTACGAAGTTATTCAAACCATGTGTTTGCGATCGATGCAGCAGGCTATCTACAGCCCTGAAGAGTCGGGTCACTTTGGTTTGGCGTACGAACATTACGCTCACTTTACCTCGCCCATCCGGCGTTATCCCGACTTACTCACGCATCGCGTTATCAAGTCAGTGATCGAAGGGCGTCGCTATATTCCCCAAATCGACGATGCACCCGCTATTTCAGCGTTGCCCAAGAAAGATCAGGAAAAAGCGGTTTGGGAAAAACTGGGTTTATTGTTGTCGGCGCGTGAACGCCGTGCCGACGATGCTTCGCGCGATGTTGAGGCGTGGCTTAAATGCTGGTTTGTGAAAGAACATGTGGGTGAAGTATTCAGTGGCCGCGTGACGGGCGTTGCGCCGTTCGGCATTTTCATTACGTTGGACACCTTGTTTGTGGAAGGCATGGTGCATGTATCGGAGTTGGGCTCCGATTATTTCCAGTACAACGAAGCCATGCACGAGTTGCGCGGTGAGCGCACGGGTATTCGTTATCGCTTAACCGATGCAGTACATGTGCAGGTCGCGCGTGTTGACCTTGAGGCGCGTCGTATTGAGTTTCGTTTGGTTAAGGACACCAGTTTCAAGACGCTGCAAAAGGCTGTTGAGGATCCAGGCGGTGTCGCACCCAAGCGCGTGAAAAAGGCGGCTTCCTCCAAGCCGCCGGCTCTGAAGGGTACCAATGCGCGCCAGCGGCGTGCTGCCGCAAAACGCAGCACATCGCCGCAAAAACAAGGTTCTTCAGGCCGTAAAGCCGGGCGGCGTGGGCGCAAGTAGGGTTTTGGGGCGACGGCGTTTAAAATAGCGGTTAGCGAATCGCTGTTTTTCAAGGAAATTTATGTCGTCCCATCAGGTTTTGGCGGGCTTTCACGCAGTGGTAGCCCGTTTACGCCATGCTCCGTCTTCAGTTAAGGAAGTGTATGTCGATGCTTCGCGCCGCGACAAACGAATGCATGCGTTGGTGCAACAAGCCGGTCAGGCTGGGGTTAAGGTGTTGCAAGTGCCTGCCCAACGGCTTGATGGCATTGCCAAGGGGTTAAAACATCAGGGTGTGCTGGCCATGGCCGACAAACAGGTCTTGGCGCAAGACATCGACGAAGTGCTTGACCTGCTTGAAGACCGGGGTGAAACCCCTTTGTTGCTTCTGCTCGACGGGGTGACCGACCCGCACAATCTGGGTGCCTGTTTGCGTACGGCTGACGCGGCCGGTGTGCATGCAGTGATTGCGCCGAAAGATCGCGCCGTGGGGTTGAATGCAACGGTTCAACGTGTTGCCTGTGGCGCCGCAGAAACGGTTCCTTATCTTATGGTCACAAACCTGGCTCGCACCATGCGCCGCCTTAAAGAGCGCAATGTTTGGCTGGTGGGAACCGACGATCAGTCTTCCGGCTCGCTTCATACTGTTCAGGCAACGCGACCAATGGCGTGGGTCATGGGTGCAGAAGGTGAGGGGATGCGGCGCTTAACGCGTGAAACCTGCGATGAACTGGTGCACATTCCCATGCTGGGCTCTGTTGAAAGCCTGAATGTGAGCGTGGCCGGCGCCGTTTGTTTATATGAAACCGTGCGCCAACGCACAGCACAAAAAGCTTGAGAATCAAATGAAAACCAACGGATTTTCCACCACTATCCTGCATTCCGACCGCCGCAGTGGGGTTGAACATGGCGGGGTTCATAAACCGTTGCACCCATCAACGGAATATGCGTTTGCCGATGCACGGGAACTTGCTGCTGTCTTTCAGGGCAAATCGGGGTTTACCTATGCGCGGCAAGGCACGCCTACCACTGCGGCACTGGAGCAGAAAGTGACGCAAATGGAAGGGGGCGTCAGCTCGGTTTCGTTTTCCACCGGCATGGCGGCGCTTACCGCTACTTTCTTTACGCTGCTGAAAAAAGGCGACCACCTTATCTCCAGCCAGTATATTTTCGGCAACACCAACAGCCTGTTCGGGACTTTGTCCGAACTGGGTGTGGATGTCACGCTGGTTGACGCAACGGATGTTGAGCAGGTGAAGGCTGCGCGCCGCAAAGAAACACGTATGGTTTTCACGGAAACCATTGCCAACCCAGGCACCCAAATCGCCGACTTGAAAGGTGTGGGGCAATGGTGCGAACAAGAGGGGTTGGTGTATGTGGTCGACAACACGTTGTCGTCTCCCTGGTTGTGCCGCGGTATCGATTTCAAAGCGTCGCTGGTGGTGAATTCGTTGTCTAAATATATTGGCGGGCATGGTAATGCCTTGGGCGGTATGGTGACCGAAACCGGTTTATTCGACTGGTCGGTGTATCCCAATATTGCTGATGCTTATCGTAAAGGCAAGCCAACCATGTGGGGGCTCACCCAAATCAAGAAGAAAGGCTTGCGCGACATGGGGGCAACGCTAGGCTCAGACGCCGCTCATCGCCTGGCTGTTGGGGCGGAAACTTTATCGTTGCGTATGGATAGGGCGTGTGGCAACGCGTTGGCGCTGGCGCAATATCTGGATTCGCACGACAAGGTGTCGAAAGTCATGTATCCCGGCTTGCCGGCGCACCCTCAACACCAGCGGGCCGCCGACTATTTCAATGGGCGCTTTGGCGCGTTGCTTTCAGTTGAGCTGGTTTCTGAAATCGACGTATTTGATTTCCTGAATCGTTTGAAGGTGCTTGTACTGGCGACCCACTTGGGCGATACACGAACCTTGGTGTTGCCTGTTGCCCATACTATTTACTATGAAATGGGGCCCGAAAAACGCGCGTTGATGGGCATTGGCGACAACATGCTCAGGGTGTCCGTGGGTATCGAGGATACGCAGGATTTGCTTAGTGATTTCGACCAGGCGTTGTTACCTTAATAGGCGTTGTAGCGTTGTATCCATAACAAACAGATAAAATTTTCTGGCACGAATTGTTTCCTGGGTATTGTATTTGTTGACTTGCAGTTTTATATTACGGGGCACAGGCTGTGTCGCCGAACATAATGGTTATGCGGGTTTTCAGCTTTTTTTGCTTGACATACCCGGGGTTCCTAGGCTTAATATGCCTTGGCCTTCGAATACCAACCTGGTTTAAAGGCAAACAGTTTTTAGCAGTTCACGGCAGCGCAAAACAGTGCTGTGTTTGTTAATGGGGTGCCAAGTAAGCTGGGGTTTTCTTGCTTGGCAATAATAATTTTTAGGGGTAATCCTTAATGAATAAAACTGAGCTTATCGAGCACATTTCCACCAAAGCAGACCTTTCAAAAGCCGACGCCGGTCGCGCTCTAGAGGCATTCATTGGTGCAGTTAAAACCACGCTTAAAAAGAAAGGCAGCGTGACCCTTGTGGGTTTCGGTACATTTGCCGTCTCCGAGCGTGCCGCCCGTACAGGCCGTAATCCGCGCACTGGCGAAGCAATCAAAATCAAGAAAGCCAAAGTGCCCAAGTTCCGTCCTGGTAAGGCCCTGAAAGACGCTGTTAACTAATCTGGCGTTGTTTGGCCGTTATTCGGCTTTGGTTACGCGGGTCGTTAAGGTAGCCAACTTGCAACAATAAAAATAGTTGTCTATAATTCGACTCGCGTTACACGAAGTGAAGTGACCCCATTTCAGTTCAACAAAAAACAACTGTTATTGTTGATAAAAATGGAACAAGGGGTGCTTAGCTCAGTTGGTAGAGCGGCGCCCTTACAAGGCGTAGGTCACAGGTTCGACCCCTGTAGCACCCACCACTCAATTTCGTGAAAAAATTAAACCACTTGGTAAACCAAGTGGTTTTTTTGTGCGCCTTCTATAGGCTACTACTGCCGGGCACGGCTGTTATTTAGCCGCTTTGAATGCGCCGTCTTCAATGGTAAGCATCATGCGTGCCTGGTCGTCGAAGCCGAAGTGGTCATCTTTCGTGTAAGTGATGACGCCCTGCGTAATAGGAATGCTGCCGTAATTTTCCAGTGCGTCTTTAAGGGCCACGCGGAACTCTTCCGTACCGGGCTTCCCTTTTTTCAAGGCGACGGGAACAACCTTGTCTAAAATTAGCCAGGCATCGAAGGCATGGGCGGCGAACTGATTGCGGGTACCCGCTCCGTATTCTTTCTCGTAGGCATTGACAAAGTCAGTTGCCAATTTCTTGGAGGGGTGGTCTTCCGGCAGGCCTTCAGGCAATACCGCCAAACCCGAGATAACGAATGAGCCCTCAACGGCTTTTCCGCCCAGACGGATCAGGTCGCGTGAAGCTGCGCTGTGGGTTTGGTAAATCGTGCCCTTGAAGCCACGATCGACCACAGTAGTGTGGGGCATGGCCGAGCCTGAGCCGGAAGCCACAATGACGATAGCGTCGGGTTTGCTGGCAATGGCTTTGAGTGCTTGCGCGGTTACGCTGGTGTCGGCACGGGCGTAGCGCTCTTCAGTGGTAATTTTGATGCCGGCTGCTTCGGCCTGCTCTTTAAGGTCGCGAAACCAGCTGTCGCCATAAGCGTCGTTATAGCCGATGAAGGCAAAGCTTTTAATATCGTTGGCCTTCATGTGATTAATAATACCGCCGGCCATCACGCCGGTCGATTGTGGCAAACGGAATGTCCAGGTGCCTTTACCGTCGGGAAACTCGGCCGGGGAAATCGCGAGCTGAACGGTTTTGCTGCTAGCGGCGGTTTCGCCCATGGCAATGGCCGGGGTGGTGGTGCTGGAGCCCAGGATGACGTCGACCTTGTCTTCAGTAACCAGCTTTTGTGCGTTTTTCTGGGCCTGCGCAGGGTTACTGGCGTCGTCGAGCACAATAAGGTTGTACTTCAGGCCGCCGACTGTATCGGGCCATAATTTAAAGCCTGTATTGGTTGGAATGCCCAGACCGGATGCGGGGCCGGTTAACGACAATACCACACCGATATCAAGCTCTTCAGCGGAAGCCGTTGAAACGGTGAGGCCCAATGCGGCTGCGAGAATAGTCGTTTTGAATAAACGTTTCATGCGTGTCTCCAGGATGTAATGCACAACAACAAGCAGAATGTGTTGCTGGCCGGGCTAACGTATTGCACACTTACGGCAACACTTTTACCCAATGATTATTTTCCGTGTATATCAGATTACCTGACATAGGCTTATACTACCTCCAGTTCAAACGACAGGCAACTACATTATGAGCTCAGTAAAAAAGCAAATTGATTCACGTCAAGCCTTGCCTGATCATCCCACCGGGTTTGCTTACCTTATTGGCAGGCTCGACAGAAAGCTTAATAAACAACTGCGTGTGCGCCTGGCCCCGTTCGGGCTAACAGTGGCCCAATATACGTTTCTTTCTGTATTTCGTACCCATGCTCATATGTCGAACGCCAAATTGGCCGAACGCTCTTTGATTTCACCGCAATCGGCTAATGAAATGGTGAATTTAATGGAGCGTAAAGGCCTGATTTCACGGCGATTGGAAGCGGCGCAGGGCAGGGTTATTCCCATTGTATTAACGCGCAAAGGGCAGGTTTTGCTGGACGATTGCGACAAGGCCGTAGCGCAGGTGGAGTCACACATCCTTGCTGAACTAGGCGAAGATTCTTTCTGGTCGTTGCATGCCCAATTGCGAACGCTGGTGCAAGTGTTAAAAAAGCCTGAATGATAGAAAACATGTTTTAATATTGCGAATAATTCGCATTTCTGTTATTGTTGCGTTTTCCGTTATCTACGGGCGGCAAGCATGGTCTTGCCACTTTCACTTAAGTCGTTTCGTTCATGTCGTTTCATTCCTCCGGCCCCGGCCAGCCATCTTATGGCGTCAAGCTTTTTGCCCTTGCGGGCATGCTCGGCGTTCATGCAGTATTGGCTGCCACCATTTGGTTCTCGTCCGAGCAGCAATCCGAGCTTTCCTTGCCGGAAGCCACGACTATTCAGTATGTTGAAATTTCCGATGAGGTGGTCGATACGGCACCGGCCGAAGAAACCGTTGAACCAGTCGAGGAGCCTGAACCCGAGATCGAACCTATCCCGGAACCTGAGTGGACACCCACCGAGATGCCCGAGCCGGAAATCATGCCCGAACCGGAACCCGAGCCCATTCCTGAACCCGAATGGACGCCAACGGAAATGCCTGAACCCGAGATGCTGTTGCCGGAGCCTGAGCCTGAGCCAAAGCCTGAACCGAAGCCTGTGCCGGAACCGGAACCTAAACCCGAGCCACAGCCCAAGCCTAAACCCGAGCCAAAACCCAAGCCCAAGCCGAAACCTAAGCCACAGCCCAAGCCCGATGTAACCAAGGCCGAGAAAACCGCTCAGGCGGGTGGGCAGGCAAGCGAGAAAGCACCGCCCAAAGCACCGCAGGCGCCGGTCGATCCCGACCGCCCACGCGTGGTGGGGCAGGTTGATTACCAGGGGCGTCGCCCCGTACCCGAGTATCCCCGTCTCTCTATCCGGCGTGGTGAAACCGGGCGCGTCGTGGTTCGCGTGCTGATTTCTCCGCAAGGAGATGTTCAGAAAGTGTCGGTACAGCGTTCGTCGGGTCATCCCCGTTTGGATAATGCGGCCCTAGACGCGGCACGCAAGGCCCGTTTCCGTCCGTACACAGAAAATGGTGTGGCTTACCCGGCGCTGGCGGATATCCCTTTTGAATTTGTCTTATAGGAAGACCTATGTCTGAAGTATTGCAATCATTGATCACAATCGTTGCTCAGGCGGCAAGCGAAAGTATCGAATCAACGACCACATTGGTGCAGGAAGCCACGAATTCGGCGGCACCGGTATTAACTGAAATGGCCGGTATCACGCAGGAACAGCCCGGGATGCTCGAATTCATCGCGCAAAGCGACATGGTGGGCAAAGCCTTATTCGTGATTCTGGTGCTGATGTCGCTGACCAGCTGGTATTTGATTTTTGTGAAGTCAATTACGAACTGGCGTATCGGCCGTCGCTCGGAACGATTCCTGCAGCAGTTTTGGGCGGCCAGTTCGCTGGAACAAGTAGAGAATGAAATTGCCACGCATGGTGCCAACGAACCCTTTTCTCATTTGGCCAGTCATGCCATTCATGCACGCAACCACCATGAAAAATACGGTGCGGTACGGCTGGAGGAAAAAGGCTCTACCAATGCGTTTGTCACTCGCACCATTCGTAAGGTCATCGATGAAGAAACCGCCAAGCTTGAGAACGGTCTTACCGTGCTGGCTTCCATTGGCTCAACCGCGCCGTTTGTGGGGTTGTTCGGTACGGTGTGGGGTGTTTATCATGCACTGATCGGCATTGGCTTGTCGGACGGCGTTTCAATCAGCCGTATTGCCGGGCCTGTGGGCGAGGCGTTGGTGATGACCGGGTTGGGTTTGGCCGTAGCCATTCCCGCTGTATTGGCGTATAACGCTTTTGTGCGTACCAACCGGGTTTATCTGGCACGGCTCGATGCTTTTGCGCACGACCTGTTCACCTTCCTTACGACCGGTCAGCAAGTAAGCTCGAAACGGCCGGCCACTCGCGCCGCCCAGGCTTAATGTGTAAATTTCAGGGCAGGATTCAATATGGCATTCGGCAGCTTTAATAACAACGGCGGTGGCCAGACGCAATCGGAAATCAACATGGTGCCGCTGATTGACGTCATGTTGGTACTGTTGGTTATTTTCATGGTGACGGCCCCGTTGCTGACGCATTCGATCCAAATCAATGTGCCGCAGGCTTCGTCTGAACCCGTTACACAGAAGCCCGATATCATCGATTTGGCCGTCGATGCGCAGGGTCAAATTTTCTGGAACGAGCAGGCGGTAACGCTCGACGCCTTACCCCAGTTGCTTGCGGAACAGGCTGTTCTCGAGCCGCAGCCAAATCTTCACATTCGCGCCGATCGTGACACACGTTACGATGTGTTGGCTCAAATTATGGCCGGTGCGAAGCAGGCGGGCATGCAGAAAGTGGGATTCATTACCCGTCCTGGAGAAAAAGCGCTAGAATCTGCGCATGCGAGTTCTGGTAATTGAAGACGACACCACGTTGGGCCATGCGCTGCGCGAGTTTTTAACCGCGCAGGGTTACGCCGTCGATTGGCTTGAGGCCGGTGCACCGGCGCTTAAGGCGCTAAAAGCGCAAGATTACGATTTACTTATTCTGGATCTGAACCTGCCTGATGTCAGCGGGTTGGATTTGCTTAACCAGATTCGTGCCAACGGCCACCAAGAGTCCGTTTTGATTCTTACCGCGCGCGATGGGCTGGACGACCGTGTTGCCGGCCTGGATGCCGGCGCCGACGATTACGTTACCAAACCCTTCGAACTTGCTGAGCTTGCCGCCCGTGTAAGGGCGTTTGCCAGACGGCGGGCGGGTCAGGCTCAGCCTACCATTGAGGTGGGCCAACTGTCGTTCGACACCGTGGGGCGGGAGGTCCGTATTAACGGAGATCGCCTTAATTTGTCGGTACGAGAGCTCTCAGTGCTTGAAATGCTCATGGGGCGCGCCGGTCGGGTGGTCACCAAACGGCAAATCGTCAATTCGCTGTCGGCCTGGGATGGCGACTTCAGCGAGAACGCGGTCGAAGTCTATATTTACCGCCTGCGCAAGCGCCTGGAAGGTAAGGGCGTAGGCATCCAGACCATTCGTGGTTTCGGCTATCTTCTTGATCTTGACAGTGCGTCTTGATTTCAAACCTTTGCGCACGCTTTTTCCCCGTGGGTCGCTGGCGCGACATTTAATTCTCCGTTTACTGCCACCGGTTATGTTTCTGGTGGCGGTCGACCTGGCTGTTACATGGATCATTACCAGCCGAATTAATTTGTCGGTCTGGGTGCTGCGCGATATTTTCTGGATTATGCTTGCCGGCCAGGCCATTCTGGTGCTGCTGTTCATTTGGGTTCTGGTGGTGGGCGTTAAGTCGGGGCTCAGCTCGGTAAACAAACTGGCCGACGAAATACAGCAGCGCTCTGCCGATGATCTGTCTCCGTTGAGTATCGAAGGAGTAACAACCGAAGCGGCGCCCGTTGTTAACCATATTAACGATTTGCTTGCGCGTTTGAACGAGGCAACCCAAGGGCAACGTCGTTTCGTGGGTCATGCCGCGCATCAGTTACGAACGCCATTAACCGGCCTGCGTCTTGAATGCGAGCTCATGCTGGCGCAACCTCTGCCCGATGATGTGCGTGCGCGGGCTGAACGCATCAAAGCGGTAACCGATCGAATGATTCGTTTAGGCCAACAATTGCTGGTGTTGGCGCGCGCCGATTCGTCGGCGCAAATCAAGGAAACGTTCCGTCGGCTTGATTTGGCCGATTGGGTGCGTCAAACCGCGTTGGAATGGGTACCGGTTGCGCGGTCGCACAAGATTGATTTACAGTTGCACGCGCCGGAGTTTCCGGTGTGGGTGGATGCCGATCCTTTGTTGCTTGAGGCATTGCTAAGCAATTTGATTGATAACGCTTTGCGCTACGCTAAAGGCGCAACCCGTATCGTATTGCATGTGGGGCAAACGCCGCCGTCTATGTCGGTTGAGGACAATGGCAGTGGCATTGCTCCCGAAGCGCAGTTGCGCGCTTTTGAGGCGTTTTATCGTGCGCCCAAAGCAGAGAGCGAAGGGTCGGGGTTGGGCCTGGCTATTGTGCAGGAAATTGCGCAGGCGCATGGTGCCGGTTGGAAACTGGTTAGTCGTCCCGAGTTTAGCGGCACCCGTATTAATATTGTGTTTCCCGGCCCACGCATCGGTGCCGGGCTGAACCGGGGTTAATCCTTTACCCGGTGTTCAACAAGGTTTTTTATGTCAAATCATTCGGTGTCGGAAAGCGGCCATACAGGTTCAACCGCTCGTTCTGCGTTGGTTGTGGGTGCGCTTGGCGTGGTTTACGGCGATATTGGCACCAGCCCGCTTTATACCGTTCGCGCGGCTTTATCCCATTTTGGCACCTATAGTACTGAAGAGGTTCTGGGCGTTCTGTCTCTTTTGTTTTGGCTGTTAATGATTGTGGTGTCGCTTAAGTACGTCACCTTAATGTTAAGGGCCGATAACAAAGGCGAGGGGGGCACACTTTCGTTAATGGAGCTGGCCGGGCGGGGTCGTTCAGGTCGCAAACGCTGGGTGATTACGGTACTTGGGCTCATCGGGGCCTGTTTGTTTTATGGCGATAGCGTAATTACCCCCGCAATCTCGGTGCTGTCTGCGGTAGAAGGGGTCAGTGTTGTTTCCCACACGTTCGACGACTGGGTTGTGCCCATCGCCGCGGGCCTGATCATTGCCTTGTTTCTGGTGCAGCGTCACGGAACCGGTGCAATTGGCAAGTTTTTCGGTCCGATTATGCTGGTCTGGTTTACCGTAATCGGTATTTTGGGGGCCTGGCGTATTTTTCAGACACCGGATATTCTTTTGGCCCTGAATCCCCTATGGGCGCTTCGGCTTATGGATGACGCACCTTTCAGCACTTATTTGTTGCTGGGTGCGGTGGTGTTGGCGCTAACGGGTTCGGAAACGCTTTACGCCGACATGGGGCATTACGGCCGCAGTGCCATCCGCCGCGCATGGTTCGGCATTGTTTTGCCAGGCTTGTTGTTGTGTTATTTCGGGCAAGGGGCGCTTTTAATTGCCGACCCTTCCACGTTGCGTAACCCTTTCTTTCTTATGGCGCCCTCATGGGGGCTGATTCCTCTGGTTGTTTTGGCCACGATGGCAACCGTTATTGCATCTCAGGCCGTTATTTCAGGCGCTTTTTCGGTTACGCGCCAGGCGGTACAACTTGGATTCTGGCCACGTATGGAAATTTTGCATACATCCGCAAAAGAAGAAGGGCAAATTTTTCTTCCGCGGGTGAACCAGGCGTTGTTTGTTGGGGTCATGGTCCTCGTGCTGGGGTTTCAATCTTCGGCGAACTTGGCCAGTGCTTATGGCTTTGCCGTAACGGCCACCATGCTTATGACAACCCTGCTGGCATTTTCCGTCCTTCCGCGCGGTAGTACCGGTTTGCGTCGGGCGGGTTGGTTTGTGCTGCTAACTTTGTTTTTGCTCATCGACATTTTGTTGTTCACGTCGAATACGCAAAAAATTGTCGATGGGGGTTGGTTGCCGTTTTCGATTGCGATCGTGTTGCTAACATTAATGTTGACCTGGAAAACCGGACGCGATCAAATTCATCATACGTTGGCCGATGGCCAGCAGCCGCTAAAGCAGTTTATGCAGGGCCTCGAGGAATATCCGCCCAATCGGGTTCCCGGCACCGCTGTTTTCATGAGCATGATTGTGAACACAGTGCCGCCGGCATTGCTGCACAATTTGAAACACAACAAAGTTCTGCATGAGCACGTTTTGTTTGTTACGGTTGACGTGGCCGACGTACCTTACGTTTCGTATACCGAGCGCTACCAGTTGGAGCACATCAGTCGGTCATCGTGGCAAATCGTGGCGCGTTGGGGTTTTAAGCAAGAGCCCAATGTGCCGCAGCTGCTGGAGCAGGTTGCTCAGGAACATCCGGAAGTCGAGCTTGAGCCGATGCAAATGTCTTACTTCTTATCGCGTCAAAGCATTATTGTGGTACGCAAAATTGCGTGGCATCAGCGTTGGCGTCGTGTGTTGTTTGCCTTCATGGCCCGTAACGCGGCGCGTAGTACACGGTTCTACAAGATTCCACCGAATAAGGTGGTGGAAATGGGAATGCAGCTCGAGCTTTAGCCCGAACCGCATACCAGGCAGTGTTACTGGGTTGCCGGAACGGTAATGGTTGTTTCCCGCAAAATGCCGCCTTCTTCAACGCTCCCCATGGTGCGGGTGTTTTGGCCCGACATTTGCATCATGCATTCATCACGCTGGCCGGCGGGTAATGCCGCGCACCGTTCTGTTCTGTTTTGATCGTAATTCATACCGTTGTGGTTTTGCAGGTTGCCACGTCGGGAGGCTTGCAGTGCAGCGCCGGCTTCGCGTTTACATGCCTGCATATCCACGGTTGGGCTAAGCTGCTCGCATTGACGTAGTTCTTGTTGGTAACGCTGTTCGGGTGTTTGGGTTTGAGCGTTGGCGCTCGCCATGGCAAAAACGCCGCCCAAGGCCAAAGTTAAGATACCAATTCGTTTTGTGCTTGTCATTGTTCCCTCCGTTAAGGATGAATAACACGCTTTTATATTGGCACAAACCCTAATTCTTAACTACCCTAAACGTAAAAAAAGTTTTCAGTCAGAGTCGACGACATCGTGGCTGTCATTCGACAAAGGCTGGCGCGGGTCGCGGCGTAGCCCGGCTTGCATGAGCAAAATCGCGGTAATCGGCGATGTCACAATCAGAAAGAAAGTGATAAGAAGTTCGTGAATAACCGCGCGTTGCAACAGGGCGCTGGAGACAAGTGCTGAGGAAAGCAAGACTAACGTGACACCCAGTGTGTTACCCAGGGTGGGGGCATGCATGCGCGAGTAGAACCGCTTGAAACGCAACAAGCCCAGTGACCCGGTTAGGGTTAGAACGCCGCTGACAATCAACATAAGTGTGGCCGGGATCGAAGCCCATAGAGGCAGACTGTTCATGGCTGAATGACCTCGCCTTTAAACAGGAATTTAGCCATGACCGACGAGCTGATAAAGCCGAACAGCGCCATAACAAGGGCGATATCGAAGTAAACGCTGGTGGCAAAATTCACCCCTAGCACCAGGACGATGCAAATCCCATTGATATACATGGTGTCCACCGCCAATACGCGATCTTGAGGCGTGGGGCCCAGCAGCAGGCGTATGGTGGCGCAGGTGAAGGCCAGGGCAAAACAAAACAGGGCGAACGTGCCGGCCCAGATCAGAACGGTATCCATCATTCGAAAATCTCCATCAGTGGGCGTTCATAACGGTTTTTAACGAGGTCAATCCAAACTTGAGTGTCTTCCAGGTCGAGTACATGCAGGGTCATGACGCCGCTTTCGTCGGAATATCCCGACCAGACCGTACCCGGCGTATACGTTAGGATGCAAGCCAAAGCCGCCAAGCCGTGCGGGTCTTTAAGTTCAAGTGGAATGCGGATAAATCCCGGCGTGTGATTGGCCGGCTTGAACCAGATAATCTTGAAAACGGCAATGTTTGACTTTGTAATGTCGACGACGACTTTAAAAAACAAACTGATAATGACAAGCGGTTTTTTGGGATGCGAGCGCAATGGGCGCAAGGCCATGGCCGCCCAAGCAAGTAGCAGCGACAACACCGCACCTAATACAACCTGGGACCATGCCAATGTTTGGTTAAGCAGTAGCCATAACACGGTTAACAGCGCCGGCAGCATTAACCAGTTAATCACTTTTTTCATGACCCGCCTCCGTTCCCCAGTTTACGTACAGGGTCATGCGACAGGACGGCATCAATATAGGTCTCGGGATTGTCCAGTGAGATGGCTGTTTCGTTCATGAAGTCCAGTACCGGCCCAGCCCAGATAGCCAGGGCAATGCCGGCAAATACCAGCGCGGCCACCGGTGTGGCCTCACTGACGCGTAAACGTGGCGTAACCGTTTCATTTGCCCAAAAAAGGCGAATGCCGGTACGCGCCAAAGCAAGAATGGCCGCCAGACTGGCAAACAGAACAGCGCCAACCAGGAACCATGCCGCCATTGAGGGCATGGTTTCAGAGGTTTGAAAAGCTGCCGATAACAAAGAAAATTTGGCCACAAAACCCGACAAGGGCGGAAGTCCGGCAATTAAAATGGCGCTGGCAATAAAGCTCAGACCCAGAAACGCCATGGCGGCGGGAATGGCGACGCCCACCACGGTGTCGGTACGTTCCGACAGGTTGGCGTCGGGGTCGTCCAGGTCGAATGCTTCCATACTGACCGCCAGAATATCGGCGCCGACGCTACGGGTGCGTTCAACCATTTCAAGCAGCAGGAAGAATGCCGCTGTTGCGACGACGGAGCTGATTAAATAGAACAACGCCGGCCCAGTCATGGCGACTCCGGGCATTCCCAACGCCGATAGCAGGGTACCCGCTGAAATGATGACGCAGTACGAGGCGACGCGCTCTGCATGGTAGGCAGCCAATATGCCGATGGTGCCGAATATAAGGGTGGCTAGACCGACCGGGTACATCCATTCGCCGCCAAACGCGGCCGGGGCTCCGGTGGGCTGCAATAACGAGCCCAGGCGCAGCAGGGCGTAAATGCCCACTTTGGTCATAATGCAGAATACCGCTGCAACAGGAGGGCAGGCGTTTGCGTAGGCGGGTGCCAGCCAAAAATTCAAAGGCCAGGCGGCGGCTTTAATAAGAAAGGCCACTCCAAGTATGGCGGCGGCGGTTTCAAACAAACGCCGGTCGCCTGCCTGAAGCTCACCGGCTCGAATGGCCAAATCGGCCATGTTCAAGGTGCCGGTGACACCATAAATCAGGGCGATGGCGATGAGTAATAGCAATGAGGCAACCAGGTTGACCGCAATGTAATGCAAGCCGGACGTCACCCTCATTTCTCCGGAACCATGCAACATTAAGCCGTAAGAGGCCGCCAGCATGACTTCGAAAAATACAAACAGGTTGAAAAGGTCGCCGGTTAAAAATGCACCGTTCAGTCCCATTAACAAAAATTGAAAGAGCGGCAGAAAGTGCACGCCCGCGCGATCCCAGCGTGCCGTGGAATACATGAGAACAGTGAGCCCCAGGAAAGCCGTGAGCGTGAGCATGACGGCGGCCAGGCGGTCGGCAACCGCAACAATGCCGAATGGCGCCGGCCAGTCGCCTAATAAGTACACCGCAACCTGGTAAGGCCAGAGATCGGGCTGGTACCCCGACGTGATGAACAAGAGTTGAATGGCAACCGCCAATTGCAACGCAATCGAGGCGAACGACAGCGCCAGTCGGAAATGGCGATGCGTGTCTTTAATAACAATCAGCAATCCCCCTACAACCAGGGGAATAACGACCGGCAAAATAGGGAAGTGGGTCAGCAGGGCGTTCACAGATCCGCCTCCCGCCCATCGACATGGTCATTTCCGGCCAAGCCGCGCGATGCCAGCAGAACGACCAGGAACAATGCCGTGGTGGCGAAACTAATGACAATGGCAGTGAGCACCAGTGCCTGGGGAACCGGGTCGGCGTAAAGTGCCGGATCCAGCCCTTTTGCTTCATCGATAACCGGTGGCGCGCCGATCGTAAGCCGCCCCATAGAAAAGATGAATAAATTGACGGCGTAGGACAGTAACGTGAGCCCCATGATGACCTGAAAAGTGCGAGGGCGCAAAATAAGCCAGATACCGGAGCCGGTTAATACACCGATGGCCAATGCCAGAACAATTTCCATTAGCCGGCCTCCTCTGGGCTGGGGGTCGGGCGTGCCGGGGCAGGTTTACGCCGGAAGCGCAGCGACTGGTGAGCAAGCGCCACTAAAATCAGCACGGTTGAACCGATGACCAGCATATAAACGCCAATATCGAAAATCAGCACGGTTGAAATAGGCATGATGCCGACCCCCGGGATGGCCACTTCAAGCTTGAAGGCGGAAAGAAAGGGGCGCATGCTCCACCAGGCCGATAGCGCGGCGCCGGCTGAAACTAAAAGACCGATTCCCATCCAGTACTGGGGTTTCAGGTTTTGCCTGGCCTCGACCCACAGCACACCGCCCACAACATATTGCAAAATGATGGCGGTGGCAAAAATAAGGCCGGCAATAAAGCCGCCGCCGGGCAGGTTATGGCCTCGCAAAAGGAAAAACAATGAAACCAACGCCGCCATGGGTAGCAGAAGGCGGGCCAGAACGGCTGGTATTTTAAGCGGGCCACTGGGCGTTAATACGTCTTTCGGTTCCGGCTTTTCCACTTCTGCGGGAATATTGGGGCCTGTTCCTTTTTGCCGACGTAACGGGCCGTCTTTAATGGTTTCCGGTGGCGGACGGAAGCGACGCAGCAACGCATAGACAATCAGCGCCACAATACCCAGTACGCAAATTTCCCCTAAGGTGTCGAAGCTGCGGAAATCGACCAAAATGACATTCACCACATTCGATCCATGCCCTTCAGGAACCGAATTGGCAACAAAAAAGCGAGAAATTTCGTTGTCGAAGGGGCGTGTCATGATGGCATAGGAGATCACGGCAATGCCTGCGCCGCCGGCTACGGCCAGAATGATGTCGCGGGAACGTCGGGTGAGTGCTTTAACGCGATCCAGTACGTACGTTTCTTCTGCACGTACACGGGGCGGCAGCCAGCGCAGCCCCAGCAAAATAAGCACAACAGTCACCACCTCCACAACTAATTGGGTCAGGGCCAGATCGGGGGCTGAGAACCACGCGAACGTCATCGCCGTGGTGAGCCCGGCGCCACCGGCCATGGCCAATGCAGCGGGACGGTGGTATTTGGCTTGAACGGCAGCGCCTACCGCACAGGCTCCGCCGGCGATCCACAACACCAGGAAAAACAGGTTAACCGGTGTTGCCAGTTCGGGCTGCCACCAGCCATTTTCCAATAAGGGCAAGGCGGCAACCACGACGGTTACTGCAACCACCAGCATCAGTTGTGTTTGCAGACGAACTGAAGCAACCCAGTCTAGCAGATGTGAGGCGCCACGATCGATAAACTCAAGCAAGGCTTCGAACGTTTGGCGCCCGTTCAGGCGGTAAAGAAGCGGCGAGCGACCGGTATGCATTTTGTCGAGGCGCCGCATGATGAGCCATAGGGCGATACCACCGGCCAGGGCGACCAGGCTCATGACCAGGGGCAGATTGAATCCGTGCCAAACCTTGAGGCTGTAGGGTGGTGTGTCGGCACCCAGGATGGAATTAGAGGCCGACAGGAGGAGTGGGCCCAATGTGTAGCGGGGGAAGATCCCCACGACCAGGCAGGTTAGAACCAATAAGGCGCTGGGAACCAGCATCCAGAAAGGGGGTTCGTGCGGGGCCTTGGGCAGGTCGGTGGCAACGGGCCCGAAAAAAACAGTGTAGATGAAGCGAAGGGAATACGTCACCGCAAAGGCGCCGGCCACCACGGCGCAAAGCGGCAGAATTTGTTCAATAATGGAACCTTGCGCCACGAATACGGTTTCTGCAAAAAACATTTCTTTCGACAGAAAGCCGTTCAGCAGGGGGACGCCGGCCATGGATGCCGCCGCAACAATCGCCAGGGTGGTGGTCACCGGCATGGCGTGTCGTAAACCCGATAGCCTCGACATGTCCCGGGTGCCTGTTTCGTGGTCGACAATGCCCGCAGCCATGAACAGCGACGCTTTGAATGTGGCGTGATTCATCATGTGGAAGACAGCAGCAATTAGGCCCAAGGTACTATTCATGCCCAGCAGCAGGGTAATCAGGCCCAGATGCCCAATGGTGGAGTAGGCCAGCACCCCTTTCATGTCATTCTGGAAAATCGCGGCGTAAGAACCCATGACCAGCGTAATAAGCCCAGCGCCGCCAATAATCCAGAACCATTCATCGGTGCCGGCCAAGACCGGCCAGAAACGCGCGAGCAGGAAGACACCTGCTTTCACCATAGTGGCCGAATGTAGATAAGCGGATACTGGGGTGGGGGCGGCCATGGCATTCGGCAGCCAGATATGAAACGGAAATTGGGCACTTTTGGTCAGGGCGCCCACCGCCACCAAAATAATAATGGCCGTATACCAGGGGTGGGCGCGGATTTGCTCACCCGCCGCCAACACTTTATCGAG
This sequence comes from Neopusillimonas maritima, assembly GCF_003576595.1. GTDB lineage: Bacteria > Pseudomonadota > Gammaproteobacteria > Burkholderiales > Burkholderiaceae_B > Neopusillimonas > Neopusillimonas maritima. Next base: position 143,426 of record NZ_NQOU01000001.1, on the reverse strand, counting down.
GTCGTAACTGCCGGCTACGTGACCCAGCATCAGCATGCCTGCCAGCAGGCACAGCCCGCCCATACCGGTAATGGTTAGGGCCATTCGGGCGCCCCGGCGGGCGTCAAGCCGGTGGTTCCAATAGGCAATGAGCATGAAAGACGACAAACTGGTGAGTTCCCAGAACACCACCAACTGAATGAGATTGCCGGATAAAACCACACCCAGCATGGAGCCCATGAACAGCAAGAAAAATGAAAAGAACCTGGGCACTGGATCTTTGGGCGACATGTAATAGCGTGCGTACAGCACAATCAGTGCGCCCATGATGGAAACCAGCATGGCAAAGAGCCATGCATAGCCGTCTAAACGTAAAACAAAGTCGATTTCCAGCGCGGAAGGAATCCAGGCTAGTTTGAGCTCAATAACTTCGCCGGCCGCCACTTGTGGATAAAACCCCGCCAACAAACCCGCGCAGCCCAGCGCGATGAAACCGGCCAGCCATGCTTCGATGTTACGCGCGTTACTGGGTAGAAACGCCGCAATAATACTTCCCAGAAAAGGTAAAGCCAGGATCAGCAGTAAGGTCATCGAGCCTCGGGTGGGGTGATAATTTATTGGGTTTTGGCCTCACAATAATACGATACTTTTATGGCTATTTCGTGCGTAATGACGAAAAAAAACCGGCATTTGCCGCCGGTTTCCTGTTTTTCGAAAATCGATTTTTCAGGGTGCGTTTTACCAGGTGCGCACCCTGCCGCTGTCAACGTGAATGAACTGGTCTTTGGGGTAATAGCCTACACCACCCGCTTTCAGCGAAATGGCGGCGTCGCGTAGTTCGACCAGCGGCACACCGGGCAGCCGCACGTCGATTGCTTTGCCCTCCATGTGCAGGCTGCGCTTGGCCACCCCGCCGCCTCGGGTTTTACGCAGGCGCTCGTTGGTTTGGGGGTCGCGGTAGCCCGAGATCACTTCGAACGAATCTTTTACGCTTAAGAGCGTGCGGATTTGGTTGAGCTGGTCGTAAAGAGCGGGGTCCATGGTGCCCACGGCACCTGAGTAATGGTCTCGCAAGAATACGTTCAGGCGTTGCAGGGCGGGGGGAAGATAATCATCGTTTAACGCATAAACCAGTTGCACTTTCTCAAGTGTGTGGGTGTGGTCAAGCGCAATGTCGCGTTGGAAAACGCGAATTCCGGCGATGGCGGGGGTTGAAATCGCGGGTGCGACGCCAAGCAGTGATAGTACGCCGGCGCGGCGCAAAAAGGCGCGGCGCGACACCGTGCGAGCGTGCGACTTCAGATGATGATGGGGTGGCATAAGGAAGCCTCCGAAAGACAATTTCCAGGCTATTATCGCTTTTTTTTCAACGCTTTACTTAAACTGGCATCATGGCCGTAGAGGTCGTCGTAAAAATAGACTTTACCTTCCCGTATGATGACTGTGCCGTATGCCAGTACCACTGGAATGGGTTCATTCAGGCGAATGGTTTGTGATTTGCCTGCCTGCATGGCTTGCTCAATTCGCTCGCGCGTCCAAGCCGGGTCGTTTTCCAGAACAAATTGGGCCAGCGCCACCGGCCCTTCCACGCGAATACAACCGTGGCTGAAGTCGCGCCGCGAGCGTTCAAACAATTGGGGCGCCGGGGTGTGGTGAAGAAAAATGTTGGTGTTGTTCGGAAAAATAAACTTGATGTCGCCTAAGGCATTTAGCGGGCCGGGGCGCTGGCGAATACGCGCCTGGCCGCTCAGAACAGCCTGCAGGTTGGTTTCGGATAGTTGTGAGGACACTGAACCATCGCTTTTGACAAACTCAAAGCCCTGGCGGTTGAAGTAGGCGGGGTCGCGTTTAAGGCGTGGAATGGTTTCGCCTCGTGCGATGGAAGGCGGTACATTCCAATAGGGGCTGAATTCGATAAAGCGCATGTCTTCGTCGAACACGGGTGTAGAGGTATCCAGGGCCCTTCCCACAATGACTTTCATACGCAGCTTCAGGTCGATATTGCCTTGCTGGTCGGTTTCGTAGGCACGCAAGACAAATTCCGGTACGTTCACCACAACCATGCGTCGGTGTGATTGCAGGGGTGTCCAGCGCAAACGCTCCAGGGTCAGCGTCATCTGCTCATAGCGCTGTTCAGGGGAAACGTTCAATTGGCGTAATGTGGCCGGGCCGATAATGCCGTCGGTTTCCAGACCGTGTCGCAACTGAAATGCGCGCACTCCGGTTTCGAGTGTTTTGTCGTATTCATGGGGTGCTTGAGTTTCAATGGGCAGGTCTCCCAAGGCAATCAGGCGGCTTGTTAACGTTTCGAGGGCCGTGTAGGGTTGACCGGGCTCGAGCTTTTTGCCCTGGGGCATGGGTAAGGGGGTCGACCAGGCCGGGTGTTGCGCTAATAAACGGTATTGCGCCATGGCATTGACCAGGGCATCGTACATGGGCACTTGGGGTTGGGCCTCGCGCAAGGCTTCGCGCACGCGGTTTTGTTGGAAAGCCTCGGCTATGTAGGCCCGGGCGTTGAAAACGGGTTGGGGCCGCGGCTTAAATTTTTGGTGCACTTCGTGAGGGTCCACCCGGCCGTTGCGTAAATCGTTCAGGTACTTTTCCAGACTTGACGTCAGTTGCTCGTTAAATGCCTGCTGTTCAAGGGGCGTTAACTTTTCGCCATCGGCCAAACGGATAAATTGCCCCCACAAAGCGGCGGTGTGGTAATCGGTGGGGTCCAGACCTTGGTGGCTTGCGTTGGTTAGGGTTTCCAGTGCGTCCAGAGCCTGGTTAACCGGTTTGCCGCTGTCATTCAGCCAGTTCGGCAAAGTCACAATCGTGATCGACTGGCCATTTGCCAAGTCTACGGCGGTTTTGCTTTGTGCTAAAGCGGCATGATTGGCGGGTAGAAAAATACAGTAAAACAGCATCGCGCCCAGTACCAGGAGGGCGCGATGCCGGCTTGCCAAAAGGCTTTTTATGTTAGCGATTGGCCGGCTTAAAGCCGTTTCGGTTGGGCATTTCAATTTTCGCAAGATTATCCTGGTTCAAGGTTGCGTCTTTCTCAATAATATTGCCTTTCCAAAGTATATAGGCCGATACGGCATAGACTTCGTCGTCTGTCATGCTGCCGGGTCGGTCGAAGGGCATGGCCCGTTTGACGTAATCGAACAGCGTGGTGGCGTAAGGCCAATAGCTTTCCACAGTTTTAACCGGCGCTTTTTCCGGGTTGTTGTTAACCAGGGTTCCCCGGCCGCCTGCCAAGCGGTCGCCGATACCGCCTTCAAGGTTAACGCCGTGGCAAGCCAGGCATTGTTGTTGGTAGACCTTTTCGCCCTGCATGACGGTACCGGAGCCTTTGGGCAGGCCCCGTCCGTCGGGCAAAGGTGAAAAGAACGGCTTTAAATCTTCGGCAGTGGCCGGCTCACCAAAGTTATAAGTTTTGTCGGGGCCGTGGTTATCGGCCCAGGCGTTCATGCCTAAACCGAGACCTAGAGCGAATACGGCGGCAGTCGCGCGCCCGGCGCTCGCATATTTAGTAATGGTGGACATTTGTAACCTCCCCCGTAGAAGCAACTTTCCAGCTTTGGATGCCGTTCAAGTGATACACCGACGCCAACGGCCCGTTAGTGCCGCGTTTTTCAATCAGTTCGCCAATGGTGGGTTGAACATAGCCGGTTTCATCAATGCAACGACTTTGCAATATGGCTTTCTTGCCGTCCCATTCCCACGGGATGGTAAAGCGCGTGTGACACATGGGTAGAATGGGGCCGTGCAATTTGGCTTCACGCCAGTTCTTGCCGCCGTCAACGGAAACTTCAACTTTTTTAACCAGCCCGCGACCTGACCAGGCCAGCCCGGTAATTTCGTAAAACCCGGGCTTTTGCAACAGCATTTCACCTGAGGGGTAAGTAATAACCGACTTGGCCTCCATCGTGAATGAAAACTGCAAAGCAGTGCCGTCGGGCATAAGGTCGGTGTACTTCGAGGTTTCTTCGCGCGTCATAAAGGGTGTGTCGGATACTTCCAGCCGACGCAACCACTTAATGCACATATTGCCTTCGTATCCCGGCACCACGAGCCGCAGCGGGTAGCCTTGCTCAGGGCGAATGGCCTCGCCGTTTTGGCCGTAGGCCAAAAAGCAATCGGCCATGGCTTTTTCAATGGGAATGCTGCGCGTCATGACGGCGGCGTCGCCGCCTTCAGCCAGCAACCATTTGGCCCCGGACTTCAACACCGACTCATCCAGAATGGTCGACAGCGGCACGCCCGTCCATTCCGAGGTTGACGTGAGCCCATGGGTACCTTGAACGGATTTCAGTGTGGGTTTGATCCATTCAGTTAAACCATTGCCCGAGCACTCAAGGAAACAGATGCGCGACATCATGGGGAACCGCCTGATCGCCTCCATGTGATATTTTTTCGGCTCTTTTACCATGCCGTGCACATACAAAACATGTTTGGCCGGGTCGATTGTGGTGATGCCGCCGTGATGCCGCTCATAGTGCAGGCCCGAGGGAGTGATGATCCCCATGCCACTGGCCAGCGGCGTCATGCTCCAGGAAGATTCTGTGGTTTTGGTGGGGTAGCGCCAGCGTACTTCCGTTTCGAATTGGGATCGACGCCCGTAACCGCCGTCGTCGACGCCCACCCCGACGCCCTGGTGTTTTGTGGGGTCGGGGAATACCTCGCGTTCAATCGCGCCCGGTGGCGCTTCGGCGAAGGCGGGCCGCGCCAACGCTCCCGCACCCAGGACGGCAACGCTGCCCAATAAAAAACGCCGACGCTGTTTGGCAGGGTCGGCGTTGCCTTGGTAGTAAGGGGATTCCGGGTTCTGGCGTTCCTGGGCAAGGAAGATTTCTTCTTTTGCCTGTAGCGCTTCATGCTGCGCGGTACTGCCGGGCGGCAGCGCGGATGAAGGGTTCTTTTTCATGTACGACTCCTTGTACAGGGCCGGCGTGATGCCGATACTGAAAAAAGGCCGCTATTGCTGTTTACAATATGCCTTGGCCGGGCGTTAGTGTTCATTTTTAACGACCAGTCTGGACTTAGCATAGGCCTGTCATAGGGCGCCGTCAACCTTAGCCGGAAGTACGAAGTTAAAAACCACAAGGAATGATTCATGACTGTCGATTACACCAACCCCGTTTCGCAAAACACCAATGGTTCCGATCCTGAAAAAATCCGTTCGCTTCGCACCATCGTAACGGTTGTTTATGCCTTGCAGGCCATTGCGTTTTTTGTGGGCTTAACCAGCATCGTGGGCATCGTCATTAATTACATCAAGCTTTCTGAAGCGCAGGGCACTTGGTTGGCGTCGCATTTTCGCTGGCAAATGCGTACGTTCTGGTTTGCGCTGCTCTGGTTTGTTGTGGGTTTCATTACAACGTTCATTCTCATTGGCTACGCCATTATGTTCGCCAACGTGATCTGGATGATTTACCGCGTGGCCAAGGGTTGGCTGCGTTTGAACGATAACAAGCCCATGTACGAGGTATAAGGTTTGAAACTGGCCCGGGCGTGGGCGTTAGGCGTATTGGCGGTCTTGTTAACCGGCCGGCCGGCGCTCGCGCAACCGGCGTATACCGTTGAACAGGCCAGCCCACCCATTCACACGCGCGGTGTTCCTGTGGTGGTGGCTTACACGCCGCCGCAGCCATTGCCGAACAACGCGGCAATGCTACGCGTTCAAGTGCAGCTTTCAGGCCAAACGCGTGTTCCCGTTCAAACCCGTGTGTGTGTCGATCTTCAGGCCAAACAGTGCATGGAAGTGAACGGCGCGTCGGCGAGCACGTCGCGCTTTTACGGTGTGCCGGCAAACCGGCCGGTTTATCTTGTCTATACCGTACCCGGCGAAGGGCCGCTTGACCCCAACGTGTACGTGCGCGGTAGCGTTACCGTGTGGTATGGGCATGCATCTTTGCCGTCTTCACGTAGTTCAGCAGGGCTTCCTTGAACAATTGCGCCGCCGGCGAGAGGGATCGGTGGCGCAGTTGAAAAAGGGCAGTTTCTCTTTTTAGCCTGTGAGCCGAGAGTTTTCGGAACTGCAATCCTTGCGCCTCCGGCACTTCTTGCGAGTTCGCCGGTAATACCGAAACTCCCAAGCCGTTACGTACCATGGCCAGCACCGTTGTGTGGAACGAAACTTCGTGCATCTCTTTTAGGGAAAGACCAAGCCGCGTCAGGTGCTGGTCGATTTCACGCCGCAAGGGGCTGGAGCGTGACAACGCAATAAACGGTTCATTGCACAGTTGCTTCCAACTGATGCTGTCACGTGCGCCCAAAGGGTGTTTGGGTGGCAGCACCGCAATGTATGTATCGGAAAATAGCGGCGTGCTGTCGATTTCATCGTGCGCTTCGCGTCGTGTTCCCACGCCCATGTCAATATCATCCTCCAGCAAACGGCGTTGCAGATCTTGTTCGGCCATATCGCGCAGTTGTAGTTTTATGCCTGGATACTGATCGTGAAAAAGCCGCATGAAAGGGCTTAATAAAACGGCGGCCAATACGGTGCCGCTGGCGACGGTTACGCGCCCGCGTTGGTAGGTGGTGAAATCGCGCGAGTGTTCAATCGTGGTTTCCACCTCCGACAAAATGCGCTTGGCCATGCCTAACAGTTCTCTGCCCGCGTCGGTAAGTTTCACCATGCGCGTGTGGCGGTCGAACAGTCGTAAGCCCACTTCTTGTTCCAGGTCACGCACAAGCATGCTGAGCGCGGCTTGTGTAATGTGAATCTGTTGGGCTGCCCGCGTGAATTGCTGATGTTCGGCAACCGCCACAAAAGCACGTAGCTGACGCAGCGTTATATTCATAAGTTTTTCTTAATAAAAAATAAAATAAATTGAATTGTATGATGAAACGAGCGGTGGTTAAATCTGTTCCTGTTATCTGTCAGACAACGCATTCCAACTCATAACGATAATCAGGAGCGAGTTTCATGGCTCAAGTTTTTTCCGGCAAAACCATTATTGTGACCGGCGCGGGCGGCAACATTGGCATGGCGTATTGCGATGCTTTGGTGGCTGAAGGCGCCAATTTGGTGATGGCCGATTTGAATGACCTTTCGCAACAGGCAAAACAATACGAAGAAAAGGGCGGGCGCGCGATTGCGGTGCAGGTTGATGTTGCTGATAACGCATCAACCGAAGCGATGGCCAAGGCTGCGGTGGATACCTTTGGCCGCATCGACGGCATTATTAATAATGCCGGCTTTTTCAAAGGCTGTACCTTCGGTTCCTTCATGGATATTCCCGCCGAAGAGTGGGATCGCTGCTACGCAATCAACGTGCGTGGCTTGTGGCAATGCTGTAAAGCCGTGTTTCCGCAAATGAAAGCCCAGGGCAGCGGAAAGATTGTGAATATTTCATCTAACACGCCTTACAAAGGCGTTCCGAACTTCCTGCATTACGTCTCGTCGAAAGCGGCCATTGTCGGGTTGTCACGTTCGCTGGCGCGCGAAATGGGCCAACACAACATCCAGGTGAATACATTGTGCCCCGACCTGATTCCTGATGACGATATCACCGCAAAACAAGGCGAAGAAGCGGATATCCGTACCGTGGCCGGGCGCTGCCTGAAACGCACACAAACCCCGCAAGATATGGTGGGTGCCGCCTTGTTTCTGTTAAGCGAAGGTTCCGATTTCATTACGGGTCAAAGCCTGTTGGTGAACGGCGGTGCGCATTTTCTGTAGGAGGGCGAACATGACAACCGATACGACAAACGAAAACCCGTTGTATGCGTCATTGCGCCGGTTCTGGCATCCAGTGGCCTACAGCAGTGATGTTCTCGAAAAGCCGGTCGAAGTTACGCTTTTAGGGCACAAGCTGGTGGTGGCGCGTTTGGATGGGGACGTATGTGCCATGGACTCACGATGCCCGCACAAGGGCACAAACCTGGCCTTGGGGCAAATTGTGGATAACACCATTGAATGCCCGTACCATGGCTGGCGTTTCAATTTGAATGGCCAGTGTGTACGCACACCGGCACGCGAAGAGTTGGTGGATAGCATTCGGGCGTCGGTGCAAACCTATGCGGTGGCCGAGCAAGCCGGCATGGTTTGGGTGTGCCTGGAAGAACCTGAGTTTGCGGCACCCGAGTTTCCGGAACTGAACGACCCTAGCTACCGTGTGTTGCAAGGCCCCACGTATGACTGGAAAACCAGCTCACCGCGTCGGCTGGAAAATTTTGTGGATTTCAGCCACTTCGCGTATGTGCACGACGGCACCATTGGCAGCCGCAAGAACCCGAGGGTTGATGCGGTGGATGTGTGGCGTGAAGGTCACGTGTTGCGGTTTGATCGCAGCGGGGTAAAAGAACCCGGTGTAGGTTTGAAGAAAAAACTGCTCGGCTTAACGGAAGAGTGGATAGAGCCCGTGAACGAGTACCACGTGACCATGCCACACACCGTACATTTGAAACGGACTTTTCCCAACGGTAAACGTTATGTGTTGTTCATGTCGGCCAGCCCGGTGGATGAGCGCACGACCCGCAGTTTCTGGTGGCAGGCGCGCGACTTTGGCACAGAACCTGTTTACGACGCTTTCTTCATGGACTTCGAGGCCGAGGTGCTGGCGCAAGACAAACCCATTATTGAGTCGCAAGAGCCGGTGTGGATTAGTCTGCGCCCGCGCGACCCAAGCGAGCGCGAACGCCCCATGCGCGATGCCGATGTGGTCACCATGGAATACCGTCGGTGGTTGGGAGAACTAAGCATGAAAAAGGAGACGGTATGAGGCAGGGGGTCATTGAAAGCGCACCCGTGCGCCATCGGTATTTCAAGGGGGCGCAAGGCGCTATTCATGCCCTGGTTTTTAGCGAGCACGGCAAGCAACCGCCTTTGTTGCTGCTGCATGGGGTGACAGGGTCAGCCTGGTTATGGCATGACGTGGCGCAGACCTTAGCCGCATCGCGCCCGGTGATTGCGCTGGACATGCGTGGCCATGGCGAGAGTGATTGGTCTATTGATCATGCTTACACCACGGAAGACCATGTGGCCGATTTGCAAGCTGTGATCAGTGAGTTGGGTGCTGAGCAGGTGGACATGGCCGGTTTGTCGTGGGGGGCACTGGTGGGGATGGCTTATGCCGGTGTGCATCCGCAACGCGTAAGACGTTTTTCCATTGTGGAAGTGGAGCCCAGCTTTGGCGTCGATGAGTTCGCTGTTCCCGACCGCCCACAACACTTTGAAAAGGTGGAGCAAGTGCGCAAATGGGAGCGTGGGGCGAACCCGGCCGCGCCCGATGCTTTGCTTGAACTCTGGGCCCGCCAATCGGTTCGGCACGCCACGCGGGGCGGCTGGTGCCGGCAACATGACCCTTTTTTCTATAAGCAATGGCCGTTTCGCCGCGACAACCACTGGGACGCGTTACCCAAGTTATCGATGCCGGTGCTGCTGCTTAATGGTGATCGTACGTTTGTGCGTGCTGAGGTGATGCAGGAAATGGCTAAGCGTATCCCCAATGCGCGGTTTGAACGTTTGACCGACTGCGGGCATATTGCACCGCTGGAAGCCCCGGCGACGCTGGCAGGTTTGTTGGCAACATTTTTTGATGAGTAAATTGCCTTGGTTCAGCAATGACATAAATAAGTAAAGACATTAACGAGAACGGGTCAACCCCGGCATTCTGGAGAGAGACAAATGAGTACAAATAACAACTCAAGGGACGAGGTCAACGAGGTCTTGCCCGCAGGCCGGATGTTTACATTGGGCCTGCAGCATGTGCTAGTGATGTACGCCGGTGCTATTACGGTACCGCTTATTGTCGGCGGTGCGCTGGGCTTGCCGCAAGAGCACATTGCATTGTTGATTACGGCTGACTTGCTTTGCTGCGGCATTGTGTCGTTTTTACAGGCGTTCGGTATCGGGCGCTGGCTGGGTATTCGCCTTCCGGTCATGATGGGTATTTCCTATGCGGGTATTGCACCCATGATTGCCATCGGTTTGAACCCCGAAATGGGGCTTCCCGGCTTATATGGCGCCATTATTGGGGCGGGAATAATCGGGGTGTTGATTGTGCCCTTGGTAATACGGTTGTTATGGCTGTTTCCTCCTATTGTCACCGGGACGACCTTAACGTCACTGGGCGTGAGCTTGTTCGGCGTGGCGATTGTGTGGGCGGGCGGCGGCTACGGTGTTGAGGATTTCGGTTCGTTCAAGTACATCGGCACCGCCGGCTTTGTGTTGTTGATTACGCTTTTGGTGGCGCGTTTTTTCAAAGGATTTATGGGTAGTATCGCCATTCTGGTCGGTTTGGCTGCAGGCATGTTGCTGGCCATGGCAATGGGCAATGTCAGTTTTCAAGGCCTGAATGATATGCCCTGGGTGCAAATGGTTCGCCCGTTTCAGTTTGGCTTTCCGGTGTTTGAATGGAGCTCGATTCTAACCATGACGCTAGTGGTCATCATTACGATGATAGAGTCTATTGGGCTGTTCTATTCGCTGGCCATTATTACCAATCGCAAGCTTGAGAAAGAGGATTTCGCCCGTGGTTTGCGTACTGACGCCATGGGAGCAGTAATTGGTGGGATTTTCAACACTTTCCCCTATACATCGTATGCGCAGAATATCGGCCTGGTGGGGATTACCGGCGTACGCAGTCGTTTCGTGTGTGTGGTGGCTGCGGCTATTTTGGTGGCGCTGGCTTTGTTCCCTAAAATGGCGCACATTGTGGCCGCCATTCCCCATTATGTATTGGGCGGCGCAGCTTTAATTATGTTCGGTATGGTGGCGGCTTCGGGCATTCGCATTTTGCAGGCAGTCGACTTCAAAAATAATCGTCACAATATGTTTATTCTGGCCATTAGCCTGGGTGTAGGTCTTATTCCCATGGTGTCGCCTAAATTTTTTGGTGCTGCGCCGGAATACCTGACTCCTTTGCTGAACAGCGGAGTGTTGTTGTCGGTCATTTCAGCCGTTATTCTGAATTTGTATTTTAATGGCAGCAATAAAGAAGGCATAAGCGTCACCGACAATCCGGAGTTGCTTGAAGAGCAGCCGCATCTTGAGTCGGTACGGGGGTAAGCAGTGGTGCAAACGTGTGATGTTTTGTTAACCGGCGGTGTGGTGGTCACCATGGATGATGACCGTCGCATTATTGAGAATGGCGCAGTTGCGGTTCAAGGGAACCGTATTGCCGCAGTCGGCCGGGTGCGTGATATGGTCGGCTGGAAAGCCCAGCGCGTGGTGTCGTGTGAAGGTCATGTGGTCATTCCAGGCCTGATCGACACGCACAATCACCTGTTTCAGGTGGCAGGGCGCGGGCTGGGTGACGGCATGGCTTTGTGGGAGTGGCTGGAAAAATTCATGTTGCCTTTAGCCGGTGGTATTACGCCGGGCGAAGCGCTGGCCGCTGTTCGCGTCGCGGCGCTGGAGTCGTTGTCTTCGGGAACCACCACCATTATCGACAACCATTACGCGCCTAACGATGTGCAAACCAGCTTGCAGGTGGCCGGCGTATTACACGATATGGGGTTGCGCGGCGCTATTGCGCGCGGCGTATTCGGCCCGTTCACCAACGTTGCTCGCGACAACCACCTGAACCCGATGCTGTTTCGCAATACTGTGTCCCAGGAATTGGACAACATGCGTGCCTGCCTGAATGAGTGGCGCAGTGATCGCGTGGCGATATGGCCTTCGCCGGTGAATGTTATTTACAACGATCAGGATTTGGTGCATGGCCTGGTGGAAATGGCGCGTGAGTTCGGTGTGCCGTGGCAAACCCATTGTTCCGAAGCCCAAAGCGATCCTGAAATCTATCAAAAGGCTTACGGACTTCGACCGTTTGTCTGGATGCAGCAACAGGGCTTGTTGGGGCGCGATGCCACGTTCGCCCATGCAATTTGGCTAGATGACCAAGAGGTGGAGATTACCGGCTCGGCAGCTTGCGGCATTGCGCACAACCCGATGTCGAACGAGTATCTGGCTTCGGGCGCGATGCGTTTGCGCGATTTGCGCAGCGCGGGGGCGTCTATTGGCATGGGTGCCGATGGCGCGGCTGGCCATTTAATGGACATGTTCCAGATTATGCGTCAAATGGTTTATGTTCAGCGCTTGCATACGCTTAACCCTGAGTCGACTCGTGCTGCCGAAGCATTTGAACTGGCGACGCGGGGTGGGGCGGAAATGGCGGGTATCGATGCCGGTTGCCTTATTCCCGGCAAGTTGGCCGACATTGCTGTAGTTTCGTTGCAGGGAGCTCACATGACGCCCTGTGTCGACCCTGTGGCCAGCCTGGTTTATTGCGCGTCGGGCCGAGACGTCAGCTTAACCATGGTAGACGGCCGTATCGCCTATGAGCAGGGTCAGGCGCAGTTTGTGGATCACGACAAAATAATTGGTGATGCACGCCAATATTGCAAAGATTTAATTCAGCGTTTGAACATTAATGTGCCTGGCCGTTTTGTGTAGCAGGCATTTCCAGCATTAATTCCACACGCCGGTTCAGGGCCCGATTCGCCGTTGTGTTGTTTTGAGCCAGCGGGCGGGTGTCGGCATAACCGACTGCGCGCAGCCGCCGGCTGGCAATACCGTTGGCTTCAAGGTAACGCACTACACTACCGGCACGGGCACTTGAGAGCTCCCAGTTCGATGGGAAGCGTGCGCTGCGAATGGGGATGGCGTCGGTGTGCCCTTCGATGGTAACGGTGTGTGGGCTGTCTTTCAGTGTGTGAGCCAGGCGCTGCAATACTTCCAGACCACCCAGGCTCAGTTGTGCCTCGCCTGATCTGAACAGAATTTCGCTGTTGATCCGGAAGCTGACGGATTTGTCGTTCATCACAACCTCAACGTTCTCGCCCAGATTGTCCAGATTCAACCCTTGCGTAAGGTCTTGGGTTTGTGCCGTGTTTTCACGCACAGGGGGTAAGGGGATGGGTAAAGTCATACCATTAGGCAGGGCGCTTGCTTGTTGGTTCAGTAAACCCGTTTGTGCGGGCAGCACGCCCTGGCCTTGTTGGTTATCGTCTTTTTTTCCGGCCATGGTTAACATGACCAATAACAGCACCAACAATAGCGTAATGGTGTCCAGGTAGGTCAGTAACCAGCCGTCGGAGTGTTCGCGTGATTGCGGTTCAAAATACCATTTCTTGTTGTGAATACCCCGCCGCGGCCCATTGACATGGGCTTCGTGCCCATTCGTTTGTTGTTGAGCGTGTTCGCGTTTGCGTTGTTCAATTTCCTCAAGTAGCGTGCGACGGCCGGTGGGGCGTGGTGTCATGGCCGCAACTCCGAGACTGCCTCACCGTTGTTACCGTCGTTCAGTTCATCTTCGTAGTCGGCCATAAAGGTTTTCAGTGTTTCGCGCATGAAAGCCGGGCGGCGCTTCTGGCTCATCATGGAAAGCCCTTGCATGACCATATTCATTAACGCCACGCGCTCTTCCGTGCGACGTTCCAGTTTAACGGCTATGGGCTTGAAAACCAGGTTAGCCAGCAAAATGCCGTAAAACGTGGTCATGAGGGCCAGGGACATTTGTTGACCAATGGCTGTCATGTCGCCGTCGCCCAGCATGAACATCAGGTTCACCAGCCCAATCAACGTACCAATCATGCCGAAGGCAGGTGCATAACCGGCCATGGTTCGGAATAATTGCGCCTCGGCATGTTCTTTGGCGCGTAACTTGGAAATACGCCATTGCAACAGGTCGATAATATCTTGCTCCGGCGTCATGTCGATAATGAGTTGCACCCCAGTCTTCAGGAAGGGGTTCGACACTTTTTCCAGCGCTTTTTCCACTTTCTGAATATCGCCCGACATCCAGATTTTGGATATGGAGACCAGTTCTTCAATATCTTTTTGGGCGTACATGCGCTCGTTGCGCATAACGGTGCCGATAAGCCCGAAAATGCGCATAACTTCTTTCAGCGGGTAACTGATAAAGGTGGCAGCTAGCGTACCAATTAACACAATGCCCAGGCCAGGCAAGTCGATAAACTGGCTTGGGTTTTCCGCCGAGAAAAACAAGACAACGCCAAGCAAGACAACGCTGGCCAAAATACCAATAAGGGTTGAGGGGTTCATGCCGCCACCAAAAAGTTGAAACTGCTTTATGGGTTAACGGCAGGAGACTTGGAAGATTTAGATTGAATGAATCGGCGCGCCTGATGCAGGTAATGGCAAATGCGTGCAATATGGTGGCCGGTGCGATCCAGCCAGCGTACCGTATCGGTGGTTTTCAATACCTCCGCCACGGCGGTGTGGTGATGGCTGGACCCTTGCAGTAACGTTTGACGCATTTGTTTGGCCTGGGCCTGCAGCGCGTCGGCCTCGTTATTCATGTCGGCCATGATTGTGTCGGGGTCGGGGCTGTTTGTGTTGCGGTCTTCAGGTGCGGCTAACAGGTGCAAAGGGCCGGCCAACGCCAACAGGCGCTGATGGTGCGCAAGGGCGGTGGCATATTGCGGGGTGTTCAGGTCGAGCGCCAGTTGATTCAGTTCCAGCAAGCGCTGACGCAAGCGAATTAAATGGTCGGTGGCGTGTAGTTGTGCAATACGTTGTTGTGCCAACAACGTATCGTCGCTTTCCAGCGGAATGCGGCTAATGAAAGCGTAGGCGTGGTCCAGTGCCTCTTGCGTCTTTTGCAACAATTTCCCTGGAACAGTATGCGGGGTTTCGTCCAACGCCTGGTGGTAACTGTTGAACAAAATAGTGGCAATACGTTCCAACGCGCGCTGAGAGGCCTCCAACGCTACTTCGGGAACCTGCAATAAGCTGTCATCCAGGTTGCCGGCGATATCGTCCGCAGGCGCGGGAACGAAGCGCTCAACAAGCCGTGCGAATTGGTTCGCAAACGGCAGGAACAGGGCGGCGCCCAAGCTTATAAATAAGGTATGAAACAACACCAGGCTAATGGTGCCGGGTGACACTTCTATTTTCTGGCTTAAGAAGTGCGTGACGGCCAGAAAGCCCGGCAACAACAAAATAGCAATAATGCCGGTGGCCAGATTAAACAGAATATTGGCATAAGCCGTGCGCTTGGCGGCAATCGTGGCCCCAATCGCCACCAGCGCGCCGGTTACTGTGGTGCCAATGGCAGCGCCCACCACCAAGGCCGCGGCCTGGTCGAAATTAATGGTTTGTGTGTAAAGCGCGGTTAGTGTGGTGGCAATGGCGGCAGAGGACGATTGCAGAATAATGGTCATGATCAGGCCGATAAGCATAATCAGCGTATGGGCGCCCAAACCGCCCATGGGCAATGCGGCTAGGTCCACCATGGCGGAAAGATCCCGCATGCCGGCCTGTAAGGTGCTTAAGCCCAGAAAAATCATGCCGAAGCCGGCCATGGCCACGCCCATATCACGCCAGCGTCCATGGGCTAACAGTTTTAACAGGGCGCCCAGGCCAATTAACGGCAAGGTGTAAAAGCCAAAGTTAATCTTCAGCCCCAGCACGGCCACAATCCACCCCGTTGCGGTGTTGCCCAAACTGGCGCCGATAACGAAACCGATGGCTTGCGCGAAGGTAACTAAGCCGGCACTGACGAAACCAATTAGAGTGACCGTGGTCGCGCTTGACGACTGCACCAGTGCCGTAGCCAATGCGCCCGACGTAAACGCCTTCAGCGGCGTACCGGTAAACCGGACAAGGCCACGGCGTAGTGCCGGGCCGGCAAAGGCGATAAGGCCTTCCGACAGCAGCATCATGCCGATCAGGAAAAGGCCAATGCCGCCAATAAAGGGGAAAATAATGTCAGTCATATTTCCGAAACCGAAAAAGGGCTGGCGTAATCTACCTTAAATTTCCGGATCGGTGCGGCCTTGTTCGCCTTCACTGTTCTGATTGCGCACCGATTCCAGCAACGCATGCTGATACCGACGCTGATCGGCGGTGGCTTTTTGCAAAATGGCATGCAGTTGTTCGTATTCCGCTTGCAGTTCGCCATTCATTCCTCTGGCTTCGAACTCGTCAATGGTTTTAACCGTGTCATTAATGACTTCCTGCAATTGGGCAATAAGCCGACGGTAATCATTATCTTGCATGGGCGCGCCTTTTGGGTAGGGCTACAAACCCCCAGTGTAATAAAAAAAGCGGGGCCGAAGCCCCGCTTGAACGTTGGGAGACAACGTTGAAAGATTAACGCAGGAGCGAGAGTACACCCTGGGGAATCTGGTTGGCCTGAGCCAGTACCGAGGTACCTGCTTGTTGCAGGATCTGGGCACGAGTCATGTTGGCCACCTCAACCGAGTAGTCGGCGTCTTGAATACGCGACTGAGCGGCTGACAGGTTGTTGGACGTGGTTTGCAAGTTGGTAATGGCCGATTCGAAACGGTTCTGGATGGCACCCAGGTCGGAACGAAGCGCATCAACTTGAGCCAGCGCAGCGTCGAGCACGTCGAGTGGGTTGTCGGTGCGGGCACCGGTTGTTGTGGAGTCCAGGGTGAACTCACCGTCTCCGTCAACGTAAACCTGAGCACCTGCATCGTCTGTGACCACACCACTTTCTTGTGCGAAGTAAGTGGTGGTGGTGATAGCGTTGGTAGTTAGAGCGCCGTTGGCATCAATGTATTGAGGAACAGCGCCCATGTCGTCTGTTACCGTACCGCCAACTTGAACGCCATATTCAGTGCCACTCAAAGTGACCGAGTATGCAGTCGCACCGTTAGCCGCGTCAGCGAGATTCTTTAAGCCTTCACGGCTTATGGAGACGTTGCTGACCATAAAATCAACGCCGTCACTTACGTAAGCGGCATCGCCAATTTCAATTTTGTCGCCGTTATCATTTGCCATGGCCGCAGCAAGACCACTGGCAGTGGCTGCTGGATCTGTGCCCGCGTTGTTTTTGGTTAGATTACCGGTGGCATCAAGATAGAGTTGGGCGCCATCGTCTGCTGCAGTAATGTTGCCATTGCTGTCGATAAGGATGTCTTGGCTGGAGCCGCCGATAGTGACAGTGGCTTCAGTGGTTTCGCCGGTTGCCGGTGTAATATAAGTTGCCACATCGGGATCGAGTGCATGATCGACATTAAAACTAAAAGAGTCTGACGCCGAATCGTAAGTATACGTGCCGCCTGACGCACTCAGGCCCAACCCTGTATCTGTTCCTGTGTAGGTAACGGTATCGCCGTCTGCCAATGCGGCGAACAGGTTGTCGGAAGTGGCTGCGTCGTTGTTTGTGTCTTTCGTGTAGGTG
>NZ_NQOU01000001.1:0-125721 GCF_003576595.1 Neopusillimonas maritima | reverse complement strand
CAGTGCCTAAGGCAGACTGCGATTTCTGCAGGTTGTTTTGGGCAACCAGAGAAAGGTAGTTGGTGTTAATTACTGACATGAGTAACTCCTGTAAGAAAAATTGGCGAAGGGTATTCGCCCGGTTGCCAGAAAGGTTAGTACGCTTCCTGTTCAGTGGCATTAACGACGCGGGGAAAATAAACTTTAGGGAAGCTGAATGAAATTTTTTTCAGGTCATGTTTGTCCCGCAATATGATCAAGTGAAAATGACCCAGCTCCTGGGCTTGCCAGTCAAGAATTCTGTTTATCAGTTATGTATCAGTTAACCGTTGACAAGGTAAGGAATAATTCTTACCATCGACGTATATAGGTTATTACTAGGAACTTCGCCATGGCTGGTATTCATGAACAGTCCACCCTCACTTCCAAGGGGCAAATTACCTTGCCCAAGTCGATTAGGCAGGCGTTGGGCGCAACCACTGGAAGCAAAGTAATTTTTGAACTTCGTGGTGGTGAGGTTATTGTTACGTGCGCTGCCGCCCCGCATGAGGATCCTGCTATCGGTGCGTTTTTGGCGTTATTGGAAAAAGACATCGGCCAAGGAAAGCGCATTGGTAGTTTGCCCAAAGGTCTTGCGCAAGCAATGAAGGCAAGTTCAGGGCATTCGGTCGATACGAATGAAGATATTGAGGGCGAAGTAGCGCTTTGATACAGCAACATGGGTGGACACTGTTGTTCCACGATTGCATTGTGGTGCAATTACAGAAGTTGCGTTTAGCTGCCGAGCGGGCTCGGCGCAGTGAGCCTGAGGGTTACGAACACAACGCGAATGTGAAGTTATTCAGGGCGTTGTCGCAATTGATTTATGAAACCATACCTACCAACCCGGGGCGCGACGAATTTCGCCAGGGCAATACCTTGGGGGCGGCACATCGGCATTGGCGCCGAGCTAAAATTGGCAGGCGTTTTCGTTTGTTCTTTCGTTATGACTCAAGGGCTAAGGTTATCGTTTATGCGTGGGTGAATGATGAACAGACGTTACGCTCATCCGGCAGCAAGTCAGACCCTTACGCCGTATTTGAAAAAATGCTCCAGCGCGGTAATCCGCCGGATGATTGGGAGGAACTTGTAGCTGCAAGCCGGCCTACGGCAGAGCAGTTGGTTAAGCGTGGCCATACTGGCAGGTAAGGCGTGTGTCTCGCAGTAGTGTGAAGGTCACGCATTTATTCAGCATAGAACGGGTGGCACAATGATTTCATTGGAGTTTTCATGAACGAATCCGTGTCGTTCCATGCCGAGCCCCATGCTGTTTTTGGCCAGCTGGCGCCGGATGACCTGGCGCAGTTGCGCTACGCCAAGGCTTTGTTAGAGCATCCGGGCTTGGCCACGCGCATTACCAGCGTCATTGGCATGCCGATTGAAAAAGGCCTGGCCCGTTTGCCGGCGTCGTGGTCGAGCAAAATTGGCGAGGTGACTGAAAAAGCGTTGCGCAAGGCGTCGAACGCGGCGTTGTATACCTTAACGGATGTGCCGGGCAAGGCGGCGTCGAATCGCTGGCATCAGGTGGGTGTGGCGGTGTCGGGCGGTGTGGGGGGCTTCTTTGGGCTGGCGGCGCTGGCGGTGGAGCTGCCTATTTCTACCACCATCATGCTGCGCTCGGTGGCCGATGTGGCGCGCAGCCATGGCGAATCTCTTTCTTCTGAGGATACGCGGCGTGCGTGCATCGAGGTGTTTGCCCTGGGCGGGAAAACACAAGATGACGACGCCGCCGAAAGCGGTTATTTCGCAGTGCGCACGGTGTTGGCGCAATCCATTGCGGAAGCAGGGCGGTATGTGGCGGAAAAAGGTTTGGTAGAGCAAGGTGCGCCAATTATGGTGCGGCTTATTGCCAAGGTGGCCAAGCGCTTCGGGGTGCAGGTAACCGAAAAAATGGCCGCGCAGGCCATTCCCGCTATCGGCGCGGCCGGCGGGGCGGCCATTAATACCTTGTTTATGGATCACTTCCAGGAAATGGCCCAAGGCCACTTCACCGTGCGTAAGCTGGAGCGCCAGTATGGGGTGGAATTGGTACGTAAGGTTTATGAGGCATTACCGAATGAACCCCGGAGAAGGGCACGGGTGCGAAGCGCGACCCGACGATAACGCCAATTTCTTTTGGCAGGCTTTAACGATGTAATACTACCGTTTTGACGCAGTATTCAGATAAAGGGCTACGCGGTCGCTCGTCCACGTGGCGACACCAGTTCCAAAAAAGTCGGCGTCTTCTGTCCATACCGGGCAGTCAAGAAGCATGGCACAGGCTAAGACTGGCCAATCATCGGCATCCCGCATGGCAATCCGGTTAAGGGCTTCTTTTCTAATGGAGTTATAAAACGTAACGTCGAGCGGAAGCACAATCGATTCGAGTCGATCTAGCACGGTAACGACAGTGTCAGGAGCGACCCCTCGCTTTTCTAAAAGAGGTGGCAAATAATTGCGAGCGTCTGCATAAGCGATATCCGGCGCAAAGAACTGAACGCTACTTGCATGCGTCAGTATTAAGTTGCGTACTTTTTGCCCCAACACGGCACGAATCAGAATATTCGCATCTAAAACGATTGCTTTTGCACCGCTCATTGCGCGCGAGCTTTTTGGCGTTTTTGTTTGAACTCGGCCACAACGGCTTCAGGGTCAACCGTATGTTTTTCCAGCATGTCATCCAAGACTTGGCTGGCTTGCTTCAGTGCGGCCAGTTCGGCTTCGTTTTGCCCGCGCGCAGGAATAAAATAGCCAATGGTTTGGCCATGGCGCGTGACAGCAACGGGGGTGTTTAACGCGATAAATTCGCTTAAGCCTGCCCGGAATTCCCGGATGCCTACCTTAGTCGTTTCCATGACAAAAGCCTTTAATGTTTGTGTATCACTGTGTACACAATTCTATCATTAAGATGATAGCTAAGCTAGTCTTTAAACGCCGTATCCAGCCAATCGTACGCGTGCTGGTGGTAAACCGACCTGGCCATGGCTTCACAATGGTCGCCGGCACCTTCTTGTGCCGTAAAACGTCTAAAGGTTTTGGGTGCCTCAATGGCGTTGAACAGCACGTCGGCAGCCCCTGCAATGGGGTCGTTTTCAGCCTGGGTAATAAATACCGGGCATTGAATTTGGTGTACGCGGTCCGACACGGTGAATTCGGCCAGGGCTTTGACATATTCTGTGAAGGAATTTACGCCGTGCACCCAGAAGCCACGTTGCACCAGGGTCCATTTCAACGCGGGGTTGTGTTCAATGGCCTGCATGATGGGGGCGTTGGCTTCTTTGGGCAGGTTGGGCAGGGCAGCCACAAGGTCTTCGGCCCCCATGCGTTTGAGCATGCCGGCTATGGCTGCGAGCATGTCCCATTGGCCGGGGTCGGCAATTAAGGCTTTAATGCGTGGTTCACCCGCAGCGGCACGGGGGGCCAGAAAGCCGCCGAAGCTCCAGCCGGCCAGGGCTACTTTATTGGGATTAATGTCGGGGCGGGCCAGAATGTGGTCCAACACGGCACCCACTACGTTTTCCCAATCGGGTCTTAACGTTAGGCCGTGTTCTATTAGGGGCGCGCCTTGGCCGGGGCCGTCGAAGGTAAGTACGTGGTAGCCGCGCCGCTGGGCGGCGACGGCATGGGCGTAATGCATGGTGTGCAGGGTGTCGTCGTACCCATTGGTGCAAATCAGTAAAGGGCGTTGGCCGTGACCTCCGCTATAGAAATAGCCGGGCAGGGTGGTGTTTTCAAACGGTATGGTTTGTGCCTCAATGGGTGGGCTGAATAATTGCGCGGCCCAGCGGAAGGCGCGGGCTTCGTTGCGGTAGGCTTCAAGCACACGGGGGTCGGTGGGGGTGCCGAACAGTAAAGGATAAGACGTTCTGTAGTAGGTGGCGGCACGTTGGTAAAGCTGTCGGGCGCTAATTAAATGGCCTTTATTCCGGCATTCTCCGGCCTGTTCATAAAGACGGTCGGCCAGCGCGCACCATTCACGGTACCAGGTGTCGGTGTTACCGGCGGGAATGCGGGGCGCCGGCGACAGCACTTCGCCCAGTTCGCATCCACCTTCGGCAATATTCATTAAGGCGCGTTGGGCCCAAACTTCGAACTGAGGGTCGTTGAATCCAAGTTGCAGCATAATGGGTTGAGTCCTTTATTACGCTAAATGTCTACCGTAACCTTACCTATTCTTATTGAGTTAGATTCTGTTACTATTTTGAAATATTGTTAATACCCAGATTCGAGGCAAACAGCAGGTTATGGTTTTTTCCAGTACACCGTTCCGCGAGGTTGCCTGCGTTGTGTTGGCAGCCGGGTCCAGCCGCCGTATGGGCTTGCACAATAAGTTGCTTTTGCCTTACAGGGGCATGCCTATGGTGCGGCAGGTTGTGCTGCAGGCCCTGGCTTCAAACTGCAGTCGCGTTATTGTGGTGCTGGGGCACAACGCCCCTGAAATTGAGCAGGCCTTGGCGGGCTTGTCGGTACAGTTTGTCCATAATCCCGAGCACATGCAAGGCATGGGCCATTCGGTGGCGGCAGGTGCCGGCGCGGTACCCGATACGGAAGGTGTATTAATCTGCTTAAGCGATATGCCACGAGTTAATGCGGCAGCGTTGAACGCGCTAATGGATGCTTTTCAGTTGGATGAAACCATTGAAATTTGCCGGCCACGCTACAAAGGGCAGCCGGGCAACCCCATTTTGTGGGGGCCGTCGTTTTTGCCCGCCCTTAGCCGCTTGCAGGGCGACGAAGGCGCACGCAGTATTTTGCAGGCGCACAGCGCTTACATACATTGGGTTGATGTTGAAACCGACGGCGTGCTGCAAGACGTCGATCAGCCCAACGACTTGCCTGCATTGGGTATGGCCTTGCCGCGCTCGAAAGACGGCGCCATGGCCTCGTAGTAGAATCTACCATTTACCCAATTGATCTATTTCGGCGCAAATAATGACCACAATTCTTCAAGACGTTCCTGTTGGCCAGAAGGTCGGCATTGCTTTTTCCGGCGGCCTCGACACCAGTGCCGCTTTGCTTTGGATGCGGGAAAAAGGCGCAATTCCTTACGCATATACCGCCAATTTGGGCCAGCCCGATGAACCCGATTACGACATTATCCCCAAGCGCGCGCGCGAGTATGGTGCAGAAAACGCCCGCTTAATTGATTGCCGCCCGCAATTGGTGGCCGAAGGGATTGCGGCGCTGCAGTGCGGTGCCTTTCACGTCACCACGGCCGGTGTTACCTATTTCAACACCACGCCTATTGGTCGTGCGGTGACGGGCACCATGTTGGTGGCGGCCATGAAGGAAGACGACGTTCATATTTGGGGCGACGGCAGTACGTTCAAGGGTAACGATATCGAGCGGTTCTACCGCTATGGTTTGCTTACCAATCCCGATCTTAAAATTTACAAACCTTGGCTCGATCAGGTCTTTATCGACGAGCTGGGCGGGCGTGCTGAAATGTCGGAATACATGCAAAAGCATGGTTTCGGCTACAAAATGTCGGCCGAGAAAGCCTATTCCACCGACTCCAACATGTTGGGTGCCACGCACGAGGCAAAAGATCTGGAATACCTGAACACCGGTATCAAAATCGTTCAACCTATTATGGGTGTGCCTTTCTGGCGTGACGACGTTGAAATCAAGCCCGAAACCGTCACCATTCGTTTCGAAGAGGGTCAGCCCGTTGCGTTGAATGGTAAAACGTTCAGCGATGCGGTTGAACTGGTAATGGAGGCCAACCGCATTGGTGGGCGCCACGGCTTGGGCATGAGCGATCAAATTGAGAACCGCATTATCGAAGCCAAGAGCCGCGGTATTTATGAAGCCCCGGGCATGGCGTTATTGTTTATAGCCTACGAGCGTCTGGTTACCGGTATTCACAACGAAGACACCATTGAGCAATATCGCATGAACGGCTTGAAGCTGGGCCGTTTGCTGTATCAGGGCCGCTGGTTCGACCCACAAGCCATTATGCTGCGCGAAGCCTCGCAACGTTGGGTGGCCGGCGCGGTTACCGGTGAAGTAACGGTTGAGCTGCGCCGTGGGAATGATTACTCCCTGCTGGACACCACCTCGCCCAACCTTACTTATCAGGCCGAGCGGCTCACTATGGAAAAGGGCGAATCGGCCTTCTCGCCGCGCGATCGTATTGGACAGCTTACGATGCGGAATCTGGACATTGTGGATACACGCGACAAATTGCGCACTTATCTGGACGCGGGTTTGCTAACGTCGAAGAAAGGGGCACCTTTGCCTACGTTGAAAGACGCCGGTAAAGACAAGTCGTGAATGGTTAAGAAACTTTTTCAGACACCTTCCCCGATTGTTAGGCGCCCGCCTGACAATCGAGGTGCTTTACGTGGAGTTAAGGAAGATGTGGCGCAATCTATGATGAATACGCAAATGGATTTATGGCTAAAGCAAAATGCTAAAGCCATTAATAGTTCTAATGCTTTTGTTGAAGAAAACGGCCTGCCGTTGGAAAAATACAGGCTGTTCTAACGAACATCTATTCAAATCTGTCTTGCTGATCGTTTAATCTGCTTTAACCACTGCGTTTCCCCAGCAACAAAAATTCCATAAGCGCTTTTTGTACGTGCATGCGGTTTTCCGCTTCGTCCCACACCACGCTTTGTGGGCCGTCTATTACGTCGCCGGTTACTTCCTCCCCACGGTGGGCCGGCAGGCAGTGCATGAAAATGGCTTTCGGGTCGGCCACCGCCATCATCTCTTCATCAACGCACCAGTCGGCAAAGGCTTTACGACGGGCTTCGTTCTCTTCTTCGTAGCCCATGCTGGTCCAGACATCAGTGGTGACCAGGTGCGCGCCCTTGCAGGCTTCCATGGGGTCGGTAAACACACGCAACACCCTTTCAGGGGGTGTGCCGATGCGTTCGGGTTCCAGCTCGTAGCCGGCAGGGGTTGAAATATGCAGCGTAAAGCCCAGCATTTCGGCGGCCTGAAGCCACGTGTACGACATATTGTTACCGTCGCCGATCCACGCAACGGTTTTGCCTTCAATGGGGCCAAGGTGTTCGATAAATGTGAAAATGTCAGCCAGGATCTGGCAGGGGTGGAACTCGTTGGTTAGGCCGTTGATAACCGGTACGCGTGAATGGGCGGCAAAGCGTTCAATACGCGTTTGCTCGAAGGTGCGGATCATGACCAGGTCGACCATACGCGATACGACGCGGGCGGTGTCTTCAATGGGTTCAGAACGCCCAAGTTGGGAGTCGCCTGTTGTTAAGTGAATGACCGAGCCGCCCATTTGATACATACCCGCTTCAAACGAGACACGGGTACGGGTGCTGGCTTTTTCAAATACCATGGCCAGGGTGCGGTCGTGCAGGGTGTGGTGCGGTTGATAACGCTTGAATTTGTCTTTAATAAGGCGCGCGCGCTCGAGCACATACAGGATTTCGTCGTGAGTGAAGTCGTTGAATTGCAGGAAGTGGCGCAAGGGCGCTGCGGGAGACTGGGTGTGAGACATGATCAACCTTGATTCGCTTGCAAAGAAGTTTAATTGAGTATGATAAACAATTTTGGGGCGGCCCTGCGATTCGGCGCCTAAAGCAGTACAATGCAGCCACGCAAAATTCCCGTGAAAGTATCGTGCAGCAGTTCATTATTTACGGCGTAACGGAGTCCGGCCAGCGTTTTCGGCCAAGCGATTGGGCCGAACGCCTTGCAGGGGTCATGTCACAGTTTCGGCCACCTGGTATGCCCGCCAACCGTCTTACGTATTCCCCTTATGTACTGCCTACCTATATTGATGGTGTGCGTTGCGTAGCGGTTGATCCACGTTTGCGCGATCTCGAACCGCTGGCCTGGAATTTTGTTGTGGATTTCGCCCGTAGCAATAAGCTGAAAACGGCAGAAGTAGAGGCCCCGCCAGAACGCCCGGACTAACCGGGCTTTTTTATGCCTGCACATTGTTGTTTGTTTCGGGCAAAAAAACAGGGTGCTGAAAGAGCACCCTGTTTGCGGTAACGTAACGTGCCAAAATTATTGGCTGGTTACCTGTTTTGTTCTGACAGTTTTTACTGACAGCTTTTTGCCAATTAAACCGTGCCGACTTCCTTAGGAAGCCATAGCTTTCACAGCAGCAGACAGACGGCTTTTGTGGCGGGCAGCTTTGTTTTTGTGGATGATTTTTTTGTCGGCAACGCGGTCGATAATGCTGGCGGTGGAGCGCAGAACGGTGTTCGCAGCTTCCTGGTCGCCTGCGTCGATTGCCTGGCGAACACGTTTAATAGACGTGCGCAGCATGGAACGCAAGCTGGAGTTATGCTTGTTCAGTTTAATCGCCTGGCGGGCGCGTTTACGTGCTTGTGCGGTATTAGCCATAGTTATTTCGTACGGATTAAGTGTGTTTAATTAGCAAAGACAAAGATTCTAACTTAGGTAGCCCTTTTTGTAAAGTCGCGTGGGCGAAAACCAAATAGAAACAACACCGCAAAATAAGCCGTGCCGGCCAGGGCGATGGTGCCCAGCAAAAGGGCAACGCGCAAGCCGGCTGATAAGGCGGGGTCTACCCAATTTACAGTGTGGTTTACGCCATAAAGTATGGCCCCCAGCGCCAGCAGGGCGGGAAGGGCGCGCAGCATAAATAGGCCCCAGCCGGGCGCGGGCTTGTACGTGCCGCGACGCAGCAACAGGGTGAGCAGCAATAGGGCATTCACACTGGCACCCAGCCCGATTGAGAGCGCCAGACCAGCGTGATCGAATAGGGGTACGAAAACCAGATTGAATAATTGGGTGAGCACCAGCACGACCAGGGCAATTTTCACCGGGGTACGAATATCTTGCTTGGCGTAAAATCCCGGGGCCAGAATCTTGATTGCCAGCAGACCCACTAACCCTGCGGAATAAGCCATGGCCGCCACTTCGGTTTGCGCGACATCGTAAGCGGTGAAGGCGCCGTAGTTAAATAGGGTGGCCACCATCCCTTCGCTGAGCAATGCCAGGCCCAAAGCCGCGGGCAACCCTAATAAAACAACCAGACGCAGCCCCCAGTCCAGCAGGTGGTTGTACCGATGGTGGTCGCTTTGCGCATGGGCAGCCGATAAGCTGGGGAGCAGCACTGTGCCCAGCGCCACGCCCAGCAAAGCGGTGGGAAACTCCATGAGCCGGTCGGCAAAAGACAGCCAGGTTACGCTGCCGGCTGCCAGCCAAGTGGCAATATTGGTGTTGATGAGCAAGGAGATTTGCGCTACCGAGACCCCCAGGATCGCGGGCAGCATCTGGCGCATGATGTAGCGCACGGTGCTGTCTTGCAAGGCCTGGCGCAGGCGAAACGAGTAGCGTGGCAATAAGCCCAGGCGCGCCAGGGCGACCCATTGAACGGCTAACTGTGCCACCCCCCCGGCAAGAACTCCAATTGCCAATGCATAAATAGGCGTGCTGAAGTGGGGCAGCAGAAACAGGCAAGCCAGAATCATGCAAAGGTTAAGCAGTACGGGTGTAAAGGCCGGTACCGCGAAGCGCCGCCATGTGTTCAGCACACCGGATGCGAACGCTACCAGTGACATGCACAAAATATACGGGAACATGGCACGAGTCATCCAAACCGCCGCCTCGAATTCGGTTTGGCGATCGGGATTCAACATGCCGCTGGCCATGGCGCTGACCACCCAGGGCGCAGACAACATGCCAATTAATGTCACGGTCATCAGCACAACCGTTAACAATAATGCCACCCGATCCAGTAGTTCGCGTACCCGCTCCGGGCTTTCCTGTTCACGTGTTTGCCCCAGAATAGGCACAAATGCCTGGGCAAACGCGCCTTCCGCAAACAGACGGCGCAATAGGTTCGGGATACGAAAGGCGACCCAAAAGGCGTCAGTAAGCGGCCCTGCGCCAAACGAGCCGGCAATAAAAATATCGCGAACCAAACCAGTGATTCGCGATAGCAGGGTAAAACTGCTGACTGTTGCCGCAGACCGGAACAAGCCCATGTTGATGTCGGCTTATTTTGGTGCCATGCGAATGGCGCCGTCCAGGCGAATGGTTTCACCGTTCAGCATTTCGTTGGTCACAATGCTGTGTACCAGCTTGGCGTAGTCTTCCGGGGTGCCCAGGCGGGAGGGGAAGGGAATGCTGGCGGCCAGCGAGTCTTGCACCTCTTGGGGCATGCCGTACACCATGGGGGTACCGAAAATGCCTGGGGCAATGGTCATGCAGCGAATGCCCAGTTTGGAAAGATCGCGCGCAATGGGAAGCGTCATGCCCGCTACACCGGCTTTCGATGCGGCATAGGCAGCTTGGCCAATTTGGCCGTCGAAGGCGGCAACGGAGGCGGTATTAATTAATACACCACGCTCGCCGGTAGGTTCGGGTTCGTTTTCGCTCATGGCGGCAGCCGCCAAACGCGACATGTTGAACGTCCCCACCAGATTCACCATTACGACTTTCTGGAATGTTTCCAGGGCGTGAGGGCCGTTTTTGCCCACTGTGCGTGACGCTGGGGCGATACCGGCACAGTTCACCAGGCCGAACAGGCGACCTTGTTGACGCGCCGCCTCAATAACGGCTTGCGCATCGGCTTCCTGGGTCACGTCGCAGTGCACATAGGTTTGGCCGAGCTCTTTGGCCAGTGCCTGGCCGGGTTCGTCTTGTACATCGGCCAAGACGACTTTGGCGCCTTCTTTGACCAGCATGCGTGCGGTTCCGGCGCCCAATCCCGAGGCGCCGCCGGTGACGATAAATACTTTGTTTTTGATGTCCATGTTGCTCCTTTACGCTTTACTTCTTCAGGATTGCAAAAATACGGTTGCGAATTTCTTCCACACTGCCCACACCTTGAATCTGGTGGAACCGCGGGGCGGCGGCATCGTTCGATTGTGCCCATCCAGAGTAGTAATCCACCAGGGGGCGGGTTTGCTCTTGATAAACGGCCAGACGATGGCGTACTGTTTCTTCCTTGTCGTCGTCGCGTTGTACCAGCGGCTCACCGGTGACATCGTCGGTGTCGGGGGTTTTAGGTGGGTTGAACTTTACGTGGTAGCTGCGGCCGCTGGCAGGGTGGACACGCCGACCGCTCATGCGCTCGATAATGTTTTCTTCGGGCACAACCATTTCGACGACGAAGTCCAGCGAAATATTCGCTTCTTTCAAGGCATCCGCCTGCGGAATGGTGCGCGGAAAGCCGTCGAACAGGTAGCCGTTGCGGCAGTCGTCTTCCTGCAGGCGGTCTTTAACCAGGCCGATAATGATGTCGTCGGAAACCAGACCGCCGGCATCCATGATTTTTTTGGCTTCCAGGCCCAGCGGCGTTTGTGCTTTTACCGCCGCCCGCAACATGTCGCCCGTGGAAATTTGGGGAATGCCAAATTCCTGGGTAATAAACGTGGCCTGCGTGCCTTTGCCGGCACCGGGTGGACCGAGCAGGATCAGTCGCATGGAAATACCTCCGTAAAAACTTCTTCTTTCTGGTGTTTTGTTTTGTCGCGACGCAGCAATATAACCGCCGGACACCTCGTTTTGAACACGCTTTTATAACCGATTTGCGAAAATGGCGCGTACGCGTTCCAGATCGGCGGCGGTATCGACCCCCGCAGCCGGATGAGCTTGCGTAATGTGAACCGCTATCCCGAAACCATTCTCAAGCGCCCGCAACTGCTCGAGTGACTCGAACATTTCAAGTGGGCCGGTGGGCAAGTGCGGAAACGTGTTCAGAAAACCGACTTTATACGCGTAAAGGCCAATATGATGCAATGCGGGAAGATTGGGTGCGAGTACGTGGCTGCCATCGGCAAGCGCATCGCGCGCCCAAGGGATGGGCGCCCGGGAGAAGTATAAGGCTTGTTGGCGATGATTGCACACCACCTTGACAATATTAGGGTTGAACAGTTTATGTGCTTCAGTAATGGGCGAGGCGCAGGTGGCAATGGCCGCATCGGGTTGGCTTTGCAACAACGCGGCAACCTGGTTAATGAGTTCGGGGTCGATCAGGGGTTCGTCACCTTGCACATTCACGACAATGTCGTCGGGGCTCAGGTTTAACTGTTGCGCAACCTCGGCCAAACGGTCGGTGCCGGTGGGGTGGTCGGCACGGGTTAATTGGCACTGAAACCCGGCATGCTCAACTGCCTGAAGAATGTCCGTGTCGTCGGTGGCGATAAGAATGCGGTCGGCGTTTGATTTGGCTGCTTGTTCAGCGGTACGTACAACCAGCGGCTTGCCGGCGATGTCGAGCAATGGCTTGTTGGGTAACCGGGTGGAAGCCCGCCGTGCGGGGATAATGGCGGTAAAGCTCACGAATTTGATGTGTTCTGTGCCGCATTCGACTCATTCAGGTCACGTGCTTCGTTTTCCAGCATAACCGGAATGCCGTCGCGAATGGGGTAGGCAAGGCGATCGGCCTTGCAAATGAGTTCGTGATTGGCATGATCGTGGTGCAAAGGGCCTTTACACAAGGGGCAAACCAGCACTTCCAGTAGATTTGAGTCCATAACAGGTGTCCGTATGACGTATTGCGGGCAAGGAAGAGGCGTTTTAGCCGTTTTGCCCGGGCACAGGGTTCGATTGTAGTCGCTTTAATAGCGTTTGTACCCACTGTGGATCCGAGAAGCGCGGTGCCACCTGTACCGACCATAATCGCGGGTCGGTGGTGCCTTGAAGTTTGACCGCGTCTTTATCGGTCACCAGGATAACCGCCTGGTTCACTTCTTGCACAGCCGATGCAATATCGGGTGAATGGTCGGGTAGTGCAACGGCGGGGTCGGGGTTCAACCCGTGTTGTTTAAGCAGGCCGAAAAACCGTTGGGGTTGGCCAATAGCCGCGACAGCACCCAGACCGCGCTCCCGATGTTCTTTTGCCCATTCCGGCCACGGTACGACTTGGCCCGTGCTGATTTGGGTGCAACTGGTTGGTTGCAAACGCATGCGTACCCGTGCCACTTTCGTGGCGGAAGCGCGCGGCGCCACCCCGTGCGTTTCGGGCAGGCTGCCTTCCTGGGGTGTGGGCCCTGATTGATGTAATACGATTAAATCGACATGATTCAGTCGTGACGCGGGCTCGCGCAGCGGGCCGGCCGGCAATACACGCTCATTGCCCAATCCTCGTTCGTCTTGCACTACGATTTCGATATCGCGCGGCAATGCCAGATGCTGTAGGCCGTCGTCCGATACCACAATGTCGACGTTGGGATATGTTTCCACTAGAGACTGCAAGGCCAAACGCCGTTTTGGGTGAACGGCAATGGGGGCACCTGTGGCCTCGGCGATCAGGGTGGGTTCGTCGCCAAACAGCTTAGGGTCCAATATTCCTTTGCCGACGCGCGCTTGGTGGTGGGGAAGCTTTACCCCATATCCCCGGCTGATTACCCCCGGCCGGCGCCCCAGGGCTTTTAGGGCGTTCACCAGCGCAATCACCACGGGTGTTTTCCCGGTACCGCCCACCATAATATTGCCCACAACGATCACCGGCACACCGTAGGTGGGGTGGGCGGCAATGTGTGTATGGCGGCGACGCTTGATAAGAACCGCGGCCACCACCAGCCAGGAAAGCGGCAACAAGAGTGTGCTGATTAGCCCTTTGCGCTGCCAGACTCCATGTGCGAACTGGGCGAGCAAGGTGTGCAGTTTCTGCATGGTTTTTTATTGTTGCGTAGCGAAATTAACGCGTTGAATGCCCGCCAGACGGGCCGCCTCCATGGCTTTAACCACGTTTTCGTGCGCGGTCTGGGCGTCGGCATTAATGAGCAACACCGGTTCCGCTTGGTTGCCTGCAGCATTGTTCAGGGCGTTGGTCAGGCCTTGCGTGCTAGTGTCGGCAATTAAATTGGCGCCGAGTGCGAACAGGCCGTCTTTATTAATGGCTAAGCGGAGCGGGTTAGGGTCGATGGCTTGCGCGCCGGCTTGGGGTAGCGTGACGCTAAGTTGCTGAAAGCGTGTGAACGATGTCGTGGCCGCCAAAAAAATAAGGATGACCAGCAAAATATCGATGAGCGGGATCAGGTTGATCTCGGGCTCTTCACTCTGAATGCGACGACGAAAATTCATAGTCAGTTGGGAGACGAAGGCGTGCTGCGTAAATCTTGCTGAAGAATTCGATCAAGCGTACTGGCCTGGTGTTCGATTTGATGCAGGAAATGGTCGACCCGGGCTCGGAAGAAACGATGAAAAATAAGGGCGGGCACAGCAATAATAATGCCGAAACCCGTGTTGTACAGTGCCACCGATATGCCGCGGGCCAGTTGGGCCGGGTCGCCGCCTGCCGGCGTATAGGAAGCAAAGATTTCGATCATCCCGACCACGGTGCCGAACAAACCCAGCAAAGGCGATACAACCGCAACAGTTGCCAGGCTGGGAACATAACGGTTCAGGCGGTACGCGACATCCTTGCCGACATCTTCGATTGCCGCCTGGCGATAAATGGTGTCGTGCCGGCGCACAGCGATTACCTCGGCCAGCACACGCCCCAAGGGAGAACTGGAGGCCAGTTTTTCCAAGGCATTGGAAGAGGGGGATTTTTGCCGCATGAGTTCGGTGACCCGGTCGAGCAGGTGTTCGGGCACAATCAGTTTGGTGCGTAACGACAGGAAGCGTTCAATGATAAGGGCAAGGCCCAGCACTGATGTCACAATCAGCAGCCAGATTGGCCAGCCGGCGTCATGAATGATTTGCAGCAAAACAGATCTCCGGACAATTATCCAATTCGATGGAACAGGGAAGCGCCCATTTTAAGCCGGAAGCGCCGGACAGCAACAATAAAGCACCCGGAAAGTAATAGTTATCAAATTGTAACCTTGGAAATTTAGGCGTTTTGGAGGACAGATTGGCGTGAATAAAGGGTTTGCGAAGGGTATCCACAGAAACTGTGGATAATTTTGTGCAAAAGTATAGGCAACGCGTTGTTTTACGTGGTCTGGCAGTTCAGTGGTCAATAATCAGTCATCTCTTTGAAATATATAAAGTTGTTTTAAATCAATAATTTATATTGATAATTTAAAGCTCGATAAAAGATTACCTCCTAATCGGCTTGATATACGGCCAATTTGACATTCCCGGCTTTTCTGTGGATAGAAGTTACTTTTAAGGTCCGAGTCAGGGACGAATGCTATGATCAAGGCTCATCTTTGTTTTTTCCTCTGTTATTTGGCCTACGGCGTTTTTTTGCATTGAAATTTACACTAAGTTACAAATGCTGAGCCGTCAACCAAATCAAAATCATGCCGCCTGATTCTCTTGCTTTCACAAATGGTTCTGCTCCAGCCGATACGATCCTGACGGTGAGTCAGTTGAATCGTGCGGTGGGTGCATTGCTTGAAGGGCACTTTGCGCGCATTTGGGTAAAAGGGGAAATTTCCAACTTCACTCAGGCAGCGTCCGGGCATTGGTATTTCACCATTAAAGACGACCGGGCGGCCGTACGGGCCGTTATGTTTCGGGGGCGCGCGCAAACTGTTGGTTTCGTTCCCCGCGTTGGTGAGCAGTTCGAGTTTCGAGCGGTCGTTACATTGTACGAACCGCGTGGCGATTACCAACTGCAAATCGACACCCTGCGTCGGGCGGGTCAAGGTGATTTGCACGAAGCTTTTTTAAGGCTTAAGGCGAAACTGGAGTCGGAGGGTTTGTTTGATCCGGCTCGCAAACGGCCGATACCGACTATGCCCAAGGCGGTGGGCGTAGTGACGTCGTTGGCTGCGGCCGCGTTGCGCGATGTGCTCACGTCATTCGCGCGTCGGGCTCCGCATATTTCCGTTGTGGTTTACCCTGCGCCGGTTCAAGGCGCCGATGCGCCTGCGGCTTTGGTGCAGGCGTTGGAAACCGCATACAGTCGGGCCGAGGTCGATGTGATTCTGTTGGTTCGGGGCGGGGGCA
Source organism: Neopusillimonas maritima (assembly GCF_003576595.1). Taxonomy (GTDB): domain Bacteria; phylum Pseudomonadota; class Gammaproteobacteria; order Burkholderiales; family Burkholderiaceae_B; genus Neopusillimonas; species Neopusillimonas maritima. Next base: position 109,911 of record NZ_NQOU01000001.1, on the reverse strand, counting down.
GTTTGGAAGATCTTTGGGCATTTAACGACGAGGCTCTGGCCCGAACGGTTGTGGCCAGTCCGGTCCCGGTGATTTGCGGTGTGGGTCATGAAACCGATTTCAGCATTGCCGATTTTGTGGCCGATTTAAGGGCGCCCACGCCCACTGCCGCCGCCGAGCTTTCGTGCGCACCGCGCCAGGCCTTGCTGGATCAAACGTTCGAATTTTATCGGGCACTATCGCGACATCAGCAACGTTTGCTCGAGCGTCTTTCAATGCGGCTCGACCGTGCAATGTCACAATTGGTGTCACCCCGTCAGCGTTTGAATCAGCAGCGTGAAGGTTTGCAATCGCTTACCGCGCGGCTGCATCGTGCCGCCCGCAGAAATACCGAGCTTGAAGCGGCACGGTTGAATTTGTTAAAAACACGCTTGAATGCCGCGTTACCGTCGGTCGCGCGTCGGCGCCAGGAGCTTGATCGTTTAACCCAGCGATTGGCTGCAGTGGGTTCACGCCAGTTTCGCCGGCCTCGGGCGCGGCTTGAAGCCGCGGAACAAACGCTGCAGGCGCTTAGCCCGAAGCATATTCTGGCGCGTGGTTATGCTCTGGTTCGCGACCAGAACGGGGTTCTGGTTAAAAATGCGTTAGACTTGAACGCAGGCGACCGGCTGCTGCTTGAGCTGGCTCAGGGCGCGGCCGATGTCGAAGTATTGAAAACGCGCAGCCTGTTATAGAAACGCTTAAAATAGAGCGTTAACACAGGCTTTGTGATGTATTGTTCATTCACCTTTTATAAGGAAATTGATTATGGCTTTTACGCTTCCTGAACTGCCTTACGCGCTCGACGCGCTGGAACCCACCATTTCGAAAGAAACGCTCGAGTTCCATTACGGCAAACATCACCAAACTTATGTCACGAACCTGAATAATCTGGTTGCAGGAACTGAGTTTGAATCGGCTTCCCTGGAAGATATCGTCAAAAAATCTTCCGGTGGTGTGTTCAACAACGCAGCCCAGGTTTGGAACCACACTTTTTACTGGAACAGCATGTCGCCCAATGGCGGTGGTGAGCCTTCCGGTAAGTTGGCCGAAGCCATCAATGCCAAATGGGGCAGCGTTGCTGCATTCAAAGAAGCTTTCAACAAGTCGGCTGCCGGCAACTTCGGCTCGGGCTGGACCTGGCTGGTAAAGAAATCCGACGGCTCGCTCGACATCGTGAACACGAGCAATGCCGCTACACCGCTTACGACGTCCGATGCGCCGCTGCTAACCTGTGACGTATGGGAACACGCTTACTATATCGATTACCGTAATGCGCGTCCCAAGTATCTGGAAAGCTTCTGGAATGTGGTGAACTGGGATTTCGCGGCCAAGAACCTGGGTTAATCTCAGGGGCGCAGTTTTCTCTGCAGCGCATTTCTCACTGATTTACTTCAGTGCTCCAACCCCTGCTGCGCGCTGCGTGGCAGGGTTTGTTTTTTCAAAACCCTCAGGTTTTCATCATGACTAAACAAGCATTTATTTGCGACGCTGTTCGCACCCCTTTTGGTCGCTATGGCGGCGCTTTGTCGTCTGTACGCACCGACGATCTCGCCGCGATTCCTCTAAAGGCGCTCATGGAGCGTCATCCCAACGTTGATTGGGCGCAACTCGACGATGTGATCTACGGCTGCGCCAACCAGGCGGGTGAAGATAACCGCAACGTAGCGCGTATGGCGGCATTGTTGGCAGGCTTGCCGCATACAGTGCCAGGTTCAACCGTCAATCGTCTGTGCGGCTCCAGTCTCGATTCTCTTGGTTCTGCTGCGCGCGCCATTCGGTCGGGTGATGTTGATTTCATGATTGCCGGTGGGGTTGAAAGCATGAGCCGTGCGCCGTTCGTCATGGGGAAAGCTGAAACCGCATTTTCCCGCAGTGCTTCCATTTATGACACCACCATTGGCTGGCGTTTCGTCAACAAGCTCATGAAGCAGCAATATGGCGTGGATTCCATGCCCGAAACGGCGGAAAACGTAGCCGATCAGTTCAAGGTTTCGCGCGAAGATCAAGACAAATTTGCGCTGGCCAGCCAAACCAAAACCGCTGCTGCCCAGAAGCAAGGCATTTTCAAAGACGAAATTGTTTCGGTCACCATTCCCCAGCGCAAGGGTGATCCGGTGGTGGTGGATACCGACGAGCACCCTCGTGAAACGTCGATGGAAGCACTGGCGCGTTTGAAGCCGGTTGTTCGCCCAGACGGCACGGTAACGGCCGGCAATGCGTCGGGCGTGAACGACGGCTCCTGCGCAATGCTGGTGGCGTCGGAAGAGTCTGCGAGCAAGTTGGGTTTAACCCCGAAAGCGCGCGTGGTGGCGATGGCAACCGCCGGTGTTGAGCCGCGCATTATGGGTATCGGCCCGGCGCCTGCGTCGCAAAAAGTGCTTCAGGTGGCGGGATTAACCATTGACCAAATGGACGTTATCGAGCTGAATGAAGCGTTTGCCGCCCAAGGCCTCGCAACCTTGCGTATGTTGAACGTGGCCGACGACGACCCGCGTGTGAACCCGTATGGTGGCGCTATCGCATTGGGTCACCCATTGGGTGCGAGTGGTGCACGCCTGGCTACAACGGCTATGTATCACTTGCATCGTACCGGTGGCCGTTACGCTTTGTGCACCATGTGCATTGGCGTGGGCCAGGGTATTGCAGTGATTCTTGAGCGCGTTTAACGCTTAGGTGGCGCAGGCAGGTTGTCGATACGGGTCCCGGCAGTAATGCCGTATTGGCTGAACCAGCCCTGCGCCATTTCCAGTGCGTAGGACACTTCCCCCGGCGGGCAGTGTGTTTGTTCCGAGAGCGGTTGCATATCGGTAATGCGGGTAATAACCCCCATTTCATCAATAAACGCAATCGATAGCGGCAAAGGGGTGTTTTTCATCCAGAAGCATTGAATCTGCGGCTGGTTGAAAACAAACAGCATACCGTGATTGAGTGGGAGCGATTCGCGAAACATCAGCCCGCGTTTCAGGCTTGCCGGTGTGGCTGCGATTTCAGCATGAACCGTAATTTGGTTTATGGAAAGTTCGGTGGTTGGCAGGATTGACTGAGCCCAAAGTGGCTGGGTGCCCAAAGCCGCCAATACCGAGATAATTGTTGCAAAATAAAAAACAACGAGGCGTTGCCTCGTTGTTTGTAAAAAATCAGCCATTCTTATTGGTGTTCTGAAATAATTGTTTTTCAGGAGGCAGCGGTAATGTTCAAAGCCTGTTTACCCTTGGGGCCCTGGGCAATTTCAAACATAACTTTCTGACCTTCTTTCAGGGTTTTGAACCCGTTCATTTGAATGGACGAAAAGTGGGCAAAAAGGTCTTCGCCCCCATTATCAGGGGTGATAAAACCAAAACCCTTTGCGTCGTTGAACCATTTAACGGTTCCACTCAGCTTAGGGGCCTCCCCGACTGCGGTGGTGCTTAAGTCTTCGGACATACGTACTGCCTCTCTCTGCTAATGTTGGGTTAAAACCAGGAAACCGTCTTTTGCGGTAGCCTGTGGGTTCGGGATAAGCTGGTGAACCAGCGTTGTAACCAGAACATGTTGATAATGCGCAATGTAATCATTAGCAGTCAACTATGGAAATTACTTAGTTTTTGATCTGAAATCATGGCAACAAATACAGATATTCAACGGGATACCGTCCTGGAGCGCGAAAAAGAAGCACTTAAGCCGCCGCCCATGTACCAGGTTGTACTGCTGAATGATGACTACACGCCGATGGAGTTTGTGGTGAATGTGCTGCAACGCGTGTTCGGGAAAACACCGGAGGAGGCCTCGCACATTATGTTGAAAGTGCATCATGAAGGTCGGGGCGTGTGCGGTATTTACACCCGCGACATTGCCGCGACCCGTGTTGAAATGGTGCGGCAACTGGCACGCGCGCGGCAACACCCTTTACAGTGCATAATGGAACCGGCGCCCGATGCATGAAGCCCACAATGTTGTTATTCGAATGCAACGCATCGGGCAGTTAAACTTTTTTGATGTAATCGGGTCACACCCAGTGTACTCGGCGCTTAATGGGTGATACTGTTAAGTCGGATTAGTCGTAGAATAGTTGTTGAAATAGTGGTTTATCCGCTTCGGCACTAGGAGGAAGCGTGATCTCTGAAGAACTGGAAGTTAGTTTGCATCTGGCCTTTGTTGAAGCCCGGAACGCAAGACATGAATTTATTACCGTCGAGCACTTGCTGTTGTCGCTGCTCGACAACGCTGCTGCGGCCGAGGTTTTGAAAGCCTGCTCGGCCGACGTTGAAACGTTGCGCGCCGATTTGCGCAAATTCATTGCCGACAACACGCCTATTGCGCCGGGGGAAGGTGAGGTCGACACGCAACCCACTTTGGGTTTCCAACGTGTTATCCAACGCGCCATCATGCATGTGTCCTCCGGCAGCTCCAGCAAGAACACCGTAACGGGTGCCAATGTGCTGGTGGCGATGTATGGCGAAAAAGATTCACATGCCGTGTACTATTTGCTGCAGCAAGGCGTCACACGTCTTGACGTCGTGAATTATTTATCGCACGGTATCACCAAAACACCTGAGCCCCCGCGTACCGAGCCTTCTCCCAAGGCCGCCTCGTCGTCCAGCTCAGGTAGTGAAACCGATTCAGCCAAGTCCGACCAGCAGAAATCGCCGCTCGAACTCTATGCGCTCGACCTTAACGCCGAAGCTCGCCAGGGTCGTATCGATCCCCTTATTGGCCGTGAGTCGGAAGTAGAGCGCGTCATTCAGGTTTTGTGTCGGCGACGCAAGAACAACCCGCTACTGGTCGGTGAGGCCGGAGTGGGTAAAACGGCCATTGCTGAAGGTTTGGCATGGCGCATTACGCGTGGCGATGTCCCGGAAATTCTGGAAAACGCCCAGGTATATGCGCTAGATATGGGGGCACTGCTGGCGGGTACCAAATACCGTGGTGATTTCGAGCAACGTTTGAAAGCGGTGCTGAAATCATTGCAGGATAATATCAATGCAGTGCTGTTCATCGACGAAATCCACACTCTTATCGGTGCCGGCTCGGCGTCGGGCGGCACGCTTGATGCATCCAACCTGCTGAAACCGGCTTTATCTTCCGGCAAGCTTAAATGCATTGGCGCTACCACCTATAACGAATACCGCGGCATCTTCGAGAAAGATCACGCGTTGTCGCGTCGTTTCCAGAAAATCGACGTTGCCGAGCCAACCGTGCCGCAAACCATTCAAATCTTGCGTGGCCTGAAGTCTCATTTTGAGGCGCATCACGGGGTGAAATACACCGCCGCTGCGCTTACGTCTGCTGCTGAGTTGTCGGCGCGCCATATTAATGACCGTTTCCTGCCCGACAAGGCCATCGACGTCATCGATGAGGCGGGCGCCGCCCAGCGTTTGCTGCCGCGTTCGCGCAAGAAGAAAACCATTGGTAAAGCCGAAATCGAAGCAACAGTAGCGAAAATTGCACGTATTCCACCGGCCAGTGTGTCGTCCGACGACCGCAACAAGCTTGCCACGCTCGACCGCGACCTTAAAGCGACGGTATTTGGGCAGGACACGGCTATCGAGGCGTTGTCGGCCGCTATTAAAATGGCGCGTTCCGGCTTGGGCCGCCCCGACAAACCCATTGGTTCGTTCCTGTTCTCAGGGCCAACCGGTGTGGGCAAAACTGAAGTGGCACGCCAGCTTGCCTTTACATTGGGTGTTGAGTTGCTGCGTTTCGATATGTCGGAATACATGGAGCGACACGCGGTTTCACGGCTTATCGGCGCGCCTCCGGGTTATGTCGGTTTTGACCAAGGGGGCTTGCTTACCGAGGCCGTTGCCAAGCAGCCGCATTGTGTTCTGCTGCTCGATGAAATCGAAAAAGCGCATCCCGATGTCTACAACATTCTGTTGCAGGTCATGGATCATGGCACGCTCACCGATAACAACGGGCGCAAGGCTGATTTTCGTAATGTCATCATTATCATGACGACAAACGCGGGCGCTGAAGTGCTGAATCGCAATACGATTGGTTTTGCCAACACCAAGGAAAGCGGCGATGAAATGGCGGAAATCAAGCGGTTGTTTACGCCTGAGTTCCGCAACCGTCTCGATGCCATCATCAGCTTTACCCCGCTTACCCGCGAAATTATTCTGCGGGTGGTCGACAAGTTCCTCATGCAGCTTGAAGATCAGCTTCACGAAAAACGGGTTGAAGTGGTGTTTTCCGATACCCTGCGCGAATATCTGGCCAAGAAAGGATTCGATCCGCTCATGGGGGCACGTCCTATGCAGCGTCTTATCCAAGACACCATTCGGCGGGCATTGGCCGACGAGCTCTTGTTTGGGCGCCTTACCGACGGCGGTAATGTCACGGTCGACCTCGACGACAAGGATCAGGTGGTTTTGTTGTTCCCCGATGATTCTTCAGCTTCGGGGCAGTCGAAACAATCGCCTCCCACTGTTTCGGAAGCTGAACTTATAGACTAAATGGCCAATCCTCCTTTGGTTATTTGCCCGCACTGCGCCCGGTTGCATGAGCGAACGCCCATTGCCCCGGGCGCAATCGCTTCGTGCGTTCAGTGCGGTTACGAACTCTACCGTCATTCACGAGTGTCGCTGGAAGGCTGGCTGGCGTTGTGCTGGACGTCGTTGTTTGTTTTCATGTTGGCTAACCTGTTCCCAGTTGCGCATATCTCCTTATCCGGTAAAACCGTTGAGGCGTCTTTTCCTCATGCGCTTTACTTAACGTGGCTTAGTGGCGATTACGCCGTAGCGCTCATGGCCGGTTTGTTTGTGTTTGCGTTTCCATTGGGACAGATTTTGTTTTTGATGTGGGCCATACAGGCAGTACGAAAGCGTCGTTTACCGTGGGATTTTCGTTTTGGTTTGCGAATGCTGGAAGTGTTATCGCATTGGAGCATGATACCGGTGCTGTTTCTGGCAATGCTGGTTTCCATGGTGAAAATGGCTGATTTGGCACGCTTGACGCCCGCGACCGGGCTATGGGCGTTTGGGGTGCTGGCGTTTATGTTAACGGCGCTTAGCCGCGTTTCAGCCCACCGGCTGTGGCACGACGCCGAAGACGAAGGGCTGGTCGCCCGCTCGGGTGCGGGGCTCGCCACAAACCATATTGCCGGGTGCACGGCATGTGGTTACGTGCAAGACATGCCGCGTAATGAACCCGGCAAAACATGCGATCGTTGCAGTGCTTACTTTCATTTGCGCAAACCGAAGTCCAATTCGCGTGCCTGGGCGTTTCTGGCGGCCGCTGCTATTTTGTATTTTCCGGCCAACCTGTATCCCGTTATGACGATGCGCATGCCGATTGGCACTGAGTCGCACACCATTCTGGGTGGTGTGATTGAGTTGTGGCAGTTGGGTTCTTGGGATCTGGCCCTGATCGTTTTTATTGCCAGCGTTGTTGTGCCGTTAACCAAAATATTGGTTTTGGCGGCGCTCATGACAGTACGGCATTGGCGGGGGCCTTTAATGCAGCGTCAGCGAACACGTTTGTATGAAATGGTTGAGTTGGTGGGGCAGTGGTCGATGCTCGACGTTTTTGTGGTGATTTTCCTGTCATCCATGGCCGACTTTCCTGGTTTGGTTCAGATTATTCCCGGTCTGGGCGCGGCCAGTTTCGGTTTGGTGGTTATCCTTACAATGTTTGCGGCCATGAGTTATGATCCGAGGCTGGGTTGGGATCACGGTAATCGGTTGGAGAAGAGCACACAGCATGGCGGATGAACCGGTAAGGCAAACAGAACAAAAGTCGCCCTCAACTTTGAAGGCCCATAAACCAAGCGTGAAGGAACGTCGCGCCTGGCGTATTTCCTGGATTTGGCTGGTTCCGTTTGTGGCTGCGCTGGTGGGTGGGTCGCTGCTTGTGCGTAATTGGCTCAACACGGGGCCAACGCTTTCCATCACGTTTGAGTCGGCCGAAGGGCTTGAGATCGATCAAACCAAGGTTCGTTATAAAGATGTCGTGATCGGCGTGGTCACCGACATCGATGTCGGTGCCGATCGGTCGAATGTGATTGTGAAAGCACAAATTGATCATGAATCAGCCGATTACATTGCCCGAGACGGCACACGTTTTTGGGTGGTAAAGCCGCGCCTGGAAATGAGTGGGGTATCGGGCTTGGGTACGCTTTTGTCGGGGCCCTACATTGCCGTTGATATTGAAAGTGACAATAACCAGAACCAGGCGGAAAAGTATACGTTCACCGGCCTGGAGAAACCACCGGCGGTAACCCACGATCGTTCTGGGACGCGTTATGTCTTGCACGCCGCCGACCTGGGCTCGCTGGAAATTGGCTCGCAGGTTTATTACCGGCAAATTCCGGTCGGGCGGGTCATTGATTACGAACTCAACAAAGACGGCAGTTCGGTCGACATCCAGATTTTCGTCGACGAGCCGAACGATCGTTATGTCACGTCCGATTCGCGTTTTTGGAATGCCAGTGGCATACGCGTTTCCTTGGGTGCTTCGGGTGTTGAGGTGCAAACAGGCACGCTGTCGTCCATTGTTGCAGGTGGAATTGCATTTGCGAATGTGAATCCGGCCAACGAGATACCCGCGAAACCGGAAACGGTTTTTGATTTATTCAATTCTGAACTTGAAGCCAAGGCCGAACCCGATGGGCCACCGTTCAGGGTCGATATGATTTTCAACAACTCGGTGCGTGGGCTTGAAATTGGGGCACCAGTTGATTTTCGGGGAATGGAGCTGGGCAAGGTCTACGATATCGACCTTGAGTTTGATACCGAGAAACGGCGTTTTTACATTCTTGTAAAAACGAATATTTATCCGCGCCGGTTTGGCACTGCCTATGACCGGGTGAAATCACTTGATCCGGAAAATAAATACCCCGGCCGTCAACTGTTGGGGCCAATGGTGCACCATGGTTTGCGCGCGCAGCTGAAAACGTCAAACCTGCTGACCGGGCAGCAATACGTTTCGCTGGATATCATTCGCGACGCAGAGCCGGTAGACTTCGACCCGATGCGCACGCCGCTCGTTATTCCAACCATTGCAGGCAGTTTCGATCGTTTGCAAGAGCAGATTATGAAGATTGTCAGCAAAATAGAGGCGGTTCCGTTTGAAGGCATCGGCAATGATTTGCAAAAGAGTTTGCAATCGTTGAATCGCACATTGAACACGCTGAATACTGAAGTTGCGCCGCAAACAACCGAAGCGCTGGCTGCAGCGAAAGACGCACTCGAGCGAATCGACGCAATGCTGTCCGACGATTCCTCCATGAATGAAAATCTGCAAGGAACCCTGCGCGAACTGAACGGAGCGGCTCGTTCCTTGCGTAATCTGGGTGATTATTTGCAAAGCCACCCGAACGCGTTAATTACCGGAACGCCACCAGACCGCTATCCGGAATAGGAGGGGAGATCGTGCTGTTGTTGAAAACCGGGCGTGTATTGCTGGCCGCCATGATGCTTGCCGGGCTGACCGCCTGCGCAACCGATGCTGAGCAGTACTACAGCTTGCAACCGTCCGCTTCCGACGGCGCTGACCAAACACGTACTCAAGATGAGTTCGATTACGTTGTCAGTGTGCGGCCGGTGCAGGTTCCAGCTCAGTTGGACCGCTCACAAATAGTGCTTAAGGGGCGCAGTGGCGAGGTTAGCGTGTTGAACGCGAGTTTGTGGGCATCGCCATTGCCCGATGAGCTTCGTCTGGCGGTGTCCAGTGTGCTCACCCAGCGCCTGGGGGTGCCCGATCTACCGCTCTCTGCCGTGCCCGATGGCTTGCGTGTATGGTTGGTTAATCTTGATGTACAGCGGTTTGATTCTGTGTATAACGCCGCGTCCGTTATTGATGTAACGTGGCGCTTGCAGGGGCAAACGGGCACGACAGAAAAAGCTCCTACATCAGTGTGTCGGGCCACGATGTCCAAAACAGTAGGCACAGGTTTGGCACCGTTAATAGATACTCATCGCGAAAGTCTGCAAGTACTTGCGGGGTTAATTGCGCAGCAAATCTCAGCGGCACAAGCGCAGCCCAATGGAAACATTGCGCCGCCTGCGCAGCTAAACGTACCAGGTTTGGTGTTTCAAGGGTGCGCGCAGGCGAAGGCCTGAATAAGGGCTTAACTTGGCCGGCAAAATCGGGCGTGGCCCGCCGGCCTTAGCGGTTAGCTTCGGCCGGTGCTGCCGAATCCACCTTGTCCGCGGTCGCTGTCTTCAAATGCGTCTACAAGGTTGAAGTTGGCCTGCACAACCGGCACGATGATCAATTGCGCCAGTCGTTCCATGGGTTCCAGTTTGAAGGGCTGTGTACCTCGGTTCCAGGCTGACACCATCAGGGGGCCCTGGTAGTCGGAGTCGATTAAACCGACCAGGTTGCCCAGCACAATACCGTGCTTGTGCCCAAGGCCTGAACGCGGCAGAATCATGGCCGCGTAATTGGGATCGGCAATGTGGATTGCCAGACCGGTAGGCACAAGTTCGGTTTGACCCGGCTCCAGAACTAACGTTTGGTCCAGGCAAGCCCGCAAATCGAGACCGGCCGAACCCGCGGTTGCGTAATGGGGAAGTGCCTCGCGCATGCGCGAATCAAGAATTTTGACGTCGATGGTTTTACGTTGGTTCACGGTATTTGCTGTTGATTGTTTATTGATCGGTTGGGCGAGCACGGCGTTTGCGAATGACGACCAGGGTAATCCAAACCGCAATGACAACCGATAGAACGGAGCTGATGATAATACTGGCGTTGCCCCCGTTCGAGCCGAGTGAGCCAATACTGCGCGCGGTAAGGTAACCGGGCACAAGCATAACCGGAACCCATACAAATGCCGACGCAATATTGGCTACCTGAAAACGCCAATGGCGCATTTTCATGATGCCGGCAACAGTTGGTATTACAGCTCGCAACGGCCCCAGGAAACGTCCGCCGAATATCGACAACATGCCATATTTGTAAAAAAACAAACGGGCTCGTGCCACAGCGCGCTTTTGGCGATTGAGCGGCCAACGGTGGATAATCTGTGGCCCCAGCCAACGGCCAATATAGTACGAGATGCCGTCGCCGATAATGGCGCCCAGAATGCCCCAGCCAATGACGGGTAGAGGTTCTACGGTGCCGCTGCCGATTAAACCCCCAACGACCAACATAATGGCGGTAGCGGGAATCGCAATGCCGACAATAAGCAACGATTCGCCCATTGTCATCAGCCCAAGAATAAGCCCCGCCCATTCCTGGTTGGCGTGAATAAATTGCGTCAGGTCGTTTACCAGTTGTTCCATTGATTACTCAGAATAAAGTCGACGGCGGGCGTTTCAGGCGCGATCGGAAAGGCGGTTGGCGATGGCATGAATCAGCTCGCGTGCGGCTTGCTGCTTGGGCAGAAGGGGAAGGTCTTGATGACCGTTCTGATCGAACAGGACAAAAGTGGTGGTGTCGGCATCCATGGCTTCTTGTGCCAGGTTGCCCACCAGTAGCGGAATGTTTTTGCGTTGGCGTTTGGCTTGCGCATATTCATGGAGGTTTTCGGTTTCTGCGGCGAAGCCCACACACCAGGGGCCGTCCTTAAGCGCAGCCACTTCAGCAAGAATGTCGGGGTTGGGCGCAAATGCAATGTGCGGCGGCTGTGGGCCATTTTTATCGGTTTTCTTCAGTTTCTGTTCACTTGCGTTACTTATGTGCCAATCGGCGACTGCCGCAACCGAAATAAAGATGTCTGCGTTGTGCGCTTGTCCTAATACGTGCGCATGCATTTCCCGTGCACTTTCCACGTTAATGCGTTTAACCCCGTAAGGGCACGGCAATGCTGTTGGCCCAGAAATCAGCGTAATGTCAGCGCCGGCCTCGCGGGCAGCGCGGGCAATGGCGTAACCGGTTTTCCCTGATGAGCGGTTGCTGATCACGCGTACGGGGTCTACGCGTTCAGCCGTGGGACCCGCCGTAACAAGCACGCGCTTTCCGGACAGTAGTTTGGGTTGAAAAAAAGCAATGACTTCAGCAAGCAGTTCATGCGGCTCCAGCATTCTGCCGTCACCCGTTTCCCCGCAAGCCTGATCACCGGTTCCCGGCCCAAGAACAAGCACGCCGTCGCTACGCAGTTGCCGTATATTTCGCTGCGTGGCGGGGTGCTCCCACATTTCACGATTCATGGCCGGGGCCACCAGCAAAGGGCATTGCCCACGCGCCAGGCACAGAGTGGTGAGCAAGTCGTCGGCCATACCAGTGGCTAAGCGCGCCAGCAGGTTGGCGCTGGCCGGGGCAATGACAATGGCATCGGCCTGGCGGCTTAAGTTAATGTGTGCCATGTTGTTCGGCACCCGATTATCCCAGGCGTCGGTGTAAACGGGGTTACCTGACAATGCCTGGAAGGTAACCGGCGTAATGAACCGAGTGGCCGATTGTGTCATGACAACGTTAATGGCTGCGCCTTCATCTTGCATTCTGCGCAGTAGCTCGGCGCTTTTATAGCAAGCGATACCGCCGCTCAGGCCCAGCACAATCTGTTTGTGATCAAGATCACCCATGGTCTTTCTTCGCCTGCCGCCGAATGCGGCGTATTTCATCAAGAATCAGCAATACTGCACCCACGGTAATCGAAACATCGGCGATGTTGAATGCCGGAAAATGCCATTGCTGCCAATAAAATAGCAAGAAATCGACGACGTGACCATGTTGGACACGATCGATCAGGTTACCGATTGCGCCGCCCAGAATTGCCATAAGCGCCGCGCAAAACAGGTATTGGTTGCGGCTACGCCAGAGCAAATGCAAAATGAGCACAATCGCGCCTACTGCAATAACGGTAAACAACCAGCGTTGCCATCCCTGGCCATCCGATAGAAAGCTAAATGCGGCGCCTGGGTTGTATAACAAGGTGAAATCGAAGAATGACAAAACCGGCAGACGCTGGCCATACGTGAAGGTCGAGTCGAAGTACACCTTGGTCCACTGGTCGAGGCCGACAATGACGGCCGCCCCAAGCAGCCAGGCAACAAAGGCGCGTGGCTGCTTAGGCATAATGACGTGATTCGCCTGTTTCAAACAGGTTGGACGTGCATCGGCCACATAAGGTGGGATGGTCCGTGTTCTGCCCGACGTCGGCGCGATGATGCCAGCAACGTTCGCACTTTTCCTGTTGGGTTGCACTCACCTCAATCGCCATGTCGCCTTCGCGCTCGTGTACGTTGGCGCGGGAAACAATCATAATAAAGCGCAAATCGTCATTCAGCGAGCGTAAAAAGACAAGGTCGCTGCCGTGCGCATAGATATCGAGCTCTGCAGCCAGTGAGGAACCGATTTGACCGGTGGCCCGAACGTCTTCAATGCGGCGCATGGCTTCGGCGCGAATTTCACGCAAACGTGCCCATTTTTCCGCCAGTTCATTGGCATTATCTTGTGCCGGCAGGTCATGATAGCGTTCGGTAAAAATAGTGAGCACATCGCCGTTGTGTAAGTCTTTCCACGCTTCTTCGGCTGTGAACGACAAAATAGGCGCCATGAGGCGTAGCAGCGAATGAGTAATGTGATAAAGCGCTGTTTGCGCCGAGCGGCGCGCCTGGCTTTGGGCACCGGTTGTGTAAAGGCGATCTTTAAGAATGTCGAGGTAAAAAGCGCCCAGGTCTTCCGAGCAGAAAATCTGCAAGCGCGATACGGCCGTGTGGAATTCGTAGCGTCGGTAGCATTCCAGCACTTCGTCTTGCATGGCCTGGGTCATCACCAGGGCATAGCGGTCGATTTCGAACAAGTCGTTAACGGCCAGGCCATCGCGTTCCAGGTCGAAGTCGTTGATGTTGCCCAAAAGAAACTTCAAGGTGTTGCGAATCCGGCGGTAGCCTTCAACAACCCGTTTCAGAATTTCATCGGAAATCGACAACTCACCGGAATAGTCGGTGGATGCTGTCCACAGACGCAGAATTTCCGCGCCTAAAGCATCGGATACTTTTTGTGGGGCCACCACATTGCCGACTGATTTGCTCATTTTGCGCCCTTTGCCGTCGACCACAAAACCGTGGGTCAGTAAGGCTTTATAGGGTGCGCGCCCATAGAGCATGCAACTGGTAAGCAATGAAGAGTGGAACCAGCCGCGATGTTGGTCAGAGCCTTCCAGGTACAGGTCGGCCGGCCAGGTGAGTTCATCTGCGTGCGACCCGTTCATGTCGTGGTCACGTCCGCCCAGCACGGTGGCATGCGTGGTACCCGAGTCGAACCAGACGTCGAGTGTGTCGCGATTCTTTTCGTATAGTGGAGCTTCGTCACCCAGTAACTCAGCGGGATCCAGGCTTTGCCAGGCTTCGATGCCTTCTTTTTCCACGCGCTGTGCCACTTGTTCAAGCAATTCGGGTGTGCGGGGGTGAAGTTCGCCGGTTTCCTTGTGAACGAAAAATGCCATCGGTACACCCCACTGACGCTGGCGCGATAAGGTCCAGTCGGGACGGTTGGCAATCATGGCATGAAGGCGTGCACGGCCCCAGGAGGGGAAGAACTGTGTGCTTTCCACGCCGTTCAGCGCCATTTCGCGCAGTGTGGGCCCGTTTGAGGGTTCGCGATCCATGCCCGCAAACCATTGGCTGGTGGCACGGTAAATAACCGGTGTTTTATGGCGCCAGCAGTGCATGTAGCTGTGCTTGAGTGGTTCCTGTTTAAGCAGGTTGCCCGCTGAATCGATCGCTTTCACGATTTCCGGGTTGGCTTTCCAGATAAGTTGGCCACCAAACAGGGGAAGCGAGTTGACGTAATGACCATCGCCCATGACCGGGTTAATGATGTCGTCGTCGTGCAAACCATGCGAGCGGCATGACAAGAAATCGTCGACCCCATATGCCGGGGCGGCATGCACCACGCCGGTACCGGTTTCCAAGGAAACGTAGTCGGCCAGATAAACAGGGGCAATACGCTGATAACCTTCGTGAGCGCTGTAGAGGGGATGGCGGAATGCCAGGCCGGCCAGGACACTGCCTTTGCATTGTGCAATAACCGTGCCTTCCAGCCCCCATTCCTGCAAACAACTTTCCACTCGTTCGGCGGCGATCAACAGGCAACTGCCGCCGGCGCGCGGGCTGTTCAGTTCAACCAGCGCGTAATCCAGTTCCGGATGCACATTTAATGCCTGGTTGGAAGGTAGTGTCCAGGGGGTGGTCGTCCAGATCACAATCGCGCCTGTTTTTGCTTCCTTCAGATCAAACGCTTTGGCAACGGCTTCAGGATCATTGAACGGGAAGGCTACGTAAACGGCTGGGTCGGTGCGATCGGCGTATTCAACTTCGGCTTCAGCCAGCGCCGACCCGCAGTCGAAACACCAGTTAACCGGTTTCAGGCCGCGAAATACGAACCCTTTTTCCATGATGCGACCCAGCGCGCGTAGCTCGTTCGCCTCGTTCTGGTAGTTCATGGTGAGGTAGGGGTTCGACCAGTCGGCCAACACGCCCAGGCGTTTGAAGTCGACACGCTGACGTTCGATTTGTTCGTGCGCATAGGCGCGCGCTTTCGCTTGCACTTCCTCTACCGGTAAATGTTTGCCGTATTTCTTTTCAATCTGAATTTCAATGGGCATGCCATGGCAATCCCAGCCGGGCACGTAGTGCGCGTCGTAGCCGTCCATATTACGACTTTTCACGATGATGTCTTTCAACACCTTGTTGACGGCATGGCCGATATGAATATCGCCGTTGGCGTAGGGGGGGCCGTCGTGCAGTACGAACTTGGGGCGGCCTTTACTGGCTTGCCTGATGGCGGCGTAAATTCTGTTTTCCTCCCATTCGGCAACCCATTTGGGCTCTCGCTTGGCTAGGTCGCCGCGCATTGGGAAAGGAGTTTCAGGCAGGTTAAGCGTTTTTCTATAGTCCATGGAGCGAAAAGTAATCGCGAGCGCGCTGCGCATCGTTGTCGATGGCGGCGGTCATTGTCGGTAAGTCGGGAAATTTCTCTTCGTCGCGAAGAAACTTCAGGAATTCTATACGTGTGAGTTTACCGTAAGCGTTGATATTGCAGTCGAACAAGTGCACTTCCAGCATGATTCGCCCCGCTTCATCAACGGTGGGGCGCACGCCCAGGCTGGCCACACCATTTAATGGTTGCTCTGCCAGACCGTAGGCTTGCACGACGTAAATGCCCGAGCGGGCAGCGCATAGCTCGGGTACGCGGATATTCAGCGTGGGGTAGCCCAGTGTGCGTCCCAGCTTTTTGCCATGCACCACGTGCCCGCTGATGCGATAAGGATGCCCCAGCAAATGCGCGGCACGGTCGAGGTTGCCCACGGCCAGGGCGGTGCGGACCTCCGAGCTGGAAATACGGTGGCCGTGTTCATCGACGACATCGGTGATGATTTCCACTTCGAAGCCGTTACGTCGGCCGGCGCGGCGCAGGTGTTCGATATCGCCAAACCGTTTATGACCATAGCGGAAATCTTCGCCCACCAGGAGCCAGCGCGTGTTCAAACCCTGAATTAACATTTGCTCAACGAATTCGTCGGCCGTCAGGTTGGCTAACGCTTCGTTAAACCGCAATAATGCCAGTTGTTGAATATTCAGGCGATTAATGCCCCAAACCTTATCGCGCAAGCTACTGATTTGGGTAGGCATGAGTTCCGGCCGATTGCCTTTGCGGGCAAAATACACGCGCGGATGCGGATGGAAGGTCATGACCGTTGAGGCCAACTGGCGTTGCGCGGCGATATGCGCCACCCGCGCAAGAATGGTTTGGTGGCCCCGATGCACACCGTCGAAATTGCCGATTGTGACGGCACTTGGACAATGATTATCGTGGCGGGGCAGAGACCGATAAATTTTAAGGGTATTTTTCACGAACAACAGTTTACAATTTTATGTTGGGTTGCTCAGGGAAATCATTTTGTCATCCATTCAAACTACCGATGCACCGCAAGACGGCCGTTCATGTCGTCTGCTCATCATGATTTCCGGGCAGGGCACAAATATGCGGGCAATTGTGCACCGAATTCGGCAACAAAACCTGAACGCCGAGGTAGTGGCGGTCGTGTCCAGCGACCCCGACGCCCCCGGTGTGGCTTGGGCCCTTGAACAAGGTCTCACTACGCATGTGGTGGCGCCAGCCGCATTTTCAACACGGCGCCAATGGGATACCGCTCTGGCGGATGTGGTTGCCCGGGAGCGGCCCGATTACATTTTGCTGGCCGGGTTCATGCGTGTGCTGGCACCCGGTTTCGTTGAGCAATATGCCGGCCGCATGCTGAACATCCATCCTTCGTTGCTGCCGGCCTTTCCGGGGTTGCGAACGCATGAGCAGGCTTTGGCAGCCGGCGTTCAGTGGCATGGGTGCACGGTACACTTTGTGACGCCCGATCTCGATAGCGGGCCCATCGTGGCCCAGGTTGCCGTCTTTGTGCATCCCGACGACACGCCCCGGCGTTTGGCCGACCGGGTGCGTCTGGCCGAGCACCGTCTGTATCCCGACGTGGTGACCTGGCTGGTACAGGGGCGCGTTTCGTTGAATAAAGGCGGGCGGGTCGATGTTGCGGGCGTTGCGCCGCGCGCCTATGTTGCATTGTCGTCGTCGGAGTCTCCGGCGCAATTGAAAATACTTAGGGCAGGAAATGAATCATCCACGCAGGTCTGAAGGTCGAACGCAGGGTGCAGGTAATACCGCACCAACACGTCACAGAACATCGGATAAAGGCAAGTCGGCCGCACGCAACAACCGGGGCGGCAAAAATGACGCCGGTGCGGTGTCGCCGGCCGCAATCCGTATTGAACAGCTCAGGGCCGTGCTCGACCAGGCGGTGAAGTGGATTCATCCGGCTGATGCGGTGCTGTCGCGTTGGATGCGTATGAATCCAAAAATGGGTTCGCGCGATCGTAGCGAGTTGGCTGACGCGTTTTTCAAAACGCTGCGTCATTTGCGTTTATACCGCCACCTTGCGGAAAGCGGGCAAGGGCCATTGTCGCGTCGGCTGGCCATTATGGGGTTATCGGGTGTCATGCGGCCCGAGGTTCTGTTGCAGGCCTTGTCGGAACATGAGCAAGTATGGCTGGAGCACGTCACGCAGGTTGATTTGGGGACCTTACCGCTGGCCGTGCGGGAAAGTTTGCCCGACTGGCTCGTTCAGCGGATGCAGGCGCTGCCTGATGGTGAGTCCCTTATTGTTGCGCTGAATAGCAATGCGCCGCTGGATTTGCGGGTGAATCCTTTTAAAATCGATCGCGACACGGTACTGCGCTTGCTTGAGGCAGGGCCGGCTGCCACACTCGACCCGCAACCCACGCCTTATTCACCGTGGGGTATTCGAATTCACAGCCGTCCGCCCGTGAACCGGTGGTCTCTGTTTGAGAAGGGTGAAATTGAAGTGCAGGATGAAGGCAGCCAGTTACTGGCTGCCTTGTTGGCGCCCAAGCGCGGTGAAATGGTCATTGATTATTGCGCCGGCGCAGGGGGCAAAACGTTGCTCTTGGGGGCACTGATGCGTTCTACCGGACGCCTGTATGCGTTCGACGTTTCAGCTGCGCGGCTGGCGCGTGCCAAGCCGCGGTTTGCCCGTAGCGGTTTATCGAATATTGTGCCGGTGGTTATTGCAGACGATAACGATCAGCGCGTGCGGCGCTTGCGTGGGAAGGCGCATCGGGTTTTGGTCGACGCGCCGTGCAGCGGGTTGGGAACGTTGCGGCGCAATCCCGATTTGAAATGGCGCCAAAGCCCCGAATCAGTGCAAGAGCTTTGTGCCTTGCAGAGTCGTATTCTTAAACAGGCGTCTGCCTGCGTGGCGCCGGGCGGGCGGCTGGTTTATGCGACGTGCAGTGTGTTGCCTGAAGAGAATCAGCAGCAGGTGGAGGCTTTTCTGTCGGAAAACCCCGATTTTTCCTTGTTGAATGCGGGGGATATTCTTACAGACCGTTGTAAAAACCTAACGTTTGATACTCCCTATATGGTTTTAAGGCCTGACACCCACGGAACAGACGGCTTTTTCGCTGCTGTGCTGGAGCGGGCCAAGAACTAATTGCAACAACCCCTGTCATATAGCATTCATCTACGCTACACTTAATTGGTTTTACTTTTAAAGGCCTGAACAGGTTTATGGATTACATTCTTTCTTTTCTTTCCGGTGGTTTACTGCAGTTTTCGTGGTGGCAGGTTGCATTGGTGGCGCTGGTTTTAACGCACATTACCATCGTTGCCGTTACGCTTTTTCTGCACCGTAGCCAAGCGCATCGGGGCATTGATCTGCATCCGGCAGTCATGCACTTTTTCCGCTTCTGGCTTTGGATGACCACCGGTATGGTGACCAAAGAATGGGTTGCCATTCACCGTAAGCATCACGCCAAGTGCGAACGCGAGGGCGACCCTCACTCACCTATGGTATTCGGTATTAACCGGGTTTTTTTCCAGGGTGCGGAACTGTACCGTCGCGAGTCGAACAATGAAGAAACGCTCAAGCGTTTCGGTTACGGCACGCCCGATGACTGGATGGAAAAGAACATTTATTCGCGTCACAGTGTGATGGGTATCCTGATCATGCTGGCTATCGACGTTGCGTTGTTTGGTTTCCTGGGCCTAACGGTTTGGGCTATCCAAATGGCCTGGATTCCGTTCTGGGCTGCCGGTGTGGTTAATGGCCTGGGTCATTTCTGGGGCTATCGCAATTACGCCAGCCCGGACACCAGCACGAATGTGTTCCCCATCGGTTTAATTATCGGGGGCGAGGAACTTCACAATAACCACCACGCCTATGGCACGTCGGCCAAGTTTTCCACCAAGTGGTACGAATTCGACATTGGTTGGGGTTATATTCAAATTCTGCGTGTTTTAGGCTTGGCCAAAGTGCGTCGTATGGCGCCCAAGCTGAAGCTGAAGCCGGTTGTGCCGGCGGTAAGCGAAAGCACATTGGAAGGCATCATTTTGCACCGCTATGAAGTGCTGGCCCGCTACACCGACATGCTGAAGAAAACGGCATCCGATGAACTCACTCGTCTGAAACCCCAGCGTCGCATCGGCAGCGCCGATTGTCACTGGTCGTTGCTGGCGCGTGCCAAAAACTGGTTGCATCATACGGATGAAAGCCGATTAGAACCCGAGCAAAAAGCCGACCTCGATATCGTTCTGGCGCAGAATCAATCGCTATCCACATTAGTTCAAATGCGCACAGAGCTCACCCGCTTATGGGAAAGCTCAAGTGCCAGCAGCGAACAATTGCTGCAAGACTTGCAAGCTTGGTGCCATCGGGCTCAGCAAAGCGGCATTGAAGGGCTTGAGCAGTTCGCCTTGCGTCTGCGCCGCTATGCGGCATGATCGGGTCGCTTAACGAACAACAACAAGCCGCTGTTACCCTGCCTGAAGGCCATGCCCTTGTGCTGGCCGGTGCGGGCAGTGGTAAAACCCGGGTGCTGACCACCCGTATGGCCTGGCTTATTCAAACCAGTCAGGTCAGTCCATTCGGGCTGTTGGCGGTTACCTTTACCAATAAGTCAGCGCGTGAGATGCTCACGCGTTTATCGTCTTTATTACCCATTAATACCCGTGGCATGTGGGTGGGTACGTTTCATGGTTTGTGCAACCGCTTGTTGCGGGCGCATCATCGCGACGCGGGCTTGCCGCAAACCTTTCAAATACTGGACTCAGCCGATCAACTATCGGCTATTAAACGTTTAATCAAGGCGGCCGGTATTGATGACGACAAATACCCGCCGCGTGATGTTCAGCGTTTCATCAACGGATCCAAAGAGCAGGGTTTGCGTCCCGAGCAGGTTGACGCCTGGGATGCGCACCGTCGCGGTTTGATCAGCATCTACGAGCAATACCAGGCCCAGTGTGAGCGTGAAGGCGTGGTGGATTTCGCCGAGTTGTTGCTACGTGCCTATGAGCTTTTGTCGCGCAACGCGCCTATCCGCGAGCACTATCAGCGTCGCTTTCAGCATATTCTTATCGACGAATTTCAGGACACCAACGATTTA
This sequence comes from Neopusillimonas maritima, assembly GCF_003576595.1. Lineage (GTDB taxonomy): Bacteria > Pseudomonadota > Gammaproteobacteria > Burkholderiales > Burkholderiaceae_B > Neopusillimonas > Neopusillimonas maritima. The sequence continues at coordinate 89,053 of NZ_NQOU01000001.1, read as the reverse complement.
CAGTATCGTTGGCTGAAGTTGTTGGCCGGGGGTGGTGCGTCGTTGTTTGCCGTAGGTGATGACGATCAATCCATTTATGCGTTTCGCGGCGCCAATGTGGGCAATATGGCTGCATTCGAACGCGATTATGCCAAAGGCAATGTCATTCGACTTGAGCAGAATTATCGTTCCCACGGTCATATTCTGGATTCCGCCAACGCGCTGATTGCGCATAATGCCGCGCGGTTGGGGAAAAACCTTTGGACCGAAGAAGGGGAAGGTGAGCCGGTGCGCGTGTGTGAGCAAGGTACCGACTTGCTCGAGGCGCAATGGGTGGTGGATGAAATCAAGTCGTTGGTAAACGACGGCCACACTCGTAGCGACATTGCCGTACTGTATCGAAGCAATGCACAATCGCGTGTTATTGAACATGCTTTATTTTCCAGCGGCTTGCCGTACAAGGTTTATGGCGGCCTGCGCTTTTTTGAGCGTCAGGAAGTCAAGCATGCGCTGGCTTATTTGCGCTTGATTACCAACCCGAACGACGATACATCCTGGCTTCGGGTAGTGAATTTCCCCGCGCGCGGCATTGGCGCGCGTACGTTGGAGCAGTTGGGTGACGCAGCGCGGGCGGCCGGTTCCAGCCTGTATGGCGCTGTGGATTCCTTAAGCGGTAAAAGTGGTCTCAAGTTGCAGGCTTTCGCCGAACTGTTGGCGCAACTAACCGAACAGGCACATTACTTGCCGCTTCCTGAAATAATTGAGCATGTGGTGCATCACAGCGGCCTACGTGATTTTTACATGGGCGAAAAAGAAGGTGAGGATCGCCTTGAGAACCTTCAGGAATTGGTGAACGCGGCGGCGGTTTTTGTGGGTGAGGAAGGTATGGTGGGCGAACCGGCGTTGTCGCAAGCGGCGCGGGAAACCGTTGACCCTCTTGATATGGCGGGGCCTCCTACCATGTCACCGCTTGATTCGTTTTTGTCGCATGCTTCGCTGGAAGCCGGTGATAATCAGGCGCGTGCCGGTGAAGACGCCATTCAACTCATGACAGTGCATGCGGCCAAAGGGCTTGAGTTCGACTCGGTGTTTATGACCGGTTTGGAAGAGGGCTTGTTTCCACATGAAAACAGCCTGACCGAGCAAGGCGGGCTGGAAGAGGAACGCCGCTTAATGTACGTGGCCATGACACGGGCACGCAAGCGTTTATATCTTACGTTGGCGCAAAGCCGAATGTTGCATGGGCAAACCCGTTATGCCATGCGCTCGCGCTTTCTGGAGGAAATTCCCGATGCCCATTTGAAATGGCTGACGCCTAAGGTGTCGACCATGGGGGCCGCAATGGGTTCAGGCATGGGCTCGTCGTGGTCGGGCAGCGGGTATCGGCGTGGCGATGCCTATAATCGCCCGTCTACCGGCGCGATGTCGCCGCGCGAACCGCGCCTCGCGACTAGTGGTGTCAGGGTGGGTGAGAAGCAATTTCGTATTGGTCAAGGCGTACATCATGCCAAGTTTGGTGACGGTACGATTATTGGCTTAAGCGGCATGGGCAACGATGCTCAGGCACAAATTCAGTTTCGCGACGTGGGGACGAAAACGCTGGCGCTGGGTGTGGCGAAATTGGATATTGTTTCCAGTTAAGGTTAATGCGCCCAGCTACTGTTGCGTTGCTTCATTAAATTGCTGTTCCAGCGCTTCTATCTCTTCTTGCAGCGTCAGCCAACGGGTTTCTGCCTGCTCTAACTGTTTGTTCAGTTCGCCATGCTCCGCCAATACTTTCACCCGCTCATCACGTCGGGCGTCGGTGTACAACTCGGTGTCGGCAATTGTGGCATCCAGCGTTTGCAGGCGTACACGCAAGGTGTCCATCTTTTTTTCAATGGTATTCAATTCTTTTTCAAGCGGTTTGCGCTGAGCCGACAAACGCTGGCGTGCTTCAGCTTCTAGCCGCTTACGCGCTTTTCGATCGGCTTCCGTTTCGCCTGCGCCGCTGTTTGAGTTTTCATTGCCGGCATCTCGGGCCTCTTCCCGCGCTTCAGCACGTTGCTGGGCGCTACGTTGCAAAAGCCACTCGCGGTAGTCGTCCAGATCGCCATCGAATTCGGTTACGCCACCGTCGGCCACAATCCAGAACTCGTCAACTGTGGTGCGCAATAGGTGGCGATCATGTGATACCAGCAGCATGCTGCCGTCATATTCTGCCAACGCGGTGGCCAGCGCTTCTCGGGTGTCGACATCCAGATGGTTGCTGGGCTCGTCGAGCAACAATAGGTTAGGTTTTTGCCACACAATCAGCGCCAGGGCCAAACGCGCTTTTTCCCCGCCCGATAAAGGTGCAATATGCTGGTTGACCATATCCCCGCTAAAACCAAAACGGCCCAGATAATTACGCAGGGTTTGCTCGCGTTCTTCAGGGGCGATACGGGCAAGATGTTGCAGCGGCGTGCTGCCGGCATCCAGCATTTCAAGTTGATGTTGCGCGAAGTAGCCGATATTTAAGCCTTTGGAAGGGCGGTAATGTCCGGCCAACGCAGGCAGCTCTTGCGCCAGCGTTTTGATCAGGGTGCTTTTGCCTGCACCATTCACGCCCAGAACGCCAATTCGTGCACCGCCACGCAGCATCAGCTTGACGTTTTTTAAAATCGGCGTGTCACCTTGCTCCGACCGGTATCCCGTTGTGATGTCATCCAGAATCAAAAGCGGATCCGGCATTGAGTCAGGCGAGGGCAGGTACAGATCAATCCCCGCTTCGGCGTGCAGGGGCGCCAGCGTTTCCATTCGTGCCAGCGCTTTAACCCGGCTTTGGGCTTGCTTGGCTTTGGTGGCTTTGGCCTTGAAGCGGTCAATAAACTGTTTCAAACGGGCGGTTTCTCTGGTTTGCCGCTCCCACGCCAAACGGGTTTGGCGCATCCGTTCTGCGCGTTGGGTCAGGAAATCTTCATAACCACCTTTATAGCGAACCAGTTTGGCCTGGTCGAAATGCAGAATGCTGCGGGCAACGGCATCGAGGAACTCGGTATCGTGGGAAATGACAATGACCGTGCCTGAATAGGCTGCCAGCCACTTTTCCAGCCATAGCATGGCGTCAAGGTCCAGGTGGTTGGTGGGTTCGTCCAGCAGCAATAGTTCTGACGGTGCCATGAGGGCACGGGCCAGTGCCAACCGCATTTGCCAGCCGCCGGAAAATTCGTTTACCGGTTTCATCCAAGTGTCGGGTGCGAAACCCAGCCCTGCCAAAAGCTGTTCCGCGCGCGAAGGCGCCGTCCAGGCGTCAGCCTCCACCAGGGCGGTTTCCAGCTCGGCTATGCGGTGGCCTTCTGAGTCGGGCGTTTGTTCGCGTTTGGCTTGCAGTTGCCGCAACCCCTGGTCGCCGTCAATGACGAACTCGCGGGCGGGTCGGCTGGGGTGACGAATGTCTTGCTCTACGCTGGCAATGCGCCAGGAGGCCGGCATTTCCAGGTTGCCGGCATCCAGATCCAGTTCGCCTTTCAACAAGGAGAAAAGGGTGGATTTGCCGGCGCCGTTCTTGCCCACAATGCCCAACCGCTCGCTTGAGTTTACAACAAAACTGGTGTCGTCCAGTAAAACTTTGGTTCCTCGACGCAGAGTAATGCCACTTGCACGAATCACGACGCCAATTGCTCCCGCGTCAGCAGCAGAATCTGATTGTCGGCATTGGCGGTGCTGAGCCAAACGGGCTCAAGCTCGGGGAATGCCGTCATGAAATTTTCGAACTCATTGCCGATTTCAAGCACCAGTAGCCCGTTGGCCGCCAGAAATTGTGGTGCATCGTTCAGAATACGCCGCACCAGATCCATGCCGTCATCCCCCCCTGCCAGTGCATTGGTGGGCTCATGGCGGTATTCGGCGGGAAGCGATTCCATTGAGTGGCTGTTCACGTAAGGTGGGTTGCAGATAATCAGGTTGTATTGGCAATCGGGCAGATTGTTGAACAGGTCGCTTTGGTGCACGGTTACCCGGCCGTCCAGCCCAAAGTATTCAATATTTTGGTCGGCCACTTCCAGTGCGTGTTCCGACACATCGACGGCGTCGACCTGCGCATTGGGGAAAGCCAACGCAGCCAGAATCGCCAGGCACCCCGAGCCCGTGCACAAGTCGAGTACAAAGTCTATGTCGTCGGGGTCGACCACCCACGGCTCAAGGTTGTCGGCCAGTAGCTCGGAAATGGGAGAGCGCGGCACAATGACCCGAGGATCGACAAAAAAGCGGTGCCCTTGCAACCAGGCTTCACCGGTTAGGTAAGCAGCAGGTACACGTTCGTCCAACCGACGCGCTACCAGTTTTAGATAGCGCTCGCGTTCCTCGGGCAACACCTTGGCGTCGAGGAACGGATCCAGCGTGTCGAGCGGTAAATGCAAGGTGTGCAGCAACAGATAAACTGCTTCATCCCAAGCGTTGTCGGAGCCGTGCCCAAAACTCAGCTGAGCCGCGTTGAACTGGGTAACGGTGTAACGTAATAAATCGCGGACAGTGAAAAGTTCGGAATGGGCAGAGGGGTGCATAACCGACTCCTGGTTAATTAAGCAACAGGTTTTCAAGTGTGCGCCGATAAATGTTCTTTAACGGCTCCAGGGCGGTAAGGTCGATATGTTCGTTAATTTGATGAATGCTGGCATTAATGGGGCCAAACTCCACCACTTGCGGGCAAATTTTTGCAATAAAGCGGCCGTCTGAAGTACCACCCGTGGTGGACAGTTCGGCTTTTACCCCGGTTTCATCTTTAATGGCCTGGCATAGCGCTTGGCTTAAGGCGCCCGTTTCCGTTAAGAAAGGTTCGCCGCTAAGCGTCCAGAGCAGGTCATATTCGATATGATGGCGGTCGAGTATGGCATGCACCCGCTGCTTCAGTGATTCCGGCGTGCTTTCGGTGGAAAACCGGAAGTTGAACATGATTTCAGCCGTGCCGGGTACGACATTGGTTGCACCGGTGCCGGAATGCAAATTGGAAATTTGAAACGTTGTGGGTGGGAAATACTCGTTGCCGGTGTCCCATTCTTCTTGTGTGAGTTCCTGCAAAGCCGGGGCCAGAACGTGAATAGGATTAATGGCCAGATGCGGATACGCGACATGGCCTTGTTTTCCTTTAACCGTTAAATGTCCTGATAACGAGCCGCGCCGCCCGTTTTTAACCGTATCGCCCAATGTTTTGGATGACGTGGGCTCGCCCACAATACAGAAATCAAATTTTTCATTACGCGCCGACAAGGCTTTGCACACTTTCACCGTGCCATTTACCGACGGACCTTCTTCGTCCGACGTAATCAGCATGGCGATTGACCCTTTATGATCGGGGTGTTGGGTAACGAACTCTTCAGCAGCAATGGTAAAGGCGGCAATGGAGCTTTTCATGTCGGCCGCGCCGCGCCCGTATAGAAAGCCGTTTTTCTCCGTAGGCTCGAAAGGGTCGGTATCCCATTGCTCAAGCGGGCCCGTGGGTACTACGTCGGTATGGCCGGCAAACACGATACACGGGGCCTGCGTGCCTTTGCGCAACCAGAGGTTAGTGACTTCTTCAAATACGAGCGTTTCGCTTTTGAAACCCACGCCGGCAAGGCGTTCCGACAGCATGGGCTGGCAGCCCGCATCGTCGGGCGTAACCGACGGGCGGGCGATGAGTGCTTTGGTGAAATCCAGCACAGAAGACATTAGGCCCTCAATAGTTCGTTAATGCTGGTTTTGGCGCGTGTTTGTGCATCAACACGCTTGACAATCACCGCGCAGGCCAGGCTGTGTGAGCCATCGGCTGCAGGCAGGGTGCCGGGCACTACAACGGAGCCTGATGGAACACGACCGTATACGACTTCACCTGTAGTGCGGTCGTAGATTTTGGTGCTTTGTGACAGGAACACGCCCATGGCCAGCACCGAGTTTTCTTCCACAATGACGCCTTCCACGACTTCCGAGCGGGCGCCAATAAAGCAATTGTCTTCAATAATGGTGGGGTTGGCCTGCAGGGGCTCCAGTACGCCGCCAATGCCCACGCCACCCGACAAGTGAACGTTTTTGCCGATTTGAGCGCAAGACCCGACGGTGGCCCAGGTGTCTACCATGCTGCCTTCATCGACATAGGCGCCGATATTGACATAAGAAGGCATCAGCACCACATTCTTTCCAATGAAGGAGCCTTTGCGCGCAACGGCCGGTGGTACGACGCGGAATCCGCCTTTGGCGAAATCGGCTTCGGTGTAGTCGGCAAATTTCAGGCCCACTTTGTCGTAGTATTGAACCGGTGCCTGACCAACAATATGGTTGTTCTCAAGGCGAAATGACAGCAGCACGGCTTTTTTAACCCACTGGTGCACAACCCAGTCGCCGTCTTGTTTTTCAGCGACGCGCAAGGTGCCCTGGTCGAGCTTGGCCAGGGTATCTGCAACGGCTTCACGCACGGCTGCACCGGCAGTGGTGGGGCTGATATCGGCACGGTTTTCCCAAGCCTGTTCAATGGTGTTTTGTAAATCGTGACTCATAATGGTTTTTTAGCTTAAAGGTTGGAAGTTGAAAACGATGACTTGATTGTAGTTGACTCTGCCTGGCCTGTTGGGTCTGGTGAGTCTCTTTGTTATTGCTACGCCCGTTGCTTTAAAAAGGCGGCGATGCGATGGGCGGCTTCTATGCATTGTTCCTTACCCGCCACCAGTGCCATTCGCACGCGGTTATGGCCTGGATTCACGCCGTGTGCCTCGCGGGCCAAAAAACTGCCTGGCAAAACGGTTACGCCTGTGTGGGTATGCAGGTCTAGCGCAAATTCAGTGTCAGAGTAGGGTGTGGCGGCCCATAGGTAGAAACCGGCTTGCGGCTTTTCAACATTTAGCACGGGTTGCAAAATGGGTAGCACAGCATCAAATTTTTCACGGTAAAGGCGCCGGTTCTCGACAACATGCTGCTCGTCATTCCAGGCGGCAATGCTGGCTTGCGACACCACCGCGCTCATGGCGCTGCCATGGTAAGTTCGATACAAAAGAAAGGCTTTCATGATGTCGGCATCGCCTGCCACAAAGCCTGAGCGTAACCCTGGCACATTAGACCGCTTCGACAGGCTGGAAAAGCAGACCAGGTTCTTGTATGTGTCACGCCCCAGTTTTTGTGCGGCTTGCAGGCCGCCCAGCGGCTTTTCAGTATCATTGAAGTAGATTTCGGAATAGCACTCGTCGGCTGCAATGACAAAGTTGAATTCCTCACTGAGCGCGAACAAGGTGCGCCATTCGTCCAGTGTCATCACATTGCCGGCCGGGTTGCCGGGCGAACATACAAACACCAACCGCGTGCGCTGCCATACATCGCGCGGGACGGCTTGCCAGTTATACCCAAATTGACGTTCAGCCTCGGCATTAATGTAGTAAGGCTGCGCACCGGCCAGAATGGCGGCACCTTCATAGATTTGGTAGAAGGGGTTTGGGCAAACAACATAAGCGTTGGCCGTTGGGTCGATGACGGCCTGGGTAAACGAAAACAGCGCCTCGCGCGACCCCAGTGCCGGCAGGATTTGCGTATCGGGGTTCGGCGCCGGAATGTCGTATCGCCGTGCAATCCATTGTGCAATCGTTTCCCGCAGCGCTGCGTCGCCCTTGGTGGGCGGATACGCGGCAAGCCCATCCAACGATGCACTAAGCACTTCCTTGATGAAAGGCGGCGTATCGTGCTTGGGTTCACCAATTGATAGGCTGATAGGGTCGGAATGAGGCGCGGCGGTATTTTGCGCTAATAGTTGTCGAAGTTTTTCGAAAGGATAAGGATGCAGGTTGCCAAGAAGCGGGTTCATTATGTTGTATGCGCTGGTTGCGTGTAGCCGGCCATTTTAACAAGCCCCAAAAACTTGTTTATATTGCGTTCTGGTTTTACTGGGGCTGGTTTCTACTGTTATACTATCTGGCTTCCCATACATGCGAACGTGGCGGAATTGGTAGACGCACCAGATTTAGGTTCTGGCGCCGAGAGGTGTGAGAGTTCGAGTCTCTCCGTTCGCACCATGTATTGGCGGGCATCTCCTAGGAGACATCATGGCGATACGTGGATTGACTTTCGATGCCTACGGGACGTTGTTTGATGTACATTCCATCGTTCGGTTGGCTGAACAGTTGTTTCCCGACTCTGGCTCGCAGATATCAATATTGTGGCGCCAAAAGCAGATTGAGTATTCGCAACTGAGCTCTTTGTCTGATCCGTCGCCGGGCGGCAGCCTTCATTACCTTCCGTTTCGCGAGCTAACCGAAGCGGCACTGCGTTATAGTCTGAAACGCCTTAATTTGCCATTTACCGATGGGCACCTGCAATTGTTGATGGATAGCTATGACCAATTGGAAGCTTATCCGGATTGTCATCGTGTTCTTGAATACACTAAGTTGCTGGGGCTGCCCACCGCCATTTTATCCAATGGTTCACCCGAGATGTTGAAGGGGGCCGTAAACAACTCCAGGTTGGAGTCTTTGTTCGATCATGTGATCTCGGTTGATGAGGTAAAGCAGTTCAAAACGCATCCTGCCTGCTATGACCTAGCTCCGTCTGCTTTGAAACTTAAACCACAGGAAATTCTTTTCGTGTCGTCTAACGCCTGGGATATTCTGGGCGCTAATTGGTATGGGTTTACAACGTGTTGGGTCAATCGACAAGGGTTGCCTTTCGAAACTATCGGCCGGCAACCCCACTATATGTGCGCCAATCTTTCGGAGTTATTCGAAATAATTCAGGAAAACTCCTGAAAGCACGACATTAAAGCGCGACACCGTGCCTTCTTGTCGCAACAAAAATCATCAGAAAGTGAGGTTTGCCTCGGCGATGATTGAGCGGCCAGGGCCAGGAATACGGCCAATTGGACTCACATCGGCGCCTCGGAAATAGTAGTCTGCATCCAATAAATTGTTGGCCACCAAACCTAGGCTTAATACTTGTCCGTCGCCCATTTTGAAGTCGCGTGCGATGCGGACGTTGACCAAGGTATAGTCGGGCAATTGCCCTGCTGAGCCGCTAGGGGTTTCTTGAACCGTGTTGGCAGCATCGCTGAAACTCTCGCCTACGTAAAAGGCTGCGACACTAGCGTGCCAATTTTGATATTCGTAACCAAACTCTGCGCTGAAATGATGCTTTGGTGCGTTTGGTAATTGATTACCCGCAAAGGGTCCTGACTTCTGTTTTGTTTGCAGATATGTGTAGCCAAGGCGTAAGTCCAGGTTAGAGGTCAGTTCGAAGTCTGTTTGCAACTCCACGCCTCTGTGTTGGGTTTCCCCTAGATTTACGTAGCGATCACCAGCTTTGTCATATTGAATCTGGTCGGTGTAATCTATTTGAAACAAAGTGCTGGAAAGAGCCACTTTATCTGTTGCTTGCCAACGGGCGCCTAACTCATAATTCCAGGCAGTTTCGTTGGCCACGGCTTGTTTCTTTGTTGCTTGTGCAATCTGCACTGGCACAAGCGATTTTTGCGCATTGGCAAAGACAAATAAGTCCTTGCTGACGTCAAACCCGATGGTGAGACCCGGCAATACTTCGTTTGCTTTGTTGGCTGAAGTGGCGCCGCCAAGCACGTCGGTGAAGTTCATGCGTACGCTTTCATATCGGACACCGGGTGTGATTTTGAGCGTATCGTTTAATAAGCTAAACGTATCGCTGGCGTACAGCGCTATTGCATTAGTTTCAAGGTCCCACTCGCGAATTGCGCTGGTTCTGCCGGTAGCCAATTTCATCCGGTTTACATCGAAATCGACTTTTTCATGCACATAGCGCGCCCCAATGGTAATGGTTTGAATACCATGACGTACGGTGAGGCGAGGTTCTGTCCCCCATACATCGAACTTTCGTGGTGAGTCTGCAACGTCGGTTGATTGATAAGCGGGGTCCGACCAACCGGCGCCGTCACTAAAATTCTGTCCAAAGTAGAAAGTCCGATCAGCGCGATGAGCAAAGTTTCGCCATTTGAGTTCAACGTTCTCGTTAGGTCGATAAGTCCAGGCGAAGGTTCCACGCCACATTTTTGCTTTGTAAGCATCATAAGGTCGCTGGGACTGATAACGGTCTTCCTCATAAGCATTGGGGCTTAGAGCTCCGGGTAAGTCTGCGTCTACGTCGTAATATTGCAGACTGAAATCAAAATCATTACGTGCATTCAAGTAATACTCTGCGTCGAAGATGAAATTGTTAACCTGAGTATTCGAATGCTGACGAAATCCGTTTCCACGCTGGACATTGGCTTGCAACTGTAAAGCCAGGTCATCATTTACGAATCCGCCTATTCGATAATAGGAGTCGTTAAAGATATGGCCGGTTTCACTCGCAATGGTTGCGCGCTGCTGAAATGTCTGCTCTAGTTTGCCGGGAATTGGACGAGTAATAAAGTTCATCACCCCGCCCACATTGTTGGGGCCGTAGTGCACCGCTGCTCCTCCACGCACAATATCGATTGTGTCGACACTTGCCATGGTAAGGGGAAAGAGAGATACGCCGACATTACTGTAGGGGCCAATGGCAATCGGATAACCATCCACAAGCATTTGTAGTCTTTCACTGCGCAAAGGATTTAATCCTCGTAACCCGATGTTTGGCAAGATACCGGTACCTGTCTCATCGAGAATCTGGACGCTCGGTGACGAGCGTAATGCGTCTTCAAGATTTAGTGCACCGCTTTGCTCAATTTGCCGCCGGTCGATGACCGTTCTGGCACCGGAGTATTCCTTAGCGTCTTCCGCTGTTGGATTTCCGATCCAGTCGCCCTGAACGGTAATAGTATCGAGTGCCTGTTGTTGTACAACCTGAGCGTCAACCACAGAAGGCAAAGCAAGCAGTGTCATGCTGACAGCCAGCGAATGCAAGCGACGAGCTGTATGCGCCGTCCTGTTAACGACTTTGGACATTTTCTCTCCCTTTATTGATAATAATTCTCAATTTTACTATGAGAATTCTTACCATAAACTTAATGGAGGTATACGGCCAGTGATCATCGAACACCTTGTCAGACAGGTGTTACGGTCAATCATTCGGGAGAGGGGCTGTGAAAGATGTCGGTCCTGTGGCACAACATTTGGAGGTCAAGTATCACGATTACATCATGCGTGCATGTTGATTCCACAAGATCCAGATCGTTCCGCTCACGATAATCAAAACGATAAGCGATGTGAACAGGATCAACAGGAGGTCGTCGCGGTGTGAGCGGCCATCCACATGCAAAAAATACCGAATCTGCGCGGCGCACTGAACCAGTGCGAGGATGCCGAGCAAAATTAATGCAGCCGGGCCGGTTAGCAGTTTGAACCAGACCACTGAAAAAGAGGCGACGGTTAAAATAAAGGCGAGCACAAGACCCTTAACGTAATCGCGCTGTTCCGCACTTTCCTCGTGATGCTCGGTTGAAGAAACACCCTGTTTCATAGAACGACCCCGTATAAATAAACAAAGGTGAAAATGCCGATCCAGATGATGTCGAGCATGTGCCAGAAAAGCGCCAGCCGCATCAGCCTTAGTTTGACCGGACCAACTGGGCCCAATGTGGCAAGCTGAACAGCAAGAACGATGAGCCAAATGATGGCAACCGAAACGTGCAGCGCGTGCGTGCCGGTAAGAAGGTAATAAGCAGACAGAAAACCGCTGGTTTGCGGGGCGGCGCCGTGCTCTGTTAGCAGTATGCGATAGTCGTTTAATTCAAGGCCGACGAACAAGGCACCCAGCAGGCCCGTAAGCGTAAGCCAGAGCGCTAGACGGCCTTGATTCTTACGGTATTTCAGCTCGAGTATGGCCAGCCCGAAGGTAAAGCTGGAGGCAAGCAGTACCATTGTTTCAAGAAAGACAGGGCTCAGGTCAAAAATGTCCTTCGGGCTTGGGCCTAGTGCAACACCCTGTATGCTCATTGCTGCATAAGTGGCGAACAGGACCGAAAACAGGACCAGGTCGCTCATCAGAAAGATCCAAAAACCGAAGATCTTCTCTTCGGCCTCCTCGTGGTTTTCCGGGTCGGTTGGCCCCAGATTGACGCCGGGATGGAGACGTTGATAAAGCTTCATGTCGTAGCCTCGGTCATGTTGCCTTTCATATTCTGCGCAAATCTCTTTTCATGTCGTTCCGGTAATGCTTTGCCTTGGTTAGCTGAGCCGGTTTCATCATCACGCGTGACACCGGGAGCGTTGCGAACGGCTTCGAGGAAGGCTTCGTTTTGAGCGCGGACCACGTCGGCAGGGATGGTTTCTTCGGTATCGAGATTGAATGAACTGGCAATGACGACTGCCCAGATCATGATGAACCCGATAATTGCCAACCACCAAATGTGCCAGATCAGGCCGAAGGCACTGGCGCAGGCAAAAAGACCGATCAGCGGGGCTATGGCAGAGTTACGTGGCACCTGTATGTCTTCATATTTGGCCGGCGTTTGGTACGCGGTGCCGTTGCATTTGGCGGCATCGAACGCGTCTTGAGAAGACACCGTGGGCACGACTGCGAAATTCCAGCTCGGCGCAGGAGCGGGAATAGACCACTCCAGCGAACGGCCGTCCCAGGGATCGCCCAGCGGCACGGCCAGCTCTTTGCGGCGCTTCACCGAAACAATCACTTGGGCAATGAGTAGCGCAGTACCGGCCAAAATCATTGCGGCGCCCAACATGGCGATGGCGAACCAGATGAGATAGGCGGGGTCGGCCCATGTGGCTGTGCGGCGCGTTGCCCCCATCATGCCGATCCAGTACAGCGGGAAGAAAGCCAACACGAAGCCGGGCGCGAGGAACCAGAACGCCTTGCGGCCCAGCCCTTCATGCAGGCGAAAGCCGAACGCCTTTGGAAACCAGAACTGCACGGCGGCAAACATACCGAACAAAACGCCGGGAATGATCACGTTGTGGAAATGCGCTACCAGGAACAATGAGTTGTGGACCTGGAAATCGATGGTGGGGTTGGCGAGCAAGATGCCGGTGGAACCACCCAGCACGAACATGAACAGGAAATTGATGTGGAACAGCATGGGTACGGTAAAACGGATACGGCCACGGTACATGGTTAGCATCCAGTCATAGATTTTGACCCCTGTAGGAATGCCGATGAGCATGGTGGCAATGCCGAATGCAGCGTTCACGCCGGCGCTTTGGCCCATAGTGAAAAAATGATGCAGCCAGACGCAGAATGAAAAGACGGCGATGCACATGGTTGCGCACACGAGAGAGGTATAACCGTAGATGCGCTTGCCCGAGAACGTGGAGACCACTTCAGACCATACGCCGAAGGCGGGGAGCACAAGAATGTAAACCTCGGGATGACCGAACAGACAAAAAAGATTGGCGAAATTCATCATGTTGCCGCCGTCGCCGTTGGTGAAGAAATGGAAATCGGCATAGCGGTCGAGTGCAAGCATTAAGCTGGCCGCCGTTAACGGCGCCATGGCGAAAATCATCAGGATTGATGTGCAGAGCGTTGTCCAGGTAAACATGGGCATGCGGAAAAGGTTCATGCCTGGGCAGCGCTTCTTGTAGATCGTAACGGCAAAGTTAATGCCTGTTAGTGTGGAGCCTATGGAGCCTAGCGTGACGGCCCATATCCAATAATCGACTCCTTCTCCGGGGCTGAATTCGATGCCGGTGTAGGGCGGGTAGGCTGTCCAGCCACCGGTTGAGAATTTGCCCACGACCAGCGAAATCATCACCAGTATGGCGCCGGCCACCGTCAACATGAGCGAAATGGCGTTAAGCCGGGGGAAACTGACGTCGCGTGCGCCGATTTGCAGTGGCATCACGTAGTTCATCAGACCCGTGATAAAGGGCATGGCAACGAAGAAAATCATGATCGTGCCATGCGTGGTGAAGAGCTGGCCAAAATGGTCGGCCGAAAGGTAACCGGAGCCATCGTAGGCGGCCAATTGTTGCGAACGCATCACGGCGGCTTCGATGACCGCGCGCAAGAACATGACAATGGCCAGTACGATGTACATGATGCCGACCTTCTTGTGATCGACACTGGTGAGCCAGTCTGTCCAGAGCGGTCGCCACCACTTCATGACGGTGAGCAATATGAATAAGGCAATGCCCCCAAGTACCACAACACTGCCCGCACCTGAGGCAACGAATTCGCTGGTGGACGGGTTTTCGATGGCACCGGAAAAAACCAGGGAGTCCCACGTGAGTCGCCCAAATATCGTTTCCCAGGTCATTGGTTCACCTTCGCCACTTCTTGATGGCCGTGTTGTTTGTGCATGTCGGCAGTCATGTTGAGCCGTTCGGGTGCAAAGCTGGCAATGATTTTGTTGAAAAGGTCTGGGTCGAATGAGGAATAGAGCATGGGTTCCCTGACAATAGAGGGTTTAAGCAGCGTTTCGTACCCTTGCCAGTTAAGCTGCTTAGGGGCGTTGCGCATTTTTTCGGCCCAGGCAGTGAACGCATCGTTGGTCATGACTTCCGTTCGGAACGATTGAGCGGCAAACCCGGTGCCGTTGTATTGCATGTTGCGGCCCAGATACGTGCCTGGTTCGTCAGCGATAAGGTTCAGTTTTGTTGTCATGCCGGCCATTGTGTATATCTGCCCGGCCAGGCGAGGCACCATGAATGATTGCATGACGGTGCCGCTGGTTAGTGTTAGCGTGACCGGGCGTTTTTCGGGCAGGGCAAGAAGGTTGACCGTGGCGACACCTTGTTCCGGGTAAAGAAAAATGAACTTCCAGTCGAGCGATACGACCTGAATTTGAAGTGGGTCTTCACCTAACGGCGCATAAGGGTCGTATTTGTGGGTGTCTTTCCATAAGGCGGTGGCCAGCAGGATAATGATTACGACGGGCAAGCCCCAGATGAACAGCTCGACCCCCCAGTTGAATTCCCAATCGGGTTTGTAGGCGCCCCGTGCTCCGCGGCGGTAGCGTATCAGAATGAGAGGAATCGCAATAAAGATGGGAATGACCACGAGTGCGGCCATGATCAAGCTGATCGTTCCGAAGTGTGATAGCTGGGCTGCAGCTACGGGGCCTGCGGGATCCATAAAGCCTTGCGATGGTGCTACGGCGCCGGACTTTGAGGTTTCCTGAGCCAGTGTGGTGGCAAAGATACCTGGGAGAATCAGTAGCGCGGCCAGAGCACAAAAAATGGAGGAAATGCGTTTATAGATTAAGCGGGCACCACTGACATGATTCAACATAATTCCTCGCTTAACCAAAGGATACAAGACTTACATGAAGAGAGGCAATGCTTATAGCGAGAGAGGCAATGCTTTGGCGTAGTTGTGCCGAGCGGTTCAGCTTTTCATGTCAGTTGCGACTAAAGGCGAGGAAAACCAGATTGTTTTTATTTGGTCGCGCTAGCGAGCAGCAAATAATATCTCACCAGCTCGTTTCGAAAATGAATGCCTAATCTGTCGAACGCCCGGTTTCTGTAGGTTTTTACTGTGGGTAGCTTTAAACCCAGGTCTGTCGCAATGCCTTCGTAGCTCATTCCCAATACGGTTCTGGCCACAACATCGAGCTCTCGTTCTGTGAGGTCTGGGCGACGCGCCTGGAATGTCAGGCGAACGGCGTCCACCGACATGGCATTGGTTAAGTGCGACTGCAGCGAAAGTGCCAGGTGACGTCGAACGGCGGCCAGCAGGGCCGGCGCCAAAGCTTCAAACGCGGCGAGTTCGTGATCGCTGTATAAACGTTGGTCGTTATAACGATAGAAGTTCAGGGCGAAAATTTCGCTTTGCGACTCTGCTTCCACAACGGACAGGCGTTCGCTCATGTCGAACTGCCGGTAGACTTTGTCTCGGTGTAGGGGCGTGGGAATTTCTTCTGCTGTTAAATGCGTGATGGCGGGGCTGGTAACCCCGGAGCTGTCGAGAATGAAGCTTTTGTCGGCCAGGTGAGGGCCGGAGAGATAGGCACGCCAGCTATCGGCAGTGGTGTCTTTGCGTTGGTAGGTGCTTGACAAGAACATGCGAGGTTGCGACCCGCCCACCCGGTAAACCGACCAACACCCCACCGGCATGACGCGGTTTACCTGCTGCAAGACTTCGTGGGAGAAATTCTCCACACCAATGCCGGTGACGATTTTTGCAACGGCATCTTGTATTAGCGCAGCATCTGAGGCCGCGCCCTCGAGTCTCCATGCACGCATTTTGTACCCCGTGTTTTGTCGAATACGTGTCATCTTTTCGGATGACAGTGTTTTTTTTCTTATTTGCCTAGTATAAGGCAGGCCGCAGATCAATAGTGAAACACTGGGGCAGCTTAAAAATAAACCAAAAGGAGACACGTAATGCGTTTTCAATTTATCCGGAAGGCGTCATTCTGGCGTCAAACAATGATGGCCGGCGCGACGACGCTGGCTTTTGCTGCAAGTGCTCCCGCTTCAGCTGAAGTGACGGTAGGTGTGATTCTTTCCCTCACCGGGCCGGCCGCTTCGTTGGGTCAGCCGGCAGAGAATACCGTTAAGCTCTGGCCGAAAGAAATCGGTGGCGAACCTGCTCGCGTCATTATCATGAATGATGGCAGTGATCCGACCGAAGCCGGGAGATTGGCATCGAAGTTGATTTCAGAAGAAAAAGTGGATGTGCTGGTTGGCTCGTCAATTACTCCACCTTCCATTGCGATCATGGAGGTGGCTGGTCGCAATAAAACACCGCTGGTATCGCTGGGGGGCGGTAACGCCATTATTGAGCCTCAGGAGGGGTCCCGCACTTGGGCATTCAAGATTCCCGCGCCCGAAGCGCTGTCGGTTCAACGTGTTATTAAAGATATGAAGGAACGTGATATCAAGCGCGTGGGAGTCATCGCGGTAACCACGGGTTACGGCGAGGGGTTTCTGAAGGCATTTCAGGATCAGGCAAAAGAAGCGGGTATCGAGATTCCAGTAACCGCCCGGATTGGCGCCCAGGATATCTCGGCCACTACCCAAGCGCTGCAAGTGATGGCGGCTAAACCCGACGCGGTTTATATCTTCAGTTTCGGTACGCCCGGTGCCACGCCTCAGTTAGAGCTGGTCAAGCGCGGTTACAAGGGTACGATTTATCAAACCCACGGCGTCGCGAATGCCGATTATTTGCGTATCGGTGGAAAGGCGGTTGAGGGAACCCGTTTAGCGGTTGCGCCGGTTCTTGTTGCCGAGCAACTTCCGGAGGATCACCCAACCAAAAAAGCGGGCATGGAGTATGTAACCCAATACGAAAGTGAATACGGCGACGGTTCTCGCTCTTTATTTGGCTCGACGGCATGGACGGCCTACAGCATGTTGAATGCCGCCATTCCTGTCGCAATGGAGAGTGCAAAGCCGGGCACGCCCGAGTTTCGCCAGGCATTGCGCGATGCACTGGAAAACATGGAAGAGGTCGTGAGCCCGGAGGGTGTTTTCAACATGAGTCCGGAAAACCATAATGGTTTGGATGAGCGTGGCCAGGTGATGGTGAGCATTGAAAACGGCAAGTGGACACTGGAGCAGTAAAGCCATGAGTAGTGTGATGTCTGTTTCCCGTGCCGAGATTGCCGGCCTGAGCGATATTGTGGCGATGGAACGCGAACCGTATGAGAAGGCGGTTCCGTTTCACTCAACGGCTGCGTTGCTCGACTACGCGGTGTCAAGCTACGGCGCCACCACTGCGGTGCATTTCCAGGAAAATGCGGACCCTGACGGGCCTTATATGACCTGGACGTTTGACGCGTTTCAGCGCCAGTGCATTCGTGCCGCCCATCTTTTTCGTTCTCTTGGTGTGCAGCGCGAGGAGCCGGTTGCATTGCTGGTGCCTCACATTCCTTCGGCGCTGTTCGCGTTGTGGGGGGCGCAAATGGCCGGTTGCGCTTTCCCGATCAATTACCTGTTGGGTGCCGAACATATTGCCCAACTGTTGCGTAAAACGGGTACGCGTGTGGTGGTGACCCTGGCCCCATGTGAGTCGCTGTCGATTAACGCGCAGGCGCATCGTGCAGCCGAATTGGCCGGCTGCGTCGAACATGTATTGGAAATCGATCCGAATGAGCGTAATCCGCAGGATGCCTCATTTCAGAGGCGGCTGCTGGAGTATCCTGAAGAGGGCGGTTTTCAGGATGAGTTGAATCCGGATAGCACCGCTGCGCTTTTTCATACCGGGGGGACGACCGGATTACCAAAAATTTTGCGGCATAGCCATCGCAACGAGGTGCATACCAGTTGGTTTGGTGCATGTTATTACGCTATGCAGCCCGGCGACCGTATTTTAAATGGGTTCCCGCTGTTTCACGTTGCCGGAACGTTTGTGTACGGGCTGGCACCTTTGGCCGCCGGTGCTACGTTGTTTTTGCCTACACTAACCGGCTTGCGCAATCAGGCGTTCATCAAGAACGCCTGGCGATTTGCCGACAAACACGAAATTACCCATTTCGGCTGCGTGCCAACTGTGTTGTCCGCCTTACTGGGTGTGCCCAGGTTACCAGGGCAGGCGAAAGCGATGCGCTGGGCTTTAACCGGTGGTTCGCCTTTGCCCAGTGAGTTGGCGCAGAAGTTTGAGTCGCAATGCGATGTTGCTGTGCGTAATATCTTCGGAATGACGGAATGCGCGGGTATTGTGTCGATTGAACCTTGCCTTGCGCCGCGTCATCCGGGCTCAGTCGGCGTACGCCTTCCTTACTCCGAAGTGGTTGCGGTGCCGCTTGAAACGGCTTCGCAACCGCGTTTAACGGCATTTTGCGTGCCGGGGGAAACCGGCATCATTGCCATAAGAGGGCCGCACGTTAGCACGGGGTATCTCGATCCCACCCAGGCCCAGGGTACTTTTACTGAGGATAACTGGTTGCTTTCCGGCGATTTGGGGCATGTGGATAAGGATGGCTATATTTACCTTACCGGGCGCAGTAAAGATTTAATTATCCGCAGCGGCCATAACATTGACCCAGGCTTTATCGAAGAGGCGTTTTTAAAGCTTTCCGATGTGAGTACATGCGCCGCGGTGGGTGAACCTGATGCCTATGCAGGCGAGTTACCAGTTGTATTCGTCACGTTGAAAGAGGGCGCCGCATCGGGCCCTGCCGCATTGCTGGAGCAGGCTACACCCTATGTGCCCGAGCGGCCGGCTGTGCCCAAACGGGTCATGATTCTTGAGACGATGCCAACCACGCCAATCGGGAAAATTTACAAACCGGCCTTGCGTGCGCTGGCGGCCGAGACAAAAATCAGGGATATCATTCAGGCGTTGAGTTTGCCTGATACCGTGACTGTGCAGTGTTCCGCTCAGGCAAGCGGCGTGGTGGCCACAGTTAATATTCCTGCGTCACTTGGTGGTGATCAGGTTGCCAATCTTAAACAAACATTAGGTACCTTGCCTTTGCGGGTTGATTTTCTTCAGGGGTAGGGTGTCGTTTACTTTGGATGATGATGACCCCTGTTTTACTGACTGATGTTGCGGATGGCGTGCTAACCATTACGTTAAACCGGCCTGACGCACATAATGCGCTCAGTCCGGAGTTATTGTGTCGTTTGGTCGATGAGTTCGATGCGTTCGAAGCAAACGCTGATTTGCAGGTTGCGATCTTAACCGGGGCCGGAACACAGGCGTTCTGCTCTGGGGGCGACCTGGGCAAGACATTGCCGCTATTCAGCGGCGCACGTTTGCCGGCCGATGATTGGGACCAGCGTTTGCTCGACGATCCCCGCGTGCGATCCGTTGCACCGCTGCGTGAGGAACCGTTGAGTAAACCGGTTATTGCGGCAGTCAATGGCGTGTGTGTCGCCGCCGGGGCTGAGATCTTGCTGGGAACCGATATTAGAATAGCAACGCCTCAGGCGTTGTTCGGATGGCCCGAGGTTAAGCATGGGCTGATTCCTTTTGCAGGAACACTGGCACGTTTGCCGCGCCAGGTTTCCTGGTGTCAGGCAATGCACCTGCTCCTTACCGGCGAAATGATTAATGCCGAAACAGCTTTACAGATGGGGCTGATTAACGAAGTGGTTGAGCCGGAACAATTATTAGAACGCGCCGGAAAAATTGCGGGCCGCATCGCCGCCAATGGCCCATTGGCGGTTAAGGAAATCAAGCGGGTTGCGCGTTCGGCAATGGATGAACCGTTGTCTGCGGGTTATGCCTTGGAAGACGACAGTTACAAAACGATAATGGCCAGCGCGGATGCCCAGGAAGGGCCACGTGCATTTATGGAAAAACGCAAACCGGTTTTCCGCGGTCGATAATTTCTCGGAAAAAAAATGATTGATTTGCAAGGAAAAGTGGCCGTCGTGACGGGAAGCGGCCAGGGCTTGGGCTTGTCGGCCGCTCAGGCGTTGGCAAAAGCGGGTGCGGCGGTGGTTGTGAACGATATCGACGCCGACCGTGCCCAGGCAGCGGTAGATTCAATCGTTGCCGCGGGGGGGCGGGCAACTGCGCAAGTGGTTGCTATTGGCAGTAGCGAGGCGGCCGACCAGTGTGTTGAGCGGGCTGTTTCTGCTTTTGGGCGCCTGGATATCATGGTGACTAATGCGGGCATATTGCGCGACAAGGTCCTATGGAATATGAGTGACGATGATTTTGACCGCGTCATTGAGACCCACTTGCGCGGGACGTTTACCTGCGCTCGCGCGGCAGTGCGACATTTTCGCAGCCAAAATGAAGGCGGCCGGTTGATTCTGGTTTCGTCTCTGGCGGGCCAAAAAGGTAATTTTGGCCAGGGTAATTATTCGGCTGCCAAAGCGGGCGTTGTAGGGTTCACACGCACGTGGGCCATGGAGTGTGCACGCATGAACGTAACGGTGAATGCCGTGTTGCCGATGGCGTTAACTCAAATGGTGGCTTCCATACCAGGAATGGAAGCGCACGTGGCCGCCGCCCGGCGTGGTGAATCTTTACCGCCCGAGGTTCGTATGGGCATGGGTATGGGGTTGCCGCAAGAGGTTGCCCCTTTGTTTGTGTTTCTGGCGTCGGCGCAGGCACAGCACATAACCGGCCAGTGCGTTGGCCTGGGTGGCGACAAACTGGCGTTGTGGTCACACCCCGAGGAAGTCAAGGTGGCTTATCAACAGGGCGGGTGGCAGGCCGACGATATTGCCAGTGTGTGGGGCAGCGTGTTTGGCGCGTCTTAGGCGCAAATAAGCACTCGCCTGTAACGTCGTAAACTTTCCGGTAAAATGGTCTGTTCCATTTGATTATTTGTCTTTCAATTTTTAAATCTTTTATATAGGTTCCTAATGCAGCCCGTGGTTGAAAATCTCTCAGGCCTTGAGCGTCGTGTTGATGTGGTCGTTTCGGTCGCAGATATCGAAAAAGAAGTCCAATCGCAGCTCAAGCGCGTTGCACGTACCGCCAAAATTCAAGGCTTTCGCCCAGGCAAAGCGCCGCTGTCCATCATTGAACGTAACCATGGTCCCGGCATTCGCTACGACGTTATCAATACTGAAGTAGGTAAAGCGTTCGAGAAGGTTATTGAAGAAGCCAACCTGCGTATTGCCGGCACACCGAACCTGGAACCCAAAACAGAGGGCGTAGAAGAGGGCACCATGGCTTTCTCCGCCACGTTTGAGGTTTATCCGGAAATTACCGTTCCCGATCTTGCCGCGTTGAAGGTGACACGTTCGGAATCAGAAGTGGGCGAAACCGAAATGAATCGTACACTTGACATCCTGCGCAAGCAGCGGGCGAACTATGAAGCGCGTGAGGGTCGTGAAGCACAAGACGACGATCGCGTAACGCTCGATTTCGTCGGCACTATCGATGGCGAGCCTTTTGAAGGCGGGTCGGCTGAAAAATTTCCGTTCGTATTGGGCCAGGGTCGCATGTTGCCCGAGTTCGAAACGGCCGTGCGCGGTCTGAAAGCAGGCGACACCAACACCTTCCCGCTTACGTTCCCTGAAGATTACCAGGGCAAGGAAGTGGCAGGTAAAACGGCAGAGTTCAAGATCACCATCACGGAAGTGGCTGAACCTATTTTGCCGGAAGTCGATGCCGAGTTTGCAAAGCAATTGGGCCAGCCCGATGGCGACGTCGACAAGCTCATGACCGATATCCGTTCCAACATCGAGCGTGAAGTGAAGGCGCGTGCCCGTTCCCGCACGAAAGCCAGCGTGTTCGACTCCCTGCTTGAAGCCGGTCAATTCGACGTGCCCAAAGCGCTTGTCGATAGCGATGCCGAAAACCGGGTCGCCGCGGCTCGCGAAGACCTGAAACAGCGTGGTGTACCTAACGCCGAATCAATCCCAATTCCTAAAGAGGCATTCTCGGCGGAGTCCGAGCGTCGTGTACGCCTTGGTTTGCTGGTTTCGAAATTGGTTGAAACGGCCGAATTGCAGGCCAAGCCTGAACAGGTTCGCGCCCGCATTGAAGAAATGGCCCAGAATTACGAGCAGCCTGCTCAAGTTGTAACCTACTATTTGTCAGATCGTCAGCGTCGTGCTGAAATCGAGGCGGTGGTACTGGAAGACAACGTGGTTGATCACGTTTTGTCCAAGGCTCAGGTTACCGACGAAAAAGTGGATTTTGACGAATTAATGGGGACTGCATAAATGCAGCGATTTACGGATTTCTATGCCGCCATGCATGGCGACAACTCAGTTACGCCCACTGGTCTAGGCTATGTCCCGATTGTGGTTGAGCAATCGGGCCGTGGCGAGCGGTCTTACGATATTTACTCTCGCTTGCTACGCGAGCGCGTAATTTTCTTTGTTGGCCCGGTCAACGACCAGTCGGCCAACCTGGTTGTGGCGCAATTGCTGTTTCTTGAGTCCGAAAATCCAGGCAAGGATATTTCCTTGTACATTAATTCGCCCGGTGGCTCGGTATATGCGGGCATGGCCATATACGACACCATGCAGTTCGTCAAACCCGATGTATCCACGTTATGCACGGGTTTGGCTGCGAGCATGGGTGCGTTTTTGTTGGCTGCCGGCGCCAAGGGCAAGCGTTATGCGCTGCCCAACTCGCGGATCATGATTCATCAGCCGTCAGGTGGGGCGCAGGGTCAGGCATCCGACATTCAAATTCAAGCCAAGGAAATTCTTAGCTTGCGTGAGCGCCTGAACAACATTTTGGCGGAAAACACGGGTCAACCTGTTGAGCGTATCGCCCAGGATACTGAGCGAGACAACTTCATGTCGGCAGAAGACGCAGCGTCTTACGGCCTGATCGATAAGGTTCTGGTTTCCCGTACCGACGAATAAACGTCAATATCTGGTGGTACCATAGGTATTACCACAAACTCAAAGTTGCCCGGGTTCTATTTGGCCGGTGCAACTGCAACGGATAGGTCAAAGAGTTTTTATGGCAGAAAAAAAAGGATCCGCCGACGAGAAAGTGTTGCATTGCTCGTTTTGCAACAAAAGCCAGCATGAGGTTCGAAAGCTTATTGCGGGTCCGTCGGTGTTCATTTGCGATGAGTGTATTGACCTGTGCACCGATATCATTCGCGAGGAAACCCGGGAAGCTGCGCGCAACGCCGTTCGTAATGAGTTGCCTACGCCGCAGGAAATCAAAGCGTTTCTCGATGGCTACGTTATTGGTCAGGAAATGCCCAAGCGTAGCCTGGCGGTTGCGGTTTACAACCATTACAAGCGGATCCGTTACGGTGAGGTCAAAGGCGACGACGTTGAGCTCACGAAAAGTAATATTTTACTTATCGGGCCTACCGGCTCGGGTAAAACCCTGCTGGCACAAACGCTGGCCCGTATGCTCGATGTGCCTTTCGTCATGGCTGATGCCACAACGCTAACCGAAGCGGGTTATGTGGGTGAAGACGTCGAAAACATCATTCAAAAGTTGCTGCAGAACTGCAATTACGATGTCGACAAGGCTCAACGCGCCATTATTTACATCGATGAGATCGACAAGATCTCGCGCAAGTCCGACAACCCTTCCATTACCCGTGATGTGTCTGGGGAAGGGGTGCAGCAGGCACTGCTGAAACTCATTGAAGGTACTGTGGCTTCCGTGCCGCCGCAAGGTGGGCGCAAGCATCCGAATCAAGATTTCGTTCAGGTTGATACCACCAATATCCTGTTCATTGTGGGCGGCGCCTTCGACGGCCTTGAAAAAGTCATTCGCGACCGCACCGAAAAATCGGGTATTGGTTTTTCTGCTTCCGTGCGTGCCAAATCGGAACGTGGGGTAGGCGAACTCTTTGCCGAAGTTGAACCGGAAGATTTGGTTAAGTTTGGGCTTATTCCTGAGTTGGTTGGGCGTTTGCCCGTTGTGGCAACGTTGGAAGAGCTCGAGGAAGGTACCCTGGTCCGTATTCTTACCGAGCCGCGCAATTCTATTATCAAACAGTTCCAGAAATTGTTTGAAATGGAAGATGTCGAGCTTGAGGTGCGCCCTGAAGCACTTCAAGCCATCGCATTGCGGGCCCTCAAGCGGCGTACCGGCGCGCGGGGCTTGCGTTCCATTGTTGAACAGGCGCTGCTGGGCACCATGTATGAACTCCCCTCGCAAAAAAATGTCAAAAGAGTCATACTCGACGAAAATGCGGTTGTGGGTGGCGGTGCGCCCTTGCTGATTTACGCTGAAGAGGAAGCTGAACAAACTTCCTCCAAAGACAAAAAGTCTGATTCGCCGAAACTGAAGAATGCGGCAGCTTAGGGTCTTGAAATATCGGCGTTAGTCACCACCTACAACGCATGTGCAGTACTTACAAAAGGGAGGCGCTGGCTTCCCTTTTGTTTCTGAAGCTGTTTTATTAAGGAAATGACTATGTCTGCGAGCCAGATTCTCTCCTCAGAACCCATGGATCTCCCATTGTTGCCTTTGCGCGATGTGGTGGTGTTTCCGCACATGGTGATTCCTTTGTTTGTCGGTCGCCCTCGCTCAATCAAAGCGCTGGAAATGGCGATGGAAGCCGGTAACAACATTATGCTGGTTGCGCAAAAATCCGCCGGCAAGGATGACCCCACACCTGAAGACTTGCACCAAATTGGTTGCGTTGCCAGTATTTTGCAAATGCTGAAACTGCCCGACGGCACGGTAAAAGTGCTGGTCGAAGGTTTGCAACGTGCGAAAGTGAATTCAGTGTCCGACGCTGAAACACATTTCAATTCGAATGTTCAGGTATTACCCGCCGACGAAGGTCAGGCAGCTGAAGCGGAAGCGCTTCGCCGCGCGGTCGTCGCTCAGTTCGAGCAATACGTTAAATTAAACAAGAAAATCCCTCAGGAAATTCTGACTTCTTTAAGCGGCATTGATGAAGCAGGGCGTTTGGCCGACACGGTTGCAGCGCATTTGCCGCTCAAGCTTGAACAAAAACAACAGATGCTCGAGGTAGTGAATACAACCGAGCGCCTGGAAAACCTGTTGTCACAGTTGGAGTCGGAAATTGATATTCTCCAGGTCGAAAAGCGTATTCGCGGTCGGGTGAAGAAGCAAATGGAAAAAAGCCAGCGCGACTATTATCTGAACGAGCAGGTTAAAGCGATTCAGAAAGAGCTCGGCGAGGGCGAAGACGGGGCCGATCTTGAGGAGCTTGAGAAGAAAATTCAAGCTGCACAGCTTCCCAAAGAAGCACTCAAGAAGGCTGAGTCGGAATTGAAGAAACTCAAGCTCATGTCGCCTATGTCGGCTGAGGCCACCGTTGTGCGCAACTACATCGATACACTTATTGGTTTGCCCTGGCGCAAAAAAAGTCGTATCAATAACTCCATTACCAATGCTGAAAGCGTGCTTGATGCCGACCACTACGGCCTTGAAAAAGTGAAGGAACGTATTGTTGAGTATCTGGCCGTTCAGCAACGGGTAGACAAATTGAAAGCGCCTATTTTGTGTTTGGTTGGGCCTCCGGGCGTGGGTAAAACCTCGTTGGGTCAGTCCATTGCGCGAGCAACCAACCGCAAGTTCGTGCGCATGGCGTTGGGCGGCGTGCGCGACGAGGCTGAAATTCGCGGTCACCGTCGTACCTATATTGGTTCAATGCCCGGCAAGATTCTGCAGAACATGTCCAAGGTCGCGGTACGCAACCCCTTGTTCCTGCTTGATGAAATCGACAAAATGGGCGCTGATTTTCGCGGCGATCCATCGTCGGCGCTGCTCGAGGTGTTGGATCCGGAACAGAATCACACTTTCCAGGATCATTACATCGAAGTCGACTTCGATCTGTCCGATGTGATGTTCGTGGCCACCAGCAATACGCTGAATATTCCACCTGCGTTGCTCGACCGCATGGAAGTGATTCGGCTGTCGGGTTATACGGAAGACGAAAAAGTACACATTGCGTTCGACCACCTGTTGCCCAAGCTTATGAAGAACAACGGTGTGCGCGAAGGCGAAATGGAAGTGCAGGAATCCGCTGTACGCGATATTGTTCGTTACTACACGCGGGAAGCGGGTGTTCGTGCGCTCGAGCGTGAAATCAGCAAGTTATGCCGTAAGGTTGTTAAGCAAATGCTGGAAAAGTACCCCGAGTTAACTATGGCACGTCGCCGCGGCAAGGCAGTGAAAGGGGATGAATCCATCGAGAAAGTGGTGATTTCGTCCGCCAACTTGAACGACTTTCTGGGCGTTCGTCGTTTCAATTTCGGCATGGCCGAAAAAGAGAACAAGGTTGGCCAGGTCACCGGCTTGGCCTGGACTGAAGTGGGCGGCGATTTGCTGACTATTGAAGTGGCGGATATGCCGGGCAAGGGCAATGTCATTCGTACCGGCTCGCTGGGCGACGTCATGAAAGAGTCGGTTGAAACCGCGCGTACCGTTGTTCGTGCAAGGGCGCAGAAATGGGGTATTTTGTCGTCGGTTTTTGAAAAGCGCGATATTCACATCCACTTTCCCGAGGGAGCAACACCCAAAGATGGCCCATCGGCGGGTATTGCAGTTACAACAGCCATGGTTTCGGCCCTTACCGGCATTCCCGTTCGGTCCGACGTCGCCATGACCGGTGAAATTACTTTGCGTGGCGAAGTATTGCCCATTGGCGGCCTGAAAGAGAAACTTTTGGCAGCACACCGGGGCGGTATCAAAACGGTTTTGATTCCCGAGGAAAACGTGAAGGATTTACAGGATATTCCTGACAACGTTAAAAACCAGTTGGAGATTGTGCCGGTTCGCTGGATTGACCGTGTGCTTGAAGTTGCGTTGCAAGACATGCCACAGGCTTTGTCTGACGAAGAAGTGGCACGCCTCACGGCTGAGTCGATCGCCAATTCAAAGACATCGGGTGAGTCGGGTACCGATAACGTAATTAAGCACTAAGTACTCTGGGGCGGTTAGTATGCCGGCATTTGTAATGGTGCCGCCCCAATTTCGCCTGCCGCGCTCAGTAACTTCGGCGCTAGTTCGTTGTGCATGCGTTGTGCACTGACGGTTTTTGTTGGAACCGGCATGGCCAATGCACCGTAGGCACCTTGCCAAAGAATAGGAACAGAAACGCCGCCAATTCCTTCATGCCAGGTGTTGCGCACCATGGCATAACCCAGGCGATAGCAAGCTTCCAGTGCATTTTCCAATCCACGTACATCTTCATTGCGTTGTTCCATTTCAGTTCTTAATCGCAGCAGGGTAGACCAGCGCTTTTGTTTCGGCATAGCCGCCAACGTTGCAATACCGGCCGCCGATACGTTCATTCTCAAGCGCCCACCGGTAGCCAGCCGAATGGCATGAAAATCGCTTCCTTGCACAACATCGACGTAGCACATGTGCAGACCATCCTGGATTGCCAAAGCCACGGTGTGTCCGGTTTGTTCGCTGATTCGGGCCAGGTGAGGGCGAACCCGGTCGCGCAGACCCATGCCTGCCAGTAGCGGATAGCCCAACGTGAGATTTTTTGGGGTCAGTTCATAAGTTCGCCCCTGATCGGAGCGTCGAAGGTAGCCCAGTTCGGTCAATGTGTGTGTTAAGCGGCTGACTGTTGATGGGGGTAATGTGATCAGCCTGGCAAGGTCGCCGTTTCCCAATGGCTTTTCGGCGCGAGAAAGGCATTCCAGAATAGCCAGCCCCCGGGCTAATGCGTCAACAAACTGCCGGTCTTTGGCTCCAGACATTCGTTCTATCTCCTGTTTTTTGCATGGCGGAATAGTTTTTCGCGCAATCATATTAAGATTGGCTCGATTACACAAATGATGATCAATGTGCCATGTTCGCCGAACGATCGTGCATTGACTAACAGGAGACCGTTATGTTGGCTGGCGATATGTTGCGCCGTTCCGCCGAGCGCTTCCCTTTGAAAACGGCTGTCATCTGGGAGGACCAGACGATTACCTATGAGGACTTGAATCGGACGGCAAATAAGTTAGCGAATGCTTTAATTTCCGCCGGTATTAAAAAGGGCGAAAAAGTTGCGATGCTGTGTCGTAATCGCCTCGAATATGCGGTTGTGTTTTTTGGTGTCGCTCGGTCGGGAGCCGTATTGGTAAACGTCTCGACTTTGTATTCACCTGACGAATTGGCTTTTGTTCTGGAAAAAGCCGATGTCACGACACTGATTTATGAGTCGCTTTTTAAGGACAAGATCGAGGGTGTGAAAGGGCAGCCACCTCTTTTGAGCCGGTATGTAAGTATTGGCGGCGGTACCGATGATACTGATTTGGCTGATTTTTATGCCGCCGGCGATGAAAGTTACCCCGACATTGAGCTTAAGCCTGGTGATCCATTTTGCATGACGTATACCGGTGGCACGACCGGGCGCCCCAAAGGTGTGCTTTGCAGTCATTTGAATCGCTATATCACGGCGCATACCGTGGCCATGGAGGAAGCGCTGGATGAGCGTGATGCCATTGGCATGGTTACGCCGCTATTTCATGTTGCTGCTTTGAACATCATGTTTCAGCCTGCAGTGCTGGTTGGGGCAACAAGCGTTTTTCTAACCAAGTGGAGCCCCGATGCCTTTGCGCAAATGGTGCGACAAAACCGCATGACGGCCGCGTTTATGGTGCCGACGCAAATAGCCATGGTTGTGAGCGATCCGGGCTTCGATGCCGGCGCCTATGAAAGCTGGCGCAAGGTGTCGTTCGCCGGTGCGCCCATGCCCGATTGGGTTCAGAAGGAGATGATGCGGTTGTTGCCTAATGTGGCTATGACACAAATTTACGGCCAGTCTGAAATGGGCGTGTTAACGTCGTTACGGGCATGGTATCTGCAAGACAAACTCGGTTCGATCGGGCGTCAGGCATACAACGTAGACATTGCGCTTATTGATACTGAAGGACATCCGGTGCCACGAGGCCAAATTGGCGAAGTGGCATCCCGAGGCAATAACGTTATGCTTGAGTATTACAACGAACCCGAGCAAACGGCAGCCTTTTGGCGCAATGGTTGGGCGGTAACCGGCGACTTGGCCGTTATGGACGAAGATGGCTTCATTACCTTGGTTGACCGCGCCAAAGACATGATTATTTCCGGTGGGGAAAACGTGTATCCCAAAGAAATTGAGAATGCCATTTATGAACTTGACGCTGTGGCCGAGTGCGCAGTGTTTGGCATTCCCGACGATAAATGGGGCGAGATACCGATTGCGTACGTGTTGCTGAAGTCAGCGGCCTCGTTAACGGAAGAAGAAATTGTTGATCATTGTGCCCGGCGTCTGGCGCGTTTCAAGCGTCCGCGGCAAGTCAAATTTGTTGAGAGCTTTCCCAAAACGCCGATCGGCAAAATTCAAAAGAACCTGCTGCGCGACAAATATTGGCAAGGCAAGGAGAAAAAAATATGAACCCAGTTTATGAAAGTTATCAGCGCTTGCAGTTCGATGAGCCTTTACCAGGCGTTTTGCGCATTACCATGGCCAACCCAGGACGTTTGAATTCCGCCGATGCCGTCATGCATGGGGAACTCGTGCGGGTGTGGCGTGATATCGATGCTGACCCCGATGTTTCCGTTGCCATTATCCGTGGTTCAAAGGGGGCGTTTTCGTCGGGTGGTGACCTGGATCTCGTCAAAGAGATGACGGAAGACTTCACGGTGCTGTCACGTGTCTGGAAGGAGGCACGGGACCTGGTCTATAACGTGATTAACTGTTCCAAGCCTATTGTTTCGGCGATGGAAGGACCGGCAGTGGGTGCAGGCCTGGTGGCCGGCTTGTTGGCGGATATCTCTATTGCCGCCAAAGATGCACGCATTATCGATGGCCACACCAGATTGGGTGTGGCCGCCGGAGACCACGCGGCAATTGTGTGGCCGTTGCTGTGTGGAATGGCCAAGGCGAAATACTATTTGATGCTGTGCGAAAGTGTTTCTGGTGAGGAGGCTGAGCGAATCGGCTTGGTGTCGCTATGTACCGATGCGTCGGAGCTGGAAGAAAAGTCGCTTGAAATTGCCACCCGTCTGGCAAACGGTTCGCCTTCCGCTTTGCGTTGGACGAAATATGCGCTGAATAACTGGTTGCGTATGGCTGGGCCCACTTTCGATACGTCGTTAGCATTGGAGTTTATGGGTTTTACAGGCCCCGATGCGAAAGAGGGGTTGGCCTCGCTGAAAGCAAAGCGAAAACCTGATTTTGATCAAAATTGCCCGTTATAAATAGCCGCGAGGAAAAAGAATGTCCGATCAAAAAAAAGTTCAACTTGAAGCTTCGTCTGCAGATAATGAGGTATTACTCGAGTTCCCATCTGCACATATTGCGATTGTGCGTTTGAATCGTCCTCATGTGCGCAATGCGCTCGATCTGGGGATTCGTAAAGAGCTGGCCGCGGTGTTCAGGTCGTTGGCCGATAACGCTGAATTACGTTGCGTTATTCTCACCGGCGGTGACAAGTTTTTTGCCGCTGGGGCGGACATTGAAGATATGTCCCGGATTGATGCGGTGCAGATGTATCATCGACATACGGAACGCTTGTGGGCAGCCGTGGCCGAATGTCCTGTTCCGGTTATTGCGGCCGTGGCGGGTTATGCTTTGGGTGGGGGCCTGGAGCTTGCCATGAATGCCGATATGATTGTGTCCGCGCGTAGCGCTCGTTTCGGCCAACCTGAGGTTCGGGTGGGAATTATGCCCGGAGCCGGGGGGACGCAACGTTTAACCCGTGCAATTGGCAAGTTCCGTGCCATGTACTTGTGCATGACAGGTTATTTGATCAGTGCTGATGAAGCTTATGATATGGGCTTGGTCAGCAAAGTGGTTGACGACGCAGAACTAATGCCACATTGCCTTGAGTTAGCGCAACATTTGGCCGGTCAGCCGCCTATTGCTTTACAGCAAATTAAAGAAGTGGTTTTACACGGTGCCGATGCGCCGTTGGGCGCAGCACTTGCGCTTGAACGAAAAGCGTTGCAGCTATTGTTTGCCACTCAAGATAAGCAAGAAGGGATGAAAGCGTTTCTTGAGAAGCGCAAGCCCGATTACAAAGGGTTGTAAATTATTGGAGGCTATTGCATGGTACGAATGAGTCCCACCGCAATGCCTTCCAGAGCAAATTCGTTGCCTGCATCGACAATAATGGGTGAGAAGTCGGGATTTTCCGGCAAAAGCTGAATTTGCCCGTTCTCGCGATGTAAACGTTTAACGGTAACGTCGTCACCCAGTCGGGCAACGACGATTTGCCCGTTACGTGCTTCGGCTGTTTTGCGAACCGCAAGGAGGTCGCCGTCGAGGATGCCGGCGTCGCGCATGCTTAGGCCACGCACCTTGAGCAAATAGTGAGGGGTGGCCGAAAATAATGAAGGTTCTACCGACAGTTCCCGTTCGACATGCTCGTTGGCCAGAATAGGGCTGCCGGCGGCAACGCGCCCAACTACAGGTAACACCAGCGGGTTGAAGAGTACGCCCGACGACAGACTGGTTTGCGATAACGCCGGTTCAGGATCGGTTTCCACTTTCAGGCGAATGCCGCGTGATGCCCCGGCAGTGAGTTCTATAGCCCCTTTTTTGGCAAGGGCCTTGAGGTGATCCTCAGCTGCGTTGGCAGACTTGAAACCCAGTTCTTTCGCGATTTCAGCACGCGTAGGGGGAAAACCCGTGCGCGCGATTTGCGTACGGATAAGATCAAGAATTTCCTGTTGGCGGGAGGTGAGTTTGATGGCCATGGAATAAGGGCTGTATTTTTATACAGCCCTTATTCTGCCCCAGCGGATATAAATTGGCAAGTTATTAATGCCGTTGCCAATCTTTTTTGCTTAGAGCACTTTTGCGATTGATTTTGCAACGTGATCGATGTTGCCACTGTTTAATGCGGCAACGCAAATACGACCGCTGCCAACCGCATAAACACCATGATCGGCGCGTAATGCTTCTACTTGCTCTTTGGTTAGGCCCGAATAAGAGAACATGCCGCGTTGCGCCAAAACAAAATCAAAGTTTTGCGTTACGCCGTGGTCTTTGAGCTTCTGAACCAATTGTGTTCGCATGTCGCGAATGCGGTTACGCATGCCGCTGAGTTCCTCGACCCACAGTTGATAAAGTTCGGGGGTATTCAAGACTGTGGAAACGACCGTGCCGCCATGAGTGGGCGGGTTGGAGTAGTTGGTGCGGATGACGATTTTCAGTTGGCTAAGAACCCGGGCGCTTTCGTCTTTCGACGCGCAAAGGAGTGTTAGTGCACCAACACGTTCGCCGTATAGCGAAAACGATTTGGAGAACGAGGAGCTGATGAGTACGGAAATATCCAGACTCGCAAATAAACGCACAACGGAGGCGTCGTCTTCGAGGCCGTCGCCGAATCCTTGATAGGCGATATCCAGGAAAGGAACCAAGCCGGTTTCTTTAACGGTTTCGGCGATTTGTTTCCACTGTTCGGTTGAAGGATCAACACCTGTGGGGTTGTGGCAGCATGCATGCAGTACGACGATTGTGCCTTTTGGCAGTGCTTTCAATGCCGCCAGCATGCCGTCGAAATCGAACCCATGTGTTTCAGGGTTGTAATAAGGGTATTGGTCGACCTGGAAGCCGGCGCGCTCAAAGATACCCCGATGGTTTGCCCAGCTGGGGTTGCTGATGACAACTTTGGCGTTGGGTTGAACGTGTCTCAGGAAGTCGGCACCGATTTTAAGGGCGCCTGTGCCGCCCAGGGTTTGAACGGTAAGGGCGCGCCCGGAAACGGCCAATTCGTTGTTCTGGCCAAGTAGCAGGGTTTGGGCACCTTTGTTGTAGGGCGCCAGGCCATCGATGGGCAGATAGGCGCGTGGTGCAGCCTGTTCAATACGTGCTTTTTCGGCTTCACGTACGGCTTTGAGCAAGGGTACACGGCCATTGTCATCGTAGTACACGCCCACACCCAGATTGACTTTTTCGGACCGGGTGTCAGTGTTGTATTGTTCGTTTAATCCTAGGATGGGATCGCGGGGAGCTAATTCAACGGATTCGAAAATTGAGGTCATATTACCTGTGATGTGTGAGGGAAGATAATTAATGAGATAATAAGGGGTTTACCCTTAGGTGTCCAGCATGGCCGTGAAAACACCGGGCTTCGTACAGTATCCGAACAGCCCTTTTGAACTCTACCAGCCTTATCCGCCCGCCGGCGATCAGCCGGCGGCAATTGATGCCTTGGTGGAAGGAATCGATGACGGCTTGATGTTCCAAACACTCTTGGGGGTAACGGGCTCAGGCAAGACATTTTCCATGGCCAATGTGATTGCGCGTACCGGCCGGCCTGCCTTGGTGCTGGCGCCCAACAAAACGCTTGCCGCTCAGCTTTATGCCGAGTTTCGTGAGTTCTTCCCGAAGAATGCGGTGGAGTATTTTGTGTCGTATTACGACTACTACCAGCCCGAAGCCTATGTGCCTACACGTGATTTGTTTATCGAAAAGGATTCGTCAATTAACGACCATATCGAGCAAATGCGTTTATCAGCAACCAAAAGTTTGCTGGAGCGGCGCGACACCATTATCGTTGGCTCGGTTTCCTGCATCTATGGTATCGGTAACCCCGGCGACTACCATGCGATGGTATTGACGCTGAGAACGGGTGATCGGGTGCCGCGCCAGGAGTTGCTGGCCCGGTTGGTTGCCATGCAATATGAACGCAACGATGTTGAGTTCGTGCGGGGCACGTTTCGGGCACGAGGTGAAACAATCGATGTGTTTCCTGCGGAAAACGCCGAGCTGGCAGTGCGCATTACGTTGTTCGACGATGAAGTGGAAACCCTGCAACTGTTCGACCCTTTAACCGGAAAGGTGCGTCAGAAGGTTTTGCGATTCACTGTGTTCCCACGTTCGCATTACGTGACCCCGCGTGAAACGGTGTTGCGCGCAATTGAAACGATTAAAGCAGAATTGCGCGATCGCACAAAAATTTTGCTGGATGATCACAAACTGGTTGAAGCGCAACGCCTTGAACAGCGCACTCGCTTCGATCTGGAAATGTTGCAGGAACTGGGTTTCTGCAAAGGGATCGAAAATTACTCACGGCATCTTTCCGGGGCTGCACCCGGAGAGCCGCCGCCGACGTTGATCGACTATCTTCCCGATGATGCCCTGATGTTTATTGATGAAAGCCATGTCACCATGGGGCAATTGGGCGCGATGTATAAGGGTGACCGTTCAAGGAAAGAGACTCTTGTAACTTACGGTTTTCGGCTGCCGTCCGCGCTGGATAACCGGCCATTGAAAATGGAAGAGTTCGAGGCGCGCATGCGCCAAACGGTGTTTGTCTCCGCCACGCCTTCTCGCTACGAATACGAACATGCCGATAATGTGGTTGAGCAAGTGGTCAGGCCGACAGGACTGGTGGATCCTGAGGTTGAGGTGCGGCCGGCCGTCACGCAGGTGGATGATCTGTTGGGCGAGATCAAGCTGCGCGTTGCGGTGCAAGAGCGGGTTTTGGTAACCACCCTGACCAAGCGAATGTCGGAAGATTTAACCGACTACCTTGTTGAAAGTGGCTTGAAAGTGCGCTACCTGCATTCCGACATTGATACCGTTGAGCGTGTGGAAATTATTCGAGATCTCCGTCTGGGCGTTTTTGACGTGTTGGTTGGGATCAACCTGTTGCGGGAAGGTCTGGATATTCCCGAAGTTTCGTTAGTGGCGATTCTCGACGCGGATAAAGAAGGGTTTCTGCGCTCGGAGCGCAGCCTGATTCAAACCATTGGTCGGGCGGCCCGGAACCTGAACGGTCGTGCCATCTTGTATGCCGATCGTGTGACAGACTCAATGCGTCGCGCAATTGATGAAACGCAACGGCGCCGCGATAAGCAGTTGGCTTTCAATGACGAGCACGGTATCGTTGCGCGCGGGGTCAACAAAGCGGTCCGTGAAATGATTGATGGTGTTGAGCAGCCAAACAAGCCGTCGCACGACGACAGTATTCCTGCTGAACTTTTAAGCGATGACCGGCTATTGGCTCGTGAGATACGCCGTTTGGAGAAGCAGATGCTTGATCATGCCCGCAATCTGGAGTTTGAACAGGCTGCCGCCGCGCGCGACGCGTTGAACCGGTTAAAAGAGCAAGTTTTGCTCAATCCAAGCTGATTTACTTATACAGTAATGTGAAAAACTTATTTGTTCCATGTGTCTTCTGCGGTAGGCGTTAGGCTGTTGCTAAATTGCAACGATGTTGGCTCAATAAGGCGAGAAGGGGCTGCTTGTCATTCAGAAGACACCTGTTTTACGTCTTTTCCCGGAATTACGATGAAAATGCGGCTCCGAGGCGCTTGTTGCAGTGCATTACTCCAGATCTGGCCATCTTTTCGATTAGGTTTGGCGCGTCGTGCCGCTTCGCGGCGGGACCGGATTAAACCGGGCTTTGGATGATACCTTTATAACAAATCGTCTTGCGTGAAGAAAAATTTTACGCTTAAATCTATTGCCTTATTTCGGGTTTTCCCTCACAATCTCATCCATGATGACTAAGGTACTTTTTGTTTGCACAGGTAATATTTGCCGCTCGCCCAGCGCAGAAGGCGTTTTTCGTCAAATGATCGAAGAAGCGGGTCTTTCTGGTCTGGTGGGTGTTGATTCGGCTGCTACACATGGTTTTCATGTGGGCGAGTCTCCCGACGCGCGGGCTCAGGCTGCGGCACGCAAGCGCGGTTACGACATTTCCCAATGCGTTGCACGTCAAGTCACGGCGGATGATTTCCGCGAGTTCGACTTCATTCTGGTGATGGACTGGGAAAATCTTTCCGCATTGCAGCAACAGTGCCCCCGGGTCTATCGGCACAAGCTGATGTTGCTTATGCGTTTTGCTAATGAGTTTGAGGAAGCCACGATTGCCGACCCCTATTACGGCGGCCCCGATGGTTTCAATAAGGTGCTCGATTACCTTGAAGATGCCTGTCAAGGCGTCCTTGAAGTCGTTCGCAAGCGCGCTACTCAGTATCAGGCAGCTTAAGACAGCCGTTTACGGGTGTTCAGGTTGTTGGGGCTACTCTTGTGGTCCTCTTCGAAAAGCCGGGCTTTAGCCCGGTTTTTTGTATCTGTTTAACCTAGCAATTCAGTCGGGTATTTGCTATACTTGAGTCAAATAGTCGGGAATTAATTAGTAGAGATTCATTCCTGTTGTTTGCACAGACACTGGCAAGGAAATCATATGCGATTAACCACAAAAGGGCGCTTTGCCGTTACCGCCATGATCGACTTGGCGTTGCGTCAGCACAGCGGTCCGGTTACGTTGGCGGCAATCAGTCAAAGGCAAAATATATCGCTGTCTTACCTGGAGCAATTGTTCGGTAAGCTGCGCCGCCACGAATTGGTTGACAGCGTGCGGGGTCCGGGTGGCGGTTATTCTCTGGCTCGCTTAGCGCGCGATGTCACCGTGGCCGATATCGTATTCGCAGTCGACGAACCGCTCGACGCCACCAGTTGTGGCGGTAAGGAAGATTGCAACGTGGGTCGTACGGGGCATTCAAGCCGTTGCATGACACACGAGCTCTGGACAACGTTAAATCACAAAATGGTGGAATACCTCGATTCGGTCTCATTGCAAGACCTGGTCGACAAACAACGCATGCGGGCATTACATGATGCCGCTGCAGAACGTAATGAAAATACAGTCAAGGTAAGTAAAGTGGCGAGCGCCAAGGTTGCGCCGTCAATGCCGGTTTAATAAGGAGTTGGTCGATGTCTTCACGTCCTGTTTATTTAGATTATTCATCCACAACGCCGGTTGACCCCCGCGTTGTCGAGAAAATGGTTCCGTGGCTTTACGAGCATTACGGTAATCCTGCGTCACGCAGTCATGCTTTCGGTTGGGAAGCGGAAGAGGCGGTGGAACAGGCGCGTGCTCAGGTTGCCGACCTGGTGAATGCCGATTCGCGTGAAATTATCTGGACATCCGGCGCAACCGAATCCATTAACCTGGCGGTGAAAGGCGCGGCGCATTTTTACGCCGAGCGCGGTAAACACATTATTACGCTGAAAACCGAGCACAAGGCGACGCTTGATACCTGTCGTGAACTTGAGCGCCAGGGTTTTGAGGTTACTTACCTCGATGTTCAAGAAAACGGTTTGCTTGATCTTGAAGTCTTCAAGCAAGCGTTGCGCTCTGATACCAGTGTGGTGTCTGTTTTAATGGTGAACAACGAAATCGGTGTCATTCAGGACATTGAAACCATTGGCGAGATTTGCCGCGAAAAAGGCATTATTTTCCATGTTGATGCGGCCCAAGCAACGGGTAAAGTGGAAATCGACCTGCAAAAGCTGAAGGTAGACCTGATGTCTTTTTCGGCACATAAAACGTATGGCCCGAAAGGCATGGGTGCATTGTTTATCCGCCGTAAACCTCGTATTCGCATTTTGGCGCAAATTCATGGTGGCGGTCACGAACGCGGTTTCCGCTCAGGTACGTTGCCAACGCACCAAATCGTAGGTATGGGCGAGGCTTTCCGTTTGGCCAAACAAGAGATGGGCACAGAAAATGAACGCATTCGTGTTCTGCGCGACCGCCTGTGGAACGGCGTTTCCGAAATTGAAGAGGTTTACCTGAATGGTGATATGGAACAACGCGTTCCGCACAACTTGAACGTAAGTTTCAACTATGTGGAAGGCGAGTCACTCATTATGGCCATCAAAGAATTGGCGGTCTCCAGTGGGTCGGCCTGTACTTCGGCGAGTCTGGAACCTTCCTATGTACTACGCGCATTAGGCCGGAACGACGAATTGGCACATAGCTCCATTCGTTTCACCCTGGGGCGTTTTACCACTGAACAAGATATTGATTTTGCAGTCGAACTATTAAAGGCCCGGGTCGGCAAACTGCGCGATATGTCCCCACTGTGGGAAATGGTGCAGGAAGGGGTTGACCTGGATACGGTTCAATGGGCCGCACACTAAAGATTTAAGAGAAATACAAGGAGCACATCATGGCTTATAGCGAAAAAGTACTGGATCACTATGAAAACCCCCGCAACGTGGGTGGTTTTGAAAAAGGCGATGCCGGCGTGGGTACCGGTATGGTTGGCGCCCCTGCCTGTGGCGACGTCATGAAACTGCAAATCAAGGTGAATGAATCGGGTGTTATTGAAGACGCGCGTTTTAAAACCTATGGCTGCGGCTCGGCTATTGCCTCCAGTTCGCTTGTAACCGAATGGGTTAAAGGCAAAACGCTCGATCAGGCAATGGAAATTCGCAACACGCAAATTGCCGAAGAGCTGGCTTTGCCACCGGTGAAAATTCACTGTTCCATTCTGGCCGAAGACGCCATCAAGGCGGCTGTTCAGAATTACAAGGAAACGCATAGCAAACAGGATTAAAACTATGGGTATTACGCTTACTCCGCAAGCGGCTGATCATGTCAGCCGCTATCTGGCAAAACGTGGCAAGGGCCTGGGTTTGCGCTTGGGTGTGCGCACAACGGGTTGCTCCGGTATGGCGTACAAGCTTGAATATGTCGATGAACCAAACTCCGACGATTCGGTTTTCGAACAGCACGGTGTAAAGGTTTTTATCGATGCCAAAAGCTTGCCGTACCTTGAGGGAACACAACTTGATTATGGTCGCGAAGGCTTGAACGAGGGGTTTAGGTTCACAAACCCCAACGAAAAGGCAACCTGCGGTTGCGGCGAATCATTTACGGTGTAGTGTGTCGTCTCAAAACTACTTCGAGTTATTCAATTTTCCGCAAACTTTCGCACTGGATACGCATTTGCTTGAAGCACGTTGGCGACAATTGGCGGGGCAAGTGCACCCCGACCGATTCGCCAACGCCACCTCAGCCGAAAAGCGTGTCGCCATGCAATGGGCGTCTACCATTAACGAAGGGTATCGGGTGCTTAAGCAGCCGCTGGCGCGCGCACGCTATTTATGCGAGCTGGCCGGCTGCGATTTGCAAACCGAAAGCAACACGCGAATGGATGGGGCTTTTCTGATGCGCCAAATGGAATGGCGCGAAACGCTCGATGAAGCGAAATCGGCGGCAAAGCCCGAAGCCTTTTTAGCGTTGGATACAGAGATCAAAGAAGCGATTGCAGACATGCAGTGTCATGTTGCTGCGCTTCTCGACGAGAATAACGATGCGAATGCGGCTGCTGCGAAGGTGCGCGAATGGATGTTCCTGGATAAGCTGCTAAGCGAAATTCAGGTGGCAAAACACGAACTGGCAGACCGGAACCAATAATTATTTATGGCTTTATTGCAAATTTCCGAACCGGGCGACTCCCCGGTTCCACATCAACGTAAACTTGCTGTTGGTATCGATCTGGGTACAACGCATTCATTGGTTGGCGCGGTGCGTAGTAGTGCGCCCGAAGTCTTGGCCGATGAACACCATCGCGTGTTGTTGCCGTCGGTCGTGCGCTATTTGTCCAGTGGCGATGTGCAGGTGGGTTACGAAGCGCGTGAACATCAGGCAAGCGATACGCGAAATACGATTGCTTCGGTGAAGCGTTTTATGGGGCGTTCTTTGGCCGAGGCTCAGGCTGAGGGTGCTGCGTACGATTTTGCCGAAGGTGACGATATGGTGCGTCTGCGTACCGTACAAGGTGATTTCAGCCCGGTCGAGGTTTCCAGCGAAATCCTTAAGTCGTTGCGGACACGCGCCGAAATGGCGCTGGGCGGCGACCTGGTTGGCGCTGTTATTACTGTGCCCGCCTATTTCGATGATGCTCAGCGTCAGGCAACCCGCGATGCAGGTCGTTTGGCCGGCCTGACAGTGTTGCGTTTGTTGAATGAGCCCACGGCTGCCGCAATTGCCTATGGCCTTGATCATGCGGCTGAAGGGGTTTATGCGGTTTACGATTTGGGCGGCGGCACTTTCGATATTTCTATTCTGCGTTTAAGCAAAGGCGTGTTTGAGGTGGTTGCTACAGGCGGCGATACCCAGCTTGGCGGTGATGATTTCGACACTGAAATTGTCAAGCAGGTTGCTCAAGTGCATTCGCTAAAGCTAGATCGCAAGGAAGACGTGCGCGCTTTGTATGTGGCGGCACGGGCAGCGCGCGAAGCGCTAACCGATGCCGATGAAACTGTGTTTAGCGCCCAAGTAGGGGCCGATACAGTGGAAATGAAGCTGGGTCGCGAGCAATTCGAATCCTGGGCACAGCCGCTCGTCAGTCGTACGCTTGACCGTGCGCGCAAAACGTTACGTGATGCAGATCTTGAAATAACTGACGTAAAAGGCGTGGTCATGGTGGGTGGTGCTACGCGCATGCCTGTCATTCAGCGCGAAGTAGGAAAACTGTTTGGTACCGACCCTTTGAACGATCTCGATCCCGATCAGGTGGTTGCTTTGGGCGCAGCCTTGCAAGCCAACTTGCTGGTGGGCAATCGTGCTCCGGGTGAAGACTGGCTCTTGCTTGACGTCACGCCTTTGTCGCTGGGTCTGGAGACCATGGGCGGGTTGGTTGAGCGTGTGATTCCGCGCAACAGCACCATTCCGGTGGCGCGTGCGCAAGAATTCACGACCTTTAAAGATGGCCAAACAGCCATGAGTATCCATGTTGTTCAGGGTGAACGTGATCTGGTGTCCGACTGTCGTTCGCTGGCGCGTTTTGAGTTAAAGGACATTCCTCCCATGGTAGCGGGTGCCGCGCGCATTCAGGTTACTTTCCAGGTCGACGCCGATGGGTTATTGAACGTTAGCGCGCGTGAGGAAAGTACGGGTGCCGAAGCCAGTGTCTCGGTGAAGCCTTCTTATGGTTTATCCGATGACGAAGTGGCCCGCATGCTGAGTGAAGGGATGAGTCATGCCTCGGAAGATGCTCAGGCACGTGCCTTGCGCGAGCAGCAGGTTGAGTTAAGCCAGTTGCTGGAGTCGGTGCAGTCTGCACTTGAGTCGGACGGTGACCTTCTTGATAACGATGAGCGTGCGCAGGTGGATCAAGTCATGCAAGCCGGCTGGGCAGTGCTGAAAGAAGGCAACGCCACTGCCGATGCGGTGCGCCAGACGGTTGAGCGCCTTTCACAGGCTACCGACTCGTTTGCCGCCCGAAGAATGGATCGCAGTATTCGCCGCGCATTGTCGGGTCGCAGTCTTGATGAAGTCTCCAAGCCATAACTTAGAAGTATTATGCCGAAAATTACAGTTTTGCCTCACCCCGAAGTTTGTCCGGAAGGCGCGGTTATAGAGAACGCGCCCTCGGGGGAATCTATTTGTCGGGTGCTACTCGATAATCATGTCGAAATTGAACATGCCTGCGAATTGTCGTGCGCCTGTACTACGTGTCACGTAATTGTGCGTGAGGGGTTTGATTCCCTGGACGAGGCGACGGATAACGAGGAAGATTATTTAGACCGCGCGTGGGGATTAACGCCCACGTCACGGCTTTCTTGCCAGGCGAAAATTGCCGACGAAGACTTAACGGTTGAAATCCCCAAGTATTCAATTAATCATGCCAAGGAAAACCATTAAGCAGCGCTTTGCGTGCTGCTTAATGGCAAGTTGATTACTTAATCTTCGCGTCGTAAATGCGGAAATAAAAGCACGTCGCGAATACTGTGGCTGTCGGTAAGCAACATCATCAAACGGTCAATACCGATACCGCAACCGCCCGTGGGGGGCATGCCGTACTCCAGCGCGCGAATGTAGTCGGCGTCGTAATACATTGCTTCCTCATCGCCGGCGTCTTTGGCCTCAACTTGCGCCTGGAAACGGGCGGCCTGATCTTCAGGGTCATTCAACTCTGAAAAGCCATTAGCCATTTCGCGACCTGTAATGAACAGTTCGAAGCGTTCAGTAATCCCGGGGTGATTATCTGAGGCGCGTGCCAGCGGTGACACCTCAACAGGATAGTCCACAATAAAAGTTGGATTCCAAAGCTGCGCCTCGGCCGTTTCTTCGAATAAAGCCAATTGCAAGGCGCCGATGCCCGCTTGCTTCAGTGGTGGGGCGTCAACGTCAACACGCAACTTTTTAAGCTCGGTCCGCAGGAAGTTGATATCTTCAAGCTGTACCTGGGTGTATTGAGGGCAATACTTTTGTATGGCCTGAATGATCGTGAGACGATCGAAAGGCGCGGCCAGATCAAGCTCCTGATCTTGATAAGTAAACGTGGCGCTACCCGTTGCAGCAATAGCCGCCTGGCGAATCAGCGATTCAGTGAAGTCCATTAACCAGTGGTAATTGGTATAGGCTGCATAGAATTCCATCATGGTGAACTCAGGGTTATGACGCGGACTCACCCCTTCGTTACGGAAATTCCGGTTCAGCTCAAATACGCGCTCAAAGCCCCCCACAATTAAGCGCTTCAGATAAAGCTCGGGGGCAATGCGCAAATACATTTCCATGTCGAGCGCATTATGGTGTGTCACGAAAGGTTTGGCCGTTGCACCGCCGGGAATGGGGTGCAGCATCGGCGTTTCCACTTCCATGAAACCGGCGTCGAGCATGTACTGACGAATGCGGCCAATCGCTTTGCTACGCGCCATAAACGTGTGGCGCGTTTGTTCGTTCATGATCAGGTCGACATAACGCTGACGATAACGCAGCTCCTGATCGGTTACGCCGTGGAATTTGTCGGGTAAGGGGCGCAGTGATTTGGCCAGCATGCGAATGCCGGCGGCGCGAACCGATAACTCACCTTTGTTGGTTTTGAAAAGGGTGCCTTCCACGCCGATGATGTCACCGATATCCCAGGTTTTGAACGACTCATAGGCCTCGTCGCCCACGCCGTTTTTGTCCAGATAGATCTGGATCCGGCCGCTACCGTCTTGCAATGTGGCGAAGCTGGCTTTGCCCATGACCCGTTTAAGCATAATACGGCCCGCCACCTTAGCGGGCTGCGCGAGCGCTTCCAGAGCAGGTTTGTCATGCTCGTGATAAGCGGCGTGCAGGTCTGCGGCTTTATTGTCGGGTACGAAGTCATTTGGAAAGGCCACGCCGTCTTCACGCAGCCGCGCCAGTTTGTGGCGACGTTCTGCAATAAGGTGGTTTTCTTCGGCAACAGGCGCAGCAGGATCGGAGGAATGGGTCATAACTTTCGTGGAAAGATTAGGTATGTAAACAGCAGGGCGATATTAGGTAGTGGGAGACAGCGGCTATGGCCGCTGCCGGGCTTCGTTGGCGAAACAGGTGCTAAACCCCTTGCTTCAAGCTGGCTTGAATAAAAGGATCCAGGTCGCCGTCGAGCACTTTTTGTGTGTTCGAAATTTCAACGCTGGTGCGCAAATCTTTAATGCGGCTTTGGTCCAGTACGTAGGAACGAATTTGGTGACCCCAGCCCACATCGGTTTTGGCGTCTTCCATTTTTTGCTGTTCCGCCATGCGTTGGCGCATTTCCAGTTCATACAGCCGCGATTTCAGCATTTGCATGGCTTCCGCCCGGTTGCGATGCTGTGAGCGGTCATTCTGGCACTGCACCACAATACCGGTGGGTATGTGGGTAAGGCGAACGGCCGAGTCAGTCTTGTTAATGTGTTGACCGCCGGCGCCGCTGGCGCGGTAGGTGTCAACACGCAGGTCGGCCGGATTAACGTCGATTTCAATCGAGTCGTCGACCTCTGGATAGACAAAGACGCTGGCGAAAGAAGTATGGCGCCCGTTGGACGAGTCGAACGGGCTTTTACGCACAAGCCTGTGCACGCCCGATTCCGTGCGCAGAAAGCCGAAGGCGTAGTCGCCCTCCACCTTGATGGTGGCTGACTTGATACCGGCGACTTCGCCAGGCGACTCTTCCAGGACTTCGGTTTTGAATTCTTTGCGTTCACAATAACGCAAGTATTGGCGCAGCAGCATGGAGGCCCAGTCTTGCGCCTCGGTTCCGCCGGCACCAGCCTGAATGTCAATGAAACAGTTCAGCGGATCTGCCGGGTTGTTAAACATGCGCCGGAACTCAAGCTCTTCCAGACGCTCGCCCAAGGCATTGCAATCGGCTTCGATCGCCTGCAGGGTTTCAGTGTCGTCGTCGGCACTGGCCAATTCAAAAAGTTCTTTGGCTTCGTTCAGACCGGTTTCCAGATCAGATAATGTTTGAACGACGATTTCCAGGCCTTTCTTTTCGCGACCCAGATCCTGGGCATGTTTGGGGTCGTTCCAAACGTCGGGGCTTTCAAGCTCGGCGTTTACAACTTGCAGGCGTTCGGATTTGCCAGCGAAGTCAAAGATACCCCCGTAGCGCATGTTGCCGCTGCGCATAGTCGTCTATGCGGGCCAAAAGCTGGTTCTGTTGTTCCACTTCCATAAATATTCCTGAAATCAGCATGTTTTACGATAACTTGGCATTTTAACGTACTTGTAAACACGCACTAATGTCCCCACTTAAGCAGTTAAGGCATGTTCTTTGGATTAGTTTGTTTTATTGATAGAAAAAAACAACCAAGGTTATTAAATCAATCAATTTTACAAATGCATAGGGCTTGCCTATACTGACCTTGTAT
This sequence comes from Neopusillimonas maritima, assembly GCF_003576595.1. Classification (GTDB taxonomy): domain Bacteria; phylum Pseudomonadota; class Gammaproteobacteria; order Burkholderiales; family Burkholderiaceae_B; genus Neopusillimonas; species Neopusillimonas maritima. Next base: position 44,595 of record NZ_NQOU01000001.1, on the reverse strand, counting down.
TCAGTTTTAACCCCTACTTTTAACCACAACACAGAGGAATTAAGACATGTCTCTTATCAATACCAAAATCAAACCTTTCAAAGTACAGGCTTTTCAAAACGGCAAATTTTCCGAAGTAACCGATGAGTCCGTGAAAGGCAAGTGGTCTGTGTTCGTTTTCTATCCCGCAGACTTCACGTTCGTTTGCCCCACCGAGCTGGAAGACTTGGCCGACCTGTATCCTGAGTTCCAGAAACTGGATACTGAGGTGTACGCCGTTTCTTGCGATACACATTTCTCGCACAAAGCATGGCACGACACATCTGCTGCTATTAAAAAAGTGCAGTACCCCATGTTGGGTGACCCCACCCAGGTGCTGGCCCGCAACTTCGAAGTACTGATCGAAGAAGAAGGCCTGGCGCTTCGTGGCACATTTGTTGTGAACCCTGAAGGTGAAATCAAGGCCATGGAAGTGCACGACAACGGTATCGGTCGTAAAGCCGACGAGTTGCTGCGTAAAGTACGTGCTGCACAGTACATTGCCGCTCACCCTGGTGAAGTTTGCCCTGCCAAGTGGGAAGAAGGTGCTGAAACACTGAAGCCTTCCCTCGATTTGGTTGGCAAGATCTAAGCAAGGCATTCGGTTCTGCTTTAAGAAGGACGGTGTGGCCTGCCAAAACGGGCCACGCTTTCGAACCGGTCGCGGTACGGCCAAAAACCGCGCCGCGACTTTTTTGAATAGACAAAACACAGAAGAAGGTGAACGTTATGTTAGAAGCCAATGTAAAAGACCAGTTGCAGTCTTATATGGAACGTATTTCCGAGCCCGTTGAGCTGGTGGCTCATTTAGACGGTGGCGCGAAGTCGACTGAGCTGCGCGAACTGCTGCAGGAAATTGAATCCATGTCTGACAAGGTGACATTGGTTGAAAGCGGCGACTCACAGCGCAAACCTTCGTTTGAAATCCGCCGTGCAGGTACCGATATTGGCATTACCTTTGCCGGTATTCCCATGGGGCACGAATTTACGTCTCTTGTCCTGGCGTTATTGCAGGTTGGGGGGCATCCCATCAAGCTTGACGAAGCGGTGATTGAGCAGATTCGTAATCTTGATGGTGACTACGAATTTGAAACGTATTTCTCGCTGTCTTGCCAGAACTGCCCCGATGTGGTTCAGGCATTGAATGCAATGTCGATTATTAATCCACGTATCAAGCACGTGGCCATCGACGGCGCCTTGTATCAGGATGAAGTGGACGCCCGACAAATCATGTCGGTTCCCACCATGTTTCTGAATGGCGAGAAGTTCGGCCAGGGGCGCTCCAGCGTTGAGGAAATTCTGGCTCAGCTGGATACGGGTGCCAGCTCACGTAAAGCCGAAGAACTGAGTGCTCGTGAGCCTTACGATGTGTTGATTGTGGGCGGTGGGCCTGCCGGCGCGGCTGCGGCGGTTTATGCGGCGCGTAAAGGTATCCGTACGGGTGTTGTGGCCGAGCGTTTCGGCGGCCAGGTACTTGATACCAATGCCATTGAAAACTTTATTTCCGTTAAGGAAACCGACGGGCCGAAGTTTGCGGCAGCGCTTGAAGAGCACGTTAAAACCTACGACGTCGACATCATGAATGTGCAACGGGCCGAAAAGTTGATTCCCGGCAAAATGATTGAAGTGAGGCTGGCTAATGGTGCTTCGTTGAAAGGTAAATCGGTCATTCTTGCAACGGGTGCTCGTTGGCGCAACATTAACGTTCCAGGGGAAGACGAATACCGTAATGCCGGTGTAGCTTACTGCCCGCACTGCGATGGCCCCTTGTTCAAAGGCAAAGACGTTGCGGTTATTGGCGGCGGTAACTCAGGTGTTGAGGCGGCTATCGACTTGGCAGGTGTGGTTCGCCACGTTACGTTGATTGAGTTTGCCGATGAGCTTAAGGCTGATGCGGTATTGCAGCGTAAACTGCGCAGCCTGTCGAACGTTGATGTTATCGTTTCCGCCCAAACCACCGAAATTCTTGGTGACGGTAAGAAGGTGAACGGTCTGACATATAAAGATCGACAGTCCGGAGAATCCAAAAAGGTTGATCTGGAAGGGGTCTTCATTCAGATTGGCTTGGTTCCTAATACCGAGTGGCTTAAGGGCAGTCTATCCTTGAGTAAGTTTGGCGAGATTGAGATTGACGCGAAAGGGCAAACCTCAGTGCCGGGAGTGTTTGCGGCGGGCGATGTTACGACCGTTCCTTACAAGCAAATTGTGATTGCGGCAGGGGACGGCGCCAAGGCTGCATTGGGCGCGTTCGACCATCTGATTCGCAGTTCAGTTTCTGATGAGGAAGAGGCGACGACGACCGAAAATGCGACGGCCTGAGTTTTTTGGTTAGTTGTGGCTGGGGCTCGACTCCAACGCATGAAGCCCACCGCAAGCAATGTGGTGGGCTTTTTTGTCAGTGAAAAAGATGCACTTGTCCTTGGGCTCTAGTATGCTCATGCAATGAGTATATTGTCCGATCCGACACCCGTGCCGTCTGCTATCGCCGCTTCGCAGCCCAGCCGATTATTTTATGCATTGTGGCCCGATGCCGAAACAGCCGGGAAGTTGGCAAAGTTGCAAGAAAATCTGGCTGGAAGGCATACCCATCCGAACGATATGCACCTTACGTTGGCTTTTTTAGGGATACAGCCCGAAGAGAACCAGCCCGTCCTGCATGCCATTTTAAGAGACTTGCCGCTCCCCGAAGCGTTTTCGCTCGATTTAATAGAGTTAAATAGTTTCCCGAATATTAAAGTCAGTTGGGTGGGGCCAAATACCACGCCGCAGCCCTTGGACCAATTATGGCGTATGCTAGGCAGTTCTCTGGACAAACACGAAATTTGGTGGGATAAGAAAATACCGTTTCGGCCGCATGTGACGTTGGCTCGAAAGGTTGTGGCGCCGCATAGCCTTTTAAGAGAACCGGTCTGTTGGCAGGCCCGAAGAGTGGTGTTGGCCGGGTCTGTTCCCGGTGCTGTGCCTGGCGGCGGCGGTAAATATCGTGTCCTTGCCGAACGTAGGCTTTTTTGATTTAGTATAGGTGAGTCTTTCTGAATGAGTAATGTAATGCCTGATCAGGTTCGACGTTTGCTATTGCTAAGACATGCGCATGCCGGCTTTGCGGAAAGCGGTGGGGATATCGAGCGAAATTTAAGCGAACGCGGCCTGACCGAAGCGTTGGAGGTGGGCAGGCTTATGGCGACGGAAGGTTTTATTCCGGATCTGGCCGTTATCTCGCCTGCACAACGTACCCGGCAAACTTGGGCGCAAGTGCAGAAGCGCCTGCCAACGGCGGTTCAATGCCTGTATGAAAACCGTATTTATGAGGCCGGTATAACGGCATTGCTGGATGTGCTTGGGGCGCAACCCGATTCACGCCAGACTTTGCTGCTGGTGGGGCATAACCCAGGAATGCAAGGGTTGGCTCTGAAGCTGACAGGCCGGGGAAGTAAAAATGCGGTGGTGCGACTGAGGCATGAATTTCCACCTGCGAGCCTCGCGGTTATTACGTTTCCAGATACCCGCAGATGGGCCGACATCGATGAGCGATCGGGCGTTCTTGAGCATTTCATGACGCCGTCACCCATTATTTAGTTTGTCTATCTGAAGCAGGGCGAACCTGTAACGCGAAATCGGTTTAACGCCGATTGTTGCGTGCCATGGGCGGGCGGCCTTCGATATGGCGAAATACAATACGGCCTTTGCTAAGATCGTAGGGCGACATTTCCAGTTTGACTTTGTCGCCGGCCAGAATACGAATGTGGTGCTTGCGCATTTTGCCACCGGTGTATGCCACGATTGGGTGGCCGTTTTCCAGCGTTACGCGAAAACGGGAGTCGGGGAGGACTTCGGTTACCGAGCCGGTCATTTCAAGTAATTCTTCTTTAGCCATGAGTACAGTTTCCTCTTGTAATAGTCGGCCGAACAGCAATGCCCGGGCATTGCCACCTGAAACAGGTAGCCCTTGTGAGGCCGGCCGTTGTTTAACGGGGTACAAAAAAGCACAGCGCGAGCTGTGAAAAGCAGGGCCGGGCAAGCGGGCCCCGGATTGATAGGGATCGGCTATTTTTATAACCAAGCCCTTGAATTGATGACTATCTTTATAGATAACGATTTATATAGGGTAGCGTGAGACCCTTTGATGTGTCAAGGAAAACCCTTATTTGACTGCTGAGTTAGGTCTTTTCATTTCATGCGTTCAAGCACGTAACGATCTCCGCGCAAATAATGCCAAAGCACCGCAGCGGCGTGCCCCAGCGCGGCTGCCAATAGTGTCCAGCCCAGTAGACCATGGAAATTGCTACCCAGATCGATCATCCATTCAATTTTGTCGGTTTCATCGAATCCTGGCATGAGGGGGATGCCGAAGGGGGAGAACGCTTTTCCTGAGCCATACTGGCGAATAAGTGCAATGACGGGTATGGCAAACATTAGAATGTATAAAACAACATGTCCCGTAATCGACCACTTGCTGACAGCAGGTGGGCGTTTGCGCAGATTGGCGAGGGCCCACAGTACACGTAAAAGAATCAGCACCATCAGTAACGAACCGACCGATTTATGTGTTCCCCAGAAAAATTTATCGATACCGGTTTTTTCGAACAGCGTATGGATAATGACAGAGGTGAACTGCCAAAGTAATACCAAAGCCATCCCCCAATGGAGTAAGCGGGAAACTAAACCATAACGTTCGGGTGTGTCACAGAGTTGGGTGCAAGACATACGATGGATTCCCTATTTTTTACAGAAAAATACGCCCAAAATATTTCGGTTTAAAGTATGGCATGAAATTTTTGCCGGTAGTGGTTTACCATAGCAAAGTGAATATCAAACCATGTTTTTCTATCGGGTTGGAGTAGAGCTATGAGTGAAGTGACAGCAAGAACTTTGGATGCCTTGAGTTCAGACTGGTCATTAGACAATGTGCCGCTGCATGATGTCGATCTTGAGCTTGTTCGCGACAATGAGGATTTGTTTTACATGGTGGCCGGCGCATCATTCATTGAAATTGCCGCCGATCTATATACGCGTAACCTGATCGAATATTATTCCGACGCGCCTGAAATTCAGGAATGGCTGGAAACCAAATGGCAGCACGAAGAGCTGCGGCATGGTTATGTGTTGAAAGCTTATACGCAACACGTTTGGCCTGAATTCGACTGGGAACGCGCGTACGAAGGTTTTTTTGCTGAATATTCCGCCATGTGCACGGCCGATGAACTTGAACCTACCCAAGGTCTGGAAATGGTGGCGCGTTGTGTCGTGGAAACGGGGACAGCCACCTTTTACACGGCGCTTGCCAGTCAGGCAACCGAGCCGGTGCTGGCGGGTATCGCCCAGCGTATTCGTGCCGACGAGGTAAGTCATTACAAGCATTTTTTCCAGTATTTCCGGAAATATCGTGAAACGCAGAATCCCGGGCGCTGGAAGGTGTTTGGTGCATTGAAGCGTCGCATCCTGGAAGCGCGCTCCTCCGACGCCGACTGCGCTCTTTGGCATGTGTATCAGGTTCACAAAGGCAGTGGGGCGAATCGCGAAGAGTTCAATATTCTGTGCCGTCGTCTGGCCAAAGGGTTGCGTCGCCATTATCCGGTATCGATGGCGATAAAAATGGTGACCAAGCCGCTGGATTTGCCTGCATCGGTAAACCGTATGGTAATGGCGCCGCTCACACGGGCATCGAACTGGTTCTTGCGTTAACCAGATGTTCGAATGTCGAATGCCTTAATTGCCGGTATGCATTCCCGGGCGGTTTGTGCGCCCGCCTCAATGGCTTCTTCGGCGCGATGAAAATCGAGCAAGCCAAGATGCGCCAGCCGAGGCGCAATGGTAATGTGGGGCGGCTCGCCCACCATGCGGCTGCGAGTAATGCGTTCCTGCATAATATTGATGCTTGAGGCGACGACATCGAGCATGGACGGGATCTGGGGTTCGTCATTGTCGTTGTCGTTCCAGGTTGGCAGCAGCGCATTCAGATTGTTCTGAATGCGTTTGACCCATTCAGTGCTTTGCTCGCTGTCGGGGTGGTCGGGTGAGGGAGAACGTGAATCGGCCTCAGGCTGTTCCCCCCGGCGCAAATGTCGGCCCAGCAAATCGGAGTTCAGATCGACTGCAATCAGGATATCGGCTCCCATGGCGCGTGCCAGTGAAACAGGTACCGGATTAACCAGGCCACCGTCAACCAGTATTTGGCCGTTGTGACGCACTGGTGCGAATAAGGCAGGCAGTGCAATGGAAGCCCTGACCGCACCTAGCGTACTGCCGCTGCGCAACCAGATTTCGGATCCGCTGTAAAGCGATGTGGCGACGGCACCAAAGGGCACACTCAAGTCTTCAATATCGCAGTCTTTGAATTTCTGCCGAAAAAACGCCATGAGTCTTTCGCCTTTCAGGACACCACCGGTTAAGGTGAGGTCCATGAATGAGACGACGTCTTTAAGCCCTAGTTTGGTCACCCATTTTTCCAATTCGCCCAGATGCCCGCCGGCATAAACAGCACCTACGAGCGCGCCGATTGACGTGCCACAAACGATATCGGGTTGAATACCTGCTTTGTTTAGTTCGTTGATGACGCCGATATGAGCCCATCCGCGAGCTGAGCCACTACCCAGGATGAGGCCGACTTTGGGGCGGTAGGAGCGGGACTTCATTTAATCAGTCCTTTCACTAGTAGAACTTCTCTGAGTAAGTCGAGTCTTTGAACAGGGTCGTTTTCCCGCAGCAAGAGCGCTTTCTGGGTGGGGGGCAGTGGCAGAAGTTCGGCCCATCGGTTTGCAACCCAGGCGGTGTCGCTTAACATAAACGGCGGGCTGATTGGCATTGCTTCCGCAGGCACGCCATCGCGCTGCAGGTCGGCAATGACTTTGCCTAATGCATCGGCACAAGCTTGAAGGTCGTCGGTGATGTTAATTGATTGTTCAGTTGGTAATAGGGAAATTTCTGCTTCCCAAAGACCATTTGATTTTTGCGTTGATTTTTCTAATTGAAATCGGTGTGTGCCTGAGCATTGAATTTGCATCAAGCCCGGCATAATTGTTTGCGATTCGTTGATGCGCGCCAGTGTTCCTGTTTCGATAAAAGTTTCTTGCGTCATCGGAAGGCGAACTTCGCTGCCGCTGGTCAGTGCAACGACACCGAATTCTATGTTGTTGTCGAGACATTGTTGAATCATGTCTAAATAACGCACCTCAAAGATGCGCAGGTGTAAAACGCCACCTGGAAACAAGGCCCGACTGAGCGGAAATAACGGAACGGTAGTCATACCAAACATGATGCCATAAGTTCAATTCAAAACGCATATAAACTATAAATTGCTTCAATATAATTATTTGCGTATAGTATTTGTTCGGGCTTTTGCCCTATAAATAAAGAAATAATTCAAAGCTTGCTGGAGACAACTAATGAATAGTCAGGGAACGGGTTCGATTTTTGCAGCGCCCGCTGTTGCGCTTACAGAACGCGATGACGGTACCATTTTGTTTGATAACCCCGTTGCGCTCGCGCCCTATGCGCGTTGCGTGGGCGAGTATCTTGAATATTGGGCTGAATCGGCACCTGATCGCGAATTTATTGCTCAGCGCAGCCCTGCGGGCTTGTGGCAGGGTTTAACGTATGCGCAAACGCTCGACAAGGTTCAACGTTTGGGTACGTGGTTGTTGAAAAATCGCGTTACGCCTGATCGCCCTGTCTGCGTATTAACCGACAACAGTGTTGATCATGCATTGTTGATGCTGGCCGCCATGCACGTCGGTATTCCTTATGCGTCAATTTCTCCGGCCTACTCGTTGATGTCGAAAGATCATGAGAAGCTTCGAAATCTTGTTGAGCGGCTGAATCCGGGTGTTATTTATGTCGGCGGGGTGGCGCGTTTCCAGGCCGCTTTGAAATCAATCGAGTCATTGCATCAGGCCCAGTTGGTGGTGGCCGATGAAGACGCTTGTGAAGGGTTAAACGCCTTACGCATTTCCGAAATGCTGATGCAGTCCGACCTGGCTCTGGTGAATAAGGCTTATGCTGCCGTTACGCCCGAAACAGTTGCCAAGATATTGTTTACATCGGGTTCTACCGGTTACCCAAAAGGGGTGCTGAATACGCAGCGCATGCTTTGCTCAAGCCAGCAGGCGAAAGAGCAGGTATGGCCTTTCCTGAAAGAAGAGCCACCCATATTGCTCGATTGGTTACCCTGGAATCATACGTTTGGTAGCAATCATAATTTCAACATGGTGCTCAAGCATGGGGGAACGCTCTACCTGGACGGTGGCAAACCGGTTCCGGGTTTGTTCGAAACCAGTATTGCGAATTTGCGCGATATTGCACCGACGCTTTATATGAATGTACCGCGTGCCTTCGATATGCTGCTGGCAACGTTGAAAACCGACACGGCGTTGCGCAAACAGTTTTTTTCCCGTTTGCAGCTTATTTTCTACGCGGGGGCAGCATTACCTCAGCATTTGTGGGACGGTTTAATCGAAATGTCGCGCGCAGAGCTGGGGTATGCGGTGCCTATGGTAACGGCGTGGGGGTCCACGGAAACCTCACCTTTGGCAACGGATTGCCACTTCCAGGCAGACCGGTCTGGCGTTATTGGTCTTCCGGTACCCGGTGTCACACTTAAATTGGTTCCCGGCGGTGATAAGCTCGAGGTGCGTGTGAAAGGGCCGGTTGTTACGCCAGGGTATTTCAAGCAGCCCGACGTCACTCAGGCGGCGTTCGACGAAGAGGGCTATTACAAGATCGGCGATGCCGTTCGGTTTGCCGACCCGCAACGTCCCGAGGCAGGGTTGATTTTTGACGGTCGTGTATCCGAAGACTTCAAGCTTACAACCGGCACGTGGGTGAGCGTGGGTAATGTACGTGTGAAAGGCCTGGAGTATTTGGCTCCGGTTGCGCAGGATATTGTGGTAACGGGTCACGACCGGGACGACATTGGGTTTCTTGTTTTCCCCAATTTTGCTGCCTGCCGGCAATTGGCCGGATTGGATGAGGGTGCATCGGTTGGCGAGGTCATTGCTCATCCTAAAGTCGTTGAGGTTGTGCAGCAGGGTTTGGCGAGGCTAAAGAAAGCGCATCCAGCCAGTTCAACGCATGCTGAACGGGCTTTGCTATTGGACTCCCCCCCATCGGTTGATGATGGTGAGATTACCGACAAAGGCTACACCAATCAGCGGGCGGTCTTGCAGCGCCGTGAAATGAAGGTGGAAGCGCTTTATGACTCACCATCCGGGCCTGAAGTGATTCGCCCCTGAGCACAGGTTTGTCATGACGGTTACAGATCACGACGAGCAAGGGATCCAGTCCTTGTGTTTGCGCCTGGGACAGCGCGTAAGGCGCAAACGCGCTGCCCGCGCCATGACCATGAAGCAGTTGGCTGCAGAGTCTGATATTTCGTTGCCGTACTTGTCACGGGTCGAGAAAGGAGACGGCAACGTGTCAATCTCGGTGCTCCAGCGCCTGGCACGTGCCTTGAATGTGTCGATGGATAGCCTTTTGTCCGATCAGGATGAATACGGGGTGGACTACGCGCTCATCGTCGAATTACTTAAACGTCAAACTCCCGACTCTTTGCGTGAAATTCGCAGTCATCTGGTTGAAACTTTGGGCCAGGGCAAGACGCATTGCACCGGCGCGCCTCATCGTATTGCTTTGATCGGTTTGCGCGGCGCAGGAAAATCCTCTATAGGACCTTTGTTGTCCCACGCATTGGGCATGCCTTTTGTTGAGTTGAATGCGCTTGTGGCGGAACGTGCCGGCATGGCTTTGAGCGAATTTTTCTCGATCTATGGTCAGTCGGGCTTTCGGCGACTCGAGCGAGATTGCCTTGAGCAGGTTATTGCGCATTATCCGCAAGTAATCATTGCTACCGGCGGCGGCATTGTGGCCGAGCCGGCTACCTATGAACTGCTATTGCATTCATTCTTTGTTTGCTGGTTGCATGCCACGCCTGAGGTGCATTTCCAGCGGGTTATGAAGCAGCACGACGCCCGTATTGCCACGCCGGCGTTGCGTGATGAAGCCATGGCCAATATTCTTGCCTCGCTCGAGGCACGCTGCAAACTCTACGCCCTGGCACATGCCCAAGTCGATACGACCCACCTTACAACTGAACAAGTGGCGAAACAAATGCTTATTCAGCTTCAGCGTACTCGATAATCAGTTGCGCACTCACGCGTCCGTTCCATATGTTTTGGTCCAGTCGATAGGCGGCGTGAATACGTTCGGGCAGCGGGGTTGCGTGGTTAAACCAGATTGCTTCGAAGCGCTGATGTCCGCGTTCAAGCGTTAGTTTAAGATGCTTTTCTTTCAAAATACGCTGCTGTTGCACGTGGAATGAGTCGGAGAAAATGGGGGCGGGAAAACCGGCTCCCCATACCTGACGTTGCAACATGCCGGCGACCTCGGCATTGGCATACCCCGTTTCGAGTGACCCATCGGTTTCAATTTCGGGTTCAAACCGGGTTTTGCCCGATAGGGTGCGTACGGCGTCGTCGAATGCTTTCTGGAATTCGGCAAAGCCTGTTTCGCGCAAGGTCAAGCCGGCCGCCATGGCATGGCCCCCAAACTTCAAAATGGTGTTCGGACAGCGCTTGGAGACCAGGTCGAGTGCGTCTCTGAGATGGACGTCGGGAATGGAGCGACCCGAGCCGCGTAGTTGCCCGCTGTCGTCGCGAGCGAAGGCAAGGGTGGGGCGCCAGTATTTTTCTTTCAGCCTGGACGCGACCAGACCGATCACGCCTTGATGCCATTCCGGATGATACACACACACTGATGATGTGGTGTCCAGCCGACCCGGGTCGATTGCATCCAGAGCCTGGTCTTGCATTTCGTGTTCAATGCCACGCCGCTCCTGATTCATACGGTCGAGTTCGCGGGCCAGGGTTAAGGCCTCTCCCTCATCGTTGCTGATCAGGCAGTTGATGCCCAGGCTCATGTCTGCCAAACGGCCTGCCGCATTAATACGCGGCCCAAGTGCGAAGCCTAAATCGAATGCGCTGGCTTGGGCCGGTTCGCGCGCAGCGACCGCGAATAACGCGCGGATACCCGGCTGCATCAAGCCTTTGCGGATTTTCATCAACCCTTGGGTTACCAACAAACGGTTGTTGGCATCCAGTTTAACGACATCGGCCACGGTGCCCAGTGCAACCAAGTCGGCCAATTGATCCAGCCGCGGGCCGCCGTCGGGGGCGTAAGTGTTTCGCCGGCGCAGTTCGGCACGCAAGGCCAGCATCAAATAAAAAATTACGCCTACGCCTGCAAGGTTTTTCGAGGGAAAACCGCAGCCTGGCTGGTTCGGATTAACGATGGCAAGGGCGGCCGGGAGTATGTCTCCCGGTAAATGGTGATCAGTCACCAGAACTTCAATATCGGCTTGTTTTGCGGCATCTACGCCATCGACACTGGCAATACCGTTGTCTACGGTGATAATCAGGTCGGGCTTGCCGTTGGGATGGCGTGTAGCAAGCTCGACGACTTCGGGTGAAAGTCCGTATCCGGTTTCAAAACGATTGGGAACCAGGAAATCGACGTTGGCCCCCATGCTTCGCAAGGCGCGAATTGCGACGGCACATGCGGTCGCACCGTCGCAATCGTAGTCAGCTACTACCAGCAGTTTGCGTTGGGCTTCAATTGCGTTGGCCAACTGAACGGCGGCAGTATCCACATGGGTTAACTTTGAGGGTGGAACCAGGACGCCCCAGTGGTGTGACATATCACTTGCGCTGTTCACGCCGCGGGCCGCGAAAAGCCGGGCCATAAGCGGATGTACACCCGCATCAATCAGCTTTCGGGTGGCGTCCTGGTTGCCAGTTCTGACTTTTAGTTTAGGGGTGACCACCAATTTCTCCAATGTGTCGCCTGGCCGGGCAATCGTGCACGCAAGCGCATTAAAGCGCTTGGCTGAAGCGTCACCACGCGATCTTCGCCTATTAATACCAGTTCAGTTCTCAATGTGTCACGTCCGCCCAAAGCGTCAATCAGCGTTGGCTCCAGATGCTGGAGACGCTCAAGCCATTGACCCCAATCCTCTGCTTGAAAGGGTTCCAGCAAGTCGTGATGCCATTGGGTTGCCGGCGCGTTATTCAACGGATTCAGTTGGCTTGTTGTGGCACCGCCGTAAAGCCAGATGCTATTGATGGCCGCCTGGCCCTGGGCGTTGCGGGCCAGGTTAACCGGGTGATCGTACCAGGTCATTTGCAGTTCATTCACAAGCTGTCGCCATGGGCGGCTTGCCGTATCCTGCGGCCACCAGTCGTTCACACTGGTGTATGCCACCAATGCCGGACTGACGCTGACAGGGCGCAGGTCATTGGGTAAGGCGACGATCCAGCGTGCGGGATCTCGACCGGGGCGCAGCTCATAACCATAATGCAAGAAGACACTACGCGCTGATTCGAATAGAGATACACTCTCTTGCTGCGAAATCCCAAGTTGATTTGCAGTGAGTAATGCAGCGCCGTTTTGGGCGGGAGAGACATGAACCAGCTCGACAACCCATACCGGTGTATCTGGTTGTTCGATGTTGGGCTCAAGGAAAGGCCCCAGCCCACTAGACACATTCTGGTTGGCTGACGGCTTAAACGCGCGTGTGTGGGATAGTGCCCAGTACTCGGTTGCAGTGCATGCAGCAGTCAGTAAATTCACCCGCTCAGTGCGGGCGTGGCTGCGCGCAAACCATTGGATCAGCTTCGGTGTGCGCTGGGCCAGGTAAGGTATAAGCGATTGTGCAGTGGATGTCGCGGGAAGTGCGCCGGGAATGACAATTTGCATGTCTGGTATTGTAGTGTGAATGGTTGAAAGGTGGTTGTAACGATGGCCTATGAGTTTTGGATTGGTGCGCGTTATGCCGGTCTTGCCCGGGTGCGGGGCAGGTCGGGCCGACGCGACCGTTTTGTTTCTTTTATTGCGGCCAGTTCCATGGCCGGCATTGCGCTGGGTGTGGCGGCACTGATTATTGTTTTATCGGTGATGAATGGGTTCCAGACCCAGGTTCGCGACCGCATGTTGTCTGTTTTGCCGCATATTGAACTATTTGTCCCCGGTGCTACGCCAATGCAATCGCTTGAGCAATGGCAGTCAATTGCCGCACAAGCGGCTGAAAATGACGCTGTCTCGGGAGCGGCGCCCTTTGTGTCGGCACAGGCTATGTTGGCGCGCGGCAGTACGCTGGTCGGCACGCAATTGCGGGGCGTCGACCCTTCGCAGGAACAGGCGGTGTCTGATTTACACGGGCAAATGATTGAGGGTGATTTATCTGCATTAACGCCAGGTAGTTTTGAAATTGTGTTGGGCAATCAATTGGCGCGATCACTCGGTGTTTTGGTGGGTGATGCCGTGATGGTTCTGGCAGCGCAAGGGTCGGTTTCGCCGGCGGGTTTCAGCCCCCGCATGCGTCAATTTACGGTTGCCGGTATTTACTCCTCCGGTTATTACGAATACGACGCCTCGCTGGCGTTTGTGAATGTTGAAGATGCGGCACGGGTGTTTCGCGATAGTGGCGCTGCCGGCGTCCGCCTTCGAATTCATGACATGCAGCAGGCGCCACTTGTGGCGCGTGAGCTGGCCTTCGATATACAAGGGGTGGGGGCTCGCGATTGGACACAGAGTAATCGAACGTGGTTCGCCGCCGTGCAAACAGAAAAACGCATGATGTTTTTGATTTTGGCCCTGATTGTGGCTGTTGCCGCATTCAATCTGCTCTCGTCGCTAGTTATGGCGGTTAAAGACAAGCAGTCGGATATTGCGATTTTGCGAACACTCGGCGCCACACCCCGGGAGATTGGGCGTATCTTTTTAATTCAAGGGGCTTTGATTGGCGTGGTTGGCACAGTATTGGGGGTTGCACTGGGCATGTTGGTTGCCTATAACATCGACGTGATCGTCCCGTTTATTGAAAACCTGATGGGAATCGAGTTTTTGCCCCAACAAATCTATTTCATTAGTGAGTTGCCGTCGAATCCGCAAATGTCGGATATCGTCACTATTGCCCTTACCTCGCTGATTTTGTCGTTGTTGGCTACGTTGTATCCCAGTTGGCGGGCTTCACGCCTGCAACCGGCAAGGGTGTTGCGTCATGACTGAAACTGTTTCCAAACCTGTTCAGCCCGCCGTTTTATCGGCTCGCGACCTGGTTAAAAACTATGAAGAAGGCGGTTCCCGGGTTGAGGTACTGAGCGGGGTTAGCATTGAAGTGCACCCCGCTGAAATTGTGGCCATCGTGGGTGCTTCGGGGTCCGGAAAAAGTACCTTATTGCATATTTTGGGCTTGCTTGATTCCCCCTCTTCAGGGCAAGTCGTTATCGACGGTCGGGTGAGCACCGGGTTGTCGGAGGCACAGCGCAGTCAGGTCCGTAATCGAAACTTGGGATTTGTGTATCAGTTCCATCATTTGCTGCCGGAGTTTACCGCGCTCGATAACGTGGCCATGCCGTTAATCGTACGCCGCCTTAGTCGCCCGGATGCCAGGCGGGCCGCGCATGAAATGCTCAAGCAAGTGGGGCTTGAAGCGCGTGAACGCCATTTCCCCGGTCAGTTGTCGGGGGGCGAGCGGCAGCGCGTGGCGCTGGCACGTGCGCTTGTCACGCAACCGGCTTGCGTGCTGGCCGATGAGCCCACCGGCAACCTCGATCGTCAAACCGCCAAAGCGATGTTCGATTTGCTGGTGCGGATTAATCGTGAATTGGGAACGGCATTTGCAATTGTGACGCATGATATTGAACTGGCTGCGCTGGCACATCGGCAGCTTTATATGGACAATGGTGTTTTGGTAGACGTTGCTGAATACAAAGCCAAACACAGTCATGCTAATTGATACCCATTGCCATCTCGATGCGACCGAATTCCTGCAAGATCGCTCAGAAGTCATTGAGCGCGCCCGGCATGCCGGTGTGGGGCACATAGTGATTCCGGCGGTTGAGGCGGGAAATTTTGAGGAGGTGCGTCAGTTAGCGCACGCTGTACCCGAGGCGGTTTATGCGCTGGGTATTCATCCTTTATTTGTCCCGCAAGCGGCACAAGAGGATTTGAACCGGCTTGAGGCCGCATTGACGGCCAACATTCACGACCCCAAGCTGGTTGCCGTGGGTGAAATCGGCCTGGATTTTTTTGTACCTGAACTTCGCGTTCCGGCAATGGTCGATAAACAAACACGCTTTTATGAAGCACAGCTAGACCTTGCCGTGAAGTTTAATTTACCGGTTATTTTGCATGTGCGCCGTTCGCAAGACGCCTTGCTCAAAGGTTTGCGTCGGCGCCCGCTTATTGGCGGGACAGCGCATGCATTCAATGGCAGCCTCCAGCAGGCGCAGCAGTTTATCGGCCTCGGTTTTGCGTTGGGAATTGGCGGCGCCATGACCTTTGAACGCGCCTTGCGTATTCGCCGGCTGGCAACCCAATTGCCGCTGGAAAATTTGGTGCTGGAAACTGATGCACCCGATATTCCCCCTGCGTGGCTGGGAACAAAGGCCGACGTGACAAAAGACTCTGTTGCAAAGGGGGCGGCTCAACAATTACGCAACGAGCCCGCGCAGTTATGCCGGATTGCGCAAACTTTGGCCGGCTTGCGTGACATGTCGTTGAACGATATTGCCGCTGAAACCACACGTGCGGCGTACCGGGTGTTACCCCGGCTTGCCACTTTGTGTTAATTGTTTAGCTTCGTTTCAGTGCTTTCGGGTCGAACCCGGCCAAACGTTTGT
Source organism: Neopusillimonas maritima (assembly GCF_003576595.1). GTDB lineage: Bacteria > Pseudomonadota > Gammaproteobacteria > Burkholderiales > Burkholderiaceae_B > Neopusillimonas > Neopusillimonas maritima. The sequence goes on along the minus strand of NZ_NQOU01000001.1, from coordinate 28,906 downwards.
AACGCAGCGACACCGCCTCAAGCTCTTCATAGCTGACCACATCATGAATGTGATTGAAGCCGTTCGGGGCCCGCTCATGCGCCATTTGCATAACTTGTTCCGGCCCATTCAGACGATTGCGCAGGATAATGCCCGTGGTGGGTGGTAAGCGGTCGGCTTCGTATTCCTTCAGAACGTGCTCGAGCCTGGCGCCCGGGCGATCGTGTGCATTGCGTAAATGATCAGCCAGGCAACGGGCGTCGAGAATGGCTTGCGCAGAACCGTTTGAGCCGATAGGGTACAAAGGATGCGCGGCGTCGCCCATGAGCGTTGTTCGTTGGAATGACCATCGCGGCAACGGGTTCTTGTCGACCAAGGGAAATTCATACACTGCAGCAGCCTGGTCAATGAGTGCCGGGATGTCGATCCAGTCCCATTTCCAGCTTTGGAAGGGGCCACGGAAAACGCTCTGGTCTACTTTACGGTTCCAATCGGTGCTGGACGGCTGCTCGCCAACCGTCAGTTCTGCAATCCAGTTAACGGCACAGAGTCCTTCAGGGGTATTCGGGTCGAGAATGGGATACGCGACGAATTTTTCATCCTGGTAGCCGGCCATAAACATGGTGCGCCCATCCAGGAAGGGTTGGGTGTAACTCACTGCGCGCCATAGAATACGCCCGGAAAACTGAAATTCGTCGTTAGCCGGATAGAAAAATTTACGTACGGCCGAATGGATGCCGTCGGCGCCAACCAGAATGTCGCCGCGCACATTGTGATGTTCACCCGTTTGGCGCTCAATAAAGGTCGCGGTGACGCCCTGGTCGTCTTGAGTGAGTTCCGTAAACGTCATGCCGGTGTGGATGCATCCGGCACCCAAGCGCTCTTCAACAGCCTGGGCAAGCAGCATTTGCAACCGACCGCGATGAATGGAAAGTTGTGGCACCGGATAACCCGCCGCCATGCCGCGGGGCTCCTGCCAGATGCTTTGTCCGAACTTGTTGTAGTAGTGCAGGGCGGAGGTTTGCACCGCGTTACCGGCCAAGGTGTCCAGTAGCCCGAGCTGGTCCATTTCATTGGCAGCATGGGGTAGAAGATTAATACCGACCCCTAGTGGCTTGAGTTCCGGCACGCTTTCATAAAGCTCACATTCAATGCCGCGTTGGTGCAACATCAGTGCCAGCGTTAAACCTCCAATTCCTGCTCCAGCAATAATAACTTTCAAGATCGTTCTCCGTTTGTGCCCGCGAAATCATAACAAAAACAAGTCGTAGTTATGCCTGTGCTGGTTAAGTGTCTATTGTTCCCCGGTCTTGAATGAGTACCGCTAGCCTGTGTTTATTTGCGGAGAGTCTCGTTGCGGGGTCGCTTTGTTGCGCTTGCCATGCTGTGTGCGGCTGGTCTTGTCCAGCTATTGTCGTTGTTGCCGGCATTAACGGTGCAGGGAGTTTTTTTGGGCGCCCTGAGTGTGCTGACGGCTTTGTTTCGTGTGTTGGTGCGTCGCAAATGCTCATGGTCGCGCCCGTGTGCAACTGTATTGCTGGTGCTGTGGGCATTTGGCGCTACCTTCACTTACGTTGTATGGCGCGCAGAAGCGCGTTTGCACGACCGTTTGGCGTTGTCGAATGAAAATCTGGTGTCGCGTGTTGAACTGCGTGTTGCCGGCTTGCCGCGTATCAAGTCACGAAGTCGCCAGTTTGAGGCTGAAGTACTGTCGTCCCGGCCTTCCGGTGTTCCGTCGCGCATTATGGTGAATTGGGGAGCCAAAGGTTACGCCGGACCTTATGCCGACGAGCAAGGCGAGGTTGCTCAGTTCCCGGAAATCATTCCCGGACAGGTTTGGAAAATGGCGTTGATATTGAAAACGCCTCATGGGGCACGTAACCCGCATGGTTTTGACTATGAAGCCTATGTGTTTGCCGATGGCATTCGCGCCCTGGGGCGCGTGCGGGGTAACCCCCGATATTTAAGGGATGAAGGTTGGGCGGGGCTCGCGGTTTCGGCGCAGCGTGCGCGTTATTACGTGCGCAAGGCGATGCTGCCCTTTGTGGAAAATAAATCTTACGGCGCGGTGCTGCTGGCGCTCACCATTGGTGATCAGGCCAGTGTGGGTGCAAACGATTGGATTATTTTTAATCGTAGCGGTATTACTCACTTGGTTAGCATTAGTGGCAGTCACATCACGATGATTGCAGCCGTTGGGGGGTTGGCGGTGTTTTGGCTTTGGCGGCGATTGCGTTGGCGCGGGGTCGGTTTGTCGGAATATATCCCGGCACGTATGGCGGCGGCGGTGGTGGCGTTGACGATTGCCTGGCTGTACTGTTTGTTGGCTGGTTGGGGTGTCCCCGCGCGACGAACCTTTCTTATGCTGTCGGTTATTGGTGCCGCCCAGTTTTTGCGTGTTCCGTTATCTGCGTCCCGCTTGCTAAGTGCGGTAGCCGTTATTGTGGTGTTGCTCGACCCATGGGCGTTGCTGGCCAGCGGGTTCTGGTTGTCGTTCGGGGCAGTTGCGATTTTGTTGGCCAGCGCTGCCTGGTGGGGTCGATTTCTGAGTAATGAGCGCGGCTCGCGTTATCAAACTGTCTGCCGGGCTGCAATTTCAATAACGTGTCTGCAAATGGCCATTACGGTGGGCTTGATGCCGGCGCTTGCGCTCATTTTCCACGAGGTGTCGGTTGTCTCACCATTGGTGAATGCTTACGCTATTCCGATTATTAGTTTTATTGTGACACCCTTGGCACTTCTACTGGCTTTGTTTGCTTTGTTGCAAGTGCTGGTTCCGGCTTTTGCCGGATTGTGTTTCGGTATTTCATGGTTTGCCCATACTGCCTTTAACGCAATGATGCAGCCAACTGTTTGGTTGGCTGAGTTGCCCTGGGCGAGTTTCACCGTTGCAGCGGCACCGATATCTCTGACCGTGCTTGCTTTGCTTGGCATTGTGCTGGCCATTGCACCTTATGGGTTTCCATTGCGGTCAATGGGCTGGCTTTTGATGTTACCGGCGCTGACCTGGCAACCGACCCGCCCGGCGGCGGGGGAGTGGGCACTGTACGCGTTGGATGTTGGTCAAGGCAGCGCCCTCGTCGTACAAACGGCGGAGCACGTATTATTGTTTGATAGCGGGTTGCGTCATAGTGCCCAGTCGGACCAGGGAATACGAACGATCGTGCCTTTTTTGCGTGCGTTGGGTGAGCGCAAACTCGATATTATGATCGTATCGCATTCGGATATTGATCACGCAGGGGGAGTGCGCTCGGTACTGGAGAACACCAAAGTGGAGCAGTCGTTTTCGTCGTTTCCTTTAGGTCGTTATCTGTCTATTGAGGCGGGCCGTTTAAAGCAGCCTTTTTTGCAGGAGAATGCACCGTTGGCGCAGTCACCCTGCCGCTACGGCACGAGTTGGACAATGGACGGCGTGACATTTTCCTTTTTATGGCCGCTGAAACACAACGTCTCGGCGCGGGCGGGTTCAAAAGTGCGTAATGCCGCCTCTTGCGTGTTGCGCATTCAGGGTGCCTATCACGCCGCCTTATTGCCCGGCGACATTGGTAAGGCCGAAGAAAATGCGTTGGTTGATCGTGGTATGCCGCGCGTTGATGTGATGGTTGCTCCCCATCATGGTTCGGGGAAATCCTCTACGCCGGCGTTTGTGTCAGCCAGTGGCGCTCGTCATGTTTTGACTCAGGTTGGCCTTATGAACCGCTATGGTCATCCCGCGCCACAAACTGTGGCCCGCTGGCGGCGTGAAGGGGCGCGGGTGTGGCGCTCGGATCGCGACGGTGCCGTTACGGTGCAGTCACGTCAAAGCGGTTTAGTGGTGCAGTCGGAACGTCAATTACAACGCCGTTACTGGCAACACACAATGCCTAATGTGACCCCACAATAGGTCACAGCAGGGTTCGCTACAATGATGTTTGTTTCCCCCTCCGAATTGAAAATGAATCTTTTGGAAGTCAACGCCGATTTGCATTGCCACTCCAGCCAGTCCGACGGAGTGCTGGATCCGCGCGAATTGGCGCTGCGCGCCGCTCGGCAAGGGGTGCAAGTCTGGTCGCTGACGGATCACGATGAACTGTCTGGTTTAACTGCGGCAGGAGCTGCCGCCAATGAGCAGGGACTGCAGTTTATCCCCGGCGTGGAAGTTTCGGTCACCTGGATGAATCGTACGATTCATATTGTTGGGTTGAATATTGATCCGGCGAATATCCAATTGGTGAACGGTTTGCAAGAGGTACGGCGGCGGCGGGCTGATCGCGCGCGGGCAATGGGCGATAAGCTTGAAAAACTTGGTTTTCCCGGTTGCTACGAAGGGGCTTTGAGCTATGCCGGCAATGCGTTGTTGCTGAGTCGTACGCATTTTGCCCGTTTCATGCTGGACCAAGGTTATTGCAAGCGGTTGCAACAAGTATTCGATTCATATCTGGGTGAGGGAAAGCCCGGCTTTGTGGGGGTGCAGTGGGCATCGCTGCAACAAGCTTTGGGCTGGATTCATGCAGCAGGCGGTGTGGCCGTGGTGGCGCATCCGGGTCGTTATCGGTTTTCCTCAACCCAATTCAGCGAGTTGTTTGACGCTTTCCGCGACTTGGGCGGCCAGGCTATTGAGGTGGTAACGGGTAGCCATTATCCCGAACAATATATTGAATATGCCAAAATTGCGCGACGCTATGGCTTTCTTGCATCGCGCGGCTCCGACTTTCACAGCCCTGAGGAAAGCCGAATTGATCTTGGCCAATTACCTCAGTTGCCGTCGGGGGTTGAGCCGGTTTGGTCGGCCTGGTTATAAGCCGGGCGTCCAAAAATGCTCATGTAAGTAGGGTAGAAGCTGCAATACAGAATGGCGGCGATCACCAGGTTAATTGGTGTCATAATCAACTGAGTTATCGTGGCCGATAGCCCAGAGGCAGCCAAGACATCTCCCAGTGTTTGAGCAACGAAAAACAGCCCGATCCAGGTAGCGCCGTACAACATGAAAGGAAACTTGTTTCTCCAGCATGCAACCATGGAGAAGAACAATGCTTGCGACATTTTCAGGCGATGCCAGCCAATAAGCGCCGGGGCATGCCAGAATAGTGCTGAGATAAGAATATAGAGCAAGCCGAACGTTAGAAATGGGCCTTGAATGGCGGAAAGCAGTGCCGTTTCATCGAAAGACTCGTTATTCAATGCGGCCATGATCTGATCGAGAAAGGGCAAGGTGGCAATAAAGCCGGCCGCCAGGCAGCAGGCCAGGTAAGCCAACCCCAACCGGATGAGCCCTGCACGCGCTTGCGCGTCTTTTAAGGGTATGAGCCACATGCCTGGCTGCATGGGGCGACCTGCCTCAATTTGGCGACATGCGTTCAGTGTGATGTAGGTTAAGGAAGGCATCGCTGCAATTAGGAAAACCTGGCCAAATAGGGGTATGAGATAGGTGAGCGTAATGAGCAGACCTGTCATCAGGCTCCAGAAAAACATGGCTAATGGTTGGCGCCGGAAAAGATTGAACCCGTCGATAATCCATTGCCATCCGGCAGTGATCGGAAGTATGGCCGCTTGCATTGTTACGTTGTTACTTTAGGTAGTTCTGGGTTATTGCCGTTGCGCCGGGCCTGAAGCACGATTTCGAAATGGCGTGGGTCGTGTGGCTTGAGTGTCTGTGCAGGTCGGGGCAGAAAATAATCGTATAGGCGTGACACCCAAAAACGTAATGCAGCCGCCTGGAGAACGAGTGGCCAAGCGTGTTGTTCCGCTTCAGTGAATGGTCGAATTTCGGCGTAGGCCTGCAACCAGGCCGTTGTTTTTCCCATATCAAATTCACCGGTATTGCGGTGTATGCACCAGTCATTGATGCTTACTGCCACATCAAAGAGCCATGTGTCGCAACCGGCAAAGTAAAAATCGATCAGGCCGCCCATTCGAGGTTGTTCATATGTGCCATCGAATAGCACGTTGTCGCGAAACAAGTCGCAATGTGCCGGACCATAAGGAAGGCTTTGATAAAGCTCAGTTTGGGCAAATTCTGATTGTTCTTTTAATACGGTTTGAATAAGCGTGTTTTGTACCGGTGTTAGAAAAGTGAGCAGTTTGGGAATGGTTTCCTGCCACCACGATAGCCCCCTTAAATTGGGTTGGTGCATGGGAAATGAAGCACCTGCTAAATGTGTTTGCGCCAATGTTTGGCCGGCCAATCTGCAATGGCGCTCGCTGGGGTCGGGCTCGTAGCCGCCGGACAGGCGCGTTACGATTGCGCAGGGCTTGCCGTGCAGCGTCGTTAAACGCCGCCCTTGCTTGCTGGTTTGCGGCTCCGGTACGGGAATATGGCGTTCGGCCAAATGGTGCATCAGTTCGATATAAAACGGCAACTGTTCAAAGGTAAGTACTTCAAACACGGTAAGAACATATTCCCCGCCTGTGGTGCTCAGAAAATAATTGGTGTTTTCGATTCCGGCGGTAATTCCTCGAAGAGAAACCAGCTTACCCAAGTTGAACTGGGTTAATAATGTTTCTGCATCGGCTTCGGATACGGGGGTAAATACGGCCATGTCACCACGAATAATTCAGACATAAAGGTCTGATTTTAGACTACGGCGCAAGATCGTGTAGAGATGTCCGCGTTAAAATGCTCAGACAAAGTTATTTAAGGTGTGGTGTGCAGGCTTCAGCCCAAGAAAACCCGTTTAGTCCGACCCATTTTCGCGCAGGTAGCGAAGGTTGGCGTGTTTGTGTCGCTCCCATGATCGACGTGACTGATCGTCATTGCCGGTATTTCCATCGTTTACTGGCTCCGCACGTACGTCTTTACACGGAAATGATTACAACGGGTGCAATTGAACATGGCAACCGATCGCGTTTGCTGGATTTTAATGTCATCGAACACCCCGTAGCCTTGCAGCTTGGCGGCAGTGAGCCGGCGGCGTTAGGGGCTGCTGCACAAGTTGGCCAAGAGTGGGGGTACGATGAAATCAATTTGAATTGCGGCTGCCCATCGGAACGGGTGCAAAAAGGAGCGTTTGGTGCCTGTCTAATGGCCGAAGCACAACTGGTGGCCGATTGCGTCAAAGCAATGCAGGATGCCGTAACCGTTCCGGTTACCGTTAAACACCGTTTGGGGCTCGATTACGACGAGTCTTACGGTATGGTGCGTGATTTCGTAGGGACTTTGCACCAGGCAGGATGCCGCGTGTTTATCGTGCATGCCCGCAATGCGGTATTGAAGGGTCTGAGCCCGAAAGACAACCGTGAAATACCGCCTTTGCGTTACAACGTGGCTGAACTGTTGCGCAATGATTTTCCCGACGCTGTTTTTGTGCTGAATGGAGGAATCGCCGAAGTTGATCAGGCGGTTACGTTATTGCATCGGTTTGACGGCGTGATGTTAGGCAGGGCTGCCTGGCATGATCCGGCCGTGCTGTCGGCGCTCTCAAGGCGTTTGTGGCCGCAAAGCCTGGTATCAGACGAGGCGCAAGTGCTGCAAAATATGGTTGATTATGCCGCTGAACAGGTCCGGCAAGGAGTCCCTTTGCGTATGGTGGTGCGTCCTATGCTGGGTTGGCTATCCGGCCGCCCGGGGGCCAGACGCTGGCGTCAAATGTTGTCGGATCCTGCGCATTTGAATGAGCAGGATCCCATGTTAATTACCCGAGCCTACGAACAAGTGGCCGGTCATCGTTCCGTTAGTGTTTAGGTGGCCTGGTGCTGTTGTTTTCTTCGTCTAGTTCGGTTGGCCAGTCTCGAATATAGGCCTTCAGCATGTTGTTTTCGAAACGCTGTGCGGCCACAATGGCTTGTGCCATGTCGTAGAACGAAATGACGCCCAGCAGAACAGGGCCATCCATGACAGGCATGTAGCGTGCATGTTTGTCGAGCATGAGCCGTTGTACTTCTTCGGCGCTGGTGTTGGGTGTGACGCTAACGGGCGCATCGTCCATAATGCTGCGAATCGTGAAGTCGCCTGTGGCGCCATGGTTGCCATGTAAGTGGCGAATAATTTCGCGGAAGGTCACCATGCCAACCAGTTCGCCGTGTTCCATAATAACCAGCGACCCAATATCTTGTTCGGCCATGGTTTCAAGCGCTTGTTTAATGGGTGTTTCCGGCGTAGCGGTGTAAAGCGTGTGGCCTTTAACCCGCAGTATTTCACTAACTTTAAGCATGATGCGTCTCCCCAGACTTCGGTGTGGTTTCTTTATTCTCCAACAATTCGGGCGTTTCCGATAGCGGGATTGTTTCGTTGAACAAGTCTTCCAGCGTTATGTTGGGGCAATCTGACAAAGCGTGTGCCAACGCTTTGAGCAGGAAAGGATCTTCCTGTAATTCGGGCTGATGCCGGTCCAGAAGGAATTGGTCGATCAAGGTCGATAATTTTGCTTCGCGAATGTCGCACGCTAATACCCAGTGATCCATGCCTTTTTCCTGGGTTGGCACGACAATACCCAACTGTTTAAGGGCGCGCAGTACCGAGAGCAGTTCGTTGGCGTGCAGGCGCATGTGGGCGCCCAAAAAACGCGTGCTGCGCCCTGGGTTCGGTGTGTTTTGTGTACTGCGCAAAAGGCGCAGGATGCGCACTGCGTCAATGAAAGCTGCACCCGTCTTGCGTTTCTCGGCCCATCGACGTAACCGTAGTGAGGGCAACGTGGCGGCCACAGTGGCCCCAAATAAGATCGCCAGCCACGATAAGTAAATCCACAGCAGGAAGATAGGTAGGGTGGCAAACGCGCCGTAAATAACGGTGTAAGAGGGAAATTGCGTGATGTAGTAGGCAAACCCGGCTTTCATTATTTCGAGCACAATAGCGGTGCCGAACCCACCCGCCAATGCGTCTCGCCAAAATACATGGCGGTTGGGTACGAAAACGAACAGTGCACTGAAAGCGAGCCCGGTAATAACAACCGGAATGACCGACAGTGCAATTCGCATGGAGCTGGCAATATGCCCGACGTCGAATGCCGATTGCTGGGCCAGGTACGACGTAGCCCACAAGCTGGCGCCTGCCAGAATGGGGCCGGCCGAGATAATGGCCCAGTACACCAGAATGCGTTGCGGCAAAGGACGCTGCTGCTCAACCTGCCAAATATCATTCAGAACGGTATCGATGGTCATGATCAGCATGATCGACACTACCAGCAGAAATACGGTACCGATGGCGGTGAGCCCCGAGGCCTGTTCGGCAAACATATTCAAATACCGCATAACCGTATCGGATACGGTGGGGGGCATCAGGCTGTTCACCAGGAAGTTTTCCAGTGCTTCGCGAAATTCGGCAAACAGTGGGAAGGCGGTGAACAAAGAAAGGAAAACCGCCAGCATGGGTACCAGAGCCAGCACCGTGGTGAAGGTCAGGCTTGAGGCGACCTGGGTAAGCTTTTTATCTTTCGCATGAGCCGCTGCATACGCCAGTACTTTTGCCGCATCATGCCATTTTCGCTTCAATTTGGCCTTGGTGGTGGTAGTTTCTTCATCGCGATCAGTGGGTTGCGGCGACTTTGCACTCATTGATATCGTGGACTCTCGAGACGTGGCTTGGCATTCGGGTAATAATACCAGTATGAACGTTCAATTAAATCCTTACTTGCGGTATACGGCTTCGGCTTCCTTGATCGGCTTGATTGCATTGGGTCTGGCGTGGGAATTGTTTTGGGCGCCGCTGCGCCCGGGTGGTTCTTTATTGGTGTTGAAGGTCTTGCCCTTATTGTTGCCTTTGCGCGGTGTTTTGAAAGGTAATGTTTACACCATGCAATGGGCCAGCATGTTGATTCTTCTGTATTTTATGGAAGGCGTGGTTCGGGCTTATTCCGACCCGAATGCCATGTCGGCAATGCTTGCCGGCGTGGAAATCGTTTTGTCGTTTGTTTTTTACGTTTGCGCCTTAATGTATTTGCGCCCGGCGAAGAAAGCAGCACAGGCGGCCAAAAAAGCAGCTAAAGCAAGGGAGGCGAAATGAGCATTAATCCGTTTGGGCATTTGCACATTGAAAATTCGTTTGCCGATGATCTGCCGGCGCGTTTTTATACTCGCCTTGAAACGCAACCCTTAACGAATCCAAGGCTGTTGCATGTAAACAAGGATGTTGCGCATGCGCTCGGCCTGCGGGAGCCAGACCTCGAAAGCCCGACGTTTCTCGAGGTGGTTTCGGGTTCGGAGCCTTTACCCGGCGGGCAAACCTTGGCTGCCGTTTATAGCGGGCATCAGTTTGGTGTTTGGGCTGGGCAGTTGGGCGATGGTCGCGCGCACCTGTTGGGGGAAATTTCAACCGATGCAGGCCCTCAGGAGTTGCAGTTGAAAGGGTCAGGGTTAACGCCGTATTCACGCATGGGTGACGGCCGTGCCGTTGTGCGCTCCTCGGTGCGCGAATATCTTGCCGGAGAGGCAATGGCCGGCCTGGGCATCCCTACCACCCGGGCGTTGTCGCTGGTGGTGGCCGACGATCCGGTCTATCGGGAAACACAGGAAGCTGCGGCCGTGGTTACCCGGGTGGCGCCTTCCTTCGTACGTTTCGGCACGTTCGAGCATTGGGCGCAAGATCCAGACAGCCTGAAATTGTTGCTGCGCTATGTTGTGCCGCGGTTTTACCCGCAGTGTCTGGCTGCCCAAGAGTCGGCCCAGTCCGACTTAAGTCGCGACACTATTTTGCGATTTTTAAAAGAAGTTGTGGTGAAGTCGGCGCGTTTGGTGGCCGATTGGCAAACGTGTGGTTTTTGTCATGGCGTAATGAACACCGACAATATGTCGATTTTGGGCATTACGCTCGATTACGGGCCTTATGGGTTTATGGATGGCTTCCGTATAAACCACGTTTGCAACCACACCGATACGCATGGTCGCTACGCCTGGAATGTGCAGCCGGCGGTTATGCACTGGAACCTGTATCGCCTGGCCAGCAGTTTAACGGCATTGGGTCTGGAGTCCGACGAGTTGAAAACGCAGTTACAGGTGTTTGAGGGCGCTTTTCTGCAGGCTTATCAGGGAAATCTTGTGCGCAAATTCGGTTGGCTGTCCTGGCACGAGCAAGACCAGGACTTGGTGGATGAGTGGTGGCGGTTATTACATACTCAATCGGCCGATTTCACGCTCAGTTTTCGTCGCTTGGCGACGGCCCTCGATCAGCCGGAGTCCTTTTTTGCGCTCTTCGACGAGCCGGCTCCGGCGCGCGAGTGGCTGGAACAATACAGGCAACGCGTGCAGTTTGATGGACGGAGCGAAGCCGACCGGGTGACTCAAATGTTGTCTGCGAATCCGCTTTATGTGTTGCGCAACCATTTGGCGCAGCAAGCGATTGATGCGGCCGAGAAAGATGATGCTTCTGTTATTGATGCCTTAATGACCGTATTGCGCGACCCGTATACAGAACGGGCGGGGTTTGAGGCCTATGCGCAGGCAGCCCCCGAGTGGGCCCGGCACCTAGAAGTAAGCTGCTCCTCTTAATGCGATAATCACGCTTTGGTGTGTTTATTATTTTCGTGACTGGACATTATGTCGGGCAATACTCTTGGAAAACTGTTTTGTGTTTCAAACTTTGGTGAGTCGCATGGCCCGGCCATTGGTGCCGTTGTCGATGGCTGTCCTCCCGGTTTGCCATTGTCGGAGGCGGATATACAGGCGGAACTGGATCGCCGCAGGCCCGGCACGTCGCGCCATGTTACCCAGCGCAAAGAGCCGGACACGGTTGAGATATTGTCGGGTGTGTATAACGGAATAACAACCGGAACGCCAATAGGCCTGCTTATTCGTAACACCGATGCACGCAGTAAAGACTACAGCAATATCGAGGACACATTTCGGCCCGGGCATGCCGATTACGCCTATTGGCGCAAGTATGCACATCGTGATCCACGAGGCGGCGGCCGTTCCTCCGCCCGGCTTACCGCTCCAACAGTTGCCGCCGGTGCCATTGCAAAGAAATGGCTGGCACAAACATTCGGTGTTCAAATTCGCGGTTACATGAGTCAATTGGGCGAAATTCCCATTCCTTTTGTTAATTGGGAGATGGTGGGGCAGAACCCGTTTTTCGCGCCTAATGCGGGCATTGTTCCGGAACTTGAGGCTTATATGGATCAATTGCGGCGCGATGGTGACTCCATTGGAGCGCGTATTGAAGTCGTGGCTGAAAAGGTACCAGCCGGCTGGGGCGAACCCATTTATGATCGCCTTGATGCCGATATCGCCCATGCCATGATGGGGTTGAATGCAGTGAAAGGGGTGTCGATTGGCGCCGGCTTCGACGCTGTTGCACAACGTGGCTCTGAACACGGGGACGAAATTACGCCCGAAGGTTTTGTTGGTAATAACGCCGGCGGTGTGCTGGGCGGTGTTTCGTCGGGCCAGCCGCTAACCGTTTCCCTGGCAATTAAGCCAACTTCCAGTATTCGGGTAATGCGGCGTTCAGTGAATCGCGCCAATGAGCCCGTTGAGGTTCAAACCTTGGGGCGTCACGACCCTTGTGTGGGTATCCGCGCGACGCCAATTGCAGAGGCGTTATTGGCAGTGGTGTTAATGGATCATGCGTTGCGACACCGCGCGCAATGCGGTTAAGTCATGATGGCGTAGCCAATCAGGCACGTTTATGTAGTAACGAAAGTTCGGATCAGGAGTTCACCATGGGCAAATTGAAATTCAACCGTATTTTCAGTGCCGGCGCACTGGCTACCACTTTAGTGGTTTCAGGGTGTGCCAGTGTGCAAACAACGCAGTCTGGCGCAGTGGGCGTTGAGCGTCAGCAGTATATGTCAGGGCTGGTCTCTGAACAGGCTTTGCAGCAAGAGGCGGCGCAGCAATACAACAGTTTGTTGTCACAAGCCAGGGCACAAGGGAAACTCGACACTAATGCCGCCCAAACACGTCGGGTTCAAAATATTGCTCAACGCCTGATTGCTCAAGCCGGGGTGTTTCGTCCCGATGCCGCCCAATGGAACTGGGAAGTTCATGTGTTGAATGATAATCAGGTGAATGCATGGTGTATGCCGGGTGGCAAGATTGCGGTTTACAGCGGCCTGATTAATCGATTGAATCCAACTGACGATGAACTTGCTGCCGTTATCGGTCATGAAATTGCTCATGCGTTACGTGAGCACTCGCGTGAACAAGTGTCCCAGCAAATGGCCACGCAATTGGGGTTGTCGGTATTGGCGGCTGTAACGGGTAGTCAGGCTTCAGCCAATTTGGGCAATGCTTTAACCAATGTGATGTTCACCTTGCCCAATAGCCGCACCCACGAAATCGAGGCAGACCGTATTGGGACGGAACTGGCCGCGCGTGCGGGTTATAACCCCAACGCCGCAGTAACCTTGTGGCAAAAAATGGCAGCGCTCGACCGTGGTAACGCGCCACCTGAATTCTTATCGACCCATCCTTCTCCTGACACGCGTATCCAGGATTTACAAGTGATAGCGAATCAAGTGATGCCTTTGTACGAACGCACTCAAGGTCGTTAATCGAAGTGCGCATAGCCTGTTAGTTGCAGTACTAGTATAAATTATCTTCTTGTACTAGCGTAAGAGCTTGGCATAATAGGCTTATCGTTTCTTTTTCGATTCTCAGAGAGCACTATTATGGCTGAAACCCTTTACGACAAACTTTGGAATGCCCACGTCGTGCATCAGGAGTCCGATGGCACCTGTTTGCTTTATATCGACCGACAACTGTTGCACGAAGTAACCAGCCCTCAGGCTTTTGAGGGGCTGGCGTTGGCTGGGCGAAAACCATGGCGGATCAGTGCCAATTTGGCGGTTGCCGATCACAATGTACCTACGACAGCGCGCGATCAGGGCATCCAGGATGAAATTTCCCGCATCCAGGTCGAGACGTTGGATAACAATTGCGAGAAATACGGTATTACCGAATTTCGCATGAACGACATGCGTCAAGGCATTGTGCACGTCATCGGGCCGGAGCAGGGGGCGACATTGCCCGGGATGACGGTGGTGTGCGGTGATTCCCACACCAGTACTCATGGTGCAGTGGCGGCTTTGGCATTCGGTATCGGCACATCCGAAGTTGAACACGCCATGGCCACCCAAACCTTGCTCATGAAAAAGAGCAAGAACATGTTGATTGAAGTCGATGGTGAATTGCCCTTCGGCTGTTCAGCCAAAGACTTGGTGTTGTATATCATCGGCGAAATCGGTACAGCAGGTGCAACCGGCTATGCCATTGAGTTCGCGGGTAGTGCGGTACGAAATCTGTCGATTGAAGGTCGCATGACCATGTGTAATATGGCCATCGAGGCAGGTGCACGGTCGGGCATGGTGGCGGTCGATGATAAAACCGTTGAGTACTTCCGTAATCGGCCCTATTCGCCCACCGGGGAAATGTGGGATCAAGCCGTTGAATATTGGCGTACCCTGCATTCCGACGAGGGTGCGCACTTTGATCGTGTGATCAAATTGAATGCCGCCGATGTGCAGCCCCAGGTGACATGGGGTACGTCGCCTGAAATGGTGGTTTCTGTATCAGGCAGGGTACCGGATCCCGCCCTGGAAAAAGACCCCGTGAAGCGCAGCGGTATGGAAGGTGCGTTGAAGTATATGGGTCTTGAGCCCAATACTCCTATGACGGAAATCAAACCAGATCGGGTGTTCATCGGATCCTGTACTAATTCGCGTATTGAAGACATGCGTGCTGCGGCGGCGGTCGTTAAAGGCAAGAAAGTTGCAGCGAACATCAAACAGGCCATGGTCGTGCCGGGTTCGGGCTTGGTCAAGCGTCAGGCTGAAAAAGAAGGTTTGGACAAAATTTTTCTTGAGGCAGGCTTCGAATGGCGTGAGCCGGGTTGCTCTATGTGTCTGGCCATGAATGCCGATCGTCTTGAGCCTGGCGAGCGCGGTGCGTCGACATCAAACCGCAATTTTGAAGGCCGGCAGGGTCAGGGTGGGCGATCACATCTGGTTAGCCCCGCGATGGCAGCAGCAGCAGCGGTGGCCGGTCATTTTGTCGACGTTCGTCAATTCAGTTAAGGAGTAGATCATGGAAGCTTTTACCACTCATAAGGGCCTGGTTGCGCCGCTTGATCGTGAAAACGTTGACACCGATTTGATCATGCCCAAGCAGTTTTTGAAGTCGATCAAAAGAACCGGGTTCGGCCCGAATTTGTTTGATACCTTGCGTTATCTCGACGTAGGTGAGCCGGGAATGGACAACTCGAAGCGCCCGTTGAATCCGGATTTTTCCCTGAACCAGCCGCGTTATCAGGGCGCTTCAGTTTTACTGACGCGCAAAAATTTTGGTTGTGGCTCCAGCCGTGAGCATGCGCCCTGGGCTTTGCTGCAGTTTGGTTTCAGGGCCATTATTGCTCCCTCGTATGCCGACATTTTTTTTAATAACTGCTTCAAAAATGGTTTGTTGCCTATTGTGCAACCGGAAGAGGTCGTATCCGAGCTATTCCGTGAAATGGAGGCAACGCCAGGCTATGAGCTAACTGTCGACCTTGACGCGCAAACCATTACAAAGCCGAATGGTGATGTGTTGAAGTTTGACGTTGAGCCTTTCCGTAAACATTGTTTGCTGAACGGGCTGGACGACATCGCCACGACATTACAGAAAGCCGACAAAATTCGTGCTTTCGAAGCCGATCGTCTTGCGCGTTTCCCGTGGCTTGAAGGTCTGCCCGGCTAAATGGTGGGCTTAGGCCCGGCTTTATGATTACGACACATTAAACCAGAACATTCAGAGAACCCAGAATGACCCGAAAGATTGCAGTTTTGCCCGGTGATGGAATCGGCCCGGAAATTATTGATCAGGCTTTGCGCGTCCTAAGTGCGCTGAATCTCGATTTGAGTTTTGAGACACAACCAGTTGGCGGGGCCGCCTATGCGCAGCACGGTCACCCTTTGCCGCCCGCTACGCTGGAATTGGCAAAAAGCGCAGATGCTATTTTGTTCGGTGCGGTAGGCGATTGGAAATACGACTCCCTTCCTCGCGAGCACCGGCCGGAACAGGCTATTCTGGGCTTGCGCAAAGCGTTGGGTTTGTTTGCTAATTTACGTCCGGCGATTTTGTATGAAGAGCTGGCGAACGCGTCTTCGCTTAAACCGGAAGTGGTGGCGGGTTTGGATATTCTGATTGTTCGTGAGCTAACCGGCGATATTTATTTCGGTAGTCCGCGCGGTGTGCGTGAAGCGCCCGATGGTCCTTTCAAGGGGGAGCGTCAAGGGTTTGACACTATGTTGTATACAGAGCCTGAGGTACGTCGCATCGCGCATGTTGGATTTCAGGCGGCGCGCAAACGTAATAAGAAATTATGCAGCGTCGATAAAGCCAATGTATTGGAAACGTCTCAGTTCTGGCGCGATATCGTGATCGACGTCGCGAAATCCTATCCTGATGTTGAGTTAACCCACATGTATGTCGATAACGCGGCAATGCAACTGGTGCGTGCACCCAAGGCATTCGATGTAATCGTGACAGGGAACCTGTTTGGGGACATTTTGTCCGACGAGGCCTCAATGCTTACGGGTTCCATTGGCATGCTGCCTTCGGCTTCCCTGAATGAATCGAACCAGGGTTTATATGAGCCCAGCCACGGTTCGGCCCCTGATATCGCCGGCCAAAATATCGCCAACCCACTGGCGACGATTTTGTCGGCGGCCATGATGCTGCGATATTCGTTGAATGCCGATGACCAGGCAAAGCGAATTGAGGCAGCCGTGCAGTCAGTGTTGAAACAAGGTTTGCGTACGCTCGACATTCACGAGGAAGGCACTACACGTGTTTCTACGTCGGAAATGGGCGATGCGGTGCTTAAGGCGTTAAAATAGCCGCTTGTTTCTTAAATAGACAGTGATTTTTTATGACCCAATCAGTAGGCTTAGTCGGTTGGCGCGGCATGGTGGGCTCAGTGCTCATGCAGCGCATGCGCGATGAAAATGATTTTTCCTTATTCAATCCGGTGTTTTTTTCAACCAGTAACGCAGGTGGAAAAGCACCCGCCTGGGCTGATGGCGCCGGGCCCTTGCAAGATGCGTACGATATCGAGGCACTTAAAAAGCTGCCCGTGATCGTAACGGCTCAAGGCGGAGACTACACCACTAAAGTGCACGGGCAGTTGCGCGATGCGGGCTGGGATGGCGTTTGGATTGATGCCGCCAGCACATTACGCATGGCTGAAGACGCCATTATCGTTCTGGACCCGGTAAATCGGCCTGTTATCGATGCGGCAATGAAGCGAGGTGTAAAGAACTTTGTGGGTGGCAACTGCACGGTAAGTTGCATGCTCATGGGCTTGGCCGGCCTGTTTAACAAAGATCTGGTCGACTGGATGACCAGCATGACATACCAGGCAGCTTCCGGTGGTGGTGCCCAACACATGCGTGAGTTGCTTACGCAGTTTGGCATTATTAATCAATCTGTTAAATCATTACTCGATGATCCCGCTTCGGCCATTTTGGAAATAGATCGCGGCGTGCTTGACGTTCAGAAAGACCCTAACTTGCCTCGTGAGCAATTCCAGGTTCCCTTAGCGGGCAGCCTCATTCCCTGGATTGATCGCGATCTGGGTAATGGCGTGTCTCGTGAAGAATGGAAGGCAGAAGCCGAAACCAATAAAATTCTGGGCCGCGGCGAGGCGTTTGGTACGGAACCAACGCGTATCGATGGTTTGTGCGTCCGTATTGGTGCCATGCGTTGCCATAGTCAGGCATTAACCATTCGCCTGAAGAAAGACGTGCCGCTTGACGAGATATCCGATATTATTCGCGACGGTTCCAAATGGGCTAAAGTTGTGCCCAACGAAAAAGAGGCCACTGTAAACGATCTGACTCCGGTGGCAGTAACGGGCACGCTCGATATTCCGGTGGGGCGTTTGCGCAAAATGTCCATGGGGTCTCAGTACCTGAGTGCCTTTACGGTGGGCGATCAGCTTCTTTGGGGCGCGGCCGAACCATTGCGCCGCATGTTACGTATCACTTTGGGCGAACTGTAATATGAATGATTCTTGTCGCGTAACTGTAAAGCCTTTGGCAGTTCGTTTGGCTTACCTCACGGCATTAGCCTCATTAGCTGTAAGTTCTTCAGTTTATGCGATAAGTTTCGGTCATTCGCGTTTACTGTCCCCGGTGGGTCAGCCCCTGCAGATTCAGGTACCGGTGCACGCGTTAACCGACCAGGAGCGTAACTCCTTGGTGGTTTCCGTGGCGGCCGCGCCGGCCTGGGAGCAGGCGGGTTTGACGCCGCCGGTTGACCCGGCAACGATGCAAGTTGCCGTGGTTGACGGCGTTAGGGCCGGGTCAAAGCTCATTACCGTCCGTTCCAGTCAACCGCTTTCTTCGAACGTGGCAGATTTGCTGTTGGCGGTGCGTTCTTCATCCGGTCAGATGCAACATCAGGTTAGTTTGTTGGCTCCCGCCGATCTCGAAGTGGCACGTGCGAGTGGCGGCGTAACGGCTTCTGGTTCCGGGGCAGTGGGTACGCCGGGTAATGCTGCGGCCACATCCATTCAAATTCGTCGCGGTGATACTTTGTTTGCCCTGGCGCGTCGCCATGCCGTTCCAGGTATCAGCGTATATCAGTGGATGATTGGGGTAATGCAGGCGAATCCGCAGGCGTTCATTAACGATAACGTTAATTTAATCAAGGCGGGCGCAACATTAAATGTGCCGGGCGGGCAGCAGCTTGCGGCTTTGTCCGATCGCGAAGCGCGTGAAATCTTTCAAAAACATGCCACGGCTTTTGCCGAATATCGGCAGCGTTTGGCAGGTGAAGTTGCACGCGCTGAACCTGCCACTGCGCAAGCAACCGATCGCGGCGAGGTCACAGCACCCGAAGTTGGCTCGGCGCCCGCTCCGGCCCCCCAACAACAGGACCGTCTTGTGCTGCAATCAGCGCAAGCATCCACAACTGCGGTAAATTCTCCCTCAGCTAATTCGTCATCGGTGGCGAACTCAGGGGGTCAGAACGGCAGCGGGGGTTCAACTACGCCAGCAAATAGCGGCACGGCCGGCTCAAGCGCAGCGTCGGTGAGTAGCGATGATCAGCTTGCGCTTGAGCGTAATACTGAAGAGGCACGTCAGCGCGTTAATCAACTTGAAGATAACGTAAAGAATTTGAATCAGGCTTTGCAGCAGCAAGGTACCGCTGCCCATCAAGCGATGGTGGACGGTGCAAAAACAGTAGAAGAAACGGTTGAGCAGTTGAAGGAAATGGTTGATGGTGAAATGTCCGGCTCTGATACTGCTTCTGCAAATAACGGGCGTAACGATAATGCGCCGGAAACGGATCAGAATAAGAGTGTGGTGACGTCCGGCAGTGATAGTTCAACCAGCCCCGCCAATGCCGGCACCAGTACTAACTCGGGCATCAACGCCGATGCTAACGCCGACGTCAACGCTAACGCCAGCATCAGTGCCGGCACCAATGCCGGAACCAGCACCTTAACAGAAGGCTCATCAGGGGTATTGGCGGGAAATACTTCTTCCGCTGCCCAAGCCCAGTCCGCCAATAAGCCTTCGGGCACCGAAGCGGCTGCATCTGTTGAAGATGCCAATAAAGACTCCGGTTCACTTTCTACGTGGTTC
Organism: Neopusillimonas maritima; assembly: GCF_003576595.1. GTDB lineage: Bacteria > Pseudomonadota > Gammaproteobacteria > Burkholderiales > Burkholderiaceae_B > Neopusillimonas > Neopusillimonas maritima. The sequence goes on along the minus strand of NZ_NQOU01000001.1, from coordinate 9,449 downwards.
ATGAATAACTTGCTGATTGTCATTAGCGGTGCACTTGCGCTTATTGTTTTGATCGTTGCTTGGTTGCTGCGTCGTGTCGGCGCTGAACGCGACGATGACTCTGATGCCGTTATTACAGAGGAGATGGTGCGTGAGCGTTTGCAAAGCATTAATCTCGATCTCGACGATTCGACGGAAACCGGTCAAACGGAAAAACGCAGATAAGGTATGACTCGACTGGCATTGGGTGTGTCTTACGACGGCTCACCTTGGCGCGGTTGGCAAAGCCAGTCGCATGGCCAAACGGTACAAGATCAATTTCAGCGGGCAGTTCACCAGTTCATCACCGAACCGGTGATGACGGTTTGTTCCGGGCGTACCGACGCAGGCGTTCATGCCCTTGAGCAAGTCGTACACCTTGATACGCCGGTTAATCGCTCGCTTGAATCCTGGACAAGGGCGTTAAACGGTCTGTTGCCGCCGAGTATTTCCGTAAACTGGGTTAAGCCTGTTACCAGCGATTTTCATGCTCGTTTTTCGGCAACAGCCCGCACCTATATTTATGTTGTTCGCAACGATCGCATTCGTTCGCCTTTGGTGCATCGACGGGTGGGTTGGGTTTTTTATCCCTTGAACCTGACACTCATGAAAGAAGCGGCGGCACGCTTGTTAGGTGAACACGATTTCAGCAGCTTTCGGGCGTCCGAGTGTCAGGCAGCCAGCCCGGTACGCGACTTGCAACAGGTCGACATTGAGCAGCACGGTGTTTACTACGTCTTTACGTTTAAGGCTAATGCGTTTTTACACCACATGGTGCGTAACTTAATGGGTACGCTGATTTATGTGGGTTTGCAGCGCATGACGCCCGAATCCGTGACCACTTTGCTTAACGACAAAGATCGTTGTCTGGCGCCACCTACCTTTGCACCCGACGGCTTGTATTTTGCACGGGTCGATTATCCCGATTCATTTAACTTGCCGCAATTATCAGCACAAGAAAACTTCAAGCTGCATTTTGGCTTTCTTGGTTAAAGTTGGGTGTCTTCCAAAAGTTAAACCATGAACTCGTTGCCTCCTATACGACCAGAACAGTCGGTTAGTGGGTGCCAAGCAAATCGCAGCGTTGTTTTGCTTTGACCGGACCAGCGTTTCATTGCTCGTTAAAATAGGGTTTTGGTAGAACCTGAAGGCTGTTGTGAATGGCCGGTGTTATTGGGCAAAAAATGAAGAAAATCCGCACACGCGTGAAAATATGTGGTTTAACCCGGGCTGAAGATGTGAACGCTGCAGTGGCCGCGGGTGCCGATGCCGTCGGTTTGGTTTTTTATCCACCCAGCAGCCGTTATGTATCACCTGAAAACGCTTGCGGTTTGCGCAACCTGGTTCCGGCCATGGTAAGTGTTGTGGCGCTTTTTGTGAACGCTTCAAATGAAGATGTGCAACAAGTCATTGATCAAGTGCAACCCGATATTCTGCAATTTCACGGGGATGAAAGCCCCGACGAGTGTGAGCAGTATGGTCGTCGATATATGAAAGCGTTTCGCGTTGGCGCGCCGGGCTTGGATACTCCGCAGGCGGTATTGGAAACGTGTCGTCGGTATCGCTCCGCCAGTGCCTGGTTGTTCGACAGTTACAGCGCTGGGTACGGCGGTAGCGGCAAGCAGTTTGATCTAGGACTTCTGGAAATGGTTATTGCAACTCCTGAGTCAAGGCCGGTGGTGCTGGCGGGCGGATTGAATGTGGAAACAGTTGGCGCGGCCATTGCGCAGGTGGCACCATTTGCCGTTGATGTTAGTAGTGGAGTGGAGATTTCCGGCGGCGTTAAATGCGCAGGTAAGATTCGGGCGTTTATGCAGGCGGTGGCGCTGAGCCGCTAGCCATTTTAGCTAGTACTCCCAATGGCTCAAGCCCATACCAGTTTTTTTTCTCCACTGCGTTTTGTATTGTTTCAAATAATAGTTTTTTCCCTTCCCGCACGGCTTGGGAGTGTGAACGGGATTGGTTCTCGAAAAGAGACCAGGTGAGATAAATGCGTTTGATGGGGCTCCAGTGTATGGATTGATCCAGAATGCTTGTGCTGACTGCGCATGCAGGCACAACCGTTAAACCAAAACCTTCTTTTGCCAGTTGAAGGCATAAGCTTAGGGTGTCGGTTTCAACTGCACCATTAAATCGAAGCCCTTTTCGGGCGAGCATGTGTTCTATTTGTACCCGAAGCTGGTTGGGGCGACCAGGCAAAATAAGCTTGACTCCATCGAGTTTATTTAGAAAAACCGGGCTGTCGGGGCTGAGTCCTGAGTCTTTCCCTCCGACAATAACCAAAGGTTCCCGGGCCAATGGCGTTTGTTTGAAACCGGTGGGTGGTGCAGTATCAAATGGGATAACGCATAAATCCAATATTCCGGCCAACATCTGTTCGCGCAGGATGTGACTGACGCCTTCGTGAGCACGCAGTTTTATATCCGAGTGGCGCTGTACCAACTGGCTTATGTATTGTGCGGTGAACACCTGATTCCATGAGGGAGGAATACCAATGGAAAGCTGGCCCGCTGCCATCTCGCCGACTTGTTCTTTAATAATGGAAAGTTGTCGTAAAAGTGGTCGTGCCTTGTCGGCAAGTAGCTTTCCTGAATCCGTTAGTTTTACACCCCCTTGTGAGCGTTGAAATAATTTTGTGCCCATTTCCCGCTCAAGTGCCGCAATATGGCGTGATAGGGCCGGCTGGGACACATGAAGGTCGGCGGCTGCTTTGTTGATGCTTCCCAGTTCCGCCACGCGAAGCATATATTCCAGAAGACGAGGTTCCATCGTATTTTGAAGCTCCTTTGCTGATGGTTGCGAACGCACATTTGAAACGTTTGTGTAAAGGCAACTAAACATGAATTGTTTGTTATCCATTATATGAATAATGGCAATGACTGTTTAACATTATTCAAATATCAATGGCTACCATAGAATTCTTTCATTAGCCGCAGGATTGGCTGGCGGCATTGAAAGGAGACAATTCAATGGGTAAACAGAAAGTCATTGTGACAGTTGCGCCGACAGGGGGGATGGCCAGCAAGAAACAGAACCCTAATCTACCAACTCAACCACAGGAAATAGCAGAAGACGTATACCGTTGCTATAACGCAGGGGCGAGTGTCGTTGCATTGCATGCACGTCGTGCCCAGGACGACGAGGCAACGTGTGATCCGGCCGTTTATGGCGAGATGAATACGCTCATTCGTGAAAAGTGCGACATCGTATTGAATAACTCTACAGGCGGTGGCATTAATGGCGATATGGTCCACCAACTTAATAATGGTCTGTGGGAAATTAATTTTGAGCAACGCATAAAAGGGATGCAAGCGCCTGGCGTTGAGATGTGCACACTTGATGCTCAGACAATTTGTGCCAGTTTTGGCGATAAAGAAATCCTGGTACCAACGACTCCAACAAGAATACGTAAGTTGGCTGAAGGCATGATGGAGCGGGGTATCAAACCGGAATGGGAGGTTTTCAGTCTTTCTGACATCGTGCAAGAAGTGAATAAGGCGATCGCGGCGGGATTTGATAAGCCACCGTACTTCATCAACATCGTGCTTGGCGTGAACGCATTCCAAGGTGCCTTGCCCTACACCCCGAAAATACTCCAGCAAATGGTTGATCACCTTCCGAAGGATGTCGTGTTTAACGTTAGTGCTATTGGTGCTGCTCAGTTACCCGCAACGACACAGGCGGTACTGATGGGAGGGCATGTTCGGGTCGGATTGGAAGACAATCTGATGTATGAGCCCGGTGTTCAGGCGACAAATCTTATGTTGGTCGAAAGAATGGTTCGAATTATTCGTGAACTGGGCTGTGAGCCCACGACGCCGACTGAAGCTCGCGAGATTATGGGGCTGCCACCTCTTAAATAATCAGTGTTCAGTATCCGGCCGGGCATCATGATGTGTGAGTGGTGTCGGCTGGTTTTGGGCTTTAAAAAGATAGGAGATAAATTGTGGCAGAACCCACTTTTCGCCCGGTCAGACGAATTGTGACCGGGCATAACGAGGTGGGGCGGTCGGTTGTGCTAACCGATGCCCCTTCGCCTCACACGATGTCGCTGGCCGGGGTGTCGAATTTCGGTGTGACGGATATCTGGAAAACCGAATCGGCGCCGGCCAGTAACGAGGGTGATATTGACCCTTGCAGCTTGCCAATCGTTCTTGCTCCGCCCAAGAGCGGAACAGTTTTTAGGGTTGTAGAGTTTCCGCCCGACAAAGAGTACATCGGCAAATGGAAACGCGAAGCGGCTTTTGCTTCGATGGGAGATTCGGGCGCCGAGGCTTTGGAGGAAGACGCGTCACGTCACGAAATGATGCATACCACGGAGTCAGTCGATTATGCATTTGTGATCGAAGGCGAGATTTGGGCTGTTCTTGATGAGGATGAGGTTTACATGAAAGCGGGAGACGTACTGGTTCAACGCGGTACAAGTCACGCATGGAGTAATCGAAGTGACAAGCCGGCGGTGGTGGGCTTTGTGTTAATTGATGCCTATCCGTTGCAACGGTAAATATGCCGTTAACTTTCAAAAGATAAAGGAGACAAAGATGAAAAAAAACTATTTATTGGCGTGTATCTTAGCCGTATCGTTTTTTGGGCAACAGGCGATGGCCGATGTGAAAATTGGCTTTACCGGGGCGCTTTCTGGGCCGGCAGCAGCTCTAGGGCAGGATCAATATGATGGCTTCATGCTGGCTGTTGAGCAGAACAAAGGAATGTTAGGAGGAGAGGCCGTTGAAGTCATTCGTGAGGATGACCAGGTTAAGCCCGAGATTGGTCTGCAAGCGGCCAGAAAGCTGGTTGATCAGGATAAAGTCGATGCAATCGTTGGGATGGGGTTTACCAATGTGTTGATGGCGATGTTGCCTCCTATTATTGATTCCGGTGTCGTTGCAATCGCCACCAATTCAGGCCCGTTGACACTTTCAGGAGCGGGTTGTCAGCCTAATGTGTTTTCCACCGCTTGGCAAAGCGACGGCCCGGCGGAAGCAATGGGAGTGTACGCACAAGAGAATAATTTCAATAATGTTTATTTGATGGCGCCGAATTATCAAGCCGGTAAGGAAATGTTGGCCGGTTTCAAGCGATTTTATAAGGGAGATGTGGTTGACGAAGTTTATACCCCTTTGTCGCAAACTGATTTTTCGGCTGAGATTACCATGTTGCAAGCATCTTCCCCTGAAGCGGTATTTGTATTCTACCCCGGCGGTTTAGGCATTAATTTTGTGAAACAGATGCGCCAGGCGGGCATGCTGGAAAAAATCCCGGTTTTGTCTGTTTTTACGGTCGATGGTACGACGCTTCCTGCTCTTAAAGGGCTTGCTGATGGTGTGATTGCCGGCGCTATGTGGGATGCCTCGCTTGAAAATGACGCTAGTAAAGAGTTTGTAAAAGCGTATCAGGAAAAATATGGCAGAGTTCCCAGTTTGTATTCAGCGTCTGGCTATGATGCGGCCAATTTGTTGGGTGCTGCGATTGAAAGTGTTGATGGCAAAGTGAGCGATAAGGTGAAGTTTGCCGCCGCGGTGAAAGAGGCAGGATCCAGTTTTCAGTCAGTTAGAGGACCTTTTAAGTTCAACAACAATAATATGCCCATTCAGAATTTTTACGCTTTTCAGGCGGAAAAAACTGACGATGGCGTAATGATGAAACACATCGATACGCCGTTGAAAAATCACAAAGATGCTTATCACAACGAATGTAAGTTGAAGTAGGCGGTTATGACAATTTCGCTTTTGCTTGGCCAGTTGCTGAATGGATTGCAGTATGGTGTCTTGCTATTTCTTTTGGCAGCTGGTCTGACGCTTGTGTTTGGCATTATGAGTTTCGTTAACCTGGCTCATGGTTCGTTATACATGTTGGGTGCGTACGCCGCGGCAGTCGTGGGGGGGCAAACTGGATCGTTTGTATTAAGTGTGTCAGCTGCAGTCATTACGGGGTTAGTTGTTGGCGCTTTCCTGGAGTGGGTGGCGGTCTCCCGTTTGTACCGTAGAGACCATCTTGACCATGTGTTGGCGACATTTGGCTTGATTTTGTTCTTTAACGAACTGGTTAATATCATTTGGGGGCCTCAACCGCTTTACTTGGCCCTTCCTCACTGGTTGTCGGGCACATTTGAACTGCTCGGTTTTTCTTATCCCTTGTATCGACTCGTGATTATTTTTGTAGGTCTACTGGTTGCAATAGGAAGCCAATGGTTGATTCACAGAACGCGTGTTGGAATGTTGATACGTGCGGGGTCCGTTAACCCTCAAATGGTTGGTGCGTTGGGTGTCAATATTCGATTGCTGAACGCGTTTTTATTTGCGCTGGGTGCTGCGCTTGCGGCATTGGCCGGGGCGATGTCAGGCCCAGTGCTAGCGATACAAAGTGGAATGGGCGAACCGGTGCTGATTACCACTCTGGTTGTAATTGTGATTGGAGGTATCGGTTCGGTGCGTGGTGCACTTTACGCAAGTTTGCTTGTTGGCGTCATTGATACATTAGGCCGCACTTTCCTTCCTTTCTATATTCGTGAGTTCGCGAGTCGCGACATAGCCAATGCAGCCGGTCCAGCTTTGGCATCAATGATGGTTTATTTGTTAATGGCATCGGTGTTGATCTGGAGGCCTCAAGGTTTATTTCCAGCTATTGGAGGTGCCCGATGAGGTTTGCCATGCGTTTTTCCGTTTTTTGTTCAGTTGTTGGTTTGTTATTTATTGCCGCCATACCATTGTTATTAGATGCCGAGAATAATACTTTTTGGATGCTTTTTATTGCAAGAGTGTTGATCTATGCAATTGCGGCGACGGCGTTGAATATAGTGTTGGGTTTAGGCGGGTTGGTAAGTTTGGGACATGCATTGTTTTTGGGGATAGGGATGTACAGCGTTGCGTTGTCATCTTATTACGGAATTGAATCAGGCTGGGTTCACCTGCTATTTACATGCTTTTTGTGCTTGGGTATTGGTTTGATGACTGGTCTTGCAAGCATACGAACGTCGGGTATTGCATTCATTATGATCACGCTGGCGTTTGCTCAAATGGGCTATTTCGTTATCGTCAGCTTGAAGCAGTTTGGTGGTGATGATGGGTTGAGCATCGCTCATCACAGTGATTTCTCCGGCCTTGTGCTTGATTCGGTGGCCTCTGTCTATTATGTCGCTTGGTTAGTGTTGGTTGCTTCAGTTTATTGGATATTTAAACTTCGCTCGGCTCCTTTTGGTGTCGTTTTGCGCGCGGGGCGTTTGAACCCCAAACGCGTGATGTCTGTTGGTCTTTCTGTACGGCATTATCAGTTAGCTGCCTATGTAATATCCGCAGTGCTCTGCGGTGTAGCTGGATTGCTTATGGCTAATTTGAATGCTTATGCCTCTCCAAGCAGTATGTCTTGGATGGTCTCTGGTGAGTTGATTGTCATGGTTGTTTTAGGGGGACTTGGAACAGTGGTGGGTCCGGTGTTGGGTGCTGTTGCTTATTTGGGTATTGAGGAGGTCTTTAAGTCTTACACCGAACACTGGATGGCACTTCTTGGTTTGGCGATTTTGGCTGTTGCTTTGGCTGGCAAAGCAGGGATCTTGGGTGTGTTGCGAACGCTTTCTTCGAAATGCTTGCATGCTTCAGGGGTTGTAGGTGTTACGGAGCAGCAAAAATGAAATCGATATTAACTACTGAAAGGTTAACTAAAAAGTATGGCGCCCTTGTTGTAACAGACAACATTTCGATCGACATCAAACAAGGCGAGATTCATGCAATTATCGGCCCTAATGGCGCCGGGAAGACGACTTTAATTAATCAGTTATCAGGCGAATTGGAGCCTCAGGAAGGAGAGGTCTATTTCAATGGTAACAACGTCACGGCTCTGAGTATTAGCAAGCGAGCTCGTGCAGGCCTGGTACGTTCTTATCAGATCACGTCGGTTTTTGATGAGTTGTCTGTGCTAGAGAATGTTGTGTTTTCGTCGTTGGCCTCGCGCAAGCACGCGTATCGTTTTTGGGGCAGTTTGCTTTCGTATAAGCAAGAAGTTGCTTCCGCATTATCTGCACTTGAGCTTACGGGCTTGGCCGCACAAATGGAATTGCCGGCGCATCAGTTAGGCTACGGGCAGCGGCGTCAGCTTGAGTTAGCCATGGCTTTGGCCACCAACCCTAAATTTCTCTTGTTAGACGAGCCGATGGCGGGGATGAGTGTACAGGAGTCAAACGTTGTAGTTGAGTTGCTTAGAAGTTTAAAGCGGCGATACAGCGTGCTTCTGGTTGAGCATGATATGAATGCGGTGTTCGAACTGGCGGATCGCATTAGTGTGCTTGTTTATGGTCGTATTTTGGTTACTGGAACGCCAGATGAAATAAAGGCGAACGAAGAGGTTCGCGCTGTCTATTTGGGTGAAGAGGAGGTCGCGACCTCATGACGTCTCTTCTTTCTGTAAATAGTCTATGCGCGGGTTATGGTGCTGCACAGGTTCTATTTGGTATCGATTTTGCTGCCGATCAGGGGCAGGTTGTATCGCTATTGGGTCGAAATGGTATGGGGCGGTCAACTGTAATCAAATGCTTGTTTGGTTTATTACCAGTGACAAAAGGGGTGATCACTTTCTCTGGTCAGCGCCTTGATCGCATGCCATCCTACCGCAGGGCGCAAATGGGTCTTGGTTTTGTTCCAGAGGGTCGCCAGGTTTTTCCTAATTTAACTGTGGAAGAAAATTTGATCGCGACCGCGCGTTCGTCAAAAAACGCCAAGCTTGAGCCATGGACGCTTAATCGTATTTATCAATTTTTTCCCCGACTTGAAGAACGAAAATCCAATTTCGGTTCTCAGCTTTCAGGTGGAGAACAACAAATGCTGGCGATTGGCCGGGCCTTGTTAACCAACCCTCGACTATTAATACTGGATGAGGCTACAGAAGGTCTTGCGCCGTTAATTAGGGCGGAAATATGGGCTGTCTTGACAAGGCTTAAGTACGAAGGGCTTTCGATGATTGTTGTGGATAAAAACATAAGTGCTTTGCTTGAGTTGGCCGATCAGCACTACGTGATCGAGAAAGGTGTGGTTGTCTGGAACGGTGGTTCGTCTTCTTTGCGCTCCGATTCGCAATTAGTTCAGTCGTACTTGGGCGTCTGATTTCCTGTATTGCATGCACAGCATGGTAATGAAATAGATATAAAAGGGCTTGAAGACAGCCCTTGAATTAATCACGCAATTTTTAGCAAAGGGAGACTTTAGCGTGAAAGTAAATATTTTGGGCGGTGGCCCTGCTGGTTTATACGCTGCTTACCGAATTCGTCGTGACCTGCCCAACTCTGAAGTCCAGGTCTTCGAGCAAAACGATGCGCACACGACCTTTGGTTTTGGGGTAGTGTTCTCCGATAAAGCGCTCGAATTTTTGCGAGCCGGCGATTCGGAAACGCTTGATTTGATTACCGCCGGCCTGGAAAGCTGGAGCGATATCGAAATTAATAT
>NZ_NQOU01000019.1 GCF_003576595.1 Neopusillimonas maritima | reverse complement strand
TGGACATCACCACCGACCGTACCGGTCAGGGTCACATCACCCTCAGCTTCAGCCGCGTTAATCACATCATCGCCAGCAATCGTGTCGATCGCGATCGTCGCAGACACTTCCGTATCTACACTGTAAGTGTGTTCGGCCGTCGCGGTTGCCGTATTACCAGCGGCATCAGTCGTCGTGACCGAGACGTTAATGGCACTATCTGCTGCCAGATCAGCACCCGCTACATCCACCGACCAGGCACCATCAGCCACCTGGGTCGTGTAGGTCTGACCGTTTACTGTGATGGTAACGGTGTCGCCATCCTGAACATCTCCACCGACGCTGCCGGAGACGGTCACATCACCACCAGACTCGGCGGCGTTGATGACGTTATCGGACGTGATGTCGTTAACCGTGATCGACGCGCCGATCTCGGTATCAACGGTGTAACCTTGAGAAGTGGACGCACTGGTACTGTTGCCCGCAGCATCCGTTATGGTCACCGAGGCAGATACGTTGGAATTCGCTGCCAGCACTGAACCCAGTACCGAGACGGACCACGTGCCGCCAAAGACCGTGGCCTCGTAGCTGTTCTCACCTACGGTGATCGTTACCGTGTCGCCGTCCTGCACATCACCACCGACCGTACCGGTCAGGGTCACATCGCCCTCAGCTTCAGCAGCATTGATCACATCATCGCCTGCAATCGTGTCGATCGCGATCGTCGCAGAGACCTCGGTATCCACACTGTATGTGTGTTCCGCTGTCGCAGTGGCACTGTTACCTGCTGCATCCGTAGTCGTGACCGACACATCGATAGAGGTATCAGCAGCCAGATTAGCACCCGCTACATCCACTGACCAGGCACCATCAGCCACCTGCGTTGTGTAGGTCTGACCATTGACGGTCACGGTGACTGTGTCGCCATCCTGAACGTCACCGCCGACGCTACCCGAGACAGTGACATCACCGCCAGACTCAGCAGCATTGACGATGTTGTCTGCCGTAATGTCATCAACCGTGATCGACGCATCGATCTCGGTGTCAACGGTGTAACCCTGCGAGGTCGAGGCGTTCGCTGTATTGCCTGCGGCATCCGTTGTGGAGACAGATGCACTCACATTGCTGTTATTGGCAAGAACTGAGCCAGGAACAGAGACGGACCACGTGCCGCCGGAGACGGTCGCTTCGTAGCTGTTCTCACCCACAGTCACAGTAACCGTGTCACCGTCCTGGACATCACCACCGACCGCACCGGTCAGGGTCACATCACCTTCAGCTTCAGTCGCGTTGATGACATCATCGCCCGCAATGGTGTCAATTGCGATCGTGGCAGAGACTTCCGTATCTACACTGTACGTGTGTTCGGCCGTTGCAGTGGCACTGTTGCCCGCTGCATCCGTGGTCGTCACAGACACATCAACTGTTGTATCAGCAGCCAAGTCGGAACCGGCTACATCCACCGACCAGGCACCATCGGCCACCTGGGTCGTGTAGGTCTGACCATTGACGGTCACGGTGACGGTATCACCATCCTGAACATCACCACCGACGCTGCCGGAGACGGTCACATCACCACCAGACTCGGCGGCGTTGATGACGTTATCAGAAGTAATATCGTTGACTGTGATCGAAGCATCAATCTCAGTATCGACGGTATAACCCTGAGAAGTGGACGCACTGGTGCTGTTGCCGGCGGCATCCGTTGTAGAGACAGAGGCACT
>NZ_NQOU01000018.1 GCF_003576595.1 Neopusillimonas maritima | reverse complement strand
TGTCATTGATCGAAATATTGGAGCCACCGGTTGTCGAAATTATGGAGCCACTTTTTGATCGTTTTTTACTCCCTCCGGCACCGCAATAATCGCCTGTTTTCTACCCACGCGCAACGTCTGTTTTTTTAACGTCTCGAGGCTTTCGGTAGCTCTTGCCCTGCAAAGTCAGTCGGTAGGCGTTGTGTAACAAACGATCCAGGGTTGCCGTGGCCAGCAATTTGTTTCTGGCAAATGCCTGATCCCATTCACCAAACTCCAGGTTGCTGGTGATGATGGTTGATCGCTGCTCATAGCGATGGGCAACCAGTTCGTGGAAGTCCTCATCCTGGGGCGAAGTCATGGGATACAGGCCGTAGTCATCAATGATGAGCAGGCTTACCTTGGCCAGCCTGGCAAACTTACGATCGTAGTGACCCGTGATCCGGGCTTTGTGCAGGTGGCCAAGCAGTGACTTTTGGGTGATAAACAGCACGTCCTTGCCCTGACGAATGGCCTGGTGGCCAATGGCTTGCGCCAGATGACTCTTGCCCGTGCCGGTCGGGCCACAGATGAGCACCGGGCAGGCCTCACCCATGAAACGACAGGTCAATAAGTCACTGACCAGGCTTCTGTTGAGGGTCGGGCAGGCGGCAAAGTCGAACTGCTCTATCGTTTTGCTGGAAATCAAAGAGGCTTTCTTGAGCAGCAGCGCACTTCGGGTTTGATCGCGCCGGGCTAATTCATCACCCAAGAGCATCTGCAGGAACTCCAGGTGGCTGAGCTTCTCGTCGATCGCTTGCCGAATCCGGATGTCGAGCGAATCTGTCACGCCTGAGAGACGAAGCAGGCGCAGCTGTTGGGCGACTTCTGGATGATATTGGGTGGCAGTAGTTGGTTTCATGGTGCCAGCTCTCCTCTTACTGCAACATCATCTGGCGGGTGTCACGGGCAAAGCGACCCTTGCCTTGATAGGCGGACGAGGCGGCCAATTCACCATCAGTGTCGGGCAGCAAACCGGCTTTGGCCTCTTGCTGTAACTGTTCGATGACATGGCGCATGACCTTCGGGGAAATGGAGTCCACGACACCGCATCGCTGACAACCCAGCTCCAGCCAGCGGTCACCAAACTCCTGGCGCAACCGCAGCAACCCCTGAACCGTGCGCAGCCTTTGCAAGACACGATCACTGAACAGATTCATGATCAGCGCATGACAGTGTGGGCCAATCGCCTGGGCTTGCTCCCGACACCAGGCCGGTGACTGCATGAGCCAGGCGACTGCGGCCTCAGGCATGTGATCGTCAATCGTTCGACGCTGCCCGGGGCGCTGCCCCCTCGGGTGAGTGCTCACCAGATCCTGGCCATCAAATATCTCCACGGTCGAGGCGCACAGCCGAAGCCGCACCGTCTGCCCCACCAGACGGTAGGGGACGGAGTACAAACACCGCTCATGCTGAACATGACAATCGCGATGAACCTTCGCTTGCGCATACCAATAAAGATCGGGCCTGCGCTCAGGCAATGGCTTCAGGTAGGGGCGCTCCAGCTCAAATTGCTCCAGTGGCTTGGCGTAGGTGCTGCCATGGGTGCGTTGCCCCGCTACATTCACCACCCAATCCTTGGCCTGCTCATTCAAGTCTGCCAGGTTACGAAACTGGCGCGTGGGCAGAAAGTTGCGCTTGACGTACTTCACCCCAGATTCGACCCGTCCTTTCTTCTGCGGATCGGCCGGGGGACACGGGTCAATCAAAAATCCATAGCCTTGGGCAAGCTCCCCATAGGCACGCTGCACCTCAGTCTCATGCAGCACCGCCTTGGTGATGGCGCACTTGGGGTTGTCGATGATTAGCCGCGCCGGGGTGGCGCCAAAGAACTCAAAGGCACGCTGGTGACAGCGCAACCACGTGGCCACGGTCTGGTCCCAGACAAACTCTACGTACTGGTGGCGGCTGGCGCACAGCGTCATGACAAAGAACCAGGTTCGCTTGGGCTTGCCGGTGACCGGGTCTGGCAGGAAAGGACCTGCACCAAAGTCGACCTGTGCCGCCTCTCCAAGCTTGAAATCCAGAATCATCGTGGGACGAATCTGAGGCTCAGCGGCCTTGAGTTTATTGACGGCACGACGCACCGAGGAGTAGTGGCATCGCACGCCATGATCACGCTGCAGGGCCGCATGGATCGCGACCGTATTGACCCCGTGCCCAAACCATTGGGCAATCAGTGCCAGGTGCTCAGTGCTTAACCCGCTTTGCCGACCAACCGGACGCAAGCTGGCCTGGGTGCGGTGCTCACGCAAGGCCAGCTCAATGGCTGCCAGTTCCGGCAAAGGTGTTTCTGGATCCAGCCACCCTCGGAGTCTGGCAATCTGGCCAATCTCGTTGGTCTTGTGCCGTCCCATGATCCCCGAGCGGGCAATGGTCCGCTCACTTTGCTGCTGTCGAAGTCGGTAAATGACTTCCCTGTATTCATGCATATCGATTCTCCGGTTTGCCATCTCCTTCTCCCGCAACGTGTGGCTGACAGGAAAAGTATGGCGTTGAATAAACCGGAGGGGGTCGGATCAGCCTACCGGGCTGGCTCCATATTTACGATCACCAACTGGCTCGATAATTTCGATCACGGATTGGCTCGATAATTTCGATCATCACTGGCCCTATATTTACGATCACAGGTGGTTCCATTACACCGATCACTGACA
>NZ_NQOU01000017.1 GCF_003576595.1 Neopusillimonas maritima | reverse complement strand
GAGGACAACGTTATCAACGCCGCCGAGTCTGGTGGTGATGTGACCGTCTCCGGCAGCGTCGGTGGTGACGTCCAGGATGGTGATACGGTCACGGTGTCCGTCAATGGTCAGACCTACACAACCCAGGTAGCCGATGGTGCCTGGTCGGTGGATGTGGCCGGCTCCGACTTGGCTGCTGACACGACAGTTGATGTGTCGGTCACGACGACTGATGCGGCTGGCAACAGTGCCACTGCGACAGCCGAACACACGTACAGTGTAGATACGGAAGTCTCTGCCACGATCGCGATTGACACGATTGCGGGCGATGATGTGATCAACGCAGCGGAAGCTGAGGGTGATGTGACCTTGACGGGTACCGTTGGTGGTGATGTCCAGGACGGTGACACCGTCACTGTGACGATTGGCACCAATGAGTACACCGCCACAGTTGAAGACGGTGCTTGGTCTGTATCGGTACCGGGTTCGGTGCTGGCAGCGAATTCCAACGTATCTGCTTCGGTGACCACAACCGATGCTGCAGGCAATACAGCGAACGCCTCTACCTCGCAGGGTTACACGGTTGATACTGAGATCGATGCGTCGATCACAGTCAACGATATTACAGAGGACAACGTCGTCAACGCCGCTGAGTCTGGCGGAGATGTCACTGTCTCCGGCAGTGTCGGTGGTGATGTTCAAGACGGTGACACGGTCACCGTGACCGTCAATGGTCAGACCTACACGACGCAGGTGGCTGATGGTGCCTGGTCGGTAGATGTAGCCGGTGCAGATCTGGCTGCTGATACCTCTATCGATGTGTCGGTCACGACCACGGATGCGGCAGGCAACAGTGCCACTGCGACAGCCGAACACACTTACAGTGTAGATACGGAAGTCTCTGCGACGATCGCGATCGACACCATTGCCGGTGACGACGTCATTAACGCCGCCGAGGCGGAAGCAAACATCACCGTAACCGGTACGGTGGGTGGTGATGTCCAGGACGGCGATACCGTCACTGTGACGATTGGCACCAATGAGTACACCGCCACAGTTGAAGACGGTGCTTGGTCTGTGTCGGTGCCGGGTTCAGTTCTTGCTGAGAACAGCACCGTCAGTGCCTCTGTCTCCACAACGGATGCTGCGGGCAATAGCACCAGTGCGTCCACATCTCAGGGTTACACCGTTGATACCGAGGTCGATGCTTCGATCACGGTTAACGATATTACAGAGGACAACGTCATCAATGCCGCCGAGTCTGGTGGTGATGTCACTGTCTCGGGCAGCGTCGGTGGTGACGTCCAGGATGGTGATACGGTCACGGTGACCGTCAATGGTCAGACTTACACGACGCAGGTTGCCGATGGCACTTGGTCGGTGGATGTGGCCGGTGCTGATCTGGCAGCCGATAGTGCAGTAAACGTCTCTGTGACGACGACTGACGCAGCGGGCAACAGTGCCACTGCGACAGCAGAACACACTTACAGTGTCGATACCGAGGTATCTGCGACGATCGCGATCGACACGATTGCAGGCGATGATGTGATCAACGCAGCGGAGGCTGAGGGTGA
Source organism: Neopusillimonas maritima (assembly GCF_003576595.1). GTDB lineage: Bacteria > Pseudomonadota > Gammaproteobacteria > Burkholderiales > Burkholderiaceae_B > Neopusillimonas > Neopusillimonas maritima. The sequence continues at coordinate 2,420 of NZ_NQOU01000017.1, read as the reverse complement.
TGTGACGCTGACGGGTACCGTTGGTGGTGACGTTCAGGACGGCGACACGGTAACGATCACCGTGGGTGAGAACAGCTACGAAGCGACCGTTTCTGGCGGCACATGGTCTGTGTCGGTGCCGGGCTCAGTTCTTGCTGAGAACAGCACCGTCAGTGCCTCTGTCTCCACAACGGATGCTGCGGGCAATACAGCGAACGCCTCGACCTCGCAGGGTTACACGGTTGATACCGAGATCGATGCCTCGATCACGGTTAACGACATCACATCCGATAATGTCATCAATGCCGCCGAGTCTGGTGGTGATGTCACTGTCTCGGGCAGCGTCGGTGGTGACGTCCAAGATGGTGACACGGTCACTGTGACCGTAAACGGCCAGACTTATACAACGCAGGTAGCCGATGGCGCTTGGTCGGTGAATGTGGCCGGCTCCGACTTGGCTGCTGATACAACAGTTGATGTGTCTGTTACGACCACGGATGCAGCGGGCAACAGTGTCACTGCGACAGCCGAACACACTTACGGTGTAGATACGGAAGTCTCTGCCACGATCGCGATTGATACCATTGCCGGTGACGACGTCATTAACGCCGCCGAGGCAGAAGCAAACATCACCGTAACCGGTACGGTTGGTGGTGATGTCCAAGCAGGTGACACGGTGACGGTCACGGTAGGTGATAGTTCTTACACCACGACCGTAACCGCAGGAGGAACTTGGGCAATTGCGATTGCTGGTTCGGTGCTGGCCGCCAATGCCAACGTATCTGCGTCGGTCACGACAACCGACGCTGCTGGTAACAGCACCACTGCGTCCAGCACTCAAGGCTACACAGTTGACACCGAGATCGATGCCTCAATCACGGTGGATGACATTACGTCCGATAACGTCATCAATGCGGCCGAGTCTGGTGGTGATGTAACGGTTGGTGGTTCTGTAGGTGGTGACGTTCAAGACGGTGATACCGTCACGATCACAGTAAACGGTCAGACCTACACGACGCAGGTGGCTGATGGTGCCTGGTCGGTGGATGTGGCGGGTTCCGACTTGGCTGCTGATACAACAGTTGATGTGTCGGTCACGACGACTGATGCAGCCGGTAACACGGCGACCGCCACGGCTGAGCACACGTACAGTGTGGACACGGAGGTCTCTGCCACGATCGCGATCGATACGATTGCTGGCGATGATGTCATCAACGCAGCGGAAGCTGAGGGTGATGTGACCCTGACCGGTACCGTTGGTGGCGATGTCCAGGACGGTGATACCGTCACTGTGACGATTGGCACCAATGAGTACACCGCCACAGTTGAAGACGGTGCTTGGTCTGTGTCGGTGCCGGGCTCAGTTCTTGCCAATAACAGCAATGTGAGTGCATCTGTCTCCACAACGGATGCCGCAGGCAATACAGCGAACGCCTCGACCTCGCAGGGTTATACCGTCGATACTGAGATCGATGCGTCGATCACAGTCAACGACATCACGTCCGATAATGTCATCAATGCCGCTGAGTCTGGTGAAAACGTCACTGTCTCCGGCAGCGTCGGTGGTGATGTTCAAGATGGTGACACGGTCACCGTGACCGTCAATGGTCAGACTTACACAACGCAGGTGGCTGATGGTGCCTGGTCGGTAGATGTGGCTGGTTCCGACTTGGCTGCTGATACAACAGTTGATGTGTCTGTGACGACCACGGATGCAGCGGGCAACAGTGCCACTGCGACGGCTGAGCACACTTACAGCGTAGATACCGAGGTATCTGCGACGATCGCGATCGATACGATTGCTGGCGATGATGTGATTAACGCAGCGGAAGCTGAGGGTGATGTGACCCTGACCGGTACCGTTGGTGGCGATGTCCAGGACGGTGATACCGTCACTGTGACGATTGGCACCAATGAGTACACCGCCACAGTTGAAGACGGTGCTTGGTCTGTGTCGGTCCCTGGCTCAGTCCTTGCTGAGAACAGCAATGTATCTGCTTCGGTGACCACAACGGATGCTGCGGGCAATACAGCGAACGCCTCGACCTCGCAGGGTTATACCGTCGATACTGAGATCGATGCGTCGATCACGGTTAACGATATTACAGAGGACAACGTTATCAACGCCGCCGAGTCCGGTGAAAGCGTCACTGTCTCCGGCAGCGTCGGTGGTGATGTTCAAGATGGTGACACGGTCACCGTGACGGTGAATGGCCAGACCTACACGACCCAGGTGGCTGATGGTGCCTGGTCGGTGGATGTGGCCGGCTCCGACTTGGCTGCTGATACAACAGTTGATGTGTCTGTTACGACCACGGATGCAGCGGGCAACAGTGTCACTGCGACAGCCGAACACACTTACGGTGTAGATACGGAAGTCTCTGCCACGATCGCGATTGATACCATTGCCGGTGATGATGTGATCAACGCAGCGGAAGCTG
>NZ_NQOU01000016.1 GCF_003576595.1 Neopusillimonas maritima | reverse complement strand
ACGACGACCGATGCGGCAGGTAACAGTGCCACTGCGACAGCCGAACACACTTACAGTGTAGATACGGAAGTCTCTGCGACGATCGCGATTGACACCATTGCGGGTGACGACGTGATCAACGCGGCGGAAGCCGAAGGTGATGTGACCTTGACCGGTACCGTTGGTGGCGATGTCCAAGCGGGTGATACGGTGACGGTCACGGTAGGTGATAGTTCTTACACCACGACTGTAGCCGCAGGAGGAACTTGGGCAATTGCGATTGCTGGTTCGGTTCTGGCAACTAGTTCCAACGTATCTGCCTCGGTGACCACAACGGATGCTGCCGGCAATAGCACGAGTGCGTCCACTTCTCAGGGTTATACCGTCGATACTGAGATTGATGCGTCGATCACAGTTGATGACATCACGTCCGATAACGTCATTAACGCCGCTGAGTCTGGTGGTGATGTCACCGTCTCCGGTAGCGTCGGTGGTGATGTTCAAGACGGTGACACGGTCACCGTGACCGTCAATGGTCAGACCTACACGACGCAGGTGGCTGATGGTGCCTGGTCGGTGGATGTGGCGGGTTCCGACTTGGCTGCGGACACGACAGTGGATGTCTCGGTCACGACGACCGATGCGGCTGGCAACAGTGCTACCGCGACAGCGGAACACACATACAGTGTGGATACCGAGGTATCTGCGACGATCGGTATCGATACGATTGCTGGCGATGATGTGATTAACGCGGCTGAAGCTGAGGGTGATGTGACCCTGACCGGTACGGTCGGTGGTGATGTTCAAACAGGTGACACGGTGACGGTCACTGTAGGTGATAGTTCTTACACCACGACCGTAACCGCAGGAGGAACTTGGGCAATTGCGATTGCTGGTTCGGTGCTGGCAGGCAATTCCAATGTATCTGCTTCGGTCACGACAACCGACGCTGCTGGTAACAGCACCAGTGCGTCCAGCACTCAGGGCTACACGGTTGACACCGAGATCGATGCGTCGATCACAGTCAACGATATTACTTCTGATAACGTCGTCAACGCCGCTGAGTCCGGCGGTGATGTGACCGTCTCCGGTTCTGTAGGTGGTGACGTTCAGGACGGTGATACCGTCACGGTGACCGTTAATGGCCAGACTTACACAACGCAGGTTGCTGATGGTGCCTGGTCGGTGGATGTGGCGGGTTCCGACTTGGCTGCGGACACGACAGTGGATGTCTCGGTCACGACGACCGATGCGGCTGGTAATACGATAACCGCCACTGCTGAACACACTTACAGCGTAGATACGGAAGTCTCTGCCACGATCGCGATTGATACCATTGCCGGTGATGATGTGATCAACGCAGCGGAAGCTGAAGGTGATGTGACGTTGACGGGTACCGTTGGTGGTGATGTCCAGGACGGCGACACGGTAACGATCACCGTGGGTGAGAACAGCTACGAAGCGACCGTTTCTGGCGGCACGTGGTCTGTCTCGGTGCCGGGTTCAGTTCTTGCTGAGAACAGCAACGTATCTGCTTCGGTGACCACAACGGACGCCGCTGGCAATACTGCGAACGCCTCGACCTCACAAGGCTACACAGTCGACACCGAGATTGATGCGTCGATCACGGTTAACGATATTACAGAGGACAACGTCGTCAATGCCGCTGAGTCTGGCGGAGATGTCACTGTCTCTGGCAGCGTCGGTGGTGATGTTCAAGACGGTGATACCGTCACGATCACCGTCAATGGTCAGACCTACACGACGCAGGTGGCTGATGGTGCCTGGTCGGTGGATGTGGCCGGCTCCGACTTGGCTGCTGACACGACAGTTGATGTGTCGGTCACGACGACCGATGCGGCAGGCAACAGTGCTACTGCGACGGCTGAACACACTTACAGTGTAGACACTGAAGTCTCTGCGACGATCGCGATCGACACGATTGCTGGCGATGATGTGATTAACGCGGCTGAAGCCGAAGGCGATGTGACCCTGACCGGTACGGTCGGTGGTGATGTGCAGGACGGCGACACGGTTACTGTGACTGTGGGTGAGAACAGCTACGAGGCCACGGTTTCTGGTGGCACATGGTCTGTCTCAGTACCGGGTTCAGTCCTTGCTGATAACAGCAATGTGAGTGCTTCGGTCACGACAACGGATGCTGCGGGCAACAGTACCAGTGCGTCCACTTCTCAGGGCTACACCGTTGACACCGAGATCGATGCGTCGATCACGGTGGATGACATTACAGCAGACAACATCGTCAATGCTGCGGAAGCAGAGACAGATGTGACCGTCTCCGGTAGCGTCGGCGGCGACGTTCGAGATGGTGACACGGTCACCGTGACCGTCAATGGTCAGACTTACACGACGCAGGTGGCTGATGGCGCCTGGTCGGTGGATGTGGCCGGCTCCGACTTGGCTGCTGACACGACAGTTGATGTGTCGGTCACGACGACCGATGCGGCTGGTAATACGGCAACCGCCACGGCTGAGCACACTTACAGTGTAGATACGGAAGTCTCTGCGACGATCGCGATCGACACCATTGCCGGTGACGACGTCATTAACGCCGCCGAGGCGGAAGCAAACATCACCGTAACCGGTACGGTGGGTGGTGATGTCCAGGACGGCGATACCGTCACTGTGACGATTGGCACCAATGAGTACACCGCCACAGTTGAAGACGGTGCTTGGTCTGTGTCGGTGCCGGGTTCAGTTCTTGCTGAGAACAGCAACGTATCTGCTTCGGTGACCACAACCGATGCTGCAGGCAATACAGCGAACGCCTCGACCTCGCAGGGTTACACGGTTGATACTGAGATCGATGCTTCGATCACGGTTAACGATATTACAGAGGACAACGTCATCAACGCCGCCGAGTCTGGTGGTGATGTGACCGTCTCCGGCAGCGTCGGTGGTGATGTTCAAGATGGTGACACGGTCACTGTGACCGTAAACGGCCAGACTTATACGACGCAGGTGGCTGATGGTGCCTGGTCGGTGGATGTAGCCGGTTCCGACTTGGCTGCTGATACAACAGTTGATGTGTCGGTCACGACGACTGATGCGGCTGGCAACAGTGCCACTGCGACAGCCGAACACACATACAGCGTGGATACGGAAGTGTCTGCGACGATTGCGATCGACACGATTGCAGGCGATGACGTAATCAACGCCGCTGAAGCCGAAGGTGATGTGACCTTGACCGGCACGGTCGGTGGTGATGTCCAGGACGGCGATACCGTCACTGTGACGGTTGGTGCCAATGAGTACACCGTAACGGTTGAAGACGGTGCCTGGTCTGTATCTGTCCCCGGCTCAGTCCTTGCTGATAACAGCAACGTGAGTGCTTCGGTCACGACAACGGACGCCGCTGGCAATACTGCGAACGCCTCGACCTCACAAGGTTACACGGTTGATACCGAGATCGATGCGTCGATCACGGTTAACGATATTACAGAGGACAACGTCATTAACGCCGCCGAGTCTGGTGGTGATGTGACCGTCTCCGGCAGCGTCGGCGGTGATGTCCAGGACGGCGATACCGTCACTGTGACGATTGGCACCAATGAGTACACTGCCACAGTTGAAGACGGTGCTTGGTCTGTGTCGGTGCCGGGTTCAGTTCTTGCTGAGAACAGCACCGTCAGTGCATCTGTCTCTACAACGGATGCCGCCGGCAACAGCACCAGTGCGTCCACTTCTCAGGGTTATACCGTCGATACTGAGATTGATGCGTCGATCACGGTGGATGACATCACGTCCGATAACGTCATCAACGCCGCTGAGTCTGGTGGTGATGTCACTGTCTCTGGTAGCGTCGGTGGTGATGTTCAGGATGGTGATACGGTCACCGTGACCGTCAATGGTCAGACCTACACGACGCAGGTTGCTGATGGTGCCTGGTCGGTGGATGTGGCTGGTTCTGAACTGGCAGCAGATAGTGCAGTAAACGTCTCTGTCACGACCACGGATGCAGCGGGCAACAGTGCCACTGCGACAGCCGAACATACTTACAATGTAGATACGGAAGTCTCTGC
>NZ_NQOU01000015.1:2244-4744 GCF_003576595.1 Neopusillimonas maritima | reverse complement strand
GCACAAGCGGTGGATGATGTGGATTAATTCGATGCAACGCGAAAAACCTTACCTACCCTTGACATGTCTGGAAGGCCGAAGAGATTTGGCTGTGCTCGCAAGAGAACCGGAACACAGGTGCTGCATGGCTGTCGTCAGCTCGTGTCGTGAGATGTTGGGTTAAGTCCCGCAACGAGCGCAACCCTTGTCATTAGTTGCTACGAAAGGGCACTCTAGTGAGACTGCCGGTGACAAACCGGAGGAAGGTGGGGATGACGTCAAGTCCTCATGGCCCTTATGGGTAGGGCTTCACACGTCATACAATGGTCGGGACAGAGGGTTGCCAACCCGCGAGGGGGAGCCAATCTCAGAAACCCGATCGTAGTCCGGATTGCAGGCTGCAACTCGCCTGCATGAAGTCGGAATCGCTAGTAATCGCGGATCAGCATGTCGCGGTGAATACGTTCCCGGGTCTTGTACACACCGCCCGTCACACCATGGGAGTGGGTTTCACCAGAAGTAGGTAGCCTAACCGTAAGGGGGGCGCTTACCACGGTGGGATTCATGACTGGGGTGAAGTCGTAACAAGGTAGCCGTATCGGAAGGTGCGGCTGGATCACCTCCTTTAAGAGAAGTGCTTGGGGTTTGGTCTTGGTGTGCTGTTATTTGGTGGTAGTTTGAGTGTTCACGCTTATCGGTTGTTTTAGAGTTAGGGCAGATACAAGGGCTTGGGTCAGTAGCTCAGTCGGTTAGAGCACCGTCTTGATAAGGCGGGGGTCGTTGGTTCGATTCCAACTTGACCCACCACGTGCTTTACGGGGGGGATTAGCTCAGCTGGGAGAGCACCTGCTTTGCAAGCAGGGGGTCGTCGGTTCGATCCCGTCATCCTCCACCAACGAAGCTGTGGTTGTGCAGGTAGTGGTTGTGAAGTTGTAGTGAGTTGTGTGCAGTGAACAGGGTCTTGGTTAGCTAAAGCGATGTAGTTTGGTTAGCTCAGGGTGTTGTGCACTGGTCATAGCGATGTGGCTAGGTAGTATAAGTAGTACCCGTAGTACGAAGCAGTATTTGTTCTTTAACAATGAGGAAGAAGCAACAATGACAAGTAGCTGTAAGTGGGCTGCGTGTTCTGGGCGCGTGTTTAACGACATGGGCTCGTTAAGGGACAGGCAGACTGATTATAGATACGGGTTGTGATTGCATTGCAAACAAGTTCTGACTCAAGAGCCGAGTTGGTTGATCGACGTCTTTTTTAGGAAAGGGGTGTGTTGACTGATTCAGTCTTTTGGAAGTGATGAACGGCATGAACACGTAAACTCAAGTTAGGAACCTATAGCCTTTGTGGTTATAGGATCAAGTGACTAAGTGCACATGGTGGATGCCTTGGCGATTACAGGCGAAGAAGGACGTGGTAGCCTGCGAAAAGCGGCGGGGAGCTGGCAAACGAGCTTTGATCCGCTGATGTCCGAATGGGGAAACCCACTGCGTAAGCAGTATCCTGCACTGAATACATAGGTGCAGAGAAGCGAACCGAGTGAACTGAAACATCTAAGTAGCTCGAGGAAAAGAAATCAACCGAGATTCCGGCAGTAGCGGCGAGCGAGCCCGGAGCAGCCTTGACGATTTAGCGTGGCGTATAGCCGAATGCTCTGGAAAGGGCGACCGTAGCGGGTGATAGTCCCGTAGGCGAAATGCGCGATGTGGAACTAGGCGTCAGACAAGTAGGGCGGGACACGTGAAATCCTGTCTGAAGATGGGGGGACCATCCTCCAAGGCTAAATACTCGTAATCGACCGATAGTGAACCAGTACCGTGAGGGAAAGGCGAAAAGAACCCCGGAAGGGGAGTGAAATAGATCCTGAAACCGTGTGCATACAAACAGTAGGAGCCTCTTTATGGGGTGACTGCGTACCTTTTGTATAATGGGTCAGCGACTTACATTCAGTGGCAAGCTTAACCGAATAGGGAAGGCGTAGCGAAAGCGAGTCCGAACAGGGCGTTTTAGTCGCTGGGTGTAGACCCGAAACCAGGCGATCTATCCATGGTCAGGTTGAAGGCACGGTAACACGTGCTGGAGGACCGAACCCACTAATGTTGAAAAATTAGGGGATGAACTGTGGATAGGGGTGAAAGGCTAAACAAGCCTGGAAATAGCTGGTTCTCTCCGAAAACTATTTAGGTAGTGCCTCGCGTATTGCTGCTGGGGGTAGAGCACTGTTATGGCTAGGGGGTCATGGCGATTTACCAAACCATGGCAAACTCCGAATACCAGCAAGTATGAGCGCGGGAGACAGAGCACCGGGTGCTAACGTCCGGACTCAAGAGGGAAACAACCCAGACCGCCAGCTAAGGTCCCCAAAATTGGCTAAGTGGGAAACGAAGTGGGAAGGCGAAGACAGTCAGGAGGTTGGCTTAGAAGCAGCCATCCTTTAAAGAAAGCGTAATAGCTCACTGATCGAGTCGTCCTGCGCGGAAGATGTAACGGGGCTAAGCCAGTTACCGAAGCTGCGGGTGTGTATATCGT
>NZ_NQOU01000015.1:0-2056 GCF_003576595.1 Neopusillimonas maritima | reverse complement strand
CGTACGCGGTAGGAGAGCGTTCTGTAAGCCTGTGAAGGTGGCTTGTAAAGGCTGCTGGAGGTATCAGAAGTGCGAATGCTGACATGAGTAGCGATAAAGGGGGTGAAAAGCCCCCTCGCCGTAAGTCCAAGGTTTCCTGCGCAACGTTCATCGGCGCAGGGTGAGTCGGCCCCTAAGGCGAGGCAGAGATGCGTAGCTGATGGGAAGCTGGTTAATATTCCAGCACCGTCGTACAGTGCGATGGGGGGACGGATTGCGAAAGGTCATCGGGGTGTTGGAAGTCCCCGTTGCTGCACTATAGAAGGCGCTTTAGGCAAATCCGGGCGCGTAATTCAAGGGTGTGGCTGAATAAGACTACGGTCTTAAACTGATTGGAAGTGGTCCCAAGAAAAGCCTCTAAGCTCTAGCTGTACGAGACCGTACCGCAAACCGACACAGGTGGACGGGATGAATATTCCAAGGCGCTTGAGAGAACTCAGGAGAAGGAACTCGGCAAATTGATACCGTAACTTCGGGAGAAGGTATACCCTGGTAGTGTGATGGGCTTGCGCCCGGAGCATGAAGGGGTCGCAGAGAATCGGTGGCTGCGACTGTTTATTAAAAACACAGCACTCTGCTAACACGAAAGTGGACGTATAGGGTGTGACGCCTGCCCGGTGCCGGAAGGTTAAGTGATGGGGTGCAAGCTCTTGATCGAAGCCCCGGTAAACGGCGGCCGTAACTATAACGGTCCTAAGGTAGCGAAATTCCTTGTCGGGTAAGTTCCGACCTGCACGAATGGCGTAACGATGGCCACACTGTCTCCTCCTGAGACTCAGCGAAGTTGAAGTGTTTGTGATGATGCAATCTACCCGCGGCTAGACGGAAAGACCCCATGAACCTTTACTGTAGCTTTGCATTGAACTGTGAACCGGCTTGTGTAGGATAGGTGGGAGGCGCAGAAGAGTGGTCGCTAGACTGCTTGGAGCCGACCTTGAAATACCACCCTGGTCTGTTTGCGGTTCTAACCTTGGCCCGTTATCCGGGTTGGGGACAGTGCATGGTGGGCAGTTTGACTGGGGCGGTCTCCTCCCAAAGCGTAACGGAGGAGTTCGAAGGTACGCTAGGCACGGTCGGAAATCGTGCTGATAGTGCAATGGCATAAGCGTGCTTGACTGTGAGACTGACACGTCGAACAGGTGCGAAAGCAGGACATAGTGATCCGGTGGTTCTGAATGGAAGGGCCATCGCTCAACGGATAAAAGGTACTCTGGGGATAACAGGCTGATACCGCCCAAGAGTTCATATCGACGGCGGTGTTTGGCACCTCGATGTCGGCTCATCTCATCCTGGGGCTGTAGCCGGTCCCAAGGGTATGGCTGTTCGCCATTTAAAGAGGTACGTGAGCTGGGTTTAAAACGTCGTGAGACAGTTTGGTCCCTATCTGCCGTGGGCGTTGGATACTTGACGGAGCCTGCTCCTAGTACGAGAGGACCGGAGTGGACGTACCGCTGGTGTATCGGTTGTCATGCCAATGGCATTGCCGAGTAGCTAAGTACGGAAGAGATAACCGCTGAAGGCATCTAAGCGGGAAACTCGTCTGAAGATAAGGTATCCCGGGGGCTTGACCCCCCTGAAGGGTCGTTCGAGACCAGGACGTTGATAGGCTGGGTGTGTAAGCGCAGTAATGTGTTTAGCTAACCAGTACTAATTGCCCGTGCGGCTTGATCCTATAACCATGCAGGTTATGCATACTGGTTTAGGTGTTAAGCATGCCGCTAAATGACATAAAGTCAAAAATCAATGGTCAAAACCAACGCAACGCAAATAACAGCACAACCAAATAATCAAACCCGCAAAACAGCATACAAAGCACGGTTGCTTCTCACCTCATTGGCGCTTCAAGGCCAAAACCCTTGAAGCGCAACCCTTTACGCTTGACGACCATAGCAAGGTGGTCCCACGCCTTCCCATCCCGAACAGGACCGTGAAACGCCTTTGCGCCGATGATAGTGGATGTACATCTGTGAAAGTAGGTCATCGTCAGGCTCTTATACCAAAACGCCCCAACATCAAA
>NZ_NQOU01000014.1 GCF_003576595.1 Neopusillimonas maritima | reverse complement strand
ATCGACAGTTCGCGGCTCCCGCTGCGGAACCTGTTTTACTTTAACCAAACAGCCTCCGCGATTCCCGGTTTGATTCAAGGTGATGAATGACTCAACTCAGAGTAACAAACCAATTGCTTTAGTAGCGCTCGACATTGCAAAGAACAGATTCTCAATCCACCCACCGAGTCTATTAATATAAGGTTATTTGGATACCATATATTCGCTAAGGCAACGTAAATCACATAGCTGACAATCCACCATCAACCATAAAGGTCGCTCCTGTAACGAAGGAGGCCTCATCCGAAGCCAACCAAAGAATTGGCCATGCAATTTCCTCTGGCGAAGCCCAACGACCAAGCAGTGATGTGACACTACGCTCAGTTTTAAGCTGATCAACACTCTTACCCTTCGCTTCTGCTTTAGCAATATGAAATTCCGTTAGGGTTGAGCCAGGGCAAACAACATTGGCTCTGACCCCATGGCATGCTTCCTCATGAGCCAAAGTACGTGTAAACGCCAATTGTCCTGCTTTGGTGGTGTCGTAAAGACCCATTCCTTTACGCCCACTAACTGCGTAGCATGACGAAACATTCACAATGCTGCCTCTCCCTGATTGACGCAGATACGGCAAAGATGCTCGGCAATAATTAGCATTTCCAAACAAGTTCACGGATACCACGGCGTTCCACTCATCTAAAGTGGCCTCACCCAATGTCGAATAATTCCGACAAGCAGCGTTATTTACAAGGACGTCTAATCCGCCGGAGAAGTCAACACAATGCTGAACTGCCAACTGAGCCAACTCAGCTGACGAAACATCTGCCACAAAGCTTGAAATCAAAGCGTCAGGAATTGTTGACCTCACTAAATCTACCGTAAGTTCCAGCGACTGCCTATCACTATCGACAATCGTGACAATTGCCCCTTCAGAACAAAACAATCGAGCACATGCTGAGCCGATACCAGCACCACCTCCGGTAATCAACGCTTTCTTTTTACTTAATCTACCCACTTAAAACACCCCTTCAAATGGTGCACCTAAATTGAACAAGATCTATCAGACTGTATAAATTGGCTTGTCCAAGTTGTTGTTCAGATGCGCACGCGCCCACTCAACTGGATTCACAGATCGATCCAGTAGAACGCCGGCTGAACGTACATGCTGCGCCGCCGCATCTAACGCAGGGGGCTGCTCTCCTTTCTCCATCCCAATTACCGCATCGTGAAGCATCCGTCTTGCCATCACAATTGCCCTATCAGTAGGCAACAAATGTTCGGCTTCTCGATCCTGAATTGGCCCCATACTCTCTTGCAATGATGAGTCCTGAAGTGCAAAACCAAAGACGCCACTATATGAACGCTTATCTTTCTGCGCCTGTCGATCAATCAAATAGTCATTGTCCTTATTGGCCTTAGGTCTCAGAGAGCCCTCCTCGTACTCTACGTGGATTCCCTTGCCGAGCTCGAGCTCACGGCGCTCCTCGTCTGAGAGAGGTTTGTGGGGATGGAAGTTGACGCTCCAAACCCAGCAATTATGATCATCCATCGGCACGAAAATGTGACCTGCCATGGAATGGTCGCCAAACGGGGCAATCAATGTGTACCAGGGGAACAACCATTGCGTGATTCGCCAGTAATATGAATCTTCCTCTCCGTTCCTACGGCCGAACAGAGTCAATCCAAATGGCATCTTTTCGATTTCGAACACCACATTGCCGTCTGCCTTGATGTAATCAAGCGCCTTTGTGCCTTGGTGCATTGGATCAATATCCACTTCGTAACGGTGCACATATGAAACGTGCGCAGTATCGATACCACCTTCCATAGCCTGCAAATAGTTACACTCCTGCCAGCGTCGCGACACATGGACATGACTTTCTGGCAAAGTCACCCACTCCAGATCAACAGGTGGCGGCATGCGATCTTTTGATCCCATGTAGGCCCACACAATTCCGCCACGCTCAATGCACGGATATGACTTGATATGCATATGGGCGCAAGCCTTTGGCGAGGATGGCACGTCAACACATTGACCATTTCGGTCAAACTTCACACCATGATATGCGCAGCGAATCCCATTCTCTTCGTTACGACCGAAAAAAAGAGACACCCCTCGGTGAGAACAAAACTCATCGATGATCCCTGGATTGCCATCTGTATCGCGAAATGCCAGGAGCTTTTCACTCAATACCTGCACACGGACGGGGGGGCAATCGGGCTCAGCGATCTCATTGGACTTCAGGATAGGTATCCAATAACACCTCATCAAACTACCCATGCGGGTCCCTGAACCAGTACGAACTAATGTTTCCGACATTTCTAAATTCATGATGTTTAACTCCTTTGATTGGTTGGCAAATGTCCATCTAGCAAGATAAGTATCCATTGTATGGATACTTAGGGCAACTTAAAATGCGGGTTATTACTTAGTTATAGGCTGTCGGATAGGCCAGACTATGGCTCGCAAAGGAACATTGACTAACAATGAAAAAACCCCGAGCTTCCTATCGGCAGCTCGAGGTTTCAGAGTCAAACAGCAAAGAAATATATCTACAGTTAGGATCAAAAAACGTTCACGCAGCAACACCTACGGATTGGTAAATGTGCTTAATCTCCATAAAGTCCATAAGACCATCATGACCGTGCAAGCGACCTAAACCGCTACGCTTATAGCCACCAGTCTCAGCCTCAGCAAACAATTTATTGTGGTCATTAATCCAAACGGTACCGTTACGAAGTGCTCGTGCCAGCCGCATTGCGCGGGCACCGTCACGTGTCCAAACGCTGGCTGAGAGCCCGTACTCGGTAAAGTTCGTCTTCGCGATTGCCTCCGCTTCATCCGCAAACCTTTCCAACACCACAAAAGGGCCAAATAGTTCTTTCTGACAGAAGTCAGCGGAGGGGTCATCATGTGCAACTAACGTGGGCGTTAAAAAGTAACCTCGCGCAAGTGCACCGCCTAGACGTCCACCACTCACTATCACTTCATCGCAAATATCCGTCGCCTCCAATATATTTGATTGGATCAAAGACAAAGAGGCCTCATCAATCATAGGTCCCATATCAACTCCCGCTTGATGACCGGGCCCTACAACAATCTGCTCAAAGCTCACCTTCAAAGCTCGCTTCACCTCCTCATATTTGGAGTCATGCACCAAAATCCGGCGTACGGCCGTACACTGCTGTCCTGAAATAATGATGGCACCGGCCGTTAGCATAGGGGCCATCCGAGCTATGTCAGCGTCTTCAAAAACAAGAGCACATGATTTACCACCCAACTCCAGCGACAGCTTTTTCATTGTCGGCGCAGCTGCAGCCATGATGCGTTGCCCAGTCAAATTGGACCCAGTAAAACTAACAACGGCAACGTCTGGCGACGTCACAAACTCTTGAGCCACTTCATGCCCTGTTTCTGCAACCATATTCACGACGCCCGGCATGAGTGCCTCATCTTCATGCAAAGCGCGTATGATTTCAGTCGTGATCAGAACAGTCTGAGGCGCTGGCTTGATTACGACTGTGCACCCAGCAGCTAGGGCTGGTGTCAGGGAACGAATCAATAAGGCAACTGGGGCGTTCCAAGGAATAATAAGCGCGGCGACCCCGGCAGGCTCACGCAACAGTGTGGAAAATACACCCGGTTCGACCTCGAGAACATTTCCTGGAATATGCCGGGCAAGTCCAGCGTAATAACGAATTTCCGATATAGCAATCGCCATTTCGGCCCGTGCGTGAGAGATGATTTTTCCGTTTTCCGTTACAAGGAGTGTTGCCAACTCTTCTAATTTTTCCTCTAGTCGATCTGCCCAGCGCAACATCACTAGCTGGCGCAACCGAGGATTCTGCGCCCAGTGGCAATCTTCAAATGCTTTTGATGCAGCAACAATTGCCGCTTGTGCATCGGCCCGAGCACCCGCCGCAAAAGATCCAATCGGCAAAGCGGTGGAGGGATCAATACTCTTAGCACGTTCCCCACTTATAGCCTCAACCCAATTGCCATCGATTAAATTACGACTTTTCATCTACATACCCTTAAGTGAACGTTGGCGGTCATTAATGAGTCACTGACCCACCATCAACAACAAGCACCTGCCCAGTGACAAAGTCGCTCTCAGAAGAGCACAGGTAAACCATCGTTCCGCACATATCCTCTGGCGTAGCATCACGTTTGATTGCGCGGCTATTCACATTATTTTGTACAACGGCTCCACGCCAAGCTGGATTGTCCAAGACGCTCTCACTCATTACGAGACCGGGTGCCAGCGTATTAACCCGAACTCCATCGTCACCCAACTCGCGCGCCAAACAACGTGTCATTGCTACGATGGCGCCCTTGGATGACACATAGTGCAGCATCAACGGTATACCTTTGAAAACAGTCCCAGATGCAATATTTACGATTTTTCCGTACTTCTGTTTTTTCATTTGCGGGGCAACGGCTTTAACACATTCAAACGCCCCCCTAACGTTTACGGACATCATTCGGTCCCACTCTTCGGATGTAATTTGAAGAAAAGGCTTGGGTTGAACATTCCCGAATAGCGCTGCGTTATTAATTAGAATATCGACAGATCCAAACTCTTCTACCGAATTAGCCACCATCGACTTGACCGACGACGCACTGGTGACATCAACCTTCAATGCCATCGCCTTCCCTCCTCGCTGGCGGATCTCTTGCGCTAATGGCTCAGCATCCAAAATATCGGCTAGCACTATTGCAGCCCCCTCATCTGCCAACGCGCTTGCGTAGCTCGCGCCTATGCCCTGCGCAGCTCCAGTAATGATGGCAACGCGTCCGCTTAATTTTTTGCTCCTATCCATATTCTTAGTCCTCAATGGTTTGATTAAATGGATCTTTTGTGTTTCGTTAGTCTGGTAGCCAGACGGCTGTTTCAGATACAATTCCAGTAATTATCAGGGCATTGGGGCGATGAATTTCGAGCTACAAGGAGACTGCTAATGACGACCATTTGGTGTGTGTCAATCAACAGTACAACCCGCCCTTAGCAGTGACCTTATTGAATTTGTCCGCCAGACGATACTATTATACGTCTGACGGACAAATTCTTGCGGTGTTTTTTATCAGGGTCTTTACGGATCAAGGTATCGACTTAATATTCATCTGAAGGAACTTCATGACCACAGAAAGGCTCGGGGACAGTGTTCGCGCGGTTGATCGCGCACTGGATATCCTGATGGCATTCACGGCAGCGGACTATGAGCTATCCGCTGGTGAACTACTAAAGCGTGTAGATCTCAGCAGACCCACTTTATACAGACTGCTCTACACGCTAGAGCAAAGTGGCTTTGTTATGTCTGTTGGAGAACCACAAAAGTTCAGGCTTGGCCCATCGGTCGCTCACTTGGTTCACGTCTGGACATCGAGCTTTGAACTAAGCGAATTTGCAAAGCCTGTACTACGCCGTATATGGGAAGCCACAGGTGAAACTGTCGCTCTTTTCATACCTCAAGGCGCTTACAGGACATGTATCAGTGAGCTCCCTAGCGCTCAGCCGTTAAGCTTTAAGAGGGGTGTGGGCTATCGCGAAAGTATCGTCCTGGGCGCGAGTGGCCGTGCCATCTTGGCGTACTCAGACGTTGACCAAGACCAACTCAATGGGTACCTGAGAAACACTCATCTCGACCCAAAGCAGTTTCAAGAAGAATTGGCGAGAACCCGTCAGCAAGGCTACGCCGTTAGTCTTCAAGAGCTTATCCCGGGCGCCGTAGCTATTGCCGCACCTTTTTTTACCGGAGGAACACAGGTCGCAGGCTCAATTGGTGTGTTTGGCCCCAATGTAAGATTAGGAACTGCTCAAATCAAAGAGCTTGGCGAATTACTCATGACAGAAACAAAGACACTATCAAGTCAACTTGGTGGTTAGGTTTAAAACCTGCGATCTCGACAAAACTGAGTCAAACGATCAGGAAAAAGACTAAGCCCCAATCATGGGGCTTAGTCTTTTTAACTTATAAGGCTCAATTCAACGGTAGCGTACAACATCAGATAAGATGTCGTGCGCCTTGCACATCAAATCACGACGTAGACTGCTCTTCTGATACAAGCTGATCAATAATCTTACGCGCATGCATACCGCCGCCATCAATATTGAGACTGAGCAGAGGCCGACGAGTCCGCTCGACATTAACTTGCTGACGCTCCAACATCTCCTTGTCCTCTAAAAACACTTTGCTAAGATTGCTAGTAATCTGGTCAGTGAGCCCTTGGTCACGCGCATTGAAGTTACGCGCCATACCCCAGAAATACCAAGTCGATGTCTCAGTTTCTGGCGTAATGAAGTCCACCACGACGCTACTCACCTTGTGCGCGGGATCAGCTTCAAACCCACCGTGACCAGCGTGAGCTACGCCCACGTCAATCATTACATGACTTGGTGGAAAAAAGCGGCAGATCTGCCAACGATCTACAGGTACATCATCCTTGAGATTATTGCCCCTCAATGCAGCTTTCCAAAAGGGTGGCGCCATGATGTTATGCATGAAGCGACTGGTGATAGCGCTACCATTTTCCATTCGACTCGTCGGAGGCACTTCCTCAATTTCACGCTGACCAATACTGGTAGGATGTAAATAGGTTTCGTGCGTCAAATCCATCAAGTTATCGATAACGAATCGATAATCGCAATTGAAGTGGTACAAACCACCGCCATAGGCCCAATCTGGGTTGTCCGCCCAATGAAGCTTGTGGATTAGCTCGGGATCAGCTTTATCTTTGTCTCCGGGCCAGACCCAAATAAAGCCATAGCGTTCTTCTACCGGGTAGCTTTGTACACAAGGAAAACCTGAGACTCGCTGCCCTGGCATTGAAACCGCTTTACCCTCGCTTCCCATTCCCAATCCGTGGTAACCGCAGATAAGCTTTCCACTCTCTACCTTGCCTAGCGACAAGGGTGCGCCGCGGTGCGGGCAATAATCATCCAAGGCTACCGGCTTGCCATCAGGGCCACGATAAAACACGATTTGCTCATTACAGATTTTTCTGCCTAGAGGCTTTCCATCAATTTCGTCGGGGGTTGCTGCTACGTACCACGCATTCTTTTGAAACATGTCTCTCTCCTATAATTCTCGACAAAACAAATCAACGATTAAGACTCTTCCAGTTCGTATTACGAACCAATGTATCTTCGATGTGAACTGATGATAGAGCCCAAAATGTCCGTCTGGCGATAATAATATACACCAAGCGGACATTTTAACGCAAGAGCCGGAACTAAAATTTCAGAATGGTGGGTAGCTGAGATGAGCCTCCTCAACAAATGCGGAAAAGTGAAGCGCCCTGACTTTCGAGTCGTTGAATTTATTTCAAGTTAGACTTCATGCTTGGTCTGCGATTAGATGCTGGTGATAATTCGCTTTAGCTACCACAGGCTTACCCCATGATCGTTACAGGTAATAAATAAATAGCGCTAAAGCCAAGCCACACATCCGTGACTCTCAACTCTGGGCCGATTTCAGTCGTACGGCTCTGGCAGCCTTCGGCCAATAGCCGTCGGTGGCGACAGACGAGAGCAGTCGCTCAACGTTTGAGATGCAAGCATGACCCGGATTGCCGACATATCTCCTATCGATTGAAGTGTCACGTCACAGCTTTAAAAAAACGGCCGTTCAGCCAGCCTTGATTTACTTATAGGTAATTGAAATCCAAACTTCACCGTAAGGTCTTCTACGAGCAGTAGGAACCAATCGGGAGCCTTTGGTGAAACGACCACGGATTGAATAAGAGTTGGAATATCGCATGGAAGTGCAAGGCCCAAGGCTACTTGGCTATCGTCGCTGACTAAAAGGCGAACTTCGCGTTCATGCTCAAAGGGTTTTCGTTTGCGCCAGAAGGCACCATTTACATCGGCGAAGTACTCATCGAAGTCAACGTACTCGATTCGGCCGATTGAAATATCTGGATTTTTACCAAGTGCAGTATAAATGGAGCCCACGGTCGTCTGGATGGCTAAGGCGTGGCTCATTGAAGTGGAATACAGCTTCCACATTGCTTCGGACTCGTACCTGCTTTCATGCCAGCAACTGATGAATGTGCTTTCACGCTCCCTAGTCCCCACATCTTCGAGGCTATCTAAGAGTCTCTGCGCGTTTTCTTCGATAGCTTCCTCAGTCGGGAAAAGATCGCCTTCGTTATGCGGGATACCGTGTGGCTGTCATGGGGGTGGTGGGCATTACCAGCACATCGAATTTCTGCAGCCATGCGTCGTATTCATTACGCAAGCGACGGCGTAGATTCTGAGCTTTGGCATAAAGCCGGCCGCCGTGGCGCTCCAGCACACGGCCCGACAACAACACAGCTTTTATCGGTGCAGCCAACTCGGCGGCATGCGCCGGCCAGCTTTCGAACGCTTTCATATAGGTTAGGGAGTACGCGCCGATGCCGCCATAACCCACGCCATGACCCCGCACAATATTATGATAGGAACCTTCGATACCGATAGGTAACCACAAAGCCGAACCGATGTTATGCCAGGGGATGGAGACTTCCTCGACGGTCGCGCCTAAAGATTTCAGACGTTTGATTTCAGTACGAACAACGTTATCGACGCCTTGCTCTGTTTCGGGACGCCCAAACCCTTCTTTCACCACACCTATTTTCAAGCCCTTCACACCGCGCCCCAACGCTTTGGTATACGGTTGAACCTCGACATTGCGCTGGCGGCCATCGATACCATCCTCTCCAGCGATGATTTCAAGCAACAAGGCGCAATCAGCCACGGTGCGCGCCATGGGGCCGACGTGATCGAAGGTGTATTCAATCCCCGCGACCCCCGTGTAGGGCACCAGGCCAAATGTCGGTTTTAAACCCACAATGCCACAAAACGACGCCGGCATACGAATGGAACCGGCCTGATCGGCGCCGATCGACATGTCGACATCACCGGCGGCCACCAAGGCGGCACTGCCCGTACTGGAACCACCGGCGCTACGCCCCGGCGCACGCGGATTTTGAACCGGCCCATTCACCCCAGTCACACTGTTCCCCGCAAAGCAAAGATATTCGCACGATGCTTTACCCAGAATTTCACCACCGGCATCAAGGATACGGGTAACGACTGTGGCGTCGAAATCGGGCACATGACCATCTAAAATGGAAGCCCCATTGCTCATGGGCACACCTGCCACATTCACACTGTCTTTAATGGCCAGTGTTTTACCTTTCAGCTTACCTTTCGCCGCTCCTTTAATGGTGGATTTAACAACCCAGCCGTTATGCTGGTTTTCCGAACCCTCAGGGCGATAACCCGGCGTTCTTGGGTACTTAACCGGCGGCGTTTCGTCGGGTAATTGTTCTATAAGATGAAACGCCGGCGTAAGCGCCGACAAATACGCGTGGTATTCAGACACCTCTTCCGGTGTCAGATCAAGCTCAAGTTGTTCGCCAATTTCGCCAATACCTTGCGTTCCCGGAAATACATAAGCCATATCCCTGCTCCTTTTCAACGAATAACACACCAGCACATGAAAACTTGTACACCCGAAGCCTCACTGTACTGGTCCGGCTCTAAAGCCTCAACTAGAACAAACACGCGTAAGCACGTATTATCGCGACAAGGATGGCCTGACACGAATCAGATAGTTACTTTCAACCGCTTTTGGAACAAATTATGCACAGCGCACACGACGTTTTGAACTTTTGGTTTCACGAACTTACCCCAAAGCAATGGTTCGATAAAGACGATGCGCTGGACGCTGAAGTTCGTGAGCGATTCAGCCAACTGCACCACCGGGCCGCACTATGCGAGCTATATGAATGGCGCAAAACGCCACAAGGCCGTTTAGCCGAAATCATCGTGCTGGATCAGTTTTCACGCAATATTTACCGTAACCAGTCGCGTGCTTTCGCGTGCGACCCCCTGGCGTTGGCGCTGGCGCAGGAAGCTGTTGCACAGGGACTCGACAAGCAGTTCAAGCCGCCGCAACTGGGCTTCCTGTATTTACCTTACATGCTGTCAGTGATCGGTGTAATGGAACCACCTGTGATCGTAAATATAGGGCCAGTGATGATCGAAATTATCGAGCCAATC
>NZ_NQOU01000013.1 GCF_003576595.1 Neopusillimonas maritima | reverse complement strand
CGGAGGGAGTAAAAAACGATCAAAAAGTGGCTCCATAATTTCGACAACCGGTGGCTCCAATATTTCGATCAATGACAAGGTGTTATAACAGCTAACATTACACATAAAACATGGGGGTTTACGCTGTAAGGGGTTTTACGGATGACATGAAAAAACCCCGCCACCTTACGGTAAACGGGGTTCTAAAGGCCGGAAAAAGCCGGCAAGTACTAACGAAATTATTCTTCGTTAGTGTCTTGCGACCCTTCCGTATCGGCCAAGGGCTCAGACTCAGATGACGAATCCACCGTAACCGGCGCGTCCTCGAATGGGTTCTCCATTTCGCGGGCGGCCAGACGTTCGGCTTCCTCGTGCTTCTCTTTTGCCTTGCGTGCCGTGTGATATGCCAGGCCGGTACCGGCTGGAATCAGACGCCCCACAATGACGTTCTCTTTCAGACCACGCAACTCGTCGCGCTTGCCCATAATGGCGGCTTCGGTTAACACGCGAGTGGTTTCCTGGAAAGAAGCGGCCGAGATGAATGAGTCGGTCGACAGCGAGGCCTTGGTAATACCCAGCAACACGTTGTCATACGTGGCTGGAATCTTGCCTTCCGCGTCAACGCGGTCATTCTCGTTCAGAAGCTCTGAACGCTCAACCTGCTCACCGGTGATGAAGCTGGTATCGCCCGCATCGGTCACAATGACTCGGCGCAACATCTGACGCACAATCACTTCAATGTGTTTGTCGTTGATCTTCACACCCTGCAAACGGTAAACGTCCTGAACCTCATTGACGACATACGTCGCCAACTTTTCAATACCCTGCAAACGCAGAATATCGTGCGGATCGGACGGCCCGTCGACAATCATCTCACCCTTGTTCACGACTTGGCCATCGTGCACCAGTACCTGCTTCTCTTTTGGAATCAGGAACTCGTGATTCACGCCGTCCATGTCGGTGATCACAAGACGCTGTTTACCCTTCGTATCTTTACCGAACGAAACCGTACCCGTAACTTCTGCCAGCATGCCGGCATCTTTGGGTGAACGGGCTTCGAACAGCTCGGCCACGCGTGGCAGACCGCCGGTAATATCGCGTGTCTTCTGCGATTCTTGCGGAATACGGGCAAGTACGTCGCCAATTTGAACGTCTTGACCATCGCGCACGGTAATCAGTGCGCCAACGGGGAACGAAATGGCAACCGCATGCTCGGTGCCTGCAATCTTGACTTCTTCACCGGCATCGTTAATGAGCTTGATTTGCGGACGCATGGCGGTTTTGCCACCACGCGTTTTCGGCGTAATGACCACCAGGGTCGATAAGCCGGTGACTTCATCAAGCTGTTTAACAACAGTTGCGCCTTCCTCGATGTTTTCGAAACGCACCTTGCCGGCATATTCCGAAATCATTGGACGAGTGAGCGGATCCCATGTTGCCAGGCGTTGGCCTGCTTTCACGGTTTCATTGTCGCCCACAACCAGCGTGGCGCCGTACGGGATCTTGTGGCGCTCACGTTCACGACGGCTTTCGTCGAAGATAACAATTTCACCGGAACGCGAAATCGCAACACGCTCGCCTTTAGCGTTTGTGACATAACGCATGGTAATTGCAAACGATACCGTGCCGGCCACCTTGGTTTCCACCGAGCTAGCCATGGCTGCACGCGATGCCGCACCCCCAATGTGGAATGTACGCATAGTGAGCTGGGTACCCGGTTCACCAATGGATTGCGCTGCAATAACCCCAACAGCTTCACCACGATTTACCAGTACGCCGCGACCCAGGTCGCGACCATAGCAATGGGCACACAAACCACGACGGGTTTCGCAGGTAAGCGGAGTGCGAACCTTAACCTCGTCAAGACCGATGTTATCGATCAGGTCGACCAGATCTTCATCCAGCAGTGTACCGGCCGGGATCGCCGTTTCCTGAGTGTCAGGATTAACGATATCAACGGCGGCGACACGGCCCAGAATACGCTCACGCAAGGGTTCGATAACTTCGCCCCCTTCAACCAGGGCTTTCATCGTGTAACCATGCGTGGTGCCGCAATCGGTTTCCGTAATAACCAGATCCTGGGTGACGTCGACCAGACGACGCGTAAGGTAACCGGAGTTAGCGGTTTTCAGCGCGGTATCGGCCAGACCCTTACGTGCACCGTGAGTGGAAATAAAGTACTGAAGTACATTCAACCCTTCACGGAAGTTAGCCGTAATAGGCGTTTCAATAATCGAGCCGTCGGGCTTGGCCATCAGGCCACGCATACCCGCCAACTGACGAATCTGGGCGGCGGAACCACGAGCGCCGGAATCGGCCATCATGTAGATGGAGTTGAATGACTCTTGTCGTACTTCCTTGCCATGACGGTCTGTCACGGGTTCTGTCGAAAGCTGCTCCATCATGGCTTTGCCGACTTTATCGCCGGCCTTGCCCCAAATATCGACCACGTTGTTGTAACGTTCCTGAGACGTCACCAGACCCGAAGAGTACTGACGATCGATCTCTTTCACTTCCTTGTTTGCCTGGCCCAGGATCTCTTCCTTCACCTGTGGAATGACCATGTCATTCATGGCAATGGAAATCCCACCGCGGGTTGCCAGTGTGAAGCCCGACTGCATGAGCTTGTCGGCAAAAATAACAGTGGCCCGCAAGCCGCAACGACGGAACGACTGGTTGATAAGGCGTGAAATTTCTTTCTTTTTAAGCGTGCGGTTCAGTTCGGAGAACGGCAAGCCTTTAGGCAAAATTTCAGACAACAAGGCACGACCCACCGTTGTTTCGTGACGTTTGATCACCGGTTGGAACTCACCTGCTGTGTCTTTTTCGTACTCGTTCAGACGAACCGTAATACGCGTTTGCAGTTCAACTTCACCGCTGTCGTAAGCCCGTTGTACTTCGGCAACGTCGGCAAAGAACAAACCTTCGCCCTTACCGTTAATGCGCTCACGGGTGGTGTAGTACAAGCCCAGAACGATATCCTGCGATGGGACGATGGACGGTTCACCGTTGGCGGGGAACAGCACATTGTTGGATGCCAGCATCAAAGTGCGGGCTTCCAGCTGCGCTTCTAGCGACAAGGGAACGTGAACAGCCATTTGGTCGCCGTCGAAGTCGGCGTTAAACGCAGCACACACCAGTGGATGCAATTGAATGGCTTTACCTTCAATCAGCACCGGCTCAAAAGCCTGAATACCCAAACGGTGCAGCGTAGGCGCACGGTTGAGCATAACCGGGTGTTCGCGAATGACTTCTTCCAGAATGTCCCATACGACCGGTTCCTGGCTTTCAACCAACTTCTTGGCAGCCTTGATTGTCGTGGCCAGACCCATCATTTCCAGACGATTGAAAATGAACGGCTTGAACAGTTCCAGCGCCATCAACTTGGGCAGACCGCATTGATGCAGTTTCAGCTGCGGACCCACCACAATCACCGAACGGCCGGAATAGTCGACACGCTTACCCAGCAAGTTCTGACGGAAACGACCGCTCTTGCCTTTGATCATATCGGCCAGTGACTTCAACTGACGCTTATTCGCGCCCGTCATAGCTTTGCCGCGACGACCGTTATCAAGCAGGGAGTCGACCGATTCCTGCAACATACGCTTTTCGTTGCGCAGGATAATGTCGGGCGCTTTCAGTTCAAGCAAGCGCTTCAGACGATTGTTGCGGTTGATCACGCGACGATACAAATCGTTCAGATCGGACGTAGCAAAACGACCGCCGTCGAGTGGTACCAGCGGACGCAAATCGGGCGGCAATACCGGCAACACTTCCATGATCATCCAGTCGGGCTTGATACCCGACTTCTGGAAACCTTCCAGCACTTTGAGGCGCTTGGAGATTTTCTTGATCTTGGCGTCGGAACCGGTTGCCTTGAGTTCGGCACGCAACGTTTCCACTTCACGATCGATGTCGATGGTGCGCAGCAATTCGCGCACCGCTTCGGCACCCATCAAGGCGTGGAAGTCGTCGCCGTACTCTTCCGTTTTGGCAAGGTAGTCGTCGTCGGACATGATTTGACCGCGCTTGAGCGGTGTCATGCCGGGTTCAATAACGCACCATGCTTCGAAATAAAGCACACGCTCAATGTCGCGCAGTGTCATGTCGAGCACCATACCCAAACGGGACGGCAGGCTCTTCAGGAACCAAATATGCGCAACCGGACTGGCCAGTTCGATGTGGCCCATGCGTTCGCGACGCACCTTGGCCACGGTGACTTCCACACCGCATTTTTCGCAAATAACACCGCGATGCTTCAGGCGCTTGTACTTGCCGCAAAGGCACTCGTAATCTTTGATTGGACCAAAGATTTTGGCGCAGAAAAGGCCATCGCGCTCGGGCTTGAAAGTGCGGTAGTTGATGGTTTCGGGCTTACGCACTTCACCATACGACCACGAACGCACTTTTTCAGGCGAGGCAATACCAATCTTGATGGCATCGAATTGCTCGTCTTGCGAGACTTGTTTGAATAGGTCGAGTAGCGCTTTCATTATTTACGCTCCAAATCCATGTCCAGAGACAAAGATCGAATTTCTTTGACCAGAACGTTGAACGATTCAGGCATGCCTGCGTCGATGACGTGATCACCTTTCACGATATTCTCGTAAACCTTGGTACGGCCGGTGATGTCGTCGGACTTAACAGTAAGCATTTCCTGCAACGTGTAAGAAGCACCGTAGGCTTCCAGCGCCCAAACTTCCATCTCACCGAAACGCTGGCCACCGAACTGGGCTTTACCACCCAACGGCTGCTGCGTAACGAGCGAGTATGGGCCGGTTGAACGCGCGTGCATCTTGTCGTCCACCAGGTGATGCAGCTTGAGATAGTGCATATAACCGATGGTAACAGGACGCTCGAATTGCTCGCCGGTACGGCCGTCAATCAGCCAGGCTTGCGTGCGATCGGGTGTCAGACGCAACGATTCAGCAATGGGGTCGGGGTAGGCGAGTTCGAGCATCTTGCCGATTTCACCTTCGTTGGCACCATCGAATACCGGTGTAGCCAAAGGAACGCCGGCTTTCAGGTTGCGCGCCATTTCCACGATTTCATCGTCGCTCAGCTCTTCCAGATGCGCAGGCGTACCATTGGAGTTATAGACTTTCTCGAGGAGTGCCCGAACTTCCTTGGCCTGAGCCTGTTTCTGGCCGTCAAGCATATCGGCAATTCGATACCCCATGCCCTTGGCAGCCCAGCCCAAGTGCACTTCCAGAACCTGACCCACGTTCATCCGTGAGGGCACGCCCAGCGGGTTCAACACGATATCAACCGGTGTACCGTCGGCCATATGCGGCATGTCTTCAACCGGCACAATGCGCGAAACCACACCTTTGTTACCATGGCGACCCGCCATCTTGTCACCGGGTTGCAGACGACGCTTAACCGCCAGGTAAACCTTGATCATCTTCAGCACGCCGGGAGGCAATTCGTCGCCCTGCGTCAGTTTCTTGCGCTTCTCTTCGAACGCAAGATCAAACTGATGACGCTTCTGTTCCAGCGACTCTTTGGCTTGCTCAAGGTTGATTGCATCGGACTCATCGGCCAGACGAATATCGAACCACTGCCATTTATCGAGGTCGGCCAGGTACTCAGCAGTAATCTTGGCGCCTTTGGCAAGCTTGCGTGGACCGCCATTAACGGTTTTACCCACCAAGACCTTTTCAATACGATCGAACGTATCTTTTTCAACAATACGCAGCTGATCGTTCAGGTCTTGACGATAACGACGCAGTTCATCGTCGATAATCGATTGCGCACGCTTGTCGCGCTCAATGCCTTCACGTGTAAAGACCTGAACGTCGATCACCGTACCGACCATGCCCGACGGAACACGCAACGACGTATCTTTCACGTCGGAGGCTTTCTCGCCGAAAATGGCACGCAGCAGTTTTTCTTCAGGGGTCAGCTGAGTTTCACCTTTGGGTGTCACCTTACCTACCAGCACGTCGTCGGCACGCACTTCAGCACCAATATGAACAATGCCGGAGTCATCCAGACGGTTCAATTGGACTTCAGGCAAATTGCTGATGTCGCGTGTGATTTCTTCGGCACCCAATTTGGTGTCACGCGCCACAACCGTGAGTTCTTCAATGTGAATCGACGTATAGCGGTCATCGGCCACCACATTTTCGGAGATCAGAATCGAGTCTTCGAAGTTGTAGCCGTTCCAGGGCATGAACGCGATCAGCATGTTCTGACCCAACGCCAGTTCACCCAGGTCGGTTGATGCACCGTCGGCCAGTACGTCGCCACGGGCAACCACATCGCCTTTCTTCACGATAGGACGCTGGTTGATGTTGGTGTTCTGGTTCGAACGCGTGTACTTGGTGAGGTTATAAATATCCACACCCACTTCACCGGCCACGTTCTCTTCATCGTTCACACGAATCACAACACGCTCGGCGTCGACGTGATCCACGATACCGCCGCGCAACGCCTGCACCGTGGTGCCCGAGTCGACCGCAACTGTACGTTCAACGCCGGTCCCCACCAACGACTTCTCAGGACGCAGGCAGGGTACTGCCTGACGCTGCATGTTGGCGCCCATCAGTGCACGGTTGGCGTCGTCGTGTTCCAGGAACGGAATAAGCGATGCCGCAACCGACACGATCTGGGATGGCGCAACGTCCATGTAGTGAACGTTATCGGGCGACGTCAGCATGGTTTCACCCGCCTGGCGGCAAGCCACCAGATCGCTTACGAAACGACCCTGCTCGTCGAGCTCGGCGTTCGCCTGGGCGATAACGAAACGACTTTCTTCAATTGCCGACAGGTAATCGATTTGATCGCTGACCTTACCGTCGATAATTTTGCGGTAGGGCGTTTCCAGGAAACCGTACTCGTTCAAACGCGCGTACAAGGCCATGGAGTTGATCAGACCAATGTTCGGACCTTCCGGTGTTTCAATCGGGCATACACGACCATAGTGGGTGGGGTGCACGTCACGCACTTCAAAGCCGGCGCGTTCGCGGGTAAGACCACCAGGCCCCAACGCGGAAACACGACGCTTGTGCGTAATTTCCGACAGCGGGTTGGTTTGGTCCATAAACTGCGACAACTGGCTGGAGCCGAAGAACTCTTTAATTGCAGCCGAAATAGGCTTGGAATTAATGAGGTCGTGCGGCATGAGATTCTCAGTTTCCGCCTGACCCAAACGCTCTTTCACAGCCCGCTCAACGCGAACCAGACCGGCACGGAATTGGTTTTCAGCCAACTCACCCACGCAACGCACACGGCGATTGCCAAGGTGGTCGATGTCGTCGATTTGACCACGACCGTTACGCAATTCAACCAACACCTTGATGGTTTCAAGAATGTCTTCGTTGGTAAGCGTTAACGCACCGGCGGTCTCTTCGTCGCGACCCAGGCGACTGTTGACCTTCATACGGCCGACACGCGACAGATCGTACGTTTCTTCGCTGTAGAACAAACGCTGGAACAAGGCCTCAACCGCTTCTTCGGTTGGTGGCTCGCCCGGACGCATCATACGGTAGATCGCAACACGCGCAGCGGTTTGATCTGCTGTATCGTCGGAACGCAGTGTTTGGGAAATATAAGCACCACGGTCGAGGTCGTTAACGTAGAGCGTTTCAACTTCCTTGATACCGGCGGTACGAATATCGGCCATTGTGGATTCGGTGATTTCGTCATTGGCATTGGCAATGATTTCACCCGTTTCCGGATCCACAACGTTCTTGGCCAGAATACGGCCAACGAAGAAATCTTCAGGCACGGACAGCTGATCGACGCCGGCAGCCTGCAAGTCGCGCAGGTGCTTGGCGTTGATACGCTTGTCTTTCTCGACAATGACATTGCCTTTTTTATCGGTAATGTCAAAGCGCGCCACTTCGCCTTTCCAGCGCTCGGCCACGAAATCAAGCTTGCCGCCTTCATTCATGATCTCGAAACGATCAAAGTCGAAGTAGTAGGCAAGAATTTCTTCCTGCGTCATGCCAATAGCTTTCAACAGAATCGAAACCGGCATCTTGCGACGACGGTCGATACGGAAAAAGAGTTGGTCTTTTGGATCGAATTCAAAATCGAGCCAGGAGCCACGATAAGGAATCACGCGCGCAGAAAACAGCAATTTGCCGGAACTGTGCGTTTTGCCGCGATCATGCTCAAAGAACACGCCGGGCGAACGATGCAGCTGGGAAACGATAACCCGTTCTGTACCGTTAATAACGAAGGAACCGGTGTCCGTCATGAGCGGAATCTCGCCCATGTACACTTCCTGTTCCTTCACTTCTTTAATAGTGGGTTTGCTGACTTCACGATCCATCAGCACCAGGCGCACTTTCGCCCGCAAAGGCGATGCGTAGGTTAAACCACGCAACTGGCATTCCTTAACATCGAACACCGGCTCGCCCAGCGCGTAGCTGACGAACTCCAGACGTGCCATCTGGTTGTGGCTTACGATGGGGAAAATTGAAGTAAAGGCTGCCTGCAGACCTTCGTCCCGACGCTCGGAAGCGGGGATATCTGCTTGCAGAAAGGTTAGAAAAGATTGCAGCTGAGTCGCCAAAAGATACGGGACGTCTTGGACATCTTCCCGTTTGGCGAAGCTCTTGCGTATGCGCTTTTTTTCGGTGTACGAATAAGGCATGAGCACTCCGACTCGAGGGGTTACATGGGCCGTCAACCACGGCCCCGGTTTACGACTCCAGAGAACCCGACTGGTTCAGAAAACACCACTGACAAGACGGGTTTTCTGGAGACGCAAAAGCCCGGGAAGGCCGAAACCTGCCCGGGCGTACGGCAAAAGTCTTACTTAAGTTCGACTTTAGCACCAGCTTCTTCAAGCTTGGCTTTAGCAGCTTCAGCGTCTTCTTTGCTGGCACCTTCTTTAACTGCTTTAGGTGCGCCATCGACCATGTCTTTAGCTTCTTTCAGGCCAAGACCGGTGATTTCACGAACAGCTTTAATCACGCTAACCTTGTTGGCGCCGACTTCGGCCAGAACAACGTCGAACTCAGTTTTTTCTTCAGCAGCGGCTGCGCCACCACCTGCAGCGGGAGCAGCAACAGCCACAGCGGCTGCGGCGGCGGACACGCCAAACTTTTCTTCCATTTCCGAGATGAGCTCGGACAACTCGAGAACGGTCAGATTAGCGACCGCGTCGAGGATTTCTGCTTTGCTTAATGCCATTTCTAGAACTCCAAAATTGAATAATTTCCAGGGTTGGGTATCGCTGTGTCGTTCGACTCAGTTTCCAACTGCTTATGCAGCTTCCTTTTGATCGCGCACGGCGGCGAGGCCACGTACGAACTTGGTTGGAACTTCGTTGAGCGTACGCACAAACTGCGTGACAGGGGCTTGCATCGTACCCATCAGTTTCGCCAGCAACTCATCACGCGACGGCAGGGTGGCCAAGGCCATAACGCCATCTTTGTTAAGCTGATTGTCGGGCAGCGAACCACCCGTAATAACCAGCTTGTCGTTGCTTTTTGCGAAATCGGCAAGTACTTTGGCAGCCGCAACAGGATCATCACTAATGCCATAGATCAGCGGACCCTTCAAACTTGCTGACATGCCTTCAAAAGGCGTGCCGGCAAGTGCACGGCGAACCAGCGTATTCTTCAGAACACGCAGATACACACCCGACTCACGCGCTTGTTTGCGCAATACGGTGACGGCAGCGACGTCCAGACCACGGTACTCGGCAGTAATAATCGATTGAGCTTGTGCTACCTGCGCAGCAACCTCTTCGACAACTACCGCTTTCTCTTTGCGATTGAGACTCACGGTTTGAACACTCCATCTAATGACACCCAGGAGGGTCCCGGGCATCTACCGAATGCGGCGCTCCTGGTCGAGTTCTTTAAAACAAAAAAGAATTCTTCCATGGGCGCCGTCTGCGCTGGATCGGTTCTGTTGCCAGAAACCGGATTAAGCCTGATGTGAAATCACTTCAAGGCTCCAGCGGTCTTTGACAGCAACACCCCAATTCTGCCGGGGTGCGCCCAAAGTTCTTTACAACTTCAGTGACTTAAGCAGCCAATGAAGCCACTTCTACGCGAGCACCGCCACCCATGGTGGAGGAAACGGCGACTTTACGCAGATAAATACCTTTTGCAGCTGTGGGACGCGCTTTGTTCAACGCATCGATCAGTGCAGCCAGATTGCTTTGCAATTGTTCAACTTCAAAAGAAGCGCGACCAATGCTGGCGTGAATAATACCGGCCTTATCGGTACGGTACTGCACCTGACCTGCCTTGGCGTTCTTTACCGCCTGAGCCACGTCGGGTGTTACCGTGCCCACTTTCGGATTCGGCATCAAGCCACGTGGGCCCAGAACCTGACCCAACGCACCCACAACGCGCATGGCGTCGGGCGAAGCGATGACAACGTCGAAATTCAGGTTGCCGCCCTTGATGCTTTCAGCCAGATCTTCCATGCCCACAATGTCAGCACCCGCTTCTTTTGCCGCGTCGGCTTTTTCGCCCTGAGCAAAAACAGCGACACGAACACTCTTACCGGTACCGGCGGGCAGAACAACGGAACCACGAACCAGTTGGTCGGATTTCTTGGGATCGATACCCAGTTGAACGGCAACGTCGATGGACTCATCGAACTTGGCGGTGGCGGTTTCTTTAACCAGCGCCAATGCTTCATTCACTGCGTAGAATTTGTTGCGGTCGATTTTTTCTTTAATCGCAGCTGCGCGTTTGCTTAACTTAGCCATGTTATGCCCCTTCTACCGTGATACCCATGCTGCGAGCACTACCTGCAATCGTACGAACAGCGGCGTCCATATCGGCGGCAGTCAGGTCGGGCATTTTGGTTTTTGCGATTTCTTCGGCTTGTTCACGCGTAAGCTTGCCAACTTTGTCGGCGTTAGGGCGTGCAGAGCCTTTCTGGATACCGGCGGCTTTCTTGATGAGAACAGCCGCAGGCGGTGTTTTCATGATGAAAGTAAAGCTCTTGTCGGCGTACGCGGTAATAACAACCGGAATAGGAAGACCAGGCTCCAGACTCTGCGTTTGTGCGTTAAACGCCTTGCAGAATTCCATGATGTTCAAACCACGCTGACCGAGAGCCGGACCAACGGGAGGGGAAGGATTGGCTTTACCAGCTGGGATTTGCAGCTTGATGAAGCCGACGATTTTTTTCGCCATTTTCAGCTCCTTGCGGGTACAAACGCCAATGCACTAAAACATTGGCTCCCCGGGGTTAAATAATTAAGTCTTTTCGACTTGACCAAAATCGAGTTCAACTGGTGTGGCACGGCCAAAAATAGTGACCGAAACACGCACCTTGCTTTTCTCGTAGTTAACGTCTTCGACGTTACCGTTGAAATCGGCAAACGGCCCTTCTTTAACACGAACCATTTCACCCACTTCAAATAGAACCTTGGGTTTGGGCTTCTCGACACCTTCTTCCATTTGCGAAAGAATCTTGTCGACTTCCTTCTGGGAAATAGGCGCAGGGCGATTTCCCGAACCACCCAAAAACCCGGTTACCCGGTTGGTGCTTTTCACCAAGTGCCAGGTTTCATCGGTAAGCTCCATTTCCACCAAGACATAGCCGGGGAAAATACGACGCTCGGTAATGGACTTTTTCCCACCTTTAACTTCCAACACTTCTTCGGAAGGCACCAGAATTTCACCGAACTTGTCTTGCAGATCGGCACGCTCGATACGATCGAGCAATGCTTTCTGGACACTTTTCTCCATGCCGGAATAGACATGGACAACATACCAGCGCTTACTCATGGGTGTCCTTTATCTCCAGCCAAGCAATAGGCCGTATATAACCCAGCCCAATGCTTTATCGGCCAGCCACAGAAAAATGCCGATAATAATGACAAACACAAAAACAATGCCTGTCATTTGCATGGCTTCCTTTCGGGTTGGCCACACCACACGTTTTAACTCACCGTAAGAATCACGACCGAAGCTGATCGTGCGTCGCCCAGGCTCGCTCATCCAGGCAATGCCGGCAGCCACGATTAAACTGGCAATGAACAGCGCGACGCGAACAACCGCAGGCTGATCGCTGAGTACTGAAAATGAAACAATTCCAGCAATAATAACCAATACCGCCAACGCCAACTTAATGCGATCAGCAATACTGGTAACGGTTTCTACGTTTGTGTTCGACATATTCCGGCTTGGTTAAACAGCCCTTTGCAATTCTTGCGCCTTCGGAGTTTGGCAGGGGCAGTAGGAATCGAACCTACAACCTTCGGTTTTGGAGACCGACGCTCTGCCAATTGAGCTATACCCCTAAATCCGCAAAACAATCATTAACCCGATTGCCTTGAAACGACGCTGGCAGCCAGGTTTTTAAACCTGAGGCTGCCAAATTACAACTGCAAATTTTACTTAAGAATTTTAGCGACGACGCCGGCGCCCACGGTACGACCACCTTCGCGAATCGCAAAGCGCAGACCTTCTT
>NZ_NQOU01000012.1 GCF_003576595.1 Neopusillimonas maritima | reverse complement strand
TTTTGCCGTGGTCAACGTGGCCAATCGTGCCCACGTTTACGTGCGGTTTGGTCCGCTCAAATTTTCCTTTTGCCATGTCTTTTAATCCTATCCGTGATATTCAAGGAAACTAAAAAATTTAACCTGCCTGCCTGTTTTCAGGAAAGCAGGTACTGCATTAACCGTTGCGTGCACTGACAATTTCGTCAGACACACTTTTTGGCGCTTCCGCGTAATGCTTGAACTCCATTGAGTAGGTTGCGCGACCTTGCGTTTGCGAACGCAGGCTGGTGGCGTAACCAAACATCTCTGACAGCGGTACTTCAGCACGAATAAGCTTGCTACCGCCCGGAATTTCATCCATACCCTGGACCATGCCGCGACGTGACGACAAGTCGCCCATAACGGTACCGGCATAATCTTCAGGTGTTTCAACCTCAACAGCCATCATCGGCTCAAGCAGCACGGGGCTGGCTTTGCGCATACCTTCTTTGAACGCCATGGAAGCAGCCATACGGAACGCGTTTTCGTTCGAGTCAACGTCGTGGTAAGAACCGAAGAACAACGTAACCTTGACATCAACGACCGGGTAGCCCGCAATAACGCCGGCGCCCAATGTTTCCTCGATACCGCGATTAACGGCCGGAATGTATTCACGCGGAACCACGCCGCCCTTAATGGCGTCAACGAATTCGTAACCACCACCGGGAGGCAGAGGCTCGAGCTTGAGCACAACGTGACCATACTGACCGCGACCGCCCGACTGCTTGACGAACTTACCTTCAACTTCCTCGCACGTTTTGCGAATGGTTTCACGATAAGCGACCTGAGGCTTACCGATGTTGGCTTCAACGTTGAATTCGCGCTTCATACGGTCAACCAGGACTTCCAGGTGCAACTCACCCATACCGGAAATAATGGTTTGACCCGACTCTTCGTCGCTACGTACGCGGAAAGAAGGATCTTCCTGTGCCAAACGAGACAACGCAATACCCATTTTCTCTTGGTCGGCTTTCGACTTAGGTTCGACCGCCTGAGAGATAACCGGCTCAGGGAACTCCATGCGCTCAAGCAAAATGTGGGAATCGAGATCACACAGGGTTTCACCTGTCGTGACGTCTTTCAAACCCACAACAGAGGCAATGTCGCCCGCCAAAACTTCCTTGAGCTCTTCACGGTTGTTCGCGTGCATCTGCAAAATACGGCCGATACGCTCTTTCTTGCCCTTAACAGGGTTGTAAACCGTATCGCCGGACTTCAACACACCCGAATACACGCGCACGAAGGTCAACTGACCCACAAACGGATCGCTCATGAGCTTGAACGCCAACGCCGAGAACTTGGCATCGTCGCGCGCTTCACGAGTAATGGTATTACCTTCGTCGTCGAGCCCTTCAACGGGAGGAATGTCCACCGGTGAAGGCAGGTAATCGATCACGGCGTCAAGCATACGCTGAACGCCTTTGTTCTTGAATGCGGTGCCGCACAACATCGGCTGAATTTCATTGGCAAGGGTGCGAATACGCAGGCCCTGATGAATTTCCTGCTCAGACAACTCACCCGATTCCAGGTACTTGTTCATGAGTTCTTCGTTGGCTTCAGCCGCAGATTCAACCAGCTTTTCACGCCACTCGTTAGCTGTATCAACGAGTTCGGCCGGCACGTCTTGATACTCGAACTTCATACCCATGGTTTCCTCGTCCCAGATGATGGCTTTCATCTTGACAAGGTCAACCACGCCTTTGAAGTTTTCTTCCGACCCGATTGGGATAACGACCGGCACAGGATTCGCTTTCAAGCGCGTTTTCAGCTGATCGTGCACCTTGAAGAAGTTAGCGCCCGTGCGGTCCATTTTGTTCACAAATGCCAAGCGCGGTACGCCGTACTTGTTTGCCTGACGCCAAACTGTTTCTGACTGGGGCTGAACGCCACCTACCGCGCAATACACCATGCAGGCACCGTCGAGCACGCGCATGGAACGTTCCACTTCAATGGTGAAGTCAACGTGACCCGGGGTGTCGATGATGTTAATGCGGTGCTCGGGGTAATCATTGGCCATGCCGCTCCAGAATGCGGTTGTGGCAGCGGAAGTAATGGTAATACCACGTTCCTGTTCCTGCTCCATCCAGTCCATCGTGGCGGCGCCGTCGTGCACTTCACCAATTTTATGGCTTACACCGGTGTAAAAAAGAATGCGTTCGGTGGTCGTGGTTTTCCCTGCATCGATGTGAGCAGAGATACCAATATTCCGATAGCGGTTAATTGGGGTTTTACGGGCCATTTGTGTGTCCTTAAATTACCAACGGAAATGGCTGAAGGCTTTGTTGGCCTCTGCCATTCTGTGTGTGTCCTCGCGTTTCTTCATCGCGGCGCCACGGCCTTCGGCGGCGTCCATCAGCTCACCGGCCAAACGCAGATCCATCGATTTCTCGCCACGCTTCTTGGCTGCTTCACGCAACCAGCGCATGGCAAGCGCCAGGCGGCGCACGGGACGCACTTCAACCGGCACTTGATAGTTGGCACCACCGACACGGCGGCTTTTTACTTCAACAACAGGCTTAATGTTGTTAATGGCGGTATTAAACACTTCCAGGGGCTCTTTGCCAGTTTTCGCCTGGACTTGGTCAAGCGCGCCGTAAACAATACGTTCGGCGACGGCTTTTTTACCGGACAACATAACAACGTTCATAAATTTCGCAAGTTCTACGCTGCTGAATTTTGGATCAGGGAGAATCTCACGTTTGGGGACTTCGCGACGACGAGGCATTTTAAAATTTCCTTGTGACAGTTCAGTTGCCGTTTTAAACGGCGACGGCCATTCATTAACGGAATGACCACTTACATGCCATGAACTATTTCACGGCTGCACTGAATGACTGGCGAACCAGCCGGGTATTGTTTATTTCTTGGGGCGCTTGGCACCGTACTTGGAACGTGACTGCTTGCGATCTTTCACGCCTTGCAAGTCGAGCGAACCGCGAACAATGTGGTAACGCACACCAGGAAGGTCTTTTACACGGCCACCGCGAACCAGGACCACGGAGTGCTCCTGCAGGTTGTGACCTTCACCACCAATGTACGAAATAACTTCGAAACCATTAGTAAGACGAACCTTGGCGACTTTACGCAGTGCCGAGTTAGGTTTTTTAGGGGTAGTGGTATATACACGAGTACACACACCACGGCGCTGAGGGCAGCTTTCAAGAGCGGGGCTCTTGCTACCGGCGCGGCTAATAGCACGTGGCTTGCGCACGAGTTGAGCAATGGTTGGCATGACCTTAATGCATCCTTTAAGTACTAACGTACTGAATTACGTTGTGAACAAAAAACCGGCAACAAACCGATTCCTGAAACTATTGGCAGCGCCCTCGTTTTCATTATTAATAAAAACGCAACCATAAAAACTTGGGCGGTTTCACGCAAAAACCGCCCACAACGCATCACAAACGTAAAAGAGCGGGTCTTGCAGCTATCCGGCTCTGCCGGCACATGCTTTGTGCCGATAAAACTGGCAAGAACACCAGCACAAAACATTTAACGAATACGCGTTACCGCATATTCTTCGGATAGCTTGCCATGGTAGCACGAAAGTTTTGCAATGGTCAATACAACAACGCCCTGCCCGCAACACCGAAGGCGCGCTACAAAGCGATGTTCATATTACCGGCAGACATGATCGCCAATTTTTCGCAGGCACTCGGAAAACGATTCCTGCTCTTCCGGGGTGAGTGCCTCGAGGGCGTAATGAATAATTTTATGTGCCGCCGGCCAGGCTTGAGCGTATTTATCGCGCCCTTCCTGCGTTAAGTAAACGCGGGTTAACCGGCTGTCGTTCGCGTCGGGGTTGCGCCGCACCAGTTTTCGTTGTTCCATTTGGTCGATAACCCGGCTAAGAACCGGAGGACGAGCCACAATGGCCTTGGCAATTTCACCAATTTTTTTGCCGTCTTCATCGAGCAAATACTGCAAAACCCGAAAATGCATGTAAGTGATATCGAGCTGGCGCAAAGAAGAATCCCGCAGATCTTGCTCGAGCCGGAAAATAATTGACGCCATCTGGAAGGCGAAATTCCGGTCGAGATCCAGATTGGGAGGTGAAAAGTCTTCTTTGAGCATGGCCGTCATTATATTCAATTCCAGAGTAATTCCGTTTGGTCAGACAGCGTTAATTTACATTTTCACTGGCATGTGCTGATTGTGGATTAACGCAATTTTACATATCGTCTTAAAGACCTGAACGGTTCGCCCAGCGCGGCCGGCCCAATTGACCTGCTGGCGAAAAATACCAATGTGCCCAATGCCACCACATACGGGAACATGACAAAGAACTGGTAGGGCACACTGGGATACCAGATTTGAAGCCTTATTTGCAACGCATCGGCCAAACCAAAACCCATGCAAGCCAGCAGCACACCCAACGGATGCCAACCCCCGAAAACCACGCATGCAATGGCGATAAAGCCACGCCCCGCCACCATACCTTCAACAAACGCATGAACTTGACCCAGCACCAGGAAAGCGCCCCCCATGCCCGCCATAGCGCCCCCGAATACGACGGCGCCAAACCGCAAGGCGTTGACACGCAATCCGGCGGCATCCGCCGCTGCCGGATTTTCACCGGCGGCACGCAAAGCCAGGCCCAACGAAGTGCGCGGCATAAGGTAGTAGAGCAAAAAAGCCAGCGCAATCGCAATATATACGAGAATATTATGACCAAAGACGATCGGCCCTAAAATTGGTATATCACTTAACGGGCCGAAATCGACCTGATGAAAATACGGTATGGAAACCGGCGAGGCCCCAATAGTGAGCCGATAGCCAAAACCCGACAATCCGCCGCCCAACACCACCAGGGCCAGCCCGGAAACAATTTGATTGGCGCCCAATGTAATTGAAAAGAGCGCATGCACGGCGCCAAGCAATACCCCGCCCAGTACCGCCGCCATCAGGCCAATCCAGGGGCTGCCGGACACCACAGCAATCCAGGCGGAAATAAATGCTGAAAACAGCATAATACCTTCCAGCCCCACATTCATGACGCCGGCCCGCTGCCCCACCATTTCGCCTAACGCGGCATACGCAATGGAAATACTTAAGCGCACCCCCGCAGCAATCAGACCAATAATAATCAGTTCCATTAGTGCGCCTCCTTGCGACGGTTAGACAACGCCTCAAAGCACAGGAAGCCCAAAATAACGATCCCTTCGATAATCTTGACAATAGGAAAAGGCACACCAACCTCTCGTTGCAGCACACCCGCCCCCACATAAAACACACCAAACAGCAGGGCCGCCAAGGGAATAAAGGCCGGTGACAAACGCGCCATCAGCGCAATCGCAATGGCGGCCTCACCATAGCCGGAAGCAAAATCATCCTGCAAGCGTTCATGAATTGCCGCCACCTGAATACTTCCCGCCAACCCGGCCAGACCACCACTCACCAGCATGGCCAGAACAATAATTCGCCCTTCCTTAAGGCCGGCGTACCGGGCCGCAAACGGATTTTTGCCAACCGCCGTCAATTTGTACCCGAACGAGGTTTTACCGATAACCACCGCCATCACGATCACCGCGGCAATCGCCACAAACAAGCCCGCATGTATCCTGGACCCATCAATAATAGGAAACAAAATCAGGCTTTCCGGAAGATAATCAGACCAAGGCATTAGCCGGGCAGGCTCTTGCAGCGGGCCGCGAATCAGCCAGCTCAGTACCTGCAGCACGATGAAGTTCAACACAATGGTCGTAATGATTTCGCTGGCTCGAAAGCGCACCTTCAGCCAGCCCACAAACATACCCAACAGGCCCCCGCCCACAAAGCCGAGAAAGAGGTAAACCAGCATATTTAACGGCATGGGCAAATGCGCCACGTACGGCGCAAATACGAAACTCAGCATGGCACCGGATAATAACTGCCCATCGCCACCAATATTAAAAACACCGGCCCGAAACGCAACGGCAACGCCCAAGCTAACCAATACAAGCGGTATGCATTGCGTAATGACTTCGTAAAAACCGTTGCGGGTTCCCAAGGTATACGACAATAACGAGGCATACGCCGTGATGGGGTTCTTGCCGGCAACCAGAATAAACAGCGCCGGAATGAGCAACGTAACGGCAACCACCGCCAGAAACAACCACCACTGATAAGAAGAGGGCCACCGGGTCATCGATCGGTCATCCATTTTCCTACCTCGTGCAGCGATGTTTCGGAAAGATGGGCCGGGCCATGCAAACGCCCGCCCGATAACACCATAATACGATCAGCCACCTGCCAAACCTCTCCCAGGTCGGCCGACGACAACAACACGCCGGCACCTCGCGCACGTGCCGCCAGCAACTCGTTATTCACAAAAGCGATGGTTTGCACATCCAAACCGCGGGTTGGATGTGCCGCCAAAATTAATTCAGGTCTGGTGGCCATTTCGCGCGCCAGAACCAGTTTCTGCTGATTACCGCCGGAAAGTTGATTCACCCGCGCGCCCAGACCGGGCGTTTTTACCGAATAAGACTTCACCGACTCGGCCAGGTCGGCTAGCAACGGCGCCGGCCGAAGCCAACCTTTCAGGTTAAAACGCGAACGTCGTAATTGCGTGAGCAAATAGTTGTCTGCCAAGTTGGCACCCGGAAGAACGGCATCACGCAAACGGTCTTCCGGAATATGACACACACCCCCGGCACGAACGCGGGCCGAATCCAGCCCCCGGCGACCCGGCGCAAACCAATAATCAAGAAAACCCGAATCGGGTTTGAGCAGGCCCGCCGCCAAACTCATCAGTTCAGTTTGTCCATTCCCATCGACGCCGCACAGCGCAAGTATTTCTCCTGAACGAACATCAAAACTGACGCCGTCCAATGCCACCGTTCCGTTGGGTCGTTTCAACGACACACCTTCAACTTTCAACAAAGATTGCCCTTGCTCAACAGGCGTCACACGCTCGCTTAACGCGGGTAGTGTGTCGCCCACCAGTAGACGCACCAGATCTTCGCGGGTTTTGCCGCCCACATCCGAAATACTGACAACTTTGCCCAAACGCATCACCACAACACGCTTGCAGCATTCGAGAATATCTTCCAGCTTGTGGCTGATGATGATGACGGCCGTGCCTTGCGCGGCCAGTTCGGCGACCATACGGAATAGTGCAGGGCGCTCTTCACGCGCCAACACTGCCGTTGGCTCATCCAGAATCAAAAGGCGCGGCCTGCGCGCCAGCACCTTCAGAATTTCTACGCGCTGCTGTTCACCAACAGTTAATTTTTCAACACGCTGATCGAAAGGAATCGGCATACCCAACTGATCGGCTATGGGTTGTAACTCTTTTTTCAATTGGTCGAGCTTCAACCAGCCTTTGCCCCAACGACGGTCGCCCAACGCCAGGTTCTCGGCAACCGTGAAGGCCCCCACCAACTTGAAATGCTGATGCACCATTCCAATGCCGGCGTCGGTTGCGTCACGTGGAGAGTGCAGCACAATGGGCTTGCCATCCATTTTGATCACCCCCGAATCAGGGGTGATCAAACCCGAAATCATGTTCATCAGGGTCGACTTTCCGGCGCCGTTTTCACCAAGAATGCCAACGACTTCTCCGGGTGCCACATCAAAACCAATATGATCATTGGCAACCAAGGCCCCAAAGGCCTTGGTTAACCCTTCCAGCGACAATAAAGGTGGTGCGTTAACCGTCATGCAACACCGTACTCAAATAACAACATAGGACACCGCTTTAACGGATCTCGGGAAGGTCGTCGATTGTGCCGGCACGGATGCCGTCCATAATTTCTTTTATCTTGGCCTTGTCTTCAGCAGACAACTTGTCTTCGAACTTGCGATAAGGCGCCAGACCAATCCCGTTCTCATTCAAGCCCAACAGATAGTTCTTGGGCTCAATCGTGCCATCAATAACTTTGCCAATGGCCATGTCAATGTTGACGTCGAAATTGATGAGCGCGGTTGTGGCAATGGTATCCGGTGCCAAGGCGGCGGAATCAAAGGCGGTGCCAATCATCACTACCCCTTTTTCTTTTGCCGCCTGCAACGTACCCATTACGTTCTCATTGCCAATTGCCGAAACCACGTCAGCACCACTATTAATCATGCTGGCGGTAATTTCTTTGGCTTTGGCAATATCGGAGAACGAGCCCACATAAGCCGACATCACCTCAATATCTGGGTTAATGCGTTGCGCACCTCGTTTGAAACCATCGTCATACTCTTGAATGGTGGGAACAGGAATGGCAGGAATATTGCCGATTTTTCCGCTTTCGGTCAGCAATGCCGCAACTGCGCCCGCTATATAGCCCGCATCACCCCAGCGGTTGTCGAACGATGCCAGGTTAGGCGCCTCGGCAACCTTCGCGGTATTGATAATGAACCAGGTATCGGGAAAACGTTTATGAATTCGTTTGGCGGGGTCGGCAAACTGGAAGCCATGGCCGATCACAATGTCGTACCCATCACGCGCATAAGCAGACAACGCTTCCTGCGCTTCGGCAACCTGTGTGTTTTCGCGAATGGAAACCTGCAGGTTCGGATATTTCTCTTGAGCCTTTTTAATGCCTTCCGCTGCCGCACTGTTGAACGTGCCGTCGGTCACCGAACCCGGCAACACCAATGCCACTTTCAGTTTATCGGCCTGGGCATGCGACAAAACCGGCATAACCAGGAGACACATTGCCACCATAATGCTTCTTAACATACCAACCTCCGTAAATTTAAAGTGGGGGCAAAGCGCCCCCGAAACGGAACTACATTCAAGCGTTTTGCTGCAAACGCTTCACAACCTCATCACTTGTCATGACATTGCCAAACTGCTGCACAATGTTCTCCAACGCCGCACGGTGCTCGTCATCGGATAGCGCTGCACAACAGTCTTCCAGCATCGTGACCCTGAAATCCATCATCATTGCGTCGCGCGCCGTGGACTCACAACAAATATTGGTTTTAGTGCCGGCAATCAAAATGCTGTCGATCCCCAAGCTGCGCAATACGCGCTCTAAAGAAGACGAACCCGGAATAAGCGCGCTGTAGCGGTTTTTCACAATCACCATATCTTCCGGCCCGGTATCCAAACCCGAATACACGGCCTGATTCTCAGGCGAATTGGCTTCAATGGTGCGCGCACGAATATCACCTGAAACAAAGTAGTTGTAGAACATGTCCCAATCACTTTCACCCTTGAAATTGCTATTGGCATGCAGCACCCACATAACGGGCACGCCCAACTCACGCAACTTCGGCGTTAGCGCATTTAAATTCGGCACAATGCCCCGCGAAGATGCCACCTCTGCAGGTGCGCCCTCGTCGCAAAATGTGCCTTGCATATCAATCACGACCAGCGCGGTCTTCTTCGGATGATAGTCATCGAATACGTGTACTTTTCCACGTCGCTTCATCACGCGATCGATTACTTCCTGACGAACTCCAACTTTATGCATAACCTCACCTAATAAAGAAATTTACTTTTCCGCGTTAAGGATTCACCACATCGTATAAATACGGGTCCTCCGGCAAACCTGTTTCGCTGTCCAGCAAATGACCGCATTCCGGGCAGGAAAACTCGCGCAGCTGTAGATCGGGCTGCACGGATTTCGACCATCCATGCAGCCCCGCAACCGCTGCAACCTTTACAGGCACCTTGTCTTTCCAATGTGTTTCACCGCCGAACTCGACCAAGCCCGCACCACAAGAAGCGCAGCAAATAAACTGCCGGCCGGCTTTGTCGTCCAGGTTCAATGTGGGGGAAATTCGCTTACTCATGCATGAACTCCTTGCTCGATACGGGACTGGCGCATGGATTGACGCAACGCGCGTGTTGCCTCCTCATCTGCTGAACCATCACGGATCACCACGCCATAAATTTTTTCTGCGGCCTCTGCGGAAAGAGTACGGGTAGCCACATCGCGCACGATTGATTCAACCGGCCGGGCTAACGGATCGCCCACGCCGCCGCCGCCATTCCAACGCAAATAGAAAGCATCGTCCTGTTTCAGCGGGAAAACCCCCCAACTAATCGGCTCTCGATTTCC
The DNA here is from genome assembly GCF_003576595.1 of Neopusillimonas maritima. Classification (GTDB taxonomy): domain Bacteria; phylum Pseudomonadota; class Gammaproteobacteria; order Burkholderiales; family Burkholderiaceae_B; genus Neopusillimonas; species Neopusillimonas maritima. The sequence goes on along the minus strand of NZ_NQOU01000012.1, from coordinate 2,838 downwards.
GGTAAGCAACTCCGCGTCGGTTTGCTCGATGCGCGCACTTTCGGATACCTCGACGCCGCCTTTGTAGAGCACATAATCATTCGCCGTACCCGGACCGCCCCCGGCCAGCCCATCGCTCATCGGGAATTTCGACCCTTTGCCCGACAGTACAAAGTTAATCGCACCATCTGGGCTACCGTGCGGCACCACGGCAATTTCTCCGCCCAGACCGCCCCGGAACTCGCCCGAACCACCGGAATCGAGCATGCGCCGGCGGAACAGATAGCGAATCGGGAAAGTGCCTTCCACCGTTTCAACGTTGGCCATGCGGGATATTGGGTTGGGCATTTCACCGCCGATATCCACCCCATCACCGTACGTTTTCGCACCACCTGCACCGGCAAAGGTTTCGGTAAGAATGTCGATGGCCATGCGGCCTTCGCGATTGCGACCAAACATGAACACCGCAAAGTGATTGGCGTGCCACACCGACGTGGCTTCCTCTTTGTATTTCTCGCTCGCCGCCAGCATTTTGCCAATGGTGGAGCAAGCCGCGTTGTTGACCGATTGAATGGCACCCACTGTGGCCACCGACACCGGTGCGGGACGCGTGCAATTCACAATCGTGCCCTCCGGCGCAATCATGCGTATCGGCTCAACCGCGCCCTGATTCCAGGTGATGTCGTAACACAGCAGTGGGAACAGGGGTGCAAACAAACCACCCAACGAAGCCCACTGCGTGCAGTTAACGCTATAGCGCGACTGCGGACTGGAACCGGTGAAGTCGAAAGTAAGCGTGTCGTCTTTCTTGGTCATGGTCAACAGCACCTTGGCCGTTTCCCCCAGGACATCAATGTACTGACGCGACTGCCAGGAACCATCGGGCAACTCACGCAAGCGCTGGCGCAGTAATTGCTCCGACTGGTCAATCAACGTTTTGCCCACTTCATCCACCGCGTCGGCACCGTACTTGTCGATGAGCGCCAGCATACGTTCACCCGCCACGTTATTGCAGGCAATCAATGCACGCATATCCAGCGCCACCATTTCCGGGCTGCGCACCATGTTCAGGAAAGTATCCCAAACGTCCTGGCGCAACTCACCGCGGCTGACCAGCTTGATGCCGGGGCTGCTAAAGCCTTCGCTGTAGATGTCCACTGCATCGGGAGCGAACCCGCCGGGGTTCATGGCGCCGATGTCACATACGTGAACAAAGCACGCACTCCAGGCAACCAGCTTTCCTTCATGATGAATCGGGCGCAGCAGGTACACGTCCGACGTGTGCAGTGCCGCTGTATAAGGGTCATTCAGCATGTAAATGTCGCCCGGCTCAATCTGGCCTTCAAAACGACGAATAATCGCTTTGCATGCCTCGGCCGCACTGGTTAAATGGTGCAGGAACCCGACCCCGCCCATGAGCAAGGAACCGTCAGCGCGGTACAGACTAACCATCAGGTCATGGCCCTCATTGGTAATCGCACTGCCCGACACATGCTTAAGCGTGATGACCGCCTCTTCCACCACACGGAATAAACGGTGGCGAATAATGGAATATGTAATCGGATCCATAATCAGGCTCCTCCTTCCAGTTCAACAACAATGTTTCGGTACTCATCCATCATCGCTTTCTGACCCTGTTGCAACACGATGGTGGTGATAGGGGTATGAATGACCGCGGGGCCGCTCAGGCGATTTCCGGGGGTGAGCTTGTCGAAGTTGTAGATGTCGGCGGGCGCGAGTTTGCCTTGCGCTTCCACAAAGATATCGCGCCGTCAGGCGGAACAACTTCATTTCGATACCTGCTTCGCGATAGGCAGACCCTTTACCATACTTTCTTTCGTATAACGCCTCGAAATCACTTAGTAATTGCTCTAGGGCCTGCTGGTCCATCGGGGTTGCACCGCGAACCGTTGTGGTCAGCTCATGTACTACTTGGCGCGCATAATGTAAATCGACCGCCCACTCCAGGCGGATCTCATCATCTTTAAAGCCTTCCTGCTTAAGCTGCTCACGCGCTTCAGCCACCATGGGCTCGTAAATTCGATTAATTTCTTCCGGATCCGTGTCGGCGCGTAGCGTACGCGTTGTGGCATATTGATGGACGATATCGGCCGACAGCATGCCGCACGAACCACCAAAAGAATGCAGTGCGTAGTCGCGTGGATCCAGACCACGCTCAACGGTAATTTCTCGTATCAGGTCGGTAATCTGAGCCGACGCCAGCCGATAAATACCGATTGCGGCCTCTTCAACCGACATGTTCAGGGCTTGGCGACTTTTTCATCAAACGCCTTGCGTGCGGCATCCGGATTCAACTGGATCGAACCGCCCAGGAACGTGCTTGGGTCCATGTAGCCAACCAGCATGAACACATCGGTTAACGTGGGTTCGGTACCACCCAGGCCATAACCACGTGAGGCTCCCCGGTTGCCTCATCGATGCTCACAATCGACCCGCCGCCCGCGCCAATCGATACCACTTCAATTTTCGGTGCAGTGTGGTGATAACGGTCGGCCGCTTCGTTGGCCGGCAGCAGGCCACCGTAGCCTTGCATCACCATGATCTGGCCTCTATACGCCGTCTGCGCCAGCTTCTGTTCCAGATCAGCCAGATAGCTTTGCGTAATTCTCCCGGCATAAGAATTGGCTCACCCGCCGCGAAAACTACCGTATCCGTGCATGTGCCCCCAACATCTGTCGCAATGACATATTTGCGTCCTGCTGCTTCTTCCATGCCTGTTCAGCCTCCATAGAATGTGTAAAAACACATGTAATGTTAGGTGTGTCAGTGATCGGTGTAATGGAACCACCTGTGATCGTAAATATAGGGCCAGTGATGATCGAAATTATCGAGCCAATC
>NZ_NQOU01000011.1 GCF_003576595.1 Neopusillimonas maritima | reverse complement strand
AGGCGAAAAGGTATTTTGTTTCTTCATAGCTTCATTCTCTCAGGAAATGAAGCCTCCTCAAAACCCGGTTTGATTCAGTCCGGAAGGAAGTTGTTCTGCTGTACCGGTGCCTTCTACGCCCTTCGGGCGGACAGGTTCATGTTGCGGATGCGTATGTTCGGTGGTCATGTCGGTTTACCCTTTGGTTGTGAGGTTATATCACTTCGTAGGCACATTATTGATTTGGGCTGTGCGGTGCAGGCATACGGTCCATCATCATTTGCATCATTGACTGCATCATGTCCATACGCTTTAGCATCATCGTATGGTGTGCGGCCGATGGTGCATCCGATTGATCTTCAGTGGTTTGGGAATGCATATTGCCCATCATTCCCATACCTTGCATTCCCGCAGACGCCATTCCCATCATTTTCATGCCTTCCTGCATTAGCTCATGATGCTCGGACATCATCGCTTGCCGTTCTTCCGGACTGGCTTTCTGAAGCTTTTCGTGAAAGGCGTGCATCGTCTGCATGTGCGCATCCATTTTCTTTTCTAACGAAGCAAGATCCGCAGGTGTCTGCGCGAGCGTTGATGTTTCGCCCGTCGCGTTCATATTAGGGTGGTGGGCGTTGTGCTCATCTGCTGTTTGGGCTGCCGCGAGCGCGCTGGCCGAACTTAAAATGATAGACGAAACAACTAAACGAAATTTACTCATGGCGATGATCCTTGCCTGTAGTCAGTTAAAGGTTGGTTGCGTGGCTTCACTATAATGATTGCCGTATGTCACCAAGATGTCGCCGTCATTACATCGTTGTCATGTCGTCCAGCCGTAGCAGTTCGGCACTCTTGTCCAGACTGAAGCTCAGTTGCGGGTTCGATTTTACGAACCGGACCCGCGTTACATCTGCCTTCTGTGAGGAGCTCAAGTAGGCTGTAGTACACGACTGGTTGAACCCGCACCGTGCCTTACCGCCCGGCGCAACAGCTGCGCATTGATCGCCACTACGACGGTGCTCAGGGACATGAGCACTGCTCCAAGTGCAGGTTGCAGCAAGATCCCCCATGGGGCGAGAACGCCAGCGGCGAGAGGGATGGCGACGATGTTGTAGCCGGCGGCCCACCACAGGTTCTGGATCATCTTGCGATAGGTCGCCTTGCTCAATTCAATGATCGCCGGCACGTCGCGCGGGTCGCTTCGCACGAGCACGACGTCGCCGGCCTCGACCGCGACGTCCGTACCTGCGCCGATGGCGATGCCGACGTCGGCCGTGAGCAGCGCCGGAGCGTCATTGACGCCGTCACCCACCATCGCGACGCGCTTGCCCTGGGCTTGCAGTTCCTCAATCTTTGCCACCTTGTCTTCGGGCAATACCTCGGCGAAGACGGTGTCGATGGCGAGTTCCTTCGCGACGGCGTTTGCGACCGCCGTGGAGTCACCCGTCAGCAGGACGACCTCCAGTCCGCTGTCATGCAGACGCTTCACGGCATCGAAGGATTCGGGACGGATGGCGTCAGCAATCGCGAACACGGCGAGCACCCGGTCGCCTTCAACCAGGTAGGTCGCAGACTGACCAGCGGCTGCCGCTGATTCGGCGGCCCGGCGAAGCGTCTCTTTCGGTTCCACGGCGAGCATTCTCAAGAGCCCCGGCCCGCCAACGTGAAGCGAGCGTTCCTCCACGACTGCGCGCACGCCGCGCCCGGGCATGGACTCGAAGTCTTGTGACATCGGAACGTCGATGCCCTGTTCCTTTGCGCTGGTCATTAGAGCCTGAGCGATCGGATGTTCGGCATCGCGCTGGACGGAAGCGGCCACGCGAAGCACCTCGTCGTCGGCGAATCCGTCGGCGGCGGTGATCTTCACGACGCGATGCGAACCGAGCGTGAGCGTTCCTGTCTTGTCGAATACGATCGTGTTCAGAAGACGAGCCTCTTCGAGGCCGCGCCGATCGCGCACGAGCAGTCCGTTCCGTGCGCCAATCGTCGTCGAGATCGCTGTCACCAGCGGGATGGCCAGACCCAGCGCATGAGGGCAGGCGATCACGAGCACGGTCACCACGCGCTGCATTGTGAAGCTCCATGGCTGACCGAAGAATGGCCAGACTATGGCAGTGATGGCGGCGGAGACGATGGCGATGATCGTGAGGTAGAACGCAGCCCGGTCCGCCAGCGCTTGAGCGCGCGAGCGCGACGACTGAGCCTGTTCGACGAGCCGCATGATACCCGCGAGCGCGGTCTCGTCGCCGATTTTCGTCACCTCGACACGCAGCGAGCCTTGTCCGTTGACGGTGCCGGCGATCACCTTGGCGCCCGCAATCTTGTCCATCGGCTTGGACTCACCGGTAATCATCGCTTCGTTGACAGCGCTGGTCCCTTCCTTCACAACACCGTCGGCGGGAATGGCCGCGCCGGGCCTGATGAGCAGCAGGTCGCCGCGCTTCAGTTGCGCGACAGGGACTTCTTTCGCGGTGCCGGTCTCATCTAACCGGACCGCCATATCAGGCAATAACTTCGCGAGCTCCTTGAGAGCGCCCTGTGCCTGCGTGATCGAGCGCATCTCGATCCAGTGGCCAAGCAACATGATCGCCACCAACGTCGCGAGCTCCCACCACAGGTCCAACCCCTCGACAATACCAAGCGTGACCAACGCGCTGAAAAGGAAGGCGACGGTGATCGCAAGTGAGATCAGCGTCATCATGCCCGGCAGACGATTGCGCAGCTCGTGGTACCCGCCGATGAGGAACGGCCAGCCACCGTAGAAGTACACGATCGTGCCGAACACCGCCGGGATGTACGCCGACCCCGGAAACTGTGGCGCAATGTAGTCGAACCAATGCTGGATCATCCCACTCCAGATCACGGTGGGGATGGTCAGCAGCAGCGTGAGCCAGAACTTGTCGCGGAACATCGCCACGCTGTGGCCAGCATGCTTGTCGTGCCCGGCATGGGCGTCGTCATGAGCAGCTTTTCGGGTAGTGGGAGCGTACTCGTCATGCGATTGATGATCGTGCTGATGATGGTTGTGTTGCTTCATGGGTCCGCCTTCAAGGATGCAATGATGCAGTGATGCAGTGATGCATTAGTGGGGAGATAGATCAGAAGTTCTATAACACCCTGTTGGGAAACCGGCCATTCCGGATGTTTGTTGCTCCGGCTGGAACCGACCAGATTGGATCGAATTCAGATTGACGTGGCACCGACCCAGATGCGGGCTCAGTTGTGGCGATTCGGCGGTCGTCGACGGACCTTTCATATCAGTTCCGCCCATTATCGTGTGCACGTCCAATTGTTCGTGCCACAGCGGATACAGCACCGCTCCCTTTAGCGTGGTGGGGCCTACATTGAGGGCCAGCAGCCGCCGGGAGTTCACAGGTGCCCGGGCGATGGCCGTGACCAGCCGCAGCGAGAGCAATCCCGCAGCGGCGAAAGAGACGACCACGTCGCGACCATCATGCATGCGTGCAGAATGGATCTGGGCCACCGACCCCGCGGCCAGCGGCTTGTCATCGAAGCTGGCGAAAAATTCGTCGACCGGTGCGCCGAACGCGTGTTTGACAATGCGTTTGGCCTGATCCGCAGAAAACGCCGGCACGTCGCTGTGCAATCGCGACAGCGCCTCACGATAAGGCGCTGGCAGCAAGTCCCAGCGCAGACTCAAGCCCTGGCCCAGTTTGACGAAGGTGGTGCCCAGCCCCACCAAGGTGGTGCTGACGTATGCGGGGAGCCGGTCGGGTGCGCGCCGGCGCAGGCGCAGCACGGCGACTCCGAGCTTCAGTCCGGCCCAGGCAATCTGGCCTCCCCGCCGCACCGTGCCCGCCATCAGCGCGAGGTCCTGGCCGGCCAGCTCATGGCGCTAGCCCCGTTGCAGGACGCAGGATGGTGGCCGGATCGCCCCGACCATCCACTGCCGCCAGCTCCGCGTCGGACAATAGGCTGTCACGGGACTTGCCGAGGACGCCCGCAGCCGTGTCGACCACGTGCGCCCACGTGCTTCGGTTGGCGAACAGCAGTCCCGGCACGTCCAACGTGCCGCCGCGGTTGACGAAGCCCAGCGCCGCGGTTGTGGCCGGGCCGGTGTCGAGCCGACGCAGCGCGCCCAAGAAAGGTTCGGGCCGGGTGTGCGTGACGAATACGCGTGGCCGATCGAGCGGGAACAGCGCCTGGACCTCGCTGTCCGGGTGCACGTACCGTGCCTCCGCCGGATCGCGAGGCGTGCGGAACCGGCCGGGCTCGCCGAGATAGAGGATCGCCGCCGACACATTGCGTTCGACGAGACGCGCGCGTGCGCGGCGCACTTCCTGCAACTGGTAAGCCCCGGTGGCGACCAGCAGGATCGCCGCTGTCGCCGGATCGCCAGCCAGACACGTCGCGCCGGTCACGGCCAGTGACTGAGCCTGCTGTGGCGTCAGCTCATGAGGTACCGGCCGCTTGGGGACGACCAGGGTGGTGACGGTGCCGCGTTGGGCGTAGGCGTGGGCGAGGGCTGCCGCGGCACCGTTGGCGTCAGGCGGAAACACCACGCGCGAGATGTCGGCCATTTCGCCCAGGAGCGCCTCGGCCATGGTCGGATCCTGGTGGGACTGCTCGTTCTTTGCGTTTTCCCAGGTGTGCGAAGTAAGAACCAGCGGAACGCCGAGCCAACCGGGCGGGCGTCCAGCCTGCGCCAGATGGCGCGCGAAGATTAGTTCCTGGCGCACAGCGCCGAGCATCTTCGGTGCGAACGCCTCGTAGGTGACCACCAGATTCAGACCGCCCTTATTGCCGAGGGCGGCGCAGACCACGGCTTCCTCATTGAGCGCGGTGATGACCGCGCCAATGGCCGATTCGGCGACACCGGGCTCGGGTTCGTGCACCCGGTGTTTCATCGCGTCCAGGGTGCGGTCGAGCTTGTTGCTGCGCAGCTCGTCAGGATTGCCCACGCGCACGCGTAATCCCGGGTTCGCTTCGGCGATGGCGACGAACTGCTCGTCGAGCGCGGTCATCGGCGAGCTCTCACCGCCGGTACTGCGGTCGGCAATCGCTGGAACGCGCGGCGTGTCCACCTGGCGATCGGCCAGCGCATGGTCACGCTCGCGCACCCGCTGCTGGACATCGTGGCTGTTGAGTGCGGTAATGGCTTCTTCGAGCTCGGGGAAGGCCACGAACAGCGCTGCGGTGCCTTCATTGAAGAGCGTGCGCGCCTCAGCGTCCCTCGCGGGATTACCGGGCAGGGGAAGGTTGTGCGAGGCGTTGGTGCCGGCGCCGGGGAAACCAAAGCCCTTGATGGTTTCGGCGATGCCATAGGGCAGTCGCACGTCGGAACCGGGGACGGCGGCGCCCGCTTGCAGGCGCGACTCCATTACGTGGATGCCCCACGCGATGCTGGCCGGATCGCGACCGTCCAGGGCGATCGGATCAAAGCCGTTTAATCGCAGGTGTCGGTCCAGCCAACGCTCGCCGCCCTGCTGGGTGATCTGGCTGCGCTGTTCGATGCGCCGCCCGTTGAGGATGATGATCGGGCTGACCAGCCCGCTGTCTTCGGCACGCCACCAGCGCGGCGCCCAGTCGCTGCCACGCTGTTCCTCGAACGCACCGTCGCTGAGGAATGCGACTAGACGTTCGTCCTTGAGCGGTGCATGCACGTACTGCAGCTCGGCAAAGCCGAGATAGCCGCCTTCCATCACGCCCCCTGCGGTGTGGGCATTGACGTGAGAGCCTAGCGGCGACGCTGGCGTCCCGTCTGGATTGAGTGTGTAGGCGTAAAAGTCGCCGACGAACCGGCTCAGCCCTGCGTCGGAAAGGTCATAACGTTCGGCGTGCCGGTCGGTCATGTTGCCAACCAGCAGGTTGAGTGCATCGATGGCAGCCACGCAGTGTCCCTGGCCCATCATCCACGCGCGGGTGACGCCATCCAGGGCGTCCATCAGCAGGTAGCCGGCATAGGCAGACACCATGTTGAGGGACCCGCCGGTATGGCCTTCGGGCGTGGTCTTGAAGTCATCAAACTCGAGAGCCGCACCGTCGGTACGGACCCGCTGGCTGTAGGTCATGTGCGCCACCAGCCACATGCCGGCGCTGGTGACACGGTCGGCCGCGGCGAGGCGCTGCCAGGCGGTGCCGGCATCGGGCGTGCGGCCCAGGGCCACCAACTCTTCCACCATCTGGCGGACCCGGAGCTGGGTGAGCGGGTCATGCCGGATCACGCCGTAACCGGCCGCCCAATGGGCGAACGCGGGATCGGCCTGTCGGTGGGCGTCGGCCAGTTGAAGGATCCGCTGGCGCTCGGCGGCCGAGAGCTGGTCGGCGGTGCAGCAGTTGAGATGCAGGTTCATGGGTCCTCCGGGGAATCGGTCGAAGCGGCCATCAGGATCGATGCCGCGGCGGCGAGGTCCGCGCCTAGGGCGATCGCGTTCGACGGGTGGGGAATGGTGTCGGTGCTGACGATGCGGGCCAGGCCTGCCTCCTGCAGGCGGGTATAGGCATCGCCCGCGAACACCGGATGGATGGCGACCAGCAACGGCGGCGGCAGCGACAGTCGGCGCAAGTGCGTGTGGGTCTCCAGGATCGTGCGGCCGGACGACACGATGTCGTCGATCAGGACCGGGGTCCGGCCAGCCAAGGCCGCCGGGTCAGGCAGGCTAACGCGCACGTCGTAGTCGCCGTGGCGTTCCTTGGCGAGTACCTGGTAGGGCATGCCGGATCGGGCGGCGATGCCCGCCACCCATTGCTCGCTCTCACTGTCGGGCCCGATCAACACTGCGTCGGGGACGGTCTGCGCGATCCAGCGGGCCACGGCCGGCGTTGCCGACACGTGGGCCGCCGGGATCCGGTAAAGAGACTGCAGGCGCTCGACGCGGTGCAGATGCGGGTCCACGGTCACCAGCCAGTCGAAGGTCTCCTCAAGGAATTGCGCGAATAGCGGCGTGCTGACCGCCTCGCCAGGATGAAAGCGAGTGTCCTGGCGCATATAGCCGAGATAGGGTGCGATCAAGCCGACCGAGCGGGCGCCGAACTCGCGAGCGGTCTGGGCGGCGAAGCGCAAGGGGAGGGCCAGAGCATCGGTGTGGCGCAGGCTGGCCAAGATCGCCACATCGGCGCCGGCCAGCGCGTCGTCCAGGGTGACCAGCGACTCGCCATCGGGAAAGTGTCGCCAGGCCACGGGTGCAAGGCGGGCCTGCAGGGGCTGGTTGATGGTGCCGGCCAACACTGCATCGGCCGGGAAGGGCATCAGCACACGGGTCATAAGACCTCTCCAAGCACAAAGGGTTGCAACGCCGCAGCGTGCTCAAGGGCGTAAGCGAGCTCTCCTGGCGACTCCGCATGCAGGGTCAGCAGGGGCTGCCCGCGGTCCACCGTATCGCCAACCCGCAGCTCCGTCTCCAGGCCGGCGGCTCGCGATGTGGGTGCGCCGGCCAGCTTGGCTAGCTTGGCCAGTCTGCGGTTGTCGATCTCCGCGATGCGGCCTGATGCGGTTGCCGGGACTTCGGCAGTGAATGCCGCCCGCGGCGGTTCGCGAAAGCCTCCCTGGGCTTCGCAGATCGCCAGGAATTTAGCCAGCGCCGCCCCAGAATCCAGCACGCTGCGCGCGCGCTCCAATCCGGTGCTGGCGCTGCTGCCCGGTGCCATGTCCAGCAGCGCCGCAGACAGCGCAAGGGCGCGTTCGCGAAGATCGGCCGGTGCATCGGCGGCGTTGCGCAGCACCTTGAGCACATCGTGCGCCTCGAGCGCCGGCCCGATTCCCCGACCCACCGGCTGGGTGCCGTCGGAACGATGGATGCCCAGCTGTAATCCAAGCGCGTCCGCGGTGTGCGCAAGCCGCGTGCCGAGGCTGTGGGCCGCCGCTTCCCCACGCACCTTGGCGGTCGGACCCACCGGCATGTCGATCAGAACGTGGGTTGAGCCAGCCGCGATCTTCTTCGACAGCACGCTGGCGACAAGTTGGCCGTCGCTGTCAAAGTCCAGCGGGCGCTGGATCCGGATCAGGATGTCGTCGGCCGGGCTCAGGCGCACGTTGCCGCCCCAGACGATGCAACCACCCTCGCGCTCCACCACCCGCCGCATCGCCGCCAGGTCGAGCGCAACCGGCGCCATCACTTCCATGGTGTCGGCGGTGCCAGCTGGCGACGTGATGGCGCGCGACGAGGTCTTCGGTATACGGTAGCCTAGCGCAGCGACGATGGCCACCACGATCGGGGTGGTGCGATTGCCGGGCAGGCCGCCCACGCAGTGTTTGTCCAGCACCGGCCCATCGCCCCAGTCCAGGCGCTGACCAACGGTGATCATTGCCCGCGTCAAGGCGGTCGTCTCCGCGTTGTCCAGACGGTCGCCGGCGCTGGCGGTGACGAAAGCGGCGAGCTCCAGATCCGACAACCTGCTTTCCATCACGTCCTGCACCAAGGCGAGGTACTGCGCGTCGTCCAGCCGCGCCCCGAACACCTTGGCACGAAGCGCGCCTGCCGACGCTGCGGGTTCCGCGTGCCGGACGCAGGCCAGGGCATCGGGCATGGGATCAAGGAGCGTCCACGCGGCTTCTGATAGCGCCACTTCGTCAAGGCCCAGCCGATCGTCGACGACCACGTTCAGGGTCGCCACCAGGGTGCGCGTGCCTACGTCCAGTCTCACGCGTGTCATCGCAGCAAAGCCTTCCGAGCGACAGACTTCACAGTCACGGTGCATGTAGACCACCGGCTGCTGGTAGGTGTCGATGCCAGCACGGGTGACGCGCAACTGGTTGTGGCCTGGGGTCCGCGTGTTCATTGCGCATCCTCCAGTCCAACGCGTTCCAAGTGCTCCGGCACGCGCGCGCGCCAGCCCAGCTCACGCTGCACGCGCCCGCGCAGCGTGTCAGCTGCGTCGGGCTCGCCGTGGGTGAGGTAGACGATGCGCGGCGCGGACGGCGCGGTACGCATCCAGTCCAGCAGCTCCCCGGCGTCGGCGTGGCCGGAAAAGCCTTCCAGCTGCACCACCTCGGCGCGGATGGGCACCTCACGGCCGAACATGCGCAAGGTGCGCTTTCCCGCCGCCAGCGCGGCACCGCGTGTTCCGCCGGCCTGATAGCCCGCCAGCAGGATCGCGTTGCGGTAATCTGTGCCGAACGCCTCGATGTGGTGCAGCACCCGCCCGCCGGTGATCATGCCGCTGGCCGAGATGATGATCATCGGCCAGCGCTGGCGGTTGAGCGCCTTCGACTCCTCCGCCGTGTTGACAAAGGTCGCCACGTCGAACATACGCTTGCAGTCCTCGTCGGATATGTGGTGTTCGGAATGGTGGGCGTGGTAGTGCCGGGTGGCGTTGATTGCCATTGGACTGTTGAGATAGACCGGCATGCGAGGGATCTCCTCGCGCTCACGCAGCCGGGCGATATGAAGCATGAGCGCCTGGGCGCGGCCGATGGCAAAAGCGGGGATGACGATCACGCCCCCGCGGGCGGCGACGCGGCGGATGATTGGGGCCAACTCCGCTTCCTGGTCGATTGGTACGTGTTCGCGATTGCCATATGTGGATTCGCAGACCAGCACGTCACAGGCGGGCAGGGGCGTCGGGGGGTTCATCAGCGACTCCTGCTGCCGTCCAAGGTCGCCACTGAAGTGCACGCGCTGGCCCTGGACGTCCAGGCTCACGTGGGCGGCGCCCAGGATGTGGCCGGCGGGATGGAAGCGGACGGTGACCCCTGATGCGACCTCGATCTCGCGCTCGTAGTCATGCCCTTTGAGCTGCTTCAGGCTGCGGCGTGCGTCATCCTCCGTATAGAGCGGTCGCGGATCCTTGTGCTTCGAGTAGCCCTTGCGCGCGGCGTACTTCGCATCTTCTTCCTGCAGATGTCCGCTGTCGGGAAGCAGCAGGCCGCACAGGGCGACGCTGCCGTGGGTGCAGTGGATCCGACCGCGGAACCCCTGCTTGACCAGCGCCGGCAGGTAGCCCGAATGGTCCAGGTGAGCGTGGGTCAGGACCACCGCGTCGATCGACGCCGGGTCGACGGGAAACGGCGCCCAATTGCGCTCGCGCAGCTGCTTGTAGCCCTGGAACAGGCCGCAGTCGACGAGCACGCGCTGCCCGTTGGCCTCGACAAGGTAGCGCGAGCCGGTGACGGTGCCCGCGGCGCCGAGGAACTGGAGAGTGGGACTGGTTTCGTTCTTCATGGTTGCTCCTGGAGCCTGCGGCAGTGCCGCGACACCAAAAAAGGGAAAAAAGACATGGGTCGCACGGCGCGCCCGCAGTGCTCACCTAATCGAGCCGCTCGAGAGCCAGGGCTACGCCTTGACCACCCCCGATGCAGAGCGTCACCACCGCGCGCCTGAGTCGCTCCCGTTGCATGGCGTGGAGCAGGCGGACCGTAAGCACCGCGCCAGTTGCGCCGATGGGATGGCCATGGGCAATGGCACCGCCTTCGACGTTAACAATGTCCTCGGGCAGGTCCAATTCGCGAATAAGCGCGAGGGCAACCGCGGCGAACGCTTCATTGATCTCGAATCGCTCCACATCCCCCGTCTTCCAGCCAGCGCGCGCCAGGGCCTGCTGGACAGCCGGCATGGGTCCCAGACCGAAGTAGCCGGGCTCGACCGCGCCCACGCCGTAGCTCACCAGCCGGGCGCTGGGAGTGAGTCCCTCGCGTTCCGCCCACGCCTCGTCGGCAAGCACCAGCGCGGCAGCACCCGTGTTGAGCCCTGGCGCGTTGCCGGCGGTGATACTGCCGTCCTTGCGAAAAGCAGGCCTGAGCTTGGTCAGACTCTCCAGCGTGACGTCGGGGCGGTTGTGCTCGTCGCGGGCGAACACCGTCGCGCCCTTCCTGCCGGGAACTTCCACCGACACGATCTCCTCATCGAAACTGCCGGCGGCCTGGGCGGCGGCGAAGCGGTGTTGGGTACGAAGTGCCCAGCGATCCTGCGCCTCGCGGGAGATGCCGAATTTGGCGACCAGATCCTCGGTATGCCAACCCGAATGCTCGCCGGAGAAGGCGTCGTTTAGGCCGTCGTAGAGCATGGCATCTTGCAAGGTGGCCGGGCCCATGCGATGGCCCCAGCGGCCGTCCAGTTCGAGATAGGGCGCCTGATCCATGTTCTCCATGCCGCCCGCTACGGCGCAGTCGATCAGCCCCAACCAGATCTCCTGCGCAGCTGTGGCGATGGCCTGGGCGCCGGAGCCGCAGACACGGTTCACGGTCATGGCCGGCACCCCGGTGGCAGGCCGGCATGGATAGTGGCTTGACGCGCGGGATTCATTCGAGCCCCCGCTTGCAGCACCTGTCCCATGACCACCGTTTGCACCTTATCGGGGGGAAGGCCGGCGCGGGCAAGGCTCTCGCGGATGGCTAGGGCCCCCAACTCGGTGGCTGGCACCGACTTGAGGCTGCCGCCGTAGGTGCCAATGGGGGTGCGTACCGGGGCGCAAAGAACGACATTGGACTTTTTCATCGCGTTTCTCCTTGGGATGGGGCGGGGCCGCGCCGGCGTCGCGGTATGAAGGCCGACACCTCCTGCATGTAACGGGCGTACTCGTCGCCGAAGCGGCTCAAGGAATCTTTTTCCTCACGGCGCGCTAAGCGGGCATAGGCCCACACAAGCACCGGATAGCTGGCGAGCGTGAGCAGCGTGGGCCACTGCAGCAAGAAACCGGTCAGCACGAGCACGAAGGCGACGTACTGCGGGTGGCGCATGCGCGCATACACACCCTCCCGAGCCATTCTTCCCTCACGCTGTGCCCGATACAGCACGGGCCAAGCAGCTGACAACAGCCAGAAACCGCCGCCGATCAGCACGAAACTCGCCAAGTGGAATGGACCGAAATGCGGGTTGGCACGCCAGCCGAACCACATCTCCAGCAGGTGACCTGCATCATGGCTGAGCCAGTTGACCTGTGGGTAGTTGGCGCTGAGCCAACCGCCCAGCACGTACAGCGTAAGGGGAAAGCCATACATTTCCGCGAACAGGGCCACGACGAATGCGGAGAACATCCCGAACCCGCGCCAGTCCCAGCGGGTCAACGGCTTGTAGAAGCTCCACGCAAAGAAGATGAAAAATGCCGCGTTGATGGCGGCAAGGAGCCACAGGCCATATTCACTTTGAGCTCCATGCATGTCAGAGTCCTCCTGAAGATGTATCGGAGCTTCCCTTCGACGAAGCGCCATCGCGCATGCGGGTATGCCCGGGATCGGATGGGCGGTGGGTTTTGCCGTCACCATCATGTCCACCGTGCCCGCCATGGTTACCGTGCATGAACCTGTGCATTAAAGGACACAGCAGTAGCAAACCCAGCGGCAACCAGCGCAGCGATCCAGCGAGATGGACACGGTGCTCCGCGATCAGATAAAACGCGCCTAGCGCTAGGAAGACCCAGAGAACCCAGCGTCGGGGCTTAGGCGAGTTGTGGTTGTTAGACATGAGACTGCCCTGTGCGAATGCCGCCGGGATGGCAAGAGGCTTTTGAAAGAGTCGATCCCGAGGTGGGGCTCACATTTGTAGCTACTGCATTGCGTCTGGCCCGGGTGCGCCGCGGGTCTTCATCGTTCACCCTGACGGTTCGTGCGCGCAGGCTTAATTCGCATGGTTGGAACCGCTTTGAGCCATGTGGGTCATACTTCCTCGCTCCCTCGTACGATCCGAAGTAACCGTGGCTCAAGTACACATCGTCTTTCTTTTCTCGAAATGCTGGCGTCGAAACGGTCCGCTTGGTTAGTCGCATCATGTGCAACGCTCCTTATAGTGGGTCACTGAATCCGGCAAGCCCGGCGCGATATGGACTGAATTGCACTGAACACACGATTTCAATATATCGAAGCAATCCTTACAAACCGATGACTTCCTAATTACATTTTTGTAATCTAAATAAACAAAAAATCACCGGTTTTGGGGCGGACTCTCATGAACCGCTCAGGCAGGAAAGGTTTTTGCACGGCTCGGTGAAGGCCGTTTGTCTTCGTTTTAACCGTCCTGAATCGGTTTGCGGACTATGGTCACGGAGGTGATTCTCTACTTTGCGACCTTTTGATCGCTATCCGGAACCGAGATGGAATCGGTAGTGATATTGCTTGACCTTACCACCATGGGAAGGTTTACCTTATTATTGACAGAGCGCGAGCGGCGACTGTCGGATAGAGGACGCCAAAGCGTCGCACCGGCTCAAACGGCCCTTTGGAATTAAATATTACGTAAGGAGTGACGCATGAAACAAATCGAACTTAAGGTAGTGGGAATGACTTGCGGCGCCTGTGTCGCCCGGGTGACTCGGACACTTCTCGGCATACCAGGGGTACATGACGCAGAGGTGGATCTTGATCGCGGCGTGGCGCGCGCCAATGTGGACGACATCGCTGCGAGTCAACCCGCTCTGCTGCAGGCTCTCGCAGCCGCAGGCTATCCCTCACAGCCGATGAGCGGCAGCACAGCCAGTACGGTAGGCGGCCAAGAACCCGCTGAGGCGGGAACTAAAAGCGACCCTCGAGTAAGCCGCGGCTGCTGCTGCGGGCATTGATCGCCAGACAAAGTAGCTGGTCGATATTTCCGAGGAGCGCAGGTCCAACGCGCTCAGCGCCTCGCGCGTCCTAGAAAGTATCAGCTAACGCAATTCGAGATCCTGCACATGAACACCGCCTGGCGCAAGGCATCAAGCTCTTCGGCCAGCGTATCGGCGGCGGTCAGCCGTCGGCGTACGTAATCCGACAGGTTCAGGCCAGAGAGCGCGGCGGCTTCGGAAAGACGCCGGTGCTGGCCTGAGGTCAGGCGAATGCGCATGACCTCTGATAGGGGTTCGTTGGACATAGGTGCTCCGGGACGCGCCCGTAGCACAGGCACCAGTTATGTCGGGAGCGCCTTGGTGGGTGGTGATGGAGGTGGTGGAATAAATGTGAAGTTAGCCTGAGTGTGCCAAATCAGCACTTCAGGCTTACTTGGAGATCGGGCGAAAATAGCCCTTGATGCAATCCACGTTGCGGATGGCAATCTGGGTGTGTGACCTTCGATGGAAACCGGCACCAGGGTACAGTTCTACATCTTCTCTAAACGGTGCTCGAATAGAATCGTAAGGCGGCAGGCCCATGTCTTCGCGATACTTGTGCAAGGCCAGGATAACCTGGCAGTCGAGTTCTCGTTTGAGTTTGTCAGGGCCGCCAACATTCACGGGCAGTTCCGAGCCCGCTTCCTTGTAAAGCTCTGCAACGAACTCGTACGCCTCAGCTACTTCCTCCAATCCAGACCGAGTGGTGAGATCAAGGCAAAGCTTCAGGTCAACGATGGCTCCGACGGCATCAGGTTCCTTGATTTTGGATTTGGCGTTGCCTGTGGTGGCCCACTCGTAGGCACGTAGTGGGTCGTTTTCCCAAAAATAGATCCCGTGGCCGAGCCATTCGTAGCGTCCGGCACTGTGTTTCAGGTGTTTGGTTGGTTCCGCTATGAGTGCTTCGACCGTCTTGCGTTCTGTACCGTGGAAACCGAGGACGAAAGTGGGCTGGGACTGATATAAGATCCAGGAATTACCCACGAATCAGGCTCTTTTTCTTGCCTTCCGGAGTAAGCACCCCTAGTTCAATGAGGAATTTGCGTGCACTAGCGGGGGTGGCCGTTACTTCTTTACGGAAGCGGCGCATATCGCGAATCAGCTCTTTACCTTCCAATGCTTTCGTCGAACCTGCTGCTGGCTCAGAAGAACGGCGTATACGATGGATGGTGCTTGTTGTCGTCTGTTTTGTAGCCATATCTCAGTCACCTTTGATGAGTTCAGTCAAGGGTTTTCATCATCTTAACATCTCGCCTAGCGCCATTCCAGTATCTTTGGTATGTGGGCGAGGGAAGGTAATTCTCTGGTTGGGGAGCTGCCGCACATAGGCTGAAAAGCTCTGTCCACCAAGAGGTTGAGTTATGCAGTTGCTAATGTGCTTGGCCTGTAAAGCAGCAGATTACAATACCACGATCCGGTGATTTGTCCCAAAAACCTCCGCTTATGGGCGAAAATGAGCAATTCGCTCAAAATCCCGGCAGCATCAAGCAATCTCAAGCAAGGTCAAGCGAACTTTTGGGGATGGTATTTTGGATGGTATTGGCAGGATGTGTTGGTAATAAATCCATTTAAATCAATGGTGTATTTGAGCTATTAACCATTGAGTGGGAGTAGTTTAGCGCCTGATATTATTAGGCATAGAACGTCTTAAGCCCGCACAACTGCGGGCTTTTTTGTTTCTTTTTATGGAGGCGGAACGCATTGTGTTGCTCCTGTAAGAAACTTCTTTTATGGTTTAAATACTCTTGTTGCTACGATATGATGCCATTCATAATGCGATGTAATGTCACGCGCTTTCCTATTACTTACGTGCATGGCATGAGGATGGGAAATGTCATAAATTTTTGGTCAGTCCACGTTGTCATTGATCGAAATATTGGAGCCACCGGTTGTCGAAATTATGGAGCCACTTTTTGATCGTTTTTTACTCCCTCCG
>NZ_NQOU01000010.1 GCF_003576595.1 Neopusillimonas maritima | reverse complement strand
CTGTTTTCTTCCGGCACCACCGGCAAGCCCAAGTGTATTGTGCATGGCACGGGTGGCATTTTGTTGAACCATGCCAAGGAGCTCATGCTGCATGGCGACATCGGGCCAGGCGATAGCCTGATGTATTTCACCACTTGCGGCTGGATGATGTGGAATTGGCAGGCGTCCGGCCTGCTCACGGGCGCGCGTCTGGTGATGGTCGATGGGTCTCCGGGGTATCCGAATTTAAGTTATCTGTGGGAACTGGCCGCGAACGAGGGCGTGACCCACTTCGGGACCAGTGCCCGCTTTATTGCCGGGTGTCGCAAGGCTAATTTAACACCCACGCAAACCTATCATCTGCAAAAGCTGCGGGTGGTGTTCTCTACGGGCTCCCCGTTGTTGCCTGAAGATTACGATTGGTTTTATGCCGACGGGGTGCCGCACGCATTATTAGGTTCTATCGCGGGGGGCACCGACATTTGCGGCTGCTTTGTCGGGTGCGTCCCCACGTTGCCGGTACGCCGGGGCGAGATCCAGGGCAAGATGTTGGGGGCCGACGTGACGGCCTTTGATGACCAGGGTCATGAGGTGCAGGCCGGGCGGGGTGAGCTGGTGTGCAGGCAGCCCTTGCCGTCGATGCCGGTGGCGTTCTGGAACGATCCCGAGGGCAGCCGATATCGCGATGCGTACTTTGATACCTACCCGGGGGTCTGGGCGCATGGTGACTTTATCGAATTCACTGAGACGGGCGGCGCCATTATCTATGGTCGCTCTGATGCCACGTTGAACCCCGGCGGGGTGCGCATTGGCACCGCAGAAATCTACCGTCAGGTTGAAACGTTGGATGCTGTAAAAGACAGCTTGGTGGTGGGGCGCCAGGTGGATGGTGATGTGGAAGTGGTGCTACTGATTGTTCCCGCCCCAGGCCATGACTTAAATGATGCCTTGATAAAGGAGTTACGCACCCGTATTCGTGAAGGGGCCAGCCCACGACATGTGCCGCGTCATATTCTGGCCGTGCCCGATATTCCCTACACCCGCAGCGGCAAGAAAGTGGAGCTGGCGGTGGCGCGCCTCGTGAATGGGTCGGCTCGCGCCGACAACCGCGATGCGTTGGCTAACCCGCAGGCATTGGATCAAATTGGTGAGTGCCTGCGCGCGAAAGGGCTTATTTCCCCCTGAAGCGTGACAGATCACGGCGATCGCGTTTGGTAGGACGCCCCATGCGCAAATCAATAGAGGGCTCCGGCGCAAGCCGCCGCATTTCTGCTGCTTTTTCCCGAGCAGCGATGCTTTCTGCTGTTTCTTCGTAGAGTTCCCGCGCTTTGGGCGCCGGCCCACGGATGTTGCTGATGCCTTTTACAGTAATGATGATGGCGGGGTCTTCTTTCCGAACTACGACGGTATCACCGGTCGCTACTTCGCGTGCCGGCTTGGCTGTTTGCCCGTTGACGACAATCCGGCCTTTATTGATTTCTTGCACGGCCAGGCTACGGGTCTTGTAAAAGCGTGCCGCCCATAACCATTTGTCGATGCGTAGTTTATCCATGGTGTCTAGTTAGTAAAAGCCAGTAAAGATGTATCAGAAGAATACGGGCATTCCGATTTTAGGTTTTCAAGAAACATCTCGTTATTTTTAATAACCATAACAAACGCTGAAGTCTTTAAGGTCTCGTTCAGGGTTGTTAGGGTAAAGCTTCAATATTAAGTCTTAAGGAGATTCTATGCCTAGCACGTTTAAACGTACCGTTTCCGCCGCTGTTCTGGCAATGAGTTTGGCCTCTGCCCCATTTATGGTGGGAGCTCAACAGTCTGGCGCGCCTCACGGGTCGGTTACGACACAGCCTCAGGCAGTGGATTCCTCGCAGTTTTCTGATTCAGATTTACAAAAGTTTGTGGCAGCGTCGCAGAAAGTTGCGGTCATTTCGCAAGATTATGCGCCTAAATTACAGCAAGCTGAAGATCCCACCGAACAACAGAAGGTGTTGGAAGAGGCTGATCAGAAAATGATTTCCGCAGTTGAAAAAGAAGGCATCAGTGTGGATCAGTTTCTTATGATCAATCAGGCCGCCCAGCAAGACCCGGCGCTGGCTCAGCGAATTCAGGGCGTGGCACAGTAACTTTATTCTCTTGTCTTTCGTTTGTTTGTCTTACGCGGTGCGATCCCTTTGCGGGGCCGCACCGTTTTTTAGTTGATTTAGTGTCTCTTCACGGGGGATAATCCAGCTCTAACGTAATGGGCTCGAGTTTGATTCAGTCGCGCCTGTTGGCGGAATAGTTGTTGATGCTGTCGCGGTTGCGGCCACATCCGTGGAATATTGTTAAAGAGACACACATGTTTTATTCCTTGCGCTACCCAGGTGTAATGGCCGTTACATTGGCAGCTGCCGGCATACTCATGGTCACCATGGGTATCAGGCAAACTTTCGGGTTGTTTGTCAGCCCAATTAATGCATCTACCGGAATGAGTATTGCCACCATTAGCCTTGCAATGGCTATTGGTCAGTTCACCTGGGGTGCGATTCAACCCGTTGCCGGGGCAGTCGCAGACCGCTATGGGTCGCAGCGCGTGTTGGTCGTCGGTTTATTGCTTCTCGCTTTAGGGTGCGCCGTAGCCCCCTTCATGAACGAGGGCTTCGGTCTGACTATTGCACTGGGCCTGCTTGCTTCCATTGGTTCAGGTATTGGAAGTTTTTCGGTTTTGATCGGGGCGGCCACGGCGCGACTGCCGGTCGAGTCTCGCGGAACGGCTTCAGGTGTTATTAATGCGGGCGGTTCGTTTGGCCAGTTTGTATTCGCGCCTGTGGTACAAAAGCTGATACAGGCCGTTGGTTGGATGGGCGCGTTATGGGCGATGGCGATAGTGGCGCTGGCAACCCTGCCCTTAATTGGTCGCCTTGTCGGGAAAGGGGGTACCGCTCCGGCGCCACCCGCTATGGGTGAGCAGCGTTTGGGCGAGGCGGTGCGAACGGCTTCGCGCGATCGCAGTTATTGGTTGTTGCATCTGGGCTTTTTTACCTGCGGGTTCCATATTGCGTTTTTGGTTACACATCTGCCAGGTGAAGTTGACTTGTGTGGACTACCACCTTCTGTAGCCAGTTGGTCGTTAGCCATTATTGGTCTTGCGAATATTGTCGGCAGTATTTATGCCGGTAACTGTATTTCCAAATATCGCAGCAAGTACATATTGGCTGCTATGTATGGGTCACGTGCGCTTTTAATTGCGTGGTATTTGATGATGCCCCGAACTGAGTGGGTATTCTATATTTTTGCCGCCGGTCTGGGTTTCACCTGGCTGGCAACCGTACCACCAACCGCGGCCGTCGTGGGTAAGTTGTTTGGTACGCGCTACTTGGCTACGCTTTTCGGGTTAACGCTGTTTTCACATCAACTGGGCGGTTTTTTGGGCGCCTGGCTGGGTGGGTTGGCAATCACGCATTTCGGCGATTTTATGTGGATGTGGTACGCCGACATGGCGTTGGCGGTTTTTGCCGCGCTGGTGAACCTGCCTATTAAAGAAGGGCCGGTTGCGCGTCATCGTTCCGTTACGGTAAACCCCTGAATCATGGTTTTGCTTGCTTAGCTATTATTCGGGTTCATTAAGCGTCGCAAACTATCGCGCTCCAGTAGCCACGACGTAATGACGGCAAAAACCAGACCCCAGAAAGGGGCACCAATATTGAATATCGGTACGCCCGCCACGGATACCACG
The DNA here is from genome assembly GCF_003576595.1 of Neopusillimonas maritima. Classification (GTDB taxonomy): domain Bacteria; phylum Pseudomonadota; class Gammaproteobacteria; order Burkholderiales; family Burkholderiaceae_B; genus Neopusillimonas; species Neopusillimonas maritima. The sequence continues at coordinate 26,827 of NZ_NQOU01000010.1, read as the reverse complement.
AATGAAACCAGGGCACCTAATGGGCACTCGCCTCGAAAAGCGGTTTGGAAGGTGGTTTGCAATACGCGCATCATCGCCAGGCCGCCGATCAGCCCGATTAAGGAAAGCGGCAGTGCCAGCGCGAATGCGGTGGCCAGCGGGGCGAACAGCGCAAACACGATCATGAGCAAACCTACAATCATGGCGCCAATCCAGTGTTTCTTGGGGTCGCCGCCCGACACAATAATTCCGTTAACCGGCCCGGTTAAGCAGGCCGGTACGGATCCGGTTAGTGCCAGAAGAATTGAGCCCCAGCCGGTTGTTGTCGTAATGGTTTTTACAGGCGCTTCGTAACCTGCGTTTTTCAAAATGGCAATGCCCTGAGCGTTTTGAATACCCAGCACGGTTACCATTAACGGAATGACCAGCTCCAACATGGCTTGAATCGAGAATGAAGGAATGTACAGTGTCGGTCGTGCGAAAATTTGAGTGGTTTCAGGTATTGGCGTCATCGCGCCAATAGCCCATGCGGTTATGCCGCCGGCAATAATGGCGGCCAGCACCGGAGGAATGTACCGGCCTAGTGCTGGAACCAGTGTGAATAAAAGAAAGATAAATAGCGTCGCTCCCGCCAGGAACGCATTGTCCGTAAAGGCGGTAATGACCTGAATTCCCAGAGGAAGAAAGACTCCCGCAACCATTCCCATCACAATAGGCATGGGGATGGCACGCATAACGCGCCCGATCAGGCCGCTCCAGCCCAGAATCGCGATGACAATTCCCGTGACCCAATAGGCGCCGATTACCTCGGCAAAGCTTAAGTGGCTCAGGGCGGGGGGCAGTAATAACGCACCGGGGATGGTCCACGCAATTACCAGAGGTTGGCGGTAGCGCCAGCAAATCCAAAGTGTAATAAGGCCGGCGATGCCATAGCCACCAAAAATCCACGACGACATGTCGCTTTCCGACAAGCCGCCGGCCTGACCAGCTGCAACCAGAATGGCCAGGGGTCCGGTGGTACAGAACAGGTAAGCTGTAATGCTGTTGCTGAAGGTATGGCGGTCCGGCAAATAGCCGGCCAAACCTGAGCCCTTGGATTGTTTAGCGCAACCGTCGTCCGACACGGTGTCCCCCCGTTTTTATTGTCCGTGCATATAATATTTTTGTCAGTATACGCAGTATATTACAAGCAGATAATAGCACGGTTTTTAAAGCAGGGGGCTTAAAACGTTTGGGTTCACGTTTTAAGCATTCACCGGCTCAACATGGCTCTCACCTTGTCCGTCTTTAACCAAGTGCAGCGTTTGGGTGGGGAAGGCAATTTCCGCGTTGTACGCCTCGATAATTTCGCCGATTTTCAGCAGGACGTCCTGTTTGACCTCATGATAGGTAACCCATACCGTTGTTTTGGTAAATGTATAGATCATCAGGTCCAGCGAAGACGGGCCGTACTGCAGGAAGTTCACAATCAGCGTTTGATCCTGGTCGATTTCCGGGTGGTTGCGCAACATCTCCTTGATGTCATTAACAATCGCGCCAACGTGTGCAAAGTCATCATAACGCACGCCAATTGTTTCGCTGATACGGCGATTGGTCATGCGTGAAGGGTTTTCCACGGCGATTTGGGTAAAGATTCCATTGGGAACGTAAAGCGGTCGTTTGTCGAAGGTACGAATACGCGTGAGCCGCCAACCAATTTCTTCTACGGTGCCTTCTATTTCACGATCGTTTGAGCGTATCCATTCGCCCACGGCAAAAGGGCGGTCGAGATAGATCATCAGGCCACCGAAAAAGTTGGCCAGCAAATCTTTGGCCGCAAAACTAACCGCCAGACCGCCGATGCCGCCGAACGCCAACAAGCCGGAAATGGAAAAGCCCAGGCTTTGCATGGCGACGAGAACGGCTGTGATCAGTACGGAGATACGTAGCAGCTTGCCAACGGCGTCGACCGTTGTGACATCGATGGGTTCATTCTTGGCCTGCTTCTGGGCAATAATGCTTTTTTCAACATTGTTGATGAAACGGACAACAAACCAGGTAATGCAACCCACGACCCCAATAATGCGAACAGGGTCAATAAAATCAAGCAGAGTAACTTCTGTTTCAACCTGGAGAATTTCAACGGCAAAAGACAGGCCGATGATCCAGGCGACAATGGTTACGGGTTTGCGCGCCGCTTCAATCAGCGCATTGTCCCAATAGGTTTTGGTTTTTTGGCTGCGCGACTCAAGTTTGTTCAAGACGCGACGCAGGAAAAAGTTTGCGACGACAACCGCCAGGACGACCAGGAAAACCTGAATGGTCAGGGCGACCATCTCTCCACTGCCGGTCCAGGCAGATATTTGTTTGGAAATGTCGGCAAGAATATCTTCTTCCATTGTGTAAACCCCATGTTGCAAAACGCGTTATTGTAGCGAGCGTCGTTTTGCCTGGCCAATGACCCGGAAAATAACCGGAAAGGGCGTTTAGTTTGCTGTACCGGGTTTAACGCAGCTGGCGGCTTTGCGGGCGTTTTTGCGGGCTTGATCCAGGTTGTCGTGATAGGCTACGGCAACGCCCATACGACGCCGGCGAAAGCTTTCGGGTTTGCCGAACAGGCGCAACTCTGTTTGGGGGACTTGCAGTGCTTTATCGACACCGTTGAAAACAATTCCTTGTGCGTCCACGCCACCGTAAATCACAGCGCTGGCGCCCGGGCTGCGCAGTTTGGTGTCCACTGGAAGGCCAAGGATTGCACGCGCGTGTAATTCAAATTCATTTTGCCATTGCGTGACAAGCGTCACCAAGCCTGTGTCATGGGGGCGTGGGCTGACCTCGCTGAACCAGACGTTGTCACCTTTAACGAAAAGCTCCACCCCAAATAAGCCCAAACCACCCAGATTCTCGGTAATTGCATGACTCACTTCCTGAGCCCGTTGCTTGGCCATAGCGCTCATAGGTTGCGGTTGCCAGCTCTCAATGTAATCACCTTGTTCCTGTAAGTGTCCGATTGGTTCGCAGAAATAGGTTTCGACTACGCCTTTGTCATTCAAGGCGCGCACGGTCAGCAACGTAATTTCATAATCGAACTCAACAAAACCTTCAACAATCACGCGATTTTTGTTCACCCGACTGCCCGACATAGCATAGTTCCAGGCCTTTTCAATGTCGTCGACATGGTCGATTCTGCTCTGGCCTTTGCCTGAGCTGCTCATAACCGGTTTGACGATACACGGATAGCCGATATGCTCCGTTACCGCTTGTTTTAATTCCACCAGGGAGTCACAGAATTGATACGGACTGGTGGGAAGTTGAAGTGTTTCGGCAGCCAGGCGTCGGATGCCTTCGCGATCCATGGTCAGACGGGTTGCGCGGGCGGTGGGTACCACCCTGACCTTACCTTCAGCCTCCAGTTTTTCCAAGGCGGTCGTGGCAATCGCCTCGATTTCAGGCACAACCACGTCCGGCTGCTCTGATTCTATGAGTGCTTGCAACTGTTCAGGGTCAGTCATCACCAATGTTCTTGCATGGTGCGCGACCTGATGTCCCGGCGCATGCGGATAACGGTCGACTGCAATGGTTTCAACCCCCAGGCGTTGCAGGGCGATGATGACTTCTTTGCCAAGCTCGCCCGAACCGAGCAGCATGACTTTGGTGGCAGTGGCGGATAAAGGGGTACCGAGCGTGGTCATGAGGACGTTCCTGCTAAGGATGCAACGGACGCTATTGTATCGATTTCTTATTGGGCCGACCTTAATCCCGATTCGACATCCATTTAAGAAATATATAAAATACATCTTATTGTTTGGCAGCATGCTGAGCAATCCGCCGCAAAGGCGGTCTTTTTTGGCTTTAAAGATCGATATTAAATATATTAAATGGAGTTGTTACATGTTATCGGAAGCTGCACGTCCGTATATTCAAGCTAGTGTGCCTGTTCTGCGCGAACAAGGTGTCACCATTACAAAGACTTTCTATAAGAATATGTTTTCCGAGCATCCGGAACTCACTCGGATTTTTAATATGGGAAATCAGGCCAGCGGTGCTCAGCAACAGTCGCTGGCGGCGGCGGTGTTTGCCTACGCCGATAATATCGATCAGCCCGAGGCACTAACTCCGGTTGTCAGCCGGATCGTTCATAAACATGCTTCAGTTGGAATTCGTGCCGAGCACTACCCCATTGTCGGCCGTCATCTTTTGGGTGCCATTCAGGAAACGTTAGGTGAGGCGGCCACGCCGGATCTGTTGTCGGCCTGGGAGGAGGCATATGGTTTGTTAGCGAATGCTTTCATAGAAGAGGAGCGCAAGCTATACGCAGCCGCGGAAACCGAGCCGGGACAACTATTGAATATGACAGTGCAAGAGGTTCAGGATCAGAGCCTTAACGTGCGTTCCTTTTTGCTAACGCCTGAGGCCGGCGCGTCACTGCCGTCTTTTATGCCGGGTCAATACATTTCCGTTGAGGCCTTGTTGCCCGACGGTATGCGTCAGTTACGACAATATAGTTTGTCGGACGCACCAGGAAAGACGCATTTCAGGATTTCGGTTAAGCGCGAGGCCGCGGGAAAAGAAACACCTGCTGGTCGCGTTTCCAATTGGCTGCACGATACGGTGAAGGCTGGAGACACATTGCGCATCAGTCCGCCGTTCGGCGATTTTACGCCTGATACGAAGACAACGGAGCCTATCGTATTACTATCGGCAGGGGTGGGGGTGACGCCGATGATAAGTGCCCTGAACGATATTGCACATCGACATCCTGGCCGCCGCGTTATTTTTGGCCACGCGGCGCGCAGTCCCGCGTTCCACGCACATAGAGATGAGCTGGCACATGCTATTGAATTGATGCCGAATCTTGTATGTACCGTATTTTATGAAGATGTAGATGGCGATCATTCGGGCAATAACTGGAATAATCATGCCGTGACGGTTCAGAGTGGTCGAATGAATGTGTCTGCTTTGCCTGAGTGGGATGTTAATGAAATACCGGTTTATATGTGCGGGCCAATGCCTTTTATGCAGGCTCAATGGAAGGCGTTGGTTGCAAAAGGAGTACCAGCCAGTCGGATTCATCAGGAAGTATTTGGCCCCGGTTTGCTCGATCATCTACGCTAGATCCGTTGAAGTTCGTATACTTTGGGGTTGAGTTAATGAGTGGATATCGGAATTATGTCTGTTCCCGTCGACCCTAAAGTGGTGTCTCAAGTTACTTTGGGGCATTACCAGCGCCATGCTTCTCGCTTCCAGGAAGGCACCCAGGATCATGACGTCAGTCAAAACATTGATGCTTTATTAAGGCATATCCCTGTTTCCGCACCTTGTCGTATCCTTGATTTTGGTTGCGGTCCCGGGCGCGATCTTGTCACGTTTCGGCGGTTGGGTCATGAACCGGTTGGCCTGGACGGTGCGCCGGCTTTCGTTGAGATGGCCCGCGCCAATAGCGGTTGTGAGGTATGGCACCAGGACTTCCTGGCGTTGTCGTTACCGAAAGCGTATTTCGACGGTGTGTTTGCCAATGCTTCGTTGTTTCATGTCCCACTGGCGCATCTCGGGCAAGTGTTAATGCACCTGAGGGGCACATTGAAGCCAGGCGGGGTGTTGTTCTGCTCAAATCCCCGTGGAGGCAATCAGGAAGGTTGGAACGGTGAGCGCTATGCCGTGTATCACGATTACGACTCATGGCACGCCTTGTTAACCCAGGCGGGCCTTATTGAACTTGAGCACTATTATCGGCCGCCAGGCTTGCCGCGAGACCAACAACCCTGGTTGGCGACGGTTTGGCGCAAACCGGACGTTGCCTGACGATGACGGGGTTTTTGTTCGATGACACTGCCTTTTCGGCTGGGGCAAATGAAACGCTCGGCACCGATGCTATGGTTCTACGTGGTTTTGCGTTGGCCCAGGATGCTGCATTATGGCGGGCGATACAAGCGGTTCTGGCGCAAGCCCCATTGCGCCGCATGAAAACTCCAGGTGGAAGATTGATGTCGGCTGAGCAGACAAACTGCGGCCAATGGGGCTGGGTTACCGACAAAGCGGGCTATCGCTACGCGGATCGTGATCCTTTAACGGGTGTAGCATGGCCCGCGATGCCGCTCTTGTTCCGACAGATTGCGCAGACAGCGGCCGAACAGGCCGGTTACGCGCGCTTCGAGCCGGATGCGTGCTTAATTAATTGTTATGGGCCTGGAGCCCGTATGGCTTTGCACCAAGACAAAGACGAGGCAGATTTGGGTGCGCCGATTGTGTCTGTTTCGTTGGGGCTCACGGCTCACTTCCTGTTTGGTGGTTTGCACCGCACCGATTCGGTGCGAAAAGTTTTATTGGTGCATGGCGACGTCGTTGTTTGGGGCGGGCAAGATCGTCTGCGCTTTCACGGTGTCGCTACACCGGTAAAAGGTGAACACCGCCTGTGTGGAAACCAACGTTTCAATCTTACATTTCGGCGGGCGAAAGCTTAAGTTGTCGGCCCCTTGCAGTAATTGGCATGGAAATTGCTTTAGTTGAAAAGACAGTTTTATTACCTGTCTTTTCTTTTGAAGGAGTGACTCATGGCCGTACTAAAAAAGAAGGCGCTTGCATTTGCCGCGCTGATTGCACTTGCCCAGCCCGTTGCAGCACAAACGGAGTCGTCTGAAACGACGATGTCTGAATTCGAAATTAGCGCCAATATGACCGCAACAAGCCAATATCGTTTTCGCGGCTTGATGCAGTCGAACAATAAGCCGGCAATTCAAGGTGGATTCGACATCAGCCATAGCAGCGGCTTCTATGTTGGTAACTGGAGCTCCAGTATTAGTTGGCTCGGCGATGCGGATCCCAATGTTTCGGCGCCCGTTGAAATGGACTTTTATGCCGGCTATAGCGCACCACTGTATGGAGATTGGACGATCGACACGGGGGTGTTGCAATATTATTACCCTGGCGACTATCCAGATGGGTTCACCAGCCCCAATACGACAGAGCTTTACCTCGGTATTGGCTATGGTCCGGTGTCCTTTACCTATTCACATGCGTTAACCAATTTATTCGGATGGGCCGATAGTAAAAATAGTCAATACTATGATTTGTCAGGCCAATTCGATACAGGTGTTTGGGGCTTGATGTTGGACGCCCATGTGGGCTATCAGCGCGTTCGCAACGTAACGGATGGTTCCTACACAGATTGGTCGTTGGGTTTAAGCAAAACTTGGGATAACGGTATAACGGCTTCACTGGCTTATGTGGACACCAATGCCGAACGCCAGGTTTATACCAATCGTGATGGACGTAATATGGGGCGGGCCGCAGCCGTCTTTTCACTCAGTGCCCCTTTTTGAGTGGCTCTTCAGTGAGTTAGCCGATGTTTAAATCCCCGAGCTGGATGCGCAATTGGTTCGGGGAGTATCTTGCGAGCGGGCTTGTGTAACAACACAGCCGGCAGGTACGTCTTCTGTTAGCCATACGTTACCGCCAATGACGCAGCCTTTGCCAAGCGTTACCCGACCCAGAATGGTTGCACCGGCATAAATAACGACGTCGTCTTCCACAATGGGGTGGCGGGGTAGCCCTTTTTGCAAGCTGCCTTCGTTATCTGTGGGGAAGCTCTTCGCACCAAGTGTCACGGCCTGGTAGATGCGGACGCGTTCCCCTATGACAGCAGTTTCCCCGATGACCACCCCGGTGCCGTGGTCGATGAAGAAGCTCGGCCCGATTGTGGCGCCGGGGTGAATATCAATACCCGTTTGCGAATGAGCCATTTCAGCTGCAATGCGAGCCAATAAAGGGAGGTCGCGGGTATAGAGTTCGTGGGCAATGCGATGGTAAATCATGGCCAGCACACCCGGATAGCACAGTAATACTTCGTCGACAGTTTGTGCTGCCGGGTCGCCCCGGTAGGCTGCCAGAACATCGCTGTCGAGCATGCTGCGTATATGGGGCAAACTGTTGGCCAGGCCGGTTATGGTCTCAACTGCGCGTTGCTCAACTTCTGTTTCAGTGATGGCTTGGTGACGATGTTGATAGCGAATCTCCAGGCGCGCTTGGGCAAGCAGGGTGTGCAACGCGGTGTCTAATGTATGACCTACGTAAAAGTCTTCACTTTCATGACGCAGGTCGGTTGGCCCCAAACGCATTGGAAAAAGGGCCCCTTTGAGCGCATCCATGACCTCAGCGAGCGCGTCTCGTGATGGAAACTCACGGCCACCGGGTTCGCGAGACCGCTTTTGGGACGCGCGCCATTCCTTGCGGATTTCACTTAATGATTGAACAATGGTATCGATTTCAAAGGACGCCATAATGTCGTTCGGACGATGTCAGGGTTGAGTCTGGATAATTGCGAATGTTAACACTCATCACGGTTGTGCAACTGCACAGTTGCCGTGATGGGCGGAGCGCAGCCGCCGGGTTTTAATCTTGCGCCACACCTTTTCATGAAGCGGTAGTAACGCGACATTGCATATTGGTTCAACCAAGGCTGCCAATCCTCCTGTCATTATTGAACCCGTCATGGCATACGTAACGGCAAAGGCGACACCCATATGCAAAAAGACCTGGCTGGTTTTTTCAATAATGAACATGACGCTTCCTCTTGACTCGATGAATAAATGATAGTCATTCTCATTTATTTAAACAATTTGATTGTTTAAATCCATTCAATAGGTTTTTGCTATTTCACGTCATCTAGTGCAGCGCGTGCACACCGTATTAGCGGTGCGGCCAAAAAAAAGCTGGACTATGTCCAGCTTTTGCCATCCCTTAACAGGTTAGGGATCGGGTGGTGGTTTTACATTGATTCCGGAAAATTAAAACTCTTCCCAATCGTCTTCTTTGGATGCTGCAGGTTTACGTTTTTGGGTACCGTTGGCTTGGCCAAGATCCGGACGGCGCAATTCGCGATTGCTGTGTTGTCGCGTGTCGTTCTCTTCGTTTTTCGGTGTTGCACCGTTCTGCGGTCTGGATTGGCTATGGTTGTGCTTCGTCTCCCGTTGATTTTTTTCCTCATGCGGTAACTCGCGGGATGACGCTTTATGCTTGCGCCCCGACGGCAGCGCGGCTGCGGAAGAGGCTGTTTGGTGCGTGTCTTCAGTCGTTTCACGCGCAATTTCACGTGCCTGGACATCGATGTACTCTTGCCCAACATCAAACAGGTTGACCACTTCAACAAGCCGGTTGGCTTGAGCCTTGAGGCTGTCTGACGCTGCGGCGGATTCCTGCACCAGTGCTGCGTTTTGCTGGGTTACGTCGCTGAGCTGGAGAATGGCATCGTTAATTTGGTTAATACCTGAGGTTTGCTCGGTTGTGGCAGCGCTGATTTCATTGATCAGGTCGGTGACACGCTTGACTTGATTAACGATGTCTTGCATTGCCGTGCCGGCCTCATCGACCAACTGGCTGCCCGCATCTACTTTTTTCACGCTGTTGTCGATGAGGTTCTTGATATCTTTTGCCGCCGAAGCACTTTTTTGTGCGAGGCCGCGAACCTCGCTGGCTACAACGGCAAACCCGCGTCCTTGCTCGCCCGCGCGCGCAGCTTCAACGGCAGCATTCAACGCCAGAATATTGGTTTGGAAAGCGATGCTGTCGATGACTGAAATAATATCAACGATTTGTCGCGACGACGTGTTGATATCCTGCATGGTGGTCACCACGTTCTGCACCACGTCGCCACCCTCTGTGGCCGATTTGCTGGCCGAGGTAGCCATGTGTGCGGCTTGCTGGGCTACTTCGGCGTTGCTTTTAACTGTGCTGGCCAGTTCTTCCATGGCGGCTGCCGTTTCCGTAAGGTTGGCAGCTTGTTCTTCAGTGCGTTGTGATAAGTCTGCGTTGCCTGCGGCAATTTGAGTGGTGCCGGTGGCGATGTGATCGCTACTGATGCGAACCGCGCCGACGACCTTGCGTAACGACTCTTGCATAAGGTGCATGGCATGCATAATGCTGCCCTGGGCGCGCTTGGGAACTTTAATCGTGTTGTTTAAGTTGCCTTTGGCGATTGAGCCCGCTATGCGGGCAACTTCGGTGGGTTCGCCACCCAGTTGACGGGTAAAGCCCCGTGTAATCAGCAGCCCCAATGCAATGGCGATCAGAACGCCGATAGCAGTTAAAACCACCATAAAAACCAAGGTTTGTTGGAAAATGTTTTGGATTTCCCGGGTGGCGGATTCGGCATCATCTTGCTGATCGAACACAATTCGCTTGATCAGACTTTCAGCCTCGTCTCCCATGGGGCGCATTTCCGTGAAAACCCGTTCGATGGTATCCAGCCGACCCAGGCTAACAGATGGATCGTCGCTCACCACATCGCGCGCGACCTCCATATAGGCTTGCAGCGCTTCCTGGGCGTCGCGAACCCGTTTCTTGCGTTCTTCGGAAACGGCAGTTTTAGCCAAGTCTTCCAAAGCCAGGCGCGCCGACATAAAGTGGTTATTGATAGAGAAGTATTCGCTGCGGTAGTCGTCGGCTGTGCTTGTTAGCAGCGTGCTTCTTAGCGCACGCCCGGCGGCGACCAACTGCCTGTCAGCCTCGCTGGCATGACGCAGACCGATGAACTCCTCATCGTATAGCTTTTGCGTTAACTGGTTGATTTGCTGCATGGATCGCATGCCAATGACGCCGATAACGGCGGCTATGGCGGCGACAATCAGAAAGCCACCAATCAGTTTGGTTCTTACTTTCAGGTTGCGAAGCCCTTTCATGTTGTCTCCGGGTGAGAACTTTAGACAATACCGAAATCTATTAACGGCTGGCTTTTGGATAACTTTAGTGATCGTATGACCGACTGTTGTCCAATAAGGGTCGGAATAAGCGATGATTTTCGGTCTTTTTCCAATTCCACAGAGCAGGGAGCTGAAGGAAAAGCGGTTAAACTTCGCACAACAGACACAAGAGGACAATGCAATGAAAGTGGTTAAATTGGCAACGGCGATAGCCCTGCAAAGTATTTTGGTTGCTTCTGTATGGGCTGCGTCGCATGGCGATCACATGGGACAGGGGCACGACCAGAATGCCGCAATGCAAAAAATGTCCGGCACGATTCAGAATATGCCCCTGGCAGATAACGTGGCGGTTAATAATTGTTGGCTGCGGTTATTGCCTGCTTCAGCACCGTCGGCCGGTTATTTTCTCTTGCAGAATAATCGTCCCGACAATATTGTGGTGGTAGGTGCCGCCGCTGACGCTTTTGACGATGTGATGGTTCACCAAACCAAGCAAGAGAATGGTTTGAGTCGAATGGCAATGGTCTCCGAGGTGGTTGTGCAAGCAGACCAAAAGCTGGAGTTCAAGCCGGGTGGGTACCACCTTATGCTGGAAAAGCCGAATCGACAGGTTCAGGTCGGTGATACGGTCGGCCTGTCACTTGTGCTGAAATCGGGCGAGAAAGTGGCGGCAAAGTGTGAAGTTAAGCCGGCTGCCACCGTATCACCCGCCGCTCACATGTCGCATTAGGCACCGGACTCTGCGTTTGATACCTCCTCCCAGAACGCCAGAGCTTGTTTATTGAACGCTTTCGGGTTGGCCAGGTTCATGCCATGGGTGGCCAGTGGAATTGTTGCGCGGCGCACGTCGGGCAGGAGTAGCTCCAGAATATCCAGAATGTGTTTATAGCGTGCAGGGCTCTCGGCGCCACCTAGTAGTAAGGTTGGGCATTTCAGTTTCGAGACGCGGTTTAAGTCGTATTCTTTGTCTGCTTCCAAAACCTGCGATATTATCGTGTCGGCGTTCTCGCGTACCATCGACTTAAACCATCCGGTGGTGCGTGCCCAGGTGTTCTCCCCGCTTACCGAGTCAATAAACAGCGCCAGCCCCCCCTCGACATCTCCTTGTTTAAGTCGGTCGGCTGCTTCTAGTTGAAAACCATGGCTGGGAGGAAGTGAGCTTGAATGAAAGCCGGGGTCAGCCAATATTAATGACCGCACCCGTTCCGGGGCCAGTTCTGCCAACTCCATTGCCACCAGAGCCCCCCGAGAGTGTCCCAATATGTGGATAGGGTGGGTTGGCGAGAGCGTTTCGATCAGTGCCCGCATGTCAAGTGCATGCTGTTGCACTGAGAAGTCAGGGTTGGGGTGGGCGCCCATTCCAGGCCAATAGCCGCGCAAACTAGGGGAAAGCGTGCACACCGACGATGCGAAAGCAGGTAACTGCCAACGCCAATAGCGGTAATCACATAATGAACCATGAATGAGTAAAACCTTTGGTTCGTCTTCTCCTGTTTTCAGGTAGTGATATGTGTCATTGTTAATTTGGCAGGTTTGTTCGGCAAAATTGGGTGCTAGGGTAGGCATGGAATTTTTTTTACAGCAGTTTGACGGCAGGGCCATCGATAAATATAAAAGGTTGGCCATGGCTGCAACGTTCCAGACGGGTTTGCACACCAAAAACGTCGGCTATTCGACTTGAATTCAATACTGACTCAGGTGTGCCGTAACTGTTTAGGCCGCCATTCTTCATAAGCAACGCAACGTTCGCGTTGCGTAACGCGAAATTGAGGTCGTGTGTCACAAAAATTGTGATGAGCTGCTGCCGTACGGTGAGGCTTTTCAGCAAATTCATTACTTGATAGGTATGTGCCATATCCAGCGCAGCAAAGGGTTCATCCAGCAGCAGGATACGGGGTTTTCGGCATAGTAGTTGGCCAAGCGCGAGTAACTGTTTTTGTCCGCCCGAGAGCTGGTCAGCGCGGGCATTGGCCAGCGACAATATGTTTAGTTCCTCAAGTATTGATTCCGCCTCTTCAAATGGCCTGCTTTTCGAAGCGGTATTGGAATTTGCCTGCGCTACCAAAAGCGCCTCCATAACCGTGAGATTGGGCCCCTCTGGCAGATATTGAGGCAAATATCCGAATAGAGGTTGAGGTAGATGCTTTTCATTTTGAGGTATTTGCCTGTCGGCGTAGGTCAGTGTCTTAATCTTGCACTGAACAAGGCCGGCCAAACTTTTTAACAAAGTCGATTTTCCACAGCCGTTCGGGCCCATCAGGGCGCACAATTGCCCGGTTTCTAAATCGGGCAGGTTAAGCTCCGACAAAACCGTTTTATCGTTCAAGTGCGTTGTAATGCCTGCAGCCCGAAAGGAGGAAGCCATAAATGAATGCATTCAGGATTGTTTACGCAAGACGATCCAGGCAAAAACAGGTACGCCTACAAAAGTTGTGACAATTCCCACAGGTAACAGTGTGTCTGTCACCAACATTTTTGACAAGCCGGAGGCGCTTATTAGAAGAAGAGCACCTGTTAAAGCACTGGTAGGCAGAAACCAGCGATGGTCTTCCCCTACCAACCTGCGGGCGATATGAGGAGCAACCAATCCAATGAAGCCGATCACCCCGGTGAGTGATACGGAAACTGCTGTCAGGATGCCAACGCGGAACAGGCTGCGCCTTCTTAATGCGTGGGTATCAACACCCAGAGTACGGGCCCGTTCGTCGCCGTAGCGCAAAGCGGTCAGTTGCCAGGCTTGGCGCATAGCCAGGAATAGAACCCCAAGCAGCCCAACGGATACCACAGCAACGCCGGTCATGTTGCTGCGCGCAAGGCTGCCCATCATCCAGAATATTAATAGTTGAAGCGACGATGCACTCACCAAGTATTGCATTAATGCTAACAAGGCATTGAAGCTGAATATCAATGCAATACCGAATAGAACAATATTATTTGCGTTTGCACCTTGTCGCGATGCAACGCGATCAAGCAGGGCGGTACATGCCAAGGCCACAGCCATGGCACTGCCTACAAGCCCGATCTCCGCAGGTAACCCGGGAATGGTTAAATTAAAGCTCAAGGCCAGTGCAGCACCTAAAGCCGCTGCCGAAGAGACGCCGAGTGTAAAAGGGCTGGCTAACGGGTTGTCGAGCACCGTCTGCATTTCCGCACCTGCAATACCCAGCGCGGCGCCAACTGTAAGCGCCATCAACGACTGTGGAACGCGTAGCTGCCAGATAACGGCGACGTCCAAACTATTCGACTGCGCCGGCCATAACAGTGTTTCGACAACATCTGAAATTCCAATATCGGCAGGACCGATCGTCAAATCGATAAGGATTGTCGCGACAATCAGGAAGATAAGAAACAGGAGTAGCCATAGCTTCCTAAGCTGTTGCCTCCGGTATGCGACAAGAACGCCGGAGGTTTTTTTTACAGACATTATTGCAGGAGCTTCAAGCGTTCCTGTGCGGTTTGCGCTGCATTACTTTGTGGGTATTTCTCAACAATGCGTTGCAGCGTGTCGCGTGCTCCCGACAAGTTGTTTTGCTCGATTTGCGCAGCCGCCACAATAAGCAATGCGTCGGGGGCCCGGGCGTGCTCGGGGTGGTTTTGCTCCATGGCTTGGAGCTCGGTGACCGCAGGGCCGAAACTTTTTGAGGCATACAGGCTACTGCCTCGGTAAAACCGCGCATCGGCATTCAATTGGCTGTTGGGATAATTATTGGCGAATGTACCAAAGCTTTCAGCGGCTTCCTTATATTGGCCTGCGCGAAAGAAATTCATCGCTTGATCGAATGCGGCCTGCTCTTGAGGATTGCTGACTTGAGGGGTGTCCTGATTCAAGCCCAAGCCTCTGCCGTTTTTAACATCGAGCTCAAATCGCATTCGCTCGATTTGGCCACGAAGATTCGCCACTTCCTGCTGCAAAGTTTCGATACGGTCGGCCAACTGCAGTCGGGCTTGCTGGTTTTGCTCGGTCATTTGCCGAATCTGTTCGCGAAGCTCCAGAATGGCGCGCCGGGCCTCGTCGTCGGCAAAGGCAGAAGCGGAGGTGGAAAAAAACAACAAACTGGTTGCGGCAGCGGTTGCCAGGAAGGTGCGCGATTTGATTAGGACATTCATATGGCCGTTACCTGTTCTTGAAAAAACGCCGTAGCGATTTCGCGCTACGGCGTGCGCTTTTTACGTGAAGCTGCTTACTAGCGCTGGTAATTGAAGTCTGCGCGACGGTTTTCCGCGTAGTCTGCTTCAGTGTTACCCATTGCGCGAGGACGCTCCTTCCCGAAACTGATTGTTTCAATTTGCTCGGCTCGAACACCCAGCAACTGCATCATTCTTGCAACAGCATCCGAGCGTCGCTGACCCAGCGCGAGGTTGTATTCTGACCCCCCGCGTGCATCGGCATGACCTTCAATACGCACTTTTTGCTGACCATTATTGGATAGGTAGGATGAGTGCATTTCAACAACGCTGCGGTATTGATCCGGTACAACGTAGCTATCGTACTCGAAATAAACCGACTTTTGCTGTGCCAAAGGGCTTTGCGGGTTGAAGGGGTCCATGATCTGGCCGGTCGATGCGCCGTCGCCTCCGGCACCAGAACCCGATCCGGTCTGATCCAGGGGGACGGAGCTGCAAGCTGCCAAAGAGGCGGCCAGGGCAGCGATACTGAGGCTTTTTGTAATGCGCGAGCTCATTTAAGTTCCTTTAAAGAGAAGAGTCACACTGAAAAAATTAGTTAGTAAACGGGCCCCAAGTGGGTTCTTGTACTTTGCCTTCAAGCGTGGAGAGTGTTTGCCGAACACGACCATCGGTGGAAACCACCGCCAGAACACTGCGACCATTTTGAACAGCGCTGTACAAAACTTGCATGCCGTTAGGTGCAAAGCTGGGAGACTGATCATCGGGTCCATCAGTAAGAATTTGTTCGGATCCCGTTGCCATGTTCTGCATTGCAATACGGTATGCCCCGTCTCTGCGTGTAACGTACACTAAATTGTTACTGTCAGGCGAGAGTGCCGGTGAGATGTTGTAACTTCCGTTAAAAGTTATTCTACGCGCATCCCCTCCGTTTACGGGAACTTGGTAGATTTGCGGGCTGCCGCTACGATCACTTGTAAATACAATAGAGTTGCCGTCAGGTGAGAAGTGCGGTTCGGTATCGATAAGCGGTGAACGCATCACCCGACGCAAATTCGAACCGTCATTGTCAATGACATAAATTTGGGAAATACCATCACGAGACAACGCTACGGCCATTTTGTCTCCGTTGGGCGACCATGCCGGAGCGCTGTTATTGCCTTTAAAGTTTGCAATGGGTACGCGCTGGCCCGTAGCCAATGTTTGTACGTACACAACCGGTTTGCCAAGCTCAAAACTAACGTAAGCCAGTTTTTTGCCGTCGGGCGACCATGCCGGAGAAATGATTGAGTGCTTGGAACGTAACATGACTTGAGGATTTTGCCCGTCGGCGTCGGCAATCTGAAGCTCATAGACATCGCCACGCTTCACAACATAAGCCAGACGTGTTGAGAATACCCCACGAATGCCTGTGATTTTTTCGTAAATGCGGTCTGCGATTTGGTGTGCAATGCGTCGAAGCTCTTTTTCGGAACCGGCGAACGCAACACCGTCGAGTTCGGTTTTACGAACCGTATCGGTTAAGCGATACGTAACGGTGTATTGACCGGCAGCCTGGGATACTGAACCGTAGGCAATATAGTCAGCACCGCGACTGCGCCAATCGTCGTGGGAAACCGGTGTCTCGGCGGTAAGCGCAGCGCCAGTCGCATTAACGAGTTTGAACTGCCCTGATCGGGTGAGGTCGGCACGGATAACCTCGGCGATCGTGCGCCCTGCAGGGTCCCCCTGCATGTCGGCAATCGCAATTGGGTATTGTGTTGCTCCCACGCCAGAGATATCGACTCTTAGTTGGGCGGTTGCGGTTGTGCCGAGCGTCAGATTGGCCGCAGCCGCAATCAGAGCAACCTGGCTTAAACGCCTGAGGTTTCGGACAACATTTTTGGCGAACGTGACGATAGTCATCTCGGCAATCTCCTGTTGGTCATACTATTGATCATACATATAGTAATCCCCGTCGATATAGGCAGGATATCTGCCGGAAGGGGGTTTTGGGAAGGGGTCGCAAGCCCGAATTCCGTTTTCGACTGCACGATCGAAAGCCGGAATGCCGGACGAACGGCTAATTTCAACACTGCGCACGCGTCCTTCAGGGCTTAGCGTCGCGCGGAACTGGACCCGCGGGTTAGGCCCCGAACGAGGCGGGATGGGGTAGACCACCCTAGGTTGAACACATGCACGGATTTGTGCGGCGTAACCACTATCGGTTCCGCCACCACCACGTTGGTTGCGATCTGCTGTGCCGCCCTGAATGCCGGCGGCACCCAAAGCATCACCTCGCATGGCCTGTTTAATCGCTTCGCGGCGCTTCGCTTCTTCACGTGCTTTTCGTTCTGCTTCAGCTTTGGCTTTACGCTCAGCTTCTTCACGGGCTTTTCGTTCAGCCTCAGCTTTGGCTTTGCGTTCAGCCTCTGCCTTGGCTTTACGTTCGGCTTCTTCGCGGGCTTTCCGCTCAGCCTCTGCTTTGGCCTGACGTTCAGCTTCTTCTTTGGCTTTGCGCTCAGCTTCTTCTTTGGCTTTGCGCTCAGCTTCTTCGCGGGCTTTTCGCTCAGCCTCAGCTTTGGCTTGACGTTCGGCTTCTTCGCGGGCTCTGCGTTCAGCTTCTTCTTTGGCTTGACGCTCAGCTTCTTCGCGAGCTTTGCGTTCAGCTTCTTCTTTAGCCTGACGCTCAGCTTCCTCACGAGCTCTGCGTTCAGCCTCTTCACGTTCTTTACGTGCTTTTTCAAGCGCAATGTCGGGGTCGGCGTCTACCGTTGGTTCGGGCGTTGGTTCCGGTTCAGGTTGAGGCTGCGGTTTGGGCTCCGGCGTAGGCTCGGGTT
Organism: Neopusillimonas maritima; assembly: GCF_003576595.1. GTDB lineage: Bacteria > Pseudomonadota > Gammaproteobacteria > Burkholderiales > Burkholderiaceae_B > Neopusillimonas > Neopusillimonas maritima. The sequence goes on along the minus strand of NZ_NQOU01000010.1, from coordinate 9,231 downwards.
TCGGCTGTGGCGCAGGCTCAGGCTCAGGCTCAGGCTCAGGCTCAGGCGCGGGTTCAGGTTCAGGTTCAGGTTCAGGTTCAGGTTCAAGATCAGATTGAGGCGTCTGTTCGGTCGTCGGCGCTGTTTCGGGGGTGGTTCCATCCATCCACAGCTCGACCTGCACGGGGGCGGGCGTTTTGGGTGCAGAAGTGAGAACACCCAGCATCAAAACGCCGGCTACCGCCAAATGCGCCAAAACGGCATAAAGAAAACCTTTGCGCTCGTCTTGCTGTTCAAGCGTGGCGGGGTGTTTTCCGTGTGAGACCGACCCAAAACGTTTCATATGGCTGCGGCAATAACCTAGTTCTGTTCCGCCGGAGGCGTGGATGGTTGGCTTAAGGGAGCATTGTCGGTAACTTCTGATGCACCTTGATCGACCAATAGGCCCAGGCGCGTAACCCCGTTACTGCGCAGTTGATCCATTACTGCCATGACCTGTTCATATGGAACCTTGCCGTCGGCGGCAATAACAACCGGGGTTTCATTTGTAATACGTGTCCTGACCGCATCGACTAATCCATCTTGGGGAATATCCTCGAATTCGCTGCCCGCCGACCGGCTTCGTATTGCCAAACTGCCATCTTCCTGGATTTGCACTTCGACGGGCTCTACCGGCACGTCGGAGGCGCGCCCTACGGTGGGCAGCTCGATCAGCCCCGGCGTAATCATGGGCGCGGTTACCATGAAGATAACCAACAATACCAGCATGACGTCGATGTAGGGCACGACGTTGATTTCGTTCTTGAGCCGCCGGCTTGGTCGGGATAAGTGACTACGTGAAGACGCCATTAGCGAACCTGTCGTTGCAGAATGTTCAGAAACTCATCAATGAAGCTGTCAAAACGCATTGAAAGGCGATCGATTTCGTTGGTGTATCGGTTATAAGCGACGACGGCCGGGATGGCCGCAAACAAACCAATGGCAGTGGCGATCAGCGCTTCGGCAATCCCCGGAGCCACCGCAGCCAACGTGGCCTGTTGCATGGCCGATAGCCCCAGGAAGGCGTGCATAATGCCCCACACTGTCCCTAACAGGCCAATGTATGGGCTCACGGAACCCGCTGACGCCAGAAAGTTCAAGTGCGATTCGAGGCTATCCATTTCTCGCTGATAGCTCGCCCGCATTGCGCGTCGGGGACCGTCCAATAAGGCTTCTGCATTTCCGTTTACCCGCCGGGCTTTGATGAACTCCGTCATGCCTGCGTCGAAAATTCGGGCCAGGGCGCCGTAGTCGCCGGGACTCGATGAGACCGATTTTTGCAAGGCTGCCAGATCACCACCCGCCCAGAAGTCATCTTCGAACAAGCGTGTTTGTTCATGTGCTCGCTTCAAAGTGGCACGCTTACTGAAAATATATGTCCAGGACAGAACGGAAATGCCAATAAGTATCAGCATGACGAGCTGAACGGGGATACTGGCATCAAGAATAAGGGTTATCAACGACAAGTCGCTGGTAGGCTGCATGATTAATCCTGAAGCTGGTTCAAAAGGGTTTTGAGATGGTTGGGCAAAGCTATCGGCCGCAAACTTCGAGCGTCGACGCAACAAATTTGGATATTACTTTCGCATAAAGGTTCACCATTAAGTTCCGCAACCTGATGAAAATCGATTGAGGCTTTGCCCACGCGTGTCACCTTACTGTGAATAGACAGAAGGTCATCGAGACGGGCGGGCTTCCTGTAGCGGATGTCCAGCCCTTTCACGACGAAAATCCGGTTTTCTTTCGTTGCCAGCTCGGTTTGATTTACGCCCAGCTGACGTAACCACTCGGTTCTTCCACGCTCGAAAAATTTCAAGTAGTTTGCGTAGAAAACAACTCCGCCGGCGTCAGTGTCTTCGTAATACACGCGAATTGGCAACGTAGAATACACGGTGATCCTGTCATTTGGAACGGGACAGCAATTGTAACTGTTCCAGAACGTAAGTCGTGCCATTTTCGACCGGTACTTTGTGGGTCTGGCCTTCGGCTCGAATTTGACACTCAATGAGGCCTTCGTTTAATCCTCTGTCGCCAATCGTGACGCGCAATGGCACTCCAATCAGCTCCCAGTCGGCAAACATTACGCCAGGGCGAATGTCGCGGTCATCAAGAATGGCGTCGACGCCTTGGTTCTTTAAGTCTTGATACAGTTTTTCGCAGGCTTGGCGGACCGTTTCGCTTTTATGCCAGCCCATTGGGCAGATCACGACCTCGAATGGAGCGATAGCGCGCGGCCAAATGATGCCTTTTTCATCATGGTTTTGTTCGATTGCCGCAGCAGAAATGCGACTGACGCCAATCCCATAGCAACCCATTTGCATCACTGCCGGCTTGCCGTCGGTGTCAAGGAACGTGGCTTGCAGCGCTTTGGAGTATTTGTCACCCAGAAAGAAAATGTGCCCAACTTCAATCCCCCGTTGTATCGAGAGGGTCCCCCCACGCGGGTCGGGATCGCCCACAACGACATTACGGATATCTGCAACCTCAGGTTCCGGCAGGTCGCGTGCCCAGTTAACGCCGCTCAAGTGGAACCCGTCTTCATTGGCCCCGCAGATGAAATTGCTCATGTTGGCAACCGTGTGGTCGGCGATGATGGTGACGGGGGCTTTCGGATTAACCGGGCCGATATATCCCGGCGAACACCCAAAAGCGGCTTTTATTTCGTCGTCGGTGGCCATGCGGAACCCCCTCTCGAACCCTTCAAGTTTGCCGACTTTTATTTCATTAAGCTCATGGTCACCGCGAATCATCAGCAGGTAAATTGCGGCGCTTTCATCTTCGTTGGCCGGCTCGGCGGTAACGACAATCGACTTTACGGTATCTGTAAGTGGACGCTGAAGGTGCTCGGCTACCATTGCGCATTTAGGCATCTCGGGTGTGGCTACCTTCTGCATGCTGGCATCTGCGTTGCCTCTTTGATTGATCAGGCAAGGCGCCTCCGCCAGTTCAATGTTGGCCGCGTATTGTGAGTCGGGGTTGTAAACGATCAAGTCTTCGCCTGTATCTGCGATTACCTGAAACTCATGGCTGCGCGACCCGCCAATTGATCCGGTATCCGCCGCGACAGCGCGAAAGGTCAGGCCCAGGCGTGTGAATATATTCATGTAAGCGTCATACATTCTGTCGTAGCTGGCCTGAGCGTCTTCCTCATTTCGGTCGAAAGAATAGGCGTCTTTCATGGTGAATTCGCGCCCACGCATCAGCCCAAACCGCGGCCGGCGCTCGTCCCGGAATTTTGTTTGAATATGATAAAAATTCACAGGGAGCTGACGCCAGCTTTGGATTTCGTTGCGGGCGATATCGGTAATCACCTCTTCAGACGTTGGCTGCAAGACAAAATCACGTTGATGGCGGTCTTTTATTCTTAAAAGTTCGGGTCCGTACTCGGTCCATCGCCCCGATTCTTCCCAGAGCTCCGCAGGCTGAACAATCGGCATGAGCAACTCGATGGCGCCCGCGCGATCCATCTCTTCGCGCACAATATTTTCTATTTTTTTCAACACTCTGAGGCCAAGCGGCATATACGTGTAAATGCCGCCCGCGATCTTGCGAATCATGCCTGCCCGGGTCATGAGTTGATGGCTGGTGACCTCCGCTTCAGCAGGGGCTTCTTTGAGGGTATTGATGTGATACTGGGATGCACGCATGGTAGGGTTCTCGACAGATACGTATAATCGGACGTAATTGTATTAAATTCGAAGGGGTGGCCTATGTTGGATCGCGAAGGCTACCGCCCTAATGTTGGCATTATCCTCGTTAATCAAAAAAACGAGGTGTTCTGGGGTAAACGCATTCGGGAACATTCATGGCAGTTTCCGCAAGGTGGTATCAAGTACGGCGAGAGTCCGGTGCAGGCTATGTACCGGGAGCTGCGCGAAGAGGTGGGTTTACTACCGGAACATGTCCGCATTTTGGGGCGAACGCGTAATTGGTTGCGATATAACGTGCCGGAAGATTTCATCCGGCGTGATTCGCGGGGTATATACAAGGGGCAAAAGCAGATTTGGTTCCTTTTAAGGTTGGTTGGACGAGATTCCGATGTTAGCTTGCGTGCCACCCGGCATCCCGAGTTCGATGCCTGGCGCTGGAGTCATTATTGGGTCCCGCTTGATGCCGTGATCGAATTCAAGCGCGAAGTGTATACCCAAGCCTTGAATGAGTTGGCAACTATTTTGTTCCGGCGCAGTCAGGATACTCGTTACTTGCGGGCGCGGGGCCAGGGAACCAAAACTGTACAACGTAAAACAGTTCTGGTGTCTGGCGCTCGCGTAACGACACCGCAATAGTTTAAGGTAGAGATGGTGGGCGGGCAGGTCAAGGTTGTTCGTCCACCGAATCTTATTTCTGCAAACGGGTGATTAAACTCGAGGTATCCCAACGGCCACCACCCATGCGCTGGACATCGGCGTAGAACTGGTCGACCAGAGCGGTTACCGGAACGCTGCTCCCGTTATTTTTTGCTTCGTCCAAGACCAGGCCGAGGTCTTTGCGCATCCAGTCTACTGCAAAACCGAAGTCGAACTTGTTGTCGATCATGGTGGTGCCGCGATGGTCTAGTTGCCAGCTTTGTGCGGCGCCTTGGCCGATGACAGTCAGTGCTTTATGCATATCGAGCCCTGCCGTTTTACCAAATGCGACGGCTTCGGAAAGGCCTTGCAACAGGCCGGCAATGCAGATTTGGTTCACCATTTTGCATAATTGGCCTGAACCGGGCGCGCCCATGAGTGTTATTGCCCGGGCGTAGTTCTCAATGATTGGCTTAGCCAGGTCGAATGTTTCGGGTTGCGCGCCGCACATAACTGTTAATGCACCGTTTACGGCTCCCGCCTGGCCTCCGGAAACGGGTGCATCAACAAAATCCAAGCCTAGATTTCCGGCGGCTGCGTAAAGTTCCCGTGCAACGTCTGCAGACGCCGTTGTGTGGTCAATGAAAATGGCATTTTTTCTCATACCTGCGAATGCGCCGTCATTTCCCAGCACAACACTGCGCAAATCGTCATCATTTCCAACGCAGGCGATGACAAAGTCGGCGTTAGTTGCCGCCTCTCTGGGCGTTTTCGCATGATCACCCTGAAATTCGGCGCACCACGCTGTTGCCTTTGCTGTAGTCCGGTTGTACACGGTCACAGTGTGACCGGCGCGGCTGAGATGGCCGGCCATTGGGTAGCCCATTACGCCTAACCCAAGAAAAGCCAGTTTCACTGGTGAGCCGGATGGATATTGGCGCTCGCCAATCGAGGTGGACATAGTGGTCTCCTTCTTTGCGGTGGGAATCGGAAATTCGGTTATTCTAACGACTTCGCAATTCATGCCGCCGATGGCTTTCGCGTTCGCGAGCCTTGGTTTACGATATCGCTCATGTTGCAAGACTTAGACTTTCTCGCCGCCCGTATCGGGCAACTCGTTGAACTGACAAAGCAATTGCAGTCGGAGCAGGCTGCGCTCGGTGGTCGGGCTGAACAGGCCGAACGAGAGCGAGACCAACTACAAGCGCAATTGGCTCGCCAGGAAAGTGAGTTCAAGGATGTCGCCGCGCAGGCGCAGCGTCACGAGGCTGAAATGGCGCAAATCCGCACCGCAGCACAAAATGAGCTCAACGCGCTGCGCACGCAATTACAATCGGAGAGTGCCGACCAACTGCGAGAGGCTCGCGCAGTGCAAGCCCGTCTTGAGTCGGAGCTGAACCAACAGCAAGTTGCTTACAAACAAGTTTTGCAAGAGCTTGAACAAAGTCGTGCTGAAGCGGGCCGTTTGCGTCATGCCGCCGGCGATGCGAGGCAGCGCATTGATGCGCTGCTTGAGCGTTTGCCTGGTGCACCGCAGGAGTAAACAAACATATGGAACGAGTCGATATATCAATCTTGGGGCGTGAATACTCGTTGGCTTGCGAGCCTGCGGAAAAACAAGCTTTGCTCGACGCCGTCAAATTTGTCGATCAGCGCATGTTGGCAGTAAAAAGCTCTGGTAAAATTTCGAGCAACGAGCGTATTGCCGTAATGGCTTCAATTCAAATTGCGGCCGAAATGCTGTCAATGCGTGCGCCCGATGGTCCATTGGGTAGCGTTGCAGTGGGTGACTTCAAGCGTAAACTTGATGAAATGCATGGCCAACTGAATTTGGTTTTGCCCGAGGCAAAGCCGGAATGAATTTTCGGTCCTGCGATATTTACAAACCGTTTCTTTGTTTGTTTGGGTTTGTACGTTATTGTGGGTCCAACGGTTAGTCCCTGCGGTGTTCGTGACTTGACCTATATTTCTTGAACCAATGCTATGGCATTAGGTTGCTCGATTGACAAGTGGGCGTGAACGCCTTAATTGGTGATCCCGAAGCTTGACTGAAGGCGACCACCTTGAACTTACGGTTCCAGGATGCCGGTCTAGACGGCACATGCGGGGCATTTATTGAAAGCCCGTCTTGTTTAAGACGGGCTTTTTGCTTGTTAGGAGGTGTCTTATGATCTCGTCAGGTAAGAGTATTTGCGTCCGCGCGAAGTTGGCAGGATGCGTTTTCAGTGTTTTTGTTGGTTTGGCCGTGGCGCCTGTTGCGGTCATGGCGGCATCTCACGGTACCGGCCCAATGGGGCATCCGGAGTCATCAGGCGGGCATCACGGTGCGCAATATGGGCACCATGCCAAAACGATGGGCGGCCCGCGTTTGCCTCAAGCCAGTTTGCAGGCAGCGGCATCCAGTCAAGTTGCTCAAGATACAGTCACGGTAACGCTGTCGGCACAACTGAACGACGTCAGTCAGCAAGTTGTCAACGCGCAATTAAGCAAGGCACTTGATACGGCTGTGGCGAGCGCTAAAAAACAAGATGCCGTGAAGGTTTACTCAGGTAACTTCCGTGTCTGGCCTTTTACCGATGAGGACGGCAAGGTAACGCGTTGGCAGGGCCGGGCCGAGCTTATTCTTGAGTCTAAAGATTTCCCTGCCGCCTCGGAGTTGGCGGCAAGCCTGGGCGATCAACTTTCCATCACTAATATTGCTTTTTCCGTTTCCCCGGAAAGTCGTGCCAAAGCCGAAGAGGCCTTGCTCGAAGAGGCAGCTGCGGCGTTCAGGAAGCGTGCTGATGCCTTTGCAGTGGCGTTTGGGTTTCAAAGCTATAGCATCAAGGAGTTGAATCTGGGTGGCGCCGGGGTTGAATATGCCCCCGCGCCGCGAATGATGGCTATGGCTGCTGATAAGGCGTCGGTTCCTCTAGAGGGCAATACAGAAACGGTTACTGTTTCCGTGCAGGGAACGATTTATCTGCAGCGCGAAAATAAATAATCAAACCGATTGCGACCATGGGCAACGATAAAAGTTGTCCCATGGTTAGTGCACCAAGCACCGGGCCCAAAAACGCATCGGGTTCGCGTGTATATTCAACAAGAAAGCGGAAAATCCCGTAACCCATCAGGAACACGGCGCTAACTTGTCCGGTGGGTCTGGGAACGCGGGCAAACCACCAAACTATCAAGAAAAGCAGAATGCCCTCCAGGCCCATTTCGTATAGCTGGGAAGGGTGGCGTGCGATATTGTCTTGCAGCTGTGGGAAAACCATGGCCCAGGGTAAATCGCTTGGGCGTCCCCAGAGCTCGCCATTAATGAAGTTTCCCAACCTGCCGGCAGCTAATCCTAAGGGAATCATGGGGGCAATAAAATCACCCAGTTCCAGCAGTGTTTTATTTTTGCTGCGGGCTAGTAGAAAAAGCATGACGACGACGCCCACTAGCCCACCATGGAATGACATTCCGCCTTCCCATAAATAAAAAATTTCCTGTGGATTCGATAGGTAATAAGCCGGCTTATAAAACAGCACGTAACCAAGGCGTCCTCCTGCTATAACGCCAATCACGCCGTAGAAAATAATGTCTTCAAGGTCTTTCAGGCTGAGATCAGTTTTGCCATGGTTGATTCTCCATCTGCCCGCAAGCCATACCAGGCCGAAAGCAATCAGGTACATTAAGCCGTACCAATGGATGGCAATGGGGCCAAGTTGAACTGCGATGGGGTCGAATTGCGGGTGAACAAGCATAAGGATCCTGATTTATGATCGATTTAAGGTTTGTTGAATAATACCTCGAACCTTATTTGCCGTTTCTGTTGATGGGAGCGCATTGCATTTGCCGGGCCACATAAAGTGGAAAGCAGTAAACATAATCGTTTTTCAGGGTATATCGTTGGTTGAATAGTTATGAAAAGGTTGACGACTAAAGTTGGATTGTGGTTTGGGCTTACCCTGGGTCTGGGTTTTATTTCTCCCAGTGGTGCTTCAGGCGTAGCGAACGAGGTGTCGGCCGGCCCGGGCATGGTTGAAACGTTTAAATGCGTTGCTTGTCATCGCGTAGACGACAAGCAGGGTCGCAAACGCCTGGGCCCCGATTTCAATGTTATTGCTGAGCGTTATGCAGGGGAAGGTGGAGATGCGGTTGTTGATTATCTGGCGACACGTATTCGTCAAGGTGCGCGGGGTAGTTGGGGGGCGGTGCCGATGCCCGCGCAATCTCATGTAAGCGACGCCGAAGCACAGGCTCTGGCGGAGTGGATTCTTTCTTTAGTGGCCGTGGAGCCGCTCGTTGAAAAGTGAGGGATATGGTGAACAGTACGCAAATGGAATCAGTTGACGTCTTGACTGAAGGAACGGAAGAGGCGGTTCTGGGTGGGGGGTGTTTTTGGTGCACCGAATCGGTGCTTTCAGCGCTGCGAGGCGTGAAAAGTGTTACGCCAGGCTATGCAGGCGGAGACCTTCCTAATCCGACTTATGAGGCGGTATGCGAAAAAAATACAGGTCATATCGAGGTTGTTCGGGTTGTGTTCGATCCTGCTGAAATTAGCTATGAAACACTTTTGACGGTTTTTTTTGCCACCCACGATCCCACAACCGTGAACCGCCAGGGAAATGATGTGGGTCCGCAATACGCTTCGGTGATCTTTTATCATTCTGATGAACAGGAAAGGATAGCTGGGCGTGTCATGCGGGAGGTGGAAAATGAGCTAGGGCAGGCCGTAGTCACCCAGTTGCGACCCAAAGCCACATTCTGGCCGGCGGAGGAAGTGCATCATGATTACTATGCTCGTAATCCTATGCAAGGCTATTGCGTTTTTGTTATTTCGCCCAAGTTATCGAAATTGCGTTCCCATTTCGGCAATCTGCTTGCAACTAAATGACAGTCATGCTACAGTTCGGTTCCCTTTGGAAACGGCCTCGGGATAACCCTTAATTTAGGGGTG